>CP070716.1:0-53306 GCA_020350425.1 Gemmatimonadota bacterium
GGGGCGACTGGCTTCGACGGGTCTGGTGAAGGTTTCGCAGCGTGTCCAGGATTCCCGGTGTCCTGGTCAAATCACTGGGGACTACACAACTGCCAATACTGACTTGGCTCTGGCTGCGTAAGCTCTGCTTACAGCACCTGCCCGCGAGGTAGCCCGCCCGAGGCGGCACGCGGGTAACGCAAAATCGGGCTGGCGCGGCGTGGCGCCTTCGCACGCAGCGTAAGAGCTTCTGAGGGCTTGTCCGCCGATTTGGCCGGCTGGGCGCCAGTCGGTGGAGACCGCAAGCGCAGCCTACACACGTAGACGCGGATCTGGATCAAGGCTCGGACCGGGGTTCGATTCCCCGCGCCTCCATCAGACGAGCGGCCCCTGCACTTCGGCGCAGGGGCCGCTTTCTTCACAATTGTGCCGCCGCTGCCTACTTGGGTTGAAGGGTTCGCCGCTTGTGAACTGACATCGCATAAGTGGCTGTCAAACAAGCTATTGCCACGTCGTGCTAACGTGGTTTCTGAAGTTGTGGCCGAGACGGCCGCCCGCCGACCATCGTGCCGATGTGGAAAAGCGGGAATGTGGAGGCCTGCGGTCCGCCGGGGCACGCCTCACTGCTGCCACGTTCGCTGCGGCGGGGATCGGAGGGCGCCACCGGACGGCGTCATTCTGGCAGCCCGCCGGAGGGCGCGGTGCTACTCCAGGGCTACTTGGGCGGCGGCCAGCCGGGCAATCGGGACGCGGAACGGCGAGCAGGAGACGTAGTTGAGGCCCTGGCGGTGGCAGAAGGCCACCGAGCGGGGGTCACCGCCGTGCTCGCCGCAGATGCCTATCTTGAGCTTGGGGCTGGCCCGGCGCCCCAACTCCACCGCCATCTGGACCATGCGGCCGACCCCGGCCTGGTCGAGGGTCTGGAAGGGGTCCTCCGGGAGAATCCCACGCGCCGCGTAGAGCGGGAGGAAACGTCCCGCGTCGTCGCGCGAAATCCCGAGAGTGGTCTGCGTGAGGTCGTTGGTGCCGAAGGAGAAGAACTCGGCGACCTGGGCGATCTCGTGGGCGGTGACACAGGCCCGGGGGATCTCGATCATGGTGCCGACCAGGAAGTCGACCCGCCGGCCGCGCTCCCGGAACACGGCCTCGGCCGTCTCCCGCACCAGCCCGGCCTGGTGCCGCAGCTCCTCCACGTGTCCCACGAGCGGCACCATCACCTCGGGATGGACTTCGACTCCGGCTTCGTCCGCCTCGCACGCCGCCTCCAGAATCGCGCGGGCCTGCATCTCGGTGATCTCGGGGTAGGCGATCCCGAGGCGGCAGCCCCGGTGGCCCAGCATCGGGTTGGTCTCGGCGAGGGTATCGACCGTGCGCCGCAGCCGCTCCACGGACACGTCCAGGGTGGCCGCCAGCTCTGTGATCTCGTCGTCCTCCCGCGGCAGGAACTCATGGAGCGGGGGATCGAGCAGGCGGATCGTCACCGGGAAGCCATCCATGGCCCGGAAGATCCCGACAAAGTCCTCGCGTTGCATTGGGAGCAGCTTGGCCAGGGCCTTGCGGCGGCCCCCCTCGCTGTTGGCGAGGATCATTTCCCGCATGGATCGGATCCGATCCCCCTCGAAGAACATGTGCTCCGTGCGGCACAGCCCGATGCCCTCGGCGCCGTAATCTCGGGCGCGCGCGGCGTCGCCCGGAGTGTCGGCGTTGGTGCGCACCCTGAGCCGGCGATACTGGTCCGCCCAGCTCATCAGGCGGAGAAAATCGTCCCCGGGAGCGGGCTCGACCAATTCGGTCTGACCGACGATGACCCGCCCGGCGCTTCCGTCGAGCGTGAGCCAGTCGCCTTCCTCGACCGTGACCCCGTTGACCTCGAACCGGCGCTCCAGTTCGTGGACGTCCACCTCCTTGGCGCCCGCCACGCAGCACTTCCCCATGCCCCGGGCCACCACGGCGGCGTGACTGGTCATCCCGCCGCGCGAGGTCAGAATGCCCCTGGCCGCTGCCATCCCGTGGAAGTCGTCGGGGCTCGTCTCGCGCCGTACGAGAATCACCGCCTCCCCCGATTCGGCCTGACTGGCCGCTCGGTCAGCATCGAAGATCGCCCGTCCCACGGCGGCTCCTGGAGAGGCGGGGAGGCCTCTGGCGATCACCGTGACCTCGGCATCGGGATCCACCATGGGGTGGAGCAGCTGGTCGAGCTGGGCCGGGTCCACCCGCAGCACGGCGGTCCGCTCGTCGATCAGGCCCTCGGCCACCATGTCCACGGCCACCCGGACCGCAGCGCGAGTGGTGCGCTTGCCCGTTCGGGTCTGCAGGATGTAGAGCTTGCGCCGCTCGACCGTAAACTCGAGGTCCTGCACGTCCGTGTAGTGGGCCTCGAGCGTCCGGCAATAGCCCTCGAACTCCTCGGCGACCTCGGGGAGCCAGTCGCGCATCTTCGCGATCGGCTGGGGATCCCTGATCCCCGCCACTACGTCCTCGCCCTGGGCATTGACCAGGAACTCCCCGAACACCTCCGGTGTGCCCGTGGAGGGATTGCGGGTGAAGGCCACCCCGGTGCCGGAATCCTCGCTCACGTTGCCGAACACCATGGCCTGCACGTTCACGGCGGTGCCGAGATCGTCGGGGATGTGGTGAACCCGGCGATAGTCCACGGCCCGACGGCCATTCCACGAGCGGAACACGGCCTCGATCGCCCCCCAGAGCTGCTCCCACGGGTCGTCCGGGAAATCCCGGCCCGCTTCCCGCCGCACGATCTCCTTGAAGGTGCCGACGAGGGCCTCGAGGTCTTCTGCCGCCAGATCGATGTCCCGCTCCACGCCGCGGTCGCGCTTGACGGCCTCCAACGCATGCTCGAACGGATCGCCGGTGGTTCCGGAGATGCCGTATACCACGCTGCCGTACATCTGGATGAGGCGACGGTAGGAATCGAAGGCGAAGCGGGCATTGCCCGACTCGTCCGCCAGCGCCCGAGCGGTGCGATGGTTGAGCCCCAGGTTGAGGATGGTTTCCATCATGCCGGGCATCGAGAACTTCCCGCCGGACCGCACCGAGACGAGCAGCGGCTCGACATCGGCCGCGAAGCGCCGTCCCATGGCGGCCTCGACCCGCTGCATGGCGGCCTCGACCTCGCCCCGGAGCGTGGCCGGGAACTCGCCCTTCTCGAGATAGGCGATGCACAGCTGCGTGGAGATCGTGAAGCCGGGAGGGACCGGCACGCCGAGATTGGTCATCTCGGCGAGGTTGGCGCCCTTGCCGCCGAGAATGTCCTTCATGCCGGCGTTCCCGTTGGCCTGCCCGTTTCCGAACGAGTACACGTCCGCCATGTCCTGTCCCTGCGGAGGTTTAATTGTCTCTGAAACTGAGGGCCCGAGGTGAAGCCGTTATGAAGATTGTGTGGGGTGCGCGTGGGGGGTAGGGGTGCCCGGACCGTTGCTGGCCGACGGTGTGCGCCGCGCGGAGCTCAGTCGATCAGTGCGGTGACGTGCTCCCCGGTCGCCGATCGGCTCTTGTGCTGGTCCTGCGGCACCTCGGTGGGGTAATCCCCGGAGAAGCAGGCGTGGCAGAACCGTTCGGTGCTGCCGGCCGCGGTGAGCATTCCCTCCAGCGAGAGGTAGCCGAGAGAGTCCACCCCTAGGTGCTGTCGGATCTCCTCGACCGAGTGCGTTGCCGCGATGAGCTCGTCGTGCCTCGGGGTGTCGATGCCGTAGAGGCAGGGTCCGGTGATGGGGTGTGACGCGACGCGCATGTGCACCTCGCGCGCGCCGGCCTGGCGGATCATCTGCATCAGGGAGCGCGATGTCGTGCCCCGCACGATGGAATCGTCGACTACCACCACCCGCTTGCCGGCGATGACGTCCCGCACCGGGTTGAACTTGATGCGTACCTTGGCGGTGCGGCTGTTCTGCCCCGGGTTGATGAACGTCCGGCCCACGTAATGGTTGCGGATGAGCCCGTGCTCGAGGGCTATCCCGCTCTCCTCGGCATACCCCAGCGCCATCGCGTTCGAGGAGTCGGGTACCGAGAAGACGCAGTCGGCGCCTGGGGCCGGCTGCTCGCGGGCCAGCTGCCGTCCCAGCTCGCGGCGCACCCGATCGACTGACTGCCCGAACACGGTGCTGTCGGGGCGCGAGAAGTAGATCAGCTCGAACACGCAACGGCGGTGCGGCCGGGCCTTGAGCGGCGGGAGGTCCACCACCTTCCCGTCCTCGATCTTGAGCCACTCGCCCGGTTCGAGTTCCCGCACGCGCGTGGCTCCCACGATGTCGAGGGCGCAGGTCTCCGAGGCCAACACCCAGCCATCCCCGAGCTTCCCCAGCACGAGCGGTCGAAATCCCCTGGGGTCCACGATCGCATACACGGTTGTGCCGATGCTGAGGAGGAGGGTGTAGGCTCCCTCCACCCGCTCCAGCGCGTCGAGGATCTGGTCCTCAGGCTCGCGGGCCTCGGATCGGGCGATCAGATGAATCAGGACCTCGGAATCCGAGGAGGACTGGAAGATCGAGCCCTTCCGCACCAGGTCGTCCCGCAGGGCCTGGGCGTTGGTCAGGTTGCCGTTGTGCGCCAGGGTGAGCGCACCGTGGTGGTAGTTCACGACGGCGGGCTGGGCGTTGGCGAGCACCGAGCTCCCCGTGGTGGAGTACCGCGTGTGTCCGATCGCGATCGAGCCGGGCAGTTGGCGGAGCACCTTGGGGGGGAAGATCTCAGACACCAGCCCCATGTCGCGCCGCACGCTCGCATGCCCATCGGCATCCACGCTGACGATGCCGGCTGACTCCTGGCCGCGGTGCTGCAGGGCGTAGAGCCCGAGATAGGTGAGCTCTGCCGCCTGCTCGACGCCTACGACGCCGAAGATGCCGCACATGGGTCGCTCGCGGGAAGCGCGTCGGGGTGGGGGAGGGGGGGGCGGCTCATGAGGCGCGGCCGGCTCAGCTGCCCACGCCGCGCATGATGGATTTGAAGATGTTGATGACCCCCGCGTCCTCCCTCGCCAGCAGTTCCTCGGCCTCGCCGGCATCCAGCCACATGCCCGCACACTCCGAGCAGCGGTCGACCTGAATGCCGTGATACTCCTCCGTGTGTAGGTCGGCGCCGCACTTGGGGCACTTCATGTAGTGCGATCGCCGCTGCGCCTGCTTTGCCTCGCTCTGCGCGCGCTCCTTGCGCGCCTTGATCAGCTCGGCGGACTGCTTGACGAAGTACTCGTCTTCGTTGCGGCTCGGCTTGTCCGGCATCAGATCGCTCCCGGTACCTCCGCTCCCGGAACGGGAGGGGTGAACTGCGCCTCACGGTCCGGAGGGGATGACGACATCCCTGCATAGTTGTGTCCCCGGCCGCGCACGATCGCGTCCACGACCTGGTCGTTCTCGAGGAACACGACGTCATAGGTGCCGCACGTGACCTCGCACCCGTTGCGATAGTAGAGGTACGTGCGGTTGCCCGCGCTTCGCTCGACCACAGGCTCGCCCCACACCGCAATGACATCCATGCGCGTCATCCCGGGCCGGACGGTGCCGGTATCCGTGGGGAACCACGGCTCATCGACGAGCGAGCCCACCGGGCGCCGGCCCGCCGGCTGCGCGCGAGGCTCACGCTGGGGGGTGACGGGCTGCAGCTCCGTGGGTTCGGGAGCCGCCGCCAGCGCCGTCGTGTCGAGGGCGGGCTGGGTGACCGCGGTGTCGGCAGCCGTCGTGTCGGCGTCGCCCTTGCTCAAGAACGGCAGGGACACCCGGTCGCAGCCTACTGTGGCCAGGCAGAGCGCGGCCGTGGCTGCCAGTATGGGCCATTTCATTGCGTCCCTCCTCCGAAGACCTCGGCGTGATGCACCTTCAAAGATAGTGACTTTTGTGACGGTGTCACACACCACCCCGCCGCCGCCGCCGCCGCTTCCCCCCGTCGGCGTCCCGCACGATGTGGGGATATCCCATCTCGTCTCGCACTTCCTCGGGCATCGGGGGCTCCTCGCCCCGCTCCACGAACCCGATCACGGCTGCCCGTACGATGCCGTAGGCCAGGTACGTGATGCCGAGGGGGAAGAAGAAGATGTCGCGGCTCCAGATCGCGAATCCGATGATCGTGAGATGGAAGGCGAGGCCAAGCAGCCCGCGCCACGACCGCACGCCGATGCGCGGGACGCGGGCGTACTGGATGTTGCTCACCATGGCCAGCGAGAGCGCGATCACCAGGAAGATCAGGATCTGGCTCCACGGCAGCGCGGCGAGCTGCGTCTGGTAGAACGCGGTTCTGGTGAACGGGTAGTACGTGGCCAGCGTCATCCCGGCCGCGGGCGACGGGAGGCCCGTGAAGGCGACCTTGGGGCCGTCGTCCGTATGGACGTTGAAGCGCGCGAGCCGCAGCGCCACGCACACCACGAAGGCGTAGAGGAAGACCCAGGCATACTGGCCCAACGTGGAGAAGTGCAGGAAGTACAGCACGAGCGCCGGTGCCACCCCGAAGCTCACGAGGTCCACCAGCGAGTCGAGCTCGGCGCCGAAGCGCGAGCCGGTCTTGCTCATCCGCGCGAGCTGACCGTCCAGCATGTCCAGCACGCCGGCGATCACGATCCACCAGCTGGCCAGGTAGAACTCGCCCTGTGAGGCGAGCACGATGGCCCAGATGCCGAACAGCAGGTTCGCCAGCGTGAAGATGCTGGGAACCACGATGATGGCCCGCCGCACGCGGCGGCGGCGCCTCGGTCCTCGCGTCACGACGGCCACTCCGCGATGACGGTCACGCCTGCCTTGGTCCGGTCACCCTGTCGCACCCGGATGCTTGCGCCCTGCGGAACGAACGTGTCCAGCCGGGATCCGAACCGAATCAGCCCCAGACGTTCACCCTGGTGCACCGGATCGCCGACCTGTGGGTCGGTCACGATGCGTCGGGCCACGAGCCCGGCAATCTGGCGAACCAGCACGGGGCCGCGTGGGCTGCGAATGCCGAGGGACATCTGCTCATTGTCCTCGCTTGCCTTGTCCAGCGTCGCGTTCACGAATCGGCCGGGTCGGTAGTTCCGGTAGCCAACGGTGCCGTGCACGGGGTGCCGATTCACGTGGACGTTGAACACGTTCATGAACACCGACACCCTGGTCGCGTTCCCCTTCAGGAACTCTGGCTCCTCCACCTCCACCACCGATACCACCTTGCCGTCGGCCGGGGCCAGCACGAGCTGCTCGCCCCGGGGCCCGGCCCGGCTCGGATCACGGAAGAACCAGGGGATCCACGCCGCGACGGGCGCCCAGCCAATAGCTGGTGCCAGCCACCACCCGCCCATCCAGAAGCCGACGACGGCCAATCCGACGAGCGCCAGCACGCCGGCCAGGACGAATGGGCGGCCCTCAGGGGCGATGCTCACAGGTCGGCCGGCAGGGTCTCGCCAGTGATCCGAAGGTAGGCATCCTGATAGCGGGTGCTTGTGGCCTGGATCACTTCTGGCGGCAGCGACGGCGCCGGAGCATTCCCGTCCCAGTCTCCACGCTCTCGGTATCCGTCGAGGAAGTCCCGCAGGGGCTGCTTGTCGAAGCTGGGCTGTCCGCGACCGGCCTGGTAGCGGTCCAGCGGCCAGAATCGGGAGGAGTCGGGCGTGAGGACCTCGTCGATCAGCAGCAGCTCGCCCTCGGCCGTGTGACCGAACTCGAACTTCGTGTCGGCAATGATGATCCCGCGCCCGATGCTCTCCTCGGCGGCGCTCGTGTACAGCGCGATCGACAGGTCCCGAAGCCGACGTGCCAGCTCGGGCCCGAGCCCCTCGCTCATCTGATTGAAGGTGATGTTCTCGTCGTGCCCGGTCTCGGCCTTCGTCGCCGGCGAGAAGATGGGCGGCTCCAGCTTCTCGCTCTCGACCAGGCCCTCGGGCAGGGCCTCGCCGGCGAGGGTGCCCGCCTGCCGGTACTCCTTCCACGCCGAGCCGGAGAGGTAGCCCCGCACCACGCACTCGAACGGCACGGGGGTGGTGCGTCGGGCCAGCATCGCGCGGCCCGCCAGCACATCTCGATGCGGCGCCAGCTCGGGGACCCGCTCCACGATCGCGTCGGCGTCGGCCGTCAGATAGTGACTGGGTGTGACGTCGGCAAGCCGCCGGAACCAGTAGGCGCTCATCTGCGTGAGCACCGCGCCCTTGCGAGGAATGGGCTCGGCGATGACGACGTCGAACGCGCTCACCCGGTCGCTCGCGATCAGCAGCAGGGTGTCGTCGTCGACGGTGTACACCTCCCGGACCTTGCCGCGTCGCAGCAGGGGAAGGGGCAGGGTACTCTCGGTCAGGGGAGTAGCGCTCATACGCTCACTTTCGCGTCGTCTGGGACGTCGTACGGTGAGAGGCCGGCGAGGCGCTCCCTCACCGGCCCGGTCAGAAACTCGGCGACCTGCTGCGGCGCCCGACCGATGTAGCGTGCCGGATCGAGCTCGCGGCGCAGGTCGTCGGCGGCGACCCCTCCGAACGCCGGATCCGCCGCCAGCCGGTCCAGCAGGTCGTTCGGTTTCCCCTCGGCCACAGCGGTGCTCGCCTCGAGGCTGTGGCGCCGCATGACCTCGTGCAGCGCCTGCCGGTCGCCCCCAGCCTCCACGCCGAGCATGAGCCAACGCTCTACCGCCATGAAGGGCATCGCCTCCTCCACGTGGCGCCGCACCACGGCTTCGTTCACCTCCAGGCCCGCGCTCACGTTGGTGCAGAGCACCAGCACGGCGTCGGTCGAGAGGAAGGCCTCGGGCATGGCGAGGCGGCGGATGGCGCTATCGTCCAGGGTGCGCTCGAGCCACTGCGTCGCCGCCGTGTAGTGGGCGGTCTCCTGTTGGGCCAGTACGTAGCGCGCCAGCGCGCAGATGCGCTCGGCCCGCATGGGGTTGCGCTTGTGTGGCATAGCGCTCGAGCCGATCTGGTCCGGCTCGAACGGCTCCAGCACCTCGCGCTCGTGCTGCAGCAGCCGCAAGTCGGTGCCGAACTTCGCCGCCGACTGCCCGATCCCACCCAGCGCATCCATCACCCGGCTGTCGATCTTGCGCGTGTAGGTCTGCCCGCTGACCGGAATCGGCCGGGCGAACTCGAAGGCCTCGGCGACCCGCCGATCGAGCTCGCGCACCTTCTCGTGATCGCCGTTGAACAGCTCGAGATAGGTGGCCTGGGTGCCGGCCGTCCCCTTGCAGCCACGGAACGGAAGGCCGTCGACGGTCTCGTCGAGCGCCTCGGCGTCGAGCAGAAAGTCCTGCAACCACAGGGTGGCGCGTTTCCCCACGGTGGTGAGCTGCGCCGGCTGGAAGTGCGTGTAGGCGATCGCGGGGAGGTCTCGGTACCGCTCGGCGAATCCGCCGAGCGAGCGCATCACTGCGACCAGGCGTCCGAGCAGCAGCCGCAGGGCGTCCCGCATCACGATGAGATCGGCGTTGTCGGTCACGTAGGCGCTGGTGGCGCCCAGGTGGAGGAACGGCTTGGCAGCCGGGGCCTGATCGCCGAAATGGTGAACGTGGGCCATCACGTCGTGCCGGAAGCGTTGCTCGTAGCGTCGCACGGCGTCGAGGTCCACGTCGTCGAGGTGCGCACGCATCTCGTTGAGTGCCGCATCGGGCACGGCGAGGCCCAGGCGATGCTGTTCCTCGGCGAGGACGAGCCACAGGCGACGCCAGATACCGGCGCGGTGCTCGGCACTCCACAGCCGTTGCATCGCCGGCGATGCGTAGCGCGATCCGAGCGGTGATTGGTAGCGTGGCTGATCAGTCATCGGACGTAGAAGTCGGTGTACCCCTGTGAGCCGCCGCGCTCGAAGTAGATGCGGACGGCACCTCGTCGCGCGACGTCGCGAATGATGTCGGGCACGTCCTCGGCGCGCGTGACGCGCTGGCGGTTGATCTGATAGATCACGTCGCCGGAACGCAGGCCGGTGCTGCGCTGGGCGGATGCGCCGATGTCGAAGATCAGCGCGCCCCGGTCGCTCTGAATGTTCCGTTCCTGCCTGATGGCTGGCGTCACGGTCACGAGCTGCATCTCCCCGAGGACCTCCACCTTGTCGGCGATCGCCGTGGGAAGGTCCGCGACGACGACCGTCGCGCTGCGCTCCTGGCCGTCGCGGCTGTAGGTGAGCGGCAGCGTGTCGCCGGGGGCCACGTCCAACTTCACGGACTCCCAGTCGAGGAAGGTGCGCATGGGACGGCCCGCCGCCGTCAGGAGGACATCACCCTGCCGCAGCCCCGCTTCCGCCGCCGGGCCGTCGGGCGCCACGGCGGTGAGGGCCACGCCGCCGGTCCGCTTCCAATCGCGCAGCCGGTCGGGGCCCGGCACGGTCAGCCCCACCCATGAGCGACGCACGGAGCCGTGCCGCCGGAGCTCGGCCGCGATGTGCACGGCGCGCTCGATCGGAATGGCGAACCCGATGCCCACCGAACCGCCGCTCTCGGAGAAGATGGAGCTGTTGACCCCTACTACCTCCCCGATCGCATTGACCAGAGGCCCGCCGCTGTTTCCGGGATTGATCGCGGCATCGGTCTGGATCATCCCGACGTAGATGCTGCGGTCGTTGCCCGAGGGAAGCAGGTTCCGGCCTACGGCGCTCACCACCCCCGCGGTGACCGACGGCTCCGTATTGCCCAGCAGGTAGCCGTAGGGATTCCCGATGGCCACGACCCACTCGCCAATCATGAGGTTCTCGCTCGATCCCACGGCCGCGCGCGGGGCGGCGTTCGGGTCGATCCGCAGCACGGCGATGTCGGTGAGGGGATCCTCTCCCAGCAGCGCAGCCTGGTAGTCCACGCCCTCGCGGGTGGTCACCACGATCTCCTGCGCCCCGGCAGTGACGTGCTGGTTCGTGATCACGAGGCCGTCATTGGAGATCACGAATCCAGAGCCCAGCCCCTGCACCTCACGCTCGACGCCCGGCGGCATGAAGAACAGGTCCCACGCCGTGCGCGCGCGCTGCCGCACGCGGCGCACGACGTTCACGCTCACCACCGACGGCGCCACGAGCTCCGCCGCCCTGGCAATCGCCGAGTAGCGCGAGCGGTCGATGCTGTCCGTCAGCGCCGCGCCGCCGCTCGGCCTCTGGAGTGCGGGGCCGGGACGGATGGGTGCCGCGGTGTCGGGGGTCTGCGCCGCGGCCTCGGCCTGGGGCGTCGGGTCGCTGCAGGCCAGGACCACGGCGAAGAGGAATGCGAGTACGGTCCTCAAGCGTTGACCTTCGCGCGCGCGACCAACTTGCTCCAATCGTTGAGGAACTGATCGAGCCCGCGGTCGGTGAGCGGGTGCAGCAACAGCTTCTTGAGCACGGCGGTCGGCATCGTGGCCACGTCGGCGCCAATCAATGCAGCCTCAGCGACGTGCCGCGGGTGCCGGATGGAAGCGGCGAGAATCTCCGTCTCGAGGCCGAAGTTGTCGAACATCTGGCGGGCCTCACGCACGATCTCCATGGCGTCGTGTCCGATGTCGTCGAGCCGGCCCAGGAATGGGGAGACGTAGGTGGCGCCGGCCTTGGCCGCCAGCAGGCACTGCACCGAGCTGAACGCGAGGGTCACGTTCACCTTGACCCCGTCGGCCACGAGCCGCCGCGTGGCGAGCATGCCGTCCTCGAGCATGGGGATCTTCACCACGATGTTGTCCGCGAGCTTGGCCAGCTCGCGGCCCTCGCCGTACATGCCATCGGCGTCCACCGCCACCACCTCGGCACTCACCGGGCCGTCCACCAGCGAGCAGATCTCCTGCAGGACGTCTTGCGGATCGACGTCGCCCGCATGCTTCGACAGCAGAGTCGGGTTGGTCGTGACGCCGTCGATCAGACCGGCCTGCGAGGCCCACCGAATGTCGCTGAGGTCGGCGGTGTCGAGGAAGATTTTCATCAGATGCATCCCTCTCCAAGTTGGGGGTAGCGTACGCCAACGAGATAGAGCCCCTGTGGCGGGGCCGGGGGGCTCGCCTCTTCGTTGCTCGTGCTCTGGAGCAGCTGGGCCGCAGTGGCCAGCGGCCGCCGATCCCGCGCCACATCCACCATGGTGCCGACCAGGAAGCGCACCATGCGGTGGAGGAAGCGGTCGGCTTCGATCGTAAAGATAAAACCTTCGTCATTCGGGCGCGTGTCCCACTGCGATACCGTCACCCTGCAGCGATAGTGCGGCTTCGTCTGCCCCACCGCCGAGTAGGCGCGGAAGTCGTGCTCACCCAGATACAGGGCGGCGGCAGCGGCGAGCTTGCCGCCATCGAGCGGAACGCCGAGCGCCCACTCGTACGGCCGTCGGAACGGCGAGCGGGCAGCCGCGTCGCAGCCCACCGCGTAGCGGTACCGCCGCGTGAGCGCGTGCTTGCGCGCGTGGAAGCCGGGCGGGGCCAGGCCCACCCGGGCGACCCAGACGTCGTCAGGGGTGAGGGCCCGCAGGGCCCTCAGCAATTCGCACGGTTCCCATTCGCGCGGCAGGTGGAAGCTCACGAGCTGGCCCAGTGCGTGCACCCCAGCGTCGGTACGGCCCGCCGCGTGCGCCACCACTCGGCGGCCCGCCAACCGCTCGAGCGCCTGCTCGAGCTCCCCCTGCACAGTTCGGTCGGAGGCCTGTCGCTGCCACCCGGAGAACCCGCCACCGTCGTAGTGCAGCACCGCGTAGAATGGGGTGCCCGGCATGGGCGCCAAGATACCGGCGGCGTGCCCTAGCGGCAAGCGAGACAAGCACTTGCGTCGTTGACAAACGGCTGGGGATCAGAGATTCTACCTGCTTCATCCAACCCCCGGCTCACGACGGAGTTGCCGTGTACGACCATCTCACGCCGATCACCGCAGCCCTCCGGACCCTTGCGCGCGGCGATCGCCTCGGCGAGACGCTCACGCACGAGGCGTTCGAGCAGGTCATGCGGGGCGAGGCGACCGCGGCGCAGGTCGGGGCGTTCCTCATGGGGCTGAGGGTGCAGGGAGAGGGAGCCGATGAGATCGCCGGCGCGGTGCGCGCGCTGCGTACGGTCATGGTGCGGGTCGATGCGAGCGGCTGCTCGCACCTGGTCGACACGTGTGGGACCGGCGGGGGAGGCGTCACCACCTTCAATATCTCGACCGCCGCCGCGTTCGTGGCGGCCGGCGCCGGCGCGATCGTGGCGAAGCACGGAAACCGCTCGTACACCTCGAAGTGCGGTTCGGCGGACGTGCTCGAGGCCCTGGGCGTGCAGGTCGCGGCCGCCCCCGTGGACGCGGCGCGCCTGTTGCGGGACACCGGCATGGCCTTCCTGTTCGCTCCCGCCTTCCATCCGGCGATGCGGCACGTCGCGCCGGTCCGGCGTGAGCTGGCGACCGCCACGATCATGAACATCGTGGGCCCCCTGGCGAATCCGGCGGGTGTCAGGTGCCAGCTGGTGGGCGTGGCCGATCCGGAGCGGGGGCCGGTGATGGCGGAAGTGCTCGCGCGCCTGGGAGCGGAGCACGCGCTGGTGGTGCACGGGGACGTCGGCATGGACGAGATCGCTCCGACGGGACGCACCAGGGTGTGGGAGGTGGAGCAGGGCCGGGTCACCGCGAGGAGTATCAGCCCCGAAGAGTTCGGGATGGGCGATGCGGACCTCGCGGCGCTGGCGGGTGGGGAGCCACCGGGCAACGCCATGCGGATCGAGCGCCTGCTGCAGCGGCCGTCGGGCGATGGGGCGGGCCGGGCCGCCGTGGCGCTGAACGCTGGTGCGGCGCTCTACGTTGCCGGGCTGGCAGGGACCTTAAGGGAGGGCGTGGACCGAGCGCTGGAAACGCTCGACGCGGGCGCGGGGATGGCGGCGCTGGAGCGGCTCAGGGCCGCCGCGCCGCTCAGTACTTCCGAATGACTCCGACCACCACACCCTGAATCAGGACGTTATCCTCGTGCACCCGGATGGGACGGATGGTCTCGTTGGCCGGCTGGAGGCGGATCCACCCGCCCGGTTCGCGGTAGAGCCGCTTCACGGTGGCCGACGTGCCGTCCACGAGAGCGACGACCATCTCGCCGTTGTCGGCGCTGTCGCGTCCGTGCACGACCACGAAATCGCCGCTCTCGATATGCTCGTCGATCATCGACTCCCCGCGCACGCGCAGCACGTAACAGTTGCCGCGCCGCGGGATCAGGTCGTTCGGCACCGCAATGCTCTCGGGCGTGACCACGGCCTCGATCGGCTCGCCGGCGGCGACCTGGCCCAGCAGCGGCAGCTCCGTGGCCCCGGCCTGTCCGAGAAGCGGCATCACCTCGATCGCGCGGCTCTCGTTGTGGCCGCGCTGGATGTAGCCCTTCCGCTCCAGGTTGGTGAGGTGCTCGTGCACCGTGGCGAGCGAGCGAAACGCAAAGTGCTCGGCGATCTCCTCAAACGACGGCGCGTACCCCCGCTTGTGGATGTAGCTTTGCAGGTAGTCCAGAATCTCCTTCTGCCGCCGGGTAAGGGGCATGGCGCGCTCCTGGCCGTGTCCGACCGAAAAAAGGCCGAAGCGAATATACCCGAACACACCCCGAAGCGCAACACGGCACCGTGACGACGACGCTGGACAGCATTCTCAACGCAGCCCGGGAGCGGGTGCGCACCCTCAAGGGGGAGCGCGCAGCGCTGGAGGCGGCGGCGCGTGCCGCGCCGAGGCCCCCGGGCTGGTCGGGCGTGTTCGGCGGCGCGCAGGTGGCGGTGATCGCCGAGGTGAAGCGGCGGTCCCCGTCGGCGGGCGCCATCGCCGAGGGGCTCGAGCCGGCGGACCTGGCGCGGAGCTATGCCGCCGGAGGGGCAAGCGCGATCTCGGTGCTGACAGAGGGGGAGCACTTTGGGGGCTCGCTCGCCGACTTGGAAGCGGTGCGGCGGGCGGTCCGTATGCCAGTTCTGCGGAAGGACTTCGTGGTCGACGCGCTGCAGCTGTATGAGGCACGGGCGGCCGGGGCCAGCGCCGTGTTGCTGATCGTGCGGGCCCTGGATCAGGGGCGGTTGGTCGAGCTGGCCGGGGCGGCGGGCGAGTTGGGGCTGGGACGGCTGCTGGAGGTGCACGATGCGAGCGAGCTCGAGCGGGCCCTGGCGGTGGAGGCCGAGTCCATTGGGGTGAATAGCCGAGACCTCGATGACTTCAGCGTGGACGTGGCGCGGATCGAGCAGGTCGTGCGTCTCGTTCCCCCGGGGGTGGCGGTGGTGGCCGAGAGCGGCATGAGCGGCCGCAGCGATGTGGAGCAGGTGGCCGCGTGGGGAGCTGACGCGGTGTTGGTGGGTACGGCGCTCGCGGGCGCGGCCGACCCCGAGGGAGCGGTGCGGTCCCTGGCGGGGGTGGCGCGAGTGACGAGGGGCCCGCGGTGACGGCGCGTCACGCCGAGAGGACAGCGGCGCGGTTTGGGCCATATGGCGGCCGCTACGTGCCGGAAACGCTCGTGGCGGCGCTGGAGGAGCTCACCGTGGTCTACCACGAGGCGGTGTCCGATCCGGCCTTCCGCGACGAGCTGGAGCGACTGCTCCGCACGTACGTCGGGCGCCCCACACCGCTCTCCGAGGCGCCGCGATTGTCCGAGCGTGTCGGCTGCCGCGTCCTGCTCAAGCGGGAGGACCTCACTCACACCGGCGCGCACAAGATCAACAACACGCTGGGGCAGGTGCTGCTGGCCCGGCGGATGGGGAAGCGCCGCATCATCGCCGAGACGGGAGCCGGGCAGCACGGGGTCGCCACGGCAACCGCCTGCGCCCTGTTCGGCTTGGAGTGCGTGGTCTACATGGGCGAGGAGGACATGACCCGGCAGCGGCTCAACGTGTTCCGCATGGAGGTCATGGGCGCGACGGTGGTGCCGGTCGGGTCCGGCACCCGCACACTGAAGGACGCGACCAACGAGGCGCTGCGCGACTGGGTCACGAACGTGGACAGCACGCACTACGTGCTCGGATCGGTCGTGGGTCCCGATCCCTTCCCCCGCATCGTACGGGACTTTCAGAGCGTGATCGGTCGCGAGGCGCGTGCCCAGGTGCTGGAGCGGATCGGCGGGCTCCCGGACTGGGTCGTGGCCTGTGTGGGAGGGGGCTCGAACGCGATCGGGATGTTCCACGACTTCCTCGAGGACGCAGCGGTGAAGCTCGTCGGGGTGGAGGCCGGCGGTTCCGGGCTCGACACGGGCCGGCACTCCGCCTCGCTGACGGCGGGACGGCCCGGTGTGCTACACGGCTGTCTGAGCTATGTGTTGCAGGACACCGACGGACAGGTACAGCCCGCCCATTCTGTGGCGGCTGGGCTGGACTATCCTGGTGTGGGACCTGAACATGCATACTTGCGCGATTCCGGGCGAGTGCAGTATTACACGGTGACCGACCGGCAAGCGGTCGCAGCGTTTTACGCTCTCGGTCGAATGGAGGGCATTCTGCCGGCCCTGGAGAGCGCGCACGCCCTGGCGTGGATCTTGGAGTCTGGGACGCGGTGGTCAGCAACGGACGTGGTGCTCTTCACGCTTAGCGGGCGCGGCGATAAGGACGTTCAGCATGTGGCCAGCCTGGCGGAGCGCGAATGACTGACGCGACCACGCGAGACCAGGAGCAGCTCCAGGACGCCACGGCGGTCGTGCACCTGATGCAGGCCATGGTCAAGGGCCTGCGCGCCGTTCAGCTCTATCTCCCGAACAACCCCGTGTACCAGCGTGCCATCGACAACGTCAAGCGGGCATTCGATTCCATCTGGGCGGAGTTCGTGGAGCTGGATCTCGTGGTGGCCGAGACCGACCTGCTGCTGGGCGAGGAAGTCGTCCTCGCGCAGCCCAACAAGTCCGAGAGCATCGCGTGGGTCCTGTTCAAGGATGGGCTGCGCAGCCTGAGCTTCGCGCCGGGCGTCCAGGACGATGAGGTGATCAGGTTCCTGAACGTGATTCACAAGGTCCGGACGCTTCCCGCCGATGCCGCCGACGACCTGCTGACGCTCCTGTGGGACGAGGACTTCCAGTTCATCCGCTATCACGCGGTCGAGCTCGCAATCGACGAGGTGCCCACCATCGTCTCGCCCGACGCGCCGACCCAGGACAAATGGGGCTACGGCGGGGCCCCCGCCAAAACCGAAGTCGAGATGAAGCAGGCCGTGGCCGAGGAGGCCGCCAGCGCCAAGGAGGAGGCAGCGGCGGAGGGCGAGCCGCCGCCGGGGGTCGTCCGCGTCGAGGATTTCGACTCCACGCTGTACTTCCTCGACGAGACAGAGATCGGATACCTCCGCCAAGAGATCGAGCGCGAATACTCGCGCGACCTGCGCGAGAACACGCTCTCGATGCTGTTCGACCTGCTGGAGCTGCAGACCTACAGCACGGTGCGGGCCGAGCTGATTTCGATCGTGGAGAACTTCATCCCGTACCTGCTGGCGGTGGGCGACTTCAATTCGGTCGCCTACGTCCTGCGCGAGATCCGAGTGGTGCTGCAGCGGGCGCGGGAGCTTCTGCCGGAACATCGGGAGACCCTGCAGCACCTGCCGAGCCGGCTGTCCGAGGCGGATGCCCTGGGACAGCTGCTGCAGTCGCTCGACGAGGCCATGGTGCACCCGTCGGAGGAGGAACTCGCCGAGTTGTTCCGCGAACTGCGGCCCGATGCCCTGGAAGCGGTCTTGGCCTGGCTGCCCAAGCTCACCAACGAGCGCGTGCGCGCGCTGTTGGATGCGGCGGCGCGGCGGCTGGCGCAGGCCCATCCGGAGGTCATGGTCAACGCCCTGAAGAACCCCGACGAGGTCGTACTGCTGGAGGCGATCCGTCTGGCCAAACAGTCCAAGCTGCCGCCCACGGTGCCGGCACTGGGGGCGCTCGTGGTGAAGGGGAGCGTACCGGTGAAGCGGGCGGCCGTGGACGCGTTGGCCGCCATCGGGTCGACGGGCGCGATGCAGCAGCTCGAGCGAGCGATCGATGACCGGGACCGGGACGTCCGGGTGGCGGCGGTGCGGGTGATGGCCAACCAGGGGTATCGGGGGGCGTTCCCGGCCGTCGAGGCGGCGATTTCAGGCAAGTCGCTGAAGGATGCCGACCTGACCGAGCGGACCGTGTTCTTCGAGGCCTACGGGGCCCTGGCCGGCGCGGCCGGTCTTGAGAAGCTGGAGCCGATGCTGCAAGTGGGCGGGTTCATGCGGCGCAAGTTCGAACCCCAGATCCGGGCCTGTGCAGCGATGGCGATCGGGAAGATCGGCACGCCCGAGGCGCGCAGGGCGCTCGAGAAGGTGACCAGCGACAAGGATCCCCTGGTGCGCAACGCGGCGGTCAAGGCCCTGCGGGAGATGCGGTGAGATGAGCGAGGCTGACGCACGGACGGGCGCCAGGCGACGGTCCATCGTCGACACGATGCAGTCGACCGACCAGCGCGTGCGCCAGGCCGGGCGCGATTTTCTGGTCGCGTTCTACACGGCACTGCGCAGCTTCAAGCTGTACCCGGTCGAGAACGAGCAGGTGCAGCGCGCGCTCGACGACCTGCTGGGGCGCGCCAACGTGATCTTCGAGCTGGAACAGGAGCTCGAAGTCCGCGTCGCCAGCGAGTTCCTGTTCGTGAATGCCATCAGGCTACGACTCGATCTCGACAACTTCGCCTCGTTCAGCCACGTCCTCACCACGCTGCGGCAGGCGGGCGTCGGCACGCTGCAGGTGGAGTCTTCGGCCGAGCGGCGCGAATGGCAGGTCGTGATCTCCCTGCTCCTGGCCTTTGCCACGAAGGAGGCGATGGCCAACAAGCTCTACGAACTGCAACAGAAGCTGATACAGGGCGGGGTCACGCACATCATGGTCGCGCCCCCGGTGGAGAGCGACGACGAGCTCGAGGACGAGGAGAGAGCCAAGGAGGTGGCCAAACGGACCTACGAGCGGACCGTGGCAGTCACCAAGGAGGTCATCAATTCGGTGCGCATGGGCCGGAGCGCGAGCGTGAAGAAGGTGAAGCGTGCCGTGCAGAGCATCGTCGACCAGGTACTCAAGAACGAGGTGTCGCTCATCGGCCTCACGACGATCCGGCATTACGACGAGTACACGTTCACGCACTCGGTGAACGTGACGATCTTCAGCGTGTCGATAGGCAAGCGGCTGGGACTCTCGAAGCTGCAGTTGTACGACCTCGGGCTGTGTGCGCTCTTCCATGACGTCGGGAAGAGCCGAGTGCCCATCGAGGTGCTCAACAAGGAAGGCCCGCTGAGCGATGACGAGTGGCGCATCATGCAGGCCCATCCGTGGCTCGGCGTACTGACGCTGTTCGGCCTGCGGGGGTACGGCGAGATCCCCTACCGCGCGATCATCACGGCGTTCGAGCACCACATGAAGATCGACCTCACGGGATACCCGAAGACGATTCGCCCGCGAAAACTCTCGGTGTACTCCAAGATCGTGGCGGTGGCCGACGCGTTTGACGCCGCCACGACGCGCCGGTCCTATCAGACGGAGCCGCTGCAGCCGGATCAGGTGCTGCGCGAGATGTGGGAGAACCCGAGGCGCGGGCAGGATCCGGTGCTGGTGAAGGCCTTGATCAACCTCACCGGCGTCTATCCGGTGGGCACCTGCGTGATTCTGGATTCGTACGAGGTAGGGGTGGTGCACTCGGCCAATCCCGACGCGGCACAGCTTCACCGGCCCATCGTGCGAGTGGTGATCAGCGCGGAGGGTGTCCGGCTCGAGGATGGATTCCTCGCGGACCTTGCCGACACGATGCAGGATGGGACCTTCCGCCGGTCAATCATCAAGGTGAGCGACCCGGCCAAGTACGAGATCAATCCGTCCGACTACTTTGTCTGATGCCGTCCTCCGGGCGCGGTGGGAGCGCCTGCGTCACGCGGGCCGCGTCGCCCTCATTCCCTATCTCACTGCCGGGTTTCCCACGCGCGACTTGAGCCTCGCGGCCCTCACCATGGTGGCCGAGGCCGGGGCCGACTTCGTGGAGGTCGGCATCCCGTTCACCGACCCCGTCGCCGACGGCCCCGTGATTCAGAAGTCCACGCAGGTGGCGCTGGAGCAGGGGATGACGGTCGGCGGGGTGCTCGAGCTGGTGCGGGCAGCCGCCCTCGAGATCCCCGTCATCGCGTTCGGCTACCTGAATCCGATCCTCGCGTTCGGCCTGGACCGGTTCCTCGCCGAGGCGGCGGATGCGGGGGTCGCGGGCCTGCTCCTCACCGATTTGCCCGCCGGAGAGGATCCGGCGCTCGAGCGGACGGTGCGCGAGAGCGCGCTGGCGCAGATCTCCCTCGTCGCTCCGACGACCACCGGCGCGAGACTGCGGGCGGTACTGGCGCACGCCGAGGGATTCGTGTATCTGATCTCGCGTCTGGGCGTCACGGGGGCCGCCACCGCGCTCGACGCGACGCTGGAGGGCGCGGTCGGGAGGGTGCGGGAGGTGACCGACCTGCCAGTGGCTGTGGGCTTCGGGATCGGCAGTGGGCCGCAGGCGGCGCTGGCCGCCGCACACGCCGACGGCGTGGTGGTGGGGAGCGCACTGGTACGGCGGCTGGAGCAGGGATTGGGGCCGGCACGGGAGCTGATCGAGGAGCTGCGAGGCGCGATGGACCGCGGGAGGGACGGGAAAGGAGACCGACGATCGTGAAAGTCAGCGCACAGCGGCTGAGCGTCTTGTACGCCCAGGGGCTCGCCGTCACCGGGACCCTGATCGTCGGCGCGGTCCTGGTCCGCACCTCCAACCTCAGCCAGAGCCTGCCCACGCTGCTGACCGTCGCCCTGCTGGCGCTGGCCCTGCGCATTCCGCAGCTCTCCCTCGGCAAGTACAGCTACGTCTCGCAAGTCGGGATCGTCTCGCTGTCGGCTGGCCTGCTCGTGGGTCCAGACCTCACGGCGCTGGGTGCCGGCATCGGGACCTTTGTCGCGGATGTGCTGATCCTGCGTAAGGGTCGACAAGCGGCGGCGATCAACGCGGGCCGCGAAATCGTGAGCGTGGCGGCCGCCTTCGGGTTTTACGCGGCGACCATGGCATGGTTGGGCGCGACCGACCCGCTCTCGGCCGAGGGGATGGCGGCGGCGGCCGTGCTGGCGGCGCTGTACTTCGTCCTCTCCCGCACGCTGTTCTACTACACGCTCACCGTGCGCGGAAAGCTGACGCTGGAGGAGCAGGCGTTCCTTCAGCGCTACGAGGTGGTCACCTACGGCACGACCCTCGCGGGGGCGGGCACGGCTGTGTTCGCCTTTTCCGTCATGCCGCCGCTCGCCTGGCCGTTCGTCGCTGGCCCCATCCTGCCTGCGGCGTTCGTGCTGCGGCGCATCCTGCAGCAGGCGGTTCAGGCGGAGGAGATGATCAAGATCCAGGGGATGGAGCAGGTAATCACCAGGTTCGTCGGGTTGAAGGATGCCCTGCAACAGATCGAGCGGTACGCCGATCAGGTTCTGGACTGGCGCGAGTTCAGGGTGTTCGAGTGGAGCGACGGCGCGTTTCGGCTGGCGTACCGCGGCTCCCTGGGTCGGGGCTGGTCGGAGGATCGCGCCGCCGACTACGACGACATGCGAAAGGAGGCGTGCGACAGCCGCGAAGCCGTGGTGGTGACTGACACGGAGAAGGACCTGCGCGCCATGGACCTCGCCTCCGGCGTCCGGTCGCTGGTGATCCAGCCCCTCGTGTTTGGGGAGGAGGTCCTCGGGACGTTCGAGCTCGACCACCACAAGCCGCGCGTATACGGCAAGTGGTCGTTGGCGCTCGCGGAGACGGTAGCTCGGCGCATCGCCACGCTGCTGCACATCGCGGACCTGCGTGCCCCGCTCTTCGACACGGTCGGCCGTGTCAATCGGCAGGTGGAAGACCTTGCCGGGTTGACGGAGGCCCTCACCGCCACGGTTCAGGTGATGCGCGAGTCGGCGGGGGCGATCGAGAAGGGGCTCTCCGAGGAGGACGTCGCCGTGCGGGAGGGTCTCGATGCCGCCCAGGAGCTGAGCCGTGCGACCCAGGAGGTGGTGGGCGAGAGCGGGGAGGCGGCGACCGCAAGCGCGACGGCCAGCTCGGTGGCGCAGCAGCACCAACGCACCATCGGTGACGCGATGGAGCGGCTCGTGGGGCTCAAGGCATTCGTGGCGGAGAGCTCGGGCAAGGTGGGTGAGCTCGGGACCTCGGCCCAGGGGATCGTGAAGTTCCTCGCCTCGATCCGCGAGCTCGCCGAGCTCACGAACCTGCTCGCGCTCAATGCGGCGATCGAGGCAGCGCGGGCTGGCTCCCACGGGCGGGGATTCGCCGAGGTGGCCCGAGAGGTCCGCACGCTGGCCGAGCAGAGCGCCGCGGCGGCCAGGGAAGCCGCCGGGTTGCTGCAGGAGATGCAGATCCGGCTGGGCGAGGTGACGGAGCAGATGCGGCGCGGCGAGACCGCGGTGGCGGGGGTCGAGAAGCTGAGCGCGGAAGCGCTCGACGCCCTGGCCGCCATCGTGGAGGCGACGCGCGGCGCGACCAACCACGCGCAGCAGATCGCCGAAGTGGCGCAGGGACAGCGCGCGGCGCTGGGACGACTGGACGAACGCATTGCCACGGTGGCCAACGTGGCGGCGCGCAACCGCAGCGGTGCGGATACCGTCGGTGAGAGGGCCGACGTGGTCGCCCGAGGCGTGGAGCAGATCGGGGCCGCCACGCGCGAGCTGGAATCGGTGGTGACCATGCTCTCCGACATCACGCACCGGTTCGCAACTGGCGAATAGTCCCGGTCTGCGGTACCATTCCGCCGTGACCGCGAACGACTGCATCTCCCTCAAGGGCATGCGGTTTCACACGTGCGTCGGCCTGCTGCCGCACGAGAAGCTGGTGCCCCAACCGCTGGAGCTGGACCTGACCGCCTGGCTCTCCCTGCGAAGTGTGGGCCGCACGGACTCTCCCAGTGATCTGCTCGACTACCGGGACCTCTACACGCTCGTCGCCGATACCGTGGGGACGAGCCACCACCGCCTGCTCGAGGCGCTCTGCGCAATGATCGCCCAGCGCACACTCGAGTTGCCGTCCGTCGAGCGCGTTCGCGTGGCGGCGCGCAAGCCACACGCCCCCCTCAGCGGGCCGGTCGACTACGTGGAGGTCGTACTGGAGCGGGCGCGTGACGACGAGCGCTGAGTGGGCCTTCGTGGCGCTGGGATCCAACGTGGGGGACCGGGCCGGCTGCCTCGCCTTTGCCAGGCAACGGCTGGCGATGCTGCCGGGCACGCAGCTGACCGCCGAGAGTGCGGTTGAGGAAACGGAGCCCCTTGGGCCGGTGCCGCAGGGGCCGTTCCTCAATCAGATGGTCCTGCTGCGGACGCGGCTCACGCCGCACGAGCTTCTCAAACACTGCCGGCAGATCGAGCGTGCGTGTGGGCGCGTGAGGCGCGAGCGCTGGGGCCCGCGCACGCTCGACATCGACATCGTGCGGTACGGCGACCACCGCACGCACGACGAGACGCTCACGCTGCCGCACCCCGAGCTGCCGAACCGGCCGTTCTGGCAGCGTGAGGTCGAGGAGTTGGAGGCCCATGTCGGCTAGCCCCAAGTCGAGGACCACGTTCGACCTGGCGCGCATGAAGCGCGACGGGAAGAAGATCGTGATGCTCACCGCCTACGATGCCCTGTTCGCCTCGCTCGTGGATGCCTCGGGGGTGGATGTGGTGCTCGTGGGGGACTCGGTGAACACGGTCCTGTGCGGGGAGGACACGACCCTCTCCGCGACGCTCGAGCAGATGCTCTACCATGGCCGGATCGTGCGCGCCGGCGTCGAGCGAGCGCTCGTTGTCGTGGACATGCCGTTCCTGAGCTACCAGGTGTCCGTCGAGGATGCCAAGCGCAACAGCGGCCGGGTACTCAAGGAAACCGGGGCGCACGGAGTGAAGCTGGAGGGTGGGGCGGCCATGGCCGATACCATCCGTGGGCTGACCGGGATCGGGATTCCGGTCATGGGCCACCTCGGGTTCACGCCGCAGTCGGTGCACCAGGTGGGAGGCTATCGGGTTCAGGGGCGGGGCACGGCGGCGGCAGATCGAATCGTGGCTGATGCGGAGGCTCTGCAGGAGGCGGGCGTCTTCAGCATCGTGCTCGAGCTCATGCCCTCCGAGGTCGCGCACCGCGTGACCGACGCGGTGACCGTGCCCACCATCGGTATCGGCTCGGGGCCGTACTGTGACGGGCAGGTGCTGGTCCTGCATGACATGCTCGGCCTGAACCAGGGCTTCGAGCCCAAGTTCCTGAAGCGGTACGCAGACCTCGCCCCCGCGGTCCGGCAGGCCGTCGAGACGTTCGCGGCGGACGTGCGGGCAGGTCACTATCCCGACGCCGCGCACAGCTACGACGAGTGATCGAGCTCGCGGAGCCACGGCGCATGCGCCTGTGGTCCCGGTCGCGGCGCGACGAGGGCCTCACCGTGGGACTCGTTCCCACCATGGGGTACTTCCACGAGGGCCATCTGCGCCTCATCGAACAGGCCAAGGCCATCGCCGACACGGTGGTGGTGAGCCTGTTCGTGAATCCGATTCAGTTCGGTCCGCAGGAAGACCTGGCGGCATATCCGCGAGACCTGGCGCGAGACCGAGCCGCGGCGCTGGCCCGAGGGGCCGACTGCCTCTTCGTGCCTACCGAAGGGGACATGTATCCCGCGCCTCAGGTGGTCCGCGTGGTGCCGGGGAGCCTGGCCGATCACCTGTGCGGTGCCCGCCGCCCGGGGCACTTCGAGGGCGTGCTCACCGTCGTGCTCAAGCTGCTCAACATCGTGGAGCCGCAGGTGGCCGTGTTCGGCCGCAAGGACGTGCAGCAGGCAGTCCTCATCCGCCGCATGGTCGGCGACCTCAACGTCGCCACCGAGATCGTGATCGCTCCGACGGTGCGCGAAGCCGACGGCTTGGCCATGAGCTCCCGCAATGCCTACCTCACGCCCGAGGAACGGCGTGTCGCCCCGGCGCTCGCGCGGGGCCTGGAGGCCGCGCACGCGGCGTTCGCGGCCGGCGTCCGTGACGTCGGGGCACTGCTGGCGGCCGCGCGTGCGCCGATCGAGGAAGTCGGGGCGCTGGCGCTCGAGTATCTCGAGATCGTCGACCCGGTTTCGCTCGCGCCCTCCGACGCGCCGGGCGAGGAGAGCATCGTTGCCGTCGCGGCCCGGCTCGGTGCGGCGCGCCTCATCGACAACGTGACGTTGGGGGAGGGGACATCGGGGGACGTCCGGGTGGGGGCTTGATGGCGGAGCGCTCGGAGCAGATCTCAGCGGTCGAGCTCCCGTCCTGGGCGCAGGTGACGCAGAAGCGGCTCGGCCACATCCAACGGGTCGCCGCTCTGGTGACGCAGTGGGCCGTGGCGCTGCACGTCTCTCCGGAGGAGCGGGAACGTTGGGTGCGAGCGGCGAGCCTGCACGACGCACTGAAGGACGCCTCGCCGGAGTTGTTGCGCGAGCTCGCTCCCGATAGCTGGGGCGCCGACAGCCTGCGGCACGGACCGGCCGCGGCGGCGATGGCGGCGCGCGAGGGCGAGCGGGACCAGGGGGTGCTCGACGCCGTCCGGTACCACTCGGTTGGCTGCGCGCGTTGGGACGACGCGGGGCGGATGCTCTACCTCGCTGATTTCCTGGAGGGACGCCGCCGCAAGGCCGGAGACGACCGGGAGGCACTGGTGCAACGGGTGCCGAGCGACCCCCGTGGTGTGCTGCGAGAGGTGGCGCGGCGCCGGCTCCTCCTCACCATCCGCGCGGGTCACCCGCTGCTCGCCGAGACCACCGCGTTCTGGAACGACCTGGCGTGCCCCGGCGGATAGGCTGGGCCGTCTTGGCGGCAGTGGTGCTGATCGCCGTGTGGTGGGCGTGGTACCGCTCCGGGCAGCCCGGGGGGGCCTATCCGGTGCCGGGTGACGGGGTGCGCATCACCGTGGAGGTGTTGAACGCGACCGGGGTGGATGGGCTCGCCCGCGCGAGCACCCGTCAGCTGCGTCGTCGCGGCATCGATGTCGTGTACTTCGGCACGGCGGCGACGGATACCCTGCGTGAGACGCTGATCGCCGTGCGGCGAGGTGACACCGCGAGGGCCGCTCGAGTGCGCGAGGCGCTGGGGATCGGGAGGGTGGTCGTCGAACCCGACCCGCGCCTACTCCTCGATGCCAGCGTCTTTCTGGGATACGATGCCGTTCCCCTGGTCAACTTGCGTCCGTAGCTGGCCGCACGCCGCGCTGATATCGAGCCCGCGGCTTCGGCGGACGGTCGCGTTGACTCCGCGATCACGCAGCAGTTGGGCGAAGCGCTCGATATCGGCCGGCGCGGTCGCCTCCATCCCGGGGGCGCCGCCCGGGTGCAGCGGCAGCAGATTCACCATTGCGCCCAACGCCCGTGCGTGACGGGCCAGTTCGGCGGCGTCTTGGGGCCGGTCGTTCACCCCACGGATCATCACGTACTCGAACGTCACGCGGCGCGGGAATCGTTGCAGCACCTCCAGCACGTCTTTCAGCGGGTACTTCCGCTCGACCGGCATCAGGAGCTGACGCCGCGCACCGGTGGGGGCGTGGAGCGAGAGGGCGACGCGGAACTGTTCCGGACGGGCGGCGAGCTTCTCGAGCTTGGGGATCAGGCTGACGGTACTCACCGTGATGTGCCGCGCCCCGATCCCCATGCCCTGCGGGTCGTTGAGAACGGTCAGCGCGCGATCCACCGCGTCCCAATTGTGCAGCGGCTCGCCCATCCCCATGAAGACCACGTTGCTGGGGAGCCCGATGTCCGGATCGAAGGCCATCTCGCGGACCTGCGCCACGATCTCCCAGGTGGCGAGGTGCCGAATGAAGCCCATGCGGCCCGTAGCGCAAAACGTGCAGCCGTAGGCGCATCCCGCCTGGCTGGAGATGCACAGCGTGCGACGGGTCCCTTCCGGTATGAGCACGGACTCGACGGCTCCGCCCTCGGGAAAGTCCCACAGGAACTTTACGGTGCCGTCGGTGGAGACCTGCCGGGCGGCCATGGCCGGTCGTGGAAGTGGGTGCTCCTCATCCAGCGCGGCGCGGAGCGTCTGCGGCAGGTCGGTGGCGTCTCGCCAGGTGACGACGGGACGCTGCCACAGGCGTGGCAGGATCTGGCGCGACCGATACGTGGGCTCGCCCCGGTCCGCCAGCCACCGCTCGACGGCCGACGCCGCCTCGGCCGGCGTACGATCGAGCAGGTTCACCGGAGGATGTCGACGTCGAGGCCCACCCGGTACGTGGCCCCGATGTCGTTGAGCCCGCTGCCCCGGGCGACGGAGATCACGTAGCGGCCGATCTGCACGCCCAGGCCCAAGCCCAGCCGCCACGCCCGCTCGCCGTACGCCGACTCGCTGGTCGCGGCGAAGTCGACGCGCACCTGCCGGTTGATGAGCACGCCGCCGGCGAGCGTGTGCTCGAGGTCGCCGGAGGCGCGGTAGGTGGTGCCGTACCGCAGCGCGAGCAGCGTCGACGTGCCGGCAATGCCCGCGCTCTCGACAGGTACGGCCTCGATTCCCACGTAAAGATCGGTGCCGTCGGTTGTGCTGAAGTCGAACGGAAAGAAGTGGCTGGCGGCCGCCACGGTGATGCGGCGGTGGAGCTGCAGCCGGAATCCGGCGTCGAGCGTGAGGCCACCGTCGCGCTCGGTGTCGAATCGCGCATCGTGCATCTCGAGCATGGCACCCACGGCCAGCGCGCCACGCCGGTACGACGTTCTGAGTCCCAGCAGCTGTTCGTAGACGGGAATCGACCCGTCCTCGCTGCTGGGCGACGTCGTCGTCCGCACCAGATCGCGGACGTCAATGCGACCGTACAGCAACCCAACGCGCCACCCCGCGCCGAGCGCCTTGTCCGCTCCCACCAGCACCCCGCCCATCTTGAGAGCCTCGGGCGTCTGCACGACCTGCACTCCTGCAGCCAGGCTGGCGTCACGGACCGGGGCCGCGGGGTTCCAGAAGGCCGCCGTGACGCCCGTCTCCAGCGCCGCGGGTGTCGAGAGCGATGTCGCCGTCACGCGCCAGAGGTCGGCAGCGGATGGCGCCTGCGCGAAGAGGGGTGCCGGTGCCGTACCCAGCGCAACGAAGAGGATCAGAGAGGGCCGTCCCACGCGGGAAGGTTGCCCCCCCTCCCAGCCGGGTGTCAAGCGGCTTGCTGGGCTCCCGGGGCGCCATTATGTTCAACCAGGAACAGGACTTGGGCGATCTTGCCATTGCATCGATTCGTGAGCTGCCGGCAGCCAGAACGGACCAGCCCCGCCCCCGCGCGGCTTCCCTCCGCCCGTCTGTGCCACCCCCAGGGCCACTAGCCTGAGAGCATGACCGCAACGGCGATGCGTACGCACCGGGCCGGTGCGCTCCGCGCGGAGCACATCGGTGCCCAGGTGAGGCTCGGAGGGTGGATCCACCGCCGCCGGGATCTCGGCGGGCTGATCTTCCTCGACCTGCGGGACCGGGACGGGATCGTGCAGGTGTCGGTCGGGCCCGACTGGACGCCCTCCGACGTCATCGAGTCGGTCCTCGAGGTGACGACCGAGTCGGTGATCCTGGTGCGCGGCAAGGTGGTGGGCCGGCCGCAGGAGGCCCGCAACCCCGAGATGGCCACCGGCGACGTCGAAGTGCACGCGGACGCGATCCAGGTCGTGGGGCCGGCGCACCTCGAGGCGCTGCCGATACCGGTCTGGCGCACCAAGGGCGAGGATCCGCCGTCGGAGGAGTTGCGCCTGCTGCACCGCCACCTCGACCTGAGGCGACCCGAGCTGCAACGCAACCTGGCGCTGCGGCATCGCCTGCTGCAGCGCACCCGCGCCACGCTCACCGACCTCGACTTCTACGAGGTGGAGACGCCGATCCTCACCAAACCGACGCCCGAGGGCGCGCGGGACTATCTGGTCCCGTCGCGCGTGCACCGGGGGCAGTTCTACGCGCTCCCGCAGTCGCCCCAGCTCTACAAGCAGCTCCTCATGGTGGCGGGGTTCGACCGGTACTTCCAGGTGGCGCGCTGCTTCCGGGACGAGGATCTGCGAGCCGACCGCCAGCCGGAGTTCACGCAGATCGACCTGGAGGCCTCGTTCGTCTCGCCGGAGGATGTGTACGGCGTGCTGGAGACGCTGTTCGTGGCGCTGTGGGAGGAGGCGGGATTCGCCGTGAGCGCACCGTTCCGGCGGCTGCCCTTCGACGAAGCGATGGAGCGGTACGGCACCGACAAGCCGGACCTGCGGTTCGGGCTCGAGCTGGAGGACGTGAGCGAGTTGGTGCGGGGCTTCCGGGCGTTCGAGCAGATCCTGAGTGAAGGCGGGCGCGTCCGCGGCATTCGGGTGCCGGGAGGTGCCGTGCTCACGCGCAAGGACGTGGATGCGCTGACCGAGCTGGCCAGGCATGCGGGCTTGGGCGGGCTCGCCACGCTCAAGCACCAGGATGGGAAGCTCAGCGGGCCGCTCTCCAAGATCGACGGCATGTCGGCCGGTGCGGCGCGGCTCGAGGATGGTGACCTGCTGGTGGCGACGGCCGGGCCGGACAGCCTCACGTCGGTGGTGCTCGATCGGGTGCGGCGCGCCGTGATCGCACGCCTGGCCCTCGTGCCGACGCAGGAGCACGGCTTCGCGTGGGTCTACGACTTCCCGCTGTTCGAGTGGGACCGCGAGAGCCAGTCGTGGCTCGTCGCCCACCACCCCTTCACCGCACCCCATCCCGACGACGTCGAGCGCCTCCTCCAGGGAGATCGCTCCGCCGTGCGCGCGTTGCACTACGATCTGGTGTACAACGGCCACGAACTCGGAAGCGGGTCAATCCGCATCACCGACTCGGAAGTACAGCTGCTCGTTCTCGATCTCCTCGGGATCTCCCAGCAGGAGGCCGAGCGCCGCTTCGGCTTCCTGCTCCGAGCGCTGCGTGCCGGCGCGCCCCCGCACGGCGGGTTCGCCGTCGGGTTCGACCGGGTGGTGATGCTCCTTGCCGGCGCCGACAACCTGCGGGACGTGATCGCATTTCCCAAGACCACCGCGGCGCGGGCGCTGTTCGAGGACGCTCCCACGGAGCTTGACCCGGCGGAGTTGAGCGAGCTCGCACTCAAGGTGGATAACGCGTGAGTCAGGACGTCACGCATCGCATCTCGGCCGAGGGCGCCGACCTGCTGGCGCTCGCAGGCGTCAACGACGGTAACCTGCAGCAGCTCGAAGAGGTAACCGGGGTGCGCGTCACGCTGCGCGGCGAGCGGGTCACGCTCGCGGGGGAGCTGGAGGCGGTGGAGCGCGCGACGCGCATTGCCACGGCGATGATCGACCTGGCACGCATGGGGGAGACGGTGAGCCCGGAGGACGTACAGCGTTTGGCGGCCAACGGTGGAAGGGACGCTGCCCAGCTGGCCAACGGCAACTACAAGATTGCGCTGCCCGGGATGCGCCGCGTGGTGCAACCCAAGTCAGCCGGCCAGCAGGCGTACGTCGAAGCGATGCGGGACAACGACATCGTGATCGGCGTGGGCCCGGCGGGAACGGGGAAGACCTACCTAGCGGTGGCGATGGGGGTCGAGGCCCTCGCCCGCAAGCGCGTGCGGCGGCTCGTGCTGGCCCGACCCGCCGTGGAGGCCGGGGAGCGATTGGGGTTCCTGCCGGGAGACCTGCAGGCCAAGGTCGACCCGTACCTGCGTCCCCTCTACGATGCGCTGGAAGACATGATGCCGTACGACCGCATCCAGCGGGCGTTGGAGACCCGGACGATCGAGATCGCTCCCCTCGGCTACATGCGGGGTCGCACGCTGCAGGACGCCTTCGTGATCCTCGACGAGGCGCAGAACGTGAGCGGCGGACAGATGAAGATGTTCCTCACCCGGCTCGGCCTCAACTCACGGGCCGTGTTGTGCGGCGACAAGACACAGGTCGACCTGCCGAGCCGAGAGGAGTCGGGCCTGATCCAGATCGAGCGCATTCTTCCCGGGATCGATGGGGTGGCATTCTGCTACCTGGACGAGCGCGACGTGGTGCGGCACAGGCTGGTCCGGGAGATCATCCGGGCCTACGCGGAGGATGAGGAGGCATGAGTCGCGACGGACGCCCCACACTCAACCTGGAGCTCGCGCCGAGCCGGATTCCGGCCGCGGTCGCGTTCCACGGGTTGCGCTGGGGGCTCATGGTGCTGCTCGGGGTGCTGACCTACCTCGCGTTTCCGGTCGCTGGTGGAACGCAGGCGCCCGTGCTGCAGCCCGGGGACGTGGCGCCCGAGCGCGTCATCGCGCCGTTCGAGTTCGACGTGCGGAAGTCTTCTGCGGAGATCGAGCGGGAGGCGGCGGCGCTGGAGGCGACCGCTCGTCCCATCTATGAATTCCGGGCGGCCGTGGTGGACACCGTGCTGGCGGCCGCCGACTCGCTGTTCGCCGCGCTGCAGGCGGCGGCGCCCGAATCGCTGGTGGCCGGGGCGCAGGTACGCGGCGTGCGCCTGACGCCGGAGGAGGTGAGCTACCTGACGGGTGCGGCGCGGCTCGCGGCGTTCGGCGAGGCCTCGCGCCGGTTCCTGCGGCGCCAGCTGCGGCGGGGGGTCGCCGAGTCCCGGTCCCTGGGGGCCGAGATCGTTCCCGAGGTGATCGTGCGCCGCAACGGTTCCGAGGGGGTCGCGCGACGCGATACGCTCCTGACGTACGAGCAGGTGCTGCAAGCGCGCTCCGCGGGGCACCCCGATCCGAACTCGCCGGTGGGTGATCAGATCTACGTGAAGCTGATCAACGGGCTGTTCCGGCCGACCTTGATCCCAAACACCACGGAATACGAGATCCGGAAGCAGGAGCTGAGGGCGAGCGTCGATACGGTCAAGTATCACGTGCGGGAGAACGAGCGCATCGTGGACGCCAATGAGGTCGTGACGGACGAGGTCTACGGGCGCCTCTTCGCCCTGAATCAGGCGCAGCTCGAGCGCGGTGGCGGTGCGGGCGCGACCGCGACCGGTACCCTCGGCCAGATGCTCACGAATGGCCTGGTTCTCACGGTGTTCTGGTTGCTCGTCATGCTCTACCGACCGGACACCTACCGTGTCTTCAGGCGCATTCTGGTGCTGAGCGTCCTGTTCGGGCTCGTGATTGCCGGCGCCGCCGTCAACCGGGCGTTCATCACGGACTCCCCCGAGCTCATTCCGATCCCGTTCGCGGCGATGCTGGTCACCGTGCTGTTCCGGGGGCGCGTCGCCATGGTCGGGGCCATGGTGCTGGCGATCCTGATCGGATCGCAGGCGGCCTACGCCGGAGTGGACTCGCTGTTCATCGCGCTGGTGGGCGGCGTGGCGGCGGCGGTCAGCGTGCGGACCATGCGCCGACGCAACCAGTTTCTCACGGCGGTCGTGCTGGTCGCTGCCGCGTACCTGCTCGCCGGGGTGGCCGTGGGACTTCGGTTGGATTGGTCCGCCGTCGAGATGGGCCTGACCGGGCTGCGGGGCGGCCTGAATGCGCTTGCGTCGGGGGCCCTCGCCTTCATGCTGCTTCCCGTGGTGGAGTCCGTCAGCGGGGTGACGACCGACGTCACGCTCCTCGAGCTCTCGGATCCGGATCGCTCCCTGCTGCGGCGGCTCGCCACGGAAGCGCCCGGCACGTACGCCCACAGCATCGCCATGGCGAACCTCTGCGAACCGGCGTGCAACGCCGTCGGCGCCAACGGCCTGTTGGCCCGCGTGGGGTGCTACTATCACGACGTCGGCAAGCTCAAGAAGCCGCAGTTCTTCGTCGAGAATCAGACCCCGGGGATGAACCCGCACGACAAGCTCAAGCCCGAGGTGTCCGCGGGCATCATTCGCAACCATGTGCGGGACGGCCTCGCCCTGGCTGACGAGTACAAGCTCCCCGACGTCGTGAAGAGCTTCATTCCTGAGCACCACGGAACGATGGAGATCACCTACTTCCTCGAGCGGGCGCGCAGCCGGGAGGGAGGCGGGGGGGTCCGGCCCGAGGACTTCCGCTACCCGGGGCCGCGCCCGCGCACCGTGGAGACTGCCTGTGCACTGCTCGCCGACGGAGTCGAGGCGGCGATTCGGGTGCTGGCCGAGCCGACGGCCGAGAAGGTGAGTGATGCCATCGAGCACATCATTCGACACCGCATCGAGGCGGGACAACTGGAAGAGGCACCGCTCACGTACGCCCAGCTCGCGCGGATGAAAGAGGAGTTCGAGCGAGTGCTGGGCGGGGCGTACCACAATCGGATCGATTACCCGGCGGAAGGTGGTGGGATCGGCGCGGAGTGGGAAGCGGCGTCTGAGGCGTGACCTGCGGGTGACCGATCCGGACGCGACGCTCGGAGTTTCAGCGGCGACCGTGCAGCGCTGGGCTAGGCGCGTGCTGGACGGTGAGGGCGTGGGCGATGCCGCGCTCAGCATCACCTTTCTAGGCGGCCCCAAGATGCGCGGAATGAATCGACGCGCGCTGGGGCGCGATCGGGCCACCGACGTGATCGCCTTCAGCCTGCCTCACGTGGGTTCCGTGACCGGAGACATCTACATCTGTCCCCCGGTGGCACGGCGTGCCGCCCGGGAGGCAGGCGTGACGGAGCGGGAGGAAATGCTGCGCCTGGTCGTGCACGGCGTGTTGCACGTCGTAGGGTACGACCACCCCGGTGGGGCGGGGCGCACCCGCTCGGCGATGTGGCGGCGCCAGGAGGGGTACGTGGAGCGGCTGATGAGCCGGCCTGCCCGATGAGCGGGACCTGGACGGTGTGGGGTGAACTCCTGGTGGTGGCGGCCGCCGCCGTGTGGGCCGGGCTCTTGGTGCTGGCCGACGAGGCCCCTGCGCTGCCGCGGGCGCTGGGAGATCCGCCAGGGGCACCCCGCGAGCCCATTCCCTTGCACCGGGCGCTCCAGGTAGGGCGGGTGGCGTTGCTCACGGTGGCCGGGGTGGCGGCGGCGAGTGCGATCGAGTGGTGGCGGCGCCCCACTGGCGAGGCGGTGACCGCTCTGGCCCTGACCGGCGCGCTGCTCTACCTGGTGACCGACGCGCTTCCCCGGGGCATCGGCGTGCTGCTTCCGCGCCGCGCCTCGGCGGTGGTCCCTGCGGCGCGCCGTAGCCTGGTCGTGTTTGCGCCACTGCTGGACGTCGCCACTGGCATGGTGCGGCTGCTGCAGAGGCTGCTCCCGGCGCGCGCACCGACCATTCGGGGGCTGGGTGAGGGAGAGCGGGACGTGCTGGCCAGTGTGGCCTCGCTGCGCGACGGCATCGTCGCGGAGGCGATGACGCCGCGACTGGACATTGCGGCCATCGACGTGGCGTCCGACTGGCGCGAGGTGGTCGAGACCCTCCGCCGTCAGGAGCGGGCGCGACTGCCCGTCTACGAGGGTGATCTCGACAAGATCACTGGCGTCCTGTATGCCAAGGACCTCACGCCGGTGGCGGCAGGAATATCCCCCCGGCCCAAGCGGTGGCAGGACCTCGTGCGCGCGGCGCAATTCGTGCCGGAATCGAAGTCGCTCGTGAGCCAGCTCAGGGACTTCCAGCGTGGTCCGAGCCACATCGCGATCGTGGTGGATGAGTTTGGCGGCACCTCAGGACTCATCACCCTGGAGGACGTGCTCGAGGAGATCGTCGGTGAGATCTACGGGGAGTACGATCGCGAGGAGCGACCCCCGGTCACGAGCGAGGGAGACGACAAGTTCTGGGTGGACGGCACGGTCACGCTGGATGACCTGTCGGAATCCCTCGCCACCACGATCGACCGGCAGGACGTGAGCACCGTCGGGGGCCTGATCTACTCGGAGCTGGGGCGGGTGCCGCGGCCGGGAGAGGAGCTGCGCATCGGCGAATTCCGCGTTGTCGTGGAGCAGGTCATCCGGCGCCGGATTCGGCGGGTGTACTTCGAGCGGCGGTCTGGGGCGGCGGTCGACGACGGGGGGAAGGTGGCGCCGTGACGGCCTGGATCCTCGTGGCTGCCGGCGCGCTGGTGGCCGGACTCGGCATGCTGGCAGCGGTGGCGGCCGGCGCGGTGCGGCGCGTGGAGCTGTACCGTTGGGCAGCGCGCGGCAAACCGGGGGGAGGTGCCGCGGGCGTGCTGCTGGCTGCGCCGGGCCGGATCGTCCGCACCGCACAGGGGCTGGTGACCGGTGGGGCACTGCTGGCGGGCTTCGGGCTGGCCGCGCTGACCGCCCGGCTACCGGCTCCGCTGGGGGCGGCGGCGATCCTGCTGGTGGGGATCCCGGCGGTGCTCGCGGCGTGCTACTCCGTACCCCGCGTCGCCGGGCGACGCTGGCCGGAGGGAGTCCTGCGACGCATGGTCCCGTGGCTCGGCAGGATCGGAGTGTTGTTCGCCCCGTTTGCCCCGAGGGCGCCGCAGTCGCGGGGCCGCGCGGCCCTCGACCAAGGTCTGCAGCCCGCCCGCGCGGACGAGCCCGATGACGGTGCCGAGCTGCCGGAGCTCTCGGGCATTCTCGCGTTCATCGAGCGGCCCGTGCGCGAAGTGATGACGCCGCGCACCGAGATCGTCGCCGTGCGGGAGGGGACCTCCGTCGAGGACGTAGGCCGGGTGTTCACCGAGTCGGGATACTCTCGCCTCCCGATCTACAGTGAGTCGCTCGACAACATTCGCGGAATGATCTACGCCTTCGACTTGCTCAAGATCACGCCGGGAGCGGAGTTGCCGCTCAGGCCGGTGACGACTGCTCCGGGCTCGAAACGCTGTTCCGACCTGCTGTTCGAGATGCAGGGCGAGCGGCACCAGGTGGCGGTGGTGCTCGACGAGTACGGCGGCACGGCGGGCGTGGTCACGTTCGACGACCTGTTGCGGGAGTTGGTGAGCGACCTCTTCGGGGAGCAGACCGTGCGAGCCGGGGAGCGGAGCGCAGCACCGGAGCTGGTCGAGGCCACGGGTGCGACGCCGACAGATGACATCGCCGCGCGATTCGACGTCGAGCTGCCGGCGGACACCGAGACGCTCGGGGGCTTGCTGGCGCAGGCGGCCGGACGTATTCCCCAAACGGGGGAGCGCTATGCGCTCGGTGGGCTGGAGTTCGACGTACTGGAGGCGACGCCGACGCGGCTCGTGCGGGTCCTGGTACGGCGCGGACCCGTACGGACGATTTCACTTGGAGGAGGAGCGTGACGGTGAAGCCCAGGGCGAAGAGGCTGCGGCGCTATTTCTTCACTGGCCTCGTCGTGATCGCGCCGGTCGGCGTCACGGCCGTCGTGCTCGTGTGGCTGTTTCGCCAGATCGACAACATTCTCGGCACGCCCCTGCAGACGATGCTGGGATTCCGCATCCCGGGCCTCGGACTGGTGCTCCTGGTGCTCGCCGTCACGGTTGTGGGATGGGCGGTGCACCGGGCGGCGGGGCGCCAGTTTCTGCATTTCTGGAACGAGGCGTTGGCGCGCTTCCCGCTGACGGGTCGGATCTACAACGCGATCAGTCAGATCGTCCAGGCCGTCGTCGGCGAGCGGCGCAGCTTCTTCCAACGCACGGTGCTCATCCCATACCCCACTGAGGGGCTCTGGGCGGTGGCCTTCGTGACGAACGAGGACGCTCCGGTGATGTCGGCGCTGGTCGGTGAACCTTGCGTCAACGTCTTCGTACCCACGACACCGAATCCCACGTCAGGCTTCATGCTGGTGGTACCGAAGGGGCGGGTGCGGGACGCCCCCATCAGCATCGACGACGCGATCAAGCTCATCATCTCGGCCGGGGCCGTAAGTCCGCTGGGTGGGCCACCCTCGATCAAGCGACGCGGGCTCGATCTGGAGTCGCTGCTCAAGGACACTCAGGGATGAACGAGCAGCAGGAGCACGTACTGGACGAGCTGCGACAGCTGGCGGCGTCGGGCGAGGTGGCGCGCTTCCTGGCGGTGGCGCGGGAGCTCCAGCCGGCGGACCTGTCGGACGTGCTCGCCGGGCTTGAGCCCGATCTGCAGCTCCGCGTGGTGCAGACGCTCCCGCCGGAGGTGGTGTCGGAAGCGCTCGCCGAGATGGAGGAAGAGGAGCACCCGGAGGAGCTTCTCGCCGCGCTCCACCCGGAGGACGCGGCCGATATCGTCGAGGAGCTGGAGGACGACGACGCCGTCGATCTGATCGCCGAGCTCCCGGTCGAGCAGGCGGCACGGATCCTGACGCACGTGGCCGATCGGGCCGACATCGAGCGGCTCCTCGTGTACGACGAGGAAACCGCGGGAGGCCGGATGACGGCCCACGTCGTCGCGGTGCCCGATCGCGTCTCCGCGGGGCAGGCGATCGACGAGGTGCGGCGCCAGGCCGAGCATGTGGAGGAGTTCTACCAGATCTTCGTGGTGGACGACGAGCACCGCCTGGTAGGGATCCTGCCGCTGCAGCGCATGGTCGTGGCGAAGCCTGCGACCCTCGTGCGGGATCTGATGGAGCCGCCGCCCGTGTCCGCGGCGCCGGAGCTCGATCAGGAGGAGGTGGCCCGCCTGATGAGCCGCTACAACGTGCCCGCCGTGCCGGTGGTGGGACCCGATGGCAAGCTCCTGGGGCGCGTCACGTTCGACGACGTGATTGACGTGGTCGAGGCGGAGCAGACGGAAGACCTTCTCAAGTTCGGCGGCGGGGCCGGTGACGAGCAGCTCGCCGGTACGTGGCAGCATGCGGTGCGCAGCCGGCTGCCCTGGCTCTATCTCAATCTGTTCACGGCGCTCTTCGCCGGGGCGGTCGTGCTCGCGTTCGAGGACACGATCAGCCAGATCGTGGCGCTGGCGGCCGTCATGCCCATCGTCGCCGGCTTGGGCGGCAGCGCGGGGACGCAGGCGCTCGCCGTGACGGTACGGCGTATCGCCCTGGGACTGATCCCCGCCCGAAGCGGCGTCACGCTGGTGGGAAAGGAGATGCTGGTTGGGTTGATCAACGGCCTCGCCATTGGTGCTGCGGTGGGTCTGGTGACGGTGGCGACCGGTCGACCGTGGGAGCTCGCACTGGTGGTGATGGCGGCCATGTGGGGCAGCCTCATCGTCGCGGCGACCGTCGGCGCGGCCGTTCCACTCATGCTGCAGCGCCTGGGTGTGGATCCGGCGGTGGCGAGCTCCGGATTCGTGACCGCGGTGACCGATATCGCCGGCTTCTTCATCCTGCTGGGGCTGGCCGCGACACTGCTGCTCCCCGGCACCTAGGAGCCTGGGTTGCGAGCCCGACCGGGCAGGCGCGAAGTTACATACGACATGCACGCCAACGGCCTCGTCGAAGGCATCCGGCAGCGGAACATCCCCTCGCTGGCACGCGCCATCTCGCTGGTCGAAAACGGGCGGAACGGGTACGAAGAGCTCCTATCGGCCCTCCATCCCACGGTGGGCCGGGCGCACCGCATCGGGATCACTGGGCCGCCCGGCGCGGGGAAGTCCACGCTCATCGAGCGGCTGGTCCAGGCCTACCGGGCGGCCGACGTCACGGTCGCGGTGGTCGCGGTGGACCCCACGAGCCCGTTCACCGGCGGCGCGCTGCTCGGTGACCGGATCCGAATGGACGCGCTGACGCTCGATCCTGGTGTCTACATCCGCTCGATGGCGTCGCGCGGAGGGGTTGGAGGGCTCGCCACCACGACGCGGGAAGTGTGCGACGTGCTCGACGCCTTCGGCTTCCAGCGCATCATCATCGAGACCGTGGGTGTGGGCCAGTCGGAGCTCGCCATTGCCGGAAGCGCCGACACGACGGCGCTGGTGTTGGTGCCGGAGTCGGGCGATGGGGTGCAGGTGCTCAAGGCTGGCGTGATGGAGATCGCGGACCTCTATCTGGTCAACAAGGCCGACCGGCCCGGCGCCGACCGCCTGGTGCAGGAGGTCGAAATCATGCTGGGGATCCGGCGGGGGAACGCGTTTCGGCACGTGGCGCCGCATCATCGGCCCACCGCACACCCCACCCCCGGAACGGCGAAGGGGGAAGGGGAGGCGGGAAGCGGCGCGTGGGAGCCGCCGGTACTGTCGTCGGTAGCGGTGAAGGGCGAGGGGGTCGAGCAGCTCATTACTGGGTTCGACGCGCACTACGCCCACCTCGAGCGCTCGGGGCAGCTGGTGGCGATGCGCAGGGAGCGGTTGGCGCGACACACGCGCGAGGTCGTGGATCGCGCGCTGAGCAATCTCGTCTGGCACGACCGGGATGGTGAGGCGCGCCTGGCGGCCGGGCTGGACGACGTGGTGCAGGGGCGAACGAGTCCCTACCGCCTGGCCCACGACATCGTGAGAGACCTGCAGGAGGGTAGTCGTCGATGACGGACAAACCCGCGCGCGATCGCTGGCGCGAGGATTATGAGGCGGACCCGAAGCGGCCGATCGATTTCGTGACGCAGAGCTCGGCCGAGGTCAACCCGCTCTACACCGCCGATGATGGAGCGGGAATGGACTACGAGCGGGACCTGGGTTACCCCGGGTCCTATCCGTACACCCGCGGCATCCATCCCACGATGTACCGCGGTCGCCTCTGGACCATGCGGCAGTTCTCCGGCTTCGGCACGGCAGAGGATACGAATCGGCGCTACAAGTTCCTGCTGGAGCGCGGCCAGACGGGGCTGTCCGTGGCATTCGACTTCCCGACGCTCATGGGTTACGACTCAGATCACCCACGCTCCGAGGGTGAGGTGGGCAAGTGCGGCGTCGCCATCTCGTCTTTGGCCGACATGGAGACCCTGTTCGACGGCATCCCGATGGAGCAGGTCTCGACCTCCATGACGATCAACGGTCCGGCGGCGATGCTGTTCTGCTTCTACATCGCTGCCGCCGAGAACCAGGGTGCGGACATCAGCAAGCTGCGGGGCACGGTCCAGAACGACATGCTCAAGGAGTACATGGCGCAGCATGCCTGGATCTACCCCGCGGAGCCGGCGCTCAAGATCATCGTGGACATGTTCGAGTGGGCTTCCCAGCATACTCCGCTGTGGAACACCATCTCGATCAGCGGCTACCACATCCGGGAGGCCGGCGCCACCGCCGTGCAGGAAATGGCGTTCACGCTCGCCAACGGCTTCGAATACGTCGAGCGTGGCCTGGCCCGGCAGCTCGACGTCGATGAATTCGCCCCGCGCCTCTCGTTCTTCTGGGACGTCCACAACGACTTCTTCGAAGAGATTGCCAAGATGCGCGCCGCGCGCCGCATCTGGGCACGGCACATGCGGGAACGCTACGGCGCCCAGGATCCTCGTTCCTGGAAGATGCGGTTTCACTGCCAGACGGCGGGCGTGTCGCTCACGGCGCAGCAGCCCATGAACAACGTGGTGCGGGTCGCGTACCAGGCGATGGCCGCGGCGCTGGGGGGCACCCAATCCCTCCACACCAACTCGCTCGACGAGACGCTGGCGCTGCCGACCGAGGAGTCGGTCAAGCTCGCGCTCCGGACGCAGCAGATCCTAGCGTTCGAGACCGGCGTCGCGAACGTGATCGATCCGCTGGCGGGCTCCTACTACGTCGAGGCGCTGACGGACCGCATGGAGCGCGAGGCGGAGGAGCTGTTCGCGGAAATCGACCGCATCGGCGGGGTGGTGAAGGGTATCGAGGGCGGGTGGTTCCAGCGGCAGATCCACCACAGCGCGCTGCGATACCAGCACGAGGTGGACCAGAAGCGCCGTGTCGTGGTGGGCGTGAACGACTACGTCGACGGCGACGGTGAGGAGCTCGAGATCCTGCAGGTCAGTGAGGAGGCAGGGGTGCTCCAACGCCAGCGCCTGGCCCAGTTGCGTGAACGCCGTGACGCCGGCCGCGTTGATGCGGCGCTGCAGGAGCTGCGTTCGGCAGCGGTGCGGGACGACAATCTCATTCCCTCTATGCTCGATTGCGCCCGGGCGTACTGCACTTTGTTCGAGATTCGCCACGCCCTTGAGGAGGTATACGGTGCATACCGCGAACCCGTCTTCTTCTAAGCGACTGACCGTGTCTCGAGGCGGCCCGGCGGCGAGCGCCGTCGGCCATGCCACTGCGCTGCAGCCGATCGTGGACTGGTTGACCAACCTCGGGATCAGTGAGCACTGGGTGGTGTCGTGCTACCTCAAGCTCGAGCCTCGCGACCGCAGCCGGGGCAAGTACCTGATCAAGCTCAAGAACCGAATCAAGGAGCAAGTCAGGTGGTTGGAGCAGCGAGGGGTGACGCGGAATGAGCGCGACACGGTGGAGCGGGACCTGGAGCGCATCCGCGAGTACCTCGAGCACCCGGGCAACCTGGGTGAGGGGCAAGGGATTGCCCTCTTCGCGTGCGAGCCGCTGAACCTGTTCGAGGCCATTCCTTTGCCGTCGGTGTTCCGGTCGCGCCTCTCTGTGGACCACTCGCCGCTCATCCGTGAGGCAGCAGCGCTGAATGACGAGTTCGGCCGCGTGCTCTGTGCGGTCTACGATCGAACGACGGCGCGTCTCTTCGCCGTGACGGCGTTCGGCGTCGAGGAACTTCCGACCCTCACCGCGAGCGACACGACGCGGTCCGGTCGATTCCACGGACCCTCGGGCGTGGCGGGTCCCGGGTTCGGCGCCGCGGGTGAGCACCGCTATCACCAGCGGATCCGGGAGGAGAAGCAGCGGCACTACGCCCACATCGCGCAGCGACTGTTCGATGCCGCGCGGGAGCAGGCGGTCCGAGGCGTGGTCCTGGCGGGCATGGGCGCGGATGCCGACGCCGTGGAGCCGCACTTGCACCCGTATCTCGCGACGCAGGTGCTCGGCACGGCGAAGCTCAATCCGAAGACCGCAACGCCCGCGGAAGTGATGAAGGCCGTGCTGGCGGTGCGCCGCCGGTCGGAACGTCAGCTGGAAGCCGGATACGTCGACGCGCTGCACGAGCGGCTGGGCACGGGGTGGGCCGTGAACGGCGTGGAGCCCGTGCTCAAGTCACTGGCGCACGGACAGGTGCGCACGCTGTTCGTGGATCCGACGGTCGAGCAGGCTGGCTTCCGGTGCGAGCGCTCCGGCCGTCTCACCACGGACGCGGACGCCTGCGATGGGGAAGGGGACCCCGAGGCGGTGCCAGACGTCGTGGACGAGGCGATCGAAGAGGCGCTGCGGCAGGGTAGCACCGTCGAGGTCGTCGAAGATGATGCGGCGCGGAACCGTGTCGACGGGCTCGCCGCCGTGTTGCGATTCAAGATGTCGTGAGCCGATGAACTCGCTCCCGCTTGTTTCGGGTTTCACTGCCCGCTAGGTTGCGCGCACCATGAGCCAACAGGCGCAGGTCTCTCGTCCCATCCGCATCCTGGTCGGCAAGCCGGGTCTCGACGGCCACGATCGGGGCGCCAAGGTCGTCGCCGCCGCCCTGCGCGATGCGGGCATGGAGGTGATCTACACCGGGCTGCACCAGACGCCCGAGATGATCGCGACGGCGGCCGTGCAGGAAGACGTCGACGTCGTCGGCCTGTCGATTCTCTCCGGTGCCCACATGACGCTCTTCCCGCGAGTGCGCGCCCTGCTCGACGAGGCGGGTCGCGGGGACGTGCTCCTGATCGGCGGCGGCATCATCCCCGGCGAGGAAATCGAGTCGCTCGAGGGGCAGGGTGTCGCGAAGCTGTTTGGGCCGGGGACCCCAACCCAAGAGATCATCGACTACATCGTCTCGTGGTCGGAGAATCGCTCCGAGTGACCACCGGCGAGCCCACTACGCGGCATGGGCGGCTTCGAGAGCTCACCGAGGAGTACCGCGAGCTCGCCGTGCGCCTCGAACAGGGCGGCGGGCCGGCCAAGATCCAGAAGCAGCACGACCAGGGCAAGCTGACGGCTCGGGAACGGATCGGCCGGCTGCTCGATCCGGACACGCCGTGGCTGGAGATCGGGCTGCTGGTGGCCTACGACCGCTACGACGGTCAGGCGCCGGGGGCTGGCGTAGTGACCGGGGTCGGGATGGTGGCTGGGCGGCACGTCGTGATCGTGGCCAACGACGCGACCGTGAAGGCGGGCTCCTGGTGGCCCGAGACGATCAAGAAGATGCTGCGCGCTCAGGAAGTGGCGATGCGGGAGCGCATTCCCATCATCTACCTGGTCGACTCGGCCGGTGTGAACCTGCCCTACCAGGAAGGGGTGTTCCCGGGCCAGTACGGTGCTGCACGCATCTTCTACTACAACTCGCTGATGCGGCGCTTCCTGCACGTGCCGCAAATCAGTGCCGTGATGGGACCCTGCGTCGCAGGCGGCGCGTACCTCCCGGCGCTGTCTGACGTGATCTTCATGGTCGAGGGAACGTCCTTCATGGGCCTCGGAGGCCCCAACCTGGTGAAGGGGGCGACGGGGCAGAAGGTCGACGGCGAGATGCTCGGGGGCGCGGTGACCCACACCGCGGTCAGCGCGGTGGCGCACTACCGGGCCCATGACGATCCGGACTGCATCGAGCGGATTCGCAAGTACGTGGAGCGGCTCCCCGGTCCGGTGCACGGGCTGGGCGGTGGAAACCGCGGAGCCGTGCGACCTCCGGCCCGCCCGCCGGCGGAGCTGTACGATCTCCTGCCGCCCGATCACCGCATGGCGTACGACATGCACGACGTCCTGCAGTGTCTGCTCGACGGCGGAGACTTCGACGAGTTTCAGCCCGACATTGCCGAGGAGATGCTCTGCGGACACGGGACGATCGAGGGCTTCCAGGTGGCGGTGATCGCCAATCAGCGCGGTCTGATCCGGAAGCCCGGCGAGACTCCGCGCGTTGGCGGCATCGTGTACACCGAGAGCGCCGAGAAAGTCGCGTACTTCATTGACACGGCGAGCCGCGAGCGGATTCCACTGCTGTTCGTACAGGACGTGAGCGGGTTCATGGTGGGTCCGGAGGCGGAGCACTCCGGGATCATCCGCGCCGGTGCGATGTTCGTGGAGGCGATGGCGGCGGCGGTCGGGCCCAAGCTGGTGCTCACGGTCAACCACGCCTCCGGCGCCGGCTACTACGCCATGGCAGGGCAGGGATTCGATCCGGACTTCATCTTCTCGCTTCCCACGGGCCGCATGGGCGTGATGGAGGGGGAGTCGGCGATCACGGCGGTGTTCGGCGAGCGGGTGCGCGATCCCGAGGTCGCCGGCGCGGTCGAGAAGATGCGAGCCGACTACGAGCACAACCTCGACGCCAAATACGCGGCCGCGCGAGGGTTCGTCGACGCCATCGTGGTGCCGGAGGAGATCCGCACCATGCTGGCGTTTGCGCTGGGCGCCGTGCAGTACTACCGGGGACCACATCTCGGAGCCTTCGTTCTCCCACCGATCGACTACGTGACATCGTGACACCATTCCCCAGTTGGAGCCGGACGGCGGCGGCGCTGCTGTCCGTCACGCTGTGCACCGGCGCCGCGCGCACCGCCACGGCACAGACCGACCCGGAGCGGTCCGGGCCGCCCGCGGCGACGCAGGGTGCGGCCCCGGCCGACCAGACGGGGGTCGAGCCGCGCGAGCCGGTGCTGCAGCCGCAGCTCGCGATGCTCGCGGGGCTCATGCCGCGGCGGAGCGTCGGCGCCGATCAGTTCCTGGCCGAGCACCCGACGTACGATGGGCGCGGCGTGCTGATCGCGATTCTCGACAGCGGCCTCGATCCGGCCGTGCCGGGGCTGGCGACGACCAGCACCGGCCGCCGCAAGGTGCTCGACCTGCGGGATTTTTCGGCGGAAGGCCGCGTGGAGCTCCAGCCGGTGGAGCCGGACGGCGACGGCGTCGTGGACGTCCTGGGGCACCGGCTGGAGGGCTTCGGTCGAGTCGCACGACTCGCGAGCGGACCCTACTACGGCGGGGTGTTCCGCGAGATTCGGCTGGGCGCGGCGCCCGCCGCTGACATGAATGCCGATGGCTCCATCCGCAACGAGTTTCCACTGGTGGTGGCCCGGGCGAGCGACGGCTGGGTGGTCGTGACCGACACCGACGGAGACGGGCAGCTCGACGACGAGCGGCCGGTGCACGACTACGCCGTGGCGGGCGAGACGTTCACCTTCCGCACGCCGCGCGGAGACGAGGGGCCCATGACCGTTGCGGTGAACTTCGCGGAAGTCGATGGCGCGCCCGTGCTCGATCTCTACATGGACGGCTCGGGACACGGCACGCACGTCGCCGGGATCGCGGCGGGTCACAACATGTTCGGCGTGGAGGGCTTCGACGGCATCGCCCCCGGCGCCCAGCTCCTCGGACTCAAGATCTCGAACAACTCACGCGGGGGCATCTCGGTGACGGGGAGCATGCTCCGCGCCATGCGCTACGCCGCTGACTACGCGGAGCAGCGCGGTCTCCCGCTCGTGCTGAACCTGAGCTTCGGCGTGGGCAACGAAGTGGAAGGGGCCGCGGCGATCGACTCACTGATCGACGCGTACGCGCTGGAGCACCCGGACGTGCTGTTCGTGATCAGTGCTGGGAACGACGGACCAGGGCTCTCGAGCCTCGGCTTCCCCGGCTCGGCCGAGTATGCCCTTTCCGTGTGCGCCCTGTTCCCCGGCGTGTTTACGCCGCCCGAGCCCGGTAGACCACCCCCGAGCGACATCCTGGGGTGGTGGAGCGCGCGCGGTGGAGAGATCGCGAAGCCCGACGTCTGCGCCCCCGGCGTGGCGTACTCCAATGTGCCCGCGTGGCAAACCGGTGAGGAGATCTCCGGCGGGACCTCGATGGCAGCGCCCCAGATCGCGGGCGTGGCGGCGCTGCTGCTCTCCGCCGTCCATCAGAACGACGGTGCGGTGCGCGCCATCGATCTCAAGCAGGCCCTCAAGGCGACGGCGCGCCCGCTCGCAGGCACTACGATCCTGGACGAGGGGGCGGGCGTGCCCAACGTGAGCGCGGCCTACCGCTGGCTCCGGGCGTCGCACCAGACCGGTATCTACCGCGTTCAGGCGCTGGCCGACGGCGGCAACAGCTCGCTGGGCTCGGCGGCGTACCGGCGACGCGGGCTCACCTCGCCGCGAGATACCGTGCAGCATTTCATGGTGACCTCGGTGGGAGGACAGCCGGCCGCCCGGCTCCTCCTGCAGTCGGATGTCCCGTGGATCCACGCCCCGCCCGTGATCGAGCCTGGCGGGGGAGCGCTGACGGTGCGGCTGGGGTATGACGCTGCGCAGCTGACCGAGCCGGGCTTGTACGTGGGTACCGTGTGGGCGCGCCCCGCCACGGACACCGCCGCCGGCCCGTCCTTCGGGTTGACGAATACGGTGGTGGTTCCGCACCCGCTCGACGAACCGTTCAGTGTGCGCGGGATGCTCACGCCGGGAGCGGCGGTGCGCTACTTCCTCGACGTTCCCCCTGGAGCCGGCGGCCTCGCCATCTCGCTCGCCGTATCGCACCGAGTGGACGAGGCGACGCTCTACCTGTTCGAGCCGTCGGGTCAACCGTTCCGTGGGGGCGCGAGCCGCACTGCGGGGGGCGGTGACTCGACCGTCGTCACCCTCGCCGTGCGCGGCGAGGATGTGGTGCCCGGAGTGTACGAGGCGGTCGTGGTGGCGCCCGAGCTCCGCGCGGTGAGCTACCGGCTCTCGGCGACCCTGCCCGCCGTGAGCGTGGAGAACGTGGGGACCGGTCCCTCGGCCGCCTTCCGCAACACCGGAGCGGCTGACGTGAAGGCCACGGTGCGGGCTGCGTTGGTGGGGGCGATGCGCCGACTGGCGCCACTCGGCACCGGCGCCGCGCCGATTCTGATCGAGACCGTGGTGCCAGCGTGGGCCACCGCGATGGTGGTGGACGCGGCGCTGCCGGTCGAGACGTGGCATCGCCTCACCGACTTCGGCGTGACCGTGTTCGACTCCACGGGCGAGCGGCGGTCGGACTCCCCGATGAACTACGCCGTCCAGCGGCACACGCTGGAGCTCGAAGCGGCTGATGCGGGTGCCAAGCTCACCATCGAGCTGCTGCCGGCGTTTGCACGTCCGGAGGTGCCGGAATCATGGACCGCACAGGTGCGGGTGAGCTACCTGGCGGCCAAGCCGGTCGAGGTGCAGGCGCTGGGCGACAGCGGCGCCGCCGAGATCCGACTCGCTCCCTCCGCGAGTGTGGGCCTCCAGTTCGCACCCGTCCCGCTCGATTTCGAGCTGCCGGAGGGCTTCGCACCCCTGGTGGAAGTGAGGGCCAAGCCCGTCACGGGACCCGTCGCCATCCGGCGGGGATCCGCCGAGCGCTAGCGCGATGCGCACCATCCGCATCGCCTCGGGCCAGGGCTTCTGGGGAGACTGGCTCGAAGCGCCTCTGCGCCAGGTGCAGGGCGGTCCGATCGACTACCTCATGATGGACTACCTGGCGGAAGTCACCATGTCCATCATGCAGAAGCAGCGGGCGCGCGACCCGGCCATGGGTTACGCCAGAGATTTCGTACCGCTCGTGGCGCGACTCCTCCCGGACCTCGTGGAGCGGGGCATCAGGATCACCTCCAATGCAGGCGGCGTGAACCCCCGCGCATGCGCCGACGAGGTGGTCGAGCGCGCGCAGGAGTTGGGGTTGCAGGGCAAGGTGCAGGTCGGGGTCGTGACGGGCGACGACATCCTCGATCGCCTCAGTGAGCTCGCTGATCGCGGTCACCTGCTCGCCAACCTCGACACGGGCGAGCCGCTCGAGGCGATACGCGACCGGGTCCAGAGCGCCAACGCCTATCTCGGCGCCCAACCGGTGGTTGAGGCCTTGCGGCGAGGGGCGCAGATCGTGATTACGGGACGCGTGACCGACACCGGACTCACCCTCGCCCCCATGATCCACGAGTTCGGCTGGGCCGCCGACGATTGGGACCGCATCGCGGCCGGTACGGTGGCGGGCCACATCAATGAGTGCGGTGCCCAGTGCACGGGGGGGAACTGTCTCGTGGACTGGGAGCGCCTACCCAACATGGCCGATCCGGGATACCCCATTGTGGACGCGCGCGACGACGGCACGTTCGTCGTGACGAAGCATGAGGGCACGGGAGGGCGGGTCACGGTGGCGAGCGTGACGGAGCAACTGCTCTACGAGATGGGTGACCCCTCGACCTACATCACCCCCGACGGCGTCGCCGACTTCACGACCATTCGGTTGAAGCAGGACGGCAAGGATCGTGTCTTCGTCTCCGGGGTGCGCGGTCGGCCCGCCACCGACTCGCTGAAGGTCTCCCTCTCCTATCTTTACGGGTACAAGGCCGTCGGCACACTGGTCTACGCGTGGCCCGACGCCTACAAGAAGGCCAAGAAGGCCGACCGGATTCTGCGGGAGCGGCTCGCGCGCCTGGGCCTCGAATTCGAGGAGATTCTCACGGAGTTCGTCGGCGTGAACGCCACACACGGCCGGCTGGCTGGAGAGCCCGATCCGAATCTGGCCGAGGTGCAGTTACGCATCGGCGTGCGCGCCCGGGAATCGGCTCCCGTGCGGCGGTTCACGCGGGAGATCGCACCGCTCATTCTGAATGGACCGCCGAGCGTGACCGGCTTTGCGGGCGGACGGCCCAAGGTCGAGGAGATCGTCGCGTACTGGCCGGCGCTCATTCCCAAGACGGAGATCCAGACCCAGGTGGAGATCCTCGAGGCGTAGCGAGATGTCACCCACGCGGAGGCCCAGAACCGCGAAGCGCGGACCCAAGGGCGGCGGGCGGCGGATGCCGCTCCTGCGGTTGGCGCATGCCCGCTCCGGGGACAAGGGCGATACCGTGAACGTCGGTCTCATCGCGCTCAGGCCGGAGTTCTACCCGCTGCTCGAGCGGGAGGTGAGCGCCGCCCGGGTCGCGCGCCACTTCCGCGGCATCATCAAGGGGAAGGTCGAGCGGTTCGAGCTGCCCAACGTGAGCGCCCTGAACTTCCTGCTGCACGGTGCCCTGGGCGGTGGTGGAACGCTCTCACTCAAGACCGATGCACAGGGCAAGGTGTTCTCGACGGCGCTGCTGCGAATGGAGATTCCCGTGCCGCGAGGTCTGGATGTCGAATGAGCGTGTCCTGGCCGAGCTGAAGGGCCGGGTACTGACCCTCGTCCTCAACCGGCCCGACAAGCGCAACGCCATCGATACGCCGATGGTGGACCAGCTCCTCCGGCACCTGGAGCGCGCCGATCTCGACGCGCAGGTCGGGGTGGTGGCGCTACGCGGGGCGGGGAAGGACTTCTGCGCCGGCGCGGATCTGGCAGAGATGCTCGAGTCGGTGGATCGGTCGCCCGCCGAGAACGAGGCGAGCGCGCGCCGCTTGGGCGAGGTCTTCATCGCCATGCGGCGGCTCCCGAAGCCGGTCGTCGCCGTGGTACACGGCAGGGCGTTGGCCGGCGGGTGCGGCCTCGCCAGCGCCTGCGACCTGGTGTTCGCCCACGCCGATGCCAGCTTCGGCTATCCCGAGGTGCGGCGGGGATTCGTGCCGGCGATGGTGATGGCGATGTTGCGCCGGTCGGTCGGTGAGAAGGTCGCCTTCGACCTGGTTGGGACGGGGCGGGTGCTCACGAGCGACGAAGCGCGGGGCGTGGGCCTGGTTGCGCGGGTGCTGCCCGACACCAGCTTCGAGGAAGAGGTGGCGGGGCTGCTGAGCGAGCTGGCGGCGGCGAGCGGGTCGGCGTTGGCGTTCATCAAGCGCCAGCTGTACGAGATCGACGGGCGCAGCTTCGAGGAGGCGATCGACCTGGGCGCCAAGGTCAATGCGACCGCGCGCGCCACGCCCGATTTCAGGCAGGCCGTGTCGCGCTTTCTGGAGAAGTAGGGAGGGCCACAGCATGAAACCACGGGTGATGATCCTACTGGCGGCGGTGGGCCTGGCGGCGCCGGCATGTGGCGACACGTCCGGCCCCCACAACGGCAACGGGAATGAGGACCGGGGCAGCTTCCAGGCGACGGCCTCCGGCGACCTCAATCTGAGCTTCTCTGGCGAGGCGGTGTTCGGCATCCAGACCGCGGACGGGAGCTCGGCCTTCGTGGTCGCGCTCATGCACGGCACGCTTGGGGGAGACAATTCAGACTACGTGTTCATCGGACGCGACAACACGACCGCCCCCGGGGCCGGCACCTACCCGATCCATCCGTCGACCTGTGGCAGCTGCACGGCCGACGACTTCACCGCAGCCTACCTGCACCAGGTCACCGTCGTCGACTACGGAGTCTTCTTCAGCGACACGGGCACCTTCACCATCAGCGCGGCCAGCGCCGACACGCTGCGCGGCACGTTTGACCTCACGACCAGCGCGTTCCTGACAATCGGCAGCGTGACGGCCGATTCGGTGCGGCTGCAGGGCACCTTCACGGCGGTCGCTGGGCAGGTGCCCTCCGCCCCTTGAACGCGGCACAGCGGGGCAATAGCGCAGATGCCGTTGACCACCCTCACCTCCGCGCGCCTCACGCTGCGCCCCCCGCAGCGGGTCGACGCCGAGGCCATCTTCACGGGATACGCCACGGATCCCGCGGTGGCGCGCTTCGTGGTGTGGACTCCCCACCAGTCCATCGCGGAGACCGAGGCGTTCCTCGCCCATTTCCTGGAGCACGGCGCGGAGGACGACAACTACCCCTGGGTGATCACCCGCACGGCCGACGCCGTCCTCCTCGGCGCGGTGCACCTGCGTGTCGAGCCCCCGCGGGCTGAGCTGGGGTTCAACCTGGCGCGGGAGCACTGGGGCCGGGGCTACGGGACCGAGGTGGTGCAGACGGTGATGGCGTTTGGATTCGGTCACGCCGGCGTGCATCGGGTGCAGGCCGTGTGTCACGTGGACAACGCCGCCTCCGCACGGGTGCTCGAGAAGGCCGGCATGCGACGCGAGGGCCGGCTGCACCGCTACATGCTGTTCCCCAACCTCGGTACCGAGCCTCAGGACGTCTACCTCTACGCCGCCACGACGCCGACCGTGATCTAGGCCGCAGCGCCTCACGGCACTCTGATGGCATGCTGCGATCGTAGCGCTGGCAGGATCGCTGGCGGGGACGCAGCTTTTCGCCGATCGGCGGCGAGTGCGCCCGCGCCGATGCCATTTCTCACGCAGGCGGGAACGCTGTGGCCGACGGCAAGGGCACGGAACGGCGCACACGAGAGCGACGCACGGATTCGGAACGGCGGGCCGGACACGACCGGCGCGTCGGGGCGAATCGTCGCGTGGCCGACGCGGGCCCTCCACCCGGGGTGCGGGAGCGACGCACGGGCTGGGACCGCCGTATCGCCGACCGGCGCACCGGCGGCGACCGCCGCAGCGGACTCGACCGCCGAGACCCCACACCGGCGGTGCTGTTGCGCGCCGTCGCCGTCCAGACGGCTCGGCAACTCGTCAGCCGGCTCTACCTGCAGGTGACCAGGTCGCCCAAGGCCTCGGCGCGCGCGCGCGAGCGTATCGCCGCCGCCCGCGCGGAGTTGTTGACGCGGCGCCCCGACCTGGAACGGGTCGGCAAGGCGCTCGACGACCTCAAGTCCACGGCGGCGGCCAAGTTCCCGGAGTACGGGCTGGCCAGAGAGCTGCTGCGCCCGCTGCGCGGCAACCACAAGGGGAAGGCGGCGTCGAAGGCCGACACCCCAGCCCTCAAGCGGCGCGACTCGCTCGAGCAGCTCCGAGCCACACTCGCGGCTCCGCTCACGCCGTCAGTTCCTTCCAACGGTGCCACCCGCTCCCGCAGCGCCTCGGGCAACCGGAAGAAGAAGGGCAAGCAGAAGACGCCCAAGCAGCCCGCCAGGAAGAAGCAGGCCAGCGCGAAGAAGCGAGGCCGGTCCGCGCAGTAATCCGCACCCTCAAGCACGGCAACGAGAGCGAGCGACCCGTCGACCCGACGCATGGTGCGTGGTGCCCTCCTGCACGCGTCTGCGCCTGCGATGGGTGTGACCGCGCCCCTCCGGCCGGGCATGGCCTCCGCCCGGTCCGTTCTGCGACGGGTGTGGGGATACGAAGACTTCCGCCACCATCAGCGGCGCGCCGTCCTTGCGGCGCTTCGCGGACGGGATTGTCTGGCCGTTCTCCCTACCGGCGGCGGCAAGTCCCTCTGCTACCAGGTGCCCGCCATGGTGCTGCCGGGCCTCACCATCGTGGTCTCCCCCCTGATCTCCCTCATGCAGGATCAGGTCGCCGCGCTTAGGCGGCGGGGCGTGGCCGCCGCCTACCTCAGCAGCACCCAGCCCCGCTCCGTGCAGTCGGCCGTATGGACCGCGCTCCGTTCGGGGCACGTGCGGGTGCTGTACCTGGCCCCCGAGCGCCTGGCGCAGCTGGCGGCGAGGTCGGGCCGGGAGGTGTCCTTGCTGGCGGTCGACGAAGCCCATTGCATCAGCGAATGGGGACACGACTTTCGTCCCCACTATCGAGCGCTCGGCCGGTACCGCCAGATGCTGGGTCGTCCCCCCACCATGGCGCTCACCGCCACCGCCACGCGGTCTGCCCGCGACGACGTCGTGCGTGTCCTCGGGCTGCGACGTCCTGTCCGGATCGTGCGGGCGTTCGATCGCGCCAACCTGTACTTCGCCGCCCGGCGCTGTGGCACCGAACCCGAGCGCCTTCGGGCCCTCGCGGCGCTGCTGCGCGGTTGCCCGGCCAGCACCGTGGTGTACGTCCCGACACGCAGCCGTGCGGACGGCGTGGCCGCAGTGTTGGGCCGCTGGGGGTTCAGCGCGCTCCCCTATCACGCCGGACTTCCGGGCCCGGAGCGACGGGCGCTCCTCGAGCAGTTCTTACGGGGCCAGGTGACGGTCATGGTGGCGACCAACGCGTTCGGCTTGGGCATCGACAAGCCCGACGTGCGCCTGGTGGCCCACCTGGGCATCCCGCCGCGTCCGGAAGCCTACTTCCAGGAAGCCGGGCGCGCCGGGCGTGACGGGAAGCCGGCCCGCTGTGTCATGCTGTGGCTTCCCGCCGACCTCGTGCTGGCCCGCCATCTTGCGGGTCTGGACGCCCCCGTCGGGGCCCGGGAGGGCGCCACCGTGCGCCAGGCACGGCTGGCCGGGCTGCGCGCGATGCAGCGCTACGTGGAGACGCGCGGCTGCCGCCGGCGCGTGCTGCTGCATTACCTGGGTGAGCGCGGGGGGCGGTGCGCCGGGTGCGATCGGTGCGGCTGCCAGGGTGACCGGTGAGGTGTCCGAATATGGTGACATGACGGCCCAGTTGGGGGCGACGGGGTAAATCCTAACCAGTTGTCTAGCAATGCTTTAGACGTCTTGTGACTGATGGCACGGATTTTCCGTCGGAGATGTGCAGGAATACACTGTGGCCTGCTGAGCGCCTTGTCGCCAGGCAAGCATCTCGTCGGGAGGGGACGAGCGGGACCACGCTAAGCCCGGGCTCAGCAGGCCGCAGAGTATCTCCCCCAAGGCATTTCGCGACTCTCCCCCCTCGCCTAACTTCCAACGACGACCTTCACGCGGGGGACGCTGTGTCTCGTTGGCCCGTTGCGCTGGCGACCGCCCTTCTAGCTGCGCAGCCCGTACCGGCCTCGGCCCAGCAGGTGCTGGTGTACCGCATTCCGGTCACGGGCACGATCGAGTTGGGCCTGGCTCCCTATGTCGAGCGCGCGATCGAGGAAGCGCACACGGCGGGCGCCGCTGTGATCGTGCTGGATATCGACACGCCCGGCGGCCGCATCGACGCCGCCCAGCAGATCGTCAAGGCGGTGACCGGCAGCGAGCTGCCCATCTACGCCCTCGTGAACACCCACGCGTGGAGCGCGGGGGCGATCATCGCGCTGGCCGCCGATTCCATCTACATGACGCCGGCGTCCTCGATCGGTGCGGCGACGCCGGTGACCGGAGGAGGGGAGAAGGCCCCGGAGAAGATCGTCTCCGCCATGCGGAGCGAGATGCGCGCCCTCGCGGAGCGGCGCGGCCTCG
>CP070716.1:53406-101258 GCA_020350425.1 Gemmatimonadota bacterium
TTCAGCTTGTCGCGCAGCGTCTCGCCCTCGATGTAGGCCATGGCGAAGAACACGAACTCGCCCACCTCATCCACCGCGAAGATCGGCACGATGTTGGGGTGGGACAGCTTGGCGGCCGTGCGCGCCTCACGCAGGAAGCGCTCGCGCAGGGTGGGGTGGAGCGCGAGCTCGGGCGGCAGCAGCTTGAGTGCCACCGGACGGTCGAGTCGCACCTCGCGGGCGAGGTACACGATCCCCATGCCGCCCCGGCCTAACTCCCGTTCGAGGGAGTAGCGCCCGGCCAGTGCTTCCTGGAGCGCGAGGAACTGTTGGTCGGGCTCGAGCGGCATCGGAGAGACGATGGTGCGCGGAGCTAGTTCGGGCAAGGGTCGGACGGCGGGCTGGCCGGCACTGCGGTATCGTTTCGCCGGTCGATGCCCTTCCGCCCCCTCGAAGAACCGCCTATCATCCTGCCATGCGCCAACGCTTCGGAATCGGATTCGACTCGCACCTGTTCGTGCAGAACCGCCCGCTGATCCTGGGCGGCGTGACGATCGAGCACTCCAAGGGGCTGAAGGGCCACTCCGACGGCGATGCGGTCGCGCACGCGGTCATCGACGCGCTGCTGGGGGCCGCCGCCATGGGGGATATCGGCCGGCTCTTCCCAGACACGGACGAGCGCTGGAAGGGTGCCGACTCGATGCAGTTGCTCCGCGAGGTGAAGCGACGCATCCTCGCGGCGAGTTACACGATCGTCAATGTGGACGCCACGGTCGTGACCGAGGAGCCCAAGCTCGCGCCGCACATCGACGAGATGCGCGACAACCTGTCCCGCGCGCTCGGCCTGCCCGTGACGGCGGTCTCCGTCAAGGCCAAGACCAACGAGAAGATGGACTCGGTGGGGCGGGGCAAGGGGCTGCAGGTCTTCGCGGTCGCGTCGCTCGGAGGCGCGTAACCTGCTCGACCAGGTCCTGCAGTGGTTGCTCGGCCTGCCGCCTGCGTGGATCTACTGGGCCATCGGGTGCCTCTCGGCGGTGGAGAACATCTTCCCGCCCGTGCCTGCGGACACGGCCGCGGCGCTGGGGGCGTACCTGTCCCAAAAAGGGACGCTTTCGGCCAACGCCGTCTTCGGCATCACCTGGAGTGCCAACGTGGGTGGGGCGGTCGCGGTGTACCTGACGGGCCGCACCCTGGGTCGGCAGTTCTTCACCGGGGGCCTGGGGCGACGACTCCTCCATCCGAGGCGGCTGCGCCGCATCGAGCGACTGTACCGACGCTACGGGTCCGGCGGGATCTTCCTCAGCCGTTTCGTGCCGGGCGTGCGGGTGGTGGTGCCGGCCTTCGCCGGGATCGCGCACCTGAGCTGGCCCAGGGCGGTCATCCCGATGGCCGTGGCGTCCGCGATCTGGTATGGCGTGCTGGTGTTCACGGTGTCCCGCCTCGCCGGCCGGTTGGAGGACGTCGCGCGCATTCTCGTGGGGCTCAACTGGGGCATCGTGGCCGTGGCCGTGCTGTTCGCGGGGTTCGTGGCGTGGGTCGTCGTGGTTGGGCGGCGCCACTGGCACACCGACGAACATGCCATCCCGACCGAGCGAGAGTGACGTGACGACGGCGCTGCAGGCTGATCTCGATCGCGCCTTCTGGGTGGAGGGATTCCAGGACTTCCTCGCGCTCGAGAGCGGGAACAGTCCGCACACGGTGGACAACTACACGCGCGACGTACGACGGCTGGCCGTTTACGCCGTCTCGCGCGGGGTGAAGGACCCCGACGGAGTCTCGCCGCGGCTGCTGCGCGAGTTCGTGTACCACCTCAAGGACCTCGGCCTCGCGCCCGCCAGCATCCGGCGGCAGATATCGTCCTCCCGCACCTACTTTCGGTTCCTGGTGGCCGAGGGACACGCGATACGGGACCCCAGCGATCGGCTGGAGATGCCCAAGGCGTGGCGCAAGCTGCCCGAGGTGTTGTCGCACGATGAGCTCGAGGCGCTGCTGTCGGCTCCCAACCCCGACGAGGCGCTGGCATGGAGGGACCGCGCGCTCCTCGAAGTCGCCTATGCCACGGGCGTGCGCGTCTCCGAGCTCGTCTCGCTCGGGATGCAGGACATCTGGTACGACGACGCGCTCGTCCGAGTGCTGGGGAAGGGAGGCAAGGAACGGCTCGTGCCCATAGGCCGCCGCGCGCTCGGGGCCGCGGCGCTCTACGCGCGCGAGATCCGTCCCACCCTGGATCGCGGCGAGACGAAGGCGAGGTTCTTTCTCAACGCCCGGGGTCGACCCCTGACGCGGGTGGGGGCGTGGTCCATCATCAAGCGTTGTGCGCAGCGCGCCGGGTTGGACAAGCGCGTGAGCCCCCACACGCTGCGCCACACGTTCGCCACGCATCTGCTGGAAGGCGGCGCCGATCTCCGGGCGGTGCAAGAGATGCTGGGGCACGCCGACCTCTCCACCACCCAGATCTATACGCACGTGGACCGTGAGTACCTGCGCAGCGTGCACAAGAACTACCACCCACGCGCCTGATGATCTTCGTCCTCGACAACTACGACTCCTTCACCTACAACCTGGTCCAGTACCTGGGGGAGTTGGGGGCGGAGCCGGTCGTGCGACGCAACGACCAGGTCAGTGTCGACGAGGTCGAGGCACTCGGACCGGCCGGGGTCGTGATCTCACCGGGCCCTGGGCAGCCGCGGGACGCCGGCATCAGCGTGCCGCTCATCAGGGCGCTGGCCGGCCGGCGGCCCATGCTGGGCGTCTGTCTCGGGCATCAGGCCGTGGCGGAGGCGTTCGGCGGGCGCATCGTGCCGGCCGGGCACCTGATGCACGGCAAGACGTCGCCGGTGGCTCACACCGCGCACGGCGTGTTCCGGAGCGTGCCGTCGCCCCTCACCGCCATGCGGTACCACTCGCTCGTGGTGGAGCGCGCCAGCCTGCCGGCGGAGCTCGTGGTGACCGCCTGGACGGAGCCTACTCCCGACGGGGGTGAGATCATGGGGTTGGAGCATCGCGAGCTGCCCGTCTACGGAGTCCAGTTCCATCCAGAGTCGATCGCCACCGACGCGGGCAAGCAGATCATCCAGAACTTCCTCGAGATCGTGACAGCAGAGAGCGGGCGCGGGTAGCCCGCCGCACCCACACCGGTCCCCCCGCGCGTTCGCCAGGGATGCGCCCCAGCCATCTAAGCGATTATCGGGCAATAGGTTATACGGTACGTCGCCGGCCCGGCCCGGCTTGGCACGAGTTTTGACAGAGACCCCGGGGCGATGTTAGTTTTCGCCGTGCAACTCCTCTGTGTGATTCCGGCCCGTCTCGGTTCGACGCGACTTCCCCACAAGCCCCTTCGTCTCCTCTCCGGCGAACCCCTGGTGCGCCTGGTGACGCGGCGCGCGCTCGAGCTGGGGGTGGCGCAGGAGGTCGTGGTGGCCACGGACGATCAGCGCATCGTCGACGCGGTGGCCCCCCTGGGCGTGGAGGGCGTGCTCACCGATCCGGCGCTGCGTTCCGGCACGGAGCGGGTCGCGGCCGTTGCCGGGATGGCCCGCTTCGCCCGATTCGACGCGGTGCTGAACCTCCAGGGCGATGAGCCGTTCTTGGCCCGGGCGGCGGTCGAGGGAGCGGTCGAGCGCGTCCAGGGTGGCGATCCGATCGGCACCGCCGCCGCGCCGCTCGCGGCCGACGACCTCACCAACCCGCATCGGGTGAAGGTGGTCGTGGACGGCCGCGGCCACGCGCTCCGGTTCTCGAGAGCGCTTCCGGCGTCGGCGGCGTGGTCTTGTGAGGTCGTGGTGCGACACCACATCGGCATCTACGCCTATGAGCGGCGGGCGCTGCTCCGGTGGGCGGCGCTGCCCGAGGCGGCCGAGGAGCGGGCCGAGGGGCTGGAGCAGGTGCGGCCGCTGGCGTACGGCATTCCGATCGGCGTGGGCCAGATCGATGTGCCGGCGGCGCCGAGTGTCGACACCGACGAGGATCTGGCAGCGGCTGAGCGTTACGCGGACACGATGAGCCAAAGGGTGGGGCGATGAGCACGAAGTACATCTTTGTGACCGGCGGCGTGGTCTCCTCGTTGGGGAAGGGCATTGCCGCTGCGTCGCTCGGGCGACTGCTCATGGAGCGCGGGCTCAAGGTCACGATCCAGAAGTTCGATCCGTACATCAACGTGGATCCGGGCACGATGTCGCCGTACCAGCACGGCGAGGTGTACGTGACCGATGACGGGGCCGAGACCGATCTCGACTTGGGGCACTACGAGCGTTTCATCGAGCGCTCCCTGGCGCAGGTGAACAACGTGACCACCGGCCGGGTGTATCTCTCGGTCATCACGAAGGAGCGACGCGGCGAGTTCCTGGGCGGCACGGTCCAGGTGATTCCCCACATCACCGACGAGATCAAGTCGGCCGTGCGCCGGCTGGCTCCGGAGCACGATGTGGTGATCACCGAGATCGGCGGCACCGTGGGCGATATCGAATCGCTGCCGTTCCTCGAGGCGATCCGACAGTTCCGCCAGGAGGTGGGCCGGGACAACGCCTTCTTCATCCACCTCACCCTCGTGCCGTACATCGCCGCCTCGGGCGAGCTCAAGACCAAGCCGACGCAGCACTCGGTGCGGGAGCTCATGGAGATCGGGATTCAGCCCGACGCCCTCATCTGCCGTAGCGACCGCCCGCTCTCCGAGAGCATCAAGCGCAAGATCGCACTGTTCTGCAACGTCGATCACGACTTCGTGGTCGAGAGCCGCGACGTCGAAACCATCTATCAGATCCCGCTGCTGTTCCACAAGCAGAAGCTCGACAAGCTCGTGTGCGACCGGATGGGGCTCGATGTGAAGGACCCTGATCTGCGGCCGTGGGGCGCGATGGTCCAGAAGATCCTGGCCCCGCGCGACCGCGTGCGCATTGCGATCGTGGGGAAATACACGGAACTCACCGACGCGTACAAGTCGATTCACGAGTCGCTGATCCACGGCGGCGCGGCAAACGACGTGGGCGTGGACCTGGATTGGATCTCGAGCGACGCGTTCAAGGACCAGGAAGCGGCCGGCAAGCTGCTGGGCGACTATCACGCGCTGCTCGTCCCGGGAGGGTTCGGAGAGCGCGGGATCGAGGGAATGGTCGAGGCCGTGCGCTGGGCCCGCGAGCATCAGCTGCCGTTCTTCGGGATCTGTCTGGGGCTGCAGGTGGCGATGATCGAATTCGCGCGCAACGTGTGCCAGCTCCCGGAGGCGAATTCGAGTGAGTTCGAGGCCGAGTGCGAGAATCCGGTCATTTCCCTGCTGGAATCTCAACGCAACGTCGAGGACATGGGCGGCACGATGCGCCTCGGGGCGTACCCCTGCCAGCTGAAGCACGGGTCGCGGGCGGCGCAGATCTACGGCGCCGACGAAGTCAGCGAGCGGCACCGGCACCGCTACGAGGTGAACAACGCGTACCGGGACGTCCTCGCGGAGTACGGGATGCGCTGCACGGGGCTGTCGCCCGATGGCGCGCTGGTGGAGATCATCGAGCTACCCGAGCACGCGTGGTTCATCGGCTGCCAGTTCCATCCTGAACTCAAGTCGCGGCCGATGCAGCCACACCCACTGTTCGCGGGATTCGTGAAGGCGGCGCTCGAGCGGAAGAAGCAGCAGGCGTCGCGCGAGGAGCTGGCGGGGACGCGCGCGTGACATGACGACCTTCTGGTCACCGGCGCCGATGCTCGTCGCGGGCCCGTGCGTGGTGGAGAGTGATGCGATCAACCGCGTGATCGCCGCCCAGTTGGCCGAGCTGTCCTCGAAGCTCGGCCTTCGTGTCGTGTACAAAGCGAGCTTCGACAAGGCCAACCGGGCCAGCGGCGCGGCCCCGCGGGGACCGGGCATCGAGCGGGGGCTCGAGGCGTTGGCGCGGGTGCGAGAGGAGAGCGGCTTGCCGGTGCTCAGCGACGTACACGAGGCATGGCAGGCGGAGCGAGCCGCCGAGGTCGTGGATGCACTCCAGGTGCCGGCGTTCCTCTGTCGGCAGACCGATCTGCTGCGAGCGGTCGGAGCCACCGGCCGGCCCGTCAACATCAAGAAGGGACAGTGGATGTCGGCGGAGGCCATGCATGGCGCGGTGCAGAAGGTGCGCAACGCAGGCGCGTCGGACGTCGCGGTGACGGAACGGGGCACGTTCTTCGGGTATGGCGACCTCGTCGTGGACATGCGGAACTTCCAGCGGCTCAAGCGGGTGACGGGCGCGACGGTGCTGTTCGACGCCACCCACGCCGTGCAGCGTCCGGGGCAGGGGGTGGGTGGCGTGAGCGGCGGCGATCGGGAGCAGATTCCGCCGCTCCTCCTCGCCGCCGCGGGCGCGGGGGCGGACGGGTTCTTCTTGGAGACGCATCCCGCTCCCGAGACCGCGCCGAGTGACGGCGCCAGCATGTGGCCGCTGGGCGACCTCGTTCCCCTAGTCGAGCGTGCGCTGGACGTGTGGCACGCCGCACGAGAGAAGGGAGCCGTGCCGTGGTCACGTTGAACGTAGCCCCGTACGTGGTGGCCGGCGGCCTGCTGCTCGCCGCGGCCGCGTGCAAGGGGAGCGGCGAGCCGCCGACGACCCTGGCGGCCCAGGACACGGCCGACCAGGTGCTCTATGGATTCGAGCACAACGTGACCGTCGACGGCGTGTTCCGCGCCCGACTCACCGCCGACACGGCGTTCCTCTACCAGGGGACGCAGACCGCCCTCCTCTATGGTCTGCAGGTACGCTTCTACTCGCCGGAGGGCGAGCTCACCTCGACGGTGACCGCAAACGACGGGACGTACGACTGGCGCACCGGGGACATGGAGGCTCGCGGCGACGTCGTCGCCGAGACGCCGGACGACCGCGTTTTGACAACGACGATCCTGCGCTACGTCCGCCGCGAAGACACCATCGCGGGGCCCGAGGCCTTCGTCTTCGATGCTCCGGATCAGCACCTCGAGGGTGACGGCTTCACGGCCGATCCCAACTTCACCAACGTGGAGACGCAAAACCCGCGGAGTGGACGGGTGGGCGAGCTGGACGTGAGGAGATAACGATGGGCCCGGCCCGGATCGGTGCGCTGCTGGTGACGTTCCTCGCGCTGCCGCACGTCGGGAGGGCGCAGGGCCCCAGCACGTGCCGGCCACAGCTGGACAGCGCGCGGATCGGGCGGCACGTCGAGATCGCTCCCGGGCAATTCCACCAGTTCGGGGGCGGTGGCGTGTTCGCGCGCTGTCTCGACCAACCGACCACCATGCAGGCGGACAGCGTCGCCTGGTTCTCGGAACAGGATCTCATGGAGTTCATCGGGTCGGTTCGGTTCCAGGATTCCACGGTGTTCTTGGATGCAGACCGGGCCCGCTACCATCCGACGGCGGAGCGTCTCGAGGCCTACGGCAGCGTGCGCCTCGAGAACCAGTCGACCGGTGCGGTGTTGGAGGGTCCCAATCTCCTCTACCTGCGCGCCGTGACCGGCCTGCGTGACACGTCGGAGCTCTACGCCGTCGACCGCCCGCTCGTCGAGTACCGGCCCACGCGCGATCCGAGCGCGGTGCCATACGTCATTCGCGGCGACCATGTGCGACTGCAGGGCGACTCGGACGCCTGGGCGGGCGGGGACGTGACCATCGACCGCGAGGATTTCGCGGCGGTGGGCGACAGCGCCACCCTCGAGATGAACCTCGGGCGTGGCGTGCTCATCGGGCACGCCCAGGTGGCGGGCACCGATTCGGGAGGGTACACGATCTCGGGGGATCGCGTGGCGTTCCGGCTGACGGATGACGAGCTGAGCTGGGTCCAGGCGCAGCGCAACGCGCGTGCACGCAGCGCGGAGTGGCGTGTCGCGGGTGACACGATCGAGTTCAATGTGGCGGAGGACATGGTGCAGGGTGGCTCAGTGTGGGGTGATTCGACGCGCTCGTGGGCTCGGTCGGCGCAGTACGCCATCGAGGCCGACTCGCTGGCCATCGACAGCCCCGACCAGCTGTTGACCGAGGTGCGCAGCTTCGGGATCGCGAAGGCCACGTCGATGCTGGACACGCTCAGTGTCGAGCCGGACTGGATGGCTGGCGACACCCTCGTGGCGCGGTTCGACGATGCGCCGTCGGGGCGCCGCATCATCGTGTTGCTGGAGGCGCGGGGCAGCGCACAGGCCTTCTACAACATCTATGAGAGTCCCTTGCGGATTGGCCCGCCCTCGATCAATTACTCCCGAGGCAAGCGCATCACCGCCCACTTCCGCGAGGACATGCTCGAGCGGGTGGACGTCCTCGAGGCGGCGGACGGCGTGTACCTGGAGCCTGCCGGGAGGAGGCGCCCGTGATCAAGGTGTTGCGGCAGGAGTTGGCCGGGCGTGATCCATCGCTACCGCTCGCAGTGGCGGCGCTGCTCGACCGGGCGGACGAGCGCGGCAGCGCAACCTTTCGTGACCTCGCCATAGCGTATCGGGAGCACCACCTCGAGCTGCACCGCCGCGAATACGGAGAAGCGACCCGGCAGCGCGGTACGCTCTCGGTCGACGAGGCGCGGCGCCACTTGCAGACGTCGGTGCTGCCGCGGCTGGCCGGCGCCGGAGTGCTCGAGTCCCTGCCGCCGAGCCCGGGCGACGAGGACGCGGTACGGCTGCGAGAGGAGCTGTGGCGCTGGGTGCAGCCGGAAGCCTCGGCGACGCGCGGCGAGCTGATGGAGATGGCGCTCACGGCCCTGAAGGCCGCCGAAGGCCTGAGTACGGCGGCGGCCGCGATGGGGAGCACCCTCGTGGCCAAGGGCCTCACCAAGTCGTACCGCCGCCGCCGGGTTGTGGACAACGTGGACCTGGAGGTGAACCAGGGGCAGATCGTGGGCCTCCTCGGTCCCAACGGTGCGGGGAAGACCACGTCGTTCTACATGATGGTGGGTCTGGTCCGGCCGGAGGCGGGCCGCATCCACCTCGACGGGAACGACATCTCGTCGCTTCCGATGTACCAGCGCGCCCGGCTGGGGATCGGCTATCTGGCCCAGGAGCCGTCGATCTTCCGGAAGCTCACTGTGGAAGACAACGTCATGGCGATCCTCGAGACGTTGCCGCTGTCCGACGCTGAGCGTCGGGAGCGGCTCGACGATCTGCTGGACGATCTCTCCATCAAGCACCTCCGTGACACGCGGGCGTACAAGCTCTCCGGAGGTGAGCGGCGCCGCCTCGAGATCACCCGCGCGCTGGTGACACGGCCCAAGTTCCTGCTGCTCGACGAGCCGTTCACGGGTGTGGACCCGATCGCGGTGGCCGACATTCAGACGATCGTGGCCGGGCTGCGGCGCCGCGGCATCGGTGTCCTCATCACCGACCACAACGTGGAACAGACGCTCGACATCGTGGACCGGGCGTACATCATGTTCGAGGGCAGGGTCCAGGTGTCCGGGACGGTGCGGGAGCTGGTGTTCAACGACAAGGTGGCGGACCTGTATCTCGGGCCCACGCTCACCGCACGGCTGAGGGATCGACTGGGAGCGGTGGTGTGAAGACCTCGTTGCAGCAGAGTGCGGCTCTGAGGCAAGAGCTGCGGATGAATCCTCGCCTGTACCAGGCGATGGATCTGCTGTACATGCCCCTGCTGGATCTGCAACAGCATCTCAAGGCGGAACTCGAGATCAACCCCTTTTTGGAGCTCGCCGAGAGCGATGAGCCCGATCCGGTGGAGGCGTCGGAGGAAGAGGCGGAGAAGCCCGAGAAGGACTCCACCGACGAGGTCGACTGGGAGGACATCATTCTGGACGGCTTCGAGGTGGGCGGCGCCCGGCCCGAGTACGAGGAGCGCGAGCTCTATCGACCCGTGGCGGTCGAGATGCGCTCGCTGGCGGATCACCTGCGCGACCAGCTCCAGATGCTCGATCTCACGGAGCGGCAGCTTCTCTTCGCCGACGAGTTCGTCGGGAACATCGGGGACGACGGCTACCTGCGCGCCACGCTCGAGGAGATTCTGCAGGGCGCGAACAGCGGTGGCTGGCAGAGCGAGGCCGACGACGACACGAGCCAGCCGTACGTGATGGAGGAGGCCGAGGAAATGCTGCGCATCATGCAACGCCTCGACCCCCCCGGCATCGCTGCGCGCGACTTGAGGGAATGCCTGCTGCTACAGCTTGACGGGGGCGAGGAGGAACCGTCGCTGGCGTACCGTCTGGTGAGCGAGGCGTTCGATGATCTCATCAACCACCGCTGGACGGAGCTGGCCAAGCGATACGGCGTCGAGCCGAAGGCGGTGCAGGCAGCGGCCGACGAGCTGGCGCGGCTGGATCCCAAGCCGGGCCTGCAATTCGCGCAGAGCGGTGAGGAGTATGTGGTTCCCGATCTCGTGGTGCAGAAGATCGATGGGGAGTACCGCGTGTTTCTGAACGACGGGGGGGTGCCACGGCTGCGAATCAGCAAGGTCTACCAGGACATCGCGGGCGACAAGAAGAAGTTCGTGGGTGAGAACCGCGAGTTCATCACGCAGAAACTGAACAGCGCCACGTGGCTGATCCAGGCCATCGAGCAGCGTCGCCAGACGATGCTCAAGGTGATGCACTTCATCGTAGACCGTCAGCGGGAGTTCTTCGAGAAAGGGGTGGAGCAGCTCAAGCCGCTCACCCTGCGGGAGGTGGCCGAAGTCGTGGAAATGCACGAGTCGACGGTGAGTCGCGTGACGAGCCAGAAGTACGTGCAGACCCCCCGCGGCGTGTACCCGCTCAAGTTCTTCTTCTCCAGTAGCCTCGGGACCACCACGGGCGAGGATGCCAGCTCGCGCGCCGTCAAGGCGCAGATCGCGAAGATCTTGTCGGACGAAGATCCGGGCCGCCCGCTCACCGACGCCGCGGTCGTCGAGCAGCTCAAGCAGCGCGGCGTCCGCATCGCCCGGCGGACGGTGGCGAAGTATCGAGAGCAACTGGGTATCCTTCCCGCCAGAATGCGGAAGCGCGTATGACCCTGGCACGAGGCAACGAAGCGGAAGTCAGCGTGCTCGTCCCCGCCAAGGACGAGGCCGAGAATCTCCCCGAGTTCGTCCGGCAATGCGCCGAGGCGCTGCGCGAGGTGCCGTACGCCTGCGAGGTCGTGGTGGTGGATGACGGCAGCGGTGACGACACGCCCGCCGTGCTCGACGCGCTGCAGTCGGAGTACGGCTTCCTGCGCGTGGTCACGCACCGGTCGCGGCGCGGGATTGCCGAGGCGCTCCGCTCGGCGGGAGACGCAGCCTGCGGCGAAATCTTCGTGTTCTATCCTGCGGATCTCCAATTCCTGCCGCGGGAGATCCCGAGCCTGGTAGACCCAATTCGTGCCGGGGAGGCGGATATCGTGACCGGCGCGAAGCAGGGCGACTACGAGAAGGCCTTCATTTCGGGCGTGTACAACCGGATCTGCCGCTGGCTGTTCGGTATCCGCGTCACCGACCTCAACGCGGTGAAGGCGTATCGGCGAGAGGTGATGGGCGTGGTTCCGGCACGCCCCGACTGGCACCGATTCATGGTGGTGATCGCGGCCACCGACGGATTCCAAGTGACCGAACGACCCGTAACCCTGCTCCCGCGTCGTGCGGGGGAATCGAAGTTCGGCCTCGGCCGCATCCCGGTCGGCGCCATGGACCTGCTCTCCGTGTGGTTCCAGCTGCGGTTCGGCCGCAAGCCCCTGCTGTTCTTCGGCATCTCGGGCGGCATCCTGTTCCTGCTCGGATTCCTAGTGGGCGTGTTCGCGCTCATCCTGCGTTTCGGGTACGGGATCGGGTTCCGACCGTTGCTCGACCTGGTGATGGTGCTCGTAATCTCCGGCATCGCCCTCTTCGGCTTCGGCTTCGTGGGCGAGCTGCTGGCCGGCGCCCGCGAGGAGCTGCGCGGTCTGGAGCGGTCGGTGGAGGAGCTGCGCACCGAGCTGCGCCGTCGAACCCGGGGTGAGTAGCGAGCCGCCGGCCCCGCCGTCCTGATCCCGCGGTGCACATCCTCTTCGTCACGCACGCGTATCCCCGTTGGGACGGGGACGTGGCGGGGGCGTTCATCGAGCGCCTTGCGGTGGCACTCGGGGAACGGGGACACGCCGTCTCCGTGGTGGCCCCCTCCGATGCGGGGAAGGGGGGACACGACGCGCGGCACGGGATCCCGGTGAACCGCGTGCGATATGCCGCACCAAGGCGCGAGACGCTCGCCTACCGTGGCACGATGGTCGATGCGGTGGGATCGCTCGGCGGCAAGCTGGCTGCCGGCAGGCTGATGTTCGCCATGGCTCGCGCGGTGCGCCGCGCGGCGCGGGCCGGCCGCGTCGATCTGGTGCACGCGCACTGGTGGGTGCCCGGTGGGGTGAGCGCATGGCTCGCCTCGATGGACCGGGGTCCGGCCTACGTGGTCACGCTGCACGGGACCGACGTCGCCGTCCTGGAGCGCTCCGGCATCGCTCGGGCACTGGCGCGGCGGGTGCTCCAGGGTGCGGCCGCCGTGACGGCGGTGTCGTCGTTCCTGGCGGAGCGCGCCGCGGCGGTGGCGGGTCTGGATGCGGAAGCGATGCTGGTGCAGCCGATGCCGGCTGACCTGGTCCGGTTGTCGCGGCCCAGTGCAGGCGGTGGGGGAGTGATCACCGTCGGGCGGCTCGTGGCGCAGAAGCGCGTGGATCTGCTGCTGGAAGCCGTCGCGCGCCTCAAGGAGCAGGGCAAGGCCGTCCCCCTCACCGTCGTCGGGGATGGTCCGCTGCGCGGCGCGCTCGAGGAGCACGCGGAGCGCCTCGGCATCACGGCGACCACGCGGTTCGTGGGCGAGGTGAAGCCCCAGGATCTCGCGCGCGCCATCGGGGACGCCGACGTCTTCGCCTTTCCCGCCGTAGGCGAGGGTCTCGGACTGGCGGCGGCGGAGGCGCTGATCCTCGGCATTCCGGTGGTGGCGACGCGCTCCGGGGGTGGCGTGACCGACATCGTTCCGACGGAGGGAGCCGGTCGGCTGGTGGACGCCGGCGATGCGGGCGCGATGGCGCACGCCATCGGAGAGCTGCTCGACAACCCCGCAGCCCGATCGTTGGCGACCAGCCTGGGCGCCGCGCTGAGGGAGCGCTTCGATCCTCAGCGGGTGGCGCAGCGGTTCGACAGCCTGTACGATCGGCTCGTCTATGCGTAGGCGCTGGATGTGGGTGGGGCAGGTCGTGCTCGCGCTGCTGGTCGCCGGGTTCGTGGCGCGTGCGCTGGTCCGGTACTGGGATGAGTTCCGCGCGCTGGAGATCGCGCTCGATCTCCACGCCGGCCCCATCGTGCTGGCGGCGCTCACGGTGTGGCTGACCTACGTGCTGCTCATCGAGGCGTGGCGCCGGATCATCCTGGGGTGGGGGGAAACGCTGGCCTACCGTCCCGCCGTGCGGATCTGGTGCCTCTCGAACATGGGGCGCTATCTGCCGGGCAAGGTGTGGAGCGTTGCGGGGCTTGCCGTGCTGGCGCAGCGGGCCGGTGTGAGTGGGTGGGCGGCCGCCGGCTCCGCGCTCGCGATGCAGGCCCTGGCGGTGGGCACCGGCGCGAGCGTGGTCGCCGTGTTCGCTCCGGGGGTGGTCTCGCCGCTGCAGCTCGTGATCGCGGCCGTGCTGGCGCTGGGTGCCGTGGGGGTGCTCACGAGCCGGCCGCTCGTCGAGCGGGCGGCGGGGCTGTTGCGCCCGGAGGCGGAGTTCCGTGCGCTCGCTCCGGGAACCGCCTTGGCCGCGGGGGCGATCACGCTGCTGGGGTGGGCGGCCTACGGCGTCGCCTTCTGGTTGCTGGCGCGGGGGCTATTCGGAGAGGTCGCCGTGTCGCTCCCCGCCGCGATCGGCGTATTCGCGGCTGGTTACATTGTAGGCCTGCTGGCGCTGTTTGCGCCGGGCGGTGTGGGAGTGCGAGAGCTGGTGTTCGTGGCCATGCTCACACCGCTCATCGGGAGCGGGGGGGCCGTGGCGTTGAGCGTCGCCTCGCGAATCCTGCTCACGGTCACGGAGCTGTGCGCGGCCCTCGCGGCACTGGCGCTCGGCGCTCGATCCAAGGAGGGGGGTAGTGACGGCCAAGCCGTTTGAGCCGCCGCGACCACATCTCGCGGCCTTCGCAGTGCTGCTGCTCGGGGTGGCGATCCTGTCGCTTCCCATGCTCACGGGCCAGTTCCTGGCAGGTCCCTGGAGCGACCAGTACGCCACCGGCTACGCCTTCCGCGCGTGGATGGCGGAGCAGTGGCGGGCCACGGGGCACGTGCCGCTGTGGAACCCGGAGATCTTTGGAGGGCTGCCTTTCGTCGCCGCGCAGCACGGGGACATCTTCTATCCCACCGCCTGGCTGCGGCTCGTGATGCCCACTGCGGCCGCAATGAACCTCGGCTTCGTCCTCCACTACCTGCTGGCCGGTTTCTTCACGTACCTGCTGCTGCGGCGGCTCGCGGTCAGCTGGACGGGCGGCGTGGTCGGTGGTGTGGCCTATCAGCTCACCGGCGTCGTCGGCACCCTCGTCTCACCGGGGCACGACGGCAAGCTGTTCGTGAGCGCGCTGCTCCCGCTCGCGCTCCTCGCGCTCGTGCTCGCCATTCGCGAGCGGCGCTTCGAAGGGTACGCGCTGCTGGCGCTCTCGGTGGGGCTCTCGCTGCTGAGCCCCCACTACCAGATGGTGTACTACCTGCTGATCGTGGCCGGCGTGTTTGCGCTGTATCTCACGTTCGGCGAAGAGGAGCGGCGGCCGCCACGGGAGCGGGTGACTGGACTCGCCCTCGCACTGGCGGCGGTCGCCGTGGGGTTCGGGATCGCACTGATCCAGATCCTCCCGTTCTATCACTACCTCCCCTACTCGCCGCGCGCCGAAGGGTACGGTGGATTCGCCGCGTCGGCCTCGTACGGTATCCCCTGGGAGCACCTGCCGGAGTTCCTGCTCGCGCGCTTCGCCGGCGATCGCGAGGTCTACTGGGGCTCCAACTTCATCAAGCTCCACTCGGAGTACCTCGGGCTTCCCGTGGTCGCGCTGGCGGTGCTGGGCGCGCTGGGCCCGCGGCGCCGTCTCGCCGCCTGGCTGGGCGCGATCGGGGTGCTCTTCCTGCTCGTGAGCCTGAGCGACTCCACGCCGTTCTACCGGCTCTGGTGGGCCGTGATGCCGTTCGTGAAGCAGACGCGGGCGCCGGGGATGGCCTTCTACGTCGTGGGCTTCGTGGTGGCCGCGCTCGCCGCCTTCGGCGCCGAGCGCGTGGAGCGGGGGGAGACGAGGGGACACCAGACGGCATGGCTCGCCGTCGGCGCGGCGGTGGCATTGCTGGCGCTCGTGGGCGTCGTCGGCGGATTCGCCAAGGCCCTGGCGCTCCCGCTGGAGGGCATCGCGCGGGGGCCGGCCATGCGGGCGGAAGCGGCGCAGGGCGTGATCCGCTGGGGCGCGTTTGTGAGCGGGGTCGCCCTCATCGCGCTGGGGGCGCTGGCCGTGGGCTTCGCCCGCGGCAAGATTCCCCTCGCCGCCCTCTGCCTCGGCCTACCGCTACTGGTCGGGGCCGACCTGTGGCGCAACGCTCAACCGTTCTGGGTGTACAGCCGGGTGCACCAGGAGCTGCACCGGCCCGATCCTTTGATCGAGCAGCTGCAGGCGACCTCCGGGCCCTACCGCGTGTTCAATGTCCCGGGTGCGGAGGTCTATCCGGGCTCCTCGCTCATGGGCTTCGGTGTGCCACAGCTCTTGGGGCATCACGGCAACGAGCTGCACGCCTTCGACGAGCTCCTGGGCGGCAAGAACCGATGGGGCAACCTGGTCAGCTTCCGGCTGTGGGACATGCTCGCCGTGCGGTACGTGCTGCTGCCGACGGAGATGCAGCAGCGCATGGGCGGGATCCCGGGGTATGAGCCAATCGTGAGCGGCGTCAGGGCGTCCTCGGGCATCCTGGCGGACCTGTACGAGCGGCAGGACGTCCAGCCATACGCTCGGTTCGTCACCGCGGCGATGCGGGTGGAGGACGAGCAGGCGGTCGCCGTGATCGCCGATCCGACGTCGGGTTTTGACCCCAACGGGGTCGTGCTATTGGCGGTGGACGCCGCCGTGGATCGGGGGTGGGGGTCGGAGTTCCCGGACACCGCGCAGGTCTCGGTGACGGTCGCGGCGTGGGAGCCTGGGAGGATGCGGCTGCGCCTGGAACCGGCAGCCCCTGGAGACGGTTTCGTCGTGGTGAGCGAGAACTGGTACCCCGACTGGCGGGCAACCGCGGATGGGGTCGAAGCGCCCGTGGCCAGGGCAAACGGCTCGCTGATCGCCGTGGCTGTTCGGGCGGGGACCGAAATCGTGGAGCTCGAGTTCGAGAGCGCCGACTATCGGAGCGGCAGGCTGGCCTCGCTGCTGAGTCTCGCGCTGGTGGCCGTCGGACTGGTGCTGCCCCAGGTACTGCGACTGAGGAAGACCCGTGTCTGAGCGTGCGCTGGTGATCGTCCCGACCTTCAACGAGGCGCAGAACCTGCCGCGCATCGTGCCGGAGATCCTCGCGCAGGACGAGCGGCTCGAAGTGCTCGTGATCGACGACAACTCGCCCGACGGGACTGGCAAGCTGGCCGACGAGATGGCCGCGGAAGACGGCCGCGTGCACGTGCTGCACAGGGAAGGGAAGCTGGGCCTCGGCACGGCCTACCTCACCGGCTTCCGCTGGGCGCTCGAGCGTGATTACGAGTACGTGTTCGAGATGGATGCGGATCACTCGCACGATCCCAAGCACCTCACCCAGTTTCTCGACGCCGCGCAACGCGCCGACCTGGTCCTCGGCTCCCGCTATCTCGAGGGGCGCGTCACCGTAGTGAACTGGCCCATGACGCGGCTGCTGCTCAGCTACTTCGCCAATATCTATGCCAAGGTGGTCACCGGGCACCGGATCTACGATGCCACCGGAGGCTTCAAGTGCTTCCGCCGCAAGGTGTTGGAGGCCATCGACCTGAACGCCGTGCACTCCAACGGCTACTCCTTCCAGATCGAGATGAGCTTCCGCGCCTGGCGCGGCGGTTTCCGCATCGTCGAGATCCCCATCGTGTTCGTGGACCGGGTGGAGGGAACGAGCAAGATGTCGGGCGCCATCGTGCGTGAGGCGATCTGGATGGTCTGGCGGCTCCGCCTCAAGGCCCTCTTCCGGCGTCTGTAGCGGAAAGCACCTCCATACTACATTGCAGGCATGGCCGGAAACGGCATCGTGATCTATAAGATGTCGGGGTCGGGCAACGACTTCGTCATGGCCGACGGTCGGACCCACCCCGTCGCGCGGTGGACGCCGGAGCTCATCCGGGAGGTCTGTGCCCGGGGCACCGGCGTGGGGGCCGACGGTCTCGCCGTGCTGGAGCCCGGCTCTCGAGCCGGCGCGGTGCGCTTCCACTTCTTCAACTCCGACGGCACGCGTGCCCCGATGTGCGGCAACGGTGCCCTTTGCGCCATCCGGCTGGCAGCCTGGCTCGAGCTGGGGTCGCGCGGCGGCCTGGTGCTGGAGACGGATGCCGGCGAGGTGACCGGCCGCTGCCTCCCCGGTGACGACGAGCGGGTCGAGATCGTGACGCCGCCGGTGGGTGAATTGGTGGAGCCCGACATCGAGCTGGCCTCAGGGGAGCGCTCCATCCACTTCACCACGGTCGGGGTGCCCCACCTGGTCGTCCGGGTCGACGACCTGGCTCTGGTCCCCCTGCTCCAGCGGGGCAGGGAGCTCCGGCTCCATCCAGCCATCCCGGGTGGCTGCAACGTCAACTTCGTTGCCAACGGGGACCTCGGCTGGGCGATGCGCACCTATGAGCGGGGGGTGGAGGCGGAAACCCTCGCTTGCGGTACGGGCGCGGTGGCGGCAACCGCCATCCTGGCCAGGTCTGGCGAGGCCGAGCCCCCCCTCCAGTTCCGGACGGCGTCGGGGACGACCCTCACCATATCCGCCGATTTGGCGCCCGACCGCTCGCTCGAGCGCCCAAGGCTCGCCGGCCCGGCACGCCTCGTCTTCCGCGCGGTGCTTGGCGGCTGATCCTGCCACCGGCGCTGGCTCACCTGCCGCATCGACTCGACTTCACAAACGGCTTCAGAATCACGTTCAGGCGGGTGTCTGCCTCTCCTGCTCAGTGCTGTGCAAGTAGTTGGGGCGGGGCCGCTTGAGCCATGCCATCGAGGCCTGCCAACAATTATCCACACCCTGGCAGCTTGCAGCTTAACATAACATATCTTATACGCACTTGATATGAGTGCAAGAAATGGCGGACGAGAGCCCTCAGCTCCCGTCCGCCGACCGTCTCAGGGGGCTCCTAGCCGCCCATGGCGGCCCTCAGCTCAGCCACTCTGACACGTGCCTCCGTGGTGGCCGGTGCCTCCTCGAAGTCGCTGAGGACTCGCTCGTAGGCCGCGATCGCGCGCGTAGTGTCCCGGGCCGCGAGAAAGGCGCGCCCGGCATCGATCAAGTACTGCGCCGCGACGAACTCGTACCAGGAGGCGCCCGAAGCCCGCTCGAAGGCCTCACCCGCCTCCCGGTGGTTCCCGATCTCCTCCAGGGCCGTCCCGAGGAGCCCCAAGGCTGCCGCCTCGAACTGGGGGCGCATACCGCTCGCCAAGGCGGCACGGAGCTCGTCGGCGGCCACGGTAGGCTGATCCTGCTGGAGTCGTACCTGCGCCAGCAGGATCGTCGCCTCGTCCGCGGCGACCGTGCCCCCGTAGGTGTCGGTGACGCGGGCGAGGTCGCTCGCCGCCAGCGGCAGGTTTCCCGCCTGGACGGCGCCGCGCGCCTCGTTCAGCGCGCCGGTCGCCGCCAGCTCCTTGCGCTTCCCGTACTCCAGGACGAACCAGACGACGAGGATGGCGGCCGCCAGACCGGCGACGGCGAGCAGCACCGTGCGCCGGTGCTTCACGATCCACTCGACGAGCTGCCTTCCTGCGTCCTGGTGGTTCTGTTGTGTGGTGTTTGCGCTCACAAGTCCTCTATGCACACGTGCATGGTCTCTCAATGATCCCCGCGGGGTGCGTCCCCCGCCCCCGAGGCACGGAAATGCCCCTGGGGTGACTCGAACACCCGGCCAACGGTTTAGGAAACCGCTGCTCTATCCAACTGAGCTACAGGGGCGGAACGACAAAACATAACCGGGCGGAATGCGGGTTCCAACCGGAGCGCTCCCTCAAGGCGTCCGCGGGTAGGTGAGCACGCTCCACACCGGTGTCGGATCGAGGGCGCTGCGCCCGTCCAGCTCCAGAAGCTCGAGCAAGAGGGTCACGCCCACAACCTCCCCACCGGCCTCCTCGACGGCCCTGACGGCCGCGCGCGCCGTGCCGCCCGTTGCCAGGACGTCGTCCGCGATAAAGACCTTCTCGCCGGGCTCCACCGCGTCCTGATGCACCTCGATGGCGTTGGAACCGTGAGGCGGCCCGTACGGCACCTGGTGGGTATCGTGCGGGAGCTTGCCGGCCTTTCTGGCGGGCACGAAGCCGGCTCCCAGCTCGACGCTCAGCGGAGCTCCCAGCAGGAACCCCCCCGCCTCTATCCCCAGCACCTTGTCGACTCCCAGCTCCTTTGCCGGAGCGGCCATGAGGCGCACCGCCTGCCGAAATAGCACCGGGTCCAGCAAGATGGGCGTGAGGTCGCGAAACACGACGCCCGAAGCGGGAAAGTCCGGCACCTCCCGCACCGCCTCGTACAAACGACGTAAGGTGTCTTTCGCTCCACTTTGCCGAGACATAACTATTTGATAGTAAAAGAGTTACCTGCTATGCCATCATGTGGAATCTCGTCCTTATCCACATTTTCCACAAAACCGAACCGCGGCCCCTCCCGCAATGCGGCATCCAGCTCGCGCAGCGCCTCGGCCGTGCCCGCCGCCACGACCTCCACCCTCCCATCCGGCAGATTGCGGGCCCATCCCCCCAGGCCGAGGCGCTCGGCGTGGCGCAGAGTGTACCAGCGGAACCCGACGCCCTGCACCCGTCCCGAGACAAGCCACCGGGCGGCCAGGACCGCCCCCTCGCTCATGGCTCCTTCCCCGCCCCACGCTCGCCTCGGCCGCGCTGGCGGTAGACGTAGACGCCCACCACGACGGCCAGGAGCGGCACGAGGGCGAGCGTGACCAGCGACGTGTAGCGCTGCACGGCGGGGTCCTGGATCAGGGCGTCGACTCCCGCCACCACCTCGGTGTGCCGCCCGACCTGCCATCCAATGAACGTCAGGATCGCGCACCAGATGCCGGCCCCCGCGGCCGTGTAGAGCGCGAACCGGTCGAGCCGCATACGCGCGATGCCGGCCGGGAGGGAGATGAGCTGCCGGATCACCGGAATGAGCCTCCCCACAAATGTGCTGATCTCTCCGTGTCGGCGGAAGAACGCCTCTGCGCGGTCGAGTGAGGCTTCCCGGATGAGGAAGAAGCGGTGGTACTTGTGCAGCAGCGGTCGTCCGAGAAAGACGGCGAGATAGTAGTTGGCGAACGCGCCGATCATACTCCCGGCCAGTCCCGCCCCCAGCGCGAGCCAGGCGTTCATGCGGCCCTGCGCGGCGAGGTACCCTGCCGGTGGCAGCACGACCTCGCTCGGGAACGGAAAGAACGAGGACTCGATGGCCATGAGCAGTGTGATCCCCGGGTAGCCGAGCCGGAAAATGGCTTCAGTGAGCCAGGTGACGACCGCTTCGAGCATCCTAGGTCTCCTGGTCGAACCCGTGCCTCCCGATCAGGGGCACGAAGAGCGCCGCGCCGAGCGGCTCGGCGTAGTACTGCCCGCCCTGTCGGGTGATGCGCACCAGGACCTGGCCTCCCCCGGGGGGCTCGGGGAGGGCGCGCAGCGCCTCGGCGGGGACCTGCCCCACGTCGAGCGGCAGCACCAGCCGGCCGCCCTCGGCCAGCTGGCGCAGGAGCGGCTTCGGGACGACGGGGCTGGCTGCCGCCACCAGAATGGCGTCGTAGGGCGCTTCGGCGGGCCACCCAAGCGAGCCGTCGCCGACGACGACCACCACCCCCGTGATCGCGGCCTCATCCAGGGCTGCGAGCGCCGCCTGGGCGAGCGGAGGCACCCGCTCGACGGAGACCACCACGCGGGCGAGGTGGGACAGCAGCGCTGCCTGGTAGCCCGAGCCGGTGCCGATCTCCAGCACGCGCTCGGTCCCGCTCAACCCGAGCGCCTCGAGGTAGCGGGCCTGGGTGGTGGGTTGGGAGATGGTCTGGCCGTGCCCGATCGGCAGCGCGCCGTCCTCGTAGGCCCGGTGGCGCAGCGCCTCGGGCACGAAGAGGTGCCGCGGTGTCTCGCCGAAGGCCCTCAGGACCGCGAGATCCTGGATCCCCTGCGCACGCAGACGCTCGAGCAGCCTCGCGCGGTAGCCCCCGTAGGTGTCCCCTAGCCGCCCAGCCGCCATCCCTGGACATCCTCCAGCAGGCCGTAGTTGGTCAGGTCGAGGTGCAGGGGGGTAACCGAGATGTGACGGTCCTGGATGGCGCGGAAGTCCGAGTCCTCCCGCCCCGACCAGGAGATCTGGCCTCCGCCGATCCAGTACCCCGGCCGCCCCCAGGGATCGGACGTCTTGACCAGGGAGTCAGAGTAGACCCGCTTCCCTAGCGTGGTGATCCTGATGCCCTCGATCTCGTCGCCGGGTACGGGCGGCAGGTTGATGTTGAGCAGCGTCTCCTTGGGGAACTCCTCGACGCCGACGATGTCGGCCACCAGCCGGTCGAGCCAGGGCCGGTGGCTCTCCAGCAGGTCGATGTCGCCGCCGGCGAACGAGATGGCCACCCCCGGAATGCCGTAGGCGAGTCCCTCCATGGCCGCGGCCACCGTGCCCGAGTAGAGCACGTCCTCGCCCATGTTGGGCCCGTGGTTGATGCCGGAGAACACGAAGTCCGGCCGGTCCTCGAGCAGCACGCCGAGGGCGAGTAGCACGCAGTCGGTCGGCGTGCCGTCCACCTGGAGCGAGCCGTCGGGCCGCTCGGTGGACCGCAACGGTCGGCCCAGGGTGAGGGAATGGCTCGCGCCGCTCTGCTCCCGGTCTGGCGCTACCACGGCCACGCTGCCCACGGTGCGGCACACGTCGGCGAGCACCTCCAGCCCGTGCGCCAGAATGCCGTCGTCGTTACTGACCAGGATCTTCAACGGGGATCTTGCCATCGAGGATGTCGAGCAGCGTGCGGAGCTCCACGGCGAGGTTCTCGATCGTCTCCTTCTGCAGCGCAAAACGCGCTTCGGACTTGAGCAGACCCGTGCGGCGGTACTCCTCGATGCGGCGGCGGGCGCCCTCGATGGTGTACTTCTCGTTGTACAGCAGGTGCTTCACGAGCATGATGAGCTCGATCTCGCGCCGCTGGTACACGCGGTTCCCGGAGCGGTTCTTGGCGGGGTTGAGGAAGCGGAACTGGCTCTCCCAATAGCGCAGCACGTGCGGCTTGAGATCGGTCAGCTGACACACATCGCCGATCGAGAAGAACTCCTGTACGGGACGCGACGCCGTCATCGCCAGTGCTCCGCCTTGAGTTCCCGCTCCATGAGATCGCGTACGGCCTGCGCCGGGCGCTTGCCATTGAACAGGATGTTGGCGACCTCCACCGCGATGGGCAGCTCGGTTCCGGTTCGCTCGGCGAGCTCGACGGCGGCCCGCGCGGTGCGCACACCCTCCGCCACCGTACGCCGCCCCGCCTGGATCTCCTCGAGGGTGCGGCCCTCGGCGAGCTCGATGCCGAGCGAGCGATTACGCGACAGGGCGCCCGTGGCCGTGAGGAGCAGGTCGCCCATCCCGGCCAGGCCGGCGAACGTGCGCGGGCTCGCTCCCATCGCCTCCCCCACCCTACTCATCTCGGCGAGGCCGCGAGTGATCAGCGCCGCCAGCGTGTTGTGTCCCAGCTTGAGTCCGTGCAGCAGCCCGGCGGCGATGGCGATCACGTTCTTGAGCGCCCCTCCCAACTGCACGCCCATCACGTCGTCACTCGTGTACACGCGGAAGTGCGCGGCCGAGAACGCCTGCTGCACCTGCTCGGCGGCGGCCATGTCGGCCGATGCGGCGACCACGGCCGTCGGCTGGCGCTCGTACACCTCCTGGGCGAAGCTCGGGCCCGAGAGCGCCACCACGGGCCCGTCCGGGAGCGTCTCGCTCAACACCTCGCTCATCGTCTTGAGCGAGTCGGTCTCGAGCCCCTTGGAGACGCTCACCACGGGGGGCGTCGGATGGCGCATCACTCGCGCCACCTCCGTGCTCACCTGCCGCACGGCGTGAGAGGGGGCGGCCGAGACCACCAGGTCGGCGCCCTCGAGGGCCGCGGCGAGATCGCCGTGCGCCGCCAGGGTCTCTGCCAGGCGCGAGTCGGCGAGGAACATCGAGTTCACGTGGTCGCGGTTGATCGACTCCACGACCTCAGGCTCGCGCGCCCAGATACGCACCTCGTGCCCGTTCCCGGCCAGCAGGTCGGCGAGGGTCGTGCCCCAGCTCCCGGCCCCGATGACGGCGATCCGCACTCAGGCGTCCCTCTCCGCCTGCCGCGCCCGCCGGCCGAAGCGGTTCTCGGTGCCCGACAGGAGACGCCTGATGTTGCTGCGATGGGTGTACACGATGAACAGTGCCAGCCCGATGCCGACGGCCAGCGCATAGCCGTCGCCCGGATAGACCAGCCACGCTGCGACGGGAAAGGTGACGGCGCCGAGCATCGAGGCCAGGGACATGTAGCCGGTCCCCAACAGCACGCCGAGCCACACCAGGGCGGCGATGCCGAGGGCGGCCGGCGCCAGCGCCAGTACGACCCCGGCCGCCGTCGCCACGCCCTTGCCGCCGCGGAACTTCAGAAAGACCGGAAAGACGTGCCCCACAACGGCCGCGACCCCGATCGCCAACGGCGCCCAGGGCTGCGGCAGGAAGGCCGCGGCCAGGAATACCGGGACGGCCCCCTTGGCGACGTCGAACAGCCCCACGGGAACGGCATATCTCCACCCCAGCACGCGGTACACGTTGGTCGCGCCGAGGTTCTTGCTGCCGTGCTCCCTGAGGTCGATGCCCGCGCCGTAGCGAGCCGCGAGAAAGCTCGTGGGGATCGATCCGGCGAGGTACGCGCCGAGCAGCCAGGCGACCAGGCTCATTGCCTTCCCTTGCGCCGCTTGCGGCGGAACCGGATGCGGATGGGCGTGCCCGTGAAGCCCCACGCTGCCCGGAACCCGTGCTCGAGGTAGCGGCGGTAGGATTCGGAAATCGCATCCGGCCGGTTGGTGACGATGGCGATGGCAGGTGGTGCCGTAGCCACCTGTGATCCGTAGAGCAGCTTCACCTCCTGCCGACCGCGCTGCGGCGGCTGATTGCGATTCACGAGGTCCTGCAAGACGCGGTTCACGTCGGCCGTCGCCACCCGCCGCTCGCGTGCTTCGGCAACGGAGAGGATCAGGTCGAGCACCTTGCGGGCACGCTGGCCCGTCACCGACGAGACGTACACGAACGGAACCGCGCCCATGAAGGAGGCACGCTCGACGACCTGACGCTCGCCCGCCGCGGCGGTCTGGGTGTCCTTGTCCACCAGGTCCCACTTGGTGACGGCCGCCACGAGCCCCGCCCCCCGTTCCCACGCTGCCTGGGCGATCTTGAGATCCTGGGCCTGCACCCCGGCCGTGGCATCCACCACGAGGACGCACACGTCGGCCCGCTCAATTGCCCGCTCCGTCCGCAGGGCAGAGTAGAATTCGATCTCATCCTCTACTTTCGATCGCTTCCGTAACCCCGCGGTATCAATGAAGTTGAGCGTTTGCCCATGGTACCGCAAGGGGGAATCGACCGCATCCCGGGTGGTCCCGGCCTCCGGGGCCACCACCGCTCGCTCCTCGCCCAGCAGGCGGTTCACGAGGCTCGACTTCCCCACGTTGGGGCGCCCCACGACCGCCACCTGGACGATCTCCTCATCGGCCTCGTCGGCCGTGTCGGGGAGGAGGGATGCGATGCGGTCGAGCAGATCGCCGCTCCCCTTCCCCGTCGCGGCAGACAGCGGCTGGGGGTCCCCCAACCCGAGCTCGTGAAACGCGTGGTACGAGGTGTCGTCGGCCAGATCGTCGGCCTTGTTGGCGGCCACCACCACGCGGGCGCGGTGCCGCCGCAGCAACTCCGCCACCTCGAGATCCACCGGATGTACGCCCGCCTGCGTATCCACCACGAACACGATGACGTCCGATTCATCGATCGCAAGCCGGATCTGTTGCCGGATACTGCCGTGCAGGGCGTCGTCCTCACCGACCACCCACCCCCCGGTGTCGACCAGCCAGAACCGCCGGCCGGTCCACTCCGCCTGCGCATAGTGTCGATCGCGCGTGACGCCAGGCCGGTCGTCCACGATGGCGCGCCGCCCACCCACGATACGGTTGAACAGCGTGGACTTGCCCACGTTCGGACGGCCGATGATCGCGACCGTGCCCGGCCTCACGGCGCCCCGCCCAGCGCGAGCGCGTCCACGAAGTCGTGCGAGAGCCGGACCGGAACCGGGGCCGCGTTCGCCAGTGCGTCGAAGCTCACGTCGTCGAGGAAGAATCCGGCGTCGTTCACCGCCTCCGCCGGGAGAAGCGCCAGATCCAGGTCGGGTTGGTTGTGCAGCGCACGCTGGAACGCCCGGCCCGGCAGGAGGCCCGCGGTCGTGACGGACGGCCCGAACAGATCGTTCTCGATGGTGACGAGCTCGTAGGAAGCGCCACTGACCCGGCGCAGGGTTTCCAGCACGGGCGGCATGAGGCGCCCCATGGCGGTGCCGGTGAGCACACCGACGCGCAGGCCGGCGAGATCACGCAGCTCCCCGCGGCCACGCTCGATCGAGCGCTGCAGGTGGCGCACACTCCCCACGCCGTTCTCCACCTGATCGAACTCGTCGTACCGCTCCGCGCGCGGCAGCTCGAGGTCGGCGACGAGATAGAGCTCGTCCGCGCCATAGGCCCAGTGCGAGTCGCGCTCGGCGCGGGCCCGATCCTGCACCGCCTCGACGACGGCGACCGCGTCGCGGCACTCCTCGCGAGTGGGCTCCCGCACCAGGTGATGCTTGCTGTACTCGGTGAGGCCCACCGGCACCACCGATACCGAGAGCACGGGGGCCCCCAGGTCGTAAAGATCGTTCAGCGAGCGGCGCAGGACCTCGCCGTCGTTCACCCCAGGCTGCAGCACGACCTGCGTGTGGAACCGAATCCCTCCCTCCGCGAAGGTGCGGAGCTGTGGGAGAATCGCCGGAGCCCGCGGATTGCGCAGCAGCCGACGACGCACCACGGGGTCGGTGGCATGGACCGACACATACAGCGGGGAGAGTCGGTACTCCAGAATCCGCTCGACGTCCCACGCCTTCAGGTTGGTCAGCGTGGCGAAATTGCCGTAGCGGAAGGAGAGGCGGTAGTCGTCGTCGCGCACGTACAACGTGTCCCGCAGCCCCTCGGGCAGCCCGTCCACGAAGCAGAAGTCGCACCGATTGGCGCAGCGTCGAACGTGCGGAGGATCGAGCGCGATCCCCAGGGGCTCCTCGTGCGGTCGCTCCACATCGTACTCGAAGACCTCGCCCTCAGGCGAGCGGGCCAGCAGCACGAACCGCTCCTCAGCCGAGAGGAACTCCCAGTCGAGGAAGTCGGTGAGTTCGCGCCCGCCGATGGAGACCAGCTCGAAGCCGGGGACGATCCCGAGCTCGGCCCCGATCGAGTCGGGATGCACGGATTGCACCCGGACCATGTGAGGACACTCCTTCGCGGAAACGACGTGCTGTGGTGGACGTGCTAAGATAACCGCGCGACGACGCGCGTCGTGAGGGCGCTAGTGGGTAGCGGTGATGACGGCCACCAAGGTCGGTGTGCCCGCCCCCGTGTCACCGGCAGCCGAGGCGGCGGCGGGGAGCATTGGGGTATGTGGGAGCCGCTTCGCCCGCCCGGCCGTTACGCCCGGTCCAGCAGCTCACGGACCTGCACCAGCAGCTCCCCCAGGGCCCACGGCTTGCGAAGCATGGGAATGGAGGGATCGATCGGCTGGTGCCCGCCGGACTCGCGCCCGACGTAACCGCTGGCGAGCAGGAACCGTACGTCGCCACCTTCCTCCTGCAGCACGCGGTGCAGTTGGGCCCCGCCGACCCGGGGCATCACGAGGTCCGAGACCACGAGGTCGATCTCCCGCTTGTGGGCGCGGAACAGCTCCAAGGCTTCTTGACCATCGGCTGCCACGAGGACGGTGTAGCCGTACCGCTCCAGCACCCGCTTGGCAGAGCGGCGCAGGGTGTCCTCGTCCTCCACCAACAGGATGGTCTCCTTGCCGCCCCGCACCCCCTCAAGGGACTCGGCCGACTCGAGCGGACGGGCCGCCTCACCCACTGTGGGAAAGTACAGCTCGACGGTGGTCCCCTTCCCCACCCTCGTCTGCACCGTCACGAAGCCGCCGTGCTGTTTCGTCAGGCCGTACACCATGGCCATGCCGAGTCCGGTGCCCACTCCCGGGGCCTTGGTCGTGAAGAACGGCTCGAAGATCTTGGAGCGCGTCTCCTCGTCCATCCCGATGCCCGAATCGCGCACCCGGATGTAGACGTACGGTCCGGGCGTGATCCACGGGTGCGACGCGAGGGTCTCCGCCGATACCTCGCGCTCGCCGACCTGGATGTACAGCTTGCCTCCCTCGGGCATGGCATCGCGGGCGTTGGTGGCCAGGTTCAGCAGCATCTGCTCTACCGCCCCCGCGTCGGCCCGAACGGCGTGGAGTGCCTCATCGGTGTCGATGCGGATGCCGATGTTCTCCGGCAGCACCCGGCGCATCATGGACGAGAGCTTGGTCACGACGCGCGCCAAATCGGTGGGCACCATCCGCAGGTCGGCGTGGCGGCTGAAGCCGAGCAGCTGCTTCGTCATGGTCGTAGCCTTGCGGGCCGCCTCCTGGATGTCCTCCAGCTCGGGCACCACCTCGCCCTGCGTGGCCTCGAGACTCGCCGCAGCCAGCTGGGCGTTGAGCGTGATGACGGAAAGCAGATTGTTGAAGTCGTGCGCGATGCCGCCCGTCAGCTGGCCGATGGCCTCCATTTTCTGCGCCTGGCGCAGTTGCGCCTCGAGCCGGCGCTGCTCCGAGACGTCCTGGACGATCATTTCGAAGAACTCGAGCTCGCCGCTGGCGGCGTGTATCGGCCGGCCGCTCACGCGCACGGTAATCGTGCGTCCGTCCTTCCTCCGCCACTCGAGCTCGAGGTCGTCAATCCGGCCTCGCTCGCGGTACTGCTCGACCAACCGGGGGCGCTCGGCCGGGTTGGCGTAGACGTCTCGTTCCATGTCCACGGCCATCAGCTCCGCTTCGGAGTCGTAGCCGAGCATTTCCACGAGGGCCGGATTCACCGCGAGAAACCGGCCCACCGGGCTCGAGCGGTAGATGCCATAGTTGGCGTGCTCGACCAGGCCGCGGTACTTCGCCTCAGACCGCCGCAGCACCTCATCCGCGCGCTTCCGCTCGGTCACGTCGACCGCGATCCCGAGGCAGCCGGTGACCTTGCCGCGCTGATTTAGGAGCGGCTCCAGCACCACCTCGTACGAGTTGTCGACCCACTCGAAGTCGAAGGAGACCCGCGTGCCAGTCTCCATCGCGTGGCGGTGCATGTCGATGGCCTCGAAGGTGGGATCGTCGGTCCCGAAGTACTCGAACAGCGTCATGCCCACCACCTGCCCCGGTCGCAGACCGAGCGCCGCAAGCGCCGCGCCACCTGAGGATGTGAATCGCAGGTCGGGATCGACGGTCCACAGCAGCGCTGGAACCTGATCGATGAGGAGTTGCAGCTTGGTTTCGCTGGTGAGGCGGCGCTCCTCCGCGCGCCGGATGGCACTGATGTCGTGGAAGATCTCCAGCACGGCCGGCTGCCCGTCCCAGAAGAGCCCCGTGTGGTAGATGTGGAAGGTGCGGCCCCCGAGCACGCCGGACGAGGTGATCATCGCGGTCTCGTCGGGTGCGACGCCCTGTCGCAGCGGGCAGTGTTCGCACTGGGTGCGGTCGTCCCGGTACAGGTCCCAACACTTCTTCCCCACCGCGTCCTTGCCCAGCAGCTGCTCCTGCCGCTCACTGATGTAGAGCACGGTCCCGTCGGGCGCGACGATGTCGAACCCGAAGGGCAGCGCGCGGACGAGGGTGTGGGAGAGCGTGTCGAGCGAGGACGTCATGTGGAGGGTGGGACGGTTTCACGCGCGGCGAGCTCGGTCTCCGCCAGCAGCCCGCGGAGCTCATCGAACAGTCGCGGATCCCACCAGCCCCTATTCACCTCCTCCTGCATCGTCTCCAGCGCCTGCGCGGGATTGAGCGCCGACTTGTACGGGCGCTCCGTCCGCAGCGCGTCGTACACGTCGACCACCTGCAGCACTCGGGCCGCGATGGGGATCGCCTCACCCGCAAGGCCGTCTGGGTAGCCGGAGCCGTCGAACCGCTCGTGGTGGTGCCGGATGATCGGCAGCACGCGGTTGAACGATCGGATGGGGGAGCAGATATGCTCGCCCGTCACGGGGTGCAAGCGGACGATGGCCCATTCCTCGTCGGTCAGGGGGCCGGGCTTCAACAGGATGGAGTCCGGGACGGCCACCTTGCCGATGTCGTGCAGCACGCCGGCGCGATGCAGCGCCGTGGTCTCGTCGACGCTGAGCCCGATCCGTGCCCCCAGTGCCGCGGCGTACGCCGAGAGACGCTCGCAATGACCTTCGGTGTAGGGATCCTTCATCTCGATGCTGCGCGCCAGCGCGAGCAGGACGGCCTCCGCGCGCTCCAGCTCGTCGGTGTAGCTCTTCATTCGCAACAGGGAGCGCACGCGCGCCAGGAGCTCGATGCGGTCAGGTGGCTTGGTGATGAAGTCGTCCGCCCCGGCTTCCAGGCCACGCACCCGGTCGTCGACCGCGGACAACCCGGTGAGCAACACGACCGGGATGAGCCGTGTTTCGGGGTTGCCCTTGAGCAGGCGGCACACCTCGAACCCGTTGAGGTCGGGCATGAGGACGTCGAGCAGGATGAGGTCGGGCTTGGCGTGCCGCACCGCCTGAAGCGCGCTGTCGCCATCGGCGACCGTGGCGACGGCGAGACCCTCGGCTTTCAGCAGCTTGGCGAGGCTCGCCCGCACGCCGGCGTCATCGTCGACAAGCAGGATGGTTCGGTCCATGCGCGCCCTCTTCGTGACAGCGTCGTGCCGTCGGCCCCGACCCCAGCCGAGCCGACCGTAGCATCATTAACCCGCGCTGTGGGATTCGCAAACCGGGGAATCCCCCACGCGACTGGCAATGTGGGGTAGTCTATCTACTTGCGGTAGGCCCTTTTGGGGACAGCGACCGCGGCTGTTGGGACATCCCAGGCGCTCGGAGGACTCCTAGCCCCCGCTCTCCTGCTGAAGCCAGCGCACGGCGTACTGCACCAGCTCGGCAGCGGAGTCCAGGTGCAGCTTGCGCTTGAGGTTCTCCCGGTACGTCTCGATGGTCTTCACGCTGAGCCCCAGTTCCTGCGCGATCTTGCGGGTTCCCCGGCCCGCACCGATAAGGCGGAGCACCGTGAGCTCCCGATCGGTGAGCCGCTCGATCGGAGTGCGCTCGCGACCCGCGGTGACCCCCACCAGCCGTTGGAGCAGCTTCGCTCTCAGGGCATCGCTGAGGAACACGTTGCCCTGTAGCACCTCCCTCATGGCGTGGAGAATGCGATCGGGGGGCTCCTGTTTCATGATGTAGCCTTGGGCCCCCGCGCTCAACGTGCGCTCTGCGTACACCGACTCGGAGTGCATCGAGAGCACCATGACCTTCACGGCGGGCCAGCGCTCCCGTATCTGCTTCACGAGCTCGAGGCCGTCGGAGCCGGCCAGGGAGATGTCCACGACCGCCAGGTCCGGTCGCTCCTGCTCCACGGCGGCCAGCGCGGTCGGTGCGTCACTCGCCTGCGCACACACCGTCAGGTCCTGTTCGGCGTCAATGAGCTGCTCGAGGCCCTGGCGCACGATCGGGTGATCGTCCACCAACAGCACCCTCGCCGGGTGCCCCGGCGCACCTGCCCCCGCATTCCCGGTCATGAGGTCTCCCCACGGGACGGTTCGTCTGGTGTGGGGAAGGTGCAGTGCACCGCCGTGCCACCGCCAGCAGCCTGCTCCAGGCGAAGCCAGCCGCCGATCATACGGCTGCGGTAGCGCATGATGCGCAGTCCCATCCCCCTCTGCTCGTCCGTCGGCTGAGGAATGCCGACGCCGTCGTCCTGCACGATCAGTGCCGTGCGGTCTCCCTCCCGGACGAGCTTGATCGCCACGTGCGCCGCCCGGCCGTGGCGTACGGCGTTGGTCACGGCCTCCTGCGCGATGTGGTACACGTGTCCCCCGATCACGCGGTCGGTGATCGGGGTGGAATCCTGCGTGCGCACCGTGCAGGAAATGTCGAACAGCGCCTCGGCGTTGGCGCCGAGGTCCTCCAGCGCGCCAGCGAGCCCGGCGGTTTCCAGCGCCGCCGGGTAGAGGCCCCGGGAGAGGTATCGTGTTTGGGCGATCGTCATGTGGGCCAGCGAGGCGATCGCTTTCGCGTCGCCGGATTCCGTGAGTCCGCGGGCGGAGAGCTTGCGTTCGAGGGCCGAGAGGAGAAACGCCATTCCGGTGAGCTGCTGGCCCAGACCGTCGTGCAAGTCCTGACCGATGCGTCGCTGTTCCCGGGTGCTCACCTCGAGGATCTCCTCCTCCAGGCGTTTGCGCTCGGTGATGTCGTGAATGATCCCCTGGTACCCTTCGAGGACCCCGCCGCGCCCGCGACGCTCGCTCGACGTGAGGAGGCAATCGATTATCGAGCCGTCTTTGCGTAGCAGCTTCACTTCGAAGTCGCGTACCGACCCGTCGCGCGACACGGCTGCCTGGAACTGCTCGCGGTCGGTCGGGCGCGCGTAGAGCTCCAGGGCGTTCAGTTGGCGGAACTCCTCCGCCGTGTAGCCGAATAGGTCGCAGGCGGCCTGGTTGAAGTCCACCAGCTCGCCGTTGACGGCCGTGATGTAGATGGCGTCGCGCGAGTCCTCGAACAGGGCCCGGTAGCGCTGTTCGCTCTCCCTAAGGGCCGCTTCCGCCCTCATGCGCGCCGTGATGTCGCGACAGATGATGCGCAGCTCGATGGGGCCACCCCGGACGCCCTTCACGACCCGGACGCGCTCCTGCACCCAGAGCACCGAGCCGTCCTTGCGGACCTTCCGGAATTCCAGCTCGCTGGCCCTGCCCCCTCCCGCGCGGAAGATCGCCGCGACCTGCTCCTGCACGCCGTCCAGGTCGTCGGGATGCACCACCACCCACACCGGCCCGCCCACCAGCTCGTGTAGTTCGTAGCCCAGGCAGTCTGCCCCGAAACGGTTGACCGAGAGCACCGTGCCGTCCTCGGCCACGGTGAAGTGCATGTCCGGTGAGTTGTTGTACAGGTCCAGATACCGCTCCTCGGCCTCGAGGAACTCCTCCCGGGCCCGTGCGTGCTCGCGGGCCGCCGCCTCCAGGTCGGCGACACGCTGTCGGAGCGCGGACAGCTCCTCGTTGGGTCGGGTTGTCGTGTTGCTTCCGTCGGGCATGAGCTTCGGAGCTCTGGCTGGGTGCGTTGGCTAAAGTACTGAGGTGCGAGTGGCCGGGCGAGACCGACCCACGCGGCATCCAGCGAAAGACCCGAGGCCCTGGGGCCTCGGGTCTCGCCGGATGCATTTCAGAGCGGGCGACCGGATTCGAACCGGCGACGTCCAGCTTGGGAAGCTGGCATTCTACCCCTGAATTACGCCCGCCGAACAGGGGGGAGTATGGCTCCCCCCCTGAAACGCGTCAACCCGCCGTCACCCGCCTACGCGGTAGCGCACGGCGAGGATTCCCTCCCCCTCCACCATCAGGCCGAAGGGAGACTCCTCCCCGATCCCCAGGGTGCGCGGATCCAACGTATCGGTCGCTACCACGTTCCCCTGCCCATCGACGAACTCGAATGTGAGCAGCGACGTCTCGGTTTCCTCCTCCTCCGAGAGGTTCATGAGGCGACCCTCGACGTTGTACCCGCCCGCGAACGGCTGCTGCGTATCGATCTCCACGGTCCACCGCTGAACGTCCATGCGCTCCAGCACGGCGAGCGTCGAGTCATCCTTGCGCTGGATCTGGTAGGACGCCGCCAGCAGGCTCGCCGCATCGTAGCTCTGTGGGTCGACCTCCACGAGCCGTCGAGCCGCCGCCTCCATGTTGGCGGCCGCCTCCATCACGGCCTGCTGGGTCTCGGTCGTATCCTGGCAGATGGCGAGGTAGGTGTTGACGAGATTGTAGAGTGCCGGGCGGTGGTACCGGTTCTTCTCCAATCCCATTTCGAAGGCCCGCGCCGCCGAGTGGTAATCCTCGCCCATGAACAGCGACTCGCCGGTGCGGAACAGATCGGTGGCGTCCATGGCCTCGGCGCGGGCGAGCACGCTGTCGTACAGCACCCGGCCGCGCTCGTCGCCCAAGCCGGTGTACGCCTTGGCCATGCCGATCATCGCCTCGAGGTCGTCCGGGTTGGCGAGGCGGTACTTCTCGTACCACACCGCGGACGAGTCCCACTCGTTGAGCATGCCGTGAATGAGCCCGATGTTGTAGATCGAGGTGTTGTAGCTCTCCACCCGATTCTCGTCTTCCGTGCCCATCTCGGCGACCTTCTTGAAGTACACGAGGGCGGAATCCAGCTCGCCCTCGGCCCCGTAGACGCGACCGAGGTAGTAGAACCCGATGATATCCTCATCGAAGATGGCGTTGGCTTGATACAGCACCGGCACGGCTCCGCTGGCGGACCCCGAGTTCAGCGAGTCGATCACCGAGTTGATCAGCGGCACCCACATCATGCGGCGATGCAGCCAGATGTCCTCTTCGCAGTCGGGCTCGATCTGCTCGGCCCGGTGGAATGCGGAGTCGGCGCCGATCGCGTCGTTCGCCAGGATGTAGTAGCGCCCGAGGTAGTACCACACCGCGGGATTCTCGTCCTCGCCGCGCTCGATCGCCTCGAGGAAGTTGCGCTGCGCATCCTCTAGAAGACGCTCCCGCTTCTCGGGGTCGCTCTCGCCGGTGGCCCCTTCGAGATATACCTTGCCGCTGTTCACCAGGAAGTGCCCCGCCCCGCTCAGGTTGCACGCCGCGTCCATCCACTGGGCGCGCGCCGGCGTGGCAGTGAGCAATAGCCCGGCAGCGATCCCCCCCACAACCGCCAGTTTCTTCATCACCCTGACTCCTTGCATAGACCTGTCACTCCTTCGTTTCACTCACGGGAAGACGTCTCGGCTCGGAGCACTGCCTCCGCCTGCCGCTCCGCCTCCCGCGCAATCTCCAGGGCGGGGCGCCCGAGGGCGTCCGCCGCCGCGATCACGTCATCGTACTCGGGCTTGAGCCGTGTACCCGAGGCTCCCTCCCGTACCTTGATACGTACCCGGGCGCCCGAATCAAGCTCCACCACGAGCTCGCGCCGCGGCAGGGTGGCTCGGGTCGTCGTCCAGCGCCGCACGCCCGCGGTCGTGCTGTGGGCGAACAGGGCTTCGATCACCCGTTCGGCGTGCTCCGGGGCCGCGAGCGCTTCAAGCCGAAGGCTCACTCGGCCCTTCTTACCCTGGGTGGGCCAGACGCTGCATTCGACCGCGCCGGCCTGGAACAGCGCCGCCCGCAGCGGCTCCACGTATTCGGGCGCCAGGTCGTCGACGTCGGTCGCGATCGTCTCGAGCACGCCCGCTTCGGCGGCGGCCTCGGCCAGCAGGAGCCGCAGCGCGCCCGGGTAGTGCGCGGGGTCTCGTGTGCCGGCTCCCCACCCGCTGGCGACGAGCCGCCAGCGGGGTGGCGGGGCGCCCTGCGAGAGCACCCGCACGAGCGCGGCCCCTGTCGGCGTGGTGGCCTCGCCGGTCACCGGTCCCCCGCTCCGTACCTCCACGCCCTCGAGGAGGATGGCGGTCGCGGGCGCGGGGACCGGGAGATGCCCGTGTGCCGCCTCCACCCACCCGTCACCGATCGCCACGGGGAGGTTGTACACCGCGTCCACCCCGAGGCGCTCGAACCCTTCGATGGCCCCTACGATGTCCAGCACCGCGTCCACGGCACCAACCTCGTGCAGGTGTACGGCGTCGGGCGCCACCCCGTGAATCCGCCCCTCGGCCTCTCCCAGCAGCTCGAACGCCCTCACCGCCTTGTCGCGCACCCCCTCGGAGACCGGGGCTCGGCGCACCAGGTCGAGCAGCGCACCCACGTGGCGGCCGTGTCCGTCGCCTGCGCCCTCCGCCGGAATCTCGAAGTCCACCTTGGTGGCGGCGACCGAGGCCCGGTCGACCCTGCGCACGGCGACGCCGACCGACGCGAACCCGAGCCTCCCGGGGAGCGCCTCCAGCCACTGCCGGTCGACGCCGGCGTCGAGCAGGGCGCCCAGGGTCATGTCGCCGCTGATCCCGGCGGCCGGGTCGAGTATCGCGATGCGCATCGGCAGTGCTGTAAACCCTAAATCTCCATCAATTCCGTCGATAAAGCCACCCGGCCCCGGTGTTGAACAGCACCACCGATTCGTCGGGCCGGACGCGCCCCTCGGCGAGCAGGGTCTCCAGCGCGGCCAGGGTGGCTCCCCCCTCCGGGCAGGCGTCCACGCCTTCCAGCTGCGCCATCCGGCGCTCGGCCGCCGCCAGGGCGTCGTCGGATACGGCCAAGGCGGCGCCCCCGGTCTCCTTGAGGGCACGCAGGATGACCGGGCCGCCCAATGGGGCCGGGACGCGCAGGCCCGAGGCGATGGTCTGTGGGTCTTCCCACGGCTCGGTGCGGTCGGCGCCCGCCTCGAACGCGCGCACCACGGGCGCGCAGCCGGTAGACTGCACGCTGTAGAGCCTCGGTGGCTCGCCGGTGACCCAACCCGCCTGCCGCAACTCGTCGAAGGCCAGCCACATTCCGATGAGGCCGGTGCCGCCCCCGGTGGGATAGAGGATGACATCGGGCAGCTTCCAGCCCAGTTGCTCGGCGATCTCGAGTCCCAGGGTCTTCTTTCCCTCGATGCGGTAGGGCTCCCGCAGGGTCGACACGTCGAAGGCGCCTGCCGCCGCGGCGTGGGCCCGGGCGGCCCTGCCACAGTCGCCGATGTGCCCGTCCAGCAGCTCCAGGTCGGCGCCGAAGACGCGGATCTGGTCCAGGATGCGAGGTGGCGTCGTGCGGGGCGCGAAAACCCGTACCGGGAGTCCCGCGCGGCGCCCATACGCGCTCAACGCCACGCCGGCGTTCCCCGCGGTGGGCACCGTGAACCCGGGCACGCCGGCCAGCTTCGCCCGCGTCACCGCGGCCGAGAGGCCCCGCGCCTTGAACGAGCCCGTGGGGTTCTTCGACTCGTCCTTGATCCACAGGTCGGAGAGGCCCAGCGCCTCGCCGAGCCGCGGCGCCGCCAGCAGGGGCGTGAAGCCCTCCCCCAGCGTCACGGGCTCCTCGGACTCCAGCAGGGGCAGCCACTCCCGGTAGCGCCACATCGACCAGGGTCGACCCGCGAGTCGGGCCTTCGCCGCTGGCGCGGGCGGTTCCCGGTAGCGCACCAGCCACGGTGCGCCACAGTCGGGGCAGACGGTGGGAAGGCCTGCCGCGTCGGCGGTCGCGGAGCAGGAGGAGCAGTGGAGCGACCAGGAGTAGGTCGTGCGTGTCATCGTGATCTCACGTGCGCGAGGATGCGATCGGCGAGCTTGAGTGAGAAGCCTGGCAGGGCCGCGATCTCCTCCGGCGTGGCGGTTCGGACGGCGGCCAGGCTCCCGAAGCGCTCGAGGAGCAGGCGCCGGCGCTTTTCTCCCACGCCGGGGATGTTCAACAACTCGGAGGTCACGGTGCGTGCCGAACGGCGCTTGCGGCTGTACCCGACAGCGAAGCGGTGCGCCTCGTCCCGCGCTCGCTGCAGCAGCCTGAGGGACGGGGCGCGCGCGGGGAGCCGAAGGCTGCTCTTGCGGCCCACCAGGAAGACCTCCTCCTCGCGCTTGGCGAGGCTCGCCACGGGCAGGTGCTCGAGTCCCCGCTCGCGCAGCGCGTGGTGCGCGGCGCCCAGCTGGCCCTTGCCGCCGTCGATCACCATGAGGTCCGGGAGCGGCTTGTCCTCGTCCTGGCGACGGCTCACGAACCGGGTGACCACCTCGTGCACCGCGGCGTAGTCGTCCGGCTGCTCGCCCGCCTCGCGGATCCTGTAGCGGCGGTATTCACTCTTCTTGGGCCGCCCCGCTTCGAACCAGACGAGGGAGCCCACGGTGTCCCGTCCCTGATTGGTCGAGATGTCGATGCAGACGAAGCTCCGCGGGACGGCCGTGAGCCCCAGATCCCGGCCCAGCGCGTACACCGGGTCCTCCACACGCTCGTGCGTCTCGAGCGACTCGATCTTGAAGGTCTCCAGCAGGTGGCGTGCGTTCTGATCGGCCAGCGCCACCAGGCGCTGGTTCGTGCCCCGCTGGGGGACACTCCACCGCCGGTCGGCCGCCAGCTCGCGCAGGGCGTCGAAGTCGGCCGGCACGAACGGCAGGGCCACCCTGGGCGCGAGGTCCGCGCCACGCAGGTAGTGCCCCACGAGAAAGGTCGACAGGATCTGGGCGTCGGAGGCGTCCGCCAGGTTTTCGTAGAAACGCTGCTCCCTGGCGATGATCTTTCCCTTGCGCACGCGCAGAACGACTCCGATCGCATCGTCTCCGTCGCGCGCGAACCCGACCGCATCGGTGTCACGGCCCCCAACGAACTCCACGGTCTGGGGCTGCTCCAGCTGCTCCAACCACGTGAGCGCGTCGCGGATCTCGGCGGCACGCTCGAAATCGAGCCGTCGTGACGCCTCCTCCATCCGCTCCCGCAGGCGCGTGCGCACCTCCACCGTCTTCCCTTCGAGAAAGGTGAGGACGTCATCCACCATGCCGCGGTACTCGGCCTCGCTCTGGTACGCGACACAGGGGGCAAGGCAGCGGTGGATGTGGTAGTCGAGGCAAGGGCGGTCCGGCGCCTCCTCGGGGAGCTCGTAGTGGCAGGAGCGCACCGTGAATAGCCGGCGGATGATGCGCAGCGTGCGCCGCAGCACCCCGACGTCGGTGTACGGTCCGAAGAAGCGCGCCTCCGGAATGTCGAGGCGGCGCACCACCAGCACGCGCGGGAACGGTTCCCCCAGCGTCACCGCGATGCGGGGATAGCTCTTGTCGTCGCGGAGCTGAATGTTGAAGCGGGGTCGGTACTCCTTGATCAAGTTGTTCTCGAGCAGGAGCGCCTGCGACTCGGAGGGCACGACGATCGTGTCGAGCTCCCGAACGAGACGCAGCAGCATGCGCAGCGTGGGGCCGCGCGAGCCATCGGCCTTCAGGTAGCTGCGCACCCGCTGCCGCAGCCGCTTTGCCTTGCCGACATACAGCACTTCCCCCCGCGCGCCTTTCCACAAGTAGACGCCGGGCTGGTCGGGCAGCGAGGCGATCGTCCGCTCGAGCGCCTCCAACGGGGGTTGGGACATGCCTGAAAGCTAACGGCGGCGGATCGAGCTCCACACGCGCCGCGCCTCGGGGTGGCGCAGGACCAGGGTCAGCACGCCGTACACGCCGGCGAAGGCCAGCACGGCCGCGACGGCGGAGAGCCAGAGCGGCTGTACGGCGAGTGCCCGAGTGACGGCCACCCCGGCGAGCGCGGCGGGGACCGTGGAGATCACCGAGAGGGTGACCGCACGGCGCTCGGTCGCGTCCAGGATGCGTCCCACTCGTCGTGAGAGGGCGCCGAAGTTGAGGGAGGCGTTGACCCACGCGGCGATCGCCGCGCCGAGGGCGATGCCGGCCGGCCCGAATCGCCGCATGAGCAGATAGGCGGAGACTGCCGAGACCGCGACCGACAGGATGCCGAATCGCACCGGCGTCTTCGTGTCGCCGCGGGCGTAGTGCCCCGAGGCAAACAGCTTGAGCGATGCCTGGGCGGGAATGCCGATCGCGTAGGCCGACAGGACGCCGGCCGCGATCGCCGTTTGGGCCGCACCGAAGGCGCCCGTCTGAAACAGCGCGCCGATGATCTGCGGAGAGAGGGCGCCGAGCCCGACGGCGGCCGGCAGGACGAAATAGGCGATGCGTCGCGTTCCGGCTCCGACCCGGTTCCTGAGGACCCCACGGTCGTCAGCCGCCACGTCCCGGCTGAGCTCGGGCAGAGCCACGGCGGCCACGCTGATGCCGAAGAGCGAGACCGGAAGGATGGCCACGAGTTGGGCGTATCCCAGGATGGCGACCGCTCCCGGTGGCAGCAGTGACGCCAGTTGGGTATCGATGATCGACGAGATCTGATAGGCACCCGCCCCTACGATGACCGGCACCCACCGGCGAACCACCGTGCGCACCCCCGGCGCGCCGAGGTCGAGCCGCCAGCCGACCCCGCCCGCGAGCCGGAGGGTCGCCGGCAGCTGCACCAGCAACTGCAGGAGGCTCCCGGCGAGCGCGCCCCAGGCCAGCGCCACGACGAGCCTGAGTTCGACGAGGAGGCCGCCGAGGGCCACCAGCGTCGTGATCTGCGCGATGTTCCACAGCGCGGGCGCGGCGTACGACAGGAAGAACCGGCGGTGCGTATTGAGGATGCCGAGGCACCACGCCGACAGGATCATGACCCCCGACATGGGGAACATGATCTGCACCAGCGTGACGGTCAGATCGCGCCTCGCACCGGAGAACCCCGGGGCGACGAACGCGGTGATCACCGGCGCCAGCAGGATGCCCACGAGGGCCAGGAGCGCCGTGAGCAGCACCAGCACCGAGGCAATCACGGAGCTCAGCCGCCGGGCGTCTTCGGTCTCACCCCGCTCGATCATGCCGGCATATACCGGGATGAACGATGCCGAGAGTGTGCCCTCCCCCAGCAGGTTGCGTATGACGTTGGGAATGCGCAGCGCGGCGCGAAAGGCGTCGGCGGCAACGCCGTCGCCGAAGTAGTGGGCGAAGACGCGCTCCCGGACGAAGCCCAGGACGCGGGTCAGGAGAATCCCGGCGCCGACCCGGGCCGCGAGACGGCCCTGTGATGCGGCCACGCGCCTACGGGCCGGGTGGGGCGAGCCGGTGTGGCGGCTCGCGCGGTTCGGAATCCTCCAGCAGGCGCTGGAGGAACTGGGTCTCGTCACGCAAGGTGTCCACGCCGCGTGCGAGATCGTCGACCTCGTCTTCCAGCACCGTCAGCCGCTTGGTGAGCTCCTCCAGGCGCCGCTCCCATTCGGGTGCCAGGCGCTCGACGTCTTCGGCCCGCTTCCGCAGTCGCGGCACGTCGAACGCGAAGACGAGAATCGGGATCAGGAGTGCCAGAATGAGTACGGCGAACCCGAATGGCCAGAGCATGCGGCGATACTACCCCTCGGGCGGAGTCCCATCAAGAGCGGGAAGCGTCGCCGCGCAGGCGTCGAGCGCCGCGTCGAGGAATTGTGGGCCGTAGCGCACCAGGTACGGTATCACGTTGAATACCCGCTCCTGCGGCTGTCCCTGGGGAAAGAGGCTGTTGCGGGCCTTGGCGATTTGTTGCAGCACGATGTCGTTGCGCTTCTTGAGGTGCGAGATGAGCCGCTTCTCGAGCTGCGCGACACCGGCGAGCGCGGCGTTGCGCGCCGACTGCACCGGTTTCTGCATCTGCACATCCACATCGACGGCGGCCGCCTCCAGCCCCGCGTAGTGCTCCTGCAGGCTGCGGCGAAGCGCCGCCAGCGCCTCGCGGGCCGCCGGCGGCATGTCTCCCTCGACCAGCGAGGCCTCGAGCTGCCCCTCGGGGAGGGCGAGGTCGGTGGCGGCGATGCCGTACTTGTCGAGCACCTTGGCGACCCGTGTCTCGATCACTCGTCCTGACCAGCGTGGCACGGCGGCCTGCGGCGCAATCTCCAGCATGCGAAAGATCGGATCGGTCTGCGGCAGGTACGCGAGTTCGCCCGGACCGGCCACGTAGGCGAGGGTCGGGAGGAGCGCTGCCTCCATCGCGGGCCGCAGCAGGACGTTGGGGGAGAGGCGCTGCGGGTCGTGGTTGGCCAGGGCGCGAAGGTCATCCAGGCGCCACGCTTTGCCCGTGCGGCGGGCCACGTATCCCCCGTCGTCCCGCACCAGGCGGTCCCGGCCCTGCTCATCCTCGATCATGACGAGGGTCGCCCCATCCCCTACGGGCACCGGCGTCGGTCGGTCGGCGCCGCGGAGCTCCGCCGCGCGCTCGGCCAATCGGCGGTCGAGCTCCTTCGAGCTCTCGAGCGCCGCGAGGAGGTGCGGTCCCATCGCGCGCTTCGCGGCGAGGTGGGTCGAGCGGAACACCACGAGCCCGTACGGTGCGAGCAGCTCCGCCAGCGCTTCGGCGAAGGCCCCCGCGAAGTCCTGCTCGGGGCGGTAGTGCCGCCGCACCCACTGCTCGACGTCCCCACGGAACTCCGAGTCGGGGGTGGCACCAAGCACGGTGTCGATGACACCACCGATCTCCGGACCCAACGGCTCCTGGGAGAGCGGACGGAGCGGCGCATCGGCGGCCCGGGCGCGGAGCTCGACTCGCTCCACCTCGGCAGAGCTGGTCAGATGGTAGACGTGATTCGCCTCCAGGAAGTCGTGGTCGTCGCCCGCCACCCAAAACACCGGCACGACCGACCGCCCCAGCTGCGCCTCGAGGGCTCGGGCAAGCGCCACCGCGGTGAGGGCCTTGTAGATCGTGAACAGCGGCCCGGTGAGGAGTCCGGGCTGCTGCCCCGAGGTGACGCACAGGGCGCCCTCCCCGAACAACCGCTCCAGATTCTCCGCCCCCGCGCCGCGTGCCACGCAGGCCTCCCGGAGCACGGGGTCCGGGGTCGTGCCGCGCGTGGCCACGAGCGCGGCGGCCTTCAGCGGTGAGGGGGCGATGATCGGGGTGGTCTCGAGTGTGAGGCTCATGTCCGTTCCGCCAGCAGGATCACGCGGGGAGCGCTGGGAGAGACCGCCCCGCCCTTGTAGTCACCCAAACGCGTGCGCACCGCGAGCCCCGCCGCCTCGACCATCGACTCGAGCTCCTCCTGCGTGAAGAGCCGCACCCGCTCCACGAAGCTGCGTCCATCGTCCACGAGGTGCATCTCCTTGATCACGAACCGGTCGTCGGCCGAGATGCGCCGCCCGACGGCCACACGCCGCTCGCCGACCTCTCGCTCCTCGTGCAACACCAGGGTGTCGCGGACGAATCCGGCGTTGAGGTAGTCGAGCACGAATGCGCCGCCGGGGCGCAGCGCGTCCGCGGCCTCGCACAACACCTGGGCGTGCTGCACGTCATCCGCGAAGTACCCGAAGCTGGTGAACAGGTTGACGACCAGGTCGAACGACGCCGAGCGAAACGGGAGCTGGCGCATGTCGCCCCGCACGAGGTCCACGGCCGGCCCTGGCCGGTGTCGCGCGCGGCTCAGGAGCGGCATCGAGAGGTCGAAGCCCACGACGCTCGCCCCCCGGCGCGCAAACTGCGCGGCGTGCCTTCCCGGACCGCAAGCCAGGTCCAGCACCCGCCGCGCCGCGAGCGGCACGCGGGCGTCGATCAGGGTAACGAGTCGCTCGGCATCCTCGTCGTCCCGGTGCGGGTAGAGCCGGAGGTACTCCTCCCCGAACCACTGCTCGAACCACTCGCTCATCTCTCCGATCCCTTGTGGTACGGCTCGCCCCGCAGGATCGTCATGGCGCGGTACAGCTGCTCGAGCAGCACAAGGCGCGCCAGCTCGTGAGGCAGCGTCAGGTCGGACAGGGCCAAGCGCAGGTGAGCCCCATCCAGCAGCGCCGCGTCCAATCCGTGAGCGCCCCCCACAACGAACGCCACGTCGCGTGCCCGCTCCCTCCACGCCTCGACCAGCGCGGCGAGCTCCTCGCTGGTCTTCGCCTCGCCACCGCGGGTGAGGGCCACGACGTGGCTGCCCTGCGGGATGGTGGCGAGCAGGGCCTCACCCTCGCGCCTGCGGGCGGCCGCGGCGTCGCGGTCCCGGCGGCCGGCCTCGCGAACCTCGCGGATCTCGAGGTGCTGGTACCGGCGAACGCGCGCCGCATACGCGTCGCAGAGCTCCCGCAGCGCAGCGTCCTTCACGCGTCCGACGGCCACGACCCGAACGATCATCAGGCATAGAGCCCGCGCAGCCGGTGCACGGCAGCGACGCGCTCGATGGCCAGCATATACGAGGCAACGCGCATGTTGACCGAATGGCGTTGGGAGACGGCGAGCACGTCGCGGAACGCATTGGTCATGATGCCGTTGAGGCGGTCGATCACCATGCCCTCGTCCCAGAAGTAGCCCATGCGGTCCTGCACCCACTCGAAGTAGCTGACGGTGACCCCGCCGGCGTTGGCGAGGATATCGGGGATCACGAACACCCCGTTCTCCTCCAAAATGCGGTCTGCGCCCGCCGTGGTGGGTCCGTTGGCGCCCTCACAGATGATCTTCGCCCGTACGTCGCCGGCGTTCTTGCGCGTGATCGCGTTCTCGACGGCGGCGGGGAGCAACACGTCGACGTCGAGGGTGAACAGCTCGTCGGCCGAGATCTGCTCGGCCCCCGGGTACCCGCTCAGATAGCGGTGGTCCCGAACCCAGTTCATCGCGTCCTCGACGCGGATCCCGTTGGGGTTGTAGATGGCGCCCGAGACGTCGGAAACGGCTACGACCGTGAGACCCTCCTGCTCCAGAAGGTGCGCCCCGATCGAGCCCACGTTGCCAAATCCCTGCACCGCGAGCTTGGTGCCCCGCAGGGGCAACCCCAGGTGCTTGAGCGCCTCCGTGGTGGCGATCATGCAGCCGCGCCCGGTTGCCTCGCGCCGTCCCAGTGAGCCACCCATCTCCACCGGCTTGCCGGTCACCACGGCCGTCGTGGGGTGGCGCTGGTGCATGGAGTAGGTGTCCATGATCCAGGCCATCACTCGCTCATTCGTGTTCACGTCGGGTGCCGGGATGTCCGACTCGGGGCCCAGGATGTCCATGAGCGCAGCCGTGAACCGTCGGGTGAGCCGTTCCAGCTCGCCCACGGACAGCGTGGGCGGGTCGCACACCACGCCGCCCTTGGCGCCGCCGAACGGGATGTTTACCACGGCGCACTTCCACGTCATCCATGCCGCGAGGGCCTTGACCTCGTCGAGCGTGACGCGCAGGTCGAAGCGGATGCCGCCCTTGCCTGGCCCACGGGCGGTGTTGTGCACGACCCGGTACCCCGTAAACACCTCCAGATCGCCGCTGTCCCGCTGGATGGGGACCGACACGATCAGCTGCTTCTCGGGATGGCGCAGGACGCGGTAGATGCCCGGATCGAGGTCCAGCAGCTCGGCAGCGTGATCGAAACGCGCCATCATGGCCTCGAACGGGTTGTCGTCGTCGAGATGGGGGTCCTTGTCCCGCCCGACAATGTCCTGCGCGGTGGGCGTGCGCCCTTCGGTCGTGGTGCCGTCGCTCATGTGGCTCTGGGTCCGGACGCTAGGTCAACAGGGTATCGATGTCGGCGGCGACGGTGTCGAGCGCCGTCTCCACCGCGGCGCGGCCACGCTCCCAGCGCACTTCGAGCGCCGCCACCAACGGATCAGCCGCCTCGGCCGGCCAGCAGCTGCGCAGCTTGGCCGCGTCCTTTTCGGTGATTACAACGTAATCAACCTCGCCGGCGGCATGGAGGAGGCGGCGGACGTCCGAGCTGGAGTAGCGGTGGTGGTCCCGCCACGGCGCCAATCGCACCAGCGCCCCCAACTCACGGCACTGCTCGGCGAAGGCGTCCGGATCGCCGATTCCGGCGGAGGCGATGACCCGTGCTCCCTCGAGCCGCTCCAACGCCACGTGCTCCCCGGAGCGCATGTTGCGGAGACCGCGAATCGCGAGGTGGGCCACCGCGATGCCCGCGCGCGGCACGGTCCGGCGCACCCGCTCGACGACCTCCTGGGCCACCGTCTGCCCGGCCCGCTTGCGGGTGATCACCACCAGATCGGCGCGGCGCAGCGCGCGCCAGCTCTCGCGCCAGGGGCCGGCCGGCAGCGTCCACGGCACCGCCCGGCTCGACTCCGCGCTCACGACGGCGATGTTGAGGTCCCGGGATACGTCGAGCCGCTGGTACGCGTCGTCCAGCACGATGACCTCCGCCCCCAGCTGCACGGCCCGCTCGGCTGCGGCCATGCGATCGGGGTCCTCCACCACGACGGCCTGCGGCACGAGCACCCGATGCACCGTGCCCTCATCGCCACCGTAGCCCCGTAACACGATTCCGGGCCGGATCCCGCGCTCCGCGTAATAGGCCGCGATCCACGAGGCCACCGGCGTCTTGCCCGAACCCCCGACGGTGAGGTTCCCGACGGCAACCGTGGGCGCCGTCGGGATGGACTGGGGCAGCAGGTGCCGCCCGTAGCTCCAGGCTCGCACGGCGGTGACGCCGCGGTAGGCCCAGGCCGGGGGGAGGAGCAGCAGCCGTGCGAGGCGGCCCGAGACCGAGCCGCGGCGCCACAGCCAGCGCGTCACCCAGAGCATCGCGCCTTGCGCTCAGCGGCCGACAGCGTCCGCTCGAGGTGCGCCGTCCCCCACTCCAGCCCCGCTGACCCACGCGGCACGCGAAACGGCTCGCCGTACACGAGGCGTACGCGCGAGAACGGCCGCGGGATGGTGAAGGTATCCCACGAGGAGGCGCGCCAGGCCGGCTCGGCCGCCGCGCCGATTGGGACGATGAAGGCCTCGCCGAGCTGCGCCGCAGCAACCGCTCCGGGCTTCGCCACCCGTGCTGGTCCCCTGGGTCCGTCGGGGGTGAAGGCGACCTCCTCTCCCTGTGACAGCGCCCGCACCACGCTGCGCAGCCCGCTGCTCCCCCCGCGGGTGCTGGAGCCGAAGGCGATCCGATATCCCCAGCGGCGCGCGGCGCCGGCCAGCCTGGTCCCGTCACGGTGGGCGCTCACGAGGAGCGTGATGTTCTGGCGGCGCCGGTGCCACAGCGGCGGCAACAGCGAGCCGTGCCACACGGCGTAGATGATGCGCTCACCCGCCGACCGGAGGCGTGAGACGTGCTGTTCGCCGCTGACCTCGAAGCGCCAGCTTGAGGCGAGCAGCGCGGCGATGGCGTTCGTCATGCGGCCAGCTCCCGTACGAGCTCTGCCACCCGCCGGGCCGCGCCGGGCGCTCCCATGGCCGTACGGATGGCCGCAAAGGCTGCCCGCTGTTGCGTCGCTTCCGCGCCGTCGCGCTCGAGCAGTGGACGCGCGGCGCGCGCCAACGCCGCGTCCGTCGCCGCCCGCTGCACCAACTCCGGGACGACGCGCCGTCCCGCGACGAGGTTCACCAGCGCAATGTCGGGGACCCGCACGGCACGCCGGGCGATGGCGAAGGTCGCGGGGTGCATCCGATACGCGACCACCATCGGCATTCCGGCGAGCGCCGCCTCCAGAGTCGTCGTGCCGGACTTGCACAGGCCCGCGTCCGCCGCGGCGAACAGCGTCGCGCTCGCTCCGCGCCAGCGGGAGCACTCGGGCACGTCCTCGCCTACGGCGCCCGCCGCATCGAGCAGCACGGCCTCGAGCCCGGGCACCTGGTGCCGCAGCCGCCGGACGGCGGCGCGGAAGGTGGGCAACAGTCGGTTCACCTCGACGGCGCGGCTCCCTGGGCACACAGCCAGCACCGGGCGGTCGGCGTCCAGGCCCAGCGTGCGGCGCGCCTCCTCCCGTGACGGTGCGGCCGGCCCGTCGAGCAGCGGGTGCCCCACGAAGGTCGCGGGGATGTCGCGCGCTCTGAAGTACGGCTCCTCGAACGGGAGAATGACCGCCAGCGCCCGCACCCGCTCGCGCAGAGAGCGCAGGCGCCAGCCACCCCACGCCCACGCCTGCGGGGCGATGTAGTAGAGCACCGGCACGTCAGCCGAGCGCGCGGCGGCTGCCAGCCTCAGGTGAAACCCCGGATAATCCACCACCAGGACGGCGTCGTAGCGTCCGGCTGCGAGGCGTCGCTTCAGGCGCTTCAGCAACTGCCAGTGGACCGGCAGGGTGCGCAGGGCTTCCACGAGCCCCACGGCGCCGAGCTGCCCGATGCCGGCGATCAACTCGACACCCGCCGCCTCCATGAGCGGACCGCCGACGCCTTCGATCGTCAGTGCGGGATGCGACTGCTTGAGGGCCGCCACCACCCGAGCGGCATGGGCGTCGCCCGACGGTTCACCCGCCGAGACGAGGATCCGCGTCACACGAGCACCCCACGCTCGGAGCCCGCCACGAAGTCCACCAGACGCATCACCTCGGGGACGGAGCCGTGTTCTCGTCGCACCAGCTCGACGGCCTCCGACTGCGGGAGATCGGAGTTGAACAGCAGGCGGTAGGCGTGCTTGAGCGCGAGACGCACCTCGGGAGGGAAACCGGCGCGCGTGAGTCCCACGGTATTGAGGCCGTAGAGCTTCAGCGGGTTGCCAACGGCCGTCGTGTAGGGGGGCACGTCCTGGGGCACGCGCGAGCCTCCGCCGACGTACGCGTACGTGCCGATCCGTACGAACTGGTGCACCGGGCTCAGCCCGCTCACCGTGGCGTGCGCCTCGATGGTCACGTGACCGGACAGTTGCACGGCGTTGGCGATCGTAACGTCGTCCTCGAGCACGCAGTCGTGCGCCACATGGACGTAGGTCATGAGGAAGCAGCGGCGCCCGATGCTCGTCCTGCCGCGCGCCGCGGTGCCGCGGTGCAGTGTCGAGTACTCGCGGATGATCGTATCATCGCCCACCTCGAGCCACGTGGCTTCACCCTGGTACTTCACGTCCTGCGGATCGGCGCCGAGCACCGCCCCGGCCCCCACCGTGCAGCGGCGCCCGAGGCGGACGTCCTGCTGTAGCACCGCGTGAGGTCCGATCGTGGTGCCGTCCCCCACCGTGATGCGCGGCCCGACCACGGCATACGGCCCGATCGTGACGTCGGACCCGATCTCCGTGTCGGGATCGATCAGTGCGGTGGGGTGCAACTGCTGGGTCATCGATCCACGATGGCCGCCATCATCTCGGCCTCGGCGACCGGCTGGCCCTCGACGGTGGCCACGCCGCGCATGCGGCACGTCTTGCCCCTGAACTTGAGCATCTCCAGCTCGAAGCGCAGCTGGTCACCGGGCACCACCGGCTTGCGGAACTTCACGTTGTCGAGCGACATGAAGTACACGACCTTGCTCTC
>CP070716.1:101358-148895 GCA_020350425.1 Gemmatimonadota bacterium
GCGGTGGACGGCATGGCGTTGGGTGGGGGGTTCGAACTGGCCATCGGGTGCAACCTGGTTGTCGCGTCCGAGTCCGCCAAGTTCGCCGTGCCGGAGATCAAGCTGGGAGTGATCCCCCCCGTGGCTTGCGTGGTGCTGCCCCGGGCGGCGCCGCGGCGCAAGGCGATGGAGTGGATCCTCACGGGCGAAGAGATCGCGGCCAGGGAGCTCGAAGCGTATGGGCTGGTGAATCGGGTGTTCCCCGACGACGCGTTCGAGGCCGGACTCGACGCCTTCGTGGGCGAGCTGACCTCCAAGTCGGGGCCGGTGCTGATGCTCGCCAAGCGGGCGCAGATGGAGTCGTACTACGCCGCGTACGAGGAGGCCCTGTACAAGGCCGAGAACCTGTATCTCCACGACCTGATGGCGCTGCACGATGCCCAGGAGGGCATCCAGGCCTTCATCGAGAAGCGGGAGCCGAAATGGCGCGACGCCTGACCTTCAGCCTGCTCGTGCTCGGCGTGGTCGCCGGGTGGGGCTGCGCTTCCAAGCCGGAGTCGGAGGAGACCGTCGAGCCGGTCACGCACCCCTTGCCCACGGCAGGGCTGGCTGGGGAACCGGTCACCGTCTATCCCCTCACGCTCATCGCCGCCGAGCCCAAACTCGGATGGGACAGCCTGATCCGGCCCCGCGACGAGGCGCTGCATCACGCCGACAGCCTCATCGAGCTGTTTCTCGAGGAGCGGGCGCCCGAGGCGGATTGGGTCATGCCCGACGTGCTGCGGCGCATGGCGCGGCAGGCGCCGGGCATGTTGGCCGACCCGGATCAGATGGGGACCGCGTTGCTCCGGGGGGATGGTCTCACGAAGATCCCCGACCCGCTGCGGAGCCAGATGCGCAACCTGACCGGCGTGACCGGCAATCGCTACGCGCTCGTGCCGGCGAGCCTCGCCTATTTCGCCACCGACTCCCTCGGCATGGCGCGGGCCGAGTTGACCATGGTGGTCGCGGAGGTGCGCAGCGGGACCGTGGAGTGGCGCACGGTGGCGCGGGGAGAGGGGGAGGATCCCTGGACGGCGCTGTGGGAGGCCCTCACGAGCCTGGTTCCCGGCTTGCCATGACCGCACGCCGCGTCACCCTCATCCCGGGCGACGGCATCGGACCGGAGATCACTGAAGCCGTCCTGCGGGTGCTCGATGCCGTGGGTGCCGCGATCGAATGGGACGAGCAACTCGCCGGCGTGGCGGCCCTGGAGCGCACGGGCTCCCCGCTGCCCGAGGCTACGGTGGAGAGTTTCCGCCGGTCGGGCGTGGCACTCAAGGGGCCGCTCACGACGCCGGTGGGCACCGGATTCCGGTCCGTGAACGTGGCGCTGCGGCGGGAGTTCGACCTGTACGCGAACGTGCGCCCGGCCAAGACGATCCTGCACGGAGGGCGGTTCGAGGACGTGGACATCGTGTTGGTGCGGGAGAACACGGAAGGGCTGTACATCGGGTTCGAGGCGACGATCCCGGTGGGCGACGATCCGAGGGCCGTCGCCCAGTCCAACGCGGTCGTGACGCGGCGCGGGTGTGAGCGGATCGCACGGTTCGCGTTCGAGTACGCGTTACAGCACGGACGGCGCAAGGTCACCATCTGCCACAAGGCGAATATTCTCAAGGCTGTGAGCGGGCTGTTCCTCGAGACGGCGCGCAACGTCGCGCGCGAGTACGAAGGGCGCGTGGACGTGAACGACGTCATCATCGACGCGGCGGCGATGAAGCTGGTGCTCGATCCCACGCAGTTCGACGTGATCGTGACGACCAACATGTTCGGCGATATCCTGAGTGACGAGATCGCGGGGCTGGTGGGCGGTCTGGGGCTCGCCCCGGGCGCGAACGTGGGCGAGGGGGCGGCCCTGTTCGAGGCGGTGCACGGCTCAGCGCCCGACATCGCGGGCAAGGGCGTGGCCAACCCGTCTGCGATGCTGCTCGCGGCCTGCATGTTGCTGGACCATCTGAGCCAAAGCGCGGCGGCCGACCGCGTTCGCGGCGCGCTGGAGGCGACGCTGCTGGACGTCGAGGCGCGCACGCCGGATCTCAAGGGGAATGCTACAACGACCGAGTTCACGGACGCCCTTCTTGGGCGTCTTGGTTGAGCACGAGTGCCCACGGTGCCAGCGACAGGTGGAGCTGCCGCTCGGCGAGCTCTGCGGCGTGTGCCGGCAGGCGATCGAGCGCAGAGCGGGCCGCATCGGGAGGCTGGTGGCGCTGATCAGCACGGTCGGCGTGGGTATTTACGTGTTGCTGCGGATGCCACCGGAGCCCACCCCACGGATGGTGGGCGCCATGTCCATCGCGATCTGGTACCTGCTCACGTACCTGGTCGTCAAACGCGTGCTGCGGGAGTATCTCAAGTGAGGCGATCCTCCAGGTGACGTTCAGCATCGTCCATCTCTCCGATCCCCATTTCGGCAACGTGGCGGACCTTCAGCAGATCCGGGCCGTCGAGGACCTGGTGCCGGATCTCGAGCCGCGTGTGATCGTGCTGTCGGGCGACATCTCGCTGCGGAGCCGTCACGGCGAGTACCAGGCGGCCCGAGGCTTCATTCGAGAGCTGGAGCGCACGGCGCCCGTGTTCGTCATCCCGGGAAATCACGACGTGCAGTGGTGGTGGCGGCCGTTCATCCCGTTCGGCGCCCAGGCGAAGTACCGCAAGTTCATGCGCTACTTCGGACCGGTGCTGGCGCCCACCCTCAAGTTTCCCGAGGCGGTGATCGCCAGCGCCCTCACGTCACATGGCGTAACGTGGGGGTCCTTGACCTGGCGCGTGCGCGACGTGGCCGTGAAGGGGCATCTGCCCAAGAAGGCGATCGAGCGTGTGGGCCAGATCTTCGCCGGGGCCGAGCCCGACCAGGCCCGCGTGTTGGTCGTGCACCACAACGTGCTGCGCGGCGAGCTGTCGCGTCGCATGGGTCTGGCCCGCTGGCGACAGGCGCAGCAGCGGATCGTCGCGTCCGGGGCCGATCTCGTGCTGTGCGGGCACGACCACCAGGAGAAAGCCGACCTCCTGAACGGACAGGTGGTCGTCTCCTGCGCCGGCACCCTCTCCACCCGGAGCCGCGGCGGGCGCCCGTCGATCTTCCACCGCGTGACGATCGAGGACGCGTCGATCCACGTGGAGCAATACCGATGGGAGCCGAATCAGCGGTTGTTCAAGCGGTCCGACGTGCACAGCTTTCCGCGCCCGCACCGGCGGCATGAGGCGGAAGTCGCGACGGGCGTGGGCTGAGGCCGCGGCGCGGCGCGCCGACGAGGAGTTGCTCGCCCGACGACTGGCGGAGCTCGGTCTCCCGGCGGTACCGCGCCTCGAGATGCACGAGAACCGCACGGTGCTGGTGAGCATCACCAAGCACGGTGCTCTGCGTGTTCACCGCGGTTACGCGTATGCGTCCGATCGCGTGTTGCAGGCCGTCGTCACCTATGTCTCGTGCGGCGCGGGGCGTGCCGCACACCGGCAGGCCGAGCGGCTCCTGGGGACGTTCCCGGTCGACGAGTTCGTGCCCGCCCCGGGCCGCCGCCCTCCCCGGCCGCGGCCGAGCGATCGCCGGGTGTTGAGCCGGCTCAGGGAGCTGCACGGGGAGCTCAACCGGCGGCATTTCGGTGGTGCGCTCTCGCCCATCGCGTTCCGGGTGTCGAGCCGAATGCGCACGCGCCTGGGTGAGATCACGCTCGACGCGCGCTCGGGCGGCCCGATCGAGATTGCGGTGAGCCGGCACCACATCGCGCACGACGGCTGGGAGGAAGTGGTACACACCGTCCTGCACGAGATGGTTCATCAATGGCAGGCGGAGACGGGGCAGGAGGCCGATCATGGCGCCGCGTTCCGCCGGAAGGCGCGGGAAGTCGGGATCGCCCCCGTGGCGAGCCGCGACCTGGACGTGAGATCGCGTTACGTGACCGGAGACCAGGAGGAAGAGGGGGCAGCATGACGTTCAAGGGAGTGGACTTCTACAACGTCGATTCGCTATTCACCGAGGAGGAGCGTGCGGTGCGTGACACCGTGCGCCGCTGGGTGGACGATGCGGTCATGCCGATCATTCGAGAGCACTACCTGGAGCGGCGCTTTCCTGCTGAGCTCATTCCGCAAATGGGCGAGCTGGGGATGTACGGCGCCAATCTCCCTGCAGAGTACGGCTGCGCCGAGCTGAACAACGTGGCGTACGGACTCATCATGCAGGAGCTGGAGCGCGGCGACTCGGGTCTGCGGTCGTTCGCATCGGTGCAGGGCGCGCTCGTGATGTATCCGATCTACACCTTCGGCAGCGAGGAACAGCGCAAGGAGTGGCTGCCGAAGCTCGCGACCGGCGAGGTCATCGGGTGCTTCGGGCTCACCGAGCCCGATTACGGCTCGAACCCCGGCGGGCTGATCACCACGGCGCGCGAGGATGGCGACTCCTGGGTATTGAACGGCGCCAAGATGTGGATCACCAACGGGTCGATGGCCCACGTGGCCATCATCTGGGCGAAGACCGGGGACCTCGACGATTCGCGCTCCATCTACGGCTTCATCGTGCCCACCGACAGCAAGGGATTCACGGCGAAGGACCAGGAGGGGAAGCTGTCGCTGCTGGCGAGCGACACGAGCGAGCTGGTGCTGGAGGACGTGCGCGTTCCGAAGGATGCTATCCTCCCCAACAGCAAAGGGCTCAAGTGCAGCCTGATGTGCCTCACCCAGGCCCGCTATGGGATCGCGTGGGGCGGTGTGGGCGCCGCCATGGCGTGCTTCGAGGAAGCGGTGAGCTACGCTAAGGAGCGGGTGATGTTCGACCGTCCGATCGGCGGGTTCCAGATCCAGCAGCAGCGAATCGCCGACATGCTCACCGAGATCACCAAGGCGCAGCTCTTGTGTGTGCAACTCGGGCGGCTCAAGGATCGGGGTGAGGCCACGCCGCAACAGGTTTCTCTCGCCAAGCGGAACAATGTGGACATGGCCTGCGAGTGCGCCCGCGAGACCCGCCGCCTGTTGGGGGCGAGCGGCATCCTGGCGGAGTACCAGGCCATGCGGCACCTGGCCAACCTCGAGAGCGTCTACACCTACGAGGGCACCCACGACATCCACACGCTGATCCTCGGCGAGGCAGCCACGGGGATGAGCGCGTTCTCCGGGCCCTAGGGCGGCAACGCGGGAGGGCGGTAGGGTGGTGATGCGCGCATCCGGGCGGCCTCCACTCCTGCGGGACCCCAACCTTCACGTCGTCTTCGGCGTGACGCTCATGGCCATGCTCGGCGTGGCGAGCGTGACGCCGGCCTTTCCGCAGATTGCCGAGCAGCTGGCCGTGACGCCGCAGTCGGTGGGGCTCCTGATCTCCGTATTCACCCTGCCGGGCGCCATTCTCACCCCCTTCCTTGGCGTGCTGGCCGATCGCTATGGTCGCAAGCGCATCCTGGTGCCGTCGCTGTTTCTCTTCGGCATCGCGGGGTTCGCCTGCGGCTTTGCCCGGACCTTCGAGCTCCTGGTCGGGCTACGCCTGTTGCAGGGATTGGGGGGGGCGGCGCTCGGCTCCATGAACGTCACCATCATCGGCGACCTGTACGAGGGCTCGCGCCGCACCACGGCGTTCGGGTACAACGCCTCGGTGTTGAGTGTGGGAACGGCGCTCTATCCGGCAATCGGGGGCGCCCTCGCCGTGATTGGGTGGTTCGTGCCGTTCTTCCTTCCAATCCTGGCGGTGCCGGTTGGGCTGTTCGTGCTGCTGGTGCTCAAGAGTCCGGAGCCCACCGTGCGGGCGGGGCTCGGTGAGTATCTCCGCTCGACGCTCCGCATGTTCCGCAACCGCGAGGTACTCGCCCTGTTCTCGGCGAGCGTCGTGACCTTCATCCTGATCTACGGTGCCTACCTCTCGTACCTGCCGTTCCTCCTGGTGGGAGCCTTTGGGTTCTCTTCGCTGTGGATTGGACTCGTGATGGCGACGACGTCGATCGCCACCGCCGTGGCATCGTTCTACTTGGGGCGCCTGGCGCGGGCGTACGGTGAGGGCCGCCTCGTCAAGTTCGGGTTCGTGTTGTACGTGGTGGCGTTCGCGGCCATCCCATTCGCTACGTCGCTGTGGGGACTCATTGCGCTCATCCTGGTGTTCGGTGCCGCCAACGGGATCAACATCCCGTCGATCCTGACGATGGTCGCCGGCTACCCACCGCCCGAGTCACGCGCCGCCTTCATGTCGGTGAACGGCATGTTGCTGCGGCTCGGCCAGACGCTGGGGCCGGTGGCGGCGGGGGCGGCCTTCACCTTGCGGGGCATCGACGGGGCGTTCCTGGCCAGCGCCGGGCTCGGGGCGGCCACCCTGCTCCTGTTGCTCGCGTGCGCGCCCGATCGGGCACTACATTCCCGGAAGCCATGAACCGCACTCAGGCCGAGAAGCGCATTCGCGAGCTTCACACCCAGATCCGGCACCACGACTACCTGTATTACGTCAGGGACGCGCCGGAGATCTCGGACGAGGCATACGACACGCTCTTCCGCGAGCTGAAGGGGCTGGAGGAGCAGTACCCGGAGCTGCGGACACCCGACTCCCCGACGCAGCGCGTGGCCGGCGCCCCGCTCGACAAGTTTCCCACGGTCGAGCACACCGCCTCCATGCTGAGCCTGGACTCCGGTCAGGACCGGGCCCAGCTCGAGCGCTTCGACGAGCGGCTGCGCAAGGCGGTCGGCGGCGACATCGCCTACGTGATCGATCCGAAGCTGGACGGTGCGTCGGTCGAGCTGGTGTACCAGGACGGGGTGCTGGTCCGTGCGTCCACGCGGGGCGACGGGCAGGTGGGGGAGGGGATCACCGAGAACATCCGCACCGTTCGGACGGTCCCGCTGCGGCTGCGCGATGGGGGGCGTGGCGCACCGGGACTGCTCGCGGTGCGCGGTGAGGTGATCATGCGGGTGGGGGCGTTCGAGCAGCTGAACGAGCGTTTGCTGGGAGCGGGGCGGGAGCCGTTCGCCAATCCGCGCAACGCAGCGGCGGGCTCGCTGCGGCAGCTCGATCCGCAGATCACCGCGCAGCGCCCGCTCGACCTGTACGTGTACGACATTCTGGCTGCCGAAGGGGTGGCCGTGGCGACGCAGTGGGAGGTGCTCGCGGCCCTCGCGCAGTGGGGCTTCCCCGTCAACGAGCTGGCCCGGCGCGTGTCCTCGGTCGACGAGATCGTGGCATACCACGCCGAGCTGCACGAGCAGCGGGACGACCTGGCGTACGAGATCGACGGCGTGGTGATCAAGCTCGACGACCTCGCGGTGCGTGACGAACTGGGGACCACCGCGCACCATCCCCGCTGGGCGTATGCGTTCAAGTTCCCGCCGCGCAAGGAACTGACCCGGGTGCTGGCCATCGTGCCCAGCGTGGGGCGCACTGGGGCGGTGACACCCATCGCGATGCTCCGGCCCGTGGAGCTGGGCGGCGTCACGGTGAGCCGGGCGAGCCTCCACAACCGTGAGGAGGTGGCGCGCAAGGACATCCGCGAAGGCGATCGGGTGCGGGTACAGCGTGCCGGCGACGTGATTCCGCAGATACTCGAGCGCGTCGAGGAGCCCGGCCGGACGCGCGCCGCCAAGTACCGCATGCCCGGGGAATGCCCCTCGTGCCGCACGCCGCTGGTCCAGCGCGGGCCGTTCACGATCTGCCCCAACAGCTTCGAGTGTCCCGCGCAGCTCGCCGGGAGGATCCAGCACTTCGCTCGGCGTGACGCCCTCGACATCGAGGGCCTGGGCGAGGAGACGGCCAAGCTCCTCGTGGCCCAGGGGCTCGTGCGGCAGCTGCCGGATCTCTTCAACCTGACCCCAGAGCAGCTCGAGGCGCTCGAGGGATTTGCCGAGAAGTCCGCGCGCAACCTGGTGGATGGCATCGCCCGCGCGGCGCAGGTGGAGCTGCACCGCTTCCTCCTCGGCTTGGGGATCCCGGAGGTCGGAGTGGCGGTGGCGAAAGACCTCGCGCGGCACTTCCGCTCGTTCGACGCGGTGCGCCGTGCTTCCAAAGAAGAGCTCGAGGCGGTTCCGGGTGTCGGCCCCAAGATGGCCGAGCAGATTGCGGCGTTCTTCGCGGACCGGAGGAACCAGGAGGGCCTGGATGCGCTCCTGCACGGCAAGGTGAAGCTCGTGGAGCCGACCGGTGAAACCGCTGCGCAGCTCGCCGGCCTGAAGGTCGTCTTCACCGGCGAGCTCGCGCGCCTCGCGCGACGCGACGCCAAGCAGTTGGTCGAGTCGCTCGGCGGGCGGGTGACGTCGTCGGTGAGCAAGGAGACCGCCTTCGTCGTCGTGGGTGAGAATCCGGGCTCCAAGTTCACCGACGCGGAGCGCCTCGGCGTGAAGACCCTCACCGAAGACGAGTTCGTGGACTTCGTGCGGTCCAAGGGAGCCGACGTCTAGGTGGAGAACATCGAGATCGCGCACGTCCTGCGCGACGTGGCAGTACTGCTGGAGATCCGGGGCGCCAACCCATTCCGCGTCCGCGCCTACGAGAACGCGGCCCGCACCATCGAGGGACACACCACGCCGCTCCGCAAGATGGTGGACGATGGGGCCAATCTCACCGAGCTGCCGGCGGTCGGCAAGGACATGGCGAGCCACATCATTGAGCTCGTCACCGCGGGCCGGCTGTCACTGCTCGACGAGTTGGCCCAAGAGATCCCCCTCACGCTCATCGAGCTGACACGCCTTCCGGGCGTGGGTGCCAAGAAGGCGAAGAGGCTGTGGGACGAGTTGGGCGTCGAGACGATCGACGACCTCGAGCGGGCGGCGGGCCAGGGTGACATCGCGCGGCTGGCGGGCTTCGGGGAGAAGAGCCAGCAGAAGATGCTCTCGGCGATTGCCGCCTATCGCAGGCGCACGGGGCGGTATCGGCTCGCCGATGCGGAGAAGCTCGTGGAGCCGCTGGTCGAGCACCTCAGGGGGCTCGCCGGGGTGCAGCGCATCGAGGTGGCGGGTAGCTACCGGCGGCGTCGGGAAACGGTAGGCGACGTCGATCTTCTGGTGATCGCCCGGGAGGCGGAGCAGGTGATGGAGCGGTTCACCTCCTACCAGGGCGTGCGCCACGTGGAGCTGGCGGGCGCCACCAAGGCCACGGTCGTCCTCACGTCGGGTCTCCAGGTCGATCTCCGCCTGCTTCCCCCGGAAAGCTACGGTGCCGCCCTGCAGTACTTCACCGGCTCCAAGGAGCACAACGTGAAGCTCCGCAAGCGGGCGGGCGCGCGGGGCCTCAGCATTTCGGAGTACGGAGTCGTGCGGGTGCCGGAGGGGAGCGACGCGGCCGACGCGGGCCCGGGCGAGCTCGTGGCGGGTCAGGACGAGGCGGACGTGTACGCCGCCGTGGGACTGCCGTGGATCGCGCCGGAGCTGCGGGAAGACCGGGGAGAGATCGAGGCGGCCGAAGGCGGCGACCTCCCCGAGCTCATAACGATCGAGGATCTGCGGGGCGACCTCCAGATGCACTCCACATGGTCGGACGGCAAGCACTCGATCGAGGAAATGCTCGACGGCTGTCTGGAACGGGGATACGAGTACTTCGCCGTGACGGACCACAGCAAGGCCCTGGCCATGACCGGTGGGCTCGACGCGGCCAGGCTGCGGGAGCAGTGGGAGGAGATCGCGGAGGTCGCCGCCCGGAGGCAGGAGATCCGCATCCTCCGGGGGATGGAGGTGGACATCCTGGCCGACGGGAGCCTCGATCTCGAGGACGAGCTGCTGCAGCAGCTGGATGTCGTGCTCGTGTCGATCCACTCCCGGTTCGACCTGCCCGCCGCCCGACAAACTGAGCGGATCCTGCGCGCGGTGGCCCATCCGGCGGTGCACATCCTTGCGCACCCCACCGGTCGCCTGATCAACCGCCGCGACCCGATGGACTTCGACGTCGAGGAGGTCCTGGCAGGCTGCGCTGAGCACGGTGTGATCGTGGAGCTCAACGCGCACCCGGAGCGGCTGGATCTGAAGGACACCCACCTCATGCGTGCGCGGGAGCTGGGTCTCAGGGTCTCGCTCGGCACCGACGCCCACCGCGTGGGCGACCTCGACCTGATGAAGTACGGCGTCGATCAGGCTCGCCGCGCGTGGCTCGGCACGGAAGACGTGGTCAACACCTATCCGCTGGAGCGGTTGCTCAAGGTGCTCCGAAAGCGTTGATTGGAGGCAAACCGAAAGGATTCCGTGATGGCGAGAATCAAAGTGCGTAAGGACGGCCCCTATCTGGTGACCGGGGAGGTGGAACTCACGGATCACGAGGGCAAGCCCATTGCCCCCCAGAACCCGGAGAACTTCGCGCTGTGCCGCTGTGGGCACTCGCGCACCAAGCCATTCTGCGACGGTGCCCACAAGGCGGTAGGGTTCAACGACCAGGTGTAGCGCGGCGCCGGGCTGCCGTGGCCACGAGGAGCATGTCCGATGCAAAAGCTGTTTGCCGGATTGTCTCGAAAGTCTGGGCTGGTGCCTGGGACGATGGTTCACGTGGCGGGCGAGCGGCACGACGCCCCCGTGCACATGACCGTCTTCAGCTACGACGCCGACCACGTGGAGGAGCGAAAGGTTGCCAGTGCGGAGGAGGTGGCGGCCTATCGCGGCAAGCGTGCGGTGACGTGGGTCAACGTCGACGGGGTTCACCGCACCGAGGTCATCGAGCAGCTCGGGCGCGTGTTCGAACTGCATCACCTCTTGCTCGAGGACGTCGCGCACACCGATCAGCGTCCCAAGCTGGAGGATTTCGAGAGCTGCACGTACCTGGTGCTGCGCATGCTGTACGAGCGGAGCGTAGACGCACAGGACGATCACGAATTCGCGATCACCAGCGAGCAGGTGAGCATGATCGTGGGACCGGATTTCGTGCTCACGTTCGAGGAGGATCCCGGCGACGTGTTCGAGCCGGTGCGGCGGCGGCTGCGGGAAGGCAAGGGACGTGTCCGCAAGCTCGGTGCCGACTACCTGGCGTATGTGCTCATCGACGTGATCGTCGACAACTACTTCGCGGTGCTGGAGCGGTTCGGCGACGAGGTGGACGAGCTCGAGAGCGAGTTGCTGGACGATCCGCGGGCCGATCATCTGCAAGAGATCCGCTCGATGAAGCGCGCCATGGTGGAGATGCGGCGGGCGGTCTGGCCGTTGCGTGACGCGCTGGCGACGCTCCTGCGCGGTGATGTCAAGCTCTTCAAGAAGGCCACGCTCATTTACGTGCGGGATGCGTACGATCACGCCATGCGCGTCGCCGACGCGGTGGAGGTGGTGCGGGAGATGGTGGAGGGCATGCTCGAGGTCTACATGTCCAACGTGAGCAATCGCATGAACCAGGTGATGAAGGTGCTCACCGTGATCGCGACGGTCTTCATCCCGCTCACGTTCATCGTCGGCGTGTACGGCATGAACTTCGATAACATGCCGGAGCTCCACTGGCGCTACGGGTACTGGATCGTGTGGGGGGTGATGGCGGTGGTAGGCGTGGCCCTCCTGTCGTATTTCTGGCGCAAGAAGTGGTTTTGAGCGTTGCGACGCCGCCGCCGGCGGAGTAGCTTGACGGCGCTGTCCACCCTGACGACATCCACGAGGTTCGCGTGAAGATCGCCGTGTGCATCAAACGGGTTCCCGACTCGGAGGCCCGGATCAAGGTCGCCGCCGACGGCAAGGCCATCGACGAGACCGGGGTCAAGTTCGTTCTCAATCCCTACGACGAGTACGCGGTCGAAGAGGCGCTCAAGCTGAAGGAGGGAGCTGGCGCCGGCGAGGTCGTAGTGGTCTCCATCGGACCGGATGCGGCGCAGGAGACGATTCGCACCGCGCTCGCCATGGGCGCCGACACGGGCGTGCTGCTCAAGGCCGATGCGGTCGGGCTCGACCCGCTGCCCGTGGCGAAGGTCCTGGCGGCGGAGCTGAAGGACGGCGGCTACGATCTCGTGCTGTTCGGCAAGATGGCCATCGACGACTCCAGCCACGGCGTCGGACCGATGGTGGCGGAGCTGCTCGGCCTCCCCTGCGTGTCCGCGGTGGCGCACCTGGAGATCAGCGACCGCACGGGCAAGGCGGAGCGGGAGATCGAGGGCGGTGTCGAGGTCGTCGAGTTCGGGCTTCCGGCGGTGATCACCGCCGACAAGGGGCTCAACGAACCGCGCTATCCGGCCCTGCGGGGCATCATGATGGCGAAGAAGAAGCCGCTCGAGGTGAAGGACGCCGCACTCGAGCCCGGCGGCATCGAGGTGGTGCGCCTCAGCCCCCCCGCCGAGCGCAAGGCCGGGCGGATCGTGGGCGAGGGGCCGGATGCCGTGTCGGCGCTGGTCGAAGCGCTCCGCAACGAAGCGAAGGTGCTCTGATGGCCAACGTGATCGCAGTGCTCGAGCAGCGAGAGGGCGCGCTGAAGCGCGTCTCTCATGAGGCACTCACCGCGGCACGGGGGCTGGCCGATGCGCTGGGCGGCGAGGCGCATGCGCTGATCGTCGGTCCGGCCGGCATCGACGCGGGGGACGCCGCGACGTACGGTGCCGACAAGACCTTCATGGCGGCCGACGACGCGCTACGCCTGTACCAGGCCGACCGCTACGCGCAGATCGCGGCGGCTCAGGTCGGGGCAGGTGACTACGCCGCGGTGCTCGTCCCGGCCACGGCGCTCGGCAAGGATCTGGCACCCCGCATCGCTGCCAAGCTGGGCTGCCCGCTCGCCGCCGACGTGACGAGCGTGACGCACGAGGGTGGCGTCGTGGTGACCCGGCCCGTGTTCGCGGGCAAGGCCAACTACACGCTCAGGATCACCGCGCAACGGTGCGTCGTGTCGCTGCGGCCCAATGCGGTCATGCCTGCCGAGGCCACGCGCTCCCCGGCGGTGGAGGCTGTGGCCGGGGCGAGCGGTGACAAGGCGGCGGTCGCCAAGACGCTGGAGATCAAACAGCCCGAACGGGCGGCACAGGATGTGGCGGAGGCAGCGGTGGTGGTGGCCGGCGGTCGTGGCCTCAAGGATGCCGAGAGCTTCAAGCTCATCGAGGACTTGGCCGATGCGGTTGGTGGTGCGGTGGGGGCGTCCCGGGCCGTGGTGGACGCCGGGTGGCGGCCGCACGCGGAGCAGGTAGGGCAGACGGGGAAGGTGGTGAGCCCCAACCTCTACTTCGCCATCGGGATCTCCGGCGCCATCCAGCATCTGGCCGGCATCCGCACCGCCAAGACGATCGTGGCGGTCAACAAGGACCCGGACGCACCGATCTTCAAGGTGGCCGACTACGGCATCGTGGGGGATCTGTTCGAGATCGTGCCGCGGCTGACCGAGGAGATCAGGCGAGCCAAGGAGGGCTGACCCCATGGCGGGACCACTCATTCCCGCGGAGCACCAGCCCCACCTCCCCCGCGAGCGGCTCATACTCACCGAGGCGCCGGCCGAAGAGCGCATCGACATGGATGTCGTCTTCGTCGGCGCAGGTCCCGCCGGCCTGGCGGGCGCCATCCACCTCGCCCAGCTGGTCCAGCGCGACAACGAGTCGGGTGACGGGATCGGCGAGGTGGTCATCGGGGTGCTCGAGAAGGCCGCCTCCCTTGGCGAGCATTCCCTCTCGGGAGCGGTCGTCAATCCCCGTGCTTTCCGGGAGCTGTTCCCCGGGTCGAGCGACGAAGACTTCCCGTTCGGCGGGCCGGTCGCCAGGGAGTCGCTCTACTGGCTCTCCGAGCGCCGGGCGCGACGCCTGCCGACGCCTCCCTCCATGCGGAACCACGGCAATTACGTGGCCTCGATCTGCGAGATCGTGCGCTGGCTGGGCGAGAAGGCGCAGGAGCTGGGCGTCGACGTGCTTCCCGGCTTTCCGGCAGGCGCGCTGCTCACCGACGGAGAGCGGGTGCTCGGCGTGCGCACTGTGGCCACCGGGCTCGGCCGCGAGGGCGAGCAGTTGTCCGGCTACCTGCCGCCGGCCGACGTCGTGGCGAAGGTCACCGCGCTGGCCGAGGGCACGCGCGGCATGCTCTCGCTGGCGTATCAGGAGTGGCAGGGGATCGGCTCCGAAAATCCCCAGATCTACGCACTCGGGGTCAAGGAGCTGTGGGAGCTCAAGCGGCCGCTGGACCGGGTGATACACACCATGGGATGGCCGCTTCCCAACGACGTGTTCGGCGGGAGCTTCATGTACCCGCTGGAGCCCACGGTAGCGGCGCTAGGGCTCGTGGTGGGGCTCGACTATCCCGATCGCACGTTCGACGTGCACGACCGGCTGCAGCGCATGAAGGCGCACCCGCTGTTTCGGGAGTATCTGGAAGGCGGAGAGCTCGTGGAGTGGGGCGCCAAGACGATCCCGGAAGGGGGCTACTATGCGCTGCCGGAGCGGCTCTCGGGCGACGGGGTCGTCATGCTCGGTGACTCGGCAGGCTTCGTGGATGTGCCGTCCCTCAAGGGGGTGCACTACGCCATGCAGTCCGGCATGTTCGCCGCACGCGCGATCTTCGAAGCGCTCAAGGCGGACGACACGTCGCGGGCGCGGCTCGCCACGTACGATCGACTCGTCGCCGAATCCTACATCCGCGACGACCTGTACCGCACTCGCAACGTCCGGCCGGCGTTCACGGGAGGTTTCTTCAAGGGCGCCATCAGGGCGGGACTGGCGACGCTGACACGCGGGCGGTTCCCTGGCGGGCGAATCGACATGGAGCCGGATGCCACAGCCTCGCGCCGCCCGGGCGCCGTGCCCCGCGTGCCGTACGACGGCCGGCTCACCTACAGCAAGGTGGATGCGGTCTTCAAGTCCGGGAACGCGACCCGCGACACCATCCCGAGCCACGTCATCGCCGGCGAGAACCTGCCGCCCGAAGTGGCCGAGTTTTACGCGCACATGTGCCCGGCCGGTGTGTACGAGGTGAGCGACGGAAAGCTGGTGGTGAACGCCCCCAACTGTGTCGATTGCAAGGCAACCGACGTCGTCGGACCACGCTGGACGCCGCGGGAGGGTGGGGCGGGACCGCAGTACAAGCGGATGTAGCGCGCGCCGGCGGACGCGCTCAGCTCACTGCCAGAAACCAGTCAAGCGCCGCCTCGGAGATCGCCGCGGGCACTACGTGGTCTCCCTCGAACTCCTCAAAGGTCACGTCGTATCCGGCTTCGATCATGCTCGGCACGATTCTGCTGCGCGTGGTGCCGATGGGGAGAACGGAATCCTGCGTACCGTGGGAAATGTAGACCGACGGCGACCCCACCCGCTCGGCCACCGCCCAGAACCCGGGTGAGTAAGCCACCAGGTGGCTGAACAGGTCGCCGTTGGCGACCCCGAGCGAGAGGGCGTAGGAGGCCCCGTCCGAGAATCCCCCGAGCGCGATCCTCGTGGGGTCAATCCGGCAGCGCTCGAAGGTGCCCCGCAGCACCACGTCCAGGGACTCGACGTCCGGCCCGAAGTTGCCCCGGGTCGACAGATCCCAGGTCTCGTCGCGCGAATCGAGAGCCACGAACACCATGCCCCGGCTCTCGGCGCGCGCGTGATAGCTGTTCCAGTCGGTCGCCCTGCCTCCGGCGCCGTGGAGTGCGACGAAGAGCGGGGCCGGCGTGTCGGGGGAGTAGCTCTCCGGCACGTACATCACACCGCCCTGGTACTTCCACGCGCCAAGCGAACTGAGGCCGATGGTGGGTGCGAGGGAGGGCTCTCCGGGCCGGGCGGTCAGGCGCGGGTCGGCCACCTCGCTCGTCGGATCCCCGAACGGCTCCAACTGGCAGCCGGCGAGCACCGGTACGGCCAAGGCGCTGAGGCCGGACCGAATGAAGTCGCGCCGAGAGAGGCCGTGCGTGCGGCCCGTCCGTGCGTCGTTTGAGGATGCCATTCGCGTTCTCCCATTGGGTAGTACAGATTGGCGGGCGTGCAAGTTCCGGACGCTTCGGTGGGAGCTCAGAACGGCGCTTCCGTGACGTGCGCAGCCTCGTTCAGCCGAATGGCCCTGAGTGTATCCCCCGGCCCCGCCTCGTCACGGTCTTCCGGCACGATCAGTAACGCATCCGACCTCGCCATCGACGACACGAACCCGGAGCCCTGCGGTCCGGTGAGCCGTGCCACCAGCGCGTCACCCTCCTCGATCAGCGTGACGCGCAGGAAATGCGTGAGCCGCGCCGGTGTCTCGAGGCGCTCACCGAGTACGACCGGCACGGTGCGCCGAAACAGTCGGCGGTGGCCCAGGAGCCTGCGGATTGCCGGGCGCGCGAACAGCTCGAACGTGACCATGGCGCTCACCGGGTTGCCGGGGAGGCCGAGCCACGGCAGTCCGTCGAGCACGCCGAACCCCACCGGCGCCCCCGGGCGGGAGCGCAGCCGCCAGAAGCGCATCGCGTCGCCCGACGCCTCCAGGATCGCACGCAGGTGATCGTGCTCCCCCACGCTCATGCCGCCCGAGGTCACGAGCAGGTCCGCGGCGTCCGCAAGCGCCAGGCGGTCGCGGATCTGTGCCTGATCGTCCCTCACGATGCCGAGGCTGAGTGCGTCGGCGCCGGCCGCGATGGCCGCCGCGGCCATGCCGTAGGTGTTGGACGAGGCGATCTTGCGGCCGGCCAGGATCTCCTCGCGCTCGTCCTCGTCGGCGACCTCGTCACCGGTCGAGAGAATGGCGACCGTGGGTCGGCGGTGCACCTCGACCTCGAAGGTCGCCATCGCGGCGAGGAACGCCATCTGCGCCGCGCCGACCTCGGTACCGGCTGTGAGCGCCACCGTGCCCGCGGCGATATCCTCGGCGCGCGGCCTGACGTTGCGCCCCGCATCGTGCGCGTCGTCGATGCGCACGCGGTCTCGGTCCAGCCGTGTCGTGTGCTCCTGGCGAACCACCGAGTCGGCGCCGCTGGGCACCGGTGCGCCGGTGAAGATCCGGGCGCACTCGCCTGGCCCCAGGGTCCGTGTCGGGAATCCTCCCGCGGGAATCAGTTCGACGACGCGGAGCTCTGCTCCCGCGACCACGTCGCTGGCGCGAGCCGCGTAGCCGTCCATGGCGGAGTTGTCCCACGGCGGCAGGTCTATCGGGCTGGTGACATCGGCGGTGAGCACCCGCCCCAACGCGTCGGCCAGCGGTACCCGTTCCTGCTCCAGCGGCTCGATCTCGGCCAGGATCGCGCGACAGGCCTCGGCTGGGGTGAGGCGAGTCTGCGGGGCGGGAGCCATGAGTGACGGTGCCGTGCGGTGGCGCTGCAATCAGGAGGCGGACGCCTGCTGCTTGCGCCACATGGATTCGGCCACCTGGAGCTGAGCCGGCTCGTTGACATTGAAGAAGAGTGTCTCGGGCTCGCCGAACTTCGTGACCTGTTCGAGCGGCAGCGCTCCGGCACGAATGGCCCGGTGAAAGTCCGTGGTTCGCAGGTCTTCCTCGGCGATGCTCTGCTGAATCGGCGCCTCGCAGGCGGGCCCGTACACGGCGCACAGCGGCTCCACGCCCAGCGGCCCGCGGCTCGCGGGCAGGAAGGCATCGTACCCCTCGGAGCCTTCGACGAGCGCCCGCAGCAGGTCAGACGACACGAACGGCATGTCCCAGGCGACCACGAGCACCGGTCCTTCGCGGGCAGCCACCGCCGTGAGGATTCCCCCGAGGCTGCCGCGGTTGGGAATGAGGTCCGCGACGACTTCGAGGCCGGGGTACCACTGCCCCGCCTCGGGGGCGTTGGCAATGAGCAGGGGATCGGCCCCGGTCGCCTTGCGTACCCGCTCCACGACGTGGTCCAGGAGGCGTGCGCCCCCGACCAGCTCGAGACCCTTGGCTCGACCGCCGAAGCGGCTCGCGGCGCCGCCGGCCAGAACGGCGCTACGCACCGTCGTACTCGGCGAACAATCCCGGCTCTTCCTGCACGCGGACGCGCTCCAGGCGCACGCCGTCGGGGAGGCGCGGCGCGATGCGTTGCCAGAGGTGAACGGCGAGCGCCTCGCAGGTGGGGAGCTGCTTCCCGAAGGCGAACTCCGGGACGTCGTGGTTGAGGTGCTTGTGATCCAGGCGGTCGCTGATCTCCTCGCGCAACACGCGTTCGAAATCGTTCAGGCGCACCACCATGGCCGTTTCCTCGTCCACCGGGCCCGCGACGGTGACGTGACACTCGTAGCGGTGGCCGTGGCCGTGCTCGCTGGCGCAGGCCCCGAACACCTCGGCGTTCTGCTCCGCAGACCAGTCGGGTCGGAAGTAGCGGTGCGCGGCGCTGAACGCGACCACGCGTGTGAGGCGCACGGTGGGCATGCCGGGAATGTAGTGTCGAATCAGAAGACCCGCACGGCCATCGCCTTGACGGCGAGTACCACCTCCGTGCCGAGGCCGATGCCCAGTTCGTCCAGGGCTCGGGGGGTGATGCGCGCGGCGAGCTCGACACCCACATCCACCATGAGGGTGATGCCCCCGCGCCCGTCGTCGCCGATCCGCGTCACCCTGCCAGGGAACTCGTTGCGCGCGCTGGAGTGCAGCGGCTCGCGGCTCACCACGATCTCGTCGGCCGGAATCGCGATGGTCGCGGGGCCGGCCTTCTCGGTCACCACCTGGACGTGCAGCGGGCCGACGCGCACCGTCTTCGCTCCGGAGCCGCCGGGCACGTCCGCACGGAACAGGTTCTCGGGTGTCACCCGGCTGACCCGCCCCTCTGCCAGCGCGACCAGACGGTCGGACCAGCGGTAGGCGTCCTCGAGCTGGTGCGACGCGAAGCAGAGGGTCGCGCCACGCGCCCGCTCCTCGTCGAGCACCCGGTAGAGCTGTGCGGTCGCCGCCCGGTCGATGATGCCCGCCGGCTCGTCCAGCAGCAGGACCGACGGCTCGAGACTGAGCGCTCGCGCGATGGCCACCCGCTGCGTCTCGCCCGCGCTCAGGTCGCGAGCCGGGCGCTGGGCCAGGTGCGCCACCTGTAGGCGCTCGAGGGCGGCGTCCGCGCGCTGCGCCGCGACGGCGCCCCGCACGCCGTGGAGCGCGAGGGCATACAGCAGGTTGTGCCGCACATCGCCGGGGAAGAGGTAGGGATGCTGCTCCACCATGGTGACTCGGCGCCGCGCGGCGAGTCGCTCTCGCCGTCCCACGACCAGACCCCCCTCCAGGAGGATGGCGCCGGCGCGGGGTCGTTCCACGAACGACAGGATCCGAAGCAGCGTGCTCTTGCCCGACCCGTTCGGCCCGACGACAGCGGTGACGGTGCCGCGCTCCAGCTCGAGCGCGTCGACGCTGAGGACTGCACGCCCGCCGTATGCGTGCTCGATGCCGAGTGCCTCAAGCATCGCCCCGTCCCTGGAACAGCTGCAGCAGCACGTTGACGGTGAGCGCCAGCGCCAACAGCACCAATCCGAGCGCCATGGCGAGCGCGAAATCCCCCTGAGACGTGGCCAGGGCGACGGCCGTGGTGAGGGTCCGGCTGTAGTGCCGGATGTTTCCCCCCACGATCATGGCTGCCCCGACCTCCGCCAGGACGCGGCCGAATGCCACGACAACGGCAGCGAACAGGGCGAAGCGCGCGGCGCGGGCCACGGCCAGGTGCGCGCGCAGCGGGCTCGCGCCGAGCGTGAGCGCCGTGCGTCGCACCCGGGGGTCGATTCCCTGCACCGCTGCGGCGGTGAGCGCCGCCGCGATCGGGGCCGCCAGCACGACCTCCGCAATGACGATCGCCCACCAAGTGTACAGCAGCTCGGCGCTCCCGAAGAGGCCGCGGCGCGCCAACAGCCCCCACACGATCACGCCGACGACCACGGTGGGGAACGCGAGCATGGTGTTGAGGACGGTGATGGCGGCGCGCCGACCCCAGAACCGGGTGGTGCCGACCATGAAGCCTGCGGGGACCCCGACGCCGCAGGCGAGGACGGTCGAGATCAGCGCAACCCTGATGGAGAGGAGGGTGATGTCAAAGACTTCGGCGTCCCCACCCAGGATGAGCTCGACGCCGCGCCGCAGGCCGTCCGCGAAGAAGTCCAAGAGTGGCTACGAGATGGTGTACCCCAGCACGCCGATGAACCAGAAGTTGTGTGTCCACTCGCTGGTGCCCTTGACGACCGGGTTGAGCACCGGTGACTCCCCGAGCGAGGGCGGCTCGAAGAACGAGTTGGGGTATTTGAGCTGCCAGATCATGTCCCGCGCCTCGATGCGCAGCGATAGCCGCCTCCCCAAGTGCCAGCGGATGCCGGCCCACGGCGCGACCACGAACTTCGTGTTGTAGGCGAAGCCTCCCATTACGGAGTCGCCCGGCACATCACCCCCGAACGCCAGGCCCATCGAGGCGCCGATGAACGGCGCCAGGCCGTGCCACGTCTTGTGGCCGGTGAAGTGGAGACCGAGTCCGCCCATGAGGATCACGAGCGACTGCTTCTCCGTGCCCACCTCCCGCTCCGCAGCAGGCAAGCTGGGGTCGATGATCCGTCGGTCCAGGCTGGCGTAGAGGGCCTCGAAGCCGGCGTTGGCGGGCCCGCTGAGGTTGATGTCGAGCCGCACCCCGCCGAACGGGCCGCTGGCCGGACCCACCCCGGCGTCGCCGCCCGAGCCGTTCGCGTATCCTCCCTCCACCCCGAGAATGAACTTGCCGAAGATGTCCCGATAGGGAGAGGATGCCGGGTCGTGGCCGACCTGGGCGGCCGCCGTCGCCGGCACGAGGAGGAGCAGGGTGGCCGCTGCCGCCCCGATGAAGTGTTTCATGCTGCTCCGGATGTAGATTGACACGGAACCCGGGTACTTCCTACAATCTTCTCGGGTACGAGAATGAGGCAATCTAGTCACCTGCTCCGAGCACTACCACCCTGCGGGGTCCTGCTGTTTCTCGCGGCGTGGCCGGCCGCCGCGCCGCTCGCCGCGCAGCAGGACTATCGCGTCATTACCACGGAGAATCTCCGCCGCGAGCCCTCGGGTCGTGCTACCCTGCTCGCCACGGTGAACGCCGGTGAGGAGATGTCCGGCGACAGCGTGCGCGGCCAGTGGGTGGCCGTGACCCTGGAGGGCTGGATCTGGGCCCGCTCCACGGCGCCCGGCGACTCGCAGGGCTACGACTTGCGGGTCGCTGCCTCCAACGGTGAGAACCTGCGCGCGGCGCCCAACGGGCGGATCGTGGCGCGGCTGGCCTCCGGCTGCCTGCTCGAGGAGGTCGAACGCCAGCCGGGCTGGATTCGGGTGCGGCGCAGCGCCTGGATGTGGGGGAACTCCCTCGAGCGGATCGGGGCCGAGGCGAGCTCCGCCGGCCGGCCGGCAACGCCTCCGCCGCAGTCGCCCCCCCCGACGGCCCGCGATGCGGTGGGGCTCGACTGGGCGGTCACGGCGGCTGAGGCCGAATTGCGCCGGACGCCCGACGGCGCGCCGACGGGGTCTCTGGATCCCGATGCGTCGGTGCGGATCATCGCACGGTCGGGCGAGTGGGTGCGGGTCCAGGCGGAGGGGTGGATTCGCGAGAGCGATCTGCGCCCCTCCGCGCCAGGTGTGCTCGTGGGCGTGAGCGGCGCCGAGGTGCGCTCTCAGCCGCAGGAGTTCGAGGGAAGGCTGGTCCAGTGGACCATCGAGTTCATCGCGGTCCAGCGTGCCGACGAGTTGCGGCGGGAGATCCCGGAGGGGCAGCGCTACATGCTCGCTCGCGGGCCGCTGCCCGAAGCCGGATTCGTGTACGTGGTCCTGGATGCCGAGCAGTTGGCCGAAGTGGAGAGGCTGGCTCCGCTCACCGAGCTGGTGATCATTGGCCGGGTGCGGACGGCCCGGTCCCAGTACGTTGGCAACCCGGTACTGGACCTGGTGGACATGGCCGAGAAGCGGGAATGAGGCTGCCGTCATGAACGAGAACCTGAAGACCAAGATCACTCGAAGGCTGGACGATCTCTCCGATGAGATCGGTCGGCAGCTGCTGGATTACATGGAGTTCCTGGATTCCCGCTACAACGTCAGCCGGCGTGCCCCCTCCACCGTACAACGCATCGCCGAGGGGATCGAGGACCGCATCGGGAGCGTCCGGCTGAGCGACATCGCCGCCAAGAGCACGTCCCAGGTCGTGGACGCCGCCGCCGGGGTCATCGAGGGGTTGGCGGCCGCGGGGCGCGTCGTGGCCGACGAGCTGGCTCCGCCGCCCAAGAAACGGAAGGAGGAGGTGACGCCCAGCGAGCCACCGGCGGAGGGGGGGGAGCGCGCCGACGCTTGACCGACGCGCGCGGGCGCGCGTAACTTCCTTCATGGAACAGGTAACTGCACCGAGTTGGGCCCGCCGTGTGTCGTGCACGCGGCGGGTCCTTGCGCATAGGGGGGAGTGGCGGTGAGCCGATTGCGTCCCGGGTATGCTCTCACGTTCGACGACGTCCTGCTGGTGCCGCGTCACGCGACCGTGCACCCCCGCGACGTTAAGGTCGGTACACGTTTCAGCCGGGGTATCGATCTCAATCTCCCGCTGATCTCGGCGGCGATGGATACGGTCACCGAGGCGGAGATGGCCATCGCCATGGCCCGCGCCGGCGGGATCGGCGTCATCCACAAGAACATGACCATCGACCGCCAGGCGGCCGAGGTGGATCGGGTGAAGCGCTCCGAGAGCGGGATGATCCTCAATCCCATCACCCTGGCACCCGATCGCTCGATTCGCGAAGCCTCCAACCTGATGGCGCGGTTCAAGATCTCCGGCGTTCCCATCGTGGACGAGCAGGGCTGCCTCGTCGGGATCATCACCAACCGGGATCTGCAGTTCGAGCGCAGCCTCGACCGGCCGGTGCACGAGGCGATGACGAAGGACAACCTGATCACCGCGCCGGTGGGAACCACCCTCGACGAGGCGGAGCGGACGCTGGGCGAGCATCGGATCGAGAAGCTGCCCGTCGTGGATGAGCGAGGAACGCTCAAGGGACTCATCACGGTCAAGGACATCATCAAGCGGCGTCAGTTCCCCGACGCCAACAAGGACCAGCACGGCCGGCTGCGCGTGGCTGCCGCCGTGGGCGTGAGCGCCGACACCGCGGATCGGGCCAAGGCGCTCGTCGCCGCGGGGGTGGACGCGATCGTGGTGGACTCGGCGCACGGGCACTCGCAAGGTGTACTCGACACGGTTGCCGCGCTCAGAGAGGCGTATCCCGACGCCCAGTTGGTGGGCGGCAACGTCGCCACGTTGGCTGGCGCCAAGGCGCTGGCGGAGCGGGGGGTCGACGCGGTGAAGGTCGGTATCGGGCCCGGTTCCATCTGCACGACACGCGTGGTCACCGGGGTGGGCGTCCCGCAGATCACCGCCATCGTGGATGCCGTGCAGGGGGCCGGTGAGATCCCCGTCATTGCCGACGGGGGCATCAAATACTCGGGCGACGCCGTGAAGGCCCTGGCGGCGGGAGCCTCGAGCGTGATGCTGGGCTCCATGCTGGCCGGCACCGAGGAGAGTCCGGGCGAGAGCTTCCTGCTCGAGGGGCGCCGCTTCAAGACGGTGCGCGGGATGGGATCCCTCACCGCGATGCAGGAAGGCTCAGCCGACCGGTACTTCCAGGAGGGGGAAGTCTCGACGCAGAAGTTGGTGCCGGAGGGCATCGAGGGGCGCGTGCCCTATCGCGGCCCCGTGGGTGACGTGCTGTTCCAGGTGGTGGGCGGGATCCGCAGCGGGATGGGGTACTGCGGGTGCGCCACGCTGGACGCGTTGCGCAGTGAGACGGAGTTCACTCAGGTCACGGCGGCGGGCCTCAGAGAGTCACACCCGCACGACGTCGTGATCACCAGGGAAGCGCCGAACTACTCTCTCTGAGGGGCGGCACCCGGCCGCCTCGCAGCATCACACCGGCCGTGACCCGCCACCGCCCCCGGCAGGGGGGTGGCGGCGCATCACGCTCGGACCGCCTGCCCGCCCTACCGCCTTCCCGCGCTCTTCTCCGCGAGATACCGCAGACGTGCCTCGCGGTTCGCGATCCATGGCTTGCGCTGGAAGTAGCTCTTGGTCAGCTCCAATACCTTGGGCGAGAGGAGCAGCAGCGCGAGCAGGTTCGGCAGGATCACGATCCCCAGGAAGACGTCGCCCAGCGTCCACGCCACCGAGAGGGAGAGGATCGACCCGACGAAGTGCATGGTGACGAAGGCGAACTTGTAGGGCAATACCGCCACGTGGCCGAACAGGTAGTTGGCGCAGCGGTCGCCGTAGTAGCTCCACGAGATGGCCGTGGAGACGGCGAACAGCAGGACGCTCACGACCACGATGAAGCGGCCGAAGGTGCCCGGTAGCCCCTTTTCGAACGCCATCATGGTGAGCGGCGCTCCACTTTCCACGGCGTCGCCGTACAGTGAGGCGTACGTCGTCCCGTCGGCGGCCACGGCGATGCCACTGTCGCCGTGCACGACCCCCGTGAAGGGCTGCGTCTGGTCGCCGTCGACGAACAGCGGCTCGACAGCGACCTCGTGCCAGGCGATGTGCGTCACGGCGCTGTCCACGTAACGCCCCTCCTCCAGCACGATCGGCACGGCTGCCTCGGCGCTCCTGGGGCCACCGCTCCCTTCCGGGGTCACGTAGGTGATGTCGCCGGTCCCCAAGGTGATCTCCGTTGGAATCCGCGCGGACCAGACGCCGGTCATGATGATCACCAGGCCCGTCATCGTGCAGATCACGATCGTGTCGATGAACGGCTCCACCAGCGCGACGACGCCCTCGGAGACCGGCTCATCGGTCTTGGCAGCTGCGTGGGCGATCGGTGCCGAGCCCTGGCCGGCCTCATTGGAGAAGAGCCCCCGCTTCACTCCCCACATCATCGTCAAGAGGAAGACGCCCACCCCGGTTCCAGCGATGCTGGCCGTCGGGTTGAACGCCTCGCGGAAGATGAGGGCAAAGGTGGGCAAGACGGAGCCGGCGTTGAGTACGATGATGATGAGCGCGCCCGTCACGTAGATTGCCGCCATCGCTGGCGCGAGCACGCTGGTCACCCGTCCGATGCGGGTGATGCCCCCGATGATCACCAGCGCCACGATGGTGGCGGTGAACAGGCCGGTGATCCACACGGGGATCCCCAGTATGGTGTTCATCGTGTCGGCGACCGTGTTGGCCTGGATAGCGTTGCCGGTGAGGAACGCCGTCGTTCCCAGCATCACCGCGAAGAACACCGCCAGCGGCCTCCACGCCGGCCCCAGCCCCCGCTCGATGTAGTACATGGGCCCGCCGGAGACCGAGCCTTCCCACTTGTGTGGGTCGGTGTCGACCTTCTCAACCGTGCGGTAGTGCTGCGCGAGGGTCACCTCGGAGTACTTGGTGGCCATGCCGACCAGCGCCGTCATCCACATCCAGAAGAGCGCCCCGGGGCCCCCCCAATGAATGGCCAGCGCGACGCCCGCGATGTTGCCGATCCCGACGGTGGCCGAGAGGGCGGTGGTCAGGGCCTGGAAGTGGGAGACGTCGCCTGGCTCCGCGGGGTCGTCGTAGTATCCCGAAGTGACCTTGAAGCCGTGCCCCAGCTTGCGTAGCTGCAGGAACCCCAGGCGCACCGTGAGGAAGATGCCGGTGCCGAGCAGGGCGACGACCACCCAGGGGATCTCCTCGCCCCGGAACGGGATACCGCGGTCCCAGATGTACTCAGACGCGGTCGTGACGATTCTCTCGAGCAGTTCCATGCGTGTCTTCTGGTGGTTGAAGGGTCACAAGATGGGCCCGGCGGCAGCGGCAGGGCAAGGCCCCGCGCGGCGAGTCTGATTAGATTGGTACGCGCGATGGCCTCAGCCAAGAAAGCCACTCCCTCTCCCTCACGCGGGGTCCCGGTTCCCGAAGCACGGCGCCGGGCGGCCAAGCAGGTGCTCAAGCTGCTCGAGCCGGGGATGCGCGTGGCCCTGATGACCCACGTCAACGCCGACGGCGACGGCGCCGGGAGCGAGGTGGCCCTGTGGCACCTCCTCACGCAGCGTGACATCCGAGCGGCGATCACCAACCCCACCCCGTTCCCCGAGCGGTTTGCCTTCTTGCTGGGCAAGGCGGCCGGCGCGGACAAGTCCTCGTCGGGCGTGAAGTACCTGGAGCGGGCCGACGCCATCGTCGTGCTCGACATCGCCGACCTCGATCGTCTGGGGCACCTGGCCCGGGTGGTGGAGCGGGTGAACGTGCCGGTGGCCTGCATCGACCACCACGTGAGCAACGGTACGCTGCCCCCCGGCCCGAGGCTGGTGGACGCGGCGGCTTGCGCCACGGGCGAGCTGATCTACGATCTCGCCCGCGCGGCCCGCTGGGAGCTGACGCCGCACGTGGCGCGGGCCCTGTACGTGGCTGTGCTGACGGACACGGGGGGATTCCGCTTCAGCAACACCTCGCCCCGCACGCTTCATGTGGCGGCGCACCTGCTGGAGCGTGGGCTGGACGCCGAGCAGATCTACCGCGAGGTGTACGCTTCCGAGCCGGAGGGGAAGATCCGGCTGCTGGGAGAGGTGCTCGAGACCCTCGTGGTCGAGCCGCAGCACCAGTTGGCGTGGATGACGGTACCGCCGGGTGCCATGGAGCGGCACGCCGTCGATGCGTCGGACCTGGACGGCATCGTGGAGTTCGCGCGCGCGGTGCGTGGGGTGCAGCTGGCCATCCTGTTTCGTGAGCTCGCCAACGGCCGCATCAAGGCGTCGTTTCGTTCGGTCGGTCACGTCGACGTGGCCCGCATGGCCGAATCGTTCGGCGGGGGCGGACACCGCAAGGCCGCCGGCGCGTCGCTCGAGGGCACCCTCGCCGAGGTGCAGGCCATCGTGCTCGATGCCGCACGGTCGGTTGCTCGGCCCTGACGGCCCGTCTATCATTCGACCACCATGTCCAGGAAGCTCGATGCGCTCGTAGCGGGCGCCCTGACCAACGTTCGCAATCCCCGCGTGGACAACGACGTGATCTCTGCCGGAATGGTGCAGGATCTCGCAGTCGACAAGCAGGGCCGCGTCACCCTCACCTTTCTGCTGACCCATGACGATCCGGCCGGTCTGGTGCGTGAGGCGCGCAAGGCGGTGCAGGGGGTAGAAGGCGTGACGGACGTGAAGATCGAGGTCGTCGAGCCCGCCAAGACGGAAGCCGGCCGCTCCGGCTCCCCTGCGGGAACGGCACCAGCGGCGGCGCCCGCGACTTCCCCCGAGGCGGTACAGATTCCCGCGCTCGGCTCGGTCATCGCGGTCTCCAGCGGCAAGGGAGGCGTGGGGAAATCCACCGTGGCGGCCAACATCGCGGCCGAGCTCGCCCGCGAGGGTCACCGCGTCGGCATCATGGACGCCGACATCTACGGACCGAATATCCCGCGTCTGTTCGGGATCGACGAGCGGCCCCCCGTGCGCAACCAGCGCATCCTGCCGCTCGAGCGGTACGGCGTGAAGCTCATCTCCCTCGGGTTCCTCGTCGAGCGGGACATGCCGGCAATCTGGCGCGGACCGATCGTCACCAAGATCATCCACCAGTTCCTGCGGGACGTCGAGTGGGGCGAGCTGGACTACTTCCTGGTGGATCTGCCGCCGGGAACTGGAGACGCCCAGCTCTCCCTGGCGCAAGCCGTGTTCATGAAGGGCGGGATCATCGTGACCACGCCACAGGAGATGGCCGCCGGTGACGCGCTGCGCGGCGCAAAGATGTTCGAGCGAGTGGGCGTGCCGGTGCTCGGCGTCGTCGAGAACATGAGTTACTTCGAGTGCCCCCACTGCGGCGAGCGCAGCGACGTGTTTTCGGGTGGCGGCGGGCAGCGCCTCGCCGACGAGCTGGCTGTGCCGCTTCTCGGGCAGATCCCCCTGCAGCCGGGAATGACGGCGGAGCAGGACGAGGGGAGGCCGGTGGTGGTGGGGCAGCCCGACTCCCCCGCCGGCAAGGCCCTGGTCGCGATCGCACAGGCTGTGGTCGACCGGGCCGGCGGGAAGAGCGTCTCGCTGCCCGTCATCACCGGCTAGGCAGCCCGACCGGCGACGCCGCCCCCCGGCGCGGGCGGCTGGAGGTCCGATGCCGCAGCTCATCACGCTGCTCACCGATTTCGGCCAGAGCGACAGCTATGTTGCCGAGGTGAAGGGCGTCCTCCTCTCCGCGGCTCCCGGTGCCACCCTCATCGACATCAGCCACGAAGTCCCCCTGGGGATGGTGGTGGCCGGACAGTACCTCCTCTCGCGCGCGTGGCACCGCTACCCAACCGGAACCGTGCATCTGGTGGTGGTCGATCCGGGGGTGGGGACGCCCCGGCGCGCCCTGGCCGCGAGCGCGGGGGGGCACTACTTCGTGGCACCGGACAACGGTCTGCTGACCCCGGTGCTGGACGCGGCGACCGTGGTTCAGCTCGCCATCCCGGACGGCGCCTCGGCCACCTTCCACGGGCGGGACGTCTTCGCGCCCGCCGCCGCGCGGCTCGCCCTGGGAGAGGCGCTCGAGGGGCTGGGACCGGCCGTCGCCGACCCGGTCCGTTCTCCGCTTCCGGCTCCGCGGGAGGAGCGTGGGTGCGTGGTGGGCGAGGTCATCTACATCGATCGCTTCGGCACCCTGATCACCAACGTGCCGGCGGCCGCCATCGAGGGAGCGGGACAGGTCACCATCGGTGGGGAGTTCAGCGCCGGGGTGGGGCGGACGTTCAGGGACGTGGAGCTCGGATCGCTGGTGGCGTTCGGCGGGTCGGGGGGGACGGTCGAGATCGCCGCGCGCGAGCGCTCGGCGGCGCAGGCTCTGGGTGTAGGTGTGGGAGCGGAGGTGCGGGTGGGTGCGACCGATACGCGAGGCGAGGTCGGGGGCTAGAAGCTCCCCTCCACCCACTCGACGTTCACGTCTCCCAACGCCGCCTTGATGTCGAGGCGCAGCTTCTGTGCCGCGCCGTCGTAGTCGTGGCTGAAGTAGCGGGAGCCGCGCTTCACGAAGCCCGATCCCTCGAAGCCGGCGAAGAGCCGATCGATGTCCACCTCGATGCCGAGGCCGATGGGAAGGCGCAGGTTCACGTCACCGAACCCCATCACGATCTCCACCCGGGTGTCCACCGCTGAGTCCCACTGGCCCGTGAAATCCAGCGTGACGTCGCCGATCCCGCCGGCGACCTCGATGACCCGGCAGCGGGCGTTCCCGAGCTGCGTGAGGGTGAAGTCGGCGGCGCCGGCACCCACCTCGAGCCGATCGCACGCGATGGGATTCGGCTCCTCGAACGAGACCACGCTCTCGCTCGCTCCAGTCTTGATCTCGGCGCGCTCGAGCGGGATGCCGCCCAGATCGAGCTCGGCCCTGGCCGCCCCGAACTTGAGCTCCAACACGGTCGGTACGGAGCGCGAGAGCTCTACCGTCAGGTGCTGGTCGGTGTCGTCGTAGTCGAGATCCAATCCGTTCTCGATCTCCGGAGTCACGCGAAGGTCCAGGCGACCACGCTCGGCGTCGTACTCGATGCGTGGCTCGAAGAACTCGGCGTCGTAGAGAATGTCGGCGTGATACAGCGCGTTGCCTTCGGTCGGCCGGAGGCGGAAGGTGCCAACCGCGAACTCCACGTCCACGCGCAGGCGTTTCTCGCCGTGGACCCGCCGTGAGGCCGAGACCGACTGCCAGGTTTGCGCCGTGGCGAGGTCGGACATGAGCAGCAGCGCTCCCGCCGTGGCGAGGGGGAGCAGGCGCCGCAGGCTCATGTACCGGAACGCGGCATGCGTCCGCGTTCGCGGGGCGAGGTCACCGCATCGGAGGTCCAGAACTGCTCGTCCGTGAGCGCCAGATCGAGGCGCCGCACGAAGGTGCCGCGCACGCCGCCCCGCGTGAGGAGCGTAGCGCCGAACCCGGCGGTGGCGAGCACCCACGTGATGGTGGCCGCGCTCACGACTGCGATCGGCCCGGCCACGGCCACCCGGCCGAGGAGCACCGCGGGGAGCCAGATCGACATCAGGCCCAGCAGCCCGTACAGGATGTAGCGGTAGGTGCCCCACGTCTGGACCGCCTCGCCCCGGGCCATCTTGCGGCGCAGGTAGATCTCGCCCACCGTGCGCGCGACCGCGACGTATCCGGCCACGACCGCCAGGAAGAGGCCCAGCGCGAACGCCACGATGGCGAACGGGATCACCACGATCCCGATCACCGTGAGAGCGAGGCCCACGATCATCATCCCGAACACCGGCAGGATCAGCGGCTGCGCGAACAGACCGGCGAGGAACGAGCGTCCGAAGGAGCTCCACACCGTGTCGGCGACGGTTTCCAGCTGCCGCGGCACGAAGAACAGCATGCCGAGGCCGAGGAACGCCATCGCGACGAACGTGGCCAGGAGGCTCATCGCACTGCTGACCACGCCCCCCACGAACGACGGCGAGTCCTGCAGCAGTTCGAACCGCGCGGGACGCGGACGGGGCGCCGGCCGCTCCTGCACCTCAATGCGGACCTCCGGCGACTTCATGACGGCCACGCCCGAGGGCACAACGACGGTCGTGGCGGCGCGTCCTGCCGCGATCCCCTCCGGAAGCACCACCTCAGCCATCTCCAGGGCAGCCAGCGCTTCTGCCATCGCCGCGTACGCCGACTCCTCGACACCCGCGAGCTGCTCGGTTTCGAGCCCCCGGAGTTGCGCCAGCAGGCCCTCGGTCTCCTGTGCGCGAGAGCTGGCCAGGGCCTCACGCACCGCCCGCTCCAGGACGCCGCCATCCTCGTAGCGTCCCACCTCGACGCCGTTGAGCAGCAGTCGCCCGTGGATGAGGGTGAGCGTGAGCGTCTCCCCATTGTCCAGCTCGAAGTCGAGCGTCACCGCCTCGTCCGAGCGCGTCGAGGAGTGTCCCACCACCTCCTGGGCCTGCAGCGCAGGCGCAGCGATGAGAAGCAACGCGACGGTCCAGAGCCTAATGCGTGTCATGGAGTGACGACCTCGTAGCACTCGCGGCACTCATGGTGCGGTGCAGGCCCCACGCGCAGCTCGCGAGGAGCACCAGGAACGCAACGGCCGCGAGCAGCAGCGCCCGGGCGTTGGGGAGCAATGCGCTCGCCAGGGTGTTCACATTTGAAACAACCCCCGAGATGAACGCCCACGTCGCAGCCCAGGCCAGGGGGATGCCCTCGGCCACCAGCCACCCCACGAACGCTCCGATCTCGGCCGTATGGGCTGCCGCCAGGGCGGTCAGGGCGATGATGGGGATCAGGCTGCCCAGCGCGAACGCGCCGGCGACCAGCCACACCTGACCGGTTTCGACCAGTTCTCCCCAGTAGCCCTCGATGCGCCGCAGCCACAGCGGGTGCGGTCGCCAGACCCGGGCCAGCACCCGGTTCTCGAATCCGGGGCCGGGCGTCCAGGCCGGCAGGGTCGAGAGCGCCCGGTGGATAGCCGGGTCCTCGTCCCCTGGGGACAGGTCGGTATTTGGGCGGTCGTTCATCTCACTCTCCCTTACGGACCGGCTGGGTCCCGGTTTCACTCCCGCAGGGGGGCCAGCATCTCCTTCAGCTCGGCCCTGGCACGGTGGATATAGGTCTTCACGGTCCCGAGCGGCAGGTCGAGGGTCTCGGCGATCTCGTCATACGGCCGCCCCTCCACATGTCGCATGATGATACAGGCGCGGTACTCGGGTCGAAGTCGCCCGATCGCGTACTCGATCTGGTTCCCCAGCTCGCGGGCCTCCAGCTCCTCCAGCGGGGATTCGGTCGCGTCCCCCAGCTGCAGCGCGGTCGCCTCCACGCGGTCGGGCGTGGTGGCGTCGGGCCGGCCCTCCAGCGAGAGGGTGTCCAGCTCCTTGCGCCGCAAATGATCGATCGCGGCATTGTTGGCGATCTTGAATATCCAGGACGAGAACTTGTACTCGGGGCGGTAGCGGTCGATCGCGTTCAAGACCTTGACGAAGGTCTCCTGGGTGAGGTCCTCGGCCAGCTCCCGGTCCCGCACCATGCGATAGATGAGCGAGAACACGGGGCGCTGATAGCGGCGAAGCAGCTCGCGGTACGCGGCCTCGGCGCCGTCGGTCGCCCACTCGACCACCTGCTGGTCGGTGGCGGTGGAGAGGTCAGGGGTGTAGTGCATCGGTACCCATTGCTTTACGCCCCAGGGCCGCAGATGGTTGCAGATTGCACCGTTCTTGCGGCAAGTTCAAGCGTACCAGTACCTTTCGCGCCTATGACCCTAACCCCCCCGGAGGTGGGCACCCCGGGTAGCGAGACCAGACGATCGTACGTGCGCGGCATGTTCACCGCCATCGCACCGCGCTACGACCTGCTCAACCACCTGCTCAGCCTCAACGTCGATCGGGCGTGGCGCCGGCGGGCCGTCGCCCGGCTGGGTTGGCAGGCCGCTCCCCAAGGTACCTACCTTGACCTGTGTGCCGGGACGCTCGACCTGGCGGCGGAGCTCGCCGGCCGTCCCGGGTTCGGGGGGAGCGTGGTGGGGGCCGACTTCGTGATCCCGATGCTCCGGCTCGGGGGAGGGAAGGCCGAGGCGCTCAGGCCGGTGGGGGCCGACGCGCTGGCGCTGCCGTTCGCCGATGCCACCTTCGACGGGTGCACGATCGGCTTCGGCATTCGCAACCTGGTCGACATCGACGCCGGCGTGGCCGAGATGGCGCGCGTGCTCAGGCCGGGCGCGCGGCTCGTGATCCTGGAGTTCTCGACTCCAACGGCCTGGCCGATGCGGCCGCTGTATCTGTTCTACTTCCGGCACATTCTCCCGCGGGTCGGGCGGTTGGTGTCGGGGCATGCAACGGCCTACACCTACCTACCCGGGTCGGTTGAGGAGTTCGCGGAGCCGGCGGAGCTGAAGGAAACCCTGGAGCGGAACGGGTTCGGCGAGGTGCGCCAGGAGCCGCTCACGTTGGGCATTGCGACGCTGCATTCTGGGAGTCGGCGATGACGGCAGACAGCCTGCGCGAGTTCCTCACGGCCCTGGAGCACGAGGGCGAGCTGGTGCGCGTGACGCGGCCGGTGTCGGTACGGCTCGAGATGACCGAGGTGGCCGACCGCTGTATGAAGAGCGCGGGCGGCGGACCGGCGCTGCTGTTCGAGCGACCGCTGCTGGCCGACGGGACGACGTCCGAGATCCCCGTGGGCATCAACCTGTTCGGCTCGATGCGGCGCATGGGGATGGCGCTCGGCGTGGACGACCTGGACGTCATCGGAAATCGCATCGAGCAGCTGATCAAGCTCAAGGTGCCGGAGGGTTGGCGCGAGAAGCTGGCCATGCTCCCCAAGGTGGCAGAGATCGCGAAGTACCCGCCGCGGACCGTCTCGGGCAAGCCCCACTGCCAGCAGGTAGTGCTGCGCGAAGGGGAAATCGACCTCGGCCGGCTTCCCATCACCACGTGCTGGCCGGACGACGGCGGCCCCTACATCACGCTCCCCCAAGTGGTCACTCGCGACCCGAAGACTGGGGTGCGCAACGTCGGCATGTACCGGGTACAGGTGCTGGAGCGGGACCTGCTCGCCATGCACTGGCAGCGCCACAAGGTGGGCGCCGCGCACTGGCGCGAGATGGCCGCCCGGGGCGAGACGATGCCGGTCGCTATTGCGCTGGGGGGTGACCCGCCCTCGATCTACGCCGCCTCGGCGCCCCTTCCGCCCAACATCGACGAATACATTTTCGCCGGCTTCCTGCGCCGCAAGCCGGTCGCGCTCGCCAAGGCGGTGACCAGCGATCTCCTGGTGCCGGCGGAGGCCGACATCGTGATCGAGGGCTTCATCGATCCGGCGGAGCCGCTGGTCGTCGAGGGCCCCTTCGGCGATCACACCGGGTTCTACTCGCTGGCCGACGACTACCCGGCGGTGCACGTGACGGCGGTGACCATGCGGCGGGATCCGGTGTACCCCGCCACCATCGTGGGACGCCCCCCGATGGAAGACTTCTACCTGGGCCACGCCACCGAGCGGATCTTCCTCCCACTGCTGCGACTCACCGTGCCGGAGATCGTGGATTACCACATGCCGGCGGCCGGGATCTTCCACAACCTCGTCTTCGTGAGCATCGACAAGCAGTACCCCGGCCAGGCGTGGAAGGTGATGAACGCCCTGTGGGGCATGGGGCTCATGTCTCTCGCGAAGGTGCTCGTGGTGCTCGATCGGGACGTGAACGTGCGCGACCCCGAGGAGGCGTGGTGGGTGGCGCTCAATCACATTGATCCCGAGCGGGACATTCGCTTCACCATGGGGCCCGTCGACGTGCTGGATCACGCGTCGCGGGCGTTCACGTACGGGTCGAAGATGGGAATCGACGCCACCACCAAGTGGAAGGAAGAGGGGTTCGACCGCGACTGGCCGGCGCGCATCGAGATGGATGCGCAGACGAAGGCCAACGTCGATGCGATGTGGGACGAGCTCGGGATCAGACTCACGCCGCGCCGCCACCCGTGACCGCCGGACAGCCCGAGGGGCAGACGTTCGCGGGGGAGTCGCTGCTGCTCCGCTACGTCAACTTCGTCAAGCTCCCCCACACCGTCTTCGCGCTGCCCTTCGCCTTCCTGGGTGTCGTGTACGCGTCGTTCGCCACGACGATCACGCTGCAGCAGGTGGTGCTCGTGCTGGTGGCGTTCACGGCGGCGCGGTTCGCCGCCATGGGCTTCAACCGGATCGTGGACCGACGCTACGACGCGCGCAACCCGCGCACCATGCACCGGGAGCTCCCCGCCGGTCGGCTCTCGCTCACGCAGGCCGTGGTCTCGGTGGTGGCGGCGTGCGGGGTCTTCGTGGCGGCGGCGGCGCTGCTCAATCCCCTGTGCCTCGCGCTCAGCCCGCTCGCGCTGGCGTGGATTCTGTTCTACAGCTTCACGAAGCGCCTCACGCCGCTGAGCCACCTCTGGCTCGGCCTCGGGCTGGGCATCGCGCCGGGGGCTGGCTACCTGGCGGTGACGGGCGTCTGGAGCGAGCCCTGGTGGACCCTCCCGGTGATCGCTCTGGCCGTGCTCACCTGGGTCGGCGGGTTCGACATCTTCTACGCCCTGCCCGACGAGTCGTTCGACCGCGAGCACGGGCTCAAGAGCGCGGTGGTGCTGCTGGGCCAGCGCCAGGCCATCCTGCTCGCGAAGTTGCTGCACGGCGTGACGGTCGGTGCCCTGGTGGGGTTCGGGCTCGGTACCCCGTTCGGCGCGGTGTATTATGCCGGCGTGGTCGTGGCCGCCGTGCTGCTGGCGTGGGAGCATCAGCTCGTGCGGCCGGGCGATCTCAGCCGTTTGGATGCCGCCTTCTTTCGCCTGAATGGGATCGTGAGCATTGTTGTGCTTCTGTTTGCTTTGGGGGATCGGCTGATATGACGATGGGGAGCAGGGAACGGGGAACGGGGAGCGGCAAGAGCGGTGGGCGTCCGCGGCGCCGCCGCGACGCGCCGTCGCGCAAGCCGGCGGCGGGGAAGGGCGACCGCTTTTCCAAGGGTCCGAAGGGGCCGGCCCCGTCCGGTCCCCCACGCCATCCGCACAAGGTCCCCACTCCCAACCGGAGGGGGCAGTGAGCGCGCCGTGGGTCATGGGCATCACGGGTGCCTCCGGCGGACCGTACGCGGTGCGCCTGCTCGAGATCCTGGCGCGTCACCGCGTCCCGCTCATGCTCATCGTGTCGAGTCACGGGTGGCGACTCCTCGAGACCGAAACCGGCGTGTCCTCCGAAGAGGAGCTGCGCGAGGCCACCGGCGGTGACTGGTCGAACATCACGGTGTACGACAACGGCGACCGCGGCGCCCGTCCTGCCTCGGGCTCGGCACCCACCGCCGGCATGGTCGTGTGTCCCTGCTCGATGGGCACGATGTCGGCCATCGCGCACGGGAGCAGCCGCTCGCTGGTGGAGCGTGCCGCCGACGTAACGCTCAAGGAGCGGCGCAAGCTGATCCTGGTGCCGCGCGAGACGCCCTTCTCGCTGGTGCACCTGCGCAACATGACCGCGGTGACCGAGGCCGGTGCCACCGTGATCGCCGCTGCCCCGGGCTTCTATCATCGGCCGCAGCAGGTGCGGGACCTGGTGGATTTCATCGTGCAGCGCGTCTTGGACCACATGGAGGTCGAGGCGGACCTGGTACCCCCCTGGGAGGGCTGACCTGGTGCGCCTCGGCGTCATCTCCGACACCCACAATCACCTGCGGCCTGAGGTGTTCGAGGTCTTCTCGCAGGTGGATCACATTCTGCATGCCGGCGATGTCGGCCGTCTCGATGTCCTCACGGAACTGGAAGCGCTGGCCCCCGTCACGGCCGTGTACGGCAATACCGACGGCTTCGACGTGCGCAGCAAGTGCCCCCGGGTGGCCGAGGTGGAGCTGGATGGGTTCCTCGTCGTCGTGACCCACGGCGACCAATTCGGATCACCCGCGCCGGAAACCCTGGCGGCGGCGTTCCCCCACGCGGAGATCTTGGCCTACGGCCACACGCACCGGCCGCGGCTCGAGCTGGTGAACAAGACGGTGACGGTGATGAATCCGGGAGCGGCGGGCCCACCCCGCTACAACCTGCGGCCGTCGGTGGGGATCATGGAGTTGGAGCCGGGCATCCCACCCCGGGCACGGCTGGTGGATCTGTAGACGCTAGCGCGCCACCACGACCCACGCGATGTAGACGGTGAAGCCCACCAGCAGCACGATGCCGTCGCGTCGCGAGATCTTGTGCCCCCACCACATCATCGGAAACAGCACGGCCGAGAATGCGACGAGGACCCAGTTGTCCACCGCTCGGGCGACCGGGTGCACGGGCACGGGGAAGACGGCGGCGGTGACGCCGAGAATCGCGAACAGATTGAAGACGTTGGAGCCGATGACGTTCCCGAGAACGATGTCCGGCTCCCGCCGGCGCGTGGCCATCACGCACGTCGCAAGCTCCGGCAGGCTCGTTCCCATGGCGATGACGGTCAAACCGATGACCCGCTCCTCGATCCCCAGCGTGCGGGCGATGGTCACGGAGCCCATCACCGACAGATCCGCCCCCCCGACCAGGGCGGCAAGCCCCACCGCGACCAGCGCCACATTGATGCCCCAGGCCCGCAAGGCCCCGTTCTTGAGGTGGCCCGCGCGCTTCACGTCCCGTTCCAGCGCCGCGGCTTCGGTGAGCGGCACGCCACGGCTCACGAGGTACACCGTGTAGGCGATGAACAGGACGAGGCCGACCAGGAGCCCTACCCCCTCGAGGCGGTCTACCATGCCGTCGCGCGCCAGCAGCAGCACGATGACGGCGGCCGCGAACATGATGGGGTACTCGACCCGGATCGTCTGACGCTGCACCTGGATGACGGTGAGCACGGCGGCGAGGGCGAGGATCGCACCGATGTTGAAGATGCTCGAGCCCACGATGTTGCTGTAGGCGATGTCGGTAGAGCCGCGGGCCGCCGCATCCACGCTCACGGCGAGCTCCGGCAGGCTCGTGCCCATGGCGACCACTGTGAGGGCGACCACCGTGGTGGAGATGCGTGCCAGGAGAGCCACGGCGGTGGCGCCCCGCACCAGCGCCTCGCCCCCAGCGAACAGGATGGCGAGACCGATGCCGAGCTGGAGAACGGCGAGGCCCACCTGCTGGATCATGCGCGGGACCCCCGTCCGTACCGCTCCAGCCACTCCTCCAACCCCACGGTGCGTCGCAATGCTCCGGGGTGCCGCCGGAACCAGGAGAGCACCAGCAGCGTCTCGTCGATGGCTGCCGCGGGGATGGGTCCCGGCTCCGGGTCGCCTCCGGCGTGCTCGGCGACCAGCGAGCGGAACGCCTCGATTTCAATCGGGGTGTGTGGCGCCGGCGCAGCCGCGCGCACGGTAGCGCGCCGGATCACGTACGCGCGGTCATCACCGTAGACCCCCGGATCAGTGTAGACGAAGCTCAGCGCCTCCAGTGCCGCCTGAGCCCGGGTGCACGCGGACAGCAGCCAGGTGAGAGCGTCGAACTTGTCGCGACACCAGGCGGCACGCTCGAAGTCCTGGGCTTCGCTCGCGGCCGTCATCTGGGCGATGATCTGCTCGATGGGCGCGACGCTGCGTGCCTCGATGAAGTCCATGGCGAGGTGCACCTGATGGCGATACACCGGTTCCGCGACGAATCCCGCACAGGGGGCGGCACAGGTGCCAAGCTCGTGGCGCATGCACGCGGCGCGCTGCGGTCCGGCGAAGAGGTCCCGCTGGTCGGAGTAGGCGATCGGCATCGACAGCGCACAGTCCCGCAGCCCCAGCAGATCGTTCAGGACCTTCACGCTCTCCTTGAGCCGCCCCACCCCGACGAGCGGTCCGTAGTGCCGCACGTCGTCGCCCCCCACGGAGCCGCCCACGTAGATCTTCGGAGCCGCCCCGCCGGAGATCTTGATGAACGCGACGCGCCGCTGGCGGTTCATGCGCACGTTGAAGACGGGACGGTGGCGACGGATGTGGCCGAGCTCCGTGAGGAGCGCGGCGAATTCCGAGGGGGTGTAGTCCCACCGGATGTCGGCGGCGGCGTGGAGGATGCGGGCGGCCTTGTCCTCCGGGTAGCTGGCACGGAAGTAGGAGAGGAGTCTCGCCCGGATCCGTTTCGCCTTTCCCACGTAGACGACGCGGCCGGTCGGGTCGAGCATGCGGTACACCCCGGGCCGGTTCTCGGCCAGCGCCGCCACCCGGCGCTTGAGCATGTCGAGGTCGCCCAGCGGGAGGGCGAGCGCCTGGCTTACCGCCATCTCCCCTGCTGGCGCTGGCGCGAGCGGACCTGGCGCAGGTAGTGGTCGAGCGCGAGGAATTTCTCGTACACGATCACGGCCTTGCGCTTCTGCCCCAGCTCGGCGAGCAGCTCGCGCATCCGGCCGCGCCGCACCACGTAGAAGCGGAAGGTCTCGGCGAAGTCCTCCAGCGGGTGGTTGGAGGCATAGGCGCTCACGTACTCCGACTTGGTCTTGCTGACGCGGCGGCGCTGCATGTCTACCCACGTGTCGTCCCGCACGCGGTAGGCCTTGTGCACCTCGCCGAACACGCGCTTGAACACCGGCGTCCTGGTCCAGCCCCAGTGATGGTACAGGAAACTGTGCCCCGCCTCGTGGCAGATCAGGCCGACCAGCGTGGTCCAGGGGATTTCGTCTCGCCCGCGGGCTTTCACCACGTAGTCCCAGTCGATCTCGATGATCTTGGGGAACTTGGGATCGACTCCCGAGACGCCAGGCCGCAGCACCACACGGTAGTTCCAGTCTCGCACGCGCGACGCCCGCAGCAGCTCGCGCACGCGACGCAACGCCCGGGGGATGAGGTCCTGACCGGTGGGGTCGCCGCCACACCAGGGGCAGGTCCGCATCCAGTCGTTCACGCCCCGGCGGCAGTGCGGACAGGGACCGTCGAATCCGTCGTCGTCCCACCCCTGATCCTTGCCACACCACGGGCAGTGCGGCATGGGGTACTGGATGCCCCCGCCGCACCCCCAGTCGCAGCGCGCGTCGAGCCGGAACCCCTTGGGGGCCTTCAGCGGCTGCTCGGAGGAGTAGCCCTCCTCGTAGATGTCGGTACCGCACCAGGGGCAGAAGCTGTGCAGGTCTGACACCACCCAGCCGCACTTGTAGCACTCGGCCTCGGTCACGGGCGGATCGTCGCGCCACACCTGGGTGCGGCCGCACCAGGGGCAGTGGGGCCAGAACCGCATGAGCTCCTGGCCGCAGGTGCAGCGGAGTTCGGGGCGCGGGGTGGGGTGGCGGGTCTTCCGCTTACGCGTGGGGCTCATATCGGGCAAGGGCCTCCTGAACGATGCGCTCAATGAATGCGTAGTAGTCCATGCCGGCCTTCTCCGCCGCATTGGCGGTATCGTGCCCGAAGGAGATGAACGGGTTGGCGTTGACTTCGATCACGTATGGCTCGTCGTCCGGCGTGAGCCGCACGTCTACCCGGGCGTAGTCACGCAGCCAGAGGGCACGAAATGCCGTGCGGCACGCCTCGTCGATGCGCTCCCGTGCCGTCTGGGACAGGGGACGGGCGAAGACGTTCTTGATGCCTTTGCGTTCGCGATACGGCACGTCCCACTTGGCCGCCTTGGTAGCGATGCGCTCCTCGGCCCTGGTTTTCTCCTTGTCGAACACCATCTCGATGATGGGGAGGATCTGCAGCTTCTCTCCGTTCCCGAGCACGCTCACGTACAACTCCCGTCCTTCCACGAACTCCTCGGCGATCGCCGGCTGGTTGAAACTCTCGTGGATGAACTGTACGCGCTCCTTCAGTCCCTCCAGGTCCTGCACCACCGACGCCTGTGCGATGCCCTCCGACGCATCCTCCTGAAGGGGCTTCACGAACAATGGGAACGCGAGGTCTGGGGCGTCGGTCACCTCGTCGGTGCGCCGGTACGTCACGAAGTGCGGCACCTTCACCCCGTGCCAGGCCAGGATCTTCTTGCACATCGACTTGTTTCGCGTGGTGAGCAGCGCGATGGGCGGAGAGCCCGTGTAGCGGTACCGTTCGGCCTCCAGCAGTGCCGGGAAGACGTAGTCCAAGGAGGATCGCTCGTGGAACCCCTCGGCACAGTTGAACACGAGGTCCGGCTCGAACTCGGCGAGCCGCACGAACAGGTGATGCAGGTCGTCGTGCACTCCGACCATCCGCACTTCGTGCCCCTGTACCATGAGGGCCTCCGCCACCTCGTACTCCGCCTCGTCGACCTCGGCAGCGATCTCGCGCTTGAACTCCTCGTCCTCCCATCCGTCGTTCGGCGTGTCGAACACCACGGCGATCCTCATCGCGGCATCCCCTGGCAGTGCCAGCAGAAAGTAGTTGCGCGCCCGTCGATCTCGTGCGTGGTCACGAGCCGCGCCCCGCAGCGGCGGCACGGCTCCCCGCCACGCCCGTACACCTGCAGCAGGTCCTGGTACGAGCCAGATTGCCCGGTCCCGGTGCGGTAATCTCGCACGGTCGTCCCCTGCGCGGCGATCGCCTCCTCCAGCACGTCCCGCACGTGCCCGTAGAGACGGTCGAGCTCCGCGCGCGCGAGCCGGTTGGCGGGTCGCGAGGGGTCGATCTGCGCCCGAAACAGGGCCTCGTTGGCGTAGATGTTGCCGACCCCCGCCAGGCGACGCTGGTCCATGAGTGCCTTCTTGATGGCCTGCCGCGTCCCTCCCATCTGGTGGCGGAAGCGGTCGGCGTCGAAGTCGGTGGCCAGCGGCTCGGGACCGATGCGCAGAGTATATGATTGCCACCCACGTTCGTCCAAGAGCCAGATCGTGCCCAGTCGGCGCACGTCGCGATACACCACCCTGCCCCCCCCGCCGAGCCCCGCCTCGAGGACGGCGTAGCGGCGTTGCTCCGCCGTCAGTCGGGTCTCGTAGACGACGAGGCTGCCCGTCATGCGGGGCTGGATGACCAGCCGATGGCCGCTGGCCAGCCGCACGACCAGGTGCTTGGCGCGGCGATCCACGGCGCTGACGTGGTTGCCGTCCAGGGTGCGGAGCAGCCGCTGGCGGCTGACCTTGCGCAGGACGTCCGGGCGATGGAGGCGGGGGTTGGTGAGCTTGCGACCGGTGAGCCGGGGCCGGAGGTCGCGGACGATCGTCTCGACCTCAGGCAGCTCCGGCACGCGCTACCTCGCGCCACGCGATGTCGCGGCGGTACTGGCGGCCCTCGAACGTGATGCTCTCGGCGAGCGCTCGGCTCCGCTCTGCGGCCTCCACCACGTCCCGCCCGAGACCGGTCGCGTTCAACACGCGGCCGCCCGCGGCCCTGAGCACGCCAGCGTCGTCGAGCGCCGTGCCCGCGTGGAACAGGATCGTATGCTCGGGGAGCGGGCTGGCGAGGCGGATCTCCTGCCCCTTCACGGGTGACGCGGGGTATCCAGGTGTGGCGAGAACGGTGGTCACGGCTGCCCGAGTCGCCTCGCAGTACGTGACGGGCGGCTGCCACGACTCGCCCGCCGCGATGCGCCAGAGGTCTTCGGTGAGGTCGAGGTCGGCCGCCGGGAGCACCACCTGGGCCTCGGGGTCGCCGAAGCGGCAGTTGAACTCCAGTGCCTTGGCGTGCCCGGCCGCGTCCACCATGAGGCCGGCGTACAGCACCCCCCGATACGGCACGCCCCGGCGCGCCATTTCGGCCAGGACGGGCCGGATGATCTCCCGGTCGGCACGCTCGAGCAGCGCTCGGTCGGCAATGGACACCGGCGTGTAGGCTCCCATGCCGCCGGTGTTCGGTCCGGTGTCCCCTTCGCCGATGCGCTTGTGGTCCTGGGAGGCCGGCAGCAACATGACCTGTTCCCCGTCCGTGACGGCGAGGATGGACAGCTCCTCTCCCGTGAGGAACTCCTCCACGACGACGAGGCTGCCGGCGTCCCCGAACTTGCCGCCGAACATCTCGCGCGCGGCCGCCGCCGCTTCGGCACGGGTGGGACACACGATCGCGCCCTTGCCGGCGGCGAGCCCCGACGCCTTGACCACCAGCGGCTCGGCGTGCGACGCGATGTAGTCGAGCGCCTTTGCCTCGTCGCCAAATGTCTCGCTCCGGGCGGCGGGCACGCCCGCGGCGAACATCACCTCCTTGGCATAGGCCTTGGAGGCCTCGATCCGCGCGGCGTCGGCGGTGGGGCCGAAGGCCTTGAAGCCCGCGCGTGCCAGGTCGTCTACCAGGCCCGCAGCGAGTGGAGCCTCGGGGCCGATGACGGTCAGGTCGATGCCGTGCTCGCGTACCGCCCCGACGATGGCGGCGTGGTCGCTCGCGCCCAGTGGCAGATTGGTGCCGAGCTCCGCGGTACCGGGGTTGCCGGGGGCGCAAAAGACGGCGGCGGAGCGGGACAGCGCCCAACAGAGCACGTGTTCCCGACCGCCGCCTCCGACGACGAGGACCTTCACTACTCGCCTTTGCCCTTCCCCTTGAATGCGTCGCTGAACGCCGAGGCCGCCTTCTTGGCGGCGTCGGTCATCTGCGAGACGGTGTGCTTCGCCTCCTCGGCGTAGTGCTTCGCGGCCTCCCCGATGTCGCGGGTGAGGGGGCGCTCCTGCTCCTCCTCGCCGCGGTGGGTGTACTCACCATCCAGCACCCGCTGGTAGGCGCCGTCCTGGATCCAGCGCTCCAGCTCCGCCGCCCGCAGCGTGTGGAATGGGTGGGTGTGGCCCAGCATGTTCAGGATCTTGTAGATCGCGTCGATGGGGCCGCCCATGTCCTCGTACTCCCGCGCCTGCTCCATGAACGCCTGCAGGTCCGTCTCGCGCATGTCGCCGCCGCCAGCGAGCTTGAGGAACACCTGCATGGAGGAGACCGGATCCTGGCTGGCGAGGAGGCCAGCGCGGTCGGCCGAGAGCTCGCTCTTCCGGTACCACTCCAGCAGGGCCAGCTTGATCGGCAGCAACACGATGCCCGCCAGGAACGGGAGGTTCTGGAACCCCAACGTCAGGATCAGGATCGTGACCGTGCGGTAGAGCGCGTGGCCGCTCATGATGTGGCCCAGCTCGTGTCCAAGCAGCACCCGCATCTCGTCGTCGTCCAGCAGCTTCACTGCCCCGGAGTTCAGCACGATGAAGGGGTGGTCCACCCCGAACGCCCCGGCATTCACCAGGGGGGTCTGGGACACGAACAGTTCCGGCTGCTCCGGCCAGTCCATGGTCGCCGTGACCTCCGTCATCAGCGCGTGGAGCTTGGGGAACTGTTTGGGCCCGACCCGCACCGCGTTGGCCTGGAAGATGAGCCGGATGCCGCGCTCACCGAAGAAACCGACGATCTTCTTGACCGCCTCGTTGAATCCGGGCACCGCCCGGACGGCCTGTAGGGCGGCGCGATCGGCCGGGTGCTCCCAGGTCACGGCCGCGATGCCCTCGTGGACCTTTCGCGGCCTTGCCGACGGGACGCCTATGCCATCTGTCATTGCTGCCTCCAAAGTGAGCTGCTGACCGCCATCGCAGGGACGCTTCCCCGTACGCAGGCCGGCAGGGCCAGTTTCATCGTGCCAGGGCCCGGTCGAGATCCTCGATGAGGTCTTCCGTATCCTCGATCCCGACCGAGATCCGGACCAGACCGTCGGTGAGGCCCATGGCCTCCCGCATCGCCCGCGGCACGCTGGCGTGAGTCATGGTGGCCGGGTGGCCGATCAGGCTCTCGACCCCGCCCAGCGACTCGGCCAGGGCGAAGAGCCTCGTCCCTTCTACTACGCTTCGGGCCCGCTCCAAAGATCCCAGCTCGAAGGAGATCATGCCCCCGAACCCGCTCATCTGGCGGCGGGCCAGCTCGTGCTGGGGGTGGTCGGGCAGTCCCGGGTAGTACACCCGCTCCACCGCCGCGTGCTCCGTCAGCCATTGCGCGATGCGCCGGCCCGACCGGTCGTGCTGCCCCATCCGCAGCGGGAGGGTCTTGGTGCCGCGCAGGGTGAGCCAGCAGTCGAGCGGGCCGGGCACCGCCCCGGCGGCATTCTGGATGAACGCCAGCTGCTCGGCCAGATCGTCCCGTGAGGTGAGCACGACCCCGCCCACCATGTCGCTGTGGCCGTTGAGGTACTTGGTGGTGGAGTGGACTACCAGCTCCGCGCCGAGGTCGATCGGGCGCTGGAAGACCGGTGTCGCGAACGTGTTGTCGACCACGAGCAGCACCTCGCGGCTGCGGGCGAGCGTGGCCGCCGCCGCGAGATCGGTGAGGTGCATCATCGGGTTCGTGGGCGTCTCCACGAAGATCATCTTCGTGGCGCCGGTGATCGCCCCCTCGATGTTGGCCAGGTCACGCGTGTCCACGAACCGGAACTCCAGTCCGAGACGCTCGAGGACGTGCGTCATGAGCCGGTGCGTGCCGCCGTACACGTTCTCGCCGCAGATGACCTGATCCCCGGCAGAGAGCAGCTTGAGGATCGCCTCGGTGGCGGCCAGCCCGGAGGCGTAGGCGAAGCCGTGGGTCGCTCCCTCCAGCGCCGCCACGTTGCGTTCCAGCGCGTCCCGCGTCGGGTTGCGGGTGCGGGCGTACTCGAAGCCCTGGTGCTTCCCGAGCGCCGGTTGCACGTAGGTCGAGGTCTGGTAGATGGGGGTCATGATCGCGCCGGCGGGGTCGTCTTCGGGCCGCTGTCCCGCGTGTACTGCGCGCGTGGCGAGTCGACTCTCGAGATCGTCTTGGAGTACACGTGTCATGGCTGGCCCGTTGCAAGCGCACCGGAACCTAAACCGGCCGTCCGCGATTCGGCTAGGTCCGAGACGGGCGTCCGGCGCCCCGCGGGAGCGGCGCGGCTGTTAGAATACGCAGAATGTCCGACACCTTGATGCGGAGCGTCTCCGGCGTACGGGGAATCGTGGGCAGCGACCTCACCGCCGACGTCGTATCGCGATACGCCGCGGCGTTCGGGGCGTTGGTCGCCGCCGGAGATCGCCGTCCGGTCGTCCTGGCGCGGGACTCCCGCGCATCGGGCCCGCTGTTTGCGGAGGCCGCGCGCGGCGCCCTGTGCGCGGCCGGGGTGGATGTCGTGGACTGTGGGTTGGTCCCCACGCCCACGGCCCAGCTCGCGGTGGAGCACCATCGTGCCGCGGGCGGCATCATCGTCACGGCGAGCCACAACCCGGTCGAGTGGAATGCCCTGAAGTTCGTGGGGGCCGACGGGCTGTTCCTCGACGCGGAGACCGTGCGCCGGCTCTTCGACCTGGTCGACGCGGGCAAGCCCGAGCCGGCGGCGGGTCCCGGCGGTGCGGTCGCCACCGATCCCGAGGCCGTGGCGCGCCACCTGGACGGGGTCCTGGCGCTCTCGTACGTGGATGCCGGCCGGATCGCGGCGCGGCGCCTGACGGTCGTGCTGGACTGCGTGCGGGGCGCCGGCGGCGTGATCATGCCCCGCCTGCTCGAGCGGCTGGGCTGCCGGGTCATCGGCATGGATCTGGAGCCTGACGGCGCGTTCCCCAGAGCGCCCGAGCCAGTGCCCGAGAACCTCGGAGCGCTGGGTTCGGCGGTGCGGGATGCCGGCGCGGACCTCGGCATGGCAGTGGATCCGGACGGCGACCGCATGGCGCTGGTGGATGAGACGGGGTGCGCGATCGGCGAGGACTATACCCTCGCGCTCGCGGCGCAGGCCGTCCTGGAGCGCAAGGTCGGACCGGTCGCCGCGAACCTCTCGACCTCCCTCGTGGTGGATGACGTCGCCCGGGCGTTCGGTGTCGAGGTCGTCCGGGCACCGGTGGGAGAGGCGCACGTCGCGCGGGCCATGCAGCGCGTCGCCGCGGTGGTCGGTGGCGAGGGGAACGGCGGGGTGATGTTGCCCGATCTGCATCTGGGCCGTGACGCGCCGGTCGCCGCCGCCCTGATCCTCGACCTGCTCGCGCGGAGCGACCGGCTCGTGCGGGGGTTGGTGGAAGCGCGCCCCCGCTATACCATCGTCAAGGCACGGGCGCCCCGCGGCGGTGATCTGGAGGCAGCCTATGCGGCGCTCGAGGGCCAGCTCGCCGGCGCGGCGGCCGACCGCCAGGACGGGCTGCGCCTCGGCTGGCCAGACCGCTGGCTGCACGTCCGGCCGTCGGGCACCGAGCCGATCGTGCGGCTGATCGCCGAGGCGCCCACTCGCGAAGGCGCGCAGGAGCTGGTCGCCGTTGCGCGCGCGCTGCTCTCATAAGGAGTACGACACGTCATGTGCGGGATCGTAGGATACGTAGGCCATCGTGAAGCGGCGCCGCTGCTGCTGGACGCAGTGCAGCGCCTCGAGTACCGCGGGTACGACTCGGCGGGCCTCGCCGTCATCGAGGACCGCGGCCTCATCGTCGAGAAGGTGGCGGGGAGGATCGCCGATCTCCAAGCCCACCTGGGCACGCGCCTGCCCAAGGGAACCATCGGCCTCGCGCATACGCGCTGGGCCACGCACGGGATTCCCAACGACAGCAATGCCCACCCGCACATCGACTGCGGCGGCAGACTGGCCATTGTGCACAACGGCATCATCGAGAACGCCAACGCCCTGAGAGAGTGGCTGCGGGAGAAGGGGCATGCGTTCCGGTCGGACACCGACACCGAGGTGCTCGCCCACCTGATCGAGCAGTTCCTCGACGGCTCGCTGGTGGAAGCCGTCTCGGCCGCCCTGGAACACGTCGAGGGCGCGTATGGGATCGGCGTGGTCTCCACCACGGAGCCCGACACGCTGGTGGCCGCCCGGTTCGGCTCGCCGCTCCTGGTGGGCCTGGGCAACGGGGAGCAATTCGTGGCGTCGGATGCGGCGGCGCTGCTCGAGTACACGCGCGAGGTGGTCTACCTGGACGATGGGGAGATGGCGGTCGTGCGGCGCGACGGGTACGAGATCACCGACCTGAAGGCCCGGCGCGTGGAGAAGCTGGTGACGACGCTGGAGTGGGATCTCGAGAAGATCGAGAAGGGCGGCCATCAGCACTTCATGCTGAAGGAGATCATGGAGCAGCCGGAGAGCATCCGCAACACGCTGCGCGGCCACCTCCTGGAGGAGGAAGGCACGGCGAAGCTCTCCGGGATCAATCTGGACGACGAAGAACTGCTCGAGATCGACCGTATCGTCATCACAGCCTGCGGTACCTCGTGGCACGCGGCCCTGATCGGGGAGTACATGCTGGAGGAGCTGGCCCGCGTCCCCGTGGAGGTGGAGTACGCCTCCGAGTTCCGCTACCGCAATCCCATGGTGGATGAGAATACGCTGGTCATCGCCATCTCCCAGAGTGGAGAGACCGCGGACACGCTGGCTGCGATTCGCGAAGCCAAGCAGCGGGGGGCGCGCACGCTGGGCATCGTGAACGTCGTGGGAAGCTCGATCGCGCGCGAAGTGGACGGCGGGACGTATCTGCACGCCGGTCCCGAGATCGGTGTGGCGAGCACGAAGGCCTTCACGTGCCAAGTGGTGGTCCTCGCCCTACTCACCTTGCGGATCGGGCGGCTGCGCTCCCTGTCGGTGCTCCAGGGACGGGAAATCGTGCAGGCGCTGCAGCGGCTCCCCGACCAGGTGGCGGAGGTCCTGTCCCAATCCGCTCGGGT
>CP070716.1:148995-195247 GCA_020350425.1 Gemmatimonadota bacterium
CATCAATGTCTGGTACCCAGGTCTCATATTCAGCATGTGGCGCTCAGGCGTCACGGAGCGGGAGCTCGTGGAGATCGCTACGCTCACCGATTCGTCCATTCGTCTGCCAGGCACGATTGGCGTTTCGCGCACGTCGCCTGCGGAGCTGCGCACGGTACCGGGTGAGCCCAACGGCCGGAGCCAAGTAGCTGATACCTTGGTACTTGGCTACCTCTCGCCTGCGAGCGAAGCAGACGAGTGGCTCTACTTCCACTTCGTCGCGCAGCCCCTGCGCCTGGCGCGGTGGAACTTCTCTCGCGGTGGAACTTCTCTGTAGACTGACAGGGCCACCTCGAGGGCGGATGGCGCCGCGCCACGAGCCCCTCCCCTCCTGGCACCACCTTAACAACATGCGGTACAACGGTTTACGGTGTCTGCTACGACCTTCCGATTCACCCTCTCCTGCCCATCATTTCATGAGCGCACTCATGTTTACTTGACGCCGCCGCTCACGCGCGTTAAAATGAGTACACTCATCTTTTGAGGCCCCCGGCGAGCGAGTGATCATGCCAACGCCAACCAAGCGCCAGGCACGCAAGAAATCGACGTCCAGCCGAAGCACCAAGAAAGCTCCGGGGAAGCGTGCGAAGAACAAGGAGCAGACCAAGGCGAGGATACTCAAGGCCGCACTGGAACTGTTCGGGCAGAAAGGATTTTACAAGACCACTACGAAGGAGATCTCCCGCAAAGCCAGAATCGCCGAGGGCACGCTCTTCAACTACTTCAAGACCAAGGAAGATCTGGCTCTGTATTTCTTCGAGACGGAATTGCAGAACTGTATCGACTGGTACTACCAGGACGACTACGTGCGGGCCGCTCCCCTGCCGGAGAAGCTGTTTGGCCTCGTGCAGCACTACCTGGACCGCGTCGAGCCCTACGAGGAGTTCATCGGCGCGGTCTACTTGCGGGCCCTGCAGCCTCGATCGAGGCTGAATCCGCTCAGTCTGGAGGTCCAGGAACTCCGCCTCCGTGAGCTCATGTTCATCCGTGACATTCTGGAAGAAGCCGAGGAACGAGAGGAAGTCCCTCCGCTCGGCGAGTTCGGGGTGTACGCGCTGGGTCTTGGCTTCCTCGCCGTCGTGACCTACTGGCTGAACGATCGGTCGGAAGGCAAGGAGAACACCATGGCCCTGCTGGACCGCGCATTGACGCTCGGAAGCCACGTTCTGCGTCAGGGAGGCTGGGAATGGTGAAGCGGAGCCAGGCAACCACCAAGGCCCGCCGCGCGCTGAAGGTGGGCGGCCTGGGCGTTCGTATCGCGGGGAGCTATTTGGGCTACCAGATGCAAAACCTCTTTCTGGATACCCCCGCGCGCGCGGAGAACAAGGCGAGCTTCCAGCAGAAGAGCGCGCAGCGGGTTCGTGAAGAACTGCAGCAACTGCGCGGGCCGATTATGAAGCTGGGGCAGACGCTCAGCATGCAGGGGCACCTCATACCGGAGGAGATTCTCCAGGAACTGACGGACTTGCAGATGCACGCTCCGCCCATGCACCCGACCCTGATGCGGACGCAGTTCAAGAAGTCGATGGGGGAGTATCCGGAAGCGGTGTTCGCGCGATTCGATATGGAGCCGTTCGCGGCTGCCTCCCTGGGCCAGGTGCACTTCGCCATGACGCCCGGCGGCGATGAAGTCGCCGTGAAGATCCAGTATCCAGGCATCCGGGAGGCGATACGGAACGACTTCGCGCTCTTGCGCACCGTGACGTTGCCGGCGCGGTGGGCGAAGTACGTCAGCGAGGAGATGATTTCGGAGGCCGAGAAGGGCTTCATCCTGGAAACCGACTATCGGAACGAGGCCGAGAACATCGAGTTCTTCAGGACTCACGCCCCCGAGCTGCCGTTCTTGCGCGTTCCGGCCGTGTTCCGGGAGTACTCGTCCGACAAGGTCTTGACCATGTCATTCATGCGGGGGGAGTTCCTGGATCAGCGGCTCGAGCGCAAGCCCAGCCAGGAATGGAGGGACCGCCTGGGGTCGCGTCTGTTCGAGCTCTTCGTGTATCAGCTCTACGCGCTGAATGCCATCCATGCCGATCCGCATCCGGGCAATTACCTCTACGACGACGACGGAACGATCGCCCTCATTGATTACGGCTGCGTCAAGTATCTGCCCGACAACCTCGTGCGGGGCAGTCACGCGATGGCCGATTCCCTCTGGGAGGGAAATGAGGTGGAGTTCGCTGAGGCCCTTCAGGCCGTGTTCGAATCCAGAATCGACTTCAGCGACCCCAGGTCCAATCCGATCCTGCAAGCATTCATGGAATACCTGCAGTTTCTGATGCCAAAGAAGGGCCGGAAGAAGGCGATCGATTTCGGTCAGGGCAAGGTGCTGGAGAGTCTGACGTCGCTCTGGGATAAGGTGCTCAAGACCTGCCCGCCCAATCCGGAGGTCTTCTTTCTCTGCCGCCAGGAATTGGGGCTCTTCAATGTTCTCCACCGGCTGGGCGCCCGGGTGGCCACGACCGAGGTCACAGGGCGCGTGAGAAGGGCCGTGCGCTAGCTCTTTCGGTCGTTACGGTCACCGGTCCAGCCGTGGGCGCCAGAAGTCGGCGGCGGTGGGGAAGATCCGCTCGGTAATGCGGACGCTCGCGGTCACGAACCACCCGTGGCCGCCGCGCACCGCGAAGTCCGGGTCACTGAGGTCGCCGAATCGGTACCCGCCGGCGACTTCCAGTCCCGCGATGGGGAGCAGCACCAGCGACGGAGCGGCATCCCAGCGGCGCGTATCGCTCGTGCGCTCCATGAGCAGGCGCCCTTCGGCGCGCACCGCCAGCCAGGACAGGGCGCCGATCTCGAGGCGCCCGCCCAAATAGTCGGCCCACGACTCCAGGCGCTGCGTGAGGCTGTCACTGATCAGGCGGTCGCTCTGCGTGTGCCGCACCGCGTAGCGCACTGCCAGCTCGCTCCACCCGGTCGGAGCCAGGATTGCCTCGGCGGCGCCGATCAGGCGCTGCTCCTCGCCCTCGGTCGTCAGCACGCCGCCGCCCAGCGGATTGCTCTCCTTCAGCCAGGAGAACTTCGCCAGCAGGTTGAGCGCGTCCGTGCCGATGGGCCGCAACGCCATCCCCCAGAGGGAAGCCAGGCGCCGGCTCAGCGTGGGCTCGCCGCTGCGCTCCTGCTCGGTGCGGAGAAACTCCTGCCGGGTCAGCAGCGCCAGCGAGCGGTTCAGCGCGATGTCGCCGGCGACCGTCACCAGCTCGAGCGAGCGGAGCGTACCGTCGCGATACTCGCCGCGGGCGCTCAGGCGATAGGGCGCACCGTCCGGCGTCAGTTCGATGCCGAGCCCGCCCGACCAATAATCCTCTTCCGTCTGGGCGAAGGGCAGCGCGCGCACCGGGTCGGCCAGCGGTGCCTGACTGACACCCATCCGGCGTTCGAACATGGCGTTGATTCTCCACGGGCCGAGCTGGAGCTGGTTGTTGAGGCCGACGACCGCCGCGTTGTGACTGCCGCCCGCCCCACCGGCGAGCTCGTACGAGCCGAACGCCTGAATGCCGAAGCCGAGGTCGCTGCGAACGCCCAGGTTGGTGATCTGATAGCGCTCCGTCCCGCCCGGTGGCAGGACCTGGCGGTGGCGCAGTTCCAGCGACACGTGGCGATCCACCTGCCAGGCCAGGCCGCCGCCGACGTGGTCGGGACTCACCAGGGTCCCGGTGTACTCGAACAGGTGACGACCCTCGGCCCAGAGTCTGAGCGACGGCACCGGCGTCCAGTGCAGCGCCACCTCACCCGCCTGGGACCGGTCGGTGGACAGAACGCTCTCGAACCGCTCGGTGCTGTGCATCGCGTCGAACTGCAGGTTGGGCCCGATGGACTGCACGATGCCCGCGCGCGTCTGCTCGCGATCGACCCCCTCCGCGCCAAAGGACTGCCGCGAGTGCTTGAACCGCAGCGCGGTCGGTCCGACCTTCACCTCGGCTCCGACCATGATCTCGTCGCTCACGCCACGGAGCGCCGTGTTCGACGGGTTGCCGAAGCCTGAGCCCACCTTCATCCAGCCCGCGCTCAGGTTCAGGGCGTCGCGGAACAGATGCAGGGAGCCGTCGATCCGACCGGCGAGGCCGGAGGAGTCCGGCGTCTGGGAGTACGAGACCTCCGCGCCGAGATCCACCAGCCCGGTGCGCAGCAACCGGAGATCGGCCCCGGTCAGGTACTCCCCGCCGGTCGGCTCGTCCGCGTAGATGCCCGTGACGCCGAGCTGCAACGCGTCCCGGTAGCTGGCACCGATCAGGCCGCCGGCGTCGACGGTTCCCCGGATCCCGCCGACGAGCCGCCGCTCGCCGCCGCCGTCCACTTCGTACGTCACCATCAGGAACACGTGGTTGTCGAACGCGTCGCTGGCCGGGATCGGGCGCTTGAACAGGATCGTGCCGCGCTCGTAGTCGATCTGATAGTCCACGAACCGCACCAGCGCCTGGCGCGCGACGACGCGCTCGGCGTTCTCGAGGGCCCGTGTCTCGATCACGACCTGCTCGGTGCCGGGGATGACGTTCGGCAGCAGCTCGTACGGCCCCGAGGTGCCAGCGCCACGGATCTGCAGCTGCTGGAGATTCTGGGTCGTGAGGCTGCCGAACCCCCTCCACACCACGGGCCCCGTCGTCACGCGCGCCGCCCCGCCGGCGAGCGAACGCTGGTAGGTCGTCAGCCGCAGCCCGCTGGCGAAGTCGCTCGTCGAGATGTCGCCCACGGCGAGCCAGTCGAGACCCCGCTCGATGCGCGCCGCGAACGCATAGCGGGAGGCGCTCAGGGTGCGCTCCTGGCTCGCGTCGCCCATGATGGGATACTGCGCTTCGTCCAGCGGGTCGATGGTCCGGCCGAAGGCATCCCTACCGGCATCCAGGTTGCGCGAGTCGTAGCTGAGGACGACCGAGGTGCGGTCATCGAGACGCCCCCGCGCCGTGATGGCCCCGAACGCCTCCGGGCTCGCGCCGAATCCCAGCCGACCCACGCCGGTGAGCATCAGGGGCCGGCTGGCCGCGAGCAGCTCGAGCGCAACCTCCTGGGTCGCCTTGCCGGATTTCAGCAGCAGCGATCCGTACCCGACGTCGCGCCCGGGCTCGAGCGCGACGTGGAGCCACCCCGCCGCGTCCGACTGTACCTGCATGCCGGCCGACGAGGGATCCGCGTCGGCGCTGGCAATGGTCGCGCCCTCGGCCGACACGGTCACGTTCGTGGGGTGGACCACGGGCACGCCCCACTCGTCCACGACGCGGATACGGACCTCTCGTCGCGTGTGGCCGTCCGCCGTGAGCCGGATCGGCTCGGCGGGCGCGACGAACTGCGCGGCCAGTCCGGTGACGTGCACTGAGACGCTGTCCCAGCGTTCCTGCTGCCACGAGTTGCGCATCCGCACCCGGAGCCGGTGCGGCCCGCGCGACAGCGGCACGGCGATGAAGTCGTAGATGCCGTCGACCCGCAGGTCGACCTCGGCGAGGAGCGAGTCGCCGTCGAACAGCGCCACGGGCGCGCCCGCCTCGCCCTGCACGCCCACGTAGGTACGGTCGCTGCGAAGCACCGTCCCATCCTGCGGCTGGAGCACCTCGACGCCGGGGCCTGCCAGGAACGCGCGCCCCTTGTCCGCCTCCCGCTCTTCCGGCGACCGCAGGGCCGGCACGGTGACCGGCTCGACCGGCGCGGCGGCGCCGACGGGGCGGAGATGGAGCGAGACCGGGGCCGGGGAGCGGCCCTCGAAGCTCCAGCTGAGGCTCGGCTGACCGGTTCGATCGCGGTCCGTGGCGGGATCCGGCGCGGCGGCATCGCCGAGCCGCGAGGTGCCGTCCACGTAATCCCACCCGTCGGGGAGCAGATAGACCACCGTGGGCCAGCCGCTCCGGGACGGAGCGAGCACCAGCTCCACCGTCTCACCGGCCGGGACCCTCTCCGGGCTCGGCAGATCGCTCATGAGGGCCCGCACCCGGCTGATACCCTCAACCGGCATCAGCGGGTTGTGGACCGCCGCCATCAGCTGGTGGGTGAGGACGCCCGTGGACTCCAGGGCGACCGCGGCCGAGTCGCCGTTCGGAGTGGTCCAGGCCCGGACGATCAATTGGCTGCGCTGAGCGATTGACGGAAGGGCGATGCCGCCGCTCGAGTGCCGGGCGATCACCGAGTCGCCGTCGAGCACCTGTGCGGAGTCGGCGGTCGGGTGGAAGTCCGCCTTGAGACCCTCGAGCGGAATGTCGTAGCCGTTGGTGACGACGAGTTCGTACTCGACCACCGGCTTCTCGGGCAAGTACTCTGCGCAAACGAGCTGTACCTCACCGCGCCGGTTGAGCCAGAGCGACTGACGGTCGCGCCCGTCCATCAGCGGCTGTGTCGACCCGTAGGCCTCAGTGGCGACCTGATCCTCGGTAATCCCGAGGGCCTTCAGGTAGAAGGCGACGGAATCCGCCCGCGCGGCCGAGAGCTGCCAGTTGTCGGGGAACGGGCCGCTGGTGACGCGCCGATAGTCGGCATGCCCGCCGATCTCAACGCGACACTCAGGCCGCTCGGCCAGGGTCTGCGCGAGCATCAGCGGAAGGAACCGGTTGCGGAAGTCCAGGATCGGCCGGCTCTCATTGGTCTCGAAGCGTGCGAGCGTGGTGCGCTCGGCTCCGGTGCCACGGGCCACGGCCTGCGGCTGCTGGCGAAGCGGCCGAGCCGTGAACTTGTAGGAGACCGGAAGGGAGACTTGCTCGACCGTCCCCGTCGACGGGACGACCCGGAAGTTGATGCGCGGCGTGGTCCAGCCGTCCGCATCCAGCACCACGAGATCCTCGGAGGAGCCCGTGCCGGGGAAGCGGTGCGACACCGGTACCGTGGTGCGATCCAGGCGGAAGGCGTGACGGCCGGGGCGCACGTTCTGGAAGGAGAACTTGCCGTCGCCGTCCGTGGTGGCCACTTGGCCGTCTTCGGTCCAGATGTCGACGCCTGCGACGCCAGGCTCGTTGCCGTCCTGTCTGCCGTCGCCGTCGAGATCCACCCAGACCTTGCCGATCGCTGCCCGCGTCTCCATGGGCGCGCTGCGGCGGACGCGGACCCATGCCACGGTCTCTTCCGACCGCACGAATTCGTTCTCGGCGGTGGCGTAGGCGCGGTTGGTCAGCACCTCACTCTCGGCGGACACGATGGCCACGGCGTAGCGGATCGTGAGGGTCTCGCCCGGAGCCAGCGGCCCCGCGATGTACAGCGTCAGCTCGCGCCCGTTCGCCTGTACCGAGTCCACTCCGATGGCGCTCCCCTTGGCGTACCGGCCGCCCTCCGGGAGCAGATCGTGAATCCGGAGATCCGCGACCGACACGACGCCGGTGTTCTCCAGCGTGAGGGTGTAGGGCACGGTCTCGCCGAGGCCGACTTCCAGCGCGTCAACCGACTTCTCGAGGGCGAGCTGGTCGGCCAGGACGCCCACCAGCTCCACTTCGGCAGCCCGCCCAAGCTCCGCCGCGGCGTTGAGCGCGGTGAGGACGGCTACGTTCTGGACCCGAACGGTGTCGCGTATGGTTGATGCCACCCGTACGGTGACCGCCACCTGGCCTGAGGCCCCTGCCGCCACGTCGGCGAGGTCCCAGGTCACGATCTGGCCGGTTACTTGAGCCGCCGGCTGAGAAGAGACGTACTCCAGCCCGGCCGGCAGCGTATCGCTCAGGCTCGCGGCGATGGCCGGCACGGTGGCCGACGCGTTCTCATAGCGAATCGTGTAGGTGATCTCGTCGCCGATCCGTACCGAGGTCGGCCCGGTCACCAGCTTCTCGACGGTGAGATCCGGGAAGACGAGGTTCGTCAGGACGGTGTTGGTCCCGACCGAGTCCGTCCCACCGATGGTCTCGTAGGTCGCCGCCGCCGTGTTGCTGACGACGGCCTGCGCGGAGAGCGACGTCGGCGCCAGCGCGGTTGCCGCGAGCACGCACCACGGCAGCCACGCGAGCGGAGCGCGCAGCGCCCGAGGGGCAGGGCGGAGATCAGCCGCCGACGCGGACCTGGAACGTGACCGTTCCACTGTCTCCCCCTGTTATGGCGCCGATAAGGAACAGGACCCGATTGCCTGCAACGTCGAACATTCCGGCGTCGTCGCCGCCCGCATCGGTCAGCGGCGAGCCGTTCCACCGCATCGAGCCGGGCACGTACGACGTCCCGGTCGGGATCGGATCCGTGATCTGGAGATTGTTTGCGGTATTGGGACCGCTCGCGGTGTAGACGATGGTGTACGTCAGGATGTCGCCGATCGTCGCACTCGGCCGATCGACGCTCTTGTTCAGGCTCACGATGATCCCGACATCCTGGATCTGCAGGACGTCCTGGAGCGCGTCGGACACGGAGCCGTCGTACATGCTCGTGGCGACGATATCCAGTGTCTCGGTCGTGCCGCGGACGGTGGCCGAACCAGGAACGTCGACCGCCACCAGCAGGCGAGCCGTGTCACCCATGGCCAGGGTGATGGGGCCGGTCACCAGTGGATCGCCGGCGTTGAGGCCGCCGCTCGCGTCCGCATCGATGTAGAGGCGCACCGGCCAACCCAACGGCGACGTGACGCTGCAGGTGATGCTGTCGGTCCCGTTGCCGATGTTGGCCAGCGTGTGATTGAAGACGACGGTGACACCAGGGTCACCGACCGTCGAGCGTGGCGGCTCGAGATCGACACCGGCCACTTGGGCGACGGTCATGACGACCGCTGCGGACTGCGCCGTGTACACCATGCCAGCGGCGGACTCATACGTGACCTCGGCGATTGCCGAGACCTGAGTCCCCGCCGGAGTCTGCGCCCGCCCGGCGGTTGAGAGAAAACTGAGGAGGAGCAGAGAGCAGAGAGACCAGCGGGCCGGGTGACCGCGCCGGGCTCTCTGCCCATCCGTTCCAAGCGCTACGAGGCGCTGCATGCCTAGCCTCACGCCCCTCTAGTTGATCTGGACCCGCAGCCAGAAGAACCGGCTGGCCGAGGGAGCCAACGTGCCCGCCAGATCGGCGTCCACGTCGTTTACGTTGATCGTGAAGGTCCAGCCCGCCGCGTCCGGGGTGTTGCTGTCGTACGTCACCTGCCCCGGCAGCAGATCGTCGATGTGCACCGTTGAGGCGTCGGCGTCACCGTTGTTGGTGACCGTGATCAGGTACTGAATGAACTCGCCCGGCACCACCGTGCCGGCGCCGATCGGCGTGAGCTGGTCGTCGCGATACGCCGCCTTCGTGATGCTCACGCTGGGGCGAATCACGGTTAGATCCGCGAAGCCGTCGTCAAAAGTCGCTGGCAGCGACACCGACCGCGCTCGCAGGAACAGCGTGTCCACGCTTCCCGCCGCCACGTCGCCGACCGAGTAGATCACGTCGATGTTCGTGGAGGCGCCTGACGCCAGGCTGATCTGGGTGCTGTCTCCGGCGTCGCCGTTCACCGACACGATCGTGATCACCGCGCCGGGGTTCGAGGCGAGGAGGTCGAAATCCTCAGGCCCGTCGCCGTTGTTCTGCACGGCGAAGGTGAACGTGTAGTTCGTGCCGTTGCTGGGGAGCCGCTGCAGGTTCTGGCCCCCGTCGGGCGTGACCGCGACGGCGATCGACTCGCTCGGCGTGACCGTGGTCGCGTCGGCATCCGACACGCCCCCGTCACGCCGGGACGTTGCGGTCAGGGTGTAGACGGTTGACTGCCCGCCTTGGCCGGCGATCACGTCGTAGACCACCTTGATGGTGATCGTGTTGCCCAGCGCCTGCTCGGGCAGCGCAGCGTTCAGCGCCGCCAGCGAGGCATACGTGGTCGCGCCGTACCGATAGCCGGTGACCGTGATGATGCCGCCCACCGAGATCCCCTCAGAGATCGTCACGGTATCCGCGCCGTTCCCGATGTTCTGAACGTTGAAGAACAGCGTGTCGCCCGTGCTGGGCGACGTCGGATTGACCGTGGCCGCGGCGGCGACCACGTCGACGCCGGCCTGGAAGCCGACCGTGACGTTGACGCTCGCGTTGACCGGCGCGTACGTGTTGGAGTTGGCGTCGGTCCAGTTCACCGTCGCCTGGTTCGTGATCACGGTCCCTTCCGGCGTCTGGGCCTGTGCCGCCGTCGTGGCCAATACCGCGACCACTCCGGCTAGAGCCAGGGCCCAGACCCGTTGTAGCAGCTTGGAATGCATCGTGTCCTCCTATCCTCCGTGCTTGCTGTGGTTATCGAGTTGACACTGAATCCCGTCTCTCACTTGCCCGCACCCGAATCCGCGTTTTCGCCAGTCGGTGCGGACAGCTGTGCCCGAAACTCCGCCGTGACCTGCGCACCCGGCTCCACCCAGCCTTCCACCATCCAGCGGATGTGCGTGTACATCTCGGGCGGCGCGGGGCGCTGCACGGTCTTGCCGTCGACAGTCGCTTCGATCATCGGCTGCGCGGAGTAGACCCGGCCGCCGTCGATCGAGTACGAGACCGTCACATCGTCTCGATCAGCGGTCGCCGATCCGTCCACGTAGCGGAGCGCCGCGGGGAGCGGATCCTTGAATTCGACGTGGCGCACCGGCACGTCGGTGGTGTTCGTGAACACCAGCCGGTACAGCACCACGTCCCCGGCGAAGAGCGCGTTCGAGTCGCCGCCCCGCTCCGCCACCGCCTGGTGCCGGGCGTCGCCGGCCATCAGGTTGCGTGCGGTGATCACCAGCGCTTGCGGCTGGCCGGCCTCCTGTGCGTGCGCCGCAACCGTCCCGAGCGCGGTGAGCGCCGCCACCGCGAATCCGATCAATCGCCACTGCTTCATCGTCTCTCTCCAGTGTTCGTGGTCACGCTGTCGGGCCGATGAGCCGCGTCCGCCGCCGCCTGCCAGGCTTCCCGCCACGCGAAGGGCCGCTCGCAGACCGGGCAGATCACGCACCGGCCGAGGAAGTCGGCTCGGTCGTGCTCGCCGTTCTTCGCGCAATGGGGGCAACGCAACTCCATGCTCATCTCTCCGATTGCAGAGTTCGTCCGCGCCTCGTATGAGCAGGGAGTATGCCGGCAGGCGCGCAGGGGCGGCGGCCCGCGTAACAGATTGTCTTATATGGGGTTACGGCGTTCCAAGGAGAGGGACCGCGCCCACCGGCCACGGCGGCCGTTACCCGTGGGTAACGGAGTCGGTAACGCGAATTGTGGAGAGCTGGGACTACTTGATGCGGGCTATGAACTCGACGTTTCCGGTGTTGTCCGGCGCCACCGATCCGAGGTCGTTCTGCAGCGTCCAGCGGATGTTGGTGACGCACCCGTCGTAGCCCGTGGGCGCACCACAGCCGGCGGAGACGGGTGTGTAGGTCCAGGCGCCCCCGTCGTTGTTGGAGTACTCCACCACGACACCGATCCCGCCCGGCAAGTTGTTGACCACGGTGCCGACCTTGAACTCGACCTCGGCTGCCAGCGAATCCACGATCACCACCGCGGCAGCGTCCTCGCTGCCGTTGTTGGTGAAGGTCACGGTATAGGTCAGGTCGGTGCCCGGTGCCTGGGTGCCGTTGGGGTTTACCGCCTTGGTCGTGATCAGGTTGGGCCTGACCACGGTCACCTCCAGCCGGCCGTCATCGGCGGTCGCGGTATCGGTCACGGAGCGAGCCCTGAAGAGCAGCGTGTCGGTTGTCCCGCCCGCCACGTCGGCTATGGAATACGTCACGGTGACGACGACTGAGTCTCCCGCGGCCACGCTCGCGACACGTGCGCTGTCCGGATCGGCGTCCTGCGTCACGCCGGTGCCCGTGATCGACACGACGCTGATCGCCGTGCCGGGGCTCTGGGTCGTGAACAGGTCGTAGTCGTCGGACGCGCCGCCGTCGTTCACCACGGTAAACTCCACCGTGTAGTTGGTGCCGTTGCTCGGCAGGGGAGACGCCGTGGTCGTGTCAGGGTTCACCGTGGCGCCGGGGGGGAACGTCTCGGCGCCGGTGGTGAAGAAAGTCGACGGCGACGACTGGTTGTTGAACTGGGTCTGGATCCACCCGGCGCTGCGGATCTCGCCGGAAAAGCGGACTTCGTCAATCAACCCCAGGAAGTCGTCCTCGACCGGGTAGATGTCGTCGCTCCCGATGTAGCTGGCGAGGCCCGACTTGGCGATGGCCTTGGCGCCTGCGGTGCCGTCGGCCTGTCCGTTCATATAGAAGTACACCGTTGTCGGAGTGTACACCACAGCGATGTGGTTCCAATCGTTGAACGTGGCCGCCGTATTGCCGTGGACATGGTCCTTGTCGTTCATCCAGAACTCTATGGCCCCCTGAACGGGGGGATTCTTCGCCTCCCTGACGGTGAGTCCCAGAGTGGCGTCGACGCCGTACCCGTAGGCCGCCGGCCACTTGATGCCGCCCCCGTAGCTCGTGGGCTTCACCCACGCCTCCATCGTGAAGTTGGTGTACACCGTGACATCGAGCGTGGGGTCGACTCCGAGGTCGATTCTGGTGGCGTCGCCGGGAACGTTGAAATCGAGTGCGCTGCCGATCTGCCCGGCGCTGCTCACCGGGCTCCCCACGGGCGTGCCATCGTTCCCATTGTTGGTGGCATCGACGTTCGTCGCGTCGGTCGCCTCGTTCAGATGCCACACGCCCTGGTAGTCGTTGTCCCACACGCCTACGACCCCGTTGCTCGTGACGTCGCCCTGGAAGCTCCCGATGCTGCTGTTGCCGTAGAACATGTAGATCTTGGAGGTCGTGGCGAGCGACTCGACCCGCACCCACATGTCGAACTTTCCGGTGGTGGGCGAGTAGGTCTCGATCTGGTGGGCGAGCTGGTTGGTGCCGGCCTCGTCGGACGTGAAGATGATGTCGTAGCCGTTGGCGTTCTCGACGTTGCCGCCGTTGGCGGTGGTGCGGAGCTCGTCCAGCGAGTCGCTGACGATAACCGGGAAGTTGGCATGCGGCCCGCCGATCACCTTGGCATCGACGACGTCGAATTCGCGCCGGTACGAGTACCCGTTGCCGAACTGCGCCTCCACGGGCGCGACGATCCCGCCCGCCGCGAGGAGCACGACGCCGAGCAGCGGCACTCTCCAGCCGCTTCGCGAGATCGCCTTTGACCGGTTTCCTGGCACCAACATCGTCCCTTTCGCGTGTCCGACCATATCGCCCCGCCTCGCACCTTACCGCCGCACTCGACCGGCCGGCGATGGCATACGTCACAGGGGGCACCACCGCCAGCCTCACGCAGGAGTGATGCCACGACGGCCCGTTGCTATAACTAATTGTCGTATAGGTATTTAGAACGAAGGTCCTGATGGGCCGGGGTCACCGCGTTACCTCGGGGTAACGAGGTTGGTAACCCGGCGGCTGCGGTCGAGGCCGCATTCGGGTCACTCCAGCAGCCCGTACTTCTTCCGCTTCTCCCACAGGTTCTTGCGCGAGATGCCCAGAACCTCGGCCGTCCGCTCGACGCTGCCGTCGCAGGCGGCCAGGGTGCGGCGGATGTACTCCTTCTCCACCTCCGTCAGCGCCAGGCCCTTGGGCAGCGTGAAGCCTGCATCGGGCGCGACGGCGTCGAGCGCGAGCTCGTGGCCACCGAGTTCGGGAAGATCGGCTGGGTGCAGGACCGGGCCGTCGGCGAAGATCATGGCTCGCTCCAGCACGTTTCGCAGCTCCCGCACGTTGCCCGGCCAGTCCCAACTCTCCAGGATGCCCAGGGCCTCCGGGCTGATGGAGCCGACCTCCTTGCGGAACTCCCGGTTGAAGATCTCGCGGAAGTGGTCGGCAAGGATCGGGATGTCCTGCTTGACCTCGCGCAGCGGCGGCATGGTGTGGGACGCCACGCTCACCCGATAGAAGAGATCGGCGCGAAACCTCCCGTCGCTGACGGCCTCTTCCAGATCGCGGTTGCTCGCGGAAATGAGCCGCTGGCTGACCTCGATTTCCTCGGTCCCCCCCAGCCGCCTGAACCGCCTGGACTCGAGGAAGTTGAGGAGCTTGGCCTGGAGCTCCAGGGAGAGGTCGGCGATCTCGTCGAGAAACAGCGTACCCGCGTCCGCCACCTCGACCAGCCCGCGCTTCGACTCGCGGGCGTCGGTGAACGCCCCCTTCTGGTAACCGAACAGCTCCGATTCCAGGAGGTGCGAGGGGAGCGCCGAGCAGTTGATCTCGACGAAACGGCCTTTGGAGTGTGGGCTCGAATAGTGAATCGCTCGAGCCACCAGGTTCTTCCCGGTTCCGCTCTCGCCGAGCAGCAGGACCGTCGGTCGGGGGATGTCCGCGATCCGCTTCACGAAGCGCCGGACTTCCTCGCTCTTGGGATGTTCGCCGAGGATCGTGTGTACCGCGAACTCCTCCTTCCGCACCTGCTGGAGCAACGCGGCCTCCTCCCGTAGCGGCCGCTCATCGAGCGCCCGCTTCAGGAGGGTCGTCAGCTCATCGATGTTGACGGGCTTGGTCAGGTACTCGTTCGCTCCGGCCTTGAGGGCCGCGATCGCCGTATCCATCTCGGCGTGCCCCGTGAGGACGAAGATCGGCAGGTGGGGATCGGTCCGGCGCAGTCGGCTGGTGACCTCGATGCCGTTGACCTCGGGCATCACGAGGTCGGTCACCACCGCATCCGGCGGCTCCTCGGCACACCGGTCGAAGAGCTTTTCCGGATGCTCGAAGATCTCGTGGCGGAAGCGCCCGGCCTGTCCGAGATTCACGGCGAGCAGCTTGGCGAACGTGAGATCGTCGTCCAGGATGTAGACTTTTGGAATCATGACGGCAATACTTATCGATCGAGCTGCCCGTGACAAGTGCGGGTCAGTTCTCTCATTCCCTCGGGTCGCGCACAGGGGCGGGAATGTCAGCTGACTTGCGTGTCGTGCTCATCGACGACGATCCCGATCTTCGTAAGCTCATCAAGATCACTCTAGAATTCACCGCCGGGTGGGAGGTCGTGGACGCCGCGGACGGCGCGGACGGCATTGCGACGGTGCAGCGGGAGAAGCCCGACGTGGTCTTGCTGGACGTGATGATGCCGGGAATGGACGGGTACGAAGTGTGCCGGCATCTCAGGCAAGATCCCGACACGGCCTCAATACCGGTGGTGCTGCTGACTGCCCGCAAGGATGTGGAAGATGAACGGGCGGGCACCGCAGGTGCCGCGGGGGTTGTGTTCAAGCCGTTCGAACCCGACGAGCTCGCGCCCCGCATCGGGGAGATCCTGGGGGCGGCAAATGGCTAACGCTTCGGACCCGGACGCGGCGGGCCGGGCAGCCGCGGTGGCGCAGGTGCGTCGCGAGTTCGCCGACGGGTTGGCTGCACGACTGGAGGCCATGCGGGCAGCGCTGGACCAGTTGGCGCGGGGCTACGATCAGGAAGTGGCGGAAAGCCTGTACCGTCGGGCCCACTCCCTCAAGGGAACCGCCGCGTCGTTTGGCGCGGACGATCTGGCGGCGCATGCTGCCCCGCTCGCAGACCTGGGGGCAGGGTGGACGCACGCGCGCGCCGTGACACCGGACGCGGTGGCGTCGGCGAGCGAGTTGCTCGAGCGCCTGGGCGCGGCGGCGGCCCAATACCGGTCCGCTCATCCGTCCGAGGATACCTGATGGACGGCGGGGCGGAAGCCGGAACCAGCTCGGCGAAGACGCGTCTGGAAGTCGTCGGTGAGCTTGCCGCGCTCATCAACACCACCTACGATCTCCACGAGATCTTCCGTGCCGCCATCCTGAAGCTCGAGCGCGTGATAGAGTTCCGGCGGGCGAGCGTCTTGATGGTCTCCGAGGACCGCACCTCCTACCGCATCCACACGCTGTACGACGCCTCGCAGGGCGGCTTCGTAGAACTAGAGACGAGCTTCCCGATCGATCGCGGTCTTCCGGGTAAGGCGATTCGCACGGGAGAAGCCATCCGGGTCGATGAGCTCTCCGGGACGGACGGCATCCGACTCAATGGAGAGCACAGGGTATCCGCGCTGATCGTCCCGCTTCGAGTGGATGACGTGGTGATCGCCACGCTGAACCTCGGCGCCGCGTCACCGGTCGCCTACGGGGAAGAGGATCTGGAGCTTGCTGTCCTGCTCGGTCGGCAGATCGAGAGCTCGCTTCACTACTCGAAGCTGCTCGCCACGATTGCGGCCCAGCGTGAGGCCCTCGAACACGAGTACGCAGAGGCTCGCTCCCAACGCGCCCGGCTCGAGGCCCTGATCGAGGTCAGCGATGCCGCGGTTCTCATGGTGAGCGAGGGCCGTGTGGTGCACGCCAACCTCGCGATGGCACAGTTGTTGGGCATCCCGCCGGAGGTCGTGCTCGGCGCCCCGCTGGAGCGTGTCAATCACACACTTGCCCGCTCGTTTGCCGACCCGAAGGCGATCGCCGCTCAAGTCTCGGCGCTGGAGGAGGCCGGAAGCCCGCTGCGCGACCGCGTCGAGTTCGTGTTTCCACAGCGCCTCACCTGTCAGCGCACGGTCACGACGGTGCGCGGGCCGAGCGGGGAGGTTCTGGGCCAGTTGCTGCTGTACCGCGACGTGACGCGGGAGGTCGAGGCCGATGTCGCGAAGGACGAGTTCGTCTCCATGGTCAGCCACGAGCTGCGTACCCCGATGACCTCCGTGAAGGCGTCCCTCTCGCTGCTGGGCAAAGGGGCAGCGGGTCGCACGAGCGATCGGATGCAGGAGCTCGTGGACATCGCGTTGCGCAATCTGGATCGGCTCATTCGCCTGGTGGACGACCTGCTCGACTTGTCGCGGATCCGGAGCGGCCGCCTTGTGACAACGGTCGCGTCGGTGTCCGTAGGGGACACCGTGGCACGCGCCGTGGATGCGGTACGGGGCTTCGCCGCAGATCGGCAAACAGTGCTCGAATGCTCGCCGATCGACCCGGCGATCATGGTCTCTGCCGATCCGGATCGGCTGGAGCAGGTCATCCTCAACCTGCTATCCAACGCCATCAAGTTCTCCCCGAACCGCGGCCAGGTGCGGCTCCGCTGCTGGACCGAAGGGGAGTCGGCCGTGTTGGAGGTCGCCGATGACGGACCGGGGATTCCGAAAGACCAGCTCGGTTCCATTTTCGAAAAGTTCCACCAGCTCGATGCGACGACGGCCAGGCGACACGGCGGTGCAGGACTCGGACTGGCGATCAGCCGCATGATCCTCGAGGAGCTCGGTGGGACTCTCTGGGCGGAGAGTGACGAGGGTCGGGGGTCCCGGTTCTTCGTGAAATTGCCCCTCGCTTCGGATACGTCGGCCTAGGGTCAGGGGCGACGGGCGCCGCGCATTAAACCGGAGCACACGCGCTATGAGACCTCTAACGCTTGCGACGCTCGTCTACCTGGTCACCACGCCCTCTGCCGTTGCGGCCCAGAATTTCGATTTCGCCGCCGCCATCGGGCTGGCCACCGCGGACACCGGAGCCAGCATCTGCCTGACAATCCATCGCGCCGATCTCGCCGTGGGCACGCCGCTTCTGCTACTCGACGTGACCGGGAACGACAAGCCACTCAACGCCCGATCCGGCGTGCGGCGCGGAGCGCCGTGCCCCCGCGACATGGCGACCGGGGATGAGGCGTCCTACGAGACGACGCTGGCACCTGGAGCTCAGCTGCAGCGGGGTGGCGTGTACTTCGCGGTTGTTACGCCGCCGGCCGGTCCGGTTGAGAGCGGCCCGGTAACCCGGTTGGACGTCGACGGAGATGGCGCCATCGAGGAGTTCCGCACCTGTGCAAGCAGTGAGGGGCTGCATCTCACCGTCTGGCCCGGCGCCGAGATGACCGGAACACGTCTGTGGCATCGCTACTTCTATCTGGGATACGACGTGGAGCCCGATTGCAGCGATGCGGAGGTCGCCGGCCGGTAGGCAGCATGACGAGTCGGCGCACGCAGCGAGGACGAGAGTCGCCGCCATCGTTCGGTCTTGAGGCAACTGTTCATCGAGAACGGGGCGGAGGTCGAGTAAGTCCGGCGCCAGGACCCGCGGATGCCAACCCGCGCATGCAGACGGCGAGGCGCTGGCACAGTGCGCGTCGTCGTTAGGTGGCCCCGGAACGAGCGGTTCCCGAAATGTGGCAGATTCGTCGCGCAGAACCACACGATTCGAGCCGATTGACGGCGGTCGCTCGGGCTGCCAAGCGGCATTGGGGCTACCCGGAGACCTGGCTGGCGGCGTGGCGCAACGAACTCACGGTGGATCCCGATTTCATCGCGGACGAACCCGTGTTCGTGGCGCTTGGCTCGCAGAACGAGATCGTGGGATTCTATGCCCTGCGTGACGTCAGCGCTGGCTGCGAGCTGGAGCACTTCTGGGTGCTCCCGGAGGCGATGGGCCGCGGTATCGGGCGGGCGCTCTTTGAGCACGCCGTGGCGCAAGCCCGCGGGGCGGGTTGCCAGGTACTTCACATCGACGCCGATCCACACGCCGCGGGGTTCTACGAGCGAATGGGTGCAGAGCCAGCCGGCACCGTGAGCGCCCCGATGGATGGCCACCCTCGGGTGCGCCCACAGTACAAGCTCCGATTGAGTGCAGATGGACACCGAGCAACGCACGGACTTCGGCATCCTCCGGCAGACGCTGACGATCGAGACGGTTCGACCGACCGACGAGGCCGGTGACTCTTCACGCGCCACCCGGCCAGCGCATGGAATGGTGCGCGCGCTGGCGATCCTGCTCGTATGAGGGAGGCAATCGGACAATGGCAACACTGAAAAGACTCGGAGTGCTCTTCTCCGCAAAGCTCCAAGCCATTCTGCTGGCATTCATGGGTCTGATTGCCGGGATACTGTATGCATTCGGCGGAGCCATCTACGAGCTATTCACGGGTACACTGAATTCGGGTACGGCGCTCGCGTTCCTGGCACTCGTCGGTATGCCACTCCTCTTTGCCATTTTCGGATTCGCGGCGGGAGCCATCGGAGCCCTTCTGTACAACGCCGTTGCCGCCCGGATTGGCGGAATCGAAGTGGATCTCGATTCGGAAGCGTAGTCGACCGCCGCGCCAGCCGGGCGTCGACGACGCCGACAGCCCACCCCTCAGGGCATCCCCAGCCACCTCCAGCGGAGGCGCGCGCATTCTCGTGAAAGTCGTTGACTCCAGCGAAGGTAGGGCACCTGCAAGCGGTAGCAGGGGCACAATCCAACGGGCGCACGCTCACAGCCGGCATCGGGCAATCGCTTGAGCCTGCGCCGCGCGAAGACGATCTTTAGGCATCACTCCTGCAAGGCGGACAGCGTGAGCCTCGCCGGCTTCTTCCATGGCATCGCGACTGGTCCCCGGCGCCGGCGCGTGCTCCTGACACCGGTAGGGCTCCTGGTCTTCGGGGGCACGCTCGTCATCGTGATTGCCGGTGGCCTGGTGACGGATCGAGTGCTCCGGCTTCCTGCGCTGCTCCCCGGTGTGCTCGGCCTCGCCGTCGGCATTCCCGTCCTGTTGGCCGGGGCGTTCCTCTGCGGGTGGTGCGTGATCCGGTTCCGGAAGGCGCATGGAACGCCGGTGCCGATGAACCCCCCAACTGAGCTGATCGCGAGCGGGCCGTACGCGTGGGTGCGTAACCCCATGGTGACCGGCGTCCTCGGGGCGCTCTTCGGGCTCGGCCTCGTGTTTCACTCGATCGGTATCGCACTCATCTGGACACCGGCCTACGTGCTGATCCATTGGATCGAACTCAAATGGGTCGAGGAGCCGGAGCTGGCGCGGCGATTCGGCCCCTCCTACCTGGAGTACAAGAAGCGGGTGCCGATGTTCATCCCACGCCTCAGACGGCAGAGGTACAAGCAATGAAGACCGTCAGGACAGCCCTGCTCGTGGCCACCCTCCTGGCGCCGTTGCCGGTGCACGGACAGGCGACCGCCATGTCGGTTTCGCGTGGGGACATGGCGGCCAGCTGATCGTCCTGCTCGACGAGCTCGACATGATCGTGGTCGTCACCTCGGACCCGTTCTATCAGCAACACGATGACGAATCCTGGAGGCACGAACGGGCGAACATCAATCTGGTGGGCAAGTTCATCGCGTCGCGCCCGAGAAGCGGCTCGGCTCGCAGCCGTTCGGCGGCACGCAAGGAAGGCGGGAGGGTACTCGAAATGACACTTGAGAAACGACCACTCGCATTCTGGATCATTTGCGCGTTCCTGGGGCTCTCGGTCATCGTACTCGTATTGGGCCAGACGACTTCCCTGTTCGCATACGACTTCGCCGTTCGGCTTGGTTTGCAGGAACCCGCCGAGGAAGTCACCGCGCTCGGCGTCGCGATGAATCGCGCATTCGGAGCCGGCGATACGATGATCTATATCCCGTTGATGCTCGTATCCCTGGTCGGCCTTCGCTTGAAGAAACGCTGGGCTCTCCTCACCACGGCCGCGGTCATGGGGGTGTCAGCATACTGGGCCCTGACAATGACCGCCTTCCTCCTGTTCGCGAGCGGCGTGCCAGGGTTCCGGCTCGTGCCCGGCCCCGAGTACTGGGTCGTGCTGGGAGCCTACACGGTCTTCGGCATCTGGGGGGTTCCGTACTTGGCAGTCCGAGGGGAGAGACTACTCACACCTTGAGCCCCCGGGCTGTCCAACCCGTCCGTGCGCACTAGCCGGGCGCCGGTGAACATGACAACATACCCTCACCGGAGGAGCCTGCGCAGGATGCGACGAGCGAGGAAGCCATGAGCCAGTCAGACCAGGACCGCCGCGTGGATTATCTGGAGTTCCCGACCACCGACATTGCGGCGACCAAGAGATTCTACACGGAGGTATTCGGCTGGCAGTTCACCGACTACGGTCCGAACTACACGAGCTTCCACGACGGTCGCCTGGCTGGGGGCTTTGCCGTGGCACCGCGAGTCGAGGCGGGCGGACCGTTGGTCGTGCTCTACGCGACCGACCTGGGGCACGTCGAAGCCAGAATCCGCGAGAGCGGCGGGCAGATCGTTCGCCCCACGTTCGAGTTCCCGGGTGGCCGGCGATTTCACTTCACCGATCCGAGCGGCAACGAGTTGGCGGTCTGGTCGGACCGATGAGTGCCGGATGAGTGTGCGAATTGTCCGCCTGGGAACCCCGCGTCACCCGGGAGAGGGAACGAGAATCGGAACCGTTCGCCGGCCGCCGCGTGGTGTACCGAAGGCGCTATTCTCGAAGCAGAATTGGTACGACGTTTGGTTCCCGAACTTGGCGCCCAGCGTGACGACCATGAAGCTCGGGCAACGGGCGGCCTCGGCTGCGCAATGGGCGGCGTTCAAGAGGAAGTACAAGGCCGAGATGGCAACGCCCGAGGCGAAGCACGACCTGAAGCTCCTGGCGGTGCTGTCTCACACGACGGACTTCTCCGTCGGCTGCTACTGCGAGGACGAAAGTCGCTGTCACCGGTCCGTCTTGAGGCAACTCCTCGTCGAGAACGGGGCGAAGGTCGAGCCGTAACGCTGGCGCCCGATCGGCCTCAGGTGACAGAGAGGATCCCGCTGTGCTCGCACGCTCTACGACCGACACGAGGCTGGAATGCTGAAGTGGTGGAACTGGAACGACACGAACAGGAGTTGCAATGACCAAGAGTGACGATCAGAAGCTCGCCGCGTTGGTGAAGAAGAACGCCGCCAAGGCCGCCAAGGCCAAGAAGAAGACTCGGCGACAGTACGACAAGACGCTCCCCCCGGAAGGCGACGACGACACCGAGCTGCGCGACTTCTTCTCCGAGATGAAGAAGCGCGAGTTCTAGCCGTCTGCCGAACGGTCGGGTTCGACGATCCTGCAGCCATCATGACCGAACGACGATACAGCGAGGAGGAGGGCGCCGCGATCTTCCAGCGGGCGGGCTCGGCGACGCCGGGGCGCTGGCGGCGGAGTCAGAGGCCCCGAACGATCCATCCACCGGCGGAGGCTGAGATGGAATTGCAGCAGATTCCCGGGGTCGGCCCGAGCATCGCACAGGACCTTCAAGATCTGGGCGTGCGGCGAGTATCCGACCTCAACGGTGCCAGCCCCGAGAAGCTCTACGAACGACTGTGCGCGCTCCGCGGCGGACACATCGACCGGTGCGTCCTCTACGTCTTCCGATGTGCGGTGTATTTCGCGAGCCACGACGTGCACGAGCCAGAGCGACTGAAGTGGTGGAGCTGGAAGGACACACACGAGTCGGCCCCCCGAAAGGCGTAGGGGACTTGATCCGCCTCTGGTCGCTCGCGATCGCGCTACTCGTCGTACTCGCACCGCACGCTCACGCCCAGGCGCGCGACACCGACCGTTTCGCGGCCGTCCGAAGCCTCGAGGTCGGACAGCACGTCCGGCTCGACATCACACGCAGCGGCCGGCTGGAGGGGCAATTCGCGGTGAGCAGCGATTCGAGCCTCACGCTCGTGCGGCACAACGCGCCAACCGAGGTTCGGCTGCCGGACGTCGAGCGGCTCTGGGTGCGCGGCCGGGCGACGGGGAGGGGCGCGCTCATCGGGGCGGGCGTCGGTGCCGTCGCGGGAGTCGTGTACGGGCTCCTCATCAGCCAGGTGGCGTGCGAGCCCGTCGACGGAGGCGATTGCACCGCCGCGGAGCTGGCGGCCATCGCGGGCCTGTTGGGCGGCGCCGGGGGCGCCGTCGTGGGCGCCGGGGTGGGCTTCGCGGTCCCCGTGTGGCACCTGCGGTTCCCGTGACGGCGATTCCGGCGACGGAGTTCGCGCCCGCCGGGGCCCGGTACGCCAGTGCGTGGGCTCGGCGGCGAGGGGAAACGCCGTGAACCCCGTGGCCGTCGCCCTCGGGCTCGCCGTGCTTGCTGCCGCGGGCGTCATCGGCGTGCGCGTGGCGTCACGCCACCGCTCCACCGCCTGCCCCGCGTGGCTCGTGCCGCTGCTGGAGAATCCCTACATGAACGCGCTCGCCGGCAGTCGGCTGCTACTCGACCGGGCGCGAGTGGCTTCCGGGATGGCGGTGATCGACGTGGGGTCGGGACCCGGGCGGCTTGCCCTGCCGGCGGCGGAGCGCGTGGGCCCGGCAGGTCGCGTGGTGGCACTCGATCTCCAGCCGGCCATGATCCGGAGGATCGAGGAGCGCATCGCCGCGACGGGCGTCGGCAACGTGGAGCCGCTCCTGGCGGGCGCCGGAGAGGGTCGCATGCCGCGCGACGCATTCGATCGTGCCTTCCTGGTCACCGTGCTGGGTGAAATCGTGGATCAGGCAGCGGCGCTGCAGGAGATCCACGGCGCGCTCAGGCCGGGAGGCCTCCTCTCGATCACCGAGGTTCTGCCCGACCCGCACTTCCAGCCGCGAAGACGGGTCCGCAGGCTCGCCGAGGCGGCCGGATTTCAGCTCAGCGAGACTGTGGGCCCGTGGTACGCATTCACGATGAACTTCAGCAAGCCGAACGAGGGAGGAGCGCCATGACGGGCATGACCCGCCGCGGGTTCGTCGAGACGACCGGCGCCTTCCTGGCCGCCGCGCTCGCGCGACCCGCCTCCGCCACCTCGCGCCACGTGGATACCCAGGCGCGTGAGCCGCTCTTCCGGATCTCCCTCGCCGAATGGTCCCTGCACCGCAGCATCGAGGCGGGACGGTGCGACAACCTCGACTTCCCGGTCGTCGCGCGGCGCGATTACGCATTCGACGCAGTGGAGTACGTGAACACCTTCTTCCGGGGCATGGAGCGGGACGCGGCCTACCTGCGAGAGCTCCGGACCCGGGCGGACGACCACGGCGTCACGAGCCTCCTCATCATGTGCGACGGCGAGGGAGCCGTGGGTGATCCGAACGAGCGCGCGCGCGCGACTGCCGTCGAGAACCACTACCGCTGGGTCGAGGCGGCGCAGTACCTGGGCTGCCACTCGATTCGCGTCAACGCCCAGTCGGAGGGAAGCCCCACGCAGCAGCGTGCGCTGGCGGTCGACGGCCTGCGGAGGATCACCGAGTTCGCCGCTGAGCGCGACATCAGCGTGCTGGTGGAGAATCACGGGGGTCTCTCCTCGAACGGCGGGTGGCTCGCCGGCGTGATTGCCGCGGTGGGTCACCCCGGCTGCGGCACCCTGCCCGACTTCGGCAACTTCGAGTTGAGTGACGGCGAGTGGTACGACCGCTACCAGGGCGTCGGGGAGCTGATGCCGTTCGCCAAGGCCGTGAGCGCCAAGTCGCACGAGTTCGACGCGCAGGGCAACGAGCGACACACCGAGTACGGACGGATGCTCCGCATCGTGCTGGACGCCGGCTACCGCGGTCACATCGGGATCGAGTACGAGGGGACCGGGCTGAGCGAACCGGACGGGATTCGCGCGACCAAGGCGCTGCTCGAGCGAACGCGTACGGAACTGGAAGGGGCCTATCGCTGATCGCTCGCCTGGCCGCCCGCGGTGAGCCGCTGATACATTCTGGAAGTCCTTCACCCGGGCCTGAGGCCTGAGTGCGAATGACCCAGACGACCCCGACCGCTCGCAAGCTCGCGGCCCTCCAGGGCCTGGGATTCGAGCGCACGGACTCCACGCCCGTGGCGACCGAGGCGGTCCGGCTGACCCGCCGAGCCTTCAGAGTCGCCAGTACGCGGCCAGCCATGGGGACGCTCGTCTCCATCTGCACGATCGCCCCGTCGCAGGAGCGGGCCGAAGAGGCCATCGGTCGGGCGCTCGAGGAGATGGACCGGCTGATCGCGATGTTCAGCCGATTCGAGGGGACCTCGGCGGTCTCGGAGCTCAACGCAGCGGGCCGGCTGGACCGCTCTCCACCCGAAGTCGCTCACCTCCTTTCGCGCTCCCTCGGGTACCACGAACTGAGCGGTGGCGCGTTCGACATCACCGTCGAGCCGCTGGTGGACCTCTTCCGGGAGCAGCTCGACCACGCGACGCGGCGCGAGCCGACGCCGGCCGAGATCAGGGATGCGCTGGAGCTGGTGGGCTCGCACTACCTCACCCTCTCGCCGGGCGGCGTGCGTTTCGCGAAGGCCGGCATGGGGATCACCCTCGACGGGGTCGCCAAGGGCTACATCGTGGACGCCGTGGCCCGAGTGCTCCGCCAACACGGGATCGAGCGCTATCTGATCAACGCGGGCGGCGATATCAGGGCGGGCGGGCGCAAGGCGCGTCGGAGGCCGTGGACGGTCGGGGTGCAGGATCCGTCGAAGAGCGGATCGTTCCCCGACACGATTCATCTGACCGATGCCGCGGTCGCCACCTCGGGCACCTATGAGCGGTACCGCCACATCGTGAGCTCGGAGACCGGACGCTCGCCTACCACGAGCGCCAGCGTCTCGGTCGTTGCGCCCAGCGCCATGGCGGCCGACGCTCTCGCCACTGCGGTTTTCGTGATGGAGCCGCGGCAGGGAATCGAGTTCATCAACTCCCTCTCCAAATGCGAATGTCTCATCATCGACGACAACGGATCGCAACTGACGTCCAGAGGATGGAGGAGCAGACGGAACCATGACCCGACCATCGCCTGAAGCGGAGCGCGCGGCCTTCCGCGGCTACACCAACTTCCAGAAGACCGCGCTGGTGTTGCTGCGGATCTTCATCGGCTGGCACTTCTTCTACGAGGGCCTCGCCAAGCTCATCAACCCCTACTGGACCTCGGCCGGATACCTCGTCGAGTCGCAGTGGTGGTTCAAGGGATTGTTCTTGCGCGTGGCCACCGACACCACAGCTCTTGCCGTCGTGGATTTCCTGAATGTCTGGGGCCTCATCCTGATCGGATTGGGCCTGATGCTGGGGATGTTCGCGCGCCCTGCCACGATTGCCGGGATCGTGCTCCTCGCCTTGTACTACATCTCCGCCCCCCCGTTTGCCGGTTACACGTACGGGATCCCGGCCGAGGGGAGCTACCTCGTCGTCAACAAGGTGCTGATCTAGCTGGTCGCGATGTGCGTGTTGCTCGGCTTCCCGACCAGCAGGGTGTTCGGCCTGGACGGGCTGATCCCCTTCGAACGACTGATGTTCTGGAGGCGCACGTCCGCATCGGCCGCGCCGACCCTGGCCCAAGCGTGAGGGGAACGTACGATGACTGACCACAACACGACCGACACACACGACGCGCCGACCACGTCCGGAGAGAGCGGCATCAGCCGCCGCGGGCTCCTCAAGGCGCTGGTCTCGATCCCCTTCTTCGGCGCGTTCTTCTACAGCTTCTTCAAGAAGAAGGCGGTCGACGACGCCAGGCGAACCGCCATCATGGAAGAACTCGGCGTCGGCGAGCGCGGACCGGCGATCATTCCCGAGATGATCTCCAGGCCCCCTGGGGAGCGTCTCAGGGTGGGAATCATCGGATTCGGCGGCGAGGGCGAGTCGCTCATTCGCAACGCCGGCTTCGCACACCCCGACTGGGTCGAGCAGGCGCGCGAGGATGCCGCGAGGGACCCCCGCAACAAGAACCTCGAGGTGTACCTGAGCCAGCGGGATTTGAACATCGCCATCACTGCGGTGTGCGACGTGTTCGACGTGCGGGCCGAACGGGCGATCGCCGCGTCGCAGGTAGCCGTTCGGTCGGGCGGTGGTCCCGCGATGCCGGCGGCCAAGCGCTACCGGCGTTACGGGGATCTCATCGCGAGCGGCGATTGCGACGCCGTGATCATCGCGACGCCCGATCACTGGCACTCTCGGATGACAATCGAGGCGGTGAGGGCGGGCCTCCACGTCTACTGCGAGAAGTGCCTGACCCGCACGGAGGAGGAGGCGCACGCGGTTTACGATGCGGTCACCAACTCCGACGTGGTCTTCCAGTTGGGACACCAGAACCGCCAGTCGGAAGCGCACATGAAGGCGCGTGAGGTGATTGAGGCCGGTATTCTCGGCCCGATCACGCTGGTCGAGGGCACGACCAACCGCAACACGCCGTGGGGCGCGTGGGTGTGGGACATCCACGAAGAGGGTAATCCAGACACGATCGACTGGGACCAGTTCCAGGGCCCGGCGCCGAACAAGGTGCCTTTCAACCTGGAGCGCTTCTTCCGCTGGCGCTGCTGGTACGACTACGGCACCGGCCTCTCGGGCGACCTGCTCTCGCACGAGTACGACGCGGTCAATCAGATCCTGCAGATGGGCATTCCGAAGTCGGCGGTGGCGTCGGGGGGCCTCTACTACTTCAAGGACGGCCGCGATGTGCCTGACGTGTTCCAATCCGTCTATGAGTACCCAGACCGCGACCTGACCTTCGTGTACAGCGCGACGCTCGCGAGCGGCATGCACCGCGGCCTCAAGTTCATGGGCCACGATGCGTGGATGCAGGTGGGCGGCACACTCACCGTGTCCGCCGAGCACGATTCCACGCGCTACGAGGAGAAGATCGACAGCGGAATCATCGATCCTGCGCGCCCCATGTTCACCTACCAGCCAGGCTTCCGGGGGATCGACGCCGTCACCTCGGCCACGGCCGAATACTTCGCGAGCAGAGGACTGCTCTACACCTACCGTGGCGGACGACGCGTGTCGGCCTACCACCTGCTGATCGACGAGTGGCTCGACGTGATCAGGAACGGTGGGGTCACGAGCTGCAACATCGAACGTGCCTTCGAGGAGGCGATCACCTGCCACATGGCCACGCGCTCGTATCTGGAGGGCCGCAAGGTCGAGTGGGATCCGGTGCGCCGCAGGATCGTGTAGCGCCCGGTGACGCAGCGACGAACTCTGACGCCAGGGAGCGTATGACGTGAGCGCCAAGACCCGACTCGGCATCATGATGTTCCTGCAGTACGCCATCTGGGGCGCCTGGGCCCCTGTGCTGTCGTCCTACCTCATCAACGACGTGGGCTTCAGCGGCGGGCAGGTGGGCTGGATCTACGCGCTCCTCCCGCTGGCCACGATCATCTCTCCCTTCGTGGGCGGCCAAGTGGCGGATCGCTACTTCTCGTCCGAGAAAGTGATCGGGTTTCTCGCCTTCACCGGCGGCCTGCTGCTCATCGCCGTGTCGCGCACGACCGATTACGGCGTCATGTTCGGGCTGATGCTCGCCTACTGCCTGCTATACGCCCCCACGCTCGCCCTCACCAACTCCATCGCCATGATCAATCTCGAGGATTCCGAGAAGGAGTTCGGCGGGATCCGGGTGTGGGGGACGCTCGGGTGGATCGCGGCGGGATGGGCACTCACCGGTTGGCGCTGGCTGGGCGACAACGCGAGCGTGCCGGTCGCCCAGGGCGACACGCTGCTCCTGGCCGGCATCATCTCGCTCGTGATGGGGGTGCAAGCGCTGACGCTGCCGCACACCCCGCCCGCCAAGGAAGGCGTGAAGCCGTGGGCCTTCCTCGAGTCGCTGAAGATGCTCCGCCTCAAGCAGTTCGCGATCTTCGTGGGGATCACCTTCGTGGTCGCGACCGAGCTCGAGTTCTACTACATCCTCACGGCGCCGTTCCTCGAATCGGAGGGGATCGGCGTGTCGAGCACGAACGTGCCCGCCGTCATGACCGTGGCGCAACTCGCCGAGATCTTCGTCATGGCGTTCCTGCTCGCGCGTTTCCTCAAGAAGTACGGCATGCGGAAGACGCTGGCCTTCGGCGTGGTCGCCTGGCCGGTGCGCTACATCATCTTCGCCATCGGTGCGCCCGCATGGCTGGTCATCGCCTCGTTGGCGCTGCACGGCTTCTGCTACGTGTTCTTCTTCGTCGCCGCGTTCATCTACGTCGACAAGGTCGCCCCGCCCGACATCCGGGCCTCCGCCCAGGGCCTCATCGCCATCGTCGCACTCGGCCTCGGGCGGTTCCTGGGCAGTCTCTTCGCGGGCACCATCAGGGACGTCTTCACGACGGGGACCGAGACGAATTGGACGCACGTGTTCCTCGTGCCCTGCGCGCTGACCCTGCTCTGTGCGGTGGCATTCCTCCTGTTCTTCCGTGAGGAACCAGCGGAACCGGAGCCGCTGGCGGCTCCCACCACGACGTAAGCCATCGAAAGGCGGTGACGGTGACGGGAGTGAGGCAGCGACTCGGCGTGGGAATGATCGGCGGCGGATTCGTCGGGAGGTTCCACATCCGCTCATGGCTCGGCGTGCGCGATTCGGACGTCTTGGGGGTCGTGAGCCGGCGCAAGACGACAGCCGAGGAGGCGGCGGCGCTCGCCGCAGGAATCGGGGTCGGCGACGCGAGGGTGTTCGGCTCGGTGACCGAGATGGTTGCCGACCCCTCGATCAACGCGCTCTGGATCCTCGCACCCAACTTCACCCGCATCGAGATCATGGAGGAGATCGCCCACGCCATCGAGACGGGGAAAGGCGAGCTGGTGGGTATCGCGTGCGAGAAGCCGCTGGGCCGCAACGCGGCCGAGGCACGCCGGATGCTCGAGCTCGCCGAGCGGTGCGGCCTGCTCCACGGCTACCTGGAGAACCAGCTATTCTCGCCGGCGGTCGTCCGCGGGAAGGACATTCTGTGGGCCCGCGGGGCGGCGCTCACCGGCCCGCCCTATCTCGCGCGCGCCGCAGAGGAGCACAGCGGTCCGCACATGCCGTGGTTCTGGGAGGGGGAGCTCCAGGGCGGCGGCGTGTTGAACGACATGATGTGCCACTCGGTAGAGGTGGCGCGCTTCCTGCTCACCCCGCCCGGCGCGCCGCGTGAAGCGCTCACGCCGGTGAAGGTCACGGCGCACACCTCGTGCCTCAAGTGGCAGGAGCCACGGTATGCCGCCCAGCTCGCGGCCCGGAGCGACGGAGCGGTCGACTACCTCGAGCGACCCGCCGAAGATTTCGCCCGGGCGCTCGTGGAATACCGGGATCGCGAGGGGAAGGAGCGTGTGGTGGAGGCCACCACGTCGTGGTGCTTCGTGGGCGCCGGGCTGCGCCTCTCCATGGAGCTCCTGGGGCCGGAGTACTCCATGACGGTGAACACCCTGGACGCCGGCCCGCGCCTGTTCTTCTCGCGGGAGGTGAGCGGAGCGGCGGGCGAGGATCTGGTCGAGAAGCAGAACGCCGAGATGGGGCTGATGCCGGTCGTGAGCGACGAAGAGAGCGAGTACGGCTACGTGGGAGAGAACCGCCACATGGTGCAGTCGTTCCTCGCCGGAAAGCCCCCCTCGGAGACCTTCGCCGACGGGGTGAACGTGACGGAGCTGCTCATGTCCGCGTACATGAGCGCCGAGCAGGAGCGCACGATTCCCTTCCCGCCCCCGGGGCTCGAGTCGTTCGTGCCTGCCGTGGCGCGGGGAGAGTGGAACCCACGGAAGTGAGACCGGGACGATGAAGCGCACACGCACGATTGCCACGCGGCTGGCGGCGCTCGTCATCGCGCTGGGGACGCTGACGCAATGCGGCGGCGCGCAGGAGCGCGAAGGGTACGACCAGTTGCTTCGCTCGCACGACGGCCGCTACAACAAGCACGGCTGGAACCACTACGGACCGGGCTACTTCGAGCTAGACCCCGCGAACGGCGTGCTCACCGCCCGCGGTGGGATGGGGCTGTTCTGGTATGCCGCGAAGCAATACGGGGACTTCGTGTTGGAATTGGAGTTCCGCTGCACCGACCGCGCCAACAACTCCGGCGTGTTCCTTCGTGTGCCGGAGATGCCGGTGAGCGACGACTACATCTACCACAGCTTCGAGATCCAGATCGACGATGCCAGCGAGGGGATTCACCAGACCGGAGGCGTGTACGACGCCGAGGCCCCCGCGGCACTCGCCTCGCGGCCACCCGGCGAGTGGAACCACTACCGGATCGCGTTCGTCGGCAACCGCATCACGGTCGATCTGAACGGGCAGCGCGTGGTGGACTGGGAGGCGGAGCCGAGCGGCAAGGTCGAGGACTTCGCGCCGCGCGGCTACATCGGGTTGCAGAATCACGACGACGGGAGCCCGGTGCAGTTCAGGAACATCTATGTCCGGGAGGTCTCGGCGGCAGGGAGCCGATAGGGCCCGCCGTCCGGCGCGCTGCCGGTCGGGGTCCGGCGCGGAATGCGAGCCCTGAGCAGCCAGCTCACGCACAAGGGGCGAAACGTCGCCTTCGTCCTACTCGGCGCTGCGGCGCTCGTGCTGAAGCCGCACTACGCCGGGCCCCTCGAAGCGGCGGTGCACGCTCACGGCGGCAACGTCGCCGCCTCCTTCGCGGTCTATTTCATTCTCTCATTCGTGAACCTCGGCACACCGTTCACGAGGCTGCGGACGGCGGGTCTGGCGCTCCTTGTGGTCGAGGCCTTCGAGCTCACCGACGGCTTCGGGCTGATGGCGAACGTGTACGACCCGTGGGACCTCGCCGCGAACGTGCTCGGGGTGGCGCTCGCCGTGACGGTGGACGGCCTCGCCGCACGACTTGCGGCATCGCGCGTGGCACTCTTTCGTAGAAGCAGCTGAACTCGCTGGAGCTGCCCGTGGAGCTCGCCCTCCTCGCCCAGAAGCCGCGCGCAGGCGCGTAGGCGCGTGGCCGTCTTCGAGTCCCTGTGGGTCGTAGGAGCCGCGTCGGTGCTCGCCGGCGCGGTCGCCGCAGTGTCCGGTTTCGGCATCGGGAGCCTGCTGACGCCCCTGCTGCTGCTCTCCATGCCCATTGCCGACGCCGTAGCGATCCTCGCGCTCCCCCACGCCGTGGCCACCACGATCCGCTGGCTCCGGCTGCGCGCGGATGTGGATCGGCCGACCTTCCGCCAGTTCGGCATTGCCAGCGCCGTTGGAGGCCTGGTGGGCGCGGCGCTCCAGGCGACGCTGGGGAGTCCAGTGCTTACGATCGTGCTCGCGTCGCTGCTCGTGACGGCCGGCACCACCGAGCTGGCCAACCGGCGTGTCCCCCTGCCTCGGACGCCGACCTGGCGTCTGCTCGGAGGCGTCCTGTCGGGGGTCTTCGGCGGCCTCGTGGGCAACCAGGGAGGGATTCGTGCCGCGGCATTGCTCGGGTTCCAGCTACCGCCGCGCCAGCTCGTGGCGACGGCCACCGCCGCCGCACTCCTCGTAGACGCCGCGAGACTCCCGATCTACTTCGCCTCAGCCGGCGACGTGATCGTCGCCGCCGCGCCGCTGTGGCTCACTTCCGCGGTCGGCGTTACCATCGGCACCTTTCTGGGCGTACCGGCGCTCAGCCACATTCCGGAAACGACCTACCGACGGTTGGTTGGCGGGCTGCTGGCGGTCCTTGGGGTGGCGTTGTTCGCCGCGGCCGTGACTTGAATCCCTGGAGGGGTATCGTGTCTGCCGAAGAGAACAAGCTGCTCGTGCGACGCTATTACGAGGAGGTGGTCAGCACCGGCAATGTCGATGCCCTCCCCCAATTCATCGCGCCCGAGTACGCCGAAGTGCACAACAACAGGAGACATCCGGTGGGGCTCGAAGGGGCAAAGGAGCACATCCTGGGTGTTCGCACCACGTATGCCGATCTTCGCATCACGGTCGAGCGGCAGATTGCCGAAGGCGAGTGGGTGGTGACGTGCGTGACTGCACGCGGGACCCACGAGGGCGTGTGGCTCGGCATGCGGCCGACCGGGAAGACACTGGAGATGACCGCCGTGAACGTCGATCGAGTGGTTGACGGGCGCATCGTAGAACATGGTGGCGCCGCCAACCTGCTGGAGCCGCTGCTGGAGATCGGAGCGATCAAAGCCACAGATCCAATAGAAGGAGAACGGTGACTATGACGACCCGCGAAGAAGCCGAAGCGCTGCGGAACCGCGACGAGCACTGGAAGCTCGGCATCCTCTATGCGTGCCGCGAGGATCCTCGCGTGATCGTGCGAAACCGCCTCCTGATAGGCTGGACGTGGAACTTCCGACACCGATGGGCGCTTCCGACGATCCTGGCCTTCATCATGATCGGCATCGGTCCAGCTGCGGTCCTGTGGACCGCTGGAGTCACCGATGGGCTGGTGCTGTTCGGCGTCACCGCGGTGTCTATGCTTTTCCTCGTTGGGGTGGCACACCACATCGCGTCCGGTCCTCGCTAGCCGCTCAACCATGACGACACCACTGATCGTGGCCAGCATTCTCATCACGCTCGCACTCGCGTTCTACTCCCTCGGGGTGTGGTCCGAGCGCATCGCCCGCTACCTCAAACCGTGGCACGTAGCGGCGTTCTGGACCGGCTTCCTGTTCGATGTCTCCGGCACGTGGGCAATGCGTCGCCTGGCCGAGGGTCCGTTCGACTTGCGTGAGCCACACACGCTCACCGGCCAAGTCGCCCTCTGGCTGATGCTGGCACATGCCCTCTGGGCCACGTGGGTGACGCGCAGGGGGAGCGAAGCGGCGCGGACCGGGTTCCACCGCTACAGCCTCTTCGTCTGGCTGGTCTGGCTGGTTCCCTACTTTGGAGGTATGTACTTGGGCATGCGGGGGTGAGGCACCGGCACACTCAACAGGGTTCTCGCGCTCATGGATCTCCCTGAAAGGTTCGATACCATCGATACCCGCGTCACGGCCTGGATGGCGCGGCACGGGATCACAGTGACACGTCTCGCCCTGGGCATCGTCTTCCTCTGGTTCGGCGCCATCAAGTTCGTGCCGGACTGGAGCCCGGCGGCGGACCTCGCGACCCGCACGGTGGACCGGCTGACCTTCGGCCTGATCGGGCCGGCCGTTGGCCTCCCCGTTCTCGCCGCGTGGGAGTCGGCGATCGGTCTGGGGCTTCTCACGGGAAGGCTGCTGCGTTTCACGCTCCTGCTGCTGTTCCTGCAGATGCTGGGCACGATGACGCCGCTCGTGTTCTTTCCCTCGGAAACGTTCGTGGCGTTCCCGTTCTCGCCGACCTTCGAGGGGCAGTACATCATCAAGAACCTCGTGCTCGTCGGAGCGGCGCTCGTGATCGGCGCAACGGTTCGGGGCGGGCGGCTGCGGGCCGAGCCCGCGTGAGCACCGCGCCCGAGCCGGCGATCCGCTGGCGAATCCACCTGCGGTCACCGCCAGCGCAGGTGTTCGAGCGCCTCGCGACCGCAGAGGGGCGCCGCAGCTTCTGGGCCCGATCGGCCGAGCAGCGCGGGGACGAGATCGAGTTCGTGTTCCTCAGCGGACAACGCCTGCGGAGCACCGTCCACGAGAGCAGGCCGCCGCACCGCTTCGCACTCAGCTACTTTGAGGGGAGCCGCGTGACGTTCGAGCTGGAGCCGGACGGCACGGGTGGAACCGATTTGACACTGACCGAGGAGGGCCTGCCCGCCGGTGAGCGAGACGACAATCTGGCGGGCTGGGTAGCGGTCCTCCTGACGCTCAAGGCCGTGGTGGACTTCGCAGTGGACCTGCGCAACCACGACGCCCGCCGCACGTGGCTTCAGGGATACGTGGATGTCTGAGCAACAGGTTCCAGCGGGGCCCGGTGAGCGAAGGGCCATGTCGGCGTTCCTCAAATGGGTGCTGATATCCGTCGGCGTGATCTGCGTCGGACTGGGCGTCATCGGCATCTTCGTGCCGCTCCTGCCCACCACACCCTTTCTCCTCGTGGCGGCCGCCTGCTTCATCCGAAGTTCGGACCGACTGTATCAACGCCTCGTCACGCACCCCATGCTCGGCCCGTACATCCGGAACTACCGGGAGCACCGAGCCATCACGCGCCGAGCGAGAATCGTGGCCCTGGTGCTGCTGTGGGCCACCATCGGCTACGCCGCATTCGGGCTGGCAACCTCGCTCGCCCTGCGTATCATTGTCCTGTCGATTGCCACAGCCGTAACCGTGCACCTGGTACGTCTCAAGACGTTGCCCGAGAACGGGCCGCCGAAGGCTTGAGAGGCCACCGCTGAGCGCATTTCCAACAGCCACGTGCTGCTTTCGGCACTGCACCGCCACCGCACCGGCGTCCCTGCGCCTCGAGGTGACCCCGCCCCCCGACAACGCACCGGTGATCCTGTGGGCGCACGAGGAGTGCTTCGCGACCCAGCGCGACACCGCCGTGGAGCCCGACGACCCCCAGGACCACGGGCACATTCCCGGCGACGCCAGGTGCGCATTCTGTGGCGACACTCTGCCCATCGTCGGCAGGCACCCCTACGTGTTCGACGTCGGGACGTTCTCGCCACCGCATCGATTCTGGGCCCACGCACCCTGCCTGCTGGAGCGCCTCGTTTCTGGCTCGGCTGAACAGCTCGATGCGACGAGGCGGGATGCGCGTGCGGGAGGAGAGCCCGCATGACGAAGCTGCTTGGCCAACGGTTGTTCGAGGTCAAGACCGCGCTCGAAGAGCTCGAGAAGGAGCTGCGATGCGGATGAGCTCGGGCAGTTCCGCGCCGTGATCGGTGAGGTCGCGAACCGTCTGGCCAGCATGAGCTGAGGGCTGCGCGGGAACGCCACGGTGACCGAGACCGGTGAGCGTATCTGCCCGGCGTGCTGGAGCGTGTTCACCGAGCTGCCCGCCTCCGAGTACGGCAAGGGTGCGCGGCGATCTGATCAAGGAATGGCGGGTGTACGCCCACAACGAGCCGATCCGGCTCTGCATGGAGGTTGGCTCGGAGTAGCCTGGACCGACCTACACCGAAGGAGGCCACGATGAGTGGGATCAACGTTAACCGCTGGCTTGCGGGCGGCGTCGCCGCCGGCATCCTGATCTGGATCCTGGAGGGCATCGGCAGCGTGCTCTACATGGGCCAGATGGAGACGGCGCTCGAAGCGCACAACCTCTCGATGGAGATGAGCACCGCGGTCGTCTTCATCAGCATCGTGGTCAGCCTGGTCGCCGGGCTGACGCTGGTCTTCTTCTACGCGGCGGCGCGCCCCCGTTTCGGCCCGGGCCCCAAGACCGCGGTCATCGTGGCGGTAGCGCTCTGGTTCGGGAGCATGTTCCTGTCGCTCATGGGCTACCACATGATGAACCTCTTCCCCCCCGGCCTGCTCGTCATGTGGGGGGTGATGGGTCTCGTCGAGTGGATCCTGGCTGCGTTGCTGGGTGGCGTGATCTACAAGGAGGCCTGAGACCGGCCCTTGCCCTGCCGACTGGACATATGTATATTGCTCTATCACTATTTATTGCCTGAGACCGACACCCGAGCCAGAGACCGTGCCAGCATACGACTACGTCTGCCAGGATTGTGGAGAGACCTTCGAGATTCGCGCCTCCATGGCCGCCTACTCGGAGGGTCTCAGCCCACGGTGCCAGAGGTGCGGTTCCGAGCATGTCGCTCGCAGCTTCTCCGCGGTGAGCTTCCTGAGCGGGTCGGGGGGCGCGGGACGGGCGGCGGCGTGCGGGCCCAGCGGCTTCAGCTGAGCGGTGTGACGCCGCCCGGTCTGGGCGGGTGAACGCGAGCCTGAGGGACTGCGAGGGAACGGGCCGGCGACAAGCCGGCCCGTTCCCGTAGGCGGCCGTGCGAGGCAGATTCGTGAACGCCGCGAACGGAGGGTCTTCGAATGATCGCACGAACCTGGCACGGCGCCGTGCCGCTCGCGAAGGCGGACGCGTACCACGCCTACCTGCTGGCCACGGGCGTGCCCGACCTGGGGGCGACACCCGGCAACCGTGGCGTCTACGTCATGCGTCGCGTGGAGGGCGGGCGGGCGCACTTCCTCATGATCTCGCTGTGGGATTCGATCGAGGCCATCCGGGCCTTCGCCGGTGACGATGTCGAGCGTGCCCGCTACTACCCGGAGGACCGCGACTTCCTCCTGCAGCTGGAGCCGAATGTGACTCACTACGAGGTCCTCGAGGTATCCAAGCTACCTGGCCCGTGAGGAGCGGGCCGGCAGCCACCTGGTTGTGCGACGCACGCCCTTCACGAGGAGCCTGCGATGAGACGTGTCACGTGTGCATTGGCGGCCACGGCCGCCCTGGCGCTGGCCGCCTGCGAGGGCGACCAGATCATCGATGGGGAGATCGCGTCCGTCACCGTCTACGGCAGCGTGACGAACGCCGCAAGCGAGCCGATAGACGGCGCGGTCCTCCGCTTCTGGATCTTCTGGACCTTCGAAGACGGACCACCGTACGCGTCCGATACCGCCGACGCGTCGGGCGCCTACCACGCGCAACTCACCACTTGGGGCTCGCGCACCGTGGTGGACCTGCGCATCATCGCTGAGGGACCGGAGGAGTCGGGCTTCCGGCCCGATACCGTGCTGCGGGAGGGCGTGGTCCTGAACGGCGGCGACGTGCCCGACAGCGTGCGGGTCGATTTCGTGCTGCAGCCGGCCCCGTGACGGAGCAGATCATGCAGAAGATCAACCTGGCGGAGAAGCTGAGCCTGTTCACCGACTACTGGCGCCCTCGCATCGTCGCCGATCTCAACGGCCAGCAGGTGAAGCTGGCCAAGCTGAAAGGCGAGTTCGAGTGGCACCATCACGAGCGGGAAGACGAGCTGTTCCTGGTGCTCCGGGGCCGGCTGACCATCAAGCTGCGCGACGGCGACGTGCGACTGGAGGAGGGCGAGTGCGTCGTCGTTCCCCGGGGCGTGGAGCACAAGCCGGTCGCCGAGGACGAGGCGCACGTGCTCCTGTTCGAGCCCGCCACGACGCTCAATACCGGCAACGTGCGGAGCGAGCGCACGGTGGAGGAGCTGAAGCGACTGTGACGTCCGTGAGCGCCGACCAGGTCCCGACGCGACTCGAGGCGGAGCGCATCGTGCGGCTCTCCCGTGGAGAGTGGGAGGCGGTGGCGCCCGCCTTCGCCGTACTCGAGCGCCACGCGACCGGGGTGGCCGGCGACCTGCTCATCGTGCGTGGGCCTTCGAGCCTCGCCGCGGTGGAGGAGCCGAGCTCCGGCGAACGTGTGATTCGCCGGCTTCCCGACCAGGCCGCGGCCCGGCTGTTCGTTCAGGAGCGCCTGGCGCAGTACGAGCGGATGTGGGACGGCTGCGGCTGCAAGGTCGACTACTACGGGTAGGGGCTACTCCGCCGCGACTTTCTCCACCACGAACCGCCAGCACCGCATGCCGGGCGACCAGTAGTCGTCGGGAAGTCCCGCCTTGCGCTTCAAGTGCGTGACGAAGTCCACCGGATCGGGCAGCTGCTCCCATACCTGCGGCAGGAACAGCCCGCGCCGCCCGCCATCCTCGAGGATCAGGCCGTCCACGCCGGGCCGGAGGATCGCCAGCAACTCTGCCTCCCCCACAACCTCCAGCGGCACCGGCGGTCCCAGCAGCGAGAGATGAAGTTCGAGTTCGGTCAGTTCCTTCGGTGACAGCGGGGGGAAACGGGGGTCACGAAACGCCGCGGCGTAGGCATTGTGCGAAACGTCCGAGGCGAGCGGCCGGTACGCCTCGAAGCTCCCGATGCATCCGCGCAGCGCGCCCTCGATCTCCAGCGTGACGAAGCTGGCCCCAGGACGGCGAAGCGCGACCGGCATCTCCTCCAGGTCGACCGGCAGCGGCTCGCCGACGTCCAGACCGTGCCGGATGGAGGCTCGGGCGATCGCCAGCAGCTCCGCGCCGTCCTCGGCCGACACGGTGCCCGGCGCCTTGGGTTCGCTGGTGTGTGGGGGCTCGTCTGGTACCATGCGTGTCGGTCCTCCCCCTGCCAGCAGAATCTACGTTTCTGACGGCGCTTGCCTAGTTGCGCTGATCGTGCAGGATGAGGCGACCGATCAGGAACGCGAGCCGAACGGTATCCGATTCATTCCCATGGCATTGGAGATCACGCCGTAGGCCTCGGGATCCCGCTCTGGACTTTCCCGGGAATCGGGTGCAGCGTATCTACACGTCCCATTCCGGTACTCCCCCGCGGAGCAATCCCTCACCGACGAATGAGCAGGAGCGAGAAGCCGCTCTGGAAGTGCCCCAAGTGTGGCCACGAGTTCGTCACCGAGAACTTGTGGCACGCGTGCGGACGCTACAGCCTGGCTGACCACTTCGAGGATGCCGATCCCAAGGTGCGCGAGCTGTTCGACCGCTTCACCGCCATGGTCGAGGCGTGCGGGCCCGTCACCATCTACGCCGAGCAAACGCGCATCGTGTGCCAGGTTCGCGTGCGCTTCGCCGGAGTCGTTCCCCGCCGACGCGACCTCGACATCGGCGTGTGGCTCACGCGGCCCGTGCAGCACGCCAGGCTGCGCCGTACGGAGCTGATCCCACCGAGCACGTTCGTCCACCACTTCCGGTTCAAGCGGCCGGCGGAACTGGACGACGCGTTCATGGCCATCGTCCGGGAAGGGTACGCCGTCGGGCGGCAGCAGCATCCCGAACGCGGCGCGCCTCCCAAGCCGCGTCGACGGCAGCGCAAGAGCGGCCAGGGCAAGCGCGTGAAGGAGGGCGAGACGCCGCAGCCCGAGCGGTCCGCAGCGAGGCAGGAGCCCGCCGAGACGGGCACGCCGGCGGAAACGCGCGAGACGCCGCCGCGTGAGAAGGCCGCTGCCAAGCGCCACCCCGCCAAGAGGGGCAAGCGGGCGAGGCACGGCGAGAAGCCGCAGCGTGAGAAGCCCGCCGCCGGGAAGGAGCCGGCCAAGAAGCGAGCGCCCCGCAAGGGCAAGCGCGCGACCGGAAAGTCCGCCCCCAAGGCCGAGCCGACGCCGCCTGAGGAGACCGGGGACGCGTCGTGACCGAGGGGGAGCGCGAGGGCACGCTCGCCGACGGTAGCACCCCAGCGACGTCTCAGGAACTCCTCTCGCGGCTGCGGGACCTCGGGATCGAGGCGCCGCTCACGGAACACGAGGCCGTCTTCACGGTGGACCAGGCCAAGGCCGTGCGCGGCGGCCTCGAGGGTTGTCACACCAAGAACCTGTTCGTGCGCAACAAGAAGGAATCGATGTGGCTGGTGACCTGCCTGGCCGATAAGGCCGTAGACCTGAAGTGGCTGGGTGAGCACATCGGTGCCGGACGGCTGTCCTTTGGCAGCCCGCGGCGCCTCATGAGGTTCCTCGGTGTGACTCCCGGCGCGGTATCGCCCTTCGCGATCGTGAACGACGGGCAGCGAAGGGTCCGGGTCGTGCTCGACCGGGAGGTGCTGAAGCAGGAGCCGATCAATTTCCACCCCCTCGACAACCGCATGACCGTCACCATTGGCGCCAAGGACTTCCTGCGGTTCCTCGAATCCGAGCGCCACGCTCCGCAGATCATCACCTTTCCGTAACGGCGTGCACTTGCGCCGCCCATCTGCTGCGCCGATAATCTCGGACCCACCCATGCCGACCGATGATGCCTCGTAAGCGCGTCCGCCTCGTCCACGTGAACGTCGCGGAGGGGAAGGCCCGAGCAGCGCTCCTTCGCAAGGCCGGCTACGAGGTCGCCTTCGAGCCGGTGACGCCCGCGTTGCTGAAGCGGTTGCGTGACAAGCCCCCCGACGCGCTGGTAATCGACCTCTCGCGCACGCCGTCGCACGGCCGCGACGTCGGCGTGGCCGTGCGCCACTGGAAGGCCACTCGGCACGTGCCAATCGTGTTCGTGGACGGCGAGCCCGAGAAGGTGAGACGGCTTGAGAAGCTCGTACCCGACGCAGTGTACACATCGGGAACCCGACTCCGGAGCGCCCTGAAACGCGCCATCGCACACCCGCCGCGAGAGCCGGTCAAGACGGCTTCGGTCCTCGCCGGCTACTCGGGCACCCCCCTTCCCAAGAAGCTCGGCATCAAGCCGGACTCTACCGTCGGCCTCATCGGCGCGCCACGGGACTTCGCCAAGACGCTGGGGCCGCTGCCCCGAGGCGCCACGCTGCGACAACCCCCGCGCGGCCGCTGCGATCTCCTGATCTGGTTTCCCGTGTCCAAGAAGGAGCTCGAGCGCAGAGTCGAGAGGATGGGGGCCGCGACCGGTCCGGGGGGCATCTGGATCGCCTGGCCCAAGCAGTCTTCGGGCAGGAAGACCGACCTGACCCAGACCGCGGTGCGCAGGGCAGGTTTGGACCACGGACTCGTGGACTACAAGATCTGCGCCATCGATGCCACGTGGTCGGGGCTCAAGTTCGCGAAGAGGCAGGCGTGAGGTCGACGCCGCTCCACCGCGCAGCGGGACAGCGGTGAACACCGCTCGTTGGGTCCTCGCGCTCCTGTGCGTCGTGATGGTGCCACCGGCGATCGTGCACTGGCTGGTCGTACACCCCTTCGCGCGGTTCTGGCGCCGCGTCGGCCCCCCACGGAGCTATGTGTTGCTCGTCGCCATCTACGCGACGGTCGCCGCCGTGATGGTCGCGCTGAGCGGGCCGATCCTGGCCGTCGAGTACGGCACCAACTGGCTGCTCATCGGCCTCGCCGCGGTGATCTACGTCGTGAGCGCCACCATCGAGGTCCGCTGCCGCCGGCTGCTCTCTGCGCGCATGCTGCTGGGCGGACCCGAGCTCGACCCCGCCGCCGGGCGCGACAGGCTGCTCACCGAGGGAATCTACGGCCGCATGCGACACCCCCGATACGTGGCGGCGCTCCTGGGCCTCGTCGCCGTCGCCCTGTTTTGCAACTACCTCGGCCTCTACGTCCTGGTGGCGCTCACGGTCCCGGCGCTCTATGCCGTTGCGTTGCTGGAGGAGCGTGAGCTGCTCGACCGCTTCGGTGACGAGTACCGCGAGTACCTGGAGCGCGTACCACGGTTCATACCCAAGAAGCCGCAGGCTGCCTGACATGGCTCGGTACTACACGACTCCTCCAGGCATCGTGAAACGGAATGCGATCCTGCTCGGGGCGACCATCGTCACCACCTTCGCGGTACTGCGTCTGGCGCTGTTCATCTCACCCGACTCCGACTTCAACGTGGGGCCGTACAACATCCACCACCTGTTCACGGGCCTGCTACTGATCACGTTGGGAGGCATCCCACTGGCCGTGTTCCGGGGGTTCACCCGCCGGCTTGACCTCGCGCTCGTGGTATTCGGGGTCGGGCTGGGCATGGCGCTGGACGAATGGGTGTATCTGATCGTGACCGAGGGCACCAACGCCGCCTACCTCCTCCCTGTCTCGTGGTGGGGCGGCGTCACGCTGGTCGCGCTGGCATGCGCCTACACCGTGGCGCTCGTGCTGTACCGGACCTGGCTGCAGCCGCACGATCAGCACCGGACCGACCACCCAGACGACGGAGCGACACCATGACCGATCAGCCGGCAAAGGCCTGCCTGTCTTGCCAACGGGGCACCGACCAGGTCCCCCTCCTCGCGCTGGAGTTCCGGGGCTCGATGGTGTGGATCTGTCCGCAGCACCTCCCGGTGCTGATCCACGACCCGGCCCGGCTGATTGGGGTGCTGCCGGGGGCCGAGCGGCTGCGGCCGGCGGACCACCACGATTGAGGGGCGTCGCCGATCCGAGGCGCCGAGAGCCAAGCTGCGGCCGTAGCGGCCCCGATGTCCCAATCGGGGGGCCCCTTGCCCCCGATCCGGCCTAACGGGGCCACGACGGGAGGTGATAGATTGATGCTTTCGGACTTGAACGGGACGTGGTGGATGCCGTGAGACGGATCCTGGTCGTAGACGACGATACGCAGGTGCGGAAGATCCTGCGCAAGCGCCTGGAGAAGAACGGCCTCGAGGTCAGCGAGGCGTCCGACGGCGACGCGGCCCTGAAGTCGTATCGGACAGCGCCCGCGGACGTCGTGATCACCGACCTGGTGATGCCGGGCCGGGGCGGGCAGGGCCTGATCAGGGACCTGCGCCGCGAGTTTCCCCAGGCGCGGATCGTGGCGATCTCGGGCGCGCTGGATCAGGACGTCCCTTCGCTGCTGGCCGAGGCCGACCGCCTCGGGGCCCTCAAGACGCTTCCCAAGCCGTTCACCTCGGAACAGCTCATGGAGGCCATCGAGAACGTCATGCAGATGTCGGTCGAGGACCTGCCCCCGCTGCCGGAGCCGGAGGAGTCGGTGGACGTCACCGAGTGGGGAGGCGTCGAGTGGTGGCTCCGGAGGGAAAGCGCCCTCCCCGGCCTGAGCTGGGGCACGGTCGTTCAGTTGCTCACCCTGGTGATCGCCATCCTGGCGTTGGTGATGGCCCTCTAGCGAGGACGCGCACTCGAGCCCCGGGGCGCCCGACGAACTCGGGCGCCCCTTCTTTCAGCGGACACCGCGAGACGCGGCAGCCTCCCGGAGACCGACATGCGACGCTTCCATCACATCGGCATTCCCACACAGACCCCGCGCGAGGACGAGGAGTACCTCGAGGCGTATGGCATGTACGTGTCGGGCTACGAGCAGAGCGAGTACGGGGTCGAGTGGATGCGTTTCGCGCCCGACTCGCCTCTGCCGGAGCTCGTGAAGACCGTGCCGCACGTGGCGTTCGAGGTCGACGACCTCGAGGCCGAGCTCGCCGGCAAGGAGGTGCTGATCGAGCCGAACAGCCCGTCGGACGGGGTCATGGTGGCGTTCATCGTGGAGAACGGCGCCCCCATCGAGCTGCTGCAGCTCCGAATCTGACTGGCCCCAGGGGCGGCGGCGGCCGTGCTATCTTGCGGGGGGGCAGGTCCCCCGACACGCGCGGAAGCGGGGTGATGACAGTGCATAGGGATATCAAGCGATTCGACTCACCGGATGAGTCCCGGACGTTCGACAAGGGCAGATTCGAGCTGGTCACCATCGGCGACATGACGGTCGGGCGCGCGAGTTACGAGCCCGGCTGGAAGTGGTCCGAGCACGTGGGCGCCGCAACGGGATCGGCGAGCTGTCAGGTCGATCATGTCGGCTTCGTACTGACCGGCCGCGCGAGGGTGCGGATGGACGACGGCGCGGAGTTCGATCTCAAGGCCGGCGATCTCTTCGCCATCGGGCCTGGGCACGACAGCTGGGTCATCGGCGACGAGCCCTACGTCTCGCTGCACTTTCTGGGCGCTGACGAATACGCGAAGGAGTGATCACCGAGCTCATGCGACGGACGCGCCTCACCCGGATGGCCTGCGGACCGCTGGCGGCCCTCCTTCTCGCGTCGGCCTGCGCCGACGCAAAGGACGTCATCAGCCAAGAAGCGCTGCTGGCGCAAATGCAGAACGGCGAGGACCCGGTCATCTTGGACGTGCGCTCGGCTCGGGAGTACCAACAGGGTCATGTGCCGGGCGCCGTGAACCTCCCCTATCAGCAGATCGGCCAACGCCTGGCGGAACTGGAGCAGGTCAAGGATCGTGAGGTGATCGTGTACTGCGAGGTGGGCCGTCGCGCCCGCATTGCCCGATCCACACTCCAACAGGCAGGTTTCACCAATGTGCGACATCTCGCTGGTGACATGGCGGGGTGGCGCCGGGCCGGGCTTCCCACCTCCCGGTAGGGAGCCGCCGGCCGCACCCCCGTGACGCTCCAGGCGCAGCGGCCCGCCCTGACGGGCGACGAGGCCATTCACGTCGCCGCCGACCGCTACGGACTCACCGGCACGCTGCATCCCCTCCCCAGCGAGCGCGATCAGAATTTCCGGCTGACGACCTCCGCGGGAGAGTCGTTCGTGCTCAAGGTGTCGGGAGCGGACGAGGCCCGCGATCACCTCGAATTCCAGAACGCAGCGCTCGACTGGCTCCAGGCACACGGTGCCGGGACGATCGTGCCTCACCTGCGCGCGACCACCGGCGGCGAGGACATGACGGTCGTCGAGGGGGCCGACTCGCGGCCCCACCACGTGCGCCTCCTCACCTGGCTCCCGGGCACCCCCCTTGCGGAGGCGCGGCCGCACACGCCCGCCCTCCTCGCCGATTTCGGGCGGCGTCTCGGATCGTTGGTGGCCGCCCTCCAAGGATTCTCCCACCCGGCCGCCGAGCGCCGTGACTTCCTGTGGGACTTGGGACGGTCACCCGCGGTGATCACCGCACACCTCGACGCCGTCGATCCCGCGCAGCGGCGACTCATCGAGGACGTGCTACGGCAGTGGGATGCCATCGTGGCCCCCAGGTGGACCGAGTTGCGGCGCGGCGTGGCCTACAACGACGCCAACGATCACAACGTGCTGGTGAGCGCGCCCGCGCCCGAGCGGCGCGTGACCGGCTTCATCGATTTCGGCGACATGCTGCAAACGTGCGTCGTGAGCGACCCGGCCATCGCCGTGGCGTACGCGATGTTCAACAAGCCCGACCCCGTGGCGGCCGCGGCACCCGTCGTGGCGGGCTTCCACGAGACCTTCCCGCTCACCGAGGCCGAACTGGAGGTGCTGTTCACGCTCGCCCGCGCCCGACTTGCCACCAGTGTGTGCTACGCCGCGCGCCGCCGCACCACGGAGCCCGCGGACGATTACCTGGTGATCAGCGAGCGCCCCGCCTGGGAGACGCTCGAGCGACTGGCGGACGTGCATCCGCGGTTCGCACGTAGCGTGTTTCGGGACCGTTGCGGCCTGCCGGCCTGCCCGGCGAGCGCCGCCGTGGTCGAGTGGCTCGGTGCGCACGGCGACGAGCTCGGTCCGCTGGTGAACCCGGATCCGCGCGAGACCGACCACGTGGTGTTCGACCTCTCGATCGGCAGCCCGGAGCTGGAAGATCCGCAGGCGATCGTCGGCTCGGCGGCGTTCACGGACGTGCTCTTCGGACGCATGCGGCGGGAGGGGGTGAGCTTGGGCATCGGGCGGTACGACGAGCCGCGCGCGATCTACACCAGCGCGGCGTTTGCCGGCACAGAGGGTGAGCACCCGGAGCGCCGCACCGTGCACCTGGGGGCGGATCTCTTTCTCGAGTCCGGCGCGCCGATTCTGGCCCCGCTCGACGGTAGCGTGCACAGCGTGCGGAACAACGACGACGCGCTCGACTACGGCCCCACGGTGATCCTGGAGCACTCGCCTCCCGGCGGGCCAACCTTCTATACGCTGTACGGGCACCTGGCGTCTGACGCGCTCGCCCTCGCGCCGGGCACGCCCGTCGCCAAGGGCGACGCCTTCGCGCGCGTCGGCGATTTCACGGTGAACGGCCATTGGCCGCCCCATCTCCACTTCCAGATCGTGACCGACCTGCTCGACCGGACCGGGGAGTTCCCGGGAGTGGGCGCTCCGAGCGAGCGCGCGGTGTGGCTCAGCCTGTCACCCGACCCCAACCTGGTACTCCGACTCCCCGCGGGCGTCCGCGCCCACGACGGCGACGACCGCGCCACCCTGCTCGCCGAGCGCCGCGCGCGGCTGGGCCCCAACCTGCGCCTGCACTACCGCCAGCCGCTCCACATCGTGCGGGGCCGGGGCCAGTACCTCTACGACGAGGTCGGCCGCTCGTATCTCGATTGCGTGAACAACGTGTGTCATGTCGGGCACTCGCACCCGCGGGTCGTAGAGGCCGCGCGGCGACAGATGGCGGTGCTCAACACGAACACGCGCTACCTGCACGAACACCTCGTGCGGTACGCGGAGCGGTTGAGCGCGCTGCTCCCCGATCCCTTGGGCGTCTGCTACTTCGTGTGCTCCGGCAGCGAGGCCAACGAGCTCGCTCTCCGCATGGCACGCGAGCATACCGACCGCCGCGATCTCGTAGTGCTGGACGGTGCGTACCACGGCCACACGGCGACGCTCATCGACGCGAGCCCCTACAAGTTCGCCGGTCCGGGCGGGCACGGTGCGCCATCCCACGTCCACACGGTCGTGATGCCCGACGACTACCGCGGGCCGTACCGCCGAGGAGACCCCGACTGCGGACCAAAGTACGCCGCCCACGTGGAGGAGGCGTTCGCGCGCGCACGCGAAGCCGGAAGTGCCCCGGCCGCTTTCCTCACCGAGACGTTGTTGGGCTGCGGCGGACAGATCGAGCTCCCGCCGGACTACCTCGCGGCGGCCTACGCCCACGCGCGCGCGGCCGGGGCGGT
>CP070716.1:195347-237956 GCA_020350425.1 Gemmatimonadota bacterium
GAAGTAGCCCATGCGGTCCTGCACCCACTCGAAGTAGCTCACCGTGACCCCCCCGGCGTTGGCCAGGATGTCGGGGATCACGAACACGCCCTTGTCCTCCAGGATGCGGTCCGCGCCGGCCGTCGTGGGGCCGTTGGCTCCCTCCGCAACGATCCGCACGCCCTTGCCGATGAGCTCGACGTTTTCCTCGGTGATCTGGTGTTCGAGCGCGGCCGGAATCAGAATGTCCACTTCCTGCTCGATCCAGGCGTCGCCCGGCAGCACCTCGTACCCCAAGTCCTGTGCTTTGGCTTTGTCGATGTCGCCGAAGCGGTTCACAATGCCCAGTAGCTCGTCGAGGTCGATCCCTGCCCGTTTGCGGTACGCGTAGCTGGTCTGGTCACGCTGGTCCCAGCACGAAACGCAGATCGTACGTCCGCCGATCTGGTGGTACAGACGGACGGCGTTCTGCGCGACATTGCCGAAACCCTGCACGCTGGCCGTCGTGTCCCCGGGACGGATGCCCAGCTCCTTCAGGGCTTCGCGCAAGGTGAAGACCAGCCCGAAGCCAGTCGCCTCGGTGCGTCCCAGCGAGCCGCCCACGCCCACCGGCTTGCCCGTGATGAAGCCCGGCTGCTTCGAGCCGTGGATGGCCTCGAACTCGTCGAGCATCCACAGCATGTGCTGAGCCGAGGTCATGACGTCGGGGGCGGGGACGTCGAGGTGCGGACCCATGTTGCGGCCCATGCGTCGCACGTAGCCACGGCAGATCGTCTCCTGCTCGCGGAGGCTCAGGTTGTGGGGGTCGCACACCACCCCTCCCTTGGCACCGCCCAGGGGTATGTCGACGACGGCGCACTTCCAGGTCATCCACATGGCCAGGGCGCGCACCGTGTCCAATGTCTCGAGCGGATGGAACCGGATGCCCCCCTTGCAGGGGCCCTTGGCGTCATTGTGTTGTACCCGGAAACCGCGGAACACCCGGATCGAGCCGTCGTCCATGCGGGCCGGAATGGCAAAGGAGAACTCGCGCAGGGGGAAGCGCAGCAGCTCCCGCGCGGATTGATCGAGGTCGAGGACGTCGGCGGCGGCGTCGAATTGTGCCTGCGCCATCTCGAAGGAATTGAACGGCTTGGTCATCTGGCCTCGCGCCACGTTGACTGTCGGAAAGTGAGTTCCACGCAACTGTGGTCCCGAGCCCTACGGGGAGGGCTACTCGGGATGGCCGGGAGGCCCCGCTGAATCATAATGCGGCATTGTGAGTTGTGTAGGCTGCGGCTCGGGGCGGCTCCGGCCCCCCCCTCACGCCGAGCGCGGTCGCGCCGTCTTCACTGCCTCAGCCGCCCCGTCGGGGGAATGGGTATCCCACCACCGCATGGCCCGCTCCTCGGTCCAGCGTTGTGGAGGATCGCACGCCGCCAGCCGCCGCTGGAACTCGCCGACGCTCTGCGGACGGAGGGCCGGGGCCTTCGCGAGCGACCAGAGGATCAGCCGCTCCAGCGCGGCCGGAATGTCGAGCTCGGTGCGGCGGGACGGCGGGATGGGGTCCTCGTCGAGGTGGCTCCGCATCGTCTGCTCCACGCTCTGCCCCTCGAACAGGGGGCTCGCCGTGAGCAGCCAGTACGCCACGCACCCAAGCGCGTAGATGTCGGTCCGTTCGTCCCCGGCCTCGCCCCTGGCAATCTCGGGGGCCATGTAGGCCGGTGTGCCCAGCACGCGGCCCCGCGCCCGGAGGGCGAGGTGCTCGGCCGTGGCGCCCCGCGCCGGCTTCACGAGCCCGAGGTCGGTGACCTTGAGGAAGTCGTGGTGCAGCTCCCGGCGGCACACGTGCAGATTCTCCGGCTTGAGGTCGCGGTGCACCAGGCCGTGAGCATGCATCTCGTCGAGCGCGCTGCAGGCCTGACGCAGGAAGTGCAGGGTGCGCTCGGCCGGCACCGGCCCGAACCGATCCACCAGACGTGCCAGGTCCAGTCCCGCGAGCAGCTCCATCACGATGTAGAACGTGCCGCCGTCGGTCATGCCGAAGTCGTACAGGCGCACGGCGTGGGGGGAGCGCAACCGGCTGCCCGTCTCGGCCTCGCGGCGGAACCGGCGCAGGGTGAGGAACAGGTCGTCGTCATCGGCGCGGATGAGCACTTCCGGCCGGATGAGCTTGATGGCGGCAGGCGTCCCCAGCAGGCGGTGCGTGGCTTGGTACACCTCGCCCATTCCCCCACGCCCCAGCAGCGCTCCGAGTCGGTAGGCACCGATCTCGGCCCCCTCGACCAGCGGCGGCCGGCGGCGCGCGGCGTGCCGCACCTGACCGGCGCTCACGCCGAGGCTCGGGCGCGAGACCCGTCTCGTGCGGGGGGGGTGTCGTCTGCTGAGGCGCTCCCACCAGGCCAGCGGCATCGTGTGGCTCCACGATCTCGACGGCTGCAGGGTGGCGGACGCGCGTCAAGCGCTCGTCAAGCGCCGGGCGTGAAGGCGGACGCGTCAGGGCCCGACGGCCGGCATCACCTCGTGGACGATCACCTCGACGATCTCCCACCAGTGCTGCTCGGCCTGCGACCCGGGCACGTGCCAATCGCAGGATGCCACGACCACGAGATCCAGCGTGGGCGCGACGAAGATGAATTGCCCCCCCCAGCCGGTGGCGAAGTAGAAGTCGGTCCCGTCGGCTTGTCCGATCCACCAGAAGTACCCGTAGTGCGACCCGTAGGGGACGGCGTCGTTCGTGCTGGTGTGGGCCGTCGTGGACGTCACCACCCATTCCGCGGGCACGAGCTGACGCCCGTCGAGGGCGCCGCCGTTCAGGAACAGCAGCCCCAGGGCGGCCATGTCCCTGGGAGTCACCATCAGACCGACGCCACCGAGGTTGTAGCCGCGGTTGTCGGTGAGCCAATCGCGCGCGCCGATGCCCAGCGGGCCGAAGAGGTGTTCCTCGGCGAAGGCCAACGCACTCGTGCCGGTCGCGACTTGCAGGATCGCGGCGAGGAGGTGGGCGGTGCCGTCGCTGTAGGCGAATACCGTGCCCGGCGGGTCGACGAGCGGGCTCCGGACGACGTACTCCAATTGGTCGGGCGCCCGGATCCACGCGCCGAACTCGGAGGCGCCCGTGAAGTCGCTCCACGCCCAGCCGGCTCGCATCGTCAGGAGGTTGTCGATGGTGAGGCTGCCAATCGCGTCCGGCAGGTCGGGGATGATTCCGCCTAGGTAATCGCCAACGGTCTGGTCGACGCTGGCGATGAAGCCCTCCCGGATCGCGATCCCCACCAGCGCCGACGTCACGCTCTTGGTGACCGACCGGACGTCGTGAAGGCTCTGGGGCGTCTGGCCGTTGAAGTATCCCTCCCCGACGATCGAGCCCTCCGACACCACGAGCAGGCTCTTCACGCCGGCGATCCGGCCAATCTGGGCGTAGGCCGACTCCAGGTGAGAGGGGTACTGGCCTGCCGGGTACGACGCGGGGTCGCCGCACACGGCGCCTACGGCGAGCAGCGCCGTCGCCAGCGGTCGCGTCAGGCGGCGTGCATGCCTCCATGCGTGCGTCATCGCTGCCCCCTGAGTCCGTTGCGGTACTCTTCCGCCCGTCGACGGATGCCCAGCATGCACTTCCGCATCATGATGATCTCGACGGCGTCGAGCATGAGTCGAACGCGGATGTCCGTCGCGTCCATGCGAAGGCGCGTTACGAGGCGCGTCCGCCCGGCAGCATCCGGGTACAGTCCCCACGCCCAGGTCCAGGGTCCATCCTCCGCCACCACGAGGAGCATGGTGCGGTTGGGCTCGAGGGCGGCGACCACGGCGTACGCCGAGCGCGCCAACGGAATCGAGTCGCCGACGGCCAGCTGCTGGAGCTCGGGAATGATGCGCTCGGCGCTGGGAATGCCGTCGTTGTCGAGCCGGTCGTAGCTGTAGAACCCGGCGCGGCGATAGCCGATCTGGATGATCCAGGGCCATATCGCCTCGGGCGGCGCGTCGATGGTCACCGCCCGCGTGGCATTGAAGGTGGGAGCCGCCACGACGTCGTCTCCCGGCATGGCGCGTGCGATTTCCTCGTCGGTGGCGCCCCAGTGCAGGGCCCAAGGCCGGTAGGCGAACCAGAAGAGCGCGAGCGCGGCGAGGAGGAGAGCGGCGAGCGCCGCCAACCCGCGCTTCACAGCGGTCGTTCGCATCTCCCGTCAGCGCTGCAGCGGCGCGCCCGCCACGCCCACTCGCACCTCCCACACCCGGCCCGTGCGGGTGGACGTGGCGTAGATCGCCTGGTGGTTGAACTCCCCCTGGCCGAACGCCAGGCTCGCGACGCCGGGCAGGTTCTCGGCGATCAGGACCGTTTCGCCGGTCGCGGGATCGACGCGCCAGATCTCGCCGGTGCCGTTGGCCGCCACGTAGATCCGTCCCGCCTCGTCCATCGCCAGGCCGTCGTTGCCCGCTCCCGTCCCGAGGTGGGCAATGACCCGCGGCGCGCCGGCGGGCCGGCCGTCCTCGAGCGGGATCGCCCAGAGCCGGTCATCGATCACCAGGGGGCGCAGGCTGGTGAAGATCTGGGCGACGTACAGGATCGAGCCGTCGGGTGCGAGCACCATCCCGTTGGGGTGGCCGATGGCATCGGTGAACAGCTGCATCGCGCCCGAGCGTTCAACCCGGAAGATCTCATCCGTCGCGTCGTCGGAGACGAGGATGGAGCGGTCGGGGAGCACCAGCACGAAGTTGGGATCGCCGATGCCGCCGTTCACGACCCGGGTCTTGTGCCCGCCCGGCGTGATGTGCCACACGATGCCGTCGGCGTTGGGGCCCTGCGTGAACCGGTTGGTGGGCCCGAAGTCGGCCATCAAGAGGTCGCGCTCGCCAATGGGGGCGAGGCCCAGGTTGCTGTACACGTCGGTGACCTTCGCGACCTCGCCGGAGGCTCGCACCTGCCAGACGGCTTGGTTCCCCGCGACGAACAGCTTGCCCTCGCCGTTGAACGCGATTCCCTCACAACGCTCGAACACGCCGTCCACCAGCACCCTGGCCTCGACGGGGAAGGCCTGCTCCTGCCGCACGCCCGCGGGCTGCTGTGCACGCACCGCGAATGGAATCATCACGGTCCCGAGCGTCAGCACTGCGAGTGAGCGGCGAGGGGTGTCACTGCGCATGGCGCATCCTCCTCCCGGAACCCGTCCCACGTCTCGCCGGGGTGCCTGTGGCACGCCGCGGGCGAGACTCGACGACACGGACGGCGCGGCTGGGGGCATCGCGCCCCCCATCTGCGCTACGCGCGGTGAGGTGGTGGGGTTTCCGGGCGACGCGCCCCGCTCAGCCCGTCGGCAGCAGCGCGCCGATTTCGGCCGCGATCCGCGCGCCGACTTCGTCCTCCTCGTCCACCACGGTGTGCGCGCCCGCGACGTCGAGCTGCCAGCGGTGCACGTGGTAGCGAGACCGCACGACGATGCGGGTGTCGGGGGCCAGCGCACGCACCATCTGCACGACCTGGCGTGCGGATCGCGGGTCGGGGAGGGTGATGGCGACGGCGACGGCAGTGCGAATGTGCAACCGGGCCAGCACGCTCTCCCGCGTCGCATCCCCCACGACGGTGTGCAGACCGTAGGAGCGGGCCAGGTCCAGCGTGCCCGCGCTCAGGTCCGTGACCACGATCGGGACGTCACTCCGCCCCATCAGCGTCTCGGCCACGCGCTGTCCCGCGGGTCCGAACCCCACGATCACGAGGTGCCCGCTCAGGATTTCGTCGCGGCCGGCCGCCGCCTCGGCCGCGGTCATCACCTTGTGCTCCTGGGTCATGATCCGTCCCACCGCCGTCGCGAGGCGAGGGGCGAGCGCGGCAAGGTACGGCGTGAGGAAGAGGGTCACGATCATGGTGGCGACCATGAGGTCGAACAGGCTCGAGCCGATGACCTGGCCGTCGCGCGCCAGGATCGCGAGGATCAGGGAGAACTCGCCCAGCTGTGCTAGGACCAGGCCCGTTGCCACGGCCGGACCCGGAGGGAAGCGGAACAGCCGAACGATGCCCGCCGTGACGGCGGTCTTGCCGGTGACGATCAGCAGCACGGTGCCGGCGAGCAGCGCCCAGTGCTCGCTGGCCCAGGCCGGATCGGCCAGCATCCCGATCGCGCTGAAGAAGAGCGTCACGAACAGGGTGTGAAGCGGCGCGATGTCGGCCCGGATCTGCACGGCGAAGGGCGATTCTGCGAGTACCATGCCGGCCACGAACGCCCCCAGCACGGGTGAGAAGCCCAGCGCGTGTGAGAGCCACGCGGCACCCGTGGCCGTCACGATGGCGAGCAGGATCGACAGGTCGCGGTTCGCGACCACGATCTCCGCGCCCAGCAGCCTCGGGAGCGCGTAGCTCACCACCAGGTAGAGCGCGCCGGCCAGCGCCGTGGCCAGCCCGAGCGCCTGCACGACGGCCCACCCCACCTGAGCGACGCCCCCGCCGACCCCCAGTGCAGCCACGAACAGGGCGGCCGGCACGACCGCCATATCCTGCAGCAGGAGGATGCCGAGCGCGTTGCGGCCGTGCACGGCATCGATCTCCTGGCGGCCCGCCAGCACCCGCACCACGGCAGCGGTGCTGCTCATGGCCACGATCGCCCCAATGGCGAGTGCCGTGGAGCCATCCAGGCCGAGCAGCCGGCCGAGCAGGGCCGTGGCAGCGCCGGTGAGCAGGAGCTGCAGTGTGCCGCCTCCGGCCGCGATGGCGCCTACGCTGCGCAGGCGCCGCCACGAGAACTCCAAACCGATGGAGAAGAGGAGCAAGGCGATTCCGAGCTCGGCGATGGTGGACACCGCCTCGTAGCTGGGCAGCACGTTGAGCGCGTTCGGGCCCAAGAGGGTGCCGGCGAGCAGGTAGCCCAGCAGGGCGCTCTGCTTGATCCGCTCGCACAGCGCCCCCAGGAGCATGGCGGCGCCCAGGAGGATCAGGATATCCAGCAGAGAGTCCCAGAAGCCCATGGTGGTGTCAGTCCCTTGGTGGTGGTGCGGGCGGCCGCTCCGCCCGACGCCGGCGCAAGCTGCCGAGCAGTACGGTCCCCAGCCCCAGGAGGATCTCGTCCACGAAGGGGATGGCGTCGGGAAGCGCGAGATCCACGCCGAAGAGCGTGAGCATCAGCAGCAGCAGGCGGGGATAACGCAGCCGCCCGGCGTATCGCTGCACGAGGGAGTTGACGGGGCCTGGCATCCTGCCCGGAAATTACCGTGGCCGGCGCCGATCCGCCGCTTCCGGGCCAGGACGGGCTCCGAGGGACCGCGGCCACCGCGTACGGCCACGACCCCACCCGGCGCCCTCTCAGCCGTCGGGATCGGCAGGCCGCCCCGCCACGAGCATCCACTGGTGCGAGCGGCGGTAGCCGTCTGCCTCGGCAAAGTCGGCATCGCGGGCGCGGATCTCGAAGCCGGCTTCGACGAGCTCGCGCTCGGCGATCTCGATGGCAATCCTGTGACGCGCCGTCTGTTCGCGGCGCGACGCGGACGGGTCGGGCGGGCTGAAGTCCAGCATCACCAGGCGCCCCCCCGGGACGAGCGCCTCGCGCATGCGCTCCAGCATGGCCTGGTGTTGCGTCATCTCATGGTAGGCGTCGACGACGAGCACGGCGTCGAGGGCCGCCCGAGGCAGCCGCGGATCGTCCACCTCCCCCCGGATGACCTCCACGTTGGCGAACCCGTCGTCGTCCAACCGGTCCCTGAGCCGGCGGAGGCTCGACTCGTCGATCTCCACGGCATAGACCCGGCCGCTGCTCCCGACCTGGTCGGCGAGCCGCACGGTGAAGTAGCCGCTCCCGGCCCCGATGTCCGCCACGTGGCTCCCCTCGCCGATCTCGAGGGCCGCAAACACGTCGGGGACGCGTTGCCAGCCGTCGCGCGCCGCCTCCTGCTGTGCGGCGAGGCCGCCGGAAAGGCCCGTCGCTGCCACGAGGATGGCGGTTGCGACGCGCGTCACATCCACTTTCCCGAGACGCCGGTAGGGTGTATCTGCCATGATCGACTCCAAAGACTGGGGCACGGTTCAGTTCGCGTCGGTGATCACCGAGGCGGAGTTGCGTTGGCGCAACCAGGTGCTCCCGGAGCTCCGGAAGTCGCCCGGCCTCCAGGCGCGCATCCAGCAGGATCCGCTCCTGCGGGAAGCGTTGCTGGTGCTCACGGCGCCGTCGCAAGATGAAGCGGTCGCAGCGGCGCAGCGACTCCGCGCCCGCTGGTTTCCATTCCACGGCCTCAATGAAGATGGGGAGAAGCGCCGCAAGTGGCTGGGCAACCTCCAGGAGGCGACGGCCAGCGAGGCCCGCAAGCAGGGGGTCACCGAGGAGCGGCTCAAGCAACTGCTGGGCGAGCAGGCCGTGTGGCTCGCTGTAATGCGCTCACCGGTCAAGAGTACCGAGCCCGCCACCTGGAAGCAGGCGCTGAAGCGCTGGATCCAGGAGTACAAGGGCGACGCCTTGACGGAGGTGCAGGCGCCAGCGAGGTCGCGCGGGCGGCCGCCCGTCCAGGCCGTCGAGTATGCACCGCCCTCGCCCGCGCGGTTCTTCGCGGAAACGCGTCTGCTCGCCGTGGAGAGCCTCAACACCGTGTGGCTGTGTGAGAAGGCGGGGACCCAGCTCAGCGACGCCCAGAAGAACGTTCTGCGGCTCACCTACGTGACCGGTCTCATGGAGGATCACATCGCGTTCGAGATGGCGCTTTCCGTCGAGGCGGTGAGCAAGCTCAAGCGCAACGCGATGGCCGTGCTCCGCGCGCCCACCGTCTAGCACGCCGGCCCGGGCCGGCTCACTCCCACTTGTCCCACGCGATCAACAACATCCGCCACAGCAGGAACGCGACGAGCGCCAGGCCCAGGTAAACGAGCACGCGCGGCTCCTACGGCTCCGGCAACACGGCGCCGTGGGCCGAGAGGTGGTCGCTGGGATCGAGCCACTGCGAGCGTTGCTGCTCATGCGTGGCCTGGGGGCAAGCGCGCGTATAGCCCACGTACAGCCACGCGCCGCAGATCGTGGAGTAACGGTCGAAGTCACCGCGCCGGATGCCGAAGTGCATGTGTGGCCCCCAGGAGCCGCCATCCTCGTCATCATCGGCGATGAAGGCGATGAACTCGCCCGCACTGACGAAGTCTCCGACTTCCACCGGGGTCCCGCGCCGGCTCGAGATGTGGCCGTACAGGGCCGTCACGGTTTCGCCGGGGAGCTCGTGCTCCACGAGCATGATGCCGCCGTAGCCCCTGGCAACGTTGTTCAGTATGAGCTCCTGGACGACGCCCCGCGCGATGGCGAACACGGAGTCGCCGCCGGCGGCCGTCGCGTCCTCGGCCAGGTGGTACCCGCCCCACGAGTCGTTCCATCCGCCGAAGTCCTGTGACAGCGCCCAGGTACGCAACGGGAATCGGACCGCGGCCGAGGGAGGCTCGGTCGAGCTGCTGCATGCGCCAGACACCAGGAGCACCACGAGGGGGACCGCACGGAGAAACCGCATCGTCGGATCGATCATAACACACATCATACGGCGGCGCGCCTGCCGGAGTTCCAGCGTCGCGACGGTGTACCGGGGGTCTCGCGGTGCTCTCGACTCAGGTCTGCACACCGGGTGCGGAGAAGCCCTCTCCACAATTCCACACGGCGTGGGAAACCCGCGTCACGCAGCGCGAGGACTCCACTGTCCCCTCCACACTGGACGCACACGGTGCTCGAGACGCCGAAGAAACCACGGCGCTTGCGGCTCGCGGTGCGCTGCGTAGCTTGAGCCACCTCCTCGGTGGTCAGGTACCCTCCCGTCCGGCCACGCGTCCACAACAACCAAGGAAATCAAGTGCCCTGAGATGGCCGACTACAGCGTCCTTGGGATTCACAAGATTGCCCGCCAAGCAGCTGCCGACCTCGGCATCATCCGCTGCCCCCGCGACGGGGCCGTCATGCGGGTCGTCGCCTCACGCGCAGAGCACACGAGTCGCAACGGGACGATCCTGCGGGAGTTCGACCGACTGCCACGGGGAGCCGAGTGGCTGATCGTTGACCTCGACCTCGAGTGCCCCGCGTGCCGGCGCCGCGCCGCTGGCGTGCGCCCCGCCGGGGACGTCGAGTGCCCCTATCAGTGGGGCCTGTTCGAGGGGCGTCGCCACAGCGACCCGGGCTCCAAGCGAAAGCTGGAGGCCGGCTCGGCGTAGCGGCTCTCGCCCGGGGGGCGCCCTACCTCCTTCCCAAGCCAGAGCGATGCCGTCGTGGCCCCCGCCACTGGAGCGTCTCGCGTCAGCCTGCGGGTGTGGCCTGTATCGGACTCCGGCGGATCAGGAGTCGCACTGAATCTTGAGCAGCCGCGTCGCGGTCTCGCCGTCCACCGGCTCGGAGTAGAGGAAGCCCTGTCCCTCGTCGCACTTGAGGAACTTGAGCCGCGCCGACTGCTCCTGTGTTTCGATCCCCTCGGCCACGACGCTGATGCCGAGATCGCGTGCGAGGCCCACGATGGCCTGGATGACCTGGGGTTTCTGCCCGGACACGTCGAGGTCGCTCACGAAGGAGCGGTCGATCTTGAGCGTGTCGATGGGGAGCTGCTGCAGGTAGCTGAGTGAGGAATACCCGGTGCCGAAATCGTCGATGTTCACCTGGATGCCCAGCGCGCGCAGCTCGTTGATCGTCTCGACGCTGACGTCCACCTCTTCCATCAGCACGCCCTCGGTGATCTCGAAGCGCAGGCGGCGGAAGTCGAACCCGCTCCGCTCGATCGTCTCCTTCACACGCTCCACGAGGCGGCTCTCCTGAAACTGCTTGGGTGAGAGGTTCACGCTGACGGAGAGCTCCGGCATGTCGGTGAACTGCTCCAGCCACAGGGACATCTGGCGGCACGCCTCCCCCAGCACCCACCAGCCGAGCGGAATGATCAGGCCGGTCTCCTCGGCCAGGGGGATGAAGTGGCTGGGTTGCAGCAGACCCTGCTCCGGGTGATTCCAGCGCACCAGGGCCTCGAAGCCCGTGATGCGGCCGGTCTCCAGCGACACCACGGGCTGGAAGTAGAGTCGCAGCTGGTCGTGCTCGATGGCGTGTCGGAGGTCGGTCTCCAGGCGGATGAGAGCCAGCGCCCGCGCATGCATCGTCTCGTCGTACAGCTCGTAGCGGTCGCGCCCGTGCGCCTTGGCCCGGTCCATCGCGGTGCCGGCGTCGCGGATCAGCGTCCCGGCATCGTACGAGTTCTCGTCGGTGACGATGCCGATGCTCGCCGTGACCGGTTGCTCCTGGTCTGCCAGCCCGTACGGTGTCTTCAGCACCGCCTGCACGCGCTTCGCGACGCGGATGGCATCGCTGCTGTCCTTGATCTGGTGGAGCAGGATGCCGAACTCGTCCCCGCCGGTGCGCGCCACCACGTCGCCGGGGCGCAGGCAGGTGAGCAACCGGCGTGCCACGGCGATCAGCAGCTGGTCGCCGGCGGCGTGTCCCAGCGTCTCGTTGATCAGCTTGAACCGGTCGAGCCCCACGATCAGCACCGCGAGACTCGGCGGTTGCTGCCGCTCCGCGCGGCGGGTGGAGCGCTCCAGCAGGTTGAGGAAGGAGGCGCGGTTCGGCAGTCCGGTGGCGGGGTCGTAGAACGTTTCGCTGGATATGGCCGAGCTCGAGAGGGTGCGGCTGAGGACCATCACGGTGACGAGCGCCAGGACGCTGACGCCGAGGGTGGCGATGTCAACGGCCTGCAGGGTCAGGACCAACCCCTGCGACAGCATCGGCGCGAGCACGACGATCGTGCCGGTGATGGCCACCACGCCGAGCACGGCGCCCAGCACGGCGAGCTGCCGGTCGCGCAGCCGGAAGAGCAGCGTGATGCACCACCCCGCTGCCGTGAGCAGGATGGCGATCGAGACCAGCAACAGCGGTGTGACGGCCACTACCCCCCCGAGTCACGGGTTACCGGCAGCGCACCCGCGCACGATGCCGTGGCGGCAGTGGTTTCACAGTGACGGGACTCACGCGGCGCCGCCCTCGCGATCGCCCCAGCGACGCCTTTTGTATCTGCTTGTTTCACAATGACTTACAATACGCGTTTTCGCGCGGTGGCCGGCTGGCCGCGCGCGGGTTGAGATACTCGGCCACCTGGTTAGAATACGGCGCCGTGCCGAGCGGGCCCCAGAACTCGGCGTGCGGAGGTTTGCCCCAGGGGGATGGGTGAGGGCGGGGGCGTCGCGTGCGGACTGGTGCGTGGCGGAAAGTGACCCTAGACGACGCAGGAGAGAGTAAATGTTGCGAGTAAACCGAATTGTCGTCCTGACCCTGCTCCTCGTGGGCGGCCTGTGCGCCGGCGTACGCACCGCCGCCGCCCAGGAGTCCCCCGTCCTGGACCGGGTGGTCCAGGCTGGCGAGCTCAGGGTCGGGATGTCCGGCAACCAGCCGCCGTTCAACATGCGCGACCGCGCGGGCAATCTCATGGGGATCGACGTGGACGTCGCGACCGCGTTGGCGGGGGCCATGGAGGTCGAGCTGAACATCGTCACCAGGCCGTTCGGCGAGCTGCTGAGCGCGCTGGAGGCCGGTGAGGTGGACGTCGTCATTTCCGGGATGACGATCACGGCCGAGCGGACGCGCCGCGTGTCGTTCGTGGGTCCATACATGCTGTCGGGCATGTCGATCCTCACCAACTCGCGCGCGCTGGCGGCGGCCGACGCCACCGAGGACTTCGATCAGGCGAGCCTCAAGCTGGCGGCGCTCAGGGGCTCCACCAGTGAGCGCTTCGTGGAGCGCTACCTTCCGGCCGCGCAGTTCACGGCGGTGGAGGACTATGACCGGGGCGTGCAGATGGTGCTGGCAGACGAGGTGGACGCGCTGGTGGCCGACATGCCGATCTGTTTGCTCTCGGTGATGCGCAACCCCAATGCCGGCCTGCTCACCCTGGACGAGCCGCTCACGATCGAGGCGATCGGGATGGCCCTGCCGAAGGGTGACACGCAGTTCCACAACGTGGTGGAGAACTACTACCGCGCGTTCGAGGGCACCGGGATCCTGGAGGCGCTCAGAGCGAAGTGGCTGGAGGACAGCTCCTGGATCGCGGCGCTGCCGTAGGGCGCCGCGGGTGATGCGACGGTCCGGAGTCGGGACATCCGGTCGTCGCCCGCGAGGTTCTTGAGGCCCCGGCGCAGCGCCGGGGCCTCGTCACAGGTGGGATTCGCGGCCGGTCCAGCCGTTCATGCAAATTTCACGCTGTCTTCAGGTAGTGAGCCCGTAATGAGCCCTTAGCGGAATCCGTTTTCCAAAGGGGGTCATCGTGCTGGTGCGTTTCATGGGGGCTCTCAAGAAGGGCGGTGTGGGCTTTGCGACCCTCCTCCTCATCCTGATGCTGGGGCTCGCGCTCGGGATGTCGGCGACCCAGACGGGGTGCAGCGAGGAGCAGTGCCTGTCTTCGGGGGAGAACTGCACGCAGTCGTACCTGGAGAACAACGACCTGCAGGGGTATCACTGCTGTAACGGCCAGGTTTGCGAGGCCGGGCTCATCTCGGGCATTCTGATCTGTCAGTACTGAGCAGCTGATTCGGCGGGAGCGGGGGCGCCGCGGATCCACGCATCCGAGGTGAACTCGTCGATGGAGCAGGCGAGCGACTGCGCATCGCGGCTGATGGAGAGTTCCGCGATATCGCACGGCGCTGGCAGCCGCCATACCGCGGCCGTGCCGCCCCCGGAGACAGACTGGCGCCCCACTTCCGAGGCGCGGTAGGGAAGGTCCTGCCGCGCAAAGTAGAGGTCCCCGTTCCCGGTCCACCGCAGCGGCCGGTCGGGCCCGGTGGTGAGCCGGGTCGGGGGACCGCCCTCCAACGCAAAGAGCCAGATGCCGCGGCCGCCCGGTCCGACCCGGGCGGCGGCCACGCGCGCACCGTCGGGCGAGAGCACGGCGTGCAGCGCCTCCGTGCCGGGTGGCCCGACGGGCGCCATGCGGCCGCCCTCGCTGGCCTCCACCAGTGCCAGCCTCGTGCCCTCCAGCAGCGCGTACAGCACGTACCGCCCGTCGGCCGACCAGTCGGGCTGCCCGTACGGGTGCGCGGGCGCGTTGCCGAGGGGCGCCACGCGACCCGACGCCGTGTCGACCGTCATCAGCCAGGGTCCCCGCCCGCTCTCCGAGAGGAACGCGAGCCGGTCGCCGTCGGGGGACCACGCGAGCGCGCGCTTGGGACGCCGATCGAACGTGACCCGCCGTTCCTGCCGGCCGTCGAGCGGTCGCAGGAAGATGTCGCTCTCCCCCGTGGGGCCGGTGCCGACGTAGGCCACGACGTCGCCCCCGGGCGAGAGCGCCGGGCTGCCGTACGACCGGGTCGGGTCGCGCGGTGCGAGCGCCACGCGGGGCGCTCGGCCGTCCCGCGGGAACAGGTAGAGACGGCGTCGGCTGGCGCCGTCCGCGTACGCCAGCAATGTGCCGTCGTGCGAGACGTCGAAGCCGACGTTGTGCGGCAGGTCGCCCAGCACCTCGGCCGGATCCCTGCCGAGCGCGTCGGCCCGGAGGTGCGCGATGGCGCGGCGGCCCGCGGCCCAGTGGGTGTAGTAGATGAATCCCTCGGCGGTCCACACGACGCGTCCCGACGTGGCGCTGCCCAGGTTGTAACCCTCCGGCAGGCCCCCGAGCAGCGTCCGCTGCGCCGCCGTGCCGGGCACGACCCGAGCGATCACGCCTGTGCCGTCGTACGCCACGGCGTGATAGGCGACGTCCGCTCCTGCGGGGGCCGCGGCCACCCCCACGACCCACGCGGCCACGCCGCGCAGGTCCGCCAATGTGCCGTCCGCGACGACCGAGTCGCTCCCCACGAGCGTCAGGGAGGCCGGTCGCGTGCCCCGATAGATCCAGGGGCCCGCCGCCGTCGCGAGGAGGTAGTCCCCGTCCGGCGCGAAGTCGTACGCCGTGATGCCGACGCCGGGGTGGAGGGCGACCGTATCGCCATCGCCCCCTGCGGCCGGCACGCGGCACAGCGCACGGGGCAGGGGGCAACCGAAGAGCAGCAGGTCACCGTTGGGATGCCAGCGCGGCGCACCGAGCGGCACGTCGCCGCGCAGCAGCTCGGCGGGCGCACCGTCCGGCAGCGGCTGCACCGCGAGGGCGGTGCCGCCCCGCGTGAGATAGGCGATCCGCGAGCCGTCGGGCGAGAGCGCAACGTCGCGCGCGTCACCCGACGTGGTGAGCGGGCGGGCATCCGGGGCCGGCTCGGCGGGGGGCGGAGACACGGCGCGCGGGAACAGGGCCGCGGCGAGCAGGGTCACGAGCGCCACGGCGACGATCGCGACCCAGTGGCGCGAGAGGAACGAGCGGTACTCGCCGCTCATCCCCCTCCGGTCGACCGGACCCGCCGCAGCGCGAGCCACGCCAGCGCCAGGTTGGGCGGCACGGCCAGGGCGACGAGGTCGCCGTTCACTTGCACGAGCAGAGGCTGGAGGAGCAGGCCGATAGCGGTGAGGCCGCCGAGCGCCGCGGCCAGCACCGCCGTGGGCCGGTGCGCCCATCGCACCGGGACCAGCGTCAGCGGGATCAGCGCGGCGAGGGCGAGCGCCAGCGGATTGTAGAAGAACAGATTCTCGTTCCAGTACGCCGACACGTGGTCGGTGAAAAACCAGAGGCCGGTCAGCACCAGACCGCCCACGCCCGTCGCGACCACCCACACGATCGCGACCAAGGTGGAGGCGACCGCGGCCGCCCGCGGCACGCCGGACTTGAGCCCACCCAGCATCATCACCCCGGCGAGCAGGAGCCCCGCGAGCAGGTACCAGTGCGCTCGGAAGGGTGGCGCGTCGCGCTCCGGCGCGCCGGTGCTCTGGTAGAGCGTGTACTCGGTGTGCACCAGGGGCACCTCGCCGCCCGCGCCGTCGGGCACGGTCACGCCGCGCAGGTGCTCCCGCACCTTGAGCGGCAGGAACATCTCCTCCCACACGGAGATGGGGCGGTCCACGTACGGTCCGAGCGCGAGCAGCAGGCCCGTGGAGGCGGCCACGTCATCGGCCGTGAGGCGCTGCGTGTGGAACCGGAACGTGGTGCCGGAGGCCGAGTCGGCCGTGGCCTCGTGGATGCGGCCCCCGAGCACCCGGTCGATCGCGTCGCGGATCCGGGTGGAGCAGTTGTCGAGGTAGTAGTCGTAGCGGTAGAAGCGATTCTCCGGCGTGTCGTTCCACGCGAGGAAGTCGGCTAGCTCCGCGAGCTGCTCCGGCGTGAGGTTCAGGTCCTGCACCCACAGCGACCGATCCGCCGCGACGTACGCGGCGAAGTGGGGCGCCGACTCGAAGCCCTTCATCCAGTAGAGGAGCCGCCCCTGCAGGAAGCGTCCCACGTAGCCCTCCTGCTGGAAGCTGAACATGCCGTAGTTGTAGACGCGGTCGAAGCCGGTCACGCTGTCCCGCACCCACAGCGCGTTGTGGCCGAACCGCTCCCACACGCGCTCGCCGGGGCCCATGGTCACGAGCGCGATCGAGAGGGTGGACCCGTCGGACGGCGCGGCCGTCTGCTGCGCCGCCCCGGTGGCCGGGAGCAGCGTGAGCAGGAGCAGGTACCGGAGAGTGGTCACCGCACCTTGGGGCTGAAGTTGCTGTGCTGCCACATGCGCAGCACGCGTCCCGCGTCGTCCACGTCGAAGCGGATCTCCTCTCCCAGCGAGCCGTCGTCGCGGATCCGCCGGAAGGTGTGGCCCTCCACGTGCTCGAGCTTCATCAGCGCGTCGAGCGGATCGGTGGTCGGCAGGTAGAGCACGGCGAGCTTGCCCTTCCAGGGGATCACGGCCGCCTCGCCGCTCCAGGGCAGCTCGCTATAGGTCCCCAGGTACCGCGCGAACGCCGGGTCGAGGCGCGTCGTGTCGGCCGCGGCCGCGAGCGCCGGCGCCATGATCTGCTGCGCCTGCTGCGCGAACGCCCCGGCGTTCACCCCGTTGGCGTTCGCCATGAAGATCGTCGCGAGGCGGTCGTCCACCTGGAGCGTCAGTTGCGAGCGGTACCCGGGGCAGCTTCCCCCGTGCCCCACGAAGGTCTTGTCGTTGCTGCGCCACACGCCGAAGCCGAGCCCCCGGCCCGGTGACCAATCCGGATCGAGCCAGTGCACGCGCTGCATCTCGCGCAGGGTGTTGCGCCCCAGCACCTCGTTCGCGCCGTGGTACAGCACGCGGAACTGCCACGACGCGAATTTCGCGAGATCCTCGACGGTGGACGCGAACCCCATCGCCGGCGCGATGCCGCGGGGCGTGAACAGCGGGAGTCGCTCGCGCCGTCCCTCCCGCGTCATGGCCGTGTAGCCGCTCGCCAGCCGGTCGTCGGGGGCGATGGCGGGCGTGGTGTGCGCCATCCCGAGCGGATCGAGGATGTGGCGGCGCTCATACGCGCCGTACGGCTCCCCCGACAGCGCGGTCACGATCTCCCCGGCGAGCGTCAGTCCCAGGTTGGAGTACTGGTACCAGGTGGCGCCGGGATAGAGCTCACGCTGCTCGCGCAGGCGGGCGACCAGCTCGTCGTGGGTGGGGAAGGGGAAGTCGGGCGGCGACCAGTACGGGTAGTCCGACTCGCGCGGCAACCCCGAGGAGTGGGTCAGGATCCCCTGCACCGTGACCGGCGGCCCGTCGGGGTAGGTGTCCTGGATGTCGAACCACGACAGGTGCCGGCCTACCGGGTCGTCCAGTCTGAGCTTCCCCTGATCGCGCAGCTGCATGACGGCCACCGAGGTGAACAGCTTCGAGATCGAGCAGATCGAGTACTGCGTCTCCGCCGTGGCCGGCGTCTCGGCCTCGCGGTCGGCGTAGCCGAAGCCGGCGCTCCACAGCAGGTCCTGATCGTGCACCACCGCCACGGACACGCCGGGGATCTGCTCGTACGCGCGCTGGGCCTCGATCCAGACGCCGAGGAGGTGCAGCGCTTCCTGCACGCGCGGGTTGGTCGGGTCGACGGACTGCTGGGCGAGGCACGGTGCGGCGAGTGCCAGTCCCACTATCGAGAGGATGAGCCGCTGCATGAGGGTGACTCCGGTGGTGGTGAGGGGGCAGCCTCCAACTACCACCCGGAGCTGGCGGACGTCAAGCGCTGGCGCGCCGCCCTAGTTTCCCCCGCGCCGCGCGCGGCGCCGCAGCTCCGCGAGCAGCGGGGCGGTCCAGTCCCGCAGCCGGTCGCGCGCGTCGCCGTACCGCGCGGCGAACCCGTACCCGGAACAGGTTTCCTCCGGCGCCGTACCCTCGAGGAAGACCTCGCGCTCGCCGCGGCACCCCCACCCGGCCCTGAGCCCCGTCTCCCGATCGACCTCGACGATCTCCACCCCCCAGGGGCGCTGAAAATCGGTTTGTGTGTAACCGTCCGGGGCGCCCGCCATGAAGCGGGCGAAGATCGGTAGTGCCGCCCCCGAGCCCGGGAGCCCGATACTGCGCCCGTCGTCGAATCCCACCCACACGCCGACCACGAGCGTGGGCGTGTAGCCGATGAACCAGGCGTCACGGAAGCCGTTCGTCGTGCCCGACTTGGCCGCGACCGCCCCGCCGAAGCCGAAGCGGCGCAGTCCGCGTCCCGTCCCGCGCTCCACGGCGCCCCGCAGCGCCGACGTCACGAGATAGGCCTCGGCCGCGCTGTACTGCCGCTCGCGCGCGACCTCCCGCTGCTCGAGGATCTCGCTGGCGGGCGTGAGCACGCCCAGCGTCGCGTGCAACTCGGCGCGGTATCCCTCGGCCGCCAGCACGCCGTAGGCCCGTGTGAGCTCCAGCGGCGTGACCTCGAAGGCGCCGAGCGCAATGCTGGGGTACGGGTCGAGGGGACTCTCGATGCCGAGACGGCGGGCGGTCTGCACGACGTGCTCGGGACCCACGGCCAGCCCCAGGCGCGCGAAGGGAACGTTGAGCGAGCGCTCGAGGGCCTCCCGCAGCGTGAGCTGCCCGCGGAAGCGACCATCGTAGTTGGTGGGTTGCCACGGTCCCGCGGGGGTCTCGACCGAGAGCGGTTCGTCATCGAGCAGGGACGCGAGCGTGAATCGCGGCTCCTCCAGGTCGTCGTCGTCACGTCGCCACGCCAGCGCGGTCAACGCCACGACCGGCTTGAAGGAGCTGCCCGGCTGGCGGCGCGCGTGGGCGGCCCGATTGAACTGCGAGGTGCCGTAGTCGCGTCCACCCACCATGGCGAGGATCTCACCGGTGCGGGGATCGAGGGCCACGAGCGCCGCCTGCAAGGGCGTGCCGTCGGTGAGGTACGGCGCATCCGCCTCCAGCCGCGCGAGTCCCTGCCGCACCGCGTCCTCGGCGAGCTGTTGCAGGCCGGCATCGAGGGTGGTGAACACCGAGAGCCCGCCCGCGAGCACGTCCCCGCCGTGGCGGTCCCGGAGCTGCTCCGCCGCGTAATCCACGAAGTAGCGGCCGGCGCGCGCCTGGTGCGGGCGCGTGCGCAGGCCGAGGGGGGCGCGCGCCGCCCGACGATACGCCTCCGGGGCGAGGACCCCGCGCTCGTGCATCAGTTGCAGCACGAGGTCGCGCCGCTCCCGGGCGCGGTCGGGATGTCGAAACGGCGAGTAGAGGCTCGGCCCGCGGATGATTCCCGCGAGCAGCGCCGCTTCGGCGACGTCGAGCTGGCTCACATCCTTGCCGAAGTAGTGCTGGGCCGCCTGCCCCACGCCGTGGATCGCGAAGGCCCCGTTCTGGCCCAGGTAGACCTCGTTGACGTACGCCTCGAGGATCTGGGGCTTGGAGTGGCGCGCCTCGAGCACCACGGCCATCGCGAGCTCGCGCAGCTTGCGGGTCGGCGTACGCCGCGCCGAGAGGTACAGATTCTTGGCCAGCTGTTGGGTGAGCGTGCTGGCGCCCTCGACGACGCGCCCGGCGCGCACATTGGCCAGCGTGGCCCCGACGACGCGCCGGAGGTCGAGGCCCCCGTGATCGAAGAAGCGCTGGTCCTCGACGGTCAGGATCGCGTCGACCAGGTGCTGGGGCACGTCGTCGAGCGGCACGGGCAGACGCTCCTCAAGCAGCGTGCCGTAGCTACTGCGCAGCAGCTCCGGCTCAAGGGCCAAGTAGGGAACGCGATCACCCTGTCCGTCCCGCACGTCCCGCACGCGTCCGCTCCAGTCCACGCGGATGGTCGCCACGCCGCCGGGGTCGAGGCGGTCGTAGTGCCGGAACGCCCGGCGTCCGATGATCCAGGTGGAGGAGGTGCGGGAGTACTCGCCCAGCTCGACCCGTCGGCTGCGCACGCGGCGGTAACCTAGTCGCTCGAGCGTGCGCTCGACGCGCGAGGGATCGAGCACCATGCCGGGCTGAAGCACCAGGGGCCGGGCGTAGAACCGGGTGGGCGCGAGCAACAGCGCGCTGTCGAGGCGCGCGCGCACCAGCGCCTCGAGCGTGACGGCGGCGGTGCCGCCCGCCGCGGTCAGCAGGACCGCCGCGACGGCGAGCCGGAGCTTCGGTTTGCGGCGCCGCCACACCGCCGCCACGGCGAGCCGGAGCTTGGGCCGGCGGCGCGCCATCGCGAGCAGGCGGACGCCGAGGTACCGCACGTGGGGTCCCATGGGGCCTCTACGATGTTGGATGGCCGGGGGTTTCGTTGCGTCGCCCCGACGTCCGGCGACCGCCGTGCGTCGCACTTTCGCTCACCCTCCGAATCCGCTATTCTGTCGGCATTCCGACGGCTGTGCGTTGCGTGTGGAGGTGTGAACGATGGCGAAGAAGTATGTGTCGAACAAGGACGAGACGGTCAGGATGTTCAAGAGTGACTTCATGGAGAAGTTCACTCATATCCCTCCGACCCTGCCACACATCATCTTCGTGCCGGTCGTGGCGGCGTTGCTCTACTGGAGCACCGCGCTCGAGGTCCCGGTTGGCCGCACCGCCCTGTTGTGCCTCGTTGGGTTGGCGATCTGGACGCTGACCGAGTACGTAGTCCATCGCTTCGTATTCCATGTCGACGATGCGACGATGGAGGAAGTGACGCGCATCGTGGCGTCGGTGGAACCGGGACAGCCGGTCTTCCCGGCGCTCAAGACACTCAAGCAGAAGCACTACTTCATCGCGCACGGCGTGCATCACGACTTCCCCAATGATTCGAGGCGGCTGGTGATGCCGCCCGTCATCAGCGTACCGCTGGCCGTCATCTTTTACTTCGTGTTCCGCTTGATCTTCGGGGCCGTGGCGGCGCCCGCGGTGCTCGCCGGGATGGTCGTGGGCTACCTCATCTACGACACGACCCATTACGCCGTGCACCACTGGCGACTGCACGGCCGGGTGACGCTCTACCTCAAGAAGCATCACTTCCGGCATCACTACCAGAACCCCGACAAGGATTACGGTGTGAGCTCGCCGTTCTGGGACATCATCTTCCGCACGTGGGGTCAGGCAGGCAAAGCGGCCTCGTAGTTGACACCGGGCTCCCAATCCGAGACCGGCACCATCAAACGACTGGTGCTGAAGCACGCGAAGGATGCGTTCGCGAGCGACATGACCGTGGCGCGCCAGTGGCGCGACCTCGGGTATCGGGAGCGCCCCGACTTTGCCCGGGCCGTCGACGAGTACGATCGCTTCGTGGCGCTCCTCGGCGATCTGGGAGTGCAGCCCGAGTTCTTGCCGGCCGATGAGGCGGTCGGTCTCGACTCGATCTATGTGCGCGATGCGTGCGTGGTGTGTGAGCGCGGTGTCGTGCTCGGCAACATGGGCAAGGAGGCGCGGCGCACCGAGCCGGCGGCGCAGGGAGCGGCGTACGCGGAGATGGGGATTCCCGTGTACGGGGCGATCAACGGGGAGGGGCGGCTGGAAGGGGGTGACGTCGTGTGGCTCGACGAGCGCACCCTAGCCGTGGGGTGGGGGTACCGCACGAACGAAGAGGGCATCGGGCAGCTCGAGAGCTTGCTGGTGGACTGTTACGACGAGCTGATCGTGGTGCCGCTGCCGCATTGGGACGGAGCGGCCGGCGTCTTCCATCTCATGTCCATGTTGAGCCCGCTCGACCGGGACCTGGCGCTCGTCTACTCGCGCCTGCTCCCGGTGCCCTTTCGTGAGCACCTGCTCGAGCGGGGGATCAAGTTGGTGGAGGTGCCCGACGAGGAGTACGGCACCATGGCCTGCAACGTGCTGGCCGTGGCGCCCCGTCGCTGCGTGATGCTGAGCGGTAACCCGCAGACGCGGGCCCTGCTGGAGCGCGCCGGGGTAGAGGTGTACGAGTACGAGGGGTGGGAGATCAGCTGGAAGGGAGCCGGCGGGCCGACCTGCCTCACGCGTCCCGTCGTGCGCGCGTAGCGCGGCCCGGGGTCGCTAGTTCGCCCGCGCCGAGTCCCTGAGGTCCAGCAGCTCCAGCGGGTAGGGTTCGAGGAAGGACTGCTCGCGCAGGTATGGCTGGTCGAAGCGCTCGATCCACGATTGCAGCAGGACGAGCGGAGCGCTGAGGCTCATGCGGCCACCGCGGTACTCGTCCAGCGCGTGCAAGAAGTGCCGCTTCTCCCCCGCAGACAAGCCGTCCGACACGTATCCCAACGCGTGCATCATGACGTTGATGTTGGAGGTATTGCGCGGCGGACGCTCGAGCGCGTGCGCGAGGTGCTCCTCGTAGGCTGCGGCGACCTCCGCGAACGGGCGCCGGTCCGGGTTCGCCACGATGCGCCCCAGCGCCCGCAGCTCCGTCTGGTGGTAGGCCATGAGCGTGAGCTTGTTCTCGGCCTGGAACCGCACCAGCTCGGCCATCCGGCCGGAGGCCGTGACCGCCCGGAACGAAGCCCGCGCGAACAGCTTCGTGAGGAAGTGATGCCGCAGGCGGTAGTTGGTGAGCCGCCCCTCGTCCTCGACCGCGGCGAGCGGGAACCGCTCGAGCACCGCGCCACCGAACATCCCCGGGCCCTTGCCGAACGGCTGCTTGCCATCCTCCCCGCCGTAGACCTTGGTGTCCTTGATCCCGCACGACGGCGAGCGGCTCTTCAGGATGAATCCATCCACGTCGCCGAGCCCGCCGAGGTACCGGTCGTTGAAGTCGAGCATGGCCTGGGTGACGTCACGGTCCGTGTCGGGCTGGTACAGGGTGAGCGCGGTCCCGCGCTGCACGAGGCGGATCGGCGGCCGGGGAATGCCGAGGCCGATCTCGACCTCCGGACAGATCGGCGCGAGCTCCACGAACGGCATCAGCTTGAGCACGAACGGCGCTCGAATGAGCTGCCCGTTGTAGCGGCACGCGTCGAGCTCGAGGCACTTGCTCATGACGAGAGTGGGGCGGGGGTGTTTGCGCATCGCGGGCTCGCTCAGATTCGCAGGGTCACGCCGAAGGTGCCGTAGTGCACGAGAGCCAAGTTGACCCCCCGGTCCACGTTCGCGCCACCTTCGAGCGGCCGCCGCATCTCAGTGGTTCCCGCCCCTCGAGTGCGCGCGTGTCGTGGGAAGCGCCGCTGCCGGCGCCGAGTTCGCCGCCCGGGCGATCCCCCGCAGCATTCCCTCGAAGACGAGCGTGTGCAGCGGGTACAGCGCATACCAGTACAACAGGCCGAGGAGGCCGACCGGGTCGAAGATCGCCGTCTGGCGAACGCGCGAGCCGGATTCGGACGGCTCGACCTCGAACTGCAGCCACGCCCGACCGGGGAGCCTCATCTCGGCCGTGAGCGAGAGCAGTCGGTTCGGCTCGACCCGCTCCACGCGCCAGAAGTCCACCGTGTCGCCGGGCTCGACCTGCTCGGGGTTGCGCCGCCCGCGGCGCACCCCGACGCCCCCCACCAACAGGTCGAGGAACCCCCGCACCCGCCACAGCCAGTCCCCGTAGTACCACCCGGTCGCGCCGCCGAGGCGGCGGATCGGCGCGAACGCGTCCGCGGGGGCCACGGCGACGTCGGTGCTGCGGGAATCCACCAGGCGCGAGCCGAATCGCTTACCGCCCCACTGGCGCCCGGCGCCGGCCGAGGACAGCGCGTCCGACCAGCGGGTCTCCGCGACGACGCGGTCCTCGTTCTGCAGGGCTCGGGCAATGGCATCGGCGATCCCGCGCGGCCGAATCGCGAAGGCGGAGAGCGCCCGCTCATCGTGGACCACCGTCGGATTTCGCAGGCTATCCACCAACTTGCGGCCCACGCGCGCGTAGATCGGCGTGACCAGGCCAAGCCACAAGCCGGAGAGCCGCGGCGACAGCACCGGGACGGGAATCATCATGCGGCGCAGGCCGCGCTGGCGCGCGTACTCCCGCATGATCTCGCCGTAGGAGACCCGGTCTGCGCCACCGATCTCATACACCGTGCTCTCCGTCCCCGGAAGCTCACGGGCCGCCAGCAGGTAGGCGATGACGTCCTCGATGGCGATCGGCTGCGCCGGCACGCGCACCCAACGCGGGGTGATCATGACCGGGAGCTTTTCGGTGAGCGCGCGAATCATCTCGAACGAGAGGCTGCCGGAACCGATGACGATCGAGGCGCGCAGCTCGATCGTGGGCACGCCCGAGGCGCGCAGGATCTCTCCCACCTCGTGGCGGCTGCGGAGGTGAGCCGACAGGGCCGATCCGCTCCCGAGGCCGCCGAGATAGACGAGGCGGCGCACGCCTGCCGCCTTGGCGGCCTCGCCAAAGAGTCGGGCGGCGCGCCGGTCCTCACGCTCGAAGTCGCCCGCCGACCCCATGCTGTGCACCAGGTAGTAGGCGGTGTCGATGCCGCGCATGGCGGGCCCCAGACTGCTCGCGTCGAGCACGTCTCCCTGAACCACCTCGGTGTCTGGGCCGGCCCGGCCACGCAGGAACCCGGGATGGCGCGCGAGACACCGGACCGGCGTCCCACGCTCCTCGAGCGCCCGCAGCAAGCGGCCCCCCACGTAGCCCGAGGCGCCGGTCAGCAGGATCCGTTGCGCTCCCTCTGGACTGCGCGGCATCGCTGTATCCTCTTTGCTGCAAATGAGTCGTGAATCGTGGCGGCGGCGGCGCCGCAACCATCAGTGGTCAATATAATGTCCAGGACATTACTGTAACAAGCTGCTTGGGTGGTGACGCCGGACCAAACGCGAGCGGCCCCACCCCTCGCCGCCCGAGAGGTGGGGCCGCCGCCGAGGGGCCGAGCCCTACAGCCTATACCGCTCGAGCCACTGCAGGTCGTCTTCGTCGCTGCGGATCACGTAGACCACGCCGTCGCCGAAGGCGACGACGCGCCGGTCGCTCGGCAGGCTCACCCGCTCGACCAGATTGCCCCGCGCGTCGAACACGTCATACGTCCGCATCTCCGCGTCGGAGGGAGCCGAGCGCTCCACCCAGAGCCTTCCATCCGGTGCGATCCGCGCGGTGCGGTGCACGGTGGGCGGCATGTAGTCGGGCCAGTCCACGTTGTCGATGTTGGGTCGCGGCGGCCGCCCGACGCGGCGTCGGCCGTTCTCGACGTGTATCGTGACGCCGCGGCTCGTCATTGCGTCGGCCCAGGCCTCTTTATCCTCGGTCGTGATCCTGACCGGCTTGAAGTCCGCCGGGGGTCCCTCCGTCGCCGCACCGTCGCTCGTGATCCACTGGATGCTGTAGTCCGCGTAGCGCACCAGGGCGACCGTGCCGTCTGGTGTCACCGCCCAATCGTCCTGCGGCTGGTACGCGCCCCCGCCGATATTGACCACGGCTGCACCGGGCCCGGCAGGCTCCATGGGGGGGAAGTGCACGTAGCCCAAAGTGTCCACCACGTCCGCCGAGCGGTCCCAGCGCAGCACGGGGGCGATGCCCCGTACCGCGCTCTCCTCGAGGCCCGGCAGCATCATCCCCGCCAGGTCGAAGTAGATGCGCCCGGCTTGGTCCACTCCCCGTGGAAGAATGGGGTAGCCCGCGGGGTGCCTGAGCGGAATCGTCTCTTCGCTCAGCCGTCCGTCGGGAAGGATGACGTTGAAGCGGCGGTTCATGATGTCGGACATCAGCGTGGAATCGCCCGGCAACGCGTACAGCGGGCCCGGCATCTGGAACTCACCCGGCCCTCCGCCCTGTCGCCCCAGCTGCTCGTAGGTCCCGCTCGCGAAGTCGAGCCGCACGAGCGTCATTTCGATGCGGTCGGAGATGAGGACCTGGCCGTTGCTCAGTTCCCGGACACCCAGAACGGCGCTGAAGGGTTCGGGGAAGGCCGCGTCGGGCGCACCGAGCTCAACCGATCTGGCTGCGGACTGGGCCGCGACGGTATGGGTTGCGAGACCGAGGGCGGCCAGTGTGGCGAGCCCTGCCCGCAGGACAGTTTGACGCATACGCTCTCCCTGTGATTGCTTCCGATTGGCCTGCCGCACTAGATGCCTCGCGGACCGGAAGAGTCGCACCTTTGCGCGTGCAACCCTGGGGCTGGGCCGGGCGTCTACCAAGCGGGCCGCGTGCTCGCCATTCGGCGCTATAATACGGATTAAGGGTACCCTGGCTGAGGAATCGGTGGAATGACCTTGCGGCGGTTACTCGGATCGGCGATCGCCGTCGTGGTGATCGGCTCACTCGTGGGGGGCGTGTACCTGCGGAGCCGGGGCGACGATGACGAGGGTGGCGGCACAGCCCTCGCCGAGGTCCCCGAGGGCGGTGCCGAGGCGGTGTCGTCCGCGCGCACGTTCTCGACCGACGTCGCCATTCCGGTCGAGGGGGCGCTGGTGGTGCGGGACACGCTCGTGGTCTCGGTGTCGGCCGCCGCGGAGGCCGCGGCGTTCCGGCAGGCCGTCCTGCGGGCGCAAGTGGAGGGACGCATCACGGGCCTGCGCGTGGCGGAGAGCGATGCGGCGCGGCGCGGCCAGCTCCTCATCCAGATCGACACCGCCGAGTATGCGCTGGCGGTGGAGCGCGCGCGCGCCCGCCTCGCCACCGCGACCGCCACGTACGACGAGCTCACGATGTTCGACGACGAGATCGAGGACGAGCGAATCCGCGTCGAACGTGCTCGCTTCGCCCGGGCGAAGAGCGGGCTCGCCGACGCCGAGCTGGGGGTGCGCGAGGCCGAGCTCCAGCTGCAACGCACCCGCATCGAGGCGCCGTTTGCCGGGCGCGCGGCCTCGCTCCGGGTCGTCGAGGGGCAGCAGGTTCGGCCCGGCGACGAGTTGCTGACGGTGGTGGACCTCGATCCGATCAAGGTCGAGGTGCAGGTCTTGGAGAGCGAGGTGGGACTGCTCGCCGAAGGCCGGGGCGCGACGATCGCGTTCGCGGCGTTCCCGGGCGAGTCATTCTCCGGCCGCATCGCCACCATCAATCCCGTTGTGGAGCGCGACACCCGCACGGCGCGCGTCACCGTGACCATCCCGAACCCGCAGGGACGAATCCTCCCCGGGATGTACGCCCGCGTCTCGCTCGAGGCGCGCAAGTTCCCGGACCGCGTCTTGGTGCCGCGGGGGGCGATCCTCGAGCGGGACCGGCGCACGATGCTGTTCGTGTTCGAGGGCGAGAACGACGTCGGCTTCGCCAAGTGGCGCTACGTGACGCCCGGGATGATGAACGACTCGCTGGTGGAGATCGTCGCCGATCCCGAGACCGACATGGTCGAGCCCGGCGAGTGGGTGCTGACCGACGGGCACTATACCCTGATCCACGACGCACGGGTACGACTGGTGGAGAGCGTGCGGGCCGAGGGCGGGCGGCCGCAGTAGCGCCCGACGGATGTCCCTCACAAGCCGCTCCGTCCGTCGCCCCGTTGCCGTGGCGATGCTCTTCCTGAGCGTCGTCTTCCTGGGGCTGATCTCCTTCGCTCGTATTCCCATCGATCTGCTGCCCGACGTCGCCTACCCGCGGCTCGTGGTGTACACGCAGTATCCCGACGTCGGTCCGTCGGAGGTCGAGCGATTCGTCACGGAGCCCGTCGAGCGCGGGGTGAGCCGGGTGCCCGGTGTGGAGCGCGTCGAGAGCGTGTCCCGCGAGGGTGTCTCGCTGGTGACGTTGCGGTTCTCGTGGGGCACGGACATGGACTTCGCCGTGCTCAACGTGCGCGAGCAGCTCGACAACCTGGTCGAGGAGTTGCCCGAGCTCGTGTCGCGCCCAGTGGTGCTGCGGACCGATCCCAACTCCGAGCCCATCATGGCGCTCTCGCTGGCGGGCGGGACCGACCTGGCCGCGCTCAAGGAGCTGGTCGAGAACGTCTTCAAGCGGCGCCTGGAGCAGATCGACGGCGTGGCGGAGGCAGCGCTGGCCGGGGGGCTGGAGCGCGAGATCCACGTCGAGATCGACCCGCGGCTGCTCGAGAGCTACGGCTTCACCGTGCAGGACGTGCTGGAGGCGCTCGACGCCGCGAACCAGAGCGCGCCGGGCGGGACGATCCTGCGGGGCCGCTACCGCTACGCGCTGCGCACGCTCGGGGAGTTCCAGGCGGTTGAGGAGATCGAGCGGGTCCCGCTCGGCTCGAGCCCGAGCGATACCGCGCAGAGCGGCCTGGTGCTGCTGGGCGACGTCGCCAGCGTGGAAGACGGCTTCAAGGAGCGGGAGTCGCTGGCTCGGTTCAGCGGCCAGGAGTCGGTCGGCCTGCTGCTTTTCAAGGAATCGGGTGCCAACACGGTGCGGGTCGCCGAGCGGGTCGATGCGGTACTAGGGCAACTGCGCGCACAGTTTCCCGAGGTCCGCATCGACGTCGCGATGAGCCAGGCGGGATTCATTACCGAGGCCATCTCGAACGTGGTGCAGGCGCTGGTGTTGGGCGGCCTCTTGGCCTTTCTCGTGCTGTTCCTCTTCCTCCGCGACGCCCGCTATCCCGTCGCCATCGCACTCGCGATTCCCATTTCGGTGGTGGCCACGTTCGTGCTGCTCGATCTCGCCGGCGTGTCGCTCAACATCATGAGCCTGGGTGGTCTCGCCCTCGGCGTCGGGATGCTCGTCGATAACTCGATCGTCGTGCTCGAGAACATCTTCCGGCACCGCGAGCGGGGGGAGGACGCCGAAGCGTCGGCAGTGCGGGGGGCGGAGGAAGTGAAGGGAGCCATCACCGCATCGACACTCACGACGATTTCGGTGTTCGGGCCGATCATTTACGTGGAGGGGGTAGCCGGCGAGCTGTTCGGAGATCTCTCGCTCGCGGTGGCGTTCGCCTTGCTGGCCAGCCTCCTGGTGGCGCTTACCCTGCTCCCCATGATGGCGGCGCGGTGGGCCGGCGTGAGCGAGCAGCGGGGACGCACGAGGGTCGGGCGTGCGCTGCGGAGCGCGCTGGCGCGACTCAGGCGTGGGGTGGCCGCCCTGGTTCGGCCCCTCCTCGATTGGTTCGACCGACGCTTCGCCGCGTTTGCGGAGTGGTATCACGGGCTGCTGGAGCGCGCCCTCGAGCGGCGTGGCCGGGTGGTGGGATTTGCCGCGGCGACTCTCGTGCTGGGCATCCTGGTCGGCGCGGGGCTCGACCGCGACGTGCTGCCGCAGGTGGACCAGGGAGCGTTCACGGTGCGACTGGAGTTGCCGCGCGGCGCCCCGGTCGAGCAGACGGCGGAGGCGGCGGCCCACATCGAGCAGATCTTCCTCGACGATCCCACGGTCGAAGCGGTGTTCACGCGGGTGGGGCGGCAGGAGGCGATCGCCGGTGTCGAGGACGAAGAGAGCGGACTCAACACGGCGAGGGTGGAGGTGCGGGTCGCGGAGGGCGAGCCGACGGCCGCAGCGGTGGAACGTGCCCGTCCGCGGCTTGCGCGGTTCCCGGACGGCGTGGTGGCCGTCGAGACGGGCACCGCGACCGCGCTCGGGAGACTGCTCGGCGGTGGCGAAGCCGATCTAGCCATACGGGTCCGTGGAGATGACCTGGACGAGACTTGGCGGCACGCCCAGGCCGTGACCGCCCGGCTCCAAACCGTGGGCTCGCTAACCAACGTGCGGCTCGGCACCGATGAAGGACAGCCGGAGATTCGGGTGGAGATCGACCGTGAGCGTGCAGCCTCCTACGGCGTCGAGCCGCGACTCATCGCGCAGACCGTCGAGCGATACATGCGGGGTGAAGTGGCCACCGACTTCGTCGATTTCGACGAGAAGGTGCCGGTGCTCGTGCGTCTGCCGGAGGCGGAGCGTCGCTCGCTCGAGACGCTGCGCGTGTTGCGCGTCAACGGGATCCCGCTGCGGGAGCTCGTCAACACGTACGAGGAGGTCGGGCCGGCGGAGATTCGGCGGCTCGAGCAGGCACGAACGGTGACCGTGTACGCGGATGTGGCGCGAGGGGGGTTGGACGGCGCGGTGGCCGACGCGCGGGCGGCGCTGGTCGAGGTTCCCGCGCCCCGCGGCCTGCGCGTGGAAATCGGCGGGGCGAACGAGGAGCGGGATCGCAGCTTCCGGGACCTGGCCTTCGCCTTCGCCCTCGCGTTGCTCCTCGTGTACATGATCCTGGCCGCCCAGTTCGAGTCGTTCGTGCATCCCTTCACGATCCTGCTCAGCGTCCCGTTGGCCACGGTCGGTGCGGCGGTGGCGTTGTACATCGCCGGCGAGGGTCTCAACACGATGAGCCTCATCGGGCTCGTGATTCTGGTCGGGATCGTGGTGAACGACGCCATCGTGAAGGTGGACTTCATCAATCAGATGCGCGCGCAGGGCATGGCAATCCGCCAGGCAATCCTGGAAGCGGGCCGCGTCCGTCTGCGGCCGATCATCATGACCACCGTGACCACGGTGTTGGGGCTGACGCCGATGGCATTGGGCATCGGGCGGGGCGCCGACCTGCGTGCGCCCCTCGCCCTTGCCGTGATCGGCGGATTGATCAGCGCGACCGCACTCACGCTGGTCGTGGTGCCGGTGGCGTACGACCTGTTCGAGGAGTTGCGCGGCGGCCTGCGGAGCCTGGCGGGCTTGGGCGATCCACGGAGCCGGCGCAAGCCGGCCGTGCAGCCGGCGGGAGGATCGGAATGAGAACGCAACGCGTGCGGCGTGAGGGGAGAGGGTCGGGCCGGCGCCCGCCCGCGGTTGGCATCCTGAGCGTGTTGGCCCTGCTGGGTGGCTGCACGGGCGCCGACGGCGAAGTGGGGTACAGCGTGCGCGACTCGTCGGGGGTCACGATTGTCGAGAATGCCAGCGGCACGTGGTCGGCGGACGACGGTTGGCGTATCGCCGTCGAGCCGCGCGTCGACATCGGGATGCTCGACGGCGAGGAGCCGTATCAGCTGTTCCAGGTCTCGGGCGCGGTCCGACTGGCGGACGGTCGCATCGTCGTCGCCAACGGTGGCAGCAGGGAACTGCGTTACTTCGACGCGCGCGGGCGCTATCTGAAGTCTGCGGGTCGAAAAGGGGGCGGCCCGGGCGAGTTCGAGGGCGTGGGTGCTCCGGTCGTGGTCGGGACCGATACGATCGCGGTGTACGACTGGAATCTGCGGCGGATCTCCCTGTGGGATCCCGCTGGCGACTTCGTGCGATCGTTCGGGATTCAGTTTCCGAGCGGCTCGCCCGTGGCGGTGGGGCCCCTGGACGACGGAATGTGGCTGTTCACCAAGGGTTTCGCGTTTCGCCCCAGCGAGATCTCCACCGTGGTCCGTGACACCGCGGCGTACTTCCGGTTCGATCGGCAGGGCGAGTTGGTCGACTCGATGGGCCGGTTCCCATCCTGGGAGTTCTACGTGCAGGGCTCCAACCAGGTGGCCTGGGCGACCAGCCTGCCGTTCGGGCGCGGGTTCGCCACCGCCGTGGCTCCCGCCGGGTTCTACCACGGCATTACCGACCGGTACGAGATCATGCGCTACGCGGCTTCGGGCCAACTGGAGCGCGTGATCCGCAAACAGCACCGGCCCGTCACGGTCGGCGACGGCGACGTCGAGCGCTACAAGGCGGAGCGGTTCGAGAACGCCGACAGCGACAACTGGCGCCGCCGCCTCGAGCGGATGTTTGCCGAGATCCCGATGCCATCCACGTTCCCGGCGTTCCAGACCTTCGAGGTCGACGCGCTGGGGTACCTCTGGGTCGCGGAGTTCGAGCGCCCGGGTGCCGAGGTGCAGCGCTGGAGCGTGTTCGACGGGGAAGGCCGGCTCCTGGGCTCGGTCGAGACGCCTTCCGGACTCCAGGTGCATCAGATCGGCACCGACTTCGTGCTGGCGTCGTGGCGCGACGATCTCGGGGTCGAGCACGTGCGGCTGTACGACCTGGTCCGGGACGGCGGCTAGGTGGACCCATGATCCGGCTTTCCATCCGCCGGCCCGTCGCGGTGACGATGGCGTACCTGGGAGTGGCACTCCTGGGTGTGGCGGCATGGCGCAACATCCCCATCGAGCTGCTGCCCGACACCGCGTTGCCGCAGCTGAACGTGGCCACGGAGTGGCGCGGCGCGAGCCCAGAGGCCATGGAGGCGTTCGTGACGGCGCCGCTGGAGGGTGCGATCCAGCAGGTGCGGGGTGTGGAGAAGGTCACGTCGGTCTCGAGCGAGCTCTTCGGATGGGCGCGCGCGAACATCACCGTGGAATTCGCGCGCGGAACCGATATGGACTTCGCGCGGCTCGACCTGTCGGAGCGGATGGCCGTGCTCTATGACGAGCTCCCGCCCGACGCCGAGCAGCCACGCATCGAGCCCTACGTGCCGGAGGAATTCCGCGAGCAGCAGCGCGCCTTCCTGCGTTACACGCTGACGGGCCCGCACACCCTGGAGGCGCTCCGGGCGCACGTGGACGACGACATCGTGCCGGAGCTGCTGCAGGTGCGTGGCGTGGCGGCGGTGGAGGTCAGCGGGGGGCGGGACCGCCTGATCGAAATCGCCCTCGACGAGCGCAAGACCCAGGCGCTGGGGCTCGATGCCGGATACGTCTGGCTGCGCATCAACGAGCTGGAGTACGTGAGCGAGGCTGGGCGCGTGGAAGATGATGGGCTGCTGCGGACCCTGGCGATCCGCCACCGCACCGCCTCCACCGACGAGATTCGCCGGGCGCCGCTGCTCACGGACCGCGGCCGGATCGTGCGCGTCGGTGACGTGGCCACTCTGCACGACACGTACGAAGAAGCGAGGAGCTACTACCGCATCGATGCACAGCCGGCGGTCTCCTTCGAGGTCCACAAAGAGGTGGGCGTCAATACGGTGGAGGTGGCTGACCGCGTGAAGGCGCGGCTCGACGCGATCGAGAATCTGCACCCGATCGGCGTGCGCGTGATCCTCGACGAGGACGAAAGCGATGCCATCCGCACGCAGCTCACCGACCTGCGTTACCGTGCGCTGGTCGCGGCAGGCGTGATTTTTTTGGTCCTCTTGCTGTTTCTCCGGTCGTTCCGCTCGGCCGGTATCGTGTTCGCCACCATCGCGTTTTCCATCCTCATCGCGCTGAATCTCATCTACTTCGGCGGGCTCACGCTGAACGTGCTGACGCTCATGGGACTCGCGATGGGGTTCGGCCTGATCGTGGACAACGCGATCGTGGTGCTCGAGAACATCTATCGCCGCCGGCGTGCCGGGGAGCCCGCGGGCGAGGCGTCGGAGCGTGGCGCGCGCCAAGTCGTGTTGCCGATTCTCGCGGCGACACTCACGACGGTCATCGTGTTCATTCCGTTCGTCTACCTGCAGGGTGAACTGCGTGTGTATTACGTGCCGCTGGCCATCGTGGTAGGGATGGCGCTGGTGGCGAGCCTGTTCGTGGCGTTCAGCTTCATCCCGGCGCTCGCGGCGAAGGTTCTCGGGAGCGGAGGCGCGGGTCGAACGGCCGCCGTCCGGTCGGGCGATGCGAGCGTGCCGGCGTACATCCGCTTCTACCGAGGCCTCCTGGGTTACACCCTGCGGCTGCCGGCGATCACGGTGATGATCGCGGCCGTGTCGCTCGGTGCATCCTACCACTACTTCGACAAGTACGTGACGCGTGGGGTGCTGTGGCGTTCGTGGTGGGGCGAGCAGACCTACATCGATATCATCGTCCGCTTACCGCGGGGCGAGGAGCTCGACCGCACCGACGAGCTGGCGCGATTCTTCGAGGCGAAGCTGCTCCAGACTCCCGAAGTCGAACGATTCGTCACGCGCGTGCAGTCGCAGTTCTCCCGGATCACCGTGACCTTCCCGGACTCCATTGAGAACAGCTGGCAGCCGGTCGCCATCAAGGAGCAGATGGTAGCGTACAGCAACCTCTTCGGGGGTGCGGAGGTCCGCGTGTACGGCTACGGTCCCTCGTTTTACGGCGGCGGCGCCGGCCCACCCAACTACTCCATCAAGGTGCTGGGATATAACTACGAGACGGTGCGGGTGATTGCCGAGGATGTGGGACGACGCCTCCAGCGGTTCTCGCGCATCCAGGACGTGGATGTGAACTCGGCCGGCGGGTGGTTCACCCGGGACAAGGCCACCGAGTACGTGCTGCGGCTCGATCGGGTACGACTGGGCCTGCACGGCCTCACCGCTCGGGACGTCGTCTACCAGGTGGCGGCAGCCGTGTGGGGCCAGGTGCGTCCCGGCAACATCCGGGTGGCCGGGGAGGAAGTGCGCTTCGACGTCAAGCTCGCGGGCAACGAGGACGTGGACGTGCTGGAGCTCCAGGAGCTGCTCGTCCAGACGCCCGCCGGGCAGGGGGTGCGCCTCGCGGACGTCGCCACGCTGCGGGAGCGGGAAGTGCTCACGCGCATCGTGCGGGAGGACCAGCAATACCAGCGCTACGTGAGCTACGAGTTCCGCGGGCCGACCCGGCTGGGGGACCGGGTACGGGATGCGGTGATTGCGTCCACGACGCTCCCGGAGGGCTACGAGATCGAGGGGGAACAGGAGTGGGTCTGGTCGACCGAGGAGCAACAGCAGATCTACGTCGTGCTGGCGATCTCGTTGGTGCTGATCTTCATGGTGACGGCGGCCTTGTTCGAATCGGTGCGGCAGCCGCTCACCGTGCTCCTCACCGTTCCGATGGCGTTGATCGGCGTGTTCCTGATGTTCATCTATACCGACGCGAGCTTCACGCGAGAGGCGTACATCGGAGTCATCATGATGGGTGGGATCGTGGTGAACAACGCGATTCTGCTGGTAGACCACATCAACTACGTGCGTCGGGTGGAGGGAGCATCGGTGCAGGACGCCATTGTCCGGGGGACGCTGGAGCGCGTGCGCCCGATCCTGATGACCAGTGCCACCACCATCTTCGGGCTGCTTCCCCTGGTGTTGTTCAGCGAGTATGCCGATGAGAACATTTGGAATGCGCTGGGCTACGCGCTGATCGGCGGGCTCGCCAGTTCCACGCTCCTGGTGCTCACCGTGACGCCCGCAATCTATCTCCTTCTCGAGGAGCGCCTGCCGAGGCTGCTCGGCCTTGCACCACTGCCGGGGCCCGCCGCTGCCCCGGCCGGGATATGACGCCACGCGGCTGACGCCCTGGGGCGTCGGTCGCGTGAATCACAAGGAGGCCCCATGCGGTTACCGGTTGCTGCAGCTGCGGTGCTCTGTCTCTCCACCCCTCTTCTCGCGGCGGGCTGCGCCCCGCGCGACTCGGACGCCGCCGCGCTGTGGCGGGGCACGCTGGACACGCTGGAGTCCGGGACGGTGGTGGTGACAAATCCGGAGTCGGGCATCTGGACCGATGAGACCGCGTGGCGCGTCGTGGAGGAGCTCCGCATCGGAACGCTGGATGACGCCGGTCCGGACATGTTCGGGCAGATACGCGACCTGGAGGTCGACGCCGAGGGACGCCTCTGGGTGTTCGAGAGCCAGGCGCAGGAGTTGCGCGTGTTCGACGCCGCCGGCGCCCACGTGCGCACCATCGGTCGGGAGGGTGGCGGGCCGGGCGAGTTCGCCGGGGTGATGGGGATGACATGGGCGCGCGACGGCAACCTGTGGGTCGTCGACCCCTCGAATGCCCGCATCTCCATCATCGACTCGGCCGGAACGTACGTCGGCAGCCATGGGACCATCGGCGGTTGGATGTTCGTGCCGTGGCCGGGCGGCGTAGACACGCAGGGTCGGTTCTGGAACTTCGTGCCGGATATGACCGCGACCGAGGTACGGATCGTGATGGTAGCCCACGACGACGCGATGAACCCCGTGGATACCGCGCAGGTACCGGAGTACCCCGGTGAACGGCCAACCTTCGAGTTGCGCAACGAAGACACCCACTTGGTGACGGGCGTGCCGTTCGCACCGAGCCTGGAGTGGCGCTTCGACCCGCGGGGGTACATGTGGTTCATGCTCACTGGTGAGTACAGCATTACCCAACTCTCGCTCGAGGGTGACACGCTGCGGAGGATCTCGCGTGAGTACGAGCCGCTGCGCGTGAGCGAGGAGGATGTCGACAGCGCGATGGTTGGCCTCGACTGGTTCGTCCGGCACGGAGGCAAGGTCGACCGGTCCCGCATCCCGGACACCAAGCCGGCCACCGACGAGTTCCTGCTCGACGATCAGGGCAACATCTGGGTCCTGCCGGTGACGGGGCGAGCTGAGGAGGGCAGGGTCGTCGACATCTTCGATCCGGAGGGGCGGTTCCTGGGGAGGATCGGGCTCCCGTTCCGGCTCTCGACGAATCCGCCTCCGGTGTTCCGAGAGGGATACCTCTACGCCGTGACCGAGGACGAGCTCGAGGTGCCGTACGTGGTGCGGGCCCGCATCGAGAAGCCCTGACCGTGCGATTGGACGAGCGCATCACCGTGGTGGACGCTCACGCGGGTGGGGAGCCCGGACGCGTGATTACCGGCGGTGTGCACGACGTGCCCGGCGCAACCATGTTCGAGAAGAAGGTCCATCTCGAGACCCACGGCGACCATCTCCGCAGGGTCATGCTGCGCGAGCCCCGCGGCTACCCGGCGCTGTGCTGCAACGTGATTCTCCCGCCGACGCACCCTGAAGCCGACGCGGGCTTCGTCATCATGGAGCAGACCGAGTACCCCCCCATGTCGGGCAGCAACATCATCTGCGTGGTAACGGTGCTGATCGAGACGGGGATGGTGAAGGCACGCGAGCCCGTGACTGAGCTGCTGCTCGAGGCGCCGGTGGGGCTCGTGCGGGTCCGGGCCGACGTCGTCGCCGGGAAGGTGACCAGCGTGACGTTCGAGAACGTGCCGGCGTTCGCGCTGCACCTGGATGCCAGGATCGAGGTGCCGGTGTTGGGAGCGGTGAACGTCGACGTCGCCTGGGGGGGGATGTTCTACGTCATCGCCGACGCCGAGCAGTTCGGCCTGCGGCTGGTGCCCGAGGAGGGGCGCGAGATCGCGCGCGTCGGGAGGATGTTGCAGGCGGCCGCCGCCGAGCAGCTTCCGGCGGTGCATCCGGAACACCCGGCGATCGTCGGCGTCTCGATCTCGCAACTGTCGGGCCCGCCCTCACGGCCGGAGGCCGACCGCAAGAACGCGGTGGTGGTGGCTACGGGGGCGCTCGACTGGAACCGTCCGGAGACCTGGACGGGCGCGCTCGATCGCTCGCCGTGCGGGACCGGCACCTGCGCCAGGATGGCCACGCTCCACGCCAGGGGTGAGCTGGCGCTGGATCGCGACTTCCGGCACGAGGGAGTGTTGGGGACGGTGTGGACCGGCCGCCTGCTGCGCGAGGTCACGGTCGGGTCCACGCCCGCCGTGGTGCCCAGCCTCACGGGCCGGGCCTGGATCACCGGGGACGGTCAGTTCGCGGTGGACCGCGAGGATCCCTTTCCCGAGGGCTTCACCCTGGGAGACCTCTGGTAGCGGCTACGGCACCTCCCAGGTGCGACCGCCACGCAGCACGGCATCCATCTCCGCCTCGCTTGCGGGTCTGGCGCCCGCTTGCTGGAGCTGCTGCTGCACATCGTGCTCGTAGCTCGGCATCGGGTCGCAGTACAGCACCCCGATCGCCATGGGGAACGCGGGCGGCTTCAGGTCGACCAGCATCGCGGCGAGCGTACGGCTCGTCTCGTCGTGTACCAGGATGTCCCGCTCGGTGACGCCGTTCTGACCCAACGTCACGACCTCCACCTCCAGTGAGCCTGGCTTCACGCGCAACCCCTTCGTGCGCTCCGCTCCGAACACCAAGGGCTTGCCGTGCTCCACATGGAGTTGTGCCTCCGACGCCACGCCCTTCCCCGTGAACGCGGCGTGCGCGCCGTCGTTGAACACCAGGCAATTCTGGAAGATCTCCACGAACGACGCGCCGCGGTGCGCGTGGGCGCGCGTCAGCACCTCCACGAGGTGTGGCTGCATGGTGTCGATCGACCGGGCGATGAAGCGCCCGCCTGCACCCAACGCGACCGCGCACGGCGCCACCGGAAGCTCGAGCGAGCCCTGCGGGCTGGAGGGCGAGCGGGTGCCGCGCTTCGAAGTCGGAGAGTACTGTCCTTTGGTGAGTCCGTAGATCTCGTTGTTGAACAGCACGACTTGCAGGTCCACGTTGCGACGCAGCACGTGCAGCATGTGATTGCCGCCAATGCTGAGGCCGTCGCCGTCACCGGTGATCACCCAGACATCGAGCGCGGGGTTGGCCAGCTTGATGCCGGTGGCGAAGGCCGGCGCCCGCCCGTGGATCGTGTGAAACCCGTAGGTGGAGACATAGTAGGGAAAGCGGGCGGCGCACCCGATCCCCGAGACGAACACCGTGCGCTCACGCTCCACGCCGAGGTCGGCGAGCGTCTTCTGCATTGCCTTGAGGATGGCGTAGTCCCCGCACCCGGGGCACCAGCGCACTTCCTGATCGGAGGCGTAGTTCTTGGGGGCGATCATGCTAGCGCTCCAGTCTCGTGCGAATCGCGTCGAGGATCTCACTCACCTTGAACGGCTTTCCCGTCACCTTGCTCACGCCCTCCGCCGCCACCAGGTAGGTGCTCCGCAGGATGGTCACGAGCTGACCCGTGTTCATCTCGGGTACCATGATCTGTTCGAAGCTCCGCAGCAGGTCCCCCAGGTTGCGGGGTAGCGGATTGAGGTGGCGCAGGTGGAGGTGCGAGACCTCCAGTCCCTCCTCCCGCGCGCGCCTCACCGCCTGGTAGATCGGTCCGTAGGTCGAGCCCCAGCCGACCACCGCCAGCGCGCCGCCCGGCGTGCCGACCTGGATCTCCTGTTCCGGGATGTCATCGGCGATCCGCCGCACCTTGGCGAGGCGCGCATCGGTCATGCGCTGGTGGTTGTCGGGGTCGTACGAGATGTGCCCCGATTCGGCGTCCCTCTCGAGCCCCCCGATGCGGTGCTCGAGGCCCGGCGTGCCGGGGATCGCCCAGGGGCGCGCGAGCGTGTGCGGGTCGCGGCGAAACGGCTGGAAGCCCTCAGGCTCGCTGCGGAACTGGACGGGAAACCGCGGCAGCTCGTCGGCATCGGGGACCAGCCACGGCTCGGCGGCGTTGGCGAGGTAGCCGTCGGTCAACATCACGACCGGCGTCATGTACTTGGTCGCGAGCCGCACCGCCTCCAGCGCCACGTCGAAGCAGTCGGCGGGCGTGGCGGCCGCCAGCACGGGCAGCGGCGCGTCGCCGTTGCGGCCGTACACGGCCTGGTAGAGGTCGGCCTGTTCGGCCTTGGTCGGCATGCCGGTGGAGGGGCCGGCGCGCTGGCTGTTGACGATCACGAGCGGCAGCTCGACGGCGACGGCGAGGCCCATTGCCTCTCCCTTGAGGGCGATGCCCGGCCCGGAGCTCGAGGTGACCCCCAGGACCCCCGAGTACGACGCGCCAATGGAGGCGCAGATCGCCGCGATCTCGTCCTCCGCCTGGAAGGTGAGCACCCCCTGGCTCTTGAGGCCGGCCAGCACGTGAAGCAGGGAGGTCGCCGGCGTGATCGGGTACGAGCCGAAGAACAGCTGCGGCAGGCCGGCGGCCTGCGTGCCCGCCAGCAGCCCCCAGGCCGTGGCCTCGGTGCCGGTTACGGTGCGGTAAATGCCCGGCGGCACGTCGGCCTTCGCCACCGTGTACCCTACCACGTCCATCGGCATCTCGACCGTCTCGCCGAAGGCGTGGCCGGCGTTGAGCGCGGCGACGTTCGCCCGGGCGATCTCGGGCTGCTTGGCGAACTTCCGCTCGACCCACTCGGCGGTCGCTGAGCGGTCCTGGCCGAACATCCAGAGCATCAATCCCAACGTCCACAGGTTGCGCGACCTGAGCGCGTCCTTCTGCTTGAGCCCGAGTCCCTCGAGCGCGTCGAGGGTACGCTGCGTGATGTCCAGCTTCAGCACCTGGTACGGCGCCAGCGTGTCGTCGTCGAGCGGGCTGGTCTCATAGCCCGCCTTGCCCAGGTTGCGTTTGGTGAACGCACCCGTGTCCACCACGATCAGGCCGCCGATGCGCAGGTCCTGGTAGCTCACCTTGAGGGCGGCCGGGTTGAGCGCCACCAGCACGTCGGGCGCGTCGCCGGCGGTGGTCAGATCGCCGCCGCCGAAGTGGATCTGGAAGGCCGAGACGCCGTAGGTACTGCCGGCCGGCGCGCGGATCTCGGCCGGATAGTCGGGAAAGGTGGCGATGTCGCTGCCGGCGAGAGCGGCTTCGAGCGTGAACTGGGAGCCGGTGAACTGCATGCCGTCGCCGGAGTCGCCGGCGAAGCGGATGACCACCGAGTCCCGTACCTCCCGCGCCTTGACGCCGCGGAGGTCGGGAGAGGAGGAGGTGAATCGGTCTCTCATGGGCTGCCAACCTGCTCCGAACGTGGCGGTGGGGAAAGCGGAGTGGTCCACTACGCTTTACTATACCATTGTAGACGGAAGGTGCCGCGCGGGCCACTACAGTATATTTCCTGGCCCATTCAGACCCAATCGCACGGAGAAACGCAATGGCCAGTACGGCAGTGGTCAAGGCGATCAACGACCAGATCGCCATGGAGTTCAAGGCCGCATACACCTATCTCTCGATGTCGGCGTACTTCGAAAACAAGAACCTCCCGGGCTTCGCCCGCTGGATGCGGATGCAGTATGAGGAAGAGCTGGCCCATGCGCTTCGGCTGTTTGACTTTCTCACCGACCTGGGCGCGCGGGTCGAGCTGCAGCAGATCCCGCAGCCACCGGCCGACTACGACAGCACGCTGGCTGCCTTCCAGGCGGCCCTGCAGCACGAGCAGAAGGTGACGGCTTCGATCAACAAGATCTACGATCTCGCGGTCAAGGAGAGCCACTACCCGACCCAGCTCCAGATGCAGTGGTTTGTGAACGAGCAGGTCGAGGAGGAGAAGTCGGTGGGAGACGTGATCTCCCAGTTGCAGCTGGTGGGTGACAACGGGCCGGCACTGCTGATGCTGGACAAACAGCTGGGCGGACGGACCGGTGAGGGTGGAGAGGGACCCTAGGGCGCCCCGGGCATAAGAGGCGCGATCGGCCGGCCCCGGTGGCACTCCGCCCCGAGGCCGGCCGCTTAACATCTCGACTGTCCGACTCGTCTTACCCGACGGAACCCACGCATCGGCGGACGACCGCCGGTGCCCCAGCAAGGAGGACGAGGATGAGGGCAGTCACGAGAGTCCTGCCGGGTGTGGCGGTCGCGGCGGTCCTGCTAATCGGCGTGTTGCCGGCTCAGGAGCCCGAAGCGGCACCCGACACCAGACCGCGCCGGATGCGTCTGCACGAGCCCGGGACGGGACTACAGGGTGGACCGGCCATGCGGCAGCGGATCGGGATGGCCGCCGGGGAGCTGGCCGGCGTGCGGGCGTTCTCGCCGCAGGCGCTGATTCAGCGCAAGGACTTCCTCGGGCTCACCGAGGAGCAGGTCGCCCGGCTGGAGCAGCTCGGCGAGGAGTTGCAGGGCGTCCACGACCAGGCCGTCGAGGAGGCTCGGTCCAGCCACGAGGCACTGCGCGAAGCGTGGCAGGCGGACCAACCGGACGCCGAAGCGGTGCGGCGCTACGCCCGGCAGGCGATGGAGGCGCACCAGGCGGCGCAGCTAGCCATGGTCGGAAGCGCGGCACAGGCGAAGGCCCTCCTCAGCCCCGAGCAACAGGGCAAGATGCAGGGCTGGATGGAGGGGAGGCGCCAAGGAGGGCAGATGCGAGGGAGCCGGCCCGGCATGCGCCACGGCTGGATGGGTCACCGGCAGCACTCGCCCCGGCGCCGACCGTAAGCACGGTACGGCCCGCAGTCCCCCAGAGGCACCGCCCCGACGGCACCCGCCGCGGGGCGGTGCTTCATTGGTCCGGTGCGACGTCGGGCGTGACGATCCAGCGCAGCGCCCATCCCTCATCCGCCCGCGGTGCGAGGCAGACGACCCCCCCGTTGTGAAAGGCCACGATCTCCCGCCCCGGATCGCCGGTGACCAGCCGGGAACAGAGGCGACTCAGGTGCGGCAGGTGCCCCACGAGCATCACGGGCGCCGCGAAGGCGGCGATGGCGCGCGCGGCCGCCGCGGGTTCGTCCATGGGAGCCAGGCCCTGCATGCGGCTGGGGACGAGACCCGGATGCAGCGCCTCGGCCAGGATTCGGGCGGTCTGCTCGGCTCGAAGTTTCCCCGAGTGATAGATTCCGGCTGGAGCGATCCCGGCAGCGGCCAGGGCCCGGGCGACGCGGCTGACCTGCCGCCGGCCGAGGTCGGTGAGCGGACGCGAGGGGTCCTGCTCCTCGGACGCTGCCTCGCCGTGCTGTACCAGGTAGAGGTCCACGGGGCAAGCGTGGGGGTCAACCAGTAGCGAGTCAAGTGGTATGGAGCGTCGAAGCGACGAGCGAATCCGGATCACGTACGAGCTCACCTTGCCGGAGGGGGAGCGGGCCGAGGCGCGGGCACGACAGATTGCGCTCGAGCAGACGGTTGAGCTGCCCGACGGCTGCTATCCGGAGGGGATCGAACAGCGCGTGGTCGGCCGGCTCGAGGAGATTGAGGAGCTGGGCGGTGCCCGCTGGCGGCTCGCGATCTCCTACGATCCCGTCCTGGTCGGATCGGAGTCCCCGCAACTGCTGAACCTGCTCTTCGGCAACGTCTCCATGCATCCTGGAACGCTGGTCACCGACCTGCAGCTCCCGGCGGCCGTCGTGCAGCGCTTCCCCGGCCCGCAGCACGGGATTGCCGGAGTGCGCGCCGCGTGCGGCGGCGTCGAACGCCGGCCCCTG
>CP070716.1:238056-272649 GCA_020350425.1 Gemmatimonadota bacterium
CACGGCGTCTTCACCGAGCGGCCGGAGGCGCTCACCAACGACTTCTTCGTCAACCTGCTCGACATGGGCACGACGTGGCAGGCGGCGTCGGGAGCCGCAGAGATGTTCGAAGGGCACGACCGCGCAACGGGAAAGCTGAAGTGGACCGGCACGCGCGTCGATCTCATCTTCGGTTCACACTCCCAGCTCCGGGCCATCGCAGAGGTCTATGCCTGCGACGACGCGCAGGAGAAGTTCGTGCGTGACTTCGTGGCTGCGTGGAACAAGGTGATGAATCTGGATCGCTTCGATCTTGCCTGATCTGGGCGGAGAGGCGCGCCCCCTGACAGGCGCACGCAACTGCGGGGGCGCGGTTCGTTAGAGAAGGAAATCGCTCGTACCACAGCGGTCGAGCCGCGCGTCTCCGTCCGGACGGATTCCCGAAGGTTCCGGTCTCCGGTTGCGTCCGGATCAGCCGCGTCCGGACCGAAAGGGTGCTCCGAAGGGAGAGAGCCATGCGGTGCCGTGCCACCCTGATTCGCCTGTTTGCTCTCGTGATCACCGTCGCGCCGACCGGGCTCCGCGCCCAGGCTCGCAACCCGAGCCTCGCCGGCCACACGTTCGTGCCCACCGCCATGGTCGAGGGTCCGTTCGTGGCCACGCACTTCCGATCGCTCGTGGGCGGGGCCAGAGCCTTCGGCTACAATGTGGGGACCGTGGTCATCGACGACGACACGCTGATCGCACTCGAGGGCAACATGACGTGGGTGCGGGTAGAGTTCGAGCAGCGCCAGAAGGTAGCCGACTGGCTCGCCCTGGAGGCCGACTTCCGGGCCGGGGCGCGCGTCGGCACCAACGCGGCGAGCGCGCTCTCCGACGGCGTGTCGGTGATCACGGGGTTCAAGCTCGGGGGGATTGCGCGGGTGGTGCAGTCGAGCAACGTGTACGCCTCGGCCACGCTCAACGTACGGCGAACCGGCCTCACCTTCCTGAACCTCATCGCGTTCGTGGAGGAGATCATCGACAGCGTGGCGAGCGGCGGCCGGCTCGACTCCATATCCCTGAGTGCCAAGAGCGGTGCCTGGCAGGGGCGCGGCGGATTTCGTCTCGCCTACGCACCGGGTCGGGCCGTGGGGATCACCGTGCTGGGCGAGGTCGGGTTCGGCGAGGACTTCACCGAGGTGGAGGATGCCGCGTGGGATGTGGACCTTGGCGCCACGGTGGACCTGAACCTCCAGTCCATTGGAAAGGCTCCCCTGGGCTTCGTGGGCATCTATCGCATCAGCACGTTCGGGGGCAACGCGGAGTCTTCCGTGGGCCTGAGTCACACGGCCGGTTTGGGGATTTCGTACGTTGGGCGCGAGGATTTCACGGTCGGGGTCGAAGTGCAGTGGATGCACTCGCCGTTGGTAAACGGCGACGCGCTGAATTCCGTAGGCGCCGCGGTGCGGTCGCGCTACTATTTCTAGACGGTCGCGGCGGCCACCCCGATCTCCCGCACGTCCAGGGGCACGCCCTTTCGCTCGTCGCGTACCAGGGTCATCGTCTCTGTCTGACACTTGCCCACGCACACCCCGCACCCCATGCACTTCTCCCACGCCACCAGCGCCGTGCCGTTCACGTGCACGGCGTCGAACGGGCAGGCCGCTTCGCAGTCGCCGCACGCGATGCACGCCAACTCGTCCACGTGCGCCACATACCCGGACGACGCCACCATCGGTACGCCGTGCTGCACCATCGCCTCCAGCCCGCCACAGCAGCAGGAGCAGCAGTTGCAGATGGCGTAGAACTGGTTGTTCATCGCGTCCTTGAAGTACGCGGTGTGCACGTGCCCCCGCTCGTGCTCGGCCTGGAGCAGGTCCAGCGCCTCGTCCTGCGTGATGTGACGGGAGCGGTGCGGGTGGTGCTCGACCACGAACGAGCCGTTGCCGATGATCATGCACACGTCGGTGGGCTGGCACGGCGTCTCTCGCGTCGCCCGGCAGGGGCAGTCCAGCAACGTGACGTTGGGCGGGCCCTTCAGCACGATGTTCCGCGCCGTTGCGTACGGAATGATCTGCTCGAGGTCGGTGCGGCGAATGTCGTGGTCCAGCGTGATGATCGCACGGGCCAGCTCCGTGGGCAGCACCTTGCCGTGGTAGCGGTCGGCCCACCAGCGCTTCATCTTCGGCCCGGCACGCGGCAGCAGCGTGTGGACCAGGAACCCGATGTACTGGTTGGGCCAGCGTCCGTACACGTACGCGTGCAGCGCGTTGAGCAGGCCGCCGCGGCCCGAGCGCGTTTCGCCCGCGCTCGTGCGTTTCTGGAGTCGGAACATCGCGGCCCGGGTCGAGGGCAGGATCAAATGACCGCGCTCGCCGATGAGCCACAGCGTGGCGAGTGCTACGAACAGCGCGGCCGGGACGGCCAGGAGAATGAGCAGCCACGTCATCGTCGCCTCCTTCCCGTTGCGGGCGCCGCAGCGCCCCCCTCGGCTGCTGCCCCGAAAGTGCAACGGCGCCGCCGCCCGCGACAGGGCGGGGCCACAACTGAAACCTCGGCACCCCAATGTTTCGTAGTGAGACACAAAGGAGGCCGGAATATGGAGTTTGCTGATCTCATCTGGCTGGGCGTCACGGGAGTGGGGAGCATCTGGGGCTACATCCAGTCCCGCCGCTTCGTGCGCAACAAGCTGCGCTTCGTCGACAAGGCGCAAAAGCCGGTGGCGCCTGTGGTAGCGGGGGTGGCGGCGGCGCTGTTGGCGGCGCCGGTGGTCTGGATCCTGCCGATCGTGGGGGGCTGGACGGCAGCGTTGTTCGGCGCGGGCATCGGGGCCGGCGTGAGCCACGGCCAGAAGGACGTTAAGCGCCTACCAGGTATGTAGTTAGGCTGGAATACCCTTGCGGCGGACCGCATGGCTCGTAGTTTCATCGCCACGCCATGACCGACGAGCCGTTCGGATTCGACCAGCCAACATCGCGCCCCCCAAACGTGGATCGTCGCCGGGGGACGGAACGTCGTCGCGCCAGTGATCGCCGTTCCGGCCTCGAGCGCCGAACCGGATTGGACCGCCGCGTGACGGCCGAGATGAGACGCGCCAATCTGGAGCGGCGAGCCGGACGGGAGCGCCGCAAGGCCGAGCGCCGCCGGCGCGCCGAGCGGCGCTCGCTCGAGGAGCGGCGCGACTCGGCCTGGCACATCCTCGAACACGGCTGACGCGCGCCGCTCGCGGCGCGATGCCGACGGGAGCCGTCAGAGCAGGCGGCGGCCCCGCAGCGTGCGCGTGGCCCGGGCCAGCACGTCCTCCCGGGGCACGAAGCCAATGAAGCGACTGTCGGGCCAGCCCACCATGTCGCGGGTATCGGCGAGCAGGAGCACCGAGTCGGCCGGGACCACCCAGGGCCCCCACGTGAAGAGCTGGAAGGTGAGGGCGAGCTCCGTCCGGTCCACCTCCGGCACGAGCACCTGGTGCGGCCAGGGGCGCGCCGAGCCGTTCACGAAGACGACCCCTTCCTCCATGCGCACCGTGTCGCCGGGCAGCCCGGCGAGCCGCCGCAGCACGTGGTACTCGGTGTCCTCGTCCACGAACCGGAAGATGACGAGGTCTCCGCGGTGGAGCTCGCCCGGCGGGCTCCACGCGAGGAAGTACACTTCCGCCCCGATCGCGGGCTCCATCGAAGGGCCGGTCATGTAGTAGATCGACGGCCACCGGGTGCCCAGTCGCGTGCTCCATGCGCCTGCGATGACCAACGCCGCGATCACCATCCAGAGCGCGCCGCGGGCGACGAGACGTCCGCGCATCGTCCTAACCGAAGAGATCGGCGAGCGCGCCGTCCAGCTCGGGGAAGCGGAAGGCGTATCCGCCGTCGAGCGCGCGCCGCGGCACGACCCGCTGCGAGGTGAGCAGCGCGTCGGCCATTTCGCCGAGCGTGAGGCGCATCGCAAAGGCCGGTGCCCGCACGATCGCCGGTCGGTTGAGCGACCGGCCGAGGGCTGCGGCGAACGCATTCACCGTGACGGGATTCGGTGCCGTGAGGTTGAGCGGTCCGGACAGGTCGGCGTCGATCGCGAAGCGGATGAGTCCGACCTCGTCGGCCGCGTGGATCCACGACCACCACTGGCTCCCCTCGCCCCAGGGGCCGCCCAGCCCGAGCTTGAACAGGGGGACGAGGGGCGCCAACGCCCCTCCCGACCGATCGAGCACCAAGCCGGTGCGGAGGCACACCACGCGCGTCACATCGTCGGCACTGCGGGCCGCCGCTTCCCAGGCCACCGACAGCTCGGCGAGGAAGCCGGTCCCGCTCGTCGCCGATTCGTCGAGCGTCTCGTCACCACGGTTGCCGTAGAACCCGATCGCCGACGCGCTCACCAGTACGGCCGGCACGCGTTCGGCCGCGCGCATGGCCGCGACGACCTGTCGCGCGGTGTCCACGCGGCTGTCCCGCAGCAGGCGCTTGCGCGCCGCCGTCCACCGGTGCGGCGGATCCACGATCGGCTGCCCCGCCAGATTCACGACCGCATCGCACCCCGACACCGCGCGCTGCCACTCGCCCGGTGCCGTGGGGTCTCCACGGACCACGCGCGCCCGCTCGTGGTCCCACGGATCGCGCCCCGAGCGCGACACGATGACGCACTCGTCGCCCCGCTCGAGCAATTGCCGCACGAGTTGCGATCCGATCAATCCCGTGCCGCCGGTAACGAAGACGCGCATCTCTAATGCCTTGCGACGGTTCGTCTTACAACACTACCGCCGAAACGGCGGTTGGCAACGTCTGTACCGCTGCGTAGGTTCAGTACTCTGTCACCCCACGGAAACAGTAACTCGAGGGCTGGCTACAGCACGCACTCAGCGAAAGCACCTCACCCCGAGCTCCCTAGGAGGGGACATGAAGGTTCGCTACATCACCCACCTATCGAAGCTCGACGGCCTCACTGACGAAGAGCGTCGTCGGCTCGCGCCGGTAGCCGATCGCTACGCATTCCGGCTCAACGATTACTACCGAGACCTCATCAACTGGGACGATCCCAACGACCCCTTGCGGCGCCTCGTCGTGCCCATGGAGGGCGAGCTGAACGACTGGGGCGAGCTCGACGCCAGCAAGGAGGCGCACTACACGCCGGTCCGCGGGTGCCAGCACAAGTACACTGACACGGCGCTGCTGCTGGTAAACGAGGTCTGCGGTGCGTACTGCCGATACTGCTTCCGCAAGCGGCTGTTCATGAACGACAACGACGACGCGACGCTCGCGTACAAGCCGGGCCTCGACTACATCGCCGAGCACGAGGAGATCACCAACGTGCTGCTCACGGGCGGCGATCCGATGATCATGTCCACGCGCCGGCTCGAGCCGATCATCAGTGACGTCGCGGCCGTGCCGCACGTGCGCATCATCCGGATCGGCTCCAAGATGGCCGCGTTCAACCCGTACCGGATCCTCGACGACCCGGACCTGCTGCGCGTGATCGGGGAACACTGCACCGACAAGACGCAGATCTACATCATGAACCACTTCGATCACCCCCGCGAGTTGACGAAGGCGGCGCGGGAGGCGATCAGGCGGTTACGGGACGCCGGGGCGCAGACCGTGAACCAGTGTCCCATCGTGCGCGGAGTGAACGACAACCCGCGGACCTTCGCCTCGCTGTTCCGCGAGCTGTCCTTCATGGGTTGTCCCCAGTACTACGTGTTCCAGGGCCGCCCCACCGCCGGCAACGAGCCGTTTGAGGTGCCGATCGTCGAAGGGCTGGGCATCTTCCTCGCTGCCAACCGGCATGTCTCGGGATTGGCCAAGCGGGCGCGGTTCGCGATGTCGCATCGCACGGGAAAGATCGAGATCCTGGGGGTCGATGAGCGTCACCTGTTCCTGCGGTATCACCGCGCTCATCGGAAGGAAGACTACGGGCAGATGGTCGTGGCCCGCCGCGACGACCATGCGTACTGGCTCGATCAGCTCACCGTGGTCTCCGGCCCGCAATCGGCCATCGAGTCTGCGGCGCACTACGTCCCGTACGAGTAGTCGGGACGCGATTAGGAGCGCCGATGAGAAGGGCCGCGGCTCCGAGCGAGCCGCGGCCTTGTTCGTGATGGGTGCTAGGTCTCGGGACTGGCCGAGACCTGGAGGCGCGCGTCGATGGCCACGGCTCCCTGTTCCAGCGCGAGGAGGGGGTTGAGGTCCATCTCGGTGATGCGGGGGTGCCGCTCCGCGAGCTGGGAGACCCGGAGGATGGCCTCCGCGAGCGCCGAGAGGTCGCGGGGTGCCTGTCCGCGCACGCCCTCGAGCAGCTGGAACATCTTCACCTCGTGGATCATCTGCTCGGCGTCGGTGTCGAGAAGCGGGTTCAGTCGCATGACGACGTCCCGCAAGGCTTCGACGAAGATGCCCCCCATGCCAAACATGACGAGTGCTCCGACCCGTGGCACGCGGGTGAGGCCCACGATGGTCTCGATGCCTCCGTTGGCCATCTGCTGAATCAGGATGCCGTCGATGCGCGGCTCGGCGCCCCGCTGCTTCGCACCCTTCTTGGCGCGCTTCTCCGCTGCCTTGGTCGGGGCCGTCACCTGCTTCAGCATCTCCCGCACCGCTCGCTCCACCTCGGCCTTGCTCTCCAGTCCCAAGACCACCCCTCCGACATCGGTCTTGTGGGTGATGTCGGGGCTCACGATCTTGAGCGCCACCGGCAGCCCTACGTCGCCCGCCGCCTCCGCTGCGGCGGAGGCCAGGCTGCGCGGCCCATCCTTGGACACGAACCGCCACGGCACGACAGGGATGCCGTACGCCTCGAGCACGCGCATCGCGTCCGGCTCGCTGAGCTTCTCGTGGCCCGCCTCCAGCGAGGCGTCGATGATCGCCTCGACCGCCTGGTCGTCGGCATCGAAGGACACCCGCTTCCCCTCGCGCCGCGCCGCGGTCTGGCGGTAGCGCCACATGTCGCCGAGCGCGCGGGCTGCGGACTCGGGGAAGATGTACGCGGGGATGCTCGCGTCGTGCAGCTCCGCGAGGCCGGCCGGCAGCCCCTGCCGTCCCATGAGCACCGCGAGGAGCGGCTTCTCCGGGTGCTGCTCGTTCACGCGGACGATGGCGGTGGCCACGTCCCGCGTGTGGGTGCCGAGCGGAGGCACGAACGCGGCGATGGCGGCGTCGACGTTGGGGTCATCGAACACGCACCTGAGCGCGAACTCGTAGTGCTGTGCCGTGGCGCTCGCAATGAGGTCCACGGGGTTCTTGACGCTGGCCTCTTCGGGGAGCTTCGACCGCAGGCGCTCCTCGGTCTCCGGCGACAGACGGACCACGTTCAGCCCGTGCGCCTCGCAGGCGTCGGCCGCCATGATGCCCGGGCCGCCGGCGTTCGTCACGATGGCGACGCGATTGCCCGCGGGCAGCGGCTGGTTGGCGAAGGCCATCGCGAGGTCGAACAGGTCCTCGACCTTCTCCGCGCGGATCGCTCCCGCCTGGGCGATCAGTGCATCGGTAGCGAGCTCGGTGCCGGCGAGCGCCCCCGTGTGCGAGGCCGCGGCCCGCGCCCCGGCGCCCGTTCGCCCCGACTTCACGATGCAGATGGGTCCCTTCTCTCTCGTGAACCGGCGTCCCAGCTCCACGAAACGGGCCGGATTCCCGAAGCTCTCGAGGTACATGAGCACGACGCGCGTGTCGGGGTCGTCACGCCAGAACTCGATCAGGTCGTTCCCGCTCACGTCTGCCTTGTTGCCGCTGGACACGAACATCGAGATCCCGATGTTCAGGCTCTCGGCATAGTCGAGGATGCTCGCCCCCATGGCGCCCGACTGGCTCACGAATCCCACCAAGCCCGTCGGTGGCCGGGCAGGCGCGAAGGTGGCATTCATCGCGATCGCCGGCGTGTTGTTGATGACGCCCAGGCAGTTGGGGCCGACCATGCGTACGCCCGCCGCGCGGACGAGCTCGGTGAGCTCCCGTTCCCGCTCCACGCCGTCGCCCCCCACTTCCTTGAAGCCGGCGGAGATCACGACGAGCCCCTTCACTCCGGCGTCGATGCACTGCCGCGTCACGTCGAGGACGTGCACCTTGGGCACCACGATCACCGCGAGGTCCACCGGGCCGGGCACGGCGGCGATGGAGGGGTAGGCCGGGATGGAATGGATGGCCGAGGCCTTCGGGTTCACCGGGTACACCGGGCCGTGAAAGCCATTCACCAACAGGTTGTCGAGAATCTGCCAGCCGATGGTGTTGGACTGGCGGGACGCTCCGATGACCGCGATGGACCGGGGCCTGAGGATGGGATCGAGGGTCGACATGGTGCTACGAATCTAGCACTGGCGACGGGGGGAGAGGGAACGGAGCACCGGGGGGGCCGTGGGGCGTTCCCGAAGGCGAGGCGGCCGCCCCGTTCCCCCTAGACAATCCCCACGGATCGTCAGACAATTGAGTGGATGTTCACGCTCCTCAAGCTGCTCCAATCCCTCGTCCGTGCCCTGCACTCCGAGGGCACGCCACAGCAGGTCGCCGCGGGCATCGCCCTTGGGGCCGCGCTGGGACTGACGCCGCTGCTCAGCCTGCACAATCTGCTCATCGTCGCCGCGATCTTCCTGCTGCGGGTCTCGGTGCCGGGTGCGATCCTGGGGTGGCTGATCGCGTTGCCCCTGGGTTTCCTGCTCGACCCGCTGTTCGACACCGCGGGGAGCGCGCTGCTGATCGACGCGGGGCCGCTGCAGCCGGTGTGGACGGCGATCTACAACACGCCGGTGCTGTCGCTGAGCAACGTGAACAACACGGTCGTGCTGGGGAGCGTCGTGGGATGGCTGTTGCTGGCCTTTCCCATCTTCCTCCTCGCCAGGGCCGGCGTGCGCAGGTACCGCGCCACCCTGGGCCCTCGCATCGAGCGCTCGCGAGCCGTCCGTGCCGTGCGCGCCACCAAGCTCTACAACCTGTTCCGCCTGTTTCAACCCTGATGCGACGGCCAAAGCTGTTCCGCTGGCGGGCCATCGTGCCGCTCGGTTTGGTGACGGGGCTGTTGGCGCTGGCCTGGTGGGCGCTGCTGGATCGCGTCGTGGAGCGGGTCGTCGAGGAGACCGGCGCCTACCTCGTGGGCGCGCGCGTGGATCTGGAGAGTGCCGACGTTCGGCTGCGGGAGGGCAGGGTGGTGTTGCGGGGGCTCGAGGTCACCGATCCGAGCGCGCCGATGAGCAATCTGTTCGAGGCGGCGGAGATCGTCGCGGACGTGCGGCTGCGGCCGCTGCTGGAGAGGAAGATCAACGTTGATACGGTGGTGGTGCGTGGCGTCCGGTTCGGCACGGCGCGCGACGAGTCGGGGGAGCTGGAGGATCCCAGCCCGCAGAGCGGTCTCATTGCCCGGGAGGTTTCGGCCTGGGCCGACGCGGTGCGCGTGCCGCCCCTCAGCCTCGAAGGACTGGGGCGGGTCGTGGATGCGGCCGCGGTCGACGCCGACAGCCTGCGCACCCTGGTCGAAGCGCGCGCGCTCGCCGCTCGCGCCGACGAGGTTCGCACGACATGGGACCGTGCGCTGGCCGGACTCGACCCGCGGCCGCGCATCGATTCGGCGGAGGCCCTGGTGCGGCGTCTCCAGAACACCGACCTGCGCGGTCTGAACGTCCTTGGCGCCAGCCGCCTCGTCGGCGACGCGCGCGCCACGATCTCCGAGCTGGGCACACTCGGAGAGGGCATCGACGACCTCAGCCGGACCGGACAGGCGAGTCTCGCGGACGTGCGCACGCAGCTCGCCGGCCTGGCCGCGGCGCGGCAGGCAGACTACGCCTACGCCCGGGGCCTGCTCGAGCTGCCGTCGCTCGACGCGCCCGACATTTCCCCAGCCATCTTCGGCGAGGCGGCCATCGCCTGGGTGCGGCCCGTGCTCTACTGGCTCCGGCTCGCCGAGGAGTACCTGCCGCCCGGCATCGATCCTCGGCGGTTTCGGGGGCCGAAGCGGCCGCGCCGGGCGGGCACGACGGTCACGTTTCCCAGCGCCGCCTCCGGCCCGCGCTTCCTCCTGGAGTACGGTGAGCTGGGGCTGGAGCTGGGGGGCGAGGGGCTCGCGGCGGGAGCGTATTCGGCCCGCGTCACCGGCCTCACGTCGCAGCCCACCCTCTACGGCAAGCCGCTCGAGCTGGTGGCGCGCCGCGCCGGCGCGGCCGTCGGTCCCAGCGACGTTGCGGTACGCGCGCTGCTCGACCACGTGTCGGCGCCGGTCGTCGACTCCCTCGACGTCTCGCTCGGGGGCATCCAACTGCCCTCGCTCGACCTCGAGGCGTTGGGCGCGCGCCTCGTTCTGGGCGAAGGCGCGACCCAGCTGCGCCTCGCGCGCTCGGGGGACCGGCTCGGGGCCCGGTGGTCGTGGCGTGCGCCGCAGGCGACGTGGGTGAGACTGCGGGGAACGGCGAGCGGCGACGAGGCAGCGGGAGCGGCGCAGGTCGGCACGCGCGCGTGGGCCGAGGAGCTTCTCTGGCGCACCGTGTCGGAGCTGCGCGACGTGCGGATCGACGTGGAGCTGTCAGGTGCCCTGCGGGAGCCGTCGCTGAGCGTGCGGTCGAACGTGGGGCAGGCCGTCGCGAGCGGCCTCCGGCGCGAGTTGGGGCGCGAGGTCGAGCGCGTGGAGCGGGAGACACGGGCGCGGGTGGACGCGCTGGTGGACGAGCAGGTCGCCAGGGCGCGGCGCGGCGTCGCGGACCTCGAGACGAAGTACGTCGACGAGATCGACGGAGCTCGAGAGGCCCTCGCGGCGGTCCGGCAGCAGCTCGAGCGGGAGGTGCAGCGCCTGGGCGGCCGGCTGCCCGGGGGGCTCCGTATTCCTTAATATGGTAGAGTCATGACCAGCGTCGCCGATCTTCGGGATCTCACCGAGCTGCCATCGGACCAGGTGGCGGCCCGCGTCACGAGTGCCCTGGAGGAGGCCGGCCGGGGCAGCACGCCGCCAGCCGAGGCCCTGCAGCTCGACCGCGCGGCGGTCGCGGCCGTGCGGGAGGCGCCGCATCCCGAATCGGTGCTCGAGCGCATCGACCCGGAGCGGATCGGCGAGCTGCTCGCGCGCTGTGCCGCGCGCTGCGCCGCCGCGGACTCCATGCCCGAACGCGATCTGCGGGTGCTCACGTGGGATGCGCTCGACCTGGCGCGTCGACCTGCGGTGGTGAAACGGGTCGCGCCGTCGGCCACCGCGAGCTGGGCGGGGGGAATCCTGGCGGCCGTGGAGGCGTCGCATTTCGCCGTCGGTCCGCTGTTCCGCCAGCGCACCAGAACGTACGGCCCCAAGGTCCTGTTCGAGATCCCCGAGGGCGCGAAGAGCCATCGCCTCACCTGGCAGCAGGTGGCGGCGCGCGTGGACGCCGTGGCGCGCGGCCTCCTCTCGCTCGACGAGCCGGATGCGATCCAGCCGATCGCCATCGTTTCCGAGAACCGCCTCGAGATGGCGATCGTCGACCTGGCCTGCCTGACCTCGGGCCTGGTGAACGTGGTCGTCCCCGCCAACGCCACCGAGGCCGATGTGGGGTACATCCTGCGCCACGCCAAAGTGCGAACGGTGGTGGTCTCCGGACGGGGGCAACTCCACAAGGTGCAGAAGAACCGGGAGACCCTTCCCGACCTGCGGCGCGTGATCAGCATGGACGGGCTCGGCGACCAGGGCGCGGAGGTCATGAGCCTGCGCGAGCTGGAGGGGCGGGCGGGCCGCGTGTCGAGCCTGACGGCGCAGCAGCGCGGCGACGCGGTGCGCGTCGGCGACCTGGCCACCGTGATGTACACGTCGGGCACGACCGGGATGCCCAAGGGCATCCAGTACTCGCACCGCAACCTGGTGTTCAAGCGGTTCGCTCGAGGGATCGCCCTGCCCGAGATCGGCGACCGGGACGTGTTCCTCTCCTACCTCCCGCTGTTCCACACGTTCGGTCGGTACCTCGAGATGCTGGGCTGCGTCTTTTGGGGGGCGAAGTACTGCTTCCTGCTCGATCCGTCCATGGGCGCCCTCGTCGACGGGATGACGCGGTACCGCCCCTCGGTGTTCATCAGCGTGCCGCGCAAGTGGATGCAGCTGTACGACGCGATCGCGCAGCGGGCGAATCCCCTCGAGGCGCCCGATGAGGAGCTGCGAGAGGTCACCGCGCAAGTGACGGGCGGGCGGCTCGCGTGGGGACTGTCGGCGGCTGGCTACCTCGATCCCGAGATCTTCAAGTTCTTTCATCGCCAGGGCATCCAGCTGCTCAGCGGCTTCGGGATGAGCGAGGCGACGGGTGGCGTTACCATGACGCCGCCGCACCAGTACAAGCACAATTCCCTCGGGGTCGCCCTGCCCGGCATCGAGTTGAAGCTGGCCGAGGACGGGGAGCTGCTGATGCGCGGGCCCTACGTGATGATGGGCTATCTCGATCCGCCCGACGGCGAGCCCTCGTTCGATGAGGACGGCTGGCTGCACAGCGGCGATCTGATGCAGATGGACGACGCAGGGCACATCCAGCTGGTCGATCGGAAGAAGGAGATCTACAAGAACGTCAAGGGCCAGACGATCGCGCCGCAACGCATCGAGAACCTGTTTCGCGAGTTCGAGTCGGTGGGCCGCGTGTTCCTGGTGGGTGACCACCGCGAGTACAACACCCTGCTGGTCTATCCCAACCCCGCGTACCAGAGCCTGGACTTCGCCTCGATGTCGATCCACGAGATCCGGGACCACTTCCGGTCGCTCGTGACGTCGGTCAACCAGTTCGTGGCGCCGTTCGAGCGCATCGTGGACTTCTACGTCATCGACAGGGATCTCGACGCCGACAAGGGCGAGCTCACCCCCAAGGGAACGCCGCGTCGCAAGACCGTGGTCGAGAACTTCGCGGACGTCATCGACTCGCTGTATCGGCGGGCGCACCTGCACGTGGGAGGCGTGGAGCTGACGCTGCCCAACTGGCTGTTTCAGTACCTCGGCCTCACCGCGCAGGACGTGGAGATCCACAAGGGGGCGCTGAGGCTGCCGTCGGTCGGGACGACGCTGACGGTCAGACGGCTCGACGAAACGCGGATTCAGGTGGGAGCGGGGGTCTACGAGACGAATCGCAAGACCGTCAACCTCGGCGCGTTCCTCGCCACGCCGCGCCTCTGGCTGGGAAACGAGGAGCTGGTGGAGTTCGCGCCCCTGCAACCGACCCAGCGCCAGCGGCCCGGCCGGTCGCAGGAGGGGATCGAATGGGCGGGGCGCCCGGGAGCGTACAAGCCCAGTCCTGCCGAGCGCGACGCGCTCATCGAGTCCGCGCGACGCGCGGAGTGGAGCCTGGACGACCTCGACCGCGCGGCCCGGCTCCTCTCGTGCGCCGATGCCGACGCGGCTCTCGATGCGGTGCGCCTGCTGGAGCGCGTGGTGGCGAACGAGGAAGGCCCGCTCGCCGACCCCGCCCGGTTCGTGCTCGCGCGGGGTGCGACCGCCGAGGCCTCCGATGTGCGGCGCCGGGCGTTCCAGACGCTGGTGCCGGTCGAGCGCGTGGTGCGGTTCACGCGCACGCTGCGGGACTTCTTCGAGCGCGATCCCGCGTTGCTCGACGAGGAGACGTCGGCGTTCCTCGGGGAGCGCAGCCTGCCCGAGGCCAAGGTCCAGGCGCTCATCGCGTACGCGGAGGCATCCTGTACCGGCGAGACGGGCAACGACCAGCTCGCCCTCTCGCTGCTGAGCTTCCTGGCGGAGTACGGCGCCGGCCATCCCGTGCGGTTCCGCACGATCCGCGCCTTCCTGGTCCGCATGAGTCTGTTCGCCCGCAGCCAGGCACTGCGGGTGCACGCCGGCGGTGCGCGGGTCACGCTGGAGAACGGCTTCCGCCAGTGGCTCGGGTCCACATCCAAGATCGCGGTGGATACGGAGACGGGGCAGGAGTACCGCTGGGAGGACGTCGTCGTATTCGAGGAGTCGACGGCCGACGAGCACCGCCGCCGCCTGCTGGGGGCCATCAAGAGCACGACGTTCCTGCGGGAGGCGCTCTTCCTCTTCTATCGCGGCACCATCGTGCGCCTGCACGACATCCCGCCGGGCGGCGTGTGGATCCGGCTGCTCGGTACGCGTCACGGCAAGTCGGTGTATCGCGTCACCATCCAAACGCGTGCGCAGGAAACCTACGAGGTGGCCGCCAATCTGGTCGACGAGCTGCCCGCCGAGCAGGTGCAGGAGGAGATCGACTGGCTCATTCTGTGCGGCGCGGCCGGGGCGCGGGACCCGGTGGTCGAGGAATTCGGCGGCCACATTCCCGAGCAGGATCTGTGGAGCGAGGAGTTCGTCAGTGGCGACACGCTCGACCGGGAGCTGCGGCGTCTGTCCCGGCGGGCCCCGGAGCACGAGGGGTTGCGCCAGCTGTGGCCGTTCCTCGCGTGGAGCGCCCTGGCCGCGCTGGTGGACTTCTGGGACCGCACCGGTCGACGCTGCGAGATCACCGACCTGAGCCCCGCCGACATCGTGCTGCCGACGCACGACTACCATCGAGGCTCGCGCATCGTCTCTCTCTCCGTCCGGCACGCGCACCGCGGGCTGCTCGATATGGTGCGTTCCTACAAGGAGGGATTCGTGCGCTCGGTGGAGGAGCAGTACGCCGAGCTCGCGGGCGACGTGGGGTGGGACGTGGTGTTCTCGTCGGTGTTGGAGGTGATCGGGGAGCAGGACGGCATCGCCGCCTACGAGCGGGCACTGGACGCCGAGCCGGACGCACCTGCCGCGCTGCGGGGTGCGCTCGAGGAGTACCTCTTCCACGTCAAGCGCAGAGGCTTCCTCCCCAAGCGACTCTACTTCGCCGCCAAGCGGTATCGTCGCTGGGCGCAATTGAACCAGGACGCGACGCCGCAGGCCCGCGCCGCGACATTGCAGGAGTTCTACGACACCTACGGGCTCGACGGCCTGGCCATGTCGTATCCCGAAGTGCGTCTGCGATTCTTCCGCGAGACGGTGTTCCGCGACAGCAGCAGCGAGCTTCAGGGTGGGCTGGACGAGCTGACCGGCAAGGTCCGCAGCGGCGAGATCCGCAACGGGGAACTGGCCGGTGCCGTTGCCGACTTGCGACAGCGGATTCCGGTGGAGCCCGACGACGACTACTTCCTGGCGCGCATTCCCTTTGCCTACCTGCGGCCGGAGGATACCGTGGACTTCGTCTCGGCGGACCTGGCCGGCAGCTCGCAGACGGAGATCGTGGTCGCGCTGGAGGACCTGGACGGGGGGCTCTTCCGGGTGCGGCACGCGCTGCTGCCAAGGGAGGTGGAGCGGCTGCACCGCTTGTTCCTCGCGGCGCGTCTGGATGTCCAGTTCGGGCCGGAGCACCGCTACCTGGTCGGCATCAACGAACGGGACCAGATCATCGGCGGTATCTACTACGAGATCGAGGAGGACGGCCAGCGGGCCCACCTCGAGAAAATCGTGGTTGCGGAGAGCTACCGGCGCAAAGGCGTGGCCGACGGCCTGATGAAGGAGTTCTTCAACCGCCTACGCGCCGCGGGCGTGAAGGCGGTCACGACCGGCTTCTTCCGCCCTGAGTACTTCTACGCGCACGGCTTCAAGATCGAGAAGCGGTACGCCGGGCTGGTGAAGTCGTTGCAGGAGGGGGTCGCAGATGGTGAAGGGCTCTGACGCCTTGGGAGGGGGCGTGCCCGCTCGCGCCCCGACGTTCTGCACGGCCATCAACTGTTTGGACGGCAGGGTCCAGCTCCCCGTGATCTCCCACCTCCGGCAGCGCTTCGGCGTGGACTTTGTCGACATGGTGACCGAGCCAGGTCCCGTCGGGCTGCTTGCCGCACGGACGAACGTCGCGGCGGTGCAGAGCATCCGTGAGCGCGTGAAGCTCACGCTCGAGCGTCACCAGTCATGCGGCATCGGCGTGGTCGCGCACCACGACTGCGCCGGCAACCCGGTGACCGCAGCGATCCAGCAGCAGCAGCTTCGCGCGTGTGTGCCTCTGCTCCGGGAGTGGTTCCCGGCGCTCCCCGTGATTGCGTTGTGGGTGGACGAGCACGGCGTGGTGCAGGAAATGGGCTAATCGGCCGGCCGTGCCGCACGCAAACAGGGGCACCTTGCGGGTGCCCCTGTCGCTCGGTGCCCCCCGAGGGGTGGGCTACTTGGCCGCGCCCGCCAGCTCGGCGGACGTCACGCCGGCGACCTCCTCGAGCATCGTCGTCGTGACCGACTTCGGCCGCTCGATCGGATACCCCAGCGCGCGGTCCCAGGTGATGTTGGCCAGCACGCCGAGTGCGCGCCCGATGCCGAACAACACCGTGTAGAAGTCCCACTCCGTGAGCCCATAGTACCACTGGATCACGCCGGACTGCGCGTCCACGTTGGGCCACGGGTTCTTCGCCTTGCCGTGCTCCTGCAGGATGCCCGGCGCGACCTTGTAGATCGTGCTGATCAGCTTGAACAGCGGGAAGTCGGGCAGGTGCTTGAGGCAGAACTCCCGCTGCGCGGTGTAGCGCGGGTCCGTCTTGCGCAGCACCGCGTGGCCGTACCCTGGAACCACCTGGCCGCTGTTCAGCGTGTCCCACAGCGCCTTGCTCACGTCCTCCTCGGTGTAGTCTTCCTTCCCGAGCTGATCCAGGAACTTCATGGTCCAACTGAGCACTTCCTGGTTGGCGAGGCCGTGCAGCGGGCCCGCGAGGCCGTTGATGCCGGCCGAGAGCGCGTAGTAGCAATCCGACAGCGCCGAGGCCACGAGGTGCGTGGTGTGCGCCGAGACGTTCCCCGACTCGTGATCCGAGTGCAGGATGAAGTACATGCGGGCCACGTCGTCGTACGGCGCCGGGATCCCCATCTCGTGCGCGAAGTTGCCGCCCCAGTCGAGGTCGGGGTTCGGCGCGATGTGCGTGTCCGCCTTGTACTTCATGCGATAGATGTACGCGCCGATCGAGGGGAGCCTCGCCAGCAGGGTCGTGCAGTCCTCGAGCATGGGGTCCCAGTAGTCCATCTTGCTCATGCCCTCGTTGTAGCGCTTCACGAACATCGATTCACGCTGCATCGCCAGAATGGCGGCCGAGAACAGCGTCATCGGATGCGTGTCGCGCGGCATGGCCCGCAGGACGTCGATCACGTAGTGCGGCACCTGGCGGCGGGCCTTCCAGTCCTCGACCACCTCGTCCACCTGCTTCTTGGTCGGCACGTCGCCGGTGAGCAGGTAGAACCAGAACGCCTCGACGGTGGGATAGTCGCTCCCCGCCGGTTTGGGCAGCGCGGCGAACGTTTCGGGGATGGTCTTGCCCCGGAACCGGATGCCCTCGTGTGGATCGAGATAGGAGATGTCCGTCACCAGGCATCTGACGCCGCGCGCGCCGCCGATGGCCTGGCCGATGGTGACCTCGCCGACCTTGGTGTCGGCGTAGTCCTTCAGGAGCCGCGTCGTCCGTGGACGATGTTGCTCGATCTTCTTGTACAGGGTTTCTTTGAGCGTCGACATGATGCCTCTCCTCCTTGTACCCTCCACCCCGATTGGCGACAGTTAACCGGGTTAAAGATACTCACTGGAGCGTCCACTGTGAATCGACAGAAGCTTGTTCCCGTTTGCGCCCTGTTCGCGGGCCTGTTGGCAGCCGTCCCGGCCGCGCGCGCCCAAGTCCCCACGTTCGAGGAGGTCACCGGACACGCGTTCGGGGAGCGCGCCACCCAGCACCACCAGATGGTGGCGTATCTGCAGCGCCTCGCCGAGGCGTCCCCGCGGGTGACGGTCACGGTGCAGGGAGAGAGCTGGGAAGGCCGGGAGCTGATGCTCGCCGTGGTCACCTCGCCGGAGAACCACGCCCGGCTCGAAGAGATCCAGGCCAACTCGCGCCGGCTCGCCGATCCGCGGGGAACCGCGCCCGAAGAGGCCCGGACGCTCATGCAGACCCAGCCGGTGGTCGTTTGGTTCGGCGGATCGATTCACGGGTTCGAGCTGTCGGGGGCCGAGGGGGCACTCAAGCTGCTCGAGCACCTCACGACGCAGGACGATCCGGCGACGCTCGAGGTGCTGCGGAACGTCGTGGTCCTGATCGACCCGATGCTGAACCCCGATGGGCGCGAAGCCTTCGTCCGTGTCAACTACGAGAACGAGGGCCACGCGCCGAACCCCGACCCACAGGACTGGGCCAACAGCTTCACCGGGTGGCAAGCCCTCAAGTTCCGCACCGGCCACTACTACTTCGACATCAACCGCGACTGGTTCGCGCACACGCAGCGCGAGACCAGGGAGCGGATGCCGTTCCTCCACGCGTGGCGGGCCCAGGTGGCGGTGGACATGCACGAGATGGGGTCGGGGCAGGAGTTCTTCTTCGACCCGCCGGCCGATCCCACCAATCCGTACTTCCCGGACTTCGCGCTGCGCTGGTTCCAGCGCTTCGGCAACGCCTACGCGCAGGCCTTCGACTCCGCCGGCTTCCAGTACACCACGCGGGAGCTGTTCAACTACTTCTATCCGGGCTACACCTCCAACCGGGGGTACCACGGTGCCGTGGCCATGCTGTACGAGCAGGGCTCGAGCCGCGGCCACGCCCTGGAGCGCCCCGACGGCACGGTGCGCACCCTGGCCGACGCGCTGCAGCACCAGTACGTGGCGGCCTGGACGGCGGCGCGTACGGCCGCGACGAGCCGGGAAGCGCTGCTTGCCGACTACTACGCGTCGCAGCAGGCGGCGATCGCCGACGGGCGACAGGGCGTGCGGCGATATCTGATCGCCAACGAGGGTGACCCGGTGCTGGTGCGGGAGCTGGGGCAGCTCCTGCGGCGCAACGCGATCGAGGTGTCGGTGTTGACCCAGGCGGTCACCCTGTCGGGCGTGCGTGACCGCGAGGGTACCGTGGTGGGGCGCCGGAGCTTCCCCGTCGGCACCTACGTCGTGGAGGCGGCGCAGCCCTCCGGGCGCCTGGTGCGTGCGCTGTTGGAGCCGGACACGCCGCAGCCGGAAGCGTTCCTCCGCGACGCCCGCGCCCGCGTGGACCGAGGGGAGAATCCGCGGTTCTACGACATCACGGGATGGTCGCTGCCGCTGTTGTACAACGTGGGCGGCTACTCCAGCACCGACGGCCGCGAGCTGCCGACCGAGCCACTGGAGCGGCCCCAGCTGTTGATCGCGCCCGAGCCGATGGAGCGCGCGGATTACGCCTACGTGCTGGACGGCCGATCGGCGGCCTCCCTCGCCGCCCTCTACCACCTGCGGCACGAGGGGTACCGCGCGGGGGTGCTCACCAAGCGCAGCAGGGTCGCGGGGCAGGTCGTGCACGGCGGATCGGTGGTCATCCGCGTCGGCGAGAACGACTCGACGGTGCACGAGGCGGTGGAGCGTGTGGCGGGCCGCTTCGGGGTGGAGGTGCTCGCGATGCACACGGGGCTCTCGGACTCCGGCTACCCGCCGCTCGGCTCGGGGTGGCACAGCTTCATGGTGAAGAAGCCCGAGATCGCGATCCTCGCCGAAAGCCCGGTATTCGGCTACTCGTTCGGCTGGGCGTGGTATACGCTGGATCGGCAGCACGGGATTCCGACGACGGTGCTGCGCACCAGCGCGGTGGCTGAAACGGATCTCTCGCAGTACAACGTCCTCGTGATCCCGGCCGTGTCCGGTGCGGCCCTGCAGCGGGAGCTCGGCGAGCAAGGCACGGAGCGGATCAGCCGATGGGTGCGCGACGGCGGAACGCTCGTGACCATCGGGTCGGCGACCGAGTTCGCACGGGAGCAGCTCGACCTGATCGCGCTGCGCAGCTGGTACGACACCGACGAGGGGGAGGATGCCCAGCGCATCGACGTGCCGGGCGCCATCTTCCGCGCCGCGCTCGACCAGGGGTACTGGCTGTCAGCCGGGTACGACGCCGGCGAGTTCCCCGTGCTGGTGGATTCGGACCGGCTCTACGTCGCCCCCGAGGGACCGCCCTCGACGCGCCGGCGGGTGGTGGCGCGCTACGGCGACAAGCTCTCGGGCCATGCGTGGCAGGAGAATCTCGACCGTATGTCGGAAGCGGTGATCGTGTATGAGGAGCGCGTGGGCGACGGCCGGGTCATCGCCTTCGCGGAGGACCCCAACTATCGGGCCTACTTCCGCGCGGCGAACCGGCTGTTCCTCAACGCGGTCATCCTGGGGCCGAGCGCGCCCTAGCCGCCGCGCCGGCCCATCGGGCGCCGTACGACGTGCAGCGGGCCTCCGCGCGGGCCCGCTGCACGTTGCACGAGCGCGGTCAAACCCCCGTCGTCTCTCCCGACGTGTACGAGTGGCGCAGCTCGACGGGCTCCACCCGCTTGCGCACGCGGTGGTTCAGGACCTCCACGAAGACCGAGAATCCCAGTGCAAAGTAGAGGTAGCCGCGCGGGATCTCGTGCCCGAAGCCTTCGGCGATCAGCGTCACGCCGATCAGCAGCAGGAAGGAGAGCGCCAGCATCCTGATCGTCGGGTGCCGCTCCACGAAGGCCGCGATCGGCTCCACGGATACCAGCATCACCAAGACCGCGATGACGATCGCGGCCGCCATCACCCACACCTCCTTCACCATCCCCACCGCCGTGATCACCGAGTCGAGCGAGAAGATCATGTCGAGCAGCATGATCTGGACGATCACCCCGGCGAAGGAGCGCACCATCGTGCCGCTGACGCGGCCCTCCTCGCCCTCCAGCTTGTCGTGAATCTCGTGGGTGCCCTTGGCGAGCAGGAACAGGCCGCCCCCGATGAGGATGACGTCTCGCCCCGAGATCTCCTCACCGAGCAGCTCGAACAGCGGATCGGTGAGCCGCATGATCCAGGCGAGCGAGAACAGCAACACCAACCGCATCACCATGGCCCCGACGAGCCCGATGCGGCGGGCCCTGCGCTGCTGATGAGCAGGGAGCTTTCCGGCGACGATCGACAGGAAGATGATGTTGTCGATCCCCAGCACGATCTCGAGCGCGGTCAACGTGACCAGCGCGATCCAGATCTGGGGGTTGGTGAGCCAGTCCATGAACGCCTCCTCCTCAGCAGGCAGCCGGGGCCGTGGGAAGTGAGAAAGGTACCGCGAAGTCACCCTCTCGTCGTGACTTAGCTCATATCGGCAGCTTGACTCGCACCCTAGGATTACCCATCGTTGGCAGAGTTTTCCCCCGTAGCAGCGAGGATCCTCGTGCAGCGCAAGCATTTGCACATTGCCGGGATGGCCGTCCTGGCCGCGGCCGGATTCGCCGCCTGCGTCTACCCCACGGACCGATCCGGGGAGCTGGAGGTCCAGATGACCGCGCTCCCCACGTTGTTCCTCAAGGACTCGGTGCAGCTCGAAGCCCGCGTGGTGGACGCCGACGGCAACGCACTGGAGAACGCGGTGATCGAGTTTGCCACGGACGACCCCACCGTGCTGGCCGTGAGCCCCGACGGGCTCGTGCAGGCGGTGGCGGTCGGCAGCACGACGGTCAGGGCGACGGCGGTCGAGTACGACGAGGCCGCTCCCGTGGCGCAGGCGGCCACGGTGCGGGGATTGCTCGAGGTGGACAGCGTGGTGCCCACGACCGCCAGGTTTGGCGAGCTGATTGCGATCTACGGGGTAGGGCTGGACACCAACGACCTGTTCTCGGTCAGGTTCGGGGGCGTGGATGCCGACGTCTTCACCTTCCTGCCGGAAGACCCCGCCAACCCCCAGGAGTTCGGGACGCTCTGGGTGTGGATGCCGCCGCCGGCGCCGCGGGAGTCGGACCTCACCCTCCTTGGCTTCAACGGCGGGCTGGTGTTCCCCGACACGATCACGGTGGAACAGCGCGACATCTACGAGCCCAACGACACGGAGCCGTGGTACCTGGGCGAGATCCCGGTCCTGTGGGGCAACCCGGCCGTGGCGTTTGAGGTGCGGCCGCGCGATGAGACCCGGCAGCCGGCCGACTGGTACAGCTTCGACAACGCGACCACGCAGGACCGCACGATCGTCGTGTTCTCCGAGGTCGTGGGCGCTGAGACGTATAGCGTGTTCCTCACCGACTCGATCGCCTGGACCGGCCTCCCGGGGAACCCCTGGGCGGTGGGGCCGGACGCGTGGACCATCGGGCCGAGGACGTACCTCTGCAGCGGCCTGCCGATCACGGTGGGTGACGAGCCCTTCCAGCTCGAGGAGCTGCCGTTCCCGTTCACGCTGGTGGCGCTCAAGGATCTCCCCGCGGGACGCTACCACATCCTGGCACCGTACACCTCTCAGGGTGACCCGGTGCGCTACGAGATGCTGATCGTGTCGTCGTACGAGTCGGTGCGGCAGCCCGACGTCGCCGAGGAGAACGACTACTGCGACGTCGCGGCTCCCCTCTCGATCACCCAGGGCCGCACGATGACCATCGACAATTTTCGGGACATCGACTGGTACCGGTTCAGCGTGACGACCGACACCAGCATGGCGGTGATCACGACGGCGGCCGATCCCGACGCCGACCTGGACGTCTACGTGATCCGTGCGGACAGTGCGCTGGGCGATCTGGTCGATCTGGAGTTGATCGACTTCTCCGCCGAGTCGGGCGTGGGTGATGCGCTGTCGATCGATCGGCTCACGCCGGGCGACTACTACCTGATCGTGATGGATTTCCCGGGCGTGCCGACGCCGTACACGCTGGACGCGAGCTTCGGGCCGCCGCGGTCGCCGCCGGCTGGGGCGGCGCCGTTCGCGGCCTCGGCTCTGGATGCCCTCGCCGCGAAGCGCGAGCGGGCGCAGACGGAGCAGGGGTCGCGGGCCGGCCTCATGAAGCTGCTCGAACGACTGAAGCGCTAGCTGCGGCACGATGCTCTGCACCCACTGCCACACGCCGCTCCCCGACGGGACGCAGTTCTGTCCCGCGTGCGGGTCGGACCCGACCGACGGGGGTACCGGGGCGGCCCCGCGCACGGGGGCGACACAGACCGACGCGCTGCTGGGGCAACTGCGGGTGCGGGTGGAGGGCCGCTACCACGTGGAAAAGGTGCTGGGGCGCGGAGGCATGGGCGTGGTGTTCCTCGCCAACGAGACCTCACTGGCGCGCCCCGTGGCCATCAAGGTGCTGCCGTCCGAGCTGTCGCACGACGAGAAGTTCGTGCAGCGCTTCGAGCACGAGGCGCGCACCGCCGCCCAGCTCGATCACCCCAACATCATCCCCATCTACGCCGTCGAGGGCATCGGCGACCTGCACTTCTTCGTGATGAAGTACGTGACGGGGAGAGCGCTGGACGAGATTCTCGAGGCGGGGAAGATGCCGGCTGCGCACACGCAGCGCATTCTGTGGGAGTCGGCCTGCGCCCTCGGGCACGCCCACACCCGGGGGATCGTGCACCGCGACATCAAGCCCGCCAACATCATGATCGACGATGCCGGCCGCACCATGCTCACCGACTTCGGGATCTCGAAGGCCCTGCAATCGGCGAGCCAGTTCACGGCCACCGGGCAGGTGATCGGCACCCCGCATTACATGAGCCCCGAGCAGGCGAAGGGGCTGGAAGTCGATGGGCGCAGCGATCAGTACTCGCTGGCCGTGGTGGGCTACCGCATGCTGTCGGGGCGGCTCCCGTTCCAGGACGACTCGGTCCACACCATCATCTACAAGCACATCTTCGAGGAGCCGCCGGCGCTGCGGGACCTCTGTCCCGATGCGCCCGAGTACGTGATCGCGGCGCTCAACAAGGCGCTTGCCAAGGATCCGGGCGACCGCTTTGCCACGATGGAGGAGTTCGCCACCGCGGTGCTGCCCACGCACCCCGTGACGGCCACGACGTCGTCCGGAAGCCTGCTCGCGACGGCGGGCTCGTCGCTCGATGCGGCGACCGAGATCACCACGTCGGGCGCGGAGCCCAGGCACCGGCGCCGCGGTCTCGCCCTGCTGGCGACGCTCATCGTGCTGGGCGGGGGTGCCGGCGGGGCGTACTGGTACCTCTCGACGACGGGCCAGCTCGACGCGCTGCTAGGGCGAGCCGCCGATCCGGGCGCCACGCTCGGGGGCGCGCCGGGTGAGGATTCCGTCGCCGCGGCGACCGCGCGGGACACGGCCGCTGCGGACACCGGCTCGGTGACGCCCGGTGAGCAGCAGCAGGCCACGGCGCCGCCACCGACCGAGCCGCGGCCCACGCGACCACAGACCACGCCGCCGCGGGAAACGCAGCAGCGGCCGGCACCGCCGCAGGTCGGCTGGCTCACCATCAACGCCACGCCCTTCGGCACGGTCTGGATCGACCGCGTCGAGATCGGGGACACCCCGGTCGTGCGCCATGCGCTGCAGCCCGGGAGACACATCGTCGAGGTACGCCGCGAGGGGTACCGCACGGTAGTCGATACCGTGACCATCACCGCCCAGAACGAGCTTCGCCTGAGCAAGACCCTCATCCGAGGAGAGCCATGATCCGCCGCGTGATCGTCGCGGGCGCGCTGCTCATCGCCCTGACTCCGGCTACCCTGCCAGCGCAGGAGCACCCTCTGGTGCGCCGCGCGCAGCAGGCGTACGACGCGCTCGACTTCACGGGCGCGATCCGAAACGCCAGCGCCGCGCTCCAGCAGCGACTCACCAGGGCGGACCGCATCCTGGCCTACGAGCTGTTGGGCTTCACGTACGGCGCGCTCGATTCCACGCGCCAGGCCGTCGAGGCCTTCCGCCAGCTGATCTTCCTGGATCCCGATCGCGAGCCCGACGTGGAGCGCGTATCGCCGCGCATCACCTCGCTCTACGCTTCCGCGCTGGGCCAGGTGCTGGTGGTGCGTCGGCTGACCGTCGACAGTACCTCGATCATCGCCGGGCAGGGGTTCGTGCGAGTGCGGTTCGAGGTCACGCGCGCGGCGAGGGCGGTGACCCGCGTGGTCGGCGGCGGGCTCGATCTGGTGATCGATTCGACGCTGGTGGTCGCCGGCGAGACGCAGGTGCTGTGGGATCCCGTCACCGTCAGCGGCGATCCGCTCGCGCCCGGGACCTATCAGGTCGTGGTGACGGCCTTCGAGGGGAGCAACCAGTTCGGGGCGCCGCTCGATCTGACCCTGTCGCACTCCTCGGTGGACACGCTGGCGCACCTCACCAGTCTGCCGGGCTACACGGAACAGCCGGAGTACGAGACGCCGGGGCGGTCGTGGCAGCCGCTTGGAGTCGTCTTGCTGTCTACCGGGCTGGCGGCCGGCGCAGCGGTGGCGCTGGAGAACCCCAATCTCGAAATCGGAGAGCGCAAGGAGCTGGCCGGCGTCAGCCTGCTGACGCTGATCGCGGGCGTGGCGCTCAGCCTCAAGAAGCCCGATCCGGTGCCCGTGGAGGCCAACATCCTGTACAACCAGCTGCTGCGGGAGGAGCTGGCACGGCGCAACGCGGACATCGCGCGACAGAACCAGGAACGACGGCGCCAGGTGATGCTGACGGTGACGCCGCTCGAGGGGGCGCCGTGAGCCGGGCGCTGACGGTCGCGCTCGCGTTCGGCGTGCTGTGTGCCGGGTCGGCTGAGGCGCAGACGATCCGGGTGGGGCTGTCGGGGCTGGGCATGTCGTATGCCGAGACGAACGAGAGCCGCAGCTGGGATGGCGGGGGCGGGGCGGCCTCCCTGGTCGTGCGACTGGGCCGGTTCGGGCTCGATGCCTACGGGTTCACGGCCAAGCTCAAGGCCGACTCATCGAACGTGAGCGACTTCGACATGCTGCAGGGCGACGTGCGGGCCAGCTTCTTCATCGTGCCGGTGATCGCCGTCGAGCTGGGGTTCGGCCGTCGTGCCACCGACCCCGATTTCGCCGCCCAGGACGTGGGGCTGTGGCGCTTCGGTATCCTGTCGGAGATGCCGCTCACCCGCCTCGGGATCATCTGGATTCGCGGCGCGTACCTGGCGCCCCGGTTCGAGGGCGGCGGCGACGTGGGGCTGTCGGCCGAAGTCGGTCTCGGCATCGCGGTGGGAACGGCCAACGGGCGGTTCCGGGTGCGCGCCGACTACGAGTTTCAGCGCATCGACCGCAAGGTGGACAACCAGGATGTGCCGCTGCAGATGTCGCTGGCGAAGCTGGGTCTTGAAGTGGGATTCTGACCGGCGCGGGCGTGAGGACGGCAAGCGGCAGGCTGCTCGGCCTGCCGCTTCTTTTCATGAGGGTGGGGGATCGTGCTCGGTCGGGTCGCTCGCGTCGGCGTCGGCGCCCGAGGCCCGCTGCGGCAGGAGCCGCAGCGCGAGGCCCACGGCCAAGGCGGCAATGCCGGCCCACACGAGCAGCATCCGTCCCAGCCGGGCCCCAACGAGCACCAGCAGGGCGCCGGCCACCAGCGCCGCTGCCTTCCAGCGGAGGTAGCGGTCGGGTCCCCGTCTGCTGCGGCTGGCGAGGAACATGACGTAGGATAGCACCGGCTTGACTGGCCCGGCACCTCGCGGTGACAATGTGGCATGACCCGAGTGCGCACCATCGCCGCCGCGGTCGTTCTCGCAGCGCTCCTCTTCGTCGGCTTCCGTCCCGTCGGGTCGCTCCCGGCGGTGGGGCGCCTGCTGGACCCCTGGAGCGGCGTCTGGTCGGTGGCGACGACGGCGCACCTTCCGGAGCACGCCGTGGGGGGGATTCCGGGGCTCCGCGACAGCGTGTTGGTACTGTACGACGACCGCGCCGTGCCACACGTCTTTGCCGCCAGCCCGGAGGACGCCGCCCGGGCCATGGGGTACGTCGTGGCGCGCGACCGGCTGTTCCAGCTCGACCTGCAGGCCCGCGCGCCGGCCGGAAAGCTCACCGAGCTGCTCGGCGCGCGCGCCCTCCCGCTCGACCGGGAGATGCGCCGCCTCGGCCTGCCGCAGAGTGCCGACCGAGCGTTCGCGGCGCTCGATTCGACGTCCGAGATGTACCGCACCATGGGGGCGTATGCCGCGGGGGTGAACGCGTGGATCGACGGGCTCGGGCGCCGCGATCTCCCGTTCGAGTACCATCTGCTCGGCGCGCGGCCCGCCCGCTGGGAGCCGGTGAACACGCTCTACCTGCTGCGTCGCATGGGCCACATGCTGGCCTACTCGGCCGACGAGCTCCGCCGCGAGCGGGTCGCGGCGCTGGTGGGCGAGGCGGCGGCCGACGCGTTGTTCCCCGTGGAGAGTCCGATCCAGGAGCCAGTCCAGCCGGGGGCGGGAGAGCATCCCCGCGTCGACAGCACGCCCCTCCCGCCGCCGGGCGAGCCTGCGGCGCCGCCGTCGCTCGTGGTGCGCGGGCCCGACGAGCGTGGGCGCGTGCAGGCGAGCAACAACTGGGCGGTCGCGCCCGCCAAGAGCGCGACCGGCTACGCGCTGCTCGAAGGGGATCCGCACCTGCTGCTCACACTCCCGTCGATCTGGTACGAGGCGCACCTCGTGGTACCCGAGGTGCTCGACGTGTACGGCGTGACGCTCACCGGCAGCCCCTCGATCATCATCGGCTTCAACCGCGACGTGGCGTGGAGCTTCACCACCAACACGGCTGACGTGCTGGATTACTACGTCGAGGAGCTGGACGATTCCGAGCGGCCGGCGCGCTACCGGCTCGACGGCGAGTGGCGTCCGTTGGCGGCGCGGGTGGAAGAGTACCTGGGTGCGCGGGGGGAGGTCCTCGCCGCCGACACCGTGTACTCCACCCACCGGGGTCCAATCGTGTGGCGCAACGGCCGCGCGCTGTCGCTGCGCTGGACGGTGCTGGAGGACCAGGGCACCAGCGAAGCGCTGTATCGCGCCACGACCGCGCGCTCGGTGGACGAGTGGTTGCGCACCATGGAGGCCTACGAGGCGCCGTCGCAGACCGCGGTCGTGGCCGACCGCGCAGGCAACATCGCGGTCCGCGCGCTCGGACGGGTGCCGCTCCGCCCCGGCGACGGGCGTGGCGACCGCCTGTTCGACGGCACCACGAGCGCGAGTGACTGGGTGGGGTGGTGGCCGCTGGAGCGGCAGCCGTTCGCACTCAACCCGCAACAGGGCTACGTCGCATCCGCCAATCAGCAGCCCATCGACCCAGAGGACGACGACACCTATCTCGGGGTGAACTGGTTCCCGCCGTGGCGCGCGATGCGCATCAACCGGCTGCTGCGCGAGCACGACGCCGTGACGCCGGACGACCTGCGGCGCTTCCAGACCGATCCCGGGAGCGCCCGCGCCGATCGCTTCGTCCCCTGGTTCCTGGCGGCATCCCGCCGGCTCACGCAGGCCGGGCGGGACCCGGCGGGGCTGGTGGCGGCGGCGGCGTTGCTCGCCGAGTGGGACCGGCGCTACACGCGGGAGAACGCGCGGGCCGTGCTCTTCGAGCTGGCGATCGAAGAGCTCGAAGACCGCACGTGGGACGAGCTGGTCCCGCCGGGAGAGGGCGACGCCTCACCCGATGCACGCGTCGCGACCCCGATGGAGAGCGTGCTCTACCGGCTGCTGTATGACGAGCGGAGTGCCTGGTGGGATGTGCGCGCGACGGCCGACGTGGTGGAGGACCGGGACCTGATCCTGGGGCAGAGCCTCGCCGCCGCGCTCGAGCGAGCGACGGAGCGCTACGGTGACCCGGCAGATGGCGGCTGGCGTTGGGAGCGGATCCGCCACGCCAACATCTACCACCTGTTGTATGTGCGAAGCCTCTCGGCGCTCGGTCTGCCGGTGCAGGGCGGCCCGTCGACGCTCAGCCCGTCGTCGGGGAGTGGCGTGTGGGGCGCGAGCTGGCGACAGGTGGTGGAGCTCGGGCCCGAGGTCACCGCGCGCGTGATCTACCCCGGCGGCCAGTCGGGCAATCCGGTGAGCCCGCGCTACGACGACCGCATCGCCAAGTGGCAGGTCGGCGAGCTGGACTCGGCGCTCATGCCCGAGCTGCCCTCCCAGCTGCCGGCGGACCGGGTGTTGGCGACGCTCGTGCTCCGGCCGGAGCGCTGATGGTGCGCGCGAGCTTGCGAGTCGGACTGCTCGCCCTGGCCTTCGCCCTCGCGACGGCAGCGTTTGGCTGGTGGAGCGTGGCGCTCCTGGGTGCGGTTTGGGGGGGCGTGGCCGTCGTGGCCAGCCGCCCAGGCGTTACCGCCGGGGTGGCGGCCGGTGTGGGGTGGGTCGTTTTACTGGCGGTGACGGCGGCGCAGGGCCCCGTGTGGGACCTGGCGCAGCGGGTCGGGGGCGTGCTGGCGCTGCCCGGGTGGCTGGTACCGGTGGTGACAGTGGCGTTTGGGGTGCTGTTGGGGGGGAGTGCGGCCGAGTTGGCCGTTGGGGCACGCACCTGGCGCGGCATCGGAGGTGGCGGCGTAAACGATTGACATGAAACAACTTAACGCACCATCTGGGTGCCGCTATCGGTCGCGGCCCGGTGCCCTGCTCCGAGCGAAGGTGGACCCACCGTCGCGAAAGTAGTTGTCGTTATTTATATTTGCGCCATTCCTGCACTGGAGGATCCAGCAATGAAGCGGGTTTTTGCGGTCTGTCTGCTGCTCAGCCTCGGCGCCGGGGCTGCGCAGGCACAGCTTGCCTCGTTCCCGGTCTGGTACTCGCCGGCGTTCGGGAGCGGCGTCGGTATCTTCGGTACGTTCGGCACGGGCCTGAACGACGATGCGAAGTTCGGTGACTCTGCGCCGCTGGCATTCGGCGGCCACATCAACATCGGGGTCTCCGCGTTCAAGATGTGGGCCGGTGCCAACTACGTGAATCCGAAGGTCGACGGGGTAGACAACGAACTCTCCTTCGGCGGCAATCTCGGCGTGGGGATCTACAAGGGCGCATCGTCGCCGGTCTACGTCGATCTGATGGTCGGGGCGGGCTATGCCAAGTTCGGCTCGGGCGCGTTCGAGGAGAAGGTCCTCAATGTGCCGATCGCCATCCCGATCGCCTACGGTGCCGCGCTGCAAGGCGGAACAACGGTCGAGGTCTGGGTCGCGCCGCACTTGATTTGGTGGAACTGGTCGGTGGGTGGCGGAGACTCTGAATCGGACATCGGCTTCGGCGCCGGCGGCGGCATCAACGTGTACTCGGCGATGGGAATCGGTGGGTTCGTGAACGCCGACTGGTCGACGACGAAGTTTGGCGGCGCCACGGAGAGCACCACCCCGTTCCGTCTCGGTGCGGGCCTGGCGTGGAAGTTCACCGTTCCGAGCTTCTCGGAGTCGAGGGGGTTGATGGGCGGCTGATCGTCTCAGCCGACGCGCAGTTCGCAGGATAGGTACAATCGATTGTACTGCGGGGCGTTCCGGCTTGGCGGCCGGGGCGCCCCGTTCTGCGCTCGTGTGGCCCGAGTCGCGCGCGCCGCGCCGTCTGCTCATATTCTGCGGGGTCTAGTCCACACGGTTGGAGGATACCTCCATGGCGCGCACCAGGTTCGTCGAGCACGAGGGACGGCAGATTCTCTTCGTGGACTTCGCGGGTCTCAGCGACGAGGCCGACGCCCTCGCCGCGATCGCCGAGTCCCAGGCGTTCGTGGCGCAGCAGCCCGAGGGCGCGCTCCTCACGCTCACCGACGTCACCGACATGCAGTTCGACGAGACGGTCGCCAAGGCGCTGTGGGAGCTGATGCGCCACAACAAGAAGCGCGTCCGCGCCGGTGCCGTGGTGGGGCTGTCGGGCGAGCGTCAGGAGGATCTCTACGAGCTCCTGACCCACCAGGCCCGCCGCGACCTCCCCGTGTTCGAGACGGCGGAGGAAGCGAAGGCCTGGCTCGTGGAGCAGTGACGTGGCTGGAGTGAGCTCGTTCCTGGAGGAGAGCCTCGGGGCCTGGCGGGACGCCCGCGAGGGGATCATCGACGAGGTACGCAACATTCCGGCCGACCGGTTCGATTTTCGGCCGACGCCCGAGGTGAAGAGCGTCCGGGAGCTGGTACGGCACATCCTCGAGGTCTCGATGATGATGACGGGGGAGCTCACCCGCACCGACACGAACTTCCGCCGCGCCCCGTGGCCCGAGCTGCTCGCCCTGTACGCCAAGCCGGCGTACGAGGCAGAAGCCAAACAGGAGCTGCTCGACCTGCTGGAATCCCAGATGGCGGACGCCGAGGACGCCTTCAAGGCGTGCGGCGAGCTCGAGATGCGGCAGTTCATCGACAACTTCGACGGCTCCCGCGGCACCAAGATGCAGTGGCTGCACCACGGCATCGCGCAGGAGATGTATCATCGGGGACAGTTGACGCTGTACGCGCGGCTCCTGGGACTGGAGCCGGCGCTGACGCGGCGCATACGCGAGGGCAGCTAGAGATCGATGGCAGCGAGAATCAGAGGAGGAAAGCAATGAAGCGCGTAGTGTTCGGCATAGGGCTTGTACTACTGGTGGCGTTCCTGCCCAGGGTCGCCGCCGCACAGGAGTCCACCGTCTCGGGCACCGTGATCAACAAAGCCACCGGCCAGCCGCTGCAGTATGCGGTAGTCGGGATCCCGGAGCTCAGGATCTGGGATCTCAGTTCCGAGACGGGGGCGTTCACGCTCGAAGGGGTACAGCCGGGTGTGTACCGCTTCATCGCGAATCGCCGCGGCTACTACCTGACCGATCTCAACGTCCGGATCGACGGTCCCGTGGAGTTCGAGGTCCAGCTCACCCCCGAGGATCCCGACGAGCCTGTGGTGTCGGGCGCGCTCACGGGCGTCATTCGGGACCAGACCTCGGGCCAGCCGGTCGACGGCGTCGAGGTCACGGTCGAGCCCACCGGACAGGAGGCACGCACCGACAATCAGGGGCAGTTTGAGATCCGTGACATCTCCGCGGGGGCGCTGCGCCTCACCTTCCGGCGCGTCGGGTACGAGCCGCGCGTCGACACGGTGGCGTCGTTCCCCGGCGTGAGCCTCGTTCTCGAGCTCACCATGTCCGCGCAGCCCATCGAGCTCGATCCGGTCGTGGTGACGGCGCGACCTGCCTATCTGGAGGCGAACGGGTACTACCGCCGGGCGAGGGACCGCCGAGGTCGGCAGTACGACCCCGATGAGGTCGAGCGCCTGGGCTACCCCGACTTCACGCGCATGTTCGTCTTCCCCGGCGCCCGGGTCCAGCGCGGACGCATGGGGCAGCAGGTGTTGGTGAACACCCGCGAGGGCAATTGCGAGTACACCGTGTGGATCGACGGGTCGCCGGTTCCCGGCATCGGGCTCGACGAGATCAACGGGAGCTGGGTCGAGGCCGTGGAGGTGTATAGTGGGCTGGATACGCCTCCGGGGTACTCGGATCGCTGCGGCGTGATCCTGGTCTGGTCGAAGCAGTAGGGCCGCCGCAGCTTCCGCCCCAGCTATGGGGCAAGTCACCCCAACCGACCCGGAGGGAACCGTGCGCTACGTCGCCACCCGCTCCCTGATGATCGTAGTCCTCGCTGTGCTTCCCGCGGCGGCTTCCGCCCAGGAACGCGTGCCCTTCACCGTGGGTCCCGTCGTGGCCGGGCCTGGTCAGCAGGCCTCCGGCTACCTCGAGATCGCCGCGGGTGTGGATGAGGGAACCAGTATCCCGGTGACGGTGGTGCACGGGGCCGGCCCCGGGCCGGTGCTCGCGCTCATCGCCGGCACGCACGGCTACGAGTACCCGCCCATCACCGCGCTCCAGCAGGTTCGAGCCACGCTCGATCCGGCACGGCTCGCCGGCACGGTCATCATGGTGCACGTGGCGAACATGCCGTCGTTCCTCGGGCGGACCGTGTACTACAGTCCCGTGGACGGCAAGAACCTGAACCGGGTGTACCCCGGCCGTCCGGACGGCACGGTGAGCGAGCGGATCGCGCACGCCATCACGACCGAGGTCATCGACCGGGCCGATTACGTGATCGACCTGCATTGCGGCGACGGGAACGAGGCCCTGAGGCCCTACACCTACTGGATGATTACCGGCGATGCCGAGCTCGACGCCGCGTCGCGCGAGCTGGCGATCGCCTTCGGCCTGGATCACATCGTGATCGATCGCGGCCGCCCCGACGATGCCGGTGCTTCGGTGTACACCGCCAACACGGGGCTCACGCGGGGCAAGCCGTCGATCACGACCGAGACGGGGCAGCTCGGGACGAACGATGCCGAGTGGGTGGCGCTCGCCGAGCGCGGCGTGTGGAACCTGCTGCGCCACCTCCGGATGATGCCGGGCGAGGTCGAGCGCCCCGGCGCCATCGTCTGGCTCGACCGGTACGAGGTGCTGCGCAGTCCGGTGACCGGGATCTTCCGGCCCGCGGTGCGGGACGGCTACGCCGTGGCGGAGGGCGGGCTCATCGGTACCCTGGTGGACTTCTTCGGCGAGCCGATCGAGGAGGTGCGGGCCCCGTTCGCCGGGATCGTCAACTACGTGGTGGCCACGCCGCCGGTGCGCGAAGGGGAGCCGCTCGGGATGGTGAGCCACGTGCAGCAGGAGCCCCGCTAGCAGAGCGCCGCAGCGGGCCTGGCTGCCATCGCGGGGGTGACGGCACCGGAGAGGGCGGGGTATTCGGGGGTGAAGACCAACCGGGCGGTGGCTGATGACCTCTCTCTTCCGTGTGCTCCTGCTGACGGGCCTCGTCGCCCTGGCGGCCCTGGCCGTCTTCGCCTGCGACGACACCGCGGGCATCTGCGCCTGCACCGAGGAGTTCCGCACCTACCTCGTGGTCGTGGTCGACGACACCGGCACCCCGGTGGCCGACGTGACCCTGACCCGCACCAACCTCAGAACCGGCCAGGTGTTCGAGCCCAGCTGGCTCGGGATGCCGACCGTGGGCACCTACCTGGTGGCCGACGACGGAATCCTGGATGAGTTCTCGAGCGAGGGCGACATCGTGCGGGTGACCGGGGAGAAGGACGGCGCCAGCTTCGAGGCCCACTTCGTGTTTGCCGTGCCCGGGCCGTGCCGCTGCCACGTGGACAAGCTGGCCGGGCCGGATACGGTGCTCATCGGGCCCTGAGGGCTACCGGCGCCCTCCCGAGCCGGCTAAGTTCTGAGCCTCGGGACGTAGCGCAGTCCGGTAGCGCACCTGAATGGGGTTCAGGGGGTCGCGGGTTCAAATCCCGCCGTCCCGACTTTGGAACGCTCGATGGGCCAACGATTTGGCGCGTCGGGCGTTTCTCATTCGCCGCCCAATCGTTCCGGTAGTTGTTCCAGTTTCTCCCGGCAAGATGCCGTGCTGGAACGCTGAGATGTCGGGATTGACGCTCAAACACCCAGGAAGACTGGCAGGTTGTCGTTATTGCTAGTCTCCGGGTTGGGAACGGGGTTCCCCGTCTGACTTTGCAGCCGTCCCGTCCGCTCGACACCTTCTCCGGACCACCAGGAGGCGCCGTGGCGCATCCCTGCACGTCCTGTAACTCGCCCGTTCCCGATGACGCCGTCTTCTGTCCTTCGTGTGGCGCTCCTACCCCTACGCGGTTGAGCCAGGAGTTCGGGGACGACTTCGAGCCCCGGCTGAAAACCGCACTTCAGGATCGCTACCGGATCGAGCGGGAACTCGGTCGCGGCAGCATGGCCGTCGTGCATCGTCGGCAAGGGTGGGGTCAAGCTCGTGAGAGTACGTGAGTCATGACAGCCGGTATCCAGGTAGCTCGGATTCAGCAAGGGGATGTGCTGTGCTCGTGTGAGGGCAAGAGAGGGAGGTGATGCTATGACGAGGAGATTCCCCGGCGTTTCTGTCTGCGTTTCGATCCTGTTCTTGTCCGTACCGTCCGGTTGTACGACAAGAGGTACCCTGGAGATACCTGAAGGCCTCACGGGAATCTTCGCCTATGGCTCCCTGATCTCCCAGGCGACCTTAGAGGGGACACTGGGGCACCAATACGAGAGGTCCAGCTACGAAGTCCATCTCAATGGCTACGAGCGAGAGTGGTGGTGCGACCCGCACTGGCGCTCGGGCCCCAATCCGCTCTACGCGCATATCCTGCGTGGTACGGATAGCGTTCCCGTCCTTGGACAGGCAAAA
>CP070716.1:272749-303279 GCA_020350425.1 Gemmatimonadota bacterium
GCGATGGGCTCACCGACTACATCCTGGACGGGCAGACCTTCGACCTGGCGGCGGTGGAGTCAATCGCGACCGACCCGCGGCACGTTGCCACCTCGCCGTTCACCTCCTACAACTTCCACGGCAAGGGGAACTTCGCCTCCATGGTGGACGCCACCGTTCTGGGCGCCACCGAAGTGGATGTGAGCTTCAACGCCAATGTGGTGACCCACTCCGACGGCCTTCTGCTCCACGGCATCGGGGGGTGGCAGAACTGTCTATCTGCGGGCTGCACGATTCTCGCGATTCCGTCATTCCGCGACCGCATCCCCGTGATCGTCGACGAGGTCACCACGCTCACGGGACCCGAGGAGCTGATCGACGTCGTGGTGACCGAGCGCGGCATCGCGATCAACCCCCGGCGCGGTGACCTGCTCGAGCGGGTGCGGGGCTCCGATCTCCCGATTCGCCCGATCGGCGACATCAAAGAGGAGGTCGAGCGGATGATCGGGGGAAAGCCGCAGCCGCCGCGGCTCACGGACACGCCCGTGGCGGTCGTGAAGTGGGTGGACGGCACCGTGATGGACACGGTGTGGCAGGTGGCCGGCTAGGCCGCCGTTCCGAGGTGCACGGGAGATCGATGATGATTGGACTCACGCGGCGTGACGACGTCGTGCCGCTCTGCCCGCACTGCAACGCGGACATCGTCGAGGTGTGGTACAAGGAGTTGGCAGGGATGCTGGGCAAGCGGTTCCTCTATTTCTGCCCGACCTGCCACAACGTGCTCGGGATCTCCCACCGCAAGGGCTTCTGGATGGGCTGATGTCCCGCGGGCTGCGCCCGAGCGCCCCCAAGCGTGCGGTCTCGGCCTCCCCCGTCGCGGTCGCCGCGGGCGTACCGGGGCGGGGGCTCTTAAATCCCCTTTCATCCCTTCTTTAGGCACCATCCCCCCATTTTGCCTCGAACGTCCGTTTCACGCTCTGGGGTGGAGGCCGCAATGTCAGGGATCGTGGGCTACGGGGCATTCGTCCCCCGAAATCGGATAAAGAGCGAAGAGATCGCCCGCCAATGGGGGAAGGATCCGGAGACGATACGCCGGGGGCTGTTGCTCGAGGAGAAGTCCGTTCCCGGCATCGACGAGGATACGATCACCATCTCGGTGGCGGCGGCGCAGGCCGCGCTCGAACGGGCGGGGATCGATCCCAAGCGGATCGGTGCCGTGTACATCGGGTCCGAGTCGCACCCCTATGCCGTGAAGCCAAGCGGGACGATTCTGGTCGATGTCCTCGGAATCGGGCCCGAGGTGCACGTGGCCGACTTCGAATTCGCCTGCAAGGCCGGGACGGAGGCCATGTTCGTGGCCTTCGGCCTGGTGGAGTCGGGTCGAGTCGAGTATGCCCTCGGGATCGGGGCCGACACCTCACAGGGTGCACCGAATGACGCGCTGGAGTTCTCGGCGTCCGCGGGCGGAGCGGCATTCATCTTCGGACGCAAGAACGTGCTCGCCGAGGTCGTCGAGACGTACAGTTACACGAGTGATACTCCGGACTTCTGGCGACGCGAAGGCGAGTTCTATCCACGGCACGGGGGTCGGTTCACCGGCGAGCCGGCCTACTTCAAGCACGTGCTCTCCGCGAGCCGGGCCATTCTCGACAAGACGGGGTTGAAGCCGAAGGACTTCCGTTTCGCGGTGTTCCACATGCCGAACGGCAAGTTCCCGCTGTCCGCGGGAAAGACGCTGGGATTCTCGAAGGAGCAGCTCGAAACCGGGTGGGTGGTGCCCACCATGGGGAACACCTATTCGGGCTCGTCGCCGACCGGGCTGGCGGCCATCCTCGACGTGGCCGATCCCGACGACCTGATTCTCATTACCTCGTTCGGCTCCGGTGCGGGGAGTGACTCCTTCGTGCTCAAGGCGACGGAGGAGCTGCCGCGGCGGCGGCCGCGGGCCCCGACCGTGCGATCGATGCTCGAGGGACGGCGTCGGTATCTCACGTACGGCGAATACTCGAAATACCGTGAGAAGATCATCGTGAACCAGTAGGCAGCGGGTCGGCGAACCGCAGAGGCTGAGAGGAGGAGGAGATGCGGGAGGTGGCGATCGTCGGTGCGGGAATGACCCGGTTCGGCGAAATCTGGCAATCGAGTCTTCGCGACCTCTTCGTCGAGGCGGCCACGGAGGCAATGCGTAACGCCTCGGCGGACCATCTCGACGCGATGTACGTGGGCAACATGTCCGGGGGGCAGTTCGTGGGCCAGGAGCACCTCGGGCCCTTGATGGCCGATCACCTCGGCATGGCGGGGATTCCGGCTGCTCGGGTCGAGTCGGCGTGCGCGTCCGGTGGCGTGGCGCTGCGCCTGGCGTTCATGGAGGTCGCCTCCGGGATGAGCGACCTGGTTCTCGCGGCGGGCGTGGAGAAGATGAATGACGGCGCTGACGTGACCGCCGTCTTGGCTTCGGCAGCCGACCAGGAGGCGGAGGCCTATCACGGCATCACGTTCCCGGGGCTCTACGCGATGATTGCCCGGGCGCACATGGAGGCATACGGCACGACGGAAGAGGACATGGCCGCGGTGTCGGTCAAGAACCATCGCCACGGTGCGCTGAACCCCAAGGCGCAGTTTCGTCGGGAGGTTACGCTCGAAGAGGTGATGAACTCCTCACTGGTGGCGGCGCCGCTCAGGCTGCTGCATTGCTCGCCCGTGAGTGACGGCGCGGCAGCCGTGCTGCTCTGTCCGCTGGAGCGGGCCAAGGAGTTCACCGATCGTCCGGTCAAGATCATCGGCAGCGGCCTCGCGACCGGTTCGATGGCGCTGGCCGATCGCAACGAGCCGGCGTTCCTCGACTCGGTGAGCCTCTCTGCGGGCCGAGCCTACAAGATGGCCGGCATCAAGCCCTCGGACATCGACGTGGTGGAGGTGCACGACTGCTTCTCGATCGCGGAGATCTGTTGTCTCGAGGCGCTCTGCCTGGTCGAGCGTGGCAAGGGTGGGGAGGCGGCCCGGTCCGGACTCACGGCGCTCGGGGGAAAGGTGCCCGTGAACACCAGCGGCGGGCTCAAGTCGAAGGGGCATCCCGTGGGGGCCACCGGCGTCGCCCAGGCCATCGAGATCTTCGAGCAGCTACGCGGCGAATCGGGAGACCGCCAGGTGGCCGACGCCAGCATCGGGCTCGCCCAGAACATGGGGGGGTCCGGAGCAAGCTCGGCCGTCCACATCTTCCAGAGGGTTTGAGCCATGCCGAGTCCCAGGTACTGGAGAGAGATCCCGAGCCGCTACCGGCTCGAGGCGTCGCGTTGCTGCGGATGCGGCAAGGTGGCGTATCCCGCTCGGAAGGTGTGCCCGGCATGCGGTGCGGACGACTGGAAGCAGATACAGCTCTCGCGTCACGGCCGCGTCGTCACCTCCACCGTGATCCACGTGCCGCCTGACGATTTCTTGATGGAGGCGCCGTACGCCGTGGCGGTGGTGGAGACGTCGGAAGGCGCGAGGCTCATGGTACAGGTGGTGGACTGTGAGCCGGCCGAGGTCGTCCCTGGAACGGAAGTCAACTTGGAATTCCGACTCATTCGGCGTGAAGGGCACGGCGGCATCCTGTGCTACGGCTACAAGGGGGTGCCGGCAGGATAGGGCGTCAGGCGCCGTCCGGAGGGGGGTCGCATGCGGAAGGTTCGAGTGTGGGCGGAGCTGAGTGAAGAGGCCTTCCACGCCTACGAGGGGGAGGCGCGTCGACGCGGCGTGGAGGTCGAGACGCTCGTCGAGCAGACGGTGAACTGCCTGTTGCAGGAGTTGGAACGCGAGGAGAAGGAGGGGACCGACTACCCCATCATACCCTCCTGAGACCATGGTACACGTTGATCTCACGGCGGACGAGCTCCGGATCTTGCTCGATGTGCTCGAGAGCTATCTCTCCGACTTGCGGATGGAGATTGCCGATACCGACCGCATGGACTTCCGGGAGAAGCTGAAGGAGCGCAAGGCGGTGCTCCTCAAGGTGCAGGAGGCCCTGCGCCAGCAAACTGGAGCCAACCCGCAAGGCTGAGCGACACAGCGGCAGTGGGACGAGCACAGGTCATCAGGCTCCCTGCCCCCCGTCTCGACGGCGGCGCGTCGCTGGTAGCCGTCCTGACGGCGCGGCGGTCGATACGCGAATACGCCGATCAGGCGCTCACGCTCGACGACGTGTCGCAGCTGCTGTGGGCGGCACAGGGCGTCACCTCCCCCGGCGGCGCGCGAACCGCTCCGTCCGCCGGGGCACTCTTCCCCCTGGAGATCTACCTCGTCGCCGGTGCCGTGCAGCAGCTCGCCGCGGGCATCTATCGGTATCGACCGATGCGACACGCCCTCGAGCGGACGGCCGAGGGCGACCGGCGAGGCGCCCTGGCGCGGGCGGCCCTGCGGCAGGATTGGATCGGCCGCGCCCCGGCGGTGGTGGTGCTCGCCGCCGTCTATTCCCGCACGACGGGCAAGTACGGCGGCCGCGGACGCAAGTACGTCCATATGGATGTGGGGCACGCGGCCCAGAACGTCTACCTACAGGCCGCGGCCATCGATCTCGGTACGACGTTCGTCGGAGCGTTTCACGACAACCAGGTCAAGCAGACACTCGAACTGCCCGCTGCCGAGCACCCGCTCGGGCTGATGCCGGTGGGCCATCCGGCATGAGCGGCGGCGCGGGCGGCGCAGCCATCCTGAACTGAGGAGTTCATCCGATGCGTGGAACCCTTGTTGGGCTCGCAGCTCTCGTGATCGTCGGATGCGAAGCGGGACCGCCCGCGGAGGAGGCAGAGGAGTTCGGCGGGCTCCGCCTCACTCCCGCGGTGCTCGCGGTGTTCGAGCCGATCCCCAACGATCCACCTGCGCTGGCGGACAACCCGATCACGCCGGCAAAGGTGGAGTTGGGGAAGATGCTCTACCTGGATCCGCGGCTTTCGCAGAGCTGGCTCATCAGCTGCAATACTTGTCACAACCTCGGGCTCGGGGGCGTGGATCTCCTCGAGACGTCGGTGGGCCACGGATGGCAGCGGGGCCCGCGCAACGCCCCGACGGTGCTGAACGCGGTGTTCAACCTGGCCCAGTTCTGGGACGGGCGGGCGGCGGACCTGCACGAGCAGGCCATGGGGCCGGTACAGGCGGCCGTCGAGATGAACAACACGCCGGAGCGGGTGGAGCAGACGCTCAGGAGTATTCCGGAGTACGTGGAGCGGTTCACCGCGGCGTTCCCCGATGATCTCGAGCCCGTGAGCTTCAACAACATGGCGCTGGCCATCGAGGCGTTCGAGGCGACGCTCATCACTCCCGGCTCGCGGTTCGACGACTACCTGCGGGGCGACGAGGACGCGCTCACGGTGGGGGAAAAGGAGGGACTCGCGCTGTTCGTGCAGAAGGGCTGTGCCGGCTGTCACGGGGGCGTGAACATGGGCGGCGCCGGGTATTACCCATTCGGCGTCGTGGAGAGGCCCGACGCCGCGATCCTCCCTCCGGGGGACAAGGGGCGCTTGGCCGTCACGCGGAGCGCGTCCGACGAATACGTCTTCAAGGCCCCGTCGTTACGCAACATCGGGCTCACCCCTCCCTACTTCCACTCCGGTGGCGTGTGGGATCTGGGAGGGGCGGTGGCAGTCATGGGGACCGCCCAGCTGGGGACGGCGCTCTCGCAGGAGGAGCAGGCGACCGTTGTGGCCTTTCTCCAGGCGCTGACGGGTCGGCAACCCAGGATCGAATACCCGACGCTACCGCCCCACACGGTCGCGACACCGCTGCCGGACGTGGGGCTGCGGTCGGAAACCATCCTGCACTGAGCGGGGGATGCGCGCCGCGCTGCCGCGCCGTGTCTAGGGCTCCTCCCCGGGGTGGAGGAATCCGTGGTCGTCGCTGTGGCGCAGCCGCTCGGTGAGGTCGGCCGAGCGCTGCTGGCGCCGCTCGGTCTCACGGGCGTCGATCTCGGCCGAGGACCAGTCGGGGGTCCCGTCGTCGGCGACGATGACCTTGAGCACCGTCCGCTCGGCGAGGCCTGCCGGGAGGTCACTCAGGGGCACCGTGAACGCGCGGCCGTGGTCGTCCACAATCACGGCATCCGACGCGTGCACCTTGTCGACGGCGAGGTAGTGCGGTGCTGCCATAGCGCTTAAGCTACGCTCGGATCGGTGTGTCCGTAAACCGCCCGCGAGGTCCGGGGCGCCGGCCCGGCGCCGGTGCGGCTACGACCCCGCGGGCGTGATGGGGATGCGAACCCGGGTGAGTTCCCACTCGAGGACCAGCGTTGCCGCGCCGTCCGCTGCTGGCTCCGCCCGGAAGGTCATGGTCTCCACGTGGTCGTCGAGGCGCTCGCGCGGCACGCTGGCCTTCCCCACCTCCTGGGCCTTCACCTTGTACGTGTACTGCGCGATGTGGCCCCACTGCGTGATCGAGCGGTTTACGATCACGATCCACTCATCCTCGCCGGGCACCGTATAAAGGGAGTAACTCCCCCGCTGCACCTCGATGCCGGCCACCCCGATGGGCGCCGTCGTGTGAATCATGGTCGGCTCGTTGGCGCCCGTGCGCCACAGCTTGCCGAAGGGCACGTCTGGCCCCCCGATCATCGTGCGGCCCCGGGCCGAGGGGCGGCCGTAGCAGATCTTCACGGGGGATCCCCCCACGGCGAAGGTGAGGGAGTCGAGCGGGCTGAGCCTGCCCTCGGTCGGCATATCCATCACGATGCACGACGTGTCCGGCCCGATCGACACGGCAGGCAGAGAGCCCGGCAGGATGCCGAATCCTGGGAGCAGCGAAAGCACGAGGCCCATGCCAGCAGCGATCATCCATCCTCCCCTTGAGGGTACTCCGGCCAATCTAGCGACGTCCCCCGGCGTCACACCACCTGGGCGGCACGCTCCTGTATACCCCGCAGGTTCCCCGGAGTCTTCACACCCCCATAACGGGGAACTTTTCCGTTGGGTTGCCGTACGGTAGGGGAATCGTGGGTTGTCGCCGGACCCCAAGGTGGCTCATCTTTCTTCGCCATGCCGGATCTGCGCCAGCGCCTGAGCACGGCCCTGGGGGGCCGATACCGCCTGCTCCGGGAGTTGGGTCGGGGCGGGGCCGCCGTCATCTACCTGGCCGAGGACTTGAAGCACGATCGCAAGGTCGCGCTCAAGGTCCTGCGGCCAGATCTCGCCGCCTCGCTGGGAACGGACCGGTTCCTGCGGGAGATCAAGATCGCTGCCCAGTTGGCCCACCCCCACATCCTCCCCCTGCACGACTCGGGGGAGGCCCAGGGCTTCTTGTACTACGTGATGCCGGTGGTGGAGGGCGAGTCGCTGCAGGAGCGCCTCCGTGACGGCCCCATGCCGGTGCAGGAAGCCGTGGCACTGTTGCACGACGTGTTCGACGCGCTGCAGCATGCGCACCACCGTGGCGTCGTGCATCGGGACATCAAGCCGGGCAACGTCATGCTCTCGGGCCGCCACGCCCTCGTGACCGATTTCGGCGTGGCGAAGGCGCTGGCGGTCGCCGCCGAGGGGGACCAGCTCGATACGGCCGGGGTCGTGCTGGGAACGCCGGCGTACATGGCCCCCGAGCAGGCCACCGCCGACCCGGGCATTGACCATCGGGCCGACATCTATGCCGTCGGGGTGTTGGCCTACGAGATGCTCACCGGGCGCACCCCGTTCGGGGGGGGCACGGCGCAAGCGGTGCTGAGCGCCCAGGTCGCCAAGGACCCCGATCACGTGCTGGTCCACCGGCCGGATCTGCCGCCCGAGCTGGCGGACATGGTCATGAAGTGCCTCGAGAAGAACCCGGCCGATCGCTGGCAGGAGGTCGACGAGGCGGTGCGGGAGCTGGACCGTCTCGTCATCACGCCGAGTGGCGGCACGGACCGGGTGGCCGCCGGGCCGTTTGCCATGCAGGTGCTGGGTGGCCGGCGTGGGCTGGCGGCGGCCCTGGCGGTGGTCGCACTGGCCGTGGCGCTTGTGACGGTCCTGCTCACCGGCGGACGCGGGGCGGCAACGGGCCCCGATCGGCCCGTGGTGGTGGTGCTCCCGTTCCAGAACCTCGGGCCGCCGGAGGACGAGTTCTTCGCCAATGGGGTCACCGACGCCATCACGGCTCGGCTCGCGACGCTCGGCTCATTGGGCGTGATCTCGCGCACCAGCGCCATGCAGTTTCGCGAGAGCGAGCTGTCCCCCCGAGAGATCGGCGCGGAGCTGGGTGCCGACTACGTGCTCGAGGGCACCGTCCAGCGGGAGCGGCCGCACGATCCCTCGAGCCGTGTCCGCATCATCCCGCAGCTCATCCGGGCATCGGACGACACGCACGTGTGGGCCAGCGTGTACGACGAGGACATGACGGAGGTGTTCCGTCTGCAGTCGGAGATCGCCGATCGCGTGGTCCGTGCCATGGACGTGGCGCTGCTGGAGGGAGGGAGGGAGCCGGTGGAGAGCCCGCCCACGGCGGATCTCCAGGCCTACGAGCTCTACCTCAGAGGCCACGACTACCTCGCGGGCGCGTTGGGCGCCGGGGACGCCAATGCGCGGCGCATCGCCATCGACTTCTTCGAGCAGGCGATCGACCTGGACCCCGGTTTCGCGCTGGCGTGGGCCGAGCTCTCGACCGCGCACATCTGGCTCTACCACTACTTCGTGGACCCGAGTGACGAGCGGCTGCAGCAGGCCAAGGCGGCGGTGGACACCGCGCTCGCGCTCGATCCGGCCCTGCCGGGCGCTCACCTCGCTATGGGGTTGTACCACTACTGGGGAGCCGAGCCCGATCGGGCCCGGGCGCTTGAGGAGTTCCAGCACGTGGTGGAGCGGGAGCCCAGCAACGCTTACGCGCGCACGCTGATGGCCGTGCTGCAGGCCGCCAGGGGCGAGTGGGACGAAGCCGTCGAGAACGCTGCGATGGCCGCGGCGCTCGACCCGCGGGATCCAGAATGGGCGGCCAACGCCGGCGTGTTCCACATGCTGGTGCGACGGTACGCCGACGCCGCCCGTTACCTCGGCTTGGCCCTGGGGATCGCGCCCGACATGGCGGCGGCCCACCACTTGCGGATCGCGCTGTACCTGCGTTGGCAGGGTGACACGGCGCGCGCGCACGCGGCGGTGCGCGAGATGCTGCAGCGCACGACGCCCGGCCAGGTGGCGCTCGCGCTTGTCGAGGGGGCGCCCAGCCTGCTCGTGGGGGGCACGTACGACTCCATCATCGAGCCGCTCACACCGGCATCGGTGAGCGGTCCCCTGCCGTTCGACTACTACTACCTCAAAGCCGAGTTCTACCGGATGCGCGGCCGGCTGCCACGCTCCCGTGCGTACTACGATTCGCTGCGTACCGCGGTCAGGGCGGCGGCGCTCGCCCGAGCGGGTGATCCCACGCTGACCACGTTGCTGGCCCGCGCCGAGGCGGGGCTGGGACGGCGGCAGGAGGCGATGGCGCAGGCCGCGCTGCTGGAGCGAGAGATTCGCGAGTCCGGCGACGCACTCCTGACCATGGGACTCAGGAGCTCACTGGTGTGGACCTACGCGATGCTGGGCGAGGTGGACGCCGCGCTCGACCACCTGGGCGCGCTGCTCGCATCGCCGTCGATGATGTCGACGCCCTACTTGCAGGTCGCGCAGTTCCCGGAGGAGCTCAGGCGCCACCAGCGGTTCCGCGCGCTGCTCGGAGGCGAAGGGGTGGACGTGGCCCGGGCGATCCGGCACGGCGTACGGCTGGCTGCGTCGGTGCCGTAGCCTACAGCTCGACGTCGCCTCCCGGGTCCCGCCGCTTCAGCTCCTCGATGGCCTGCTCGGCTTGGACCCTGCGGCGCTCACCCTCCGCCTCGTCGATCCGCGCACGGCCCCAATCGGCGGTCCCGGCCTCGTCCACTGGAACCAGCAGGACCTGGCCCTCGGCGAGGTCGCGCGGGAGCCGGGACGTCGGAACGAGCGTCTGCCGCTGCTCGTCGTCGACCAGCAGGGCGGTCCGGTGCCGGATCCGATCCACCGCGTAGTGCTGCTCAGTACTCATAGCGCGCCACCACCTGTCCCCGGGTATCCCATATGATGGCCCAATCGCCGCCGTCATTCCATACCGGTTGGGGGGCTCCCATGTAATAGCGACGACCGTCGCTCGTACCCGCTCCCGAGAACACGATCACGCTGTCGTCCGGCGGGATCGTGGCCGTGTCGGGAAATCGGAAGCAGTGGCGCACGGCGTCGCACAGGACCCACCCGCCCACGGCGAGTGACTCGGCTCCGTGATTGCGCACGACGGCGCGCTCGACCGGGTCTTCGGGAGCGACCCAGACCGAGACCTGGCCAGGGGCGAGCCGAACGGTGCGCTCGCCGGCGCTGGCGGCGGGTCGGCCGGTCTCGATACGGAAGCTGCCGTCGCGGGCACCGCGGATCGTCACGTCGCTGTGGAGGTCGGTGCGGTACACCGCCTGGGCTGCCGCCTGGTAGAGTTCGAGCGCCTCCGCGTCGGGATGGCCGTACGCGTTCTCCCGGCCACAGGAGACCACCACGATCTCGGGTCGGGTGGTCGCCAGCCACTCCGGGCTCACGCCGTCCCGCGCCCCGTGGTGGGACGCCTTGAGCACGGTGACATCGGGCAGGCCGAGTCGGAGAAAGTGCTCCAGCTCGGTCGTCTCAGCATCGCCGGTGAGCAGCGCCCGGAACTCGCCGTACTCCACCACGATTCCCACCGACTGGTCGTTGAGGCTTTCCGCCTGCGCCGGCGGGGACAGGATGCGCAGCGTGACCGATCCCAGCGCGAGGGACCGGTCGGTCGCCTGGAGGTACGTGATGTCGGACTGCTGGAGGTACGCCATGACGAATGCGTACGTCGACGTGGTGTGCGGCACCCCGTTGTCCAGATAGAAGCGCGGGGTCAGGGCACGCAGCACGCCGGCCATTCCCCCGATGTGGTCCGCGTGGGGGTGAGTGGCGACCACGAGGTCGAGGTCACCGACGCCGTGTCGCTGGAGTGCCTCGGCCGGGAACGCCCTTCCGGCATCCACCAGGGCCAGCTTGCCCTCGGGCGAGCGTATCAGGATGGCGTCGCCCTGTCCCACGTCGAGGAAGGTCAACTCGACCTGCCCGACCTGCAGGGGGCTGGCCGCCGAGCAGGCCCACGCCACCGCTGCCAGGAGCACGCCTGCCCGCCACGCGCCGGTCACGTTACTCGACCAACCTGAGGGGCACCGCTGGCGCCGCCCTGTCCTTGAGCCACTGCATCACGCCCCACATCGCCTCCAGATCTTCCCGATTATACGCGATGATCATCTTCATCAGCGCTTGCCGCTCCGTCTCGTCCTCAGTTTCCACCGCTTCGACGTACCGCGCCATGGCCCAATCGCCGCCCGTCTCCCGCAGAGAGCGTTCGTACCCGATGTGCCGCTCGACCACCTTGAGACTGTAGCTCGACAGCGGCAGCGCGACGGACTCCAGCGTCACGGGCAGCAGGTCGAGCAGGTTGTCGAGCACCCGAGCCGCGGTGCCCTCGGGGTCGCCGTAGCGGTCGAGGTACATCTCGATGTTGGTCTTCTCGTACGAGTACCAATGCACGAACGGCAGGTCGCCGTGCTGCTCGAAGATGTCGCGTGCCTGCTCGAGGAACTCGAACCAGGCGTTGCGGTCGCCCTCGGGGCCGAAGTCCGCCAGCGCGCACCGAAACTCGCCCGGTCGCTCGCCGTACACCTGCAGCCCCCAGAGGTAAATCTTGGCGGGCTCCTGGAGCTGCGGCGGCATGCCCTCCAGATCGAACATCACGTAATTGGGGTGCTCCGGGATCTCGGGGGGGGCGATCAGGATCTCCTCTCCCGTGCTCAGCGCGCGCGCCATGCGCAGGATCGACGACGCTCGCTTGCCCACCTTCCCGCCGTGCGCGGCGCTAGGCTTGGTGAGGCGGGCCAGCCGTTCCGCCGAATACTGCTGCACCAGCTCGGTGTAGGTCTCGATCCCTTCCTTGCGCAGCTCCAGCGCCATCCACTGGTGCAGGCCGTACACGAGGGAGACGTCCTTGCGCTCCACCGCCTCCGGCCAGCATCGGTAGCGGAAGGCGCACTGCTGGCACTTGGTCCAACCCACGGGGGTGTACGGGGGGTGCTTGGCCTGCTTCACGCGAGCGATCGCCTCCAGTTCTTGCAGCGCGCGCGTCCCGCCCTTGAAGGCCAGCTGCGTGATCTCCCCAGCTCCGTTGTAGACCTCCAGGGCGACCGGCGGCTCGCCGAAGGTGCGCTCGTAGAGCCAGCCGTACAGCTCGAGCTGGTAGTGGATCTCGGGATGGTCGCGGTGGGTAATGCGCTGCGAGATCTTGCAGTCGCGGATGATATAGCCCTTCCCCCACTTGATGAGTAGGTCGGGGTCGCCCACCACCTCCCAGCGCTGACCGTCGATCTCCAGCGCGGAGCTCAGCGCGGGCTGATAGACGACTTCCTGCTCATCGGTCACGGCCTGCCGCGTGAGTCGCTCGCGCTCCTCCCGTGACCCGGTGTCCAGCATGACCACCGGGCCCAGGGACGCCAGGTGCTGCCGCTCGTGACGCTGTCCCAGGCGCCGCAGCACGGCCTCGTACTCCCCCGGTTCCTCCTCCAACTCTCCCCGGTGCCGCAGGTACACGCGCAGCTCGCAGCGGGAGGGACGATGGTAGGTGTTGAAATCGGAGGCTGCGAGTCGCATCCCGCAATCTACTACGCCGCGGCCCGATCAGCCTCGGCAGCGCGGTCGCGAGAGGTTGCTCCGGGCGAGGCGTCCGCCGCACATTAGTCACCATGCCATCCCGCCCAACCGACACGCCACTGAACGATCGCCAGCGCGCCGTGCTGGCCGCGGTGTGCGAGACCCTGCTACCCGAGATTCGCCGCGACGATGATCCCGAGGGCTTCTTTGCGACGGGTGCGGCGCGCGCCGGCACCGCAGCCCGGGTAGAGCAGCTGATTGCCTCGTTGGCCGATCCGCGCGACCGATCGCGCATTCGCACGTTGCTCGACGCTTTGGGGTCTCCGCTCGCCAACCTCGTCCTGAGCGGCCGGCCCGCCTCCCTCACCCGTCTACCCCCCGCCGCACGGGAGATGGTACTGCGCGGCTGGGCCCACTCGCGACTGCCCCTCAGGCGAGCCGGCTTCCAGGCGTTGAAGCGGTTGGCGCACGTGGCCTATTACGGATGGCCCGTGACCGACGGCTCCAACCCGGCCTGGCGCCACGTGGGGTATCCGGGGCCGCTGCCGCAGCCCGAGCAGGCGATCGAGCCGCTCCCCACGCTCCCGATCGAGCGGGATACCACGCTCGAGTGTGACGTGGTGGTCGTCGGGTCGGGAGCCGGGGGCGGGGTGGTGGCGGGGGTCCTCGCCGCGGCCGGGAGGAGCGTCGTCGTGCTGGAGAAGGGCCCCAATCCGGGATCGCGCGACATGAGCCAGGTCGAGGGGGAGATGTTGAGCTCGCTCTACCTGGACGGGGGGTTGGTCATGACCCAGAGCGGCTCCATGCCGGTCCTGGCGGGGAGCTGCTTGGGGGGCGGCACCGTGATCAACTACTCCACGAGCTTCCCACTCCCGGAGAAGGTGCGGCACGAGTGGGAGGAAGTGTCGGGTCTCTCCCTGTTCACGAGCAATCGCTTCACCGAGTCGTTCGACCGGGTGAGCGCCCGCGTCAATGTCGGTACGCGATGGACGACCCCGGGGCGGCGCGACGAGCTGCTGGAGCAGGGGCTCCGAGCGCTCGACTGGCATGTGGACGTGATGCCGCGCAACGTCACCGACTGCAAGGAGGGGTTGGAGTGCGGCTATTGCGGCTACGGCTGCCGCCACGGCGCCAAGAACTCCACGGCGCGCACCTATCTCGCCGACGCGGCGGCGGCCGGCGCCCGGATGGTCGTGGGCTGTGAGGTGGAGCGGGTGTTGCACGAGCGGGGCCGGGCCAGCGGCGTGGCGGCGACCGTCAGGGGGCCGGGCGGCTCACGCCACCGTCTCACGGTGCACGCACGCGCCGTGGTTGCCGCGGCGGGGGGCATCCATACCCCCGCCATTCTGAGGCGCTCCGGGTTGGCCAACCGCAACGTCGGGCGGCACCTGCGGCTGCATCCGGCCACCGCGGTGATGGGCGTGTTCCCGGAGCGGGTCACCCCGTGGGAAGGCTCGCTGCAGACGCGCTACTCGGACCAGTTCGCCGATCAGCACGCCGGGTACGGCGCCAAGTTCGAGACCGCGCCCGCGCACTTCGTGCTGGCCGCGAGCGCCTTCGGGTGGGAGAGCGCGCACCAGTTCCGGCAGGATGTTGCGGGAATCGACCATTACGGGCTGTGTGGCGTGCTGCTGCGCGACCGCGACCCCGGGCGTGTGGTCGTGGGGCGTGACGGCCGGCCCAGGGTGCACTACGAGCTGTCGCGGTTCGACGCCCGCCACGTGCGTGAGGCGGTGCGCGGGGCCGCGCAGGTGCTCGCGGCGGCGGGGGCCCGGGAGATCTTCACCCTCCAGACGCCCCCGGCCCGCGCGCGGACGAGCGAGCCCCTCTGGCTCGATCGTCTCATGGCGGCGGCGGACGCGCGGGGATACCGCTACTGCCGGATGTCCTACATCACCTTCCACCAGGTGGCGAGTGCCAGGATGGGACGCTCGCCGGCCGATTCGGTGGTCGGCGAGAGCGGTGAGGCGCACGAGCTCAAGGGGCTGTACGTTGCCGACGGGAGCTCGTTTCCCACCTCCAGCGGGGTCAACCCGATGCTCACGATCATGGCGATCGCCGACCACGTGGCTCGGGCGATCCAGGACCGGTGGTAGCGCGGAGCGGAGCGGGACACACCGCGCGATCCGCCCAGCCGTCTGCGGTCGTGTGCAAGGATCCCGGACTGGGACGTCATGGGACGTAGACAGCGATCCGAGGAGCAAAGCATGTCTACCAAGCATCGCAATCACTGGTGGCTGGGACTCCTGCTCGGCCTGTGGCCGGTCGCCGCAGTGGGTCAGGACATCCCGACCGTGCACTCCGGGGCCGATCAGCGGCGGGAGGTGGCCATCACGGTCTACAACCAGAACTTCGGTCTCGTGCGGGAGGTGCGCGACGTCACGCTGGTGCGGGGCGCCGTGAACCTGGAGTTCCGTGACGTGGCGGCCCAGATCCAGCCCGAGACGGTGCACATCAAGGCGTTGGGGCAGCAGGGCGGCCTGCGCGTGCTGGAGCAGAACTACCAGTACGACCTCCTCAACCCGCAGAAGCTGCTCGAGAAGTACGTGGGTCGCACCGTCAGGGTGTACCGCTACAACTCCAAGACGGGCGAGGATGAGGTGCTCGAAGCCGAGGTGCTCTCGGTGAACGGGGGGCCGATACTCAAGATCGGCGACGAGATCACCTTCAACTATCCGGGCCGCTTTGCGTTTCCGGAGATTCCGGACAACCTGATTGCCAAGCCGACCCTGGTGTGGCTGCTGGACAGCCGCGAGGCCCGGCAGCGCATCGAGGCATCGTACCTGACGCACGGCCTCAACTGGAAGGCCGACTACGTGTTCGTGATCAACGAGGACGACACGCTCGGCGACCTGACCGGTTGGGTCACCCTCACCAACCAGAGCGGGACCACGTACGAGAACGCGCGCCTCAAGTTGGTGGCGGGCGACGTGCAGCGCGTCACGGCCGGGATGCGCGGCCGCATGGAGGCGGATGCGCTCCGGGCGGCGCAGGTGTCCGAGGCGCAGTTCGCCGAGGAGAGCTTCTTCGAGTACCACCTCTACACGCTGCAGCGCCCCACCACCTTGCGGCAGAACGAGCAGAAGCAGGTGACGCTGCTGGAAGGCGAGCGGGTGGGCATCGACAAGCGGCTCATCTTCTACGGTCAGCAGTACTGGTTCCGCGGCTCCTACGGCCAGATCCAGTCGAATCACAAAGTCGGCGTGTATCTCGACTTCCAGAACAGCGAAGACAACAACCTCGGCGTGCCGCTGCCCCGGGGCGTCGTGCGCGTCTACAAGGCCGACAGCGAAGGGTCCCAACAGTTCATCGGAGAGGACCGGATCGACCACACGCCGCGCGACGAGCGGGTGCGGGTCAAGATGGGCGAGGCGTTCGATGTCGTGGGCGACCGCCGCCAGACGGAGTACCGCGTGATCAGCGGGTGTGTGTCGGAGTCGAGCTGGGAGATCACGTTGCGCAACCACAAGGACGAGACGGCCGAGGTGCAGATCGTGGAACCGGTCGGTGGTGACTGGGAGGTTCTCAGCTCCAGCCACGAGTGGAAGAAGATGGACGCCTTCACGTTCAGCTACACGGTGACGGTGCCCGCTCGGGGTGAGACGACCGTGGAGTACCGCGTGCGCGTGAAGTGGTGCTGAGCGGGCGCGGCGTCCGGTCCCCAAGTCAAGAACCCCGGGCGCAAGCCCGGGGTTCTTGGCATCGAGGCCGGCGCTGCCGCTCCGGAGTCACGGTCTCCGGGAGCGCCGCATCCAGTCGCCGTGGATTCGTGCCTGCACCAGATCCTCGGCCGACAGGCCCGTGAAGTTGTGTTCCTCGAGCTCCTTCACGAAGTCGGCGTCCACCCCGTGGATGCGGAACCGAATGAGCGTCTCGGTCGGCACGCTCTCGTATCCCACTGCAGCCATCTCGCGCACGAAATCCGGGCTCACACCGTGGATCCGCATGCGGCGTAGCGTGCTGGAGCTGAGATCGTCGTACCCCAGCCCCGCGAAGCCTCCGACCCACTCCGCGCTCACCCCGTGGATCCGCATCTGTACCAGCTCGTCCATGGAGAGCTCGAACCCGAGCCCGGCCATGTCGTGAATGAAGTCAGCGCTCACCCCGTGAATGCGTGCCTTCCGCAGATCCTCCGCCGACAGATCGGTGTAGCCCAGCTCGCCGAGCTGCTCGATGAACTGCGGACTCACGCCGTGGATCCGCATGCGCACGATGTCGTCGGCCGTCAGGTGGTCGAATCCCGCGGCGGCCATCGTCTCGACGTACTCGGGGGTGACGCGGTGGATGCGGAACCGCACGAGCTCCTCACCCGACAGGTCGGTGTACCCGTACCCCGCCATGGCCGTGATGTAGTCGACCGACACCCCGTGGATCCGGAACCGCACGAGATCATCGATCGAGAGGTCGTCATAGCCCGCCTCGGCCAGCCCATCGACGAACTCGGCGCTGACGCCGTGAATGCGCATCCGGATCAGATCGCGCGTCGTCGCGGCGCGGTAGCCGCGCTCCTGCATGGCGGTGACGAAACCGGTGGTGACATCCAGCAGCGTCATCGAGAAGAGGTCGCGCGTTGTGAGACCGGAGTAGCCGAGCCCGGCCATGCGCTCGACGAACCTGTCGCTCCTGGTCCAGACGAAGCGGCCCGACGCCTCGTCCCCCTCCTGCTCTCCCGTGAAGGCGATCGTGCCGGCCTCCCGGGTGAGCTGGAACTGTACCGGCCCCGCGCCGCGGCTCCACAGATCGAGGCCCGGCAGCTCCTCGGTCCGGAATGTGTTGCCGTGGTGCGAGCGGCGGCCGTCGATCTCGGCCCTCAGATCGAGCTGGACGCGGCTCTGGTCGTCCCACGACCGCGCCTCGGCGTCCCAGCGCCCCTCGACCGTTTGCTGTTGCGGCGCGGGGCTGAGCGCGAGAGCGGCCAGCATGACGGTGGGGGTGCCAATAGCGAGTAGGCTTCTCATGATTGGTGCTCCGGCGTCTGGTGAGACTCCTCACCCAGATTAGATGCAGGATCGTGCCGTTTGGTTGAGCTACGGGTGGACGACGTGCGTTGGTTTCCGGATACCGGGCCGCCGGGTGTCCACCGGAGAGGGCATTCACGGCCGAGCGTGACTCTGGCCCTCATGCATAACCGACTATTTGGCAACGGGTTGGGAGTTCATCCGCTGGACGGCACGCCGCTTGCCGCTGACGACGCGTGAGAGCGTGGAAGCAACACTTGCTGGGAGGCAGCCATGCGGCACGCAATCGGTCTTCTCGTGGCGGGAGTCCTGACCGCCTGTGCGGCGGCGTCCGTGCAGGCCCAGGAGCAGCCAAAGTACCGGGGTTTCTGGATCGCCTTCGGTGCCGGGGGCGGGTGGGAAACGTGGCAATGGGACTTCGGGACGGTCGGGCGCGGCCACTCGGTGTATCTGCGGATGGGTGGCACGGTGAGCCAGCACGTGCTGTTCGGGGGCGAGGTCCTGGGGTGGTTCAACGACTCCGGGGGGCAGAGTGAGCGCGTCAACGTCACGGCAGCGGCGTTGGTGTATCCGTTCGCGAGCGGTCCCTGGTTCCTGAAGGGGGGGTGGGGAGTGGCCCAGGCCGGGCCGGCTGATCGTCAGGGAGTGGGTGTCACGCTCGGCTCGGGGTTCGACTTCAGGCTGGGCGGCAACTTCTACGTGACACCCAACGTGGACCTGCTGGTGCAGTTCCTCGAGCGGGAGACGAACGCGTCGTTGCTGTTCACGATGGGCGCGACCTGGCACTGACCGGCGGTGCCGAAGGGCCTAGAGGTACGGCGCCGCGAGCCTGGCGATGCCGTCCCGCAGCTTGACGGGCAGGCTGCGCCCGTTGAGCTCGGCGCTGGTGACCTCGCGGGCCCGCGCGAGCTTTTGCTCGATCAGCGCGTTGAGCTGGGCGGCGAGGGCGGCGTCGTAGCACTCCACCCCGAATTCGAAGTTGAGTCTGAGGCTGCGGGCGTCCCAGTTGCTCGAGCCGAAGAGCGCCCAGCCGTCGTCCACCACCATGAGCTTGGAGTGGTCGAACGGCGGCGGTGTGAAGTACACCCTGCACCCACGCGCCAGGACCTGCCAGAGCTGCGCCGTGGACGCCCACTGCACCAGCGCGAGGTTGCTCGCCTCCGGCAGCAGGATCTCCACCTTCACCCCGCGGAGGGCGGTCACGTCCAAGGCGGAGATCAGCCCCTGGTCGGGGATGAAGTACGGGGTCACGATGCGCACCGACTTCTGGGCGCAGGCCAAGGCTCCGAGGAACACGAACCGGGCCTTCTCGAAGTCCTCGTCCGGGCCATCATTGAGGCCGCGGGCGACCACGCTGCCGGCCTCGTCGAGCGGTGGGTACCAGGTGATGTCGTCCAGCAGCTCGCCGGTCGTGAACAGCCAGTCGTCGGCAAACGTCCGCATGAGCTGCGCCACCACCGGTCCCTGGAGACGAAAGTGCAGGTCCGCGACCGGGTGACGCGGCTGGGATTGCAGCACGTGGCCCTGGCGGATGTTCATGCCGCCGGTGAAGCCGACACGGCCGTCAGCGACCAGCAGCTTGCGGTGGTTCCGCAGGTTGAGGTACGGCATCCGCCAGGGCCACAGCGTCCGTCCGAAGAGCGCTACCGGAACCTCGCGCTGCCTCAGCGAGCGCCAGATGGGTGGCCACGAGTAGCGAGCCCCCACCGTGTCGATGAGGACCCGGACCTCCACACCGCGCTCGACCGCCCGCTGGAGGGCCTCCTGGAATTGCCGGCCCACCTGATCGTTGTCGAAGATGTACGTACTCAGCGCGACGGTGAGCTGGGCCTCCTCGATCGCCGCGAGCATCTGCGGATATGCCTCGTCCCCGTTCACCAGGGGCGTGACGGCGTTGCCCGACTTGATGCGGCGAGCCGAAATGCGGTCGACCAGCTCGGCGAGGGGGTGCAGGTGCTGCACCTCGGGCGGCAGCAGCTCGGGCCGGGGGGTCGCCGGGGGGAGCGCCGTCCCGCCCGCGGTCCCCAGCCGTGCGGTGCGCTGCGTGACCGCCTGCCGGCGGATCCGGTTGATGCCGAGCAGCGCGTACAGTACGGAGCCGGCGACGGGAGCGAGCCAGATCAGCCCCACCCATCCCACGGCGGCCCGCGAGTCTCGCTTGTACAGGACCACGTGAGCCGAGGCGATGACCGAGAGCAGGAAGGTCAGCGCGACGGCGATGGGGCCCATGGCCTGAATCAGGCGCACTAGCGGTTCCATAGTGAGACTAAGATAAGGGCTGGGCGATACCCTGAAACAGAGAGCGGGAAGCAGCTCGCGCCGCTCCCCGCCGTCCGTTTCTGGCCTCCCTGCGGTTACTGTGTCGCCAGCTCGCGCGTCACGTTGCCGTCTCCGTCGATCTCGTAGATCGGGCCGAACCCGAGCTCGCGAATGCCGGGCTCGATCTGCTCGCGATCGCCGACCACCACCCATACGAGCCGATCGGGCTGGATCACCCTGTCGGCCGCGGCATTGATGTCGCTCAGCGAGAGCGCCCGCACCTCGATCGGGTAGGTCTCGAAGTAGTCCTCCGGCAGCCCGAACCGCACGATCTCGGTGATCGAGCCGGCCACCTCGATGTTGGTCTCCCAGGAGCCGGGGAGCGTGAGCGTCTGCGAGTTCTTGGCGAACGAGAGCTCGTCGTCCGTGGCGCGTCGCGGACCCCGAATGTCGCTCAGCTCCTTGTGGATCTCGAACATGGCCTCCTTCGTCTTGTCGCTCTGCACCGGAGCGTAGACGAAGAACGGACGCTGACCCTCGGCGTCCCAGAACATGCTCCCGGCCCCGTAGGACCAATGCTTCCCTTCGCGCAGGTTCATGTTGATCCGCGCGCTGAAGTCGCCGCCCAGAACGGCATTCATGATCTCGATGGCGATCTCGTCTGGGTTGGCCTTGGGCGGCGCCACGTGCCCGGCGAAGATCACCGACTGAATCGCGCCCGGCCGGTCCATGATGTAGACGGCCGAGGAAGCTTTCTGATCGACCGTGGCCAGGTTCTTCTGGGGCACCTCGCCGCTCCGCCAGTCACGGAACAGCCGTTCCAGCTTGGGTTGGATCTCGTCCATCGTGGTCGCGCCCACCACGATGAGCGTGGCGTTGTTGGGCTTGAACCAGGCTTGATGGAATTGCGTCAGGTCGTCGCGGGTCATGCTCTGTATCGAGGCCTCGGTTCCCGACCCGGTCATCGGGTTCCCGTACGCGTGCCCGTCGCCGTACAGCAACCTCGGCAGGGTGCGCAACGCCATGCCGAATGGCTGCGCCTTCTCCTGCCGGATTTGCGCCAGGCGCATCTGCCGCAGCCGCTGGAACTCGTTCTCGGGGAACGACGGGTTGAGCACGACGTCTGCGTAGATGTCGAGCGAGGCGTCCAGATTCTCCGTCAGCGCCGACATGGAGACCGTGGCCATGTCCAGGTTCGCGCCCGTGCCCAGCGTGGCGCCGAGCCTGTCCAGCTCGTCGCTGATCTCGAGCGCCGAGCGCCGGCCGGTGCCCTCGTCCAACATGGACATCGCGAGGCTCGCCGAGCCGGGCGTGCCGAACTGGTCGGCTGCGTAGCCGGCATCCACCAGCAGGCGCAGGTAGACCACCGGCACGGCCTCCCGCTGGGCCAGCACAACCTCCAGGCCGTTCGACAGGGTGGCGCGCTGCATGGTGGGGAACTCTGCCACGGGGGGATCGCCGGCCGCCGGTACGCCCGTGGTGCGGTCCACGTCTGACGCGAGGGTCGTATACTCGGGGAAGGGATGCACCTCCAGCTTGTACACGCCGTCCGAGAGCCACCGCTGTGCTGCGCCCTGGATGTCCTGGCGGGTCGCGTTCTGGATGTCGGCCAGCCAGCGCTGGTAGGCGTCGGGGCTCCCGCCGTAGACCTCGCTCATGGCGAGCACGTCCGACGTACCGCCGAAGCCGCCGATCCGCTCGATGCCGCGGATGAAGCCCGCCCGGTACTGGGTCTTCACGCGCTGCAGCTCATCGGCGGTGGGTCCCTCCGCGATGAGCCGTGCGAGTTCCTCGTCCATCGCTCGCTCCACCTGTGCCAGGTCCATGTCGGGCTTGGCCGTACCCCAGACGAGGAGCTGGCTGCCGATCTCGCGCGAGTCGTGGTACGCGACCACGTCGGTAGCGATCTGATCGTCGTACACCAGGCGCTTGTAGAAGCGCGACGTCTTGCCGGAGGCCAGCAGGTCGGCGATCAGCTCGACATAGGCCGCCTCAGTCGCGTTCATCTCCGGCGTGTTCCACACCATGTAGATGCGCGCTTGCGGCACCCGGTCCTGCATCACCTGCCGGTGCGTGCCCGTGCGCTGCGCCACCCACGCCTGGTGTTTGGTGACGGGCGGACCCGACGGGATGTCGCCGAAGTAGCGCTCGACCTTGGCCTTGACCACGTCCGGGTCCACGTCCCCCGCTACGGACAGGACCGCGTTGGCCGCGCCGTAGTAGGTCCGGAACCACTCATGCACGTCCTCGAGACTCGCGGCGGAGAGGTCCTCCATCGAGCCGATGACACTCCACGAGTAGGGGTGGCCCGCGGGGAAGGTGTTCTCGGCGATGGTGATCCAGGCCTTGCCGTACGGCTGGTTCTCCCCTTGCCGCTTCTCGTTCTGCACCACCCCGCGCTGCTCGTCCAGCTTCGCCTGGTCGATCGCGCCGAGCATGTGGCCCATGCGGTCCGATTCCATCCACAGCGCGACGTCCAGCGCCGAGGTGGGCACGTTCTGGAAGTAGTTGGTGCGGTCCTCGTTGGTGGTCCCGTTCAGATCGGTGGCGCCCAGTGGCTCGAGCACTTTGAAGTAGTCATCGTTGTAGTGCTCGGACCCGTTGAACATGAGGTGCTCGAACAGGTGGGCAAAGCCGGTGCGCCCCACCTTCTCGTTCTTCGAGCCTACGTGGTACCACACGTTCACCGCCACGATGGGGGCCTTGTGGTCCTCGTGGATGATCAGCGTGAGCCCGTTGTCGAGCACGTGTTTTTCGTACGGAATGTCGATCCCGGCCGCGGACTGGGCGGCCAGCGGCGAGGCCGCGAGCGAGAGGCCCGCCACGGCGAGCACGGTCCACGCGGAGAGGACGGACACGTGATGTCGTTTCATCGGAGTTCTCCTACGGATGGTCGAAGCTGTATCAGTTAGCCGGTGGTGACGCCCCCCGTCAAGCCGTGCCCGGGGATGGCCGCCGACCGCGGCGGTACCCGAATGACGCACGAGGCAGTAGCAGTGTTTCCGCTCCTGGGCTGGCGCGGCCCCTCTTGCGCGGTCGCCGGGGGCAACCTTCTCGCCCGTCGGGTTGTCTAACGACTGGATCCCCAGACGGAGCGCTCCAATGTTCCAGAAGGCAACGTCGTACCTCGTGGCGGGCCTCGCGGCACTCGGTCTCGCCGCGGGCAGCGTGGCCGCCCAGCAGCCCCTGGCCGAGGATCAGGATTGGTGTCGTGACAGCCACTCCGACCGCGACTATGACCGCTACTGCGAGGTCCGCGAGTTTACGCTTGGCGTCACGGACCGTCTCGTCGTCGATGCCGCGCCCAACGGTGGCATCGCCGTTGAGGGGTGGGACCGCAACGAGATCCGCGTCCTGGCCCGGGTCAGCGGGCAGGCCGACCAGATGGATGATGCCCGCCGCCTCGTGAAGGAGGTGGAGGTGCTGACCGGCGGGAGGATCACCGCCGAGGGCCCGCGCACGGGACGGCACGCATCGTGGTCGGTGAGCTTCCGCGTCTTCGCGCCGCGCCACTCCGATCTCGCGTTGGAGACCACCAACGGCGGGATCAGAATCGAGGATGTGGCGGGGGACATCGAGTTCAATACCACCAATGGCGGCGTCCGGCTGACGGCCGTGGGCGGTGACGTGCGGGGCCGCACCACCAACGGCGGGCTCCACATCGAACTGGCCGGGTCCGAGTGGCGGGGCACTGGGCTCGACGTGCGCACCACCAACGGCGGTGTGAGGCTCACGATCCCCGACGGCTACAACGCCCGGCTCGAGACCGGCACCACCAACGGCGGCATGCGGTTCGACTTTCCCGTGACGGTGCAGGGCCGCATCGACCGCCGGCTGTCGGTGGACCTGGGCGCCGGAGGCACGCTACTGCGAGCCTTCACCACCAACGGCGGGGTGACGGTCCAGCGACGGTAGCCGGTGCTGGCGCGCGCGGCCTGAACCCTACTGGGTCGCGCGCGCCAGCTCCGCCTCCGCGGCGAGGTACCCGAACGCGGCCCACTGGTCACCCGCGAGGATCCGCCGGAACACGGCCTCGGCTTCGCCGGGCCGCCCGTTGTACAGATGCCAGTTCCCGACGCCATATCCCATCGTGGCGTCGGCCAGTGGGTCGTCCGACCCCGTGTCCTGCCGTAGATCCTCCGGCGTGAGCTCCCCCTTGTACATCAGCAGCAGGCGGTGGTAGCCGTCGTTCTCGATGATATCCATGTCCGCGTGGATCGGCTGGAGCACGGCCTCGGCCTCCTCCTCGCGGTCGAGCCGCCGCAGCGTCATGTAGAGCCAGTGGCTGGTGGCGACGACCATGTCCTCGGTGGCCGACACGCCGAGACACATGCGGTAAGAGGTCGCCGCGCGCTCGAAGTCCCCCTTGAGGTAGTGGGCGAGCCCCAGGTGGTACCAGATGTTGGACTGCAGCGTGCTGGTGGGGATGCCGCGCTCGTTGGGGAGGCCGTCGGGTTCCACCTCGTCGGCCTGGCCGGCCACCAGCCTGGCCGCGTACGCGAGGTCCTCGATGGCGGCGTCGAAGTCGCGCAGCGTGATGTAGCGATGTCCACGGTGGCGGTAGAGTCGGGCGTCGCCCGGGTGCTGTGAGAGGCCCGCGGTGTAGACCTCGATGGCCTCGCGGTAGCGCCCGAGGTAGGCCAGCCGTCGTCCCAGCCAGATGATCGAGTCGGCGTTCTCCGGCGCCGCCTCCCAAGCGCGGCGCGCCTGCGCGAGCCGGGCCTCGCGTTCCTGCCGCACCTCCAGCGTCAGGGCGGGCGGTGACACGGTGTCGCCCAACAGGGTCACGGCCTCGGCTCCACCTGGCAGGACCGGGAGCTCGCGCGCTCCCGGCTCGCCACAGGCCCATGTCAGTGTGACAAGACTGAGCATCACGATGACGCGACGGGTCATGGCTCCTCCACTGGGATCTGCTTCGTGGTTTCGGCCCGCGGGAGTGCCCGCACTACGGCCCTATCCCGCTAGTCTACCGTGCGTCAGGAGCGCCAGCTAGCTTTGCCCTCCATGCAGAAGCTCATCGAGGCGTGGTCGGGAGAGGCCGTCGTGGCGCGGTACGATCGTGCGGCCCAGGCCTGGATGTTCATCGCGATTCACGACACGACGCTCGGCGCTGCCATGGGTGGCTGTCGCATGAAGGTGTACGGCAGTCCTGAGGATGCGCTGCGGGACGCCATGCGTCTCGCAGAGGGCATGACGTGCAAGTGGGCGACCGTCGGTTTCGATCTCGGTGGGGGGAAGAGCGTGTTGGCGGTGCCGCGCCGCTTGGAGGGAGCCGAGCGCGAGGGTCTGCTGCGCCGGTTCGGGCGGTTGATCGACTCCCTCCGTGGGGCGTACGCCTGCGGTCCCGACCTCGGCACGACGCCCGAAGACATGGCGGTGATTGCCCAGGAGACGGCGCACGTGCACGGCGGTACCCGGCAGGGGGAGACCGCCGACCCGGGGCCCTACACGGCGCTCGGCGTGTGGGCGGGGATCCGCGCAGCGGTGCGGCACACGTTCGGCAGCAACGAATTGACGGGGCGCTCCGTGCTGATCGAGGGCGTCGGCGACGTGGGCAGGCCCCTCGCTCGCCTGCTGCACGATTCCGGCGCCCGGATTCTCGTGAGTGACATCGAGGCCGAGCGCGCGGGGGCAATGGCGTCCGAGGTGGGGGGAGAGGTCGTCGCTGCCCAAGACGTGTATAACACGCCGTGCGATGTGTACGCCCCGTGCGCGGTGGGTGCCACCCTGAACGCCGAGACGATCCCCGCGCTCCGGTGTCGCATCGTTGCCGGATCGGCGAACAACCAGCTGTCCCGGCCGGAGGATGCGGAGCAACTGTACGCCCGGGGGATTCTCTACGCTCCGGATTACGTCATCAACGCCGGCGGGGCGACGGCCCTCCCGCTCCTGGGCCGTGGCGAGCAGACCGAGGCTCAGATTCGCGATCGTATTGCCGGCTTCGAGCGTGCTCTCGAGGAGATCTTCAGCGAGGCAGCCGCGGGTAACGAGTCGCCGCTGCACGCCGCGGCGCGGAGAGTCGAGCGGGTACTGGAGGCCCGCCGGCGGGAGCGTTGGCCGGAGCGGTAGCTCCGGCCGCCGCACGGCATCAGCAACAACAAAACCCCGGGCGGCGTCGCCCGGGGTTTCTCGTTCCGCGCTCGGCTCGCAGTCGTTCGCTAGAAGCCCGGCACGAAGGTGAACTGGAAGTGGCCGCCCTTGGTGCGGTTGAAGGGGTAGACGTAGTGCACCCCGAGCACCAGGAAACCGAAGAAGTTCATCCTGAGGCCTCCCCCCACGCTGAACACCGGCCGGCTGTCGCCGCCCTCCCACCAGGCGCGATCGTCGAACCCCGGCGACAGCGTCAACTGGTCTTGGCCGTACCACGCGAGCCCGCCGTCGCCGAACACGTAGGCTTCGATCGGGAGGTAGCCGAACAGTCCGTCCCCGATCCCGAGCAGCCCCAGGGGTGGAAAGCGCAGCTCGAGATTGGCCAGCAGCATCTTCGAGCCGTACAGATTGTCGAACGCGGTGCAGGTGAAGACGTCCTCGCTCCCCGTGAGGCCGCCGGCCGCGACGCACTCGGCGAAGTCGGACGAGCTGAAGTCGTATCCGCGCACGATGCCGTCGTATCCCAGGTAGAACGGGGAGAGGGTCAGCGTGTCGGCGTCCGGTCCGTAGCGCCCGTTGTGCAGCAGGCGGAAGGCCACGGTCAGGGGCCGGGCTGGCATCAAGTACTTGCGGTAATCCAAGATTCCCGTGGCGTAGTCCAGGTCGTTGTAGGTACCACCGACCTCGATCCGGTAGCGCTGGCCGAGCATCGGGCTGGTCACGCCGAACAGCGAGTTGTCATACACGAGCGCGACGCTCGCCTGGAACAGGTTGAGGTCGGGCGGGGCAGCGAGGTCGGTCTCCCGCTGGTCGATCTGCTCGAAGGTGATCGGATTGAAGATCCGGTCCCGCGCCTCGTAGCTGTAGCCGATGTTCATGAAGCGCCCGTTCAACTCGAGTCGCTGGGCGCGGTTGAGTGGATAGGCCGCCACGCCGCCGACCTGACGGAATGCCTGCCGGCGGATGAGGGTACGCTCGACGAGCGCCCCGGTCGAATCGGTGAACAGGTAGGATTGACCCGTGATGTACGGGATCTGCTGCACCGAGACGCCCCAGTTGAGCCGCTTGTTCAGGTTCGTGTACCCGATGAGGCCACCCACGTCCTTGAAGCTCCCGCGGATCTCCAGGGCGGTGGCAATGTTGTGGCCCCCCAACATGTCGCTGAAGAAGAACGACGCCCCTCCGGCGATGTACGTGCCGAACCGGTCGGCTCCGACGGCCAGCGAGGGCTGCCCGATGTAGTCGAGCGCGAACTTCGGCTTGTAGTCGGTCAACTCGAAGTCCTCGCGATCCCGCGGCAGACCGTAGAACGCGTTGGCGAGCAGGCTCTGCACGTCATCGCTGAGTCGGTCGTGCGGTGGGAGCACCGCCGGATCGATCGCGAACTCGCCGAGCACCGGGCCGCCCACGAGCACCTCGGGTTCGTCGATCAGGAAGATCGAGTTGGCGTCCTCCTCGTACACCGTGACGGCCAGCTCACCGGTGACGGCAGCCACACTGATCGCGGGGCTGATGCCGGCGATGCCGCTGACGCCCGTGAACACGTTGGTGAGCTGGAACATCTCGCCGGTCGCCAAATCGGTGCGGTAGACGTTCGAGATCCCGTTGCGGTCCGAGATGAAATAGAGGCCGCTCGCATCAGGCGTCCACTGGGGGTTGATGTGCTTCCCTTGTGGGAATCCGGCGACCGGCCGAATGGCCATCGTGGACGGGTCCAGCAGAGCCAGCCGGAACTCCCCGTACATCAGGCTGGATACTCCGGTGCTGAACCGATCGGTCGCGAACGCGATCTGGCTTCCGTCGGGGGACCAGGCGGGTTGCAGGTCGCCGAACACGTCGTTGGTGAGCCGAAGCAGTTGCTCCTCTTGCAGGTCGTACATGAACAGATCGGACATCCCGCCGGTCAATGCCGAGAACGCGATGTAGCGGCCGTCGGGCGACCAGGTCGGCGTGTAGATCTCGCCCAGCTCGTCGAACTTCACTTCATGCAGCTTCTTGCCGGACTCCGCCTCGATAATCGTCAGCACGGGGCGACCCTTGGAGACCGCGCCGAATGCGAAGCGCTCCCCCTCGTAATCCCACGCTCCAGCGCTGTAGATGAACTGCAAGCTCTCGAAGTGCGGGTTGACGTCGTTCCTCGTGATCTTGCGAATGATCTTGCCGGTGAAGGCGTCGGCCAAGAAGATGTCGATCGAGAACAGGTCACGCTCCGAGATGAACACGACGCGGCTGCCGTCCGGCGAGAGCGAGGGGCCGACGTTGAGCCGGCCTCCCGAGGAGAACGGCGTGATGACGGGGCGTCCGTAGTCGCCCGCGCGGCCCGTGGCATCCAGCAGCGGCTCGTAGTAGGAGCGCATGGCTTGATGCCAGCCGAAGATCACCGAGTCGGGGTTCATCCGCAGCACGCGCCCGAACGCCATCGGCGCGCCGCCCGAGGAGCGCGAAGCTTTGAGGATTCGGCCGACGGCGTCGTCGCCCCACCGCCCGGCGATGTAGGACCACAGCGACTGCCCGTACCGGTACGGGAAGTACCGCGGATCGTTCAGGCGCTGAATGTCGGGCAGCGGCGCCCGCACGGCGTCCCGCATCCACATCGCCGTGTTGACGTCCCGGGGGCCCACCGAGAGATACTCCGCCATACCCTCCACGAACCACAGCGGGAAGCGCATGACGCTGGGCACGCCGGCCTTGGCGATCCCGCCTCCCTCGCCCGTGATGTCGAACTGGAAGGCGTGGACCAGCTCGTGGCCCAGCACGTGATCGGTCTCGGGCAATGGGCCGGCAAACGGGAGCACGATGCGCCGCTTGAGAATCTCGGTGACGCCGCCCGTGGACTCACCGATATCGCCTTGGAGCGTGTTGGTCTGACGGAAGTGGGGGCCGCTGCCGTACAGAATAAGAGGCTGCCGGCCGGACAGATCGTGATTCAGCAGGCGTGAGAGCCGCGCGTACCAGCGCTCGGCCATCAGCGCCGCATATTCGACCGCGACGTCGATCTCGTCGTAGTAGTAGATGTCGAAGTGTTCGGTCCTGAGGACCTGGAAGTCGAGGTTCTCGTACTGGACCTTGTTCTGGCCGAAGTACTGTGCCTCGACCCGAGGTGCGAAGCCGAGCAGGCCTGCCCCCAAGAGCGAGATGCTTGCAACCGTCAACAGAAATCGTCGTCCGCTCATTCAGTCCCCACGAGTGGGCTCCCAGTCATATAGAACATACCCGGGGAGCAAATGTTCCGCCCGGCCGCTGTCGGAGGTGGCGTCCGGCGTATAGCATAGTCGCATAGTCCTCAGGTGCCCGACTCGGGGAATCACCCATGCCGCCCAGAAACTCCCCTGCGCCGACGGACCTCGCCCGCGAGGCCGTAGCCCGCCTGCGTTCCATGGCCGACCCGGAGTGCGCCCGGCAATCCCGCACCTTTTTCAAACAGGTTGACGAGGTCGACCTGCTGGGTATTAAGACGGCTCCGATCCGGGCCCTGGCGCGGGAACTGCACCAGCGGATCGCGCCGGCGTGGCGGGTGAGCGAGGCCGTTGCCTTCGCCGACCTGCTGGTGCGGAGCCGCCACTTCGAGTCCAAGGCGCTCGGACTCACGGTGCTGGGCCGGTTCCGCGATTCCTATCCCCGATCGCTCCTCGCCACGACGCGTAAGTGGATTGCCGACGGGCACTTATGCAACTGGGCGGCGATCGATACGGTGGCGCCCGTGGTGCTCACGCCCCTGGCGGCGCGCTACCCGCAACTGGAGCCCCGGCTGATCGGCTGGAGCCGCGCGCGCAGCCAGTGGCTGCGGCGCGCCGCGGTGGTTGCGTTCGTGCTGCCGGCACGCCGCGGCGAACGGCTGGTCCAGGCGTATGCCCTGGTTGCCGCCCTCCTCTCCGACCCGGAGGACCTCATGCACAAGGCGTGCGGCTGGCTCCTCAGGGAGGCGGGCAAGACCGACATGCCACGCCTGGAACGGTTTCTCCTGCGGCACGGTCCCGCGATCCCGCGCACCACCGTGCGCTACGCCATCGAGCGCTTCCCGCCGCGCCGGCGCAAGCAGTTGCTCGAACAGACCAGGGGGTAGGGCCGGCTTCCTGCCCAGCGTCGCAGCCGGCCCTCCCGGCGCGGGTCGCTACTGCCCGATACCCTCCAGATCCAGCAGGAACGCGTACATGAACGCGGTCTCGTGCATCTGGCGGAACCGACCCGACGCACCCCCGTGCCCCGCCTCCATGTTGATCTTGAGGATGAGCCGGTGGTCGTCGGTCTTCACCGCCCGAAGCTTGGCGACCCACTTGGCGGGTTCCCAATACTGCACTTGGGAATCGTGCAGTCCGGTGGTGACCAGCAGGTTGGGGTAATCCTTCGCCTCGACCTGATCGTACGGCGAGTAGGAGAGCATGTAGTGATAGTACTCTTCCTCGTTGGGGTTGCCCCACTCGTCGTACTCCGAGGTGGTGAGCGGGATGCTGTCGTCCAGCATGGTGGTGACCACGTCGACAAAGGGCACCGCGGCGATCACGCCCGCAAAGAGGTCGGGCCGTTTGTTGTAGACCGCGCCCATCAGCAGGCCGCCCGCGCTGCCGCCCCGCGTGTAGAGCCTGTCCGCAGACGTGTACCCCGCGCGGAC
>CP070716.1:303379-330433 GCA_020350425.1 Gemmatimonadota bacterium
AGATCTACTAGAGAATCGGCCAAGGGCCGTGCCGGCGCAAGCCGAGCCGAAGGCTCACTAGCTGTACAGCAGATCGTTCAGCGCCAGCTCCCACATGGTCCCCAGCACCCGGAGGCGCTGCACCCAGGCGGGGTTTCCTCCTCCCGCCCCCTCGAGGATCAGGTGCTTGAGGCCGGTCTTTTCAGCCGCGAGCAGCGGTTGAAACAGAAAGGTCGCGAGGCGGAAGGTCAGAGCGTCGCCTGTCGCCTCGCCCACGATCGGGCGATCCGGGCGCGGGGTCCCCAGGGACAGCCGCCGCTCCAGCACCGTGAATACCCGGTACATGGGCCATGCCGCGAACGGGATGACAACCTCGCGCAGCTGCGGGCGGGCGCTGCCCACATGGGGGTCGGGCGGCAGGTAGCCGATCCGCCCCTCCACCGGCACCTCCTCGGGCTCCTCGGGGTCCCGGAACCACGCCAGTGCCACTCCATAGGTGTCCGCGAGGGCCTCGAGGGTCCGATAGCTGGGGTTCACCGTCCGCCCCACGTAGAGGTCCCGCAGGGTCGGATACGACAGCCCGGTCGCCCGGCTCGCCTCTCCGAGATTCCCCTCGTGAGCCAGATGCATGAGAGCGCGGAACCTCTTGGTGAACAGATCCTTCGCCCGCGGTAACTCCTTCTTGGGTCGCCCCACGCGACCGGCCATCGGCGCCTCGTCACGATTTTATTTCATGTCATAGTAGGAAATGGTACGTTGAAGAGCAAGGCTCTCCGGCCCCATCTTGGGGGTGTGCGTCACAGCGGCCCCCCCGGATCTCTGCGTTTCTTGCGGGCCATGACCGCTCAGACCACCCTCCCCCACGTCGAGACCGCCAAGGCGGCTGGCCTCGACTATGTGACGGACGCCGAGCCCGGCATTCGACGCAAGCGGGTGGGACGTGGCTGGGCCTACTACGAGCCGACCGGCGTGCTGATCCAGAGCCGCACCGAGCGCCGCCGGCTCAACGCGCTGGCGATCCCCCCCGCCTGGACCGATGTCTGGATCTGCCCCAACCCGAACGGCCACCTGCAGGTTACGGCACGGGACAAGAAGGGTCGCAAGCAGTATCGCTACCATCCCCGGTTCCGCGAGAAACGCGACGAGTCGAAGTTCGGCCGCATGCTCGCCTTCAGCGAGGTCCTCCCCCGGGTGCGGGAGCGCGTGGAGCGCGACCTCAGGCGCCGCGGGCTCCCCAGGGACAAGGTGCTGGCCACCGTGGTCTGGCTGCTGGAGCGCACCTTCTTCCGCGTCGGCAACGTCGCGTACGCCAAGCACAACCGGTCCTACGGACTCACCACCCTCAGGCGCCGCCACGTGCAGGTCACGGGCTCGAGGCTGCGCTTCGAGTTCCGGGGCAAGAGCGGGGTCACGCGAACGGCTTCGATCACCGACCGTCGCATCGCGCGCATCGTGCAGAGCTGCCGTGAGCTCCCCGGCCTGGAGCTGTTCAAGTACCTCGACGACGAGGGTCGGCGGCAAAAGGTCGACTCGGACGACATCAACGAGTACCTGCGGCACATCACCGGACGCGACATCACCGCCAAGGACTTTCGCACGTGGGCGGGCACGATCCTCGCGGCCGTCGAGCTGAGCCGCCGCGGCCCGGCCCCCTCAGAGCGCCAGGCCAACAAGAACGTCGTACAGGCGATCGACGAGGTGGCCCGCCACTTGGGCAATACGCGGGCCGTGTGCCGCAAGTACTACGTGCATCCAGCTATCATCGAGGCGTACCTCAAGGGCGAGGTGATGCCTCCTCCCCCGCCGTCCACGCCAAACGGCGAGGACCATCGATCCGGGACCCCGGCGGCCTTGCGGAGGGAGGAGGTGGCGGTGCTACAATTCCTGCAGCGGGTCCTCGACCGCGAGGTTCGCAAGGCACATGAGCACTGAGCAGCCCCCTCTCGAGCAGTTGGCCGCCTGGGAGGAGGGCGACGTCTCCTACTATCTGCATGGAACGCCGCGTGGTCCGAGCGGGCGGGTCATCGTGTTGACCGCCGTGGGGCCCGACTACGAGCACCGCTGGTTGGTGCTGCCACAGGGCAAGTCGTCGGACGACCTCGCCGCGACGTGGACCAGCGCGAGCGATCACGACAAGACGGCGCTGGCCGAGAACCTGCTGCGGAGGGGGATGGCGGGCTAGGCGGGCAGCACCCCGGAAGCCCGGGTGAGGGTGCCCCCACGGTCGGTGGCGGCCGTCTTCCGTTCCCCGTTCCCCGTTCCCCGTTCCCCGTTCCCCGGCCATCTTATAGACTCCATGCCTCCCGTCCCCGAGCGGCTGCAGGCCGCCCTGCGCGACCGCTACGCCATCGATCGCGAGATCGGTCGCGGCGGCATGGCGACGGTCTACCTGGCCCGCGACGTGAAACACGACCGCCAGGTGGCGCTCAAGGTGCTGCACCCCGAGCTGGCCGCCGCCGGATACCACCCGGAGCGGTTCCTGCGGGAGATCCGGATCGTCGCGTCTTTCACGCATCCCAACATCCTCCCCCTGCACGACTCCGACGAGTGCGAGGGGTTTCTCTACTTCATCATGCCGTACGTGACGGGCGGCACCCTGCGAGATCGGCTCCGCCGCGACGGGCCGCTGTCAATCGACGAGATCGCCGCAATCACCCGCGGCGTCGCCTCGGCGCTCGACTATGCGCACCGGTTGGACGTGCTGCACCGGGACATCAAGCCGGAGAACATCCTGTTCAACGAGGGCCAGGCGATGGTCACCGACTTCGGCGTGGCACGGGCCATCAGCGCCTGTTGCGACGATCTCGGCACGCTCACGGAGGTGGGCTTCGCGATCGGGACGCCCGCCTACATGAGCCCGGAGCAGGCGGCGGCCGACCAGGAGCTCGACGGGCGCAGCGACGTCTACAGCCTGGCGTGCGTGGTGTTCGAGATGCTGACGGGGCAGCCACCGTTCGGTGAGACTACGCCCGTCGGGATGCTGGCAAAGCACGCCGTCGCGCCGCCGCCCCCCGCGCGGACCCTGCGGCCCAGCTGCCCCCTCGCCGTCGAACAGGCGCTGGCCAAAGCGCTGGCCAAGGCGCCGGACCAGCGGTTTGCCACGGCGGGGGAGTTTGCGGCGGCCCTGACGGCGTCCACGACGGGCACCATTCCCGTTGCGCCCCCGGCCGACGCCCGTCGCTCCATCGCCGTGCTGCCCTTCGTCAACGCAAGCCCCGACCCCGAGAACGAGTACCTGAGCGACGGGATCACCGACGAGCTCATCGGCGCCCTCACCCACGTGGAGGGGCTGCACGTGGCCTCTCGCACCTCGGTGTTCGCGCTCAAGGGGGAGCGCAAGGACGCACGCTCCATCGGTGCGCTACTCGGCGTGTCGGCGCTGTTCGAGGGGAGCGTGCGCAAGGCGGGGCAGCAGCTGCGCATCACCGTGTCCCTCATCAACGTGTCTGACGGCAGCACGCTCTGGTCGAAGCGGTTCGACCGGAAGCTGGAAGACGTGTTCGCGCTGCAGGACGAGATCGCGGGAGCCATCGTGCGGGCGCTGCGCGCCACGCTGCTGGGCGACATCGGCGACCCGATGCCCCGTCGTTACACGGAGAACGTCGCCGCCTACAACCACTACCTGAAAGGCCGCTACTTCTGGAATCTGCGTACCGCCGAGGGGACCGCCGCCGCGATCGAGCACTTCGAGCAGGCGATCGCCGAAGATCCCGACTACGCGCTGGCCTACACCGGCCTCGCTGACTGCTACGCGATCCACACCGACTACCGGGGCGTGCCGGTGGAGGAGGGCATGCGGCGCGCCAAGCGCGAGGCGCGGCGGGCACTGGAGCTCGACGAGACCCTGGCGGAGGCCCACACCTCGCTCGCCTGGGTCAGCTTCATCTACGACTGGGACTGGCAAGGGGCCGGGCGGGAGTTTCGCCGTGCGATCGAGCTCAACCCACGCTACGCGACGGCGCGCCAGTGGCACTCCTGGCTTCTGATGGCAATGGGGCACATCGAGGAATCGCTCGCCGAGGGCCGGGTCGCCCTCGAGCTCGACCCCGTGTCGATCTCGGTGCGCCGTTCGCTCGGCTGGCAGTACTTCTATGCGCGCCGGCCGGCCCGGGCCATCGAGCACCTGAAGCGCGCGGTGGAGCTGGCGCCTACGGCACCCGAGAATCACCGCGTGCTCGCGTTCGCCTACGCGGCGCACGGCCGCCTCGACGAGGCGCTGACGGCCGCGCGGGAGGCGGTGGCCACCTCCGACGGCTCACCGTACGCCGTCGCCACGTTGGGGCACGTCCACGCCCTCCGTGGCGAGACGGACGAGGCGCGCCGGCTGCTCGACGATTTGGCCCGCAGGGCACAAACCGACTACGTGCTGCCGGTGGCCCTGGTCATCCTGCACCTCGCGCTGGGCGAGAAGGACGCGGCGCTCGACTGGCTGGAGCGGGCACGCGAGGAACGCCGCGGCTGGCTCTGCTACATCAAAGTCGAACCGCTGCTCGACCCTGTGCGGGATGAGCAGCGGTTCAAGCGCCTGCTCGAGGAGATGAATCTGACCTAGGTTCCGGGGCCTTCCTCTTTTCCCTCTTCCACCTCGAGCGGCAGCTCGATCTCCTCACCCCACACGTACTTCCCGAACCACTGCCAGTTGTGCCACGTGGCCGCCAGGCGCTCCTTGGGCTTGGTGATGCCGTGCCCGAACCCCTTGTACACGATCAAGCGCGTGTCGACACCCATGTCCTGCAACCCCTGGTAGAGCTCGTAGGCATTGGGGATCGGCACCCGCCGGTCGAACTCCCCATGCTGGATGAGCGTCGGTGTCGACGCGTCGGTGATAAACGTCATCGGGGACGTCTTGGCGTACACTTCGACGTCCTCCCACGGGGTCGCCTTGAGGTACTGCCGCGTGAACGGATGGATGTCGGTGTTGACGTAGTAGGTGACCCAGTTCGAGATGCCAGCGCCGACCGAGATCGCGGCGAAGCGGTCCGTCGTCGTCGCGAGGTAGGCCGAGATGTATCCACCCTGGCTCCATCCCATGGCGCCCATGCGCGTGGTGTCGACGATCCCCTGCGCCACGAGGTGATCCACGCCCGAGAGCACGTCCCACGCATCACCCACGCCTAGGTTGCGCACGTTGAGCGAGCGGAATGCCTCGCCGTACCCGGCGGAGCCGCGGTAATTGGGGCGCAGCACCAGCGAACCCTTGGCGAGCCACTGGTGCGCGGGATAGACGTAGCTGAGCACGGGCGTGGGGTAGTCGATGCCGGTCGGCCCGCCGTGTATGATGACGAGCAACGGGTAGGTCCGCGAGGGATCGAACCCTTCGGGCTTGTGCAGCACGCCCTCGATGGTCGTACCGTCCTCGCTCTGCCACGAGATCACCTCGCTCGTGCCGAGCTCCCACTCGGCGACCTGCTCCGTCATGTTCGTCAGCCGCACCGGTCGCCACCGGTCCACCCGCGACCGGTACACCTCATCGAGGGTGGTCGCGGTGCGGCCCACGAATGCCACGGTTCCACCGTCCGGAGTGAAGTCGACGCCCCAGATCCGGTCGGGAGCATCCGCCACAACCTCGGTTTTCCCCGAGTTGGGGTCGACCCGGTACACGCGCCGGTTCGTGCGCTCCCACGCCACCAGGAAGATGCCGCGCGGCGTCCACGCGGCCATGAACGGGTCCTCGTCGAGATCCACCCGAATGGGCGTCGGCTCTCCGCCCTCGGCCGGGATCTTGTAGAACCTGCCGTTGGTGTAGTACGCGGAGCCCATGTCGGGACCGCTCGATTGGTAGGCGATCCACCGCCCGTCGGGCGACCAGATGGGGCCGCCGTCGAATCCCTGGGTCGCGACGAGCGGCGTCACCGCACGACTCTCCACGTCGAGGACCGAGATGTCGGCCTGCATCCACGAGTTGATCAACGGGTCGGGGCGGTGATCGAAGGCGATCCGGGTCCCATCGGGCGACCATTCGAAACCTGACACCGTGAAGTCGTCACCCTCGGTGAGTTGCGTCGCCTCGGCCGCGTCAGGCTCGTCCGGAACCACCACCAACCACAGGTGTGACATGCGGTACTCCGCGTCCTCGACGGCGAAGGCGCCGTACTCCTCCTCCCGCTGCTTCTCGGCCTTGGTCCGCTCTTCGGTCCGGGTGAAGGCGATGCGCTTGCCGTCGGGCGCCCACTCGAAGCCGCCGACTCCCTCCTCACCCTCGGTGAGCGCCCATGCCTCGCCGCCCGCGGCGCGCATCAGATAGATCTGCCGCCCGTCGCCACGATCTGCGGTGAAGGCGAGCCAGAGGCCGTCGGGCGACCACTGCGGACTGGTGCTGGCCCCGTCCCTGGTGCGGGTGAACTGGAACGGCTCCTCCCCCTCTCGCACCAGCCAGATCTCCGTGTCGTAGCGGTTCTCGTCCCAGTCGGTCGTGCGCACCGTGTAGGCGATGGACCTGCCGTCCGGGGCGATGACCGCATTGCCGATATCGGGCAGGCTCAGGATGTCCTCGAAGGAGGGCCCAGGCACCTCAGGCCCCTGCGCTCGCAGCGGCGGGGCCGACGCGATCGAGGCGAGCACGAGGCACACAGTCAATGCGATGCGTGGCGACATGATGCGACTCCTCCATTGGTCCGGACGGGAATATACAGGCAGCGCCCGGCCGGCGGCCGGGCGCTCGAACGACGTTCATCGCCCGTGAGCGGTCAGCGGACCGATCCAACCTCGGTCACTTGCTGTCCCTCACCCTGTTCGACGTACCGGTCCATCCACTGCTGCATCTCCCACAGCATGTGCAGAATCGACTCGCGCGCCCGGTAGCCGTGGCTCTCGTGCGGGAGCATGACGAGCCGCACGGTCTTGCCCAGTCCCTTGAGCGCGTGGTAGAACCGCCGACTCTGCAGCGGGAAGGTGCCGGAGTTGTTGTCCGCTTCACCGTGGATCAGCAGGATCGGCTCATTCACGCTGTCCGCGTGCATGAACGGCGACATGGCGAAGTAGATCTCGGGCGCCTCCCACACGGTTCGCTCCTCCGCCTGGAACCCGAACGGGGTGAGCGTGCGGTTGTAGGCGCCGCTGCGCGCGATCCCCGCTGCAAACAGGTCGGAGTGCGCCAGCAGGTTCGCCGTCATGAAGGCGCCGTACGAATGGCCGCCGATCGCGATGCGCCCTCGCTCGGCCACGCCGCGCCGCACCATCTCATCCACCGCCGCGGCGGCACTCGCAACGAGCTGCTCCACGTAGGTGTCGTTGGGCTCCGCATCGCCTTCCCCGATGATCGGCATCGTCGGACCGTCCAGCACCGCATAGCCCAGCGCGAGCCAGATCGGCGTCGACCATCCGCCCAACCGGGTGAATCGGTACGGTGAACCCCGCACCTGGCTCGCGGCGTCGGCGCTCCGGAACTCGCGCGGGTACGCCCACATGAGCATCGGGAGCGGCCCCTGTCCGGGCTCGTACCCCGGCGGCAGGTACAGCGTCGCCGTGAGATCCACGCCGTCCTCACGTTGGTACTGGATGAGCTCCTTGCTCAGGCCGGCGAGCTGCGGAGTGGGATTCGGGAAATCGGTCACCTGCCGCACCGTGTTCTGCTGCAGGTCCCGCACGAAGTAGTTCGGCGGATCCTCCACGGATTCGCGCAGCGTGAGCACGTAGCGGCCGGCGTCATCCAGCAGCTGGACCGGCCACTCGTAGTACGGCGCCTCGGATCGGAACAGGCGGGTCGCCTGCTTCGTCCTCACGTCGAAGCGATCGAGGAACGGACGATCACCGTCGGGTGAGGCGCCGGCGCCGACCAGAAACAGCGTGCGGCCGCGATCCGCCGTGATCAGGACGCTCCGACCCCGATCGTTGCGCCGCGTATCGGGACTCCCCGGATCGCTGTAGCGATCCTCGTACGATCGGTCGAACAGCAGCTCCGGCTCACTCCCCGCCCGTCCCGGCTGCACCCGCCACGTCCGGGTCTGGCGCGAGCGCCACCACGACTCGCTGACGAGCGCCAGATCATCGGTCCCCCACTGGATCTCGTTGAAGCGCAGCCCCAGCGTAATGAGCGACATCGGACTGCCCCTGAAGGGCGCTGCATGGAGGTACACGCGATCGCGCTCAGCCGCCTCGGCCCCCGCGTCCCCGCCGTCCAGGGCCTCGACCCACACCAGCGTCGCCGCAGCGTCGGCCCGCCAACCCACGTTGCGGGGCCCCGTCGGCACACTGCCGAAGGCCATGGGCACTTCTTCCTGCAGCGGAAGGTCGGCCACGACCCGGACGACGTCCCCATCCGGGTCCACCACGTGGATCCGCCGCGGAAAGCGGTAGGCCGGCACGAGATACGAGAACGGCCGGTGCAGCGCCTGGACCAGGATGTACTTCCCGTCGGGAGAGGGGTCGAAGTCCCAGACCATCGCCGGCGCACCCAAGGGGGTCACCGTCCCGTCGAGCGTGACCTTGGCGAGCTGCGCTGTGGCGTAGTGCTCGAACAGCGCCTCGTCGTGCGGGCTGGTCAGCAGGTCCTGGTAGGTACGCGCCGGCGCCGTCTTCCCCAGGTTTTCCTGAATGACGGGGCCACTCGGCACGCGCGGCACGGGGGGCTCGGCCCCCCGCCCGGCGGGGACCAGCGTCGTGATCAGGGCGTCGTTGCCCAGCCACGCCGGTGGAGCGTCCAGCGTGAGATTGAGATCGGACCCGGTGAGCGCACGCGCCGCGCCCGAGGCGACCTCGAGCACCCACAGCTGAATGCCATCGTCGGCGGTGTGCGTGAACGCAATGTGCCGGCCGTCGGGCGACCACCGCGGGTTCTCCAGGCGCGGCCGCTCGGGCAGCCCGGTGACCGGGCGCTCCTCGCCGTCCGACACCCTCAGCAGCGTCATCCCGGTCGCGTGCCGGGTGCGGCTGGGTCCGTTGATCCGGGGCTTCATCCTGAGGCCGGCGAGCCGCAACTCTCGCTCGGCCAGCTCCTCTATGGGTGGGAGGTTCGGCAACTGGGCCAGCACCATCCACTCGCTCTTGGGTCCCAAAGAGACGTCGGGAGTTGGCGGCGCGTCCACGATGTCCACCAGCACCTGCGCCGGCAGCTGATATCCCCCGGCGGGGCTTGCCTCCTGTGCCTGGACGGCATCGCCCAGCAGCAGCGCGAGCGCCGCCACGGCGAGTCCGCTGACAAGGCGATGTCGCCTGACGCGCATGGTCATGATCTGAGTCTCCAGTCTCTTCCGCTGAGATGATGGGCGAACGGGAGGTGCACTTCGGCTAAAGATGCCCCACGGCCGCCGCCGTCAACAGATCCGCGGCAGCTGATCCCCCGGCAGCATGTCCACCACCCGCTTCCCCCCGATCCTCGTCTTCAGCGCCACGATGCCGGGATGATCGTCCACGACGCGGCCCACGACGGCGGCCCCCTCGCCAACCGGGTGCATCTGCAGCGCCGCGACCGCGTCCTCTGCCCGCGCCGCTTCCACGAACGCCACCAAGATTCCCTCGTTCGCCACGTAGAGCGGATCGAAGCCGAGCAGCTCGCAGGCCGCCAGCACAGGGCCGGGGATGGGCAACCGCTCCTCCTCGAGCACGACGCCCACCCCGGCCGCGGCTGCGATCTCGTTGAGCGCGCTGGCCATCCCGCCGCGAGTGGGATCCCGCAGCACGTGCACGGCACCACCTACACGCTCTCGCAGGCTCTCGACCAGGGGGCAGAGGTTGGCGGAGTCGCTCTCGATCTCGACTTCGAATTCGAGCCCCTCGCGCACGGCCATGATCGCGATGCCATGCCGACCGATCGGACCACTCACGATCACGGCGTCTCCGGCCCTCGCACGTTCCGGCGCGGGAGCGAAGCCGGGATCCATCTCGCCGATCCCGGTCGTGTTGATGAACACGCCGTCGGCCTTGCCACGCTCCACCACCTTCGTGTCGCCGGCGATGATCGGCACGCCGGCTTCGTTGGCGGCACTGGCCATCGCCTCGACGATCCGGTCGAGCAGGTCGATGGGAAGTCCTTCCTCCAGCACGAAGCCCGCAGAGAGGTAGCGCGGTCGCGCCCCCATCATCGCCACGTCGTTCAGCGTGCCGTGCACCGCGAGCGAGCCGATGTTGCCGCCCGGGAACTCGAGGGGCTGCACCACGAAGGTGTCGGTGGAGACGGCCAGGCGGTTGGCGGCGACATCCACTACTGCCGCGTCACCCAGCTGAGCGAGGGTGTCGTTGGCAAAGAGCGGGAGGAAGCGCTCCCGAACCAGAGCGGCGCTCATCTTGCCCCCCGAACCATGCCCCAGCTGCACTCGGTCGTACGTGGAGTGCGGCACCGGGCAGTTGACGCCCTGCGCGAGGGATCCCGACTCGCTCACGCTACGCTTCAGACCTCGTGGCTTGGCGGAACCGGCCGTAGTTGAAGTACGCTGCGCACGCGCCTTCGGACGAGACCATGGGGGCGCCGAGCGGCCGCTCCGGCGTGCAGAGGGTGCCGAAGGCAGCGCACTCGTTGGGCTTGAGCATGCCCCGCAGCACTTCCCCGGCCCGGCATTCCGCGGGCTCCTCCGCCGTGATGCCCTCCAGCCCGAAGCGGATCTCCGCGTCGAAGTCGGCGAACTCGGGCCGCAGCCCGAGCCCGCTCGCCGGGATCGTGCCGATGCCGCGCCACTGGCGGTCTACCAGCTGGAACACCTTCTGCACCAGCTCCTGTGCGGGTCGGTTCCCTTCCCGCTTCACGGAGCGCACGTACTGGTTCTCCACCTCGCTGCGCCCCTGCTCGAGCTGTCTCACCGCCATGAGGATCCCTTCGAGCAGGTCCAGTGGCTCGAAGCCCGTCACCACGATCGGCACGTGGTATTGCCGCGCGAGCGGCTCGTACTCGGTCCAGCCCATCACCGTGCAGACGTGACCCGCCGCCAAGAAGCCCTGCACCCGGTTGTCGGGTGCCTCCAGCAGTGCCACCATCGCCGGTGGCACCGTCACGTGCGACACGAGCACGCTGAAGTTCTCGATGCCGAGTTCCTTGGCGCGCCACACCGCCATGGCGTTGGCGGGCGCCGTCGTCTCGAACCCCACCGCGAAGAAGACGATCTGCTTTTCGGGGTGTCGCCTGGCCAGCTCGAGCGCGTCGAGCGGCGAGTACACCACGCGCACGTCCCCGCCGCGCGCACGGATCTGGAAGAGGTCGCACTCGCTCCCCGGCACCCGCAGCATGTCACCGAACGAGCTGAAGATCACGTCGGGACGCGACGCCAGCGCCATGGCGCGGTCGATCTGCTCGAGCGGCGTCACACATACCGGGCAGCCCGGGCCGTGAATCATCTCGACCGCCTCACCGACGAGCTCGTCGATCCCCTGCTTCACGATGGTGTGCGTCTGCCCGCCGCACACCTCCATCAGCACCCACCGCTGCGTTGCGGCGCGCCGGATCTCGTCGGCCAGCCCTCGGGCGATCTTGCCGTCGCGGTACTCGCTCAAGTACTTCACGACGCGTCCGCCTGCTCGGGACCCAGGCTCTTTTCCGCCACCTCCTTCATCCACTCCAGCTCGTCCAGCTCGCTCATCTCCTTGAGCACCTCGAACGTGCGCTTGGCTTCCTCCTCATCCACCTTCGAGATGGCAAACCCCACGTGCACGATGGCGTAGTCGCCGACGGCCACCTCGTCGGCGAGGTACGCGAGGCAGACCTCGCGCTTCACGCCGCCGAAATCGACGATTCCCATGGGAAGGCCGCCGTCTCGATCGATTTCAACAATCCGACCTGGAATGCCAAGACACATCATGACCTCCGCTGCATCACCGTGGCGGCTACCGCGGCCTGCCCGTAGCTGATCGCGCCGTCATTGGGGCTCAAGCGTCGCGGGACGAGCACCCGAAGCCCGCTCGCGTTGAGCGACGCCCGTACCGATGCGAGGAGCCGCGCGTTCTGGAATACCCCGCCACCCAATGTCACCGTGGAGAGCCCGGTGGCCTCGGCCACCCGGCGCACCGCGACGGCGGTCGCCGCCGCCACACTCTCGTGGAACCGAGCAGCGAGCTCGGTCACGTCGTCTCCCGCAGCCGAGCGCTCTCCCAGCGCGACCAGCAGCGGGAGGGGGTCGAACACGTGCTGTCCGCCGCCTGCCTCGACCACCGGGAACGGCAGCGCTTCGGCCGGAGCCCGGCCCGCCAGCGCCTCGAGCTCCATCGCGGCTTGCCCCTCGTAATGCGCCACCCGGCGGGTACCCAGGACCGCTGCCGCCGCATCGAACAGGCGCCCCATGCTCGACGCCAGGGGCGCATTGAGGCGACGCTCAATCTGTTGCGCTGCGAGAGTACGTTCTCCAATCTCCACTTCGTCGAAGGCACGCGCAAACGCCCCCTCCGCGCCTGGCTCCAGCGAAAGGTACCCCAGCGCCACCCGCCAGGGTCGGCGCACCGCGATCTCTCCACCGGGCAGCGGGGCGTAGCGCAGCTGGCAGCAGCGTTCATACCCCGCCAGGTCGCACACCAGGATCTCCGCACCCCACACCGCACCGTCGTCGCCGTAACCCGTGCCGTCGTAGGACACGCCGATGACCCGGTCGGTCACGCCGTACTCCGCCGCGACCGCCGCCGCATGGGCGTGGTGATGCTGGATCTCGATGGTCTGCTCAAGTCCAAGCTCCGCCGCGACCCGAGTCGAGAGGTATCCCGGGTGCATGTCCCGCGCGGCCACTTCCGGCTCGATGCGGAAGAGCTCCTTGAACGCGGCGAGCGAGGCCTGGAAATGCTCCAGCGTCTCGAGGTTTTCCAGATCCCCGATGTGCTGGCTCACGTATGCCGTACGTCCATGGGCCAGTGTGAACGTGTTCTTGAGGTGCGGTCCGACGGCCAACAGGGGGCGCGGCGCCTCCAGCGGCAGATCCACGGGGAGCGGTGCGTAGCCGCGGGCACGGCGCAGCAACAACGGCGCTCCGTCCGCCAGCCGGACCACCGAGTCGTCGTAGCGCGACACGATGTCGCGGTCGTGCAACAACAAGGCATCGGCGATCGGACCCAGGCGCACTCGGGCGTCGTCGTTCGCGGTGGCGATCGGCTCCTCACTCAAGTTCCCGCTGGTCATCACCAGGGGGCGGCGCGCCAGATCGAGCAGCAGCTGATGGAGCGGCGTGTACGCCGTCATCACGCCCACGGTGTCGAGCCCCGGAGCCAACGACGGTGCCAGGTCGGCATCGGGCAGCTTGCGCAGCAGCACGATGGGCCGCTCGCGCGACGTGAGCAGCGCTTCCTCAACGGTTCCCACCTCGCCGAGCACGCGCGCATCCTCGAGCGTACGAACCATCACGGCCAGCGGCTTGGCCTCGCGCGCCTTGCGCCGTCGCAGGCGCGTCACGGCTTCCTCGTTCGTGGCGTCGACCGCCAAATGGAAGCCGCCCAAACCGCGGATCGCCACGATCCGTCCCTCCCTGATGTCCCGTGCGGCCCGCTCCAGCGCCGCCGCGCCCTTCGTCGGCTCGCCGACGCCGTTCGCCGCCTCGAGCCACACCGTCGGACCACACGCGTGGCAGCTGTTGCTCTCCGAGTGGTAGCGGCGGTCGCTGGGGGTACCGTACTCCCGCAGGCACTCGGCGCACTGCGGGAACACACGCATGCTGGTTCGCTCACGATCGTACGGCATCGCCTCGATCACCGTGAAGCGGGGGCCGCAGTCGGTGCAGGTGACGAACGGGTAGCGGTAGCGGCGGTCGCCCGGCTCGAACAGCTCCGCCTCACAAGACGCGCAGAGCGCTACGTCAGGCGAGACCGGCTGCCGCCGGTCCGGCTGATCCACGCTCTCCACGATGCGGAACTCGTGCGCGAACATGGGCCGCGCGGGCGATACGTCGAGCGAGTCGATGCGCGCCAGCGGCGGCGACTTGGCCACGAGGTCTTGCAGAAAGGCCCGCACGCGGCGGGAGGGACCCTCGATCTCGATCTGCACCTCGCCCGCTTCGTTCCGCACCCATCCGCCGAGGCCGTGCGCCAGGGCAAGGCGGTGCACGAAAGGACGGAACCCGACCCCCTGAACCACCCCCGTGACGCTGAGGCGCAGCGCCTCGTGCTCGGCGGCCGGGGCCTCGGCGGTCACGCCCGCTTCGCCTCCGTGACGCGCTCCTCGAGGAAGGCATACCAGCCGTCCAGGCCTTCCCCGGTACGCGCGGAAGTGAACAGAAACTGCAGGGCGGGGTTCACCGACCGGGCATGGGCCTGCGCCTGCTCCATGTCGAAGGTGAGGTGCGGCAGCAGATCGACCTTGGTGAACACGGCGTGGCTCGACTGCTGAAACATCTTGGGGTACTTCGCGGGCTTGTCCTCTCCCTCCGTGGTGGAGAACAGCACCAGCTTGGCCGTCTCGCCCAGGTCCCAGCTCGCCGGACAGACCAGGTTCCCGACGTTCTCGATGAACAGCAGGTCGGTGGCATCGAGGTCGATCTCCTCGAGCGCCGTCATCACCTGACGGGCATCCAGGTGGCAGGCGCCGCCGGTCACGACGGCCTGCACCAACTGGTCGGTGTGACGGCTCAGCCGGTCGGCGTCGTTCTGCGTCTGCACGTCGCCGGTCACGATCGCGAGGCGCAACCGCGAGCCAAGCTCCTGCAGCGTCCGCTCCAGCAGCAGGGTTTTCCCCGCCCCCGGCGACGACACCAGGTTGAATGCCGGCACTCGAGCCTCGTTCAGCCGGCGCCGGACCTCCGATGCCAGCTCGTCGTTCTTCGCCATCACCCGCTCGCGGACCTCAATCGTCCGGACGGTCATCGTCGACCTCCAGGTAGCTCACTCGCAGCACATCTCCCTGCACGCGCTCGATCACCGGCTTGGCGGCGCGAAACGGCGGGGAGGTGAGCAGCACTTCCAGGCAAAACTGCAGGTTGTCCACCTCCACGCCCGCGCGATCGCCCACCACGAGACCCACCTCGATCACCTTGCCGAGCTCCTCGCGCGGCACGTGGTTCTCCGCGATGCTGCACACCTCCATCGCGATGCTCATCTCGTGCATTGGTGCACCTACTGGCGTCAGTCCGTGCGTCGCCCCGCGTGGCCCCAAGCCGCCAGCCGCTCGGCCACGCTCAGGAGAAGCGCGTCCATGTTGCGCGACAGCGTAGGGCTCAGCTCTGTGCTCATCTCGATTCGCTCCGGCTGGAGCCCGATGGCGACGATGTCGTCCGGCAGGGTTCCGCGAAGCTCGGCAACGGCGAGGACTTCGCGCATGTCGATTTGGTGGGGGGACAGCTTCATGCTCAACAACCGCGGGAGCTCGTCGCGCTCCAGCGCCACCGCCGTGCCAGGCGCCGCCCCGACGTTGATGGCGTCAACCAGGAGCACACGCTCGGCGGACTCGATGAGGTGCAGCAGGTTCATCCCCCACGTCCCGCCGTCCAACAGCTCTACCTCTGGTTCAAACTCCCACCGGTCCCGCAGAATCTCAAGGGCTGCGATGCCAAGACCGTCGTCGCCCATGAGGGGATTCCCCAATCCGACGACGACGGTCTTCGGCCCCGAGGCGTCACTCATCCTCGAATCTTACATCAGACTTCACGAATCGGCCTCCGCTGAAGATCGAGGAGAGCTCTCCCTCCCGATCCACGACATCCGCGCGGAAGGCCAGGTAGATGTGCAGCGGGATGAAGGACACCAGGATCCAGGTCAGCGCGTGGTGCCAGAACCGAACGACCTGGAGTCCGCCGAACAGCGGCTGCACCCAGCTCGTGAACATCGTGTGGAAGAAGCCGCCCGGGTTGGCGATGCCGTACATGGCGAAGCCCGTGACCACCTGAACGACGACCACGGCGTAGATGGCGGTGTAGCTCAGCTGCTGCAGCGGGTGGTGCCCCAGGTAATGGGGCATCTGCTCCTGCCGCACCAGGAGGTAGTACTTGATCATCTTCACCAGGTTCTTCCAGTCCTGCTTCTTGACGGGTAACAGCGCCTGCCAGCTGGCCCACTTGCTGCCGGCGAAGAGCCAGTACACCCGCAGGATGGCGGCGGCCACGATGAGCGCCGCCGCCGTAAAGTGCAGGAACCGCGCCCAGCCCATGAGGAAGTGCTGGCTCGCCTCCCCCCACGTCACGAAGTAGGGGTTGGCAATGTAGAGCCCGGTGACGATCAGCACGACGATCGTCGCGGCCGAGACCCAGTGGGTGAGCCGGAGCGGCCAGCGCCACAGCAGCACCCACCGGTATCCGGGTGTGGCCTCCCCGACCGCTTCGAGGATCGTCGGAGGCCTCGTGGGCGCCGTCATTGGACCTTCACCTGCGTGACGGGGTTCCCCTGAGCATCCAACACGTGCACCCCGCAGGCCATGCACGGATCGAACGAGTGGATCGTCCGCAGGATCTCGATCGGGCGCTCCGGATCCACCAGGGGGTGGTTGTCCATCAGCGCCGCCTCGTACGGCCCCACTTGCCCGTGCACGTCCCGCGGCGAGCAGTTCCACGTGCTCGGCACGACGCACTGGTAGCGGGAGATCTTGCCGTCCCGGATCTGCACCCAGTGGCCGAGCGAACCCCGCGGCGCGTCGAGATAGCCGTAGCCCTGCGCTTCGCTGGGCCAGGAGCCCGGATCCCAGTTCTGCGGGTTGAACGTCGCGGTATCACCACTCTTGATGCGGGTGACCAGGTCGTCGAACCACTTCTCCATACGGCGGGCGATGAGCACCGTTTCGATGCAGCGGGCCGCCGTGCGCCCGAGCGTCGAGAACAGTGCGGCCGGCCCGACGCCCAGCTGCCCCAGCACCTCGCCGACCAACTCCTGCGCCCCGTCGTGACCCGAGGCGTATGCTACGAGCATCCGCGCCAGCGGCCCGACCTCCATGGGCCGATCGTCGTAGCGCGGCGCCTTCATCCAGGTGTACGTCTCGCCGTCCTGCAAGTACTGCCAGGGGGTGGGAGGGCCGTCGTACCGCGGGGTGGTTTCACCCTCGTACGGATGCAGGCTCGCGTCCTTGCCGCCGGAGTACTCGTACCAGGAGTGGGTCACGTACTCCTTGACCTTCATGTGGTCGTACGGAAGCACCTCGCTGAGGTTCTTGTCGAGGATGACGCCGCGGGGGAAGTACAGCGCATCGAAGTCGCGTACGTCGGCCTCGGGAAACTCGCCCGGCGTGAGGTAGTTGCCGGTCCCGCCGCCGATCGCCGCCCAGTCCTTGTAGAAGCCAGCGACCGCGACCAGGTCGGGGAAGTACACCTGCTCCACGAACTGCCGCGCCCGGGTGATCATGTCCTTGATGTCGGTCAGGCGCTCGGCGTTGATCGTCGCCGTACCGTCGAGGTTGATGGCGGAGGCCATTCCGCCCACGACGAAGTTGGGGTGAGGGTTCTTCCCGCCGAAGATGGTGTGCAGCCGGATGACGTCGCGCTGCCAGTCCAGTGCCTCCAGGTAGTGTGCCACGGCGAGCAGGTTCACCTCGGGCGGGAGCTTGTACGCCGGATGCCCCCAATAGCCGTTGGTGAAGATGCCCAGCTGGCCGCTTCCCACGAACTTCCGCACGCGATCCTGCACGGCCTGGAAGTACGACGCCGAGTTGTTGGGCCACGGCGAGATCTGCCGCGCGATCCGAGCCGTTCCGGCCGGATTGGCGCTCAAGGCGCTCACCACGTCCACCCAGTCCAGCGCGTGCAGGTGATAGAAATGGATCGTGTGGTCCTGCACGAATTGCATGCCGTGTACCAGGTTGCGGATGATATTCGCGTTCGGCGGGATCACGATGTCGAGCGCGTCCTCCACGGCCCTGAGTGAGGCCACCGCATGCACGACCGTGCACACCCCGCAGATGCGCTGCGTGAAGGCCCAAGCGTCGCGTGGATCGCGGCCCTCCATGATCGTCTCGATGCCGCGGAACTGCGTGGAAGAGGCCCACGCGTTCGCGATGCGGCGATTCTCTTCCTGGACCTCGATCCGGAGGTGTCCCTCGATACGGGTGATCGGGTCGACGACGACTTTCCTAGCCACGGTCCACCTCCTTCTCCACAACCGGCAGTTGGCGTTGCTGTCGCGCACGGTGGATTCCCGTCGCGACCGCGTGCGCGGCCACGCCGGCCGTCACGCCGACCGCGAGGGCGGCACCGACGGTGTCCACCTTCCGCTCCACGCCGAAGCCCGCAATGTCAGGCAGCCGGTTGTAGAACGGGGTCATCGTATCCCAGAAGCCCCTCTCAGTGCACCCGATGCAGGGATGGCCGGCACCGATCGGCCAACTCGTGGTGTTGTTCCACTGGATGATGGGGCACGGCGAGAACGAGGCCGGACCCTTGCAGCCCACCCGGTAGAGACACCAGCCCTTGCGCGCGCCCTCGTCGTCGAAGTTCTCGACGTATTGGCCCGCGTCGAAGTGGGCGCGGCGGGGACACTGGTCGTGGATACGCTTGCCGTAGGCGAACATCGGACGCCCGTCGAAGTCGAGCTTCGGCAGGTTTCCGAACGTGAGGAAGTGCGCGATCGTGGCCGTCACGATATCGGCTATGGGCGGGCACCCGGCGATGTTCACGACCGGCTTGTCTTTCACGATTGCCGACACCCCCACCGCGCCCGTCGGGTTGGGGCGGGCGGCCTGGACGTTGCCCCAGTGGGCGCATGCACCCACCGCGATGACCGCCGCCGCACCCTCCGCCGCCTCTTCGAGGATCTCCTTGCCCGTGCGCCCGCCGATCGTGAGGTAGATTCCGTCCTCCTTGAGCGGCACCGAGCCCGTGACCACGAGCACGTACCCCCCACGGTTGGCCGTCATCGAGTCGTGCAGCGCTCCCTCCGCGGCGTGTCCCGCCGCCGCCATCAGCGTGTGGTTGTAGTCCAGCGAGATGACGTCCAACACCAGGTCGCCGATCGTGGGATGCGCCGTGCGGATCACGCTCTCCACGCAACCGGTGCACTCCTGGAGCTGCAGCCAGACCACCGAGGGCCGCTTCTGGTCCTGGAGCGCATGGGCAATCTTGGGCGTCATCACGCTGCTCAGCCCGAGGATGGCGCCCAACTCGGCGCAGAACGCGAGGAAGTCGCGCCGGCTCACACCCCGTTCCTCCAGGTGCTCACGCAACGTCTCGCCATCCACCCACGGGTGTGATGAGGGGAAGAACATGGCCATTCTCCCTTGCGAGTTGTTCTCAGATGTGTGTTTGGCAGTGGCAGTGACGCCGGCCACCTCGGCGGCCCACTAGGGAGGGCTCCCGATAGGGTATGAGGGCTATCGGGAATTGCCTCTAAAACGGACGGACGTCCGGTAAGAAACCATGAAGATTCTATGTAGAGAGCCCGACACGGCCGGCGAACGGCTCGCTGGCCGGCAACTTCTTGCAGAAGAACCGGTTGAGGGGTCAGCGATCCCCCGAGGGGGGACCCGCCCTCTCCCCCCTGGCGGCGGACGCTTGCCGTTTTCGTGCCGACGCAGTATCTGAGTGGTAACGCGAACACTCGGGAGAGATGCCATGGGAAGCATCGGCAAGGAGTACCTGCAGAAGATCAGTGAGCGGCTGCGGGATTACGAGGACGCCGTGATCAAGCGGGAGAAGTTCAAGCCGCTGGAGAGCAAGGTCACGAGGCAGCAGGACGTTGACCACGCACGCCAGAAGCTGGTGGACACCGTGGTAGAGATCGTGACCGCGGAGCGCATGAAGTCTGCTCAGCAGTAGCGTCACCATCGCCTCTCCCAGCACGCCGTTCTCTGTAGCCGCCGTTCAGGCGGCGCCGGTACTTCTCGACCTGCGGGCATCGGTCGAGATGGCGTGCGGCCTCATTCAGGAAGTGGGCTCGGCGGGAGCCGAGCTCGCCGTCTTTCCCGAGGCCTTCCTCCCCGGATACCCGCTCTGGGTCTGGTTCGTCCCGCCTGGCGACACCCTTACCCTGCGCGAGGCCTACGCGGACCTGGTGGAGCAGGCCGTCACCATCCCGAGCCCCATCACCGACCAGCTCGGCGCGGCGGCTCGCGCGGCAGGCGTGCACGTGGCCATCGGGCTCAATGAGCGGAATGACGACGCGAGCGGGACGACGCTCTACAACACCATCCTCTACGTCGATGCGGGCGGGCGGATCGCCGGCAAGCACCGCAAGCTGATCCCGACCACCGGGGAGCGCCTCGTATGGGCCCAGGGCGACGGCAGCACGCTCGACGTCTACGACTTGCCGATTGGGCGACTCGGCGGGCTGATCTGCTGGGAGAACTACATGCCCCTGGCGCGCTACGCCATGTGGGCCCGGGGCGCGCAGCTATTCGCGGCGCCCACCTGGGACCACGGAGAGCCGTGGCTCTCCACCCTGCGGCACGTCGCCAAGGAGGGCCGGGTCTATGTGATTGGGTGCGGCACGCCGTTGCGGCTCGAGCACGTGCCCGATCGCTACTCGTTCAAGCAGAAGTACCTCTCGGAAGCCGCCGAGTGGTTGAACCCCGGCGACAGCATGATCGTCGATCCGGACGGCAAGATTCTCGCGGGCCCGCTTTCCAAGGAGGACGGCATCCTGTACGCCGAGGTGGACCCCAGGGCGTTCCGCGGCCCCCGGTTTCAGCTCGACGTGGCTGGCCACTACGCCCGCCCTGACGTCTTTCAGCTCACCGTGAACCGCGAGCCGCGACCGATTTTGCGCGAGCGCTCGGACGCGTCGCCGGCGACGCCGTTCCCGCCCGAGTCACCTGCGCCAACCCGCAAGCGCACCAGAAGAAAATCCCGCTGACGGCGAGGCCCGCGTGGGGCCACCTTCCCCGCTAGTTCGCTCCGGGCTCGCCGGCGAGCCGTGCCATCTCCTGCCGAGCCTCCTCCACGCGCGGCTGCAGCTCCGGGTCGGCATCATCCCACAACTCGACGAACCGCCCGTAGTACTCCACGGCCCGCTCGTTGTCGCCGCGCTGCGCGTACAGCTCGCCCAGGCGCTGGTAGATGCCCGCCAGTGACCACCAGTCGATTCCGGCACGGTAGAGCCATGGCTGCTCCACGAACCGCTCGTAGACCGCGATGGCGGAGTCGGTCCGCTCGGCCATGTCGTATGCGACACCCAGGAGCGGCAGGCCGCACACCGTGCACGCGCCCGTGTCCGCCGCCCGGAACTCCGTGACGGCCTCCTCGTCGCGACCCTCGGCGAGCGCCACCATGCCCAGGATTGCGTGCCGGTCCCCCTCCTCACCGCGTCGCAGATCCGGCGCCACCTCCCGCTCGTACTGAGTGAGGATCTCCTTCGCCCGCTCCGGCTCGTCCGCCAGCGCATAGAACATGGCCAGCAGCGTCAGCGGCCGGTTGAGCGCGTTCACCGAATCCATCGGGTAGCGCGTCACCGCCTGCTCCGTTCGTTGGAGCGCCGCGTCGCGCTGCCCCAGAAACCACAGCTCCACGAACGCCAACTGCACCTCGGCCGCGAGCTGCACCTCGGGCAGGCGCAGATCCGCAGCCCCCGAGGTCACGGCTCGCTGATACAACTGCGCCTCGCGCACCCTGCCCCGCAGGAGCGCGAGCGTGGTGAGCTGCGCGTTCAGGTTCGTGCGCCACAGGACGTCGTCTGCTTGCGTCGCGCGCAGTTCCTGGAGCACGGCCTCGGCCGTCTCGTAATCCCCCCGCGCGCTGGCGAGGGCGGCCCGGTGTACGGCGGTGTTGGGATGCTGCGGTGCCTGCTCCGTCATGCGCTCCAGCGTCTCGCGCGCCTCGTCCCACTTCCCCTGCGCCACCTGCGAGAGCATGGTGTTGGAGTACGCCGTCGCCGTGAATGAGTCGACGTCGGTCGCGCGGCGGAACAGCTCCTCCGCCCGCGCGAACTCGCGCCGGTCGACGTAGATCGTGGCCAGGTTGTTGAGCGCCACATATTCGCGGGGAGAGATCTGGAGCACCGCACGGTACGCCGCGATCGCCAGATCCTGCTCGCCGGTCACGACGCCGTAGTACGTCGCCTCTGTGACGTACCGCTCGAGGTCCGTCAGCCGATTGCGGTACCGGAAGGCCCGGGTCAGCGCCTCCACTTGCTGGGCCCGGTCGAGCGCGACGACCCCCAGCTTGCGATACGCCATCGCGAACGTCGTATCGAGCGCGACCGCCTGCTCGAGCAACGTTATGGTGCGGGTCACGTCGCCCTCCTGAAGCACTCTCAGGGCCTGGGAGTACCTCTGCAGCGCACCCAGCGACGTCGTGGTGACCTCCTCCAACGGCTCGCTGCCCCGAATCGTCCGCAGCGACTCCCCCACGCGCTCCCGCAGCCGATCGGAGAGTCGGTCCACCGCACCGATGATCTCGCTGGAATCGGCCGCCGTCTCGCGAAACGCCACCAGCAGCGCGCCGTCTTCCGCCGAGAGCAGCCGGACCGAGATCACGTAGCTGCTGCCGACGGCGCTCACCTCGCCCGCGATGACCGCCTTCACGCCGTCGCGAACCGCCACTTCCCTCGCCAGTGGGGGATCCAGCCGCGCATCGGGCGGGCGGTCCATCATGTCCAACAGGCGGGTCACGTGCGCCGGATCGACCAGCGTCACCACCGGTGACTGCGCCAGGTCCACGCGAAACGCCTCGGTCACCGCGCGGGCCAGGAGGGAGTCGTTGGCGCGGTTCTCGAAATCGGCGACGATGATTCGCTCACGCTCCTGCAACACCCCGGCGGCGACCAAGGTACCGACGGGGCCGATCCCCAGGATCCGCATCGCCATGAAGCCAACCACGAACAGGCTCCACCCCCCCAACGCCAGCGCTCCGCCGCGCAGCGTCCTGGTCCAAGTGAGCCAGCGGAGCCGGGGGGTCTTGCCCTCCGCGACACGACGCTCCACGTGAGCCGTTGCCACGACCACGGGCAGGCCGGCGATCAACACCAGGCTTGCTCCCGTCATGACCCAGTCGGGGAGGCCGAGCTCGACCACGAGAAAGCGGGCGACGGCGAGAATGACCAGGCTCGCCAGGAGGTAGAGTCCGGCTACACCGAGCAGCCCCACGCGCTGCGCCAGCGTCTGGTGCGGCTCCTCGGGCGGTCGCAGCGCCCGCACGAAGCCGGAGGCGGATGCGTACCGGTCGTCCGGCTTCGGGGCGAACATCTTCGTCAGGGCGTCGCGAATCTGGGGTGGGACCGCGCTGCTGAGCACCTCGAGCCGCGGGTTCGGCTGCTTGACACGCTTGGCGATCACGGCCTGCGCCGTCTGCCCCTCAAACGGCGGGGCGCCACACAACATCTCGTACAGCACGCAGGCGAGGCTGTACAGATCGCTCCGCCCGTCGATGTGCTCGCTGCCGATCACCTGCTCGGGGCTCATGTACTCGGGCGTCCCGACGGCGATGCCCGCCTGCGTGAGGTTCGGCCCGCCGGACGCGCTGATGGCGCGGGCAATGCCGAAGTCGGCAACCACCGCGTGCCCGTCGGCGAGCAGGATGTTGGCCGGCTTGATGTCGCGATGGATGACGTCCTTGCCGTGCGCGTAGCTCAGGGCGCTGCCGACCTCCCGCACGATGTGCAGGGCCTCGTCGAGGGAGAGGGTGCCCTGCCGGGTGATGCGGTCCCTGAGCGACTCGCCTTCGACGTAGGGCATGACGTAGTACAGCAGACCGTCGGCGTCACCCGAATCGTAGAGCGGAACGATGTGGGGGTGGTTGAGCCGGGCCGCCGTGTCGATCTCGCGCAGGAACCGCTCCGCGCCCAGCGTGGCCGCGAGCTCGGGCCGCAGGACCTTCATGGCAACCGGCCGCCCGTGCTTCAGATCCTGGGCGAGATACACGATCGCCATGCCGCCCCGCCCGAGTTCGCGGTCAATGGCGTAGCGGTCCCCGATCGAAGATTTCAGGCGGTTGAGGAACTCGACCAAAGGCCCATCACTCCGGCCGTCTGCCGTGTATCAATTGGATGTATGCCGGCAGCAGATCGTTGCTGAACCCCGCGCTCTGCCCCGTGCTTTCTGTACGGAGTCTGCCACGGAGATGTTTCAGCCCGCAACCCGAGGCCGGAACGCGGGAATGGGGATAGAAGTGGTGCGACCTGCCGGAGTCCGGGTCGAACGGCTAGTTGAACCGATACACCGTCCCCTGGTCGGTGAGCACGTACAGCTCGCCGGACGCATCCAACCCGAACGACGTGATGCGCCCCACGCTCCCGGTGTCCCAGCTCACCTGGTCGGTTGCCTCCCCGTTTGCCAAGCGAAAGCTGCGGACCCACCCGGAGCAGTAGTCCGCAAAGAAGTAGTGGCCCGTTACGCCGGCGAGCGCACTGCCTCGATACACGTACCCCCCGGTCACCGAGCACCCCTGCGAGTGGCCGTACTCCAGCACCGGAAGCTCCAGGCCCGTCTGGTTGCAGTTCACCGAGGGATTGAAGCAGTGGGTCCCCTCCATGAGGCGCCATCCGTAGTTCACGCCGGCCGCGGTCGTGGCGACGGCGTTCACCTCCTCCCACGCGCTCTGGCCCACGTCGGCGACGTACAGCATCCCGCCCGGCGCGTCGAACGAGAAGCGCCAGGGGTTGCGCAGCCCGTACGCCCAGATCTCGCCGCGGGCTCCCGCCTGATCCGCGAAAGGGTTGTCAGGTGGGATCGCGTAGGGATCGCCGCTGTCCACGTCGATGCGCAGCAACGCGCCCAGCAGCGTGTTGCGGTTCTGGCCGTGGTTTGAGGGGTCGCCGGCGTTGCCGCCGTCGCCCATGCCGATGTACAGCATGCCGTCCGGGCCGAACGTCACCAGGCCACCGTTGTGATTCGCATAGGGCTGGGACACCGCCAGGATCGGCTTTGCCGACGCCGCGTCGGCCAGGCTGGGATTCCCCGAGACGGTGTACCTCACGACGCGCGTGTCACCGGTCAGGTCGGTGTAGTTGACGTAGAAGTACCCGTTGCCCGCGTACTCGGGGTGGAATGCGAGCGAGAGGAGCCCCTGCTCGCCGCCCGCCGTGACGAGCCCTCCGATGTCCAGAAAAGGCGTGCCGCGCACCTGCCCGTCTTCGATGATCCGGATGCGCCCGCCCTGCTCCACCACGAACAGCCGCGAATCGTCGGGCGGCGCCGTGAGATACACGGGCGCATTGAGGCCGGTCGCCACCAGCTCCAGCTGGAGTTGCGTCGTCGGTGGATTTCCCGCGCCCGGGGTGCCGCCCGGGTCGGCGAGTCCGGGCGTGCCGGAGCAGGCGATGGCCTGGGCGGCCGCCAGGGCGACGGGCAGCAGCGTATGGGTCTTCACGGTCGGCTCCGGAAGGTGGTCGGAGCCAATACGCCGCTCGTGCGCGGACGTTCCCTCGTGACGGAGCTCTCCGGTCCGCCCAGTGTGAGGCCCATCACTTCGCCAGACCCGTAAATGAATGACAATGAGCCACTTACGGACCTGGCCAGCCGTGCGGACGTACCCCGGTTTGCCCGGTGCACTCGGACATCACATTTTACGCCGCGTCGATGCGTCACCGGTGTCGCCGACCGGAGCGGTGCAGGAGGACAGCAGCAGGGTGACCGAAGTACGAGAGAATCGTCCCTCCCAGTACCACGAGCTGGTTGACTTCCTCAAGCACGTGGGGAAAGACCCGTCTCGTCTGGTGTTCGAGGACGAGCTGACGGGCATTCACAACCGTCGGTACCTGCGAAGCTACCTCGAGCATCAGATCCAGTGGGACGCTCCCAAGGAGCATCCCCTCTCGATGCTGATCATCGACCTGGACCACTTCAAGCAGATCAACGACACCCAGGGGCACGACATCGGCGACCAGGTTCTCACGTGGATGGCGGTGCTGCTCAAGGAGGTGGCCGGCGAGACGGGGATCCCGATCCGTTTCGCAGGCGACGAGTTCATTCTGCTGCTGCCCAAGACCGCGCGAACGGCGGCGGGCGAGGTGGCCAACCGCCTGCTACAGCTGACGCGCGACCGGCCGTTCCGTCTGCGGGAAGCCGGTATCACCCTGCCCATTACGCTCAGCATCGGGATCGCCTGCGCCCCAGACGACGGCCGCGACCCCAAGGCCCTGTTCCAGGCCGCCGACACCGCGCTGTACCACGCCAAACAATCCGGCCGCAACCAGGCTGCAACGGCCGGCGAGGTGGACCCGCGCAAGGTCTTCCCGAAGACCGCGCTGCACCGGCTCATCGCCACCGGCATTGCCGGACGGGACGACGAGCTGACGGTCGTCTCGGGTGCGCTCGAGTCTCTGTCGCGCGGAGCGAGCCAGTTCCTTCTCGTCGAGGGCGGGCCGGGAATGGGGAAGTCAGCCTTCCTCGAGACGGTGCGCAGCAACCTGGCCGGCAATACGGCCTACAGCGTCATCAAGGTGGCCGGCGATCAGCAGGAGGGATTCCGACCCTATTACCTCGTGACTCGGGCACTCGTCGCGTTGCTGAAGGAGCGGGCCGACTCCGGCCAGGGGGTGTTCCCCGGGCTCAGCGACCGTGAACTCGGGTACCTGGCGCACGTGCTCCCACAGCTTTCCGGCACTGGAGCTCCCCCCAAGGATGAGAGCGAGAGCACGTTGCGGCAGGGCATCTTCAGCACCCTGGCGCGTTTCCTGCCGATGGCGGCCGAGCACCGGCCACTGATCCTCCTCGTCGACGACCTGCACTACGCCGACGAGGCTTCGCTGCTCCTGCTGCGCATGCTGATGCAGCGCAAGGAGATCATGCTGTTCGTATGCGGCTCCACGCTCGACTCGCTGAAGCTGGTGCGGGAGGAGGAGTCGCCGCCCCTCGAGCGGTTCTGCGCGTCGCGCCAGGCCGAGCTGGGCATACGGCGGGTTCCGCTCACCCCGCTGGGCGAAGACGACATCGCGGAGTACCTGCGTGGCGTGTTCCCCAGCCTGCGCATGCCCGACGGCTTCGAGGGCGAGCTCGCCGCGACGACGCAGGGGAACCCCCTCTTCCTGGCGGAGATCATCCGCAAGCTCGTGGCCGATCGGCGGGTGAGCCTCGAGGGTCACGAGTGGGTGGTCGCGCCACTGGAGGAGGGTTACCTGCCGCGCTCGCTCGAGGAGATCGTGACCCAGAAGATCTCCCAGCTCGACCAGGAGGGGCGCGACATCCTCGAGCGGGCTGCCGCCCTGGGGGACGATATCTCGGTGAGCGTGCTTTCCGGGAGCTCGGACGTTGACGAGAACCGTGTGCTGGAGTTCCTGGATCGTGCCGAGGCGCTGGGACTCGTGAGCCTCGACTTCCAGATCAACGACGAGGTCATGAGCTTCCTGGGCAAGCAGGTGGCCGAGATCAGCTACGGCGTGATCAACCCGGAGCGGCGC
>CP070716.1:330533-356658 GCA_020350425.1 Gemmatimonadota bacterium
CGGAGTACGCAGCACCCGGCGAGTCCACACGATGGACGGCGTTCGACCAGGCCGACCGCATGATCGCGGCGTTGGAGACCCCGCCGGGCTTTCTCGTGTTCGAGATCGGCCCGGACTGGGTGCTGGGTCGCATCCGCGACGAGTTGGATGTCGAGCAGGTGCAACTCTACGGTGTGATGAAGGAGTGATTGCCAACAGACGTCTTGAGGCCCTGAACACCCCTACCCCACCCTGAACAGCTCCATCCCCCGCTCGTAGCGCCGCTCGATGCGGCTGCGCAGGCGGGCGTGCTGCTTGCCGGAGAGGTTGGGGTCGCGCGCGATGAGGTCCAGGGCGGCGCGCCGTGCGGCGACGACGAGATCACCGTCGGTCTCCAGGTCGGCGAACCGCAGGTGGAAGCCGCCCGCCTGTCGGGTGCCCGCCAGCTCGCCCATGCCGCGCTCCTTGAGATCCATCTCGGCGATCTTGAACCCGTCGCTGGTACGAGCCAGCCGCTTGAGCCGCGGCATGGCGGCGGGCTGGTCGCAGATGAGAATGCAGTGGCTCTCTTCGGCGCCGCGGCCCACCCGGCCGCGCAACTGGTGCAGCTGCGCCAGCCCGAAGCGCTCGGGATGCTCTACGACCATCACTGTCGCGTTGGGCACGTCGATCCCCACCTCGATCACCGTGGTCGCCACCAGCACGCTCAATTCCCCGTCGCGAAAGCGCCGCATGACGGCATCCCGCTCTTCCGACTTCATCCGGCCGTGCACCAGCCCGACGCGCAACGGGGCCAGCGTGCGTTCCAGTTCCGCGGCCATCGTGGTCGCCGCCTTCAGATCCACCCGCTCCGATTCCTCGATCACCGGATAGACCACGTACACTTGTCGACCGGCGGCGCCCTGCTCCTTGAGGAATCCGTAGATCTTGCCGCGATCCCTGCTGGTGCGCACACCCGTCTTCACGGTCGCCCGCCCCTTCGGCTTCTCCTTCAGCACGGAGATGTCCAGGTCGCCGTACAGGGTGAGGGCGAGCGTACGCGGAATGGGCGTGGCCGAGAGCAGGAGCACGTCGGGCGCCTCACCCTTCTCGATCAGTGCGGCCCGCTGCTCGACGCCGAAGCGGTGCTGCTCGTCGATCACCACGAGACCGAGGCGGCTGAAGTCGGTGGTCTCCTGGATCAGGGCGTGCGTGCCCACGATGACCCGCGCGCCCCCACCGGCGATGCGCACCCGGATCGCGGCCTTCTCGGACGCCGAGAGCCGCCCCATGAGGACCTCGGGCTGGATGTCGAGGGCCTCGAGCAGCTCGCGGAGCGTGTGCGCGTGCTGCTCGGCGAGGAGCTCGGTCGGCGCCATGAACACCGCCTGATAGCCGTTCTCCACCGCCAGCAGCATGGCGAACAGCGCCACCACGGTCTTGCCGGTCCCGACCTCGCCCATGAGCAGGCGGTGCATGCGGGCACCGCTCACCATGTCCTGTGTGATCTCGCGCATCGCCCGCTTCTGTCCCGCGGTGAGCTCGAACGGGAGCGTGTGCTTGAGCTTCGTCGTGAGCTCCCGCTTCACATCGAAGTGGGGCCCCTTCTTCGCCCCCTTGGCCAGGTGCCGCGCTCGGGCCACGACGAGCTGGAGGTCGAGCAGCTCATCGAGCGCGAGGCGGCGGCGCCCCGCTTCCCACGCCCCGGGCGCCGACGGTCGATGGATCGCGCTGAACGCCTCCCGCAACCCGGGCACCCCTGCCTCGCGCGCCAGCGCCGGGGGCGTGACGTCCTCGACCGCCCCGACCATCGCGTCGAGGTGGTCGGCCACCACGCGCCGGATCTGCCGATGCGTGAGCCCCTCCGTGGCGGGGTACACGGGAAGCACGAGCCCACCGCCGAACGCCTCCGCCTCCGCGCCCTCACCCTCCTCGGCCAGCACGATCTGCTCGCGCGGGACGATCTGCCGCCCGTGGTAGTACTTCACGGGCCCGGTGACCAGCAGCAGCTGCCCTTGCTTGATCACGCGGTCGAGAAACGCCTGGCCCGGCCAGGCGCACTCGATCACGCCCGACGCGTCCTTCAGCACGGCGCGAAAGATCCTGAGGCGGCGTCGCGTCGGGACCACGGCCTTGGAAACGACGTGACCCACGACGGCCACGTCCTTTCCCACGTCGGCCTTGGCGATGGGCGTGACTGTGGTGGCGTCGAGATAGCGGTGGGGAACGTGATACAGCAGATCCTCGACGGTGCGCACCCCCAGGCGCGCGAACGCCTCGGCGCGTCTGGGGCCCACGCCCTTGAGGAACTGCACCGGCTGATCGAACGCGACCGCCATCAGTCTGCGAGCAGGCGCTCCGTGAAGCGTTCCGGGTCGAACACCTCGAGGTCGTCCAGGCCCTCACCCACTCCGATGAAGGCGATGGGGATCTCGAGCTCGCGGCGCAGCCGAATCACCGCGCCGCCCTTGGCGGTGCCGTCGAGCTTCGTGATCACGAGCCCGCTCACCGGCACCGCGTCGGCGAAGGCGTGTCCCTGTTGCATGGCGTTCTGCCCCACCGTGCCGTCGAGCACCAGCAGGCTCTCGTGCGGAGCGCCCTCGCGCCGACGTGCTACCACGCGGGCGATCTTCTTGAGCTCCTCCATGAGGTCACCGTGCGTGTGCAGCCGGCCGGCGGTGTCCACGAGCACGACGTCGATGTCGCGGGCCTTGGCCGCCTCCACCGCGTCGAAGGCCACGGCCGCAGGATCACCGCCCTGCGTGCCGGTGACGCACGGCACCGCCAGCCGGGTTGCCCACTCCCGGAGCTGCTCGCTGGCCCCCGCCCGGTAGGTATCGGCCGCCGCGAGGATCACGCTCCTCCCCCGGCCCGCGAGCCGGTGCGCGAGCTTGGCGATGAACGTCGTCTTTCCGACGCCGTTCACTCCGAGCACGAGGATCACGGCCGGCCCGGTCCCGTCGCCCAACTCGAGCTCCCGCTGCTCGCCCCTGCCGGGCAGGTAGTCGGCGATGCGCCGCTCCAGCCATTGGCGCACGGCCGGCTCCGACTTGAGGCTTCCGCGCCGCAGCTGCGCCTCGAGCTCCTCGGTGATCTCGAAGGCGGCCGAGCCGAAATCGGCTTCCACCAACACCCGCTCCATCGCTTCGAGCGTGTCGTGATCGAGGCCCTTCACCAGCACCGCGACATCGGTGAGCGCCACGTCCTTGATGCGGCGCCACAGCCCCCGCCTCACGACGACCCCCTCCGCTGGCACCACGCGTACACGGCGGGCTGCAGCGTCACGGGCGCGAGACCGTCCGCGTCGAATCGCAACGTCACGGTGTGTGTTGCTCCTCCTCCCTCGAGGGTCACGGCGACGGAATCGGTCCGCGGGTCACCCCGCCAGCGGAACCCGACCGGTACGCCACGCATGGTAACACTCGCGGCGCCGCCCCGCCGACCGCTGCGATCAGCCCGAGCACGCGATGGCCTCGGGCAACGTGAAGCGCCCGTGCAGCAGTGCGCGGCCCACGATGACACCGGCCAGCCCCAGCCGGGCGGCTTCCGCCACCTCCGCGAGCGTCGCGACGCCGCCGGCGGCGATCACGTCGAAGCCCCGCCGCGTCAACGCCGCCGCGCCCGCGAGGTCGGCGCCGCCCAGCGTCCCGTCCCGCGGAAGATCTCGATGAAGCACCGTCCGCACGCCAATGCCCGCAAGCAACGCCGTGAGGTCTTCCAGCGCGACCGGCAGCGGCTCCGATCGGTCCCGCGCCGCCAGCGCGCCAGCACGAACGTCCAGTGCGACGGCCGCACGGTCGATCCCGACCGCGGAGACCAGCCCCTCGAGGCGACCGGGCTCGACGGCGGCGGCAGACCCCAACACGACCCGCATGGCGCCCGCGTCGAGCATGTCACGGGCCCAGTCGGCGTCCGTGATGTTTCCGCCGACCTGTACGGCCACGCCGGGCAGGGCGCACAGCCGCCTGACCAGCCGATCATTCTCCCGACCCGAGCCGAGTGCGCGGTCCAAGTCCACCACGTGCACCCAGCGCGCGCCCTCGTGGACGTACGCCTGCGCCAGCGCGAGGGGGTCGTCGCGCACCACGCTGGCCCGCTGCGTGGATCGGTCGATCCGCGCGAGGCGGCCACGCTCGACGTCGATGGCGGGGTAGATGTCCACGGGCGCTGATACCCGCGTCGGTGTCAGTCGGTGCCGGCGGCGACGCTCTCGGTAAGCCCGGGAACGAGGAGGAGCTCGTAGTACGACCGCAGCGCCTCGAACTCGGCGCGGCGGCTCTGGGGCACCGGCTCCCCCCGCCCAAACTCGCCCGCGGAACGCGGGTCGCGGTGCACACCGTTCTTGAGGAACTCGTAGTGGACGTGCGGCGCATTGGCCAGCCCCGTCATGCCGACGTAGCCGACGATCTGACCCTGCTCGACGCGCACGCCCGGGCGCACGCCGCTGCGAATGCGGCTCATGTGGGCATAGCGGGTCTCGATGTCCTTGGAATGCCGCACCGCTACCATGACCCCGTAGCTGCCCCAGCGGCCGGCCCGGGACACGGTACCATCCCCCGTCGCCACGATGGGCGTCCCCGTGGCCGCCGCGTAGTCCACCCCCAGGTGCGGCCGATGGGTCTTGAGCACGGGATGGAAGCGCCGGCCCGAGAAGCCCGACGAGATGTACTTGAACGACGGCACGGGATAGAGCTTGAAGGCGCGCTTGAGGGAGCGGGCCTCGGCGTCGTAGTAGTGGTTGCGCCCCTGCCCGTCGGTCATCACGTACGCATCGTACGGCTCGCCGCGCGACTCGATGCGCGCCGCCACCACCCGCCCGTAGCGCACGTCTCCCAGCTCGGAGGTGAGCCGTTCGTAGACCACCGCGAACCGGTCGCCCTCGTAGTTGTCGCGTGTGAAATCGATCACCCAGCCAAACACGCCGTCGGCCAAATCCCACAGCATCAGCGGCCGCTGGCTCGGCGGGAGCACCGAGTCGGGAATGGTCTCGTCCAGCGCTTCCCAAAGCGACGAGCGAATCACACCCTCGACGCGACGCACCTCGACGCTCCAGACGATCGCGTCCGACTCGCCGCGCCAAGTCCGTCCCGTGTCGCGGCGCAACCTGAGCAACTGGTCGTCACCCAAGCGAATCGTGACACGGTCGGGGCGGGTCTCGTTCAGGGCGTAGCGGAACTCGAAGATTTGGCCGGCCGGCATCCGCCGCGGGTTGACGCCGTCGGCCGCCCCCAGCAGAGAGAGCAGCTCCGATCCCTCGATGCGGTGCCGGGCGAACAGGTGGGAGAGGGTCTCGTTGCGGCGCAACGTGTCGGCCCGCACGACGAAGGCCTTGCTGACCACGAGGGGCTCCGCCACGGGGATGCGGCGCTCCGACCACGCCTCCCCCGCCGTCCACCCCAGGGCGACGACGAACGCCAGCGCGGCGATCGCGATGGGGAGCGCGCGCCCGCGCATGTCAGTCCATCTGGCGGCGGATGAAGGTCGGAATCTCCATCTCGGAGATGTCCACCTCCGGCGCCTGGGGCTCCGGCTTCGAGGTCGGACTCTCCTTCGAAATGGGCTTCGACGCGCGCGCACCACGCTGCTGCGGGAACGGCAGCACGCCCGCGGTTCCGCTGCGCTTGAAGGGGCTCTCCTGCTGCGTGGCCGGCTTGTCGAAGCCGGTCGCGATCACGGTGACCCGGATCTCCCCGGCCATGGCCGGGTCGTTCACCGCGCCGAAGATGATCTCGGCCTGATCGCCCGCCGCGTCGTGGATGACCTCGCTGATCTGGTTCACCTCACCGAGGGTCATGTCCTCGCCGCCCGTGATGTTCACCAGGACGCCGGTCGAGCCCGCGATCGATACGTTGTCGAGCAGCGGACTCGTGATCGCCTGCTGCGCCGCCGTGACGGCCCGGTCCTCGTCGCGGCCCGTTCCCATGCCCATGAGCGCGGAGCCGCCGTTCTGCATCACGGTACGCACGTCCGCGAAGTCCACGTTCACCAGTCCCGTGACGCTGATGAGCGTCGAGATGCCCTGGGTAGCGTGCAGCAGCACCTCGTCCGCCTTCTTGAGCGCCTCCTGAAAGGGCACGTTCTTGCCGACCACGGCGAGCAGGCGTTCGTTGGGCACGACGATCATGGTATCCACGTGCTTGCGCATCTCGGCGATGCCGATCTCGGCTTGGCGCATGCGCTTCCGTCCCTCGAACAGGAACGGCTTCGTCACGATCCCGACGGTGAGGGAGCCCACGTCGCGCGCGAGCTGCGAGATGATCGGCGCCGCCCCCGTGCCCGTGCCGCCCCCCATGCCACAGGTGACGAAGACGAGATCCGCGCCCTCGAGGACGCGGAGCACGTCGTCCTTGTTCTCCTCGATGGCCTGGCGGCCGATCTCGGGTCGCGCACCGGCACCGAGCCCTCGCGTGAGCTTTTTGCCGATTTGTACCTTCACATCGGCCTTGTTGTGCAGCAGCGCCTGGGCATCGGTGTTGACCGAGATGAACTCCACCCCCGTGAGGTGCTCCTCGATCATCCGGTTGACGGCGTTGCCACCGCCACCACCGACACCCGAGACTCGCATTTTGGCGTTCTTGGATACCGTTTCCTCAAGTTCGAAGACCATGGGCCCCTCGTTCACGGCGGTTAGAAGAACTCCTGCAGCCAGCGCTTGACCGGACCGAACAGCCGGTTGACCCCCGTGCCTCCGGCCGCATCCCCGTGCACCCGTCGCTGCACACCATACAATGCCAAACCCACAGGCACCGCGTAGCGCGGCGCCTGCACACTGTCCACCAATCCGCTGATGCCGCGCTCCGGAGATCCGCGGCGCACCGGCATCGCGAACACCTCTCGCCCCAACTCCACGATCCCCGCGAGTTGCGCGCCGCCCCCAGTGAGGATCACGCCGGCGGGAAGCCTCCCGCCGTAGCCCCCGGTCTCCAACCGATCCAGCACGAGTCCGAAGATCTCGTCGACGCGCTCCTGAATAATATGGGCAACCAGCTCGCGTTTTGCCCCGCGCACCCCCTGGCCCGGGGTCCCAGGAAGTTCGATCATCTCATCGGGATTCACCATGGGGGTGTAGGCAACGCCCCACCGTTCCTTGATCCGCTCGGCATCGGCCTGGGTCACGCTCAGCCCCTGCACCAGGTCGCTCGTGATCCGTCCCCCGGCGTACGGCAGCGAGCCCACGTACCGTGGCTTGCCGTCGTGGAACACCGCCACGGTGGTCGAGTCGCCACCGATGTCGACCAGCGCGCAGCCCAACTCCTTCTCGTCCTGCGTCACCACGGCCAGCGACGCGGCCAGCGGCTCAAGCACGAACTCGGCAACGCCGTACCCCGCGCGCTTCACGGAACGCCGCAGGTTCTGCGCTGCCTGGGCGTGCACCCCGATGAGGCACATCTCCACTTCGAGGCGCATCCCCGTCATGCCCACGGGATCGCTGATCCCGCCCTGGTTGTCCACCTTGTATTCCTGGGCGATCGAGTGGAGCGGCTCGAAGCCGTCTCCCAAGCTCACGGCTCGCGCCACCTCATCCACCCGCTCGGTGTCCTGCCGTCTGATCTCCTCGCCCGTGACCGACGCCAGACCGGTTTCCATCTGCCACGAGATGTTCTCCGCGGCCACACCGCCAAACACCGTCGGCACCTTTACCCCGGCCATGCGCTCCGCATCGCGCAACGCCCGCACGATCGAATCCGTCGTCTCCTCGATGTCGCGCACGGCGCCCCGCTTCACGCCGCCGGACTTGGCCATCCCGACGCCGAGCACACGCGCCTTGGGTGTCCGTCCGTCACCGGTCGCCTCCGCGATGACCGCACAGGTCTTCGTGCTCCCAACGTCGAGGCCGCTCACCAACGCTTCGCGCTTCACACTCGACCCCGCCGTACCACGACCCATCCGGCAAACCGCGCGTCCAGCGCCTGATACGGACGCCCGGAGCGCATCAGTTGATCACGCACCGCTCCCACCGCATAGATGTCGCTCCGCGTCGGCACCGCCGGCAGCAGCACCGACCGGCCTCCCAGCTCGAGCACCACCGCGCCCCCCGCACCGCGCCGGGCCGCATCCACCTCGTGGAACAAGGACGAGTCGGCCGCCCGCACGAGCGCCAGGGCACGCACCACCAGGGTGTCCACGCGCTGCACCAACGGAAGGTCGAATCCGGTCAGGGCGGGATCGTACGGCAGGGGACGACACGCTCCGTCCAGCGGCACCAATCCCGCCGCTCCCGGCGCGAACGCCACCGGGACCTCTTCGGCGAACACAAATCGCAGGGTGCCCGGGAGGCGGCGCTGTACCTCGACGTCAACCACGCCGGGAATGGCCTCGGCGCGACGCTCGATGTCGTCGGTGGGATCGAACAGGTGCTGCACCGGCCCGAGGTTCAGGGTCGCGAGCACCTGGTCCGGCGCCAGGTAGCGCAGGCCAATCAGCTCGACCTGTCGCATGCGGAAGAACTCCACATGCCGCAGGGCCCGGGGCGCGAACCCGGCCGTGGCGATCACCACCAGCACGAGCAGCCCGAACAGGACCAGGCGCCGCTTCACGCCGCCCTCCCGGCGAGGCGTTGCAGCAGGTCGCGCCCGACTTCGGTGATGTCGCCGGCTCCGAGGGTCAATACCACGTCCCCTTCTCCCACGAGTTGCTCGAGCTTTGCAGCCAGCCGCTCTCTCTTGGGCACCCATTCGACCTTCACACCCGCGCGCCTGGCCGCCTTCGCCACGATCTTTCCCGTCACGCCGCGCAGCGGCTCTTCCCGAGCCGCGTAGACATCGGTGACCACGGCGACATCCGCCATCGCGAGCGCGATCCCCATCGCCTCGCCCAGTGCCTTCGTGCGCGAGTAGAGATGGGGCTGGAACGCCACCACCAACCGAGCCGCCGGGTACCGCTGTCGTGCCGCCGCCAGCGTCGCGGCGACCTCGGACGGGTGATGCGCGTAGTCATCGACTACCGTCACGCCGTCCGTGGCGCCCAGCACCTCGAAGCGCCGCCCCACACCACGAAACCCCGCCAGGCCGTCGAGCGCCCGCTCCAGATCGGCGTCCAGCGCCAGCACCGCCGCCACCGCCATCGCCGCGTTGCGCAGGTTGTGCAGCCCCGGAACGCCGAGCCGCAACTGCACCGCGCGCCCATCGGGAAGCGAGAGCGTCGCCACGCTGGCGTCCTGCTCCCGCCGCACGTCGGACAGCCGGATGTCGGCGCCCTCCGCGAGTCCGACCCGCCACGTGGGCACCTGGAGCGCCCGGGCCAGGCGGCTTGCCCCCGCGTCATCCACGCCGACCACGGCCCGCTCCGCCCGCCCGGCGAACTCGACGAACGCCTCCTGGAGTGCCTCGACCGACCCGTAGCACTCCAGGTGGTCGGCCTCAACGTTCCCCACCAGAGCCACGGTGGGGTGCAGCTTCAGGAACGCCCGATCGTACTCATCTGCCTCGACTACGAAGACGTCGTCGCCGCCCAGCCGCGCATTCCCTTGCCAAGCGGCGACCCGCCCCCCGACGAGCGCGGTCGGGTCGACCCCGGCGGCCGCGAGCGCGTCGGCGACCATCGCCGTGGTAGTCGTCTTGCCGTGCGTGCCGGCGACGGCCACCACCCTCCCCGGCGCCACGATCTGCGCCAGCGCTTCGGCCCGCGGCACTAGTGCGACTCCCGCGGCGCTTGCCGCCTCCAACTCTGCGTGGCCGCGCGGGATCGCTGCCGTGTAAACCACTGCGCGAGAACCAGTTACGTGGCTCGCGTCGTGTCCCTCCGTTATCTGGGCACCCGCGCGGGCCAGGTCCTCGGCCGCCGCCGGGTGGGTATCACATCCGGTGACTGGCACCCCGCGGCGCAGCGCGATGAGCGCCAGTGCACTCATCCCTGCACCGGCTATCCCCATGAAATGGATGGGCCGGGGATCGTCCGGGGCGAAAAGATGCATCTTTGGGGAGCTAATATAGGAGAGTCGCGAAAGTTACGAAAGCCCTTAGACTTAGCTCACTATGGCGAGTAGCTCGCGGGCGATTCTTTGGGCTGCGTTCGGGTGTCCCCGAGCGGCGGCCGCACTCCCCATGGCCGCCATCCGGGAGGGCTCGCGGAGCAGGGCCAGGACCTCCTGAGCGAGGGTGTGCGCCGCGATCGGCGCGTCCGCGAGGTGGAGGGCCGCCCCCGCCCTGGCGAGGGCCTCGGCATTGCGCGCCTGGTGCCCGGCCGCGGCTGATGGAAGGGGCACCAGGATGGAGGGAAGTCCCCACGCGCAGAGCTCGGCCGTGGTCATGGCCCCGGCCCGAGCCACCACAAGGTCAACCGCACCATAGGCTTGCGCTATCGGGTCCCAGAACGGCCTGACCAGGCGGTCAGGAGGGCGATGGTATCGCTCGCAGGCGTCGAACATTCCCGGGCCGGTGCTCCACAGCAGCGTCACCCCGTCCAGCCGCCCCGCCTCGAGCGCCTCGGCCACCGCGGCGTTGATGCTCCTGGCCCCCTGACTCCCCCCCATGACGAGCACGGCGGGGGCGTCCGCCGAGACCCCGAGCTCGGCCCGCGCCGCGTGCCGGCCGGGGCGAGGCTCGGGCGGGGGCGCGATCGGGTTGCCGAACTCGTACACGGCCGTCTCCGGCCCCGGCCTCAGGTGGCGCGCCGCCTCGGGAAAGCCCAGGTGAATCTGCCGCGCGCGCGACGCGAGCCAGCGCGTGGCGAGACCCGGAAACGCGTTCTGCTCCTGCAGCGCGAGCGGGACGCCGCGGCGCCGCGCCTGGAGCAGAATCGGGCCCGATGCGTACCCTCCGGTGCCCACGGCGAGCACCGGCCGCTCGGCGTCCAGCACCTTCTTCCCCTCGCGCAGCAGGCGGGCGAGCACGACCGGCCAGCGCACATTGCGCCACCAGGCGCGCCGATAGATCGGCTCGGCGGGTAGCAGGTAGTGGCGGAAGCGCCGAGAGGGCAGCAGCGAGGCCTCGACGCCGCGGGCGGCCCCCACGAGCACCGGTTCGATGTCTTCCCGCTCGCGCGCCAGCGCCTCGGCCAGCGCGAGCGCCGGCATCAGGTGGCCGCCGGTGCCTCCGCCCGCGATGAGGACGCGCCTCACCGCCGCCGCCTCACCATCGCGGGGCGGCGATCGGCGATGTTGATGATGATGCCGGTGGCCACCAGCGAGATCAGCAGGCTCGAGCGCCCGTAGGAGATGAACGGCAGCGGGATGCCCGTCGTCGGCACGACCGCCAGGGTCACTCCCACATGCAGGATGGCGGCGATTCCGATCATGGCGGTGAGGCCGGTCGCCAGGAGCTGGCCGAACCCGTCCGCCGCGGTGCGCGCCACGCGAAACCCGAGCCACAGGTAGAGACCCAGCAGGGCGATCACCAAGGAGACACCGAGGAAGCCCCACTCCTCGCCGATCGTCGAGAAGATGAAGTCCGAGTAGGCGTACGGCAGGTAGCCCAGCTTCTGCAGCCCTTCACCGAAGCCCACACCCAGCACCCGCCCCGCCCCGATGCCAATGAGGGACTGCTGGATCTGCCAGCTCGATTCGGCGACGTCGCCGCCCGCACTGAGGAAGCTCACCATGCGCGCCAGTCGATACTGCGCGGACACGATCTCGTGCCACAGCAACGGCAGCATCACGACCCCCAGCACCAGGAAATGGCCGATGCGCGCGCCGGCGGCGAACAGCACGAGGCCGGCCAGGAGCACGACCACCGCAGCCGTGGAGAGATCGGGCTCCAGCAGAATCAAGAGCGTCACCGGGAAGAGGATCACGACGAATGGCAGCAGGCCGCGCTTGAACTCACGCAGCACCGCTCCCTTCTTCACGGCGAGCATCGCCGTCCACGCCACGATCGCCAGCTTCGCGAACTCGGACGGCTGCAACGTGACGGGACCGATGCTGATCCAGCGACGGGCGCCGTTGACTTCCGGCGCGATGGCCCGGGTGAAGGGGAGCAGGGGCACGATGAGCAACAGCGCGACCACGCCGAGGAGGGGCCAGGCGTACCTCTGCCACACATGGTAGTCGACGCGGGCGGCGACGAGCAGCAGCGCCACACCGAGGACGGCCCCCATCAACTGGCGCAGCGCGAAGTAGCTGCCCGGGTGACCGCTCTGCACAGCCCAAATGCTCGACGCGCCATACACGGCCGCGACGCCGAACACGACAAGCGTCGCCGCGACGATCCCGAGCAGGCGGCTCTCCCACACAATCGGGGCGTCGACCCGCGCGACCCTCATAGCGCCTCCACGAGCTCCCGGAAGCGACGGCCACGGTGCTCGAAGTTGGCGAACTGATCGAAGCTGGAGCAGGCGGGCGAGAGCAGCACGGCGTCGCCGTGCTGCGCCAGCCGGGCCGCACGCGCAACGGCGTCGTCGAACCGCGCGACCCGTTCCAGCGGGACGTCACCCGAGAGATCGGTGGCAATGCGGTCCGCCGCGTCGCCGTACGCGACGATTGCGCGGCACGCCCCCAGCAGCGGCAGGAGGGGCGTGTACGGCTCCCCCTTGTGTCGCCCCCCCATGATGAGCACGTACGGCCCCGTCATCGCCTGGAGGGCCACCGCCGCGGCGGAGACGTTGGTCGCCTTGGAGTCGTTGATCCACGACACCGCGCGCACGGTTCCCACCGGCTCGAGGCGGTGCGGCGGCGGGCGAAAGCTCGACAACCCTCGGGCGATGTCGGCCGGGCCGACGCCGGCGCTCGCCGCGGCCAGCGCCGCCGCCAGCGCGTTGGACACGTTGTGGTCGCCCAGCAACCCGAGCTCGCCACGCGCAAGCAACGGCGTGTCACCGAGCATCAGCCGGCCCGCGGCACGGTCGAGCCACGCGTCGCTGCGCCGAGCCACGCTCCAATGGCGGTGCGCTCCCGCGGCGTCTCGGGCCAGCGCGAGCACGGCGGCATCGTCGGCGTTCAACACCCAGACGGACTCGGCGGAGGCGTTGCGAAACAGCAGGCGCTTGTCCGCGTAGTACGCCTCCATGTCGGGATACCGGTCCAGATGGTCGGGCGAGAGGTTCGTGAGCACGCCGATGCTCGGAGCGAGGCACGGCGCGTCGTGCAACTGGAAGGACGACACCTCCACCGCGATCCATTCGGGCGGCGTGGCATCCGACGCGAGCTCCGTCAGCGGCCGCCCGATGTTGCCGGCCGCTTCGGCCCGGAGTCCGCCAGCGGTCAGCAAGTGCGCGAGCAGCGCCGTCGTCGTGGTCTTGCCGTTGGTGCCGGTGACCACGGCGAGCTTCGATGCGCCGAGCTGCCGCACGGCGAGGTCGAGCTCCGCGATGATCTCGACGCCGGCGTCCCGCGCCGCTGCCACCACCGGCGCGTCCGGGGGGACGCCGGGGGAGACGATCACCGCCGCCGCGGCCCGGACTCGCTCGAGATCGTGCCTCCCCGTCTCCACGGCGGCGCCCACCGCGGCCAGCTGCCGCGCACCGTCCCGCACCGCTTCCCCATCGGCCACGTCGGAGGCGTACACGCGCACGCCGCGCGCGGCCAGCCACTTGCCCGCCGCGACGCCACTGCGTCCCAGGCCTACGACCGCCACCTCTCCACGCCGCCAGGCGTCGGGGATCATCGGATCTTCAGGGTCGACAGCGCGAACAGGGCGCACAGAATCCCGATGATGTAGAACCGCATCACCACCTTGGACTCGGGCCACCCCAGCTTCTCGAAATGATGGTGCAGCGGCGCCATGCGGAACACGCGATGCTGGTCCGCATACTCCCTCCCCTTGCGGCGCTTGTGCCACCGGTACACTCCGGTCTGCAGAATGACCGACACGGCCTCGGCCGCGAACACCCCGCCCACCAGCAGCAGCAGGAACTCGGACTTCATGAGGATCGCGACCGTCCCGAACGCGCCGCCCACGGCGAGGCTCCCCGTATCCCCCATGAACACCTGCGCCGGATGGGCGTTGAACCAGAGGAATCCGAGCGCGGCGCCGAGCAGCGCCGCGCAGAAGATCGTGAGCTCGCCGGCGCCCGGCAGGTAGTAGACCAGGAGGTACTCGGCGGCGTCGATCCGGCCGAACAGGTATGCAAAGATCGCGAACGCGACGGCGGCCACCGCCGTCAATCCGATGGCCAGCCCGTCGAGTCCGTCGGTCAGGTTGACGGCGTTGCTCGTTCCCGTGAGCACCAGGGTGACGAAGACCACGTAGAGCAGGGGCGGCAGCGGCAGCAGCACGTACTTGAAGAACGGCAGCGTGGTGGAGTTCGCCGGGAGGTTGTCCGCGAGCGGGAAGAGCAGGAGGTAGGTGCCGAGCACGACGCCGAAGGTGACCTGGCCGATCAGCTTGTGCCGCGCCACCAGCCCCCGGGACTTCCCCGACACGAACTTGAGGTAGTCATCCACGAACCCGATGGCGCCCATCCACAGCGTTGCGAGGGCCGCCACGACGACGTACCGGTTGTCCAACCGCGCCCACAGCACGGTCGGCACCAGCGTGGCGACCAGCACGATCAACCCGCCCATCGTGGGGGTTCCCCGCTTCGCCTGGTGCGAGGCCGGCCCCTCCGCCCGGATGACCTGCCCCACGTGGCGTTCCCGGAGAGCGCGAATGACGCCGGGCCCAGCCGCGAAGGCGAGCACAATGGCCGTCACCGCCGCGCCGGCGGCACGGAAGGAGATGTAGTTGAACAGATTGAACGCGATGAAGCTCTCGGCCAGCGGGCTTAGGAGATGGTAGAGCACGTATCGCTATCCGGAACGAGATAGGGGATGGCGCGCTCGAGTTGCACGCCGCGCGACGCCTTGACCAGCACGAACTCGCGTCCCGTGAGCCTTCGACTCACGCGCTCCCCCAAAGTGGCGGGGTCGGCCTCTGTGATCAACCGGTCGCCCAAAACGGCGGCATGCCGCTGGAAGGCCGGGATGAACTCCCCCACCACCGCGACGAGCGCCGGATCGTCCCGCATCACCCGGTCGGCCATCAGCCGGTGGTGTTCCGCGGCCTCCGCGCCCAGCTCGAGCATCGAGCCGAGCAGCACCACCAGCGGGCGGTCACCGCGCATCGCCGCGGCGGTCTCCAGCGACGCCGTGAGCGACAGGGGGTTGGCGTTGTAGGCATCGTTGAGGACGACGAGGTCCCCGTTGTGCAGCACCTCGCACCGTCCCGGCGGCAGCCTGAGGTCAGCGAGGGCGGCCGCGACGGTCGCCAGATCCAGCTCGAGCACCTCGCTCACCGCGAGCGCCACCATGGCGTTCTCGGCCTGGTGCTTGCCCACGAGCGGGAGGCGCACGGGCACGCCGCCCACGGTCAGCTCCACGCGGCCCTCCCCGTTCAGCCCCCACGCGTCGGGCCGCACCTCGGCGGACGGGCCGGTCCCGGCCACCACCACCCGCGACGCGAGCTCCCGCGCCCGCGTCGCCAGCGCAGGGGGGACCGTGCCCACCACCGCCGTGGCCACCCCGCGCACCAACTCGACCTTCTCGGCCAGCACGCCCTCGAGCGACCCGAACCCCTCCACGTGGCCTGCGGCCACGTTGGTCACCACGGCAAGGTTGGGCTCGATGACGTCCCGCAGTCGCGCGACCTCCCCGGGCAGGCTCGCCCCGGCCTCCACCACCAGCGCCTGCGCCTCGTCGGGCGCCGCCAGAATGGTGAGCGGCACCCCCACCAGGTTGTTGAGGTTGCCGCGCGTGGCGTGCACCCTCCAGCGGGTGCCGACCGCGCGGGCCAACATCTCCTTGGTGGCGGTCTTACCGTTCGTGCCCGTCACCGCGACGACCGGACCCGTTATGTCGCGGCGGCGCTCGCGCGCCAGCAGCCCGAGCGCGACCAGCGGATCCTCGACCTCGAAGGTGGCCAACCCCGGTTGGGGGGGGGTGCCGCGGCGCACCACGGCGCCGGTGGCGCCACGCCGAGCCGCGTCGGGCAGGAAGTCGTGTCCGTCGTACTGCTCACCCGCCAGCGCGACGAACAGCATCCCGGGCTCGAGGACCCGCGTGTCGGTACCGACACCGGTAAACCCGCCGACGTGCGACGCCTCCACCCCCAGCACCCGCGCCACCAGCTCACTGGGCCAACGACTCATGCGAGCCCCCTGGCGCGCAGTGCCTCGCGCACGATCTCCGGCTCGTGGAACGGGTGGCGCCGGGTGCCGACGATCTGATAGGTCTCGTGTCCCTTCCCGGCCAGTAACAGGCAGTCGCCGTCCTTGAGGCCGGCTACCACCCGGTGGATGGCCTCGCGGCGGTCGGTGATACGCAGGCGCGGGGCGTCCCCCATCCCCAGTTCGATCTCGTCGGTGATGCGCTCCGGATCCTCGCTGCGGGGGTTGTCCTCGGTGAGCACCGTGAGATCGGCTCCGCCCGCCACCGCCCGCCCCATGAGCGGGCGCTTTGTCCGATCGCGATCGCCGCCCGCTCCGAACAGCACGATCAGCCGCCCCGCCACCATGGGCCGCAGCGCCCTGAGCGCGCGTTCCAGGGCGTCGGGGGTGTGCGCGTAGTCGCGTAACACGACGAAGCCGGCATCGGCCAATCGTTCCATTCGCCCCGGTACCTGTGGTGCGGTCGCGAGGCGCGCGCCGATCGCCTCGGGCTCGAGGCCGAGCACCCACGCGGCCGCGGCCGCGGCCAGCACGTTGCTGACGTTGACGTCACCCATCAACGGGGACCGCACCGGCAGCGCCGTGTCCCCCAGGTGCAGCACGAAGTCCGCGCCCGCCGCCGTCAGCCGCACGTCGCTTGCCAGCACCTCCGCGCCCGCTCCCCTGCCCCACCAGACGCGCCGCACCCCCGCCCGCTCGGGAAGGTCACGCCACGCCTCGTCGTCCCGGTTTACCACTTCCACCGCGCCGGGCGCGAGGTACGTCGAGAGCAGCAGCTTGGCCTGGCGGTACGACTCGAGATCGGGATGGTAGTCGAGGTGCTCGTGCGTGAGGTTGGTGAAGATGGCACCCCGCAGCGCGAGCGTGTCGAGGCGGCGCTGGTCGAGGGCGTGAGACGACGCCTCCATCGCAACGTGCTCGACCCCGCGCTCCCGCAGCGCGGCGAGCACCGCCTGCAGCTCGACGGTGCCCGGCGTCGTCAGCGTCCCGTACCCCTCGAGCGTCTCGCCCGCGCCGTCGAACGCCCCCAACGTGCCGATGGAGCCCGCCCGGCCATCGGCGTTCAGCAGGTGACGCAGGATTGCCACGGTGGTGGTCTTGCCGTTGGTGCCGGTGACCGCGGTGATCTCCAGGTGGTCCGCCGGCCGACCATACCACTCGCGAGCGACGATGCTCGCCGCGGCCCGACCGTCCCGCACCAGGACCTGCGGAAGCTCCAGCGACAGGGGGCGGGTAACGAGCGCCGCCGCGGCACCACGGCCCGCCGCGTCGACAACGTAATCGTGTCCGTCTTCCACCGTCCCCGCGATCGCGCAGAACAACGTGCCGGCTGCGACGCGTCTGGAGTCATCGGCGACGCCGGTGACTTCGACCGGGCCCTCGGGCGCGCGCACCAGTTGCCCGCCCTCCTCCAGGGCCCGCAGGACGTCCGCGAAGCGGGTCACCGGCGGCCGCGCTCCCTCGCGGTGACCGTGACGAGCGTCCCCGGGGCCAGCCGGGTGCCCGCCGGCGGATCGGTCCGGGTGACGGTGCCCCACCCCTCGACTTGCATCCTCAGACCTGCGCGATGCAGCGCGCGCGCCGCGTCCCGCAGGCTGCTGCCGGTCACGTCCGGCACCGTGCTCGGCGCCGCGGGGTCCCGTGCCTCCTGGGGAGGCCACTCCACCACGTACGGAACCGTCCCCGCCGCGATGGCCGGATCGGACGACGCCGTGGGCCCCTCCGCGGTGAGCCGGGCGCGATCGAGCGCTCCCGACTGTGCCGCCAGGAGTTGCTCCACGACCTCCCGCGAGATCGGGGCCGCCGTCAGCCGCGCATACGCCCCGCGCGGGTCGTCAAGCTTCACGACCATGACGATCTGGGGCTCGTCGGCCGGGAAGAGCGACGCAAAGTTCGCCACGTAGGAACCGGGGACATACCCGCCGGGCCCCGCGCGCCGTGCCGTTCCCGTTTTGCCCGCGATCTCGTAGGTCGAGAGCGCCGCCGTCTCCCCGGTCCCCCCCCGGTAGACGACTCCGCGCAGCATGGCGCGGAGCGACGCCGCCACGTCGGCCCGCACCACGCGGCGCACCGGCGCCGGCACGTGACGGTATGCGACCTTGCCGTCGGGCCGGCGGATCTCACGCACCAGCGTTGGCTGCACCAGCACGCCGTCGCTGGCGACGGCGGCGTAGGCCTGGGCGAGCTGCAATACGGTGACCGCGACTTCGTATCCCATGGCGAGACTGGCCGGCGTCGTACCGCTCCACTCGTGCGGGCGCTTCAGCAGCCCCGGCGATTCGGCAGGGTATTCGACGCCCGTCGGCGTACCGAGCCCGAAATCCCGCAACATCTCGTATTGCCGCTCTGGACTGAGCTGCTGCCCCAGCTTCACGATGCCGATGTTGCTCGACTGTTCGATCACGCCGGCCACGGTCAGCCAGCCGCTCGGATGGTCGTCGTGAATCGTCCGATTGCCGAAGCGGAACTCTCCGTTCTCCGTCCACACGCTGTCCTCGGGTTGGGCGAGGCCGTGGGTGAGGAGCGCTCCGACCGCAAACAGCTTCGCGGTCGATCCCGGCTCGAACACGCTGGTGAAGGCACTCGCCACGCTGCGTCCCGCTGCATCGCGCGAGGCGATTGCCAGGATCTCGCCGGTGCGCGGATTCAGCACCACAACGTCCCCACCCTGCGCCTCGTACCGTTCGATGCCGTCGACGAGCGCCCGCTCCACGATCTCCTGCAGTTCCGCGTCGATCGTCAGGTACACGTCGTGCCCGGGGACCGGAAAGGCCGAGAGACTCGACGGCGACTCGATCTGCTGGCCCAGGCGGTCGCGCAGCACCACCGCCTGTCCCGGGACACCCGTGAGCCACTCGTCCAGCACCCGCTCCATCCCGCTGGCCGGCCGTCCCTCCGCCTCGGGGCGGCCCAAGACGACGCTCGCGAGCTCCGGATCGGGGTAGAACCGGACCAGCTCCCGCTCCGGATGCACTCCGCGCAGGGACCGCAGCGGCGCGACCTGGACCGCCGTGTACGGACCGTGGAAATGGACCCAGGACTGCTGCAGGCGGCGACGCACGGTGCGCGGCGCCACCCCGAGGTGGCGGGCAAGGGTGTTGGCGTCTTCCTCCGGATCGCGCAGCTCATTCGGTGCCACACCGACGCGGAAGATCTCCTGCGTGAGGGCGAGGGGAACACCGTTGCGATCGTAGATCGTGCCGCGCCGCGCGGGCAGCTCCACCCGCTCGGTGCCTTGCGCCTGCGCCGTTGCGTAGTGTTCCCCACCGTCGAGGACCTGGATCTGGCCGGCGCGCGCGAGGAGCAGGACCAGCGCGATTCCGAACGCCACCTGCACGACGCGCAACCGCACCAGCTCGCGGGCCACGTCTCAGCGCTCCCCGGAAGTGGGCGTGCTGAGAATCACGATCTCACTGTCGGCCGGCATGCGGAGCCCCAGCGACTCGGCCCGCGGGACGAGCACTGCTCGACTCTCGGCCTCGCGAATGCGACGCAGCAGCTCGGCGCGGCGCGCCTCGAGCAACGAACGTTCATTGCGCAGCTCATCCAGCTCGCCCGCGCTTACGACGGCGGACGTCTGCCGCGCGACGACCCACGCCAGGATGGCGAGCACGAAGACGAGCCACAGGGTGACCCAGACGCGGCCTCTAGGCTGCACCATTCGTCCGGAACGCGCGCAGTCTGGCGCTCCGCGCGCGGGGGTTGGCGGCGATCTCCGCGTCCGTGGGCACGATCGGCTTGGCCGGGTCGAGGATTCCGAGTGCACGGCCACGGCACGTGCACACCGGTTGTGCCGGCGGACACACGCACGCTCGCGCCCACTCCCGGAACAAGTGCTTCACGATTCGATCCTCTCCCGAATGATAGCTAATCACGGCGAGCCTGCCCTGGGGAGGCAGCGCATCGCGCAGGACCGGGAGCGCCCGGCGCAGCTCGCCCAGTTCGTCATTGACCGCGATCCGCACGGCCTGGAACAGCCGGGCGAAGGTGGCGGGGCCGGTACGCGGTCCCAGCGCGGCTCGGATCGCGTTCACCAAATCGTCGCTGGTCGTGAACGGGGTCTGGCGGCGGCGCACCACGGTGGCGGCGAGACGACGGGAGCGCCGCTCGTCGCCGTACTCCCGAAACAGCTCGGCCAGCTCGCTTTCGGGCAGTCGGTTCAGCAGCTCGGAAGCCGTACGACCCTGACCGTCCATCCGCATGTCCAGCGGCACCCCGGGACGGAAGGAGAAGCCCCGACCGTCGGTGTCCAACTGCTCCGACGAGACGCCGAGGTCGAGCAGCACGAAGTCGGGTCGGAATCGGGCGATCTCGTCGAGGACCGCGGGGTCGCCGAACCGCCCCGCCACCCAGGACATCCCCTCGTCGCCCAGCCGCTCCCGGGCTCGCGCCAGCGCGTCGGGGTCACGGTCCACCGCCAACACCTCGGCCCCGGTCGCCCGAAGGCGCTCCGCGTGACCACCGCTCCCCACGGTGCCGTCCACCACGCGGCGACATCCCGCGGCGAGCTCGGCCACGGCCTCCGCCAGGACGGGCAGGTGGCGCTCGATCACACGTTTCCCCCCATAAAGCGACGGCCCCGCGACTGATGCGCGGGGCCGGGACTGACTGGTGACGCCATGAATCGAGCGGGGCTGACGGGACTTGAACCCGCGGCCTCCGGTGTGACAGACCGGCACTCTAACCAAACTGAGCTACAGCCCCGTGCAACAGGTAGCGTGGCAATGTAGACGCGCCGAGCGCGCTTTTCAAGCTCCGCTCACCGGCAGTTGTAGGCCCTCCGGAGCTGGGGCACCCGCGCCTCGAATGCCTGGAACTGCTGCAGGAACTGCTGGGACTGGGCCGGCGCGAGCTCAGCCCCGATCCGCAGCGCCGCCTGACCGCGGGCAATCATGTCGGCTTCCTGGTCCACCAGATCGCAGGACTCGCTCTCGGTGACCTGGGGGTCGAACTCGAAGATCCGGAACATCAGCCCGAGCCCGAGAAAGAAATTGCTCTGGACGGTGAGTCGCTGCAGCACGTCGTAGCGGATCGCCTTGTCGAGCAGGTCGACCGCGTACGCGATCTGCCGGCGCGTCTGTATGAGCGCCGAGCCCATCTGGTAGTACTTCACGGCGGCGTTCATCAGCACGGCCGTGTCGGCGCTGACACGGGTCGCATGGTCGAGGAATTCGAACCCCCGGAACAGCCGTGCGGTGTCCAGCGGGATCGCCGTGTCCACCACGACGCGGTCCAACAGGAAGGTCGCCGCCGCCACCGCGCTCCGCACGTCGGTGGAGTCCATCGTCAGCATGTGCTCGTACACGACGATCGTCGAGTCGGCAAGCTGCAGCCGCAGCGGCTCCTCGACGAAGATCGTGTCTTCGGCAGCCGCACCCAGCACCGTGGCATGCGCGCGCCACAGCACGGTCGACTCCGGCAAGTTCGCGACGGCCCGTCCCGACCACTCCAGCTCGGCATGGACGTCTCCGAGCGCCTGGGCGGCCCCGAGCACCTGTTGGTAGAAGACCTCCTGCGCGTGCAGGCTGGAGTCGGCCTCGTACTGTTGGGTCAGCGCGTCCATGGCGCAGTCCCACAGACCACCCTCGACACAGGCGCGCGCCTGAAGCTGCAGCACCTCAACGTCTCTCGCAGTCTCCTCCAGCCACTCGTCGGCCAGCTCGCGTGCGGTATCGTATTCGCGCATCGTGATGGCACCGGCAATGACGCCGACGCGCAGCTGCCGGTTCCCCACATCGGCCCGGCTCTGGTTCACGAACGCGTCCAGCGCGGCGGTGGAGTCACCCCGCAGCTGGTAGAGCAGGCCCAGACGCTCCCACGCGCGCGCCAGCAGCGAGTCTCCCGCGACCGCGCGGCGCAGATACGCGACCTGCGAATCGGCAGGCTGCTCGAGCGCCTCCGAGGCCACTTCGGCGCACATGGCTGCCGATGGGTGGTTCGGGTAATCCCGGAACACCCGGGCTGCGCGGTCCAGCGCATCGTCAAAGTCACCGCGGTCGCGTTCGTCGGAGCACTGCCGCGCCCGCTCCGCCGCCCGCACCTGGTTCTCCAGCGAGTCGACGATCGTGCGCGCAAAGTCCCGGGGCTCCTGGTCGCCCGCCCCGTCCACCACCATCCAGCCCGACAGCCCGGACCGGCCGATGTCCACCAATCGGAAGCGGCCCATCAGCCCGGTGTCCTCCGACCAGATGGAGCCGACGATGTAAGCATCCGCCCGAAGCGCCCGTGCCAGTCGGTCCGAATCGGCCGGCCCGAGCACGGCAGTGCACGAGTACGCGGATTCCATCAGCACCGTACACACCTGCTCGTTGCTGACCGTGACGATGTCGTTGCGGAACTTCGAGGTCATCCGGTTGCGGACCTCCTCGGCCACGGCAGCCGCGAACCCCCTGCTCTCCGGGCTGGGGGTTCCGGGGACCAGGAACAGAACGCGCTCCAACGGCCCTTGGCGCCCCCCCAACTGCGCGCTGGCGCTGGTCGCCGTCGCAGCCCCAACCAGGCTCACGCCGACCGCCGCCACGAATGTCCGAACACTCATTGATCTCCACCGCACCAGTTGCGCCCTCCGGTTCTGGCGGCCCGAATCGCCATCGGGCCAGGTCATCGTCAAGTGAGATGGGCGAAGAGGGATTCGAACCCCCGACTTCCTGCTTGTAAGGCAGGCGCTCTGGACCCCTGAGCTATTCGCCCCGACTCGGTCACCTAGAGCGCCAGTCCCAGCGGGAACAGGACACAGTACCCCAGCACCAACAGTACCGGCGCCACCGTCGTCGACCCCCCCGCGAGCAGCACGTAGCCGACCGCGATGGAGGCGAGCGCACCACCCAGCAAGACCACGTTCCGTCGCCGGAACCGCAGCCGTGCGGGCGACCCTATTCCATTTAACATAGACACTCAGGCTAACCGCAGGTTCCGAACCCGTCAAGCATTCGGGTTCCACTGATCTTCCGGCACGATCCACCCGTCTTCAAGCGCTGCGCGGCGCTCCCGATCGCGTTGTCGCCGCCGCGCCCAGAGGACCACCAGCAGCAGGCCCACGAACGCCCAGAACAGCGTGACCGAGCTGAAGATCAACAGCCAACCATACCGCTTGCGCAGGTCGCGGCGCCACATCACCTCGAACTGGCCCAGGGTGATCTGATAGGTGCTGCGCAGCGCCTCGTCGAGGTTCGGCGCGTCTCCCATGTTGGTGATGAGCGGCTCGAGGCCCCGCTCCCCACCCAAACGCTCCAGCAACCGCACCGCCGTCGCCGCCAGCGCGTAGGACGCTTCCGCCTCGGCGGCACCACCCTCGCGGATGTGGCGGTCGAGGCCGGCCAAGGTCGGCACCACCCCGCGCAGTACGATCCAGTTCACGCGCAGCACGTCCTGCTGGTCCCACTCCCCCGCGGCGTGCGCCGCGTAGCCCTCGTCGAACCACCGGGGAACGCGGCGTACCACACTGTGCAAGGCGATGTGGGCCAGCTCGTGCCGCAGTACGCGCCGGTGGTCGCGCCCCACCTGCAGCACGATGGTGCGGCTCGCCGGAAAGGCCGCGGCAGCACCCCAGTCGGGCACGCGTCCAGCGGTGATCGAGTCGAACTGCGCGTCGCTCGTTGCGAGGATCAGGCGGACACGCATGGGTGCCGGGTTGGGAATTCCCGGCCAGGGTCCGGCGCGGTCGGCGATTTCGGCGAGCGTGATCGCGGTGGTCTCGTCGGACCAGTACACGGCGGTGACGCCGCCGACGTGCACCACCGAAGGCTGCTGCGGCAGCACCAAGAAGAAGAGGACGGCAGCTAGCGTGGCGGCTCCTGGCCTTGCGCGACCAGGTCCAGGGTCTCCTTGCAGCGCTTGCCCCACGGATTGAACTTGTTGGCCTGATACCCCTCCTCCCACGTCCGCCGAGCCCCATCGTGGTCCCCCGCATACCAATGCGAGCGCCCCAACTCATAGTACGCCTCGATGAGGTTCGGACCGAGGTTCAGCGTCTTGCGGAAGAACGTCTGCGCATCCTCGAACATCTCGCGCTCGAGGTACACCAGCCCGAGATAGAAGTGCGCGTACAGCGTCGCCTTCTTGTCGTTGTCGAGGCGAATGGCCTTGGACAGGTGCTCGATGGCCTCACCGAAAATCTGCTTCTTGAGGCAGATATAACCGACGTTGATCCGGGCCAGCGAGTTGGCCGGCTCCCGAGCGAGCACCAACTGAAAGGTCGCCATCGCCGAGTCGTAGTCCTCGCTGAGCATCTGGGCCCAACCGAGCAGCGACTGGGCCTGCACGTCGTTGGGGGAGAGCTGCAGTGCCTTGCTCAGTGACTGGATCGCACCACCGTAGTCGCCCAGCGAGATGAGGCTCCATCCTTTCTCGATGAACGTGGTCGCACCGAGATGATCCTGCAGCACCGGCACGGTACCGGTGAACTGCGGCGCCTGGTCGCCGCTCTCGCTCTGGGCCAACTCCTTGTACTTGTCCACCAACACGCGGATGCTCTCCTTGAGCGCGCTGAGATCGGCAATGGTCTGATCCACCCTCTTGAACAGGGTGATGATCTCCGCCTTCAGGTCCTCGCGCTCCTCACCACTCGGGGACGCATCGAGGCGCCCCGCGATCGAGTCATACTCGCCGCGCAGCGATGCGATGAGTGAGTCACTCATGCGACGCCTCCACTTCGAGCTTCTCGAGTGCCAGCCGCTCCTTCGACGAGAGGAGTTTGCTCACCTGGAGCAGCACGAGTGTCCGATCACCGTCCACGACCACACCATTGATGTACTTGGCCGCCAGCCCCCGCACGATCGACGCCGGAGGGCTGATCCTCTCGGCCGACACGCGCAGCACTTCCTGCACCGCATCGACCACCACGCCGATCTTCTCCCCGTCAAGCTCGAGGATCATGATGCGAGTCTCCTCGCGCACGGGGGCTTCCAGGTCGACACGCTTGCGGAGATCCATCAACGGCACGACGGCGTCGCCGTACCGCACCACACCTTCGAGGAAGGCCGGAGCCTTCGGCAGGGGAGCGGGGTTCTGGTAACGGAGAATCCGCTCGACCTGGAAGATGTTCACCGCGAAGTCGTGCCCACCGACACGAAAGGTGACGAGCTGGACTTCGTCTCCCGCCGTCATCGCTCCCCACTCGCGCCCACCGATACGAGCCGTTCGGCCAGGACGTCCATGTCGATCACAGGGATCAAGGTCCCCCCCTCCCGCGCAACGCCCGCCGCCCAGGCGAGAGCCCATCCGTCGGGCAGAGGCTCGGGATCCTCATGCACCACCGCCTCCGCATCGTCCACCGCCAGCGCCACCAGCCGCTGCGCGCAGCGTGTCACGACCGCCAAGGTCGTGCCGGGCATCGGGGCCCGGTGTGCCTCCACCAGCGCGCCGAGATCCACCAGGGGCATGAGCCGCCCGCCCACCTGGATGACGCCCAACACGGCGGGATGCGTACTGGGCGCGGCCGAGGCCGGCGGCAACTCGATGACTTGGCGGACATCTGCCAGCGGCACACCGTACCGCGCGCCGCCCGCCTCGACCAAAAGATAGCCCTTCACGCTCCGACGCGCCCCTTGAGCCGCTCCTCAATGCGTGCCGCGATGGCATCGAGCGCCACCACCTCGTGGGCCCCGCCAGCGGCGATGGCAGCCTGCGGCATCCCGAAGATCACCGCCGACGCCTGGTCCTGTGCCATGCCAAGGCCACCGGCGTCCCGGATGGCACGCAGCCCCTCGGCCCCGTCCCGCCCCATTCCCGTCAGGACCACACCGAGCGAACTCGCTCCGAAGAGCCGGGCGACCGATTTGAACAGGGGATCCGCGGCCGGCCGCACCCCCCACACCGGCGCGTCCTGGCGCAACTGAACCGCAGGGCCGTCCGTGCCCGCTTCGACGCGCATGTGATAGTCCCCCGGGGCAACGTACGCCGTGTCCGCCAGCACCGGTGCGCCGTCGTCCGCCTCGACCACCCGGAGCATGCTCGATGCGTCGAGCCGCTCGGCCAGGCTCCGCGTGAAGTTTGGCGGCATGTGCTGTACCACGAAGACGGCTGCATCGCCGCCCGTCGGAAGGCGGGGAATGACCTCGGCGAGCGCCCGCGGGCCGCCGGTGCTGGCGGCGATGGCGATCGCGAACCGCGCCCGCCCCTTCACCCACGCGATGTGGGGCGGTGCCACGAC
>CP070716.1:356758-380318 GCA_020350425.1 Gemmatimonadota bacterium
GCAATGGCATCCGTGAAGATGATTCCGGAAGACCAAGCCACTGGCAGGGTCAAAGAGATCTACGACGAGATCAAGGATACGCTCGGGATCGACTTTGTACCCAACATGTACAAGGTGATGGCTCCGAACCCGGCCTACCTCGAGGCCAACTGGAACAAGATCCAGGCCGTCATGCAGCGGCCGGGTAAGCTCGATCCGCTTACAAAGGAGATCATCGCGGTCGCGGTGTCGGCCGTGAGCGGATGCAGGTACTGACTCGAAGTGCACACTTCCGCGGTGCGGAAGCTCGGGCTGGATGATGAAGGTGTGCTGGAACTGATGGCGGTAGTTGACGTCTTTGCCGGGCTGAACAAGCTGCTGGACGGATTGCAGGTGGAGATGGACGAGAAACCGTGGTACGGGTGAGGCTAGGCCCGGAATGCCGTGTGCATTCCTCGCCGAAGCAGACAGAGAGGGCGCAGCCGTGGACATGTTCTGGGCACAAACGCCCGCAGCCGGACACAACGAGTCCCCCACCCTCCGTAAGGACTGAGGCCCCGTCAGCTAATCGGCTGGCTGGACCTTCATACGCACTACATCGGATGCATCCCGTGGTCACACCCGAATAGGTAGTGGCAGATCGGCAGCGTATCGTGGAACGTGCATGCCGCCGCGAAGAAGAGGATGACGAACAGCAGACCCGCGATGATCTTACGGTGGTGCGTCTCGACGGTGGCGGACATTCCTGACATGATGCCTCCTCAGTGTGCGATTCGCGCAAGGGCCCGGGCGCTTCCCGGGCCCTTCTCGCGCTGCGGGTCAGCGAGGGTCATAAACATGGCTCGTGTTGTCGGCGCCAGGCTCGCGCGATCCGCCCTCGCATCCCCACAGTGCAGCGACCGTGAGGACCACGAGACGCAGACGCCGCGCAACAATGGAACCGCCCCGTACCTGCACGCTCGTCGGCATACCACTATCCTCCCATCCGCTCCGCCCTCGGCGGCGTCCAGGTCTTCATCTTCTCAAGATCCGGCTCGTAAATCCGCAGAATCAGATTCAGGTCCTGGTCCCTCCGCTCGATCGGCAGCCAGTTCTCGGCCGGAACACCGGCGGGCTGCTCGGCGGCGACGTAGATCTCGATGCCGCCGTTCGCATTGAGCTCCATTCCCGCGTTTTCGCCGACGCTGTACTTCCGGCGGTCGTTGGGGATGAAGAAGCCCTGATCCAGATCGTACAGCGTGAGCGACCAGAAGGCGCCCGCGGGTGGCAGTTCGTCGCGCGTCATCCGGATCACGTAATCGTGCATCGCGTTCATCTGCTCCCCACCCAATGTCCCGACCGCCGGGTAGACCGCTTCCTCCCGCGGCACGCCGATCGGGCCGATGACCGACACCCTCAGCACGGTCTCCAGATCCGTCCGTCCCTTGGGCTGGAACATCCGTGGCGCGAGACGGAGAAGCAGCTCCGGGTCGGTCATGTCCTCCAGCACCCGCCGTTGTATCCGCCCGGCCGTCTCCCGCAGCCATGCGCCGTCGACGGTCACCACCCGACCGGCGTCATACACCCGCCCGGGCTCGATCCCCAGCGGCTCGTAGGCAGCGAGCACCGCCTGGTCCATGGCGTTGTCGGCATCGAACGTCGTGTGGTTGAACACGAACTGCATGACTTCCAGGAGATTGTTCTCGAACACATCGAGATCGGTGGCGCCCACGGGCGGGAACGCGACGTCGTCGATCGCCTTGGCCTCGCCCCCCCGGTACTCCGACAGGGTGACCAGCCTGACGGACTGCGCCTGCCGCTCGATGCGCGCGCGCCGTTCCGGCTCATTGGCGTGCGGCATCACGCGGATGACCGCCGACACGAAGTCCCCGGTGGCTTCGAAGATCCGATCCACGCCTTCCACCGGCTCGCCGCCGTACCCTTCAGTGCGAGCCGTGTAGATAAGCATCCGCTCCGGCCTGTCGAAATCGCCCAGGCGCGAGGACATGGGGATGTTTACGTAGTGATCGTACCCCGTGATCATCAGCGAGACGTACTTGGAGTCGAAGGCCGGCAGTTCGAGGATGCCCGGATCCTTGCGTAGGTCCAGCAAGCCGGTGACGTAGAACGTGTCGTTGTTGGGCCGCGCGATCTCCCTCACCGTATGGTCTTTGAGCTGCGTATTCGCGACCAGCGTGTTCCATCCGCCCTGCACCTGCGCGAACTTGTTGTTCACGTTGTACATGGCGACGTACTGGTAGGAGCGGCGGACGAGGTTCTCGACCTCCTCGTCACTCAACTCAACGGCTCTGGGGGTCCGCTCCCCCGAGCCACAGGCGCTCACCACGCCGCACACCAGTATCGGGAACATGGCGAGGCTTCGGACGTACGACTTCACGGTCATCACTCCTCTCCGGTGAGGGCGCTCAGGTGGCGCGATATGATTGTCTCACCGCGACCCCGGAGCGGGCAGCAACACCTGCACCTGCAAGCGCAGCTGCCAGTCGGGGCCGATGTCGGGCTTGACCACGTTGTAGAAGACCTGCGATTGCACGTTGACGGGGAGCTTCCCCAGGAACACGAGCTTGCCGCCGCCCACACCGAAGGGCACCACCCACTTCTGCCCCTCCGCAGCTTTCCAGTTCACCGTGATGACGGGCGCGCTGTTCACGTACCACCCGTTGCCCAGCTGCCGCACGATGAAGTACTGCAGCAGCCCCTTGTTGACGGCGTCACGATCCGCGTCGCCCGCGACCGACCAGACGTTGTTGGCCAGCACCCCCAGGGTCCACGGGCCCTGTACACTCAGCGCGACCGCGGACCCCCCAAGGCTCCACTTCTGCGTGCCGCGGTTCTCCCCCCCGGTGGGAATCTCCAGGACGGGGCCCACCCCCCACATGAACGACCCGCTCTGCGGCACGTAGAACGCCGTGAACACGATGTCGCTCAGTCCCGACGAAAACGAGCCGCTCTCGGCCGTGACATCCGGCAGCCACACGAACGGGATGATAGTGCGGGTGATCAGCTTCCCCTCAGCCAGCGGAATCACGGGCTGGATGTTGAGCACGTTGCGCGTTCGATCGTACGGGCCGAGCCCGAAGTCGACGTTGTTCTGGAACGGGATGCTCATGAGGTCCGCGATGGGGTTCGCGGCTTTCTGGGCCAGCTCGTCGGCCGACTGCTGCGCTTCGACCCCGGTCGAGATCGCTAACGCGAGTGTCGCCATGCCGACCGTACGGAATACCGTCATTCGTCCCTCCTGTCTCAAACTCAGGGAGATCACCGTGTCGAATCCGCGGGCGGCTGGTCCAGCGCGGCCCCATTGCCCATGAGTGCGCCGCGTTGAACCACCGGTGGACGTTCCCAGTCCAGATACTCCACCTCGGACAGCGTCCTGGGACGCGGTCCGAAGAACAGTACGGCCCGCAGTCCGTCGGTGAAGTAGGGATCACCGGTGAGGTTGTGGCGCGGCGCGTCCCGCGGCGCGGCGCCCACGCCCTTCACGAACGCGAATCTGGCGAGCGCCTGGGAGTACGCCAAGTCCTGGATGAGGCCGCTGCGCGCCTCGTCCACGTCCGGGTCGATCTTGTGCGTCGTGGGCGGGAAGCCGAAGACGAACCGCACCCCGATGTCCCGACTGATCTGCCCGATCAACACCTCGTTTCCACGAAATCGGAGTGGGGTAAGCCAGAAACGCGCGTGATTGCGGAGCTGGATCGATCCGCGGGGCTTCTGGCCGGCGATGTCCTGGGCGCGTCCGAACACGAACAAGGGGCTGACGGGCGAGTAGCGGTAGCGCGACCGGAAGATGAACGATCGAATCGTGCGCCAGATCGCCGCCGCATAGGTCTGCTCGGTGGGATACCACCCGCGACGCGTGAACGACGGGAAGATGTCGTCCCGACTGCCGATCAGCACGAGATTGAGCGGGTCGCCCAGCCCGTCTCCCGCACGGTTCGTCGCGCAGCACGGGAGCTGCTCCAGCGCCCGTCGCAGCTCCTCCTCGGTCTCGAGCTGCACGACCGCGTCCGGGGCGAACAGCGTGTCGAAGTCGAGTCTCGCGTAGTCGGACCTGAACCCCGGCACCTCCACCGACATGGTGAAGCTGTACGCCACCGTCCCGATTCCGACGAGGTCGAGGTCGAGGGCCTTGACTCCCTCGTCGAGCCGGGTGAAGACGAACCCACCGTTCGTCTGCCCCGGCGGCACGGGATTCTGGAACTCGAGCCGGTAGAAGCGGTCCTCCATCCGCCGGTTCGCCCCGCGGGGTGCACGGAACCGACTGAGCCAGTACGCCTCGTAGGTCGAGAACCACTCGGGGTCGGTTCCCGCACGCAGGTAGTACAGCGGCACCGAATCGCCGTTCTCGACCTCGAGCCACACCGGTTGGATGCCGTACAGGGCGAGCTCCGCCCCGAACACCTCGCGGCTCTCGCTCGGGCTCAGCGCCGCCACCGTGACGCGCACCGGGCCGATGCGCTCGGTCTCGGCGTGGTCGAGAAAGGGCACCTCCTCCACCGGTTTCGGACGGTACGGCCACACCAGGTCCACCACGAACCGCCCCAGCAGCAGCAGGGCCCAAGCCGCCACGATCCAGACGGGGATCCGCAGCCACAGCGAGCGAGGGTGCTTGAGCAGGTCCTTGAGCGCGATCATGCCACTCCCTTCCCGTTAGCTCGGCCTCGCAATCCCGCCCCGGAACCCGACATCGAACTTGCCATGCCCGAAGCGGTCCTGGGCCTCGAGGGCGTAGTCCCGGGCGCCGTCGGGGAAGCTGAACGTCCCACCGAACTCGTGGGCCTCGAACGCCCGATACGGAGCGTTGTAGCTCGGCGTGAACGTCGCCTGAGCGACCGCCGTCGAGGCCGACAGCGTGAGCGCAATCGCCGTGAGGCGAACAGACCGTGACAGCATGGCGCACGTACCTCCACGTGATGGGTAGTGACGCACGTCGCTAGGCCAACTGCCTGCCTCGGCGCGCCCCTGGCGAACCGGTTCGGCTCCGACTTCTCCAACGTTCGTGTTCATACGGCCACTGCCTCGCACCCGCACAGGGGGCTGGCAGTCAATCGTCGAGGGTCAGAATCGGGAGCCCTGTCTACGGGAGGATGCGCCATAATACGACGCGAGACGGAGCCTCCGCCAGCGCCGGGGCAGCCGGCCGGGTGGCTGGCGGGGCCTCGCGGACCCCAGGCCCGCGGCGGCGCTACCCCCAAATGCCACCCCCGTGTAGCTTGCGTCCCGACTACCATGGAACGACCTCTCGCCTTTCGGGCGGCGGTGGGCGTCGCGCTCACCCTCAGCCTCGCACTAACCACCGCGCCAGGCCTACCCGCCCAGGAGCCGGCCGCGCCCCAGGGCAGCGTGACCGGCCACGTATTCGACGCGGTGACGCAGCGGGGCGTCGCGGGCGCCACGGTGGAACTCGAAGGGACACAGCTTCGCACCACGACCGATGTGCAGGGTCGGTTTCGTCTTGAGGGGATCTCCCCCGACATCTACCGCCTCACGGTGCGCGCCGTCGGCTACCGCGCGCTCGTGCTGTCGGACGTGGTGGTGGGCAGCGGTAAGCCCTACACGGTGGACGTGCGACTCACCCCGCAGGCGATCCAGCTCGAGGCGGTCGAGGTCGTGCCCTCGTTCTTCCGCGTACCCGAGGCGACGGTCACCAGCACGCAGACGCTGAGTGCGGAAGACACCCGCCGCACCCCCGGGGCACAGGAGGACGTGGTGCGGGCGGTCGCGCTGCTCCCCGGCGTGGCGGTGACGCAGGCGGGACGCAACGACCTCGCCGTGCGGGGCGGCGCCCCCTACGAGAATCTCTTCGTGGTAGACGGGATCGAGGTCCCCAACATCAACCACTTCGGCTCGCAGGGCTCGACGGGGGGGCCGCTGTCCCTCATCAACATCGACTTCGTGCAGGAGACGGCTTTCTCCTCCGGCGGCTACGGCGCCCGGTACGGCGACCGCACCGCGTCCTTGACCAACATCCGGCTGCGCGAGGGCAACGAGGACCGGCTCTCGGGCGAGGTGAACCTCTCGGCCACGGGCTTCGGGCTCATCGCCGAGGGGCCGCTCGGCCCCAAGGGCTCGTTCCTATTGAGTGCGCGCCGCAGCTACCTCGACCTGCTGTTCAAGGCGGCCGGCTTCAGCTTCGTTCCCTCGTACTGGGACTTCCAGATCAAGACGCGGCACCACCTGGACGACGACAACACCCTGTCATTCGTGGCGATCGGGGCGATCGACCAAGTCACCTTCTTCAACGACGACGCCGACAACCGCTACGACAACGCGCGGATCCTCTCACCGGCGCAGAACCAGTACTTCGCCGGCGTCACTTGGCGGCGCTTCTTCGCGGGCGGACGCCTCGCGGTGACGCTGGGCCGGACCTTCGTCCGCTTCGAGTCCGAGCAGAACGACTCGCTCCTGCAGCCGATCTTCCGCGGCAACTCTACCGAGGGGGAGAATACGCTGCGCGCGGACCTCACGCTCGAGCTCGCCCCGCGCCTCGATCTCACCGTCGGGAACGCGCTCCGCTGGGCCAGCAAGCTCGAGTACGACGTAGCGCTCGACGGCGAGCGGCGGCTCGACCAGGACGGCGTCCCGCAGCCCCTGGCGGTGGATACGAGCTTCAGCGCGTTGCGCAACGCGACGTACGTCGAGGCGGGCTATCAGCTCACCTCGGCGCTGCGCGCTAGCGTCGGGGTGCGCGGCACCTGGTACGACTACCTGGGTGGCGCCTTTCGTCTGGACCCGCGCATCGGGCTGCGCCTTGCCACCGGGCCGTCCACAGCGTGGCTGCTGAGCGCCGGCCGCTACCACCAGGGACCCTCCTACATCTGGCTGATCGGCGATGCGCGGAACCCGGAGACGCTGGGTCCGATCCGCGCCGACCAGGTGGTGCTGGGGTTCGAGCGGGAGCTGCGGCCCGACCTCAAGCTGCAGATCGAGACCTACTACAAGCGCTACGGTACCTACGCCGCGCGCGTGTTCCGGCCGCAGGCGGTGCTCGCCCCCGCGGGCTTCGAGGACGTGAACACCGACATCCCCTTCGGGTTGGAGCCGCTCACGAGCGACGGGACCGGCACCGCGATGGGCGTGGAGCTGTTTGTGCAGAAGCGGCTGAGCGAGATCCCGCTGTACGGGCTGCTCAGCGTGGCGCTGAGCCGCTCGCGGTTCACGGCGCTCGACAGCGTGGCACGCGCGGGTGCCTACGACGGCCGCGTTCTCAGTAGTCTGTTCGTCGGCTGGCGCATCAACCGCGCCTGGGAGGTGAGCGGGAAGTTCCGCCTCGCGACCGGGCTGCCCACCACGCCGTTCATCGCCTCGGGGCCCGATGCCGGCCGCCTCGACTTCACCCGCTACAACGCCGAGCGGCTCCCGCTGTTCCACGCGCTCGACGTGCGGGTGGACCGCCGCTGGAGCTTCCGCGGCTTCCAGCTCGACGTCTACATCGACATCCAGAACGTGTACGGCCGCCAGAACGTATCGGGGTACCAGTGGGACCCGCGCACCGGCGCCCCCGAGGCGAATGAGTCGCTCGGCATCCTGCCCACGATCGGAGTGAACCTGGAGTTCTGAGCCGGCGTGACGCGGGCCGGGGTGAGAGGGTATCCCGGGCAGACCTCCTGCGGAGTCCTCATGCGTCGATACGTTGCTGCCCTCGCCCTGACCCTGGCCGCCGCCTGCGGCGACGGGGCCGGACCTCCGAGCGGGGAGTTCAGCGCCACCCTCAGGGGCGACACGCTCCTGCTCCACAACGGCACCACCCAGCCGGTCCACTACGCCGTGTCCGACGTGGACGACCCCGACACCATCCTGTGGCTCTACTGTGCGGGTCCCGGGTGCCCCGGCCTCGACCCGGCGGCGGACGCCACGATGCTCCTTCCCGACGCCTGGTTTGCGCCCTACGCGCCGCTGTTCCTGCACTGGTGGCACGGGGTCCCGGACGGCCAGGGGGGCTTCCGCCCGGACCGACTCCGCTCGATCGAGCTGAGACCGTAGCGGTTAGAACGCGCGCCGCACCTCGACGGACATCGGGAGCTCCACAGTGGTGATCAGCAGGTTCGCGGTCTCCGCGTAGGAGATCGTGACCTGCAGGGCGCGGGGGTTGGGGATGTGCACGAAGTTGATCTGGCTGGCCTGGGGCGGCAGGTCCATCCCGGCGATGTCGTCCAGCAGCCGATCGCGAATCGCCTCGTCCGTGGCCTGACCGGCGAACCCGAGTGCCTGCACCGCAGCCTCTTCGAGCTTGTAGCGTCGCCAATAGGGTCCGAGGAACTCGAACCCGCAATACGTGAGGGCGACGGCCACGAGGACAAACACCAGCAGGCCGGCCTTCACCCCGCCGGCGCGATTCTTCCGTACTGCCGACTGTTTCACGACATCTCTCGTTCTAGGGCAGGCCCACCATAGGGTCGGGCAGCGCCCGGCGCAACCGCCTACGTCACAACCGCAGGCGGCGCAGCGCGGCCCGGAACCGGTCGCGCAGCTCCGTGATCCGGCCGGGATCGACCTCGAGCGCGTCGCGGTCGAACCAGGGCTCCTCGAGGTAGAGCGAGCGGTTCATCTCCACCTGGATCCAGGGAAGTCGACCGTCCCCGTGCCGCCGGGTGATGTAGCCGCCCTTGAACGGGTGGTTGAGGCCCACCGCTTCTCGCGGCACCGCGAACGCCGCGGCCATCGCGGCGGCCAGCTCTTCGAGCAGCGAGTGCGGCGCGGTGGCGCCGTCTCGGTTGCTGAGGCAGAACAGCGGGCGCGACGTTCCCGCATCCCGCCCGATCGGCGGGGCGACCGCCAGCATGGAGTGGCAGTCGAGCGCGAGTCTGACGGTCGGATCCGCCACGGCTTCCTCGAGGCGCGTGTGGTACGGCGTGTGATACCGCTCGATGAGCCTGGCGGTGAGCGCAGCGTCGGGCTCGTGCCCGGGCCGATAGATCGGGCGTTCGAAGCAGGTGGCGCTCTTCACTACCCCGTCGGGGTGCTTGGGCGGGCGTTCCTCGGGCGCGCGGTTGAGATCCACGAATGCGCGGGCGACATGGGCTTTCACCACCCCGGCGACGTCCCCGCTCAGGTCGTAGATGTCGGCCGTGAACGCGTCGCCGTCGTCGAACAGATCCTGGGGGGTGATGCAGACTCGGTCGCGCAGCTCGTCTGGGGTCTCGGTCCCGCCGTGCGGGATCGAGAGGAGGACGGGCAGCATGCTCAGGACGGCCCCGCAGCGGTGCCGTCGCGCCGCGGGTCGGCCGCCCCCTGGAATCCCGCGTCGGTCTGGCGCTTCAGCACGGCCTGCACACACCCCATGTAGAACGCGTACGGCTCGCGCGGCGTGAGCTTGTAGCCCAGTCCTTCGAGATAGGTCACGACCTCGGGCGCGATCCGATCCGCCTCGTAGCTGAGCTTGCCGCCGATAGAACAGTGGATGCGCGGCTCGTCGGTCGCCCGGTGCAGGGGCGCGGAGCCATCCAGCACCTTCACGAGGAACTGCGTCACGGCCGAGAAGATGCGCTCGCTTCCGGGCGAGCCCGCGGCGAGCCACGGCTGCTTGCGGCGGAACACGATCGTCGGCGTGGCGCTCGACCAGGGGAGGGCGTTGGGGCGCAGGTAGTACGGGTGTGCCGGGTTCTCCAGCTCGAACGCCAGCATGTAGTTGTTGTACAGGAAGCCGAGGCCGTCGGCCGCCGCCTTGGAGCCGTACGCCAGCTCGATGGACTGCGTCATCGCCACGGTGTTGCCGTCGCGGTCCATGACGGAGAAATGGGTCGTCTCCCCCACGTCCTCGCCCACCGGGTCCTCGAGCGGGAGCCGCACGTCCATCTCCTCGGCGATGGTGGCCGCCGCCTCGCGCGCGTACCGCTTGCTCAGCATCCGCTTGTCGTGGAGCTGGGGGTACGTGTTCGCGTCGAACGGCCGGTCCTTGCGCTGCAGGAAGGCCTTGCGGAAGGTCTCGGCCAGGAAGTGGTATCGCTCGGGCGCCGTCCCACCCATGAACTTGGATTGCAGGTAGTTCAGCATGAGCAGCACGAGCAGCAGCGTGCGTCCCCCACCCGGGGGCGGCATGGTCTTCACCAGATAGCCGCGGTAGCGGCGCGCGAGGGGGCGCCGCTCCACGGGCCACGGGATGAGTGCCAGGTCATCGGCCCGCAGCAGCCCGTGGTTGGCCTGCATGTCGGCGTCAATCTGCGCCGCAATGTCTCCCCGGTAGAACGCCTCGATGCCCTGGTAGGCGATCAGCTCCAGCACGCTCGCCAGCTCGGGCTGCCGGAAGAGGCCACCCACCGGGTGTGCCTCGCCGGCCTCGTCGAGGAAGTACCGGGCACCGGAGCGCGAGGGCACGGCGAGGAAGTTCTCGCGCTCGCGCACCTGGAGATCGTGCTGCAGCCGCGTGATCCGGTACCCCTCGCGCGCAATGCGGATGGCGGGCTCGAGCACGGTGCGCCAGTCGAGCTTGCCGTACTGTTGGTGCAGCCAGCGATAGGTCGCCGGCGTGCTGGGAACGGTGGTGGCACGGTAGCCCAGCCGCAGCGTGTCGGGCTTCCTGAGTCGCGACTTGTGCGCGAGCGAGGGGGCGCGGCTCGAGCCGTCCACCGCGAAGGTACGTCCCTCGTAGTGGACGAGCCCCGTGCTCTGCCCCCCCAACCCGCTCGCCTGCGGCTCGCACACCCCCAGCGCGAACCCCACGGCGCAGGCGGCGTCGATCGCGTTGCCGCCCTGGGCGAGCATCTCCACACCGGCCGCCGTGGCGTCGGGGAACGCCGAGGCAACCATCCCGCCCGGTGCCTCGGCGCACCTCCGGTCGGAAGTTGGCTCGAAGCGGCCCTCGACGCGCTTGATTCTCACCCTTCATCCCCCTTGGCGCAGCGGTGCATCACCATGGCGAGCAGCGCCGCCCGGTCGACCAGGGAGCTCCGCAGGATGTACTCGTCCTGGGTCCGCTCGCCGCCCCCCAGCGGTCCCATCCCATCAATCGCCGGCACCTCCTCCGGCACGAAGCAGATGTCCGCCGAGTGCCAGCGGTGGGTGGCCGAGACGGGCACGTGCAGGCGCTCGCCGACGCGGGCGATCTCCTCGAAGAACGCGCGGCGCTTCGGGGTCTCCGCGAGGGGCGGACGCCGGATCTGCCCGACCGCACGCAAGCGCAGGCCCTTCGCGGAGCGCTTCGCCGCAAGGGCGCGGATCTCCCGCTCGATACGCTCACCGTCCTCCACCCGCTTGAACCGAACCGACACGACCGCATCCGCCTTCTCGGGCGCGCGCCCGAAGGGCGCATCCAGCTCCAGCCGCCGGATCGCCACGTGCAGCCCGGCGTCGCTCTCCGACAGCTCTTCCATCGTCTTCGCACGCCGATACAGGTGCGCGAGCACGACCGCCTCGGTCACGCTGCGCTTCTTGGGATAGATGGTCGTGAGGCGGTACGTGCCCCGCCCGGCGCGCGACGTCACGATACCGCCGTCGGGGTTTCCCGCCTTGAGCCCGATCACGTATCGTGCGCGCGCCGCCAGCTCTTCCACCACGCCCCGCCCCGCCGCACCGTTGCGCGTGTCGTCGGTCGTAAGCAGCACGCCGCAGCGGATACGACGTACGGTACGTGCGTAGCGCAGCGCCCGCAGTGCGGCCAGCGCCACGGCGATCCCTCCCTTGTTCTCCGCCGCGCCGGTGCCGTAAACCCGGCTCCCTGCCTCGCGGTACGGCACGTACCCGCCGGCGGGAATGGGCGTGTCCAAGTGACCGAGCAGCAGCACGTCCCGCTCGTCGTCGTCGTGATTGTAGAAGTAGAGCACGTTACCGACGCCCACGCGCGGAATACTGCGCACCGAGAAGCCGAGCGGCGTGAACTGCGTCGTCAGCCACTCGCCCAGGGCGTTCACCCACTCCACCTCGTCCGGCGGCGTGCGCAGCTCCACCAGGTGGCGCACCGAGTCCTCGATGGTCGGAGCCTGGGCGCGCAGATACGACCGCACCCGCGTGGAAAGCTTCTGCGGCTTGGTCTTGCTCTCGGCGGCCTGCTCGGCCACCTCCGCCACGTAGTCCTGGCCGAAGTAGCGCATCGCCGCGACGTCGAGGATGCGGTTGATGAGGCTCTCGTACGTGTAGCCCGCGGTCTTCGCTGCATGCACGTAGGCGCCGGTGAGCCCGAGGCTCGCCATCGAGTTGATTTCCAGGATGTAGAGATTGCCCTCGGCGTCCATGCGGAGATCAACCCGGGCGAAATCGAACAGTTCGAGTGACTGGAAGGCGCGCCGCACGAGGCTGCGCATCTCCTCCGCCTTCTCCTCGGGCAGCTCTGCAGGGCAGATCTTGGGCCGCGGCTTGCGCAGCTTGTCGCCCGCGGTCTGGATCGCGTTGGGATCGCCCTCCAGATCGATCTCGACGAGCGGCAGCACCTCCGGCGGGCCGTTCCCCAGCAGCCCGACCGCGAACTCCCGGCCGGGGATGAACTGCTCGACCAGCACGTGCTGCTGGAACTCGTCGATGATGTGCTTGACGGCGTCGCGCAGGTCGGGCTCGTTGTCGACCACCCGGATCCCGTACGAGACCGCCTCCATCTTGGGCTTCACGATCACCGGAAAGACGAGGTCGTCGAACCGATCGTCGGCCGACGCGAAGTTCCAGAACCCGGGTGTCGGAAGCCCCGCGTCCCTGAAGACGATTTTGGCAATCACCTTGTCGAGCGCCAGGCCGTGGGCCATTGGGTTCGAGCCCACGTACGGCACGCCCAGCATCTCCAGAATGGCCGGCAGGTGGGTGTAGCGGCTCACCCCCTGGATGCCGTAGGCCATGTTGAACACCATGCCCGGCCGCTGACCCTCGAGCACCCGGGGCATGAAGTCCCGCAGCTGCTCGACCAGATGCATGTTCCCGTCGATGACGCGCACGCTGTGCCCGCCTTGCTCCAGCGCGGCGGCCACCCGCTCGACGGTCTTGGGATTGTAGCGCTCTCGGTTCTGCGGTCCGAAGACGTTGATGACGCCTTCCCGGTCCCGGTTGTGAATGACGGCGACTTTCATGAAACCTCGGGAGGAGTGACGGCCACCTCCGTGGAGGCCGACCGGTCAATCTAGCGAGTCGGTGCGCCCAAACACGGCAATCTGCCAGAACGGGGTGTCGCGGACGATCTCCCGGCGGAAGCCGGCCGCCTCGATCAATTCGCGCATCCGCCCGGGCGGGTGGACGAACACGCGGAAGGCGCTGCGCACCAGCCAGCGCGAAAGGTTGATGGTCCCGAGCACCGCCTTCACGAACCACCGGTCGCGGGGGTAGCTGAGCACGAGGAGCCTGTCGGCTTTGGACGCGGCGGCGGCGACGAGTCCTTCACAATCGGGATAGCAGCAGACGACCCGGTCGAGGGTGACGGTATCCGCCCTCGGTTGCCCATCGGCGATTTCCACGAAGTCACCGTGCACGAAGTGGACGCGCTCCGCCTGGCCGCGACGCGCCGCTTCCGCCTCGGCCGCCGCCAGAAAGGCCGGTGCCGCCTCCACCAGGGTCGCCTCCCGCACACCACCTTCGAGCAGCTCGTGCACGATGACGCCGATGCCGCCCCCCACGTCGAGCAGCGAGCCGCGCCGAGCGTCGTGGGACTCGAGCGCTTCGAGGATGATCCGGGTCGTGCCGTCCGGCCCCTTGCGGCGGTACCGGCGCACTTCTCGCCGCGCGATGCCGGCGGTGAACACGCGCGTGGCGTCCTGGCAGTGGCAGCAGGTCATGGTTGCCCTCCTGCAGGATGATCTGCCAATTGCCGGAGTTTCGCCAGCCTCCGGACGCGGCAGCCGGAACCATTGCCAACGCTCGATCCGGCGGCCATTCTTCCCCCTTGCACTCACAAGCGGAGCCGATCATGAAGCGAACTCTCATTGCCCTCTCACTGCTGGGTTGGCTGGCGGGCCCGCTGGTTGCCCAGGTGGGCATGACGGTGGAGCAGAACAGCGGCGTTGCCTTCCCCATGGCGATATCGGGCGTCGGGAGTGGGGCGTCCCAGGCGCTCACCGGCATGGGGATCCGAACGAAGACGTTTCTCAAGGTGAAGGTGTACGCGTTCGGCATCTACGTGGACGAGGCGGGCGCCGAGGCCGCGCTGAGCGACTGGGTCGGCAAGACCTACCTCGACCTGCAGAGCGACCAGGGCTTCTACGACCGCATCCTGCAGATGGACTTCCCCATCACGCTGCGCCTCGTCATGACGCGAGACGTGGGCGGAGAGGACATGGCGGAGGCGTTCGACGGGGCGCTCCGGCCCAGAGTGCAGCGGGCGGCCGCCGAGATGAACATGCCCGGGGGAGAGCAGGCGCTGGAGCAGTTCCGCGGCTACTTCAGTGTAGAGGAGATGACCAACGGCTCCGAGCTGCTGTTCACCTGCGCCAACGGGACACTCAGCACGTCGGTCAAGGGCGAGGTCCAGACCCCGATCGACTCCCCCGCCCTCTGCTGGGCGCTGTTCGACGTGTATCTCGGGCGGAACCCGATCTCGAAGGACGGCAAGAGGACAGTCGTGATGATGTTCCCCGACGTGCTGCGGGGCCCGTAGCCGGCGGTTGAGTTTGCGGCCCGGCGCGCGCACATTACGGGCCGAGGAGCGGGACCGGCGGGGAAGCAAGCCGCCGGTCCGGCCTCGTTGGAGAGGTGGCCGAGAGGCTGAAGGCGGCGGTTTGCTAAACCGTTATAGGGTCAAAAGCCCTATCGGGGGTTCGAATCCCCCCCTCTCCGTACGCCCCGACATGCAAGGGCCCCGAGCGCTGTGCGCTCGGGGCCCTTCTCTTCTCTATCGCTTCGGGCGCCTGCCCGGCGGCCGCACTTTCGGATCGGGCCACGTCGAGCACCCCGGATCGGGTGGGCGCGGCGGCGCTGGATCGCGGGGCAGGTCGGGCGTACACGGCGGCTTGGGAAACGGCGGTTTGGCGCCGCCCCCCCTGACGTGCTTCAGGATCTCATCCCAGATCCACATGGTTGCTCCGGCGCTGGGCGTGCTCTCTTCCCTACGAGAAGGATAGCCCCCGCGTTTCGCGAGCGGCAGCCCTCCGCCGAGGAGTTATGGCGTCTGAACCCGAAAGTCGAGCGCGCCGCTCGCGCCGGAGAACACGACCCGAATGTTCCAGTCGCCGGTCGTGCCGGCGTCGGTCTGGAACGTGCCGGTGTCGGTCAACGAGCTCGTGTACACTTGCGTGCCGTCCGCGTCGGTGATCGTGAGCGTCGCCGTGCCTGACAGCGAGCCCGACTGGTTCACATTCGCGGTCGTGCCCGTGTTCTCCCACGTGTAGCTCAGCGTCTGCTCCACATTGTTGAGCGCGGTGGCCTGGATCTGAAACGAGCCCGGGTTGTTTGTCACCGAGAGCTGGTTCTCAGGCCCCAGGACGTTGCCGCTGCTGCACGCCGCCCCGCCGAATGCCAGGGCGAGCACGAGCGTCGCGTGCGCGGTGAGTCGGGAGGCATATCTCATGATCTCTCTCCTGCGTGAAAGCGCAACAACCCGCGGGGCCGGGCACTGGCGCCCGGGGCAGCCTGAACCTACCGGTCGGACGGAAGCGGCTCCGTAATGCAACTCACACACTCGCCAATCGATTCAACTGGTTGCGCCGCGCAACGGTCACCCCGGGCGACGCCTGTCTCGAACCGTGCCGGACACGCCGTACCCCCGCCTCACGGCGGGCCGGTGCGCCGCACTGTTCGCGCGGCGGCGCGCGAGTAACTTCCCTGCCATGCCTGACACCGTGCGCGTCCGCTTCGCACCGAGTCCCACCGGCTACCTTCACGTGGGTGGGGCCCGCACCGCCCTGTTCAACTGGCTGTTCGCACGCAAGGCGGGCGGGCAGTTCCTGCTGCGCATCGAGGACACCGACAAGGCGCGCTCGTCCGAGGAGCACGTACAGGTGATCATCGACGGCCTGGGCTGGCTTGGCCTCGACGTGGACGAGGAGATCGTCTACCAGGGCGCGGGCATCACGCGGCACCAGGCGCTGGCCGACCGGCTGCTCGCCGAGGGGAAGGCCTACGAGCACGAGGGCGCGATCTGGTTCCGCATGCCCGACGAGGAGATCGCCTGGGTCGACGCGGTGTACGATCGCATCGCGTTCCAGGGCTCGGACATCAAAGACTGGGTCATTTTGCGGTCCGACCGGAGCCCCACCTACAACTTCACCGTGGTGGCCGACGACCTGGAGATGGGCGTCACGCACGTCATGCGGGGCGACGACCACATCTCCAACACGCCGAAGCAGATCGCGGTGTACCGGGCGCTGGGGCACGAGCCACCCACCTTCGTGCACGTGCCCATGATCCACGGCCCCGACGGGAAGAAGCTCTCCAAGCGTCATGGGGCGACGGCGGTGGGCGACTACCGCAAGGAGGGAATCCTCCCCGAGGCCATGCGCAACTTCCTGGCGCTGCTCGGGTGGAACCCGGGAAACGAGCAGGAGCTGTACTTCACGATCGAGGAACTCGTGGACGCCTTCTCGATCGAGCGCATTCTCAAGAAGGCCGCCGTCTTCGACCTCACCAAGCTGGAGTGGCTGAACGGCCAGCACATCAGCCGCACGCCGCCCGACGCGCTATTCGCATTGATCGAGACGGAGCTGCCCGACAAAGGCGTGCACGTCGCGGCGTTGGGCAGGGAGCGCGTGCTCCACGCCGTCGAGGTGCAGCGGGAGCGGGCACGCACGACCCACGACCTGGCACACCGGGTGGGCGTGCGATTCAACGCCGCGCTGATCGAGCGAACGCCCAAGGCCGACACGCTCATTGCGAAGGACCGGAACGCCTTCCGCGCAGCGCTGGCGGCCGTGCACGAACGGCTCCAGACCGTGGATCCCGGCCGGTGGGAGCCCGAGCACCTGGAGCAGGTGCTGCGCGACCTGGCGGACGAGCTGGGCCTGAAACCGGGCGGGATCTTCCAGCCGATCCGCGTGGCGCTCACCGGCGACACCGTCTCGGAGCCGGTGAACGTGCTGCTTGAGGTGGTGGGCAAGACCGAAAGCCTCGAACGCATCGAGGCGGCGCGGGAATGGTAGGACGTCCGGCCGCGATCGCTCTCGCGCTCGGGAGCCTGTGCGCCGCCTGCCTCCTCCCCCACACCACCGAGTCGCCCCCCCGGCAGCGCGCCTGCCCCACCATGACCGACGGCGTGGGCGCACCACTCACTTGGTACGCACCCGACTCCACCACCGACAGCAAGACGGCCGAGGCTTGGTGCCTGGCCACGGGACCGGCGGTGATCGACTCGGTGCCAGGCGGGCGGTTCGGTTCGTGGCGCGCGGGCGACTCGCTGAGGGTGGTGGCGTGGAACGTGGCCGGCGGCGGCGGAGACCTGCTGCGGCTGCTCGACCAGGAGTTGGGCCTGGACTGCGACGCCGCCGAACCCGCGCTCGCGCCGCGTGGGCCGCACTTCGTGCTGCTGCTGCAGGAGGCCTACCGGCGCTCGGCAGCGGTGCCCGCCGACCCACCCGAGTCCGCCATCGCCCGTGCCGTCGTGGAGCAGGAGCGCCCCGGCCCCCGCGTGGACGTCGTGCAGGTCGCGCAGCGCTGCGGGCTCGCGCTCGCCTACGTCCCGGCGGCGCGCAACGGCCCCAGGGAGTACGACGGGGAACGGGAGGACAAGGGCAACGCGATCCTCTCCACGCTGCCGTTGTCGGACGTCATTGCGGTGGAGATGCCGATGGTCGGACAGCGCCGGGTGGAGGTAGCCGCCACGCTGCGTGACGCGCGCGGCGACAGCGTTCGCGTCGTGAGCGTGCACCTCAGCAACTTCCCGCCGCCCTACGCGGTGCTGCGCTCCGGTGGGTCGTCGCGCCTGCGCCAGGCACTCACGCTGGTGGACGCGCTCTCGCGGGTGGAGATCGAGCGCTCCGGCCGGGCCAGCGATACGGCGTTTGTCGCCTGCCACCCCGACTGTAGCTCCGACGGGTCAGCCGTTCACCCGATCGCGACGCTCGTCGCCGGCGACCTCAACACGTGGTCGGGGGGCAGCACGGCGCTCAAGCACCTGTACGAGCACTTCCCCGACTCGCCGCCCTACGACCCCACGCCCACGCGCACTGGCTTCCGCCCCGATCACGTGCTGTTCCGGCGTGCCACCACGGGCGCGGCGGGCACCATTCTAGAGGGCTCGTATCGCCGGTTCGACAGCGCGTTCCACTCGGACCACCATCCGATCGCAGTTTGGTTCCGATTCGACTCATGAACGCGCGAAGCGGCCGCCGGCACGCTGCCGACGACCGCCCCATCACACGCGCAAGCGCGGCCGCTAGCGATATCGCGCGGCCAGCTCGTCCATCGCCTCCCCCGCGCTGACGTAGTCGTACCACCGGGTGGTGTACAACCAGTCCTGGAACAGCGCGTCGAGGTCACCGCCACCCACCCCCTTCGCGTACGCCACGAACTCGTCGGTGGTCGCCCCCTGATCGGCATAGGTCTGATAGAACCCGCCGATGATCCGATTGAACCGCTCCTGCCCCACCACGTCGTACAGCACGTTGAACATGAGGCTGCCGACCGTATACGACAGACCGGTGATGTTGACCTCCTGGTAGCGGATCATCGGCGTCTCGCGCCACAGCTGCTGACTCTCGAAGCGGGTCCGCACCCACTCCAGGCGCTGCTCCATGCGCGGCGCTAGCACGCTGTCCCCCTCCAGGTGATCGAGGGTGAGGTACTCCAGGAATGAGGCGAGCCCCTCGTCCCAGCGCGAAAAGTACGTGTCCTTCGAACCGACGTTCCAGAAATGAGAAGATTCGTGATAAGCCTCGCGGCTGGCCCTTGCATCCTGAAAGGCTGCGGCCGCCTGGATGGCGCCGGTGGCGTCGGCCTGCGACCCCCAGCCGTCGGGAATCTCGATCACCGTGAACCGACCCTGGCGGCGCAACGGTCCAAACCACTCGGTGTAGAGCTCCATGCTCGCGGCAAAGGCGTCCATCACGCGCGCGGCGCCCGCCGCATCCTCGGGAAAGTAGAACAGCGTGAGCCCCTGCTCCTCGAGCACCTCGTACTTCGCGATGGCGAAATCCATGCGCCATGAGGGCTCCAGGCTCTCGTAGACGTACGTGGCCGTGCCCTCGGCGGCGCTTCGCTCGACCAGGCGGTGCAGGTTGGCGACCTGGAGCGACTCCGGCACCGTCACCGCAGCGCGGAAGGTGTAGTCGGGCAGGCCCGCCGCTCGATTGGCCATGATCGAGGGATACCCGATGCGCGGATACGCGTTGACGTCCATGCGAATGATCGTGAACGCCGGGTCGATGCGATCCTTCGTGTACAGCATGCCGGTTTCGGTGTAGCCGAGCAGATGGCCCTCGTACTCCAGCGTCACCGTCGCCTCCTCACCCGGCGCCAGCGGCTCGGGCAGCGTCACCTCCACGTAGTTCGCCTGGAACTTGGCCCAGTCCTCGTACGTCAGCACCCGCTGGGTGAACGGCAGCGCGTTCCCCTGCTCGTCCGTGAGGCTGGTGACGTGCATGAGGCGATAGAGCAGCAGCGGCAACTCGGGCGTGGGCTGCTCTGACGCATTGCGCACCGTGAGACGCACGCGCGCGAACAGCTGCTCGGCTTCGTAGTCGAGTCGCAGGTCGAGGTCGTAGTGCACCGGCTGGAGCAGGACCTGGCGTTCGGAATGGCTCTGGGCGCCGGCGACGGCGGGTCGGGAGCCGGTAGCCATGACGAGCGCAAGTAGCGTGAGGTGCACGACCCGCATGACAGCCCTCCTTTTCGGGGTTCGACGTGCCGGACGACGGCAGCGCGGCCGGCAGGAGCACACGCTGCCTGCCCTACGTGAGGCCTTCCCCATCAGATTCAGATTGAGCCGCGGGCGGGCAGGACGCCACCGCCCGCGAACCGCCTACGGCGGGATGATCGAGTCGCGCGGCTCCTGCCGCTGTTGCAGCACGCGCAGCGAGTCGCGCTCGGCCTGCTTCCGCCGGCGCACCGCCTTGACGTACTCCTTGAACTGGTCGGCATTCTCCGCCCGCTCCGCCGCCTGGAGAATGTCCGCCCGAATGCGCGCCAGCTCGGCGGCATCCTCCGCCATGGGGATGTTGCCCTGCGGCAGCGGGATGAGCGCGAGCAGGATGTTGGGGATCTTGAAGTCGCCCAGGTAGATCCACGAGCCGTCCATGCCCCAGGTGTCTTCGCCCACGTCGACGGTCCAGTTGGGGGGCGGCGCGGGGGCGAAGCTGTCGACCGGACTCGATTCGAGGTACCCCTGGATCAGCCGGCGCACCGCGCTGTCCACCCGCGCGACGTGGATCTCCACCGATTCGGACGGGCCCACCACGCCCAGGGCCGCGTCGCGGGCGCGGACCCAGAGCCGCCCGTCGCCGTAGGCCGGCTGGATCAGTCGCCTCGGACCGCGCGGACCGGGAGTCGTGAGGCTGTCCCCTTCCCCGGTCTCGGCACCGATGATCATCGCCACGTCGGTCTCGGCCGGCGGAATCACCGTGTCGACGGCCGGGCCGGGAGCGGCGCGATCGGGCGGGCCCTCCTCCTCAGGCTCGCCCCCCGCATCGCCCTCGCCCAACCCCAGGGAGGGCATGGCGAACTCCCGGGCGTCCACCCACCCCGGCGGCAGCAGCGTGATCATCGTGGTGACGGGAAGGTCCTCTTTCTCGGGGACGAATGTCGGACCGGCCACGGTCACCACGGCGCCGATCACCACCGCGTGCACCACCACGCTCGCCACCAGCCACAACGGGTTCCCCCGCTTGGGCTTGGGCAGCAGGGACAGCCCGCCCCACTCCCGAGAGGGGTAGCGCCGCTCAGGCACCGCTCGCTCCCAGGCGCTCGAGCGTGCGCGCCGCGCGGTGGATCGCCTCGATCACGCGCTCCCGCTCCACGGTGAGCGCGATGCGAAAGTAGCCCTCGCCGCCCGCGCCGAACGCGGTTCCCGGCATGAACAGGACACCCTCCCGCTCCAGGGCCTCACGCGCGAACTCCGCCGTGGACACCCCGCCCGGGAGCGGCACCCAGAGGTACATCGTGCCCCGCGGCGCGTCGACGGGCAGACCGATCTCCTCGAGCGCCCGCACCGCAGCATCGCGCCGCTCGGCGAACCGCGCCACCAGCGGCGGTGCCAGCGACTCGGCCCGGTCGAGCACGACGGCTCCGGCTTTCTGCACCGCGAGGAATACCCCACTGTCCACGTACGTCTTCGCCTTGTGAAGCGCGCCGATCAGCTCGGGGTTCCCGATTGCCCAGGCGAGACGCCACCCCGTCATCGAGAACGTTTTCGACAGCGAGTGGAATTCGATGGCCACGTCGCGCGCGCCCTCCACTTCGAAGATGCTCGGCGCGCGGTATCCGTCGTAGGTGATCTCGCAGTAGGGGTTGTCGTACGCCAGCACGATGTCGTGCCGGCGACAGACCTCCACGGTACGGGCCAGGTAGTCGAGCGGCGCGACGGCCGCCGTCGGATTGTTGGGGTAGTTGAGGTAGACGAGTCCCGTCCGTGCCAGCCGCTCGGCGGGCAGCTCCTCCAGCTCCACCAGAAAATCCTTCTCGCGCACCAGCGGGACGAGCTCGGGCTCCGCGTCGGCCAGCAGCGCGCCGCCGATGTAGGCGGGGTAGCCGGGGTCCGGCACGATACAGACGTCGCCGGGATCGAGCACGGCGAGCCCCAGGTGCGCGAGCCCCTCCTTGGAGCCGAGCAAGGGGATCAGCTCCTTCGTCGCATCGAAGGTGACGCCGAAGCGCCGCTCGATGTAGCGCGCCGCCGCCTGCCGAAACTCCGGCAGGCCGATCTGGAACGGGTAGCGACTCATGGCCGGATCGGCGAGTGCGCTGTGCAGCGCCTCCACCGCCTCGGGCGGCGGCGGGAAGTCCGCGTCACCGGCGCCCAGGTCGATGACGTCCGCGCCCTCGGCGAGGAGCCGGCGCTTGATGACCGCGAGCTCGTGGATCGCGTAGCTCGGCAGCCGCTCGAGCCGCGTGCTCCACCGGGTCATGCGGGCGCTCCGATGCCGTGCCGGGCGAAGAACTCCTCGGCGGCCTCGCGCACCGCTTCCCACGGCCCGATCACCCGCTCGGCGGGCGGGAGCGTCGCGAGCAACATCTCACCGTAGTTGCGCTTCACCACTCGATGGTCCATCAGCATCACCACGCCGACGTCGGAGCGGGTACGAATCAGCCGCCCGAAGCCCTGCTTCAGCTTAAGAGCCGCGAGCGGGAGAAGATAGTGGCGGAAGCCGTCCACGCCCTTGGCCTGCAGCGCCTCCAATCGTGCCGCCGTCACCGGCTCGCTCGGGACCTTGAAGGGAAGCTTGGCCAGCAGCAGTACGCGCAGGGGCCGCCCCGGCACGTCCACGCCCTCCCAGAAGCTGTCGGTGCCCAGCAAGATCGCCGAGCCCGCCTCACGAAAGCGGCGCAGCAGGTGATCCCGCTGGCCCTCTCCCTGCACGAGCAGCGGCCAGCGCCTGCCCACCGTCTCCCGCACCAGGTTGGCCACCCGGCGCAGCGCCGCATGGCTGGTGAACAGCACGAACAACCCGCCGTCGGAGGCGAATGCCAGCTGCTGGATCGCCTGCGCCACCGCCCGGTCGTGGCCCACCTCGTCGGTCCGCGGATCGGGCGTGTCGATCGGCACGCCGAAGACGCACTGTTCCTGGTACGCGAACGGCGACGGGAGCACCTCGGCATACTTCACGGGATCGGGCTCGAGATCGAGCCCCACGCGCTCCCTGAGGAACGTGAACTCGCCGCCGGCGGCCAGCGTGGCGCTCGTCATGATGACCGTCTCGACCCGATCGAACAGCGTTTCCCGGAGCACGGTCGCCAGATCGAGCGGCACCGCCGCGAGTGCCAGCGGGAACGGCAGCCCCCCGCCGGGCCGCTCTCCGCGCCGCTCGATCCAGCGGACCAGCTCCAAGCCGGGCTGGGGGCGCAGCGCCAGCTGAAAACCGTCCAGCGCGCTCTCCAGGCGCCGCACCACGCCCCGCAGCTCCCCCACGATTTGCGAGCGGCGGTCGGGCTCCTCCGTCAGCTCCATGCGGTCGGCCACGGTCTCGACCCCGTCACGCAGCTTGCCGAGCGCCACCACCAGCTCATCCAGTGCTACCCCGAGCCCCTGCTCCCAGATCGCGTCGCCGGCGAAGGAGTCCTCCAGGCGGCGCACCGACTGGCCGCCGCCCACGAGCCAGTCGGCCAGCAGCTTGAACACTCGCTCCACGTGCGTGCGCGCGTCGGCCACCGCCGGCAGCAGCGACGTGCGCAGCAGCTCCGCCGAAGCGTCGCTCAGCAGGTCGTCGCGGCTGCCGAGCTCCAACAGCAGCGTGGGGATGAGTCCCTTGCCGTTACGCTCCAGCCGGCTCAGCACCCGGCCCACGCCGCGCGACGTGATCTGCGTCCCCAGGTGATGCGCGGCCACGTCCTCCAGGTGATGCCCCTCGTCGAGGATGAGGCGGCGGTAGGGCGGCAGCACGGCCGCCTCCTGCCAGTTCTCCTGCGCCCGACGCACGGCGAGGTCGGCGGCCAGCAGGTGATGGTTCACCACCACGATGTCGGCCTCGGCCGGCACGAGCAGGTCGCTGGTCACCGCCTTGGCGAGCGCCACCGGCTTGCGGCGCAGGAAGCCGGCGAAGATGTACTCGTCGATGTTGGGCGGCAACGGCGCCGAGGCGGCGTAGATCGAGGG
>CP070716.1:380418-402896 GCA_020350425.1 Gemmatimonadota bacterium
ACGGCGGGAGCACGGCGGGCAGCGCCACCAGCCCGCCGAGCAGCCGCCGTCCGGGAAAGGAGAGCCGCTCGAACACGAACGCGAGCGGCACGCCGATCAGTCCCGCCAGGAGCACGCTTGCCAGGGAGATCCACAGACTCGCCCACAGGGCGGCCCACTCGCGCGGCTCCCGCACGAACGTCGCTACGGCACCGAGCTCGCTCCCCAGGATCACGAGGACGACCGGATACACGACCATCCAGGCGAGCAGGAGCGTGAGCAGGACGCCGCGTGGCCGGCGGGTCACCGGCTCGCCTCCGCGAACGCCAGCGCCCGCTGCGGTCGCAGGTGCACGACATCGCCCACCTGCGTCGCGCGCACCGCCGCCTCGAACTCCACCGTTGCCCCACCGGCTTCGGCCGTGAAGTAGGCACGCGCCCCGGTGTAGCGGCAGCCGGTCACGGTCGCGGCCAGCCCCTCACCGGCCAGGACGAGGGCCTCGGGCCGCACCACGAGCGAGACCCGAGCGCCCCGTTCCAGTGGCTGCGGGGTCTCGACGCCCCACTCCACACCGGCGTCGAGCCGCGCGCGATCGGGCGCCGTCATCACGCCAGGCAGCACGCTTGCCCGGCCCACGAACGTGGCTACGAACAGGGTGCGCGGCCGCTCGTACAGGTCGGGAGCCGTGCCGAGCTGCTCCAGCCGCCCCTCGTTGAGCACCGCGACCTGGTCGCCGAGCGCGAACGCCTCCTCCTGCTCGTGGGTGACGAATACCGTCGTGATCCCGACCTTCCGGAGCGCGGCCTTCAGCTCGCGTCGCGTGCGCTCCCGCAGGCTGGGATCGAGGTTGGAGAGCGGCTCATCGAGCAGGAGCACTCGCGGGGAGGGCGCCAGGGCCCGCGCCACCGCCACCCGTTGCTGCTGTCCCCCCGAGAGGGCGCTCACCGACCGCGCGGCGAAGCCCTCGAGGTCCACCAGGGCGAGCATGTCCCGCACGCGCTCTGTCCGGTCGACCGCGGGGTCCCTCTCCAGCCCGAACGCGACGTTCTCACCCACGGTGAGGTGCGGAAAGAGCGCGTAGTGCTGGAACACCATACCGAAGTGGCGTTCCGCGGGCGCCTGGCGCGTCACGTCGCGCCCGTCCACGGTCACGGTCCCCGCGTCGGCCCGCTCGAAGCCCGCCAAGACTCGCAAGGTCGTGGTCTTGCCGCTCCCGCTTGGCCCCAGCAGCGCGAGCACAGCACCCCGTGGTACCGAGAGCGTGAGGTTGTCGACCGCGACGTGATCACCGAATCGCTTCGTGAGACGGCTGAGCTGGAGGAAGCCGTCGCTCACCGTCCCTCCCCGGATCCGCGACCACGCACGTGGCGATCCCAGTACGTCATCCACGCGGCGCCCTGCTCGCTCAACACCTCCCAGTCGATCGGGGCGACGATGAGCTGGCGCCGCACGTCACGCGCCCATGCCGGCAGCGACTCTGCCGCGAGGTCCGTACGGGCGGGCAGACGGAAGGCCTCGTGTGCGGCGAGGAGTTGGGCTTCCACCGACCCGACCCACTCGACGAACCGACGCGCCGCCTCGAGGTGCTGGGCACCGCGGACCACCGCGATCGCGTCCTCGATGACGGGCGTTCCGCTCGAGGGGAGCGTGTATCCAAACGGCGAGCCCTTGTCCTGCTCCACCAGGATGTCGGGAAGGTCCCACAGCGTGACGAGGCCTTCCTGACGCAGCAGCTTCTGGTGCAGCAGCGCCGGGTTGAACACGTACTCCTTGGTCTGCGCATCCAGCCGGCGCAGCCAGCTGAACCCGGCGGCCGTGTCGCCCGTCGCGGCGAGGCTGCGCTCGATCACCATGCCAAAGATCGTGCGCATCGTGCCTGAGCCCAGCGGCTCCCGAATGACCACCTTCTGCGACCACTGCGGCGCCAGCACGTCCTGCCAGTCCTGGGGCGCGTCGTGGGCCGCCACCGCCTCACTGTTGTACGCGATCACCGCCGGCGTCTCGTACACGGCGAAGTAGAGATCCCCGGGCCCGTGACCGCGCGACTCCACGGCGTCGGCCCAGCTCGGACGGTACGGCATGAGCAGCGAATCGGCCGCGGCACGCCGGAACAGGGTGGACGGCCCGCCGAACCAGAGGTCGGCCTGGGGATTGGCCCGCTCGGAGCGAATGCGGTCGAGCGCGTCCTGTGATCCCATGTCGAGCCAGCGCACATCCACATCGGGGTTCGCCGTCTCGAACGTGCGCTCCGCGAGCAGCAGCAGGTCGCGCCCATGCGGCGAGTAGACGACCAACGGTGTGCGGGATTCCCCGCAGGCGAGGAGGGTGGGGATCAGCAGGGCGGCGAGGCAGAAGCGCGCCACGGCGGGAGGCACCACCCGCGCCGCCCGAAGCAGCCTAACGCGCATCCCGCTCCGCCAGCGCCAGCAGGTTCAGGAACAGGCGGTACGCTCCGGGCGTCCCAGCCGGAAGCGAGCGAAAGAAGCTGATTCCCGTGTACACGTAGGTGCCCTCCCCGTAGCGCGCCACGAGCAGCCCACCCTCGAGCTCCGGCATCCCTGGGTCCGCCATGGCGAGCAGCGGTGTGTAGGCGTCGTCCCACGTGCGCGCGAAATACAGCCCCCGCTCCTGCGGCCAGCCCTCCCAATCAGCCCCCCCCAGCCGGTTGGGGTGCACGAAGACGGGGTGGTCCGGCCGGAGCACCCGCACCGGCGCCGTCTCGTCGGTCACCCGGTCGTGCGGGACCCCGATGGTCAGCGGATGCGCCGCGTACGCGCCCCGCACGAACTGATACTGCTGGTATTGCACCAGCAGCAGGCCTCCACCCGCGACGTACTCCAGCAACCGACCGTTGTGCCGCACCAGCGCCGGATCGGTTTCGTACGCGCGGCTGCCAATGACGATCGCGTCGTAGTGCGCCAGGTCGGCGCGCGCCAGGGCCTCCGCCTCGAGCAGCTCGACTGGAACGCCGATCTGCGCCAGCGCCTCCGGGACGCGGTCGGCTGCGCCGCGCACGTAGCCGATGCGCTGCAGATCGGGGAGGGCGATCGCCGCGAGACGGACCGCGCTCTCCGCGGGCGTGATCCACCCGGTGGGACGGATGTGCGGATAGTCGACGAGCGTGACCGCCCGATCGAACACGCCCCCGTCCCGGGTCCGCGCCACCGCGCGCACGGTGATCTCTTGTGGTCCCCCGTCGGCGGGACGCGGCAGCCGGAACTCGAAGCTGCCCGACTCCTGCGCCCTTTCGAAGCGGAAGGCCTGTGCCGGGGGCGTAGCCCAGCCGTCCGCCTCCAGCGCGACTTCTCCTTCCAGCGGATCCCGACCATTGGCGGTGAGCGTCACCGTGAAGACCCGCTCCCCCTCGTCGGCGCTCGACCACACCAGCCGGTCGGGTGCCACGCTCACCTCGATCGCCGGAGCCACCCGCAGGGGGCTCCGTACCTCTCCCACCGCCTGGTCCAGAGAGCGATAGCTCACTTCCCGGGTGAGGGTCAGCAGGCTGCCGAGCAGCTCAATCTCCACGCGCGCCGTGACGAGGGGAGGAGCGAACGGTTCCCCACGAACCGCGGCCGGTGCGTCACGCCAATCGTACAGCGACCCCACGAGGGGCCTGGCGAGGAAGTACGGCTGCGTCGGCTCGGCACCGGCGGGTACGGTGACGCCGAAGCGCCGCACCACCTGCCCGCCGGGTGGCACGGGGGCGGGGGCGGCGCCCCGGGGCGTCACCCGCCACCCTTCCGGGACGGATAGGCCGACGCGCTTGAGCTCGAGCGGTCGGGTGCCGGCGTTGTAGCATTGCACGTCGATCTCCACCGTCGCACCGGGGACCAACACTGCGCCGCTGGCCTGCGCGTCGATCACCACACCGCCCGCCACGGCCAGCGCCCGTTCCAGGAGCGCAATCTGCTCCCTGGTCCCCGAGCCGGCACGCGTCTCCCGCAGGGCCGTGGCGAGCGCGGGCACCGCCTCCCCGATGCGCGGGGTGGAGACCGCCGCGCGCAGCGAATCGGCGAGCAGGGCGGGGCGCGACGTGTCGGGCGGGATCCCCGCGAACAGACCGGCGTTCGCCGCGAGCGGGTTCGCGCCCGTCCGGTCCGCGATCAGCTGCAAGCGCGTGGAATGCGGTCCGGTGGGCTGAAGCTGCCCCATGTCCTGGGAACGGTGCTGCGACCGGCTTTCCATCGCGATCTGGTGATACGAGGAGCCGCTGCGCGGATCGAGACCGCCGGTCTCGAGCAGCAGGGTGGTCGCGGCGGTATCGAACCGCGCGGACTGGTACAGCTTCAGGGGCTGCCACGACGTCAGGCCTTCCTCACGCTCCAGCTCCGGGAAGCGGCCCGGCTCCCCCGCCGCGTCGAACACCTCGCGGGCCACGACCCCGGCCATCTGGTGCTGACCGTGCCGGTCGCGCGGCGTGCCGGACCAGATGGCCACGATCACCTGCGGCCGGAATCGGCGCACGACCCGCACGGCGTCCTTCAACACCGAGTCCGGCAGCCAGAACCGCTGGGTCTCCTCCAACGTGCGCGAGTACCCGAAGTCGTACGCCCTGGTGAAGAACTGCTGGGCCCCATCCACCCGGCGAGCGGACGCGAGCTCCTGGGAGCGGAGCAGACCCAACGCGACACCGAGCTCGTCTCCGATGAGATTCTGACCGCCCTCGCCGCGCGACAGCGAGAGGTACCCCGCGTCGGCACCGTAGCCGCGCGCCAGGAGCGCGAGCAGGCGCGTGTCCTCGTCATCGGGGTGCGCCCCGATGACGAGGACGCGCCCGGGATGGGCAAGACGCTGCAGCACGCGGTCGAGCTCGGCGGCCCCGCCCGTGGACGGCGGCACGAGCTGGGCAGCCAGGGGACCGCTGCCCAACAGGAGACACGCGACCAGGACGGCCAGGCTACGCCGCTTCGCGCGCAACGACAATGCTGCGGAGACGCTCGGCGCTGGGATCGAGAGGGTCGCCGAAGGGGAGGGGGTGTCCCGCGGGATCCATGAGGACGGACGGACAGACGAACTGGAGACGGCGTGCCCGCACCTTCTCCTGGACCGGCTGCGTGCCGACCGGAGCGGCGACCATGATGTACGCCGGCTCCCCTGGCTTGATCGCGTCCACGGCCGCCAGGAGCTTCCAGGGCGAAGTAACGTGGCCGTCCACGATGACGACGTTCTGGCCCCGCACCTCGCGCAGGGCGCGGGTGCCGCGGAACAGCAGCCGCTCGGTCTTCACCGCGCGGCGTGCGTCGTCGATGGCTTCCCCCAGGGCCTGCGCGTCGCGGAAGTACGGCTCGTACTCCTGGTCGAGCACCGCGCTCGCATCTTCGGCGATCGCGCCCACGATCCCGAACTCTTCCATGCGCACGTGGGCGGCCACCAGGACGTCGAACGCGCACCCCATCGCCTTGGCCACGTTGGCGGCAACTTCAACGCCGGTCGGCGTGATGCCCAGCACGAGGGTCGGCGGGTTGATGTGGTTGTACACGTGCCGCCCAAGCAGCGCGCCGGCACCCGAGCGCGAGGGGTAGAGTGGCTCTCGAGCTTCCGTCATGGCTTCCGCGAATATAGCCGAGCGCCCCGGCTCACGGGACGGCTGCCGGGCTGAGGTAGCGCGCCAGCCAGGCGTGCACCTCGTTCCACCAGACCCGCTGGTTCTGCGGCCTCCCGATCCAGTGTCCCTCGTCGGGGAAGTAGAGCAGCCGTGCCGGCACCCCCTGGCGCCGCAGCGCGGTGAAGGCCTCGAGGCCCTGGGTGTCAGGCACCCGGTAGTCGAGCGCGCCGTGCACCACGAGGGTCGGCGTCCGGAAGTTGTTCGCGAACCGGTGTGGTGACCACTGCTCGTAGTACGTACGGTTCTCCCACGGCGTGCCGCCGAACTCCCATTCCGGGAACCACAGCTCCTCGGTCGCGCCGTAGAACGACTCCAGGTTGTACACGCCGGCATGGCTCACCAGTGCGTCGAACCGGTCGGAGTGGCCGTTGATCCAGTTCACCATATACCCACCGTAGGACCCTCCGGCCGCCGCAATACGCGTCGAGTCGACGAACGGGAACCGGGCGGCGTGCTCCACCCCGGACATGATGTCGATGTACACCCGGCCGCCCCAGTCCTGCGAGATCTGGTCCACGAAACGCTGGCCGAAGCCGGTGGAGCCCCGTGGATTGAGGAGCACCGTCACATACCCCGCCGCCGCGAACATCTGTGCGTTCCACCGCGAGTGCCAGTTGTCACGCCAAGCACCCTGTGGACCGCCGTGAATCAACACGAGCAACGGATAGCGCTGGCCCCGCTGGTACTGCGGCGGGCGCACCAGCATGCCGCGCACCGTATTCCCGTCGGCGCCAACCCAGCTGATCTCCTCGGCGGGATTCATGCTCAACTGCCCCAGGACCGCCGCATTCACGTCGGTGAGCCGCTGGGGGCTGGCGCCCGCGTTGATGGACCAGGTGTACACCTGGCCCGGCCGGTTGATGGCGTCATTCACGAACGCCATCGTGTTGCCGTCTTCGGCGATGGAGATCTGGGAGGTATTCCCCCAGGTCATCAGCGCCTCGACACGACCGCTGAGATTCGTTCGGTAGATCAGGTTGCGATGTTGCTGCTGCGACGTGAACACCAGCTCGCGCGAGTTGGGCAGCCAGACGAATTCGGCCACCCACTGATCGAAGTCCCGCGTCACCTCACGGACCCCTCCCGTGGACAGGTCCAGCACCATGAGGCGCACGCGATCGGACTCGAACCCCGCCCGCTCCTGCGACAGGAAGGCCAACATCCGACCGTCGGGAGACGGCGCGGGATGCTGCTCGGCGCCCCGGAAGCCGGAGGTGAGGTTGCGCGGCTCACCGCCCTCGATGGACACCTGGTACACGTCGGTGTTCGTATGCCACGCCTGATCGCCGCCAACCTTGGTCGTGAACACCAGGGACCGGCCATCGACGGCGAAGGCGTAGTCTCCCGATCCGCCGAACGGCGGCACGGGCACGTCGTAGTCCCGGCCGGCGGTCACGTCTATCGGCGCGCCACCCCCCACCGGCACCACGAACACGTGGCTGCGCCGGCCGTCTTCCCAGCTCCGCCAGTGGCGGTACAGCAGGTCGTCGTACGTCCGGGCCTGGCTCGCCCGAGCCGCCTCCGCCTCCATGCGGGCGGCGTTGCACGCGTCATCCGCGCAGTCGGGGTATACCTCCGACACGAACGCCAGGTGCGACCCCGTCGGCGACCAGATCACTCCATCGGCACCGGTGGACAGTAGCGCGAGGCGCCGGGAGCGCCCGCGCGCCACGTCGTACAGCCGGACCTCGCCGGCATCGGCGCGCGTCGTGATGTACGCGATCGTGGCCCCGTCGGGAGACCAGCGCGCATGGCGCCCGCCGCGCCGCACATCGGAGATCCGACGCGGCTCCCCGCCGCCGACCGCGAGCAGCCAGAGGTCCGTCGAGCGACCGTTGGCTCCCAGGTCTGTCGTGGTCACAGCGTACGCGATCCAGCGGCCGTCCGGAGACACCTGCGGATCGGACACGCGATCGAGCGTCAGGAACTCGTCAACTTGGAGGGGCCGTCCGCCGGTTTGGGCCTCGCCGCCCGCGGGCGACGCCAGCGACACGACGGCGAGGGCCCCGAAAAACAACCGTGTCATGTTCGGGAATCCTACGATCTAGCGCCGCCGAATGTTGCCTCCGCGCACCACGCGGCGCAACTGCGGCACCGTGGCGTCGGGGACCGGCCCCGTCCATATTTGAGTTTGAGGATAAGAGATCGCGATGCCTGGTCGCGTCGCTTCATCATACAGCACGATTGGACCTCACTATGACTAGTGTCAGTACCGATAGAACGGGCGGCGCTGGCTCGGGCGCGGGCAAGAACGTGAGCGAGCGGGAGGCACGGGAGGTCGTCGAGGCGGCACGCCAGAAGGAATGGACGGCGCCCAGCTTCCTCAAGGAGCTGTTCAACGGGCGGTTGCACCTCGAGCTGATCCATCCATTCCCCCTGGTGCCGGCGGAGGAACTGGAGCGCGCCACACCGTGGCTCGACAAGCTCCAGGCCTTTCTCAAGGCCAATGTCGACGCCGACGCGATCGACCGGGATTACAAGATCCCCGAACACGTCGTGAGAGGGCTCGCCGAACTCGGCTGCATGGGCATCAAGATTCCCGAAGAGTACGGTGGGCTCGGCTTCTCTCAGACGATCTACAACCGCGCCGTCTCGCTCGCGACGTGCTACGAGAGCTCGGTCGGCGTGCTGCTCTCCGCCCATCAATCCATCGGCGTGCCCCAGCCCCTCAAGCTCTTCGGCACCCCCGAGCAGAAGCAGGAGTATTTCCCCCGCTTCGCCAGGGGCGAGATCAGCGCCTTTGCCCTCACTGAGCCGGATGTCGGCAGCGACCCGGCCCGCATGCAGACGACGGCGGTCCCGACGGAGGATGGTGAGGCGTTCCTGCTGAACGGCGAGAAGCTGTGGTGCACCAACGGCACCATCGCCGACGTGATGGTCGTGATGGCTCGCACGCCGGACAACCGCATCACCGCTTTCATCGTCGAATCGAGCTGGCCCGGCGTTGAGGTCACCCATCGGTGTCACTTCATGGGCCTGCACGGCATCGAGAATGCGTTGCTGCGCTTCACGAACGTGCGGGTGCCGAAGGACAAGATTCTGTGGGGGATGGGCAAGGGCCTGAAGCTGGCCCTGATCACGCTCAACACGGGACGGCTCACGATTCCCGCGGCCGCTGCGGGCGCGGCGAAGACCTGTGTGGGTATCGCTCGGCGCTTCGCCCAAGAGCGGGTGCAGTGGGGTCATCCGATCGGCAAGCACGATGCCGTCGCGCAGATGCTGGGGCGCATGGCCGCCACGACGTTTGCCATGGAATCGGTGGCCGAGCTGGCCGCGCTCATGTCGGATCAGGCGCGGTTCGATGTGCGACTCGAGGCCGCGATGGCGAAGATGTGGAACAGCGAGCGGGGCTGGGAGGTCATCGACGACACGATGCAGATCCGCTCCGGCCGGGGGTACGAGACCGCCCCCAGCCTCAAGGCGCGCGGGGACCGACCCGAGCCCGTCGAGCGCATCATGCGCGACTTCCGGATCAACATGATCTTCGAGGGCTCGAGCGAGATCATGCGGCTGTTCATCGCGCGCGAAGCGCTCGACAGTCACTTGAAGGTGGCGGGCGCGATCGCCGATCCGGAGGCGCCGCTCCTCGCGAAGCTGTCGGCACTCGTGAGGGCCGGATTCTACTATGCGGTGTGGTACCCAGGGCGGTGGCTCGGCTGGGGCCGGTGGCCGCGCTACGGCGAGTTCGGGCCTCTCGCCAAGCACATGCGCTTCATCAACCGCGCCTCGCGGCGTCTCGCCCGGGCGTTGTTCCACGCCATCATGCGGTTCGGCCCGGGCCTCGAGAAACGCCAGGCCGTGCTCGGGCGAATGGTCGAGATCGGCGCGGAGCTGTTTGCCATGAGCGCCGTGTGCTCGCGGGCCCAGGCGATGCGCCTCAGCAAGTCGCCGGAGGAGCGCGCCAAGGCCGAGATGGCGGTCGACCTGGCCGATACCTTCTGCCGCATCGCCCGCCGGCGCATCGGCGATCGCTTCAGCGGCGTCTTCCGCAACGACGACGTCAAGGTGTACAAGTCGGCACAGCGCATCATGGCCAATGAGGCGACGTGGATGGAGCAGGGAGTGCCGGTGCCGGAGTGAGACACGGATCGTGCGGGCAGACAGATGCGAAGGGCGGGGCCCAGGCGGGCCCCGCCCTCGCTACTTCTTCGATGGGGGAACTGTAGCCGAGATCGCGGCCGTCGGTCCGTTCCCCGCTACTTGGACATCTTCACCACATCACGCTCCTTGGTGGCACTGCGCGATGCGGCGCCGGCGCCCACCGCTTCGAGGGCCTGCTCGATGTCGGCGATCAGGTCCTCGAAGTGCTCCACCCCTATCGAGACGCGCACCAGCCCCTCCGTGATGCCAAGGCGCTCCCGATCGCCCGGCTCGACATCCGAGTGCGTCATGCTGGCGGGATGCTCCGCCAGCGACTCGGTACCGCCCAGGCTCACCGCCAGGCTGATCAGCTTGAGGTGGTTGAGGAACTGAAACGCCGCGCCCTCGCCGCCATCGATCTCGAAGGCGATCAGCGAGCCGGGCGCCACGCACTGCTTGCGGTACACCGCGTACATGGGGTGCTGCTCCGGCAACAGGCCGAGGTACTCCACGCGTTTGACCTTGGGATGATCGTTCAAGTAGTCCGCCACGTATCGCGCGTTCTTCATCTGCGCAGTCATGCGCATCTTGAGCGTCTCGAGCGATCGCAGCAGCAGCCATCCGGTCCAGGGCCCGGCCGCCGTGCCGATGAAGGTCCGCAGCGTACGGATCCGCTCCACCACCTCCCGGCGTCCCACGCACGCGCCGGCCACCACGTCACTGTGGCCGCCGATGAACTTGGTGGCCGAGTAGAGCACGAGGTCGGCGCCCAACGCGAGTGGGTGCTGGAACAGCGGCCCCAGAAACGTGTTGTCAACCATCACCACGGGGGAGTCACCGCCCCTGGTCAGTGACTGCGCCAGACGTACGACACCCTCGATGTCCACCAGGTGGTTCGTGGGGTTGGCGGGCGTCTCGATCAGCACGGCGGGCACGCGACGATCGCCCACACGCTCACGGATCCCCGCCTCGAGCTCCGCCATGGGGACGCCGGCGGGGAAGCCCACCAGCCCCACGCCGAACTCCGGCAGGTAGTGGTGGATCAGATACTCGGTCCCGCCGTAGAGCGGCTCGCTGAACACGAGCACGTCGCCCGGCCGCAGGTACGCCAGGAGACTCGTGGCAATGGCCGACATCCCGCTCTGGAAGACGGCCCCGGCCTCGGCCTCGTCCCACAGGCAGAGCCGGTTCTCCAGGATCTCAAGATCGGGGTTGTTCAGCCTGCTGTAGATGAGCCCCAGCTCCTCGGTCGGGCCCTTCTCCCGCAATCCGAGGGCGAGCTCGAAGAACGCCTTGCCGTCCTCGGCACTCTTGAAGGCGAAGGTCGAGGTCTGGAAGATGGGGCATTTGAGCGCTCCCTCCGACAGCTCCGGGTCGTACCCGTACGTCATCATCATGCTCTCGGGCTGGAGCTGCTTCTTCCCCACGCGCATCGTCTCGGGCTCGAGCTTGCGCTTGCCGCTCTCCCCCTCCTTGTAGTACTTGGCCACCGAAGCTCCCCCGCTGCAGACCCATGAACGATTGCCCCCGCGCGGCAGCAGGTCAAGGGCAACTGATTCGCTAAGCGATTGCCAGATGGAACTTTAGAGTTCCTTCACGCTAGCTCGGCAGCCCCTTCTCGATCACCTCCTCCATCGCCTCCGCGAAGCGGTCGACCTCCTCGAGCGTCGTGTACACGTTGGGGGTGACCCGGAGGCCGGTGCACGCCGGATGGCCGATGGGGGTGACGATGATGCGCCGGGTGTGCCAGAGGTGCTGCGTGAGCGCGCCGGGATCGACGCCCGCGACGGCGACGTTCGCGAGGCCGCACGACATGGCGGGATCGTAGCTGGTGTGGAGCGTGACCCCCGGCTGCCCGTCGAGCCGCTTCATCCAGCGGTCCCGCAGGTAGCGCAGGCGCGCCGCCTTGCGCTCGGGCCCGATGCCCTCGTGAAACGTGAGCGCTTCGGCGATCGCGTTGTGGTTTGCCGCCGGGTGGGTTCCGATCTCCTCGAACTTGCGGATGTCCGCGTTCATCGACTCCGGGGCCGCCATCAGCGGCCACACGTCGCCGATGCGATCCCGCTTCGCGTAGAGGAACCCGGTACCGTGCGGCGCCAGCAGCCACTTGTGCAGCGACGTCCCGTAGAAATCACACTCGAGTTGGTCGCGCTCGAACGGGAAGTGGGCGAACGCGTGGGCGCCGTCCACGATGGTGGTGATCCCCCGGGAGCGCGCCAGACGGCAGATCTCCCGCACGGGGAAGATCTGGCCCGAGAGATTGGTGATGTGACAGAAGTGAATCACCCTGGTGCGCGGGGTGATGGCCTGCTCGAAGATGTCCACCAGGTGCTGCATGCTGGGAGGCGGCGTCGGGAACGAGACCATCTTCACCACGATCCCCTCCCGCCGGCGCCGCTGATCCCACGTCGTATTCATGCGCGGGTAGTCCTGATCGGTGGTCAGGATCTCGTCCCCTGCCTGCAGGTCGAGCCCGAGCTGGCAGATCTCCAGGGCCTCGCTGGCGTTGCGCGTGATCGCCATCTCCTCGGGATCACACCCGAACGCTCCCGCCAGGCGCTGGCGGACACCCTCGATCTGGGGCTCCAGCACGCGCCACATGGTGTACACGGGCGCCTGGTTCGAGAACTCGAGATACCGGCGCATGGCGTCCTGCACGACCCTGGGACTCGGGCAGACACCGCCGTTGTTGAGATTGACGAGGGAGCGGTCGACGGTGAAGGCCTGCTGGACGCCGAACCAGTAGTCCTCGTCGGCCGCGACCACCTCGGCGCTTCGCCCATCGACCGCGGAGGCTGCCGAGAAGATCCGTTCGAGCCCGTCGTTCTTGAGCGCGGGGAGCGCGACCCCGGCCGTGCCGAACATTGAGCGCAGGAAATCGCGACGCGTCAACACGGTGGAGCTCCTTGTGCGGTTCGCGCGAGAGTGCCGCCTGGAGCCGTCGCTGTCAATACCGCGCTAGCGTGCCTCCCCGGACGCACGGCCTGCCGCGTCGCCCCTTGAGCGCCGGTACAGCAGCAGCGAGCCAACCACCGCGATGACGGCAAACGCGAACCACTGGATCGCGTAGGACAGGTGTGGGCCGCCGCTCACCTCGGGTGCCGCGACCGCACGCATGGGCCTGGGAAAGCCGCTGTCGGTCTCGATTCGACGCAGCACCAGGGGAACCAGCCGGTAGGGGTACGCGGGCGCCAGGCGCTCGAAGTCGATGCTGCGCGCATGGCGCGGCCAGGCGCTGTCGCCGACCGGAGCTTCCGGCACACTCGATGGCACCAGCAGCACCCCCGATACGGCCGCCGTGTCCGGCTCGAGCAGGTCGTCCCGATCGTCCACCGTCCTGCCGTCCGGCGAGAACACCCAGCCACGCTCCACCAGCACTGCCACCGTGTCGCTGAGGCGCAGCGGCGTCACAATGTGCACGCCGGGCGTCCCGTGATACGCCCGGCCCGTCAACACGATCTCGTGCGTGAAGTCGAAGACGCCCACCAGCCGCGCGCGCCGAAACCCCATGCTGTCGGGCAGGCTGGGGCGATCCTGCAGAGGCGGCGACTCGAGGACCGGAGCGGCGAGCCGCTCCGTGATCACCGCGTTGCGGGCGCGTCGCTCCCCCAGCCGTTGCAGCTGCCACACCCCGAGTCGCAGGAACAGGGCGGCAGCGGCGAACGCGATGACGAAGACGAGGTAGCGCCTCACCCCTGTGGGACACGCCCCACGATCACGCGGGGCTTCATGCCCAGGAAGAGCCCGGTCTCGACGATGCCCGGGCGATCACGCAGCGCTCGGTCGACCGACTGGGGATCCTCCAAACCGCCGGGGAAAGAGACGTCGATGATGTAATGCCCGCCGTCGGTCAGGTACGGCTCGCCCGCGTCATCCCGCCGCAGGACCGGCTGACCACCCAGCGACCGCATCGGCTCCAGATGCGTTCCCCACCCGAAGGGCATGACCTCAACCGGTACGGCGAATCCGGCGCCGAGTCGGTCCACCAACTTTGACTCATCCACGACGATGATGTACAGCGTGGTGGCGGCCGCGACGATCTTTTCCCACAGCAACGCCCCCCCGCCGCCCTTGACGAGGTTCCCACGCGGGTCCACCTCATCGGCACCGTCGATTGTGACATCGACCACCGGATGCTCCTCGAGGGTCGTGAGGGGAATGCCGAGGGCGCGAGCCTGGTCGCGCGTGCGGGTCGAGGTTGGGATGCCCACGATGCTTGCGAGCTCGCCTGCCGCGAGCTTGCGTCCGATCGCCTCCACGGCCAGCGCGGCGGTGGAGCCGGTCCCCAATCCCAGTACCATGCCCGAGCGTACGTGCGCCACCGCCTCCTCGGCCGCCCGCTGCTTGAGCTCGCTCTGTGCGCCCATCACACCTGCTCCAGGAAGCTCTCCGGATCCGTCACCCGCAGCACGGGCCGCTTCCGTGCCACCAGGGCCTCATAGTCACCGAGCGCCTGCGCGCGCAGGAGCTCACCAAAGCTGTAGTCCTCACCTGGCACCGGACGGTCGACGGCGGCATCTCCGACGAGCTGGACGAAGTGCCCGGTAGGCGGCCCACCCTTGTGGAGCTGCCCGGTGGAATGCAGGTAACGCGGCCCGTACCCCCAGGTCACCACGCCCGCCAGGCGGTCACGCAGCGCGCCGGCGAAGGCGGCGACGCGCTCGTCGGCTTCCTTGCTCGGTGCATGATACGCCAGCACCGCCACGTAGTCGCGCGCGCTCACGCCCTCGAGGAAGGCCGTGATGTCGTGCCGCCGCAGCTGGGCAACCGGATCGAGGCCGCGCCGCTCAGCCAGCACGCGCTTGGTGGCCTGCTTGCTCTCGGCCACATCTGGCTGATTGAACGGGTTGATGCGGAGCACGGCCCCCGCGACGGCCGTGGCAAACTCCCAGCAGAAGAACTCCCCACCAAGGTCGTACGGATCGTCGAGCGGGGCCCACGCCACGGGATGCCCGTTCCGGGCGACCGCGTGCATCCATCGCTCCAGCCGGGGATCGAGCTGCCGCCCCAGCGACTGGACCACGAAGAGCCGGTGATCCACGTAGTGACCGGGGGCCCGCGGCGGCTCCATCACGACCGGGACGATTCCCTTGCCTCCCTTTCCGGTGCTCTCGGCCACGAGCTGCTCGACCCACAGACCGAAGCCGGCGATACCCGGTGTCAGCACGAGGGTGAGCTTGTCGCGACCGGCGATCGCCGTCTCCGCCATGAGCGCCCCGAGCCAGGCGCCGGGGTTGGACTCCACCGGCACGTCCGGACCACAGCGGCGCGCCATCTCCTCGCCCCGGTCCAGGAGCTTCCCCACGTCGACCCCCATCAGCGCCGCCGGCACGAGCCCGAAGAGTGACAGCGCCGAATAGCGTCCGCCGATGTCGGTGGGGTTGAGGAACACACGCCGGAACCGCTGCTCCGCCCCGAGCCTCGCCAGCGGTGTGTCCCCGTCGGTGATCGCCACGAAATGGTCCCCGCGCCCCCCGCTCTGACGCCAGAAATAGCGGAAGAAGCTCATCGTCTCGAGCGTCGTGCCGGACTTGCTCGCGACGATGTAGAGCGTACGGCCGGGGTCACCCCCTCGCTCGACTTCTATCACCGCTTCGGGGGCGGTGCTGTCCAGCATCTGAAACGGCGGGAAGCGCGGGTTCCGGCCGAACGTTCGCCACATCACCTCGGGGGCGAGACTCGAGCCGCCCATCCCCAGCAGGATGACGCGGTCGAACTCCTCGCGCACCTCCTCGGCGAATCGGGTCACCTCGTGCAGGTCGCGCCGCATCTGCGGGAAGAGCGAAAGCCATCCCAAGCGGTCCTTCAGCTCGGGCGTCGCCGGGTCGTCCACCCAGACCGTGGGGTCACGCTCCCACACCCGGCGTATCACGTCGGCGTCGGACAGCGCTTCGAGGCGGCGCGCCAGCGCATCTCGCAGGTTCTGGGTCATCGGATCACCCCGTCAGCATCGTGCGTACGCGGTCGGCGACGGCCTCGGCCGTAAAGCCGAACTCCCGGAACAGGCGCTGGTACGGGGCCGACGCCCCGAACCGCTCGATCCCGACGACCTCGCCACGGTCTCCCACCCAGCGATACCAGGGCTGAGGGTGCGCGGCCTCTACCGCGAGGCGGACCGGCAGCGCAGGCGGCAGGACCTGGTCCCGATAGGATGGCGGCTGCGCGGCGAACAACTCCATGCTCGGCATGCTCACGACACGGACCCCCAGCCCGTCGGCCGCCAGGAGCTGCCGGGCCTCCAGCGCCAGGCTGACTTCCGAGCCGCTGGCCAGGATCACCGCCGCCGGCGCGCCCGAAGGCGCGTCGGCCAGCACGTACCCGCCCCGCGCCAGCTGCTCGGCGGGTGCCAGATCGCTCCGATCCAGCACGGGTACCTTCTGCCGGGTGAGCACCAGCGCCACCGGCCCACCCCGGTGCCGCACCGCCAGCCGCCACGCCTCGGCCGTCTCCGACGCGTCGGCCGGGCGCACCACGGTGAGATTGGGGATCGCCCGGAGGGATGCGAGCATCTCGATCGGCTGGTGCGTGGGACCGTCCTCACCCAAACCGATGGAGTCGTGGGTGAAGACGTAGATCACGTCGAGCCCCATCATAGCGGCCAACCGGATGGCCGGGCGCATGTAGTCGGAGAACACCAGGAAGGTCCCTCCGTACGGCCGGAAGCCTCCGTGCAGCGCCATGCCGTTCAGCACGGCACCCATCGCGTGCTCGCGAATCCCGAAGTGAATGTTGTGTCCCCCCAGCGCGCCGGGGGCGAGCGGGGGCGCATCCTTGACGAGCGTGTTGTTGGATGGACTCAGGTCGGCCGAGCCACCGATTAGCTCGGGCACGGTGGGCACCAGCGCGTTGAGCACCTTGCCGGAGGCGGATCTCGTCGCGAGCGGACCGTCGTCCGGGGCAAACACGGGCAGCCGCGCCTCCCACCCATTGGGCAGCTCGCCGGCCAGTCGCCGCTCCAGCTCTCCCGCCAGGTCGGGATGGGCCTCGGCGTACGCGCGCCGCGCTTCGCTCCATGAGGCTTCGAGGTCTGCTCCGCGAGCCACGCAGCGGCGCCACTCCGCCAGCGCCTCCTCAGGCACGGTGAACGGCTCCTCGTGAGGCCAGCCCAGGTTCCGCTTGGTGAGCAGCACCTCCTCCTCACCCAGCGGCGCACCGTGCGCCGCGGCGGTGTCCTGTTTGTTGGGGCTGCCGTACGCGATGTGCGTACGTACGATGATCAGCGAGGGCCGCTCCGTTTCCCGGGCCGCCGCCGCGGTTGCCTCGTCGATTGCCCCGAGGTCGTTGCCGTCCTCGACCGTGAGAATGTGCCACCCATAGGCTGCGAACCGGCTCGCGACGTCGTCGCTGTACGTGAGCGACGTGGCGCCGTCGATCGTGATGCCGTTGTCGTCATAGAAGCCGATCAATCTGCCGAGACGCAGGTGGCCGGCGAGCGACGCCGCCTCGTGCGAGATGCCCTCCATCAGATCGCCGTCGCTGGCCAGGAAGTAGGTCCGGTGGTCCAGGAGGCCGTGACCCGGCCTCCCGAACACCGCCGCGAGGTGGGCCTGGGCCAGCGCCATGCCCACCGCGTTGCCCACCCCCTGGCCGAGGGGGCCCGTGGTCGTCTCGACCCCCGGAGTATGCCCGAACTCGGGGTGTCCGGGCGTCCGGCTCCCCCACTGCCGGAAGTTCACCAGCTCCTCCAGCGGGAGGTCGTACCCCGTCAGGTGCAGCAGGCTGTAGAGCAACATCGACGCGTGGCCCGCCGACAGCACGAAGCGGTCTCGGCCCGGCCAGGCCGGGTTGGCCGGGTTGTGACGCAGATGCTTCGTCCACAGGACGTAGCAGAGGGGTGCGAGAGCCATCGGCGCCCCGGGATGCCCGGAGTTGGCGTGCTGTACGGCGTCCATGGCCAGCGTCCGAGCGGCGTTCACGCAGAGTTGATCGAGGGCCGCTGATCGCGCCACGACGGCTTGGGGCATGTTCGATGTCTCCGTGAGACCAGGTCGGTTGGGGTTAGAAGATAGCGAGCGTACCCGGCCGCAGAAACCGGTCCGCGACGTGTCGGGTTCACACTCGCTTCACCGTCTCTTCAGCCGCGCGCCTCCACTCTGCGGATGTCTGCGCTGGGACCACCCATGCCACCCCTCGGAGTCGTTACCACTGGCGTGTTCGTCGCGGCCGCGGCCGCGGCCGGGTACTGGGTGGGCACGCGACACGCGCGCCGGCGCACCGCGGCGCTCGCGGGAGCCGCCCAGGAATTCTGTTTGCGGAACTGCCGCCTCCCCGACGCGCGATGCCCCCTGCTGCGGTTCGACATGCGGCGGGAGGACTGCCCGCTGTGGCGGTTCGTGACCGCGAACCTGCAGACGGACCGCCCCGTGAACCCCGAAGCCCCCCTCGGCGCGGGTCCGTATCGCAACCCCGTGGACCCCGAATCGGATTCACGGTGAATTCATCGTCCCTTCAAGCCGCGCCGGGTATGGTGCCGCCGTGGGTCGGGAGGAGCTCGTGTCCGACACCGGTGTGGTGGTGATCCTCCCGCGGCTCACAGCGGCAGTGTGTTCGAAACGGACTCCGAACACCTGGCAAGGCTGTCAGCCAAACTGCGCGAGGCCTCTGTAAGAGGCTGGGCACGAGCGGGGCTTACAGAGCCCTCGGGATCATGGCGGACCAAGGTCCGCTGGGCGGCCTTCGGTTCCGGATTTCCGGAACTGAAGGTCGCCTTTTCGTCGGCCCGGTCGCTCCGCCCGAGTCCCCCCTCGGCGTGAGCGTTCTGCCACTCTCCGGTCCGGCCGCTTATTCTTAGCTATCCCGCGGAAGGCTACACTCAACGGTGGACTCACCCATGGCAAACCCGTTCGCATCCCGCGCGACCATCGAGCTCCCCGAGGGCAGTGTGACGCTCTACCGGCTCGACGCGCTGTCGAAGGCGGGCCTGGTCGACCTGGATCGGCTCCCATTCTCCATTCGCATCCTCCTCGAGAACGTGTTGCGGCACGCCGGCAACGGCGTCGTCAGCGAGGACCATGTGGCGGCCGTGGCTCGGTGGACCGCGCAGCCCGACCGCAACCTCGAGGTGCCCTTCATGCCGGGGCGGGTGGTGCTGCAGGACTTCACCGGCGTCCCCGCCGTGGTCGACCTCGCAGCCATGCGGGACGCCATCGTGCAGCTGGGAGGCGATCCCGATCAGATCAATCCCCTCGTCCCAACCGATCTGGTCATCGATCACTCCGTGCAGGTCGACTTCTTCGGCTCACCCATGGCGTTCCGTCTCAACGTCGAGCGCGAGATGGAGCGCAACGGCGAACGGTACCAGCTGCTGCGCTGGGCGCAGCAGGCGTTCCGCAACTTCCGCGTGGTCCCCCCCGGCACTGGCATCGTGCATCAGGTGAATCTCGAGTACCTCGCGAGCGTGGTGCGGTGCGCGGACCGCGACGGCGAGCCGGTGGCGTTCCCCGACACGCTGGTCGGCACCGACTCCCACACCACCATGATCAACGGTCTGGGCGTAGTCGGGTGGGGCGTGGGGGGAATCGAGGCGGAGGCCGTGATGCTGGGCCAGCCGTACTTCATGCAGCTGCCCGAGGTGGTGGGCATGAAGCTCACTGGGCGGTTGCCCCAGGGGGCCACGGCGACGGACCTGGTGCTCACCGCGACGCAGATGCTGCGCGAATTCGGTGTCGTCGGACGGTTCGTGGAGTACTTCGGCCCGGGCCTGTCCGGACTGGGGTTGGCCGACCGGGCGACGCTGGCCAACATGTCCCCCGAGTACGGCGCCACGATCGGGTTCTTCCCGGTGGACGACGAGACGCTGGTGTACCTCGAGCGCACCGGCCGTCCGCCGGAACTCGTCGAGCGGGTGGAGCGCTACTGCAAGGAGCAGCACCTGTTCCACACGGAGCGGACGCCGGAGCCCGAGTACTCCGCGGTGCTGGAGCTGGATCTCGGGACCGTCGTCCCGTCCCTGGCGGGGCCGCGACGTCCCCAGGACCGTGTGCCCCTCACCGACGTGAAGCGGTCGTTCGGCGAGGCGGTGCCGAAGCTCGTCCCCTCGGCCGCCAAGCGCGGCACAGGACCGGGCGACGGCCCGGTCGTACCCGTCGAGCTCGACGGCAGCCGGTTCGAACTCAGCGACGGCTCGGTGGTGATCGCCGCGATCACCAGCTGCACCAACACGTCCAACCCGTCGGTGATGATCGGTGCGGGCCTCGTCGCGCGCAACGCGGTGGCGCGCGGCCTGCACAGCCAACCGTGGGTCAAGACGAGCCTCGCGCCCGGCTCCAAGGTCGTGACCGACTACCTGCGTCAGGCCGGCGTCCTCGGCGACCTCGAGGCACTCGGGTTTCACGTGGTCGGCTACGGGTGCACCACCTGTATCGGAAACAGCGGGCCGCTGGCCGAGCCGATCGCGCAGGCGATCACACAGCACGACCTCGTCTGTGCTGCGGTCCTCTCGGGCAACCGCAACTTCGAGGCACGGGTGCACCCGCTGGTGCGGGCCAGCTATCTCGGCTCCCCGATGCTGGTGGTGGCGTACGCGATCGCCGGGCGGATGGACATCGATCTGGACGCCGAGCCGTTGGGCGAGGACCAGCGCGGTGAGCCCGTCTACCTCAAGGACCTCTGGCCGAGCCCCGCAGAGGTCAAGCAGGCCGTTACCGACTCCCTCGCGCCGGAGATGTTCGTTCGTGAGTACGCGAGCGTGTTCGATGGTGACGCGGCCTGGCAGGCGCTCCCGGTGCCCAAGGCCGCCGGCGGCCGCTACGCGTGGGACGCCGGCTCCACGTACATCGCCGATCCACCGTTCTTTGCGGGCATGAAGGCGAGGCCCGCGCCGATCGGGAACGTGAAGGGGGCCCGTCTGCTGGCGTGGCTGGGGGACTCCGTCACGACCGATCACATCTCCCCCGCCGGCGCGATTCCGAAGGACAGTCCGGCAGGACGCTGGCTGGTCGAGCACGGCGTGGCGCCGGTCGACTTCAACACGTTCGGCTCGCGCCGCGGCAATCACGAGATCATGATGCGGGGCACGTTCGGAAACATCCGCATCAAGAACAGGCTGGTGGAGGGGAAGGAAGGCAACTGGACCGAGTACCTCCCGGCCCATCAGGTCACCAGCATGTACGAGGCGGCGATGCGGTACGCCGGCGACCGTACCCCCCTGCTGGTGCTGGCCGGGAAGGAGTACGGCTCCGGCAGCTCCCGCGACTGGGCGGCCAAGGGTACGTCGCTGCTCGGGGTGCGGGCGGTGCTCGCGGAGAGTTACGAGCGCATCCACCGCAGCAATCTGATCGGGATGGGCGTCCTGCCGCTCCAGTTCCGCCCGGGGGAGAGCGTCGCGAGCCACGGTCTCACCGGCCGCGAGACCTTCGACATCACCGGCGTCGCCGGGAGCGAGGTGACACCGGGCGGCGTCGCCCGGCTGCGCGCCACGCGCGAGGACGGCTCCACCGTGGCGTTCGAGGCGCTCGTGCGGCTCGACACCAACGTCGAGGTGGAGTACTACCGCAACGGCGGGATCCTGCCATACGTGCTGCGCAACCTGGCCACCGTCTCGAAGCACAAGTCCGTGCCGCGAACGGCGGCCAAGAAGCGGAAGCCGGCCAAGAAGGCCACCGCGACGAAGAGGACCGCCAAGAAGAAGCCACGCAAGAAGAAGGCGGCGCAGCGGAAGAAGGCGCGCTAGCCCCGCGCCATGGCGTTCACCGTCCCGTCCGAGGAGGTCCGCTTCCGCGCGAGCCGCGCCAGCGGTCCCGGCGGTCAACACGTGAACCGCGCGGCCACCCGCGTCGAGGCACGGTGGAACGTGCGGCAGAGCAAGAGTCTCACCGACGAGCAGCGTGCGCGCCTGCTCCACAAGCTGGCGAATCGTATCGACGCCCGGGGCGTGCTGCGGGTCGTCGCCGACGAGCGCCGGAGTCAGCTGCGGAACCGCGAAGCCGCCCTCGCGCGTCTCACGGCGCTCGTCACCCGGGCGCTCCGGCGTCCCAAGCCGCGCAAGAAGACGAGGCGACCGCGCGCCGCCGAGGAGCGGCGCCTGGCGGAGAAGCGGCGCCGATCCGACACCAAGCGGGAGCGGCGCCCCCCGAAAGCCGACGACTAGCGCCTGCGCGACGGCTCGGGAAGCACGGCACCGCCCGTAGAGCAACGAGCGGCCGGGCGGTGTGCCCGGCCGCTCGCCCATGCGGGACCTCCCGGGCCCCGTCTACAGCTGCTGGACTTCCTCGATCAGCTTCTTGAAGCTGTCCTTCGCGTCGCCGAACAGCATGGACGTCTTCTCCTGATAGAACAGCTCATTGTCCACGCCGGCGAAGCCGGGGCGCATCGACCGCTTCAACACGATGCAGTGCGCCGCCTTGTCCACATCCAGAATGGGCATTCCGTACAGCGGGCTCGACTTGTCGTGCCGCGCCACGGGATTGACCACATCGTTCGCCCCGATCACGACCGATACGTCGGTCTGCGGAAACTCGGGATTGATCTGGTCCATGTCGTACAGCTGGTCGTACGGAACGTCGGCTTCGGCCAGAAGCACGTTCATGTGCCCCGGCATGCGTCCCGCGACCGGGTGGATCGCGTACTTCACCTGCACGCCGCGCTCCTGCAGCATGTCGGCCAGCTCCCGCACCTCGTGCTGCGCCTGGGCCACGGCGAGGCCGTACCCCGGAGTGAACACCACTTGCCGGGCGTACGCCAGCATCGTGGCCGCGTCTTCGTGGGTGAGCGAGCGCACCGTCAGATCACCCACCGCGCCATCCGGACCACCGATCTCCGCCACCGTGGCGCCGAAGGCGCCGAACAGCACGTTGGCGAGCGAACGGTTCATCGC
>CP070716.1:402996-423272 GCA_020350425.1 Gemmatimonadota bacterium
CCATGCCTTCCTGTCCACGATCCAGATCGCGTCCATGTATGCGATGGAGCAGGGTATGCGGGGGTTCGGTCCGCCAAACACGACGGTTATGCAGTTCGCGGAACTGATGGACTCGAAGGCGCTGTGGCTCACCCCGAATACGGTCTCGGTCTACCAGGGCATGTGGATGGAGCTCGGTGACGAGCCGATGGTCCTCGAGACTCCGCCGAACGTCCTGGGCTTCGTCGACGACGCGTGGTTCCAGTACGTGGTCGACTTCGGCAACGCGGGTCCGGACCGGGGTCAGGGCGGCAAGTTCCTGATCCTGCCGCCGGGCTACGAGGGCGAGGTGCCCGCCGGCTACCACGTGGCGCGCACGAACACCTACGGCAACTGGGTGGTGTGGCGGGGATTTCAGGTCGACGGCTCGCCCCGGCCTGCGGTCGAGGCCACGCAGGAACGGTTCAAGGCCTACCCGCTGTCCATGAAGGATAACCCGCCGAAGATGGCGTTCGTGGACGTCTCGGGCGTGCCCAACAACACGATCCACCGGATGGACTTCGGCTACTGGGAAGAACTGAACGCCCAGATCCAGGCCGAGCCTCTCGAGGGACTGGATCCGGAAATCCGCGGGTTGCTCGCGTCCATCGGGATCGAGAAGGGCAAGGAATTCGCCCCCGACGAGCGGATGCGCGCGATCCTTACCGATGCGGCAAAGATCGGTTCAGTGACCGCCCGGGCCTTGACGGCGCGACCGCGTGACCAGCGCCACTACCTCTATCCCGGGGAGGCGGTGTGGACGAACCCCTTCATCGAGGGCCGTTACGACTTCCTGAAGGACGGCGTGCGCCTGCTGGACTCGCGGGTCTACATGCACTTCTACGCCACCGGGATCACGCCTGCCATGTCAATCCAGAACGTGGGCCGGGGGTCCCAGTACGCTATCGCCTACCTGGACAAAGACGGCAATGCGCTGGACGGCAGCAAGACGTACAAGATCCATCTGCCGCCGAACGTGCCGGCCAAGGACTTCTGGTCGTTCACGCTGTACGACAACCAGACGCGGTCGATGCTCCAGACCGACCAGCGGTTCCCCGGCATCGACGATCTCGGTGACGACCTGCGGCAGAACGCCGACGGCTCGTACGATGTCTACTTCGCTCCGGAACCGCCGGCGGGATGGGAGCACAACTGGATCCAGACGGTGCCGGGCAAGGGCTGGAACACGATCTTCCGGCTCTACGGCCCGCTCGAGTCGTTCTACGACAAGACTTGGCGGCCGGGCGATCCCGAGCTGGTGGAGCCGTAGGACCGGACGCTGCAGCGGTGATATGAGATAGCCTTTGGCGGAGTGTTCCGCCGTGACACCTGAGCAACAAAGGAGTATTCGCATGACGCATGGACGCACGTTCATCTGGTTCACGTTGCCCATCCTGGCGCTGGCGCTGTTCCCCGGGTTCGCCCGTGCACAGGCCGACTCCGCGCCCCCGGTTGACCAGAAGCCCCTCCCGCCGAGTACGAACCCGGCCCAGCGCGTCGTGTACGCGGGTGAGGGCCAGACGAACGAGCAGCAGATGGTCGACCAGCTGGCGTGCTACCACTACGGCACCGAGCAGACCACCTGGGATCCCCACCAGGCGTACGCCGCGCTGGAACAGAAGCACGGCGAGGCCTTGAAGCAGTACCAGCAAACGCAGGGCGGTGCGGTGCGCGGGGCGGCGGGTGGCGCCCTGGTCGGCCTGGCCATCGGGGCAATCGCCGGGGACGCCGGCAAGGGTGCCGCGATCGGTGCCGTGTCGGGTGGCGCGGCGGGCGGGATCCGAGCGCGTCGCGGCCGCCAGGCGGCCGCGAGCTCGTTCGAGCAGGACGCCGAAGCGTTCAAGAGCCAGTTCCAGTTGTGGGACCGGCACTGGGTCGCGTGCATGCAGGGAAAGAAGTACGGGGTGAACTGATCCTGAGTGTGCTCGGTCGATCGTCCGGTGTCGGTCGGCCGTAGACCGAGGTGAACGACGCACGTGCGGCGGGGGCGTCCTGTGGACGCCCCCGTCGTATCTCCGGAACCACGAGGGGGCGCCGCGCGTATTGCGATCGGTCACCGGGCGTCGGTGCACCAGGCCGCCGCCGGATGAGGAGGGACGGCGCTGGCGTCAGCGACCGACGCGCCTCGGGGAAGAGAGGACCGATGCACACCATCCGTTGGGCCGGCCTGCTGCTGGCTCTCACCGCGACGTTCTCCGCCGCTCATGCCCAAGACATACGGGAGGCCGCCCGACAGGGAGACGCCGCCGGCGTGGCCAGCCTGCTCGAGCAGGGGCACGTGCTCGACCTCCTGGCGCGGCGTGACGAGGCTGTCGCGCGCTATCAGCGCGTGGTGAACATGGATCTGGACGGCGGGACGCGACACGACCAGTACGGCCTCGCCTTCTCCTACACGCCGTATGCCCAGGAGCGGATCGAGGCGCCGTTCGAGCGAGTCGAGAACGCGCTGCCGTAGGGTTGTAGGGGCCGGCGGCACGAGGTGACGAACGCCGGTCCCGCCGTGCGGCACGCCTTGCAGGTGCCATTCCGGACGTTGATACTTGGAGCCATGCCTTCACTTCGAGCGGTTGCAATCGTTGTGCCGACGCTGCTGGCCGCGGAGGTTCGCGCGCAGGAGCCCCAGCCCACCGTCACGGTACGCATCGAGCTCGACCAGGCCGACGCGGTCATCGCCCTGCTCGAGCAGCGGGCGCAGGGCGTCGATCCTCGCGAGGCCGACTGGCGCCGGCTTGAATCGACGACCGGCTACATCCGTCTCAAGCGGCGGCAGGAGTCGTTTGGAGCCGAGGCGTTCGACGCGAGATTCCGGGAGTTCGTGCGTTCCGACGACGCGCTACGCCGTCTGCCGGTGCTGCGGGAGGCCCTGGGAAAGTGGCGTGGGATCGATATCGCCGCTGCCGCCGAGCGGGCACAGGCCTATCTGCCCGACGATGTCGTCATCGATGCCACGGTCTACCCGGTGATCAAGCGTACGCCGAACAGCTTCGTGTTCGAACTCGATACGGACCCGGCGATCTTCATGTATGTCAATCCGGATCGCTCCGCGGCCGTCCTCGCGAACACGCTGGCGCACGAGCTGCACCATGTGGGCAGCGCGGCGTGTCCCGATCCGGCGGGTGCCGACGCGCTGGATGCCCCGGCGCGACGGGTCGTCAGTTGGCTCAGCGGCTTCGGCGAGGGCATGGCCGTGCTCGCCGCTGCGGGTGGGCCGGACGTACATCCGCACGCCTCGAGTCCGTCGGATGCGTGGACGGTCTGGGAACGGGACGTCGCCAACTTCGCGACGGACGTACCGCGGATCGAGAGGTTCTTCCGGCAGATTCTCGCGGGCGAGCTGGCGGAAACGGAGCAGCGTGCGCAGTTGTTCTCGTTCATCAACACCGAAGACGTGCCGCAAGGCGCGTTCTACACGGCAGGCTGGAAGATGGCGGCGCTCGTCGAGCGGGCGCAGGGACGCGAGGTCGTCGTGCGTGCCGTCTGCGATCCACGCATTCTGTTGGCGGCGTACAACGATGTCGCGCGCGCGCATCCCCGCAGTGATGCCGACCCGTTGCCGATGTGGAGCGAGGAGTTTCTCAGGGCGGTCGGAGTCGAGAAGTAGGCGCTGGACCGCCGGACGCCGGGCCTGGTCGTGACGCCGGGGGACCAGCGCTCGGACCCCACTCTCCCGACACCGCCCCGACCGCAGGAACCGCGACCGGTCGCCGCCCGTAGTGTAATCAGCAGCCGACATCGAATGCACGACGTTGTGGGTGGATGAGGAGGGGAGGCCGTCGGTGATCCCGGCGCGCCCCAGGGAAGAGAGGGCCCATGCACGCCATTCGTTCGCCCAGCCTCCTGCTGGCTTTCACCGCGATCTTCTCCGCCGCTCATGCCCAAGACATACGGGAGGCCGCCCGGGCGGGAGACGCCGCGGCGGTGGCCGCCCTGCTCGAGGGGAACGCCGACCTCGTCAACAGCACCGACGATCACGATCGCACGCCGCTCCACTATGCGGCGGGCGCGGGCGCCACCGAGGTGGCGCAGTTGCTGCTGGCGCACGGGGCGGCCATCGACGCCCGGGCCCACAGCGGTGAGACGCCGCTTACCTACGCGGCGCTGCGCAGCCATCCGGCGGTGGTCGAGCTCCTGCTCGCGCGCGGCGCGGATACGGAGATCCGAGACGACTACGGCCGCACGCCGCTGCTGCTGGTGGCGCGGGAGACCGGCAACGTCGAGGTGGCCACGATCCTGCTCGACGGCGGCGCCGAGGTGAACGGGCGCGATCGCTACAATGCCACGCCGCTCGAACTGGCCGCCTGGCGCGGCCACGGGGCTCTGGTGGATCTGCTGCTGGATCGCGGCGCGGAAGTGCCTGCCTCCGGACCCGACGCCGATTTTCTCGCGACGTTGGCCATCGAGCAGGGGCTCGAGCGCCTCTTCACGCTCCTTGCGGATGCCGTCGACCTCGACACACGCAACGAGAGCGACGGCTCGCTGCTGCACTCGGCCAGCGAAGGGGGTTCCGCACGCATCGTCGGCATTCTGCTCGACCGTGGGCTGGATGTGGATGAGCGGGACCGCTACGGCCGGGCGCCGTTGCACTACTCGGCCGAGTACGGACACCGGGAGGTGGTGGAGCTGCTCATCGAGCGCGGGGCGACGCTCGACGCGCGCAGCGTGGCCGGCTACTCGGCGCTCAACATGGCGCAGGCAGGGGGCCACGACCGGGTGGTCGAGCTGCTGGCCGCCCAGGGTGCGAGCACCGCGCCCGTCGACTTCCCCGTTCTGCAGGGCCCCTACATGGGACAGCCGAGGCCGGGACGTGAGCCGGTCCCGTTCGCGCTGGACATCGTGGCCTCGCACCGGTTCGAGCACTGCGTGCCCACGTTCGCGCCGGACGGAGAGGAGGCGTTCTGGTCCAGCTCCTTCATCATCGACGAGTCGGGGTACACGCGCTCGATCCTGTTCACCTCGCGGCTCGAGGGGGACCGCTGGACCGAGCCGACCCGGGTGCCGTTCTCGCAGTTCACGACCGGCGACGGCGAGCCGATCTTCGACCCCGGCGGTGAGCGCCTGTTCTTCCTGTCGTACCGGCCCAGCCCGGTCGACAGCTCGCGCGCCGAGCGCATCTGGTACGTGGACCGCACGGGGGACGGGTGGTCGGAGCCACACATGATCGAGGGCGGCCCCAACGCCCTGGAGATGCACTGGCAGTTCTCGGTCGCCGCCAACGGCAACATCTACTTCGGCTCCGGCGCGCCCGGCGGCCTCGGCGAGGGAGACGTCTATGTGTCGCGCTTCGTCGACGGACGCTGGCGGGAGCCGGAGAACCTGGGCCCGATGATCAACACGGAGGCCGGCGAGGGATCGCCGTTCATCGCCCCCGACGAGAGCTACCTCATCTTTACCGGGAACCGGAGGCCCGGCGGAGTGGGCGGGGTCGATCTCTACATCAGCTTCAGGGACGATGCGGGCAACTGGACCGCGCCGAGGAACATGGGAGAGCCCGTCAACTCGCGGGGGTACGAGGTCTGCGCGCTGGTCACGCCGGACGGCGCCCAACTCATATTGAACTCATCGCGGCGCGGCAACGACGACGCGTACTGGGTGGACGCCGCGGTCATCGACGAGCTGAGGGGGCGCTGACGGGCGAAGGCCGGCTGCGACGGTTCGGCGCGGGTTCGCGTCATACAAATGACTCCTGAGACGGCCACGGTCGCATGAGCGTTCCCATGTCCACTCAGGTGCTCGGCCTGACACCGAGGCGCCTCCTCTGCGCCGCGATGCTGACCGCTGCCGCGTGCAGCGACAGCTCCACGGACCCCACCGCACCGTACGTCTACACCCCGCCGCCCGAGGTTGGCGACGGATGGGTCACCGCGTCACTGGAAGACACCGGTGCCGACGTGTCGCTGCTCGAGGCGCTCGTGGACGCCGCACGCGGCGGTACCTACGACCGGCTCCACGGCGTGCTGATCGTGCACCAGGGCGCACTGGTCTTCGAGGAGTACTTCCCCGGGTACCGCTCCACGAGCGGCAACCAGGATGGGGCGTGGGTCGCCTACGGCCGGAACACCAAGCACGAGTGCCAGTCCGCGACGAAGTCGTTCCGCTCAGCCCCGGTGGGGATCGCCATCGACCAGGGGCTGATCGAGAGTGTGGACGTGCCGGTTGCCTCGTTCTTCCCCGAGCTGAGCGAGCTGTTCGCGGAAGAGAAGGCCGACATCACCCTGCATCACCTGCTGACGATGTCGTCCGGCCTGGACTGGCCGGAGACCACGACGCCCTACCCAGACCCAGGGAACCCTCTCTGGCAGATGCACCAGCTCCCGCGCAGCCAGTGGGCGCGCCACGTGTTCGAGCAGCCGATGGCCGCCACGCCGGGCACCGTGTGGAACTTCAACAGTGCCGCCTTTGCGCTGATCAGGCAGGACGTCATCGCGAAAGCCGGCTAGCAACGCTGCAGCATCGGGCGGTCCGGCTCGACCCCGCGTCGAGCCGGAACGCCGCTCCGGGCCGGTCCCCGCCCCGGCGCGTGGTCGTACACGGCTCACTTGACAAGCTCGCGGAATGGCGTATAATCATGCCTTCTGTTGCATGATTATACAGGCAGCGCCGGTGGCGCTCCCCCAACTGTGAGGCTCAGCCATGGACGACCTGCGGTCAAGCTACGCCACCCCGAACCAGATCGACTCCCTCTGGACCGTCATCGGGTCGCTGCGCAAACAACTTGAGGAGGTGACGGGGCGTCTCAGCCGCATGGAGGCGGGGGCCGGCCCGGCCGCGACCGTTATGGGCGCCCAGGTCGAGACGCCGGCAGGGCGCGCCTAGCAGGGAGCGGGCCGCCTAGCTCCAGCTCCACCCGATCGAGAACGCGTACTGGTAGTCGCGCTTGGGGGCGGTATCCGAGGGCGGCTGGCTGTCGAACCGCTCGGTCACGTTGAGCCCCACCGTGAAATCGTTGAAGATCTCCCACGCGATCCGGGCATCGACGTTCACGCGGAACCGCCCGCCGTCGAACGGGTTGGTGTAGGTCGTGACGTTGGTGTACAGATCCACGTCACCCACGTCGAACGCATCGAACCCCAGCACGACGAGTGCCTCGCCCGAGTTGTTCCGCTCCTGCCCGGTGTACTGCTCGACGTTGAGCGAAGCGCCGGCACCGATGTAGACCTCGAGGCCCTGGCTGCGCACGAAGTGGTAGCTGCCGCCGAGCTGGCCGAGCAGGCGGAGGTCGAGCTCCAGCTCGGTGTTCTGTTCCGCCTGCCCCGATCCCACCACCGCCCATCGAGCCGTGAGCTGGCGATTCACGGCGAGCGTGGCCGAATTGCGGCTCGTGGTCGAGGTGGTCGTGTCCCCGGCGTCGCTCACCGTTTGTTGCCGCTGCCAGTAGGACTCGGGGGTGATCTCGAATCCCCACTTGGGGCCGCGGTAGTTGAACCGCCCCTTCACGAGCAGGGAGGCCAGCCGGTTGGCGCGGGCGAGGTTCGTGCCCACGTCGATGAACCCGTTGGTCCGGGCGAAGAAGCTCTTCTCGATCGCGTCGATCTCCACGACGGACTGGAAGGGCACGGTGTCCGCACGCGCCGCGCCCACCACCACGAGCCTGGCCGTCCCGGCTGAGGCCAGGCTGCCGAAGAGCCGCCGGCCGGACGTCAGATGCACCTCGAAGAAGGCGGGGCTGCGCAGAAGCGCGATGTCGTCCCAATCGATCTTGACGACATCCATCTCGTCGGTGTCGAACGAGAGGGAGCCGCGCCGCAGGAACTGCACCTCGCCGATCACGGGGTTGCCGCTCCGCAGAACGACCGTGTCGCGTACCTGCGCGGAGGCCGGTGCTGGAAGCAGCAGGAGCGCGGCGAAGACAGCCGCGCCCCGGAGAATCGTCCGCGTCACGCATGACCTCCGCGTCGCCGCTGTCGTTCGGCTAGAACGCCGCCCCGGCGCTCGGACGGCGCCGGGTGCGCTCCCGCGGCTCCTGGGACTTCAGCACCACGCGCAGCACCCCGGTCTCCAGGTCCACGTCCCACAGGGTCACGCGCGGCTGGAGAAACTTGACGAGGTCGTCGGTCGTGAGCGTCTCGGCCGTCGCATCGAGGAATTCCAGCACGCGCATGCGCATCGCCGCATAGGTCCCGCCGTAGCGCTCGGCCGCGACCCGCAGCCCGATCTGGTCGTCGAGCATGCGCCGCACCGCTCCCTGTGTGACCTCGAGCAGGCGCTGGAAGATGTCGTTGAGCTCGGCACTCCCGTTCTGCGCCCGCCGCGCCTCCAGTTGCTCCGCGGTGCTCGGCTCGCACAGCTCCAGCAGCTGGCGCCGGACGGTCGGCTTCAGGGTCGCGCGGCGCTTCGGCTCGGTGGCCTCCCGCTCGGCGGTGGCGCAGAGCGCGAGGTCGTTGCGGCTGAGCCGCAGGAACGACGTCATCCGATCGTAGAGATCCGTCTGGCCGGGCTGCGGCGGGCGCCGCCGTCCGGCGATCAGGTCGTCGATGTACTCCTTGGGCAGCTGGACCGCCTCGGCGAGCTCCGCGGCCGAGCGCTCCGTTTCCCGCAGGCGCTGCCGCAACAGCTTCCCGACCGGGATGGGCTTCTTCAACGGGACTGATGACTTCAAACAGCTCCTCCTCTCAACGACAGCCTGTGCTCAACACCTGCTCGTCCACTGGCGGCGTGGAGTCGATCCCGTGCGCCAGTTGAGGACTAGCCAGCCTGCAATGTATGGGATCAGATGATCGGTTCTTGGGGACCCGGCACAATGTCGGCGATATCGGGGTCCACGTCAGGGTCCTGCGGTTGATCCGCCTTTAGGGCCTTCTGTTCCTTCCTCTGGGCACGGCGCTCCGCCTTTTCCTTGCGCTTCTGCTTCTTGGCAAGCTCGCGCTGCCGCTTGGCCTGGCTCGCTGGTCCGGGTCGGGCCATGAATCACTCTCCATGTCTCGAGTGGCGGGAGAAAGCTAACACAATCCCGGCCCTGGCGCTGGCCCCGGTTCGTCGTTAGCTTGATCGTTCGTAGTCGAACCGCGAGCTGGCATCTTCTCACTTCGGTAGAATGGTCCCCGCTCAGGATGGGTACCGACGAGCCGAAGACGCGTCGCTTCATCCCCCAGGTTCAGACAATTGGTGATTGTGCGTTCCGGTGACACGGATGTCGCCCGGAGTGCACCCACGTACATGGTGAGGAGCGTCAAGAGCAAGATGTCATTCGAACTATTGGGCCTCGCGCCCGCGCTGGTGCGGGCCGTCGAGGAACAAGGCTACACCCAGCCCACCCCCGTCCAGCAGGAAGCGATCCCGTTGGGTCTGCAGGGCCGCGATCTGGTGGGCTCCGCGCAGACGGGGACGGGCAAGACGGCGGCATTCCTGCTGCCCATTCTCCAGCGTCTCGAGGCCGGCCGGCGGGGACGCCTCCGGGCACTCGTCCTGGTGCCGACTCGCGAGCTGGCGGAGCAGGTCCTGGAGCGAGCCCGGGCGTACGGCCGCCACCTGCAGCTGGAATCCGTGGCGGTCTATGGTGGCGTCGGCATGGAGCCGCAGACGCGGGCACTCAAGCGCGGTGCCGACATCGTGATCGCGACGCCGGGGCGGCTGCTCGATCATATGCGCCGGGGCCATGTGGACAGCTCACACCTCGAGGTGCTGGTCCTCGACGAAGCGGACCGGATGCTCGACATGGGGTTCGCGCCCGACGTCCGCAGGATCCTCGATTCGCTGCCCGCCGAGCGCCAGACGATGCTGTTCTCCGCCACGATTTCGGGCGATGTGGACCGGCTGGCGCGGCGCGCCCTGAATGAGCACGCCGCGGTGGAGATCGGTCGGCGTGCCGAGGCCGCCGACGGGGTGGAGCACGTGCTCGTGGCCGTCGACAAGGCCGAGAAGCGCCACGTGCTGGCCACGATGCTGCAAGAGCTGCCCAAGGGCCGCACGCTCGTGTTCACGCGCACCAAGTTCGGGGCCGACAAGCTGGCTCGGCACCTGCGCCGGGAGGGCAACGACGTGGCCGCGATCCACGGCGGCAAGACGCAGAGCGCCCGCAACCAGGTGCTCGACCGGTTCCGGCAGGGGACGACCCGCATCCTCGTGGCCACCGACGTCGCCGCCCGCGGCATCGACGTCGACGACGTGGTCATGGTGGTGAACTACGACGTGCCGCAGGACCCCGAGATCTACGTCCATCGCGTGGGCCGCACGGCACGGGCGGGAGCGCAGGGCGTGGCGTTGACGCTCATGTCGCCTGACGAGTGGCTGATGATGCGGGACGTGGAGAAGCTGATGGGTCGCACCTTCCCTCGCGAGGTCATGCCGGGGTTCGAGCCGGCCGTGCCGCCCGGCCAGCCGTCCCCTCGAAACAGCGTGCCCCGGCCGCAGGGGCGCTCCGTCATGGCGCGGCGGGGTCGCGCTCGCCGGCGATAAAGGAGATCTTCGGCGCGTGTCCACGTTGAGACATTGGTGGATCCCGCTGGCGGTTGCCGCCTGCGCGTCGGGCGGTGGTGGTGGGGCCGGTGCGGCCGCGCCGATGCTGGACGCGAACGTCGCCTTCGTGTACCGGGCCGAGGCGACGCTCCGGTATCAGAACGGACGCCGGGCGGAGGACGGCGAGGTCGCGGGGGACGTGGGCGAAGTGCTGGTGGCCGCCGCGAGCCCGAGCGGGCGGCGAGTGGCGGTCGCCTACCGCGGCCGCGACGGGACGCGGGTCGTGGCCGTCGACGCCGAGACCGGAACGGTCACCGACGTGCGCTACGGCGCGGCCGGCACCCAATACACCATGGCGTGGTCGACCGACGGGCGAAGGCTCGGTGTCGGTTTCCGCCCGGCGGAGGGCGCCGGCGGCGTAAAGGTGCTCGACGCGAGGGGAGAGGTGCGTGACCTCCGGTGCCGCGCCTCCAACCGATTCGTGGCGTGGCGCTCTGCGGCCGAGGCCGTCGTGTCCGACGGCGTCAACTTCTACGTGGTGAGCAGCAGCGACTGCGCGACCCTCGCCTCGGTCTCGAGCGTGGGCCGGGCGGCGCTCGAGTATGCACCGAGCGGGGCACGGCTCGCCTACCTCCAGGACCGCACGGTCACGTTTACCAACCGCCCGCAGCCGGAGATCATCCCGGAGCTGTGGATCGCCGGGCACGACGGATCGGGCGCGCGTGTCATCGCGGACTATCAGAGCCGGCCACGGAACGCGGTGTGGGCCCCGAACGGCGATCGCATTGCGTACGAGGTGGTGTCGCGCCGCTGGTCCAACACGACGCACCTTGTGATCTACGACGTACCGGCCAACAGCTACAGCTATGAGGCGAGCGAGCAGCAGCTGGGGGTGCCGAGCGACTTCAACGCGTGTTGGTCACCCGACAGCCGCCGCGTCGCGCACGAGCGCACGTACGCCAGAGTCGGACAGGGAATGACCTACACCACCAGGCACGTCGTGGTGCGGGCCGGCGGCGGCGAGAAGGTCGTGTTCGAGGAGCTGATCGGCGAGGCTCCCGGCGAGATGCGGCCCGCCGCCAACGCGGCCCCCTGCCGGTGGATGGGTCCGCGACATCTGCTCGTCTCGACACGGAGGGGGCAGCGCCTCATCGGCGTGGACGATGGAACCGTGCGGGAGCTCCCGGCCGACCGGCCGGTCCTCGCCGCCACCGTCCCGGGCGGAGCGCGCTAGGGGCCTTCCTCCGGCCGTCCCAGCATCAACGGGACCTTCACCAACCCACCTCTGGTGGACATCACGTGCACCGTGCCCTCGACCCCGGGGGTGCCGTAGGTGCGTACCTCGAAGGTGACGGACTTCCGCTCACCGGGCTCCGTCCAGCCAGCCTCGATGGTCTTGTTGCGACCGCTCGGACTGACGATGCGCACCGTGGGCGTCCCGCCCCGCGTCAGCGACGAGTCGAACTGGATCCGCACCCGGTCTTCCTGCACGATCTTCACGAGCTGTGCCTGCTTGAGCGCGGTCGGGAGGCGGCCGCGATTGGCCCAGCTGACCGTCACCTCGTACGTCGTGCTGTCGCCGTCGCTGCCGACGGTGCGCGCGCTCGTCTCGACGTCGTCGACGAGCGGGAGATGCAGCGCCATCTGGAGGTTGAACAGCGCCTGGTTGCGGGCCCACCGTTCCAGCTCCTCCGGCGGCCCGTTCTGGGAGAAGAACTTCGGGTGGAAGCCCCCGATCTCGACCTCACCCAGGGTGGGGTGCTGGAACGGCTCCCACTCGCGGAAGCCGCGGCCGCCGTTGCCCTCGTCGTCCCAGGCGAGGGCGTCGACGTCGTCCAGCAGCCCGTCGTCGTTGTAGTCCTTCATGCGGCCGCCGTTCCACAGCTCGTCGCCGTACCAGATCGCGCCGTAGTACCAGTAGCCGAAGTCGGGGCCGTGTCCGAACAGGGGGCTGGGCCGCGCCGAGTCGCCTGTGAACGGGTTGACGGGCACCCGGGTCATGTAGTTGTCGTACACGTCTCCAGCCCACTCGTAACCCGTGAGGCCGATGCCGAGGCTGTCGAAGTAGACGTAGTACGCCAGGTCCTCCGGATACATCCGCTCCGCGCTCTTGGACGTCGAGGGCGGACGCAGGTGCATCGGCACTCGCGTGTCCATCGAGTTCGCCACCGAGATGTTGGGATGGGTGAGCACCCAGAGCACGGTGGCGCGGGTCTCGCTCTCGCTCAGCGGAAAGGCGCCGGCGCCGTTCTGCGTGTATCCTCTGCCGGTGCGGTCCTGGCCGGGCTCGGGCCGCCAGTTCTCGGGGTAGTTGCGGTGCAGGTCGAGTCCCCCGATCCCGTCCTCGTTGTAGCGGCCGTCCGCGTCGTTGTCGATGCCCTCGGAGATGACGATCCACTCGCCTTCGCCGTCCGGCGCCCGCCGCATGAGTCGGCCGGTGGGATCACGGTCGTCCAGGATGCGGTTGGCTTCGTCCGCCTGGTCGGGCCCGGGCCGGTAGCGGATGTCGTAGATGACCCCGTCCAAGTCCAGGTCCTCGGGCGGGTCCTCGTCCACCAGCCCGTCGCGGTCGCTGTCGTGCGGCCTGAGCGTGCTGCGGTTCGCCTGCGCGGTGTGGAGGTAGAGGCTGGAGCCGTCCGGGTTGTTCTGCGGCTTGAGGTAGAGGGCCCGCGTGTCGATCAGCTCGGTAATGGCGGCGTCCTTTCCGTACTCCTCCAGCAGATGCTGGATCAACCACAGCACCGACTCGGAGCTGGTGATCTCCCCGCTGTGACGCCCCCCCTCGAAGAAGGCCGCCGGCTTGTCCTCGGCGCTGCCGGTCTCCTTGTTGGTGATCGTGACCTGCAGGATCGGTCGCCCCTCGAAGCTCGTCCCCACCTCATAGAGGTCGACGATACCCGGGTACCGCTCCGCCCAGCGCTCGAGCCACGTGTACATCACGTCCGCGGTGTGGTACCGGTCGAAGGTGAGCCGCTCCCCGGCTTCGTACTCGACACCGGGGTACCGGTGCTGTGGGAAGAAGCTCACGCCGTGCCGCGCGCCCTGGACCGTGTACCAGGTCGTGTCCCGGGAGGACTCCGCGCCGGCCTGCGCCCTGGCCGGGCCGGCGAGCAGGCAGGCGAGAACGATGATGCCGGCGGCGGATCTCATCAGTTGGCTCCCCCGGCCGCCTCGCGCAGCAGGTTGCGCGCGATGACGAGCCGCTGGATCTGGTTCGTGCCCTCGTAGATCTGCGTGATCTTCGCGTCCCGCATGTACTTCTCGATCGGGTAATCCTTGCAGTACCCGTAGCCGCCGAACAGCTGCACGCAGTCGGTGGTGACCTTCATGGCGACGTCGGTGGCCATCAGCTTGCACATGGCCGAGACCTTGGTGATGTGCCGGTGCCCCGAGTCGATGACGCGGGCGGCGTGGTGCACCAACTGGCGCGCGGCCTCGATCTGGGTGGCCATGTCGGACAGCATCCACTGCACGCCCTGGAACGAGCTCACCGACTGGCCGAACTGCTGCCGCTCGTGCGTGTACTGCATGGCCAGGTCGAGCGCGCCCTGCGCCAGTCCCACCGCCTGGGCCGCCACCCCCGGTCGCGCGCGGTCGAGCGTGATCATGGCGTGCTTGAAGCCGTGTCCCTCGTGGCCGCCCAGCAGGTTGGCCTCCGGCACTCTGCACTGCTCGAGGTGGATCTCCACCACGGGGACGCAGCGGATCCCCATCTTGTCCTCGTGCTTGCCCACCCGGTAGCCCTTGGTGCCCTCCTCGACCACGAACGCCGAGATGCCGCGCGCCCCGCGATCGGGGTTGGTCACGGCGAAGACCGTGTTGTACGAGGCCACCGCGCCGCCGGTGTTCCACTTCTTCTCGCCGTTCAGCACGTAGTGCTCGCCGTCCTTCTCGGCGCGCGTCTGCATCGAGGCGGCGTCCGAGCCGGCCTTCGCCTCGGACAACCCGAACGCGATGAGCTTCTCGCCTGCCGCGATGCCAGGGAGCCAGCGCTCCTTCTGCTCGTCGGTGCCTCCCACGATGATGGGGAACGACCCGAGCGCGTTCACGGCGAAGCCCACCCCCATCCCGCCGCACGCGCGTGAGAACTCCTCCACGACGATGCACAGGTCGAGCACGCCGCCGCCCATCCCGCCGTACTCCTTGGGGATCCACACGCCCGAGAGGCCCGCGGCCTTGATGGCCTTCTGCACCTCCCAGGGGTACTCCTGCGCCTCGTCGTATTTGGCTGCTACGGGGCGCATCGCCGTCTCGGCCAGCTCGCGCGCGCGCTCCCGCAGTTCGATCTGCATGGGGGTATAGAGCTCTTTGATCATCCCGTCGTCTCCCGTGTGACCGCGTCCCAGAGGTGAGGGCCGCTGTTGCGGCAGACCAATACTATCAGGTCGGCCGCATCCGTGGCTACTGTGCCCGCGCGGCGTCCCGCGGGGAACACTGGACGCATCCGCGCGGGGACGGTATCATCGCAGGCGACTTGGAGCCGAGGGGCGGGAGCGAGTGAACGACGGGATGAAGCGCCTCAGCGCCGCACTCGAGGATCGCTACGCCATCGAGCGTGAGCTCGGACGCGGCGGCATGGCGACCGTCTTTCTGGCGGGCGACCTGAAGCATGGCCGCAAGGTGGCCATCAAGGTGCTGCATCCGGAGCTGGCGGCCGTGCTCGGCGCCGAGCGCTTCCTGCGCGAGATCGAGATCGCCGCACGCCTGACCCACCCACACATCCTTCCGCTGCACGACTCCGGCGAGGCCGACGGGTTCCTGTACTACGTCATGCCGTACGTGGAGGGCGAGTCGCTGCGCGACCTGCTGCGGCGTGAAACCCAGCTCCCGCTCGAGCACGTCGTGGGCATCGTGGGCGAGGTCGCCGACGGGCTGAGCTACGCGCACAGCCTCGGCGTGGTGCACCGGGACATCAAGCCGGAGAACATCCTGCTCTCGGGCGACCATGCGCTGGTGGCCGACTTCGGCATCGCGCGGGCCGTCACCGAAGCCGGCGGTTCGCGGCTCACGGACACGGGCCTGAGTTTGGGGACGCCGCACTACATGAGCCCCGAGCAGGCGACCGGCTCGCCGGTGGTGGACGGGCGGAGCGATGTCTACGCGCTCGGGTGCGTCGCATACGAGATGCTGGTGGGGGAGCCGCCGCACTCCGGACCCAACGCGCAAGCCATCATGGCGAAGGTGCTCACCGAGCCCGTGCCCAGCGTGCGTCAGCGTCGGGGGACCGCGCCGCCCGCCATGGAGGCGGCGGTCCACAAGGCCCTGGCCAAGCTTCCCGCAGATCGCTTCGCCACCGCGGACCAGTTCAGCACCGCCATGCAGCAGTCACTCGTGTCCGGCGCCGCCCCCGGGACGGTGCTGATTGGCGAGCGCGCCGCCCGTCCACAGGATCGGATGTGGAAGGTCGCCGCGATCGCCATGGGGGTGGTGGCGGTCGTGGCGGTGGCGCTCCTCGGCCCCTGGTGGGGGAGCGAGGGAGGGGGCCCCGCGTCGGTCTATCGCCTCGCCGTGCCGGTCTTGCCACTCGCGGTCACCGCGCACGCGCCCAGCTCGGTCGTGGCGCTCTCACCGGACGGCTCGATGCTGGCGTACGTGTCGGGAGAAGGTGGGTCGGGACAGATCTTCCTGCGCCATCTGGGCGCGCCCACGGCCACGCCGGTGCTGGGGGCGGAAAACGCCCAGAGTCCGTTCTTCTCGCCCGACGGGCAGTGGCTGGGCTTCGTGACGGACGAGCGGCTCACGAAGGTGCGGCTCTCGGACGGCACGCGCGTCACGATCTGTGACGCGCCGGAGATGCACGGCGCGAGCTGGGGCGCGGACGGCACCATCGTCTTCGGGGGCGCCACGAACAACCGCTGGGGGCTGTCGCGGGTCTCGGCGGACGGCGGCACGCCGGAGTCGCTCCTCGTGCCCGGGAGCTCGACTGAGTATTTCCTGCTCTATCCCGTGATCCTGCCGGACGGCGATGCCGTCGTGTTCACCGGAGTCAACGCCAGCGGCCAGGCGGTGCACGTTTCGATCCTCTCTCTCAGCACGGGCGAACGCGAGGTCCTCATCCAGGGCGGCGGCAACGCACGCTACCTCCCCACGGGCTACCTGGTATACGCTCAACCCGGCGGGCTGTACGCCGTGCGGTTCGACGCCGAGGCACGTACGGTCGTGGGATCGCCGGTCCGGGTCGCGCAGGATGCGGTAGTGGGATTCCCGCGTGAGCCGTCCATCGCCCACTTCGACGTGGCCGCCAACGGTACGCTCGTGTACGTGGCGGGGGATGCGGTGGAGGGGCTCGAGGAGGAGCTGGTGTGGGTGGATCGCGACGGCCGGGCGGAGATCCTTTCCACCGCGGAGGGACACGCGGACGCCGCGTCGGATCTCGGCTACGTGGGGCCGCGGGTCTCTCCCGACGGCGACCGCGTGCTGTTCTGGACCTCTGATCCTCAGGCCGAGGGGATGCAGGGCTTCGGCTACTCCGGCGACATCTGGCTGTCCGACCTGACGCGGGGCACCCTCACGCGGTTCTCGTCCGACTCGCGGGAAGATTTCTGGTCCGTCTGGACCCCCGACGGCCGACACGTCGTATCTGCGGGAGCCTCCGCCTCCGACAGGGCCGTGGCGCTCTGGTCGCGCAGGGCCGACGGCGTGGGTGGCCCCGTCCGGCTCACGGAGCCCGAAGCCGAGACCTGGGCGCAGCCCTACTCGTTCACGGCCGACGGTGCGCTGCTGTTCTTCCAGAAGAGCGAGGGGGGTACGCAGCACGACATCTGGGTCCTGCCGTGGGCCGAGGGAGGCGATCCCCGGCCCGTCATTGCCAGCCCGGCCGAGGAGTTCCACCCGGCCGTATCGCCCGACGGGCGCTGGCTCGCCTATGTGTCGGACGAGTCGGGGCGGAACGAAGTGTACCTGACCGACTTCCCGGGCCTGCGCACGCGATGGTCGGTGTCAGCCGGTGGCGGGAGCGAGCCGGTCTGGGCGCCCGACGGCACGGAGTTGTTCTACCTCAGGGCCGGGGGGAGTCGGACGGCGCTGGTCGCCGTCAGCGTCGAGGCGGGGCCGACCGTGGAGCTCGGCAGGCCCGAGGTGCTGTTCCAGGGACCGTTCTTCGGTGCGGCCATGCGGTTTGGACGAAGCTACGACGTGTCGCCCGACGGGCGGCGCTTCCTCATGGTGCGGCGTCCCGAGCGGGGCGATGGTCTGCAAACCCTTACGGTGGTGCTCAACTGGCTCGACGAGCTGAAGGAGCTGGTCGGGTCCTGAGCCTACTCCGTGCCGTCCCAGCAGTAGGTGCAGAGCTTCGCCTTGGGCAGGCCGATCGCCGCCACCAGGTCGTCCAGCCGCTGGTAGCGCAGCGAGGTGAGCCCGAGGCGCTCCCGGATTCGCTCCACCATCACGCAGTGGCGCTCTGAGTCGGGGTCGGCGTACTCGTCGAGATTGGCCGGATCGTCCCCCTCCAGCTCGTGCACGGCGCTCCGTCCGGCAAGGTCGAGCTCCGATCGGGAGCGGGAGAAGTTGAGGAACTTGCAGCCGAACACGAGGGGCGGGCAGGCGGGGCGCATGTGCACCTCCTCGGCGCCGTACGCGAAGATCCGCCGGATGATGTCCTGGAGTTGCGTGCCCCGCACGATCGAGTCCTCGCAGAACAGCAGCCGCTTGCCCTCGATGAGCTCACGAATCGGGATCAGCTTCATGCGGGCTACCAGGTCGCGCACGCGCTGGTCCTGGGGCATGAAGCTGCGGGGCCAGGTGGGCGTGTACTTCACGAACGGCCGCCGGTACGGCACGCCGGCCGCATTCGCATACCCGATGGCGTGCCCCGTGCCCGAGTCGGGGATGCCGGCCACGACGTCGACCTCGGCGTCGTCGCGCTGTGCCAGGAACTCGCCGCAGCGGTAGCGCGTCGCTTCGACGTTGATTCCCTCATAGTGCGAGGCGGGATACCCGTAGTAGACCCAGAGAAAGGCGCAGATCTGCATCGCCTCACCGGGGGGCAGCAGCGGCTCGACCCCGTCGGCGTTTACGCGCACGATCTCGCCAGGGCCGAGATACCGGGTCGTTTCGTACCCGAGGTTCGGGAGCGCACACGTCTCCATCGTGACGGCGTGCGCGCCGCCCCGCTCCCCCGTGATGACGGGGGTGCGTCCCAGCCGGTCGCGCGCGGCGTAGAGCCCCTCGTCGGTGAGCAGCAGAATCGAGCACGATCCCTCGATTGCCTCCTGGGCGTGCCGGATGCCCTCCACGAACGTGTCGCCCTGGTCGATGAGGTGCGCCACGAGCTGGGTGGGGTTCACCTCGCTGCCCGTCATCTCGGAGAAGTGGATCCCGTTCTTGTGCAGCGCCGCCTGCACGAGCTGGTCGAGATTGTCCACCTTGCCCACGGTCACGATGGCGTACGTGCCGTGGTGCGAGCTGATGATGAGGGGCTGGTCCTCGTAGTCGCTGATGACCCCGATGCCGGTGGTGCCCGAGAGGCGTGAGAGATCGTCCTCGAATTTGCTGCGGAACTGGGCGTTGGTGATGTCGTGGATGATGCGGGTGAACCCGGAACCGTTCCGGACGGCGAGCCCGCCGCGCATGGTACCGAGGTGGGAGTGATAGTCGGTGCCGTAGTAGAGATCGGCTACGCAGTCTTCCGTGGAGATGACGCCGAACAGTCCGCCCACAGCCCCTCCCTCTGGCAATGCGGTGAGAAGGTCTCCTACCGGCGACGACACGAGGCAAGGTACGACGACGGTCGTGGGGAGTCTACGGGCGTCCGCCGACCCCGCCCGCCGCTGCGGGGCTCCGTCGTGAGACTTGTCAGGCGCTCGGCGTGCCGCCTAGACTCCGATCATCATGCGCCGCTCGGTCCTTGCCGTACTAACGGGGTTCCTGCTCGTCGCGGCCCTGTTCGCCAGCCGCGCCGTCGTGCGGGAGCGGCGTTCGGCCGTCCACGAGATCGCCGGCCTCACGATGGGCACCACCTACACGGTCATGATTCCGGGGGTGCTCGTGCCGGCCCGCCTCGCGGCAGTGCGGGACACGATCGAGGCGCGGCTCCGCACCGTGAACCACCTGATGTCCACCTACGACAGCGCGTCGGAGCTGTCTCGCTTCAACCGCCACGAGAGTCTGGAGCCGTTCGCGGTGTCGCGACAGACGCTGGCGGTGTTCCGGGTCGCCCGCGACGTGAGCGAGCGCTCGGAGGGCGCCTTCGACGTCACCGTGGGGCCGCTGGTGGATGCCTGGGGATTCGGGCCACCGGGGCGGCCCCCGACTCCCCCTGATGAGGCGGTGCTGCGGCGCCTGCTGGAGCGGGTGGGGTACGAGCGGATCGTCATCGATACGCTGGCCGGCACCCTGACCAAGACGCATCCGCACACGGCGGCCGACCTCTCCGGCGTGGCCAAGGGCTTTGGGGTGGATCAGGTCGCCGAGGCGCTCGACGCGATGGGCTTCACCGCGTACATGGTGGAGATCGGCGGGGAGATCCGCGCCCGGGGGCGCAAGGCCGACGGCTCGCCGTGGCGCGCGGGGGTCGAGCTGCCGGGTGGCCAGGTCCGGTCGGTGTACCGGGCCGTGGATCTCGTGGACCTGGCGATCGCCACGTCGGGAGACTACCGCAACTACTACGAGATCGACGGCGTGCGCTACGCCCACATCCTGGACCCCCGCACCGGGCGCCCGGCGCGCCACGCCGGTGCCTCGGTGACCGTGCTGCACGAGTGGGCGGCAGTGGCCGACGCGTGGGCCACCGCGCTCAGCGTGCTCGGGCCCGAGGAGGGCCGGCAGCTGGCGGAGCGCGAAGGGCTGGCCGCGTACTTTCTGACGCGGGCGGGGGAGGGGATCGAGGGACACGGCACCAGCGCCTTCGAGCGGCTGGCCGGCCGCTG
>CP070716.1:423372-441469 GCA_020350425.1 Gemmatimonadota bacterium
CGCACGCCGCCCAGCGTCCCTCCGAAGTCGCGAGTCCGCGGCGCGTCGGTCCCGGTCTCCCAGAGGTGGATCGCCTCCATGCTCGAGACGACGTCGCCCACGGCGCCGGAGGGCCGGTCCTCCGAGGGCTGCAGCGCATCCGCCAGCCGCTCCGCGTCGGAGCGGTCGCCGACTACCAGGCGTACCTCCATCAGCGGTGTGCCGGCCTTCTCCGCGAGGCGGCGGAGCGCGTTGACGGCGCTGGCCAACAGCTCGGTGCTCATCGGACCTCCCTCGCGAGCGTGGTTCCAGGGGCGCGCGGTGTGACCGCTAAGGTACAGGTGGCGGCGTGTGGGGGGGAGGGGGACGGGCTCCCGTTGCCGGGGGGCGATCCGGGCCTGTAGCTTCCCCGTAGGCTCGGGAGGGCATGATGTCTACACCGTTGGGTGTCGGGGGCCTGCTCCTGGTGATCCTCGGGCTCGCCGTCGCACCCACGCTCACCGCACAGGATCGGCCGCCTGCCGTCACCGACTCCCTCGTGGAGCGCGGCTTCGCCGTGTTCCACGGCCCCGGTGGCTGCGCCTCGTGCCACGGTCGGCGGGGGTTGGGCTCCGAGATTGGCCCATCGTTGCGGGATCGCGAGTGGGCTCGTGGGGCCGGGACGTACGAGGAGATCCTGGAGCGGGTGATCCACGGCGTGCCGCGCACCGAGACGAAGACGGGCGAGCCCATGCCCATGCGTGGCGTGGCGGAGCTGGGCGACGGTGACGTCCGCGCCGTCGCGGCCTACGTCTGGCACGTCAGCCGCCCGAGATCCTGACGCACCCTTCACCTCGAGATGACGGAGCGACCATGCGACGAGTGATGAAGCTCGCCTTGAGCGTTGGGCTGTCCGTGATCTGGCTGCTGCTGGGCACGACCGCATTGGTGGCGCAGGTTCGCGCAGGGACCGCCGAGGCGCAGGAGGACGTCACGAGGTACGTGCGGTTTGCCTACGAGGGCCGGGAGGCGTACGGCGTGCTGGAAGGCGATGCGGTCCACGAGCTGGCGGGAACGCCGTTCGACGGCTCCCCGCGCACCGGAGTGAGCGTCCCGGTGGCCCGCGTACGGCTGCTCGCGCCCTGCGAGCCATCCAAGGTGATCGCGGTGGGCCTCAACTACCGCAGCCATCTGGGCGATCGCGAGCCCGCCGCGTACCCGGGCCTGTTCGCGAAGTACCCGACCTCGATCGTCGGTTCCGGGGATTCCATCGTCATGCCCCCCGATGCGTCCAATCTCCACTACGAAGGCGAGATGGTGATCGTCATCGGGCGGGAGGCGCGCCGGGTGTCGCCCGCCGAGGCCCTCGAGTACGTGTTCGGGGTGACGGCCGGCAACGACGTGAGCGAGCGCGACTGGCAGCGGGACGATCTCCAGTGGCTCCGCTCCAAGGCCTCCGACACGTTCGGCCCCGTGGGGCCCGTGATCGCTCGGGGTCTCGACTACGACGACCTGCTGCTCGAGACGCGTGTGAACGGCGAGGTGCGCCAGCGGGAGCGCACCCGCGACTTGATCTTCGATGTGGCCGCGATCGTGAGCTACGTGAGCCGGTACGTCACCCTGCTGCCGGGCGACCTGATCTTCACCGGGACGCCCGGTACGACGCGGGCCATGGCGCCCGGCGACACGGTGGAGGTGGAGCTCCAAGGCGTGGGCGTGTTGCGCAATGTGGTGGTTCGGGCGCCGGGTCGGCCGTGAGCAGCGCGTTGCGGCCTCATTGAGGCCGAGGGCGTAGCGTTCTCCTCCCACTCCAGACTGAGAGGCTCTTCCATGCGCATCTTCGGCAGCACCACCGCAGCTCTGCTGTGGGCGGCGGCGATCCACCTTCCGACGCTGGCCGCCCAGGCCCCGTCCAGCGCGACTCCCCAGGAGACCGTCCACGCGTTCCACGCCGCGCTGGCGGCCGGCGACAGCGCCACCGCGCTGGCCCTGCTGGCGCCGGACGTGGTGATCTTCGAGAGCGGCGGTGTCGAGGCCTCGCGCGACGAGTACCGCTCCCATCACCTCCCGGCCGACATGGAATTCGCGCAGGCGGTCACTCGCGAGGTCACCAGTCAGCAGTCGGGTTCGGGCGGCGAGGTCGCCTGGGTGCTCACGGAATCCCGCACCGTCGGCACGTTTCGCGAGCGGCCGGTCCACTCCCGTGGCGTCGAGACGATGCTACTACTCCGCACGATCGAGGGTTGGCGCATCGCGCACATCCACTGGTCGTCACGCCGGGTGCCGTCCGACCCCTAGGAGCCGGGAGCGGTCGTGGCCCCCGCCACCTGGCGGCGGCGCCACAGCAGGTAGATGGCCGGGATCACCACGAGCGTCAGCACCGTGGAGGTGATCATCCCGCCCACCATGGGGGCGGCGATCCGCTTCATGACGTCGGCACCGGTGCCCGATCCCCACAGAATCGGTGCCAGCCCCGCGATGATCGCGGTCACGGTCATGATCTTGGGTCGTAGTCGCTCGAGGGCCCCTTCCCGCACGGCGGCGGCCACGTCCCCGCCGTCCCGCATCTGCCCGCCGGCTCGTCGGGCGAGAAACGCCTCGTCGAGGTAGATGAGCATCACCACGCCGGTCTCGGCCGCGACGCCGGCGAGGGCGATGAAGCCGACCCACACCGCCACGCTCGTGTTGTACCCGGCCAGCCAGAGGTACCAGACGCCGCCCACGAGGGCGAAGGGCACGGAGAGCATGACGATCAGCGACTCCGTCACGCCACGGAAGTTGAGATAGAGCAGCAGGAAGATCAGGGCGATCGTCACCGGCAGCACCACACGGAGCTTCTCGGTCACGCGCTGCATGAACTCGTACTGACCGCTCCACATGAGGGTATAGCCGGTGGGAAGCACCAGCTGCTGCGCCACGGCGCGCTGCGCATCCCGCACGTAGCTCCCGACATCGCGTCCCTCGATATCCACGAAGACCGTCGTGACCGGGAAGGCGTTCTCGGTCTTCACCGCCATCGGTCCCTGGAGCACCCGCACGTCGGCGAGTTGGCCAAGGGGGATGGGCTGGTTGTTCATGGCCGGGATGATGACCTGCTTCAGATCGTCCACGTGGTCCCGCAGCTCGCGGGGGTACCGCACGTTGACGGCGTACCGCTCCCTGCCCTCGACGGTGACGGCGGCGGTCATGCCGCCGATCGTTGCCTGGATGGCACGGTGTACGTCGCCGGCGTTGAGGCCGTAGCGCGCCGCCTCCGCCCGGTTCACATCGATGTCCACGTAGTAGCCCGAGACCCCCCGCTCCGCGAACACGCTCCGCGTGCCCGGCACCTGTTGGACGATCCGCTCCACCCGCTCGCCCAGCAGCTGAAGGGAGTCCAGATCGGGCCCGAAGATCTTGATGCCCACGGCGGTTCGGACGCCGGTGGCCAGCATGTCGATGCGCCCCTTGATGGGCATGGTCCACGCGTTGGTGACACCCGGCAGGCGCACCGCGCGGTCCATCTCCCGGATCAGCTCCTCGTACGTCATGCCGTCCCGCCACTCGGACTCCGGCTTGAGCGTGACGGTCGTCTCGATCATGTCGAGCGGCGCCGGGTCCGTCGCCGTCTCGGCGCGGCCCGCCTTCCCGAGTACGGTCGCGACCTCCGGGAACGACGCCAGCACGCTGTCCTGATGCCGCATGATGTCGCGCGCCTTGGCGATCGACACGCCGGGGACGGTCGTGGGCATGAACAGGATGGATCCCTCATGCAGCGGCGGCATGAATTCGCTTCCCAGCCGCTGCCACGGCACGGCGGTGGCGCCGAGCACCACGAGGGCGCCGGCGATCACCGCCCACGGCCGCGCGAGCGCGAATCCGATGACCGGGCGGTAGGCCCACTGCAGCGCTCGGCTGAGGGGGTTGGCGCTCTCCGGCCGGATCTTCCCCCGCACGAGATAGCCCATGAGCACCGGGACGAGCGTGATCGACAGGAACGCCGCGCCGGCCATGGCGAACGTCTTGGTGAAGGCCAGCGGCTTGAACAGCCGTCCCTCCTGCTGCTCCAGGGTGAACACGGGCAGGAAGCTGACGGTGATGATGAGCAGCGAGAAGAACAGCGGCGGCCCCACCTGTTTCGCGCTGTCCAGCACGATCCGCCACCGGTCGGCGTCATCCCCCGCGCGCTCGAGATGCTTGTGCATGTTCTCGATCATCACGATGGCGGCGTCCACCATGGCCCCGATCGCGATCGCGATGCCTCCCAGGCTCATGATGTTGGCGTTGACGCCGATGAGCCGCATGACGATGAACGAGATGAGGATGCCGAGTGGGAGCGTCACGATGGCCACCAGGGCGGACCGGGCGTGCAGCAGGAACAGCACGGCCACGGCGGCGACGATCAGTGACTCCTCGATCAGCTTGTCGCGCAGGGTGGCGATGGCGCGGTGAATCAGGTCGCTGCGGTCGTACGCCGTCCGCAGGCGGACGTGGCTGGGGAGGCCGCGCTCGATTTCCGCGATGCGCCGCTTGACCGCCTCGATCGTCTCGAGGGCGTCGGAGCCGAAGCGCATCACCACGATCCCGGCCACCACCTCGCCCTGGCCGTCCAGATCCGCGGCGCCGCGCCGCGGCGCAGGGCCGAGCTGCACGGTCGCCACGTCGGCGACCCGGATGGGCGTTCCGCCGGCGGTGGCGCCGACCGCGACCTCCTCGATGTCCTCCACGCCCTGGAGGTAGCCGAGGCCCCGGATCATGTACTCGCGACCCCCCATCTCCAGGACGCGCGCCCCGATGTCGACGTTGTGCGCCCCAATGGCCTGGGCGACTCGGGTGGCGGGAATGCCGAACGCACGCAGCCGCTCGGGGTTCACTTCGACCTGGTACTGCCGCACGAAGCCACCGACGGTGGCTACCTCGGACACCCCCGGCACCGAGGTGAGCTGGTATCGGATGTACCAGTCCTGCAGGGTTCTGAGCTCGGCCAGGCTGAGGCTGTCGGACTCGAGCACGTACTCGAACACCCATCCGACGCCTGTCGCATCGGGTCCGAGCGCGGGCTCCACTCCAGGGGGGAGGTTGCGGCGGATCCCGTTCAGGTACTCCAGCACGCGCGAGCGCGCCCAGTAGAGATCGGTCCCGTCCTCGAAGATCACGTAGACCAGGCTGAGCCCGAAGAAGGAGTAGCCGCGCACGACCCGCGCGCCCGGCACCTTGAGCATCTCCGAGGTGATCGGGTAGGTCACCTGGTCTTCCACGATCTGCGGTGCCTGCTCGGGGAAGTCGACCTGAATGATGACCTGGACGTCCGACAGGTCGGGGATGGCGTCGAGCGGAGTGGCCCTGATGGCCCACGCGCCGGCGCCGATGAGGCCGGCCGTGGCCAGCAGCACCAGCGCACGATTGCGGAGCGACCACGCGATGACGGCGTTAATCATGGCGGTGCTCCGTGGTGTCGGGCGGCTCGGGCCCCGCCTCGGGATCGCCGTGCTGCATTCCCGGCATGCCGCTCCCGGTGCTGCCGAGCCGTGACTCGGCGTCCACCAGGAAGTTGGCGGAAGCGACGATCTCGACGCCTTCCTCCAGCCCGGAGAGGACCTGGACCAGATCGCCCGCCCGCGCTCCCAGCACCACCTCGTGCGGATGCAGCGAACCGTCGGCGTGCCGGTGGAACACGAGGCTCCGCTCGCCAGTCTGCACCACGGCCTGCACGGGCACCGCCACTACGTTTCCGATCTCGGCGTCGAAGAACATCGTGGCGAACATCCCGGGCTTGAGCCTGGTCCCGGGGTTGGCGACCGTGACACGCACCCGGTTGGTGCGGGTCCGCTCGTCCACGACGGGGTAGATGAAGCTCACCCGGCCCATGATGTGCTCGCCCGGATACGCCGAGACCTCGATGTGCGCCTGGGCGCCGGCGCGCACGAACTGCAGATCCTGCTCGAACACGTCCCCTTCGACCCAGACCTCCGTCAGGTCGGCGAGCCGGTACAACTGCATGCCGGCCGTGATCCGCTGTCCCTGCACCACGTGCTTCTCGAGCACGATGCCGGTAAACGGCGCCACGAGCGTGAGCGCCTTGGACACTTCCCCCGACTCCTCGATGCGGGCGATCTGGTCGGCGGTAATGTCCCAGTACTCCAGGCGGCGTCGCGCCGCGGTTAGCATCTCGTCGGCGTTGTGCCACGCCTCGCCGGCGCGTGGGTCGACCCGGTCCGCCATCCGCTTGGCGGTCAGCAGCTCCTCCTGCGCCGCCACCATGTCGGGGCTGTAGAGGGAGAGGAGCGCCTGCCCGCGGCGCACTGCCTCCCCGGTGGAGTTCACGAAGAGCCGCTCCACGAAGCCGTCGATCTTGGGCGTGATGTCCACCACGTTGGGCTCGGGCACCTCGATGCGCCCCACGGTGCGCACCGTGCGCGTCAGCTGCCTCCGCCGGACTGTCGCGTACACGACGCCGAGGGCGCGCTCCTCCGCGGCGGAGAGGTGCACGGCCTGTCGCACCGCGGCCCCCATGCTGTCCGTGGCACCCTGCATCCCGCCTGCCATGTGCATCGCGTGCTCTTCCGCCGTCATCTCCGGCATGGCGGACGCGTCCTCGCCACCGCCGCAGGCGGTCAGCGGCAGGGCGGTGAACATCATGAGTGTACGGATCCGATTCATCGGTCACCTCCGACGGCGGTGCCTACCAGGGCCTCCAGCTCGGCCAGGGCCTGGTGGTAGTCGGCGGCGAGCCGCACCGTCTCGATCTCATAGCGGTTGACGGTCATTTCGTTAGCCACGAGCGTCATGTAGTCCACGCGGCCGACGCGGTAGGCGGAGAGCGCCGATTCGACGGCTGCCCGCGCCTGCGGGAGCACCGAGCCGGCGTAGAGGGTGGAGAGGTTGCGGGCGCGCTCGGCCTGGGCTCGCAATTCGGTCAGCCGCGCGAACGTCTCGTTGTAGAGGTCGCGCTCCCGCGCCTCCTCCATCGAGCGCATCGCCTCCATCTCGCGTCTGAGGGGCAGCTGACGCGACCCGGCAAACAGCGGGACACTCACGCCCACCATCAGCGTCACGAAGTCGGTGTACTGCGGCCGCTGGCCGTAGCCCAGCGTGACCATGAGATCCGGATAGAGCTGGCGCCGCGCCGCGCGGTAGCCGGCCTCCGCCGCGTCCACCCGCTCGCGTGCCGCCGCGAGGGCGGGTCGGGTCTCGGCGGCGACCAGCACGAGCGAGTCGACCGGCATGAGCGGCCCGCCGGGGCCGGGCAGCTCGAGCGCGCCGATCGGCACGGTCGCGTCGCGCCCCAGCAGGGCGTTCAGTCGGGCGGCCATCGCCACGCGGTCCTGCTCCATCACCGTGATGTCCTCCGACATCTGGGCGATGGCGATCTGTGCCTGGAGCACGTCCTGCTGGAGGCCGCTCCCGACCGCGTACCGGGCGGACGAGACATCGAGGAAGTTGCGCAGCAGCTCGCGCGTCTCCCGCATGATGGCGAGCGCGCGGTCCGCTGAGCCAAGCCGGTAGTACACCGATTTGACTCGGGCCAGGAGTTGCGCCTCGCGCTCCTCGGCATCCAGCAGCTCGGCCGCCGCAACGTGCGTGGCCCGCTCCTTGGCATAGCCCAACTTGCCGGGCCAGGGGAAGCGCTGGCTCAGCTGAATCGAGTTCATCGTCATGGGCTCACTGGTGCCGAAGTCGCTCACGGGCCGGTTCATCAACGCGAGGGACAGCATCGGGTCGGGCAATGCCCCTGCCTGTGAAATCCGCTCTGAGGCGGCGTCTGCCCGGAGCCGCGCGCTCTGGATCGTGGGATTGGCGTCCCGCGCCAGGCGCACGGCCTCGGCCAGGGGCAGGGTGTCGGCCGGTGTCTGCGCGAGGGCATTCCCCGCCGCGCCGATCGCCAGCAGCAACACCAACAGCCCCCGGTGCGGGACCGTGACACGCGCGGGCGTCGATGCCCCCGCGAACCCTCTCGTTCTTCGCATGTGTACCTCTCCTTGGCGTCGGAAAGACGCATTGCGCTCCCGCGGCGCGACGTCGCGCGCGGGCACACTACGGTCTAGGAGAGGCTAGGCTCGGGGAGGGGGTGTGATGGGGCTCCGAAGGCTGCTCGCCCGGTGCTCACGAGCGATGAGGGCATCCTGGCCGTGCTCGGGAGTGCTCGGGATCTCGGGCGCGGCCACGTACAGCGCGCCGGTGGGTGCGATGCAGCAGCCGGCCATGGCACCGCAGTCGGCGCAACCGGCGTAGGCGGTCAGGGCGGCGCCGATCGGTGCCTCGTGCTGGTGGTCGTGCGCCACGGCCGTCGTCTCGTGCCCCGTCATGTCGCATGGCCCGGCCCAGGCGGGCGGAGCCACGAGGGCGGCCGCGGTGAGCGCGGTCAGCAGGGACCACGCGAGCCGGTTTCGCTGCATCTTGAGCATCATAATCGCGAATGCGAAGTGTAGCTGGATCGGAGCGCGACGGAAAGCCGCCTCCCGCCCAGGCCCGCAAGTGCTTGTCGCTGTTGACGTTATCCCGCGCCGCCTTACAGGGAGAACGCCAGTGTGAGCCCGATGGTGGCCCCCAGGGGCTGCGCCTCGGCGCCGACCTGGAACAGGAGGACGCGCGCGAGCCGGATGAACCCCCCACCTAGGAAGTTGATCCGGTCACCCGATCCCTGAGTATCCTCGATCCAGTAGAACCCGAAGTTGCCGCGCGTTTCCGAGTTGTCGTAGTACTCGCGGTACGCCGTTTCCTTCGAGTAGCCCGCGCCGCCGTACAGGGCGAGCTCGGGAGTGACCGTATACACGAGCGCCAGGTTGATCGAGAGCCAGTCGCTCTTCTCGCCGAAGTACTGGTCGCCCCACGTGATCTCCGCCTGATCGACCGAGACGCCGGGAAGGAAGAAGGGGTCGTCCCCCGGCGAGCTGGTCGTGAACTTGACGTCGGCATACAGACCCGCGCCACCAAACAGCTTGGGTGTGATGCCCAGCACGTTGAAACCTACGTACGTATTTGGGACGTTTGTTACATAGCCGACCCCGAGGTAGGCCGAATTCTTCAGATGCTGCCCCGGCGGCTCGAGCTGTGCCTGAAGGCTGGCGCCCGGCAGCGCGAGGCCCCACAGGGCCAGGAACCACACGGTGGAGCTACTTGGCTTGACGACCACTCTCGACCTCCTCCCCGGTGAGGATTCCGACGATCACCGCCCCTCCTCGGTCTGGGAGGGCCGGTTCGAATATGCCGCGCAGTCTACCGCTCGGCGAGCGGGCTCACAAGAGGGTCGGGTGCCTTGCGTCCGCTCTCGGCCGAGTCTAACCTTACGAAGGGACTCCGAATAGGAGAGCGGGTGATGGCCTCCCACGTCACGTCGATCACGCTTGTTCGCGCACTGCTCGCGGCGTGCGTCGCAGTTTCACTCTGCGACGCCACTCCGTCTCGTGCCCAGGTCCTGCTCGAAGGGCGGGTGCTGGACGACGTGTCCGAGGAGCCATTGGCCGGTGCCCGCGTCATCCTGCTCAATCGCTACAACCGGACCGCCGGCTACGCCGTCACCGACGCCCTGGGGCAGTTCCGCTTCGAGGACCGCGACTGGGGCTGGTACCGGTTGGAGATCACGGCCGTCGGCTACGTGCGTGCCCAGACGCCGTTCCTCTGGTGGACCAACGAGCACGAGTTCGCGGGGCTGGAGGTGCGGCTCGCGCCGGACGCCGTGCTGCTCGCACCGCTCGAGATCGTCGCGCTGTCGGAGCGGAACGTGAGCCCGATCCTGGACAACGCGGAGTTCCGCAGCACGCGGGGCTTCGGGGTCCACATCACGCGGGAGCAGATCGAGCGGCGCCGGCCCGCCAACGTCACGGACATGCTCGTCGAGGTCCCCGGGGTCTATGCCTCGCGGTCCGGGGTTGGAGCGAGCGGGGGACGGCACCTCTACATGGGCCGAGCCCTCCCCGGTCTCGGCGGCGGAGACTGCCCGGTGCAGGTGTGGCTCGACGGGGTGCTGGCCAGCCGGGACGGCCCCGTGATCATCGACGATCTCGTGAACCCCCTCGACGTCGAGATGGTCGAGATCTTCCGCGGGCTGGGCACCATCCCGCCCGAGTTCCTCAACACCGACGCCCGCTGCGGCGTCGTCGCCATCTGGACCCGGCGGTCGCTGGAGGTGCGTCCCTGACGTCGCGCCGAGCGTATCTGCTGCTTCTGGCGGCGATTGGCGTGGCATGTGTCGACCTTGAGGATACGGCGACCAGCACGGTGTGGGAGGCCGAGCTCGAGGCCGAGCTGGCCTTCCCGGACGTGTCGGGGGAGGCGGCCGCGGTGACGCGCCCCGAGGGCGGCACCGCAGTGGGAGTGGACCTCCGGGGGGCCGAGCCGGGTGCGATGCACCAGTGGGCCGTTCTGCTGGGAAGCTGCGCCAGCCCGGGAGCCCAGATCGGCCCCGACAGCGACTATCCGGTGCTCGAGGTTGGCCTGGGGGGGAGCGCGTCAGCGGACACCCAACTCGGCCTGACGCTTACCCTCCCGAGCACGTATCACGTGGAAGTGCGGGTGAGCGCCACGGACGCGTCGCGGGTCGCCTGCGGCGACCTGCTTCCCCGCTAACCGTCCTGCGTCGAAAGGGCCCCGGCGGCCTAGCGATTCGGGGGCGCCCGCATGTGGATGACGATGGCGGCCTCCACGTGGCGGTCGGAGATGGCCGGCAGGGACGCCTGGGCGAGGGGGCCATCCACGTACTCGATCTCGAAGATCCCCTCCCGGCCGAGCGTCCGGAGGATATCCGTGCCACCCAGGTATGTCTGGTCCTGGAACACCACGATCTCGGACTCGAGATTGAAGCTGCGCATGCCGCCCCGCACCACGAGCCAGCGGGGCCGCAGCCGTTGGATGGCCGTGTAGAGATCCGGCACATCGACATCCTGCAGCTCGGCGCGGGTGATGGTGTTCGAGCCGGGGTTCGGGGCATCCCCTGGTGAGCGCGCGCCGCAGGCCAGGAGAACGGGGAGCGCTGCGGCGACCAGATATGACGCGCGGCTGAACATTCGACACCTCCCGATGAAACGAATCCGAAACGGCAGATACTGGCAATCTACCGGGGCCGCCGAGGGGCGACAAGCGGGCGTGTGCCGCCGCCGCTTGCCGCCCCCCACGGACCCGGATATATTGCGGTCAATGGAGAGAGCATCATGACTAGGAAGCGTTTGACCCTGCTCGTCCTCGCGCTGGCACTCGCCGGAGCCGGGGCCTGCACCGACTCGACCGCCCCGACGCACGTGCCGGAGGGCGAGGACGCGGCCAACAAGAAGGCCGAAAAGCGACCCCCCAAGACCGGCTTTCTGATCCTGCCCGGAGAGCGCGGAGCGCTGCTGGTCTGACCCGGCAGCCTCGCCGAGGCGGGGGCGCTATGAATCGAGGGCCGCACCACCGGGTGCGGCCCTCGCCGTTTGGGCCCTGCCGACCGCCACCCCCCCAAAAGACACAGGGGCCGCACCGTGCGGTGCGACCCCTGGTTCCGTGCTACCCTAACTGCGCGTGGGAACTACTAGTACCCGTAGGTCCCCACGGGCGCCGCCGAGTTGCCGCCGACGCCACCGAAGTTGTAGGGCTGCTGCTGCAGCAACTGCATCTCCCGGAACGGCACGGGAATCTGATAGAACGACCCCTCCATGAGATCGCCCCATCCCCGGCCGTCGAAGTACCAGCCGATGCGCAGGAAGCCCATCTCGTGGGTCTCGAGCCGCTTCTCCCACTTGAACATCTCCCACAGGTCACCGACTGTGTTGTTGGGAAGCCTGGGCACAGCGCTGGTGTTGACGCCAGCCGCCGTTCCACTGTTGGTCGCGTTGAGACCGTGTAGAGTACGCGTGCTGTTCACGAACGTCTCAACAGCGCCATAGAGACCGTCGCGATAATCGGCCTCCGCGATGAGCGCATCCATCTCCTTCGCGGTGTACATCGGGTCGGCGCCCTCGAAGTTGGACGCGGACGTGGTGAACACGTCGTTGCGGTAGTAGGACCACCGCCACGTGCCCCGGTCGGGGCGCGAGCCGATGAGCCTGGAGCCGCCTTGAGCGATGATGAACATCGAGCCCGGTGCCGCAATCTGCGCGGCCTCAGTGGCCCCTTGCGGGAACCGCGTGTCGGGCGTCTGCATGATGAACTCACGCTTACTCAGATGCGGAACGGCCATCCAAGTCTGATATGCGCCCGTCACATCGGCCATGCCGATGATGAACATCGACATCATGTGCCAGCCGGGGTAGTTCCGGTAATACAGGGCCTCGTCGCACAGCACGACGCAGTCGCTGACGAAGTCCCAGTCAGCGCTGACGCCGAGGCCAGCGTCGGTGCGCACGGCATCCCAATCCACCGCCGCGCGCTCGGCCGGCGTACGGGCCACACCGGCCCGCATGCGCGCCCGCTCGGAGTGTGCCAGCTGGATCAGCGTCGCAGGCGACACGTCCTGGCCCATCCACGTCGCGGGGATCGTGAAGGTGGCACCCGCCGAAAGCGTGGCCGCCTCAGCGAAATACCCCAGGGCGGCCGTCATGACGGCCTGGTGCCCCTGGAGCGGTACGTCCGCGGGATCCGATCCGCACGACTTGTCGGTCAGGCACTCCGCGGTCTCGTCGAAGATGAAGCCCGAGTCGTACAGCATCGCGACGGTGCCGTGGGCGAGCCCCAGGACATACTTGCCGAAGGCCCGGGCCCGGAGGTTGCCCTCCGTGCCGAGATCCACGTCACCTGCGTCGATGGCGTACAACCCCGACGAAACCTGGTTGATCGCCGCGTACGACTGTTCCCACGCCCAGGTGAGGACGGGGACGTCCCGCCCACCGGCTACGTTGGCGTGCGGCACCCGCGGGATCCGGGCAAAGAACTCCATGCCCTGGTTGGCCCACGGAGCCTGGTGCTCGAACGCGACGTTGCTGAGGCCCATTGTGGGCCCGTCGTACCATAAAACGTTCGCCCAGGTGGTATACCCGCCGGCAATCAGCGCCTCGGTATCCTCGGGCGTGGCCAGAGCGCGTTCCGCGTCTGGCGCGTTGGGGTTTTGAACATCTAGGTCCACACAGCCCGCCATGCCAATCAGCAGGAGGGCCGCTAGACCCGATGTCGCTTTATGCATTCTTCGCCACATGGGAAGCTCCTCCCACTAGAAGTTGACTTCGAGTGCGAACGTGAACGTCCGGAAGTTCGGATAGTTGTACCCGTCCACCCGGGCGATCGCGGCCGACCCCGTGTCGCCGCCGCCACGGCCCGTCTCCGGGTCGTAGCCGTTGTAGCTGGTCCACGTGATCAGGTTCCGGCCGATCGCGGAAATCGCGATGCCGTCCGACCACCGCAGGAAGCTGACGCCGGCGAGCTGATCCCGGCTGAACCGGTACTTCAGCGACACCTCGCGCAACTTCGTGAAGCTGCCGTCCTGCAGGAACCAGTTCACCGGGCTCAGGCCGGCGACGCCGTACAGCGCCCCGTAGTAGCCCAGCGGCTTCCACTGGCTCTCAGGCACGTTGTTCTTGATCTGGTCCTCGATCCCGCCGTAATTCTTGAAGATCGCCCACTGTTGCGGCTGGTTGTACACATCGAAGCCCTGCACGGACTCGATCAGCCCGTACAGCGACAGGCCGCCGAAACTCACCGTCGTCGAGAACCCGAGCGAGTAGTTGGGCTGGGTGTTGCCGCTCGGCAGGAACGTCGTGGTATCCCCGGTCACCCGGTCAGTGCCCCAACCGAAGAACGGCGTGCCCCACCTGAGCGTCTGGTTCGTGCCCAGGAAGCCGAACGGATCGGTCCGGGACGTCCCCCACTGCGGGTTGTCCAGGCTGCCGCCCGCGCCGACCCACACCAGCAGGCCGTCGTCGTTCACGGCGAACTCGTCACAGGGCGCGCCACCCAGCAGGTGATCGCACGACGTGGCGTAGTTCATGCCGTAGAACTGCCCCAGCGACTCACCCGGCCGGGCGTAGAACACGTTGCCCATCGCCTGACCGCCCACGCCGTACGTGAACGGCGGCACGGTGAGCTCAGTGATCTCCTGGCGCGTGCGGTCGAACAGCACCTTCGCGTTCCAGGTGACGGAGCGGGTCTGCACCAGCTGCAGGTCGAGCATCGCCTCCCACGTGTTGCTCTCGAGCGTGCCCGCGTTCTGCCACTGGCTCTCGAAGCCCGCGTAGCCCTGCAGCGGGACCAAGAGAATCTGGTCCGTGGTCTTCGTCTTCGCGTACGTCACCGACAGGCCCGCCATGCCGAACATCAACATGTCGACGCCCGCCTCGAGCTCCTGCGAGTACTCGGGCTTCAGGTTGCGGTTGCCCAGCGTCTGCGGCGACACCTGACCGCCCGACACCTCGTACGTCTCGTACTGCGCGTTGAAACGGGGCCGTCCACCAGCCGTCCCGTAGGCGAGCCGCAGCTTCAGCTCGTCCATCGCGGGAACCTGGAAGCTCTCGGTGACCCGCCAGGCACCGGCGAGCCGCCAGTACCACTGGCGCCGCTCCTCGGGCCCGAACAGGGAGCTCCCGTCGTTGCGCACCAGCGCGTCGACGATGAAGCGGTCCTTGTAGTCGAAGTTGACGATGCCGAAGTAGGCGTCGGCCCGCACCGGCTCCAACCCAGACTCGAACAGGTAGATCTGGGCCGTCTCCAGGTTGTCGAGCGTCGGCACATCGGCCACGGCAAATCTATCCGAACCGGCGTTCGTGAACTGGTACTCGTCCCACTCCATGAGGTAGCGGAACTGCGCGCGAGTCGCCAGATCGCCGAATCGGTAGTTCAGGGTGAGGTTGGCGCTCGCATTGAACGCCTCGGTGAGCCGGTGGATGCGCTCAAGCCCACCGCCCTGCGTGTCACTGCTGGGGGTGATGCTCTTGAACCCCTTGAACCGGTAGTACTGGTTCTTGTAGTCCAGCCGGTCGTAGCTGACGTTGCCGTCGACGCTCAGCCAGTGGAGCGGGCTCCACCGCACGTTCGCGCTGCCCAGGAAGCGGCCGCGCGTCACCTGGTCGTCGATATTCAACGTCTCGTACAGCGGGTTCGGGCTCTCGTTGTTCGACGGGTCCGGATTCAGGTACACGTCGTTGGGATCCTGCGTGCCGTCCGGCAGCAGCCGCGGCTCCTGCCAGGCGTCGCACGTTCCAGTCGACGGGCAGGCGTTCAACGAGAGAAGATCCACACCGGCAGGCATGCGGGTGAGGTCGAACAGGGTGTTGCCCTGCGACTCCCCGAAGAAGTCCTGCGTGGAGCGGCTGTAGAAGGCGCTCGCCCCGATCTTGAACGAGGTGCCGAGCCGCTGGTCCACGTTGACGCGGAAATTGTTGCGGCGGAACCCTTCCTTACCCATCAGCACGCCCTCTTCCCGGAGGTTGCTCCAGGAGGCGTGGAAGTTCGTCCCGCCCGACCGGCCCTCGGCCGCCAGGTAGTTCTGATAGAAATTCCCGGGGTCGAAGAAACGGTCCACGTTGTCGTACGTGGTGCCCGGCCACTCACCGACCATGAACGTGTCCCAGTCGTCCGTGCCGTTGGGCTGCACGCTCGGGCACTCCAGCCAGTCGCAGGGGTTGCCGCTGGCATCCACGAACTGGGAGCCGTCCGCCGTCATCAGGTGCTGGTGGTGCAGCGGGGCATCGAACTTGCCCGGCAGCTGGCTCATGCCGAACTCGGACCGCACCGTGAAGCGGATCTCCTCTTGCGGGAGGCCGCTACCCCGGCGGGTCTGGATCTGCACGACGCCGCTCGCCGCGCGCGAGCCGTAGAGCGAGGCGGCCGCGGCGCCCTTGATGACCTCGATGTTCTCGATGTCGAGGGCGTCCAAGTCCACCATGCTCTCGCCCAGGATCACGCCGTCCACTACGAACAGCGGCTCCTGGCTCCGGCCCGACGCGTCGATGCTCGTCGGGGCCCGCAGCAGGATCGTCGGCGCCGCGCCCGGCCGGCCGGTACCACGTACCACCGTGGCGCCCGCCACCTTGCCCGAGATCGCGCTCACCGCGTCCACCTGCGGGACCTCCAGCTCGTCACCCGAGATCGATTCCACCGTGAAGGGGAGCTTCGCACGCTGCGTCTCCCCCAGCACGCCGGTCACGACCACCTCGTCGAGGCGGATGATCGATGGCTGGAGCTGAATGTTGAGTGTCACCGGCAGACCCACTGCCACTGACACGTTGCCGACCGTCACGGCCGTGTAGCCGATGATGGCCGCCCGGACTTCATGGGTGCCGGCCGGAACGTCGTTGATCCGGTAGTACCCGTCCGGGTTGGTCGTAGCGGCGAGGTCCGTGCCGACCACGATCACGCGCGCGCCCCCGACCGGGGCCGCTGTTTGCGCGTTTCGCACGGTGCCCTCGATGCTGCCCGTCTGGGCGAGCGCCGGAGTGGCGATCGTCGCTAGAGCGAGCAGTGCGAGGACCACGGCGCCGCTACTGGTCCATAACCACTTGTAGCGCATGGGACCCTCCTTTGGAGTGATACAACACCCGCCGTGGGGCGGCGCAGTACGCCCTACGGACGGGACAAACCTCACGCTTTGGCGCGCGAGGAAAAACTCGCATTTCGGTGTGTCGATAGCACCATGTAAGATGCGGGGCTGGGCCGAATCAGAGGGGGAGCCCGATGCCCCGCGTGAGTTAAAGCAACGTAAACTTAACCCTGCTAACGTATTCCGTGCAGTGCCATTATTGCGTCCGGTCCCGCAACTGTCAAGGTGCCGAAACTGTCCTTCCGAGGGGGCACATGAGCGCCGCTCCCCGGTCGTAACACCTTGTACCGCAGCAGGTTGAGGTCCGTCGGTGCGGCCACGTCAGTCCCGCGCCAAGGTGAGTACCATCTTGAAACGCTCTACGGCCCGGACGGCGTGGGCCACATCGGCGGGGATGAGGATCATCTCGCCCCCGTTCAGCCGGAAGGGCGAGCCGCAGAGCGTGATCTCGGCCTCGCCCTCGAGCACGTGGACCACGGCCTCGAACGGCGCGGTATGCTCGCTGAGCCCCTGCCCGCGGTCGAAGGCGAACACGGTCATCGTGCCGGAGCGGTGCTTGAGGAGGCGCCGGCTCACCACGGAGCCCGCCTGGTACTCCACCAGGTCGGCCATGGCCATCGGCCGGGTGCGGAGGTCGGCCCGGGAGGACCGGTCGGCGTCGGACATACCGAAACAATCTTCACCGGTTGCCCGCGCGCGACAATCCCTCGGGCACGCCGGCGCGGCTGCCTGGCGTGAGCCGCGGTGAGCCTGTACAATCGAAGCACAGGTGCCCCTGAACCCCCAAGTACGGAGGACGGCCCATGGCCACGGTGCAAGACATCCTGGGGCGGAAGGGTGGGGAGGTCGTCTCGATGGTCGCCGACGAGTCGGTGCTCAACGCTGCTCGCCTGATGAACGAGCGCGGCATCGGGAGCGTCCTCGTGACGGATGAGGGCGAACTGATCGGCATCTTCACCGAGCGGGACGTGCTGCGGCGCGTGGTGGCCGAGCAGCGCGACCCCGCGGGGGTGAAGCTGCGCGCGGTGATGACGTCCCCCGTGATCACCTGTCGGCCCGAGGCCGGCGTGGAGGAGTGCATGGCGCTCGTCACGGAGAAGCGGGTGCGCCACCTCCCGGTGATGGAAAAGGGGGAGCTCCGCGGGCTCATTACGAGCGGCGACCTGCTCGCCCACCAGGTGCAGGAGCAGCGGGATACCATCCAGTACCTCAACAGCTACATGTTCGACATCCGCTCCTGAGCGCGACACGTAGCAGGGCCCCCAGCATGGCACGCACGACACTCATCCTCATGGGCGCGGCCCTCGGCGGCCTCGCGCTCGGTCGGCCGGCGCCGGCGCAGGACGCGCCGCCGGGCCAGTCTCAACTCGCGGACACCCTTCCGGTCGATCCTGGGGTCACCTGGGGGACGTTGGACAACGGTCTGCGCTATTTCGTCCGCGTGAATCGCCGGCCGGAGGCGCGTGCGGAGCTGCGTCTCATCGTGAACGCCGGATCGGTGCTCGAGGACGACGATCAGCTGGGCCTGGCGCACTTCGTGGAGCACATGGCGTTCAACGGCACGGCGCACTTCCCCAAGCAGGAGCTGGTGGACTACCTCGAGCGGATCGGGATGCAATTCGGTCCCGACGTGAACGCGTACACCAGTTTCGACGAGACGGTGTACATGCTCACGGTTCCCACCGACAGCGCGGCGATCCTGCGGCAGGCCTTTCAGGTCCT
>CP070716.1:441569-459068 GCA_020350425.1 Gemmatimonadota bacterium
CGGACAGCGAGCCGTAGGTGAGCACCACCTTGCCCGCCACGTCCGTCCCGGCGTAGTCCGCTTCCGATGCGGCACCGATGTCGATCAGTTCCCCGGTCACGTTCGCGGGGCGGCTCAGGTCCGCCAGGTGCAGCACCGACTGCAGGGTGCTCGCGATCCGCTCCGGCGCGGGCTCCACGATCCACAGGTCGGCAAAGGTGGCGTTCCACGGGGGGCCGCTCGACGCCTGCTTGATGAGCTGCACGTCACTCAACCCGAAGGCCTCGGCCTGCCGCGCCACATACTCGGCCACCCGCCACAACCCGTCCGACCCGCCACGCGGCCGGTGGAACTGGGTCATGAAGCGGATGTGCTCGTACGCCGCGTCGCCCGAGACCTCCTGCGAGATCAGCTGCGTGTACTGCGGATCGAGCAGGGGAAGTTCCTGCGCGGCGGCGCCACCAGCCAACGCCAACCCGAGAACGACGGCTGCCACGATGCGTGCCATGCTGCCTCCAGCGTGCGGTGCGAGGGAAGGTTCCGATATGGAGAGCAAAAGCTAGCAGGTCGGCGCCGTCGCCGCCCCCGGGCGCCAACGTTTGGGGAACCAGCGGTATCTCACTCCCGTAGGGGTGGAGGGAGCAATCCGCACACGAGGCCCGCGCACCGCGAGGCCGGGAGGGCACGATGGGTATGAGACGCGTTCGCGCACGGTTCGTCGTCATCGCGGCCGCCGCCGGGATCGTCCTGGGCTCCGGGGCGTTGGCCGCACAGGGCGGCAGCGACGCCGCGCAGCAGATCCGTTCACTCATGTCCCGAGGGGAGATCCCGGGCCTGAGCATCGCCACCATCGAGGCGGGGGCCGTCGCCTGGCACGGCGCGTTCGGCATCAAGCACGCCGAGTCCGGCGAACCCGTGACCGAGCAGACCGTCTTCGAGGCCGCGTCGCTGAGCAAGCCGATGTTCGCCTACGCGGTGCTGCGGCTGGTGGACCGGGGGGAGTGGAGCCTCGACGAGCCCCTGTGGAACACCCTGGAGTACGACCGGCTCGCGCACGACGAGCGCGCCAAGGTGATCACGACCCGCATGGTGCTCTCCCACATGACCGGCCTGCCCAACTGGGGGGGCACGCCGCTCGAGCTGGTGCGCGATCCGGACACGCGGTGGGGCTATTCGGGAGAGGGCTTCGGCTTCCTCCAGCGGGCCATCGAAGCGAAGACCGGCATCGCCCTGAACGACCTGATGCGGCGCGAGGTGTTCGAGCCGCTGGGCCTGACCCAGAGCAGCTACGTGTGGACCGAGGCCTACGACGACGAGTCGGCGACGGGACACGGCCTGATCGGCGCCGTGGTTCCCAAGCGGACGCCACGCGAGGGCCACGCTGCGGCCACGCTGCACACCACCGCACTCGACTATGCGCGGTTTCTGGCCGCGGCCCTCACGGGCGAGGGGCTCACCCCGACACTGTACCAGGAGATGCTCGAGCCGCAGTCCCAGAAGTGGAACGACGACGCGCCGGTCGCGCAGCTCTACTGGGGCCTCGGCTGGGGGCTGCAGCAGACCGCGCGGGGGACGGCGATCTGGCACTGGGGCGACAACGGGGTCTTTCGGGCCTACGTGATCGGCTACCCGGCCGAGGACGCGGGGCTCGTGTATTTCACCAACAGCGAAAACGGCCTGGCGATTGCGGAGGACCTGGTCGCGATCTTCTTCCGGGACACGCACTACGCGATTCGCGATCTCGACTATGCGCGCTGGGACGACCCGGTGCGCCTGGCGCAGATCGCCATGCAACGGGCGTTCCGGGACGAAGGGATCGAGGCGGGACTGCGCAGCTACCACGCATTCGCCGCGCAGCATCCCGACACCGTGGTCGGCCGACTGGTCGGCTCCCTCGTTGGCTACCTCACGGGCACGCGCCAGTTCGACGCGGCCGTCGCCGTGCTGACCGCGCAGGGAGAGCGCGATCCGCACCCGTTGGTGTGGGTCTCCCTGGGCGAGGTGCACGCCGGGATGGGCGACTACGAACGCGCGCTCGAAAGCTACCGCCAGGCCATCGCGATGGACTCCACGCAGGGGGAACGTCTCGCGCCCCGCATGGAGTGGCTCCGGGTGGGACTCCGATCAGCGCCGGTGACGCTGTCGCTCGACGAGATGCGCGCCTGTGAGGGCGCGTACGGCGCGCGCCACATCGCGCTCAGGGACGGCGGACTCGTCTACTGGCGGGATGGCTCCACCAGCGAGACGCGCATGATCCCGCTAGGGCGCGGTCTCTTCGCGCTCGAATCCACCAAGACGTTCCGCATGCGCATCGAGTTCGACGAAGCGGGGCGGGCGACCAAGATTACGGGGCTGTACTCCGACGGCCGGACCGACGAGTCGCCCAGGAGCAACTGACTGGACCGTTCCCCTCACGCGGCGCCGCCGGTGAACAGGTCGATTTGGGGTGGCTTGAGAGGCAGGCCCATCGCCAGTAGCACGGCATCCACCCAGCCCTCGCGGTCGTCAGGGTCGAGCCGATGGCACGGGACCGCAAACGTTTCGAGCAGCTCGTCGATCACCTCGTCGATCTCCCGCTGGAAGGTGCCGCTCACGTCGCGCATGCCGTCGAACGACGGCGCGGCAATCACGGGCACCTTGAAGAGTCCGCCGTAGCTACTCATCCAGGAGGTAGTCAGCGCGTCGAACTCCTGCCGCCGACCGACCTTGTGCACCAGGTAGGCATAGTTATCGAGCACCGAGCGGTCACAGATGACGGCTTCGTACTGGGTCGCCGCCGCGATCTCCTGCGCGATCTGCGTGTGGATGATCCACGCCTGGGCCTCGAGCGTGGTGTCCTGATTGATGGGCAGCGGGCACCCGCGCGCGACCTCCTTCACGATGTCCACGCCCAAATCGAGGCGTTTGAGCCGCGACGCCAGGTCGAAGCAGAGCGTCGTCTTGCCGACGCCGTGGGAGCCGATGAAGGCGATCTTCACGCTACGATCTTCCGCTCGCGCTAAGATGGAGCGCAACCGGCGCTGCGGCCAGGAGTGGGACCGGCCGGCCCGCTTGACAATCCCTCCCCCGGGGAGCGAAATGCCTTGGGGGAGAGGACTACCGACATGACACAGTTGGCCAACGTCATCGAGCTGGAACCCATGGACGAGGCCATGCGCCTCTGGGGCGCGGCGGTGAAGGCGCGCGAGGCTGCCACCGGGGACCTGGTCGCGCTGCAGGAATCCCTCGATCTCGGGTTACGCGCCGCCGAGATCATGGTGATTCACCTGCTGCAGCCAGCGAAGGACACGTTCCCGGACACGATTGGCGTGCAGCTCGCCCTGCCACCGCCGGAGGTGGACGCCCACCGCGACGGGGTCAACGTGCCGAAGATGCTCCAATTCCATGACGTGGTGGACATGCTCAGCGCCACCGACCTCGACTGCGTGAGCCCCGGGATGCACAAAGGGTGGGAGGATCGGCGGTCCTCCTGCCGGCGCTCGCGCAGCCTCGCTCAGGAGACGATCGGCGTTACGCTGTCGGCGGCGGATCAGGACCAGTTGCTGCTGCTCGCCGCCTATCGCAACCGGCTGTTCCGCTACCCGCCGCCGGTGCGGGTGGTGCCGGGGGAGATCCTGCCGGCGTTCCGGCGGCTGGAGCGGTTGATGGACGGGCTCTTGAAGGCCGCGAAGGGGAGCTAGGACCACACACGCCGGACCACCACGCGCGCCAACGCCACGACGGTGCCGAGCCCGAGGCCGGCCAGCAGGTAGGGCACGTAGACCGGGACCAGCAGGAACCCGGCGAACAGCGCGATCGCGTCCCACGTCCAGAACACTTCGACGAACAGCCGGACCTCACCCCACAAGCCGACGAGCAGGCCGCCGTACGCGATGAGCCACCGGTCGGTGGGGGTCAGCCACGGCCAGAACGGCCAGCGCTGCAAGGCCAGAGCCAGACTTGCGAGCACGATGAACGGACTCGCCCACACCAGCGTTCCCGGGATCGCGATGAGCACGGCGATGGGATGAAAGAAGTTCAGCCAGGGATAGGTGGGTTGGCCGTGCGCGTCCAGGTAGAGCTTGACCAACGCTCCCGTGATCCACGGCGCGGCCATGCCGGCTCCGCCGAGCAGCAGCAACCGATTGCGCGTGTCGCGCCCAAGGCCACGCCAGCGCTCCCCGAACGACTGCGCGCCCGCCATCGTGCTGCTAGCCCGACCCAACCGGCGGCACGACCGCGCCGCCCACCAGGTCGCCGATCCGATCGAGCATGCACGCCCTCCTCGACCCTCCGGTCGACTCGCTCAGTCGCTCGTCGCCCCCCGTCCCTTCACGGCGCGGATCGCACCCACCACCAGCGCCCCCTCCGGCGTCTGGTACGGTGCCAGGCTGATCTCGACCGCGAACTCGCGGCCGTTCTTGTGGCGTGCCAGCAAGTGGCGCTCTGCCCCCATGGGCCGCACATGCGGCGCCTCGGCGTACCGCCGCCGCTCCTCGACGTGCGTGTCGCGAAACTGATCGGGCATCAGCAACTCAATGGACTGGCCCAGCACCTCCGTCCGATCATACCCGAACATCCCCTCGGCCATGGCATTGAACCCCACGACCCGTCCCTCCGAGTCCACGATCACGACGGCGTCGGGCATGGCGTCGAGCAACGCCGAGTGCGAGAAGCGATCCTGCCTCGAACGGTCCTGCGATGAGTCGGTCACGGTTTGCTCTCAGTGTGGGAGTGGGCGCACAACCGCACAGGGTAAAGATAGCGACAAGCGGTTGCGTGTGAGATAGATTCCCTCAGCCTCCACGGAGCGCTTCCGCGTGGTCGATGCCGTCACAACCGCCCTGGCCGACCGCTACGCCGTCGAGCGCGTGCTCGGCAGCGGCGGCATGGCGACGGTTTACCTCGCACGGGATCGCAAGCACGACCGCCAGGTGGCGGTCAAAGTGCTCAAGTCCGACCTCGCGGCCGCCGTGGGACCCGAGCGGTTCTTGCGCGAGATTCGGATCACCGCCCGGCTCAACCACCCCCACATTCTGCCTCTACTCGACTCGGGCGACGCCGGCGGATTCCTCTACTACGTGATGCCGCACGTGAGCGGCGGCTCGCTGCGCCAACGCCTTCGGGGCGACGCGACGCTCTCCATCCAGGACGCCGTCCGCATCACCGAGCAGGTCGCCTCGGCGCTCGATCACGCGCACCGGCTCGGGGTGGTGCACCGCGACATGAAGCCCGAGAACATCCTGTTCTCGGAGGGCCACGCGATCGTGGCCGACTTCGGGATCGCCAAGGTGGTGAGCGCCGTGAGCCGCGACCAGCTCACGCGGAGCGGCTTCCCTTTGGGCACGCCCGGGTACATGAGCCCGGAGCAGGCCGCGGGCAGCACGGCTCAGGACCCACGCACCGACGTCTTCGGCCTCGCGTGCGTGACGTACGAGATGCTGGTGGGCGAGACCCCCGGCATGTGGCCCTCCGACGAGGCCGTCCGCATGGGCCGGTTCCTCGACGCCTCGTCCGACCATCGCGAGCGTCTCGATCGGCTGCCGGGGCACCTGGAGCAGACGCTGGTCAAGGCGTTGGCGATGCGGCCCGCGGGTCGCTACGCGAGCCCGGGGGACTTCGCGAGCGCGCTCGCGGGGTCGGCAGAGCACGGCGCCAAGCTCGGCGACGCGGCGGTGCGCGACGTGGTGGAGCGGGCAGCCGCCCTCGACGCCGAGCATTTCGACGAGGATGGTGCCCTCTCCGTCGGAGGCGTGGAGCAAGTGGCCGCCGAAGCCGGGATCCCGCCCGCCCGCGTGCGCGAGGCAATAGGGGAGCTCGAGCGGGCGCGCGCCGGCGTACCAGCCGTGGCGAGCGGCAGCGCCAAGCCCGCGTTCCGCAAGGGCCGCCTCAGCATCGACCGAACGGTCCCCGGACGGATGGACGAGGCCGACTACGAGATCCTGGTGGACGAGATCCAGCGTGCCCTGGGATTCGTGGGCAGCGTGTCACGGGTCGGCGGCACCCTCAACTGGAACGGCACGAAGCCGGGGTTCGTGGGGCGGGACGTGCGCGTGACGATCACGCGTGGCCGGGACGACACGCGCGTGCACGTCGAGGAGCACATCGATCTGCGCGGCTTCTCGATGTTCGCGCCGGCATGGGGCGCCGCCGGTGGAGCGCTGGCGACGTTGGGCCTCATGCTCTATCTCGGACTGCCGGGCGAGGCGTCGGTCATTGCGCTTCCGATGGCCTTCGTCGGGGCCGCCCTCGTTGCGACTGGCATCCCGCGCGGGCTGGCGCGGAAGTATGCACCGGAACTGGAAAGCCTCGCGGACCGGCTGGCCGCGCACGTGGAGCGGCGGGCGTTGCCGGGTGCCGCGAATCACAGGGACGAGTAGCACCGATCTGAAAGACGATGAGGGGGACGCGATGGGTGTGACGATCAGGCAGATCGATTCCAAGGCCGACCGCAGGACCTTCGCCAAGGTGCCGTGGGTCGCTCACCGGAGCGACCCCGAGTGGGTGCCGCCACTCCTGGCCGACGTGCTGGACACGATCAACCCGCGCAAGAATCCCTTCTTCGAGCACGGGGAGGCGGCCCTCTTTCTGGCCGAGCGGGACGGCGAGGCCGTCGGACGGATCACCGCGCACACCAACCGGCTGCACAACGAGTACCACAAGGACACCACGGGCTTCTTCGGCTTCTTCGAGTCCGTCGAGGACGAGACGGTGTCGGGCGCGCTGCTCGAGACGGCAGAGGACTGGCTCAGGCAGCACGGGTGCGACCGGGCGCTCGGCCCGCAGAGCTTCTCGACGAACGAGGAAGTGGGACTGCTGGTGGAGCACCGCGAGGGGCCGCCCATGCTCTTGTGCGCGCAGAACCCGCCCTACTATCCACGGCTGATCGAGGCGGCCGGATACGAGAAGGCCAAGGACCTGTACGGCTGGTACTACGAGGTCGGAGAGATCCCCGCGGAAGCACTCAAGATCGCGCACGCCGTGGAGCAATACCCCGGCCTCACCGTTCGCCAAGCCGACCCCAAGCACCTGGAGCGCGACATTCACATCGTGCGCGAGGTGTTCAACGCCGCCTGGAGCCAGAACTGGGGGTACGTGCCCTGGACCGACAACGAGGTGAAGCACGGGGCCAAGGCGATGGGCATGATCATCAAGCCAGAGATCACGGCCATCGCCGAGGTCGAGGGCAAGCCGGCCGGGTTCATGGTGGCGCTGCCCAACCTCAACGAGGCGATCAAGGACCTGAACGGCCGGCTGTTTCCCACGGGCCTGCTCAAGCTGATCTGGCGGCTCAAGCTCGGTGGCTACCGGTTCCGGTCGGCCCGATTGGTGCTCCTCGGGATCATGCCCGAGTTCCGCGGCAGCGCGCTCGGCGGCTTGAGCGTCCTGCTGTACGTGCGCGCCCACCGCGGCGGCGAGCAGCTTGGCATCGAGTTCGGCGAACTGGGCTGGACGCTGGAGGACAACGAGAAGATCAACGCCGGGATTCAGTTCATGGGGGGGCGGCTGGGAAAGGTGTACCGCATCTACGGGAAGGACTTGTAGCGGCGCTCACCGCTTCAGATACGCCCGCAGATCCCCCACGTCGTACTGCCCGTTGGTGTTGCCATAGCGGTCGAGGTACTGCTGCTCCTCGGTCGTGAGCTGTGACGGTCCGGTGCCGAGGAAGCCCTGCACCAGCAGGTCCGTCGCAATCCGCACGGACGACAGGGTGATGTGTGCGACCCCGCCGGCGATTGACACCCCATAGATCGTCACCGGGGAAGGCGCCCCCGTGTTCAGCCTCGACGAGGGGTAGGTATTGGTGGCGAGCACCCCGGTGCCGCTGATCCCCCACGCATCGCCCGCCTCACCGCGGTTCCCCCCTTGCGAGAACGTCAGGCGCAGGCTGCTGTTGCCGTCCGCCTCCAGCAGCGCCACGCGGTAGACCTGGGCACACCCGTCGCACGGCTGGTTGCCCGGGATCTGGGGATCGATGTGCGTGATCAATACACCGGACGCCGGGAGATCCAAGTCGAAGCCCTGCTTGGTCCGGTACTCCACCAGGAGGTACTCGTTCGTGTCGGGGTCGATCCCGCGCTCGAGCGGGATCTTGAGCACGCGCTCGCCAGTGATGACAGGATCGAGCGTGTATTCCAGTTCGAGGGCCTCTCCCACCTCCTCGACCTCGGTGAGCCAACCGAGCTGCTCCTTCTCCCAGGCACCCGGGTGCGTAGGACGCACCCACGAGACGCGATCGTCGGTGCCGCATCCCCACGCTCCCGCTGCCATGAGTGACCAGCATCCCACGACCCAGCGGCGCTGGTGGACGAGATAGCCCTGCGAGCGATCGTACAGATCGGGGAGACCCAGCACGTGACCCATCTCGTGCGCGATGGTCGTCGACTTCTGCGGGTCTACCCCACCACAGTCCACCACGCTCTGCACGATGTAGTCGTTTACGACGATCGTCCCCCCGCCCGTGCGGGGATCGTTGGTCAGGTACGGGGTGTCCTGCCACCAATCCATGCGCGAGCGGTGGGGCCAGATGCTCGGCCCGCCGCACGACGCCGCAATCTCGAGGAACTCGAACGCCACGGCGTCCACGGCACCGTCGTCATCACCGCTGTTGGGCAATCCGTCCGGACCGTCGTTGTCGAACAACCCGAAGTCCACCGTCGGATCGGCGAGGTCGAGGGCCTCGATCAGATAGTCGTGGGTCCGCGCGTCACCGCCCAGGCCATTATCGCTGCCCACCACCTCGGCCATCGTGAGGCTCGTCCGCACCCACGGCAGGACCTGCCCCTCGAGCGTCAAGCGCCCACCGGAGACCTCATCGTAGTACTCGGTCGCCGTGCCGTACTCGTACGGCCCGTCGAACAGGACCCCTTGCAGTTCGGTCGCCGACACGTGGGGTGTCGGCGAGTCGTCGAACAGCGCGAGCACCACCACGACCGGCAGGGTGCCGGTGACGGCTGTCGCCGTGGCCGCAGCGCGCTCGGCGCGACGGATCCAGCCGTCCTTGAGCTCGAAGAAGTCGGGCTGGCGGCGCACGCGCTCGTAATACCCGGGGGGCAGCGTGACGCCCGGGGCCCGGGGGGCCTCCTGCGCTGCGGCGATTGGGGGAACGGCGCCGCCGGCCACGAGGCCAAGCACGAGCGCGACCAGCGGTCGGCGGCTCATGTGCCGAGATCCTCGAGCTGGTCCAGGTCGATGCGGTAGTCGTCGAGGGTGGTGCGCAGTCGGTTGGCGGCGTCGGCCACCTGCACCAGCGTCACCGCGGGCCGCGCGGCGACGTCCTGCACGCGCAGCGTGAACTGGATCTGTCCCGGCTCGTCGAGGATCACGACGACGCGAGTCGTGGTGCCGTTGTGCTCGTAGAACGTGTCGCCGACCTCGCTCGTCACCACGCTGGGTCCCGCCGCGCCGGTGAGCTCCAGCACGGCGGCGCCGTCGGCGCCGTACGGCGAGATCAGCGTCACCCGGATCACGCCGGTACCGCTCGGGCCCCCGAGATCGCACGCGGGGAGCGCCACGGCGGCTGTCGCCAGCAGCAGCCCAATAGAGAGGCGAACGCGCTTCGTCGTCATCGACTCCTCGGTCGGTCGGCCGCCACCACCCTGCGCAACATGGCCCTCCAGTTGTGCTACAGCCCCGCCTGCCGGCCGGTTCCCTCCTGCTTCAGCAACTTGAAGGCGTGCGCCAGAACGCCTTCACGAACTTCGCCCCCGGCGCGGGCGCCTGCAACCGCGCCGCCCGCCTGCGCCTTCCAGTCCGCCGACTTCGACGGGTCGCGCGACGCCTGCGTGGGAGGCTTCCCGAGCGAAGCGCTCGGCGATTCCGCTTGTTTGCTGCGTCTGCCGGTCGCAGATTGAACTGGCTACACAGTGATGACGACGGTGAAGAGGTGACCGTGACCCTCCGATTCCACGGTCTGCATTACACCTGCCTCATCGCGGCCGCGACCGCGCTGCTCGCGTGCGGCGACACGGTGGGACCAGACCTGAGTGCGAGTCCATACCTGTTCCGCGCCGTAGCGACCGGGGGGAACGAGACCTGCGGCCTGCTGGGCGACAGCACGCTTCTCTGCTGGGGTGGAGGCTTGGGCCGCATCCCCACTCGGATCTACGGCGCCCCTCGCCACCTCGCCGCGATCAGCGGCGGCCCGGGGCACTTCTGCGGGCTCACCGCAGACGGTGCCGCGTACTGCTGGGGCGGCAACCAGTACGGTCAACTCGGTGACGGCACCACCGAGGGCAGTATCACGCGCGTCACGGACGACCGGGTGGAGATCACCTTCAAGGCCGTCGGCGGGTCGCTTCGCTTCACCACGATCAGCGCCGGCGCGAACCACACGTGCGGGATCACGGTGGACCGGTCCGCGTACTGCTGGGGCGGGAACTTCGATGGTCAGCTCGGTGACGGCACCACCGAGAACCGTCTGGTCCCGACCGCCGTGAGCGGAGGGCACGTCTTCGTGACGGTGGATGCCGGTGTCACCCAAACCTGCGCGACGACCAGCGACGGCACGGCGTACTGCTGGGGCGACAACCGTCGGGGCGAGCTGGGCGACGGCACCACCACGGCGCGCCACGTCCCGGCGCTCGTCGCCGGTGACGCGAGGTTCACCTCCGTGAGCACCGGCATGGTGGTTTCCTGCGGCATCACGCGTGACGCCCGTGTGTACTGCTGGGGTCACGAGGTGTACCTCGGGGCGGAGGCTACGGACGAGTGTGACTGGGATGGGAGTACGTTCCCGTGCAGCAAGACTCCGACCCCGGTCGCCGGCGACCTCCGCGCCGACGACCTCACCGCCGGCTTCGGGCACACGTGCGCCGTGGCAGAGGACGGCACCGCGTACTGCTGGGGCTACAACACGAGCGGCCAGCTCGGCGATGGGACCACCGAATACCGCGAGACGCCGACGGCCGTGGCGGGATCCATCCGGTTCGCCACCCTGAGCGCGGGCGACGGTCACACCTGCGGTGTCACCCCCGAGGCCGTGTTGTACTGCTGGGGGGACAACCATCGGAGCCAGCTGGGGGACGGTTCGGCGTCGCTCATGTGGACCACGCCCGTCGTGGTGTGGGGGTGGTGAGCGTGCGAGGCCTCGGGCCAAGAGTTACGATCGCCGCCGGGTTGCTCGCCGCCGGCTGCGGCGACGGCACGGGCCCCTCGACGCCGACCCACCTCGCCTTCGTCGTCGAGCCCCAGTCAGTCGGGATCGAGGGCGTCCTCGCACGCGACGTGGTCGTCGTAGTACGGGACGCCGCGGAGCGCACGGTGTGGTCGTGGACCGATACCATCGAGGTGAGCCTCGGCGCCGGGAGCGGCGCGGCCACCCTGCAGGGCACGACGCGCGTCGCTCCGGTCTCGGGGACCGCGGTCTTCACCGACCTCAGCCTCGAAGGCGTCGGGACGGACTACCGACTCGTCGCCACCTCCGGCGCGCTCGAGGCGGCCGCGAGCGAGCCGTTCACGGTCCACGACGTATTCACCGCAACCGCCGTCACGGGCGGGTTCTTACACACGTGCGCGCTGCAGGCGGACGGCTCGGCCTATTGCTGGGGTGACAACTACTCCGGTCAGCTGGGTGACGGCACGCAGACCGACCGCTCCGTCCCGACGCCCGTCGCCACGACACTGCGCTTCACAGCCATCTCGGCGGGCGCCGTCCACACCTGCGGGCTCACGTCGGATGGTGCGGCGTACTGTTGGGGCGGGAACCGGTCCGGGGAACTGGGTAACGGGACGACCGACAGCAGCCTCACCCCCCGACGCGTCGAGTTCGCGTCGCCGTTCGTCACGCTGGACGCCGGGTTCGACCACACCTGCGCCATGACGGCGGCGGGTGCCGCCGTGTGCTGGGGTGCAAACTGGGGCGGGCAGCTGGGTGACGGGACCGACACCGACCGCCTCGTGCCCACGCCCGTGGGCGGTGCCGTCCCACTCGTGTCGGTCGACGCCGGGTTCTACGACAGCTGCGGCCTCGCGGCCGACGGCAGTGGGTACTGCTGGGGTTACGACTACGCATACCAGCTGGGTGACGGTCCCGAGCAGTCGGACAGCGTCTGGGTCCCGACCCCGGTGGCGGGTGGCCACCAGTTCTCCGCGCTGATCGCCGGCGGCGGCCCGTGCCACGGCTACACCTGCGGGATCACCACGGCCGGCGAGACCTACTGTTGGGGCAAGAGCACCCAGTCCGGTGTGACCAGCTTCCTCCCGGAACCGGCGCCGATCGCGGGCGACCCCGGCTTCGCGACCATCGTGCCGGGCGGCGGCGCCATCTGCGGCCTCGACGCCGACGGCGCACTGTACTGCTGGGGGGACGGGATCTTCGGATCGGTGGGCGTGGGAAGCATATACGACGTGTTCACCCCCACCCCGATCCTGCCACAGCTGCGGTTCACGTCGGTGGCGGGCGGCGCAGGGCACACCTGCGCCGTGACCACCGGCGGCGCGACGTACTGCTGGGGCGACAACGGACACGGCCAGCTGGGGCGCGCGACTCCGGGGTCCTCCGCATCCGGATGGACCGCGCCGTTGCCGGTGTGGGCGCCGTAGCGGCGCTACCCGTGTAGCCGCGACGCGGTGAGGGTCGCAGCCGTCACCGACCGACCCGCCTTTGCAGCTCCTCCGGATAGCGGGCTCCCTGCACCTCGACCGTGGAAACCGCCGCTTCGATCTCGCGTAGGTCGTCCGCGGTCAATGCGACGTCCACCGCGCCGAGGTTCTCTTCCAGGCGGTGCAGCTTGGTGGTGCCCGGGATCGGCACGATCCACGGCTTCTTGCCCAGCAGCCAGGCGAGCGCGATCTGGGCCGGCGTCGCACCCCGCGCCGCGGCGATACCACCCAGCACGGCCACCAGCGCCTGGTTGGCCTTGCGCGCCTCCGGCGAGAAGCGTGGCAGGTTGTTGCGGAAGTCCGTGGGGTCGAGCGTCGTGGTCTCGTCGATCGTGCCCGTCAGGAAGCCCCTGCCGAGCGGGCTGAACGGCACGAAGCCGATCCCCAGCTCCTCCAGCGCAGGCAGCACCTCCTTCTCCGGCTCGCGCCACCACAGGGAATACTCGCTCTGCAACGCCGCGACCGGCTGCACCGCATGCGCGCGGCGGATCGTCTCCACGCCCGCCTCCGACATGCCGAAGTGCTTGACCTTGCCCTCCCGGATCAGGTCCCTGACCGTCCCGGCCACCTCCTCGATCGGCACGTTCACGTCGACCCGGTGCTGGTAGAACAGATCGATGCGGTCCGTCCGGAGCCGCTGCAGCGAAGCCTCGGCCACCGCGCGGATCCGTTCCGGCCGACTGTCCTCTCCCTGGCGGTACACGCCCCCCACGAAGCCGAACTTGGTGGCGATCACCACCTCGTCGCGGACAGGGGCGAGCGCTTCGCCCACCAGCTCCTCGTTGAGGAACGGCCCGTACGCCTCGGCGGTGTCGAACAAGGTGACGCCGCGCTCGACGGCGGCGCGGATCAGACGGACGCCTTCCCGCGGGTCGGTGGCGGGACCGTAGCCGTAGCTCAGCCCCATGCAGCCAAGCCCGAGCGCCGAGACGTCCAGGTCGCCGGTTCCGAGTTGCCGCTTCTGCATTGGAGTGCTCCTGATGGTTCGCCGAGCGCACGCTCCCCCGTCGAGCTCCTGTCGGCGCGGAGGCCGTCGCGCGGGGGCGGCCGGGCCTAGTGTAGCGTGGCGATGCGGTTGGGCCCGCTCTGCCGGCCCTCCACCCGTGCGTCGACGGCCGCCGCCATGAGACGGTCGATGGCGTCCACCGTATCCGGCATCGCCGCGACACCGAAGGCACACGTCAAAAGAGCGCGGTCGCCGAGCTCGAACTCCGTCTCGCTCACCGCCGCCCGCACCCGGTCGGCCACCAGCACCGCGCTGTCGAGCGGCGCGTCGGGCAGAAACAGCGCGAACTCCGCTCCACCCACGCGGGCCGGCACGTCGTAGTCGCGCGTTTTCGATCGCAGGATCGTCGCGAGGCGTCGCAACACCAGGTGGCCCTGCTCGGTTCCGAGCTCCTCCACCTGATCGACGGCGAAGCTCACCAGCGAGCAGGGCGCGCCGATCGACGCCTGCATCGCCTTGTCGAGACCCGATCGATTGGGATGGCCCGTGACGGCGTCGACCAGACCCAGCCGCTGGGACAACTGCTCGTCAACGATTTCGCCGATCGCGAGCCCTGCGTCACCGGCGAGCGCCTCGAGACGCGCGTACATCAATGCGTCGATCCAACCCTCGGGGGCAAACACGACGAGCGCACCGGTAACCCCGGTCTCCCCGCGAAGCGGGAGCGCGGTGCCGCGCTGCTCTCGCCGGCGCCGGTCCGATCGGGGTCCCAACAGCGGTCGGCCCGTTCCTGCGTCCGGCGTCACGTCGCCCAGGCAGGCGTATCGCGCCACCGATTCGTCCTCGAGCGCCATACCGATGAGCCGGCGATCGGTGCCCTTCGATGCAGCCACGATGGTCGACACGAGCGTCGTCGGATCGTTGACCGCCACCACGTTGGGGCACCGGGTGAGGGTCAGGACGGCATCGGTCAGAGCGAAGCCGATGCTCGCGACGGTGGGGGGTAGCCGCGTGGGTTGGTTGATGCGTACCATGGGGGCCCTCCGCCAATGCCACAGGGTTTGCCCGCTGGGAGAGAACGGGATGACGCGCCCTGGCGCGACAGGCGGGTCGTTCCAAGATGGGAAATCCTGGCTGACGGGGCAAACCTGAGTGCCAGGCGACGCTCCCTTTGACTCCGTCCGCGCGATCAGCTGGGCTCGAACCGATGGGCCGAGCCAAGCGAGGAGCATGGGCAAGACGACCATGCCCCTCGGACGGCGTCGTGAAACCGCTTGAGGACTGCTACGTACTCTAGAATGGGCGGTCCAGCGCCTGCGCCCAGCGCCCGCTCGTGCGCGCGAGGGCCGGCTCGCGACCGCCCCAGCCGTCCTCTGCATCCCCGAGGACCTCGGCGAGGAGGTGGCATGAAGCAGGCTCGCACGCGCACCCGCCGCGTTGACGAGCGGGGGGGCCGGTGGCGGACGTGGGCCGACCTCTTCGTCGACGCCATCAGTGATGTGCGTCTTGCCGTTCGATCCCTCAGAAAGGCCCGGGGGTACGCGGCGGTGACCGTCCTGTCCCTGGCCGTGGGCATTGGCGTGAATGCCGCCGTCTTCACGGCCGTCTACGCGGTCTGGTTCTCCCCAATTCCAGGCGTGACCGACCAGGACCGGATCGTGGATCCGGTCACGGTGCAGGAGGGGGCGGACTACTGGGGGTGGACCTTCCCCGACTTCGAGGCCGTCCGGGGGGCCGAGACACCTTTCCAGTTCGTGACCGCCTGGATCGGCGAGAGCGCCACCTTGGGTGGCGAGGACGGCGCAGAGCGCATTCCTGCGGCCTACGCCTCCGCGGACTACTTCAGGGTCCTGGGGGTGGTCCCCGCACTGGGACGCGGCTTCCTCCCGGCGGAGGACGCCGGGCCCGGCCAGCATCCCGTGGCCATCGTGAGCCATGACCTGTGGCAGTACCGCTTCGACGGGGATCCCAACATTCTGGGCCGGGCAATCACCGTGAACCGGACTCCCCACACCGTGGTGGGCGTGGCTCCGGAAGGCTTCCATGGCGCTCGGGTGAACGTGAGGAGCGTCGACCTCTGGGTTCCCCTGGTGCAACACCCGGAGATGCGGCGCGAGGAGTCCTTCGTAACGGATCGGAGCCGATACTCGGTTCAGGTGCTGGGGCGCCTGCGACCCGGTAGCACCCGGGCCGAATGCCAGGCCGCGCTCCAGACGGTGTTCGGCCGCTTGGCGGCCGATCATCCCGAGACCAACGAGTACCGGACGGTCCGAGCCGAGGCCTTCGGGCGCTTCCCGGCCCAGAATCGCCGCATGGACATGATCGCCGTCATCGGGATGTGGGGCATGCTGGTCGTGCTGTTGCTCATCATCTGCAGCAACCTGGCGGGGATGGCCCTGGTCCGATCGGCCTCACGGGAGCACGAAATCGGCGTGAGGCTGGCGCTGGGATCGAGCCGCATTCGCCTCGTGCGGCTCTTGATGGTCGAGGCGCTCGTGCTGGCCCTGGCCGGGGGCGCCGTGGGAACGGCTCTGGCGATGCTCGGCATGGCAACCGTCTCCCCCGTGGATCTGGGGATCGCCGCCCCCGGCGTGACGTTCCGACCCAGCGGCTGGGTGATCGCCATGTCGTTCGTCCTTGCCGTCGGCGCGGCCGTCGCATTCGGTCTCGTTCCCGCCCTGCGCTTCAGCCGGCCCGACCTCGTCACCGCCCTCAAGGACGATACCGGATGCGGTGGACGGCGCGTCGGGCGCCTGCACCGCTTCGCCGTCTCGGCCCAGGCCGGTGCGGCGTTTTCCCTCCTCGTGGTGGGGGGCCTGTTCCTGCGCTCCCTGGAGCGGATGGACGACGGCGTCCTGGGATTCCAGCCCAGCGAGATGCTGGTGGCGGACTTCCAGAGCGGAGGATTCTTCTCCGCCTTCCTGAACCTTTCCGATGAGGGATACCCGACGCTGGAGGAAGGTGGCGCGGCGTTTCTCGACCAGCTGGGCGCGACCCTGGGAGCCGTGCCGGGAGTGAGGGCGGTGGCGATGGGCGACGGCATCCCGCTCGACCGCATCCGCAGCATCGGGAGGGCCGGGAGGGCGGACCGGCCGGACGAGGCCGAGAACCGGGTGGTCGCGGAGGTCACGAGGGTCAGCGAGGGGTTCTTCGAGGCCATCGGCGCCCCCGTCCTTCAGGGTCGGGGGTTGCTGCCCGGCGACGATGCGGCTTCCGAGTCCGTGGTGGTCATCACCCGCAGCCTGGAGGAACGTCTCTGGCCCGGCGAGTCGGGGTTGGGCCGGCGGCTCATCTGGCCCGCAGGCTCCGACAGCGCTCGGCCCCGCACCGTCGTCGGCGTGGTGGGTCGGGTGGCGTCCAGCGGCGCCGGACGTGAGGTGCCCCAACTCTTCCTCCCCGTTCGCCAGGACTATCCCTCCCACCTCATGATCGTGCTCCGGACAGGGGCGGACGCTTCGGGACTGGCGGGCTCGGTGCGGGAGGCGCTCCGGTCCGTGGATCCTGGGCTTCCCGCGCCCCGGCTGCTCACGGGGAGGTCCATCGTCGTTCAGGCCACACGGGATCAGCGCGCCGTCGCGACGCTCGGCGGCGGCCTCGGTCTCGTGGTCCTCGTCCTCTGCGCCATCGGCGCGTACGGAGTCGTCGCGCTGGCCGTGGCCACTCGCACTCGGGAGATCGGCCTCCGTATGGCCCTGGGGGCGAGCCGGAGCGACATCATCCGGCGCGTCCTGGGGGACGCTGTTCGCCTCTCGGTGCCCGGGCTGATTGTCGGCAGCCTGTTTGCAGCCGGAACGGCGGCTGCCGCGCGCTCGATGCTGCTGGGAATCAGTCCCCTGGATCCCGTCGCGTTTCTCGCGGCGGGAGGGTTGTTGCTGGCGGTGGTGCTGCTGGCCGGTCTGGTTCCAGCCCTCAGAGCCTGTGCCATCGAACCGGCTCGGGCACTGCAACCCCGGTGAGGCGGGCGGTCGGCGTTCCGGTCGCCAGGCGTGGCT
>CP070716.1:459168-476014 GCA_020350425.1 Gemmatimonadota bacterium
CGCGGCCTCATCGTGTCGCCGCCCAAGGCCGGCAAGACCATCCTGCTCCAGAAGATCGCGAACTCCATCACCGAGAATCACCCCGACGCCACCCTCATCGTGCTCCTCATCGACGAGCGACCCGAGGAGGTCACCGACATGGAGGAAAACGTCGAGGCGGAGGTGATTGCCTCGACGTTCGACGAGCCCGCCGACCGGCACGTGCAGGTGGCCGACATGGTGATCGAGAAGGCACGCCGGCTGGTGGAGCACGGGCGCGATGTGATCATTCTGCTCGATTCGATCACGCGGCTCGGCCGTGCGCACAACGTCGTGATCCCCCACTCGGGGAAGATCCTGTCCGGCGGCGTCGACGCGAACGCCCTGCAGAAGCCCAAGCGGTTCTTCGGCGCGGCGCGCAACATCGACAGTGGGGGCTCCCTCACCATCATCGCGACGGCGCTCATCGAGACGGGAAGCCGCATGGACGAGGTCATCTTCGAGGAGTTCAAGGGCACCGGCAACATGGAGGTGGTGCTCGACCGGCGGATCGCCGACCGGCGCACCTATCCCGCCATCGACGTCCAGCGCAGCTCGACTCGAAAGGAAGAACTGCTGCTCGACCCGGCGGAGCTCAACAAGATCTACCTGCTGCGGAACTTCCTCGCGGACATGCCCACGGTGGAGGCCATCGAGTTCCTCCTCGAGCGCATGAAGCGTACGAAGAACAACAAGGACTTCTTCTCCACGATGCAGGAGGGTTAGGGCGGCACGGCAGTACATTGCAGCGGTATGGAAGCGAGCGACCTGCCACACGCGGGACGGCTGCTGGCCGTCGACATCGGCGAGAAGCGCATCGGGCTGGCGCTCTCCGATCCGTCACAGTCCCTTGCCCACCCTCTAGCCACGATCACCCGTCGCGCCGGCAGGCGCTTCCCCATGCAGCAACTGCGCACGCACCTCGAAGAACACCAGCCGATTGGCGTGGTGATGGGACTTCCCATCGCGCCGAGCGGGGCCGAGGACGAGCGCGCGCAGCGCGCCAGGGAGGCGGGCAAGCTGATCGCGGACAAAACGGGCCTGCCGGTGGCGTACTGGGACGAGCGGATGACCACGGCGCGCGCCCTGGAGGCGGTGCGCGAGCTGGGTGGCAGCACCCGCGGACGCGAGGGCGAGGTGGATCGCCTGGCCGCGACCGTGCTGCTGCAGAACTACCTGGATAGCCGCCGGCGATGAGGCCGAGCGCCACGAGCGGCCTGCTCGCGCTGCTCAGCGCGACCGCATTCGGCTGCGGACAGACGCAGACCGACGGGGCGCTGCAGGAGCTCACCATTCCGCGCGGCGCCACGCTGGCCGCCGTGGCGGAAACCCTCGAAACCCGCGGGCTCGTCCGTTCGGCGAACCTGTTCGCGTTCTACGCCCGCATGTCGGGGCGACGACGCGCCATCCAGGCGGGTACGTACGACGTGCCCGCCGGCGCGACGAACCGGGAGCTTCTCGCGCTCTTCTCGACCGGACGGCCGGCCCTGCGCCGACTCGTGGTTCCGGAGGGCCTGTTCCTCACAGAAGTGGCCGCCGCCGTCGAGCAGCAGCTCGGCATACCCTCCGAAGCCCTCCTGGCGGCCGCGCGCGATTCAGCGCTGCGGAGCCGGCTCGCCGTGCCAGCCCCCACGCTCGAGGGCTACCTCTACCCCAGCACGTACCTGGTCCGCACGGACGCGGGCGCCGCGGCGGTCGTGCGGCAGATGGTCGGGGAGTTCGAGTTGGTGTGGCGCGAGGGGTGGGATGCGCGGCTCGACACGCTGGACATGACGCGCCACGAGCTCGTCACCCTGGCCTCGATCATCGAGGGCGAGGTGCGGTACGCTCCCGACCGGCCCTACGTGTCGTCGGTGTACCACAACCGCTTGCGGCGAGGAATGCGCCTCCAAGCGGATCCGACGGTGGCGTATGCGCTGGGCCAGCGGCGGCGGCTGTTCGAGCGCGACTACCAGGTGCGCTCACCCTACAACACGTACGTCATCGACGGGCTGCCGCCCGGTCCGATCGGCGCGCCGTCGGTGGAGAGCCTCGAGGCGGCGCTGTATCCGGCCCGAACGGACTTCCTGTTCTTCGTCGCCCGCGACGACGGCCAGCACGTGTTCTCACGGACCTACGCCGAGCACCTGCGAGCCATTCGCGAGGTGCGCCGCGGCAACGGCACCTGATCAGGCCAGTGCGTGGTCCACGGCGTCGCGCAGGCGGCGCGCCGCGCTCCGCACATCGCCGCCACCGAACAGCGCGCCGCTCACCGCCACACCCACCGCCCCCGCCGCGATGACCTCGCCGGCGTGCCCGGCGTCGATGCCCCCGATGGCCATGATCGGCATGCCCTCGGGAGCGAGCTTCGCCAGGCGGCGGAATCCCTCGGTCCCGATCGGAGCGCCCGCGTCGGGCTTGGTGGCGGTGGCGAACACCGAGCCGATGCTCCAGTAGTCCACCGGGGCGCGCCCGACCGCCGCCGCCTCCTCCGGCGTTCCCACCGACACGCCCACCCGCAACGCGCCGCCCGCGAGGGCCCGGACCGCCGCGGGCGGCAAGTCCTCCGCGCCCACGTGCACGCCGCGCGCGCCGGCGGCGAGCGCCACGTCGGCCCGGTCGTTCACCCACACCGGCACCGGCAGCGCCTCGACCAGCTGCAGCCCGAGGTCGAGCAGCTGCCCGGCCGGAGCGTTCTTGAGCCGCAGCTGCACCGCGGTGACACCTCCGGCCACGGCCGCGCGGCACGCCTCCAGCAGTGTCTCGGGCTCGACCGCCGGCGGACCCGCGATCGCCAGTAGGCGCAGCTCGGACCGCTCCAGCTTCGTCGCCACCGTCACGGGAGAGCCTCCACCCATTCGACGATGGCGTCCACCAACTGCGCAACGATGGGGAGCGAGGGATCGCTGTACTGGGCCGCCTGCGCTGCCCGATCCCGGCTCGGCGCGTGCTTGAACACGTGGTTGGCCGCGGGGATGATCACCAGCTCGGCATCGGGTTTCGCTGTGTGCAGCAGCTCGGCGTCCTCCACTCCGATCTGGAAGTCGGTTTCCCCCTGCACGATCAGCACGGGCACCGAGACCCGGGCCAGCTCTGCGGCGGGGTCGAAGGCCACGGCCGATTGCATGAACCGCTGATTGACCGGCGCGAAGAAGACTTGCAGCTCGGAAGGCACCTCTCCGGGATCCTCCCCGGCCAGGTAGCGGGGCATCGCGGCGTCGAACGCCGCCATGGTCTCCTCGTCCAGCTGCTCGGCGAGCTGCCCGCGCAGCACGTCCAGGAACGGCCGCCCCATGCCGGCGAGCAGGGCAATCGCCCGGACCGGAGCACCGCCGTTCGCGGCGATGCTCGCGAGTGACGCCCCCTCGCTGTGTCCCAGGATCACGACGTCGGAGAACCGACCGTCGGCCTGCGCCGCCTCGGCGGCGGCCCGCAGGTCGCCCGCGAAGTCGCCGAGCGTCACCGTCGCCGGATCGAACGCTCCGGCGGTGGATCCGAGCCCCCGCTTGTCGTAGCGCAGGGTGGCGATCCCCCGCTCGGCGAGGCGCCACGCCAGCTGCAGGTACATGTCGCTGCGCAGAGCCCCGCCGGAGTTGCCGTCGCGGTCGGTGGCACCCGAGCCCGCGACGATGATGCCGAGCCGGACCGGAGCACGTGCCGCCAGCGGGACGGCAAGCGTGCCCTCGATCTGCAGGTCTCCGCTGGCAAAGGTGAACGTCTCCTCGCCCACGCCGGCCGGCGGTACGCGCTCGGGCTCCGCAACCGCCACCGTCTCGATGTCCACCTCCCCCGCCCATTCAGCCACCACCCCCTGGGCGGGGATGTCGAAACGGGTAGCCCAGCCCGATTCGGCGAGCTGCACGTTGATCGGGGTGCCGCGCAGGTCCAGTGTGCCCGCGTTGCCTGAGAGCTGGACGCCGAGAGGCACCACGACGGCCCCGCGGGGAATCCACAGATGGAATTCCTGCCGGCCGCCCGCACGGCGGTCGTAGCGCAGCAGCAGCACGGCCAGGTGGGCGAACGACAGGTTGCGCAACACCGAGTAGGGCCGCGCGAGGGGCGTGGACCCCGACTGGTCTCCCCCGCCTGTGACCTCCCAGCGTGCAAAGTCCGCGAACGCGACCGACAGCGTCTGGAACGGCACCGTGTCGGCGCCCAGCGTGGCCGTGGCTACGTACTCGGTGGGTGAGAGGTTGCCGTCGTACACCGTGCGCCCGCCGATGACCAGACTCTGCGCGGGCACGGCCAGCGTGCTGGTGAGTATCGACCCGTCGAACTCGTAGCGCTCCCGCGCGATCTCTCGGTCGCCCTGGCGGACCACGTATCCGCCGCTCGACCTGACCTGGCCGGCGAGCAGCGTGGGAGCCGCTGCGAGCAGCAGCAAGGCCCCGCCCGTCCGCATCCTCCGGCCCATGTGCGTGCCGTCCTGCACGTCATCCTCCCCGGTAGCGCCCACGATCACGTTCTCTGGAATAGTTGACAGGCATCACGCCTTTCACAAGCTTGCACCCATGCCGCCCGCCGGTGCGGACGTACGCGACCGCAACACGCAAGTTCAGCGCGTGCTCTTGGGCCTCCTCGTCGCCAACCTGGCCGTCGTGGGGGCCAAGTTCGTGATCGGCCTGCGAACCGGCTCCCTCGGTGTGCTGGGCGACGCGGTACACTCGTCCGTCGACGCGATGAACAACGTGCTGGCGCTCGCCGTCATCTGGGTCGCGTCGCGCGAGCCCGACGAGGACCATCCGTACGGACACGAGAAGTTCGAGAACCTCGGCGCCCTGGCCATCGTGGTCTTCCTGTCCATCACGGGCTTCGAGTTGGTCGAGAACGCCATGTCACGACTGACGACCGGGGCCGCGCCGCTCCACGTCAGCCCCGTGGAGTTCACCGTGTTGGCCGCCACGCTGGTAGTCAATACCTTGGTGACCGTGTACGAGACCCGCCGAGGCCGGGAGTTGAACAGCCACATCCTGCTTGCCGACTCGGCCCACACGCGGGCCGACGTGTTCATCACCACCGGTGTCCTGATCGGCGTGCTCGCCACCGGGGCCGGGTACAGGTGGGTGGACTCGGTCGTCGCGCTCGTGGTCGCCGTGGTGATCGTGGTGCTGGCGTACCGCATCGTGGCGCGCTCGGTCCCCGTACTGGTTGACCAGCACGTGGCGCCGGCCGACGAGATCCGGGCGGTCGCCGAGGCGGTGCAGGGCGTGATCTCGGCTTATGATATCCGGTCGCGCGGGGCCGGCGATCGCCGCTTCGCCGAGCTCACTATCTCGGTGCCCCCCGATGAAACCGTGGAGGCGGCGCACCACGTCGCGGACGCGGTCGAGCAGCGCCTGCGCGAGGAGCTCGCCTTCCGCGAAGTCGTGGTGCACGTCGAGCCGTGCTGACCTCCCCGAAGCCACGGCGGCGACGCGATCGCCAACAGCAATCGCTCCGTCAGGAGTACGAGGAGTTCATCCTCCAGCGCATCGAGGAGTTCAAGCAGCAGCTGTCACGCACGGAGCTGCTGGCGATCGCCGACGAGGCGGTGCAGGAGCTGGAGCTGGGCGCGGACGGTCAGCTGGTGCTCACCGAGGTGTTGATGCTCGAGCACGTGGATCGAATGATCATGCGCCGCCTCAACCTGCCCACCTATCGCCGCTGGCGGGAGAAGCACCTGCGCATGCGGCACGCTCAGCGCGAACCCACGCACTGGAATCTGGATGCGGCGACACCGCTCACGGAGTTGGCAGAGGACTTCGAGGCGGATGGTGAAGTCCTGGTGGTCGGAGGCGGAGGCGCCGGTGCGGCGTACTACCTCGCGGCACACGGCTGGCCCGTGGTGTTCATTGACCCCGAGCTGTCGGTGGTAGACGGCGTCGAGATGCGCGCGGCCACCGAGGCGCTGGGCGCCCGCTTTCAGGCCCTCGTCGTGAACTTCGGCAGCTGGTTTCCCGACGTGCGGCCGGTGCTCACCGTCGTCGATCCCGCGGCACTCGGGCACCTCGACGGTGCGGAGCGCACCACGTTCCTCGAGGCGTTGACCGACCGGACCCCCCACGGCGGGGTCCACTACGTCCTCCCCTCGCAGCGGCAGGACGGCGTGCTCCAGCTCGGACCCGAGATCCTGGCGACCCACTACGAGGGCTGGCAGCTCGAGCGCAGCCGGCCCGACGAACCCCGCTGGCTCCTGGCCATCAAGCCTTGACCCCCTGAAACGTTGCGGGGCCGGCAGCGTGCCGGCCCCGTGCAACGTGCTACTTCTTCTTCGCTCTCTTCTTCGTGGCGCGCTTCTTGGTCGCGCGCTTCTTCGCCTTCTTCTTGGTGGCGCGCTTCTTCTTCGGCATAACGCCTCCGCGCTGAGGGTGAATGCCACGAGCGGCCTGGCCGCTCAGGGAGTCCGCTCCGCTCTCCTACGCGCTCTTCCTACACGGCGTCCGAGACCGACGTGAAGCGGAAGTCCCGCACCACCAGGGGCGGGGCAACCACCGCCGGACCAAGGCCGCCCGATTCGGACGCGACGACCCGCACCGCTTCCCCCACCGCCTCGACGTTGTTGAGCATCGTGACGATGCTCTCGTTGAACCGCAGATTCTTCACGGCTACGGTCACCCGCCCGTTCTCGATGAGAAACGTGCCATCGCGGGTGAGCCCGGTATACTTGAGGGTCCGCGGATCCACGCCCCGGATGTACCAGAAGCGCGTCACCAACAGCCCGAAGTCGACTCCCTCGATCAGGTCCTCCACGCTGCCGCTCTGCCCCGCGAACTTGAGACCGCCCGCCCGCGGCAGCGGATCACGGCCCTGCCGGTCGGCCCAGTAGCGGTCGTACGCCAGATTGGCCAGCACTCCCCCCTCGATCCACGTGGTTCGCCCGACCGGGAGACCGTCGTCGGTGAAGGGCCGCTCCAGCAGGTCGGGATCCTCCGGATCCGAGAAGACGGTGACCCGCTCGTCCATGACCCGCTCGCCGATCTGATTGCCCCCGCCGGGACGCGCGAACGCCCCCCGGCCTTCGTCGTTCGACCTGGCATCGAGCCCGAACGAGAGCAACTGCAGCAGGTTCCCCACGGCGGTCGGCTCGAGCACGACGGTGTACGGCCCCGGCTGGGCGACCGTGGGATCCACGCTCCGCTCCGCCTTGTCCGCGGCCCGTTGCACCAGCTCGGCGGGGGCGGCCACCCGACTCCAGTCGTTGTGCGTGCCTCCGGCCCAGCCGGAGCCGCCGCCGTCGGGCGTGCGCACCGTCGTGGTGAACGACGCGAGCGAGGACCGCGAGTACGCGAACAGTCCCGCCGCGTTGGCCACCGCCGTGGATCGGGCGACGCGCTCCACGAATCCGGTCGCCACCAGATCAGCCTGGCGGGGCTGCGCGACAGCCTCCGCGACGGCGTCCGCACGCCGCTCGGGTCCCAATCCCTCGGTGCCGTCGAAGAACGCTCCCGGCGCGAGGTATTGCTGCGGGCCCAGGAGCGGCATCTGCTCCGGGTCTTCGGGGGACAGCCGCGCCAGGCTCTCCGCCTTGCGCACCGCCGCATCGATCCCGGCGTCGCTCAGCGAGTTGAACGACACCGACGCGCTGCGCTGCCCGAAGCGTGCGGTGAGCGTGGCCTCGGCATCGACCACCTCACCGGCCGTCGTGAGCTGGTTGGCGGCGAACCGCGTGTTCCCTTCGAGTCCCGATAGGAGCCGCACCTCGGCACCGTCGGCGGTCGTACGGCTCAAGATGCGGTCGCACAGCGCGCGGGCTTCGCTCTCGGTGAGGATGTCTGGCATGACGGAGACCCTACTCGGCCCGTGCGGTATTGATGACGGTGACCTGCTTGAAGCGCGCGGGCGGGCAGCCGTGGCTCACGGCGTTCACCTGCGCCGGCTGCCCCTTGCCGTCGTAGAACGTGCCGCCCAGCTCGTAACTGCCCGGCCCACCCAGCATGTCGAGCGAGTTCCAGAACTCGGGCGTGCGGCCCTGATAGGCGACGTCCTTCAACATCCCGGCGATTTGGCCGCCTCGGATCTCGTAGAACACCTGACCGCCGAACTGGAAGTTGTAGCGCTGCTGGTCGATGCTGTACGAGCCTCGCCCCTTGATCAGAATGCCACGATCGGTGGCGGCGATGAGATCGTCCAGCGCGTAGTCGTCCATGCCGGGCAGCAGGGACACATTGGGCATGCGCTGGAACTGGATGCGATCCCACGACTGGGCGTAGGAACAACCGTGGGAGCGCGACATGCGGGTCAGCGGGGCGATCCAGTGCACCTGATCGCGCGTGGTCTGGTAGTCGACGAAGATGCCGTCACGCACGAGGGGCCAGCTGTCGGCGGGCACGCCTTCGTCGTCCCAGCCTACCGTGGCGAGCGCACCGTGCTGCGTGCGGTCGGCCTGGATGTTCATGATCTCGGGGCCGTAGCGGAACTGCCCGATCACCTCCTCGGGAGGAGCCAGGAACGACGTCCCCGCGTAGTTCGCCTCATAGCCCACGGCCCGGTCGAGCTCGGTGGGGTGGCCGATGCTCTCGTGTATGGTGAGGAAGAGGTGCGACGGATCGAGCACCAGGTCCCACTGCCCGGGCTCCACCGCTCTGGCGGAGAGCTTCTGCACCGCCTCCTCCGCCCACTCGCTCGCGCGGCCGAACAGGTTCGCGCGCCGCACGTGCTCGTACCCCAATCCCATCGGGGCGACTTCGGCCGACGCCCGGGATTGGAAGTCCGACGAGTCGGGCGCCACCGCCGTGACGTTCATGGACGGCCACGTGCGGTACAGCGACTGGTCGATCACGCTGCCGTCGGTGGAGGCGAAGGTCGTCCGTAACCGGACGAACGCGAGCGACGACGACACGAATCGCGCTCCCCGTACGCGCAGGGCCTCTGCGTTGGCCGTCAGCAGCAGGTCGATCTTCTCCTCGACCGGCACGGCGAACGGATCCTCCTCGATGGGCGTCTGCCACTCGCCGTTGGGATAGGGGTCCACGGGCGCCAGGCGAACCCGGTCGAGCGCGGCCCGCTGGTTGGCGCGAGCCTGCGCGACGGCCGCGCGCGCGAGTCGTGCCGCCTCCTCGCGCGTGAGATGCCGGCTCGCATGGAAGCCCCAGGTTCCACCCACCAGAACGCGCACGCCGATCCCGATCGTCTCGTCGTCCACCAATCCCGCCACCCGGTCCTCGCGCGTGCTCACCACCTGATTCCGCACGCTCGTGATACGCACGTCGGCGTACTCGACGCCCTCCCCGATCGCCGCATTCAGCGCGACCATGCAGAGTTCCTTGGCGGAGATGTCTTGGAGCAGCGTCGTCTCGAGGGGAGATGCGAAAAGCTCGCTACGCGAAGAGGCAGCGAGCGCTGCGGCGGCGAGCGAGGTGTGCTTGACGAACTCGCGTCGCGTCACCGACATGGGTAACGCTCCGTCGGGCGCGATGTCACGAATCCGAATATCGGGTATCCCTGGAGTTCACGCAATGGTTTTTCGGCCTCCCCATGCGCGCGCGACGCGCCTTGCTGCGCCGCCGACGTGCGAGCAGATTCCGCGAGCCACTTCATCGTGACGGTAGGCATCATGGATCTCCAACTCGAGCAACGCGTCGCGCTGGTGTGTGGTTCGTCGAGCGGCCTCGGCCTCGCCATTGCCACGGCGCTCGCCGAGGAAGGGTGCCGCGTGGCGCTCAACGGCAGGGACGCCGCCCGTCTCGGGCGTGCCGTCGAGCGGGTCCGGCAACGCGCTCGGGCCAACGTGGCGGGCTTTCGCGCCGACGTGAGCGTGCCGCGGGAGGTCGACGACCTCGTGAATCGTGTCACGCGGGAGCTGGGACCGGTGGACATCCTGCTGTGCAATGCCGGAGGGCCGCCGCCGGTCATGTTCGCCACCGCCCCGGCTGAAAGCTGGCAGGGGGCGCTCGACCTCAACCTGCTCTCCACCATACACCTGTGCCGCGCGGTCGTGCCCGGTATGCGTGAGCGCCGCTGGGGTCGGGTGATCTGCCTGACCAGCATCGCGGCGAAGCAGCCGCTCGGCGACCTCATGCTGTCGACCGTCGCGCGGGCGGGGGTCCTCGGCTTCGCCAAGGCCCTGGCCGATCAGGTGGCCGGGGAGGGCGTGACGGTCAACTCGGTCTGTCCGGGCTACACGCGCACCGAGCGCGTGCGGGAGCTGTTCGAGACCAGGGCCGCGAGAGACGGCCGCGGCATCGACGAGATCGAGCGCTCCCTCGTGCAGAACATTCCCGCCGGGCGCATGGCCGAGCCCGAGGAGCTCGCCGCGGCGGTGGCGTTCTTGGCCTCGGAGCGGGCGAGTTACATTACGGGCGTCGCGCTCCAGGTCGACGGCGGCTTCGTGCGCAGCATCCTGTAGGCCACGACTGAGGGTGGAATCCGGGAGGACGAGATGAAGGCGTCGGTGAACCAGCGACTCCAGGGCGAGCTCGACCAGTTTCGACGGGATGGAGTCTACAAGGTCCTCAACTACCTCGACTCGCCGCAGGATGCGCGCGTGCGGATGGAGGGACGCGGCGAGATCATCATCCTCTCCAGCAACAACTACCTGGGGCTGTCGGCGGTGCCGGAGGTGATCGAGGCCGGCAAGCAGGCGCTCGATCGGTATGGAGCGGGCACGGCGAGCGTGCGCTTCATTTGCGGCACCTTCACGATCCACCGCGAGCTCGAGGCGGCGTTGGCCGGGTTCGTGGGAACCGAGGCCTCGCTCAGCTACGTGTCGTGCTGGAACGCCAACGAGGGACTCTCGGCCACCCTGCTGGGCCCGGATGACATCGTGATCTCCGATGAGTTGAATCACGCCTCGATCATCGACTCGATTCGCCTGGCCAAGTCCATCTCCAAGTGCCGCAGCGTTGTGTACAAGCACTCCGACATGAGCGACCTGCAGGAAAAGCTCCAGTCGGCCCGGGATGCCCGCACGCGGGTGGTCTTCACCGACGGGATCTTCTCGATGGAGGGCGACGTCGCCAAGCTCGCCGACATTCTGGAGCTGGCCCGGAAGCACGACGCCATCGTCACCGTGGACGACTCGCACGCCACCGGCGTCCTGGGCGCCACCGGGCGCGGCACGGCCGAGCACGCTGGGGTGACGGGCGAGGTGGACATCATCACGTCCACGTTGGGGAAAGCCCTCGGCGGCGCCGCGGGAGGTTTCACCGCCTCATCGGAGGCGCTGTGTGACTACCTCACCCAACGCTCCCGACCGCAGCTCTTCTCCAACGCGCTCCCGTGCACGGTCGCGGGGAGCGCCCTGGCGGCGGTGCGCTACCTCGAGCAGCACCCCGAGCGGGTCACGCAGCTTCACGAGAGCGCCCGGTACTTTCGCGGGCGCCTCACCGAGCTGGGGTTCAAGCCCCTGGAGGGGGATACGCCCATCGTGCCAGTGATCCTCGGGGAGACGGCCAAGGCGATACAGATGAGCAATATGCTGCTGGACGAGGGCGTGTTCGTGACCGGCTTCGGCTACCCCGTCGTGCCCAAGGGCCAGGCGCGGGTGCGCTGCCAGATCTCGGCCGCTCACACACGGGACGACCTCGACGAGGCGCTCGCGGCGTTCCAGAAGGCCGGCAAGAAACTGGGACTGATCTGACGGGAGGAAGCACACCCATGAACCGCACGTTGGCGGTGCTGGTGCTGGGAGTGACGGCGCCGCTGGGATCCCTGGCGGCGCAGCACCAGGCGCGGTCGCCTTCGCAGGTGTTGGGAATCGAGGTGGGCGCCGATTCGGTGCTCGCCGACTGGAGCCAGATCGGCTCGTACATGGCCGACCTGGCCCGGGCCTCGGAGTACGTCCGGCTGGACACGATCGGTCACAGCACCCTCGGCAAGCCGCTACTGCTGGTCACGCTCACGGCCCCGCGTCACCAGGCGCGCTTGGATGCGATTCGTGGCGCGCAGGCGCTGCTGGCCGATCCGCGAGGCCTGACGCCGGAGCTCGAGGATTCCCTGGTGCGGCATCAGCCGGCGGTGGTGTTCATCAACAACAACATCCACTCGACCGAGATCGCCTCCAGCCAGTTCTCCATGATCCTGGCGCACCGGCTCGCCACCGACGACCGATACCGCCAGCTGCTCGACCGCCTCGTGGTGCTCATGACGCCGTCGGCGAATCCCGACGGGCTGGACACGGTGGTGGCCTGGTATCGCGACCACCAGGGCACCCCGTACGAGGGCGGACCGCTCCCCTGGCTCTACCACCCCTACGTCGGGCACGACGACAATCGGGACTGGTTCATGCTCACGCAGGCTGAGACCCGGGCGATCTCCCACGTGCTCTACCAGGAGTGGTTCCCCGAGGTCGTGTGGGACTTACACCAGATGGGGAACCGCGGCGCACGCATGTTTCTCCCGCCGTTCAGCGATCCCGTGAACCCGAACATCGATCCGATCGTGGTGGAGGCAATCAACCTGGCGGGGACGGCAATGGCGGGCGCGATCTACGACGCTGGCTTGACCGGCGTCGAGCATCAGAGCCGGTTCGACCTCTGGTGGCATGGCGGCATGCGGACCGTGCCGGCCCGCCACAACATGCTCGGCATTCTCTCGGAGGCGGCGAGCGCCCGGCTCGCTTCCCCCATCTTCCAGGGGCCGGAGGAGCTGCGCACGGCCGAGGCCGGGGTGAACTACCCCCACCCCTGGGAGGGCGGCTGGTGGCGGCTGGGCGACATCATCGAGTACGAGCTGCTCGCCGCCGAAGGTCTGCTCCGCCTCGCGGGGGACCAACGGGAGCAGTTCGTGCGCCGCTTCGTGCGGCTGGGGCGCCGCGCCGTCGCGCGGGGAGAGAGTGAGGCCCCGTACGCTTTCCTCATCCCCGCCGGCCAACCCGACCCGGCGCGGGTCGCCATCCTGGCAAACACCATCCTCGGGGCGGGCGTCGAGCTGTTCCGCGCCACCCGGCCCTTCGAGGCGGACGGCCGCGCGTATCCCGCCGGCACGCTCGTCATTCCCATGGCCCAGCCGTTCCGCGCGCACGTCAAGGACCTGCTCGAACCGCAGCGGTACCCCGACCGGCGCGCCTACCCCGGCGGACCGCCGATCGAGCCCTACGACGTGGCCGGCTGGACGCTCGGCCTCCAGATGGCGGTGGACGTGCGGCAGGTGGATGCGCGCTTCAGCTACGAAGGCGAGCGGGTCGAGCTGGTGACGGTCGAGCCCGGTACCGTCCACGGCCAAGGGGCACAGCGCGTGCTCACCAACCGTGCCAACATGGAGAGCAAGACCATTGCCGACGCGCTGGCGCTGGGGGCCCGCCTCTGGGTGACGCCCCGGCCGATCGAGACAGGGGACGCACGGCTGCCGGCAGGCAGCGTGGTGCTGGACCACCCGGGGAATCCGGGGCAGCTGGATTCGCTGGTGGCAGCCCACGTGCGGGCATACGGCTACGACGCCTGGGCTGCCGAAGGGCTGCGGCCGGATGCCCCCGTGCGGCAGGGCCTCCCCCGGATCGCACTCTACAAGCCCTGGACCGCGAGCATGGACGAGGGCTGGACCCGGTGGGTCTTCGAGCAGCACGGTATTCCATATATGTCGGTCACCGATGCGGACATCCGCCGGGGGAGCCTGGGAGACCGCTACGACGTCCTCATACTGCCCGATGTGGGCGACTCCAGCATTGTGAATGGGTACTCACCCACAGAGATTCCTCCCGAGTTCGCGGGGGGAATCGGCCAGGACGGCGCCCGGCACGTGGCCGCGTTCGTCCAGGGGGGTGGAGTACTCGTCACCCTCGATGCTTCAAGTACTTTCGCGGTCTCGTGGCTTAACCTCCCTGTCCGCAATGGCCTAGCCCCAGAACGCGGGTCGGCCGGGGGCTCGCGTTTTTACGCGCCAGGCTCTATTTTCGGCGTGTCCCTGGAGCCGGGAGTGCCCCTGACCTCGGGCTTCCCCGATTCGGTCCACGTCTACTTCGCCCGCAGCGTTGTGACGGAGGCCGCGGCCCCGGCCCGGGTGCTGGGTCGATATTTGCCGGCGCCGCTCCGGTCGGGCTATGCCGTGAACCAGGAGCAGCTCGAGGGGAAAGCGGCGCTGGTAGACGTGTCCGTCGGTGAGGGCCGGGCGATCCTGTTCGCCTTCCGGCCGCAGCACCGGGGGCAGACGCATGGAACATTCAAGCTCCTGTTCAACGCGGTGCTGCTGAGCACCATGCGCTAGTCCAGGAGCCACCGCCGGGAGGTACGGCCAATGCGAATCGTGTCCGGAGTTGCTCTCGCCGCCGTTCTCGCAACGCTGACCGCGGCGCCTGCGCTCGGCCAGGATACAGGGTGGCAGGACAGGTGGTACTGGGGTGCGCAGGGCACCTTCTTCCGATACAAGACGCCCACGAACGCCCACTGGCAGACTGCGTACGGCGTCGGTGGATCGTGGTTCATCACCAAGCGGCAGGGCGGGCTGTACCTGGCGTTCGACCAGATGCTCTTCGACGAGGGCACCACCTCGGCGGTGTCCAACGGCCTGGCCCCGACCGGCCTCACCACGGTGCAGTTCGACCGCAGCCAGCGGTGGCAGGCCCTGGTGTACGCGGTGCCGTGGTCGGGAGCCTTCCAGCTCTACCTCGGGGTGGGGTTCGAGCTCCATAACGTCACCAACGCCGACACGGTGAGCACCGGATCGGAGACGACCCAGGAGATTCAGGCCGCCCTGGTGGCCATCGAACAGGCGCGGAGCGCGGCATTTCTGGCCATGGCGGGCGGCATCCAGCTGACCCTCGGACGCCTGGCGGTATACGGCGACTACCACTACATGCCGGCCTCCAACAGCTTCCTGATCACGAGCTCCCAGCACGCCTTCCTGGCGGGAATCCGCTTCGCGCTCACCTCCTCGCGGACCGAGGTGACGACGCAGGATTAGCCCGCGCCCGGCAGCCGGCCACGACGCGCCGAGGGCCCGGACGCCATCGTCCGGGCCCTCTCTATGTCTGTCGCGTGAACGCCACGAGGCCCTCACGACCCGCGCGAGAGCCAGGGCGAGCCCCGCTCCACGAAGCGCAGCGGCCAGTCGGCCGCCCGCGAGATGCCGATGCGCGGTCCCGCCGCCACGGAAACCGGCGCGGCGTCGGTCGGCCGCAGCAGCCGCACCGGCCCCCTCCCCAGGCTCCGGCCGTCGTGCTCGCCCGTGATCCCCAGGGCCTGGCACAGCCGCCCCGGCCCGGCGCAGAGCAGGCGGGGCCGGTCGGTGCCGCGGCGCCGCGCCATGATCTCCAAGCCCACGAGGGGCTCCAGCGCGCGCACCAGCACCGCCGCCGGGAAGCCGTCGTGCTCGGTCACGGCGTTGAAGCACCAGTGCACGCCGTAGCTGCGGAACACGTACGCCGTGCCCGGCGGGCCGAACAGGGCGGCGTTGCGCCGCGTGCGCCGGTTCCGGTAGCCATGGTCGGCCGGGTCGTGGGGACCCACGTAGGCCTCCACCTCCACGATCCGTCCCGCCGTCCGCTCCCCGTCGAGGCGCGTCTCGAGCACGCACCCCAAAACGGCGCGCGCGACACTCTCGGTGTCGCGCGCGTAGAACTCATCGGGAAGGGGTGCCCCCCTCACTCAGAGTCGGGCCCCTTCACGACCTTGGAGAGGGCCGCCGTCATGCGGCGCAACAATCCCCCCCCCTCGGCCGGCTCCTGCGGCGGCGGTGCGGCGGGGGGCTTGGGAGCGGGCGCGGATCGGGGAGCCGGCGGCTCCGGCGCGGCTCGGGGAGCCGGCGGCGGCGCCTCCGAGCGCCGCTCGCCAGCGCCGCTTGCCGGCTGCTGAGGGCGCTGCTGCTGATCCGCCCCCTCCCGTTCACGGCCCGGCGCGCCTCTTCCTCGCCGGCTGCCACCACGTAGGCGCAGGGAGCGCGATCCAGATGACGTCGGCGGACCGGCGGCGGGCCGCCTCTGCTCCTCCACCGCCGCCTCCGGCTGGCCCTCACCGTGCGTCTTCTGCGGCTGCCCACCTCCACCGCGGGAGCCGCGGCGGTAGCGGGGGTTGCGGTGCTTCCCCGATTTCCCGCCCGGCGGCTCGGCGGCTTTGGCGGGGCCCGCCTGAGGCACCGGCGCTGCTGCACCGGCGCCGCCGTCGCCGGTCGTCTTCTCGGTAGCCTTCCCGGTCGCCTTCTTGGAGCGCGAGCGGCTCCTGCCCTTGGCAGACTTGGCGGTCTTTCGCTTCGCCGTCTTCTTGGGACCCTCGTCCGCCTTCTCGCCGACGGCCTCGTCCGTCTCGGCCTTGGGCTCCGGCTTGGCCTCGGCTTTGGGCTCGGCCTTGGGCTCGGCGACCGCCTGGACGTCGATGTCCACCACCGAGTGCGGATTGAGCTTGAGCAGGTAGACGTTGCCGTCCCCCTTCACCAGCTCGATGACGTCCGCGTCGTGGGCTTGGCGCATGAGCCGCTGGAAGCGCGACCGGTCGAACACCGGGTCCGACTCGCTACCGAGCAGCTCGATCATCTTCGTCCTGACTTCGTCGGCCTGGCTGGCGTCATCGCCCGCCGCTCCCAGCACCATCAGCGCCTGGCGCAGCAGCTCGAACGCCTCGCCGAGGGTGAGGCTCTTTTCCTTCTCCTTCTCCTTCTCCTTCTCCTTCTCCGGCTCCCTCTCCCGATCTCTCGGCCTCGGCTCGCCCTCTCGACGCCGCGGAGGCCGTCGGCGCCGGGCCCGTGGCTCGCCGCTGCGCAGCGCCGCCTCCTCGCCCGGCGGGACATTGGCGTTCGATCCCAGATCGATCGCGTACTGCCCGTTGTCCAGCTTCTCCAGGGAGAGCAGGCCGCGGCCCGAGGCCGCCACCACGAAGCGGCTGAACCGGTTGAAGCCGGTGTCCTTCTCGTTGAAGTTCGGGTCGATGCTCTGCATCACCTGCTTGAGCCGGTCGGAGCGCATCACGTCGCCCTCGCGCTTCATCCGCGAGACCGCCTCGACCAC
>CP070716.1:476114-492146 GCA_020350425.1 Gemmatimonadota bacterium
CGAGCGACATCTACTCCGCCGGCGCGCTGCTCTACTTCGCCGTGACCGGGCAGGCCCCGTCGCGCAACCCGGACGGGATTCGGCCGCCGATCACGTTGCGCCCCGCCTGCCCCAAGGCGCTCGACCGCGTGGTCATGCGCGCCCTTCAGGCCGACCCCATGAAGCGGTACCTGACCGCCGCCGAGATGGCCGCGGATCTGTACAGCGACCTCGGCGACATGGCGGTACCCACCACGCTCGCCCCGGAGCGGGGAGCGGGGGCCGAGGATCGGCTGGCCTGGGAGAAGCGACTGCGGCGCGCCCTGGGCGACGACTACGAGCTGCTCAAGGAGCTGGGCTCCGGTGGCTTCGGACGCGTGTACCTCGTGCGGGATCTCGCGCTGGAGCGTGAAGTCGCGCTCAAGGTGTTGCATCCCTACCTGACCGCCGACCCGGCCGTCGTCGAGCGGTTTCGCCGCGAGGCGCGCGTCGCCGCCCAGCTCAACCACCCGCACATCGTCAACACGTACGAGATCGGCCAGCGGGCCGGCCTGCTGTGGTACACGATGGAGTACGTGCGGGGCCGCAGCCTCGGGAGTCTCGTTCGAAGCGACGGACCGCAGCCGCTGGACCGGCTGCTCCGCGTCCTGCGCGAGTCCCTCGACGGATTGCAGCACGCCCACGGTCGCGGCCTGGTGCACCGCGACATCAAGCCGGAAAACCTGTTGCTGGACGACGCGACCGGCGCCGTGCTGATCGCCGACTTCGGCCTGGTGCTCGCCCTGACCGGTACGGACAGCAGCGGCCCCGTGTCCCAGTCGGGCACCCCGGACTTCGCCGCGCCCGAGCAGCTGATGAGCGAGCACGTGGACGGTCGCACCGATCTCTACTCCCTGACGCTGGCGGCGTACTACGCACTCACCGGGGAGCTCCCGTTCGGCGCCGGCACCGTCGAGTCGGTCCTCGCCCGCCAGACCGCGGGACGACTTCCCGACCTCGCTGCGGCGCGTCCCGACGTCCCCGACGCCGTGCTCCGCGTGCTCAGCAAGGGCGCCGCCCAGCTGCCCGGGGAGCGCTGGGCCTCGGCCGAGGAGTACGCGCGCGCGCTCGACGACGCCGCCGGCCCGGCTCGCGGACCGATCTCGCGCCTGCTGGGAAAGCTGTTCGACGTGAGCTAGGGGCCCGTGCGGATCCGCTTGATCACCGCCACCCCCCAGTCGGTGCGCGAGGGGAGCGGCACCTTCGTGGCCGGTGAGACGCTGCGGCGTGGCCTCGCGGCGCTGGGGCACGAGGTTCGAGTCGTCGCACCAGCCCGCCGTGCGCCGCGGGTCCCCTACACGCTGCACCGCTTCGCATTCAACTGGCGCCTCGGCGTCGGCGACGTGCGTGGTGCCGATCTCGTGGTCGGCTTCGACATGGACGGCTTCCGGCTGGCCGGCCGCCTCCCCGTTGCATTCGTCGCGTACATTCACGGCATCCTGGCCGACGAAGCGCGGTTCGAGCGTGGGCTCGTGGCCGCTTCGATGCGCCTGCAGTCCCGGGCGGAGCGCACCAGCGTGCGGCGCGCCGCCCGGGTGCTCACGGTGAGCCGGTACGCCCGCCGGCGGATCAGCGAGATCTACGGCATCCCGCCCGAACGCGTGGCGGTCGTGCCTCCGCCGCTCGATGTCGCGCGCTGGCGGTCGGCGCTGGAGGCCCACGCCGGTCCACGGGACGGCCCCGCAACCGTCCTCTGCGTGGGTCGCATGTACCCCCGCAAGAACATCGCCTCGCTGGTGCGGGCCGCGGCCCTGCTGCGTGCGCGCCAGCCGAGCGCGCAGGTGCGCATTGTGGGCGACGGCCCGGAGCGCTCTCGCCTGGAGCACCTGGTGCGGCGTCTCAACCTCGGAGGGCACGTACGGCTCGAGGGCCAGCTCGGTTTCGATGAGCTGGCCCGTGCGTACGCCGAGTGTGATATCTTTTGCCTGCCGAGTCTCCAGGAGGGCTTCGGGCTCGTCTTCCTCGAGGCCATGGCCGCGGGCAGGCCGGTGGTGTGCTGCAGCGGCACGGCCGTGGAGGAGTTGGTCGAGGACGGCGTGCACGGCGTGGTCGTGCCGCAGCGCAACGACGCCGCCCTGGCCGACGCGCTGGCTCGCCTCCTGGCGGACGCGGACGCGCGGCGCCGTATGGGCAGCGCGAATCGCGCCGTGGCGGACCGGTTCGCGCCGCCCGCCGTGGCCCAGCAGTTCCTGGATGCTGTCTCTACCCCCCCAACCGGAGAGGTACCGCGGTGACACGGAGTTCCGAGCCACAGCTGCACCGAGTGCGGGACGTGTTCGACGATTGGGCCGCGCGCGGCCGCGCCGAGGGCATGGAGACGAGTCATGCCCCGTTCGTCCGCCAGGTCTTCGACCAGCTGGCACTGGCGCCGGACGCCTGGTACCTCGACATCGGCTGCGGCAACGGCTACACCGTCCGGTGGGCGGCGCGCGCCGTGCCCCAGGGCAGGGCGGTCGGCATCGACCTCTCGGCGGAGATGATCGCGCGCGCACGCGGCGAATCCAAGGGCCTGTCCAACGTGGAGTTCCACGAAGTCGCCTTCCCCAACCACGAGCTTCCCCGCGACCGGTTCGACGTCATTCTTGCGATGGAGGTGTTCTACTACCTGCCCGACCTGGCGGCCGGCCTGGCCGAGACGTGGCGCCTCCTCAGGCCCGGCGGGCGGTTCGCTTGCATGGTGGACTTCTACGCGGAGAACGAGATCAGCCATTCGTGGCCGAGTGACGTGGGGGTGGAGATGACACTGCTCGACGAGGCCGGGTGGCGCGCGGCGCTCGAGCGGGCGGGATTCACCGACGTCGAGCAGCGCCGCGTGCGGCTCGCGCCGGCGGAGGCGTCGGAACCGTGGAAGGCCACCGAGGGATCGCTGCTCACCCTGGGGCGCCGCCCGCAGGAGGCATGATGCGCATCGCGCTGGCTCAGCAGGCCGCCGGACCCGACACCCGCGAGAACCTCGATCGCGCGCTCGCGGCGATGGAGGCGGCCGGGAACGCGGGTGCCGACCTGGTCGCCTTCCCCGAGATCGTACTGTACCGCTTCTTCCCGCAACACGAGCAGTTCGCGGGTGCGCGGGAGCTGGCCGAGCCGATCCCCGGCCCCACCGCCGATCGGATCGCCGCCAAGTCCAGGGAGCTGGGACTCGTGACGGTGTTCAACATGTACGAGGCGGCCGACGGCGAGCGGTTCGACAGCTCCCCGGTGTTCGACGCCGACGGCTCGCTGCTCGGCGTGACGCGCATGGTGCACATCACCGATTACGCGTGCTTCCACGAGCGGGCCTACTACGCACCGGGGAACTGCGGCGCACCGGTGTACGCCACCCAGGCGGGCCGCGTCGGTGTGGCCATCTGCTACGACCGCCACTACCCCGAGTACATGCGCGCCCTCGGCGTGGGCGGCGCCGAGCTCGTCGTGATCCCGCAAGCAGGGGCGCTCGACGAATGGCCCGAGGGGATGTACGAGGCCGAGGTGCGCACGGCGGCCTTCCAGAACGGCTACTTCGCCGCCCTGTGCAACCGGGTGGGACAAGAAGAACGACTCACCTTTGCCGGTGAGTCGTTCATCGTCGATCCTGTTGGCAAGATCCTCGCCACGGGCAAGCGCCTCGAGGAGGATCTGCTCGTCGTGGACCTCGACCTCGCCCAGTGCGCCGCCTCCCCCGCCCGCACGCTCTTCTGGCAGGACCGCCGGCCCGAGCTATACGGCGACTGGCTTCTCTGAGGGCCGCGAGTCCAGCAGCGCCGGGGAGCGCGGGCGGGCGCCCGACGTCCCTTCCGCCTGCTCCTGCCGCCCCAGCGCGCGCCGCAGGAAATCGTCGAAGTCGTCCAGCAGCGAGTACATGACCGGCACCAGCACCAGCGTGAGGAAGGTCGCGAACGCCAGACCGGCGATCACCGCGATTGCCATCGGCCCCCACCATGCCGCCTGCTCACCGCCCCAGTAGAAGTTCGGCGCCAGGTTCGTGTAGAACCGCTCGAAATCGATGTTGAGGCCGATCGCCAGGGGCACCAGCCCCAGAATCGTGGTCACCGCCGTGAGCATCACGGGACGGAAACGGGTTTTGCCACCCTGCACGATGGCCTCGCGCCGCTCTAGCTTGTCACGTCGTCGCAGGATGTCGATGTAATCGATCAGCACGATCGCATTGTTCACGACCACACCGGCGAGGCTGATCACCCCCACACCGGTCATGATGATTCCGAACGGCATGCGGAACACCATGAGGCCGATGAGCACGCCGATGGTAGAGAGCACCACCGAACTCAGGATGATGAGCGGCTTGGTGACCGAGTCGAACTGGCTGACCAGGATGAACCCGATCAGCAGGATGGCCAGGACGAACGCCCCGGCGAGGAACTGTTCCGACTCCTCCTGCTCCTCCTGCTGCCCCGTGAACCGCATCTGATAGCCGGTGGGGAGCGTGGCGGCGAACTGGGCCAGCTCTTGCTGTACCTCGGCGCGGACGGCGTTGGCATTGTAGCCCTCCCGCACGTCGGACGACACGGTGACCATGCGGTCGAGATCCTTGCGGTTCACGTCGCCATAGCCCTTGTCGATGCGCCAGCGCGCAACCGACGAGAGCGGCACTTGGATGCCGTTGTCCGACCAGATCGCCAAATCCCCGAGAGAACTCAGGTCACGACGGTAGAACTCGGCCAGCCGCACCGTGATGTCGTACTCGTCCTTCCCGTCACGGTACTTCGAGGCCTCGGTGCCGTTGATGGCGCTGCGGATCGTGAGCCCGACGTCCTGCGTCGTGAGCCCGTAGAGCGCCGCCTTCTCCCGGTCCACGTCGATCACCATCTCAGGCCGCCCCTCGGCCATGTCGCTCTCCAGCCCGTCGAGCTTGGCGAACAACGGCGAGTTCTCCAGGATCGAGACCACCTGACCCCCGAACTCCTTCAGCCGGCGCGCGTCCCGGCCCGTGATCTCGATGTTGATCGGCAGCCCCGTTGGCGGGCCCATCTCGGGCTCCTCCAGCGTCACGTCCGCGCCGGCGATGCCCCGCCCGGCAGTCTCCCGAATGCGTCCCACGGTCTCGAAGGCGTCGTGCTGCCGCTCCTCGAAATCCACGAACTGCACGACGACGGTCCCGAGATGGGTGCCACTTCCACCCCCGAACCCCGCCGTGACCCTCGAGCCCACGGTGGTCACCACCGATTCCACGTCTTCGCGGCCCTCGACCCCCTGAAGCTGCTCCTCGATCTGCCGCATGATACGGTCGGTCTCTTCAAGCCGCGTACCGAGGGGCGCCTCGACCTGCACGTACGCGGCCTGGGGCGGGACGCCCTCCGGGAAGAACTCCACGCCGTTGTTGAACATGCCGAACACCACCACCGCCAGCAGGAGGGCCGCCACCGCCGCCCCCACCATGCGCAACCGACGGTTCAGCGCCCACCGCAGCACCCCCTCGTAGCGTTGGATCACCTGCGGCAGCGCTTTCGTCATCACCCAGTGCCCAGCCGGGTGCCCCACGTAGTGATGGAAGGCGTACACCGCCGCGCCGGTCAGAATGAGCAGCAGCGACGTGAGCCAGTTGACGACCAGCATCGCCAGCAGCACGAGCGCGGCCACGCCGGTCAGCACCCGCTTCAGCCCCAGGGGCATCGCCACGGGGGCATCCTCCGTGTCGAGCATCCGTGACGCGAGGGTGGGCAAAATGACCAGCGCCACGAACAGGGACGAGCTCAGCGTGATCATCAGCGTGTACGGCAGGTACTTCATGAATTCGCCCATGATCCCGGGCCAGAACGTCATCGGGAAAAACGCCGCCAGCGTCGTAGCCGTGGACGCGATGATCGGCACGGCTACCTCGCCGGTCGCGAACTTCGCGGCCCGCACACGGTCGAAGCGCCGCTCCCGGAACCGATAGATGTTCTCGATCACCACGATCGCGTTGTCGACCAGCATTCCCAACGCCAGGATCAAGGAGAACAGCACGACCATGTTCATCGAGAAGTCGGCAACCTGAATGATGCTGAACGACAGCAGCATCGAGAGCGGGATCGCCAACCCCACAAACGGCGCCGTCCGCACACCCAGCACGAAGACCAGGATTGCCACGACGAGGATCAGGCCCGAGATGATGTTGTTCTCCAGGCTGCTCACCATGTCCCGGATGTCCTCGGACTGATCCGACGTGAGCTTCACCACCGTCCCGGGCGGGAAGCTCGCGGACTGCTCCGCGATGACCGCCCGCACGGCGTCGGCGGTCTCGATGATGTTGTCGCCGCTCCGCTTCACGATCGCCAGGGAGATCACGGGGTTGTCGTCGAGCCGCGCGAAGCTGTCCCGCTCCTTGAACCCGAAGTCGACGGTGGCGACGTCGCGCACGTAGATTGGCCGCCCGTTGCGCGTGGTGATCACGATGTCGGCAATCGGCTCGGTCGTCTCGAATTCGCCGGGGACCCGAACCAGGTACTTCACGTCACCCACCTCGATCGTCCCGCCCGGCACCGTCACATTCTCGAACCGCACCGCATCGATCACGTCGTCGAACGTGATGTCGTAGAACTTGAGCTTCGCGAGGTCGACGTCGACCTGGACTTCCCGCTCCAGACCGCCGGCGAGCCGTGCTTCGAGCACGCTGGGTATCTGCTCCAGCCGATCCTGGAGGTCTTCCGCGACCTCACGCAGGCGGACTTGGCTATAGTCCCCCGCGATGTTCACCTGCATGATCGGGAACTGGGAGAGGTTGAGCTCGACGACCTGCGGCTCCTCGGCCGCCGAGGGCAGCTCGGGCTTGGCGATGTCTACCTTCTCGCGAACCCGCTGCAGCGCCTCGTTCATGTCCATCCCGGCCTCGAACTCGATCGTGATGTTCGAGTAGCCCTCGGCCGAGATCGACGTGATGGTCTTGACGTCGGCGATGGTGTTGAGCTCGTCCTCGAGCGGCTCCGTGAGCAGGGTCTCGATGTCGCCCGGTGCCACCCCTGGATACACCGTGTTCACGAAGATGAAGGGGATGACGATCTCCGGCATCGACTCCTTCGGCACGCGCAGGTACGAGGAGAGCCCCATGATGATGATGATCACGGTCATCACCACCACGCTCGTGGGGTGGTCGATCGCGTACGAGGTGAGCCAGAACTCTTTGAACTTCCGCTTGTGGCGTGGGTCGGCCGGCGCCCCGGGAGGCTGGAACGTGCCGCTTACGCGCGACGGATCACCAGCCGACCGCGGCGTGCGGTGCACGCCGCTGTCGCCCGGCTTCTTCGCCTTCCCCTCGCCCTGTTCCTTCCCGGCGTCACCCGGGACACGGAAGGAGCCTGTATCACCGGTACGATCGCTCATTGGCTCCCCCCGCGATTCACGAGGCGTACGAAACTCCCTTCGTCGACCAGACGCTGCCCGACCGTGATCAACTGGTCACCGACCTCCAGTCCCGAGACGATGACGGTGCGGTTGCCGTAGGATGGCCCCAGCTCCACCGCCCGCGCCACAGCGACCGGATATCCGTCGCGATCGGATACGACGTACACCTGATAGCCATTCTCCGTGCGCAGTACGACCTGCTGTGGTACCACGATCACGCCCTCGAGCCGGGCCCGCTCGACCTGCACGTTTGCCACCATGCGTGGCTTGATCACGGCCTCCGGGTTCTCCAGCACGATCTCGATGGGGAAGGTGCGGTTCCCGGCATCCACCGTCGTTCCCACGAACTCGATGGTCCCGAGGAACTCTCGTCCCGTGAGCGCATCGAAGGTGACACGGGCGCTGTCGCCCCGGTGCACGGAGAGAGCGAAACGTTCGGGAACGCCGCCCACCACCTTCACCCGGCTGACGGCGATCACTCGCACCACGGGGGTGCCGGCCACGACCATCTCACCCGCCTCGACGAACTGCTCGTCGTAGATGCCGGTGACCGGCGACTTGATCTCGGTGCGGGCCAGGCGCGCCTCCAGCACCTGCAGCCGGGCCTTGGACGCGTCCGCCGCCGACTTGAGCTGCAGGTAGGCAATCTCGCTGCCGATCTCCTCTTCTTCCCACAGCCGGCGCTGCCGCTGATACTGCTCCTCGGCCACGTCGGCCACGGATCGCGCCTCCTGCACCTGTCCGCGCAGCACCGCGTCATCGATCTTCGCAATGGTCTGACCGCGCCGTACGCGGCTGCCCTTCTCGACCAGGAAGCGCTCGATCACGCCGGACTCCTCCGCCGACACGGTGACGTCGTACATCGCCTCGACCTCACCCGTGATGCGGATGTAGTCCACGAAGCGCCCCGGCGACACCGGGATCGCCTCCACATTGATGATGCGGGCACCCGTCGTGTCGACCCGCGAGTCGACCTGCTCCGCGAGTGCCTCCCCTCCGTCCGGCGGTGAGCAGGCCGCCACACTCAGCGACAACGCCAGCAGGCCGAGCAGCACGCCGATCCCCTGCCGGCGGCGCGATTCGTTCCCCATGATGTTCGTCTCCATCATCCGCCGCTCGCCGAGATCTCGCCCGGCGCCTCCGGCGCGGTTCCCAATGCCGTATCGAGCTGTGCCCGTGCGGAGAGATAATCATACACCGCCTGGGCGTAGCCGTATTCCGCCTGCCGCAGCGCCTCCTCCGCATCGGTCATCTGCAGCTGCGATCCGATCCCTTCCCGGTACTCGACCGACGCGATCTCGAAGCCGCGCCGGGCCTGCACGACGCTCCGCCGCTGGCTGGCGGCGCGCTGCCGCGCCTCGCTCACCGCGTCCACGAGGTTGCGCACCTCGTTGCCTGCGTCCAGTTCGGCCCGCGCGAGGCGGGTCTCCTGCTGCCGCACCACGTTCTGGACCTCGTGCACGCGGGCGAAGCGGCTGCCGCCGCGGAAGATCGGGATCTCGATGCTGAGCCCGGCCGCCGCCGTCGTGTACCGCGACGACCCGGCGTCACCAAAGAAGTTCAGGCTGCCGTCTTGCTGGGCCAGGACGTTGTAGTTGGAGAACAGGGAGATGCGCGGGTAGAACTCGCCCTTCTCCGCCGAGAGACGGGCCTCCTCCAGGGAGATGGTCGCCCGGATCTGTCGCAGGTCGCTGCGCTGCGTCAGGACCAGCTGCCGCAGCCGCTCCTGCTGGTCCAGCAGCGAATCGGGGGCCCCCGCGAGGAACAGGATCTCCCGGTTCCCGACATCGTTGTTGTCGAGCGTGTCGAGGTCCATGTCGTTGAGCCGGCCCTCGAGCTCGATCTCCAGCCCCGGATTGAGCCCCATCTCGACCAGTAATTCCCGCTTGCGCGCCCGCACCCCATTCCGGGCCCGCTCCAGCTGGGCCTCCACGGAGGAGTACTCGACCTCGAACCGGAGCACGTCGTAGCTGCTCGTGAGACCGGCCCGATACATGGCGCGCGTTTCCTCGAGCGTCGCCCCGATCCGCTGCATGCTCTCCTCGACGAGCCGCAACAGCTCGCTGGCCAGCAGGGCATCGAAGTAGCGCTGCCGCACCGCGAGCACCACCCCCTGTGTCGTGCCCCGCAGCTCTTCCTCCTTGAGGCCGCGGTACCGGTTGGCCGCCCCCACGCCCACGATCACTCCGTACTCGAACAGCGGCTGGCTCAACGTGAACTGCGCCTGCCAGTTGTTGTCCGACCCGACGGTGATGGGGCGCAGCTCTCCGGGGTTTCCCCCGAAAAACTCCGCGGGGAGGAAGATCTGCTGCTTGAGCAGGCTGCGAGAGTACGAGGCGCTTGCGGAGATGTCGGGAAAGACACTCCCCCACGCCTGCTTCACCTGCTGGTTCGCGACCTCGTAGCCGTACTCCGCGTCCTCGATGTTCCGACTGTTCGCCAGGGCCGTCTGGAGCGCCTGGCCGAGCGAGTAGGTCTCGACCGCCGGTTCCTGGGCCGCGGCGCCGCGCGCCGCCGCGGCACCCAACAGCGGCAGCGCGAGCAGCATGAGATATCTGATTCCCGATCGCATCGCTCACTCCTCTCCCGCTGCGCGGTCGCTGGCCGCCGCCCCGGCGGTTGCCGCGGCGGCCCCCAGCACCCCTTCGCGCACCAACGGCCCGAAGGCGTGGAACATCTCCAGCGGCGTGCGGGCCTCGGGAGTCGCTCGGAACTCCGGGCAGTGCTCGAGCTGACACGCCAGCGAGATCATCAGCAAGCCGTGGGTGAGGCTCCACAAGTACATGACCATGAGATCCGGGTCGACCGTACGCATGGCGCCCGAGTCCATGGCGTCCACCACGGCCTGACGCAGCAGACCGTAGCCGCCGCCCTCCGGCAGATCCTCGATCGCGTGGGGGTGGGGGCGCTGCAGGTTGAACAGCACGCGGAAGTAGGCGTGGTTCTCCAACGCGAACTGGAGATACGCCTCGCCAACGGCCCGCACCCGCTCGAGCGAGCCGCGCGAATGGGCTCGCATCGCCTGTTCGATATACTCCCCGAAGCGCAGGAAGCCCTGCTGCACGACGCGCTCCACCAGCTCTTCCTTGTTCTCGAAGTAGTGGTAGATGGCCGTCGCGCTCACGCCGACGCGCTCGGCCACCGTGCGCATGGAAAGCCCCTGCAGCCCCTTCTCGGCCAACAGATCTCGGGCGGCCTCGAGGATGGCACGTTCGACGTCACCTGAGCGACTGCCGGCGTTCTCTCTTCCAGCCATGCTCACTCCAGTTTCTGGGTCAGCCTGAGACTGCTCAATCCGACCGAACCAATCGACTTAACGGCGTTAAGTTAACGGCGTTAACCCTAACTTTGGAGACCCTACGGAGTCAACCGGACAGGGGTTTCAGGTGGTGGCGCCGGCGGCCCTGGCGGCGGCGACGGCGTCAGGCCACCGCCCGTCCGGCTCCTTGGCCATGCAACGGCGCAGGGCGGAGGCGAACGCGGGAGGGGTGTCCGGTCGCTTCCCCCGCACGTCGGGAATGGGCTGCTTCACGTGCATGGCCAGCGTGTCGTGGACGGTGTCGCCCAGGAAGGGGACCTCCCCGGCGAGCATCTCCCACCCCAGGATCCCCAGGCTGTACACGTCGCAGCGATGGTCCACCTCCGTGATCCCCTGCGCCTGCTCGGGGCTCATGTACTCCGCCGTCCCGACGACCTCCCCGGTGATGGAGATGGTGCCGCCACGCACCGCGATCGCCTTCGCCACCCCGAAGTCGAGGATCGTCACCCGGCCGCGCCGGTCGAGCATGATGTTCCCCGGCTTCACGTCGCGATGCACGACACCGTTGCGGTGGGCGTACGCCAGACCGTGAGCGAGCTCGCCGAAGATCCGCAGGGCCTCCTTCACGGGGAGGCTGCCCCGGCGGTCGAGCTGCTCCCGGAGCGAGTGTCCCTGGACCCGCGGCATGGCGTAGTAGACCAGCCCCGCGGCCTTGCCCGTGAACAGCATGGGCAGGATGTTCGGGTGATCGAGCCGGGAGACGAGCTCCGCTTCACGGCGGAACCGCTCCTTGAGGCCCGGGGCCGTGAGGAGGCTGGGACGCATGACCTTGACCGCCAGGTACCGGTTGCGGCGGCGGTCGCGGACCGAGTACACGACGGCGAATCCGCCGCGGCCCAGCTCGCCGATGACGCTGTAGTCGGGACCGAGCGCGGCGGCGAGGCGCTCGCCCGTGGTCGCGTCCCACTCGAAGGCGGCATCGGCGCGCCGGCCGCAGCGGAAGCAGAACTGCGCGTCGGGCTGGAGCTCGACGTCACAGTGGACGCAAACGGGCATGTCCGACGTGTCCGGTGAAGGGGACCATGGCAGCGAAACTTACGGCGCAGACCGCGGATCGCGAGATCGTCCTGTTGCTTCCGGGCATGAGCTTCAATGCGTCGATCTTCCCCGACTTCGACCTGACCACCATTGCGCCCGACTTCAATGAGCTCGCGCTGGGCCGGGACGGCGGCGCAGCGAGCGACGGCCGAATGGAGGTGTACCGCCGCCTGCTGGACGACTTTCTCGCCGGAGAGCCGGCATGGGCGACGGGCCGGCGCATCGTGGTCGGCCACAGCTTCGGCGGGATGCTGGCGCTCGACTGGCTCCTGACGCACGGCGGAAAGGGGATCGGGCGGATCGACGGGCTGCTGCTCATCGCCACGACGGCCGGCCGGATGTTCGACGTCGCGCGTCTCCGGCTGGGAGCGTTGGGCGGGCGGGAGCGCCGCCTGCCCCTCAAGCACCTGATGCCGATCTGGAACCTGAAACTCGTCACCCGGGCCGTGAAGCGGTTTACCAGCGGCGGCTCCCTGGCCGCCCGACGGGTGGACTTCAGCTCACTGGTGGATCGGTCCGACCTCGCCCTCGACCTGGCCGGATGGCGCAACACCGACTGGCGCGCGATGCGCTCCTACCGCATCGCGATGCGCGGGTTCGACGTGCGGGACCGGCTGGGAGACATCAGGGTGCCGAGCATTGTGCTGCACGGGACGGAGGACAGGCTGTTTCCGCTCGCGGTGGCCCGTGAGCTGGCCGGTCGCCTGCCCCAGGCGGAGCTCCGGGTGGTCCCGGGGGCCGCGCACGGACTGCCGCTGACCCACGGGAGCGAGGTGCAGCGCGCCCTGCGGGACCTCAGCGCCACCTGAACACGCGGAGCGCCACGGCGAAGCTCACGCCGCCCCAACCCGCCAGCAACGCCAACAGCCCGGCGCTCGCCAGCAGTGGGGCGCCGTCGAGCACGACCGAGCGCAATGCATCGTTCAGGGCCGTGAGCGGCAACGCCCGCACGAACGGTTGCATGGCCTCGGGAAAGTGTGAGTAGGCGAAGAACACGCCCGAGAGGATCCACATCGGGACCATCACGAGATTCATGAGTCCCGAGACGCCCTCAATGGTCCTGGCGCGGCTCGCCACCAGCAGCCCCAGGCCCGAAAAGGTCATCGCGCCGAGTACCACGATCGCCGCCACCGCCAGCAGCGATCCCCGCACCGGCACGTCGAACGCCAGGTGACCGAACAGCAGCACCGCCGTCACCTCGAAGCCCAGGAAGAACAGCCGGGCGAGCATGAAGGAGAGCATGAAGTCGCTCCGGCGCATGGGCGAGGCCAGCAGCCGCTTGAGCAGCTTGTCGTTGCGGGCCTTCACGATGCCGAAGCCGATCCCCCACATGCCGGTGCCCATGATGTTGAGGCCGATGAGGCCGGGGATCAGGAAGTCGATGTACCGGGCTCCGGGCTCCATCACCTTCACGTCGCGGATCTCCACCACGTCGCGCCGCCCCGCGCTTTCCTGGAGCGCGTCGCCCACGACGAGCCGCGCCACGTCGCTCTCTGTGCGCGTGGAGTCGTAGCGCAGCCGGATCGGATCGCCGGGCGTCACGACCAGCGCCACGCGCCCGGTGCGCAGGCGGTACTCGGCCTCTGCGCTGTCGAGCAAGACGGCCTCGACCCGCTCCGTCCCGTTGAGCGCCGTCACGAGCGCCTGACCTCCTCCGTCGACCTGCTCCACCGCGATACGCACCACCTCGGGGCCCCGGCTGGTGAACGCGAGACCGAGCGCGAACGCGAGCATGATGGGAAAGGCGAAGACCCAGAACAGCGCCTCCGGCTCCCGCGTGAATTCCCGGATGCGCCACAGCGTGAGCTGGCGGATGCTGCTGAGCCGTCGCCTATTCATCGCGCAGATGTCTCCCGGTGAGGGAGAGGAACACGTCTTCCAGGGTGGCGTGGTGCGTGGTCAGCTCGCTCAGCGCCGCACCGTGCCGGTCGATCAGCTTCATCAGTGCCGGAACGGTCTCGTGCACCCACCCCACCGTCAGGCGGTGCTTCCCATCATCGTGCGTCACGTGCTCGACGCCCGGGAGCGCCGCCAGCTGCCCGTCGTCCGGTGCGCTCCCGCTCTCCAGCGCGAACTCCACGACGTGCTCCGCGCCGAGCGTGGCGATGAGCTCGGGCGGAGAGCCGAGCGCAATGATCCTGCCGTAATCGACGATCGCCACCCGGTCGCAGAGCCGCTCGGCCTCCTCCATGTAGTGAGTCGTGAGCAGCACCGTGCGGCCGCGCCTCCGAAAGTCCGCGATGATTCCCCAGAGTTGGCGCCGCGATTGCGGATCCAGGCCGGTCGTCGGCTCGTCGAGAAACAGAATGTCCGGGTCGCTCACCAGCGCACATGCCACCGCCAAGCGTTGTCGCTGCCCTCCGGAGAGCTTTCCCACCCAGGCACGACGCTTCTCCTCGAGCTGCACCATGCGCAGCACGTCGGCCACCTCGTTGCCGTCGCGATAGAAGCTGCGGAACAGGCGAACCGCCTCTTCCACGCTGAGCTTGTCGGGGAGTTTCGTTTCCTGGAGCTGCGTCCCCAGCCGTTGACGCAGATCGGCCTCGTGACGCTTCCATCCCAGCCCCAGAACCTCTACCTCGCCCGCGTCGGGCTGCAGCAGCCCTTGAATGATCTCGATCGTCGTCGTCTTCCCGGCGCCGTTCGGCCCGAGCATGCCGAAGCACTCTCCCTGCCGGACCTCGAGATCGATGCCGGCGACTGCGATGACATCGGGCGGGTAGCGCTTCACCAGCCCACGACAGGCGATAGCCGCTGCACACATGTCGCGCAATCAACGGCGCGCCGCGTTCAGAAGCAAGCGCACCGCTGGCGTCATTTCGCTCGCCTAGCGACCTTCCGGGCCATGACGATCGCCTTGTCCCTGGCGGCCATCGGGACAGCCTGGCTGCTGCTGCTGCTCGACGTCCCGCCCGTGCCGACCTGGTTCTTCGTGTTCGCCTGGTACCCGACCCTGGTGCTGCTGGACGCGCTGGCGAGTCGGCTGGGGCACGAGCGCCCGCTGTACCGCGGCGGCTGGCGCAGCCTCTCCCTGCTGGCGTGGTCGCCGATCGTGTGGCTGCTCTTCGAAGCCCTCAACTTCCGCCTGCGGAACTGGTACTACGTCTTCCTGCCGGCCCATGACGTGGAGCGCTGGGCGGGCGTCACGCTCTCCTTCGCGACGGTCCTCCCGGCCCTGTTCCTCACGTCTCGCCTGCTGGAGAGTGTGGGGGTGGGCGAGACCTGGCGCGCCAGACCCGTGCCCGTGCGCCGGTGGCATCTGCACGCCGCCCAAGGCGCAGGCCTGCTGATGCTCGCGCTCTCCCTGGTCGTGCCCGTGCTCTTCTTCCCCCTCGTCTGGGGGGCGGTGTGGCTGCTCGTGGACCCGTTCGTGTACCGCCGCCACCCTGAGTGGTCCCTGCTGCACGACATCGAGCGGGGAGCGTGGAGCCGCATCGGCCGCCTGCTGCTCGCTGGTCTCCTGGCGGGCATCCTGTGGGAGTTCTACAACTTCTGGGCCGACGGGAAGTGGATCTACACCATCCCGTGGCTGGAGAGCCTCAAGGTCTTCGAAATGCCCCCGGTCGGGTTCCTGGGCTTCCCGTTCTTCGCCCTCGAGGCGTGGGCGCTGTACCACGCCCTCGCCGCGCTGGGGGTGGCGGTGCCCTTCGACGGCAGCCGGCGGGTGTCGGGACGGCGCCTCGTGGTGGCCGTGCCCGTGGCCGCCGCCGCCGCGGGAGCCATCCTCCTGGGAATGGACACCTGGACCGTGGGATCGACCACGCCGCGCGTCGAGGATCTGCCGGAGGTGCAGCTCGCGGCGGCGAGGCAGCTGCGAGCCGCGGGATACGGCTCCGTTCCCGCGCTCGCCGCCACCACGCCCGAGGCCCTCACGCAGGCGAGCGGGCTCCTCCCCCAACAGGCCTCGCGTGTCGTCGAGGCGAGCCGCCTGGCCACGCTGCGCGGCCTCGGCACGCTCAACGCACGCCGCCTCCATCGGGTGGGGGTGCGCAGTGTGTGCCAGCTCGCACGCCGTGACCCGGGGGCGCTGTGGATCGCGGTGCATGCGGCGCGCCAATGGTGGGCCCCGGGACGCGAGTTCGTATCGCCGACCACGGCCATTCCTCCCGCTCCGCGACCCACCGCGGACGAGGTGCTGGTGTGGGTGCGGGCAGCGCGGCGCGCCTGCGCTCCTGATTAGGTTTGCGCCCATGCTGTCGATCGCGCTCAAGGTTCTCGCCGCTCTGGTGATCGCCTACGCACTCGTCGTGCTCCTGGCCTGGCGCTTCCAGGAGCGAATCGCCTTCCCGGGTCCGGGCGGTCCGCTGCCCACGCCGCAGGCCGCCGGCATCCCCGACGGGGAG
>CP070716.1:492246-507809 GCA_020350425.1 Gemmatimonadota bacterium
ACTCCGGAGGAGGGACTCGACGCGAGCGCAGCGAGCGCGAGCCCGCCCTCGTGCGCGGGCTGTCTGTGGGCTTCCATCCGAGGCGGGAGCCTCGTGATGACTCCGGAGGAGGGACTCGAACCCCCGACCCGGCGGTTAACAGCCGCCTGCTCTACCAACTGAGCTACTCCGGACCGTGTGGCGCCCGGGATTCTAACGGGATTCCGCCCCCCCGCGCAACCGACTACCGGGAGACCGTGACGATGAACGTCGCGGTGGTGAGCGCGAGCGTCATGAGCTGGAGCACGATCACCCAGTCCTCGCGCGCGAAGAACTTGCGCGGGATCATGATCTCGTCGCCCGATCGAACGCCCATGTTCTGGAGCGTTTGCCCCATGACCGCGTCCTGCAAGGTCATGACGGTGGCCGCACCTCCCCGATACACGGTGAGCTTGTCCATGTTCGCGGCCGAGGCGGGGCCGCCGGCCAGCGCCACCACGTCGAGCACGCTCAGGGTGGGATCCACCGTGTACAGGCCCGGGTTGCGAATCTGGCCCAGGACCGCCACGCGGAACAGCGGCGTCACGGTGACGAAAGGATTCGTGAACAGCCGCTCCAGTCCGATGCGCAGGGTGTCCCGCAGATCGGCGACGGTGATTCCCTGGGTCTGGATCGTGCCGAGCACTGGGTAGTGCAGCTGGCCCTCTTCGTCTACCTGGAACTGGCCGGAGTACTCATCGCGGCCCCACACGTTGATGCGCACCAGGTCGCCCGGCGCGAGGCTGTACTGGCCGCCGACCTGCGTGATGACCGTGCCCTCCTGCGCCAGCATGGGGGCGGCGAGCGCGCCCGCCGCGAATAGCAACGCCAGTAGGGTTCGCATGGCCAACAATGTTGTGATTCCTCGACTTACGGTCAACTCGCCGAGGTCGAGCTGGCCTGCTCGGTCGCGCTGGCGGCTGGGGCAAGCGCCTCCCGCAGGAAGCGGGCGGTGTGGGTGTCGGTCCGGGCGACCTCTTCGGGGGGGCCGGCCGCGACGATCCGCCCCCCGTGCTCGCCCCCCTCGGGCCCGAGGTCCACCACCCAGTCGGCCCGCTTGATGACATCCAGGTGGTGCTCGATCACGACGACGGTGTGGCCCTGGTCGGCCAGGCGGTCGAGCACCTTCATGAGCGTGCGGACGTCGTCCAAGTGCAGCCCCGTGGTGGGCTCGTCGAGGATGTAGAGCCGTCTGGTCGTCGTCCGGCCGGCGGTCGCGAGCTGGCGCGCGATCTTGAGGCGCTGGGCCTCTCCACCCGAGAGCGTCGTGGCGGGCTGGCCCAGGCGCAGGTAGCCCAGCCCGACCTGCTGCAGGTGCCACAGCGACTTGCCCAGCCGTTCCTGGTGACGGAACCGGCTCATCGCCTGCTCGACCGTGAGGTCCAGCACGTCGTGGATCGACAGCCCCTTGATCCTGACGTCCAGTACCTCGGGCTCGAAGCGCGTCCCGCCGCAGAATTCGCACGGCACGAAGACGTCGGCGAGGAAGACCATCTCCACCAGCACGTGACCGGCGCCGTCGCATGCGTGGCAGCGGCCACCGTCGGCGGCGTTGAAGCTGAACGTGGTTGGCGTGTACCCGCGGGCCCGTGCGAGCGGCTGCGCGGCGAACAGGTTCCGGATCTCGTCGAACGCCCGCACGTACGTGATCGGGTTGGAGCGCGGGGTGCGGCCGATGGGAGACTGGTCGACCAGCACCACGTCCTCGAGACTCTCCCACCCGGTGAGCTCCGCGACCTCGCCCACCGGCTCGCCCAGGTGCTCCTTGGCGCCGTGCGCCCCCTTGAGCCGCAGGGCCAGGTGCCGGTACAGCACGTCGTGCACCAGCGTGGACTTGCCTGAGCCGGACACGCCGGTCACGACGGTGAGCGTCCCCAGCGGGATCGACAGATCCACTCCCGCGAGGTTGTGGAGCCGCGCCCCGTTCAGAGTGAGCCACTGGGGTCCGAGGCGCCGACGGGCCGAGGGAATGGCGATCCGCCGCTCCCCCGCGAGGTACTGCCCGGTGAGGGTGCCGGCGGGCTCGGCGCCGTCCACCGGTCCGGCGTACACGACCTCGCCGCCGTTCGCGCCGCTCCCCGGGCCCAGCTCCACCATGTGGTCGGCGGCCCGGATCGTGGCCGGGTCGTGCTCCACGATGACGACCGTGTTGCCCGCCGAGCGCAGCCGCTTGAGCAGCGCGAGGAGGCGGTCGATGTCCCGCGGGTGCAGCCCGATGGATGGCTCGTCCAGCACGTAGAGGGTGTCGACCAGGCGGGAGCCGAGGGCGTTGGCCAGCGCGATCCGCTGCGCCTCGCCACCCGAGAGCGAGCGGGTCTGCCGGTCGAGGGTGAGGTAGCCGAGCCCCACGTCGCGCAGGAACGCCACCCGATCGCTGAGCTCGCGCAGGATCGTGGCGGCGACGCCCCGCTCGAACGGCGTCAGGTCGAGTCGCTCCAGCCATTGGGCGACGCCATCGGCCGTGAGGCGGCTGACGTCGCCGATGGTGTCGTCACCCAACCGCACGGCGAGCGCCTCGGGCCGAAGGCGTGCGCCGCCGCAGGCGGGGCAGGGGTTCGCCTTCTGATACTGGCGCAGGAAGACGCGGATGTACTGCTTGTAGCGCTTCCGCTCCAGGGCACGCAGGAACGGGACGATCCCCTTGAAGCGGCCACGCGCATTGTGCAGCAGGAAGCGTCGCTGGGCCGCCGTGAGCTTGCGCCACGGCACGTCCCACGGGACGTCGCGCTCCCTGGCGATGTCCCGCAACAGGCGTCGCCGCCGGGTGTAGCGGGGCTTGGTCCAGGGATCGAGTGCGCCCTCCGCCAGGCTGCGGTCCGGATCGGGAACGATGAGCGATTCCTCGTACTCCAGCACCGCCCCGAACCCGTTGCAGGTGGGGCACGCCCCACGGGGATTATTGAAGGAAAAGAGGCTGGGGGTGAGCGCCAGGCTCGCCGTGTCGCACGCGGTGCAGCGGGGGTGCCGGGAGAACCGCAGGATCTCCCCCTCGCTCCGGGCCTCCGCCAGGCCTTCGCCCTCGGCAAAGGCCAGGGCCAGCGAGTCGGCGATGCGCCCGCGGACACCGTCGGAGACCCGTATCCGGTCCACCACGACGTCGATTCCCCCTCGATCCAGCCGCGCTCGCTTGGGGAGCTCGTCGAGCCGGTGCACGGCACCCTTGATCAGCACGCGCACGAAGCCCATGGCCCGAAGGTTCTCGACCACGCCCTCGTGGCCGATCCGGGTGACCGGTGGCAAGGGGAAGCAGATGAGCGCGTCCTCGCCGGCGAGGCCCTCGATCACCCGGTCGGCCGCGGTGGTTGGCGAATCCACTCTGACCGGTGCGCCGCACGCATGGCAGTGCGGTCGGCCGACCCGGGCCCAGAGGAGGCGCAGGTAGTCGTGGATTTCGGTGGCCGTGCCCACCGTGGAGCGGCTCGACGTGGTGGGGTTCTTCTGCTCGATCGCCACCGCGGGGGAGACGCCGTCGATGCGGTCGACCGACGGCTTCGGCATCCGCTCGAGGAACTGCTTGGCGTACGTGGACAGCGACTCGATGTAGCGCCGCTGCCCCTCCGCGTAGAGGGTGTCGAATGCGAGGCTGCTCTTGCCGGATCCGGAGGGTCCGGTGATCACCGTGAGCGCCCGCCGTGGGATGTCCAGGGAGATGCCCTTGAGGTTGTGGAGGCGGGCGCCCTGGACGACGATCCGGTCGTGGGGCATGGGGAGAAGCATAGCCGGCCGCCGGCGTTGACGGGAGCGCGACCCGGGCGGTACGTTGACCGCCGCCATGGCAGCTCCCCTCGTGCCCCGCCTGTTGCGGCGCGGACTGGAAGTGTTCGCGCTCATCTCCGTGATCGTGTTTGGCGGTCTCCTCTTCTACGGCAACAATCTGGAGCTGTTCGCCCGGGCCATCGTCTCCCTCAAGTGGCATTGGGTGCTGCTGGGCGTGGTGGTGGCGTCGATGGACTGGATCGGTGGGGGCCTGAGGCTCTACGTGCTGGCGAAGCACGTGCATCCCGAGACCACGCTCAGGGGATGCATCATGTCGGCCGGGATGAACGCCTGGGGCACGCTGCTCACCCCTTCGCAGGCCGGCGGGGGGCCGGTCGGGATCTACACGCTCAAGCGGTTCGGCACGCCGCTGCCGGTCGCGATGGTCGTCACGTTCATGAGCTTCGTCGCGACCATCCTCTTCTTCGGCGTGGCCGGTCCGCTGACCATCTACTTCGGAGCCGGCGAGTCCCTGGAGGAACACGGCGTGCTCGGGGTGCTGTCGCTCCGGCAGCTCTACTGGTTGAGCCTCGGCGGCTTCATCACGGTCGGTGCGATCATCCTCTTCCTGGTCATCTTCCCCGGGGTAGCCCGCAAGCTCGCCCATCGCATCGTACGGGCGCTGGAGCGGCGCGGCAGCGCGAAGCTGGCCAATCGCGTGGAGGCGTTGAACCCGGGCATCGATCGGGCCCACGAAGCCATCGTCGCCTTCTTCAAGGGCCGAGGCTGGCTGTCGCTGCTGGGTGCCGTGGTCTTCACGGGCGTGGCGATGTCCAACAAGCTGCTGGCCGGGTTCATCGTGCTGCGCGCCCTCGACATCCCCGCGCACGGGGTCGACGTGGTCGTGCTCCAGACACTCATCGTCTTCCTCCTGTACTTCGCGCCGACCCCCGGAGGGTCGGGGATCGCGGAGGTACTCTCGGCGGCGGTCATGTCCATCTATGTGCCGCGCGAGCTCACGCCCGTGTACGTGCTGTTATGGCGGGTCATGGTCGGATACCTGACGGTCGTCGTGGGGTCGTTCGTGTTCTGGCGCTGGCTCAGGAAGGCCGAGAAGAAGCCGGGAGAGCTCGAGGAGGGGATGGAGGTCGGGCTGTGAGTACCGGCCGAGTTGCAAGGCCTCCGAGGCCGGACTAGCTTTTCGACATCACGCCAGCTGTTCGAGGTCACACCGGATGTCATATCTGCAGGTCGGCGGCGAGCGCCACGCGATTCCGGCAGGGGATTCGACGATCGGCGCCGACGCATCGGCCCTGGTCACCCTGTCGGGGGAGGGGATACGGCCCCACCACGCCATTCTCCAGGGGCTCGCCGACGGCCAGGTGGCGATTCGCCTCGCGGACGAGGGCAGTACTGTCTTCGTCAACGGTGTGCGCCTGGGTCCGCAGCCCCATCCGCTGCTCCACGGGGACAAGGTCGAGATCGCCGGGCAGGAGCTGCTGTTCGTCGACGAGCGGCGCAGCGGCAGCACCCAGTATGTGCAGGCGGTGGATCCGGCGGCCATGGCCGAGGGCGCCCGCCCCGCGGCGGGGCGCCAAGCTACCGTGGGGACCGGTGGACGCCTCGTCTCCCTGGACGACGGTCGTGAGTATGTCGTGACGGGTACCTCCCTGACCGTGGGGCGGGATGCGAGCTGTGACGTCGTGGCGACGAGCAAGAACGTGTCGCGCCGACATGCCGAGATCATGGCGACCCCCAAGGGGTACCTCGTGATCGACAGCAGCACCAACGGCACACTGGTGAATGGTCAGAAGATTGACGGACAGCAGCTGCTTGCTCGAGGCGACGTGATCAAGTGCGGTGAGTACGAGTTTCGGTTCTACGCCGACACCGCGCCCCCGGCACCTCCAGCGCCACCCGCCGTGCCGCCTCCGGGCGCGGAGCACCGCCTGAGCAACACGCTCCATGGCGTGCCCGGGGTCCGGGTCTCTGCACCGGGCGTGACGAAGCCGGCGAAGCCGTCGGCGACGGCCAGGCCGTCGACGGCGGAGATCCTGGCCAATCTGGTAGTTCGCAGCGGCCAGCTGAAAGGCCAGCGGTTCCCCATCAAGGTCCCGGTGGTCAACGTCGGCCGAGCGGAGTACAACGATGTCTGCCTTCCCGAGGAGAGCATTTCCACCACGCACGCGAAGCTGCAACGCCGTGAGGGGATCTGGATCCTGGTGGATCTGGAGTCCACGAACGGCACGATGGTGGACGGGGACCGGGTGACGGGAGAGGTGCCACTCGCGCCCGGTTCGCTGATCCGGTTCGGCGACGTGCAGGTGATCTTCGAGCCGACCGACGATACGATCGACGCGGCGAAGGGGAGCTCGACCAAGGTCATCAGCGCAGTGCAGGAGGTACGGGGTGTCTCGGGCCCCCGGGCCGCGACGCCCGAGGTGCCGGCTGCTCCGCGGCCGGCTGCGTCGCCCGATCGACCCACGACGCCGTCGCCGCGCCTCGACGCTGCGGCGAAGCCGCAGGCTCCCCGGGCGAAGCAGTCCGAGGGTGGGCTGCCGTGGTGGCTCTTCGGGTTGATCGTGGTCGGCCTCATTGCCATCGCTCTCGTGATACTAGGCGCTCGCTAACGTGCCACACACTGTCCGATTCACCTGTGCGGGGCGCACCGACGTGGGTGTCGTGCGCTCGGGCAACGAGGACAGCTACCTCATGATCCCGGATCACGGGGTGTTCATCGTGGCCGACGGCATGGGTGGACACGCCGCGGGTGAGGTCGCGAGCGAGATGGCGGTGCGGATCGTGGCCAAAGCCCTCGAGGGTGTGGCCGGCCGGCCGGACCCCGAGGCTGCCGAGATCATCAAGCAGTCGATCGTGGACGCCAACGGGCAGATCTTCCAGCGCACGCTGGTGGAGCAGGACAAGCGCGGGATGGGCACCACGGCGACGGCCATGGTGATCAACGGACCGCGCTACCTCATTGGGCAGGTCGGTGACAGTCGCGCCTACGTGCTGCGGGACGACGAGTTGCTGCAGATCACCAAGGATCACTCCTACGTCCAGGAGCAGGTGGACGCTGGGTATCTCACGCCCGAGCAGGCGCGGACCCATCCGTACAGCAACGTGATCACGCGGTGCGTGGGTGCCAACAGCCATGTTGCCCCTGACATCTACGTGGGGGCGCTGCGCGGTGGGGACCTCTTCCTGCTCGCGTCCGACGGCCTCACGGGCATGCTGGAGGACAGCGACCTCTCGGCGCTCATGCGGTCGGGCAGGTCGCCGGCCGAGCTGGTGGACGGGCTCATTGCCGAAGCCAACCGGCGCGGCGGGCTCGACAACGTCACGGTCATCGTGGTGCGCATCGACAGCGTCGAGGAAGTCGTCGAGCGGCAGCCCATGGCCCAGTCCGCCGGGGCGTGACACAGGGACCCAACCCCGAGACAGTCGGAGCGCTCGCGGCCGAGCACCTCGGTCCGATCCTCTACGCGCTGGAGGCGTGTGCGCTGCAGATGGAGGAGGGTGGTCGTCAGGAAGAGGCGGCCTACTTCCGCGCCCTGGCGCGCCGCCTGGCCGAGGCGGGAGGGCAGCCTCGTGAGGGCAACGAGGCCTAGCCGCGGACAGCGAGCAGCGGGCCCCGGTCCTCCAGCGCCGCTGCCACCTCCGCTGCGCTGCGCTCCACCAGCGCGAGAACCGCCCGCCGATCCAGCACCGTTGGCTCAGCCACGAACACGCGCAGGTGCCGCGCCCCCATGTGCAATTCGTCGGCCACGCGCTCGATCGTGAGGAGACCGGTGTTCTCTTCATCCGCGAGGCTGGTGACCCGACCGTCGCGCAGCAGGAGCGGGAGGTCGACGGCGAGCATGGCGTGCTTCGCGGGGTAGTCGAGCAGCAGCTCGCCGGGCTCGAGCCCCAGCTCGCTCGCGAGACGGTCCTCGACGCGCTCGGTGAGATCCGGCTCCCGTGCGATCCACTCGCCGGCTCCCGCCGGGACCTCGGTGGCCCGCAGGTCCAGCGCCCGCTTGTAGAGTTGCCGTCCCCGTAGCCGCTCCGCCAGCTCGCGATCCCGCACGGCACCCACGGCTTCCATGAGCGCCTCGTCAGTGCTGTCGGGGATCCACGCCGCATCGAGCTCCCCCCGCGCGATCGCGGTGCGCACCAGTCGCTTGAACATGACCGTGGCGCTGCGCACCGCGTGATGCCAGTACACGTTGCGGTACATCTGGTACTTGGCGAAGAGCAGCGACTCGAGCGCGCTGACGCCCTTCTCGTGCACCCCGATCGTGCGGGCCCCGTCGGGCCCCGTCACCACCGTGAGAGAGTGAATCAGCCGGTCGACGTCGACGGTGCCGTAGGGCACCCCGCACATGCGGGCGTCACGGGTGAGGTACTCGATCTTGTCCAGGTCGAGCGAGCCGGAGATCAATCCCTGCAGCGCCGAACCGCTGGTGCCACGGATCAGCTGCTCGACCCGTTGCTCGACCGACCCGACCCCGAACCCGGCGAGCGCGGCACTGAGCTCTGGATGCCCGAACTGCTGGCGCGTGATCGTTTCGTGAGAGGGAAGCCCGGCTTCCTCCAACGTGTGGGAGAACGGATAGTGTCCGATGTCGTGCAGCAGCGCGGCCAGCCCAACGAGCGTGCTCTCCTCGGCGGGGATGCCCCCGAGCTCACCCCGTTCCGCGAGGAGGGTGAGCGCGCGCCGGGCGAGGTGATACGTCCCCAGGGCGTGCTCGAACCGCGTGTGCGTGGCCCCCGGGTAGACCAGGTAGGCGTGTCCGAGTTGGCGGATGTAGCGCAGGCGCTGGAACGGTACGCTGTCGACGACCCGCAGCGCGTCCGCATCGACCCGGATGTTGTTCCACAGCGGGTCGCGAATGACCTCGAAGTTGCCCGCTACCGCCATCGTCCGGTTGCTCAGATCCGCGGACCGGCCGCCCGCACCGCCGCTGAGACCTGGTCGGCGTAGGTCGCGAAGTTGTCGCGGAACATGGTGGCGAGCCTCGCGGCCTGGTCGTCATACCGGTGGGGGTCCGACCAGGTGCTGCGGGGGTCGAGCAGCCGCGCGGGTACACCCGGCAGCGCGGTGGGGACCTCCAGCCCGAACACCGGGTCGGTGCGGGTGGCGACCTCCGTGAGTGCGCCGCTCAGCACCGCAGTCACCATCGCGCGCGTGTAGGGCAGGTTCATCCTGCTGCCCTCGCCGTACGGGCCTCCCGTCCAGCCGGTGTTCACCAGCCAGCAGCGCACCCGGTGTTCGGCAATGCGCTCGCCGAGCATGCGGGCGTACACGCCGGGGTGCAGTGGCAGGAAGGGGGCGCCGAAGCACGCGCTGAACGTGGCCTGCGGCTCGGTGACGCCGCGCTCCGTGCCGGCGACCTTGGCCGTGTATCCCGAGAGGAAGTGGTACATCGCCTGATCGGGCGTGAGCCGGGCGACGGGGGGCAAAACGCCGAACGCGTCGGCGGTGAGAAACAGGATGTTGTCGGGGTGACCGGCTCGGCCCTCGGGCACGTGATTCGGGATGAAATAGATGGGGTACGAGGCCCGGGTGTTCTCCGTGATCGAGTCGTCGTCGAGCCTGACGGCGCGCGTCGCGGGGTCAAACACCACGTTCTCGAGGATCGTTCCGAACATCTCGGTCGTCGCGTGGATGTCGGGCTCCCCCTCCTCCGACAGCCGGATCACCTTCGCATAGCAGCCGCCCTCGAAGTTGAACACGCCCTCGCGGCTCCAGCCGTGCTCATCGTCGCCGACGAGGCGGCGGACGGAGTCGGTGGAGAGCGTCGTCTTGCCCGTGCCCGAGAGGCCGAAGAACACCGCAACGTCCTCTCGGGGACCGACGTTGGCAGAGCAATGCATCGAGAGAATGCCCTGCTTCGGGTAGAGGTAGTTGAGGATCGTGAACATCGACTTCTTGAGCTCGCCGGCGTAGCGGGTGCCCCCGATCAGCACGAGACGCTCCGCGAAGTTGATCACGACGAACGCCCCGCTTCGGGTGCCGTGGCGCTTGGGGTCGGCCTGCATCTCGGGGGCGTGCAGCACCGTGAATCCCGGCAGAAAGCTCTCCAACGCCTCCGTCGCCGGTCGCAGGAACATGTTGTACACGAACAGGGCGTGCCACGCGTTCGTGGTGACGAAGCGTACCGGGATCCGGTAGGCGGGGGCGGCACCGGCAAACACGTCCCGCACGAAGAGCGGGTCCTGGGCGCTCAGGTACTCGCGCACGTCACGCAGCAGCAGCTCGAAGTGCGTTTCCTCCATCGGCTGGTTGACCTTGCCCCACCAGATGTCGGCTTCCGATCCCGGCTCGCGCACGATGAACTTGTCGCCAGGTGAGCGGCCGGTGTGCGGTGCGGTGACGGCGATGAACGGTCCACCGGCGACGATCGTTCCTTCGTCACGGCGGACCGCGGTCTCGTAGAGGCCGGCGGGCGGGAGGTTCCAATGCACCTGCCCGCGCGGCTCGACGCCGGCGATGGTGGAGCGGATCGTGGACTGAGCTGCCATCGGAGTCTCTCACTGAGCCGCAGGGGCGGCGGGAACACCAACCGCCGCGACGCGTCTCGCTTCGCGTCTACGGCGGCTTAGTCCGGGGGAGCGGTTCACCGCCGGCCCCCGGGCACACTCGGGCTACTAAGGTAACACGCCGGTTGGGAGGATGTTACCCCGCGCCTCTCAGGCGCTGCCTCCCGGGGGCGGCTCAGCCGGTACGACCTGCTCCCACGTTTCCCCGGGGTGCCGATCCCGCCCCAAGGGCCTGCCGAGGACTCGGCGCAGCGCGAAGGCAAGGATGAGCGCCAGCGCGAAGGCGCAGACCACGACGGGCCCCGTCGGAAGATCACTCACGTATGAGATGTAAAGTCCCAACACCGTGGCCGCCGTCCCCGAAGCCCAGGCGATGACCATCAGGCGAGCGGTCATGGATGTGAACAGGAACGCGATGACGGCGGGGATGACCAGGAAACTGAACACCACCAGCACGCCGGCGATCGCCACGGAAATGGTGACCACCACGCCGAAGATCGCGTAGAAGAGGAAATCCCACCACCGAACCGACCACCCTCGTGACTTCGCTTCATGAGGCCGCAGGGAGATCACCAGGAAGCGTTTCCGCAGGAGCCAGTGCACGATGCCGAGGACCGCGTACACGGTGGCCATCCGCCAGATCTCCGGCCACGTCACCCACAACAGGCCCCCCGTCAGGAGATGTTCCACGTGTTCGGAGCCGCGCGGAGCCTGCGATGCGAGCAGGATGGTGCCGGCCGACGCCACGACGTACACGATCCCGATGATCGCCTCCTGAGGCACGCGCGTCTGCTCCATCCGGCTCAGGCTGAACAGGGCGGCGGCAACGAGCGCGGTCCCGAGACCGACCAGATAGTTCGCGCCGCTCTCCGGGATGCCTAACATCGCGCCGAGCTGGTGACCCAGTCCCAGGCCCGCCGCCGCCCACCCCAGTGCGGCCACCTGCGCCAGCGCGAGATCTACGAAGATCACGCCGCGGGCGATGATGTGGATGCCGAGGTACGCGTGCAGTCCCATCAGAATGAGGGAGGCCACCAAGGCCGGCATCATCAGTTCCATGCGTCACTCCGTGGGTGGTCGTCTGTCATCGGGGTGTCCCCGCGCTAGGGGTGGGCTCCCATCGAGGCGATGAAGGCCTGGGCCAGGCGCGTCACCCAGGTGTCGACGAGCGCGAAGTAGTCGTCGACCCCCTCTTCGCCGTCGACGTGCTCCGGTACCATGAGCGGTGCTGCGCCCGTGCGGGAGGCGACCCGCTCGACCTGGCGTTGGCTGAAGTAGTTGGCGGCAAAGAGCACTGGGATGTTTTCCCGCTCGATGAACTCGATCACGTCGGCCACGTGCCCGGGTGCCGCAGGGATGCCGGGTTTCGGCTCCACGTACATCGCGCACTGGATGCGGAAGCGTGCGCTGAAGTACGCCCAGTTCTTGTGGTAACACACCATGCGGCGATCACGGAACGCGGCGCCCTCCGCCAGCCAGCCGCCGAGGTAGTCGGTAAGTGGCTTTCCTTGGTAGCTCTGGCTTTCGGCGAACTCCCAGAACCGATTCGTCCGAGCCAGGTCGAACAGGGTCTCTGCACCGAGGAGCTCGACCAGCTGGTCGCCGAAGAGCCGTCGCAGCACACGATTCCGAAAGCTGCGCACGTTGGCCTCGTACGTCGCCGTGTGGCTCGGGTCGACCCGCGAGAGCCCCAGGCCGATGTTGAGCGCGACGATGATGGCGTTGATCGGGTCCGTGTGGATATGGGGATTGCCGAAGACATGAACGTCCCCGCCGGACCTGGACGCACTCTCGGGGACCTCGAGGAGGGTCACGCCGGCGTAGGCCACGACGTTTCCGGGAGCGCCCTCGATGACCCGTGGGTTGTTTGCCCGGTCCAGAATCGCCGGTACCCACAGCTCGAGGTCGAGCCCCGTCATCACGAACAGGTCTGCGTTCTGTACAGTGGCGGCAAAGCTCGGGCGCGGGTGGACGAAATGGGGGTCCTGGTCGCCCCGCGCGATGGCCGACACATCGGCATACTCGCCTGCCACCTCACGGGCGATGGCCGCGTAGGTCGGGAGGGTGGTCACCACTTGGAGCTTGTCCTGCGCGTCCGCCGGTGCGGCCGCGAGCGCCACCAGTGCGAGTACCGTCGCTCCCTGTCTGGCCTTCTTCATCATCTCGATCTCCGTCACCGTCAGTAACTCTCGTGCCGATGTGGTCCGATCGCCCAGACCACCTGAAGGAGGACCGTATGGTTGCCGCCGCTGCTTGCCGGCTTCAAGTAGTTGTACTGCAGGCGGATCCGCACCCACTCGCTCTGCCACCAGGAGAGGCTCGGGACGAGCTGGTAGATGTCGGGGTCGCCGCTGCGCGCCTCGAGGTAATCCCCGCGGAAGCCCGCGATCCAGCGCCTGCCGAATCGGTAGTTGGCCTGGGCCCAGCCGCCCCGCCCGAGCGTGGTCCCGCCGGCCGGGAGGTCGAATTCCTTCTCGACCCAGTACCACTCGCCCTTGAGTTGGAAGTCCTGGTACAGCACCCGCTCCGGCGGAGCCCAGCGGAAGGCGAAATCCAGCTCGAGCAGTCGCGTCGAGAGGCTGGAGTCGCTGTTGCGCCCGTACACTCCGGTGGCGCCGACCTGGAAGTAGGTGCTGGGACCCAGGTCCCAGAAGCTCTGCAACCGGCCCAGGTAGCTCGGCTGGCCGCCGTCCTCGAATAGCGCGTGGTTGGTGCCCGCGGTAAGCTGGAAGTAGGCGGAATTCGCGCTGGGTCCCACGGTCAGCGTGGGAGACGTGAGGGAGAGCCCCGTCTGAATCAGGCCGTCGTCGCCGAGAAACACGACCGCGGGAAGCGGGCGGTCGACCTCGAGCAGCGCATGGGTGTGCCACCGGTTGTACAGGCCGATCTCCTGGCGGAACTTCCCCGCCTTGAGCCCGATGTGGCCCGGCAGCCCGACCCAGTAGAGATAGGCTTCCTCCAAGTGCAGGCCGCCCCCGTGCTCGTGCCCCTCGTCCTCCTCGGGGAACCCGGCGATTTCAAGGGGCTCTTCATAACTCAAGAACACCTTGGTGTAGGAGTAGGGATCCAGCGCGGCCTGGAAGGCGAACTCGAACTCGCGCGGGATCGCCGTGGCGCGAGCGTCTTCGCCATCCGGAAACAGGCCCGCGCCGACGACGTCGCCGGTCACGCTGATCTCGGGGTTCAGCGACTGGAGCGCGCGCGTGCGACTCACCTGCTGCTGTGTCGTGTCTTGCCCGGCCATTCCCTCTTCGGCTGCCGCCGCCGCGGCCGCGCGCAATGCCGCGAGCTCGTCCACGACCGTCACGGTGTCGCCCCCCTCCCGTACGAGCTCCTCGAGCACCCGCTGCAACGAATCCAGGCGCGCCTTGAGCCGCTCGATCTCGCGCTGCAGCGAATCGGGCTGTGCGGGCTGCTGGGCCGGCGCCGGCGTGGCGGCGACCCCAACGGTCAGAGCGATCAGGAGCGCAGTTGGTGTGCGCTTCACCCGTACCTCCTCGGTGCCATTGCCAATGTGTCCCGTCCGAAGCCGGGAAGCCACCTGTCGGCGGAGGTGCTAGCGCGTGGGCGGTGCTCGGGGAAGGCTGGCGCAGTGCTCGGGGCCGGAAGTCGGCGCGACCATGGTCGGGAGGCCGATGGCGGCGACCCCGGCCGCCGGCGTGGTGATGTCGGGTACCGCAGATTGGGCCAGCTCGGGGTGGACGCCGATGCCACAGAGCGCGTCGGAGTGGAACCGCGGGCCGTCGTGAGAACGCTCGGTCCCGACGGCGGCGTCCGCCTGCTGCACTTCAGCGTGAGCGTGGGCGATCGGGGCCCACGCGGCCGCCGTCGCGTAGAGCGCGGCCACCAGCAGTGCGGGGACGCCGGAGCGCCGGCATCGGGAGGTGCCGAACATCGTCGTTGAATATAGCCCCGGCCGTGCGGTCAGGTTCCCCCGGCCGTGCCCCGCCCGACAATCTCCAGCAGCAGCTTCCCGACCTCGGCGTTCGACCTGATGCCGCCGAAGTGCTCGGCGCCCGGTCCGACGGCGAACAGGGGGACCATGCTCGCCGTGTGAGACCCCGTCGTGTAGCTCGCCACCAGCGTGCGGCTCGAGTCGTACTGCAGGGCAAGGCCGCCCGTCTCATGGTCGGCGGTCACGACGATCAGGGTCTCGGGGTGCTTGTGGCGGTACTCGAGTGCCGCGCCGATGGCGGCATCGAAGTCCAGCATCTCGGCCGTCACCGCCTCCAACGGCTCATTGCTGTGGCCCCGCCAGTCCGGCTGCGAAGCCTCGACCATCAGGAAGAAGCCATCCGAATCGTGGTCGAGCACCGCGATCGCCGCCGCGGTCATCTGCGGGAGGGTCGGCGAGCGGTCGGCGGCGTGCGGCATGTGGCTCGGCGTGAACAGCCCGAACAGACTCCGCACGGTGTCGGGGTCGAGCGTGGCCAGCTGCTCCGCCGTCTCGACGTAGGTGTGGCCGTTTCGGATCGGTGTCAGCAGATCGAGCGAATCGGGCCGGGTGGAATCCTGGAACGCGGCCAGGCCACCGCCCAGCACGACCGTGACCCCCTGCTCGGCGATCTGGCGAGCGATCTCCCACTCCGAGCCGCGGCTCGGCACGTGGGCGGCGAAGGCCGCCGGCGTGGCGTGCGTGATGCGCGACGTGGCCACCAGTCCCGTGGCCATGCCGCGCTGCGCGGCGACCTCGAGCACCGTCGTGACCGGCAGCGAGTCGGCATCCACTCCGATGGCGCCGTTGTAGGTCTCGATCCCTGTCGCGTAGCTGGTCGCGCTCGCGGCGCTGTCGGTGACCTTGTCGCTGGCGCTGCGCGTATCCACCAGGCCCACCACGGGGAGCCGTCGCACCGCGAGGTCGTCCGCGGCGAACGCAGCCGCCGTCCAGTACGCCGTGCCCACCCCGTCGCCGATGAACAGGATGACCCGTGTGGGCGTCTGCTGCGCGGCAGCCTGGGCGCGCACGCCGAGCGCCAAGAGGGGTATCACGACGAGAGCACGCCCCCAGCGTCGCATGTGTGTCACGGTCGGTTTGCCTCGCGTGGCGATTGCGGTTTGATTCTGTGCTTCCAGGCGTCGGGACGGTCCCACCCTGGATCGACCTTCAGCCGATGGGGCAGTAAATATGTCGCGACGTCCACTCGTTGTCTTGGTCCTGGCTCTCCTGCTTCCCTGGCGAGCCTCGACGGCCCAGGATCCCGCCGCTGAGTCCGATTTCACCATACTCGTGGTGAACGACGACGGGTACGTCGCACCGGGGCTGCGAATCTTGGTGGATTCGCTGGTGCCCATCGCGAACGTCTTCGTGGCCGCTCCTCGCGAAC
>CP070716.1:507909-523383 GCA_020350425.1 Gemmatimonadota bacterium
GATGCCGACCAGCCACAGCACGGTGACCACGAACCCGAGCGCCGGGCCCAGGTCCACGGGCCCGAACGGCAAGGAGAGCAACGCGACGCGCACTCCCACCGCGTACATCGCCGCCGCAACACCCACCTGCACGGCGAACTTGCCCCAGGCGGGTACGGGGCGCATGTCGTCCACGACGCCGAGCAGCAGTATGGCGAGCGTGCCCGCCAGCACGGGACCGATGGAGCGCGACGTGGCGAGCAGCGTGAGGCCGGTGGGCACGAACACCAAACCGACCAGGACGAGGCCGGTGAACGCCCCCAGCCCGATGGCGACGCCCCCGATGCGCGGGACCGGCGGCTTCCGCGTGTCGTCCATCGCTCCCAAGCGTTGGCCCAACGCTCCCGCCAGGGGCACGAACAGCGCGCAGCACGCCGCGGCGACCGCGAACACCAAGAGGTACGAGCCCAAACCGCCCATCACTCCGTCGAGGGAAGCGATCCAAACACTGCCCGAGGCAGAGTGGTTGTCAACGGCCCAGTTCACGCAGCCGATCTACGGCGGCGCCGTGAGTCGCGCGTGACGAGCATCCGGATCGTTTCACCCGGTTTTCCCGAAACCCCCGGGGGGGTGACGGACCACACGGCGCGGCTCCGGCGGCACTGGAAGGATGCCGGGCATGAGGTCCAGGTGCTGGGGACGCGCGACGAGGAGCCGGCGGCGATCGCCGCGCGGTGGCGCGACGAGGGGGCCGAGGCCGTGCTGATCCAGTACGTGCCGTTCCTCTACGGCCGGCGGGGCGTGTCGCGCTTCCCCGAGCGCGTGGCGCGGGCAGCCCGGGAGCTGGGCCTGCACACCAGCCTGTTCGTGCACGAGACGTGGGTGCCCCCCACGCGGGTGCCCTGGTTGGTGCTGGGCCCGATCCAGAAGCGGCAGCTGCGCCGCCTGCTCGGGGCGGTGGACGGCGTGGTCACCGCCGTGCCCGCCTGGGCCGCTGCGCTGGGGCACCGTGCACAGGTGGTGCGCGTGGGGAGCAATCTGGGGGAGCCGCTCAGTCAGCTCCCGACCCAGCCGCCGCTCACGGCGCCGGTCGTCTTCTCCCCGTTCGCGGCGGGACTCGAGTGGCGCTGGATCGTGGCGGCGGTCGAGGCGATCGGCGCGACGCCGCCGCTCATCGTGATCGGCGCGGACGAGCAGGAGGTACGGGACCACCACGTGGTGGGGAGGTGGTGGCGGGCGGAGTGGAGCTGCCGCGGGCGGCTACCCGCCGAAGAGGTGCTGCCGCTGCTGAGCCGGGCCCCGCTGGTCCTGGCTCCGTTCGGCGACGGGCTCACGGGTCGCCGCACCTCGGCGATGGCGGCGATGAGCGCGGGCGCCCAGGTCCTGTCGTCGGTGGGGCCGCTCTTCGATCCACTGTTCGACGACAGCCCGGTCGCGTTGGCGCGCACGGCCGAGGAGTTCGTCGAGCGCGCCCGGCGAATCTGGAGCGACCCCGACAGCCACAGTCACCGCGACGAGCGACTCGAGTGGCACCACGCGCATCTCGAGCCGAAGACGCTGGACGCGCGCCTCCTGGACCTCGTCGCGCCGTGACCGCCCGAAACATCGTCCTCGTGCTGCCCGACCCGCCGCTCCCGTTCGGGAACGCGGCGGGACGGTGGTTCTACGCGCTGCTGCGGGGCCTCACCGAGCGGGGACATCGGGTGACCACCTTTGCCGTGTGTCGCTCCGCGTTCGATCGCAACGCGACCGACGAGATGTACCGTGGGGGCGACTACGACCTGCGCCTCTACACCTATCCCACGCGCACCGCGCTCACGCGCAAGGTGGAGTCCTTGTGGCGGCCGTACGGATACGTGTTCGGCCCGGATCTGAAGCGCGATCTGCAGGCGCGCCTCGCCGAGGGATACGACGTGCTGCACCTCGAGCAGCTGTGGACCGGGTGGATCGGGTGGGCGCACGCCCGGCAGGCACTCCTCAACATCCACTACCTGTTCGAGCTGGACCTGGCCGCGGCCCCGCTCAGGTCGCCCAAGGACGCGGTGCTGCGCGTCGCGACCCGCCTGGCCGAGCGGAGGCTGCTGCGCCATTATCCCACCATCAGCACGCTCACCCCCCGGCTCACGACTCGCATCGCGCAGATCGCGCCGCGCGCGACCGTGCACACCGTGCCACTCGGCCTCGATCTCCACAACTACCCCTTCGGCGCCGACGGCGCGGTGCACGAGCGCCCCATCGTGGGCCTCATCGGCTCGTTCGACTGGTATCCCACCCGCTCGGCGGGGGACCGCCTGATCACCCGCCTCTGGCCCGAGATCCGGCGGCGCGTCCCCGACGCGCGGCTCCTTCTCGTGGGACGGGATGCCCGCAGCGCGATGGCGCGGCACCTCCCCATGCGCAGCGTGGAGGTGTACGAGAACGTGCCGGACATCCTGCCCTACTTCGCCGCCACGGATGTGATGCTGTACACGCCCGCGAGCGGCAGCGGGATGAAGGTGAAGGTGCTCGAGGCCTTCGCCCTCGGGGTGCCGGTGGTGACGACCGGGGAGGGGGTCGAGGGCATTCCCGCTGCGGACGGCGTGCACGCGGGCGTCGCCGAGGACGATGCGGGGCTGATCGAGCGCACCGTTCGCCTGCTGACCGACCCGTCGCACTATCGCGCGGTGCGCCGCGAGGCCCGCCGGCTGGTGGAAGCTCACTGCGCCCCGACCAGGAGCATCGACCTGGTGGAGGCCTGCTATGACACGGTGGGAGGCCGGGCCCCGTGAAGGTCGGCTTCAACGCGCGCCTGCTCCAGTCACCACGGCTGCGTGGCTGGAACCGCTACACGGTGAACCTGCTGATGGCGCTGGGCGACCTGGAGGTCGAGCTGGTTTTGTACAGCGACCAGCCCCTGAGCGACGAGCACCTGCGCCGGCTGGATCCCGCCACGTACCGGGTGCGCACCTCGCCGCCGATGCGCAACCTCCGCTTCGAGCAGGTGTGGCTGCCGCGCGCCTGTCGCGAGGACGCCGTGGACGTGCTGCACAGCCCGTTCAACTTCGGCCTCCCGGGCTGGCGTCCCTGCCCCACGGTGCTCACGCTGCACGACGCGATCCCGCAGGCGTACCATCACCGCTCCGGCCTGCGCACCAGCCTGTACCACAAGGTGGCGCGCTCCCGAGCGAGCCACATCATCACCCCGAGCCAGCACTCGAAGGGCGACCTGATGCGGCTCCTGGGGATCAGCGCGGAGCGCATCAGCGTGATCCCGGAGGCGGCAGACCCGCGCTTCAACGCGCCGGTCCCGGCGGAGGACCGCCGCCGCACGCGCGAGCGGCACGACCTGCCGGAACGCTACGTGTTCTACGTGGGCGGCTGGGAGGACCGCAAGAACATCCCCTTCCTGGTGCGGGCCTTTGCCGAGGCGGGGGTCTCTGACACGGGCCTGGTGCTGGCCGGCGGGGACGCAGACCGCCAGGGGGAGCTGACCATCCTGGCGCGCTCGCTGGGCATTGCCGAGCGGGTGCGCTACCTGCTGGACGTGGCCGACGAGGAGCTGCCCGCGCTGTACGCCGAGGCGCTGTGCTTCGTCTACCCCAGCGTGTACGAGGGCTTCGGGCTCCAGCTGTGCGAGGCGATGGCGGCGGGATGCCCCACCCTCGCCTCCAATGCCACGAGCCTGCCCGAGGTCCTGGGGGCGGGAGGCGACACCTTCGATCCGACCGTCACCAAGGAGCTCGCCCAGATGCTCTACCGCGTCGCGCGCGACGGCCGCTATCGCGCCGAGCTGTCGGCCCGCGCCATGCGGCGCGGGCACGACTTCTCCTGGGGCCGCACCGCGCGCACGACCCTCGGCGTCTACGAGCAGGTGATCGGAGAGCAATGAGCGGCGACCTGGCGTACCACGGCTACTGGGAGCGCAAGCGCCTGCGGGCCGGCGCCGTGCCGGCCTTCCCGGTGCGCCGCTGGTGGGAGTCGGACGGGCTGAGCGAGGTCGAGCAGCTCTACTTCGAGGCCGTGCGGGACACGCCTTCCCTGTTGGACGTGGGGGCGGGCGACCTGCGGATGCAGCAGAAGTTCGCGGCGGCGGGCTACACGGGCGAGTACCACACGCAGGACATCGGGCCGGAGTACCGGCACACCTACCGCGATCTGGATGAGGTCGAGCGGCGCTACGGCGCCGTGCTCTGCCTCGACGTGATCGAGCACCTCCCGCTGGAGCATGGCCTGGCCCTGCTGGAGCGCCTGGTGGCGCTCCTCGAGCCGGGGGGCACGCTGGTCCTCCAGACGCCCAACGCGCGCTGCATCCGCTCCCCGCTGGGGTGGGACATGACGCACCTGCACCTCTACAACGTGGAGGACCTCTGGGCCTACTTGACCGCCGCGGGCCTGGAGACGACGGGCTTTCGCGTCGTGTTCGCCCCGCGCCGGCGCTCGCCGCTCGCCGCGCTGCGCTTCGCGCTCGCCGCGCTCGTGACCACTCGCCTGCTGGGAGCCGACTACGCCGACAACATTGCGCTCGTCGCCCGCAAGCTCGCGGAGCCGGAGTAGGAGTGCGCGCGACCGGACAGACGCACGCCGTCATCGCCGGCAGCCTGGGCAAGGGCAACCTGGGCGACGAGGCGCTGCTGCAGGCCTTCCTGGGTCGCCATTGGCACGATTACGACGTCAGAAGCGTTGTGGCCGACGGCGCCAGGGCCGCACCGGGACCCGAGGTGCAGGTCGTTCCCGTACCCGCCTTCGCGCTAGGGCGCCGCTTCTGGCGCGGCTTCCTTGAGCGGCGCGGCGCCGCACGGGCCATCGTGGGCCGCGCGCCGCATGCCGTGCGCGAGCTGGTATGGCTCGGTGGGCTGCTGGGGCCAGACGAGCCGCACACGCGGCGGCGGCTGCACGAGCTGCGCTGGGCCCTCGGATTCTGCGAGCGACCGGTGTACTACTTCGGCGATGCCGCCGACCGGTTCGACGCGGCACCCAGCGCCGCGGCGCTCGTGCGACTGCTGGACAGATCCGGGGCATTCGTGGCGGTGCGCTCCAGCGAGGCCGCCGCCGCGCTCTCGGCCGCCGGGTTGCGCGCACCGATCCAGGTCGGGGTGGACCCCGTGCTGTACGACCGCGCCGCCCAGCGTCCACCACCCTTCGCCCGCACGCAGCCTCCCGGCGACGCCATGGCGATCGTGCCGTGCGTCTACCACCGCGAGCGCTGGCAGGAGACATGGCTCGCCGCCGCGCGGTCGGCGGCGCACCACGGTCTCACCATCTGCTGGGTGTCGTTCAGCGACGACGAGGACCTGGCGCTGTGCCACGAGCTGGCCGACGCGGTGCGCCGGGAGCACCCGCACCTCCCCCAGGAGGTGGGACCGAGCCACGTCGCCGAGACGCACATCGCGCGGGCGGCGTGCTGTGTCGCCACGCGCTACCACGCGGCGATCTACGCCCTCACCGACGGGGTGCCCGTGATCGGGATCGCCTACGACGTGAAGATCGCACGGCTGCTGCGGCTGCTCGGCCTGGCGGAGTGCGCGGTCGAGGATCCGCACGCCGGACGCGAGCGGATCGTGGAGCAAGTGGCACACGCCATCGGCGCCGCGTGGTCGCCCGACTACACCGGGCTCGTGGAGCAGCTCGCCGCCCACACACGGGCCCTCGAGGCGCTCACCGGCGCCGGAGACGGCCACTGATGCGCGCGCGGCGCGCGGCGCTCAACTACGTGACCGGCGTGCTGTTCACCGCCGTCACCATGGTGGTCGGGCTGGTGGCCCTGCCCTACCTGCTCGAGTGGCTCGGCGAGGAGCGCTACGGCGCGTGGCGCGCGGCGGCCGACTGGTACGGCTATCTGTCGCTGCTGGAGCTGGGGATTGGCGGCGCGCTGCTGCCGCTGCTGGCCCGCGCCGTGGGACGAACCGACCGAGGGGCACTGAACACCACGATGGGGGCGGGCATCCGCGCCTACGCGCGCCAGTCGGCGCTCATGGTGCTGGGCGGGCTGATGCTCGTGGTCGCCATCCGCTATCTGGTGCCGGTCAGCGCAGCCAACCGGCCCGATCTGATGCGAGCGGCGCTGGTGGCGACCGCCGCGCTGCTGCTCACGCCACTGCTCCCCTTCCGCCACCTCGCCGAGGCGCGGCAGGAGGGGTATCGGGTGAACCTCCTGCTGCTGTTCCAGAGTCTCATCATCACGAGCGCGGCGTTGCTGCTGGCGTACAGCGGCTGGGGGATCACGGGACAGATGCTCGCCCTGCTGCTGGGCGGCGCGTTCTTCTTCGGCGTGCTCGCCCTGGGCGAGCTCAGGAACGATGCCGGCATCGCGCGCGCGGCCGGGGGGTCGGTGAAGCAGAGCGAGGCCTGGGGCGAGCTCTGGCGGCTCAACCGCCCCACCCTGATCCGACAGCTTTGCGGACGGGTGAGCGTCATGTCGGACCGCATCATCGTGGCCGCGCTGCTGGGCCCCGCCATGGTCGTGCCGCTGTTCGTGACGCAGCGGCTGGCCGAGCTGGCGCAGGGACAGATGCAGGGCGTCGGCACCGCCACCTGGGCCGGCCTCGCCGAGCTCCACGCGCGGGGCGAGCACGACACGTTCAACGCACGCCTGCTGGAGCTGACCGCGCTGGTCACCGCGTGGAGTGTCGCCCTGCTGGGGCCGATCGTGGCGTACAACCACCACTTCGTGAGCCTCTGGGTGGGCGGGGAGCGCTACGCCGGCGACCTGGTGACCATCGTGGTGGGCGTGAACGGCCTGCTGCTGGCGGTGATCACGCTGTGGGACTGGGCCTTCGGCGGCACGGGCCAGGTGGCGCGCCTCGTCCCCGTGAGCGTCGTCGCCACGGCGATCAATTTGGGCCTGAGCCTCGCGCTCACGCCGCGCTACGGGGTGGCGGGACCGCTGCTGGGCACCATGTGCGCAACGCTGCTCACCGCGGCATGGTACGTGCCCGTACTCTTGCACCGTACCTTCGGCATCGCGCTCGGCGTGCTGGCGCGCCACGTCGCCACCCCGCTGCTCTGGGGCGTGCCGTACGTGGTCGTGCTGTGGCAGCTGGCGCACCGCCGCCCGGCCATCGGCTGGGCCACCCTCGCCATCGAGATGGCCGCCGGCGCGCTCGCCTACCTCGCCGTGTGGTGGATGCTCATGCTGACCGTGGAGCAGCGCGCGGTGCACATCGCACGGCTCCGCAGCGTGCTGCGAGGCCGATGATGAGCGCGCGCCTGGCGCTCACGGTGGGCGCGGTGCTGCGCGTGCTGGCCGCGGTCGTGCTGCTGGCCCTGCCCCAGCACTTCCCGATGCGCGACTACGATGTGGTGGCGCCCCCCGACCTGACCTGGGGGGAGCGGGTGCTGCACCGGCCGCGCTACGCCCCCATCGCCGAGGACGAGACTGCCTACGACGCGCTGGCCCGATCCCTCGCCCGCGGCGACGGGCTGGTGCTCGAGCGGCACTGGGTCATCGCCCGCGCCGGGGAGCCCACCGCGTACGGGGGCGCCCTCTATCCCATGTTCGTCGCGGCGATCTACAAGGTGACGGGCGGGCTCTTCCCCCCCGTGGTCGCCCTGCAACTCATCCTGTCCATCGCCGCGGTGTACGGGGTGGGGCGCATCGGCGCGTTCGTCGGGGGGCGCACCACCGAGGTCCTGGCCGCCTGGGGCGCCGCGCTGCATCCGGGCCTCGTGATGGCCCCATCGCTCATGATGACCGAGGCGCTGAGCGTGCCCGGCGCCGTGGCCATCGTGCTCGCGGCGAAGGCGTGGCTCGACGCGCCGACCGCGCGCCGCGCGGCGCTGTGCGGTCTCCTGGTCGGCGCGGCCTTCCTGATTCGCTCGCCCCTGGGCCTGATGGCGCTCGCCGTGAATGGCGCGGCGCTGCTGGTGCGCTGGAAACGCCACGCCGGCGAAGCTCGTAGTCTGTTGCAGCAGGCGGGCATCGCGCTCGCCACCGCCGCGGTGGTGGTGGCCCCCTGGGTGGCCCGCAACGAAGCGCGGTACGACCGGTTCGTGTTGAGCGACACCAAGGCGGGCGTGAACCTGTGGGCGTTCAACCGCCCGCCCGAGGCGCCGGGCTGGCCCAACGTGGACCACCTGAACGAGGCGGAGCGCGACGCCCACTTCCGCGCGCTCGCCCGGCGGAACATCGCGCGCTACCCGGGGTGGTTCGCGGCAACCACCCTGTCGCGCGCGTTGCGCTACTGGTGGCCTGTGCCGCGCCGGGCGGTCAACGTCGTGCACTGGATGGGGGTGGGTGTCTACGCGTTGGCCACCCTGCTGGCGATGCTGGGAGTGGTGTTGCTGCTCAGGCGGCTGCGTCGCTTCGGTCCGGAGTGGTTGGTGGCGGCGGGCGTGGCCGTGACCTGGGGGCTCTCGACGATCACCGCCGTGGGACTGCGGCACCGGCTGACCGGGGAGCCACTGCTCATGGTGTGCGCGGGACTCGCGCTCGCCACGCTGCTGGTGGCGCGGTGGCCCGCACTGGAGCGCCGATGAACATCGGGTTCGTGGTGCACGACTTCGACACCCGCGAGGGCCACGGACGCTACGCGGTGGAGCTGGTGCGCCGTTTGGCCAAGGAGCACGAGGTCACCGTGTACGCCAAGAGCCAGGCGGCCCCGCTCCCCGAGGGCGCGCGGTTCCGCACGGTCCCCGCCGTGGCCCGTCCGGCCCAGGCCACGATCCTCTCCTTCCCCGTCGCCTTCGCGGCGGTGCGCACCCGGCATGACGTGGTGCACGTACAGGGGTGGAGCGCTCCCTCGGCCGACGTCGCCACCGCCCACATCGTGATGGCCGCGTGGCGCAGCGCCGTGCGCAACGCCGGCGTCGCACCGGGACTCGGCGAGCGGCTGCTGGGCGGCGTCGTGGAGTCGCGCGAGGCGCAGTTCTACCGCCAGCGGGTCAAGGCCATCATCGCGCCGAGCCACCGCATCCGGGACGACCTCGCCACGCACTACGGTCGCCACGACGGGATCAGCGTGATCCCCCACGGCTTTCCCCCGGCGCAGGCCGTCGACGCCGCCGAGGCGCGCTACCGCTTCCAGCTCCCGGAGGATGGCGTCGTCGCGCTGTACGCGGGCGACGCGCGCAAGGGGCTCGACGTCGTGCTCAAGGCCGTCGCGCAAGCCCCGGCGGTGCGGCTGCTCGTCGTGAGCCGCTCGGAGCTGGAGCCATACCAGGCGCTGGCCCAGCACCTGGGAGTCGCCGAGCGGGTCTGGTGGGTGAACGGCCTGGAGGACCTCACGCCGGCGTACGCCGCCTCCGACGTGCTGCTGCACCCCACGATCTACGACGCCTTCGGCCTGGTGGTGGCGGAGGCGATGGCGCACGGCGTCGTGCCCATCCTGTCGCGCGCCGCCGGCGTCTCCGAGTTCGTGACCGACCGGGAGTCGGGCTGGATGGTGCGACCGCGTCACCCCGAGGACTCGGCGGCGGCGCTCCAGGCGTTCGCCAAGGATGCGGCGCTGCGCGAGCGCATGGCGCGCGCGGCGCACGCGGCGGCCGCGCGGCGCACGTGGGACGACGTCGCGCGCGAGACACTCGCCGTGTACGAGGACGTGCGCCGCTCCTGATGCGCGTCGCCGTCCTGTCGCACACCTACGTCGAGCGCGAGAACCGCAAGAAGCTCTACGCCATCGCCGGGCAGTCGGTGGCGGTCACGCTCTACGCCCCCGCGCGGTGGCGGGAAAGCGCGCTGGGACGCGAGTGGCGCGTCGGCGGCGAGACCGACGGCGGCGTACACGTGGTGCCGCTCGCGGTGCGGCGTCCGATCGCGACCCCCGCCGCCGCGTGGTGGGACTTGCGGCCACTGCGGAAGGCGCTGCGCGCCGGACGGCACGACCTGCTGCACGTGGAAGAGGAACCCTGGTCGCTCGTCGCGCGGGGCGCGGCGCAAATGGCGAACGGCGCCGGCATCCCCGCCACGCTGTTCACCTGGAACAACCTGCCGCACCATCCCCCCTGGCCGCTGTCGGCGCTGGCGCGCCGGGTGGCGCCGCGCTACGACGGGTGGGTGGCCGGCAACCGGACCGCCGCCAACCTGTTGCGGCGGCTGAGCGGGACCAAGCCGCTCGTCGTGCTGCCGCAGCTGGGCATCGACCCGCCGCGGCGGCGTGGGCCGCCCCCAGAGCCTCACGATCGTCTCGAGATCGGCTACGTGGGCCGCCTCGTGCCCGAGAAGGGCGTGGCGGACCTGCTCGACGCCGTGGCGCGCATGCGGGGCGAGGCGCGACTCACCCTCGTCGGCGCGGGACCGGCACAGGGCGACCTGGAGCGCCGCGCGGGTGCGCTCGGCATCGCCGAGCGCGTCGCGTTCCTGGGGGCGGTGCCGCACGACGAAGTGCAGGCCATCTTGCGGCGGCTCGACGTGTTGGTCCTGCCGTCCCGCACCACGCCGCGGTGGGCCGAGCAGTTCGGGCACGTGCTCCTCGAGGCGATGGCGGCCGGCGCCGTCGTGGTGGGATCCGACTCCGGCGCGATTCCCGAGGTCATCGGCGAGGTCGGCATCGTGTTTCCCGAGGGCGACGCGGAGGCGCTCGCGGGCGCGCTCGACACGCTCGCGACCGACGAGCAGACGCGCGATCGGCTCCGCAACGCCGGGTGCGCCCGCGCCGAGGCGTACGCCCATTCACAGATCGCCAAGCGCCTGATCGCCTTCTGGCAGCGGATAACCGCGGCCCTTACCTTGTCGGCGTGACGGCGGTCTCCTTCTCCTCGGCCTCCGAGGCTCAGCTCACGGGCCGCTGGACCGATGTCTTCCGGGCGGACGCGATGGTCCACGTCCTCCTCATGGCCAGCATCGTGTTCGCGACGTTCCAAGGGTACATCAAGGACCGGATCGCCGGCCCGGCGGGGTACGTCCTCGCCGACGGCGCCTTCGCGCTCGCCGTGTTGGTATGGTTCGGGTCGGTGGCGCTCCGGCGCGAGTCGATCAGGGGCCCCGGCGCGCTCCCCGTGCTGCTCCTGGTGATCATCTGCGTGCCGATCCTCTACCTGCTGCACCCGGGCACGCCGCTGTTGGTGAAGTTCGCCGGGCTGCGCGCCTGGAGCGTGTTCCCGCTGGCGGCCGTGATCGCGCTCAGCGTGGTGCGCAACGCCGGGCAGGTGCGCGCGTACACTGGCCTCATCCTCGCGCTGTGCATCGTGACGGCACTGTACGGCATCTACCAATACACCAGGGGACCGTCCGTCGTCCTCGACGCGGGCTCGCTCGCCCTCGAGCGCCACGGCACGAGCATCTACTACACGATCGCCGGCGCGGAGGGAAGCGGCTTTCGCGCCTTCTCCACGTTCACCTTCCCCGCGCCGTTCGCGGGGATGATGGTGTTCGGCATCCTGCTGGCCGCCGGGATCGTGGTCGCCAGGGTGTGGCGGCTGCGGGCCCGCTGGATGGCGGCCCTGCTCATCCCGCTCTACTTCGCGGGGATGACGGTATCCGGCACCCGGGCGGCACTGATCGTGTTGGTCGCGGGACTGCTGACGCTCGCCTGGTTTCGCCGCCTCTCAATCGCGCAGATCCTGCTGATCCCCATCGTGGCGCTGGCGGTGCACATCGGCACGATTCTCACGGCCGGCCAGATCACGGAGCGCTACCGCTCGGTGCTGATCCAGGAAGGCCTGCTGTGGATGTACCTCACGCTCCCCGTGCGCACGGCGTACAACTACCTCACCGAGCACCCGTTCGGCCTCGGATTGGGCCGCACCGGGGTCGGGGTGCCCTTCGCCATCACCAACCGCATGCCGAACGACTACTTCGTGTTCACCGACGGCGACATCGGCCGCGCGGGCGTGGAGCTGGGGATCGTGGGCCTCGTGGTCCTGGTGCTGATCATGATCGCGCTGTTCCGCTACATCCCCTGGGCCATCAGGACGCTGCGCGAGGGGCCCGCGGCGGACTTCGCCCTCGGCGCCGGCTCGCTCGTCTTCGCGACCGCCCTGCTGCTGCTCATCGGCTCGCCCTTCTCGGCGGTGCCGCACGGGATCATCTGGTGGTTCTTCTTCGGGGCACTGATCAAGCTGGCGTTGCTGGAGTACGATCGGCAGGTAGCGGCCGCGCAGCCGGAACCTGCGTGACGTCCGTCGTTCTCGTCCCGGACCTGCCCATCGAGCGCTGGCCCTCGATGGACCGCTACGCGTCGCGCCTGGCGGCGGGGCTCGAGCGCCACGAGCCCGAGCTGGAGGTCTCCATCGCCGGAAAGATCGCCAGCCTGACCGTCGACGCCGCGGACGGTGGCGCCGCGACGCATCGCCTGCCGCCGTCCGGGGTGGGTGGCGTGCGCCGCTACCTCGCGCGCTACTGGACGTACCCGCGTCGCGTGCGGCGCCTGCCGGGTGACGTGATGCACGTGCTGGATCACTCCTACGGGCACGTCCTGCTCAGGTCGCGCGACCGCCCCGCCGTGGTCACGGTGCACGACCTGCTGCCGCTGATCACGGTGCGGCGCGGCGCGCGCTCGTTCCGCGAGTGGCTGCGCAACTGGCTGCTCGAGAGGGTGCTCGAGGGCGTGCGGCGTGCCGACGCCTGGATCGTGGGCACCGAGTGGCTCGAGGGGGAACTCGGCACCTGGCTGGAGCGCCGCACCGGGATCCACGTGGTGCCGTTCGGGGTGGACGATGCCTTCTTCGAGGCGCCCGCCGAGTCGCGCGATGCGACGCGTGTGCGCTGGGGGCTGCCCGAGAACGCGTTCGTGGTGCTGCACGTGGGGAGCGTGGGGGAGCGCAAGAACATCCCCACGGTGATCGCGGCGGTGGCGGGCCTCAGAAGCGCCGGGGTCGACGCCTGGCTGCTCCAGGTGGGCGGCACGTTCACGGGGGCCCAGCGTGCCGAGCTTGCGCAGCGCGGCATTCAGGGGTACGTCAGGGCGGTCGGCGAGGCCGCCGAGCCCGACCTCCGGGCCGCATACCGGGCATCGGACCTGCTCCTCTTCCCCTCCAAGTACGAGGGGTTCGGGTTCCCGGTGCTGGAGGCGATGGCCTCCGGGGTCCCCGCCGTGTGCTCGGGCGCCGGGGGGCTCAGCGAGGTGGCGGGAGACGCCGCCGTCGTGGTCGGCGGGCGCGAGACGAAGCCGTACGTGAACGCGCTCAGGCGGCTCGCCGAGGACAGGGGGTGGCGTGAGGAGCTCGTGGCCCGGGGCCGGGAGCGGGCCGCACGCTACCGCTGGGCAGAAACCGCACGCCAAACCGCCGAGGTCTATCGCAGCCTTGTCTGAGCCTCAACCCCTCGTGGTCACCGCCGTCGCCGCCTCGGCCCAGTTGGGCGGGACCGAGCGGGTGCTGCTCGACTTCGCCAACCGGGCGTTCGAGCACGACATCGCGTTGCGCGTCATCACCCCGCGCGACGGGCCGCTGGTGGACATCCTGAACAAGATCGGGGTGCCCACGGAGATCGTGCCGGCCTCCGACGCGATGCTCACGGGCTCACAGCGCGAGGGGGCGCTCTGGACGCTGCCGGGGGCCGTGCTGGGCCTCATGGGCTGGTCCAGGAGGCTCAAGGACCACCGCTTCATCAGGGAGGCCAAGGTCATCTACACCGTGGCCTTCAAGACCCACTTCGCCGCCGCCGTGGCACGGCTGCACCCCGTGGTATGGCACCTGCACGAGTTCCCCCCGGCCATGACCGGCCGCATGTGGCAGATGCTGGCCAAGCGCGTCCCGGACCACATGATCGCGGTGAGCGAGGCGACCGGGCACGCCTGGAGGGAGGAGTCGGGGGACGGGCCCGAGGAGGAGGGGCGTTGGGCGCGGTGGCGCGGGCGCTGGGGGTCCGCTGAGGCGCCGCCGATGACGGTGGTCCGCAACGGCGTCAACCTCGACCGCTTCAAGCCGCGGGAGCGCACCTACTGGATCCACGACCGTCTCGGGATTCCGCACCAGCACCGCATCATCGGGATGCCGGCGGTGTTCGCGCGCTGGAAGGGACAGCTCGAGGTGATCGACGCGTTCTCGCAGGTCTGCGACGACATCCCGGATACTCATCTCGTCATCATCGGCGGGACGATCTACGACACCGCGGCCGAGCGCGAATACGGCGAGGTGCTGCTCGAGACCACCGGGCAGTGGGGCCTGGCGCGCGGCACCGCGTTGGGAAGCGGCGAGTGGGGTCCGATCTCGGAGCTGACCGGCGAGGAGGGCGACCCGGGGAGCTGGCGCGACGCCGGCCAGCGCGACCCCGACGCCGAGCGCGTTCCCGCCGAGGCGGCGCGGTTGCAGCGCGTGCACCTGCTGCCGTTCCAGCGCGAGATCGAGTTGGCGTACCCCGAGTTCGACCTCGCGGTGCACTACTCGCTCAGGCCGGAGCCGTTCGGGCGCGTGGTGCTCGAGGCGATGGCCTGTGGCGTGCCGATCATCGCCGCGGCCGAGGGCGGACCGCTGGAGATCGTGGGCGACGGCATCGGGCCGCGGCGCGAGGCCGGCTGGCTGGCCGAGCCGCGCAACCCGGCGGAGCTGGCCCGGGTCATGGCCTCGGCGCTGAGCCTGCCGAGTGAGGTGCTGGCGTCGATCGGTGCCGCGGGGCGCCGCCGGGCCGAGGACGAATTCTCGTCGCGGCACTTCGCGGCGGGAGTGGCGAAGGTGTTAGCCGAGGTGTTCGCGCGGGTCGAGCGGTAGCAGGCGCGCCACGCTCAGCCGGACACCGGTGTGGAGCGGTCGCCGCGCAGGCGGCGCCACGCCGCGGGCCCGGCCTTGATCCCGTAGGCACCGAACACGACGACCACGAACGAGATCAGAATCCAATTCGGAATGCGGATCATCGCCCCGACCCACGCCGTCACCCAGTAGCGCGGGAAGCGGGCCACCGCGTTCGCCGCCACGTAGCGCCACAACGGGTAGTGAATCGAGAAGGCCATGATCTTGAACGGCCAGTACGGCAGCGGCGTCGCCCCGACCACGACGAGCGTGGCGAACGGGTAGCGCGCGAAGTACTCGGCGGCTTTGCGATAGAATCGGGTGCGCTTATAGTGCGTGATCTTGCGGTGATTCAGGATCGGGACGAACACGCGGTGGTCGAGGTAGGCGGACACGAGCGAGCCCGCCGTCGCCACGACGGCCACCAGGAAGAGGTTCGCGAACTTGCCGTAGTAGAGCAGCACCGGCTCGTGCGGGAACACCGAGATGGCCGCGTTGGCGGGGATCGAATAGAGGAACAACAGGTCGTAGCCATCCCCGTGATCCTGCACGAACATCAGGATGAAGGTGATGGCGCCTATGGCCACCAGGAGCGCGCCCAGCAGGTAGACGTGGAGCGGGAGGCGCTGATAGTCGAGATCGCTGTCAATCACGTGTGTCATCGCATGGCAAGCCTAGCGGGGCGGGAGCATCGGGGCAACCGGTAGATGACCCTCGCCCTGGTCACCGGCGCGACCGGCTTCATCGGGCAGCATCTCGTACACCGACTGGTGCGGAGCGGGGTCGCCGTGCGTGCGCTCGTGCGCGAGCGGCGCGATCGTGGCCCACACCGACCGCGGCTGGACCCGCCGCTCGACGCACCTGAGGTGGACGTGGCTTGGGGCGACGTGACCGATGCGGACGCGGTCGCGGGGG
>CP070716.1:523483-538206 GCA_020350425.1 Gemmatimonadota bacterium
CCCGGCGCCGGCCTGGAACGAGAACCCATCGCGCATGATGCCCGCGTCGCGCAGGAACCGCGCCACGAACTCGGCAATCAGCAGGCGATCGGGACTCTTGGTGATCTCGGTCGTGCCTGAGACGATCTTGGACGGGTCGCCGACCGAGTCGACCTCGACCACGTAGTCCACGTTATTCCCCTGGATCTGCCAGGGAACGCACGGAAACGGCACCAGGTTGTCGGTCACCACGATGACGTGCTCGGCGTAGATCGAGTCGGCCAGGGCGAACCCAAGCGAGCCGCACGCCGACGGGCCGTGGGAACCGTCGCAATTGCCGAACGGGTCGGCCGTGGGGGCGGCGATCACGGCGATGTCGATCTTCACCTCGCCGTCCTGCACGGCCTGCCACCGCCCGCCGTGGGAGCGCAGGACACCGAGTCCACGCATCTTCCCACGCGAGCAGTACTCACCGAGCGGGCCGTTCATGCTTCCCTCGATGTGGTGCACCACCCCGCGGTCCATCAGGTCGATGACGGGGGTGTGGCACGGGAACGAAGCGCTCGGGAACCACATGAGATCCTTCACACCGAGCTCCGCGGCGGCGTTGAGGGCCATCAGCGCAACCTTGTCGCCGTTGCGGAAATGGTGGTGCGTCGAGATCACCATCCCGTCGGTCAGGCCACAGCGCTCCAGCGCCGTTTTCAGATCTGGGACGCGCTTGTCGCCGTTCGCGGGGTAGTCCCGGGAGGAACGGATGGTAGGAGCGTGCTTCGGTCCCGCGGGTTCGTACGCCCCCACTCCCTGGAACGGCACCTGCGCCTGGCCGTTGACGACGGTGGGTACCCGGCGCCCGGCCGCATTGACGGCGAGCTCCGCCGCCGCACTCCGCTTCTTCCCCCGCCCGCTCATTGCCCCTCCTCCGGGAGCATCCCCGTGCGGCGAGCCAGCGCCACGAGCCGCTGCGCTCGGAGCACGACCGGCGGATCCACCATGCGCGTTCCGAGGCTCACCACGCTCAGGCCCTTGGCCTCGGCCTGCTCGAACGCCGCCACGATCTTGCGGGCCTTCTCGACCTCCTCAGCCGTCGGCGCAAACGCCTCGTGGATGGGCTCGATCTGCCGCGGGTGAATGCACCCCATGCCGTCGTAGCCCCAGGCCCGGGCGCGCCGCCCCCAGGCCCGGAGACCCTCTACGTCGCCCACGTCGCCGTAGACCGAGTCGATGGCCTGCACCCCGGCGGCCCGCGCGGCATTGACCAGCCGCCGGCGCGCGTACTCGGACTCCTCACCCTCGACGGTCTTCGCCACCCCGAGATCGGCGGTGTAATCCTCCAGCCCGATGGTGAGCGCCGCCACCGTCTCGGCTGCGTCGGCGATCGCGAAGGCGTTCTCGACGCCGCGCGCCGATTCGATGATCGGCATGAGCCAGATCGGCTCTCCGCCCCCCACCTCATCTTGGATCTGCCGAATGCGGTCCACGACCTGCCCTACCTGCCCCGATTCCTCGGTCTTGGGGAGCAGAATCAGGTCCGGCGCTTCGGGTACGATGGTCTCGAGATCCTCCAAGCCGAGCGGGAGCTGGTTGATGCGCACCATCCGCTCGGCACCCACGAAATCGACGCACCGGAGGGCGTTGCGCACCAGCAGGCGCGCCGAGTCCTTCTCGGCCGGGTGAACCGAGTCCTCCAGATCCAGAATGACGGCGTCGGGGTGATGCAGCCCGGCATTGACCATGAACTTCGGCTCGTTGCCCGGCAGATAGAGCCGCGAGCGGCGCAGCCGGTCCCTGGCGCTGCGGGGTGGCGACACCGTGCGCTCGGGGCGCGCGTCCCCCTGCACCACGATCCCGGCCCGCCGTGCCGCTGCCTCGAGGCGGGCCTGGAGCACGAACGGAAGCGCGCCCTTGTCGTCAATCGCCACCTGGGCGTGGCGCACCCCCAGGGTCGTGAGCACGTGCTCGGCGGTTTCGCGAATGGAGATCCCGAAGAACGCGTCGACCTTCGAGACGACCTCCAGCGTCAACCCGCCCGACGTGCGGAGCTCGACGGCGACGTGCACGTCGGAGCGAACGTCATCGCCCGCGCGGCCGGCCTCACCCCGTTGCCCCATGGCTCGCTCCCTCAGCCCAACTTGCTGATGATCTCGTCCGTCATCTGCGTCGTTGTCGCGGCGCCCTGCCCGATCGCCTTCGCGCCGCCGGGCAGCCGAAGCATGTCGTAGGTGCGGACCTTCCCCTCCCGGACCACGGCCGCGACCGCGTCGCGTACACGGACGGCCATCTTGGTGGCGCCAACGTGATCGAGCAGCATGGCGGCGCTCAGGATCATGGCGATCGGGTTCACGATCGGCGGATCGAGCTCCGCGTACTTCGGCGCCGAGCCGTGCGTGGGCTCGAACACCGCCACCTCGTCTCCGATGTTCCCGGAGCACGCGAAGCCGAGACCCCCGACGAGTCCCGCGAACGCATCCGATATGATGTCGCCGAACATGTTCCCGGCCACGAGCACCCCGTAGTCCTCCGGGTTCTTGGTGAGCCACATCATTTGTGCGTCGATGTTGGTCGACCAGTGCTCGATGTTCGGGTAGTCCGCCTTCACCTCGCGGGCCACGTCTTCCATCATGCCCGACGTCTCGCGCAACACGTTGGGCTTCTCGCAGATGGTGACCGACTTGTACCCGTGCTTCTTCGCGTACTCGAAGGCCGCCCGCACGATGCGCCGACAGGCGTTGCGGGTGAACAGGCGCACCGACATGGCGAGGTCGGCGCTCGGCACGTCCGCGAACGGCTTCCACTTGGGATGCATGCCGAGCGCGTTGCGCACGACCTGCGGCGGGTCGGTCCACTCCACACCGCAGTACAGGCCTTCGGTGTTCTGCCGGAAGACCACCGCGTCCACCGTGGGCTCATCGTACCCTCCGCCGGCCTTCTGCCGCACGAAGTTCAGCGGATTCCCGGGAAACGACCGGCACGGCCGGATGCACACGTCCAGGTTGAACAGCTGACGCATGGCGACGATCGGGCTGAAGTACTCGTGCCCCTTGTCCCGCAACTCCGGCGCGAGCTCTTGCTTCGCCTGCCCCTTGGGCTTCGAGGTGATGGCGCCGAAGAGCCCGAGCTTGTGCCGCCGCAACAGCTCGACGGTCCGGTCGGGCAGCGGGTTCCCCTGGGTCACCCAGAACTGCCATCCGATGTCGGCGTGCACGTACTCCGCGTCGAAGCCCACCGCGTCGAGCACCCGCACCGCCTCCGGGAGCACTACCTCGCCGATACCGTCACCCGGCATCGTAACCACCGTGTACTTCGCCATGTCGACCTCTTCCTCCCTTCCTGGGCACCCACCGCCGACGGCGAGTTTGGTGCGCTAGTTGAGTCCGAGTCGCGCCCGCACCTGATTCTCGATGCCGCCGGCGACGACGAGCGCCTGGGGCACCGAGCCCAAGGCCGGGAAGCGGAACGTCTCGCCACGGTACGTCGCCGTGCTGCGGGCGAAGTCGATCGCCAGTTCGTCGCCGGGGATCACCGTGGGCTCCCCCGCTTCAATCGCCTCGGCCAGGTGCTCCTTGAGGCGCGTCACGAGCGCCGGGCACTCGATGCAGGGGAAGCCGTTGTTGTAGGCGTTTCGCAGATAGGTCTGCGAGAAGCTCCCAGCGATCACCAACGCGACGCCCTTGGCCTGCAGGGCGGTGGCGGCCTGCTCGCGGCTCGAGCCGGTGCCGAAGTTCCACCCGCCGACCAGCACGTCGCCCGGGGCCGTCTTCGCCGCGAAGCCTGGATCGTAGTTCTCCATCACGACCTTCGCCATCTCGTCGCGGCTGAGCTCGCGATACGTGTAGTCCTTGCCGTAGATCCCGTCGGTATTCAGGTTGTCCTGCGGCACGAGCACCACGCGTCCCGTGATCGTCGCCGGGAAACCGTCGCGGATCGCCACGACCTCATCGCCCGGCGCGGGCGCCTCCAGCTCGGTGAGCTTCCGCTCGGGGCGGCGACCGTCCGACGGGTGCGGCCCGGCGATGTAGCCGGCCACCGCCGACGCCGCGACCACCTCGGGGCTCGCCAGGTAGCACTGCGCCTCGCGTGAGCCCATCCTCCCCTTGAAGTTGCGATTCGTCGCCGAGATTCCCACCTCGCCGGGCTCCAGCAGTCCCGCTCCGAGCCCGATGCAGGGCCCGCACCCCGGCGGGAGGGGACGCGCGCCGGCCTCGAGCATCCAGCCCCACGCTCCCGACGCTTCGGCGTCCCGCTGCACCTCGCGGCTGGCCGCTGCCACGTAGAGCTCCACGCCGTCGGCCACCCGCTTGCCGCGCAGCACTCGGGCCGCGGCCTCGAGGTCCTCCAGGCGGCTGTTCACGCAGGACACGAGATAGGCCTTGTGAATCGCCACCCGGTCGCGCTCGATGTCGGCCACGGAGCGCATCACCTGTACGGTGTCGGGGCCCGACACGTGCGGGCTCACCTCCGCGAGATCCAGATCGATGCGAGCCGCGTATGCGGCATCGGGATCCGGCTGCGGCGGCTCGCTCGTCCACCGCTTCAGGTCGGCGTCGGTGTACCGGCCGCCGAGTGCCTCGCCCAACACCGCTTGGCGCTGCCGCAGGTAGCGCACGGTGATGTCGTCCGCCGGAAACCACCCCGCCAGGGCACCCCACTCCGTCGTCATGTTGGAGATGCTCATGCGCGCGTCCATGCCGAGGCTCGCCACTCCCGGGCCGGCGAACTCCACGACGGCGTTGAGCACTTCGCCCTGGTTGTACAGTCCACACAGCGTCACGATCACGTCCTTGCCCGTGGCGCCGTCTCGCAGGTCGCCGTGCAGCACCACCTGCACCGTTCGCGGGATCTGCCACCAGAACTCCCCGGTGGCCCAGATGGCCGCCGCGTCGGTCCGCACCACGGGCGTGCCCAAGGCCCCGAGGGCGCCGTACATGTTCGAGTGGGAGTCGGACGCCACGACGAGCTACCCGGGAACGACGTAGCCGTGCGCCACCATGATCTGGTGTCCGATGCCCGTCCCTGCCGGGTAGAAGTCCACGCCGTGCCGCTGGGCAAACGCCTCGATCTCCCGGTACTTGCCGAGGTTGCCCTCCGAGGTGTTTTGGATGTCGTGGTCGAGCGTGAACACCGGCTGCCGGGGGTCGTGAATGCCCTCTGCACCGATGGCGGCGAACTTCTTCATGACCGCCGCGGTGTTGTCGTGGGTCATGAGGTGGCGGGGGCGCAGCGAAACCACGTCCCCCGTCCGCAGCGGGCGATCCGGCCCCTCGGCGAGGTGCGCCTGCGCGATCTTCTCGACGACCGTCTGGCCCATGATGTCTCGCCCTATACCCTTGTTACCGATCTGCGGCGCAGAGCGCCATGACCTCGCTGATCGAGCCCAGCCGCTCCAGCCCCCAAACCGCGTCCTTCAGCTGCCGTCGGCGCGCGTCGCTCAGGACGGGACTCGCGAGGGCGTCGAACTTCGCCTCCACCTCGTCGTCCGTGAGCGGATTGCGGGGGTCACCCTTGGGATAGTCCAGCTGCTTCGTGTGGCTCGCCCCATCGGTCGTCTCGATGGTCACGCTCACCCGCTGCAGCCGGGGAAAGACCTTTTCGATCTCCGGGTCCGCCACCACCTCGACCTTCCGGAGCTGCGCCCGGATCGTGTCGTCCATGATGCGCTCAGGCTCGAACTGCGCCGGCGTCACCTGCCGGTCTACCAGGGCCGCAGCGATGACGTACGGCAGGCTGTGGTCCGCCGTCTCCTTGGTGCGTGGATCGTACTTGGAGGGATCGGCCAGGATGTCGGCGGCCCGCGCGAGCGAGCGGATGTGCACCCGCTTCACGTCGTCGGGCGCGAGATCGTGCTGGTGCACGATGTCGAGCACCGCGGAGATGGGAGCGTGCGTGAGCGCCTCGGTGGGGAACGCCTTCATGCCGCAGCGCTCGATGCGCCACGACTCGCCCAGCCCGTCCACCAGCACCTCGAGCTTCCACTCCGGGCCGAAGCAGTGCACCAGCCCTTCCTTCCCGTCGATCACGTGCTCCGGCCCCGTGTAGCCCCGCTCGGCCAGCAGCGCCGCCAGCACGCCGCTCTGGGTCGCCATGGGGTCCACCGTGTTCTTCATCATGGTCAGCTTCCCCGCCGTCACCGCCCCCAGCGTGGCGTGACGCGAGGCCGAGATCCCGATGGCGTGCTGGCACTGCTCCCACGAGAGACCCAGCATGCGCGCCGCGACGATGGGCGACACGAACGCCGTGAGGGTGGCATGGTGCCAACCGCGCTCCCGGATCCCCGGGAAGGCCGCCTCGCACAACCGCATCTCGAACTCGTGGCCCAGCACGATCCCCACGATGAGCGCTTTCCCGTCACCCTGGGCGCGCTCGCCGCACGCCATGGCGGCGGGGATGATGTCCGACGGGTGAGACGGATCTTGCTGCCAGTAGATGTCGTTGTAATCCATCACCCGGACCATGAGCGCGTTGGCCAGCGACGCCGACACCGGATCGGTCTTCTTGCCGGAGCCGATGACGGTCGCCGGCCCGTGGCCGCCGATCTCGTCGAGCACCCCCAGCGCAATCTCGGCGTCCTCCTGCCGATATCCGCCGAACGCGCAGCCCAGAGAGTCGAGCAAATAGCGCTTCGCCTCGTGAACCGCCCGCTCGCCCAGGTCCCCGTACGTCAGCTTCGTGGCCCACCGGGCCATACTCGCCGTGATCGTCTCCGCCATGCTGCGTAGCTCCTCAGGCCAGATTCTTGAAGGGTAGGTAACTCATGAAGTCTGCGTGATGCACGATGGTAGCCTCGGTACTGCGTTTCACGAGGTCCCCCTCTGCCGCGTGCGCCGCGATACAGTGGCACACCGCGTCGGGCACGCCACACGCCAACGCCAGCGCCACCCCGGTGAACGGGTGGCGCAGCGCCTTGCCACGGGGGCTCTGCCGCGTCACGCCGCCCTCCTTCTCGTACTCGACCAGTTTCCCGACGTCCGCCAGAATGGCCCCGGCGATCACCGTGTCCATGTGGATCGTGAGCGCCTTCCCGAGGAACTGCTGCATCGCGCGGGCTCCGTCGCGCGCAATGTGCACGACGCACCGCTTGTGCTCCATGAACGTCGCCGGACAGTTGGGCACCAGCAGGGTGAAGGGAATCTGATGCAGGTCTTCGGGCGTGAGCGGGCTCTGCTCGAACGCCTTGACCCACGTGTCGGTGACCTGCTGGCGGAGCTGGACGTCCTCGATCCACTCGAGCTCGGGCCAGAGCTCTTCGACCTGGGTTCTCAGAGTATCAGACATCGCTCGTCATGATGAAGAGTGGCTGCCGCAGCAGCGTCTTGTAGCGCGGCCGCAGGCGTTCGGTGTTGTAGTACTTCGGCACGTCGACCTGCTTCTTTCGGCCCGTGACCACGTCGATCGGCACGCTGTCGTACACGCCGTTGCGGATGCTCACAAGGCGGCCGAACGTGCCTTGCAACACCAGATCCAGCGCCAGATTACCGAACGCCATGGGCACGATCGAGTCGAGGGCGTCAGGATCGCCGCAGCGCACGAGGTAGCCCAGCCGCTGGCTCACCACATTAACCCGCCGGCCCCGATTGTGCCTGGGCGAGCACGCCTTGAGCAGGGTCGCCACGCGGTCGCCCACGCCCCCCAGTTTCTTGTGTCCGTACTGATCCTGCTCCTCGCCCTCAAAGGTCATCGCCCCGGCACCCGAGATGCGCGCGCCCTCCGAGACCAGCACTACGGCGTACCGGCTCGGGTGGCGATTCCGGTCGTAGCTCAGCAGGTCGCACAGCAGCTCCATGTCGAAGGGATGCTCCGGGATCACACAGCGGTCGGCCGCCCCCGCCATGGTCGGGAGCAATGCCGTGTAGCCAGCGTAGCGCCCGAACACCTCGATGACCAGGAAGCGCTCGTGCGACCCGGCGGTGGTGCGTAGCTGGTGCGTGAGCTCGATCGTACGGGTCACACAGGTGCTGAAGCCGATGCAGTAGTCGGTCCCCGGCACATCGTTGTCCATCGTCTTGGGGACGGCGACGACCTTCACGCCCTCCTCGTGCAGCCGCTGCGCGTAGCTCAGGGTATCGTCACCACCGATGGGGATCAGGTAGTCCACCCCGAGGAACGCCAGGTTCTTCAGCACGTCGGGCGTGATGTCGTTCACCTCGTCCGGATAGCGGTCCCGCAGGTGTTCCGGCAGGAGCGCCTTGGGAAGCCTGGAGGGCCGCGTGCGGGAGGTGTGCAGAAAGGTGCCGCCGGTGCGGCCCGCTCGATTCACCACGTCCTCGGTGAGCGGCTGAACGTGATCGCGGTTGTCGGCGGCCGGATCCGGCACGAGCTCTGCCAGGCCGGCCCAGCCGCGGCGGATCCCGAGCACGCGATAGCCCTCGCGCAGGGCCCGGATGGTCACGGCGCGGATGGCAGGATTGAGGCCCGGCACGTCGCCACCGCCCGTGAGGATGGCAATCGTCCCCTTCTCGCCCGTCACGGCACCAGCCCTCCCTTCGGGTGTCCGGCGACCACCCCAGCTACGACGCGGCGCTCTTGCGCAGCGGTGACGCCCCGACCGTCTGGAGAAACTGCGTCAGCACATCCTGCAGGGTGGGCTCGCCGATCACCTGCAACTCGTAGTGCACCCGCAGGGCCGGCTTGTCGAGCTCGATGAGCCGCCGCAGGTCGATGGGCGTGGCCACCAGCACGAGGTCGGCCTCGGCGTTGCGGATCGTCTCGGCCAGGTCGGCCATCTGGGCGTCGCCGTATCCCATGGCGGGCAGCACGTTGCCCGTGGTGGGATACTTCTCGAACGTCTCCCGGATCGACCCCACCGCGTAGGGGCGGGGATCCACGATCGCCGCCGCTCCGTAGCGCCGCGCGGCCACCCATCCCGCGCCGTAGGCCATCTCACCGTGCGTCAGGGTCGGCCCATCCTCCACGACCAGCACCGACTTGCCGCGGATGGCGTCCCCATCATCGACGAAGATGGGGCTCGCGGCTTCGATCACCATGGCTGTCGGATTCAGCTCCGCCGTGACGCGCCGGGTGATCTCGATGTTCTCGAGCGAGGCCGACCCGATCTTGTTCACCACGACGACGTCGGCCATCCGGACATTGATCTCACCCGGGTGGTAGCGCCGCGCGTGATCGGGCCGCAGCGGGTCCACGACCACGATGAAGAGATCGGGCGCGTAGAACGGCATGTCGTTGTTGCCGCCGTCCCAGATCACGATGTCGGCTTCCTGCTCCGCCCGGCGCAGGATCCGCTCATAGTCCACGCCCGCGTACACGACGCTGCCGGCTCTCAGGTGCGGCTCGTATTCCTCGCGCTCCTCGATGGTCACGTCGTGGGCATCGAGGTCCTCGAACGTGGCGAACCGCTGGACCGCCTGGGCGGTCAGGTCGCCGTACGGCATGGGGTGGCGCACGACCACCACGCGCTTGCCCGTCTCCCGCAGAATCGCCGCCACCCGCCGGCTGGTCTGGCTCTTGCCGGCCCCAGTGCGGGCCGCGCACACGGCCACCACGGGCACCCGTGCCTGCAGCATGGTCTGGCGAGGCCCGAGCAGGAGGTAGTTGGCGCCCGCCGCCATCGCCTGCGATCCCACGTGCATGACGTGCTCGTGCGTCACGTCGCTGTAGCTGAATACGGCCAGATCGACGTTCTGCTCCTGGATCAGCCGGTCCAGCTCCTCCTCCGGCTCGATGGGAATGCCCTGCGGATAGCGCGAACCGGCCAGCTCGGGTGGGTAGTGGCGCCCCTCGATGTCCGGAATCTGCGTGGCCGTGAACGCCACGACCTCATAGTCGGGGTTGTCCCGAAAATGGACGTTGAAGTTATGGAAGTCTCGCCCCGCCGCCCCCAGGATCACCACGCGCTGCGCCATAAACTCGTACTCCCCCCGTTGGATTCTGCACTCGCCGAACGCAGGGAACGTTACTCTCGCCGCGGGAATATTGCAGGGGGTGCGCTGGAATCGGAATGGCCGGGGCTCGGCCGGTGCAGCAGGTGGGTGTGGGGCGCCGGAGCGCCGCTAGCGCTGGGCCTCGGAGAGGAACCGGTCGAGCTTGGCGACCTCGGCCTCCGCGCCGAGCTCGAGGAAGCGCACGCGCGCCTTGCGGGCCAGCTCCAGAGCCTCGCTCGCCCGCCCCTGGGTGTGCAGCACGTGTGCGAGATCGCGCTCGGCCTGCGCCGCGAGCACGGGTCGGCAGTGCTCCTCGGCCCGGGCGATGACTTGCAGCAGCATCTCTTCGGCCTGCTCCTCCTCCCCGACCGCCGCGAGCGCGCCGGCCAGCACGCGCTGATCCTGGGCCTCGCCGACCACGTCGCCCAGTTCCCGCTCGGTCTCGAGCGCGCGCTCGATCTCCCGCCGCGCCATCTTGGCATCGCCCGCCATCAGCCTGATCTCGGCGCGCCCCCCGCGCGTCGCCGCGTCCAGGCGGATGTCCCCGGAGGCCGCCGCCTCTTCCACGGCGGAGTCCGCCGCCTCCAGGGCTTTGTCGAGCTCGCCCTGATCCCGGTAGGTCATGGCGAGATTGTGCAGCACCTCGGCGATCCCTCGGTGCAGGCTCGTCTGCTGAAACGCCGCCAGGGCCATGGTGAACGACCCCACGGCCCGGCCATAGTCCCCGCGGTAGTAGGCAGCGAGGCCGAGATTGTTGGAGGCGCGACCTACCGTGGCGTGGTCCCCTTCGCGCTTGGCCAGCGACATCGCGTCCATGAGGCGGGCGGACGCTTCATCGATGCGGCCGCACTCGAGCGCGATCGCTCCCAGGGCGTTCAACGCGTGCGCCTCGACGGCTCGGTCGCCCCGCTCCCGCGCGACCCGCAAGGCAAGCTCCACCCAGCGCTCGGCTTCCAGATCCCGACCCAGCCGCGAGTGCGCGATCCCGTATACCAACGCCAGCGTGGGGGAGCGCTCGATCTCCTCCCGGGGGCGACCACTCAGGTACTCCAGCACGCCCGAGTGCTGCCCGGTTCCCGCAAGGTCCTGCACCTTGTTCAGCATCAGCAGCGACTCGCGCACGTCCATAGTCAGAAGGAAACCTGGCCACCAGAGAAGTGATCCAGAGGGGCGGCGAACCACTTCCCCCTCAGCGAATGCCAGGCGCGCAACGGATACCACGGTGCCCCCGGCTCGTCCTGGAACCACAGCCGGAGGCGGCGCTGCTCGATCTCCTGGTCCTGTTCGTCGATCACCCCGTCCCCGTTGAAGTCCCAATCGGCGCCGCCGTACCAGATGCGCAGCCACGGGCGATCCCACCGGCTGAATGCCAGACCCGACGGCGCGAAGAAGGCCGCAATGCGCGTACGGTCGACCTTCACCGTGATCCGTACGGCCTCGCCCCAGGCAATGCGGCTCCCGTCGGGGTGTCTCAGGAGAGCGTAACGAGGAACATCGAACCGGAGGAACGGCCGGACGCCGTGGTCGTCCCTATAGTTGATCTGGACCGATCTGGACCGCCCCTTCACGGCCCAGAAGCTCACTTCGTAGCGATCCAACCGCGCCTCACCAGCCGCCGGGGCCTCGGCGATCACGATGTCCCCACCGTCGCTGGGACCTTCGTCGTCCGGCAGCGCCTCGATCGTGAACTCGAGCGGGCCCTCGGTTCCCGCCCAGTGCAGGCTGTGCAGGGCTCCGTCGGGCACAGCCATCTCCTGGACGGCGGTCGGTTCGGTCGGCGGCCCGGTGGCGTCGCTGCAGGCGGCGGTGGCGAGTGCCGCCGTCAGCAGGACGATCATCGTCCGTCGATTCATGGCGTCCTCCCTCATTCCTCGGTAGCCTCCGAGCTATCGAGTCCATCCCGCCGCCGCGCCGGTGCCGGCGGTCGGGGCTCCGTGCCCTTCACACGGATGCAGGGAGTGTGCCCTGGGTCACAGGCCGTGTAACGGCATTGATTACAGGGAGTTACGAGCCGGGTCAGCGATACCCCGATTGGAGCGGTTTGAACCGGCCCGGGGCGAACCGTTCCAACCGGTCAGGCCTCGTCGTCGTGGTTGAGATCGAGCAGCCGGCGCAGCCTCCGCCGCGAGATGCCCAGGCGCCTGGCCGCCTCGCTGCGGTTGCCGCCGCAGAGGTCCAGGGTGGCCCGAGCGGCCGCCGCCGTGATGTCATCCAGCGGGGCCGGAAACGGCAGTGGTCCATCGCTTTCCGGGTCTGCCCCACCCCGGGGAACGAGCTCCGCGACGTCGAGCTCCCCCGGCGGAGACAGCAGGAGGGCCCGCTCCACCGCGTTCTTCAGCTCGCGGACGTTCCCGGGCCAGTGGTGCGACCCGATGGCCTTGCGGCATTCCGCAGTGAGCGTCGGGGCCGGAAGCCCGTGCTGTCGCGCCATGCGCTGCAGCAGCTCCTGCGCAATCAGCTGCGCGTCGTCGCCCCGCTTTCTCAGCGGCGGCAGCAACAGGGTAATCACGCTGAGCCGGAAATAGAGGTCCCGCCGAAACATGCCCCCCTTCACGGCTCGATCCAGGTCCTCGTTGGTCGCGGCGATGATGCGCACGTCGACGGGGCGCCACTTGGTGCCCCCTACCCGCCGCACGTGCCGGTCCTCCAGGACCCGCAGCAGCTTCGCCTGGAGATCCACGGGGAGCGCACCGATCTCGTCGAGGAAGAGGGTCCCGCCCTCCGCCACCTCGAACAGACCCGGTTTGGCGGCGTGGGCGTCGGTGAACGCCCCGCGCTCGTGACCGAAGAGCTCCGACTCGACGAGGTGCTTGGGGAGCGCCGAGCAGTTCACCGCCACGAACGGGGCGCCCCGGCGTGGCCCGCCCTTGTGGATGCCCCGTGCCAGGACCTCCTTGCCCGTGCCGGTCTCCCCCACGATGAGAGCGGTGGCCTCGGCGTGCGGCAGCACGCGAGCCGCCCGTGCGAGCACGGTCTTGATCGCCGGGCTCTCACCCACCACGTCGCTGAACGCCCCGGCCCGCAGGTCCTCCACCCCGGTGGCGGCGCGCCGCAGCGCGTCCTGATGGCGCTGCGCCGCTGAGGCCACCGCATTCCTCAGGATCTCGACGTCCTCGGGCAGCGCGAAATAGTCGCTGGCGCCGCGCCCCACCAGGAGTGCGGCGACCCGGCGGCCCGGGTCGGCCCCCACCGCCAGCACGGGGACGGCTGCCGGAGGCTCGTGTCCTTCCAGCCACTCCAGCGCCTCCCGCTCCGCCCCGCCGGCGGCCAGAACCACCACCGCGACTTCCGGCGCCACGGCCGTCACGTCCCCCACCTGCACTCGGCGCACCGGCACCCCGAGGTCCTCCGCCAGGTGGTCCCACAGCTCGGCGAAGGAATCCGAGAGCTGAATCACCAACACGGCGGCCTCGGCGGCCGATCCGTCACCGATCGGCGCCTTGCCGGAGACGCGCTTTCTCCAAGTCCTGGTACCGGCAGGAGTTGCCACGTGGCCTCAACTGGTACGTTTTGTACCACTGCGCGCGAACCGTACCACCCCTCCCATCCCCACAAATTCCTGTAAGTCGCTCACCTACAGGAGCTTACGAGGGCGCAGTGGTTTGGCCCTCCAGTTGCATCACAGGACCGTGGCCGCCGGACCCAATCAGCCGAGCGACCCCTGGAGCCGGAGGAACCTCACTTGAGCAGTGTAAGCCAGATTGCCGCAGATGCTGTGGTCAGCGTCACCCCTGGGCCCTCCCGTGCCAGCACCGGCCGGGGCCCCAGCGGCGCCCTGGTCCAGACCGTTCCAAGTGCCTCATCCCGGGGGTCGCGGGTCCCTCGCCCCGGCCATACCGCCCACACCGATCCGGCCGGGCGCCTCTTCATGGATGCCTTGGTGGCGGTGGGCGAGGCGCTGGCCGCCAAGGACGCCTATACCCGCCGGCACTCCTGGCGGGTGAGCGCCTTCTCCGAGGCCATCGGACGGGAGCTGGGACTCTCCGGCCGGGAGCTGTGCGACCTGCGGCTGGCCGGCCAGCTCCACGACGTCGGGAAGATCGGGGTCCCCGACGAGCTCCTGATCAAGGCCGGCCCGCTGGACGACGCCGAATACGGGCGCCTCAAGCAACACCCGGTGATCGGCGAGCAGATCCTGCGCCCGCTCCTGCACGACCACCCCACCGTGCTCGCGGTGGTGCGGTGGCACCACGAGCGGTTCGATGGCGGCGGCTTCCCAGACGCCCTCCGGGGTGAGCAGATCCCGCTGGCCGCCCGCATCGTGGCCGTGGCAGACTCGTTCGACGCCATGACGAGCGAGCGCCCCTACCGCTCGCCGCTCGACCTGGACGACGTCGTGGCCGAGCTGGAGGCAGGGGCGGGGTCTCAGTTCGATCCCCGGTGCGTCACGGCGTTCATGACGGTGCTGCGGCGGGCCCTCGAGCTGGTGACCGTGACGCCGCCGCCGCGCGTTCGGCGGCGGTGGCGCACCCGAGCCCCCGCGCGGGTGCGCCCCGGGGGGCGTGCGTCCCCCCGCAATCTCCGCCGGGAGGCTCGGGTTCGTTTCGGGAGGAACGGGCTGGCGCTCGTGGGTGCGCGGGCGCCGCCCGCAGGCCTAGCCGCTCGCGGCCCACCCTTCGCGCCGGCCGCGCGAAGGGCCGCAAGTACCCCTCTAAGAACGCTTTAATCAACTTTCATGACGGGATTACGGGCCTCCGGACAAGTTTCCGTCGCAGGCCTGCCGGTCGTCTCGATCGCCCAGTTCAAACCCCCGGCGAGGTGGGCCGGGCGGGAGGTAACCTGGTGCGTGCGGTCATAGATGGCGGCGCCGCGGAGATCATTGCGGGCGCCCGCGCCGACGGACGAGACACCCTGCTCGATCCAGAGGGC
>CP070716.1:538306-552427 GCA_020350425.1 Gemmatimonadota bacterium
TCTGACTCAGCAACTCGACCACGGCGGCCCGGAGCTGGGCGTCCTCCCCGCCAGCTCGGTCATCGGGTCGGCTCATGACGATGATGTCGGGCACGGCCGGACCGTTTTCCATGTTCTCGTCGGTCGCCTTGACGTACCAGCCCCGGAACGGCAGGCGCACGAACGAGCCGTCGATGAGGCCGGCTCCGCCGGTGGAAATCACCGCTCCGAAGGTCGGCTCACCGACCAGCGTCCCGAGACCCAGGTGCTTGAAGGCGTGCGAGAAGATCTCGGCGTTCGAGAACGAGTTCGCGTTGCACAGGGCGATCGACGGCTTGGTCCACGCCGCGAGCGGCAGCCGCTCGCCGAAGGGATAGTGCGCGCGGAACTCGGCGTGCTGGGTCGCGAGATCGTCGGCGGCGCCGCGCGGGACGGTGTAGGCGTGCTGCCGCACGGTGAGCACGGCCATCAGGTAGTCCGTCGTCCAGCCGCCGCCGTTGAACCGCACGTCGATGACGATGCCGTCCTTGCCGTTTCCGCTCGCTACCAGCTCGCGCTCGAACCGCTCGAAGCTGGGCCAATTCATTCCCTGGATATGGATGTATCCGAGGCGGCCGCCCGAGTACCGCTCCGTGAGCGCGCGCCGGTCCGCCACCCATTCCTCGTACAGCTCCCGAAAGAGGCTATCGGCGGGCCGAATGACCACGTCGCGCGCACGACCGTTGGCGCCGCGCACGGTCAGCACCGTGCGCTGGTCCACCCGGTCGGCGAGCAGGGCGTAGAAGTTCACGCCCGGGGTGACCGACATGCCGTCGACGGCGGTGATGACGTCTCCAGGCTCCAGCCGGCTCACCGCCCGGTCGGCCGGGGAGTTCGGCACCACACGCACGACCCGCACGCCGTCGTCCACGGGATCGATCTCTACCCCGAGGAGCCCGGTGCGCTCGTTCTGCGTCTCGGCCCGATCGGGCCCGCGCAGCCCGAGATGGCTGGCGTTCAGCTCGCCAAGCATCATGTTGAACACGTCGCGGAAGTCGCGGTTGGTGGAGGCGCGCTGCGCCCACGCCCAGTACTTGTCGCGCAGAGCCGTCCAGTCCTGACCGTGGAAGTCGGGATCGTAGAACCCGGCATTCATCACGCGCCACGCCTCGCCGAAGATCTGCGCGCGCTCCTGCGTATAATCGATGTCCATCCGAGCGGAGAACGGCAGGTTCTCGCGCTTGGCGCCTTCCAGCTTCAGGCGCGCCAAGCGCCCGCGCGACCCGATCATGAAGAGGAACTTCCCCTTCGGGGCCATCTCCACGCCGCGGGGGGCCTGGTCTCCGGTCGTGAGGCGCGTGAGCTCGGTACCGTCCCACTTGATGCTGTAGAGGTCCTGATCGGCATCGACCGATTGCCGCCCCTCCCGGTTGGTCACGAAGTAGAACGTCTCTCCGTCGTGCGAGATGGCGACGTCCGACTCGTTGCCCGGCAGGCTCGTCACCTGGACTAGGCGCTCGTGAATGCGGTCGAAGTCGATCTCCACCGGCGCCGGCGTGTCGGTGTCGCTCTCGCGATCCCCCGCCTCGGCGCCCTCTTCCTCCCAATCCTGCGTGGTCTTCTCCCAGTCGGCCTTGCGTAGCCACACGAACCAGACGTCGGTGTCGCCGTTGTTGCGGGCCGAGATGAAGCCGAGCTTCGAGCCGTCGCGACTCCACACCGGTCCGGCATCGCCCTTGGGATGCTGGCTCACGTTCACCGGGCCGACTGCGCCGTCGGCGGCGTGGATGAAGAGCTCCTCGTTGAAGTCGAGGTCGTCCAACGAGTAGGCCAGCCAGCGGCTGTCCGGGCTCCAGGCCACCGCACCGAGGGTCGCCCATCCGTCCACCAGAACGCGCTCGTTCCTCAGTTCGCCGTCGCGCAGCTCCGCCACGACCAGCATTCCGCGGCCCCGGCCGAACGCGACCCGGTTCCCGTCGGGCGCCACGAGCGGCTCGTGCTCGTCCAACTCGGTACTGGTCAGTCGCACCGCGCGGTGCCGCAGGCTCTTGAACAGGTCGGGCTGCTCCGGGTCGGCCGACTCGAGTCGGTACAGGTCGTACTGTCCCTCGCGGTCCGACGCGAAGATCAGCGCCGTGTCGTTGAGCCACGTGATGTCACGGTCGCGGTAGGGGTGCCGCGTGAGCCGCACGGCCCGGCTCTCCTTCGGGTCGTTCGCAGTCAGGAAGATCTCACCGCGCACGACGAACGCGACGTACTTCTCGTCCGGAGACACGGCGTACTCCGAGGCCTCGTCGCTGAACGTGCGCCGCTCCACCGGGTCGAAGCGCTGGTCGTCGGGCACGTTGACCGTGAGGAGCCTGGGCGGCCCCGCCGCCGCGTCCAGCACGTAGATGTCCGTCTGGCGCTCGAACACGATGGTGCGTCCGTCGGCGCTCACGTCGAGAGTGCGCGGCCCGTCGTCGGTGTAGGACGTGAGCTGCTGCGGCGCGCCGCTCGGCGTGCCGTCGTCCGCCAGCTCCAACCGATAGAGATTGTACGTGCCGTCCCGCTCGCTGATGAACAACAGGGTGCGGGCGCCCGCCCACACCGGCTCGAAATCGTTGCCGTCGAAGTCGGTCAGCTGATGGTACCCGCCGCTCTGCGTGTCGTGCAGCCACAACTCTTTGTTGGCCGGTCCGTGATAGCCCTTGCGGGCGGAGCCGTTCGACCCGTACGCGAAGACGATGAACCGCCCGTCGGGCGACATCCGGGGCGTGTAACCCACTGCGTCGAGCAGGCGGTCGGGAGTGCCCCCTTCCGCGGAGACGGCGTAGATCTCCCACTCGCGCTCCACCTGCCGCCAGGTGCGTCGCGTCTCGAACAGCAACCGGCCGTCCGGCGTCCACCCCGCGGGGTTGTCGGGAGACGAGTGATAGGTCACGCGCCGCGGCGCCCTTCCGTCTGCGCCGACGACGAAGAGATCGAAGCTGCCGTAGCGATCGCTGGCGAAGGCGATCTGTGTTCCGTCGGGACTCCACTTGGGAAGCCCCTCGTAGGCCTCGTGCACCGTGAGGCGCATCGCCCGTCCACCGCTCACTGGTACCGTCCAGATATCCCCCTGGTGGGAGAACGCGATCGTCTGCCCGTCCGGGGAGACGGCCGGGTACCGCACGAAGGGCCGGTCGTCCTGTGCCGCCGCCGTGGCGGCGAAGGTCAGTACGAAGCCGGTCGAGATGATGATCGACGCTCTACGCATGACGGCATCCACCTCATGAGGTTCTGCGTTGTGGGAGGCCTGAGACGGCGGGGACCGCGCCGAGACGGCCGCGATCCGGTCATGAAAGGAAACCCGGGAGCCGGGGAGCGGCTACCCCCGTGCCTCCAGCCACAGGAGCAGTTGGGTGAGATCGGTCACCTCGGTGGCGATGGGCGTGACGGCGCCCGGCAGCTCCCGCTTGCGGTTGACCCATGCGACGGGGAGCCCCAATCGGCTCGCCGGCTCGATGTCGTGGAAGTAGCTCTGAGCCACGTGGAGCCACGGGGCGTCCCCGATCAACTCCCTAGCCCGGTCGAAGTGCGGGCGCGCCGGCTTGTACGAGCGCACCTGCTCCGCGGTCACCAGGAAGTCGAAATCGACCGCGAACTGCTTCCGTGTCCCGGCCAGCAGGTCATCGTCCACGTTGGAGAGAATGCCCAAGCGATACCCGGCGCGCTTCAGCCGCGTGAGTGCGGGGTTGGTGTCGGGAAACACGCGCCACCCGGGTAGGCCGTCGGCGAGATAGCGCGCTCGCTCCCGCTCCAAAGGCCAATCGAGACGCTGCGCCACGGCGAGTGCCACCTCCGCAAGCACCTCGCGGTAGGGTCGGTAGGCATCGGATTGGATGAGCGGCTCGACCTCGGCATGAATCGCGAGGATCCGGCTGCGATCGGTCTCGACGCCGTCGGCGCGGGCCGCCGCCGCAATGGACTCGCCGATCCCGCTTTCCCAGTCGATCAGCGTGCCGTAGCAGTCGAACGTCAGGACATCGAAGGGTCGCACGGAGATTACTTCTTGGCGGCCTGTCCCTCGAGGATCTGCGCGGCCTCCTTGCCGTCGACCGGCTTGGAGTAGAGAAAGCCCTGCCCCTCCTCGCAGCGCAACAGCTTGAGGTGCTCCGACTGCTCCTCGGTCTCCACTCCTTCGGCGATGACCCGGATCCCCAGATCTCGCGCGAGCTTGATGACGGCTTGCACCACCACGGACTTCTCGCCCACCAAACTCACCCGGCTCACGAAGGAGCGGTCGATCTTGAGGGTGTCGATGTTGAAGCGGTTGAGGTACGACAGCGAGGAGTATCCGGTGCCGAAGTCGTCGATCTGCACCTGCACTCCGAGGTTGGCCAGATCGCTCACCAGCGCCTGCATGTACTCGGGGTCCTCCATGAGCACGGTCTCGGCGATCTCGAGCTTGAGCCGGTGGGGACCGAGGTCGGCCTCCCGCAGCGCCTGGGACACGCGCTCGACGAAGTCGGGCTGTTGCAACTGCTTCTCCGCCACGTTCACGCTCACGAACAGCTCCTCCAGCTCCGGGAACTGCGCGAGCCACGTGACCATCTGCTTGCACGCGGTGCGCAGAACCCAGAAGCCGAGGGGCACGATGAGCCCCGTCTCCTCGGCGATGGGCACGAACTCCTCGGGTGGCACCATCCCCCGGCCCGGGTGATCCCAGCGCACCAGCGCCTCGAAGCCGGAGACCCGGTTGCCCTCGAGAGCGACCACCGGCTGATACTCCAGGACGAACTGGTCCCGCTCCAACGCCACCCGCAGGTCGTGTTCCAACTCGAGCACGGCCATGGCCCGCGCGTGCATCTCCTTGTCGAACACCTCGAATCGCGCGCGCCCCCGCGCCTTGGCCCGATACATGGCCGTGTCGGCGTCGCGCAGCAGGTGCTCCGGCCCGTCGGTGCTGCTGCCGCTCGACGCGATGCCGATGCTCACGGTCGCGTACAGCTCGTGCTTGCCGAGTAAGAATGGCGCCCTCAGCTCCTCCTGGATGCGCTCGGCGACTCGGGTCGGGTCGTTGATCTCCTTGATGTCGTCCAGCAGGATGCAGAACTCGTCTCCCGCCAGGCGGGCCACCACGTCCCCCGGGCGCAAGCAGCGTTCCAACCGTTCGGCGAAGCTGACGAGCAGCTCGTCTCCGACATCGTGGCCAAGACTGTCGTTCACGACCTTGAACCGGTCGAGGTCGAGGAACAATACGGCGAACTGGTAGCCGCGGCGGCGGCGGGCGCGGCGCGAGGACCGCTGCAGGATGTTGCTGAAGAAGGCCCGGTTGGGAAGTCCGGTGAGCGGGTCGTACAGCGCGTCCTTGGCGAGCTGTTCTTCGACCTGCTTGCGCGGGGTGATGTCGGTCAGCGAGCCCGCCATGCGGTGGGGCCGCCCCTCCTCATCCCGCACGGCGACTGCCCGCACCAGCACCCAGCGGTAGGTCCGGTCCCAGTGCCGCACCCGGTGCTCGTTCTCGTAGTGCACGGAATGCCCGATCAGATGGGTGTCGAGCTCACCCTTCACCCGCTCCAGGTCCTCGGGGTGCACCCGGTCGAGCCAGGCATCGATCTTCGGTTCGATCTCCTGGTCGGAGTACCCGAGGATCGCCTTCCAGCGGTCGGAGAAGTAGACGTCGCCGGAGTCGATGTTCCAGTCCCACAGGCCGTCGTTCGCCCCTCGGGCGGACAACGCGTAGCGCTCCTCGCTCTCGCGCAGCGCCTGCTCCGCCGCCTTGCGGGCCGAGATGTTCTCGCACGTCGTCACCACGTTGACGGGATTGCCGTCGGCGTCGTGCACGACGTCCGACATGAGATGCACCGGGAACGTGGTGCCGTCCTTCCGCACGTTTACCGACTCGCGCCGCCAGCTGGTCATCTTCGCGATCTCGGCGGGTGACATCGGCTCCCGCAGTCGGTGCGGCGCGAGCACGCCGACGTCCTGCCCAGTCAACTCGTCAACCGTCCACCCATGCATCTCGGCTTCGGCCGGATTCACGTACACAATGCGTCCCGTGAGGTCCGTAACACACACGCCGATCTGGGTGGTCTCGATCGTCTTCTCAAGGCGGTTGATCTCGAAGCTGATCCGGCTGCGCTCGCTTGCGATGTCCTGCTGCAGGCGTGTGTGGCGGGAGATGGCCCGGCCGACGAAGTACGCGGTGAGTAGAAGGGCCGCTGCCATCACGAGATCGGTGACGTGCGAGTGCTCCTGTCCAGGTACCGCGTTGAGCGACTCCGCGACCAGCGAGAGAATCTGCAGGGCCGATACCAGCACGATGGCGCCCGCCACGAGGCGGAACCGTCGGTCCACGGGGCGCACCCCCAACACGACCGCCCAGCAGGCGGCGCCAATCAGCAGGAGAATGGAGACAACGAGCAGGGCTGTCATGCGGTCGGCCTAAATTGTGACGGGAAAGATAATTACGCAAAGTGCGGCTGCCGTTAGGGCGCTCACGGCCAATTCAGGCCATCGGGAGCCGCTCCCCCCCACCGCAGCCGCAGGCCAGGACACCCGGACCCGAACACACCCCGAACATGCCGTCGTGACCCCGCTCCGCCTAACAGTTAAGATGAGGGAGACGGCCCCACGCCGTCACGCACCAGGTCATTGGGCAGGGAGGAGGATCAACCTCATGGGCCTCGACGTCACGTTCCTCGGACATTCGGGCTTTCTCCTGAGCGACGGGGCCACGACCGTCGCGATCGACCCGTTCCTCACCGGCAATCCCGTCGCCGTCACCAAGCCGAAGGACGTGCGCTGCCAAGCGATCGTTCTGACACACGGCCACAGCGACCACATGGGCGACTCGGTGGCCATTGCCAAGGCGAACGACGCCACCGTGTTCGGCGCCTTCGAGATCTACGAGTACATGGGTGAGCAGGGGATCACGGCCGAGCCCGGCAACCCCGGCGGGAAGATCACCGCCGACTGGGGCTGGGTCGCCTTCACGCAGGCGTTCCACTCCTCGTCGTACAACGGGCGCTACCTGGGGATGCCGTGCGGCGCCATCGTGCACCTGGCGGGCGTCACCGTCTACCACCTGGGCGACACCACCGTGTTCGGCGACATGAAGCTGCTGGGCGAGTTCTACAAGCCGGACATTGCCCTCGTACCGGTCGGAGACCGCTTCACGATGGGTCCCGAACTGGCGACCATGGCCGCCGAGCTGATCAAGCCAAAGGTCGCCGTTCCCATACACTATGCGACGTTCCCCATCATCCGGCAGGACGCGAAGGGCTTCGCGCCCAAGGGGATTGAGGTGAAGGAGCTGAAGCCGGGCGAGACCTGGCGGTACGCCTAGCCGACGACGTGGCGGGCACGGTGAAACCGTGCCCGCGGCTGGGGAGTATTGGGTGTAGCGGACCGAGGAGGCTGAGATGGAAACGCTGTACATGATCGGGTCCGGTGCGGCCGTCGTCCTGCTGGTCGCGCACATCGCCAACCTGCTGCTGCGGCGACCGACCCGGGGCAGCGACGATCAGCGGCAGCTCGCGGACGCGTTCGAGAAGCACCAGCGAGAGGTGTGGAGCGAGTTGCAGGCGCTCCGCACGGAGTACCTCGCCTCCCTGGAGGATTTGCACGAGCGGATGGATTTCGCCGAGCGACTGCTCACCCAGGGGCAGCAGCACACCGACGCCGAGAAGCAGCCGGCAACGCCGACCTAGGGTCCCAGACACGCCCGCGGCGCCCTTACGCCGGGCCGCGGCCCGGCGGATATTTACCCCCGTCATACATCTTGGCACCCCAAGGGGGAACCACCATGAGAAGCGCGAGCATCGCCGGGCTGTTGCTCGGCTCGTTGCTGGCGGCGGCCTGCATCGACACGGCGTTCCGCAGCGCGGCCGACACCTTCCTCGCCGAGTACGAAGCGGAGGCGCAGCAACTGTACTACGCGTGGAGCGAGGCCGAGTGGGCGTCCAACACCCACATCGTCGAGGGCGACCCGACCAACGCGGCCCGTACCCGTGAGGCGCGCGAGGCGTTCGTGCGCTTCGCCGGGAGCGTCGAGAACATCGATACGATCCGCGCGTACTTGTCGCAGCGCGGGCGGCTGAGCGACCTGCAGGAGCGCCAGTTCGCGAAGATGCTCTACTTGGCCGCCGAAGGGCCGATGACGATCCCGGAGATCGTGCAGCAGCGTATCGCCGCCGAGACGGAGCAGGTCGAGCGACTCTACGGGTTCGAGTACCGGCTGCGCGGCCGACCCATCACCCCGAACGATATCGACGCCTTATTGCGCACCAGCACCGAGCTCCCGGAGCGCCTCGCGGTCTGGGAAGCCTCCAAGGAGGTTGGGCCGGCCCTCAAGCCGGGCGCCCTCGCGACGCGCGACCTGCGCAACCAGACGGTCCAGGCGCTGGGCTACAGCGACTTCTTCACGTACCAGGTCTCCGACTACGGGATGAGCGCCGACGAGATGGTGCGCCTGTGCGACGACCTGGTGCGGGCGCTCCGACCGCTCTATCGCGAGCTTCACACCTGGGCGCGCTACGAGCTGGCCGGCCGCTACGGTGCCGAGGTACCGCAGCTCCTGCCGGCGCACTGGCTCCCCAATCGCTGGGGCCAGGACTGGAGCGTCCTGGTCGAGGTGGAGGGCATCAACGTAGACTCCGCCATCGGGACCCACACCGCCGAGTGGGTGATGCAGCAGGGTGAGGCGTTCTATGTGAGCCTGGGTTTCGACCCGCTTCCCGCGACGTTCTGGGAGCGCTCCTCCCTCTACCCGCTGCCCCCCGATGCCGACTACAAGAAGAACACACACGCGTCGGCGTGGCACCTCGACCTCGACACGGACGTCCGCTCACTGATGAGCGTGGTGCCGAACCCGTACTGGTACGAGACCGTGCACCACGAGCTGGGGCACGTCTATTACTTCATGGCCTACAGCAATCCCAGCGTGCCGCTCGTGCTGCGGGACGGCGCGAACCGGGCCTATCACGAGGCGATCGGCAGCACGATCGGGCTGGCTGCCACGCAGCCCCGCTTCCTGGTGAACCGGGGCCTGGCCGACGAGACGGCCGAGGTAGACGAGATCGCGAAACTCCTGCAGGAGGCCCTCAACCACGTCGTGTTCATTCCCTGGTCGGCCGGTGTGATGACGCGGTTCGAGCGGGCGCTCTACGTGGACGCCCTCCCCGGTGAGGCGCTGAACGCCACGTGGTGGGATCTGGTGCGCCGCTACCAGGGCATCGTGCCGCCCACGAGTCGCGGTGAGGAGTACGCCGATGCGCTGAGCAAGACCCACATCACCGACGACGCGGCGCAGTACTACGACTACGCGCTGGCCGAGGCGCTGCTGTTCCAGCTGCATCAGCACGTCGCGACGGAGATACTGGGGCAATCACCCTACGACACCGACTACTTCGGCAGCGCGGGAGTGGGAGCGTTCCTGCGGGACCTCATGAGCCCGGGCGCCAGTCGTCCCTGGCAGGAAGTGCTGCAGCAAACCACGGGCCGCGAGCTCGACGCGCAAGCCATGGTCGAGTACTTCCAGCCACTGTACGACTGGCTGGTGCAGCAGAATGAGGGCCGCACCCACACCCTGCCCGATTTGTGAGGCCCGATGACCCAGCTCGCCGTGGTCCACCATGAGGCGTACGAGGTCGACATCGGGCCGCACGTCTTCCCGACGCTGAAGTATCGGCTCGTGCTGGACCAGGTCCTCGCCGACGGCACGATCTCCCGGGACGACCTGGTCCGCCCCGAGCCAGCCAGCGACGACGATGTCGGGCTGGTGCACACGCCGGAGTACGTGGGCAAGCTCAGCAAGGGAACCCTGTCGGTGACCGAGCAGCTCGTGCTCGAAGTGCCGTTCTCCGTCGAGCTGCGAGACGCCATGTGGCTCTGCGCGGGCGGGTCCATCCTGGCGGGGAAGATCGCCCTGGACCACGGCCTGGCGTTCCATCTGGGCGGCGGTTTCCATCACGCCTTTCCCGACCACGGGGAGGGCTTCTGCCTCATCAACGACGTCGCCATCGCCATCCAGGCGCTCAGGCGCGACGGCTTCATCGAGAGCGCCGTCGTCATCGACTGCGACGTGCACCACGGCAACGGCACCGCGGCCATCTTCTCCGGTGAGGCGGACGTCTTCACCTTCTCCATGCACCAGCAGCACAACTACCCGGCCTGGAAACCGCCCAGCGATCTGGACCTCGGATTGGAGGACGGGACCGGCGACGCCGAGTACCTCTCGGCCCTGGAGCACCACGTGCCCCGCATCATCGACGCGCACCAGCCCGACCTCGCGTTCTACCTGGCGGGCGCCGACCCCTACGAGCAGGATCAGCTCGGTGGACTCCGCTTGACGAAGGAGGGGCTGCGGCGCCGCGACGCCGCCGTGCTCGACAGCCTCTGCCGGGCCAAGGTGCCGACGGTCGTCACGCTGGCCGGGGGCTACGCCCAACACCAGGATGACACGGTCGAGATCCACGCCAACACCCTGCGGGAGGCAAAGCGGGTGGTTGCCGCCTGGTAACCCCACTCGGGGCCCGGAAACGCGAGAGGCGCGACACCCGTCGCGCCTCTTTCGTTTCCTCGAGCGGTCGCTCGCTCAGGAGCCCAGGCGCGAGGCGCGCTCGAGGTAGAGGATGATCTCCTGCACCTCGAACTGGGTCGGCGAGCGCCGCAGCATCTGCGCACTGTGCTCCCGCATGCGGATCACCACCACCGGCCAGTCCTGCGCCGAGTGCTGGGCGGGGTCCGGCAGCTCGTGGCACCGACTGCACTCGGCGCGGAAGAGGTCGCGCCCCTGCCCCGGCGGCAGGTCGGCACGGCTCACCTCCAGCGCATTGTCCAACAGATAGCGCGTCAACACCACACGCTCCGCCGAGGTGGGTACCGGGACGTTGTACTTGGGATCCAGCGCGTCCATGCGGCGCCACATGCGACGCAGGTACACCGGCCAGCCGGTCGCGGAGAACGACCCGGGGCTCGGCAGCGCGTGGCACGCCGTGCAGTACTGGCGCAGGTACTGCGCGCCGTCGGATTCCGGGTTGGGCAGGTCGGCGGGACCGACCCCGGGCGGGGGCAGCGTGAGCCTCGTCGAGGCCAGCAGGAGATCCTCACCCACGGTCGCCTGGGCGGCCTCGCCGCCCTCTTCCACGGCCGGCTGCGGCCTGCAACCCACCAGCCACACGAGCCCGAGCGCCACTCCCAGCCAAGTCCGAGCCACCTCACGACGCGTCAGTCGCATGAATCCCATCTCCACTGAGGTCGTCACTAAGCAAACTCCTCCCCATGTGCCACGCAAGCAGCCGCTCAGCGTTGTCGCCGGCCTGCCGTCCAGAAGATCACGGGATGCCCACCCGGCGGCAACCTCCGTCGAGCGGCACCGCGTGCGGTGGGAAGCCTACTGCGGTGGCGGTGCGACCGGTTCGACCCGCTCGACCAGCACCTCCCGAGCGATCGCCGGATCCAGCGCGAGCTCCGTCTCTTCCACCTGAATCACCGGCGAGGGATGGTGCTGCACCAACGCGATCTCGGCGCCCGGTACGAGCCCGAACACGGCCAAGCTGTTGTGTCGCTGGGGTCCGCCTGTTCCGAGACACAGCACGCGCGCGCGCTCGCCGGGCTTGAGTTCCTGCACCGTGATGACGTGCGCCGGCAGGTCGGTGTAGGGCGACGGCCTCCTGAAGACCCGCTGCAGCCAGGTGAGGCTCTGCGGCTTCTCCGGATACTCGTACTGACAGTTGGGGCAGCGCACCAGCCCGCACATCGCACCCAACGGACAGCCGTGCTCGCACAGGGTGTCCTCGCGCAGGAACTCGAACCCGCAGAACGGGCAGGTCAGATACTCAGCCACACACCCAGCCTGTGAATGACCCCGCCCACGAAGAAGGCGAACGGGAAGATGAACGCCGCCATGCTCACGGCGGTCCGCATGCCGTGCTCCTTGGCGATCATCAGGAAGTTGGCGATGCACGGCATGAATAGGGTGATGGTCACCATGGCCACCAGGATCTGGTGCGGGGTGAGCACCGCCGCGGGACCCGTGGCCGCGTCCAAGATGTACACCGCACCGAAGTCGCGCCGCATGAAGCCCACCAGGAACGCGTTGGCCATCTCCTTGGGCAGGCCCAGCCAGCCCGTGACCAGCGGCTCGGCCGCCTGGGCGATGGCGCTCAGCAGGTGGAGCTTGTCGAGCAGGAAGAGAATCGCCGTGCCAACCACGAACAGCGGGATGACCTCCCGCAGGTACCAGTCCAGCCGGCTTGCCGTCTTGACCAGCACGTTGGAGAGCTGCGGCCGGCGCATGGGCGGGATCTCGAGAATGAAGTCGCTGCTCTCCCCCCCGATCACCCGCGCGGTGAGCCAGCCCACCAGGAAGATCACGCCCACCACCAGGCCGAGCCAGACGAGCGCGCCGGCCGGCGCCAGGCTCGCCATGAGCGCCAGTAGCACCCCGAGCTGCGCCGAACAGGGCACGGCCAGCGCCAGCAGCATGGTGGTGACGATCCGCTCCTTGCGCGTCTCCAGGATGCGCGTCGTCATCGTCGCCATGGTGTCGCACCCCAGCCCCAGGATCATGGGCAGCACGGCCTTGCCGTTGAGCCCCATCACGCGGAAGACCCGGTTCAGCATGATCGCCATGCGCGGGAAGTAGCCCGAATCCTCCAGGATGCTGAACACCAGAAAGAAGGCCGTGACGATGGGTAGCACGATGGCGAACGCGTAGGCCAGCGCCATCGTGACCGCACCATAGGGACCCACCAGGAAGTCGTGCACGAAGCGCAACGCCTCCTGGACGGCGCTCAAGTCGACGCCGGGGTCGAGGACGTAGCTCGGCCGCACGACCTCCCGCTCCACGCTCCCCACCGTCACCTCGTGCACCGGCGTCGCCGGGAGGCCGAACGAGTAGGTCAGCGCTTCGGTCTCGTGCGCGTGCGGGAAGGGGAGCACCACGTCGGTCGCGCGGATCACCAGCGGGTTGAGGCGCTGCTCGAACACCCCGACCTCCAGCAGGTCCACCAGCGTGCCGGCCCCGAACAGCCCGACGAACCAGAACACCGCAAAGAGCACCACGGCGAGCACGCCCACGCCCTTCACCGGGTGCATCGCCATGAGTCCGAGGCGCACCCGGGCCGACGGGTTGGGCGGCCGGGCCACGGTGTAGGTCTGGCTCAGGATCTCGTTGGCGTAGCCGAGCAGCACCCGGTTGCGGCCGTACTCGTCGCCCGGTGCCCTCGCCACCTCGTCCGGCACCGTGGGAACCGCCGCCAGCGGCAGCGCGTCGATCAGCTCCTGCGTTCCCTGGTTCCGCGGCGCCACCGTCGCCACGACGGGGATGCCCAGGATCTCACTCAGCCGGGCGATGTCGATCTGGCGCCCCCGCTCTTCCAGCTCGTCGTACATGTTGAGCACGAGCACGGTGGGGCGTTCCAGCTCGGCGAGCTGCAGGGTGAGCAACAGGGCGCGCCGCAGGTTCTTGGCGTCGGCGACCTGCACGATCGTGGCGCCGGCCGTCTCGTCGAGCAGCCGGCGCGTGACCCGCGCCTCGTCGCTGCGCGGCGCCAGATCGTTGACCCCCGGGGTGTCCACCACCTCGACCTCGCGGCCGTCGAAGGCCGCCTTGGCCCGCACCACCTCGACCGTCGTGCCCGGATAGTTGGACACCGTGACGTAGCGGCGGGTGAGGTTCTTGAAGAGAACGCTCTTCCCGACGTTGGGATTGCCCACCAGCACGGTCGTCTGGCCCACGGACCTCGCTCTCGGCTCAGGGTCTCGAAAACGGCATCAAAATGGTCGCCTTTGCTGCCTAAAGACGCCATGAAGCCAGCTTGAGGACGGCCGCCTCTGGCGCGCCGCTGCCCGGGAAACGCCGGGGCCTGCATCGGGTGGCCCCCTAGCCCGCCGTTTCGCGGCCTCCTATATATAGCGGGTTATCCTCCCGGAGAAGCGCCCTAGTGTCCGAGCTCATTGAGCGGCTAACCGCCGCCTTGGCAGACAGTTACGAGATTCAGCACGAGCTCGGGGCCGGTGGCATGGCCACCGTCTACCTGGCGCGCGACCTCAAGCACGACCGCCTGGTGGCGGTGAAGGTCCTGCTGCCGGAGCTGGCCGCCTCGCTGGGCCACGAGCGCTTCCTGCGCGAGATCCAGGTCACCGCCAAGCTGAGCCACCCCCACATCCTGCCGCTGTACGACTCGGGCGAGG
>CP070716.1:552527-566601 GCA_020350425.1 Gemmatimonadota bacterium
GCGATGCTGGTGTTCCTGCCGCACGGGCTGCTGGGCCTGGTGGTGGCCTCCCTGGCCGCGGCGTACATGTCCACCATCAGCACCCATTTGAACTGGGGCGCATCCTACATGGTGGACGACGTGTACCGCCGGTTCCTCGCTCCGCATCGCGACGAACGTCACTACGTGCGGGTGGGGCGGCTCTCCACCGTGGGGCTCATCGTGCTGTCGGCGGTCGTGGCGCTGTGGCTCGAGAACGCCATGCAGGCGTTCCAGATCCTGCTGCAGATCGGCGCCGGGACCGGTCTCATCTTCCTGCTGCGCTGGTATTGGTGGCGGGTGAATGCGTGGAGCGAGCTGTCGGGGATGGTGATCTCCTTCGTCGTGGCGACGTACTTCCAGTTCGGCCACGAAGCACTGGGCTTCGCCCCCATGCATCCCTCGCTCATGCTCGTGCTGGGGGTGGCGATCACGACGGCGGGGTGGCTTACGGTGACGCTCCTGACGCCGCCCGACGACCGCGAGACGCTGCAGGCCTTCTACGACCGGATCCGGCCCTTCGGTCGCGGCTGGCAGGCGGCCGTCTCGACGCAGCCGGTGACCGGGAGCGTGAGCGCGTCCATGCTGGGGTGGGTGCTGGGATGCGCGGCGGTGTACGCCGCGCTGTTCGGGACCGGCTATCTGCTGTACGGCCACCTGCTCGCAGGAGTGGGGCTGCTCGCGGTGGCCGCGGCGGCGGGATGGGGCGTTCTCCGGATCCTACCGAGGGTGGGGCTGATCTAGTTCTGCCCCTCCCCCTTGGTCAGCAACCGCTCGGCGAAGTCCACGCGTTCGTGCAGCTCCGCCACCGAGTCGCGCATCTGGTACATCTGGTCGTGCAGGGTCTCGACGGCGTCGGTGAGGCGCTCGACCTGCTCTCGGCTCACCTCCCCGTGGCGGCGCCCCCGGGCCTTGAGGATCATGCTCAGCCCGGTGAGGCTGAAGCCCCCGAGCATGCCGACCAGAATCAGGATCGCAACTTCTTCAGGCATTGTCCTTCCCCTTCGTGAGCAGCCGTTCGGCGAAGTCCATGCGCTCGTGCAACTCACTCACGGAGTCGTGCAGCTGGCGGAGTTGCGCGTGCATGCCCTCCATCGCGTCGCTCAGGCGCTCCAGATGGTCCTGCCCGATGTCGCCCTGGCGTTTCGAACTCGCCTTGAGCCACATGCGAAAGCCGACCAGCCCAAAGCCCCCGACCATCGCGACCGAGACCACCCCGAACAGGAACATCGCGACCTCTCGCTCCACCTGCACCTCCTCTCCCCGCGCCCGCCACTACGTAGTACTCGGCGACGGGTTTCGCACCCTATAGGGGCTCCACCGACGTCCCGCCCGACGGCCGCGCCACGAAGAGGTGCTGGTCCAGGTCCTTGGTCGCGCTGCGCGGCTGGTAGAACCCCTCGGTCAGGCTCTCGATCAGGGCCTCTGCGCCCTTCGGCGGGCACGCGGCGACGATGCACCCGCCGAGGCCCGCCCCGGTGAGCCGGGCGCCGCTCGCGCCTCCCGCCACCGCCAGCTCGGTCAGCTCGTCGAGCTCGGACGTGCTGACGGCGTAATCGTCCCGCAGGCTGGCGTGGGACTCGTTGAGGATCCGCCCCACCTCCGCGACGTCGCCGGCGGCGAGCGCGGTCTCCATGCGCGTCACGCGCGCTGCCTCGCTCACGACGTGGCGGAAGCGCCGGCGCAGATCGTCCCCGAGCACGGTGTCACCCAATTCGACGAGCTCGGCCGCATCGAACTTGGCGAGCAGCGTGGGGTACGAGTCGATTCCCTTTCGCTTCTTCACGTTGCCGAGCACCGCCTCGAGCGCTTCCCGGCACTCCCGGGTCCGCCGGTTGTACATGTCCCGGGCCGCACCGGACTTCTCCGCCCGAACCAGGCTCGAGGCGACGACGATCGCGATGCCGTTCGGGATCGGCGCGGCAGACATGCGCAGCGGCTCGAAATCCACCCGCAGGGCCGCGCCCTCGCTCGCGCCGAGACACACGGCCTGGTCCATCCCGCCACCCTCGGTTCCCACGTAGCGCTCGGCCCGCGCCAGCAGCTCGGCCAGCATCGTGCGATCCGTGTCGAGGCGGTTCACCTCCACCAGCGGCATGGCGGCGGCGACGGTGAGCGCCGACGACGAGCTGAGACCTGACGCGACCGGTATGTCGGACGTCATGACCGCGTCGAACCCGCTCAGGGCACCGAACTGCTGCGCCAGCGCCTGGGCCGCCGCCTTGAGATAGTTGCCCCAGTCCCCCTCGGGATAGGGCTCGATCTCGGCGCTCAGCGCGAAGGACCTGGTGGAGAACTCCTTCTGCGTGTTGGCGATGCGGACGATGGGATCGGTGCGGGGCCGGAACAACAGCGTGACCCGCCGCTGGATCGCCATGGGAAGCACGGAGAGCCCGTTGTAGTCGATGTGCTCCCCGATCAGATTCACGCGTCCTGGAGCGCGCACCACGTTCGCGGGTGGCTCGCCGTAGCGCGCCGTGAATGCCGCGATCAGCTCGGTCAGGTCCGTCACGTCCTACGCCTCCACGATTCCCAATGGGGGGTTCGTCTTCCACCGACCCCTGGTGAAGTCGGGAAAGTCCGCCGGTTGACTGCGGCTGGCCACCGAGCGTTCCGAGAGCCCCGTGACCGCACTCAGCGCCGCAGCGTCGTAAACGTTCATGTCGGTGGGCTTCCCCTCCCGCAGGCACTTGACCAGGCGGTAGTCCTCCAGGTAATCCATGCTGCCGTGCCCGGTACCTTCCCCGATGTCACCCATGGCGCGCCACAGCGGGTGCTCGAACTCCTCAAGGTAATCCTCGGCCGGCTCCCAGCGATGCTCCGGGCTGCGGCCCTCGATGTGCACGCGGTTCGGGTATCCCTGGAACAGCCCCTTGGTACCCTGCACCAGGTGAATACGCGAATACGGCCTGGGGAGGTTCGTGTCGTGCACCACGTAGATCGTACGGCCCCGCGTGGTCTTGATGAGGGTCGCATTCACGTCGCCCAGCACGAACTGCTCTTGCCGCTGCGGCGACCCAGGGGAAAAGTGCTCCCGGGCGTACTGCTGCAGCCCGCGTGATGGCCCGCTCATGGATACCAGATACTCGAACCGGTCGCCTCGGTTGATGTCCATGCAGTTGGCGACGGGACCGAGCCCGTGGGTGGGGTACAGGTTTCCGTTGCGCTGCATGGAGTGGGCGCGGCGCCACAATCCCTCGCCTTCGGCGCTGAACTTGATGCCACGAAGATCGTGCAGGTAGCCGCCCTCCCCGTGCAGGATTTCGCCGAACATCCCCTGCCGCACCATGTGGAAGACCATCATCTCCCAGCGACCGTAATTCACGTTCTCCATCATGAGGCAGTGCTTGTGGAACCGCTCGGCCGTCTCCACCAGCTCCCAGCACTCCTCGAGCGTCACGGCGGCCGGCACCTCCGTCGCGGCGTGCTTGCCGTTCTTCATGGCCGTCACGGAGATGGGCACGTGCCAGCGCCACGGCGTGGCGTTGTACACCAGATCCAGGTCCTGCTCCTCGCACATCCGGACGAAGTCCCACTCGCCCCGGCTGTACCCCGCCGGCCGCGGCTGGCCTGCCTCCACGACCATGTCCTGGATGCGGCGCACCTTCTCCTCGACGATGTCGCAGATCGCCGTGAGCCGCACGCCCTCGATCCGCAACAGATTCTGGCAGTGCACCGTCCCCATGCCGCCGACGCCCACGAATCCGACGCGCACCACGTCCAGTGGTGGAGCGGCGAACGGCTGCTCCGGCGCCTGCCCCGGGGCTCGGCCCGTCGGGGTGACCTGCTGCGCCTGGGAGGTGCTGCACGCCTCGCCCAGCACGGCGGCCCCTACACCCGCGACGCCGGCCTTCAAGAGATCCCGCCGGCTCACTCGCTCGTTCGTCATCGCAACGTCCCCCCGCCCAGCTCGGACTCGATGTAGGCGTTCACCTGATGCTCCAGCACGGTCATCGGCACCGTGCCCTGACCCAGAACCACGTCGTGGAATTCGCGCACGTCGAAGCGCGCCCCCAACGCCTGCTCCGCCCGGCGGCGCAGCTCGCGAATCGTCAGCTCGCCCAACTTGTAGGACAGCGCCTGTCCCGGCCAGGAAATGTAGCGGTCGGTCTCGGTGCGCACTTCGTGCAGCGACAGCGCCGTGTTGGACGCGAGATACGCCATCGCCCGGTCACGGGTCCACCCGAAGGCGTGGATCCCGGTGTCGACCACGAGGCGGCAGGCCCGCCACATCTCGTAGGTCAGACGCCCGAAGTTGCTGTACGGATCGGTGTAGACGCCCGCCTCGATCCCCAGCCACTCGGAGTAGAGCCCCCATCCCTCACCGAACGCGTTGATGTAGCTGTGCCGGCGGAACTCGGGAAGGCCGACCAACTCGCGGGTGAGCGCCCCCTGGAGATGGTGCCCCGGAACCGCCTCGTGCAGCGTGAGGGCCGCGAGCGTGTAGAGGGGCCGCGCCGGCAGGTTGTACGTGTTAACCCAGTAGTAGCCCGGCTCCGTGCTCCCCTCCGCCGGCGGCACGTAGCGCCCCCCGGTGTACTTCGGCGCCAGGTGGTCGGGCACGGGCGCGATTCCGTACGGCAGCCGCGGCAGCGTCCTGAACAGCGCCGGCAGCTTGCCGTCCATGCGCTTCGCGATGTACGAGGCCTCGCGCAGGAGCTCGCCGGGAGTCTCGGCGTAGAACCGCGGATCGGTGCGCAGCATCTCGAGGAAGTCGGCGAACGTCCCGTCGAACTCCAGCTCCGCGACGATGGCCTCCATCTCCGCACGGATGCGCTCCACTTCCCGCAGTCCGATCTCGTGCACTTCCGCGGGTGTGAGGTCGAGCGTGGTGAAGTGGCGAACCAGGTAGGCGTAGTACTCGTTCCCGTCGGGCAGGTCCGAAGCGCCGATGCTGGTGCGCGTGCCGGGGAGGTACTCCCTCGTCATGAACTCGAGGAACGCGCGGTAGCCGGCGACCGCGCCCTGCATGATCGCCGCCCGTCCCTCGGCCTCGAGCCTGGCACGCTGCGCCACCGGCACGGAGACCGGGAACGAGGCAAACGGCGCGTAGAACGCGCTCTCGGCGGCGTCGTCCACCACGTGCGAGGCGATCGTGACGTCGTAGCCGTCGAGCACGATCCGCGGCATCGAGAACCCCCGGGCCAGTCCCGCCCGCATGTTCTCGACGTGCTGGCCCACGTAGGCCGGGAACGCCCGCAGCCGGGCGAGGTAGTTCTCGTAGTCCTGGACGCTGAACAGCGGCACTCGCCGCGGCAGGCTCGCGAACGCGACGTGGAACCCTGCGTCCGCCGTGATGGGAATTTCGTAGGCGCGGAACGCGAAGGCGGTGAGATCGTCCTCGAGCTGACGCTCGAACATGTCGTAGCTCACCCGATCGGTGGCGTCGAGCGCGGCCCGATCGATCGCCCGCAGCCGCGCCAGAAATCCTCGCCGAGCGGCGGCGCGTCGCGCGCCGTCGGCCGGGGTCACCGAGGGCAGCCGGTCGTTGAACCGGCGGTCGCCGACCGCGGTGGCGAACAGCGGGTCGTCGCGCAGTTCGAACTCCCACGCCTCGTCGAATAGCGCGTGGAGCTGTGTGCGCGCGTCGCCCTGAGCGCAGAGCGGAGGCGCGACGACGAGCGTCAACATGCACAGCGGCAACGAGAGCGGGCGAATCGGGCTCCTCATGGTCCAACCTCCTCTCACGACGCGTCCCCCGCCAGCAGCACCTGCTCGAGCTCGGTCAAGCTCGCCCTGATGCGCCTGACCCGGTGCTCACGATCGTGGAGTGCGGCAAGGCTGTCGGGCATCGGCACCGGCCGGCCGATTACCGGCTCCACGACCTCCGCGAACTTCGCGGGATGGGCAGTGGAGAGGAAGACCGCTCGCGCGTTCGGTCGCTCCCGCAACACCGTGCGCGACGCCAGGTAGCCCACGGCCGAGTGGGGATCCAGCACCCGACCGCACCGCTGGAACACCTCCGCAATGGCACCGCGGGTCGCCTCATCGGTGTGCACCGAGCCGGCGACGTCGCGCCGCATCGCCTCCGCGTCGTGATCGTAGAGCGCGAGCATGCGGGCGAAGTTGCTTGGATTCCCCACATCCATGGCGCTCGAGACGGTGCGTCGGGACGGACGCGGGCGGAAGGTGCCCGTCGCGAGGTACTCGGGCACGACGTCGTTGACGTTGGTCGCCGCAACGAACCCCGCGGCCGGGAGCCCGAGCCGCTTGGCCATGAGCCCGGCGGTGAGGTTGCCGAAGTTCCCCGATGGCGTACAGAGCACCACCTCTTCCGTCGTCCGCGGCAGCTGGGTCCAGGCGTGGAAGTAGTAGAAGATCTGCGGCAGCAGCCGACCGATGTTGATCGAGTTGGCCGACGTGAGATGCAGGCGGTCGCGCACCGAGCGCTCGGCGAGCGCCTCCCTCGCGAGCCGCTGACAGTCATCGAACGTGCCGGAGACCGCGAGCGCCTCGACGTTCTCCCCCAGGGTCGTGAACTGCCGCTCCTGGAGTGGGCTCACCTGGCCCTCGGGATAGAGCACCACGGTGCGGACCCGCGGGAGTCCGAGGAACGCGTGGGCCACCGCGCCCCCGGTGTCGCCCGACGTGGCCACCAGTACGGTGAGCGTCCCCGCTTCGTCTCGGCGATAGCCGGCCATGAGCCGCGCCATGAACCGGGCCCCCACGTCCTTGAACGCCAAGGTGGGGCCGTGGAACAACTCGAGCACGAAGGTGCGCTCGTCGAGCTGGACGAGTGGAATGGGGAAGTTCAGGGCCTCGGCGATGACCTCTGCCAGATGGGCGCCCTCCGTCTCGCCGCCCCACAGCTGCCGCGCTACGGTGAGCGCCGTCTCCTCGAGCTGTGCTCCCCACAGCCCGTCGAGCACCGCGTCGTCGAGCGGGTCGAGCCGCGCCGGCAGGTACAGCCCGCCGTCCGGGGCGAGGCCTTCGAACAGCGCCGTCCTGAGATCCGCCGCCGGAGCGGCGCCCGCAGTGCTAACGAGCCTCACGGGCCGAACCGGTCGAGCCGAAACGCGCCGACGTCCAGCGAAGGCGCTCCGTCCAGCACGTACTCGCTGACGAGCTTGCCGGTGACCGGCCCCAGGGTGAGCCCCAGCATCGCGTGCCCGGTGGCCACGTAGGCGCCGCGGTACCCTGGAACGGGCCCTACCACCGGCAGGCCGTCGGCGATGCACGGCCGGAGCCCGCACCACTCCGACTGCGCCCGCGCCTCTCCGAGGCCGGTGAGATACTGCTGCGCCGATCGGGTGAGCTGCTCGAGGCGGGAGCGCCGCATGACGTGATTCACGCCGGAGAACTCCAGGGTTCCGGCGAACCGCACGGAATCGTTCATGGGCGTACAGAACACCGAGCGTTCCCCAAGCATGCAGGTTACCCTGAGCGGCGGCGTCTCCCCCACGCGGACTCTTCGGTCGCGGTGGTACCCCTTGGCGGCCTGCAACGGGTAGCGGCACCCGAGCCGGCGCGCCAGCTCGATGCTGTACGCACCGGTGGCGAGCACGACGACGTCGGCGGGGAGGGTCTCGCCCGCGGCGGTCTCCACCCCCGTGACTTCGCGACCTCGGGTCGTGACCGCCGACACGGTCACCCCCGTGCGCACCGCGGCGCCGTATCGGCCCGCCCGCTCGGCGAGCCCGGTCACGAACCGGTGCGGGTCGATGCTCGCGCCGTCACGCAAGAACACACCGCCGACGATCCGCTCCTTCAGCGCGGGCTCCCGCTCGCGCATGGCGCCGCCACTCAGCGCGTCGGCCCCGAACCCGTGCTGCCGGATGAGCCCCGCCTCCCGCGTCGCACCGGCGAGCGCCCGCTCGGTAAGGAACACCTCGTAGTACCCCTCCGGCCGATAGCTGCAGTCGATCGCCTCGCCCCGCACCAGCTCGCGGTACAGGCCGATCGTCTCACGGCTCAGGGGAGCCAGCGCGCGCAGCGAGCGCTCCTGATGTGCCGCGGTGCAGAACCGGCTGAACACGCGCAGCCAACGCAGCAGCTCGGGATCCCAGCGCGGGGCGACGTAGAGGGGGCTGGTCTCACTCAACACGGAGGTCAGGGCCTGCTTGACACGCCCCGGCTTGTTCAGCGGCCCGTGGCCGGGAGCGATACACCCGGCGTTGCCGAACGACGCCCCGCTCCCGATCTCGCTGCGCTCCAGCAGCGTGACCCGCGCACCGCGTCGCGCGAGGAAGTAGGCGCACGAAACGCCGATGACCCCTCCCCCGACCACGACGACGTGGGGATCAGCGCCCTCGCTCATCCTGCGATGCTGTACTCGTACTGACCGCGGACGGGAGCGTTCTCCTCGTAGCGGCTGAAGCGGAACAGGTGCGCGGGAAACTCGGGGCCGCTCACCTTGGTGATGAGATCGGCGGTCATGAGGCCGACCGCGGGCCCCAGCTTGTAGCCGTGCCCGCTGAACCCCGAGCAGACGTAACAGCCGCTCCCCGCGGGCAACTCATCGATAATGGGATGCCAGTCGGGGGTCACCGCGTAGAGCGACGCGTAGCCCCCCATGCTCTCGCTCAGCTCCATCGGTGGGTAGCGACGGACGAACTGCTCGCCCATCTCCGCCTCGAACGCGGCGTCGGAGTGCTCGGCGTAGTCGTCCGGATCGACGACGGCATTGGCCTCGCCCGGGTCGATGGAGCCGAGCAGCGTGAGGTTGCCGGTCTCGGCCCGCAGGTACACCCCATTGATCAGATCCATCACCACGGGATGCGTGACGAAATTCGGCGGACGGCGAAACACCGCCACCTGCACGCGGCAGGAGTCGATCGGGACCTCCACGCCCGCCAGCGCCGCGACCCGCGCCCCCCAGGGGCCCGCACAGTTCACCACCACGGGAGCGTCGATGGGCCCCTTCGTCGTCTCGACGCCCACCACCTTGCCGGCGGCCATGCGGATGCCGGTCACTTCGCAGTCCACGACGATCGTCGCCCCGTGCCGCCGCGCCGCCTCGGCGTAGGCGTTCACGGTGAGGTGGGGATCGGCGTACCCGCTCTCGGGCTCGTAGGCTACGGCGCCGACGTCGTCGGCCTCGAGTCCCGGCACCAGCTCGCGCAGCTCGTCGGCGCTGATGAGCGACGTCCGAATTCCGAAGCCCTGTTGCAGCTTCACATTGGCTTCGAGCCCCGCCCGATTGCGTGCGTCGGCCAGGGCGACCCATCCCGTCTGCTGGAATCCGACGTCGCCCCCCACGCGGTCGTCCCACTCCTGAAAGACCCGCAGGGAATACAGCGCCATCCGGGCGGTGAGTTCGTTGGAGTAGTGCTGCCGAATGATGGCGGAGGAGCGGCCCGTTCCGCCCGCACCCACGGTAGCCTTCTCCACCACCTTCACCCCCACGCCCCGTTGCGCCAGGTGGTAGGCCGTCGCGCACCCCATGATCCCCGCGCCGATGATCAGGACATCAGTCGTCTGTGCCATCCTCGTCGTCCCCTCGCGTGGCCCACCGGAGAATATGCGCCGAGCGGCCCGACGAAACGAGCCCCGCAGCCGGACCTGCGACTGCGGGGCTCACCCAGTGGCGGAGTCGCCGACCGCCGACCGGCCCTACTGGCTCTCCCACGCCTCCTTCGTCAGAAGGGTGAGCGGCTCCTGCTGGCTGCGCTCGAGCTGCCGGTTCAGATTCTCGAAATCTCGCTCGATCAACTGGGCGAAGCGTTGCTCCGCCTGCACGAGCTGAGCCTCCAGCACGTCGACGCGCTCAAGCTGCGAGTCGGTCGGACGGCCCTCGTACGCGTTCACCGCGCCGTACAGATCCACCAGCCTCTCGCGCAGGAACTCCTCTCCCGACCACATGCCGGCGTCCGAGGTGGACACGATCTCCGCCCGGAATGCCTCCAGGCGGTCGGCGTACTGGTTCAACCGATCCGTCGTGCGCCCACGCCCGAGGGCCTCGGCGCGCGCGCGCGCCTGATCCCGCAGGTCGACCAGGGCATCCACCACGTAGCCCAGGCGACCCACCATGCGGTAGAGCCGGAGCGCGGTCTGGTACTGCGTCAGTCGGTCCTCCGGGGTCGCCGTGGACCGCGGATCGGGCACCAGGGTGACCGAGCTCTCGTAGGTGTCGTTCCCCTTGATCAGCCGCACGGTGTAGGTCCCTTCCGGGAGCCGCGGCCCCGTAAACGCCCCTGGCGATTGCACGAGCGATCCCGCCGGCGGGACCTTGGGCGGCTTCATCCGCGTCGGGAACGGCACGCGATTGAGGCCGCGCCGCTTTCCGCCCGGCGCCGTGTTCACGAGGTTGCCCTCCTGGTCGTACACCTCGACCATCAGGTCGCCGAACATGTGCCGCCGCTTGAGGTAGTAGACGATGTTCGCGGCATCGGGGGGGTTCCGACCCACGAACTCCTCGTCACCGGGGAAGTCCTGCACCGACGCCAGGATGCGGAGCTCGGCGGGCCGAGTGGGCAGCATCACCACCGCGCTGTCCAGCATGGCCTGCGTGAGGTGGCGCAGCGGGGTGATGTCATCGAGGATGTAGATCCCCCTGCCGTGCGTCGCGATGATCAAGTCGTGCTCCCGCGGGTGCACCCGCAGGTCGTGCACCGAGACCATCTTGGGGAGCCCGCTCTCGAACCGGGCCCAGCTGGCTCCGGCGTCCAGACTGACGTACAGCCCGAACTCCGTCCCCAGGAACAGCAGGTCGGGATTCGAGAGATCCTCCCGGATCACGAAGGCGTACCCCTCGATGTCTTCGGTGACCAGGGATTCCCACGTCTGCCCGTAGTCGGTGGTGCGGTACACATGCGTCCGCATGTCGCCGCTGCGGTGTCCGTCGAAGGTGACGAACGCGGTTCCCGGGGCGTGCAGGCCGGCCTCCACGTGCGACACCCAGCTCCCCGAGGGGGCGCCGGGCATGTTGCCCAGCACGTTCGCCCACGACTGGCCGCCGTCGCGCGTGACCTGGACGTTGCCGTCGTCGGTCCCGACCCAGATCACCTGGGCGTCGTGCGGCGACTCGGAGATGGTGTAGACCGTCGTGTTGTTCTCGGCCGTGGTGTTGTCGATGGTCAGGCCACCCGTCTGGGCCTGCCGCTGCCGCGCCGGATCGTTCGTCGTCAGGTCGGGCGACAGTCGCTCCCAGGAGTCCCCCTGGTCGGTTGAACGATGCAGGTGCTGGCTGCCCACGTAGAGGGCCCCGCTCGGCCCCACGTGCATCGGCGCGTTCCAGTTGAAGCGGAGCTTCGGATCGCCGGCCCGCGGGTACGGCCGAATGTCCTTGATCTCCCCCGTGGACTTGCGGAAGCGCATGAACATCCCGCCCTGGTACTCCACGTAAACGATGTCCTCGTCGTTGGGGTCCGGCACCGCGTGGAACCCGTCGCCGAAGCCGATGTTGCGCCAGTCCTTGTTCTGGATCCCGGCCACGCTGCGGGACGGCCCCGTCCACGAGCCGTTGTCCTGGAGACCGCCGTACACGTTGTACGGAATCTCCATGTCGTACGCCACCTCGTAGAACTGCGACACCGGCAGCGACTTCACGTGACGCCAGCGGTTGCCCCGGTCGTGCGAGATGTACACCCCGCCGTCGGTGCCCAGGATCAGGTGATGGGGATCGCTGGGGTTGATCCACAGGGCGTGGAGATCGCCGTGGTAGCTGCCGCCGCCGCCGCCCAGGAACGAGCTGAAGGCGTTCCCCCCGTCGTCCGACACCGCCAGCGACAGCCCCGGCTTGTAGACCCGGTTGAAGTCCGTGGGGTCCACCACGACCAGCGAGAAGTAGAACGGCCGCTGCCGCACGCTGTTCGAGGCGTTGACCTCGCGCCAGTGCTCACCCGTGTCGTCCGAGCGGTACATGGCGGTCTTTTCGGCCTCCACGGTCGCGTAGAGCACGTTGGGCCGCGACGGGGCGATGGCGACGGCGATGCGCCCCTTCGTTCCGGCCGGCAGGCCGCTCGTGAGCTCCTTCCAGGTCGCACCCCCGTCGCTGCTCTTGTGCAGCCCGCTTCCGGGGCCGCCGGAATTGAAGAAGTCGGGTGCGCGCCGGAATTCCCACATCGCGGCATACAGGATGTCGGGATCCTGGGGGTCCATCGCGAGGTCCGCACAGCCGGTGCCCTCGTCGACGTAGAGGATCCGCTCCCAGGTCTCACCGCCGTCGGTCGTCTTGTAGACGCCCCGCTCCTCGTTGCCGTCCCACAGGTGACCGGTCGCGCACACGTAGACGACATTGCCGTCCGCGGGGCTCACCTGGATCCTGGCGATCCGCTCAGAGTCGCCCAGGCCCATGAACTCCCAGTTGTCACCGCCGTCCGTGGTGCGGTAGACGCCGGTTCCGACCGAGACGCTGTTGCGCGTCCAGGTCTCGCCCGTGCCGACCCACACCGTGTTCTGGTCCGTGGGATCGATCGTGACGGCCCCGATGGATTGTGTGTGGTCGTCGAACACGGACTGGAACGTGACGCCGCCGTCACGCGACTTCCACACGCCGCCGCTGGCCGTGCCGACCCAGATCGTGACCGGACTCTCCGGCCACGCGTCGATCGCGGAGATGCGTCCGCTCATCACCGCCGGGCCGATGGGCCGCGCCTCCAGGCCGCCGAACGCCGCCGGATCGAGCGTGACCTGCGCCGCGGCTCCCTGGGGTAGGAGAAAGGCGGCGGTGCCAAGCACCGCCGCCACGTTGCGTATCACTCTCATGCCGTTCCGCATCATCCCTACCCGTCCTAGTTCTGCGGGGGTGTCTCCCCCGCGGGCATCTTGAACAGCTCGTCGTCGATATCGGTGTTGAGCTCGACGACCTCGATCAGGATGGTCTGGCCCATCGGGCCTTCCCCTCTCACCTCGACCGAGTGGGGGATCATGAGTCCGCCGACCTCTTTGTAGTCGGAGAGCACGGTGGTGAACTGCAGCTCGTTGCCCTGGATGGTGCGCTTCCCCTCGGTCATGATCACGAGGAAGTACTCGGCATCCATATGGTAGTACGTGACGTCGCCGTTCTTCAGCGTGAGCTTGAGCTTGTACGTCTCGGCGCCCTCAGCCTCGTCCTTGCCGACGAGCTCGATCTGGTGCCCCTTCTCCTGGTAGTCCACCAGGGGGCCGTCGATGTCGGCATCTTCCTTGACCTGCGTGGCCATGTCCGGGGCCATGACCTCCGGTGCGGTCTGGCCCATGAACGGCATGAGCATCCAGGCGGTCTCACCGTCGAACGCCTGCACCCCGGTGATGCCCTGGAAGGTGAACTCCATGCGGAGCATGTTGGGCCGCTTGGCGTACCGCGTGAACGGCGCCTCGAAGCCCTGCCCGCCCGTCAGCTTGCCGCTGACGGTCATCGACTGAACCGACTTCAGGTTGTCCAACCCGCCCGAGGCCTCGTAGTAGTTGTTGAGGATCTCCTCGACGGTCATGTCCTGGGCCTGCAGGGGCGCCGCCACGAGCGCGCCAAACGCCGCCAGGATCACTGCACTGCGAACCATATGCCCTCCCTGTCATTCCGGGGTGTCAGAGCTCGACGTCGGTCGAGCCCAAGAAGGATAAGCCCCCGTACGTCCGGTCTCCAGGGCGCTCCCAGGTCGGCGATTGCCGCGCCACGCCGCCCCCTGTAGACTCTCCCCAAGGTCCGTGGCACCGGGGGAAAGGGGACGAGCGTGGTTCGACAGGAGACGGAGCACCGCATTCGCGCGCTGAAGTGCCTGGTGGGCAACACGCCCCTGCTCGCGATCGAGTACGCCTTCCGCGGCCGCAAGCGCGTGCTGTACGCCAAGGCCGAGCATTTGAACATGACGGGGAGCATCAAGGACCGCATGGCCCTGTTCATCCTGCAACAGGCCTATGCGACCGGCGCCCTGCGCCCTGGCGATCTCATCGTGGAGGCCACGAGCGGGAACACCGGCATCTCCGTGTCGGCCATCGGACGGGCCATGGGACACCCGGTGACGATCTTCATGCCCGACTGGCTGAGCAGCGAGCGGGTCAACCTGATCCGCAGCATGGGCGCCGAGATCCGGCTCGTGAGCAAGGAGGAGGGCGGGTTCCTGGGGAGCATCGCGCGCTCCGAGGAGCTGGCGGCATCGGTCGAGCGCGCGTTCCTGCCGCGCCAGTTCTCCAACCC
>CP070716.1:566701-579250 GCA_020350425.1 Gemmatimonadota bacterium
CGGTCCGTCGCGCGCGCGACTGACCGACAGCTAGAGCTCGGCGCGCCCCCGGCTGCAGGACCAGCGCGCCCAGAACTGCTCGTAGTAGGACCGGCTCTTCTGTTGCGGCACGCGCTGCCACGGATGCTTCGTGTCGTCGGCGGGCGGCGGGACGAGCGCCTGGGAGACCATGACCCGCTCCGCGCAGAACGGGCAGCGGTACGAGGCGACCCGTGGCTTGACCCACCAGACGTAGGCCGCTCGTGCACATCGCGGCCACGGTACGCAGTTGTGCACCGTGGCACGGTACCGCTCGGGCAGCTGCCCAACCTCCTGTGTGAACCCGCAGAAGCGGCACTGCCGGAAGCGTCGCTCGGGCTCCTGGAATCGCGGCGCGTAGAAGCCGGTGCGATGGCAGACCGGGCAGGGCGCGGGAGCGCGGCCCTCGCCGAATGCGCGCCAACAGGCCGCCTCCCAGTCGCCGCGGGTGTACGGCAGGGCGGGTAGCTCGGTGAAGCGGCAGGCCGGGACGTCGGCGCGTGCGCGCCGGGGGGCGGCGTCGGTGCTGCTGAGGGCGGGTGGACGCATGGTGCGGGTAGGTTGGGCCGCGTGGGCGTAGGCGACGAGGCCATGCGATTACTGCGATGGCGTAGCCCGCTGCCTTGAAGCTATGCCGTGGTTCGGCCCCTGCCCGTAGCGTACGTCACTGGGGAGGCAGCGACACGTGCAGGTGGTCGGCCGTTCCCACGTGCCGCAAGGTGCGCAGGCCCATGACCCGGAAGTAGCCCTCCATGAACCAGTTACGCCAGAACGCTCGGTCCAGCGTCCTGAGGTCCATGGCGTGCGCGTATCCGTCGTCCTGAGGGTAGTGGAGCGAGGCCTCGTAGACGGGCAGGCCCATGGAGATGTAGTCCTGTGGCGTCCGGGTCAGGTCGGTGATGACCAGGTCCCCGTCCAGCAGCGTGAAGGTGCTCACCGAGAGGCGCAACAGCGGGTGCAGTGCCGTGTAGTAGCTGCGCACCTCCTCGGTCTTGGCGTTCACGCTCGCCAGGTGGAGCAGTGCGTAGCCGCAGTAGAACAACACCAGCGGGAGGGCTACCCACTTGGCCACGAACCCCACCCTGCCCTTGCCGGTGACCTTCTTGGAGATCCAGGCGCCGTACGCGGTGAGGACGAGCAGTGCGAGGGCCGCGCCCCCGCCGAGCGCCAGCCAGGTAGAAACGTCGTGCTGCAGGTACAGGTAGACCGCGGTGCGGAGCAGCACGACGAAGGGCAGCACGATCAGCAGGACCACCTTGGCGAAGAATCCCAGCAGGCCCCAGAACAGCTCTCCCAGGGTGATCCGGGGCGGCTTGGCCTCCGAGACCGGCGTGGTTGTGATCGCTGCGTCCAGGTCCATGGGTCGGCCTCCAGTGACCCTACGAGCGGCGGGATGCGGCGGTTTCCCTGGGGTTCCGCCCGGATTGCCCCCGCCAGCGGAAGGCGCTAACTAGAGTGTCGAACCCGATCCGTCGGAGGAACGGCATGACCCCTGGAGGGAAGCCCGGAGCAAAGCGTGGACGCGTGCTGGCGCTCATCGTGGCCCTGGCGGCGTTCGCGGTCTACCTCGTGGTTGGCAGCGTGCGCACCGTGCAGACCGAATGCGAGCTGTGCGTGACCTTCCAGGGGCAGACCGAGTGTCGCCGCGGTTCGGGCGCCGACGCCGCGGAAGCGCGTCAGGCGGCTCAGAAGGCGGCGTGCGCGGTCATGGCGCACGGCATGAACGAGACCATCGCCTGCGGAAACGTCGTGCCCACCAACGTGCAGTGTCCCTCGCGGTAGCATGGAGCCGGCGTGACCGGTCCGCCTGAGGAGCCCCCCCGCTCCCGCACCCCGCGGTTGGGGCCGTGGCTCCGAAGCTACGGCAAGGGCGAGCAGGAGAGCCGCAGGGAGCGTACGGTGACGACGCTCGTCGGCGGCGCCGCGGCGGTGGCGTTCCTGGCGGTCCTGCTGGGTGTGCTGTGGCTGTTCGTGCGGTATCCGCTGCCCACCCTCGGCGGGCTCGTCGCCGTGTGGGGTGTCGGGCTCTCGATTCTGCTCGTGAAGCGTCAGCGCGCTCGGCTACGGGATGAGCTGCGGCGCCGCTCCCTGCTGCGGCCGGAGCGCCGCGAGTAGTCCCCCGCCGGGCGACGTCGGCCGCCCGCGCTCAGCGCATCAGCCCGTCTGTTCCAGCACTTCGAGCGCGGTGGCGAGCCGGTCGCGCACGATCGCGAGGTCGGCCACGGCGTCGAGGGGGTCCATCTCACCCGCGAGGAGCATCGCCTGGACGGTCTGCAAGGCCGAGCGCAGGTGCTTCTTCGCGAACTCCTGCTGCAGGTGGCGGCCGCCCTCAGGCGGCATTCCCAGGGGGACGGACTCGTAGGGCGCGCCAGAGTGCATCATATGGGGCAATTCTCCCCCTCCGGCGTCAAACTGGCGTGAGAGAGGCCGTTCCTGAGTGCCTCACCGCGCCAGTCGCGCCGCCCCGACGGCGAGGCCGTAGGCTCCGATCCCCACCAGCATTGCCGTGCCGAACCCGGCCGTCATGGAGACGAGCACCGCGCACACCGAGCCGAACACCGACGCCGCGGCGTTCACGGCCCACGACCACGACACCATGCGGCTGGAGAGCCCAGCCACGGCGCTCAGCCCCCGCGGGAACGGCATGCCCATCAGGAATCCCACGGGCGCAATCGTGGCGACGCTGACCGCGATCTTTGCGACCGCCGACCCCCCGAGGGTCGCGTCCATGGCGGGTGGGAACGCGAAGTGGTACGCCACCAGCGCCACCACTACGGCCAGCGCCGCAGCAGCGGGGGACCAGTGGGCCAGCCAGCGTCCCTGCGCCATGCTCCCCAGGCCGCTCGCGGCCAGGAGCGTGGCAAGCACCACCGCCAGCGCGTATGTCGGATTTCCCAGGTACAGGTTGAGTCGGTGGATCGCGACGACCTCGACCGTGATATAGCCCAGGCCGATTCCGAGGAAGAACACGATCCACCAGGTCGCTCGCCGCAGCGGCACGGCAGCGCCGCCGTCCACTCCGCGCCGGCGCAGCCGCGGCACCACCGGCAACAGCACCAGCACCCCCGTGGCCACCAGCGCCACGATCAGGCTGGCGAGCAGGGTCTGCCCCCCTATCGTGAGCCGGCCCCGGCCGGCCGCGCGGGCCGGCAGTCCCATGCGGTGCAGCGCCCAGGGAACCAGCGGCACCCGGTCGAAGAAGAACGGCCGGTCGTCGGTCACGAGCGAGAGGTCGTACGGCACGGAATCGACCAGCGCTGCCGCGTCCGGCGCGAGGATGCGGGCGAGCAGCGGATCGCGATCCGACGTGACCAGACCGGGATCGTAGCTCACGGCAAACTCCATCCGCTCCGCCCAGGCCCGCAGCCGCGCCAGCTCCGCCTCCTCCAGCGGCGCCCGCGTGATCAGCGCCGTCGCCAGGGGCGGGAGCGCCACCGTCGGCCGCGTCCGCACCACGAGAATGTGGTCGGCGGGATTCCCGCCCACCTCCAGCCGCAGCGCCTCCTGCGCCAGCACGAGGAGCCGCATCATCTCGACTGGCGGGTGGAGGTACCAGCGCGAAAAGGCCAGCACCCCGTCGTCGGTGAGCCGGCGCAGGTACTCGCGAAACGCCTCCACGGTGTACAGGTTGTTGTCGACCAGCGCATACGCCCCCGCCGCCGACGCCGCCCAGGTGTCTACCAGCGAGGCCTGGATCAGGTCGTAGCGTTCGCCGGCGCGCCGCACGAAGTTGCGGCCGTCGTCGCGCACCACCTCGACGTCGGGGCGGCTCGTGTACAGGCCGCCGCTGAACTCCCCGAACCGCCCGCGCATGAGGGCGATCGTCAGCGGATTCACCTCCACCGCCGTCACCGGGCCGCTGCCGAGCGCGAGCGCCGTCAGCACGTCGCGGCCCCCGCCCGCCCCGAGGACCAGTACGCGCTCGAACCGCCGCATGTGGTAGGGCGCGGAGGTCACGTCGTAGCCCAGGTACGCCAGCTGGTCGAGATCACCATCGAACCCGGTGATCTGGGTCAGGGCGTCGGCGTCGTAGCGCAGGAACAGCTCGCGCGTGGCGACGTCGGGGAGCGTGCTGCTGTACCCGAAGCCGAACGGCTCCCGCGGTGTCACGAGGTCCTGCGGCGTGCCGTTCACCTCCACCCGGGAGTATGCGTTCCAGCGCGTGACGAGCGCGGGCAGCTGCGGCCGGCCCTTGGCCACGCGCACGTCGTAGAACCCCCACACGGCGTTGGTCCCGGCGAGCAGGGCGAGCAGCGCCACCACCAGCAGGCAGGCGCGGCGCAGGTGCGGGACCGAATGCGCCAGCACGGCCCCGCTCAAGGCGCCCACCCCAGCGCCCGCCAGCACCGCCGTCGGCGCGCCGAGCAGGGTCGTGGCCGGGGCCACCAGCGCGCACGCCAGCGCCGCGCCGAGCAGATCCCAGCCGTAGAGCCGCGCCACCCGCTCGGGGTAGTGCGTGAGCAGCAGCGCCAGGATGAGACCTGCCGCGACGAAGGGGACCACCGCGAGGCCGAACACCAGCAGCGCGTTGCGGAACCCCGTGTCGCGCAGCTGGAGCGAGACCGGCAAGTGGAACGCCAGGCTCACCACCAGCACCGTGGCGAGCGCGAACCCCAGGGCGCTTACCGCCGCCAGCACCGGCAGCCGCTCGCGGGAAAACCGCTCGGGCCACAGGGTCAGCACCAGGCCGCCCACGCCGAGGCCCGTCATCGCGAGCGCTATGGCGAAGAAGGCGAAGTGGTGGAACATCGTGACCGAGAAGACGCGCGTGAGCAGCAGCTCGAGAAACAGCACGGCGAAGCTCGCGAGGAAGATGCCGAGCTCGAGGCGGATGCCGCGGTGCTGGAGTGAGCCTGCAGAGGTCATTCGTGCGATCCGCCAGCCGGAAAGGACCCCTCTTTCTACCGTGGCCCGGCATCACCGGCAGTGACGCGGGGCACTATGGCGTGCTCGGGGAGCCGTACGAATGTGCCGGCCCCGATCTCGTTGCCCGTTGGCTCGGACGGTCAAGGCCGGCTCCCAAGGCCACCGCCCACGGGGCCGCGGCTGGGGAGGGTTGAGGCGAGACCGGTGCGTCATTGCCTGTCCAGTGCCCGAGGTGGGAGTCGAACCCACACGCCGGTGTCGGCACGGGATTCCGAGTCGTCTATGAGTGGTGCACTGCGTGCAACGTTGGCTAAGATTCGCAGGAACAATGCGGGTTGTGGGGGGTGGGCCGCGGCACCCGGTTGCACCTGGCGGGCCGACCCATCCAAACCTGATTGCGCGGCTGGGCGGGCCGCGCGTATCGTGGGGGCCACGCGAGGAGGGGCATTGGGTTCCTGGGAGCGTCACGCAGAGCACGTTCTCCGCGCCTTTCGACTGGACAGCATCAAGCGCAGGATCTTGGTGTTCGCCCTCCTCGCGACGCTCATCCCCTCCCTGACCACCACCTGGATCTCCTACGTTCACAACCGACGCGCGCTCGCAGAGAAGATCACGGCCGAGCTGCAGAACATCAGCCGGCACGGCGCGCGCGTGACCGACCTGTGGCTCAAGGAACGGTTCTACGAGCTGCGGGTCTTTGCCGGCTCGTTCGTCGTCAGAGAGAACCTCGACCGCACCGTGCGGGCGCAGCAGCGCGGGCGAGTCGACGCGGAGGCGGCCCGCCGTCTCGACGACTATCTCACGTCCGTGCGCGACCGCGCCAGGGACTACGAGAACCTTTCGATTCTCACGACCGACGGTGCCGTGGCAGCCAGTACGGCGCTACCGGAAGAGCTGGAGCTGCCCGACGAGTGGTTGAGCCGCGTAGCCGTGGAGGAGGAAGTCCGGGGTCAGGTCTACTGGGATGACGCCCGGGAACAGGTCGCCATGACCATCGTCGTGCCGATCGCTGACGGGGGCGTCCTTCGCGGGGCCCTTGCCGCCAAGGTCACCTTCCACGCCATCGATGCGGCGCTGCGCGAGGTGGTGCCGGGCGCGTCGGGACACGTGTACCTCATCCGCCGCGACGGTACGATCCTGGTGAGCTCCCGCCTGGTGCCTGCGGGGCTCATGAGGACTCGACTCGCGCCGTCGACGGCGCGGGCGCTGTTCGCCATGCGGGGAGACGGGTCCCTGGAGTACGTCGACCCGCTGGGTAACGAGGTGGTTGGGACGCTGGATCCGGTCCCGCAACCCGATTGGGCGGTCGTGGCCGAGATCACGTCGGACGAGGCCTTCGTGCAGATCGCCGAGCTGCGCAACCAGACCATCCTGGTCGTGTCCGCGCTGCTCCTGAGCATCGGCCTCCTCGCGTACGTACTGGTGCTGCTGATCGTGCGACCGCTGGATCGGCTCACGGCCGGTGCGGCGCAGGTCGCCGGAGGCGACCTGGAGGTGGACCTGCCCGTCTTCACGGGGGGCGAGCTGGGGTACATGACCCAGGTGTTCAACGCGATGGTGGGCCGGCTCCGGAGCGGACGTGAGGAGCTGGAGAAGCTGTCGGTCACCGACGGACTGACGGGCCTGTTCAACCGCAATCACCTCATGGTCACGGTGGCCATGGAGATCGCACGGGCCGGCCGGGACGGAGAGCCGTTCACGGTGCTGATGATCGACCTGGACCACTTCAAGGAGTACAACGACACCCACGGGCACCTGGCCGGCGACGAGATCCTGGCCAAGGCCGGCCTCGTCTTTGCCGATTGCATCCGAGAAGTCGATTACGCGGCACGATACGGAGGGGAGGAGTTCCTCGTCATGCTCCCGCAGACGGGGCTGACCGGAGCCCGGGAGGTGGCGGAGCGCATTCGCACCCACTTTGCCGACGCGGTGGGCCTCACGCTGAGCATCGGGATGGCAGAGCATCCCCGGCACGGCGACGCCACCGAGTCGCTCATTGCCGCCGCGGACGCAGCGTTGTATCAGGCCAAGCGGCGCGGCCGGAATCGCGTGGTGGGCGCCAGCGCGGCGCCGGGCCAGAGCGCGTCCCCGACGCGCGGGAAAGCGGCGCGGGGAAAGTCCCCTAAGGGGCGGAAAGGGTCGTAGGGCTCAGCGATGCGATCCGCGCACCAGCGCGTGGAAGATCCAACCGGTGCGACCGCTGGCATCTCTGACCCGCATCCATTGATCCTTGTAGGCCAGACCCGTGAGCGGAGTGTCGGCGTCCAGGGTGAAGAGGATGTCGAAGTCCAGCCCCGGGCCCTCCCGCACGTTGCTGGTTCTCGCCACCTCGATCCGCAGCGGGATTGGGAACAACACCTCACCCGCGCGGCCTGACAGGTCGTCTCCCCCCAGCCTGACCTGTCCGATGCTCACCAGGCTCTGGACCTGGCTGGCCAGGTACAGCGAGCCGCCGTAGTTCTCGTTCTCGAACTCCCGAGCGGCCGCCTCGAGGAGCCGCTCCGCCTGGAAGACTTCGGGGCCCGGCTCGGGGGCGGCGTCCCGCACGGCCCTCAGGGCTATCTCCGCCTCCGCCATCGTGGAAGCAGCTTCGGCCCTGCTCTCAACGGTCTGGAGCTTGGCCTTGGTGCGGACGACTTCTTGAATGGCCTCATTGAGCTGCGCCCGCAGCTCGGCGACCTCGGCGTCCTTCCCCAGCAGCTGGAGCTGCAGGTCCGCCAGCTCCTCCTCCAGCGAACGAATCCGCTCGCCTTGCCGCTCCACGGTCCGGGCGACATCCGCACTCGGGTCCGATGGGGCCGGCTTGGGCTCCGGGGCCGGCACCGACTGACCCCCGGAGCACCCCCACCACAGCAGCGCGGAGGCCAGCAGGCCCGATCTCAACAGCCCCTTGGTTCGGTTTGGCGTGAACGTGTGCATGGCGATTGTCGCAGCAGTCGCTCGCATCCACCCAGAGCCCACGGCGTAGGCAGCGCGGCCACGGAAGCGCGCCGCCACACGGCGGTGTCTGCTATAGGGAGGCCGAGCGGCCCGAAGTGCGCACCTAATGCCCGAGGTGAGAGTCGAACTCACACGCCGTTGCCGGCACGGGATTTTGAGTCCCGCGTGTCTGCCATTCCACCACTCGGGCCTGGGACGGGAAATATACGACGGCGCACCAGGAATGCCCGAGCGGCGTACGACGCACCAGCGGCGCCGGGCTGGTGGCGGCCCGTACACCCCCGGGAGATTCCCCTCCCGGAGGTGGGCTGGTCCGCCCGACGGGATCGAGCAGGGCGGTCGTTTGTGCGTGGCCGGTTCCTTGGCCACGGATCTCGCCGGGCGGACCTGCCAGTACGGTCCGCTTCGGCCGCCCCGCTGTGCTCACTCCGTCACGGTGTCGACGGCATGTGCACCACGACGTTGCCGCCGATGATCTCCTTCTTGCAGAGGTGCGGCCACTCCTCGATCACCCCCAGGAGGGGCTCGCCCTGTTCCTCCGCGGTCTTCCACGCCCAGGAATCCAGCAGGTACCACTTCCAGGTGATCCCGTCACCGGGCGTGTCCTCGTCGGCCGGGTCTCCCGGCGAGGAGCGGTCGTGCACCTTCACGACCACCACCTGGCCCACGCGCGACTCCTTGCCGGGGACGCTGCCGCCACCGCTGTGGCCGCCCCCGCCGCTACAGCCGCCGTCACTGCCGTCGCCGCCGTCGTGCCCGTCGCAGCCGCCGGTCTCGCCCCCGTCACTGCAGCCGCCGTCGCTGCCGCCGGTGCCGTCGGGTGGGCCGCCGGAGCCACCGCCGCTGCAGCCGCCGTCGCTGCCGTCGTGCCCGCTGCAGCCTCCGTCCCCGCCGTCATGTCCGTCGCACTCGCCGCCACCGCCGCTACAGATCTTGACGTCCGACTCGACCAGCCCCACGAACCACGCCTTGGGCTCGAGGTCGCTGACGTATGCCGCGGTGATCCTCGCGACGATCGTTCGGTGATCCGAGCTGTCCGCGTTGAGCACTCGGTAGGTGAAGCTGCCGCGCGCGGGTCTGGCGTCGGTCGCGGGGAAGGCCTCGAACTCGGCGAACGCGAGCTTCTCCTCCCCTGGCGGGATCTCCTTGCCCTTGCCACCGGGCCAGACGATCTCGACCGCGCCGGTCGCGTGCCCCGGCTGCACGCTCTTCGGGTTGCCGACGGCGAACTCCGGGTCGGGTGTCACTCCGGTGCCGTCGACGCACGCCGTGACACCCGCGGCCGCGGCCACGATCATCACCTGTCTTATCATTCTCGGCGTTGCCGCCCTGCTCTTGCCGTACATGGTGTACCTCCTCTTCTCGGTTCAGCGGTCGTGGCTGAGAGGTGCCGGGCCCGATGGGACGGACGCTTCCTCGGTGCGCGCCACGGGGGGTGGCTGAAGCGCCATCGGCATCGAACCCGGCACGGTTCGGCCGTGGCTCAGGCGTGGCTACGGATTGCCACCCCCTGGGCCACCACCGCCCCCGCCTCCGCCGCCGCCGCCCTTCCCGCCGTTGCCGCCACCGCCGCCGCCTTGATCCTTCTCGACAATGCAGATGTCGAGGTAGGTCAGGTTGTTGTCGACGTCGACCACCGGCGTGTACAGCGCATCCGATTCGCCCGGGTCGCTGGGCGGCACGACTGCCGAGTTGAATAGCGTTCGCGGCAGCACGCGAACCTCGGATGCCGAGGCCGGCGGCGCGTGGACCGGCGCGAACGGGTCATCGAAGAGGACCTCGTCCCCGGTGGTGTAGAACGTGAGGCGCCAGTAGCCGGTCCTGAGCCATCCCTCGTCAAGCACGACGTCCCGCACCCGCCAGTTGAAGCCGTAGACGTACTTGCCGCCCACGCTCAGCTCGACGGTGTAGGGGGCGTTACGATAGGTCAGGGTGCCCTCCCACTCCCGCAACGCCGGATCCCAGGGACCCACGGTGGGAGGTAGTTCGCCCAGTTCCCCCTCGCCCGGGTTGGGACAGACCGCATCGCCGGGCACCATCTTCGCGATGTTCAGCATCGCGTTGCTGGTGTGGATGATCTGGAACGGCGAGTCGTAGTTGTACGACACGGCCGCGTCGGCGTCCGTGGCCCGCACGCCCCAATGCTCGGTGATGCCCTGGCCCGAGACGTGCCACATCTGGAAGCCGACCTTGCAGTCGACCGCCGGGTCAGTCGCCGCAGCCGCGCAGGTGGCGAGCTGTGGGTCGAAGCCGGCGATCGTGCTGCTGTAGGGCTGGGTCTCCACCCGCACTTGCGACTTCTCGCTCCAGGAGACGGCCTCGAGCGCGTCGCCCCAGTCCACGTACGCCGCGCTCGCAGGCACTCCCGTGCCGTCCGCGTCGGCCGACCAGGCGTTGGCGTCGACCTTCTGCCAGTAGATGCGGGAGACTTCGTAGCCCTCGCACGGGGCCCCGGCCGCGGTGCACGCCGCGGCGTCGTAGTACATCGTGGGCTCGGACAAGCTGTTCACGCACGACGTGTTGGGGTACTCGAACTGCCCGTCGCTCTCGGGCACGCCGCAGCCGTAGGAGTAGTGCACGCCGAGCTGCGGCTCGGCCGGCGGCGTCCAGTAGTGCGCTACGGATGGCACCGACCCCGTGAGTACTGCCGGGAGGGAGAGGTTGTTCGACACCTCACCGCCCGAGGGCGGGCCCGGGATCCCACCCTTGGCCAGGGTGGGGTCGACGGTCTCGGCCCCATCGAGGCAGGCACCTGCGAATGCGAGTGCCCCCAGCGCCAACGCTGCGCCTAGGGCGCGTTTCATTGAGCGCATGACAAAACCTCCTTGCTGTTGCGCCGGTCGCCCGGCGCGCTTCGGTGGTTGTGCGGAGCCCCGTCGCGCAAGGTGCAGCCCTGCCAGACCGCCCTCAGCCTCTGCATCGCGAGTGGAGTCGTCGTGATTCACGTAGCGCGCGCACCGTCCGCCTGGTGGCTCCCGCAGTGGGTTTGTCGGCGGGACGGATGCAAGGGGTGTGCGCGGCTGGGACGCACGGCGGGAGAGGGGGTGTAGCCCGTTGTTTGATAGCGGGTTGCAGGACGCCGTCTGGCAGAGACGCGGCCGCTGCGCTGTCGCGAAATGTCCCACTGTCTTGTGGCGCTGGCGCAGGAAGGCCACATTGCCCGCACATTCGCGCCGGGGATCCAGGGGGGGGTGCGCCCATGAGTGCTCAGCCCGCGGTAGCATCGCAGGCGCTGGTGATCGGGACCGACGAGGGTGAGGTGGGCGGTGTGGCCCGGAGCCTCGCCGCGATTGGCTGCCAGGTGACGCCGTCGGGCTGTGGGGAGGAGGCGCTGGCGATCCTCCAAGAGCACTCCTACGATCTCGTGGTGCTGCTCGCCTGCAAGGCGGGGTGTGCGGGGCTCGAGGTCCTGCTCGCGACCCGTGCCATCCAGTCCCGTGCTCAGGTCATCGTCGTCGCACTGGACGACGCGGTGGACACCGCCGTCCAGGCGATGCAGTCGGGCGCCTACGACTACCTCACGCGTCCTTTGCGGATCGACGAACTGGTACTCCGCACCGAGCGTGCCCTACGCCTGAGCCGACTCCAGTGCGAGATCGCGGCCCGGCGCCGCACCAATCCCGGGGGGGGGGTGGAGTTCGTGGGCGAGACCCCGGCCGTTCAGCGACTGCTCGGCCTCGCCGAGCGTGCCGCGGCGACGCGCGCGACCGTGCTGCTCGTCGGAGAGACCGGCACCGGCAAGGACTGCCTGGCCCGAACGATTCACAGCTGGTCGCCTCGCAACCACCAGCCGTTCGTGACGGTCAGCTGCTCGGCACTGCCGGAGACGCTGCTCGAGTCGGAGCTGTTCGGCCACACGCGGGGGAGCTTCACCGGCGCCGTCACAGACCACACCGGCCTGTTCGAGCACGCCCAGCACGGCACCATCCTGCTGGACGAGATCGAGAGCCTGTCACCGACTGCGCAGGCGAAGCTGCTCCGGGTCGTCGAGGAGCGAACCATCCAGCGCGTGGGAGACGGGCGCGCCAGGCCGGTGGACTTCCGGCTCATCGCCGCCGCCAACCGTGAACTGGACGACGAGGTCGCGCAGGGGCGGTTTCGCGAGGATCTGTGGTACCGCCTGAACGTGATCACCATGCACCTCCCTCCCCTGCGGGAGCGGCGCGACGACATCCGCTTGCTGGCCGTGCACTTCCGCGACCTGATGGCCGCCGAGCTGGAGCTGGAGCCGGTGGATATCCCCCCCCCCGTGCTGGAGCGGCTCACGGCGTACGAGTGGCCGGGCAACGTGCGAGAGCTGCGCAACTGGGTGGAGCGCGCGCTCGTCCTCGCCACCAGTGGCGCGGAGCTCCCCCTGCCACGCCCCCACGCGAACCACGTGAGCGGTGAGTGGTCGTGGGACCGGCCGCTGGACGAGCGGTGGTCGCTCCGCAAGCTGCAGCAGGAGTACATCGACGCCGTGCTCGACCGCACCCGCGGACACCGCAGCCGCGCAGCGCAGATCCTCGGAATCGACCGCCGCACCCTCTACCGCAGGCATCGCGAGCACCGGAACACCCCGGCGGGCTGATCCTGCGCCGCGGTGCCTCCATCAGGAGGTGACCTGCCAACTCCCGCGCCGGGAGCCCTCAGCCAAAGGAACACGAGGGGTGGAAGGAGCCGCCCTTGAGCGGGTGTCGGCGCAACGTCCGTTCCCGTTGGGCACCCTCGGTCACGTGCCGCCTA
>CP070716.1:579350-591527 GCA_020350425.1 Gemmatimonadota bacterium
GCGGCGGGCGCGGTGGGCATCGGGATGGCGCAGGCGCTGGCCATCATGCCGGGGATCTCCCGCTCGGGCGCCACGGTGGCTGCCGGCATGTGGCAGGGTGTGGATGCCGTGCGTGCCGCCGAGTTCTCATTCCTGATGGCCATCCCGGCCATCGCCGGCGCCGCGGTACTCCAAATCCCCGATCTGTCGACCGACCTGGTGTCGGTCGGCGGCGGACCCCTGCTCGTGAGCTTCGCCGCGGCGCTGATCTCAGGCATCGCGGCGATCCGCTTCTTGGTGGCGCTGCTCGAGCGCAAGGCGTTCCACCGGTTCGCGCCGTACTGCTGGGTACTCGGCGGCGTGACGATCGTCTGGGCGGTGGTCCGATGACGTCGTACGACGGCGTGCCGCTGGAGGAGTTGGCTCGGCGCCTTGCTGCGCCACGCTGCCTCGCGCTCGGCCAGGTGAGCAGCACTTTGGACAAAGTGCACGAGCTGGCCGGCGACGGCGCGCCGGCGGGGACCGTGGTGCTGGCCGAAGAGCAGCTGGCCGGACGCGGTCGCATGGGGCGTCGCTGGCTCAGCCCGCCGGGCACGGGGATCTGGCTCGGTTACCTGGCCCGGCCCGAGTGTGCCGGCGAGCACGGCCTCATGGCGCTGCGAGTGGGGCTCGCGGTGGTGGCGTCCTTGGGCGACCTTGGGGTGGCGGCGCGGCTCAAGTGGCCCAATGATGTTCTGGTGAGCGACCGCAAGCTGGGGGGTATCTTGTGTGAGGCCCGCTGGGCCGGGCGCCGGGTGGCCTGGGTAGCCGTGGGGGTGGGGGTCAACGTGCACCGCCCGCTACCGGAGGAACTCGAGGGTGCGGCGATCACGCTCGACGAAATCCGATCGGACGTGAGCCGGGTCGCGGTGCTGGAGCGTCTCGTTCCCCGGCTGCATGTTCTCCCCGACGCGGCCCAGCTCACCGCGGAGGAGCAGGCGACGTACGCGCGCCACGACTGGCTGCGCGGCCGAAGCCTCACTGGGCCGGTGGTGGGCATCGCGATGGGCATCGACCACGAGGGAGCACTGTTGGTGGAGACGGAGCACGGAGTAGAGCGCATTCTGGGAGGCAGCGTTGCCGCAGCCTGACCTGCCGCTGTGGGCGCGGGGCGTCGCGGCGATCCTGCTGGTGATCGCGGCGTGGTGGCTGCTGCACACCGAGACGCTGTACGGCGTGACGGGTGACGCGATCGCTCCGCTCAGCCTTGGCGTCGTCGCGGGGTTCATCCTGCGCGGCATGCATCTCCCGCTGGGGCTCTGGCCGAATGGGCCGTGGCGCAAGGAGTTCTCGACCGTCGTGCTGGTCGTGGTCGCCATCGTGTTCGGCGCGCTCGTGGTCGCCACCCGTCCGTCGCGCTCGCCGGAGCTCGCGGCCATCCTCAGCCCCGGAATGTTCCTCGTGATCCTGGGCGGCGTGCTCGCCTGGGGCTTCGCGCTGGCCTTCGTCCAGCAGCGTGGGTTTCTCGAGTGGTACGGTGTCGCCGCCGTCGCAGGTCTGGCACCGTGGCTCGTGGCGGTGTTGGGTCTCGCGATTGGCGGGGGCGAGGGCGCGACCTACTGTCTGCTGTCGACGCAGGGCGGACCGGAAGCGGCCGGGTGCAGCACGAGCGCGGTCGATGCCATGGTGTTCCTCACCGTGATCGGCGTCCCGGCCGGACTCGTGACGTCCGAGCTCGCGTTTCGCCGCTTGATCATCGGCCACCCGGACCACGCGGGACTCGTGTTGGTGCTTGCATCCGCTGCCGTCACGCTCCTCTGGTGGCTCGCGGTGGCGCCTGCGCTGACGGGCGTGAGCGCGCCCTGGTGGCTGGTGGCGCTCGGCGCCGTCGGTGCAGGCTCCGTGTACGTTCTCTCCGGGACGCTGTTGGTGGCCAGTGTGTACACGGCGTTGGTGATGGCGGGATACGCCTCGCTGATCCATGCCACCCCCCTCTCGGCCGGGAGCGAGGTTCTGGCCCCCGGCTGGGAATTCCTCGCGGTGCACGCGGTTGCCGTCGGGGTAATGGGCTACGCCGTGTGGCGGCGCAGAGGACTGCTGCGCGGCTTCAGGTAGCGGTCCCGTGCTCCTCGCCGCCGACGTCGGCAACACCGAGATCACGCTCGGGCTCTTCGTGGGCGACCGGCTGATCGCGCACTGGCGGGTCACGACGGTCACGACCCGCACGCCCGACGAGTGGGCTGCAATGCTCACCTCGTTCCTCACGCACGCCGGACACTCCCCGCACGAGGTGCGAGCGGCGGTGCAGGCCTCGGTGACACCACCGGTGACCGAGGTGCTGGCAGAGGGGATCGAGGTCGCGCTCGGATTCAGCCCCGTGCAGGTGGGACCCGATTCCCCCCTCCCCATTGTGCTCGACGTCGACGAGCCGCACAGCGTGGGTGCCGACCGGGTGGTGAATACGCTGGCGGCCAAGGAGATCTACGGACGCGACACGGTCATCGTGGACTTCGGGACGGCCACCACCTTCGACTGCATCACGAAGGACGGCACCTTCCTCGGCGGCGTCATCGCGCCGGGCGTGCACACGGCAGCGGACAACCTGACGCGCCGCGCGGCGAAGCTCCCCTCCACAGAGCTCGTGCCACCGGAACGGGTGATCGGCCGCCGCACCGAGGACTGCATCCGCGCGGGGGTGCTGCTTGGGACCGCCGATGCGGTCGACGGTCTCGTCCGGCGCATCAAGGCTGAGTGGCCGGGGAGCGACACACCCTACGTGGTCGCCACCGGGGGACTCGCCGGCACGATCGCGCCCCTGTGTCAGGAGATTGAGGCCGTGGAGCCGCACCTCACCCTGCTTGGGCTCAAGCTGGCGGCGGTGGCCCTCGGACTGGCGTGGTGACGCGGCAGCCCGCAGCGCCACCAGCGACCGCGCGGGCCGGTGGTGGCGGCGGTAGCGTCTCCCCAGGGGCGCGGCTAACTTTGGCGGCGTTCACCCACGGGATTCGAGAGCCCCAACCATGACCTCTGTAGCCGAGCCGACAGGCGATCGAGCAGCCGTGCGCACCATCGTGGGAGGCGGCCTCCGATTGGGGGTCGTCACTGCGGTCGGAGTGGCGGCGTTCTCGCTGATCACCGGAGTCGTGACCGGCACGGTCGAGACGGTGGTGCAGTCGGCGCTCGTACTGCTGGGCGCGATCGTGTTCAGCTACGCACCGACCTGGTGGGTGCGTCCCGGCAATGTGGACGGCATCGCGTGGGCAGCGCTGGTGGGGCTGCTGGGTGCGCTGACCTTTACGGTGATCGACACGGCGGTATTGCGGCCACTGGGTGTGTACCACTGGACGTGGGACCAGGTCGGCGGTGGCAGCGGGTTCTGGTACATCCCGGTCTGGTGGATGGGCTCGGCGCTGCTCGCCTGGCTGGGAGCTTGGGTGTACGCCGTAGTGAGCAGGAAGGGCACCAGCGTGCTCGCGGTGGCGGGGCAAACGCTCGGCGTGGCGCTCGTTCTCCTGGCGGTGCTGCTCGTGACGCGGCTCGCACCCGCGCACGGGGCCGTTGCCGCCCTGGCGTGGACGCTCGCGCTCATCCTGCACGTACCGGTCGCCTACGGGCTGGCCAAGCGGTGACGTCCAAGCCGCGAAACCGGCTGCTCCAGACGGCCGGCTGGCTGCTCACGCCCGTGGTGGTGTGGGCGGCCGCTTTTTTGGGTGGGTGGCTCGGTGCGTTCGTGGTGCGGCTGCGCCAGGTAGGTGACGCCGGACTCGCGTGGATGTTGGTGGGCGGGGTGCTGGGCGGCACGGTCGGAGTCGTCGTGTGGGTTGTGGTACTGCGTCGACTCGGACGGCCGTGGGAGAGCGCATCGGCGCCGTCGGGGGAGGAGCGCGGCAGCCCACCCGCCTGAGTCGCCGCTGGTCGAGCCGCTCGTCACGGGAGCGCGAGTCGTTTGAGGGCTTCCGCAGCGTAGAGTGGCACCTCCCAATCGCCGTCGCGCAGCGCCTCGTTCAACGCGCCGCCCGCGCTACCTCCCGGCCAGCCCGTCGTAGACGAAGCCCACCCACTGCTCCGGCCGGATGAACCACTGGCCCCACGCTTCGTCGAACTCGGCCGTGGGCCCGGCGGCGATGATCTCCTCACGGGTCTTCCGCTCGGCCATGAGCGCCGCGACACGCTCCCGTGAGGCGAGGAGCATCCATCGATAGGTGCGCAGCTCCTCGACCGAGGAGAGCGGCCCGTGGCCCGGGATGATGCGCGTGTCGGCGTCCACCAGCTCGAGCAGCCGGTCCACGGCCGCGATCATGCCGTCGATCGACCCCCCGCTGGAGATGTCGATGAAGGGATACACCCCGTTCCAGTACACGTCGCCGGCGTGCAGCACGTTCGCCTCGCGGAAGTGGATGACGGCGTCTCCGTCGGTGTGCGCGTTCTCCACGTGGAACGCGTGGTTGGCGTCGCCGTTCCAGTGAAACGTCACGGCGTCGGTGAACGTGATCACGGGTAGCGCTCCGGCGGGTGACGGATCGTAGTGCCGATCGGAGAAGGCAACGAACTGCTCGGTGCTGAGGCGCTCGCGCACATTCTCGTGCGCCACGATGATGGCGCCGGCCTCGCCCATGCGCTCGTTCCCGCCGGTATGGTCCTCGTGCCAGTGCGTATTCACGACGAACCGGATCGGCAGGTCGCTGATCGCCGCGACCGCCGCGCGGATGTGCTCGGTGAGGGGGGCATACTGGTCGTCGACCAGAAACACGCCGTCATCGCCTATCGAGGCGCCGATGTTGCCGCCGCGACCAGTGAGGAGGTAGACGTGGCCGGCGACGTGCGTCGCGGTGACCTGGACGTCCTGCATCTCCTGTGCCACCAGCGGGCCGCACGCCAGGGTCCAGAGCGCGCAGAGGGCAGGGGGAACGGTGCCGCGACGCAACATGGTGCTTTCCTCCGATGACGGGTGATCAGGGCCGTTGGGCGAGCGCTCGACCGGCCACCAGCGCCACGTGGTAGAAGTAGGCCGCGCCCACGGCGAGGGCCCGCTCGTCGAACTGAAACTTGGAGGAGTGGGCCGGGAAGCTCTCGCCGGCGGGCCGCGCACCGATCCGCACGTAGCAGCCGGCGGTCCGCTCCACGTAGAACCCGAAGTCCTCGCCCCCCATGTTTTGCGTGGCGAGTGATGCGAGCTGCTCCGGGCCCACGGCGCGAACCGCCGCCTCGTGCGCCAAAGCGGTGGGCTGCGGCGCGTTCACGACGGGCGGCGTTCCGGTTACGACGCGCACGGTGACGCTCACGCCGTGCGCGGCGGCGGTGGCCTCGGCCGTGCGGTGCAGGGCCTCGATGAGCTGGCGCCGCACGTCGGGATGCTGTGCCCGCATCGTCCCGTCCAGCCGCGCGCGGCGCGCCAACACATTGGGGGCGGTGCCCGCGTGGAACTGCCCGACCGAGACGACGGCCGCCCGCGTGGGATCCACCGTCCGGGACACGAGGGTCTGCAGGGCGGCGATGAGGTGGCTCCCCGCCACGATGGGATCCACGCTCTCGTGCGGCCGGGCCGCATGCCCGCCCGGGCCGGAGAGCTCGATGACGAACTCGTCGGTGGACGCGTTGACCGGTCCCGTGGTCACGACCATCTGACCCGCGGCGTAGAGACGGTCGAGGTGTCCCCCGAAGATGAGCCCGACGCCGTCGAGGATCCCCGCCTCGATCAGGGCGGGGGCACCGGTGCCCGTCTCCTCCGCTGGCTGGAAGATGAGGCGCACGGGGGCGGGAAGCGTCTCCTCCCGCTGGAGATAGGCGGCCGCGCCCAACAGCATGGCGGTATGCCCGTCGTGCCCGCAGGCGTGCATCACCCCATCGTGTACCGACGCAAAGGGCAGTCCCGTCTCTTCGGTCACCGGAAGCGCGTCCAGGTCGGCCCGGAGCGCCACCACGCTCACGCCGGCGGGCCCGGGCAGGTCGGCGACCACGCCCGTCCCCGCGACGGGGCGATGCGGGATGCCCAGCGCGTCGAGCGCCGCGCCCACGCGCTCGGCCGTTCGCCGTTCCTCGAAGGCGAGCTCGGGGTACCGGTGCAGGTCGCGCCGGATCTCGACCATGCGGTCGAACAGGTGCTGGTCGAATGGCGAAGGATTCATGCGTCGAGCGTCTCCGCCCGCACGGTGAGCTCGCGAATGTAGTCGCGGTCCACCTCCACGCCCATGCCCGGCCGGTCGTACGGGACGGCGACCAGGCCGTCACGCATGGTCCAGGGCGGCTCCACGATGTCGCGTTCCCAGTAGCGGGCGCTGGGGCTCAGATCGCCCGGTAGGGTGAAGTTGGGCAGCGAGGCGAGTGCCACGTTGTGGGCGCGGCCGACTCCGCTCTCGAGCATGCCGCCACACCACACGGGGATGCCGTACTCGGCCGCCAGGTCGTGGATCGCGACGGCGGCCGTGAATCCGCCGACCCGTCCCGGCTTGATGTTGATGACCCTTCCGGCGCCCAGCGCCACCATCTCGTCGGCCCGCGCCAGGCTCCAAATCGACTCGTCGAGGCAGATGGGGGTGTCGAGCTCGCGCTGCAGCTCGGCGTGCTGCGTCAGCGCGTCCGCCGCCAGCGGCTGCTCGATCATCTGCAGGCCGAACCGGTCGAGGCTCCGCAGCGTCTCACGGTCTGCGAGCGTGTACGCCGCGTTGGCGTCGACGCTCAGGGGTGTCGCGTCGCCCGTGGCCGTGCGTGCGGCTTCGACGTACGCAACGTCGGCGCCCGGCTGCACCTTGAGCTTGATGCGGCGGTACCCCTGTGCGGCGGCATCCGCGGCCCGCTCGGCCAGCTGGTCGGGGTGCTCGACGATTCCCAGCGAGATGCCGGTGGCCACCTCGTCGCGCACGCCGCCGAGAAGCTCCGCCAGCGACACCCCGCAGCGCCGCGCCGTGAGGTCCCAAGTCGCCATCTCCACGGCAGCCCGCGCCATCGGGTGCCCACGCATGCCGGCATCGAGCAGGTGATGCAGCTCGTTCGGGGCCTCGAAGGGGCGTCCCAGCACCGCGGGCGCGATCCACTGGCGGATGGCAAGCCAGGCGGTGTCCACCGTCTCGGCGGTGTAGTGGGGGGTCTCCCCAGCCACGCACTCGCCCCATCCGATCACCCCGTCGGCGTCGTGCAACTCGACCAGCAAGATGCGCCGCTGCCAGCTCGTCCCCGACGAAATGCGAAACGGCTCACGCAGCTGAAGCCGGATCTCGCGCAGCGTCAGCGAGGTGATGCTAGGCACCGGACCCGTGCTTCTCGCGCAGGACGTAGCGGCCGTGCCCCCCGCCCCGCGGAGCGGCGAACCCGGCAACCGCGTATCCCGCCGCCAGATAATGCCGGAACGCCCGGCGCGTCGTCAGGCGCCAGGCCACGGCCTCTTCGGGCCGCTCGCCTTTGAGTCGCTGGATGTCCGCCGGGATCTCGACGAGCACTTCGCTCATCTCGGGAAGGTCGGACGCCGCCGTGCTCGCGAGCGACACGATCGGGGCACTGGCCGCCGGCTCAGCCGGTCGGGCCGGCAGCGGGTCGCCGGTGGGCCATTCCACCACGAACCGGTCGGTGCCGATCACGCTGTCCATGATGCTCACGGGGCTCTCGCCGTACATGTGCTCCACATACTCGAGTACCCGCACCCCCAACCGGCTCAGGTTGAAGTGTGCGTTCCGGGCGACCAACGGATCGAACGTCCACCGGATCCGCTGTACACCGAGGTCGGCGACGCGCGCCCGTTGCAGCTCCTTGAGGCGTCGGCCGACGCCGCGAGACCGCGAGTCCGCCCGCACGGCGAGCATGTGCGACCAGTGCAGCGGTTCCCCCCGGTCGATGCCGGTGAGGCCGAACACGAACCCGACCAGCCTGCCGTCGGGCTCGAACGCCCCCAGCAGGAGGCCGCCCAGCTTCAGCGCCACCAGCAGCAGGGCCGGCGGGACCAGCTCGCGGAAATCGTCGCCCCACGTCGCGCGCTGCAGGACCACGCACTGCTCGTGGTCCTCGTGGCTGGTGAGCTCGCGGTAGGTGAGCTGCTCTGGCTGGCTCATGTGGATTCCCCGGCACCCGGAAGCTACCACCTGGCTTGCGGTCGTGTCGATTCGCGGTTTGCATTAGACCCGCGTGGGCGCTCCCTCGGCGCGCGCGCGGATTCCCGCTCAACCGACGACGGCCTTACTCCGGAGGACGGCTATGCTGCGCATCTCGATGACGCGGGCGGCGGTGCTGGCTACAGCGCTTGCGGCGCTCGCTCCCGCCGCAAGCGTGGCGCAGGAGCACCCCACGGTCACACCGGGTCCGGACCGCGTACCCGGGGAGGGCGAAGGTCCGTTCGAGCGGCTGATCATCAGGGGCGCCACCGTGATCGACGGGACAGGGGCGCCGGGCCGCGGGCCGATGGACGTCGTGATCGAGGGGAACCGGATCGTCAAGATCGAGAACCTCGGTACCCCCGGCGCCCCGATCGACGCGGAGCGCCGGCCGCAGGGTGCGACGCGCGAGATCGACGCCCACGGGATGTACCTGCTTCCCGGATTCGTTGACGTGCACGCCCACATCGGCGGGAGTCCGCAGGGCACGCCCGCGGAATACGTCTACAAGCTCTGGATGGGACATGGGGTGACCACGATCCGCGATCCGGGATCGGGCAACGGCATGGAGTGGACGCTCAATGAGCGCCGGCGAAGCGCGGCCAACGCGATCGTGGCGCCGCGGATCTTCGTGTACGTGCGACCCGGCATGGGGTGGGACAACGGGTCCGTCGACACGCCCGAAGCCGCGCGAGAGTGGGTGCGCTGGGCGGCCAAGGAGGGGGTGGACGGTCTCAAGCTCGCCTCCCACGATCCGGCGGTCATGGCGGCGTTGATCGACGAGGCCAAGCGTCAGGGGCTCGGCACCCAGGCCCACCTGGGCCAGATGGGTGTGGCGCGCATGGATGCGCTCGACGCCGCCCGCCTCGGGCTGGGCTCGCTGGAGCACTGGTACGGTCTGCCGGAGGCGCTGTTTGCCGACCGCACCGTGCAGGCGTTCCCGTACGATTACAACTACAACAACGAGTACGACCGGTTCGGGCAGGCGGGCCGGCTGTGGCAGCAGGCGGCGCCGCGGGGCAGCGAGACGTGGAGCGCGGTCATCCGCGAGCTGATCGCGCTCGGCTTCGTGATCGACCCGACGATGACGATCTACGAGGCGAGCCGCGACGTGATGCGGGCCCGCGAGGCCGAGTGGCACGACACCTACACGCTGCCCTCGCTGTGGCAGTTCTACCAGCCCAGCCTCGAGAGCCACGGCTCCTACTGGTTCGACTGGACCACGCAGGACGAGGTCGAATGGAAGCGCAACTTCCGCATCTGGATGGAGTTTCTCAACGACTACAAGAACCGGGGTGGCCGGGTGTGCACCGGCTCCGACTCGGGGTTCATCTACAAGCTGTACGGCTTCGGCTACATCCGGGAGCTGGAGTTGTTGCAGGAGGCGGGATTCCATCCCTTGGAGGTGATCCGATCGGCCACGCTCTGCGGCGCCGAGACGCTGCACGAGCCGAAGGGGCAGCCCATACAGTTCGGGGCGATCCGGCCAGGAATGCTGGCCGATCTGGTGCTGCTCGAAGAGAACCCGGTGCACAACCTGAAGGTGCTGTACGGCACCGGCACACTTCGTCTGAATCACGAGACCGGCACGGTCGAGCGGGTGGGTGGCGTGCAGTACACCATCAAGGACGGCATCGTGTATGACGCGCAGCAACTCCTGGCCGACGTGGCTCGGATGGTCGAGGAGGCGAAGCGGGAGGCGGTGACGGCACCGTAGCAGCACGTACGGCGACGTCGGGGGCAACACGAAGGGGAAAGGCACCAGGCCTTTCCCCTTTCCATTCATAGTGGGTGTCGTGCTATTCGCTCAGGGGAGCGATCAGCACCTCATTTGCCCGGAACAGCGGGATCAGGAGGCGGCCCCGCACGGCGTCGAGTCCGATGTCGGCCGGCGCATCCAGCCCCGCGATCTCCGCCGTGTAGAGTCCGCCGGGGCCCAGCCGATACACCGCACCCCCCTCCCAGCTCGACATGAGAAACGTCCCCCCCGCGGTCTTGACCACGCCATCGAGCTGACCCGCCTCGGGCGCCGGAAGCCCGCTGATGGTGCCGTCCTCGCGTTGCACCAAGGTCACCCGGCCCGACCCGAAGGTCACGAACATCACCCGGTTGCCGTCAACCAGGATGCCGTTGGGCCCTCCCAGGGCGGTCCCGCTCACCAGCACGGCGTGCTCGCCAGAGGGATCGAACCGGTGTACCGCGTCGCTGCCCGAGGGCTCGAACCCCCCGGGGCCCGCGCGGAACCCCGAATCGGTCACATAAACCGTGCCATCGGGGCCCACGGCGATGTCATTGAGGAATGTGGCCCCGGTCACAGTCCAGGAGCCGATGGCCTCACCAGACTTGCGGTCGAACAGGCGCACCGCATCGATGTCGGCGACGAGCAGCGTGTCGCCCTTGAGTCCCAGCCCCTTGGGAGCGTGGAGCGTCACGCCCGCGGCGGCGCCATCGATCCACTTGAGCTGGAGCACGCTCCCGTCCGGGGCGAGCCGCGAGATGAACCCGTTGCCGTCCTTGCGCAGGGAGCTGCCATTGATATTGGAGACGAGATAGACGTCGGCGACGGGATCGTGCAGCACGGACTCGGGCGAGCGGAGCCCGACGTCGGCCACGCGGATGAGATCATCCGAAGCCTGCTGGCGCTCGTCAATCGCGCAGGCCCCGACGGCCGCCATGGAGGCCAAAGCAGTGAGGACGCGGCGTACCTGCATACGCTGGCTCCTATTGGTTTTACGGGTTGCAGGCGCGCAAGTATACAGTGGGAGGGTGAAGCGGGCAACAACTAGATCGGAGGTCGAGATGCTGACGATCCGACGAGCAGTGGCAGTCTCACTATTCGCCCTGGCCGCCGCGGGCCTCGCTGCGCCCGTTGCCGCCCAGGAGGCGGGGGTCGCCGTGGAGGCGGTGATCGCCCGGGACGTGGTTGACCGGGAACCGGTGGACGCCGGTACGGTCTTCCCCGCCGACGTGGGACGGCTCTTTTGCTGGATGAGGGTTCAGGGCGCCGAGGCTGGCACCGTGCTGGAGCACGTGTGGAAGTTCGCCGGCTACGAGTGGGTGGTTCCGCTGCAGATCGGTGGCACACACTGGCGCACCTTCTCCAACAAGGTGATCGTGCCCGAGTGGAAGGGGGAGTGGACAATCGAGATTCGCGACGCAACCGGGACGGTTCTGGAGACGCTGACGTTCACGGTGCAGTAGCGGACGGCGAACAGGGTGGACGAACGGGGAACGGCACGCCGCTACGGTGCCGTTCCCCGTTCCGTTTCCTGTGCCCCGGGGTGGTACGGGGCGGGGTGGCTAACCCGCCAACCCCCCGAAGAACGTCGCGGCCGCCGCAAAGGCGAGGTTCACCAGCACCCACAACCCGCCGACCACGGCCAGCGGTCCGCCGATCCCCTTGGCGCCGATCCGGATCTGATTGCCCAGGGCCAACAGGTAGATGTTCCACGCCCCGAACAGCCCGAACTGGTTTGCCAGGTTATAGAGGAAAGACGACGAATCTTCATCGAACAGGAAGCCGAGGGTGAGCTGCAGATTCTCGAGGCCGAAGATCGCCAACAGGACCAGGAGCACCGCGCCCAGCAGCTGTGGTACGTAGGCGTGGGTCGTGATCGCGAACTCGTCCTTGAACTTCAGAGCATCCGCCGTCTGCGCGCCGAAGATCAGCATCAGCACGGAGGCCACCACGACGAGGGCGATGAGGCCGAGGATCGAGCCGGCCACGAAGATGATCGCGCGGCTGGTCATGCTCGAGGCCCCTTCGACCTGCTGCTGCATCCGGGCGCGGGCTTCCTCGTCGAGGTTGGGATTGCGCTGCTCCACCGCTTCGACCCGGCGCTGCGCCTGGTCCTGTAGCGTCGCGGCGGGCGTGGCGATCCCCACGAACGCCGCCGTGATGATGAGCAGGATGATGGGGATGAGCACTTGAGGGCGCCCTGCGAGCTGGCGGAACGCCTCGGCCGGCTCGTCGATCACGCGCAGAGCCAGCTTCCAAGCCGGCCAGGATTGATCGGTTGGCGTCGCGTCGGTCATAGACACACCCTCCCTAGCAGGCGATCCCCGCGGCGTAGGGCCCGCGGATTGCGCGGTTCACGATGCGTATTCGGGTGACGACCCATTCCGGCTCGGCCTCGCCCCG
>CP070716.1:591627-603778 GCA_020350425.1 Gemmatimonadota bacterium
TCGTCGTCGATCACGAGGACGGTTGGCATGACTGCCCCCCTGGGTCAGGGTCGTGGACCATTCCTAAATGGTTCGGGCCCCGGCGTCAACGATGTTTCGGTTTGTATTCGGTACGGTGGAAATTGCTGCTAGTTGGGCGGTTAGGCGGCTTGCGGTGTCGCCGGCACCTCCGGCCGAAAGAGCGGCGCCGGCGCTTCGCGCCGACGCCGCTCGGGGCTCACCGCCAGACCAAGCTAGAAGAGCTGGACCCAGCCGCGGGAGCGCAGCGGGCTCCCGGCGGAGGCGGCCTGCTGTGCCCGCGCCACGGCGCAGGCGGAGTAGTTCAGGCCCACCGTCCCGATGAGGGTGTTGTCGTCCAGTTGCACGTTGGCTGCCAGCACCCCGCCGACGAACTTGTTGCCGTTCCCGGCCGACTTGAGCGAGCCCCGCACCACCACGATGCCGTAGAACTCGAAGCCGCCCTGGGCGCTGAGGTCACCTTCCACCAGCAGGAGTCCCTGGCCCATACCCGTGTTCAGGGTGATGTCGCCGTCTACGTAGATCACGGGGTAGTAGCTGCCGCACGGCCCCGTCGGGTTGAGCGGGTCGCCCCAGTTCTTCTGGTCGCTGATGTTGCAGTCGCCGCCGCCGTCCAGCGATGGCGCGAGATTCTGGAAACTGCCCGAGGGGATCCGCTTGTTGGCGAGCGACTTCAGCGCTTCCCAGTCGCCATCGCCGTAGTCGAAGAAGGTGTCGTCGTCGATGAAGGGGTCCTCGTACACCTTGGGGTCTCCCGTGACGCACGCGGTCCCCTTGCAGTTGCCGGTCCACTTGATGTCGTCCTCGTTGGGGACGCGCAGGCCCGCCTTGGCCTTCCCGGCGGGCGGGCAGGTCGCATCCCACCCCGGGGGCACGTTGTCGGTGCCGTTGAGCCCGGCGTTGCCGCCGATCGTGCCGGGGCCGCGCGTGGTGAGCGCGGCCTCAACATCGAACAGGATGCTGCGCAGCTTGACGATGGCGCCGATGCGCTGTCGCGCCTGCCCCGTGCCGCTGTATCCGGTCACGTCCACCAGGAACAGCTCGTTGTTGAGGCGGCGCACGGCCCCGTCGTAGCGGCCGCTCCCCCCGGCCGACGCTCCCGCGACGGAGTCGACCCCCATCGCCGGCAGCACGTTCCACGTCACGACATCCCATTTCGCGATGGTCTCGGTGACGCCGAATTCGGCTGCCGCGAACGCCTGCTCCACCTTGCGGGAATTTTGTCCCGCGCGGTTCTCCAGGATGGCGGACATGAAGAAGCCCGACACGAGGGCGCCCACCACCACGAGCGACAGGATGGTGATCAACAGGGCGATGCCGCGCTCGTCGCGCCGCCGTGGCATGTGTCTCGCTCGACTGGTCATGGTCAGAACCCCTGGTTGTTGCGCAGCGTCACGCGTGTGATGACCGAGTCACGGACGTAGCCGATCCCCCCGGCCGGCAGGTGCGCCGTGCGCGGGGAGCGGCCGCGCACGACGAGTCCGACACTCGCGACGTCGAGCACCGTTGTCGCGGCGGCCCCCGTGCTGTCGTAGTACGCGAATTGCAGTCCGTTGGCGGTGAGGGGACCGACCAGCTCTTCCATGTCGGACCAGCCGCCGCCGCGGTCCGCGGCGCGCCGGGCGAGCCAGTAGTCCCCTCCCGCGCCCTGATACAATTGAATCTCCTCGGCCTGGAACCCCCGGATGGGAGCGCCCGCGAACACCCCCGCCAGCGCGGAATCCACGCCGCCGGAGGCCGCCGTGATCGTCACGTTGAGCACCGTCCCGGGTGTGCCGTCGGGGCAGGTGCCCGCGCCGCTCGCCAGCAGCCCTCCCACCAGCCAGTAATCGTCCGAGCGGTTCGCCGGATCGCCGTCGTGGAACAGCAGGATCGAATCCAGCGTGCCGCTGGGTGCGCGCACGCCGAACTGCAGCGAGTCGCGCAGCACGAATCCAACGCCGCCCACGATGCCCACGGGCGCGGTGCACAGCACCCCCATCCACCGCATCCCGCGGATGCGGAGCTTCGTGGCGCTGGCCGATTGGATGTCGCCGTCGGACGCGTCGAGCTCGCGCAGCGCGTAGGTGAGGTACAGGGCCGCCGCCCGCGTGCTCTGCTGCACGTGCAGCCGCTGCACCTGCGTGCCCGTGATGCGCTGGGTCGAGCCGATCGACTGATAGATGGCGGCCGTGATCACTCCCATCAGGACGATCACGACGAGGAGTTCGACCAGGGTGAATCCGCGGGCTCTCAGCGCACGCATAGGATCGAGCTCTCCACGGTGTCGGTGCGCACCACGCCCCGCAGCCCAGGATAGGTCACGCGCACCTCGACGGTGGCGGCGCTGCCGCCGTGCGCCGGCTCCACATCCCAGACGAGCTGGTACGCGCCGCCCCTGGTCTCGCTCCCGTCGCTCAGAGCGGTGCAGCTCACCCCACGCAGCGCCTCGAGCCGCTCCCGGGTGTAGAACGAGGCCGTGGCGGCCCGGTCGCCGGCAGCGAGGAGCTGGATGACCAGCATGTTCGCCCCCAGCAGGGCCAGCAGTCCCCACACGAAGATCGTGACGGCCACGATCAGCTCGACGATGGTGAAGCCCTCCTCGTGTCTCACCATACCGGCCGTCCCACGGGCGTGATCAGCAGGTCCCGTGTGTAGCCCGCCTTGGTGAAGACCATGGAGATCGAGTTGGTGGCGAGCGCCACGCCCTGCGGCGTGAACAGCACGGAGTCGCCATCGGAGGTGAACGTCACCCCGAAGTGGCTCCAGAAGTCGTCGATGGTGCCGACGGTATCGACGCCCGGGCCCTGAATCGCGCATGAGGTGATCCAGACCCGGTCGGTACCCCCGTCGAGATGCAGCACGGCAGTGCAGCCGCGGTACACCGCGGTGGCCCGACCGCGTGCGAGGTGGGTGGTGACCTGGCGGCGGGCGGCGCGTACGTCTTCACGGAGCAGCCAGTCCTTCATGCGAGGCATGCCGACTGCTAGCAGAACTCCGATGATGACGATCGCGACGATGGATTCAACGAGAGTGAATCCAGAACGCGACACCCACCCTCCTTCGGCCGCGTCAGGGCCGCGGAGCGATGACCCTCTGCTCCGCGACACGGGAATAGCCTCGCCGTTACCGCGAGGGTCCTCCAATCACCCCCCTAATAGGGGTGTGGGACCGGCATGGGATGTGTCGCGCGTCACAGTCACACCCCCCCCGAGTTTCGTAGACACAGAGTGGACGAAACTATACCTTTGCGAGCACTGTGGCCACCTATACACTCGTAGTCTCCAACCCACCGCACGGCGAGGTCGATCCCGCCAGTGCCGCGCCCAACCTCGGGCTCTCGCCGGCCGAGCTCCGCATGAAGTCCAACTATCCGGTGCCGGAGATCTGGCTCGCCGCGTCCGAGGCCCGCGAGATGGAGGAAGCGGCCGAGGGGCTCACGGCCGCGGGTCTCAGCGTCGTCGTGGTGCCAGGCGAGGCGCTGGGTGCGCTCCCCCCGCGGGAGGAGGTGCAGTCGGTCCAGCTCTCCGACGCCGGCCTCGTCGCGACGGTCGCTGGTGCCGAGGTGACGCTGCCGTACGACGCCGAGGCGGTCGCCGTGTACTGCACGCCCCGGCAGGCGGCCGGACTGGAAGGGGGGCGGTCGGGCGGAAGTGGGCTCACCGAGGGGCTCACTCGGCGCAGCAGCTCGGTGTTCATGACCCGTGACTCGCTGGTGGGCTTTGGCGGGCTGGGTGGCCGGAGCAGCGCGGCCGGTGGCGGTGAAGCGGTGCCGGGTGAGTCAGCGTTCCTCGACCTGTACTGCACCGTCGGCGGCACCGCGCGGCGCCTCACGGTGCTGCAGACCAAGGTGGACTTCTCCGGACTGGGCGAGTTGGCGCTGCCGAACGCCACCGCCAACATGGAGATGCTGGTCCAGGAGTTCGAAGACCGGTTTGCGAACGGTTCGGTAGACCGGCGGCTCGTGAACATGCAGCCGCGCCAGCGGCCCATGGTGGGGAAGCGCGCGGCCGACCATCCCGAGCGCAAGGGTTTCTCCTTTGCGACCGAGGCCCTGAACCGTCTGCTGGAGTCGATCTCCTCCGATCTCAAGGGCGTGAGTCAGTTCGAACTCTCGTCACGACTCGCCTTCCTCACGCAGCGCTGATCGGCCGAGCTCCGGCTACCCCACTTCCGGTCCACGGGCCGGCGTGTTGCGGGTCCACGTCTCGATCATCTGGGCGTCACGCGAACCGATCTCGAGAGCGGCAGCGGCGCGCTCCACCTCGTTCCGATACACCCCAAGCACCGCAGACCCCGAGCCCGACAGGCGCACCAGCAGCGGGCGGGTGCCGGCGACTCGCTCGAAGATCGCCTTGAGCTCGGGTTCCTTTCCGAAGACGGGCCCCTCGAAGTCGTTGCCACCCAACCGGGCGATGGTGCCCCACGTGTCGAACGCGTCACGGTCCAACACCACCGGACCGCGCCGCTGCTCCCGTGCCGCGCCCGCGTCCAGCAGCGCGTAGGCCGCCTTGGTGTCGATGCCGAACGGGGGCACGATCAGCAGGGCCGGCGTCGCCGGGGGCGGTCGCAGCCGGAACATCCGCTCGCCCCGTCCCCAGGCGAGGGCCATCGGAGCGCCCGAGGCAAGGAACGGCACGTCGCTCCCGAGCTGGGCGGCGAACTGCAGAATCTCGTGGCGCGGCACCGCGTCGTCGGCAAGACGGTTCACCGCGTGGAGCGCGGCGGCCCCGTCGCTCGAGCCGCCCCCGAGCCCGGCCCGCACCGGAATCCGCTTCACCAGGTGGAGCCGCACACCGAACCGACGCCCGGTGGCCTCGAGCACCATGGCGGCTGCGCGGTACGCGAGGTTCTCCTCGGCCGGGCCGGTGTCGGCTCCCTCAGTGGTGAGCGTGATGCCGCTCGCCGTCCGTTCGACCACGAGCTCGTCGTGCAGATCGAGGAGCGCGAAGAGGGTCTCGAGCTGGTGGAAGCCCGACGCTTCCCGGGTCAGCACCCGGAGAAACAGGTTTGCCTTGGCGTGAGCCCGGAGCGTGACGCGATCAGGCATCGGCCGGAGGGCGCTGCCGCAGGTCCACCAGGTGCAGGTGTGCCCGGGAGAGGGACCAGATGCCGAGCAGCGTGATGGGGATAAAGGTGCCCAGGTGGAACCCCACCGCGTACGACACCGCGCGACCGGCCTCCACGCCGTAGAGGGCGAGGGAGACGCGGGTCACGGCCTCGAAGGGGCCGAAGAACCCCGGCGAGGAGGGAATCGCCACGCCGAAGGCGATCAGGCATTGCAGTAGCAGCGCGGCGCTCCACGGCGCGTCGATGTCGAAGGCCACCAGGCCCATGCCGAGGGACGCCGCCGACACGAGCCACACCACGAACGACCAGACGATGACGGTGGCGAACTGGCCGGGCCGCCTGAGGGCCTCGAGCCCCGAGAGCATACCCTCCAGGATCTGGAGTGAGCGGTCGGCCCAGCGCGCGGGCAGCACCAGGTGGCTCAGGCGGCCCGCCAACCGCAGGGCCGGTCCTGGCCAGTGCACCAACACGAGCGCGGCCGCGAGCAGCGCCCCGAAGAAGATGCCGGCGCCGCGCGCCACCCCGCCCAGCGTCACGCTGCCCACGGCGGTGCCGGCCGCGAATCCGCCCGCCGAGATCGCCACCGTGAGCAGCGCCACGAGCGCGATCCCGTCCAGCACCCGCTCCACCGCGATCGACGCGAAGGCCGTGGAGAACCGCACCGCCGTGAGGCGATGCGCGGCGTAGGCGCGTGCGAACTCGCCGGCGCGCGCCGGCAGCAGGTTGTTGGCCATGAACCCGATAGCGGTGGCGTGCCACAAGGGGCGGAAGCGGAGGGTCTCACCCTCGAGGCGGAGCAGGTAGCGCCACCGGATGGTGCGGAGCGGAAACTGGGCCGTGGCGAGCGCGATCGCGGCGAGTAGCGGCAGGACGCGGACCCCGCGGAGCCGGTGCCACACTTCGGCCAGGGAGATGTCGTGCAGCGTCCACCACAGGAGCAGGGCGGACACGCCGAGCCCCACCACCCCCGACCAGCGAAGGTGGCGATTCGGGTTACCGCTGCGTGGTGCCGAGTTCGAAGAGATCGAAGGCTTCCTCGATGAGGTCGCGCACGTCGGCTTCGCCGGCCCCACGACCGAGCGCCGCGCGAATCTGTGCCCGAAGGCCGAGCGCGCGATCGATGGCCGCCTGGCCGCTGTAGCAGAGGTCGGCGATCGGCACGACGGTCTCGGCGGGCGCGGCTGCGGCCGGTGCCGCGGCGGCCGCCGGAGCCCGTGCCGGGTCGGCCGGGGGCCCTGCGAGGAGCTCGTCCAGCGCGGGCGCGCCCAAGCCCAGCGCTGCGACGTAGCGCTCGTACCGCGTCCAGCTCCCTGCGAGATCGGACGGCTCCTCGCCGGCGGTGGGGGGCACCGGAGCGGCCACCACCTCGGGCGGGCTCGCTGGTGCGCGCGCCACGGGGGCGGCCACCGCCTCGGCGGGGCCTGCGCGTGTGGGGGGCACCGGGGCGGCCGCTGCCGTGGGAGGCTCCACCGGCCCGGCCATGGGAGGGCCGCCCAGTGCGGCCGTGACGGCGGCGACACGCTGGGCGGACTGCTGCTCCGTGCCCTGCCCGCTCTCGGCCAGCGCGGCCGCCGCTTCCCGCAGCTGTGCCGCGAACTGAGCGGTTTGTTGCACCGCCGCGCCGCGCGCCACGGCCTGGCGCGCAACCGAGGCAAATCGGGCGACGGCATCCTGCAACGGATCTCCGCCCGCCGCCCCGAGGGCCCGAAACGTGGCGGCCAGGGCCTGCGCTCGCAGCTCGCGCTGGGCCGCCGAGCGCCCCCGCTCCAGCTCGTCGGCCGCCAGGCGCAGGTGCTCGCCGTGGGAGACCAGCTCGAGCTGGCTCAGCTGGCCGGGGGGTCCGGCGGCCGCTCCACGCTCCACGACGTGCGGCCCGGCGTCGTCGTGGTACAGCGCGTCGATCGCCGGCAGGTCGCGCTCGAGGTCGAGGATCGCGCCGAGGCGCCGCGCGAAATCGAGCGTCTCCTCGGCGTCCGCGTCGGCTTGCCCTTCGGTCGAGATCTCGCGTGACGCCCGTGAGACCGCCTTGGCGGCGGCGTTGAACAGCAGCGCGCCGTCCGGCACCGGCTCCGGCCGCTGCGTGAACGCCCCGACGGCGCGCTCGATGCCCTCTAGGAGGTCGGGCATCGGGGGAAGCTCGGCGAGCACCGCGAGGCCCCTGAGCGGCTGCATCACCTTCAGGACCCGCTCCAGCGGATCCCGCGCGGCGGGGTTCTGCTGCAGGGATTTCGCGGCCTGGTCGAGCACGCTCGCCACGGACGCGCCCTCGCGCCCGATGAACGCCCGGGTCCCGGTATCCAGCGCGTCGGACCGGTGCCGCTCGGGCAGGGCGGCCGGCTGGCTCGTCGCCGGGTCCAGCTCGCCCACCAGAGCCTGCACCTTGGTGTCCTCCGCCGCCGACCAGCTCGGGACGGCGCGCACGAGGATCTTGAACTCGTCCACTGCCTTGATCGCGAGCTGTTTGGTGCCCTCGTCCCACCGCCGGCGATTGTCGTGCACCGCCCGGGCAAAGCTCTCGAACGCGGCCGCTGCGGCCGCAATCGAGGTCTGCTTCGCCATCAGCGCCGAGCCCCGCAACTGGCGGGCCAGGCCGACCAGTTCCGCCGTCTTGGGCGCGCCGGCTGCGGACACGATGGCGTCGAGGCGCTCGAGGTACTCGCTCGCCTCCATTGCGAAGAATTCGGATAGGCCCATCTGCTGGTTCATCGCCGCCAAACTATGACCCCCCTCAGCTCGGGTCAACGCGCCCGGTCGATCAGCGCGCGCATCTCGCGTACGGCGTGTTCCATCCCGACCAGGATACTGCGGCTCACGATAGTGTGGCCGATGTTCAGTTCCTCGATCTCGGCGATGGCCGCTACGGGCTGCACGTTGCGGGGCGTCAGCCCATGCCCGGCGTGCACGGCGAGCCCGGCCGCCCGAGCGTGGCGGGCCGCCGTGCGCAGCCGATCGAGCGCCACCTCCGACTCGCGGTACGTGTTGGCGTACTCTCCCGTGTGCAGCTCGACGGCCGGCACGCCGAGCCGGGCGGCGCGCTCGATCGTCGGCAGGTCGGGATCGATGAAGAGGCTCACGCGGATCCCGGCCCCGCCGAGCCGTTCGATGGTCTGTACCAGCCGTGGCTCGGTGGGCTGATCCGGCGCGCCGAGGCTGAGCCCGCCCTCGGTGGTGACCTCTTCGCGGCGCTCAGGCACCAGGGTGGCCTGGTGCGGCGCGAGCGCGATCGCCAGCTGCACGATCTCCTCCGCCGTCGCGAGCTCGAAGTTGAGCACGGTGGTCACACTGGCCGCCAGGCGCCGGACGTCGTCGTCCTGGATGTGGCGCCGGTCTTCCCGCAGGTGCACCGTGATCCCGTCGGCGCCGGCCCGCTCGCAGGCAGCGGCGGCCTCCACCGGATCGGGCTCGTCGGTGCGCCGGGCCTGTCGCACCGTCGCCACATGATCGACGTTGACGTAGAGACGCATGGGCCGCTTGCCCCGCCTATCGGAAGCGTTTAGGTTCGACCCCGGTGATGCGAACGAGTCCTAGAAGTATAGCGCTGCTGGCGATCGTTCTCACCGTCGCGGCATGCTCGTCCCGCCCGACCGTGAACGTGCCCACGCCAACGAGCCCGGAAGCCGCCGTGCAGCAGTTCATGGCTGCCGTGGAGACCCGCGACATGCCCGTGATGGGCCACTTGTGGGGCTCCGCGGAGCGCGGCCCGGCCTCGGGATGGATGAAGCCCGAGGAGCTGGAGCGGCGGCTTGCGGTCATGGGGGTGTACCTGCAGAACGACGAACACGAGGTGCTCCCGCTGGCGTACGAGCCTCTGCCGACGGTGTCGCAGCGCATCGTCCGGGTGCGGATCACCCGCAGTGGCTGCCAGTACACGGTGCCGTTCACGCTGGTTCCTCACGGTGACGGATGGCTGATCAACAGCATCGATATCGCCTCCGCGGGGAATCCCGCCCGCACGTGCGAGGCCGTGCCGGGAGGGGGGCCGGGAGGGCTCTGAGCGGGCGCGCTCGGCCTACTCGGTGAGTTCCAGCAGGATCCCCGCCGTGGCTTTCGGGTGCACGAAGGCCACGCGGCGGCCGCCGGCCCCGGCTCGGGGCGTGTCGTCCACGAGTCGGTAGCCCAGCTCGCGACAGCGCTCGAGGGCCCGTTCCAGGTCGGGAACCCGGTAGCAGATGTGATGGATGCCGGGTCCCCGCTTGGCGATGAACTTGGCGACGGGACTGTCGGGCTCCTCGGGGGCGAGCAGCTCGACCTCCACCTCGCCGAACGTGACGGAAACAATTCGGGCCCCATCTGCTGTTTCCGGTGGGGTCGGCTCGAGCCCGAGTACGTCGCGGTAGAACGCGGCGGCCTCGTCGAGGCTGGAAACAGCGACTCCGATATGGGCGACTCGAGCCTGGGATTCGGGCACGGATCCTCCGTATCGAGGAAGCAGCGCGGGCCGGCGGGAGGCGCCGGGGATCGCGCCTAACATACATCATTTTGGGAGTACGACATGGCGGTGACACACCCGATGGCGGTGACGGACGCGGATTTCGGACAGGAAATCGAGCAGCACGACGGGCTCTCCATGGTGGATTTCTGGGCGGCCTGGTGCGGCCCGTGCCAAATCGTGGCCCCCGTGGTCGAGCAGCTCGCGCAGGAGTATGAGGGGCGGCTCAAGGTGGCCAAGCTTGATGTGGACGCCAGCCAGCAGACCGCGATGCGGTTCAACGTGCGCTCGATCCCGAGCATCTTGTTCTTCAAGGGCGGCCAGCACGTGGACACAGTGGTGGGGGCGGTCCCGAAGGCCTATCTTGTGGAGAAGATTGAGCAGCATCTGGGGTAGGCACGACGCGCGCAGGCAACCCGTCGCGAGGGTCACACGGTGACTTCATGGGCGGCGCGGGACTGCGAGTCCCGTGCCGCTCTCGTGCTTCCAACGCCGCCAAACATCGACCGTCGATTATGCGTCTCAGCACCGCGCTGCTGGCCGATACCCCGGTACGTCTCGCCGACTTGGACTTTCCATGCACCGGCGTGCTGCTGCATCGCACGCGCCTCGCATTCATCTATCTGGACAAGCTGCTGAACTACGCCAAGGCCGACCGGGACGGCATGGTCGACGGCTACATCGCGGTCTACATGCCCGACGAGGTCACCGTGATGCTGCTGCGCCGCGGCACCCTGGCCACGGTGATCGCGTACACGGCCAACGGCCGCAGCATTCGGGCCATTCCGGCGGCGTTGGAGCACTTCAAGAAGGAGGCGGAGCGCGGAGAGATCATCTACTGCGCCGCGCCGTACGAACAGCTCGCCTGGATGTACAGCAGCTGCTCCGACCAGGGCGTCGCGCGTCCGTTGAACCCGCGGGACGCGCAGGCGCTGTTTACCTCGCTCATGCAGGAGGGGTTCAGCGGGGTGCTGGAGCTGATCGTGGGCGGGCAGGTCAACTACCTCGCCTTCGAGGAGGGAGTGCTCCGCAGCGGACACTTCCACGGCGACCTCGAGGGCGATACGGTGCACCAATACGTGGAGCGCCTCTTCGCCGCGGCGGCTGATGAATCGCAGGTCGCGGCGCTCACCTTCACCCCGGTCGCGGAGCTGCCGGAGCAGGCGGAACCGCGGCTGTTCCAGGTCTACCGCGAACTGTTCTGGGCGATCGCCGACGCGGCCGAGCAGCAGGTGCCGGGCGAGTCTCGCAAGCGGGTGGAGCGACTGCGCGATCTCCAGGCCAACGTGCACACATCGCTCGCCGCCATCGGCACGCCGCTCGACGCCACGCCCGACTATCCCGTCGCCACGCCGCCAGAGCTCATGTACGCGTTGTCCGACTGGGTGCTGCAGCTCCTGGAGGAGCTGGAGGTGATCGCCCCCGGGGTCGCGCCCGACGTGCTCAAGCACGGGACCAAGGAGCAACGATACATGCTGCAGACGGCCGGCTTCTACGACCGTCTGCCGTGGACCGTGCACTGGTGAGTGCCGGGACCCTCTACGTCGTTGCCACCCCGCTAGGCCATCTGGGAGATCTCTCCGAGCGCGCTGCCTCGGTGTTGCGCAGCGTGAACCTGGTCGCGGCAGAGGACACGCGGCGCGCCCGTGTGCTGCTCGAGCGTGCGAAGGCCACGCCCCGTGTTCTGAGCTACCACGCCCACTCACCCGCGAGCCGCGCCGAATCCCTGATCGACAGCCTGAGGGGCGGCGAATCGGTGGCGCTGCTCGCCGACGCGGGCACGCCCACGGTGAGCGATCCCGGGGTCGAGCTGGTGCGGCGGGCCCACGAGGCCGGGGTGCCGGTGGTGACGGTCCCCGGCCCGTCGGCGGTGACGGCGGCGCTGAGCATCTCCGGACTGCCCGCGGACCGGTACACGTTTCTCGGGTTCCTGCCGCGAAAGGGGAGGGACCGCCGCGCACTGGTGCAGCACGCTGCGACCTCGCCGTGGACCACAGTGCTGTTCGAGGCCCCCGGGCGGCTGGTGCGCCTCCTGCACGACCTGGCCCAGGCGTGCGGACCGGACCGGCGTGCCGCCGTGGCGCGCGAGCTCACCAAGGTGCACGAGGAGCTCAAGTCCGGAACTCTCAGTGACTTGGAGGTTTACTACGAGGAGTCTCCACCCCGGGGCGAGGTCACGGTGCTGATCGCGGGCACGTCGTCGGCGGCACCCGCTCCGGACGAGGAGACGGTACGCGATCGGGCCAGGGAGCTGCTCGGTGAGGGGATGAGCCGTCGGGATGCGGCCGATCGGTTGGCGGCGGAGCTCGCGGTCTCGCGCCGCGAGGCGTATCGCATCGTGACGAACTTGTGAGCCGAATCTCCCCGCAGGCGCGCACCGTCCTCGCCTCGGCCATCGCGGAGGCGGGCGGGCGCGAGGTGTCGTTCGTCGGTACGGTCAACGCCGAGGGTGTCGTGACCGACGCCCGCGTCATCGCGCGCGGCACGGTGGACTGCGTGCTGGCGCTGCCCGGCGAGGCCGAGCGGGGCGACATGGTGCTGCACAATCACCCCGGCGGCGACCTGGAGCCCTCCACCGCCGACCTGCACGTGGCCGCGACGATGCACGACGGAGGAATCGGCTTCGGGATCATCGACAACGACGCCACCGAACTG
>CP070716.1:603878-615154 GCA_020350425.1 Gemmatimonadota bacterium
CGTTCCGCGTCGCCGTGAGCGCCGTGGAGCACAAGGCGGTGCTGGACGCGGCCCGCGCCGTGGAGCGGCTCGGCGGCGAGGCGGTGGTGCTGCCGCTCGATCGCTCGGGGCGGGTGGATGCAGGGGCGCTCGATGCGGCGCTCGCGCGCGGCGTGGCGCTGCTCAGCGTGATGTGGGTGAACAACGAGGTGGGCGTGGTGCAGGACGTGGCCGCCCTCGCCGAGCGGGCCGCCGCGGCCGGGGTGCCGTTCCACACCGACGCCGTCCAGGCGGTGGGCAAGGTCCCCTGCTCCGTGGCAGACCTGCCGATCGCGCTGCTCTCGCTCTCCGGCCACAAGCTCGGCGCGCCCAAGGGGTGCGGCGCCCTCATCGTGCGGGGCGACGTCGCGCTCGAGCCACTGCTGCACGGCGGCGGGCAGCAGCGCGGCGTGCGCCCCGGCACCGAGAACGTGGCCGGCGCCGTGGGGCTGTCGGTCGCGGTGGAGCTCGCGGCCGCCGAATTCGAAGCGACGGCGGCGCACACGCGCACGTTGCGCGACGGGCTGGAGCGGCGTCTCCTCGAGTGCCTCCCCGACGCGGTCGTGCACGGGGCCGACGCCCCCCGGGCCCCGCACATCAGCAACCTGTCCATCCCGGGCACCGATTCCGAGGGCCTCCTGATGCACCTCGACCTGGCCGGCGTCGCCTGCTCCTCAGGCTCGGCGTGCACGACGGGCAGCGTCGTGCCGTCCCACGTGCTGACGGCGATGGGTGTCCCGACCGAGCTCGCCGCCGCATCGCTGCGCTGCTCGTTTTCGCACCGGAGCGCGGCGAGCGACGTGGACCGACTCCTCGAGGTGCTGCCGGGTATCGTCGCGCAGGTACGCAAGGTGGCGGGAGCGTTGCGGCGGTGACGCGCGCCAGGCGGGTGCTGGTGGCCATGTCGGGCGGCGTGGACAGCTCGGTCGCCGCCGCGCTCCTGGTGGAGGCCGGCCACGAGGTCATCGGCGCCACGCTCAAGCTGTTCTGCTACGGCGACGACGTGGCCGACCGACCCTGCTGCTCGCTCGACTCGATCGCCGACGCCGCGGCGGTGGCCGAGCGGCTCGGCATTCCCCACTACGTGCTCGACTTCGAGGATCGTTTCCGGGCCGACGTCATCGACAACTTCGTGGCGGAGTATGCGCTCGGCCGCACTCCCATTCCCTGCGTGCGGTGCAACACGTTCACCAAGTTCCGCGACCTCCTGGCGCATGCCGACGCGCTCGAGTGCGACTACCTCGCCACCGGCCACTACGCCATCACCCGGGACGGCGCGCTCTTTCGGGGCGCGGATCGGGCCAAGGACCAGACCTACTTCCTGTGGGGGATCGACCGGCCGGTGCTGGACCGCATGCTCACGCCGGTGGGAGAGCTCACCAAGGAGGAGACGCGGGCGGCGGCGCGCCGGCTCGATCTGGTGACCGCCGAGAAGCGCGAGTCGGTGGAGATCTGCTTCGTGCCGGACGGCGACTACGCGGCGGTGCTGGAGCGGCATCTCCCGGCGGGTGCGCCCTCCCTCACGCCGGGACCCATCGTCAGCACCGCCGGCGACACCATCGGTGAGCACCGTGGATACGGCCGTTATACTATCGGTCAGCGGCGCGGGCTGCCGGGGGGGGCTCCCGAGCCCCTGTACGTCGTGGCGATCCGCCCGGCCGAACGGGCGGTGGTCGTGGGCACGGCCGACGAGCTGTTCGGGCACCGGCTGGAGCTGGATGAGGTCAACTGGCTCGCCGCCCCGCTGGCGCCCGGCGACACCTGCGCGATTCAGGTACGCTACAGGGCGCGGGCCTGCCCCGCCCGCGTGAGCGAGGCGAGCCCGGTGCATGGCGGTCGGCTCGCCCTGGAGCTCAGCGAGCCCGTGCGGGCCATTACCCCCGGACAGTCCGGCGTGCTGTACGACGGCGACCGGGTGCTGGGCGGGGGAGTCATCAGCTAGGAGCGTGGCGGTGGATCTGGTTCAGCGAGTGGCAGACGAGTTGGACGTGGACGAGGGCAAGGCGGCCGACGGGCTGGGCGCCGTCTTCCTCGCGATTCGGATGGCCCTGGACGCCAGGACATTCGGGCTGGTGGCCGACGCCTTCCCCGACGTGGGCGAGTGGATGGTCGGCGCCCCCCTTTCGGCCCACTGGACCGGGGAGATCTTGACGATCGCCAAACCCAAGGCGCTGCGTCGCCTCCTGCTGCACGCGGGCTTCACCGACGAAGAGGTCGAGCGGCTCTACCGCATCGTGGGATGCGCAGTGCGGGACGCCGCCGGGGCGGAGATCCACGACAAGATCCTCGAGACGCTTCCCACCCTCGCCTGCTGAGCCGATCAGTGGCGCACGTCCACGAGAAGGTCACGTTCGACGGCACCGGCGGCCGGCTGTCGGGCACGCTGCAGATCCCCGACACGGCACCGCGCGGCGGCGTCGTCCTCGCCCACTGCTTCACCTGCTCCAAGTCCCTCAAGGTCACGCGCGGCCTCGCCACCGGCATCGAGGACGGCGGCTACGCGGTGCTTCGCTTCGACTTCACGGGCCTGGGGGAGAGCGAGGGAGACTTCGCCGATACCAGCGTCACCTCCAACATCGGCGACCTCGAGGCCGCAGCGCGCTTCATGGAGGATCGGGGACTGGGGCCGTGCGCGATGGTGGGGCACTCCCTGGGCGGCGCCGCGACGCTGCTGGCGGCGGGCACCGTCCCGACGGTGCGCGCCGTAACCGCGGTGGCGGCCCCCTTCAACCCGGATCATGTGCGACACCTCTTCGCTGAGGAGGACGTCGACCGCGCCCTGGCATCGGGCCGCGTCACGGTGAAGATCGCGGGGCGGCCCTTCCAGATCTCGGCCGAGTTCTTCCACGACCTGGAGCGGCACTGCTCCCCCGAGCGAATCGCGGCCCTGGGTCGTCCCCTCCTGGTGGTACACGGCACCGCCGATAGAGTGGTCGGGATCGAGGAGGGAGAGCGCATCTTTGCCGCCGCGCGACAGCCACGCTGGTTCACGGCGATCCCCGACGGCGACCACCTGTTCGTGCAGCCGCGTCACGCGGAGCGCGCCGCAGCTGCCATCGTCACCTTTCTCGACACCGTCCTATGACCAGAATCATCGCCGAGCTCACCTCGGGCACCGAGGTGACGATCTCCAACGGGCGCCATTCGTGGCGCGCCGACGAGCCGCCGCAGGCCGGCGGCAACGACACCGGCCCGACGCCCTACGAGCTCTTGGTGGGCGCCCTCGCAGGGTGCACGCTCGTCACGCTGGCGCTGTACTGCCGGCACAAGCAGATCCCCCTCAAGGCGGTGACCGCGACGTACGAGCACGGCCGCGTGCACGCTGACGACTGCCAGGAGTGCGAGAACCCCAAGAAGGGTCTGATCGACCGCATCACCAGCCAGGTGCGGATCGCCGGGGACTTCGACGAGGCGCAGCGGCGGCGGCTCGCCCAGATCGTGGAACGCTGCCCGGTGCACAAGACGCTGGCCAACGGGGTGACGATGGTGGATGCCACGGAGTTCGTGTGACCCGCCGATATCCCGCGTGGGTTGCCTGAGAGGGCTGGCACATCGATGTTTCGGGAGACCTCGTGAAACTTCCCGACCCGGCGCCCCGATAGGGTTAGCAAGACATGCGCGGCTTCCTGGCACGCCTCTTTCTCACGGCCTTCGGCCTGTGGATGGCCGACACCATCCTCGACGGGATCTACTTCGAGGGCGTGGTGGCGCTCTGGCTCGCTGCGCTCCTTCTCGGCGTCGTAAATGCCTTCGTACGCCCCATCGTGGTGTTCCTCACCTTCCCCCTCACGTTCGTGACGCTGGGGCTGTTCCTCTTCGTGGTGAACGGCGCGATGCTCCTCATGGTGTCATGGGTGATGCCACCCTTCCACGTCGAGGGGCTCGGCTCCGCCATCCTCGGATCGCTGATCGTGGGACTGACCGCCTGGGCCGCCAACGCCTTTATCGGCAACCGCAAGGTGGAGGTGTGGTCACCGCACGCGAAGCGTGACCGCCCCTGAAAAGCAGTCACTCCCCCACGACGACCCCCACCACCTCACGCGTCCGTTGGCGGTTGTCGAGGTTCAGCAGCAGGATCTCCTGCCAGGTACCGAGCTGCAGCTTGCCGTCGATGACGGGGATCGCGACCCCGGTCTTGAGCAGGGCCGAGCGTACGTGGGAGAAGCCGTTGCCATCGCCGTACGCGGCGTTGTGCGCGTAGTCCAGCGTGGGTGGAGCAATCTGATCCAGGGCCCGCCGCAGGTCCTGCAGCGCCCCCGCTTCGTACTCGATGGTCGTGATGGCGCCGGTCGATCCCGTAAGGTGCACCGTCACGACCCCTGTCTGAACGCCGGAATCCCGGACCAGCGCCTCCACCTCCGGGGAGATGTTGCGGTCCCCGTACTCCTCCGCCAGGGTGAACGACCAGCGACGTGCTAGTGGCATGTCTCACATCCTCCGTACGGCGGGCATGCGATATTTCTCTCGTCGCAGAATACACGGGCGATGGCCGGCTGGCCACCATGGGGTTGACGCGCCGCTGGGGGCGTCAGAGGTTTCGCCAGGCACCGCCCGGAGACTCCAACCGTCTGAGGAGGCAACAATGGAGCAGGTCAGGGTAGAAGCGGGGCCCGGCATCGTGATTCCCCGGAAGTTCGTGATCCCCCCGGGGGCGCTGGCCCAGCGCATGCAACGCTATGCGGTCTACCTGATCGTGTGCTGCTTCGTGCTGATGCTCGCCAACGTGCAGGCAGTGTCGCTCGATGCGCTGCTGTGGTTCGCCACGGCGATGGCGGCGGCCTTTGCGTTGCTCTGCGGGGTGACCGCCGTGATCCTGCACGCGATTCAGTGGAAATTCGAGCGGCTCATGGAGGATCTCGCCACAGGCGGCCGCTAGAACATTGAGGAGCACAAGACCGGAGAGAGGCGCCACGTGCACCAGGCACGCCGCCCGGGTGGGCGGCGTCACAGAGGCGTGAGGGAAGGGTCCCTAGATTGGCACTCAGATACGGAGCGGGAAAGCGTGATGCACATCACACGCGCGACTCGCTCCGCGGTTTTCCAACCGACGGGTATCATCTGAGGGAGACAACCATGACGACCCATTCCCGTACGTCCCGCCGCAGCCTCCTGGCCCTGGCCGCGCTCGCCGTCTTCGCGCTCGCCGGCTGCAGCGACTCCGTTGCACCGGGAGATGACTTCGACGCGGCCCTGACCGGTCAGGCGGCCGAACAGGTCTTCCAGGCCATCGAGGACAACGAGGCGGTCCAGAGCATCGCCGTGCTCGGCGAGGCGTTCCCCTCGTTCGCCACCGCGCCCATTGCGGCGACGCTGCCCACCGCGCCGTGGCACCCTGGCGACTGGAGCGCCCAGCGGCTCTCCGCGCTGCAGGCGCTGCCGTTCGACCCGACCGTGGCCGAGGTGCTGTTCCCGCTGGACTACCTTGGCACCACGTGGGTCTACCATGAGATCGAGGGCGTCTACGTGATCGCCCCCGATTCGACCGACGGTCCCGCCGACGGCGTGCGCATCAGCCTCTACGCGGTCGATCCCATCCTGCACCAGATCGTCGAGCCGCTGACGTACGTCGGCTACCTCGAGCTCACCGACGAGGGCGATGCGACGGCCGACGCCGTGGGGATCTCCGCCTTCATCGGCTCGACCAACGTGCTCAACTACGTGGCGAGCGCGGCGGTCACGACGTCTGACGTGACGTTCAGCGCCGACGGCTTCGTGTCGGACGGCTCGACCCAGGTGAACTTCGAGCTGTCGGTGAACCTGGCGCCGGAGAGCGAGCAGGCCGCAATCGACTATCTCGTCTACATCGGCGAGAGCGCCAGCAATCCGGACCGCAGCGTGCGCCTCGAGGTGGACGCCGACGGCCTCGCGGGCACCATGAGCGTCACGCTCACGGTGGTGCACGACGGCCACACCGTGGTGTTCAACGTCTCGGGCAACGACCTCGAGATCTCGGGGACCGTGACGCACAACGGCGTCCAGGTGGTGACGATCTCCGGCACGGGGGACAACCCGGTCTTCCTGAACACCCTCACCGAGGAGCCCCTGACCTCCGCGGAGCTGCAGGCGTTGGGCGAGCTGCTCCTGGCGGTCTTCGTGATCCTCGACCACTTCGACAATCTGCTGTGGCCGGCGTTCCTGGTTCTCCAGATCCCGGCGTTCGTGCTGTAGCGTGAGTTCACTCCGACTGGCCTGCGGCGCGCTCGCGGTCGCCCTCGTGGCGGCGTGCGACGCGCCCGGGCCATCGGACATGCTGATCTTCATCGATGGGCGAGCGGTGGCCGCCTCGGGCGACACACTGCTCGCCTTTTCGCGTCTGGGAACGTCGGAGATCGTCGTGCGGGACCGGCGCTCCGGAGCCGTGTACCGCCGCGGCACCAACACGTTGCGGAGCCCCCATCACATTCAGGAGCTGGACGGCCGCTGGTACGTGTCCGATGTGGAAGAGGGCGCGGCCTCCGTGGTGGTCTTCTCGGGCCAGTGGGACCCGGAGCGGCGCATCCCGCTGCGCGACGTGGCGTCAGCGCCCCACCAGTTTGCCGTCCTGCCCGGCGGGCGGGTGGTCGTGGAGGCCACCGACGGGCGGCTGGTGGCCGTGGGAGCCGACTCGGCGGCCACCTTCGCACTGGTTGAGCAGAGCGGCCGCACGGGCCTCCTCGTGGCGGCGGCGGGTGGCGTGCTGCACGCCGTGCCCGACCGGTCGATCACGCTGTACAACGCCCAGGGCAACATCCGCTGGAGGCTGCCCTGGCCGTGGCAGGAGGGGGCGTTCGTCACCGACATCGCGGTGGACGGACAGGGCCGGGTTCACGTGCTGGCGGGCGAGGAGCTGCGCAACACCTTCGTCTGCTTCAGCCTGTCGCCCACGACGGGAGAGGTGATTCGCTGGTCGGTGCCGGGGCCGGCGGCCACGTTCATCGTCGAGCGCATGGGTGAGATCAGGCCGGACAGCACGGCCCACTGGATCGGAGACTGACGCCGCTAGTACTTGAGCCCTACCTCGTCGGCAAACTCCTTCAGCTTCGCTTCCTGCTCGGCACTCAGCTTGCCCGGGATCGTGACCGCGATCTCCACGAACTGATCGCCCCGCCGCTTGTTCTTCTCGATGCCCTGACCCTTGATGCGAAACTTGCGACCCGGCTGGGTGCCTGCCGGGATCTTGAGCACCACCTTGCGCCCTTCGATGGTGCTGACCTTGAGCTTCGTGCCGAGCGCGGCCTGTGCCACGTTCACGGGGACCGTGCAGTGGAGGTCCAGGCCCTCGCGCCGGAAGAAGCGGTCGGGCTGCACCTGGAACGTGACCAGGAGATCCCCTGGAGCCCCGCTGTCGGCGTTCCGCTGGCCCTGGCCCTTGAGCCGCGCCTTCTGCCCGGAGTCTGTCCCAGGCGGGACCGTGACCATGAGCCGCTTGTCCACGGAGACCTCGCCCTGGCCGGCACACTTGCCGCAGGACTCGCTCGCGACCTTGCCGCGACCACGGCACGCCGGACAGGGACGCTGCACGGCGAAGCCGCCCTGCCCGAAGGTGACCGTGCCGCGCCCCTTGCACTCCTGGCACGCATTGACCTTGGCGCCAGGCGCTGCGCCCGATCCGCCGCAGGTGGGGCAGGCCTCGGTAACCCCAACGGTGACCGGCACCTTGCCACCCAAGGCCGCCACCCGGAATGGGATCTCCACCACGACCTCGATCGGCTCGGGGGCCGCGGCCTTCCTGCCGCGACCGAAGATGGAGGAGAACAGGTCACCGAGCCCGCCCAACCCTCCCAGGCCACCGAAGTCGAAATCCTCCACTCGTACCTGACCCGCCCCCGCTCCGCCGCGCGGCGAGAATCCCCCGCCACCGAACGCGCCGAACCGGCGCATCGTGTCGTACTGCTTGCGCTTCTCGGCGTCGCTCAGGACGGAGTAGGCCTCCGAGATCTCCTTGAAGCGCTCGGACGCCGCGTTGTCGCCCGGGTTGGCGTCGGGATGGTACTGCTTGGCGAGCCGCCGGTAGGCCTTCTTGATGTCCGGCTCGCCCGCCTTCTCGGGGACGCCCAGCACCTGGTAGTAGTCCTTCACCGCCGGCATCGGCTACGCCTCACCCTCCAGCGCGACGAACACGTTCACGCGGGCCGGCCGCAGGAGCACGCTGCCGAAGCGGTACCCCGGCTGGAGTACCAGGGCCACGGTCCCATCCTGCTCGTGGTCGTTGGCGGGCATCGTTCCGACCGCCTCATGGCGGTTGGGGTCGAACACCTCGCCCTCGCTGCCGACCCGCTCCACCCCGAGACGCTCGAGCTCGGCGTGCAGCTTGCGCTCGACCAGCTCGACGCCGTCGAGCACATCCTTGACCCCAGCCTCACCGTGATCGAGACTGGTCACGCGGTTGAGGTCGTCGATCGCCTCGAGCATGTCCCGCACGAGCTCGGCCTGGGCCCGCTCGCGCATCTCGGCACGCTCCCTGACCATGCGCTTGCGGTAGTTGTCGAATTCCGCGGCCAGCCTGAGGTGGCGGTCATTGAGCTCCTCGAGCTCCCCGCTGAGCCGGCGCACCGCCTCCTCCGGGGGTTCCACGACCGGCGGCCCCGGCGGCGGCTCGGGGGCCGGGACAGCCCCGTCCGTCACGGCCTGATCCTCCGGCGGGGTGTCCGCTACTGGGCTGCTCTCGGGCGTCTGCTCGGGCTTCATCTTCTTCCGCTTTGGCATGGTGCTGGACGTTTACCTTCGGTCAGGTCGTAGAGGTTCCGCCGGACACCCCAAAAGATAGCGCTGGCAACAAGATCCGTACCATCGGGCGCTGCTGATTCGGCATGCCGGTCAGCCTTCGACCAATCGGCGGAGCAGATCCAGCGCGGCCTGAGTGCTGCGGCGTCTGACCTCGCGCCGACCCCCGGGGAAGCGGCGCCCCAGGGCCCGCTCCTGCTCACCGGCCCGCACGGCGATCCAGACCGTCCCCACCGGCTTCTCCTCGCTTCCGCCACTCGGCCCGGCGATCCCCGTCACGGCAACGGACGCCTCGGTGCCGAAGCGCCGCGCCACGCCAGCGGCCATGGCCCGGGCCACCTGCTCGCTCACGGCGCCCTCCGATCGGATCAGCGCCTCCGGCACGCCCAAGTCCCGCACCTTCGATTCGTCGGCGTAGCAGATCACGCCACCCCGAAAGACCCGGGAGGAGCCGGCGATCGCCGTGATCCGGGCACCGATCATCCCGCCGGTGCAGGACTCGGCCACGGCGAGCGTCCACCCCCGGGCCGCCAGCCGATCCAGCACCACGGCAGCGAGGTCGGCCTCGCCCTCGCCGTAGAAGTGGCGTCCCAGAGCCGGCAGGAGCGCCTCCACGGCCCGAGTGAGCTCCCGCTCCGCCGCGGCGTGCGGGAGCCCCCAGACGGTGAGCCTGAGATCCACGCCGATGCCCTGGGGCAGGTAGGCCAGCCTCACGGGCGCGAGGGACGCCTCCAGGGCGCCCAGGGCATCCTGGAGGCCCGACTCGGTGATTCCGGTGGTCCGGAGGGTGCGGGAGCGGGTGGTGGGCACCTCACCCCGCTCGCTGAGGAGCGCCGCCACCCGGGGCAGCACCTGCTCCTCGAGCAAGCCCCGCATCTCATGGGGGACCCCCGGCAGCATCACCGCCGTCCCCGGCCCACCCGACAGCCACAGGCCCGGCGCCGTTCCGCGGGGGTTGGGCAGCACGTCGGCCCCTCGCGGAATCTCGGCCTGCGATCGGTTGCTGGCCGGCACGGAGCCCCGGCGGAAGCTGCGGAAGCGGCGCTCCATCTGGGCAAGGTAGGCCTCATCGAGCTCGAGCGGCGCGTCGAACAGCGCGGCGACCGCGCGCTTGGTCACGTCGTCGCTCGTGGGCCCCAGGCCCCCCGTCAGGACGACGAAGCCGGTGCGCTCCAGCGCCCCGGCCACCGCCGAGCGGATCTCCGCCTCGTCGTCCCCCACCGAGACGCGCCGCGCGACGCGCACGCCGACCCCAGCAAGAGCTCGGGCGAGTTCGGCCGCGTTGGTGTCGAGGGTGAAGCCGAGGAGGAGCTCTGTCCCTACGGTGACGAGCTCAACGTCCATCACCGCTGGGGCTGGGGGACCGCGTGAACAGGTCCCGGTGTCGGTAGACGTACACGCCGAGGGAATAGACGGTCAGCAGCACGGCGACCAGCAGCGTGGCGGCCACCACCGTCCCGTGGAACCGCTCCCACCACGTGCCCAGCCATCCCTGCCGCCAACCGAACGCGGTGGCCATGTCCTTCCACGCGAACCAGAGGAAGATCGCCCCGATGAAGATGTCCTGCACGATGGTCTTCAGCTTGCCTGCCCCGCCGGCGGCGATCACCACGCCCCGTCGCTTCGCCAGCTGACGGAACACGGTCATCGCCACTTCCCGCCCGATCAAGAGCACCAGCGCCCAGAGCGGCAGGTTGCCCCACCAGGGGATCTCGTACTGCGCCATGGGATAGCGCGTGATCCAGTAGATCGGGATCAGCGTCGCGACGAGGAGCAGCTTGTCGGCGAGGGGGTCCAGCAGCTTGCCGAGGTCGGTGGTCTCGCCGCGTTGCCGCGCCAGCCTGCCGTCGTAGATGTCGCTGACGGCCGCCACGACGAACACCACGAAGGCGACGAGCTTGGGCACCCATCCGTTGATGAACGGCAGCAGGGCAATGACGGGCGCGAGTGCGATGCGCGCGATCGTCAGGATATTCGGCAGGGTCCAGATGGTGTCCTGAGCCATGCTAGCTCATGCTTTTGAGGACGACCTTCGCCACCGCCTTCAGCGTGTCGAACACCCCGTCACCCGTGGTGGCCACGGACTCGAAGAACGGCGCCCGCTCGATCCAGGTTCCATCGACCTGGTGGATCAGCATCTCCCCTTCATGCCACGGGTCGGGTACCGGCCGCTGCTTCGCCGGGTCCTGCACGGGCCATCCCGGGTTGAGTTGAGCCTGGAGATCCTTGACGGGCGCAGCGTTCGGGAGATCCCGCTTGTTGTACTGGATCACGAACGGGATCCTGGTCAGGTCGTACCCGTACTCCGCCATGTTGTCGTACAGGTTCTGCATGGACTCGATGTTGGCCTCCATGCGCTCGATCTGACTGTCGGCCACGAACACCACCCCGTCCACACCCTTCAAGATGAGCTTCCGCGACGCGTTGTAGTACACCTGACCCGGCACCGTGTACAAATGGAACCGCGTGTTGAATCCCCGAATCGTGCCGAGGTCCACCGGCAGGAAGTCGAAGAACAGGGTGCGCTCGGTCTCGGTGGCCAGCGACACCATCTT
>CP070716.1:615254-626431 GCA_020350425.1 Gemmatimonadota bacterium
CGGCAACACGACGGCCGCGAGCATCCCCATCGCCCTGAGTGAGGCGGTGGCCGATGGCAAGATCCGGCGCGGCAGCCTGGTGTGCCTCGTCGCGTTCGGGTCCGGATTCACCTGGGGCGCGAACCTGTTGCGATACTGAGAGAGGGACCTCTATCTTCGCCCAGGTGCGGCGCGTGACCGCCGCACGTTGACACGTCGGGAACCGAAAGGCGGTGTGGCGATGGTCTCAGCGGTGGTGCTGCTGAACGTCGAGCGCGGTCAGATCAACGAGCTGGCGGAGACCCTGGCGGGGATCGAGGGGATCTCGGAGGTCCACTCGGTGGCCGGCCGCTACGACCTCGTGGTGATCGTGCGCGTCCGGACCAACGAGGAGCTGGCCGACCTGGTCACCTCGCAGATGCTCAAGCTCGACGGGATTCAGCGCACGGAGACGCTCATCGCCTTCCGCGCGTACTCGCGGCACGACCTGGAAGCGGCGTTTTCACTCGGCCCCGAGGACGGCTAGTCGGGCTGACGGCTCAGCGAGTCTTCGAGGGCCCGCCGTGCTGTGGCCGAGTCCGACGCCTTGAGCGCTCCCCGAACGCCTCCCGCACCCGGCAGGTTCGACTCTCCGATGATGCTGTCGCGCTCACGCCGCGTGAGGGTGTCGGCGGTCGACTGTCCGCCCTCCCCGCCGCTGCAGGCGGCCAGTGATGCCACGACCGCGAGAACGATGATCCGCATGTCACCCTCCTAGATGTGTGGCGGCTCGGGAGCGGTACAGCATCGCGGCGCCCGCGTACGCGAGCGCGGCCGACCCCAAGACGTACGGTGATCCCCATTCCAGGGCGACCAGCGCGGCCGCCGGAGCGGCGACCACCGAGCTGAAGCCGTTGGCCGCCCAGGCCCACGCGATTCGGCCTGGGGCCATCCCTGTCAGCTGACGGATCCCGAGCGGGAACGGCATCCCCATCAGCACCGCCGCCGGGGCGAGGGCCCCGAGCGCCACGCCCGCCCTCACCGCCAGCGGCGCCGGCTGCAATACGTGCACCAGGGGCAACCCGACGAGGGCCAGCGTCGCCAAAGCAGCGGCGAGCACGGCCCCCGCGGCCCAGCCCGCGCCGACGCTGAGCCGGTCCGACCAGAGACTCCCGGCACCCGAACCGACGAGCAGCGCGGTGAGCACGGCCGCGACCGCATACACGGGGTGGCCCAGCAGGAGGCTCAGCTGCTGGATCGCCGCAATCTCGGCGGCCAGGTAGGCCAGCCCAATGGCGCCAAAGTACCCAACGAGACGAACGCGGTCACGCCCCACCGACGCCCCGACCATGACGGGGAGCAGCATCAGCACCATCGCGAGCACGGCGCTCTGGACGAGCGTCGCGGCGAGGGCGATGTATCCCCATTCGGCGAACGGGAGCCAGCTCCCCTGGTCCGTGCGCAGGAAGGCACCCAGGGACCGCGCGCGCAGGAAGTGATGGGGGTAGGGGCGGGCGTCGGTGGCCGGGCTGACGTCGAAGGGATACGCCGTTGCGAACCGGTGCATCTCGCCATCGCCGGCGACGGCGGCTCGGGCCGCCTCGAAGAGCACTGGGCGATCGAGGAAGTGGAAGCGCGCCGTTGGAGCGTCGAGATCGGGATGCCAGTCGAGGTCGAGTTGCCGGGATGTGGCCCAGGCCGACAGCGCGTCCACGTCGGTTGCCGTGAATCCCGCCGGCTTGGCCAGTACCGTGACGGTGCCCCAGCTTCGCGCGACCACGAGTCCGTGGCGCTCGCTGCCGGGGGAGAAGCGCCGCAGCGCCTCGGCCACCGTCAGGATCACGCGGACGCTCTCGCGTGGAGGCGCGGTGAGCCAGCGTGAGACCGCCAACACGCCTCGGGCGCTCAGGACCTCGAGGTACCCGGTATACGCCTCGACGGTATGGAGGAAATCTTCGTTGAGCGCGTGGAGCCCAGCGGCGCTCGTTCCCATTCCCCCGGCGGCGCCGATGCTCACCAGGTCGTACCGCTGCGTCGTGCGGGACACGAACGAGCGGGCGTCACCCGTCGTCCAGCGCACGGCGGAATCTGCGAGGCGGGGAGCGGCTTCGGTCGTCAGGGCGATCATCGCGGGAAGCAGCTCGCTCGCGGTCACCTCCCGCGCGTCGTGAGCCAGCGCGGCCCACACGTCCGTCCCGCCTCCCGCGCCGATCACGAGGACGCGGTCGGGTGCCTCCAGGGCATAGGGCAGCGACGTGGGGAGCCAGTCGAGCAGGGCGAGCGCAGCCTCGTCGCTCTCCCAGTTCGCGACCGCTCCCGCCAGCTGGCCGTCCGCGAAGAGCGCAACCTGGCGCGGAAACGCCCCTGTGAATGCGAGTGAGAGGCCTGGCGCGTAGCGAAACGCCGGGGCGTCGACGGCGACCACCCATCCCAGCGGACTGGAGGCCGACGCCGTGCGGCGCGCCTCCGGATAGGCTTCCACCTGGGGGAGACCCTTGTACGGCGTAATCTCGAACTGCCACGGCGGGCGAGCCACCGCCGCCACGGCCATCACCAGCGTCAGCCAGGCCAATCCCCGAGCCGGTAGGCGCCAATCGACCCAGCGGGCGACCCAGACCGCTGCCACGGCGGCGAACAGCGCCGGAGATGCGAGCGCGTGCTCGGGCGGCAGGATCCAGAGCACCCCGACTGCCGCCGCGGCGCCGAGGCCGGATCCGGCAAAGCTCGCCCCGTACACCCGCCCGGGCCGCGCGGCGTCGAGGCTGAGGGCGAGCAGGACGGCGAGGGCGCCGGCCGCGAAGGGAAGGGAGAGCACGAGGTAGACCGCCGCGAGACGCGGCCACGCGCCCGCGTTCCATGCGAGCTGGGTAGGATCGACGACGATTCGGTCGGCGGCAGCGGGGCAGAGCACGAGCGCCGCCGCGGCCACCATTGTGACGCAGGGAAACCAGCTTCGAGCCGCCGCGGGCTCGAGGCCACCCGCCAGGGCGAGGAGCGTACCGCTGGCGCCGAACCCCAGCATCGCGACGCCGATGGCCATGTAGGCGAAGTGGTGGAAGTGCTCGATTGCGAAGACGCGGACGAGCAGGATCTCGTAGGCGAGGATGCCCGCCGAGACCAGCCCGACGGCCGCCAGCCGAGCGCGATCCGCCGCCCTCAGCGGAGCCCCTGTAGCATGGGTACGAAGCGCACGGGCATGAGGCTGCGGGTCGTCACCTCGCCCTCGGCGTCCTTTTCGACCAGGATGAGGTTCTGCGCGCCGTAGATGCTCCCGACGGGGATCACCATGCGTCCGCCCGGCACCAGCTGCTCCACCAGGGCGGGCGGGATGTAGGTCGGCGCCGCCGTCACGATGATCGCGTCGAAGGGGGCTTCCTCGGGCCAGCCGAAATGTCCGTCTGCGTGGCGCACGACGACGCCGTCGTACCCGAGCCGCTCCAACCGCTCGCGCGCGCTCCCGGCCAGCGCGCCGAAGATCTCGATCGTGTACACCGCGGCGCCGACCTCCGCCAGGACGGCTGCCTGGTACCCCGAACCGGTCCCGACCTCGAGCACCTTCCTGCCGGGCGCCAGGCCGAGCACCGCGGTCATGTACGCCACGATGTACGGCTGGGAGATGGTCTGTCCGTGCGCGATGGGCAGGGGGTGGTCCCCGTACGCGCGTGCCAGGTGCTCTCGCAGAACGAACTCGTGGCGCGGCACGGTGCGCATCGCCCGCTGCGTGGCCGAGTCGGTGACGCCGTACCGGTAGATGACGTTTGCCATCCGCTCGCGCTGCTGGCGGTAGGGGTCGCGCTCCTGGGCGACGGCCGTGGCGGCCGCGAGCAGCGGCACGAGCAGGATGGTGAAGCGGAGCGTGAAGCTACCCGGCGAGCGAGCGCAATACGCGCCTGTCCAGTCTGTGGCCTCCATTGTACTTGATCGTCTCGTAGGGAATGTCGTGCTCGAGGAGGCGAGCTTCGGACCCCTCGAGCTTGGGCGCCGGCACGAGTTCGTCTCGGGTGCCTACCACGAACGTGATGCGCGAGTCCTCCAGCTTGGCCCATGCCATTTCGAGATCCAGGTCGGCGGGGAGGACCTCACCCCACAGGATGAGCCGGTCGGCAACGGCGCTTCCGTGGCTGATCCAGCGAGCAGCGGTGTGCGCGCCCTGAGAGAACCCCAGGACGCACACGGTGACCGACGACCGGTCGATGCGCTTGCAGACGTGCTTGTAGAGACTGTCGAGGTAGGCGACGTAGTCGGTGATCTCGGCGAGGCGGTCTTCCCGCGTCATCCAGCAAGCGCCAACCGTTCCACCGTCGTGATCGGTGTAATAGCGGGACAGACCCTCTGGGGCGATCACGAATCGCGTGCCGTCGTCGAGCGCCTTGAAGTTCTCGAGAAACCGCTGGGCGAGGCACCCGTACCCGTGGCAGACGAACCAGACCTGGCGCAGGTGACTCCCCGCCGCGCCCAAGGTGAAGTACCTCGCGGTGCGCGGAACCGGGAAGTGGTGCTGCTGCATGTCGCCAACTTACCCCGCAGGATTGCACCCGGCGAGGGTTGGCCGGTCGAAGCCGAGCGAGAGGCGATCGCCGTGCTCGTCGCGATCCGCCTCCCGTCGGCCCGCCGTAACGTCGCCGCTACGGCATCGACCCTGGTGCCGCTCCCCCCTTCTTTGCCGCCATCGCCTCATCCACCGACATCGGGCTCGGTCCGAACAGGAAGAGCGCGGCCAGGCCGGCGAGGTAGAGCAGGTTCACCTCGTACCCCGGCATCCCGAACTGCGGCCCCTGATCGGTCATCCCCGTGATGTGGATGAAGTTGAAGCCATTGGGCAGGTGGACGGTGAAGAGCGCCACCAGCATCACGAGGCCTTGCAGCACCGTCACGATCATCACGAACGCCCCGGCCAGCAGCATGAGGCCGCCCACGAACTCGACGAGCCCCACCACCCAGGCCATGAGCCCCGCCGCGGGGACCCCGATCCCCTGCAGCATGCCGACGAAGCCGTCATGGCCCGCGCCGCTGAACAGCTTGGGGAACCCGTGGTACACGAAGCCGATGCCCAGGATCAGGCGGAGCGGCAACGCGGCCCACTTGTGCCATGCAGGATTCACGTACGCCTCCTCGAGGTTACGGTGAAATAGGTCCGGCGCCACAGGCGCGTCACCGAGAGAGCGACCCGCGGGCCGAGAAGGTTCCCGGCCGGCTCATGCGAACTCGGGCGGGCGCCGCAGGTGGAAGTCCGTGGCGTCCTGGTAGGCCTTGGCCACCGCCAGCAGCTCCGCCTCTCCATACAGCTTGCCGATGAACGAGATGCTCACGGGCGTGCCGTCGTCCCGGAAGCCGTGGGGCAGCGTCACCGCCGGGTGGCCCGTGAGATTGGTTGTGAGCAGCACGCTCCCGCCGTAGGACGGGGTGATGAACACGTCGATGCCGTCCATGACGGCGTCCATGGCCTCCATCAGCATGGTGCGGGCGCGGTTGGCCTGGACGTACTCCACGGCCGGCACGAGGCGCGAGCGACGGAAGCTCGTGGGCCAGGCGCGCTCGTCCTGCCGCACCAGCAGGTCGTCCCGGTTGCTGCGCGTGAGCTCGTCGAATGCGGCCGCTGCCTCGACACCGAGCACGGGCCGCAGCGCCCCCACGGGGATCTGGTCGGGCAGCTCCACCGGGACGGGCTCGACGCCCAGCGACCGCAGCGCCGCCAGCGCCTGCATGTCGAAGTCGTACCAGTCGTGCTCCGCCTCGAAGGCGCTCTTGTAGTAGCCGATCTTGAGGCTGGTCGGCGACAGCCCGGCATCCCAGTCGAACGGGAGGTCGCGAGCCGTGGGGTCCTTGCCGTCGGAGCCGTGAATCGCATCCAAGACCAGCGCGCAATCCTCGACCGTGCGGCAGATCGGGCCGAGCTTGTCCATGCTCCACGACAGGGCCATGGCCCCGTGCCGGCTCACCCGGCCGAAGGTGGGACGCAGTCCGGTGGCGCCGCACCGCGTGGAAGGGGACACGATCGAGCCCAGCGTCTCGCTCCCGATGCTGAATCCGAGGCAGCCCGCGACCGTGGCCGATGCGGAGCCGGCCGACGAGCCGCTCGAGCCCTGCTCGAGGTTCCAGGGGTTGCGGGTCATGCCACCGAACCAGACGTCGCCCATCGCCAGCGCGCCGAGGGTCATCTTGGCGATGAGCACCGCTCCCGCCTCCTCCAGCCGGTGCACCACCGTGGCGTCGTACGGGATCACCTGTTCTTCGTAGGGCTTGGCGCCCCACGTGGTGCGGTAGGCGTCCTCCGCGAGTAGGTCCTTGGCTCCCCAGGGAATGCCGTGCAGCGGGCCGCGGTAGCGTCCCTGGGCGAGGTCCGCGTCGGCGCGTCTCGCCTGTCGCATGGCGAGTTCCTCGGTAAACGTCACGACACACTCGAGCTTCGGGGCGTGTCGCTTCAGGCGGTCGAGGTACATGCGCGTCAGTTCCACCGACGAGACCTGGCGGGAGTGCACCAATTCGGCCAGGTCGGTCACCGACCAGAACGCCGCTTCCTCGAGGTCGGCCGGACGGCGCACCTCCGGATGGCGCGTGCGGCGCGCGCGGTAGCGGCGCACGTCCGGCGCCCGGCCCGGAAGCACCGGATCGAACAGCAGGGCGGGGTGCACGGAGTTGGGGATGTGCACCGCGCGGAGCTGCTCGTAGGCTTCGAGGTTGCGATTGAGACCATCGACCATCATCTCGCGCTCGGCGTCGGTGAACGCGAGGCCCGCCACCGCCTCGGCGTGTGCCAACATGTCCTTGGTGATCCGCCCGTCTCCCTCCTGCGTCATGGCCCAGAGAGCGGGGGAAAGGGCCGCGAAGTAGGTCATGAACTGGCGGCGGTCGATGTGGCCGCCGGACGGGGTCATCGGGCGGTCGGCACGATTGTCTGACATGGGTCGTCCCGGGGGTGAAGTCACGGCCTGCTCGTCGAATTCGACAAATTGAGCCGCGGGGCACCCAGGCGCTAGGAGGCGAGCGCCTCCAGCACCCGCGTCAGCCGCGCCTGGACGTCGGCCGCTACCGGCTTCAGGGCGTCGATCCCCGCAATCCCCAGCTGCGCCACCGGATCGATGGCCGCCACGACGCACCGGTCGGGATCGTCGGTAGCGTACACGATCATGTTGCACGGCAGCAGCAACCCGATGTCTTGCTCGGTGCTGAGCGCCCGGTGCGCCAGCGGTGGGTTGCACGCTCCCAGGATGACGTAGGGCCGAAACTCCACATCCAGCTTCTTCTTGAGCGTGGCCTTGACGTCGATCTCAGTGAGCACCCCGAAGCCCTCCTTGCCGAGCTCTTCCCGCGCGCGCTCCACCGCCTGCTCGTACGGAAGCGCGACTTCCACGTTCAGTCCGTACTTCGTCGGCTGTTCGACCATCGTATCATCTCCTCGCCGTTGCCGTTGGCGGACTCCCGATGGGAGCCCCAACCGTTCCGAAACACAACTGTTTCGCATCGACACTAAAGGTACAGGGCTCCCCGCACGCGGAAAGTTGACCTCCTGCGTCGAGATGGGTAGTATTTCCCGCCGGCTCCGTCATGCAGACGGGGCCGGTTGGCTTCTAGGAACCCCTGCGGACAATGGACCCAAAGAAACGGACCTTGGCGGGTGTGGCGGCGACCATGCTCCTGGTCATACTCACCGCCTGCGGCGGGGAGTATCCCCAGTCCACGCTCCATCCCACGGCCGACTTCGGCAGCGAGATCGACAGGCTCTTCCGGACGATCGTCTGGTGGGCGCTTGGCGTCTTCGTGGTGGTCGAGACCGCCCTCATCGTTGCCATCATCAAGTTCCGGGACCGGCCCGGCGCGCCGGCGCCGAAGCACGTGCACGGCAGCACGCTGCTCGAGATCTCCTGGACCCTGGCGCCGGCGATCATCCTGATCTTCATCGCGGTGCCGACGATCCGCACGATCTTCCGCACCGACGCGGCCCCACCCGAGAACGCCATGCAGGTCGAGGTGATCGGCCACCAGTGGTGGTGGGAGTTCCGCTACCCGGAGCTGGGCATCGTCACCGCCAACGAGATGCGCGTGCCGGCGGGCCAGCCCGTGACGCTGGTCATGACGTCCGACGACGTGATTCACAGCTTCTGGGCGCCGAAGCTGGGCGGGAAGCGGGACGTGATGCCGGGCCGCAGCACACGCATCACCTTCACGCCGGACTCGGTGGGGGTCTTCTTCGGGCAGTGCGCCGAGTTCTGCGGCGTGTCACACGCCAATATGCGGATGCGCGTGGTCGTGGAGGACTCGTCCGGCTTCGCGGGGTGGGTGACACAGGAGCGGACGGCTCCCGCTGCGGAGGAGACGCTCAGCAGCGAGGAGGCGGCGGGCCTCGCGGTCTTCCGTACCAAGGGGTGCATGGCCTGCCATGCGATCGAGGGAATGGCGGCCGGCGTGCTCGGCCCGAATCTGTCCCACGTCGGGAGCCGCACGACCATCGCGGCGGGCATCCTGCCGAACACGGCGGAGGGGCTGGCCCGGTGGATTCGCAATCCTGCAGGTGAGAAGCCGGGGAGCCTGATGCCGCAGATGCCGATGACCGAGGAGGAGCTCGCGGCCCTGGTCGCGTACCTCCAGAGCCTGAACTAGACGGGATACGGCGCATGGCTACGAATCTCGACCAGCACGCCACGGCGACGTCGGCCAAGGGGCCGTCGGGCATCTGGAGCTGGCTCACGACGACCGACCACAAGCGAATCGGAATCCTGTACGGGGCCACCGCGTTCGCGTTCTTCCTGCTCGGTGGGCTCGAGGCGCTGGTCATGCGCCTCCAGCTCTCGGCCGCCGGAAACGACATCGTCACCGCCGAGTTCTACAACGAGCTGTTCACGATGCACGGCACGACCATGGTGTTTCTGGCGGTCATGCCGTTGTCGGCGGCGTTCTTCAACTTCGTCGTGCCGCTCCAGATCGGTGCGCGCGATGTCGCGTTCCCGCGGCTGAACGCCTTCAGCTACTGGGTGTTCCTGCTGGGCGGCCTGTTCATGAACGCCAGCTTCCTCATCGGCGCCGCACCCAACGCCGGCTGGTTCGGCTACGCCAACCTGACGTCGGCGCAGTACTCCCCCGGCCTGCACGTGGACTTCTGGGTGATCGGCCTGCAGGTGCTGGGGATCGCCTCGATCGCCGCCGGGATCAACTTCATCGTCACCATCGTCAACCTGCGGGCTCCCGGCATGCGCCTCATGCGGATGCCGGTGTTCACCTGGATGACGTTCGTGACCCAGTTCATCGTCGTCACCGCCTTCCCCGTCATCACGGTGGCACTGGTGTTCCTGATGTTCGACCGGCTGTTCGGCACGAACTTCTACTCGGTGTCGGCGGGAGGCGACGTGCTCCTGTGGCAGCATCTGTTCTGGCTGTTCGGGCACCCCGAGGTCTACATCCTGATTCTGCCGGCGATGGGGATCGTCTCGGAAGTGATTCCGACGTTCTCCCGCAAGCCGCTGTTCGGCTACGCCGTCGTGGTGTACTCCGGTCTGCTCATCGCCATCCTGGGCTGGGGAGTGTGGGCGCACCACATGTTCCAGGTGGGACTCGGCCCGATCGCGGACTCGGTGTTCTCGGCCAGCACGATGTTGATCGCGATCCCCACGGGCGTGAAGATCTTCAACTGGATCGCCACGATGTGGGGTGGTCGTCTGCGGTTCACGACGTCGATGCTCTTCGCCATCGGCTTCATCGCGATGTTCATCGTCGGGGGGCTCTCCGGCGTGATGCACTCCTCCCCGCCCGCCGATCTACAGCAGACCGACACCTATTTCGTGGTAGCGCACTTCCACTACGTGCTGGTGGGTGGTGCCATCATGGGGATCTTCGCCGGGATCTACTACTGGTGGCCCAAGGCATTCGGGCGCCAGTTGTCCGAGTCGGTGGGTAAGTGGCATTTCTGGTTCACCGTGCTCGGCGCGAATCTGACGTTCTTCCCGATGCACTTCATCGGCCTGCTGGGAATGCCCCGGCGCGTGTACACCTACAGCGCCGAGCTCGGACTGGACACGATGAACCTGCTGGCCACCGTCGGCGCCTTCGCGATGGCGCTGGGCGCGCTGATCTTCGTGTTCAACATCTGGTACTCCCGCAAGCGAGGGCCGGTCGCCGCGGCGAATCCGTGGGACGGCGCCATGCTGGAGTGGACGATGGCATCGCCACCACCGGTGTACAACTTCTCGGTGATCCCCACGGTGAAGTCGCGGCTGCCAATCTGGTCGGACGACGGCTACGAGCCGCGTCCGCTCCCCGAGACACCGCCTCAGGCGATTCATATGCCCGGTGGTTCCCTCTGGCCGCTGGTGACGGCCGTCGGCATCATCGTGGGCGCTGTCGGTGGCCTCACCCAAACGCTGTGGATCGCGCTGCTCGCGGCGGTGATTGTCGTGGTCGGCATTTATGCCTGGGCCTTCGAGCCCTTTGAGGTCTGAGCATGACTGACGCTGTGGCCGCCCATCACACGAGCACCGGTCTCGACAGCCGGAAGATCGGCTTCTGGACGTTCATCGGGTCGGAGTGCCTGCTGTTCGGCTCGTTGATCTCGACCTACCTGGTGTACCACGGGAAGAGCGTCACGGGGCCGACGCCGCAGGAGATCCTGAACATCCCGCTGACGTCGATCAGCACCTTCGACCTGCTCATGTCGAGTTTGGCGATGGTGCTGGCGCTTGCGGCGGTGAGTCGGGGCGACCGGGTCTGGGCACGCGTGTGGCTCGCGACGACCGCCCTGCTGGGTCTGGTGTTTCTCGGATTCCAGGTCTACGAGTTCGTGAGCTTCGTGCACGAAGGCCTCACGCTGCAAGTGAACCTGTTCGGTTCGACCTTCTTCGTGCTGACCGGGACGCACGGCGCCCACGTGCTGGTGGGTGTGATCTGGCTGCTGACGCTACTGGTGCGGTCCTTCCAGGGTAAACTGGGGCCGGAGAAGGCGATGAACGTCGAGCTCGCCGGCCTCTACTGGCACTTCGTGGATGTGGTGTGGATCGTGATCTTCACCGTGGTCTACCTGCTACAGTAACGGACAATCGCGATGAGTGAGCAGTCGAGCAATCACGAGCACGGACACCACGGGGTCGGGACCTACCTGACCGTCGCGGCCGTCCTCACGATCATCACGCTGGTGGAAGTGGGGGTCTTCTACGTGCCGGCGTTCCAGGACCTCCTGGCGCCCATCCTGCTCACGCTCTCCGGCGCGAAGTTCATCCTCGTGGTAGGCTTCT
>CP070716.1:626531-637444 GCA_020350425.1 Gemmatimonadota bacterium
AAGATGGTCGCTCCTTCAGCCACGGCGGCGCGGTAATCTCCCGACATCCCCATCGAGAGCTCCGGGAGCTCGAGTCCCGATCGCTCCAGCTGGTCGCGCAGCTCGCGTAGATCGCCAAACACTCGGTGATGCACCCGCTCGTCGTCCACGAACGGGGCCATCGTCATCAGTCCCCGCAGCACGAGGGCCGGCAGGCTCGCGATGCGCCGGGCAACGGCCTCGGCCTCCTCCGGCGCACAGCCGCTCTTCTGCGCTTCACCGGCCACGTTCACCTGCAGGAGCACCGGGAGGGGCTTCCCACCGGCACGCTCGTCCACCGCTCGGGCCAGGGCGTCGGCGAGCCGCGCCGAGTCCACCGAGTGCACCATGGCAAATCTCCCCGCCACGTGCTTGGCCTTGTTGGTCTGCAGGTGACCGATCAGATGCCACCGGACCGGGAGCTCGGCCAGCTGCTCGAGCTTCCCGAGCGCCTCCTGCACCCGGTTCTCACCGAGGTCGCCGAGGCCCGCCGCGAGCGCGGCCCGTGCGGCTTCTGGGGGATGCCCCTTGGTCACCGCGACAATGGCCACCTCCCCGCGCAGGCCCTCTCGGGCCTGGATACCGGCGATCTCCTCCCGAACGCGGGCGAGATTGCCGGGGAGGGCGGCAAATGTCATAACCTGTGAACTTAGCGGGGCTTGCACCCCCTGCAAAGATGGCGGGTTCCGACGGTGCGGGGGCTACTGATTCGCGGTATCCGCCGCCGGTGGCGTGTCGAAGATCGACTCCCCCGCCTCGAGCATCCGCTGGAGCTCGGCAATCGGCTGCAGCCAGAGCGCGCGGCGCAGGTTCTGCTCGCTGCGCTCCCGGTCGCCCCTCACCTCGTACGCCTGGCCCAGCGCGAAGAACGGGTAGCTCAGGTTGACCGTGATGTTTCGGTTCGTCGGGTCGACGCGCAGGGTGTCACCCCGGAACAGGTCGGCGTAGCGGTATACCTCCCAGGCCAGGGAGTCGGTGCGCGGCACGTTCACCGGCACGCCGAACAGGCCGGGCGTCAGCTTGTCCGGGTCGGGCCACCCGACGGTGTTGAGGCGGAACATCAGCCCCTCCTGCGTGAGATACTGCTGGAACGGGCCCCAGTTGTCCCCCCCCGAGGTCAGCGAGAAGTAGATCGGACGCTGGTTCCAGTTCTCCTGGATCGTCCGCAGCACGACCAAGCTGTGCAGGTAGAGCGGAGTGTTCTCGGGAAGGAGCACCCGCACGTCACCGGCGCGGAAGGTGATGTCCCGGGACAGCAGCGTCGCTCCAAGCTCCTGGATCTCCGCGTCGGTCAGCGTGTGGAGCCCGCCGGGAGGCGTCTCGGGCGCCAGATCGGCGTACCACGGTGCCTGCTCCGGATCGAATGGACGTATGGGATTGTCCCGCAACTGCCGGATGTACCAGTCGGTGTTGGCGAGGGAGAGATTGACGACCCACACGTCTTGCCGGATGCCCTCCGCCTCCTGCAGGTACCAGAGGGGGAAGGTGTCGTTGTCGCCGTTGGTGTACACGATCCCGTACGGCTCGACCGACTGGAGCATGTCGTAGGCGAAGTCGCGCGCCAGCCGTGCCTCGGGGGCATGGGCCCGGCTCGCCGCCCGGAAGTTGAGAGCGAAGGGGAGCAGCGCGACCAGCAGCACCGCCGCCGCCGCGAGCCCGCGCCGGTCGCGCCAGCCGGGGCCCCGCACGCCCAACTGCTGGCGTGCCAGGCGGTACAGTCCCGCCAGCCCCAGCCCCACGAAGATCCCCCACACGGCGAACGAGACCGTGAAGAAGTAGTCTCGCTCGCGCACCTCGTGCATGTCCATCTGAGGATAGGTGTCCCACGCGAGGGAGAAGCCCGGCTTGAAGTTCATGTACCCCACGAGTGCCGGTCCCGTGGTCAGGAACAGCAGGACCAGCAGCCAGAAGACGGAGCGGTCCCGCTGCCGCAGCACGTTGGCGCCATACACGCCCAGGCTGATGAACGCCAGGGTGATCGGCATCCGCACCGGGGCGAACACGTAGTCCGTGGGTGCAAGCCCCATAGACCACTGCCAGTCGAAGTACTGCAGGTACATCTGGGCCTGGCGCAGCATGAGCGGGATGCTCCGCACCGTGTAGCACCGCGGGATACCGAAGATCGCCTCGTCCGGCGGTACCGGCCCGTCCACGAAGCGCGGGAGGCACGCCAGGAACGCCCCGACGCGCTCGATCGCGCCGGTGCCCTGCCGCACCGTGTAGATCGGGTTGTCGATCGGCGACCGCGGGGGGTACTGCTCTCGGGCGATGACCGCCCAGAGGCTCTCCCACGTGGACGGATCGGCCTCGTTGATGAACGGCCCCACCTTGGCCCGGAGGAGCAGGAACAGGTAGGTCGAAGCCCCGACCAGGGCGATGAGGAGCACCGTCGCCGCGAAGGGGAACGCCCCCACCGACACCGCATAGGCCGCCGCCCCGACGAACGCCAACCCGCCCAGCAGGAGCAGCCCCTTGCTGCCCAGGCCCACGCCGATCAACAGCGCCCAGACACCCACCACCACCGTCCACTGCGCCCATTCGGTCTTGCGATCGGCCTCCTGGGACAGCGGCTCGGTCTTGAGCACGTGCCACATGAACCCGATGAGCGCCGGCCCCACCAGGAGCGTGAGCAGGTGGTTTCCCAGCGACACCGCCCCCAGATACACGATGAGCAGCAGCACGTGTGGTGCCCGCTCTCCACCGCGATGCCGGCGCCACAGCCATGCGAGCCAGCAGATCACCGCGATGGACGACGCGGCGACCATGTAGACCTCGGTCTCGTTGGAGTTCTGCCACACCGTGAAGGCGAAGGCCGCGAGGAGCGCCGCGGCCACCCCGCCGCCGATGGTGAACAGCTTGTCCGTGCCGGCGCCGCCCTGATCCTCGTCCTTGGCGTTCCATCCGCGAAGCGCCTGCACCACGAGGAGGAAGAAGACGGCGGCCGCGGCCGCGCTGAACAGGGCCGTCATCAGGTTGGTGCGATAGGCGTACTCGCCGATGGGCACCAGGGCCGCCCACACGTTGGCCATGAGCACGAAGAGGGGCGTGCCCGGCGGGTGCGGGATACCGAGGATCCTCGCCGTAGCGATGAACTCCCCCGCATCCCAGAACGTGACCGTGGGGGCGAGGGTCCAGAGGTAGCCCGCGAACACGACCACGAAGACAGCGGTGGCGGCGCGGTACGGAATCCTTCCGTTCTCGACGTGCTCGGATGCCATCGGCGGGTTGCTCAATTGGGGTCGTCTGCGTGCTCAGGCCGGTGAAGCGTCACTACGCGCGGCGGTCAGCGCAAGGCTCGCTTCCTCGGGTCCGGCCAGCGCGGTGCGCACCTGGTCGGGGGTAATCCCGCGGCGCAGCATTCCCCGCAGCGCCATGGAGATCTTCGAGGTTTCCTCCGAGACCACGATGACGACGGCGTCACTCTCCTCCGAGAGCCCCAGCGCGGCACGATGCCGCGTGCCCAGCGACTTGTCACTCACCGGGAACTGGGTGAGGGGCAGCACCGCCCCGGCGCCGATGATCTGGTCACCGCGCACCAGCACCGCCCCGTCATGCAGTGGGGAGTAGGGGGTGAAGATCGTCGCGAGGAGATCGGCCGACACCGTGGCGCGCATGGGGGTGCCGGACTCGACGAACTGATCCAGGGAGACGTCCCGCTCCACCGCAATGATCGCCCCCGTTCCGTTGCGGGCGAGTCGGCCCGTGGCTTCGGCGATCTCGTCCGCCACGACACGCTTGCTCGAGCTCGCCAGGAAGCCCACGAGCCGCGAGCGCCCCAAGCGCGCCAGCGCGTGTCGCAGCTCCGGTTGGAACACGACGATCGCCGCGAAGGCGCCGTACGTGAAGACCACACCCAGCAGGGTGCTGATCATGTTGAGCTTGAGGACGAGCGCGACGAAGTAGATCACGAACAGCGCCGTGATACCCACCAGAATCTGCAGCGCGCGCGTGCCCGCCAGGAACATCAGCAAGCGGTAGGCCACATACGCCACGATCAGGATCTCGAGGATGTCGTACGGACCCGGAACCAGAAACCGCAGCTGTTCGAACGACATCAGGCGCTCCGGATCGCGTGCGCGATGGCAAGCGCATCTCGCACCGGCTGTACGGCGTGCACCCGGAACAGCGATGCGCCGCCCAGGCAGGCCGCCGCGCATGCCGTCGCCGTGGCGGCATCGCGCTCCCCAACGTCCCCTCCGGTCACGGCGCCCAGGAAGCGCTTGCGCGAGGGCCCGACCATGACCGGCCGCCCCAGGGCGACCAACGAGGGCAAGCCGCGCAGCACCGCATAGTTCTGCTCAGGGCGCTTGGAGAATCCGAGCCCGGGGTCGAGCACGATGCGCTCGCGCGCCACCCCTCGGCCCAACGCCACCTCGACCGCGGCTTCCAGCTCCCGGATCACGTCATCCACCACGGCGTCGTAGGTCGCGTGCTCGTACCCGGCCATCTCGCTCACCGAGCCCCGCGAGTGCATCAGCACGAGACCGGCCCCGTGCTCGGCACACACGTCCGCGACCTCGGGATCGAGCCGCAGTCCCGATACGTCGTTCACCGCCCACGCCCCGGCCGCGAGCGCTCTCGCCGCGGTCTCGGCCTTCACGGTATCGACGCTCACGGGCACGGCGGGGTGACGCACGGTCAGCTCGTGGAGCACCGGCTCCAGGCGGCGCCACTCCTCCTCCACCGAGACCGGCTCGGGCCTTCCAGGGCGGGTCGACTCGGCGCCGACGTCCAGCATGTGGGCGCCCGCCGCGACGAGCCGCGCCGCCTGCTCGAGCGCCGCTGCCGCGTCGAGGAAGCGCCCCCCGTCACTGAATGAGTCGGGCGTGACGTTGAGGATGCCCACCACCGCGGGCTGCTCGAGCGAGAGGACCCCGCGGCCCATGGACCAGCGGGCCGCCGCCGTGCGGGGCGGCACCCTGGTCCGCTGCGCCGGATCCTCTCGCAGGGCGGCGGGACCCCGCGACGTGGGCGGGTGGAGGCTCACGCTCCAGCCGGCTCGGCCGGGGGAGTGCCGAGGATGCCCTTGCCGGCTGCGCCGGCCCGCTCCTCGGCCGTGCCCTTCAGCTCGACCGGCGGGGGCGACTCGGCGGACGACGGCGCCACCGGCGGCAGGTCCTTCCCCTGCGCGACGAGAGCAACCTCCTCGCGGTCCAGCGTCTCCCGCTCCAACAGCGCCTCGGCCATGCGGTGCAGCGTCGCCATGTCCGCCTGGAGGATGTCGCGGGCGCGACGGTAGGCCTCGTCGAGGATGCGCTTGACCTCGGTGTCCACCAGCTCCGCGGTCTGCTCCGACACCTCGCGGTGCTGAGAGATCTCACGACCCAGGAAGATCTGCTGCTCTCGGTCGCCCACCGCTACCGGCCCCACGGCATCGCTCATGCCGAACTGGGTCACCATGCGGCGCGCCATTTCGGTCGCCTGCTCGATGTCCTGCGCCGCGCCGGTGGTCACCTTCTCCGATCCGAAGATGAGCTCCTCGGCGACTCGGCCGCCGTACGCCATGGCCAGCCGGCCGTGGATGTACTCCTTGGTGTAGTTGTGGCGGTCCTCCTCGGGCAGCGAGAAGGTGATGCCGAGCGCGCGCCCGCGCGGGACGATGGTGACCTTGTGCACCGGATCCAGTCCGGGGACCCGCACGCTGACCAGAGCGTGGCCTGCTTCGTGGTAGGCCGTCAGTTTCCGCTCTTCGTCGGACAGGACCAGGCTCTTCCGCTCGACGCCGAGCATCACCTTGTCCTTGGCGTCCTCCAGGTCGACCATCTGGACGCTCTGCTTGTTGCGCCGCGCGGCCAGCAGCGCCGACTCGTTCACGATGTTGGCGAGATCGGCCCCCGCGAGGCCCGGCGTGGCCCGGGAGATCGTCGCGAGGTCCACGTCGTCGGCGAGTGGGATCTTCCGCGCGTGCACCTTGAGGATCTGCTCGCGACCGCGCACGTCAGGCATGTCCACCACGATCTGGCGATCGAAGCGGCCGGGCCGGAGCAACGCGGGATCGAGCACGTCGGGGCGGTTGGTGGCGGCGATGAGGATGACCCCCTCATTCGACTCGAACCCGTCCATCTCCACCAGCAACTGATTCAGCGTCTGCTCCCGCTCGTCGTGCCCGCCACCCAACCCGGCACCACGGTGGCGGCCGACGGCGTCGATCTCGTCGATGAAGATGATGCACGGCGCATGGGCCTTCCCCTGCTCGAACAGATCGCGCACGCGGGAGGCGCCCACACCCACGAACATCTCGACGAAGTCGGAGCCGGACATCGAGAAGAAAGGGCGACCGGCCTCCCCCGCCACCGCCCGCGCCAGGAGCGTCTTACCGGTTCCCGGCGGGCCCACCAGGAGCACGCCCTTGGGCAGCCGTCCTCCGAGCCGCTGAAACCGCTGTGGGTCGCGCAAGAACTCGATGATCTCCTCGAGTTCCACCTTGGCCTCGTCGCACCCCGCGACGTCCTGGAACGTGACCTTGGGTGTGTCGCCGCTCAGCAGTTTGGCCTTCGACTTCCCGAACGAGAACGCGCGATTGCCTCCCTGCTGAATCTGTCGGAAGAAGAAGACCCAGAGCGCGATCAGGATGATCCACGGCAGCAGTTGGAAGAACACCGCCCCGAACGACGGCTTCGGCTCCTTGGCCGAGATGGGGACGTTCTGCGCCTCGAGCTGCTCGATGAAGATCTCGGAGTCCTGAATCGGCAGCACGGCGCTGAACCGCTCCACCTGACGGTTCCCCACCGTGACTGGGCGCTTGAATTCCCCCTCGATGAATTTTCCGCTGGTGATCTCGACGCTGGCGATGTTGTTGTCGTCGAGATGACCCCGGAACTGGGTGTAGCTGATCTCCTCCACCGGTTCCCGGTTCGCGCCGATCATCTGATAGAACAGGATGGGGAGCAGGATGATCAGCAGCCAGAACACCAGGTTCCGGCTCAGGCCACCCCAGCTGAAGGGTTTGTTGGGCGGTGTGCGATCAGCCATCGACTTCCTGCAAGCTCCCGATGAACGGCAAGTGCCGGTACTGTTCGGCAAAATCGAGCCCGTAACCGATCAAGAAATCGGCGGGCGCGTCGAAACCCACGAAACGCGGCTCCAGCATCAAGTTCGGTGCCACGTGCTTGTGCAACAAGGTACAGATCTCGAGGCTCAGCGGATCCCGCGTTCGCAGCAGGCGCACGAGCCGGTTGAGGGTGGCACCCGAATCGACAATGTCCTCGATCAGGAGCACGTGCTTGCCCTCAAATACGGCCTGCGGGTCGTACAGCAGGCGCACATGCCCGCTCGACGTCACGCCTTTGCCGTACGACGCCGCCACGATGAACTCTAACAGGTGCGCCCGGGAGATGCTGCGCACCAGATCGGCCATGAACATGAAGCTGCCCTTGAGCGTCCCCAGGAGGAGCAGCTCTTCCGTATCGTAGTACTCCGTGATCTCCTCCCCCAGTTCCCGCACCCGGCGGGCGATCACGTCGGGCTGGTAGACCACGTCGATGCCGTGCCACTCAGTCAGTGTGTTCTTCTCCGGCTGCACAGGCTTCGATCCTCACAGCGGGCTCGCCGGGCTGCGGCACCGCGGCCCCGGAGCGGCAGACCCCGGGAATCCACAGCACTTCGTCGTCCCGCACCAGTACGGGGTACCCTTCCCGCTCGCGGAGCGGCACCCTGGCCTCCATGAGCAGCCGCCGCACCTTGCAGCGACCCACACCGCCCAGCGGCGCGATGCGGTCCCCCCTGGCCACGGCCCGCACCCGATTCGCCCCCGGGGTCACCCACGTGACGAACGACTTGCGATGGAGCGCGCCCACCGGGTCTCGGCGCCAACTGAGATCCCAGCCGTTCCAGCGTACCCGCCCCCATGTGTCGTCGCCGCAGGCGACGGCCTCGTCACGAGCCGCACTCCGCGCCGCAGGGGCGATGCGTACCCGGTCGAACGAAAGCTCTGCCACCCAGCTCGACCCCAATTGCATCGCGCGCCCGCTGTCGCTGGAGCGCACGAACGCCAGGAGTCGCGCCGACCGCCGCGGCCCGAGCACGCACCCCACCTCCCGGCCGAGTGCACGCAAGAGGGCCTCCGACAACGTGTTATCATACCGAGCCAGAGGTACCCGAGCAACCTCGGCGACACCGTGCGAGACGCGGAGCTCCAGCTCCGGCAGGGTCCTGAGCGCCGCCGCCCATGCCTGTCGCTCGGAACCCGCGTGTCGTGCCAGATCGGTCAGGCGCTGCTCCACGACGGTCCCGAAGCGCTCCCGCAACAGGGGGAGGAGCTGATGCCTGAGCCACGACCGGTCGTGCCGCTCGTCGCGGTTGGCCGGATCGTGGTGAATGTCCCCCAAGGGAGAGGCGTCCGGGCCCCGCTCGCTCAGCCACGCCTCCAGCTCCCGACGGCGGAATGGCAGCAGCGGCCGCACCAATCCGCGCGGGCCCCGCGCCGGGATCCCGGCGAGACCCGCCATTCCGGTCCCGCGCAGCAGGCGGTAGAGCACCGTCTCCGTCTGATCGTCCGCATGGTGGGCGGTCACCAGATACCGGCAGTCGGCCTCCCGCTGCACCTCTCGTAGCGCCTCGTACCTGGCCCGGCGCGCCCGCGTCTCCGACGCGCCGAACCCGAGCCCGAGTCGCGCCTGGCGGCACGGCACGCCACAACGGTCCGCCAACCGGGCCACCCGCTCGGCGACCTCCCGGCTCCCGGGCGCGATACCGTGGTCGACGTGCGCCGCGAGCAGCTCGAGCCCGAGGTCCGGGCCCACCTCGGTGAACAGCTCGAGCAGCGCGACCGAGTCGGGGCCGCCGCTCACGGCCAGGAGCGCGCGACCCGGTTGGGGGAACAGCCGCGTGTCGCGGAGATGCTCTCGCAGGCGCGCCGCGAGGTCGGGCATCGCCCCTCAGTCTACCTGTCGCCCGACCGCCCGCTTGCGGGCTTCGGCCAGGTAGCCTGGACGCAGCTCGAGCAGCGCGGAGAGCTTGCGCATGAGGTAACTCTCGTGCTTCGCGAGCTCGCCGTCTGCGTACACGAGCCGCCACATGGCCTCGGCCAGCACCAGCCGCTGGCCTTCGTCGTAGTTGGCCGTGATCAGGGATGTGAACTGGTAGAGGTCGGCCGCTCGCCGGCGCTCCTCCTCCGCGAGCTCGATCAGCTCCCGGGCCTGCTGGAGCGGCACCGCGAAGTGGCGAGTCAGCGTCTCTTCGATGTGGAGGCGCTCGTCCTCGGTGAACTCCTGGTCGGCGTGCGCGAGCTCGAGCAACAGGGCGCACGCGGCGAGCCGCACGCGCTCGACCTCGGGAACCGGCGCCTCCGCCGGCGCGTCCGCCGGCGCGCCCAGCGCAAGGTGGTCCCCGAAGAACCGCCTGATGGACTTCAGCATTCTGACCTCACCCACGAACCATAACAGCGGCGCACGAGGCGGCGCTGCCCCCGCGAGACCGCCGGGGGTCGGGACCGGCTCGGGGGCAGGGACCCGCGTCCCGGCTGCTACGCGGTGAAGGACTGAGCCTTCGGACTCCCGCCGGCGGCGAAGAAGTTGTAGAGCCAGGCCACGATGGCGCCGCAGACTGCGCCGTCCACGGCAGCGTACATGGTCACCACGAGGACCGACCAGAAGCCGCCCGGACCGTGGTACCCGGGGTACACCGAGGCTCCGAACTCCAGGAACGCGGCGCCGTACGTCGGGAAGACCAGGTTGGCGAGCCCGACGAGCAGGAAGCCCCCGCCCATCAGGATGGCACCGACGATCGCGAGCGCGCGGATGTTGAGTGACATGCTGTCCTCTCCCTGTTGATGAGGATTCCGCCACGACGGCCTGCACGGCCCGCCGTCCCTCCGGCCTATAGTGGGGCCAAAGGCGCCGGAGCGAAAGAAAAAGCGCCCGGCCGAAGCCGGGCGCTGCGGAGCGTCCTTGCGTCGGCTCCGCTACCTCACCACCACCTCCTCCCCATCCCCATTCTTCTCCGGAAAGGGCCACTCAAACCCCTCGTCGGGATCGAAGTCCCCACCTTCCACCTTGTGGACGGCCTGCACCTCCTGCTGCGGGCCCTCCAAATCGAGACGCCGCTCGTGGACGGCGCATCTCGCCTCCCGCATGGCCACTCCCGGGCATTCGCTGGGCGTCAAGCTAGCACGGTTCCCGTGAAGAAACCGTGAAAAAACTCCCTCGATTGGAGAGCGCCTTGGTCGGAATAGCGTGGCGCGCAAGCCGCGCCAACGCCCGGTTCAGGGCACCGCCGTCTCGGCCTGCTCCGGCGCTCCATTCTTCGGGGCCGTGCGCACGAACTCCCCGAAATGGAGGCACTCCTCCAGCCGGCAGGACCAGGCGAGTCCGTCCCTCCACACCGTCATATCCGGGCAGCCGTCACACATGTTCTGGCGGCCGTCGGCCAGGATGTCGATGGGCTGGATCACCATGATCGACTGCTGGTGGAGCCGCCGAAACAGGAGGCGCGGGTCGGTGATCGCGTTGCGCAGCGTGCGGCGCAGCCCCACGTCGAACGGGGCGAGCGCCAGCATCGACCTGCCCCGCCGCAGCACCTTGGGGTGGGCGTACGCCAGGTACCGGCCGTGGCGCCAGTGGTGCAGCGTCTGCGCAAGCTCGGCCATTCTGGGGCCGTGGTACCCGTAGATGCGCTGCTTGGTGCCCATCCGGAGGGTGAGCAGCCACTTGAAGGAGTTGGCCTTCTCGGTCCCGTTGAGGTAGGCGCAGGGGGCGAAGTCCGGAATGCGCTCACGGATCTTGGCCACCACCTCCGGCGCGGAGATGTCGATCCGGTGCTGGGCCGCGGGGCTGGCGTACGCCAGCGGCTCCATGTCGAGCCTTCGCCCGCCCACGTAGTAGTCGAACTGGCCCTCCAGCACCGCTTCCCGGTAGCAGATGAAGACCATCACGTGCACGATGTCGATGTGCTTCTGC
>CP070716.1:637544-648091 GCA_020350425.1 Gemmatimonadota bacterium
GTCCGCGATGCCGCAAGGGCTTTGGGTCACAATCCATTCATCATCGCCAAGATCGAACGCGCCGGAGCCCTCGAGCACATGGATGGCATCCTCGAAGCTGTCGACGGCATTATGATCGCCCGGGGGGACCTCGGGGTGGAGATACCCATCGAGGAAATCGCCGTCGTTCAGAAACGCCTCATGCGGCAGGCAAACCTCCTGGGCAAGCCGGTGATCACGGCCACGCAGATGCTGGAGTCGATGGTGCACACGCCACGTCCCACGCGCGCAGAGGCGTCGGACGTGGCCAACGCGATTCTCGACGGCACCGACGCCGTCATGCTCTCGGCGGAGACGGCAATCGGGCAGTATCCGGTCAAGGCGGTGCAGGCCATGGCGCGGATCATCGCGGAGATCGAGGCACAGGTCACGGCCGACACGCTGCCGCGCCGGCGGCGCAGCGACCTGCCCGGGCCGGGGCGTCCACGCACCAGCGACGATGCCATCGCCTACGCGACCAGCGTCGCCGCCGAGATGCTCCAGGTGCCGCTCATCGTGTGCTTCACCAAGAGCGGCTTCACGGCGCGCAAGATCGCGGCCAACCGGCCCGTCACCCCCATCGTGGGGCTCTCCACCGAGCTGTCCACCTGCCGCTCCCTCTCGCTCGTCTGGGGCGTGGCCCCCCAGCTGGTCGACCACGCGCCGACCTACGAGGTCATGCTGGGGAGGGCGCGGGAGCAGCTGCTCGCCCGCGGGCTGGTGGAGCCGGGCGATCGCATCGTCGTGACGGCCGGCGTGCCGTTCGACGTGCCCGGTACCACCAATCTCCTCAAGATCGAGACGATTTGAACGGCCGGCTCGTGGTGCTCGGGTCGGGGACGTCGTTCGGGGTCCCCGTTATCGGGTGCGACTGTTCCGTCTGCACGTCGGATGATCCGCGGGACCGCCGCACCCGCACCGCCGCGCTGGTGGAGCTGGAGGCGGGGCCGCGGCTGCTCATCGACACGCCGCCCGAGCTGAGGATCCAGCTCACACGGCGCGGCCCGGGCGGGGTGGACGCCGTGCTGTACACCCACGAGCACGCCGATCACGTGCACGGGATCGACGACCTGCGAGCGCTCTCCGTGCGGCGGGGGCGGCTGCCCATCTACGGGCCGCGGGAGACCATCGAGCTGCTGGAGCGGAGGTTCTCCTACGTCTTCGACGCCGGCCCGCCGCCCCCGGGGAGCAGCAAGCCGGAGCTGGTGGCCGAGGCGGTGGAGCCCTACGTGGAGGTCGAGGTGGCCGGAGTCCGCGTCCTCCCGGTCGAGGCCGACCACGGCGGTACGCGCGTGTTCGGCTACCGGATCGGGCCGGTCGCCTACCTGACCGATGCCAAGGCGCTGCCCGAGGAGACGGTGCGGCGGCTGAGGGGTGTCGACGTCCTGGTGCTGAACGCGCTGTTCGAGAAGCCGCACCCGACGCACCTCTCGATTCCCGAGGCCGTGGAGGTGTCCCGAGCCATCGGCGCGCGCCGGACGTTTCTCACGCATCTGACGCACCGGCACTCGCACGCCCAGCTCGAGGCGAGGCTTCCCGACGGCGTCTCCCCCGCCTTCGATGGGCTGGAAGTGGGCTTTTGACGGCGTTTCCGGCGGGTGGTAGTATTCAACTGGGGCAACGAAGTACCATGGAGGAATGATGCCACACGTTCGCGACGACAAACCCGTCATCATCGTAGAGCGGTCGAGCGGCGGGCTCGGCGGGTTCCTGTTGGGGCTGCTGTTGGGAGCGGGGGCCGCGCTGCTGTTCGCTCCACAGAGCGGTGAAGAGACGCGCCGGGTGATCAAGCACCGCGGCCGCCAGTTGCGCGACGACGCGCAGGCGAAGGCCGAAGAGTGGCGTGAGCAGGTGGAGGAGGGGTACGGGCGCGCCAGGGACCGGCTCGAGGAAGGCTTCGACGCCGCGCGCCGCGGCCTGCGCGAGACCCGCGAGGGTGCCCACGATGCCCTGGATGCGGGCAAGGCGGCGGTGCACTCGGCGCGGGATGAGCTCGAACGGAGACTTGCCGAGTCCCGCTCGCGCGGGAAGACCAGCCGCGCCGACGAAGAGCCGGCGGAGTAGGCGCCCGGCGCTGCCCGCGTGCCAGCACCGCGACGCCGGGGGTGGGCCTTCTCCCCCCTCGGCTTCACGCGCCGGGTGTTCATCGGCGCCTATGACGACCAGATCCTGTTTCTCGGGAGCGCCCTGACGTTCGACGCGCTGCTCGCGGCGCTCCCCTTTGCCCTCCTCCTCCTTGCCGCGTTCGGGTACTTCGTCCACTCGGGCGATGACGCCATGGCGGACGTCCTCCGCGTGCTCGACCAGATCCTGCCGCAGGGCAGTGGAGGCGAGGGGCCTCTGGAGCGGGCGGAGCGCTTGATCACGGGCCTGGTGGACAGCAGGGCCGAGCTCACGATCTACGGCATTCCGCTGTTTCTGTGGTTTGCCACGCGCTTCTTCAGCGCTGTCCGATCCTCGCTGAACGAGATCTTCGACACGCCCGAGACCCGCTCCTATCTGGGAGGGAAGGGTCTCGACTTGTTTCTGGTGATCGTGACCCTGGTGCTGCTCGTGGCCAACGCCCTCCTCACCGTGATCGTCGCCAGCTACCCGTTCATCGGTCGGTTCGTGGTCGGCATCTCCACGTACGTCGTGGGTATCCTGCTGTTCTACATCGTGTACACCTTCGCCCCCACACGCACCATGCGCTGGGACACGGCGGTGGTGGCGGCAGCGGTCGCGGCCCTCGGATTCGAGATCGCCAAGAAGCTCTACAGCGTCTACCTGACCCAGTTCACGACGATCGACCGCTTGATCTCCAACGCCAACTTCATCGCCATCCTCCTGCTGGTCGTGTGGATCTACTTCATGGCCTGCGTCTTCTTGCTCGGGGGTGAGGTGGCCGAGACGTACGACATGGCGCGCCGGCAACGAGAGCAGCGTGCCATTCTCGAGTGACCGGAAGGGCGCCCCCCAGGGGTACCACGATGCCCGATGACCGCATGATCGACTTGCGCAGTGACACCGTCACCCGCCCCTCGGCGGAAATGCGGCGGTGCATGGCCGAGGCCGAGGTCGGGGACGACGTGCTCGACGGAGACCCCACGACGCGACGGCTGGAGGAGCGCATCGCGGAGCTCCTGGGCTGCGAAGCCGCCGTCCTCTTCCCCTCGGGCGTGGGAGCCAACCAGGCCGGGATCTGGCTCGATACGGAGCCGGGCACCGAGTTGATCCTCGAGGCCAATGCCCACCTGGTGCACTACGAGATCGCGGGCGTCGCGGCACTCTCGGGCGTGCAGATCCGTCCCGTCGCCACACCCGATGGAGTGCTCACGCCCGATCTGGTGCGCGAGGCGTGGCGCCCGGCTGGGCCCCACGTGCCCCGCATCAGCGCGGTCGCGGCCGAGAACACGCACAACGCCGCGGGCGGCAAGGTGATGCCGCTCGAGGCGTGGGACGGACTCGTGGCGTTGGCCGAGGAGCGGGGGGTACCGCTCCACCTCGATGGCGCGCGACTGTGGCACGCGGCGGCGGCGCTCGGCGTCACGCCCGCGCGCGCGGCGCGAGGAGCGAGCACGGTCATGGTCTGCCTGTCGAAGGGGCTGGGGTGTCCGGTGGGGAGCTGTCTCGCGGGGAGCAAACCGCTCATGGTGCGCGCCAGGGAGGTGCGCAGGCGGCTCGGCGGCAGCATGCGGCAGTCGGGCATCATCGCAGCGGCCGGCCTGTACGCGCTGGAGCACAACCTCGGGCGGCTCGGAGAGGACCACGCCAACGCGAAGCTCCTGGCCGAGCAGCTCGACGGACACGATGCGGTGCGGCCCCTCCCGCCCGACACCAATATCGTCATGCTCGATCTCTTGGGTCGCCACACGGCCGAGACGGCGCTGCCCGCGCTGGCCGAGGCCGGCGTGCTGCTGGTGCCGTTCAGCCCGACGCGACTCCGGGCGGTCACTCACCTCGACGTGGCGCGGGAGGACGTGCTGCGGGCGGCGGCGATCATTTCCTCCACGCTCGCGTAGGCCGTGCGGTCGTCAGGCGTATTGCCGGGGAGGTTCATCGGTGCGTAATTGGGGCGGAGCGCAAACATGCACATAGTCGTCGTCGGCGCCGGTGAGGTCGGCTACCACGTAGCCGAGCGTCTCTCCAACCAGCAGCACGACGTGGTGGTGGTGGACGTCGAGCCGCAGCGACTCGAATACGTGGCCAACCACCTCGACGTGGCCGTGGTGGAGGGGAGCGGCACCAGCACCGGAGTGCTGGAGGAAGCCGGCATCCGCAACGCCGGGCTCTTGCTGGCAGTCACCAACGTGGACGAAGTGAACCTCGTGAGCTGTATGAGCGCGCGGGGCGTGCCGGGGATCTTCAAGGTGGCTCGCGTCTCCAACCCCGACTTCTACCGCGACGCCCGCAATCTCAAGCCCGACGCGTTCGGCGTGGACATGCTCATCAATCCCGAGCGGGAGCTGGCGCTCGAGACGATGCGGCTGCTCCACTCGACTGCGGCCACCGACATCGCCGTATTCGCCGGTGGGGCGGTGCAGCTCCTGGGCTTCACCGTGACCTCCGAGGCGCCGATCGCCGGGCGCCGCCTGGTCGACATCGCGTCTGAAGAGGGCGACCGCCCGTTGCTCACGGTCGCCATCGAGCGGGAAGGGGACACCATCGTTCCCGACGGCGCCACCAAGATCGTGTCGGGTGACCATCTCTACGTGGCGGCCACCGAAGAGGAAATTCCGCGCGCGCTGGAGCTGCTCGGCTACGAGGCGTCGCCCATGCGGCGCGTGATGATCACCGGCGGGAGCACCGAGGCGTTCTACCTGGCCTCACTGCTCAGCCAGCACCGCGTGCAGGTCACGATGCTGGTGCCGGAGCGGCAGCGGGCGCAGGAGCTGGCCGAGAAGCTGGAAAAGGTGCTGGTGCTGCACGGAGACGCGACCGACGTGGAGCTGCTTGAGCTCGAGGGGGTGAGCGGCGCCGATGGCTTCGTGGCGCTGACCGATGCCGACGAGACGAACATCTTGTCGTCGCTGGTGGCCAAGCACGCCGGGGTGAAGCGCGTGCTGACGCTGGTCAACAAGAAGGACTATGTGCCGCTCGCGAGTCGCATCGGTCTCGACGCCGCGGTGAGCCCGCGGCTCTCGGCGGCCAACGCGATCCTGCGGTACGTGCGGCGGGGAACCGTGACGCGCGTGGCCACTTTCAAGGGCAGTGACGCCGAGGCGATCGCCTTCGAGGTGACGTCCGCGTCGCCCCTCGTCGGCAAGCGCCTGGCGGAGGCGAACTTCCCCAGCGGCGCCATCGTGGCAGCGATCGTGCGGGGTACGGAGGTGATCGTGCCTCGAGGGAACGACGACCTTCGTGCGGGTGACACGACCATCGTGTTCGTCCTCCCGGACGCGGTCGCGGACGTCACGGCGCTCTTCCCCTCGTGAACCTTCGGGAGGTCCTCCACATCGTTGGCGCGCTGCTCGTCTGGGTGGCGGTCTCCATGGTGCCGCCCACCGTGGTGGGGGTATTCGACGGCCTCACGGTTCCCTGGGTGGTCGCCACGCTCGGTACGGCTCTCGTGGGCGGGCTGCTCTGGTGGTTCACTCCCCGGGAGGTGTCCATCAACACCCGCGAGGGGATCGCCGTCGTGGGGCTCGGATGGATCGTGGTCGTCGCGGCGGGCAGCGTCCCGTTCGTCGCCACGGGGGTCGCGCCGACGGTGGCCGGCGCCCTGTTCGAGTCGGTGTCCGGCTTCACGACCACGGGCGCCACCATCTTCGGCACCATCGAGGAGCTGCCCAGGAGCATTCTCCTGTGGCGCAGCATCAGCCATTGGCTGGGCGGCATGGGCATCATCGTGCTCGGGGTGGCGATCCTCCCCCTGTTGGGAATGGGCGGCGCCCAGCTCTTCCGGGCCGAGGCGCCGGGCATTCCCTCCGACCGGTTGCGGCCCCGCATCGCGTCCACGGCGCGTCTGCTCTGGGGCGTGTATGCCTTGTTCACCGTGCTGCTCGCGGTGATCTACCTGATCCTCGGGATGTCGCTGTTCGATGCCGTGAACCATGCGATGAGCTGCCTCGCCACCGGAGGCTTCTCCACGCGCACGGCCTCCCTGGGCGCCTACAGTGCGGCGACCCAGTGGTTCACTGTGGTCTTCATGCTGGCGGCCGGCACCAACTTCACGCTGCACTACCGCTGGCTCACCGGCCGGTGGCTCGTCTACTTCAAAGACTACGAGTGGCGTTGGTATGCGGGCCTGGCACTGAGCGCGGTGGTGATCTGCTTCATCGCGCTCGGGCTGGCGCGCGGCGACTGGGATGGTCAGGTGCGTCCCGCGACCTTCAACGTGGTCGCCATCATCACCACCACCGGGTTTGCGACCGCCGACTTCGGGGCCTGGCCGGCTGTGACCCACGTCGTCCTCCTCGGGCTGATGTTCATGGGTGCCATGGGGGGGTCCACCGGAGGCGGGCTGAAGGTGGTGCGAGCCGTCGTCGTGGCCAAGCACACGGTGGGGGAGATCCGCAAGATCCTCCACCCCCGGGCCGTGGTGGTGACGAAGCTCGGCAAGCAGCCGGTGCGCGCCGAATTGCTCCACAACGTGCTCGCCTTCCTCGCGTTGTACGGGATGACCCACGGGATCGGCACCCTGATCATCGCGGCCTTGGGGAACGATCTCGTTACCTCGTTCAGCGCCTCCCTCGCCGCGATGTCGAGCATCGGCCCGGGGCTCGGCGCGGTCGGGCCGGCGTCCCACTACGGGGACCTGGGCTCAGCGGCCCACCTGGTCCTCTCCGCCCTCATGCTCCTCGGGCGGCTGGAGTTCTATACGCTGCTGGTGCTGGTCATGCCGTCCACCTGGCAGAAGTGGGGCGGGAACCGTTAGCGGCGGACGAGAGGAAGGCGGCCCGTAGCATGCTCCCCGCTCACTGGCTAGCTTACAGAGCCCCAGGTCCGGGGGGCTCGTGCGCGCGAACCGCGTCAGGACCGTGAAGGTAGCAGCGCTAAGCGATGTCACGTGTCGCCTCGGGGTGCCTGGGGCACTCATCTAGGCTTCGATGATCCATACCGCACTCGCCCGGAAATACCGACCCACCCGCTTCTCCGACCTGGTCGCGCAGGAACACGTGGCGGCGGGCCTGGCGGGCGCACTCGCCAGGAACCGCGTCGCGCACGCGTACCTGCTGACGGGCCCCAGGGGCGTGGGCAAAACCAGTGCAGCGCGCATCCTGGCGATGGCCCTGAACTGCGCCGAGCGGGGTCAGGGTGGAGCCGATGCCGGCGAGCCCTGCGGCACCTGCGAGTCGTGCCGGCGCATCTGGTCTGGATCGGCCAACCTCGACGTGGTCGAGATCGATGCGGCCAGCAACCGCGGAGTGGACGACGCGCGGGACCTGCGGGAGCGGGCCATGTACGCCGCGAGCGCGCCGGGCCGGTTCAAGGTGTACATCATCGACGAGGCCCACATGCTCACGCGGGAGGCGTGGAACGCCCTCCTCAAGATCCTGGAGGAGCCGCCGCCCCAGGTGGTGTTCGTGTTCGCCACCACCGAGCCTCAGAAGATCGCCAACACGGCGGCGCCGGTGATGAGCCGGGTGCAGCGGTTCGATTTCCGCCGCATGGGTCCCCACACCATCGTCGAGCGCTTGCAGTACGTGGCTGAGCAGGAGGGGATCGAGGCGGAGCACGACGCTCTGCTGCTGATGGCCCGCGTGGCGCACGGCGGGATGCGGGACGCCCTCTCCTTGCTGGACCAGGCGGTCGCGTTCGACGAGGGACCGGTGACCGCCGAGCGAGTGCGGCAGGCCCTGGGGCTGATCGACGATGAGCTCTACGCGGAGCTGCTGGACCTCGTGGCCGAGCGCCGCAGCGAGCACGTGTTCCCCTTCGTGGCGCGCCTCGTCGAGGGCGGCGCCGACCTCGCGGAGTTCGTGGGGGGTGCCGGGGAGGCGCTGCGCGCCCTGCTGATCCGGATGCTGGGAGGACAGCCGGACGGGGTGACCGAAACCCTGCGCGGCGCCATCGAGCGGCACGCTGAGCGCTACAGCGAGGGTGACGTGCTCCGCATGCTGCGGCTGCTGGGCGAGGCCGACTGGGCGATCCGGCGCAGCCCTCACGCCCGTCTCCACGTGGAGACCCTGCTGCTGCAGTGGACCCTGCTGGATCGCACGGTGGAGCTGCAACAGGTCATCGACGCGCTGGGGAAGGGAGGCGCCCCTCCTCCCCCAGCCCCTCCTACGGGCGGCCGAGCGGCGGAGCGGAGAAGCGGTGCCGCGGCTCGCCGCTCGACGCCGGTGAGCGGTGGGAACGCGGCTTCGGCCACCGACGGCGGCCCTGATGCAGCGCCGCCATCCCGCCCGATTGAGGGCCCGCTGACCCTCGGTGCCCTCGTCGAGCGCTGGCCGGCCGTGGTGGAGGCGGCGGGACGGCGACGGCGGCTGGTGCGGGAGGCTTTGAGTCACGCGACCCCGGCCAGCGTCGAGGGAGACGAAGTGACGCTCGAGGTGTCGGACTGTGAGGTGCACCTCGAGGGGCTGGAGCGGAACCGGGACCTGGTGGCCAAGGCAATCGACGAGGTGACAGGACGAACGGCGCGCGTGGCGTACCGCCCCGCTGCGGTCGAGGCGCCACCGTCGAACAACGCCCGCCGGCTCAGCCGGAAAGGGGATCGGGACGAGCGGCTCAAGGCCTACCGGTCCCAGGACCCCTCGCTCGACGCGATGGCCGACGCGCTCGATCTGGAGCTTCTGGAGTAACTTGCGAGGCCTCCGTCGGTCGGGTAGCTTGCAGCGGCGAGGGCCGTAGGGCGCGTAACTATAGGATTGACAGGGATATGGCAGATCTTTCCCAACTGTTCCAGCTAGGCCAACAGGTGCAGGGCCGCCTCACCGAGATGCAGACAGAGCTCGCCGAGCGCAGCGTCACGGGCTCGGCCGGCGGTGGCATGGTGAAGGTGACCGCCGACGGGCGGGGCCAGATCCGGACCATCGAGATCGATCCCGCCGCCGCGGCCGACGGTGACGTCGAGATGCTCGAGGACCTCGTGCTCGCAGCCGTGAGCGACGCGCAGCGCAAGGCCGATGAGCTGTACCGCGACGAGCTGAAGAAACTCACCGGCGGACTTCCGCTCCCGTTTCAGTTTCCACTCTGAGCCGTGTCGGCGATCGAGCAGCTGATCGGCGAACTCTCCAAGCTGCCCGGCATTGGGAGAAAGACGGCGACCCGCCTCACGTATCACCTCCTCAAGCAGCCGGAAGACGGCGTGCGGCGCCTGGCGGAGGCCGTGCGGACGCTCGTCGAGCGGGTCCGCCCCTGCTCGGTGTGCGGCAATCTGGGAGAGACCGATCCTTGCCCGATCTGTGCCGATCCCCGGCGCGACCAGACGGTGGTGTGCGTCGTGGAGGAGGCCTCCGATATCGGCGCCATCGAGCGGACCGGCGAGTTCCGCGGGCTGTACCACGTTCTCGGGGGGCATCTCTCGCCGCTCGACGGTATCGGCCCCGACGACCTTAGGGTCGACGCGCTCCAGGGCCGGCTGGCGAATGGGACGACCGTGCGTGAGGTGATCGTGGCCACCAACCCCTCCATGGAAGGCGAGGTGACCGCGACGTACGTGCGCGGGGTGGTCGAGCGTCCGGGCGTCCGTGTGACGCGCATCGCTTTGGGCTTGCCCGTCGGTGGCGATCTTGAGTACGCCGATAGCATGACGATTGCGCAGGCGCTTGCCGCACGGAGGGAAATGGCGACATGATGGGGGCGCGCATTCGGGCGTTGCTCGTGGGTCTGGGGCTTGGAGCGGTGCTGGGGACCGTGGTGGCGCAGCAGTCGATGGGGCGCCACCGGCGGGATCTGTTCAGCGCGCACCCCTTGCGCCGCCTGTCGGCGCTGGGCTATCTCAACGGTCACCCCAGCGTCGAGGCCGTGCGCCTGTTGCGCGACTACCTCGCGTGGGAGCAGCACCCGATGCTGCGGCGGCGGGCAGAGGGCATCGTGCGCCGCATGGAAACGAAGCTCGGCTGAGGTGAGCCGTCGATGACTGGTGCCGGCACCTGGTCACTCAACGAGAGCGACTACCAGCGGATCAGCGAGCAGTTGAGCGCGCTGCTCCGGGAGTCGAATGCCCGCTGCGCCCTGCTGGTGGACCGCACGGGCCAGCTCCTGGCCAATGCCGGGGAGCAGCTCTCGTTCGATCCGGCAGCGTTCGCGTCGCTCACGGCCGCCGACTTCAGCGCCAACGATCAGCTGGCAAAGATGATCGGCGAGCCCGAGTTCGCGTCGCTGTTCCATCAGGGTGAAAAAGAGTCGATGTACCTGGCCGACGTGGCGAGGCGCGTCATCCTCGTGGTGCTGTTCGATCAACGCACGACCGTGGGGATGGTGCGGCTCCGGGTGAAGCAGGCGGTGGGCGACTTGGCGCATCTTTTCGAGGAGATGTTCGGTCGAGCGGCGACGCCCGGGGTGGAACAGCCCCAGGTGGGTGGGCCGCTCGCAGGCGCGGATGACGAAATTGACAAGCTGTTCGGAGACTAGGGAGGCGCGTCGACCATGTCGATGATCAA
>CP070716.1:648191-658585 GCA_020350425.1 Gemmatimonadota bacterium
AATGAGGCTCCGGGCGGCAAAGAGCACCGAGCGGCTTGCTACCCGCCCGGCGCCACTGCCGGCTGCGGCGATGCCTTCCGCGGTGGCAGCACGTCCTCGCCCTCCCACCTCGCCACTACCACTGCGCCGACGGAGTCACTCAGCACGTTCACCATGGTGCGGAACATGTCGAGCACCCGGTCGACGGCCAGCACGATCCCCACCCCCTCGAGTGGCAGGCCCACGGCGGTGAGGATGATGGACATCATGACGAGGCCCGACATGGGCACGCTGGCCGCGCCGATCGAGGCCAGCAGCGCCGTGAGCGCCACCACGATCTGCTGATCGAGCGAGAGCGCGATACCGTACACCTGGGCGATGAAGATGACCGCCACGCACTCGTAGAGGGCGGTGCCGTCCATGTTGACCGTGGCCCCGATGGGGAGCACGAACGAGGCGATCTTGTCGGACACCTTGGAGTTCTGCGTCACGGCCTCCATCGTGAGCGGCAGGGTCACGATGGTGGAGCCGGTGGAGAACCCGGTGACGAGCGCCGGGGGCATGCCGCGGTAGTGGCGGCCGGGATTCCGGCGCGTCACGAGGTACATCAACGTCGGCAGGGTGACCGCCGCGTGAATCACGAGGCCGATGAGCACGACCGCGAAGTAGAACCCGAGGGACCGGAACGCCTCGAACCCCGTGGTGGCCACGATCTTCGCGTTGATCCCGAACACCCCCACCGGGGCCAGCCAGATGACCGCGTGGGTGAGCTTCATCATCGCGTGGAACGCCGCCTGGAAGAAGTCGCCCAGCCGGCTCTTGTCGGGCTCGCCGAGACGGGTGATGAAGTACCCCAACAGGATGCAGAAGAAGATGACGGGCAGCACGTGCCCCTCGGCCAGCGCGGCGAACGGATTCTCCGGAATGATGTTCAGGATGAGGTCGGAGAAGCTCTGCTGGGTGGCCGGGACCTCGCTGACGGCCGCTTCGAGCTGGATCGTGGATCCGATGCCCGGCCGGAGCACGTTCACCAGGATCTGGCCGGTGACGATCGCCAGCATGCTGGTCGTGACGTAATAGGCGAACGTCTTGGCCCCGAGGATCTCGAGATTCTTCTTGCCGCCGACACTGATCACGGCCGCCGTGAGGGAGGTGACGATCAGGGGAAGCACCGCCATGCGGAGCAGCCGCAGGAACACGTCGGACAGGAGGCCGGCCAGCGGCACGATGGACTGGCCAAACACTCTGCCGGCAACCAAGCCGGCGAACAGTCCGACGAAGATCCAGAAGGTCAGGGATCGGAGCGGGATTCGCATGGCCGTATATTGTGCATCGTGGACCGCCCGAGGGGAACAGGCGGCCGCCGGACGCCTCCGAGGCTGCGAGGCCGACATCCACGAGGGTGTGCAGTTGCATGCTGCAACCAGACGCCGGAATCCGTGATCGTTGAGCTCGACGCGCTACGCGCGATCGTCACCATCCTCTTTGGAGCGCTGGCCGGTGGCATCACGAACGCGGTCGCCATCTCCATGCTGTTCCACCCGTACGAGCCACGGGGGCTGTGGCCTCTCAGGCTCCAGGGAGCGATCCCCAAGAACAAGGCTCGGCTGGCGAAGACGATCGGCCGCACGGTCGGGCAGCGGCTGCTGACGTCCGAGGACCTCACCCAGCAGCTCAGCGCCCCGGGCGTGCGGGAGGCGTTCGACCGGGCCGTGCACCACTTCGTGACCTCGCTGCTGGAGAGCGAGCGCGGCGCGTTGCGCGACGAGTTTCCCGAGGGGCTGGTCAGCGAGGTCGAGCAAGCGCTCGATAGCGTGGCGGCCGTCGTCGCCGAGAAGGTCACGGAGTTCGTGGCGACCGACCAGTTTCAGGAGGCCGCGGAGCGGTTCCTCGCCAAGGCGCACGCCGAGTACGCCGACCGGCCCGTGGGCGACCTGCTCACGAAGGCACGGCAGGAGGCTATCCGCGAGCGGGTGGAGCAGTGGGTGAGCGACGCGGTGGCAAGCGGGGAGCTCGACCGCACCATCCACGGGTGGCTCGACCGCCAGGTCGACCGGCTGGCACAGGACGAGACGGCCCTGCTCGACCGCCTGTCGCCCGATCTGGTGGCGGCCCTGGAGCGGGAGGTCACCGGCTACCTCCCGGTCGCGCTCGACCGCCTCGCCGCGATCCTGGCCGACCCATCGGCGCGCAGCCGGATCCAGCGGGCGCTGCACGAGCTGTTCGAGCGGTTCGTGCGGGAGTTGATGCTGCACGAGCGGATCGTCGCCCGGCTGATGGTGACCGAAAAGACCATCGCTCGCCTGCTCGACAACTTCGAGCGGGAGGGCGTGGACCAGCTTGCCGCGCTGCTCGACGAGCCGGAGATGCGCACGCAGGTGGCGCGATCCATCAACGACGCCGTGGTCAATTTCCTGCGGCGGCCCCTCAAGGACCACTTCGCCCGGCTCGGGGCGGAGCGCACCGAAGGCCTCAAGAACGCGGCGGGGCGGAACATCACGGCGGCCCTGCGAGACCCGACGACGCGGCAGCACGCCATTGAGCGGCTGGATCGCGCCCTCCAGGCCACCGAGCGCCGCACCTGGGGCGACCTGCTGCGACACCTCCCTCCCGAGCGGGCCGCTGCCTGGCTGGCCGAGACCGCTCGCACCCCCCGCCTGCAGACCTGGGTGCAGGACGGCGCCGCCACCACCCTTCGCGCGCTCCTCAGCCGGCCCGTCGGGCGACCCGCCAACTGGCTGCCCGAGGGGAGCGCCGAGCGCATTGCCGCACAGCTCGCGCCGGTGCTCTGGGGGTGGATTCAGGACCAGATCCCCGAGGTCGTGGCGCAGGTGGACGTCCAGACCATGGTCGAGCAGAAGGTGCTGGGCTTCTCGCTGCAACGCATCGAGGAGATCGTGCGCAACACGACGCAGCGGGAACTCAACCTGATCGTGCGATTGGGGTATCTGCTGGGGGCGATCGTGGGCGCGATCGCCTACGGTTTCTCGCTGCTGATGTCCTAGTCGGGAGACTCCACGCGGACGGCCGGTGGGTCATCCCACCCCTGCCAGGCGCTGGGCGCATCGATGAGCCGCACCGCGGCGTGCCCGCCAAGCGCGTGGCGGTCCACCACGTGCCGCCGGCCGGGGCGCGTGCGCGTCGCCCATCCCCGCTCGAGCACGCTCGCGAAGCGGTCCGCAGCCTGCCCCGTATCCCACACCGACCACCAGACCAGTGCGTCGCCTTCCCCGTCGCGGAACACGGCATACTGATCTCCGCCCCAGGCCATCGCGCCCGCCCGGCCCATCGACTCGCTGCCGGTGAGGACCCCGAGCAGCACGCGCGTCTCGAACTCCCCCAGCTCGTCCGAGAAGAGCGCGCCCGCATCCTCGGCAAACACCAACTCGACCGGGTCGTCGCCTTCGCGGTACCGATCCGGGTGCAGGATCTGCTCGGTGGACCGCGGGAGACGCGGGCCGAACGGTACCGTATCGGGATACTCCCGCTCGAACCAGCGCACGAAGTCGGCCCCGCCCAGATACGGGAAGATCAGCACTTCCTGCAGGATGACCGGCGCGGCGCTGAACACCGGCATCAGCTCGTACTGCTGCTTGATCGCCGGCCGGAAATTCCGCCACAGCTCCGGCATCGCGTCCAGATCCTGGTCGGGGAGCATCGCCTTGAGCGACACCAGGGTCGCCTGCCCCTCCAGCACCGCCTGTGCGGCGCTGCGGCGGTCGTTGCCGGCGTCCGGGTCGAGCAGCTCGCCGATCGACACGTACTGCCCCTGGAGCGCGTGCACCAGCTCGTGCGCCAGGACCATACGCAGCTGTGCCTGGTCGGCCCCCTCGACCACGTAGAGGGTGCTGGAATCAGGATCGAAGTAGCCGACGACCTGTTCCGTGTAGAGCCCCAGGAGCAGCGCCTCGAGGTCGAGCGTATCCGGCATGAGCCCGAAGAGCCGGTACGCGACCTCGATCCCCTCCAGCACCTCGGGAGGCAGCTCGCTCTTCAGCTTGGCCTCGAGGTAGGCCTGCACCGCATCACGCGAGCGCACGCCAATCGCAGGGGGATCCCGGAACCTGAGCTTGACGGCGTCCTCGACGGCGGGCACCAACTCGTCCGCCAGGGCCCGAATCGCCTCGTCGCTCTGCGCCTCACCGCGCTCGCCGCACGCGATCAGCGTGGCGCAGAGCACGCCGAGTGTGTGGACCCGAAGATTCATGCGGGGAAGGATAGCCAAAGACCGAGGCCGCCGGGAGCGATGCCCCGGCAGCCTCGGTACCGGCACGCGGACGGTCAGCCCCCGCGTTGCAGGGAGATTCCGCCGTTCACCGTCGAGAGACGCAGCGTGCGGCCGCCCTCACCGATGGTGCCACTCAGGCGCCGCGGCCCCCAGCGGCCCTGGATCGTGAGCGGGAAGTCGGTTTGCATGTCCCCGTTCACCGTGCTGGCCTCCACCCTCGCGCTGAGGTCCGCGGGCAGCTCCACGGTGATGGATCCGTTCACCGTCTGGAACTCCAGATCACCCTGCCAGTCAGAGCGGCCCATGTGGGCCCGAATCGAGCCGTTCACGGTGTTGGCATGCGCGTAGCCAGCCGCCGTGATCTCGATGCTCCCGTTGACGGTGAAGGCCCAGACGTCCCCTCCCATGGCGCCGGTATCGACGTTGCCGTTCACGGTGCGGGCCACGAGATCGACGCCGGCCGGTACGCGCACCGTGAAGTCCACTTCGGTGTCGTTGTCGTGCACGCTCATGTGGCCGTGTCCGCCTTCACGACACTCGTTCTCCCGCTTGCCGGGCTCGCTGGGGTACATGGCGCAGATCGTGATGCCGCCGTCGTGCTCCACCACTTCGAACGTTACCTCCTCGGCATATCCGCGGCGTCCTTCCCGCTTCACGGCCGTCACCTCGACCTGGTTGCCGCTCGCCGGCAGGGCCTCGATGTCGCCGTTGATCCCCTTGACCTCGACCGCCATCCCGGTTGCGAGGCGCCCCGACCACTCGAAGTCTTGCGCCATCAGGCTCGCCGGCATGGCCACGGCGCCGAGCGTCGCAAGAATGGGCAGTGTTCGCATCGTATCTCTCCTATCTCGTTGCCTACGGTCGCCGCAGATGAATCGTTCCACCGAATGATTCCAGCTCCACACGTGCGCTCCCGTTCCCCAGCACGAAGCTGAAGCGCCTGCCACCCGACGATGTCTCGCTGAGCGTCACCGCGAAGTCCGCCACGAACTCGCCGCTGAACGTGGACACCGACATGGTCGCATTGGTGCTCGGCGGCACGGAGAACGTGATGTCGCCGTTGTGGCTGTTCAGCAGGTAGCGCCCACCGTCCCGCACCGTTCCGTCGTAGGTCACCTCGCCGTTGACGGTCACGAGCTCCGCCGATCGCGCACTGGCGCGCTCCACGATGATGCTGCCGTTCACCGTCTCGCCCGTGATCTCGCCGGCCACGTTGCGCAGCCGCAGCGAACCGTTCATGGTGCCCACTTCGATGCGGCCCTCGGCCTCCTCACACTCCACGGTGCCCTGCGTCGAGTGCAGGCGGACGATTCCGCGTCCTCCGCGCAGCACGACGTTGCCGTGCACCGTCTCGGCCGTCACCTCACCGCTCACCCCCTGGATGTCGATGTCGAGGAAGGTTCCCCCGAGATCCACGTCCATTCCCGCCGGAACCGTGATCTCCAGATCCACGGCGCTGGGCGCACCCCGGTATGCCTTCACCCGCACGCGCGCCACCGTGGCGCTCGTGCTGATCTCCACGCGGTCGCGTGACCCATGGCTGGCTACCACCCGCATCTCGGCCCGATCCCAGGTGCGCACCACGACTTCACCGCTCATCGCGTGGACGTCGAGTCGCGCGCCCGGGCTCACCGACACCACCGTGTCGGTCTGCTGCGGCAGGGGTACGCTCAGTAGCGTCGCCATCATCAAGTGCGTCAACATGGTTCCTATCCCTTCTCGCTCGCGCTCAGGTCGCCTCGCCGGTGAGCGTCGCCGCCCTCCGGAGGAGGTGCACCTTGCGCCACATGGTCGTCGCCAGATGCCGGTTGAGGTACGCGTTGGACGGATCCTCGGCCAACGCCGCACGCGCCTCGCCGATCGCTCGGTCGATCACCAGGAGGTTCTCACGCAGCACCCGGACGGTCGCCGAGTCGAGCTGATCCCCCCGCTCGTTCAGCATGCGCTGCAGCTCGGCCACGGCGGCATCGTAGGCGCTGGCTGCGACCGCCACGGGCTCGGCGCCGGCGTACGGTGCGCTCGCCACCACCGGCTGCCCGCGGTCGCCACCCAGCGGAAGCGCCAGCCACATCCCGCCGGCCGTCACCACCACCAGCGCGGCGGCCGCGGCGGCGAGCTGCGGCACCGTGAACGTGAAGCGGCGCCGCACGCCGCCGGGTGCCGTCTCGCTCCGCGCGGCGATGCGCGCAGCGATCCCGGGCCAGAGGTCAGCCGCCGGGGGCCGATCGTCGAGCGATCCCGCTCGCGTCGCGACCCCCCGCAGTTCCTCCAACGCCCCGGCGCACGCGCCGCACTCCCGCAGGTGCGCCTCGAGCGACTCGCGCTCCGGCGCACTCAGCTCCTCGTCCAGGTACTCCGACAGTCGATCCGTCCAAACGTCTGTCATGGTCTACTCCGTCACCGCTCGACGTAGCGGCGCAAGGCCATCCGGGCACGATGGAGTTGAGCCTTTGTCGTGCCCGTGGTCACGCCGATCATCTCGGCGATCTCGTGGTGCTTGTAGCCCTCGACGTCGTGCAGCACGAACACCTCTCTCGCTCCCATGGGCAGTCGGCCGATCGCCGCCTCGAAATCGATGTGCAGCTCCAGGCCGCTGCGCTTCCTCTCGGCGATCTCCGTCACGTCCTGCCCTTCTTGCAGCCGCTCACGATCCCTCGCCCGCTTCGCCCGCTGCCCCAGGAACAGGTTGATCGCCAGTCGATGGAGCCAGGTACCGAAGGCGGCGTCGCCTCGAAAGGTCCCGAGCTTCTGCCAGGCCCGAACGAAGGCGTCCTGCGTTGCCTCGTCGGCGTCCTGCTCGCCGAGCATCCTGCGAGCCAGGCTGTGGATCCGCGCCACGTGGGCGTGGTACAGCCGCTCGAAGGCCTCCGGGTCTCCCTTGGCTGCCCGCCTCGCGTCGGCCGCGTCCGAGCCTGCCGGTGCGCGGTCACGCTCCCTGGTCACGGATTGCTCCCGGAGGATCGCTGGCTCCATGCAACTGATTGGATAGCCGAGCGCATCGAAGGGTTGACGTCGGGCCGCGGGGCATCAGACCCCGAGCACGAAGTCCTTGTACCACTTGAGGATAGCGTCACCGTACACGAACGTGACGGCCGCCGCAGCGGCCAGGAAGACGCCGAAGGGCACCAGCCGCTTGTGCTTCATGGAGAGGGGCACGAAGACCACGGTGCCGAGCAGCGCGCCTCCGAAGATCGTGAGCAGCACTCCCTGCCACCCCACGAAGGCCCCGACCATGGTCATCATCTTGATGTCGCCCCCGCCCATGGCCTCCTTGCCGAACGCCTTCTCGCCGCCCCACGCCACGGCGTAGAGCAGCACGAACCCGGTGGCCGCTCCGATGAGGGCGACGAGGAACCCGTCCAGGCCGCCGCGCCACGAGAGCGCCAGCCCCACGACGAGGCCACCCCAGGTGTACTCGTCGGGGATGAGGTAGGTACGCGCATCGGTCACGGCGATCCCGAGGAGCAGGCTCCCGAATACGGCTGCCGTGAGCCCCTCGAGACTCAGCCCGTAGCGCCAGGCCGACGCCGCCCAGACCACGGCCGTGGCGGCCTCCACCAGGGGATACTGGATCGAGATGCCCGCGCGGCAGTGGCGGCATCGGCCGCGCAACAGCAGCCAGGCGAGGACCGGCACGTTGTCGTACCAGGCGATCCCCGCGCCGCACGCCGGGCAGTGTGAGGGCGGGTACAGGATCGACTCGTCCCGCGGGAGCCGCACGATACAGACGTTGAGGAAGCTGCCCACCATGGCGCCGAGGAGCGCGGCCATCACGATCACGAAGGCATCACTTGGCACGTTGGACCTCGTAGAGCAGAATCCCGGCGGCCACCGCCACGTTGAGCGACTCGACACCGCGGGCCAGGGGGATCGCCACCTGCTGCTGCGCCAGGGAGCGCACGAAGGGACGCACGCCCGCACCCTCGTTGCCGACCACCACGGCGGCCCGCGCCGGCGCAGCCAGCCGCTCGAGCGGCGTCCCCTCGGTCGAGGCGGCCCAGAGCGTCACCTCGTGCTCGTTCACCCATTTCGCGAGCTCGCCGTCCTGTGCCGGCGCAGCCGGGAGCCGGAAGCTCGCCCCCATCGCAGCGCGCATCACCTTGGGGTTGGCGATGTCCGCGGTTCCGGGAAGCAGGATCGCCCCGGGCGAGCCCAGCGCATGGGCGGTGCGCAGGAGCGTCCCCACGTTGCCCGGGTCCTGGACGCCGTCCAGAACCAGCACGGGGCTCCGGGTGCCCGGATCGACGTCGGCCAGGGTCCAGCGCGGCGGGTCGATGACCGCGAGTATCCCTTGCGGGGTGTCGGTGTCGGCGAGGCGGGTCAGCTCCCGTTCGGGTATCTCCTCGATCGGCACCGCGTGGCCGGCCAGGTCGGCCAGCAGTGCCGCGCCGCGCGGGCCGTCGCGCAGCGACTCGGCGGCAAGCACCCCTTTGAAGGGCACGCCGGCTGCCAGCGCCTCCTCCACCAGTCGGACGCCCTCGGCCACCGCCAGCCCGCGCCGCTTGCGGGCTTTGCGCCGTTGTAGATTGCGGACCTCTGATATCAGATTGCTGGACATGAGCCTCACGAGAACTCAGGCACCCGGGCGCGGCGAGCGGGAACTGGGCTCCACCGCTTCGAGCTCCCCGCCGCAGGCCGCGTTGAATGTTACCGCTCGGCCCGCCGGCGCCAAGTTGTGCCCATGCAGTTAGCCCTGACCATCGCCGGCTCCGACTCGGGGGGCGGCGCCGGCATCCAGGCCGACCTCAAGACGTTCCACCAGTTCGGCGTGTTCGGCACCAGCGTGATCGTGGCGATCACGGCGCAGAACACGCGGGGCGTGACCGGCGTGCACGCGATCCCGTTGGACATGGTGGAGCGCCAGCTCGCTGCGGTGGCCGACGACCTCTTCCCCGCCGCCGTGAAGACCGGCATGCTGGCGACCCGGGACCTGGTGGCGCTGGTCGCCGAGGCGATGGCGCGGCATGCCTTTCCCAACTACGTGCTGGACCCGGTGATGGTAGCGACGTCCGGGGACCGCCTGCTCGACGCCGACGCCGAGCGCTCCATGGCCCAGATGCTGGTGCCGCTCGCCACGCTCGTTACGCCCAACCTGGACGAGGCACAGATCCTGGTGGAGCGCGACATCGAGACGCCCGACGAGATGGAGGCGGCGGCGCGCGACCTGGTGCGCATGGGCGCGGCGGCGGCGCTCGTCAAGGGCGGGCACCTCCCCGGTGAGGAGATCGTGGACGTGCTCGTCACGCAGGACGGCACGCGCCGCTACCGCCACCCCAAGATCGCCACCACCTCGACGCACGGCACCGGCTGCACCCTGTCGTCCGCGGTCACCGCCGGCCTCGCCCTCGGGCACTCCCTGGAGCGGGCGGTGGGCGACGCTCTCAGCTTCGTGCACGGGGCCCTGGCCACCGCGCCGGGCCTGGGCGGCGGCCACGGCCCGCTCAACCATTTCGCTCCTGTTCCACGGGAGGAGCGCTCCACATGACGAGCCGCTACCCGGCGCCGCCCCGGGCCCGGGGGATCTTCTGCAACCGGACCCTCAACCTGCGGGCGATCCGCGCCGTCGGCTACGACATGGACTACACGCTCATCCACTACCGCATCGAGGAGTGGGAGCGCCGCGCGTACGAGCACCTCAAGCAGAAGCTGGTGGCACTGGGCTGGCCCGTGGACGAGCTCACGTTCGACCCGCACCTCATCGTGCGGGGACTGATTCTCGACCTCGAGCACGGCAACATCCTGAAGGCGAACCGGTTCGGATACGTGAAGCGCGCGTATCACGGCACGGCGCAGATGGCGTTCGACGACCAGCGGGCACGCTACGGGCGCGAGCTGGTGGACCTCGGGACCGACCGGTTCGTGTTCCTCAACACGCTGTTCTCCCTCTCGGAAGCGTGCATGTATGCCCAGCTGGTCGACCTCCTGGATGCCGGCCGCCTAGAGCGCGTTTTGGGATACCGCGATCTCTACCACGCGGTGCGGACGTCGATCGACGAGGCCCACATGGAGGGGCAGCTCAAGGCGGAGATCATCGCCGATCCCGATCGATTCGTGGAGCTGGATCCGGAACTCACCCTGGCCCTGCTGGACCAGCGTCAGGCGGGGAAGAAGCTGTTGCTCATCACCAATTCCGAGTGGGAGTACACCCGCGCGATGATGAGCTATGCGTTCGATCAGTTCTTGACGG
>CP070716.1:658685-669045 GCA_020350425.1 Gemmatimonadota bacterium
GGCCGGTGCGGGGCGTGTCGCGACGGGAGATCGGCCACGGGCACCTCGCGGAGCGCGCGCTCCAGGCGTTGCTGCCCCCCTACGACGAGTTTCCCTACACGATCCGGCTGGTGTCCGACATTCTCGAGTCGAACGGCTCGTCGTCGATGGCGACGGTGTGCGGGGGCTCGCTGGCCCTGATGGACGCCGGCGTGCCGATGAAGGCCGCCTGCGCCGGCGTGGCGATGGGCCTCATCACCGAGGGTGATCGGGTCGCCGTGCTGACCGACATCCTGGGCACCGAGGATCACCTCGGCGACATGGACTTCAAGATCGCCGGCACGCGAGATGGCGTGACCGCGGTACAGATGGACATCAAGATCCAGGGCCTGAGTCTCGACATCATCGGCCAGGCACTCGACAAGGCGCGCGCCGCGCGGCTTCACATCCTGGACGTAATGGCGCAGACGCTCGACACGCACCGCTCGACGCTGTCCAAGTACGCGCCGCGCATCATCACGATCCAGATCGATCCCCAGAAGATCGGCGACATCATCGGTCCGAAGGGCAAGATCATCCGGGGCATTCAGGAAGAGACCGGTGCGGAGCTGAACGTGGACGACTCGGGGATGGTGACCATCTCGTCGGTCGACGGGGCGGCCGGGGAGCGCGCGCGGGCGATGATCGAGGCGATCGTGCAGGAGCCCGAGGTGGGGGCGGTGTACGAGGGGACGGTCAAGAGCACGACTGCCTTTGGGGCGTTCGTCGAGATCCTGCCTGGCAAGGAGGGCCTGCTGCACATCTCCGAGCTGCAGCACGCGCGGACCAACAAGACGGAGGACGTCGTCAAGAAGGGCGACCGCGTGCAGGTGAAGCTGCTGGAGGTCGACGATCGCGGGAAGATGCGGCTCTCCCGCAAGGCGTTGATCAAGAAGGAGCCCTCCGAGGAAGGGGAGGAGAGGGAAGAGAAGAGACCCGCCAGGCGGCGCTGACCGCCCCGATGCGGACCGTCAAGCTCGACGACCGGCTGTATCGCACCGACGCCGAGAACGGCGTCACGGTGCTCTCGGAGGTTCTTCCGGGCGTCCGGTCCGTCGCGGTCGGCATCTGGGTACGGGCGGCGTCGGTGCACGAGGAGGCCGGGAAGATGGGCGTTTCCCACCTCCTCGAGCACATGGTCTTCAAGGGGACCGAGCGGCGCAGCGCGCGCGACATCGCGCTCGAACTGGAAGTGCGCGGCGGCGCGCTCGATGCCTTCACCTCCCGGGAACACACCTCCTACCAGGCGCGGGTCCTCGACGAGGATCTCCCGAGGGCACTGGACGTGCTCACCGACCTGGTGCGCAACCCCATGCTGCGCTCCGACGACTTGGAGCTCGAGCGCAGGGTGGTGCTGGAGGAAATCAGCACCGTCGAGGATACGCCCGACGACCTCGTCTTCGAGCTGCACGCTCAGGCCCTGTGGCCGAAGCACCCCTACGGCTTCTCCATTCTCGGTACGCGCGACACCATCTCGCAGCTCAGCGCCGACGACCTGAGGGCGCTGCACGCCCGCGCGTACCATCCCCGGCACGTGGTGATCACGGCGGCCGGGAACCTCAACCACGACCTGCTGCTCAAGCTCGTCGCGAAGTGCGGGTGGTTCACCTACGAGGCGGGTCCGGAACCGCCGGCGGTGCCCGCCGTCCCTCCGGCCCAGCGCACGAGCCAGCGGGTGCAACGCGATACCGTGCAGACCCACGTCGTGGTGGGGACGGACACGTTTCCCCACCGAGACGAGCGGCGCGAGCCGCTCCTCCTGCTGAACACGGTGCTGGGAGGCGGCATGTCGAGCCGGCTGTTCCAGCGGGTGCGCGAGGAGCTGGGGTTGGCGTATGCTGTGTTGACGTATCAGTCGTTCTACCACGAGACTGGCGTGACCGGTGTCTACGTGGGTACTCATCCATCCACGGCCGATCAGGCCGTCGAGGTGATTCTCGACGAGCTGAAGACCCTGGCAACCGAGGGGTTGTCGGGGAGCGTGCTGGCCGAGGCCAAGCAGCAACTCAAGGGGCAGGTGACGCTGTCTCTCGAGAGCCCCACGGCCCGGATGTACCGGCTGGCGACGGTGGAGCTGTACGGCGAGCCGTACCGGCCCATCGATCGGGTGTTGGCCGGAATCGACAGGATCAGTGCCGAGCAGGTGGGGGCGGTTGCGGCGGAGTTCCTCGATCCGGCACGCCAGACCACCGTCTGGTTGGGGCCGAATGAGGCCCCCCGGACACACTGACGAGGCTGCGATGATCATTGGCGTTCCGAAGGAAATCAAGACCGCCGAGAACCGCGTCGCATTGGTGCCCGCGGGCGCAGAAGCGCTACGGGCCCAGGGACACGCGGTGCTGATCGAGCGGGGAGCGGGTGAGGGGAGTGGGTTCGCCGACGACGCGTACGAAGGCGTCGGCGCGACGATCGTCTCGGCGGCCAAGGACGTCTGGTCCGAGGCCGACATGATCGTGAAGGTCAAGGAGCCGATCGCACCGGAGTGGCCGCACATGCGATCGGGACAGGTCGTGTTCACGTACTACCATTTCGCCGCGAGTGAGCCGCTCACGAGGGCTGTGATGGACTCCGGCATCGTCGCGATCGCCTACGAGACGGTGCAGCTGCCCAACGGAGAGTTGCCGCTGCTCACCCCCATGAGCGAGGTGGCGGGCCGCATGGCGATCCAGGAGGGGGCCAAGTACCTGGAGCGCTTTTATGGAGGCCGGGGGATCCTGCTGGGGGGTGTGCCGGGCGTGCTTCCGGCGGAGGTCGTGGTCATCGGCGGCGGCGTGGTGGGTGCCAACGCCGCGAAGATGGCGGCCGGGCTGGGGGCGCACGTGACCATCCTGGACGTCTCGCTCGAGCGACTGCGGTATCTGTCCGACGTGATGCCGGCCAACGTGGATCTGGTCTACTCCAACCGGCACAACATCCTCGAGGCCGTGGCGAAGGCCGATTTGCTGGTGGGCGCGGTGCTGCTGCCCGGGGCCAAGGCGCCCCACCTCGTCACCCGGGAGGATCTCGGGCGCATGAAGGCGGGCGCCGTCATCGTGGACGTGGCCGTGGATCAGGGCGGCTGCGTGGAGACGATCGAGCCCACGACGCACGAGCAGCCGACCTACGTGGTTGACGACGTCGTGCATTACGCGGTGGCGAACATGCCCGGTGGCGTGCCTCGCACCTCCACACTGGCGCTGACGAACGCCACGTTCCCCTACACCGTGACGCTCGCGAAGGACGGCTGGCGGAGCGCGTGCAAGGCGGACCGCAGCCTCTTTCTCGGCCTCAACGTGATCGAGGGGAAGGTCGTGTATCCCGGGGTGGCCGAGGCGTTCGGGCTCAAGCTGGCCGACGCGGCGAAGCTGGTGTGAAGCGCATGCCGGTGGCGGACGGGGCCTGAGAGGGTAAGTCCTGAGGTTGTTATAACTTAGGGGGGCGATTATGTTAGGGCGCCCGAAACGATGGGGGCGGTCCTGCACGGCGCCCCCGTTCCATCTTCACCCGACTCGATGCCGATGCGCTGGGGTAGACTCCGTCTAGGCAACTTCTTGCCGGCGAACGAGATCGCCGTCGATCTCGGTACGTCGAACACCCTGATCTACGTGCGGGGTCAGGGGATCGTGCTCAACGAGCCCTCGGTGGTGGCCGTGGAGAAGGCCACCGGGAAGGTGAAGGGCATCGGGCTCGAGGCCAAGCGCATGTTGGGCCGGACGCCGGAGGGCATCGTCGCCGTGCGCCCCCTCAAGGACGGCGTGATCGCCGACTTCGACGTCACGGAGAAGATGCTGCGGTACTTCCTGTCGACGATCATCCAGAAGCACTTCTTCCGCGTGAAGCCCCTGGTCGTGGTGTGCGTGCCGAGCGGCATCACCGAGGTGGAGCGCCGTGCCGTGCGCGACAGTGCGCACTCCGCGGGTGCCAAGGAGGTCTACATGGTGGCCGAGCCGATGGCGGCGGCTATCGGCGTGGGCCTTCCGGTGGAGACTCCGACCGGCAACATGGCGATCGATATCGGCGGCGGCACGACCGAGATCGCTGTGATCGCCCTGTCGGGCATCGTGAGCGACACGTCGATCCGCACGGGCGGTGACGAGATGGATCAGTCTATCGTTCAGTTCATGCGGAAGAACTACAACCTGCTGATCGGCGAGCCCACGGCCGAGGCGATCAAGATCCATATCGGCAGCGCCGTTCCGATGAAGGACGAGAAGGAGATGGAGGCGAAGGGCCGCGATCTGGTTTCGGGCATCCCCAAGGTGGTGCGCGTCCACTCCAGCGAGATCCGGGAAGCGATGCAGGAACCGATCCAGCAGATCATCGACGCGGTGCGTCGGTCGCTGGAGATTACCCCCCCCGAGCTGGCCAGCGACATCGTGGACCGCGGGATCGTGATGGCGGGTGGTGGCTCGCTCATCCGCGGGGTCGACGTGCTGCTCTCGCAGGAGACGGCGCTGCCGGTGCGGGTGGACGAGGATCCGCTCACCTGTGTGGTGCGCGGCACGGGGCGCATCCTCGAAGACCCGCAGAAGTACCGCTCCGTGCTCACCACGTAGCTTGCCGTGACCTTCGCGCCCGACCGGTTCTCGTCGCGCCGCGACAGCCTCGCTTTCATCGTCTGCCTCCTGCTCTCCGTCGCCGCCCGAGTGGCTCCTCCGGCGGTGCAGGACACCGTGTCGCGCGCCGTGAGCGGCACGGCGCTCGCCCCGTTCCTCGCGGTGCAGCACCAGGTGGAGCTCATCAAGGCGTCGCGCACCCGCGTCACCGCCCTCTCAGTGCTGCGCGACTCGGCGTTGGTGAGTGCCTTCACGGCGCAGGCACTGCGGGAGGAAAACGAAAGGCTGCGTGAGATTCTGCAACTCACGGCCCGGCTCCCCGTGCGCCACGTCGCGGCCGAGGTACTGCACCAGTCGGGTCCCGCGAGCGGCTTGATGGTGGTGCTGTCTGCGGGGAGCAGTGATGGGGTGGTGGAGCGAGCGCCGGTGGTCGTGGCGGGGGGGCTCGTCGGCGTCGTGCACAGCGTGACGCCGCGCTCCTCCGTGGCGCTGCTGTGGACACACCCGGATTTCCGCGTGAGCGCCATGACGCTCGACGGGTCGGCGTTCGGCATCGTGGCTCCCCGCAGGGCCGAGGGGCCCAATGTGATGATGCTGGAGCTGTCCGGTGTCCCCTACCAGGAGCGCGTGCCCATCGGGACCACGATTTACACGTCGGGCCTCGGGGGGGCGCGCGGCGTCTATCCGCGTGGCATCCCGATCGGGCAGATCGTGGCCGTCGGTGAGGAGCAGGAGGGGTGGTCGCGCACCTACGTCGTGCAGCCGGCGGTGCATCCCGCCGCGGTGTCGCACGTGGTCGTGTTGATCGGTCCGGCCATCGACTTGCGTGAGGCCTTCACCGAGCCCGTTCCATGAACGGCCGCAGCGAGCAGTATCGCCTGGTCGTGGTCCTGCTGCTCCTGGTCGTGCTGCAGTTCGCACTGCGTCCGTTCCTGGGTGACTTCCGGAGCAGTCCCGATCTCCTGCTGCTCGCGCTGCTGGTGTACGCCATCCGCGCCCGTCCCGGCCAGGCGGCGGTGGCAGGCTTCCTCGTCGGTTTGGTCGTGGACTCACTCACCCCGGTGGCGTTCGGCGCCGGCATGCTGGCGCATACCGTGGTGGGGTACCTGGCGGCCTGGGGGAAGGCCGTCTTCTTCGCCGAGAACCTGATCGTGAACGCCGGCTTCTTCTTCGTGGGCACGTGGCTGCGCGATCTGCTGGTGCTGGTGGCCGGACGCCACATGGTTCAGTCGGCGATGGCGTGGCAGCTCGTCTTCTGGTCGCCCATCAAGGCCCTCACGACGGCCATCGTCGGGGTGGTGGTGCTGATGCTGTTCCGCCGCTGGCTGCCGATTAGGATTACGGAGTGAGCTGGCAGAATCCCTACGAGCTGACGCACCGGGCGGCCGCGGTGCGCGGGGTGACGGTGGCCGTGTTCGCGGTCCTGGTCCTCGCATTCTTCCGGGTGCAGGTCCTCGGCTCGGATCGCTACGAGGTGCAGTCGCGCGAGAACCGGCTGCGGCCGGTGTCGCTGCCGGCGCCCCGCGGGCTGCTGACCGACCGCGACGGCGTCGTGCTGGCGGACAACGTCCCGGGCTACTCGATCGCACTGCTCGCGTCGTCGGTCGACTCCCTCCTCGTCAAGCTGGATCGGCTCGCTCCCCTGCTGCCGCTGGACTCGGCGCAGCTGGCGGCGATCCTGCGGCGCTACCGCAGCGCCCCCACGGAGCCGGTGGTGGTGTTGCGGGACGCGCCGTTCGAGGTCGTTTCGGCCCTCGAGGAGCAGCGCGCGTGGAACCCGGGTCTGGTGATCCAGAGCGATCCCAAGCGGCGCTATCCGTTTGCCGACGTCACGGCGCACCTCGTCGGTTATGTGGGAGAGGTGACGGAAGTGGAGCTCCAGACGCAGGCATACCGCGGCGCGCGCCACGGGACCCTCGTGGGGCGGGACGGGCTGGAGCAGGTCTACGAGGACCTGCTGCGCGGCCGAGACGGGGTGAAGTTCGCGGAGGTCGATGCGCTCGGTCGCACCGTGCGCGAAGCGAGCGAGGTCGAGGTGCTGCAGCCGGAGCCGGGGCAGACCGTCCGGAGCACCATCGACATCGATCTGCAGCGCTACATCGCTGGTATGTTCCCGGCGGGGCGGCGCGGGGCGGTCGTCGCCATGGAGCCGACCAGCGGCGAGGTGCTCGCATTGTACTCGGCTCCCAGCTACGACCCCAACGCCTTCATCGGGGGGTACGACCCGGACGCCTGGGAGCGCCTCTCCACCTCGGAGGAGTTCCCCCTCTTCAACCGCGCGACCCAGGCGCGCTACGCGCCCGCGTCCCCCTGGAAGCTGGCGGTCGCCGCCATGGCCCTCGAGCGCGGCGTCGCCACGATGGACAGCAAGATGGCCATGCCCTGCGATGGGGGCATGCGGTACTACAATCGCTACTTCCGCTGCTGGCGCACCGAAGGGCACGGGCAGCTCACGCTCTTCGAGGCGATTCAGCACTCGTGTGACGTGTACTTCTACCAGCTGGGCCTGACGCTCGGGCTCACCAACCTGCTGCACGACGCGGTGGCGCTGGGGTTCCGGGAGCGGTCCGGGATCGACCTTCCCAACGAGTACGCGCCGCAGTTTCCTCCCTCCACCGAGTACTACAACCGGCTGTACGGCCCGCGGGGCTGGACCAATGCGGTCACGCTGAATCTGTCAATCGGTCAGGGAGAGAACGCGCAAACGCTCATCAACATGATGCTGTTCTATTCCATGCTGGCCAACCGGAGGGGAGCGGCGCCCAGGCCCCATCTGGTGGAGGAGCGGCGCGGGGAGATTCGAGCCATGGGTCTCGGCGAGCCGGAGCTCGGCGGGCTGCGGGAGGCACTCGTGGCGGTGGTGAACCGCGGCACGGCGGCCGGAGCGCAGATCGCGGATCTTCACATCGCCGGCAAGACCGGCACGGCGCAGAATCCGCAGGGGCCCGATCACGGGTGGTTCATCGCCTTCGCCCCGGTGGAGGAGCCACGGGTGGTCGTGGGCGCGATCATTGAATTCGCGGAGCACGGCTCGTCCGTCGCACCGCTGGTCACGCGCATCATTGCGCGACACCTGCTCGGCCCGGATGCGGTCCCGAGGGGGCCGATCCGGAGCCTCGAGATGCCGGCGGACTCGGCACCCGATCCGGTGCCCATCCTGCCCGACACATCGCTGCTCCGTGGTGGGACGACCGGGCCTCGATAAGCCGCTCGTCGGCGTGACCGGGCTCCTGCTGGCGCTCGGACTGCTGACGTTGTACTCGGCCGGGCAGACGGATTTCCCGTCACCCGTGGCCGAGATCTGGAAGCGTCAGCTGGTCTGGCTGGGACTCGGCACCGCCGCCGCGGTGCTCGCGTTCCGCGTCTCCCCGAGAATCCTGGAGTGGGCCACGCCGTTCTTCTATGGGGTCGCGCTCCTGCTCCTCGTGCTGGTGCTGTTCTTCGGCGTGGGCACCGGGACTGCGGCGGGCGCCAACTCCTGGCTGACCGTGGGCGGGTTGCGGGTCGGGCAACCGGCGGAGCCGGCCAAGCTGGCCACCATCCTCATGCTGGCACGCCACTACAGTACCCGGCGCGAGCCCCCGACGACGCTGGGAGAGCTGGTGCCCGCACTCGTCATCGTGGGCATTCCGTTCCTGCTGGTCGGTCTGCAGCCGGACCTCGGCAGCGCGATGGTCTTCCTGGGGATTCTCTTCGTTCTGCTGTACTGGGCCGGGGTGAAGCCGCACCTGCTGCTGCTCCTGACCTCGCCGCTCATCAGCCTGCTGCTCGCGTTCTCGACGGTCTCGTGGGGGGCGTGGATCGTCGTTCTCACCCTCGTGCTGTTGTGGGTGCGACCCTATGTGCTGGAGGGTTTGGTCATCTGGCTCACGAATGTGGCCATGGGCGTGATCGCCCTGGAGCTGTGGGAGCGCCTGGCCCCGTATCAGCAGAACCGCTTGCTGTCGTTCCTGAACCCCGAGGTCGATCCGCGCGCCACGGGGTGGCACATCATCCAGTCGAAGGTGGCGATCGGCTCCGGCGGGATCTTCGGCAAGGGCTTCACCCAGGGGACACAGAAGCGACTGGCCTTCCTGCCGGAACAGCACACCGACTTCATCTTTTCCGTCGTCGGAGAGGAACTGGGTTTCGTCGGCGTACTGATCACGTTGGGCCTCTGTGTCGCGCTGCTGCTGGTGCTGCTCCGGATTGCACGGCGTGCGTCGGATCCCTACTCCTCGATGGTCACCGTGGGGATCGGCGGCGTGCTGATTACCCACGTGGTCGTGAACGTGGGCATGACCGTCGGCTTGATGCCTATCGTGGGCATCCCCCTGCCGTTCTTCTCCTACGGCGGCTCCTTCCTGATCACCTGCCTGGTCGCGATCGGGCTTGCGCTGCGGGTCGCCTGGGAGTCGCGCCGCTCCGGCTATCTCGAGATCACCGGCGAGTTCCGCCGGCTCTAGCGAGCAAGGGGCGCCCCGGCGAGATTGACGGATGGCCTGGTTCCGCAAAGAGCGTAAGTCACGCGCGCCGTCGCGCGAGCGACTGGAGATCCCGGCAGATGCCTGGGACAAGTGCGAGCAGTGCGGTCACACCGACATTCGCGAGAACTTCGACCGCGCACTCCAAGTCTGCCCGGAGTGCGGACACCACCGGCGCATCACGGCGCGGCGCTACATCGAAATCCTGACCGATCCCGGGAGCTTCGAGGAGCTGCATGCGGGCTTGCGCTCTTCCGATGCGCTGGAGTTCGAGGGCTATCCCGAACGCCTGGCGCGAGCGCACCGCAAGACCGGAATCCACGAGGCGATGATTGCGGGGTGGGGCAGTCTCGAGGGGGCGGAAATCAGCCTCGGTGTCATGGAGTTCGGGTTCATGGGGGGGTCCATGGGCGCGGTGGTGGGGGAGAAGGTGGCGCGCCTCGCGGACCGCTCGGTGGAGCGCGAAGTGCCGTTGGTGCTGGTGTCGGCGTCGGGTGGAGCGCGCATGCAGGAAGGGGTGCTCAGTCTCATGCAGATGGCCAAGACGTCGGCGGTCATGGCGCAGCTGCGGAGCGCCGGCATCCCGTATGTCTCGATCCTCACCAATCCGACTACCGGCGGCGTCTCGGCCTCGTACGCCATGCAGGGGGACGTCAACATTGCGGAGCCCGGAGCGGTGATCGGGTTCGCGGGGCCGCGGGTGATCAAGCAGACGATCGGGCAGGATCTTCCCCGGGGCTTCCAGACGGCGGAGTTCCTGGTGGAGAAGGGAATGGTCGACGCCGTGGTGCCGCGCCCTCAGATGCGCCGCACCGTGTCGCGGCTGCTGCGGATGATGCAGGGGCTCGAGCCCGCGGGGCCCGGGATCTGACGCTCACCTACGAGGAGGCCGTCCGCTTCCTCTTCCCGCGTCTCTCTGGCGGCAAGCAGTGGTCTCTGGGACCCACCCGGCAGCTCCTCCAGCGCCTGGGACACCCCGAGCGCCACTTCCACGCCATTCACATCGGCGGCACGAACGGGAAAGGGTCGGTAGCGACGCTCATCTACCGGGCGCTGCGCGCCGGCGGGGTCCGTGCGGGACTCTACACCTCGCCCCATCTGGTGGAGGCGCGCGAGCGCATGGTGGTGGATGATCGCCCCATCACGCCCGAGGCGTTCGCGCGGTGGACGGAGGTGCTCCTGGAACCGGTGGAGGCGGCCGACGCCAGCTTCTTCGAGGCCACGACCGCGATCGCGTTCGCCGACTTCGCGGCACGCGGTGTCGAGGTCGCCGTCGTGGAGGTGGGGCTTGGGGGGCGGCTCGACAGCACGAACGTGCTGACCCCCCTGGTGAGCGCGGTCACG
>CP070716.1:669145-679159 GCA_020350425.1 Gemmatimonadota bacterium
GCTGGACAGTGCCGGCATCTATCGGGGCAGCGTGGGCGCCGACAGCGTGAGTCAGCCGGGCGACGTCTTCGTTACGGAGAACCGGATCTGGATCTCGGACTACGCGATACGGGGGGTGCGCGTGTTCGACCGGTCGTCGTGGGAGTACCTCTACTCGTTCCCCGACAGCGTTCAGCCGCGCGACCCCGGCGGTCTCGCGAGGCCCGCCAACCTCTTCGTGTGGCGCGACGAGGTGTACGTCAGTGACCAGCTCGGGGCGAAGGTGGAGGTCTATTCAACCGACGGCGACCACCTCCGTACCATCGGAAGCCGTGGCGTCGGGTTCGGCCAGTTCTCTCTGCCCAAGGGGTTGGCCGTCGACGAGGCGGGACGGATCTACGTCGTGGACGCGCGGTTCGAGAACGTGCAGATCTTCGACAACGACGGGCGGCTGCTCACCTTCTTTGGTGGCCCCTACCGGGGTCCGGGCTATATGTCCCTCCCAGCCAAGGTGACCGTGGACTACGCGCATCTCGACTACTTCAGGCCATACGTACACCCGCAGTTCGAGCTGGAGCACCTGATCTTCGTGACGAATCAATCCGGCCCCGACCGAATCAGCGTGTACGGCTTTGTGAGGGCCAGGGAGCGCCCGGCGGGGAACTGACGGAGGAGTCCGGGAATCCGGGGCCGTGGCGACCCTCTCCTTTCCGGCCGCACGGTCTGACCAGCCAATGGCCACCGCCCGCTCGCCCCGATGCGGGTGTGATCCTCATCACGTGCTTAACACCCCCTGAGGTCGCTGCGTCTCCCTTCCCGGAAGCGACAAACTAGGCACGAACACTGGGAGGGATCCAATGCAGCGCTACCTCATGACGGCCGTCACGCTCGGTGCCATCGCCCTGGCGGCCTGTTCCGACACCACCGGTCTGGGGAACGCCTCGGACGAGGACCGCGAGGAGATTCTTCAACTCCTGCAGGAGTCCGGCTTCTTCGCCGACGGGTTCGGCACGGACGGCGTGGGCGAAGGCGCGGCCCCCGCAGCGGCACCGCTCGCGGCGGCGGGCGCTGCGGCCGAGGAGATCGCCGCCCCGCGCGCCTGGGGCCGGCGCCACGGACCGCCGGTGCAGCGACTGATCACCATCGATGTGGACACCGAAGCAGGCACCGCCCTGGTCACCAAGGAGCTCGTCTTCGAGGGCCAGTTCCTGCTGGACATCACCGCGGACGACGTGTTCAACCCCACCGCCAAGCCGCTGAACCACACGCTGGTGCAGCATGCGCAGTTTCAGCGCAACGACGCCGCCTCGGCGGAGGAGACGGGTCGGCGCTGGCGCCTCGTGGCCGTCTCGCCGGCCGAGGTCGTGATGACCGATCCGGCCGCGCAGACCGTCGACATCGTGCGTCTCGAGGTATGGGTCGATGGGGAGCTGTACCTGGAGGTCGAGGATCCCAGCCAGCTGTTCGAGGTAGACGGCCGCGTGCCGCACCTGCAGCCCGAGCAGGAGGTAACGGTGAAGGCGTGGGTGGACAACAGCTCGACCGCGGGCTTCACGCCGCCGACCTTCGTGTACCTGCACTTGTTCCACGCCAGCCCGGACATGCGGATGTGGGTGCGGCTGCCCATGGAACAGGTCGTGACCGACACCGATACCTACTGGACGCGGGGCTGGGTGGTGCGGCACCGGGGACGGGAGCGGATCGCCGTCGACGCGCTCGACGCCGGCACCTTCGCTACCCAGGACGGTGACGACTACAACGCGAACATCTGGGGCATTCCCTACATCATCGAGTAGGAGGCCCGAACGGATACGCCCGGTGGTGGACCGTCGGCGTGGACGGACCTAAACCGACCGGCAGAGCGCCGTCGGCTCCGCCACTGGGCGACACACGTCGACGCCACACGACGCCCGGCGCTTCCCCGCCGGGCGTCGTTGCGTTGGGCCGGCCTCGGCCGGCCCGTACGCGTCACCGGTCGCCCAGGGCCGCGAGAGTGCGATTCGCCCACTCCACCTGCTGCGGATACCGGGGGCCCGCCAACACCACGAACCGGCGCAGGGCCCACACCGCCTGCGGCGCCTCACCACGCGCCAGGTGGACGCGCCCCAGGTTGAACCACGCGCTGGCCGGCGCCAGGTCCTGCGCCGCCGCCCGCTCGAGGTATCGCAGCGCGCGAGCCGTGTCGGACTGCAGCAGCGCGATAGCGCCCAGGCCGGCGAGGCTGCGGGGATGCAGCGAGTCCGCCGCGAGCGCGGCCGTGAACTGCGCCTCGGCCAGCGCGAGGTCGCCGCGGTCCCCACTCCGTTGCGCGAGCACCGCGAGGACATTGGGATCGGTCGGAGGGTCGTCGCCCGCGCCGGTGGACGGCCCATAGCGCTCCGCGATGCGCTGCTCGGCGACCGCGAGCGTCGCCGCGGCGTACTGATTCTCCGGCGCGATGGCCAACGCCCGTTCCAGCTCCCGGATGGCCTCGCCGAGGTGGCCCGCCCGCAGGAGTTCTTCGCCCAGCTTGTGGTGGGCCTTGGTGGAGTGCGGCACGCTCGCGACCGCCCACCGGAAGAGCGAGATATCGTCCCGCCAGGCACTCGAGTAACGCAGGGTCTGCACGGAGAGGGCGGCGACGAGGGCCACGGCGGCCGCGAGCGCGGCCGGGCGCCGGCGCTCGGCCACCCACACGAGGCCCGTGGCCACGAGGAGGCAGAAGGCGACGCTGGGCAGGTAGAGGAGTCGCTCTGCGAAGATCGTCCCCACGAGCATGAGCAGGTTTGACGTCGGGAAGAGCGTGATGGCGTACCACAGTATCCCCAGGGCCACGACGGAGCGGCGGAACCGTGGGACCGCGAACGCCCAGCCCAGGAGGCTGAGGAACGCCACCGTCGTCAGGAACCGCAGGTCGAACACCGATTGGACGACGGGAATGGCGTCGAAGGAGTAGTCGGGTGAGAGGGTCAGCGGCACGGCGAGGAGCGCGACACCTCGCCCGATCACCGCAAGCGCCGTGCCGAACCGCGCCGCGGGCGCCGCCGCCACCAGGGGATTGTCCAGGTAAGACGTCTCGGCCACGCCGATGCCGCCGGCGACCGTCGTCCGCACCAGCAGGTAGACCAGGAACGTGATCAGGTAGGCCAGGTACAGCCCGCCGGCGCGCTGACTCCGAATTAGCCGGCCGCGGTCGGGCCCGAGACGCCAATCGAGCAATGCGACGAGGGCGAGGCCCACGATCCCGGCTTCCTTGGACAGCATGGCGCAGGCGTACGCGACCACGGGGAGCACCGCGAACCACCTCCCTCGCGCCAAGGCCTTCCGGTGCAGCAGCACCATGGCGAGCGTGAACAACGCCATGAGCCCGTCCTTGCGGCCGAACACGGCAGCGACCGCCTCCACGTGAACCGGGTGCACGGCGAAGAGAAGCCCGCCAAGACCGGCGGCCGTTGCGGAGAGCCCCCACAGCCGACCGACCCGAACGACCAGTACCGAGACGCCGGCGTGGACCAGGATGTTGGTGAGGTGGTAGCTCCAGGCTGCGAGCGCAGAGAGCTGGTAGTTCACGGCATAGGAGAGCAGCACGAGAGGGCGATAGAGGTAGTTCTCCGCCTCGGCGCCGGTCCACGCCGTGGTCGTGAACATCTGCGGTAGGTAGGTGAAGGACTGCACGAACGTGTTCCGGACCACGTCGAGCTGGTCGTCGTACACCCACCCGAATCCCACCGTGCGGGCGTAGAGCGCCACGGCCCCGAGTGCCACGCCCAGCTCCCACAGCGGCAGGCGCTTCCCTTCGTCTAGAACTCGAATCCCTCCATCCTCCTCAGGCCCACCCGGAGCGGCACCAGGGTCGCCAGCGCGCAGATCAGCGCCACGACGGCGAACGCCGCGATCATCGTGGCGTCCACGCTCACCGGCTCGCCTCGGAAGCCGGCCCGCAAGTAGCGGTAGACGGGAACGGCCTCGATCACGATGACCAGGGCGAGCAGGGCGACCGTCGTCATCATGAAGACGAGTCCGCCGAAGGAGGTCGGGATTTGGGCGGCGTTCTCGGTTTCGAACTGCGGGTAGAGCGCCCCGAAGCCGAGGGCCAGGGCGCTGATCGCGAAGGTGAGGAGCACGATCGTTCCCGTGCTGACCACCATCATGAAGGGCGAAGCTCGGAGGATGATGTTCGTGAACACGGTGATCAGCACCGCCAACACGAGCAACGGTACTGTGCCGACCCAGTACTTGGACCACAGCATGGCGCGCAGGTCGAGGGGGCTCGACCGCAACAGCCACATCTGTCGTCCCTCGAGCGAGATCGCCGGGAACACGAAGCGGGCCGCGATCGACGCCAGGACGAAGCCGGCCAGGCCCAGGTTCAGGAAGGACACCACCGTCACCAGGAAGAAGGGAACCTGTTCACCGGTGAACAGCGGCAGGGCCCGAATATTGAACAGGTAGATGACCACCAGGACCCCCAGCAGGATGAGCTGGCTCCACTGGGTGGTGTCACGGAAGAACAGCTTCAAGTCCTTGATCACGAACTCGCGGCGTGCCACCGAGAGCGGCTTGAAGGCCGGGTCGAGCAGGGTGCGCCACACCCAACCCTTGATGAATCGCTCAGCGCCTTCCTGGGCGCGGGTGTACCCGGAGGGGTAGAGCCGCGCGTGCAGCCACGAGCCCAGCACGACGAGAGCGGCCGCGGTGCTCCACAACAGCGCGAGTGGCAACCAGTCGAATGGACCCACGAGGTGGCCCATCAGCGCTTCGGTCGCCCACTCGCTCGGGAGGAATGGTGAGGTGGGAGTGCGCAGCACGGTGATGAAGTCGAGCAGATTCTGGAACCCCTCGGGTCGGGCGAGGCGTTCCGGCCGAATGATGCGAAACAGCAGGACGACGCCGCCGGCGGCCAGGATGGCGATCACCGAAAGCAGGTCGCGGGTTCGCCGCGCGGGGAAGACGTTCACCAGGGTGAGCGTGAACGCGCTGCCGATGACGGCCGGCATCACGACGAGCGGCAGGAGCACGGCGACCGCGTACGCGCCGAACAGCCACCCGCCGCCGTAGATGAAACCGTACGCCGAGAAGATCGGCACCGCCATGAGCGCGACCATCCACGAGCTATGGACCATCGTCTCGCCCAGCTTGGCGAGATAGATGTTGAGCCAATCCACCGGCGCCGACACCAGCAGGTCGAGGTCCTTGGCCAGGAAGAACGAGGACAGCGCCGTGATCACGTTGGAGAGCAGCAGGATCGCGAGGAAGGACAGGAGCACCAGGCTCATCAGCTTCCCCGCCAGCAGGGGCCCGATCTCTTCGACGCCGCGGAAGTAGGTCAGCACCCGGTACAGCACCCCAAAGATCGCGCTCCAGAAGATGAGGCCCACGGTGCCCACCACGAGCGCCTTCCCGCCGCGGCCGCGGCCCTGGCGCAGCCGCGTGAAGACGGTACGCCACTTCGGCATCAGGATCCGGGTGAGCGGTTGCATCAGTCGCTGAGGACCGCGGCGAGCTCCTGGACGTCCGACCCGCCGGTGAGCCTGAGGAAGAGCTCCTCCAGCGAGGCGTCGCCGGCGGCGGTCTGCTTGCGCAGCTCCTCGATGGTGCCGCGCGCGACGATCCGCCCTTCCTGGATGATGGCGATGCGGTCGCACATCGCCTGCGCCACCTCGAGGGTGTGTGTGCTCATGAGCACGGTCCCACCCTTTTCGACGAACGCGCGGAAGATGTCCTTGAGCAGACGGGCACCCTTGGGATCGAGTCCCACCATCGGCTCGTCGACCACGATGCACTCGGGCCGATGGATCAGCGCGCTGGAGATGATGAGCTTCTGTCGCATCCCGTGGCTGTACGACTCCACTAGCTCATTCTTCCACACCGACAGCTCGAACAGCTCGAACAGCTCGTTGATGCGGCGCTCCACGGCACTGCCGTCGTGGCCGTACAGCCCCGCGACGAAGCGGAGGAATTCCGCTCCGGTGAGCTTCTCGTAGACGAACGGCCGATCCGGTATGAAGCCGAGCCTGGCCTTGGCGGCCATCGGGTTGCTGAGGATATCGTCGCCCCCGAGCCAGATGCGCCCGTGCGTGGGGCGGAGGATCCCGGCGATCATCCGCAGCGTCGTGGTCTTTCCGGCGCCGTTGGGTCCGAGGAATCCGAAGATCTGTCCGCGAGGCACGTGCAGGTCGATGGCGTCCACCGCCACGAACTTGCCGTAGGTCTTGGTGAGCTCCTCCAACCGGATCATTCGGTATCCACCACGTCGAGAGTGAGCCGGCCGATGAGCCGGATGAGTTCTGCCTGTTGCGCGAGCCCGCCGATGGTGAAGCGCAAGTGTGCGGCGTCGGCGGGGAACTGGCCGAAGGTCGGATCCACGGCGACCCAGCCGTTGAGATAGACCTCGGGCCAGGCATGGTAGTAGAACGCGCCGTCCACGTAGACCAGGCCGGCCGCGGTGCGCGCGGGGATCCCGACTGCCCGGGCCAGCGCCACATAGAGGACGGCGTGCTCGTTGCAGTCGCCGCGCCGCGTGTCCAGGACCTCGAGGGCGCTGGGCACGCTCACCGTGACCCGCTTGTCGATCTCCTCGTAGACCCAGTTCACCAGCCGCTCCGCTGCGCGCCGCGGGTTTCGGGTGCGACCCACGATCTGGCGCGCTTGCGCCTCGATCCGCGGATCGTCGCTCTGCACCAGCGGTTCCGCCACGAGGTACCGCTCGTTCTCCGGAGCGCTGGCGGGGATCTGGTAGTCGGCGGCGAGCAGGGAATCCGCCTCCCGCCGCACGATCAGCGTGTCGCCCCGCAGCTCCTGCCGGCCGCCGCTCAGCTCGAAGCCCACGAGATCAACCCCTCCCAGCCGCACCTTCAGCTGGCCCAGCGTCTCCTGCGCCAGCCGCGCGTTGGAGGCGATGGCGGTCTGGCGTATGAGATCGGCCCCCTGGCCGCTCGCGAGGCGCACGTCCTCCCGGCGGCGGAAGTTCTCGAAGGCGATCTCGAACGCCGTGCGCTCCATGGTGAACCCGACCGGAGTCGTGGCCTGCACGACCTGTCCCATCTCGTCGATCCAGGCCTCGAGCACCATCCCGCGCGTTTCCTGCCGCACCCGCCACGCGCGGAGGGTGTCCCAGCGTGCGGCCACCCACAGGCTGGTCTCGGGCTCGAACTCCGCCGAATCCGGAACGAAGAGTGTCGACTCCGCGATCACGGTGACGTCGACGTCCCGCTGGCCCAGTTGCAGGGGGTCGAACAGGCGGAGGGTGTAGGTCCTGCCCACTTCGAGGTCCCCGCCGAAGACGAGGCTGAGGGGCATCAATCCCGGCAGCACGATCGGCTCGTCCAGCGGGATCTCCTCGCGCTGCCGGCTGTCGGCACTCTCGATTTCGACCGTGAGTAGGGAGTCTCCGGAGACCTCGCCCCGCACGCCGAAACGCACGTCGGCGCCCCGGATCGTCGCCTCGAAGGTGCGCAAGCGCAGCGAGCGGGTGAGCTTCGCGTCCGTGCGTGCCTCGACGCGCTGTACGGTGCCGAGGGCCGGGACCTCCAGGATCATGAGATCCTGCACGCTCAGGGTGTCGGCCAGCGTGTCCACCAGGCTCGAGGCGAAACCGATCTGCTGCCCGCCGAGATCCAGCCGGTAGTAGGCCGCGCCCGGTGGCACCCGCAACGCCGCATCGGCCAGGATGGCGGCCCGCGGGCGGAAGTACTCGCGCCGTACCATCCATCCGATCGCGGCGAGCCACACCGCGAGGATGGCGATACCCAGATGCCGTCGGTTCACTTCAGGATGCGACTCCGCAGACAGGCTTCCACGATCGCCCGGTCCTCGTCGGATTCGACCACGATACACACGTCCTTGGGATAGGTAGCGACCCGGAGCTCGCTGGCCAGCACGTCCACCATGATGCGGGCGGCGTCCTCCAGGCTCAGGTTGCCCGGGCCCGTTCCGAGGACGGGGGTGGATACCCGGGCCAGCTCCCAATCCGCCGCGCGCTGGAGCACGCTGCGCATGCTGCGGCGCACACCCGCTGAGCTTACGTCTTCCGTGTCGCTTCGCACTACGGCGTGGATCACGAATTCCGCTTCCAGCTCACCGGCCGCGGTCACCACGGCGGCCCCGACGTCCAGCTCCTTCTGGACTCTCAGCTGCTTCCAGAACGCGGCTCCACCCACCTGTTCCAAATGACGGACGGCCGAGCTCGCAGGCTCGAGGGTGGAAGTGGCGGGGCGAACGACCGCGTCCGCTGGCACGAACGCGAGGTCGTCCACCACGACGTGAATCACTGTCCGGAGAGTTCGCGTGAGCGGCGATACATCTGCGCCGCCTCATCGGGTCGGTTCAGACGGTCGAGGACGATGCCCAGACCGTAGAGCGCCTTCGGGTTGGTGGGACGCAGCTCCACGGCCCGCTGGAAGGAGTGGAGCGCCCCGTCGAGGTCGTCCACGTGATTCAGCGCCTCACCCAGGTAGTAGAATGCGGACGCACGGCTGGAGTCGAGCTCCACCGCACGCCGCAGGTAGGGAATGGCGTCGCGCCACAGTCCCTTGCGCGACACCACGACGCCGAGGTTGAAGTGAGCTTCGGAGTTGCTGGGCTCGAGGCGCAGCACCTTGCGAAGATCCTCCTCGGCGTCGGAGAACCGGCCCAGAGCCCCGAGCACCGCGCCCCGATTGACGAGGACGTGTGGGTTGTCGGGCTCGTACGTGAGGCAGCCCTCCAGCTCGTCGAGGGCCGACTCGTGATCGCCCTGCTGGTCGAGCAGCAGCGCCAGGTTGTTGCGGGCCCGCACGTCCTGCGGATGGCGCTGCAGGAGATCGCGGTACAGCGTCACAGCGCGGTCGATGTCGCCCCCGTCCGAGGCCTCGCGCGCGGCCGCGTACAGTCCATCCTCGGGGGAAGGCTTCGCAGGTGCTGCCGCCCGCTGCTCCGGTGTGCTGGGGCTGTCCTCCGGTCCGTGCGTCATCGGTGCGGCCATCTCCTCGGCGAGCTCGAACGGGAGCGAGGCCGAGACGCCGGGCTCCGGTTCGTGATTCTGGACGGGGTCGTCCGAGGGGGGCTGATTCATCTCTGCCCGGAAGAGCGGTGTCCGCGCCCCCAGCTCAGCTGCCATGCGTCGCCGCATCTGGCGACGGCGTTGAGCCCGGTTCATGCATCTTCCCCCTCATCGGCAGTGGTCTCCGTTGCCACCCATTCAAGATAGGCTCCCAGGCCGGATGCGACAGGCACGGCCAGCAGCTCGGGCACGTCGTAGGGGTGCGAGGCCTGGACGGCGGCCTGGAGGGCATCCCACCGATCCTGCCGCGTCTTGAGAATGACCTGGGTCTCACCGGCTTCCTCGATCGCACCCTGCCAACGATAGATGGAGGTGACGTCCCCCAGCACCGTCCCGCACGCGACCACCCGCTGCTCGACCAGCCGCCGCACGAACGCCTTCGCCTCGGCGGCGGTGGGCAGCGTGGTGAGTACCACGATGGCGGGGGCCTCGGTCATGGCTGCGCACCAGGAGTGGGGAGGGTCAAACTACGATGCGCCGGAGGGGGCCGCAAGCGATTTGCGTCACACTGAGCGGATTGACCGCCTGCCCGGCGCTCGGGTAGGTTCAAAGGCTATGCCGAACGAAAACCTCGTCGTCCGGGGGGCGCGCGTCCACAACCTCAAGAACGTGGACGTCGAGATTCCCCGGAACCGGCTCACGGTGATCACGGGGCTCTCCGGCTCGGGCAAGTCGTCACTGGCCTTCGACACCATCTACGCCGAGGGGCAGCGGCGCTACGTCGAATCGCTTTCGGCCTACGCGCGCCAGTTCCTGGAGCAGATGCGCAAGCCGGACGTGGACGCCATCGAAGGCCTGTCGCCCGCCCTCTCCATCGAGCAGAAGACCGCGAGCCGCAACCCGCGCTCGACGGTGGGAACGGTCACCGAGATCTACGACTACCTGCGCCTGCTCTACGCGCGGGTGGGCACCCCCCTGTGCCCCAAGTGCGGGCGACCCATCAGCCGCCAGACCGTGGATCAGATGAGCGACCGTGTGTTGGCGCTGCGCGAGGGCTCGCTGTAAGGCGGGGAGCG
>CP070716.1:679259-689180 GCA_020350425.1 Gemmatimonadota bacterium
CGAGAAGACGAGCGCCGTCTCCTTGCCGAAGAACTCGGCGAGCCGGCACTCCAGGTGCTCGTGCAGGTCGAGGGTGCCGTTCAGGAACCGGCTGCCGGTGCAGCCGGAGCCGTATCGCTCGAGCGCGGCCTTCGCCGACTCGAGAACCTTGGGATGATGGGTGAGGCCCAGGTAGTTGTTGGACCCCATCATGATCCGCTTCTGGCCCTCGATCGTGACGACCGTGTCTTCCGACTCGGAGATCGGCTTGAAGTAGGGGTACAGGCCCGCCGCCTGCACCTCCCGCGCTATCGTGTAGTTCTTGCACTTGTTGAACAGCGCGACCTGCTGGAGAGTGTGTGTGTCCACGGCCTCTCGACTCCGGAAAAGGAAAGACGCCCGAGACGGCCTACCACCCGTCGCGGGCTGTACGAAAGTACCCCCCACCGGGGTCTGACACAAGGGACTCGAAATGCCCGATGTGCTTGGCGCGCTGTGGGTTAGGGGTGGAACTCCGTGCGGGAAGTGGGGTTATGGGTTGGGGGTGGGAGGACGTGAGGCCGCCCACCGCCGAGCCTTCCAGGTCTCGTTACCTTTCGCATCGTTTGGCCGTCCGTGAGAGCGTGCCCGTGAGTCGATCCCAAGGCCCCGACCGAGCCCGGTACGCCCCGCTGTTACTGCTGGGGGCGCTGCTCGTGCTGCCCGGTACGACCGTCGCGCAGACCGACGTGGAGCTGGTGGGCCGGATGCACGGGGGGGCCAAGCCCCCGGCCGGGTACTACGAGGTGCTGCGGCACGATCCCGAGGCCTTCCGCTTCTCGCCCGACAACGGCTGGATCCGGCGCGCCAGGGCGGTGGCCCGGCGCCGGGCGGAGGAGCGGGCGGCCATGGTGCGGCGCTCGGCGCTGCTGCGCGGGCCCGGCGAGGCGGGTGCGCCGAGCGTGCGGCTCAGCCAGGCAGCGGCCGCCTGGGGTCCGGGGAGCGAGGTCCAGGGAAACCTCAACGTGCCGGTGTTCCTGGCCGCGTACGCGAACACGCCTGCCGGCGACACGACCGGTGCGCTGTCGCGCGACATCATGGCGTACCGCCTGTACGGCACCCACGCGGCACCGCCCTACTCCGCGTACAGCTACTACCAGGAGGTCTCCGGCGGCCGGCTGTTCGTGAACGGCACCGTGCTCGACTGGAAGCAGGTGTCGCAGAACGACACCTTTTACGAGGGCGGCGAGGGGTGCAACGGGCTCTGTTTCTCCGCCCAGATCGATCAGCTCATCGTCGAGCTGCTGGCGGCGCACGACGCCGCCGTGGACTTCGGCCAGTTCGACAACGACGGCGCCGACGGCATCCCCAACTCGGGTGACGACGACGGCTACGTGGACGCGGTGGTGGTGATCCACCCCGAGGTGGACGGCTCCTGCCACGCCGTGAACGGCGACGCGGCGAACAACATCTGGGCCCACGCCTGGTACCTGCCGGCCACGCCCGCGACGAACGATCCGAGGTGGGGTGGCGGCGTCATCCGCCTGCGCGACTACATCATCCAGGGCGGCCAGGGGGGCGACACCGGCTGCGTCGACGACGAGCCCCTCGCCATGGGGCTGATCGCCCACGAGACGGGCCACCTGTTCGATCTGTCCGACCTCTACAACACGAACTGGGACACCCGCGATAGCGAGGGGATCGGCGAGTGGGGGCTGATGGGCTCCGGCAACTGGAACGAGCCCAACAGCCCGGCGCACCCGACGGCGTGGTCCCGCGCGCAGCTCGGGTGGATCACCGAGGTGTTGATCGATCGGGACACGGTGCTCGCGGTCAGCCCCGTCGCGGTCTCGGACACGGCGTACATCATTCCCATCCCCAACTCCAACGAGTTCTTCTTGCTGGCAAACCGCCAGCGCCTCGGCTCCGACGTGTACCTCAAGGGGCCGGGACTGTTGATCTGGCACGTCGACTCGGTCCTCGCGCGGCAGCGAGGCGTGCCGTACGCGAACGTCGTCAACGGCACCGACCCCGAGGCGGTGCGGCTGCATCAGGCCGACGGCCGCGACCAGCTGCACGCGGGCACCAACCGCGGCGACGCCGGGGATCCCTACCCGGGCTCGACCGCCAACACCCGATTCAGCTACGACAGCGACCCGCCGGCCGCCCGCAACGACGGTACCCTGGTCGAGGTGACGCTGGATTCCATCGCGCAGGTGACGCCGCAGGGCGCCGTCCGGGTCGTGATCGATCTGTCCTCCGCACCGCAGCTGGTAGGTCCGGGACCGTCCACCCTCCCGCCCGGGGTCATGGGGGCGTCCTACACGCACCAGTTCCTGGCCCAGGGCGGCCTCGGCCAGTACAGCTGGACGGTTGTGGGTGGCTCGCTGCCCGTGGGACTCAGTCTCGCCGCAGGCGGTCTGGTGACGGGGCGGCCCGAGGAGATCGGCTCATTCGCCCTCACCGTGCGGGTGACCTCGGGCTCGCAGAGCGTGGATCAGGCGGTGAGCCTGGACGTCACGGAGCCGGTGCTGCAGCAGGACGACATCCTGGACCAGCTCTTCGAGGTGGGCGCGCCGCTCACCACCGACGAGGTTTTCTACCTCGACCTGTTGGGCAATCGCACCGGCTCGCTCGACGTGGGGGACTATCTGGCCTGGGTGGAGGCCGGCGCGGCGTCCATGACTCCCGCCGCGCTGGCCGAGGCGCTGGAGCGGGCGCGGGAGGGGGGGCGATGAGGCGACTGCTGCGGCTCGCACTGCCCCTCGGCGTGATCCTCTCGCTCTCGTGCGACTCCGGCCCCAAGGACGGCGAGGTAGTGGTGGCGCTCGACACGCCGTCGCAGGACCTGGGCGCCATCGCGTTCACGCTGAACGCCCTGGGGCCCGAGGTGATCGATACGGTGACCGCCGCGTGCGGGGGCTGCCGCGTGGACCTGAGGCGCCGCAGCGCCAAGCAGGTGGATGGCGTGGTGACCGGCCCGCTGGTCTCGGGCGCGCTGCTGCGCGTCGCCGTCTCCAACCGGAAGCTGCCCCAAGCGTATGTGGCGGAGGCGCTGCAGGCGGCGCGGCGGGACTACGCGCTGGTGTCGGTCACCACGATCACCCTGGAGACTCGGCCGCAGTAGCGCTGCGCTACGGTTCCCCCCTGACCAGCAGCCAGATGGCGTCTCTGGAGAGGGTATCCGCTCCGAGCGCAAACGTCGTGAGGTGAATCGTGTCGCCCGATACCTGCCCGGCGAAGCCGAGGCCGACGCCGGCGGGGTCGGCATCCTCGATCGCGATCGCCAGCGCGCCCGCCGAGACGGTCCCCTCGAAGGGCCGGAAGCGGGCGGGATCGATGCCCACGTTGCCGGAGACGTAGTGCACCAGCCGGCCGTACAGCTGGGCGTCGCGCACGGAGTCGATCGTGAGCGTCAGGCGCATGCCGAGCGGGCCCGGGCGAAGTGGCGCCGCCGGCCGCAGGTGCCAGTCGCCGGCCAGGTCGGCGGTCGGCTCCGCCTGGCCGGTGGAAGCCTCGGGCCGGTTGGTCGGGGCCTCGCGGGAGCAGGCGAGCATCGCCGCGGTCAACGCCGCCGCGACGGCACCGGCCACGGGGCGGACGGTGTGGTGCACAACTCAACGATAGCGCCTCGGACTTGGTCGACAAGCGGGGCCGCAACGTGCGCCAGCTCACCGCGGGAACCGCGGGGATCGCCGTACCTGTTCCTGTTGTCGCTGCTTCGGGCCATTCATTAGCTTCACCAGATCACTGCTCCAGACACGGTGGTGTCATGCCCTCACGTATCGCACGCGCATCGCTGATTTTCGCCTTCGTCTCCGCGGCCGGCATCTGGGCGTGTAGCGAAGCCCCGGTCGAGAACACCCCTCCGCCTTCGCCGCGCGCCACGACGATCACCGTGATCTCGGGTGACGATCAGAACGGCGTCGTGGGCCAGCTGCTCGGCGCCGACGTGGTCGTGCGGCTCGACGATCAGAACGGCAGCCCGATGGCGGGGCAGGGCATCACGTTCGCCGTGGTCTCGGGAGGCGGGTCGCTCGGCGCGACCTCAGCCACGACCGATGGCAGCGGCCTCGCCGCGACGAGCTGGACGCTGGGCACGGCGGCCGGCGCCCAGCAGATCCGCGCCGCGTCGTCCAGCAACGCCAGCGTGCAGACCCTCGTCGACGCGACGGCCAGCGCCGACGCGGCGGACTCTGTCGCGGTCCTCAGCGGCGACGACCAGGTCGGGATCATCAACCAGCCGCTGTTCGACTCGGTCGTGGTCAAGGTATTCGATCAGTACGGCAACGGCGTGCCCGACCATCCCGTGAGCTTCGCGGCGGGCGCGGGCGGGACCGGCTCGGCGGATCCGGCGGCCACCACGACCGCGGCCAACGGTGAGGCGTGGACGCGATGGACGCTGGGGCCCGAGGTCGCGGTGCAGACCCTCGACGTGAACGCCGGGGGGCTCAAGAGCGAGCCGCTCGCCTTCTCGGCGCAGGGCACGAACCTCACGGTCACGCTGATCTCGCCCGACCCGCTGGTGGAGGGGCAGGCGGCGGCGACCATTACGGGCACCGGCTTCAGCACGACCCCGGCGGACAACGTGGTGATGGTGGGTGACTCGCCCGCGACGGTGACTGCGTCGGACGCGACGACGATCACGTTTACGGTCCCGACGTTCGACTGCCAGCCGGCGCAGGACAGGAGCGTGCAGGTCTTCGTGAACGGCCTTCCCAGCATCGCCCAGGACCACGCGGTGCGGCCGGCCGATTTCGTGAGCCTGGCGGTGGGCGAGCAGTTGCTGGTGCAGGACCCCGCCGACTTCTGCTTCCAGTTCGACGCGGACGCCGGCTCGAAGGGCTACCTCATCGGCGTGCAGGCGGTGGGTGAGGTGATGGGCCGGCTCACGGCGACCCAGGTGACGGCAGCCAAGGACCCCGCGGCGCCGGCGCCGCCGGCCACGCTGCCCTCGCTCCTCAGCGTGCCGTCGGTGGGGGGCGTGGATCCGCTCACCTCGAGCCCGCGGGCCCGCCGCTGGGCCGCGCACCGCGCGGACGAGGCGGAGCTGCGCAGCATGGAGCGGCGCATCGTGCCGCGGCCCCCGCAGGGTCGATTCGCCGCCGCGGCTGCCGCGGGCGGACCCAGACGGGTGCCGCCCACGGTGAGCGTCGGCGACACGCTCCCCTTCAAGTTCCCCGACCGCAACGGGAACTTCTGCACCGAATCCATCGCCATCACGACGGTGGTGCGCGCCAAGGGCACCCGCGGCATCTGGCTCGAGGACGTCGCGAACCCCACTCCGGGCTACACACTTGCCGACTTCCAGTCGCTGAGCGACCAGCTCGACACCCTGATCTACGACGCGCACACCGCGTACTTCGGCGCTCCCACCGACCTCGACGCCAACGGCCGCATCGCGGTGGTGGTGAGCGTGGAGGTGCAGAACTACAGCACGAACACGCTCGGGTTCGTGGTGAGCACCGATACGGCCCCGATCAGCGTCTGCCCGGCGAGCAACGAGGCGGAGGTGTACTACGCCAAGGCGCCCGATACCTCGTATCCGGTGAGCGAGGCGATTTTGGACGCCCCGTTCCTCATCGCGCACGAATTCACGCACATCACCCAGTTCGGCCGGCGCAACGTGTCGCCCTCGGCGGTGACCTACCAGAGCCGCTGGGAGGGCGAGGGCCAAGCCACGCTTGCCGAGGAGGTGATCGGGTACGCGTACGAGGGCAAGTCGTCGTGGCAGAACTACGGCCTCGACGTCGTGCTGAACCAGGACGACAACAGCGACGTGGACTGGTTCGGGAACGCCTTCACCGACCTGGGCGTCTACTTCGGCTGGCTGGGGGGGAGCAGCAAAACCGACCTGGCCCCGCACGAGTGTACCTGGCTTGGCTCGTCGAACGACGGTGAGATCGGGCCGTGCCTGGCGAGCCGCAACCCCTACGGCACGCCGTGGTCGCTGCTGCGCTGGCTGTCGGATCACCTGGGATCCACCTTCCCGGGAGGCGAGGGGGGCGTGCACCGGGCCATCATCGACGGGGACGTGGACGGCTTCGACAACCTGGAGGCCGAGCTGGGCGTGGACATGAATGAGGTCCTCGCCAAGTGGGCAGCCACGCTGTACGTGGACGGTCGTATCGCCGTGGCCGACTCGACGCTCTCGCTGCCCAGCTGGCACTTGTACGACATCTTCTTCGGCGTCGCTGGGGGGTTCCGCTTGCGCCCGGAGCTGCGGCTCGAGCCAGCGACGGCCACGTTCGGGGACTTCACCCGCTCGGCCAGCGTGCGCGACGCGTCCAACTACTACCTGCTGGTTTCCGGCGGTCCGCGACCCAGCGTCGCCATCAAGGCGCGCACCCCCGCGGGCGCCGCGCTGCCGAGCTTCATGCAGTACTGGATCGTGAGGACGCAGTGACATCTCTGCGCTGGTACCTGAGTCTCGCGCTCGTCACCGCCCTGGCGGCGTGCGGCGGCGACGCGCCGAGCGACGAGCCCGCGGAGCGGGAGGCGCCTCCCGTCCCGGCCGAGGAGGCCGAGCAGCCGGGGCTAGAGGCCCCCGCCGGTGGGGAGCCAACGACAGCGCAGCCGGCGGGTGACCGCATGCAGGGCACCCTCTCCCTGAGTGGCACGGACGAGGTGCCCATGGTGCGCCTGCGCCCCGCGGAGGGCCGGGCCGTGACGCTCACCGGTGAGCTGCTCTCCGAGCTCTCCCTGCTCGCGGGCGCCACGGTGGCCGTGGAGGGCACGAAGAGCGGCAGCGGCCTGATGGCGCAGTTCGCGGTCGTCGAGTACGAGATCGTGGGCATCGACGGGGAGCGCCCGGTGGTCGGGATTCTCGTACGCGAGCGTGGCACCTACCGCATCGGTGACGGGAGCACCGCCGTGACCCTCAGCGCCGTGCCCGACGCCCTCGCCCGCAACGTGGGCGGCAAGGTGTGGGTGACCGGCGTCCGCGAAGGAGGGGGGTTGCAGGTGCAATCCTTCGGGGTCATCCGCTACCCCTAAGCGCCTCGCCGGGCCTCGGCGACGCCACCGGCTCCGCTCGGGCACCGCCCGAGCGGAGCCGGTTCGCATGCGCGGGTGGCGCCCCTCGCGCGCGCCGGGGACGGGCGCGTATTGTTGCTGCGTCCCGTCACATGAGGAATCGGTCTCATGATCCACCTCGCCTGGCTCGTCCTGACACTCGCGCTGCTGGTCACGCCCGCGCTGCGCGCCCAGCAGTTCCAGCCGCTGCTCGATGCCGAGCGGCGCGACCTGCTGCACGAGGCGCTGAGCGGCGAGGTTGCCAAGGACCACGTCGTGCAGATCACGCGCCACTCCCGGATCCAGGGCTCGCGCGGCTACCGCGCCGCGGCCCAGTACGTGCTGGAGCAGCTGCGTGGCGCCGGGCTCTCCGAAGAGGAGGCGTTCATCGAGGCGTTCCCGTCCGACGGCCGCATCCACTACCAGACCTGGCAGGCGCCATCGGGCTGGGACATGACCACGGCCGAGCTCCGCATGGTGGAGCCGCGGGAGACGCGCATCGTCGGCTACCCCGAGATCGCCATGAGCCTCATGACCTACTCGAATCCGGGCGACGTCACCGCGGAGCTGGTCTGGGTGGGCTCCGGCACCCGGCACAGCGACTACGACGGGAAGGACGTGCGTGGCAAGTTCGTGCTCGCGACCGGCTACGGCGGGGCGGTGCACCGGCTCGCGGTGCTGGAGTACGCCGCCGCCGCGGTGGTCTGTTACCTGGACGACGACCGTGCGGCCGAGTTCCCCGACATGCTGGCCTACACCGGGATGTGGCCCCGCCCGGAGGAGCTCGAGCGCGTGACGTTCGGCTTCAATCTCACGCGCCGGCAGGGCGAGTGGCTGCGCGGCCTGGTGGAGGCGGGCGAGCGCGTCGTGCTGCACGGCACCGCCAGCGGGATCGGGCTTGAGCCGTACTTCATGGACGTGGTGGTCGCGCGCATCGAGGGCAGCGAGCGACCCGAGGAGGAGCTGGTCTTCTCCGCCCACCTGGATCACCCCAAGGAGTCGGCCAACGACAACGCCTCGGGTTCGGCCGCGCTGCTGGACATGGCGGGCACGCTCAAGCGGCTGATCGACGAGGGACGCCTGCCGCGGCCCAAGCGCTCGATCCGGTTTCTCTGGGTGCCCGAGTGGCACGGCACGATGGCGTATATCGACGCGCACCCCGAGCTGACCGGGCCGGCGCTGGGCGGGAGCTATCTCGCCAACATCAACATGGACATGGTGGGGGAGCACCTCGAGCTGCTGCACTCCCGCATGATCATGACCAGGACGCCGGCGTCCGTGCCCTCGGCGCTCAACGACGTGGCGGACAACATGGCGCAGATGGTGGACCGGTTGGACGTGCGCACGCCGCGCGGCAGCCTCTCGCGCTTCAACTTCGGGGTGACGCCGTACAGCGGCGGCAGCGACCACATGATGTTCATCGATCGCAAGATCCCCGGCATGATGTTCGGCCACAGCCCCGACTACACGCACCACACCTCCGAGGACACGCCCGACAAGGTGGATCCGGTGGAGCTGGAGCGCAGCGAGATCATCGCCACGGCCGCCATGGTGTACCTCGCCGACCTGAGCGAGGAGGAGGCGGTCGAGCTGGTCGAGCTGGTGAGTGCCAATGCCGCCGGGCGCCTCGGAAACGCGGCGCGGCGCGCGGGGCGGTTGACGCTTCAGGTGCCGGGCGCCGCCGAAGCCCTCTTCGAGGCGCGGAACACCGTGCGGCATGTGGCCGAGTGGGAGCGCGAGGCCGTGCGCTCGGTGCTCGCCTTCAACGGGGCGCCGGCCGTGCGGGCCGCGGTGAACGCCGCGGAGCAACGGCTCGCCCACCAGGAAGAGTCTCTGCTCGACGCAATCGCCACGCGTTTCGGTGACGCCGAGATCGAGGTGCGCATCGAGCTCGCGGTCGAGGACACGCGCGTTCCCGAGCGGACGACGCGTGGCCCGCTGGACTTTGACTTGCCCGCCAGCAAGCTGACCGGCGCTGCCGCCGCGTGGTACTCGTCCCGCGAGTTCACCCTCAACGGCAACCAACGCTTCGAGCTGGTGAACTTCATCGATGGCGAGCACACGGTGAGCGAGATCCGTGACGCCCTCGCCGCGGAGTACGGACCCGTCCCGCTCGGCGTGGTGGGGCGTTACCTGGAGGATCTCGTACGGGTCGGCGTGGTCCGCTGGAAGTGAGCTGAGGACGTGCCACGAGGCCGCCGCGGGTGATCCCGCGGCGGCCTCGTCGCATCGAGGTCGTTCAGCGCCGCGCCGCCGCGTCGCTTCGTTCGATGCGGTCGAGCGCCTCCTCGATCGCGGCGAGTTCGCCGCGCAGTTGATCGTAGCGGGCGTAGGCGTCCCGGCCCGGCTGCTGGTCCGCCCGCGTCGTCATGTCCAGCAGATACTCGAGCTGGTCGATCAGCATGGGCTGCGAGTAGCGCACCGCGTGGGTGACGAGGGCCGCCCGCAACCGGTCGAGCTCCTGGGGTGCCGCGGCGGCATCGCCCGCCTCGGCGGCAGCCTGGTCGATCCCCGCCAGCAGCGAGTCGACGCGCACGGCCGCCTTGCGGGCCAGTGACAGCGCGTCGCGGACCTCGAGGTTGAACGCCAGCTGCTCCTGCAACTGCTCCTGGGTGACGCCGTCCTCCGCCACCCGCGGATCGATGTACACGCGGAACGTCTGCGTCGTGCTCCGGCCGCCCGCCGTGAGCCGCGCCTGGTAGCTGCCGGGCACGGCCATCGGCCCGCGCCCCTCCGGCGCCCCGCGATCGGGGTCCCACGCCCCGGGGTAGCGCAGATCCCAAATGAAGCGGTGCATCCCCGCGCCCTTCTCGAGCCGCGCCTCCGAGCCACCCCCGAAGGAGCCGGTCGCCATGTCGGGAGCGCCGGGGCGGCCTGCGCCCCGGCTCGCGCTGCTGAAGCGGCGGACCAGTGCACCGTCGGCGCCCAGGATCTCCAGCGTGACCTCCC
>CP070716.1:689280-699155 GCA_020350425.1 Gemmatimonadota bacterium
CTGGGACTCATGATCCGCAAGCAGTGCCTCGAATCTCCCAGGGAGTTGATGGAGCTCCGAGCGGATCTGCCGCCCCGGGTCTCGAGCGCCGTGCGTCGCGCATTGAACAAGAAACCCGAGGATCGCTACCCGGACATCCTGCAGTTCATCGAGGCGCTTGGCGGGCGCGTCTCGGTGCGGACCACCAACCCCTCCCTGCAGGAGCTCACGCAACCCACTCCGCTCCCTGCGGCGTCGCCACCCCGCACGCCGCGGGCGCGGCGCTGGCGGCGCCCCAGGGCCAGGCTGATGGTCGCGCTGGCCGCGCCCCTGGCCGTGGCCGGGATCGTGCTCTGGCCCCAACTCACCGCGGCGCCGCACGACACGTCGGGCGGCGAGGCCACACCGCCGCCTGCCACGGATTCAGCACTCACGGTGGCGGCCGTGGAACCGCCGATCCGGGAGGATCCTGCCGGAGAGGCTGCAGCGTCACCGGCGGCGCGGGGAGACACGCAGCAGTTCCCCACGGAGCGAGCCGCGCCCGCCGCGGCGCAGGCGGAGCCGGCTCGCCTCTGGGTCCAGTCCGAGCAGTGGGGTTACGTCTATCTCGACGGGCGTCAACTGCAGATGACACCGGTCCTCGATTTCCCGATCCCTGCCGGGACGCACACCGTGCGCATCGTGCGCGACGGGTTCGAGCCGTTCGAGCAAGTCGTCGTGGTCGGGGCCGGCGAGTCGGTGCGCCTCACGGGGATCGTGCTGCGGGAGCTGCAGCCGTAAGTGCTGCGCCGTCTCAGCGTCTGTCTGGCGCTCGCCATGCCCGTCGTCGCTGCGAGTGCCCGCGCGCAGACGGCCACCGAGCAGCTGCAATACGGTATCGAGGCGTATCGCAACCTGGAGCTGGACGCGGCCGTCGGGTTTCTGCGCCGGGCGCTGAGCGCCGCTCTTGACGGCGGGCTCTCCGCCGCCGAGCGCGCGAGTGCACTGAGCTATCTCGGGGCCGCCGAGTTGTTCCGCAGCAGGCGCGATTCCGCCACAGCCGCCTTCCGCCGCCTCGTGGTCCTCGATCCCCGGCATCGTCTGGACGCCGTCGTCTTCCCCCCACAGATCCTGCAGCTCTACGACGACGTGCGGCGCAGCACGCGCGTCGTCGTGGCCGTCGCACCGGCCGACACCACCATCGTTCTCAGGCGAGACACGTTTACGGTGCGGTTGTACGCCGCGGCCTATCACGCGATCCGCGCGCGGGTCATTCGCGACGACGGCTCGACCCTGCTGCCGCTGTACGACGGCGAAGTGGGCGACAGTCTGCTGCTGCGCTGGGACGGGCTGGACGGCGCCGCCGTACCCGCCGCGGGGCGCTACACCCTCCTCGTGGAGTCGCTGACGCCGAGCGGCGCGGTGGCGCGCATCGTGCACTTCCCTCTCGAGGTGGAGGTGGTGCAGCTCGACACTCTGCCGCACCCTCCGGCGCCGGCCGACTCGCTGTTCCTGCCCGAGCAGCAGCCGGCCGGTCCGGCGCTGCGGACGCTCACCACCGGCCTCCTGTTCGGCGGCCTGGCGGTCGCCCTGCCCTCGCTCGCTGGCTCCGGTGGAGAGGCCTCCGACGCGCGGTTCGCGGTGGGCGGCGCCATCGCACTCGGGGGGCTGATCGGGTTCTTCCACCAGAGGCCCGGTCGTCCCATCCCCGACAACATCGTCGCCAACCAGACCCTCGTGGGCGCGTGGCGCGACCGGCTCGACACGGTCGTGCGCGAGAACGAGGAGCGGCGGGACCCCCGCCTCCGGATCAGGACCGGCCCACCCGTGACCGAGCGCCTCGAGACGCCATGAGTCGTCGGCTCGCAACGGTCGCGGCGGCGCTCGCCGTGCTGGCGCTTGCCGCCACGGATGCGGCGGGCCAGGCCGCTGTCCGCTTCGCGGCGGGGGCGACCGCCACGCAGTATCGCGTGCGCAGCACGACGGGCGACGACACGGAGACGTTGGGCGCACCCGGGTTCGGCGCCGAGGGCGTCATCGCCGTGTGGCGCATCGCGCTCGAAGGACGCTACGTGCAGGCGGGCCTCGAGCCAGGCGCGACCGCGACCGCGACCCTCGCCCGGGACGCCGTCGAGGGACACCTGCTGCTCGCCGTGCGGGCCACTCCCTGGCTCAGCGTGTCGACCGGACCGCTGGCACGCAGCTACGAGACCACGCTGGGCAGCCAGCGCTGGTTGCTGTGGACGGTGCGCGCGCGCGGTACCCCCGTCCTCGTGCCCGACGCCGTGCGGGGGTACGCCGAGCTCTGGGGGGCGCTCCCGGTGGACATCGACGTGCCCGAGAGCTGGAACAGCGGATGGGGCGGCGACGTGGGCCTGGTGCTGGCCGTGCCCCGCCTCCCGCTGTGGCTGCGCCTCGGCTACCGCTTCGAGCAATATCGCCTCGGCGACGGGACCCGCCGTGAGACGATCGACGGTGCGACATTGAGCATCGGGGCTGGACGCCTGCAGTAGCCGGGCGCCGCACCCGACTGCCCATCCTCACTCCCGCTGGTCCGGCGCACGGGACGACCTCCCGGCCTCACGGCATGCTGGCGCCGAGTGCAGCAGATTGGTAAATAGTGTCGATGTGCAGCGGCGGAGCGTGGTGAGAGCCCCCATCCCAAGTCACTCTTGGCTGACGTGAACCACCCGCGAGTGATGTGCCCGAAGTGCGGCGTGGCCGAGCTTCTCGCGGACACGGCGACGTGTCCCGCGTGCGGCTACTCGGCCGCCCCTGAGAGCGCCGCCAGTGAGGGCATTCCGCCTGTCATGGAGGCCAACATCCGGCGGGAGCTCGAGCACGAGTTCCGCATCGAGCGCGTCCTGGGGCGCGGCGGGATGTCCATCGTGTATCTGGCACGCGAGCTGGACCTCAACCGCCTCGTCGCCATCAAGGTGCTCCCCCTCCAGCTGCAGATGGGTCCGGATGCCGCCGATCGGTTCAAGCGCGAGGCCAAGATCGCGGCCTCCCTCGACCACCCCCACATCGTGCCGATCCACCGCGTGGGGACGACGGCGACCTTCCTGTGGTACTCCATGAAGTGGGTGAGAGGACGCTCCCTGCGCGACATCATACGGGAGACGGGGCCGATGCACCTAGAGGACGTCCTCCGCATCATCGAGCCTGTGGCCGGCGCGTTGGATCACGCCCACCGTCGCGGCATCGTGCATCGGGACGTGAAGCCGGAGAACGTGCTCGTCGACGAGGTCGGCTGGGTCACCGTCTGCGACTTCGGCATCGCGAAGGCGTTCGGCTCGGTGCCCCTTACGCAAACGGGCGGCACCCTGGGCACGCCCGCGTACATGTCCACCGAGCAGTGCTACGGCCAGGCGCTGGACGGCCGCTCGGACCAGTACTCGCTGGCCGTCCTCACCTACGAGGCCCTGGCGGGCGCCCTTCCCTTCCAGTCGGACTCGCTGGGCGACATCGTGCGCCAGCACTGCATGGAGCCGCCGCCACGTATCACCGCGGTCCGCTCAGACCTGCCCCAGTCGGTGGCCGACGCGATCGTCACCGCGATGAGCAAGCAGCCCAACGATCGCTTCGAGAGCGTGCTCGACTTCGTGCAGGCCCTGGGCGCGGCACCGGCCCGCGCCACACCCACGTACGCCACGGTGCCGACCCAGGAGACCCTGGCCACTGCCCCAACGGAGCCGGTCAGTACGCCGACGGGCCGCTTCGCCAAGCGTTTTGGGCCGACCATGTTCGGCGCAGCCCTGATGCTGGCGGTGTTCATCGTCGTGATGATCACCCGCCCCGACACGAGGGAGCGGGAGCCCAGCAGCGCTGCAGATCCCACCACCGCAGCTGCACCAGAGTCGACGGTGACCCGGGACACGGCGCGCACCGAGCCCGGGCCGCAGTCTGGGTTCCTCTTCGTGGCCTCCAACCCGTGGGGGCACGTCTATGTGGACGGGGAGCGGGTGGGTGAGACGCCGCTGACCAGCTACCCCCTCGAGCCGGGGCGTCACGAGCTGAGCATTGAGCGGGAGGGATTCGAGCCCTTCCGCCAGGTGCTCGAGGTGGCCCCGGGTCAGGAGGTCCGGCTGACCGGGATCGTGCTGAACAGAAGGAACTCGCGGTGACACGACGTATCCGGGTCTCGCTGTGGGCAGTGCTGGGGCTCCTGCTGGTCGCGGGCCCGGCTGCGGCGCAGGCGCCCGCAGCGCTGCTGCGCGAGGGCGTCGCCGCCTACGAGAACCTCGAATTCGCGCTCGCCGCCCGCATCCTGCGCCGCGTGGTCGCGAGCGAGGCCGAGCCGGCGCTCTCGGAGGCAGAGCTGGAACGCGCCCTGGTGTACCTGGGAGCAAGCGAGGTGCTGCTGGACGAACAGAACGAGGCGGTCCGGACGTTCCGCATGCTGGTACTCGCCAATCCACGCTACCGCCCCGACCAGCTCGTGTTTCCGCCGCGCGTGACGCGCGTGTTCAACGACGTGCTGCAGACCACGAAGGCGGTGGCGGTGGAGGCACCGCCGCGCATGGTGCTGGTCACCCGCACCGAGCGCATCGGGTTCCGCATCTTCCCGACGTCGGAGCATCGGATCCGCGCATCCGTGGTCACGAACGAAGGCGCCACCGTGCGCGTGCTGTACGACGGCGTGATCGAGGGGCCCCGCACGGTGACGTGGAACGGATTGGACGGGCAGGGACGGATTCCGCCGCCCGGCAACTACCGGCTCGCGGTCGAGTCGATGGTGACACAAGGCAACACCCTGCGCTCCCTGCAGATGCCGATCACGCTCGAGGCCGCTCCCTTCACGCCCGTTGACGTGCCGCCGCCCCCGCCCGAGTCGCTGCTCAAGCCCGAGAAGCGGTCGGCCGCGCCGGGGCTCAGCATTCTCATTCCGAGCGTCGTCGTGGGTGCCGCCCTGCTGGTGCCCGCGCTGGGGAGCGATTCCGGCAGCAGCGGCGCCCGTATCGTCGTGGGGGGGGCCGTGACGCTCGGCGGGATCGTGGGTTTCATGCTCATGAAGCCGGGTGCGCCGCTCCCCGACAACGTCGCCTACAACGATTCCGTCAGAACCGACTGGGATCGCCAGGCGCGGGAGGCAGAACGAGAGAACCAGCGGCGTCAGGGAGTCACGCGCTTCATCGTGTACACCGGATCGCCGTATCGGGTGGAAGGCCGGTAATACGCTCGCTCCCTACCCACTCCCATCTTTCCCCACGTGAGCACGCCGCACTCGACCGTCCGACCCGCCTACCTCGACCTCAGCCATCGCGAGCTCAGAGACCGCGCCGAGCGCGCCGTCGCCTCGCTCGCCGACTGCCGCGCCTGCCCGCGTGACTGCCGGGTAAACCGGCTCGCCGACAAGTGGGCGGCCTGCAAGACCGGCCGCTACGCCGTGGTGAGCTCCGCGTTCCCCCACTTTGGCGAAGAGGACTGTCTCCGCGGGCACCATGGCTCCGGCACGATCTTCTTTTCCCACTGCAACCTGCGCTGTGTGTTCTGCCAGAATTTCGACATCAGCCAGGCGGTGCGGCCCGGACCGACGGAGCCGGGCTCGCCTCCGGAGGACATCGCAGCCATGATGCTGGCGCTGCAGCGCCAGGGCTGCCACAACATCAACTTCGTGACGCCGGAGCACGTGGTGCCGCAGGTTGTCGAGGCGCTCGTGCTCGCAATCGAGCAGGGACTGCGCGTGCCCATCGTGTACAACACGAGCGCGTACGACTCGCTCGAGAGCCTGGAGCTGATGGACGGCATCGTGGACATCTACATGCCGGACTTCAAGTATTGGAGCCGCGAGCGAGCTCGCACCTACCTCAGGGCCGAGGATTACCCCGACGCGGCACGGGCGGCGCTCAAGGAGATGCACCGGCAAGTCGGTGACCTGCGGCTGGACGCCGAAGGGATCGCCCAGCGAGGCATCCTGCTTCGGCATCTCGTGATGCCGGGGCAGCTCGACGAGACTCGGGCGATCCTCGAGTGGGTGGCCACCGACCTGAGCCCCAACACCTACGTCAACGTGATGGATCAGTACCGGCCGGCCGGAAGGGTCCACGCGGCGCGGTTTGAGGAGATCAACCGCCGGCCCACGTCCGCCGAGCTGCACGAGGCGCGCGTGATCGCGCACGACGTGGGACTCGGGCGTCTCGACCAGCGGAGCACGCACGGCGCGTTGCGCATCCTGCTGCGGGAATTGTAGTCACGCGGGCAGGCCCGTCTCCCCGGCGACCCGTACCGCCGATTAAGTTTCCCTGTCATGTTGGCCTTCATCGTCGCGCTCGTCCTCCAACTCCAGATCCCGTCGCCAGTCGGCTTCGTAAACGACTTCGCCGGGGTGATCGATCCCGCCTCCCTGAGGGCGATGACTGCGATCATCGAGGAGGTGCGGGCCAAGAGCGGCGGTGAGATTGCCGTGGTGACCCTGCCCGACCTGGGGGGGCGCTCCCCGATGGAGGTGGCGCGTGACATCGGGCGGGAGTGGGGCGTGGGCTCGCGCGGGGGCCCCGGCGACCCGGCGCGCAACGCCGGCGTGGTGCTGCTCTTGAAGCCGGGTGAGCGACCGGGCGACGGCCGGGCCGACCTGTTCATCGCCACGGGCACGGGCGCCGAGGGGTTCATCACCGACGGGCGGGGCGGGCGGATCCGCGACGCCATCGGGCGGGCATCGGTCGAGAGCGGCAGCTACGCCGAGGGCCTGGTGGTAGGCGTCTGGCTGCTGGGACAAGCCTACGCCGAGGAGTTCGAGTTCGAGCTCACGGGCGAGCGACCACCGCTGGCGCCCGAGCGGGTGCCGAGCGGCGGGGGCGGCGTCTGGGGCCTCCTTGTCATGCTGTTCCTGTTCGCGTTCATCCTGCCCGCATTCATGCGGGGTGCGTTGCGTAGCGGGCGGCACGGCGCGCGCCACGGTTACCACGGTCGCGGCGACTCGGTGGCCAAGTGGATCCTGCTGGGCATGCTGATGGGCGGCGGCGGACGCGGCGGCGGGGGCGGCTGGGGCGGTGGCGGCTTCGGCGGGGGCGGCTTTGGAGGGTTTGGCGGCGGCGGTGGCTTTGGCGGCGGTGGCGCAGGAGGGAGCTTCTGATGGCCAAGAATGCACACGCGAAACTGGAAGCGCTGGCGGCCCAGCTCGAGCGCAAGCTGGGCGAAAACCTCGTGGCGTTCGCGCTGTACGGTGCCGCCGTGCGGCACGACACGCGCGAACAGGACCGCGAACTCACGACGCTGCTCATTCTGAACGATGCGTCACCCGCGGCGCTGCGCCCCGTGGAGGTCGAGATCGCCGGATGGGTCAAGAAGGGCAACCCGCCACCGCTGATCTTCGCGGAGCACGGGTGGCGCGGCGCCACCGACGTCTTCCCCATCGAGATCGAAGACATCCGGGAGGCCCACCAGGTGCTGCGGGGCCGCGATCCGTTCGACGGCATCACCACCACGAGGGAGGACCTGCGTCGGGAGCTGGAACGGGAAATCCGCGGCAAGCTCTTGCGCCTACGCACGGAGTTCGCGGCAGCGGCCCCGAACGGCAAGGCGCTGGGCGAGCTACTGCTCGACTCGGCCGGCACGTTCTTCGTGCTGTTCCGCGCCGTGCTCCGATTGGTAGGGCGCACCCCGCCGCAAACCCCCAAGACCCTCGTGCACGAGACCGCCGACGCCGCGACCCTCGACGCCGCGGCTTTCGACTGGGTGCTCGACAAGATCGTCGGGCACAACGTGCCGCCGCTCAAGGCGCACGATCCGATTGGCAACCACTACGTCGAGCAGATCGAGCGGCTCGCGCAGTTCATCGATACGTACGACACGACTCGCACCCAAGGCGCAAACCCGTAGGAGTGGCAGCATGAATCGTGTATTCGCAGTGATGGTGGCGGCCGCCCTGGCAAGCGGCTGCGGCTACAATCGAATCCAGACCCTCGACGAGCAGGTCAACGGCTATCAGGCCCAGATCGAGGTGCAGCTCCAGCGCCGCGCCGACCTCGTGCCGAATTTGGTCGAGACGGTGAAGGGCTTCGCCCGCCAGGAGCTGGCGGTCTTCGAGGAGGTCACGTCGGCACGGGCAGCGCTCGGCGGCGCGATCGAGGGCGGAAGCATCGCCGAGATGGCCGCGGCCAACCAGACACTGAGCGGCGCGCTGGGCCGGCTCATTGCCATCGCCGAGGACAATCCGGAGATCCAGTCCAACGAGAACTTCCGCATGCTCCAGGATCAGCTGGAGGGAACCGAGAACCGGATCGCCACGGCGCGCGGTGACTACAACACGGCGGTGCGCGAGTACAACGCGTACATCCGACGCTTCCCGCAAGTGCTCACGGCGAAGGCGATCGGCGCCGGCGCGCGGGAGTACTTCGAGGCCGAGGAAGAAGCGCGAGAGGTGCCGCGGGTGGAGTTCTAGCAGGTCTCAGACGCAACAGAGTGTTATGAAGCGCCCGGCCCCGTGCCGGGCGCTTCGCAGTGTCGACTAGCGCACCGCCGGGAGGATGTACTCGATCATCATGGCGTGCGACGTGATCGACGGCGCCCGCCAGTACCCGCCCCCGGTGAACACCACCACCATGTCGTAGGCGGGCATGACGAGAATAACCTGGTCTCCCCAGCCCGACGCCGCGTACGCCCCCGCACCGTACTGCAGGCTCTTGGGCCACCATCCGTAGCTGTATCCCACGTGGCCGTACCACGGATTCTGCAACGTGAAGGCGGGCGTCGCCGAGGCCGCGACCCACTCGGCCGGCAGCAGCCGTTCGCCCTCCCATACCCCGCCCTGTAGGTAGAGCTGCCCCAGCTTGGCCATGTCGCGCGGGCGCAGGCTGATGTCGCCCGACGCGTACACGAAGTCGGGCCGCAGGAAGTACCAGGTGTACTGCGTGATCCCGAGGGGAGCGAACAGGCGGGCGGAGAACTGATCCAGCCGCTCACCGGTGGCGCGGCCGATGATCTGCCCCAGCACGTTGGTGATCCCGCCGTTGTAGACGAACGCGGTGCCGGGGTCCGCCACTACGGGGCGCTCCAGCACGAAGCGCACGAGATCACCCGAGTAGCGGAACCACGCCGTGATGTCGTTCCGCATATCGCCGATCGGATAGCTCTGCTCGTCCCACTCGAGCCCGGCCGACATCGTGACCAGGTGCTCGAGCGTGATGTCGCCCTTCTGGCCGGTGTTCAGGTCCGCGTAGTCGGGCAGGAAATCGAAGATCGGCTCGTCCTCGGTCGCAATGAACCCCTCGGCGATCGCGAGCCCCAGCATCGTCGCCGTGACACTCTTGGTCACCGACGACAGGCAGTGGAGCGTCTCCCGGTCGTAGGTGATCGCTCGCTCGCCGTAGGTCGGATGGGTGCGCCCCGCGAAGTACTCCTCGAACACCAGCCGGCCGCCCGCCACGATCAGGATGCTGTGCACGGTGTTGTCCCGATCGGCGCGCACGCGGTTCATCAGCCGGGCGAGCGGCGCCTCGTCGATCCCCACCTCCGCGAGGGACGCGGTCTCCCACCCGTCGTCCAGCTGCTCGGGCTGGACGTAGACCCACGGCTCTGGCGACGTGGCCGCGTCGGAGGAACAGCCGACCACGAGCAGCAGCAGGGCCGAGAGCACAATTTTGTAGGGTAGCGTGTTCTGGCTCATGGTCTACTTCCAATACGCGCGGGCCACAACACGGTTCCCAGCCACCCGGAATTCCGAACGAACTTGCCCTTGTTCACACGCCCCGTCCCGGCACGTTACGCCGAGCAGCATCATGGGAGGTGCGCCATGCACACGCGCCACATGCTCATCGCCGGCCTCGGAGCGTTCGTCCTCCTGGGATTCCCGGCCCACGTCACCGCGCAGGAGCCCGGCGCCGGCCTGATCCGGCTTCCTGCACCCGAACACGCCAGCGCCACGTCCGTCGAGCAGGCCCTGAGCGAGCGGCGCTCGGTGCGACAGTTCGCCGACG
>CP070716.1:699255-708732 GCA_020350425.1 Gemmatimonadota bacterium
TTGCGGGTCACGTCGCCGCCGTAGCACTTGGCGGTGACGTCCTTGCGCACAGGCCGCACGGTCTCGCGCGCGATCACGCGCGAGCCGATCGAGGCCTGGATCACGACCTCGAACAGCTGCCGCGGGATGAGCTCCTTCAGCTTCTTCGCCACCTTGCGGCCCCACGCGTAGGCCTCGTCCTTGTGGATGATCACGCTGAAGGCATCCACGGGGCTGCCGTTGATCAGCATGTCGAGCTTGACCAGCTGGTTCTGCCGGTAGCCCGAGAACTCGTAGTCCATCGTACCGTAGCCGCGTGTCACCGTCTTGAGTCGGTCGTAGAAGTCCAGGATGATCTCGGCCAACGGGAACTCCCAGTCCAGCTCGACCCTGGTTTGGTCGAGGTACTGCATGCCCGCGTACACGCCGCGCCGTTCCTGACCGAGCTGCATGATGGCGCCGATATAATCGGTCGGAGTGGTGATCCGCGCCCGGATATACGGTTCCTCGATGCGGTCGACTTCCGAGCCGGTCGGCATCTTGGAGGGGTTCTCGATCAGCTGCATGGTGCCGTCGGTGAAGTGCACGTGATACTCCACGTTCGGCACGGTCGTGATGAGATCGAGGTCGGACTCCCGCTCCAGCCGCTCCCGGACGATGTCCATGTGGAGCAGGCCCAGGAAGCCGCAGCGAAAGCCAAAGCCCAGGGCCACCGAGGTCTCCGGCTCGTAGTGGAGGGAGGCGTCGTTGAGCTGCAGCTTCTCGAGGGCGTCACGCAGCTCCTCGTACTGGTTGGCGTCCGTCGGGTACAGGCCGGCGAACACCATGGAGTGGATCTCCCGGTAACCCGGCAGATTCTCCGACGCGCGGTTGGCGGCGTCCAGTACCGTGTCGCCCACGCGGGTTTCCTGGACTCCGCGGATGTTCGCCACGACGTAGCCCACCTCGCCGGCGTCGAGCGAGTCCGTGCGTCGCTGCGCGAGCTGAAGGTAGCCCACTTCGGCCACCTCGTAGCGGTCCGCGGGGTGCGAGCCGAACGCGATCTCCATCTTGGGCGTGATTCGTCCGTCCACCACCCGGACGCTGGGGATCGCTCCGCGATACCGGTCGTAGTACGAATCGAAGATGAGGGCACGCAGCGGCGCCTCCGGGTTGCCGGACGGTGCCGGCACACGCCGCACGATGGCCTCCAGGACCGCGTGCACGCCGTCACCGTCCTTGGCCGAGATGCGCAGGATCTCGTCGGGGTCGGCCCCGATCAACTCGGCGAACTCGTACGCCCGCTTATCGGGCTCGGCTGCCGGCAGGTCGATCTTGTTGAGGACGGGGATGATTTCGAGATTCGCGTCGAGCGCGAGCAGCAGATTGCTCACCGTCTGCGCCTGAATGCCCTGGCTCGCGTCCACCACCAGGATGGCTCCCTCGCAGGCATTGAGGGAGCGCGACACCTCGTAGGTGAAATCCACGTGGCCCGGTGTATCGATCAGATTGAGCTCGAATGTCTCACCGTCGTCCGCGGTGTAGGTCATTCGCACGGCATTCAGCTTGATGGTGATGCCGCGCTCTCGTTCCAGGTCCATGGTGTCCAGCACCTGGGCGCGCATCTGTCGCTTCTCCACCGAGCCGGTCGCCTCGATCAGGCGGTCGGCCAGGGTGGACTTGCCGTGGTCGATGTGCGCGACGATGCAGAAGTTCCGGATATGGTCCTGGCGCATGGGGGGGAATATAGCGGCTGGGGAACGTGGAACGTGGAACGGGAAGGGGACGGCGCGAGGCCGGGGCCGTGCCGAAATGGGCCTACGGTGGCACGGCCCCGCTCGAGCGCCAGGCCTTGCGCCGGCCTGCTCGCTACTGCTGCTCTACGATTTGCCGATAGCTCTCCGGGTCCCACCGCGGCCGCTCGTCCGCGTTCGCCACCTCCAGCCCCAGATAGAACATCAGCTTCGTGATGCGTGACTGCTTCTCGGCATCGATCTTCTCGGTTTCGTCGCCGGGGCGGTGGTAATCGTCGTGCGTCCCGTTGAAGAAGAACAGGATCGGCACGCCGCGGCGCGCGAAGTGGATGTGGTCGGAGCGAAAGTAGAAGTTCTCGGTGGGCCAGAGATCGTCGACCGGCGTCATGTGCAGCTCGGGGTGCTCGGCGGCCACGCGGTGCAGGGTCGCGCCCAGGTCGGAGTGTTCCTTCCCGATCACCGAGATGGTGTCCTTCCAGTTACGGCCCACCATGTCGGCGTTCAGGTCGGCCACGATCTGCTCCATCGGTACTGGAGGCGACTCGGCGAAGTAGGCACTCCCCCACAGGCCCTTTTCCTCGCCGCTCACGGTGAGGAAGATGAGCGACCGCCTGGGGCGGCGGTTCATCTTGGCGAAGGCCTCGGCCAGCTCCACGATCGCCACGGTGCCCGAGGCGTTGTCGTCGGCGCCGTTGTAGATGCTGTCGCCGTTCACGGGACGCCCGACGCCGACGTGGTCCATGTGGGCGCTGAACACGACGTACTCGTTCGCGAGCGCGGGATCGCTGCCCTCGAGGATCCCGACGGTATTGGGTCCCGTCACCTCCTCCAGCACCGTCTCGGCGAGCGTCACGGTGAGCTGCAGGTCGGGCAGGGGCGTGACCTGGAGCGGGGCGTCGGTCGCGCGGCGGGCGGTCCGCAGGTCGAACCCGTGGCGGCCGAGCGCCGGACCGATCGTGATGTCCTGAACCTCGACGACCGGCGCGACCGGGTCGGACCCGTAGCGCTGCTCCCGCCGCAGGCCGCTCCGCAGGCGCTGCTGGAACGACTCCGTCGAGGACCGCGTGACCAGCACCAAGGCGGCCGGCCCGCGGCGTCTCAGCGCCACGTAGGTGCGGTACACCTCCCGGCCGAGATCGGCGCCGAGGGCCATCGGGACGACCCAGATGACGACCGCGCCCTCCAGGTCCAGCTGCGCGAGCTGGTCCGGCGCGTCAGGCACGCCCGAGACCACCACGGTCGGCCCGCTCATCCCCTTCGGGCCGGTGACGCCGCGCCAGCGCGCCACCTCCGTCCCCACCCGCCAGGTAGGCTCGTCATCGACCTGCAGCACCGACTTCGCCTGATCCGGCCGTACGGTTCGCACGGTGTACCGCTGAATGAAGGAGCCGTCGTCCCCACCCGGCGCGAGGCCGAACCGCTGGAACTCCGAGGCGACATATGCCGCGGTCTGGTCCAGCTCGGGGCTCGGGGTGTCCCGCCCCCGCATCGAGTCGTGGGCCAGCACCCCCACACGATGCGCGATGTCGGCGGCGGTGATGGACTCTACCGCGCTGGAGATGGACGGGTCGTATTGGGCGGCGAGCACGGCGGGCGTGAGGGCCGCGAGAACGAGCAGTGATGCTGCGCGCATCGGGGTCGCTCCTCGGAGGTAAGCGTGATGCTGAGGCAGGGAAACTAACAGGATGCGCGGGCTAGCGGCGCGGCCGTGGCCCCCCCGCCGCCGCGGCGCGCGGAGGCGCCGCGCGCCCGGCGCCCGTGCGGGGCGCGGATGCCCCGCGCGGTTCCGGCCTGGCGCCCCCGTCTCGTGCGGCTGGCCGCGGCGGTGAGCCGCCCCGCTTCCCGCTGGGGCCGCGTGCCGGGGTCGCGAAAGGCGAGCGGCTCCCATTCGGCAGCAGTCCAGTGAGCCTTGGCGGTGCCGCGCCGCGACCACCTCCGGTCGCGCCGGCGGGAGCGGTGCCACCCGGCCGCCCGACCCGGGTGGCGGGCGCCGAGGGTGCGCTCCGCCCGGCGGTCACCGGGGCCGGCGCCGCGGCGATGGGCGGATACCAAAAATGCGGGTCCAGCGTTGGGAGCCCCGCCACGAGGTGCACCAACGGATCGCCGTAGACCGGTTGGCGGAACGTGCCGCACCAGTCCCGATACGGATCCCACGACGCGGGCGAGTCGTACCGCCTGTCCACGAGGTACGGCACCAGGTCGTAGGCCCAGGCGGCGTAATCCTCCGGTACGATGCGCTCCACCAGGTCAGTCAGGGCCACGTACGGGTCGCCCCGGATCCGTTCGTTGCGGGAGACTTCCTGGAAGTCCCAGTGGTTGGCGCTCTCGAACGCCCCGTAGTCGAGCGGATCGAGGCTGGCCAGCGCGAACAGGTACCCCGTCCCGGGGTAGTCATCCACCACGAAGCTCGCGACCTCGATCCGTTCGCCGCCGCGCGCGGCGTTGTCGTCTCCGGGTGCGGCGGGGAACAGCACGCGGATGCGCCCGTCCGTATCGATGCGGAAGACCGTGACGTAGGCTTCGGTGGCGGAGCGGAACCACACCCGCACGGGATCGCCGCGGCCGAACACCTCGCGCGGCGTGATCCACAGCTCGATGTGAGGGTAGTCGGACGTGGGACCGTCCCCGACCCGGGCGAGGGCGACCGCGTCTGGAACGGCGCTCGCGGCGGCGAGGGCGAGAAAGGTTGTGACGGTGAGGTGGGCCATCGCCTCCTCCACATCCGGTCCGGGAGCGAACAGCTGCCAGCCATCTGGATTGCATGGGCCGTGCCATCCGCCGGTGAATTCGTATCTGCTTTAATTGCAGTCAGTTACGGCTCGGATGGGTGCTCCGAGTGAACCCGTCTTGTCCCCTATCCGGGACGAGGTGTCGGCCGTTTGACCGCCTGGGGCGGGCTGGGTACGATCAGGGACTCGCGTGATGGCAACGACCAATCGCCTCAATTCTCTGAATCCCTACGCGGTCGCGCAGCTCGGTGGCGTCGAGCTGGTGGCCCGCAGGGTCGTGGACGGCTACCTCGACGGCGTGCCGTGGGCGCCACCGCCGGGGCCCCGGCATCGCGGCATCGACTCGGCGTGGGCCGAGCCGGCCCGTTGGTCGCCGCGGGGGGAGTCGTGTTGATCGCGGGGAGCGACTGATGCTGCCGCACTTGGTGAGCGCGTTCGCGAGTCTGCCCCGGTTCCGCGCCTTCCTGCAGGGAGTGCCGGGGCGCGGAACGAGCGTCGGGGTTTCGGGGCTCCCGGGCTCGAGCCGTGCGCTGCTCGTGGCTGCGCTCGCGCGCGCGCTGGAGCAACGTCTCGTTCTGGTGGTGGCGTCCACGCCGGCTGCCGCGGAGGAGTGGCTCTCTGATTTCGGCGTGTTGCTCGGAGACCTGGCGCGGCTCTACCCCCAACGCGAGGCGCTGGGCGAGGAGGAGCCGCATTTCGAGATCGCCGGGGAGCGGGTGGAGACGATCGAGGCGGCGTTGACGGGCAGGGCCCGCGTGCTGATCACCACGCTGCCCGCGACCGCCGAGCTCACCCGCATGCCGCAGGCGGTGCTGGGCGGCCGCCTGGAGATCCGTAAGGGGGCGGCGCTCCCACTGGGCCAGCTGGTGCAGCGTCTGGAGGCGCTGGGCTACGAGCGGCGGCCGTCGGTGCAGGACGTGGCGCAATTCGCGGTGCGCGGCGGCATCGTGGACGCCTACGGCTTCGGCATGGCGGCACCCACGCGCCTGGAGTGGTGGGGGGACGAGCTGATCTCGTTGCGCGCGTTCGATCTCGACACGCAGCGCTCCGAGGGCGAGATCGATGCGATCACGGTGCTGCCGGTGGCGCCGCTGCCGGCGGACGACACGGCGGAGCCTCCGGTGCCGTCGGCGCGACAGTGTCTGCTCGACCTGTTGCCCGACGACACGCTGCTCGTGGTGGATGCCGCGGTGGACTACGCCGAGGTGCGGCGGGTGTGGGACGACGCCGCGCACCATATCGACGTGGCGCACCGGCGGGGGGAAGACGTGCCGGGTCGCGACGCGGTGTTTCTCTCTCCCGAGGCGTGGCGGATCCGCTGGGAGGGCTTTGCGAAGCTGGAGCTCGATCGCGAGCCGGTGGCGCACGACTTCGCCCTCCGCCCGCCCCCGGCCATCGAGCGAAAGATGGGGCGGCTGGCGCAGGTCGTGCGGGCCGGCCCCACGCTCATCCTGTGCGACAACGAGGGGCAGCTCGAGCGGTTGGAGGAGCTCCTCACCGGTGACGGTGCGCTCCACGCCCTGCCCCCGCACGCGACGCTGGCGCTCGGTGCCTTGGGGGGTGGGTTCGCCCTGCCGGACCTCACGGTCCTGACCGACCACGAGATCTTCCGTCGGGCGCGACGCATCCGCCGCGCGCGCCGCTACCGTCAGGCGCTCGCCGCCGCCACCGCCGGCTCGCTCACGCCAGGCGACTACGTGGTGCACCTCGAGCACGGGATCGGCTTGTATCGCGGGATGGAGACGATCACGGTGGGCGAGGGGGCGACGATGGAGGTGGCGGTCCTCGAGTACGAGGGTGGCGACCGGCTGAACGTGCCCCTCTACCGTCTCGATCAGCTAGAGCCCTACCGCTCGGTGGCGGATGGTGACGACCGGGCGCCGCCCAAGCTGCATCGCCTCGGGGGCAAGCGGTGGCAACGGCAGCGGGCGCACACGGAGGCCGCGATCCACCGCATGGCCGCCGAGCTGCTGGAGCTCTACGCTCGCCGCTCGGTGGCGCCGGGCTTCGCCTTCCCGCTTGACACGCGTTGGCAGCGGGAGCTGGAGTCGTCGTTCCTGTACGAGGATACGCCCGATCAGCGCACCGCAGCCGAGGAGACCAAGCGGGACATGGAAGAGCCGCAGCCCATGGATCGCCTCATCGTGGGGGACGTGGGCTACGGCAAGACCGAGGTTGCCGTGCGCGCGGCGTTCAAGGCGGTGCAGGCGGGCAAACAGGTGGCGGTGTTGGTGCCCACGACGATTCTGGCGGAGCAGCACGGACGCACGTTCAGCGAGCGGCTGGCCGACTTCCCGGTCGCCATCGAGGTGCTGTCGCGGTTCCGGTCTGCCACGGAGCAGCGAAAGGTGACGGCGGGTCTGAAGACCGGCGCGGTCGACATCGTGATCGGGACGCACCGCCTGCTGTCGTCCGACGTCACCTTCCACGACCTGGGTCTCCTGGTGGTGGACGAAGAGCACCGGTTCGGCGTGCGGCACAAGGAGCGGCTCAAGGCGTTGCGGCTCCAGGTGGACATCCTCACGCTCACCGCGACGCCCATCCCCCGCACGTTGCACCTCGCGCTGGCGGGACTGCGAAACCTCACGATGATCGCCACGCCGCCGCGCGACCGGTCGCCGGTGCTCACCTTCATAGAGCCGTGGGATGACGACCTGCTGCTGGAGGCGATCGCACGAGAGTTGGATCGGGGCGGCCAGGTGTTCTTCGTGCACAACCGCATCGAGACGATCGACGCGATCGCAGCGCGGGTCGCGCGCCTCGCCACGCGGGCCCGCATCGCCATCGCGCACGGCAAGATGCGCGAGCGGGAGCTCGATCACGTGATGCGCCGCTTCGTGGCCGGCGAGATCGACGTACTGGTGTCGACGATGATCGTGGAGTCGGGGCTGGACGTTCCGAACGCCAACACGATGATCGTCCACGACGCGCACCAGTTCGGCTTGGCGCAGCTGTACCAGTTGCGCGGCCGCGTGGGACGGGGCCACCGACGCGCGTACTGCTACCTCGTCATTCCCGATGCGGTGGATTCCGAGGCGGAGCAGCGATTGAAGGTGCTCGAGCACCACACCGAGCTGGGCTCGGGCTATCGCATCGCGCTGCGCGACCTGGAGCTGCGCGGGGCCGGCAACCTGTTGGGCGCCGATCAGTCGGGGCACGCACACGCGGTGGGCGTGGATCTCTACCTGCGGTGGCTGAGCGAGACCGTCCGCGCACTCAAGGGCGAGGCCGACGTCGCCGGCCAGCCGCCCCCTGAGGTCACCCTCGATGGACCCACGCATCTGCCCGACGAGTACGTACCCGACGAGGATGCCAAGCTGGACTTCTATCGGCGGCTGGCGCGGGCCGTCGAACTTGGCGAGATTGCGGCGTTGCGAGAGGAGCTGCGTGATCGCTTCGGCCCGCTGCCGCCCGAAGCGGAGCGGCTCCTCGTCGTCTCGGAGCTGCGCGTGTTGGGCACGCGCATCGGCCTCCAGACGATCTTCGTGCGTGGAGACGACGCACGGCTCAAGTTCAGAACGGGCGCGGCGCCGAAGTTGCTGCGACTCACGGCTGCTCTCGAGGACGTGCAGTTTGCGGCCGATGTGCGTCAGACGGTGCCGCTGGCTTTGAAGCTTCGCCGGCTGGGTGGGCTCGCTGTGGGACCGGGGCTGGTCCGCGCGCTCTCGGCCGCCGTGGGCGAGGAGTGAGAGTGAGATGAAGAGGACTGCATGGGGGGGCGCGGTCGTGGCTGCGCTGTGCGCCGCGCTCGTGGTCGGATGCGAGCCGGGTGACGAGGAAGGGATGGTGGCACGCGCTGGCGGGCACCGCCTCTCCTCGACTCAGGTCGCCGGGTGGTTCGCGATCGGCCAGACGATCCCGCTCCGGCGGGACGTAGCGGAGCGCATCGCACACCGCTGGGTGGACTACGCGCTCTTCGCCGATCGGATCGCTGCGGGCGATTCGCTGGTCGACACGGCCACGGTGATGCACGCGATGTGGCCGAATGTGTACGAGCAGATCGCGGGGCGCTACCATGAGCAGCTCATGGCCGACCGTCTGCCGACGGATTCGGCGGCGGTCGACAGCGTCTACGCGGCCGGTGAGTACCGCCTGATCTGGCACATCCTGCTGCGCGCGGCACCCACGCTGTCCCCCGAGGAGCGAGAGGCCATCCGCGGCCGGGCCGAGGCGTTGCGGGCCAGGCTCGTGGAAGGCGAGCCGTGGGCCACGGTGAGTCAGGAGAGTGAGGATCCCGGCTCCAGGGATCGGGGCGGCAGTCTCGGTGTGATCGCCCGCGGCGAGACGGTGCCGGAGTTCGAGGCGGTGGCGTTCATGCTGGAGCCGGGCGAGCTCTCCAGAGTCACCGCGTCGCAGTTCGGCTATCACATCCTGCGGCGTCCCGCGCTGGAGGAGGTGCGTGCCGAGTACGCCGCCGACCTGTCGGGTGCCCTGGTCAATCAGATGGACGCGGCGCTGCTGGAGGAGGTGGAGTCGAGGTGGAGACTCGAGGTCCGCTCCTCGGCCCCCCAGGTGATTCGGGAGGCAGCGGCGGCGCCACTGCGCGCCATCGACTCCGACGAGGTCATCGCGAGCTACCGCGGCGGCCGGTTCACCGCCGCCGACTTCGTCCGGTGGCTCGGGGCGCTGCCGCCCCAAATGCAGCGTCGCATGGAAGCCGCCCTCGACGATCAGCTCATCGATCTTGCCCGGGGCCTGACGCGCAACGAGCTCCTGGTGCGCGAGGCCAGGGAGGCCGGGGTGCGTCTCGAGGATGAGGTGTTCGAGGCCATGAAGGAGCAACTGGCAGGCGAGGTGGCAAACGTGCGTGAGGCCTTGCGCCTGGACTCTGCGCTTGCGGACGCGGCCACCGACGAAGCGCGACGAGAGCGTGTCGAGCAGGCCGTGCAGGCGTACGTCCTTGAGTTGGTGACCGGGCAGGGGTCGGGCCTCATGGTTCCCGTGTTCCTCGCGAGCGCGCTGCGCAACGACGCGCGCTGGGCAGTGTCGGACCGAGGGGTGGACGAGGCGCTGGAGCGCGCCCAGCTCCTCCGGAT
>CP070716.1:708832-718286 GCA_020350425.1 Gemmatimonadota bacterium
CGCCTTCTTCGGCAACACCATGTTCCACGAGGTGGCGCACGGCCTCGGCATCAAGAACACGATCAACGAGCGGGGAACGGTGCGGCAGGCGCTGCGCGACCTCGCCTCGGCGATGGAGGAGGGCAAGGCCGACATCCTCGGCCTGTACATGGTGACACGGCTGCGGGAGCAGGGAGCCATCACCGAGGGTGATCTGCGCGACAATTACGTCACGTTCCTGGCCGGGATCTTCCGTTCGATCCGGTTCGGAGCCTCCAGCGCCCACGGCAAGGCCAACATGGTCCGCTTCAACTACTTCCAGGACATGGGCGCGTTCACTCGCGACGAGGGATCGGGAACGTACCGCGTGGACTTCGAGCAGATGGGGCGGGCGGTGACCGCGCTGTCTGAAGTCATCCTCACCCTGCAGGGCGACGGCGATTACGACGGCGCGGCGGAGCTGATCGCGGAGAAGGGCGTGATCGGTCCGCAGCTGCAGGCCGACCTCGATCGGTTGGCCGACGCCGACATCCCGGTGGACATCGTGTTCGAGCAGGGCATGGCGGTGCTCGAGGGCGGCAGCTAGTACACCGGGAGGAGGAAGACCGCCCTGTAGTCCACACCGGGCACGTCGGCGGTGATCTCCAGCTCCCAGTAGCGCGGCGGGCGCTCGCTCAGGCGGGTGCCCGCCGCGTCGCGTGGCACATCGAATGCCACTTGGAGACCGCGCCGCCCTTCCCAGCGGGCGCGCACGTCATCGATCGCCTGCGTGTCGGCGTAGGTTTCGTAACACACGACCTGCTGGCTCCGGTTCTTGCCGCTCCCCCGCGTCTCGTAGCGTTCCTCGACGGCACGCAGGGTTACCTGCACGGGCTCGAGCAGCTCGCTCCGCCCCGGGCCGAGAAACCGGAGGCTCGCCCGCTCACCCAGCCTGAAGGGGAATGCATCGAAGCTCACCGCGCTGGTGCCGTACTTGAGATAGCGCATCAGCAGGTACACGGCGTAGCCCACTACCATCACGGCGATCAGGTCGAAGAGCCCCACGATCCCCACCCAGAACCAGCGCCCCGGCACGCCTTGCAGCACGAAGCCGACGTAGTTGAACGGCAGCATGAACACCACGAGGAACGCGGCGCCGAAGAACCCCCGCCGAACCCGCCGGGCGCCGTCGTCGCGCGCGCCGTAGGGGTCCCACAGGTGATCCCACTTCCAGGGCTCGGTCGGATGCGCGCGCTTGCGCTCGGCCACCCGCGCCCGAAGCCGGAGCCCCTTGATGCCGTGGACGATGAGCGAGAGCCCCACGAGGCCGAACACCACGCCGAACCAGAGGAGCAGCGGCGCCGGTCCCTCTACCTGCTCCGGCGCCACGCGCCACACCACCAGCGCGCCGACCCCGACGGCGAAGAACGGCAGCCCGAACAGCATCGAGGGCCAGCCGTGGATGGTGGTGGCGCTGCGCGCCTGGTGGTTCTTCAGTTCGCGGCCGGGCGGTGTGGTCATGCAGTCCCTGGGGCGCGAGTGACCACGGCAACCATTGATGCCGTCACCCTTCGCTGTCAATCCGCCGTTCGGCCTATTGCCCCGGGGAACGGCAGGCCCTAGAATGGCGCCTTCCGTTGCAGCCACCTACTCCCGAGGGAGCGCCCTCCCATGCGTTACCGTTTCGCTTCCCCAGTCCTCCTGGGTTGTCTGCTCGTTGCGTGCGGCCCCCAGGACCCCCCGGCACCCAACGTCGTCACCGTGGTCGCGACAGACTTCGGCTACGAGGCGCCGGAGCAGATTCCCGCCGGCGTCACCACCGTGCGCATGGTGAATGCCGGTGCCGAGCCGCACCATACCATCATCGCCAGGCTCGATGCCGACAGGACGGTGGACGACTTGTTGCAGGAGTACGGGGCCGAGAACCTCTTTCCCGAGTTTGTCGCCTACATGGGCGGGCCGGGGGAGGCCATGCCGGGTGACACCTCGAGCGTCACCGTGGCGCTCGAACCGGGACACTACGTGCTGCTCTGCTACGTCTTCTCACCCGATGGCGCACCGCACTTCACGAAGGGCATGCTACGGCGGCTCGAGGTGGTCGAATCCGAGCCGCAGCTCGCCGACGAGCCGACCCCCGACGTGACGGTGGTATTGGCCGATTATGCCTTCGGATTCTCGGGGCCCGTGCCGAGCGGCGACGTCACGTTCCGCGTCGAGAACGCCGGGCCGCAGGTCCACGACCTGGTGATCGTCCAGACCGAGCCGGGGAAGTCGGTCCAGGAGTTCCTGGCGTGGATGGAGGCCGGCGGAGAAGGACCACCGCCCGGCCACGTCGTGAGCAGCATCACGGGCATGAACGCGGGACACCATGTGAGCTTCACCGCGCACCTGGAGCCCGGCGAGTACACCGTGCTCTGCTGGGTGCCGGACGTCAAGGATCTCCGGCCGCACTTCATGTACGGGATGATGCAGCAGTTCACGGTGAGCTAGCCCGACTCCTGCCGGATACACGTCGCCCCTCATCGCCTGACGCCCGTGGCGGTGAGGGGCGTGGTATCGCAGCACCAGCTCCGTCAGGCCCGTTCCACCTCGACGCGCGCGTCGTTGTAGCACGCTCCGCCGCCCACGTCGTTCACGTGCGCCGGGCAGAGCGCGGTGCTGGTGAAGCCGGAGAGGGAGGCGCGGCGCCACGCTCCCTTCGGCATGGAGACCACCCCGGCACGCATGCGGTCGTGCACACGCGCCACACAGCGCACCTCGCCCAGTTCGTTGTACACCCGCACAGTGTCACCGTCGGCGACGCCCCGCGTCGCCGCGTCATCCGGATGCAGCTCCACGTAGAGCGCTGCCAGATTGTACTCCCCCATGGTGCTGTTGATCGTCTTGGAGGTCGCGGGCGTGACGAGGGCCAGGGGCAGGTCTCCCCGCGGCGCCTGGTAGGCGTATGGGGCGCCGCCCAGTTGCGCCGGCGTGAGGCGGATCTTCCCATCCGCCGTGAACGGGAAGACCGTGTCGAACATGACCGGCGTTCCGCCCGGATAGTCGCTGCGCGCGATCCCCCCACCGATGACGCCATTCGCCGCCCTCCCCTGCCCCAGTGACAGCGCTGCGGCCACGCGCTCGACGGCGGTCGCTTCGTCCCACGTGAACGCCTCGTCCTCGAAGCCCATGGCCTGGCCCAACAGGGCGAAAACCTCGTGGTTCGACTTGGCGTCGCCGGGCGGCGGCACCGCGGGCTGCACCCCACCCGCCATGTAGCTGCCGTACGCCACGCGCAGATCGTGGTGCTCCAGGAACGTCGTGGCGGGGAGCACCACGTCGGCGTACGGCACCGTGTCGGTCACGACCTGGTCGAACACCACGGTGAAGAGATCCTCGCGCTCCAACCCGCGCAGCACGGCGTGCTGGTCGGGAACGGTCACCACCGGGTTGCAGTTGTAGACGAAGAGCGCCTCCACCGGCGGCACCAGCGGGCTGGTGAGCACCTCCCCCAGCGGGGTCATGTTGATCTCCCGCGTGGTCCACTCCAGGGGGCCGAACAGGGCGTCGCGATCGAGCCTGGCGGCCCCGCTGTTGCTCAGGGTGTAGCCGCCGCCCCGCACACCGAACTTCCCGAGCAGCGCCGGCATGGCGAGGATCGCGGCCACGGCCTGGCCGCCGTTGCGGTTCCGCTCCACCCCCCACCCACATCGCACCAGCGCGGGACTCGCCTCAGCGTAGACGCGGGCGAGCCGCTCGAGGTCAGCAGCAGCGATGCCGGCCTCGCCAGCGGCCCGCTCGAGCGGCCACGCTTCGGCCGCCTCCAGCAGGGGCTCCAGCCCGACCGCGTGCTTCGCCAGGAACTCGTCGTCGAGGCGCCCCCACTCGCGCCACAGCCGTATCATGGCAAGCGCCACGGGGAGGTCGGCGCCCGGCAGCACCGGCACATGCAGGTCGGCCTCGCGCGCCGTGAGGTTTCGGACCGGATCCACCACGGCCACGAAGGCGCCGCGCCGCTTTGCCTCCCTGAGAAACGGTATCAGGTGGATGTTCGAGGCCTTGGGGTTGGCGCCCCAGATCACGATGCACCGCGCGTGCACGAAATCCTCGAAGGCGACCCCCGGCATCTTGCCGTACATCCCGAGCGCCACCGCTGTGGTGGGGCCGGCGCAGAGGGTGCGTGCCAGGCGGGATGCACCGAGGCGCGCGAAGAACAGGTGGTCGAGCAGCCCATCGCTCAGATACCCGTTGGAGCCGCCGTAGTGATACGGCAGGATCGCCTCCCCACCCCACTTCTTCTTGATTCCCCGGAAGCGCCCCGTGATCTCGGCGATCGCCTCGTCCCAGTCGATCGGCTCGAATTCCCCGGCGCCCTTGGGCCCAACGCGCCGGAGCGGCGTCGTCAGTCGCTCTGGGTGGTACACTCGCTTCGCGAACCGGGCCACCTTGCTGCAGATCACGCCCCCAGTCACCGGGTGTCCACGACCGGCGGCGATGCGCTCGATTCGCCCGTCGCGCACCGTGACGTCGAGCGCGCACGTATCGGGGCAGTCGAGGGGACAGGTAGTGGGAACGACCTGATCGGGCATGGGAAGAACGTACTGCCGGACAGTGGGAAACGGGAAGCCGGAGACGGAACGCCCCACCCGGCTCCTCGAGCCGGGCGGGGCACGTTACCGTCAGGCGGTGCGGCTAGGGGTTGATCTTCACTCGGACGTTCTGCCGTACGTCGTTGCGAATTTCCATCCGGATGTTCCGCACCTCTTGCCGGATCTCCGCCTTGATGCGCTCGATCTCATCCGCGAGCTCGACGCACGCCCCCCCTTCCCTGTGGCTCATGTGCTCGCAGGGGAGGTCCTTCATGTCGAGGTACAGCCCCGAGTGCTGGTCCGTCCCGGCGAACTCGACACTGCCGAAGCGCACCAGGTCTCCCGGATCGGAGAGACAGTGGATCGCTTCCTTGTACCCCATCGGGCCGTCGCGATCGATCGCGTCGGGATCCAGGTGGAAGTGGCAGCTGCCGAGGCGCGTCGCGTCGGCGTCATCCGACAGGTCGATCACCAGCGTCAGGCTGTCCACCATTCCCGGCTCCTCGCGCTGCACCACCACCGCGTTGAGCTTCCCGACCCTGTCACCCTCCACATACACCGGGAGGAACGAGAGCTCCATCGTGACCGGACTGGAGCTGTGTTCCAGGCTGTCGGCCCAGGCTTCGATCTGGGCTTTCAGTGCGGCGGCGTTGCGCCAGCCCCAGAGCAGCCCCAGACCCACCACCAGCACGAGGGGCGCGCCCACCGCCACCATGACTCGCCGAGTCGTTGACATCGTAGCTTCCTCGAGTGCGTCTCAAAGGTTCGTCCTACCCTACGCAGGCAAGGGCGGCGGGGTTTCAATCCGCCGCCCCGCGTCGCGTTCAGTGTAACCGCTTGCACAGCAAACGGTTACGGGCGAGGCGCTACATCGCCGGCGGCGTGTTCGAGTTGTAGATGTCGACCACGGCCTTCCACGCGCCCTCGATCTTCTGCCACACGACCACGTACTTCCCGTGGTCCTCCATCCCCTCGGCCGCGAACTGCCACGTGCCGTACTCCCACGCCATGTCCCCCAGGGCGGCAAACACGATCTTCTCGGGTCCGAACGTGAGATCGCCCGGCATCGCTTCGAAGCCCTCGGCCCACGCCTGCTCGATGGCCTCCGGACCGATCACCGGCGGCCCGCCGGGCGGCAGGTAATAGGCCTCGGGTCCGTAGAACGTGGCGATCTTCGCCGCGTCCCCGGCGGCCACGGCCGCGACCCATTCGGCATCCAGGTCCCGGATGGCCTGCTCCTCCGCGGCGTAGTCGAGCGTCACCTGGCAGCCGGCCAGCAGCGCCAGCAGGGTCGTGAGAGACAGCGCGGTACCTGCGCGTGGCATCGCATCCTCCTCGGAACGGGTCAAGAGTCGATGTGCCGCGAGAATGTTCGCCCCGGGCCCACCGGTGTCAACGGCGCCACCGCCCTTGCGACGCCCGCCAGATTGCGGTTCCCTTTCATCGAGGGCGCCCCGACGCTCGTCGACACCCACCCCACCCGGAGGCCACGCCCGTGACGTTCAGTCAGCAACAGCTCGCGCGAGTGAAGCCGCTGTGGGACGCGATGCTGAGCCACCGCTTCCTCGCCGATACCAGAGACGGCACCGTTCCGGACGAGCGCTTCGCGGTCTGGATGCGCCAGGACTACCTGTTCGTGGAGGCGGCAATTCCGTTCATCGCGGCGCTCATCCCCCGCGCGCCGCGCGAGCACTGGGAGCCGCTGGCCGGCGTGATCACCGCGCTCGAGAAGGAGCTCAAGCTGTTCGAGGAGCGCGCCGCGGCGGTGGGGGTGGATCTGCGGGGCGCCCCTCCGTCGTTCACGAACCACGCCTACATCCAGTTCCTGCTGGCGACGGCGTACCGCGCCTCGTACGCCGAGGCGTACACCGTGCTCTACGTGGCCGAGAAGGCGTACCACGACTCGTGGAAGGTGGTGCAGCAGGGCATCGCTCGGAACTCGAAGTGGTACCCCTTCGTGGAGAACTGGGCGGGCGAGGCGTTCGCCGGCTACGTCGCCTACCTCGAGGGTGAGGTGAACAAGCTCGCCGACCACGCCGGGGCCGTTGAGCGGGAGCGCATGGCCGAGTACTTCGAGCTCACGACGAAGTACGAGATCGCCTTCTGGGAGATGGCGGCCACCGGGGAAGGATGGCCGGGAACATGACGCTCACCGACGATCTTCACGCCGCCGCCACGCCCATCTGGGACGCTCAGCTCGAGCACCCGTTCGTCCGGGGACTGGGCGACGGCTCCCTCGACGTGGAGCGCTTCAAGCGCTGGGTGCTGCAGGACTACCGCTACCTCATGGAGTTTGCGCGGATCTTCGCCTGGGCGGTCGCGAAGGCGGACCGGCTGGCGTCGATGAGCTGGTACGCGATGGTGCTCGACCTCACGCTCAACACCGAGATGGGGCTGCACCGCTCCTACGCCGAGCGGTTCGGAATCACGACCGACGACCTCGAGGCCACGCCGATGTGGCCCACCACGCGTGCGTACACGGACTTCCTGGTGCGCACCTCGGCGGACGGCGACATGGCCGATCTACTGGCAGCGCTCCTCCCCTGTGCGTGGGGCTACGTGCACATCGCCAAGCACCTCGCCAAGGGCGAGCCGCCTGAGGACCAGCGCTACGCCGATTGGATCCAGCAGTACGCGTCGGACGAGTTCGCCCAGGCGGCGGAGTGGCTCAAGGCGGAGCTGAACCGCGTTGCGGCGGGCGCCAGCGACGAGAAGCGCGCCCGGCTCACCGAGCTGTTCGTGATCTCGAGCCGCTATGAGTGGCAGTTCTGGGAGATGTGCTGGCACGGGGAGGCGTGGGAGCCGTAGCACGCGCGACGCCCTGGCCGCGTCGTGGCGGCGCCCGTATCGTTAGCCATTCCCACTCCCGCGAGGGGCCCCATGCAACGACGCACGTTCCTCCGCACGAGCATCGCGGCTGGCCTGGTGGGCGCCGGCGGCACCGCGCTGGCCCCCCGCCTGCTCGACGCCGCGCCGCACCGCCGCCCCCGAGGACCGATTCGCCTGAGCTCCAACGAGAACCCGCTGGGCATTTCACCGCTGGCGCGGCAGGCGATCATCGACCAGATGGGAGATGCGAACCGCTACCCGCGCGGCCGTGGCGAGCTGATCGAGGCACTCACCACCAAGCACGGCATGCCCGCCGAGACGTTCGTCATCGGTGCAGGGTCGACCGAGGTACTCAAGATGGCGGTGCAGGCGCTGGCGGCGCCGTCGGGCACGTTGGTGCTCGCCTACCCCACCTACGAGGACGCACCGTGGTATGCGGGGCCGTTCGACATCCGGCAGGAAGAGGTGCCGCTCCTGCCCGACGGCGCGCACGATCTGGAGCGCATGCAGGAGGCGGCGACCGCGGCCCACGGCACCGTCCTGGTCTACCTGTGCAACCCCAACAACCCGACGGGGACGCTCACCCCGAGTGCCGACGTCGACGCCTGGATCGAGTCGGCGCCGGAGAACACGTACTTTTTGGTGGACGAGGCGTACTACGACTACGTGCGGGACACCCGCTACTGGTCGGCCCTCAAGTGGGTCCCCGACCGGCCCAACGTGATCGTCGCGCGCACCTTCTCCAAGGTGTACGGGATGGCGGGCATCCGGCTCGGTTACGCGATCACCCATCCCGAGACCGCGGCACGCGTACGCAGGCTCCGGGTGCGCAACAACGCGAACCACTTCGCCATCGTCGCCGGACTGGCCAGCCTGCGCGACCCGGACTTCGTGCGCCAGAGCCTCGACGTGAACGAGCGCGGCAAGGCCATCCTGTACCGTTGCCTCGACGAGCTGGGACTGGCCTACGTCCCGAGCCACACGAACTTCGTGATGCACCGCATCAGCGGGGAGCTCCAGGCCTACAGCCGCCGTATGCGCGAGATGGGCATCTGGGTGGGGCGTCCCTTCCCACCGATGCTGGACCACTGCCGGCTCTCCATTGGCACGCCGGCGGAAATGGAGGCGTTCGCCGAGGTGCTGCGCTCCTTCCGCCAGGAGGGCTGGGTGTGACAGGTGTCCCGAACCGAGGACGATTCGGACGGGCAGGAGATTCGTTAAGTCGTTGTGGGACAATACGTTGAGTTCTGGCCCGCAACTTGCCATTCAGGTGGGTGGAATAGGCGCGTCCCGGCGGGGGACAGCTGTCCCGCGGGACGGTCACGGCGCCGGCGACGATCGGTCGCGGGGCCTCGACCCGGGAGGTTAGGATGCTCACTGCGCTACTGCTCACCACACTGACGCTCGCGCCGACCGAAGCGATCCCGAGCGCGCAGGAGCCGCCCGTCAAGGTTTGGCTCAACAAGAACGGCGACCTCAAGCGCGGCACGCGGGTCAAGGTCTACACACGCGTCGAGACGGACGGGTACCTGATGATCCTGCACGCCGAGGCAGACGGCAGGATTCGGGTCCTCTTCCCGTTGGACCCCATCCACGACAACTACGTGCGCGGCGGCCAGGACTTCGAGGTGCGCGGCCGCGGCGACCGCGAGGCGTTCCAGATCTACGTGGCCAGCGGCGTCGGCACGGTCTACGCCGCCTTCTCGCGCGACCCCTTCCAGTTCGGGGAGTTCGTGCGGAACAATCACTGGGACTACCGCCTGTTGGAGACCTGGCGGCTCAACGAAGGGCTCGACGCTCAGGCGGAGCTGACCGCGCTCGTCAGCCAGATGGCCGGTGAAGGAACGTACTTCGACTACGACCTGACCCAGTACGGCGTGGCGCAACAGACGGCGAGCTCGGGGAGCGGCACCACGGTGTACGTCGGTGGCGGGTGGGGCTACGGGTACGGCTATCCCTACTGGGGCTACCCCTACTATGGATGGGGGTGGAGCCCGTACTTCGGTTTCGGGATCAGCTGGGGGTGGGGTAGCGTCGGCTGGGGCTGGGGGTACCCGTACTACCCGTACTACCCGTACTACCCGTACTACCCGTACTAC
>CP070716.1:718386-727587 GCA_020350425.1 Gemmatimonadota bacterium
TGGTGGAGAGGGAAGGATTCGAACCTTCGTAGGCGTACGCCGGCAGATTTACAGTCTGCTCCCTTTGACCGCTCGGGCACCCCACCGTTGCCCGCGTGGCTCCTCTTCAGACTGACTGTTCACGCGAAAAGCGCGCAGTCACAAGCACAAGGACGCCCCGTGCGTCCGTGGCTACATACTGGAGCTGACGAAGGGACTCGAACCCTTAACCTGCTGATTACAAATCAGCTGCTCTGCCAATTGAGCTACGTCAGCCGGGGCCGAATTTTCGCGAGTCTAGTACGATAACCGGGGCCCCTCAGCCAGTCAACTCCTTGATATACCGACCACTTGGGGGCCGACTATCCACCGCGCCGGCGCCAGCGGGGACCCTGGGGCGTGTCCTCGACCTCGATCCCGCGGGCGGCCAGCTCGTCGCGGATGGCGTCGGCCGCAGCGAAGTCCCGGGCCTTCCGCGCCGCCCGCCTGGCCTCCAGTCGCTCCGCTACCCAGGCCTCCAGCGCCGCATCCACGGCCTCGGAGACGGGTAGCAGGTCGAGCACGGCCAGGACCGTCTCCAGGGTTGCCAGGGCGGCCCGGGCCTCCGGCGGCCCCCAGCTCCCGGCATCCAGCTCGCGGTTGGCACCCCGCACGAAGGTGAACAGGGCCCCCACTGCCCTGGGAACGTTCAGGTCGTCGTCCATCGCTTCCCGAAAGCCCCGCTCCAAGTCCACTGCCTCCTGCGGGGCCGAGGCGGCCGCGGCCCCAGCCGCAGCGTCGGCGAGGCGCTCGCGGAAGTCCGCCAGGCGCCGCACTCCCTCCGCCGCTCCTTCGAGCGCCTCGTCGGTGAAGTTGAGCTGCTGGCGGTAATGGGTAGAGCAGATGAGCATGCGCACGGCCGACGCATCATGCCCTTCCTCGCGGAGGTCCCGGGCAGTCAACTGGTTGCCAAATCGCTTCGACATCTTGGTGCCGCGGATGAACAGGAACTCTCCGTGCACCCAGTACCGGGCGAAGGGCCGCCCCGTCGCTCCCTCGGATTGGGCGATCTCGTTTTCGTGGTGGGGGAAGATCAGATCGACGCCGCCGGCGTGAATGTCGAGCGTCTCCACGCCGAAGCGCTGCCGCACCTCGGTGAGCGACATGGCCGAGCACTCCAGGTGCCAGCCCGGCCGTCCGCGCCCGAACGGTGCGTCCCACGCCGCGCCGACGGCCTCGTCATCCGGGGTCGCCGCCTTCCAGAGCGCGAAGTCCCGCACGTCCTCCTTGGTGTATTCGTCGCTGGCCACGCGGGCCCCGGCCTTGAGCTCACGCCGCTCGATCTGCGACAGGCGGCCGTACGGCTCGAACTTGCCCACCGCGTAGTACACCGACCCATCCTCGCCACGGTAGGCGAGTCCCCGCTCCAAGAGCCGCTGCACCAGCTCCACCATCCGGGGGATGTACTCGGTGGCCGACGGGTACACGTCGGCGGGCCTGATCCGCAGGTAGTCCCGGTCTTCGAAGAACGCGCGCGTGAAGGGTCGGGTGTGGTCCTGCAGTGACACTCCCGCCGCGGCTGCCGCCTTGATCGTGCGGTCGTCCACGTCGGTGATGTTCATGATCTGGAACACCTCGAAACCCAGGTACTCCAGGTAGCGCCGCAGCAGGTCGCCCAGCACGAAGGTGCGGAAGTTCCCGACGTGGGCGTAGCTGTACACGGTGGGACCGCACACGTACATCGTCACGCGGGGCGGCGCGAGTGGCTCGAACGGCTCGGTCCGGCGTGTGAGCGTGTTGTAGATCCGCAGTGTCATCAGGCCCGCTCGACGCGTACGACGGTTGCTAACTCCGGCAACTGCAAGGAGTTTGGCCGACGTAAGCTAGAGGCGGGCGTCCCCGGCCGTCAACGACCCGATCTCGCAGCCGCGCGGGCCGGGCCGCTTCAGCCCTTCCCGAGGATCACCGGAACCACGAGCGGGCCGAGGATCCAGGTCACCACGCCCCCTCCCAGAGCACAGGCGAGCGGCAACGACACATGCCAGCCGGACAGCCGGCGGCCCTCCAGCTCGCGGAGCCCCAGGCTCCAGAGCACGGCCGTCCAGAGCACGATGAAGTTGGCCCTGGGCTCCAACAGCTCGAGCCACAACGGGGCGGGCGAGGCCGAGCGCCACAGGAGCAGTGGGCCGGTGCGGAACCGGTGGGGTGCGAGTACCGCGTCACCCGCGGTCACCTGGCTGGCGAGGGGCACGAGGTAGGTGATGGCCAGCTCGCCGGCACGGTCCACCATCAGGGTCGCCAGGCCGAGCAGCACCACCTGCACGATGGCGGGACGCCGATCGCGGGCCAGCATCAGCACCGGCTCCGCCAGGGCAACCAGCAGGACGCCCGCCACCAGCAGCGCCGGCGCGGGTACCACGCGGTCCGCCACGATGAGGCGCAGCAGTCCGGCGTGCAGCGCCGCACGGTGCACGTCTCCCGCGAGATCGCCGGTGGGGGCGAGCACCCGGTTCAGGATCGCCAGCTGCCGAGGGACGGTGGCGAGCCCCAGAGCCAGCGCAATGCCTGCGAGAGCCGCACCGGTCCGCAGCGGCCGCGGGTCGAGCGCGCCGCGGCGCATCGCCTCCGGAGGATCGACCAGGGCGTGAAGCAGGGGCGTCATCGACGCGATGCCTCAGCCGCTGCTGCGCGCACGAGGATGTCCTCCAGGGCCTGATAGCGCACCCGCGAGCCCGCGACCGCGAGCCGCTCTTCGCGGGCCGCCGCGAGGATCTCCTCGACCGAGAGTCCACCGATGAGGGGGATCGCCACCCCCTGCCCGGTTCGCACCCCTGCCGGGTAGCGTGCGAGGAGCCGCTGGGCCCGCCCGAGCGCCGAGCCACCGAGCGCGAGCTCCGCGACCCGCTCTCGCATCAGCTCGGCGGTGTACACATCGGCAACGCCCCGACCCTCCCACAGCACCAACACCCGCGTCGCCAGCCGCTCCAGCGCGGCCAGGTCGTGCGACGCGATCACGACGCAGACGCCGCCACGGGCGAGGCGGGCGATGTGCGCTCGCAGGTGCCGCTGCACCAGCGGGTCCACCCCCGCCAGGACCTCATCGAGGACCAGGACCCCCGCCTGCAGCACGGCCGCGGCCGCCAGGGCGAGGCGCTGCGCCATCCCCCGCGAGTAGGTCGCGATCCGCCTCCCCAGAAAGGACCCCAGCTCGCCGAGTTCCACCGCCCACCCAACGCGACGCAGGCGCTCCTGCGGCGAGGGGCTGCGCTGGCCGGCGAGGTAGGTGAGCCACTCCCCGCCGGTCAGCTCTTGCGGCGCCACCGGTGGGTCGGGAGCGTAGCCCACCGTGCGCCGGGCAGCCCGGGTTCCGGCCCGGTGGGAACCCACGAGCACTTCACCCGACGAAGCCATCAACTCCCCTGCCAGGAGACGTAGCAGCGTGGTCTTGCCCGCACCGTTGGGCCCCACGACACCGACGATCTCGCCAGGCCCCGCGCTGAGGTTGCATTGGTCGAGTGCGGTGCGGCGGCGGCGGCCCACGCCAAACGTCCTGGTCACGGCCCGACAGGCGATCAGCGTCACGGCCATCGTCCGCTGCGCCGATCCCCGCCCCCCTCGAGCGCGGTGGCCCACGCGCCGAGCGCCGTCCCCGCCACCACCCAGGAGCCGAGCAGGACCAGGTCGAGCGGCGTTCCGTCGCGCAGCCAGCGTGCCGCCCGCCAGCTCAACGGCAGGAGATTCCAGGCCGTCACTGCCACCCGCTGGGCATATGGCCATCCGGCGAGCAGCTGGAGCATCTCGGACGGGCGGAGACCGCCGAGCAGTGCCCAGGTGAGCCCCAGCATCCCTGACGCGGAGGCCCCGACTGCGGGCGCGAGCGCGAGGGTGAGTGCGCCGAGCGCGCCCGCTTGGAGCAGGGCGGCGAGGGCCAGCGGCACGAACGCGGCCTCGCCGCCGCTCGAAGGGATGAGCGCCGCGGCCCCGACGGCCAGAACCGGGGCGAGCAGCAGCAGCAGACCCGCCAGTCGCCCTGCGGGCGCGAGCCACCAGGGCCCTGCCGCCCGCCTCGCGGCGGCGAGAGCGGCACCGGGCGCCAGGAGACGCGAGCCCGCCACGGCGGAGAGGCATCCGCCCACGCCAAACAGCGTGTGGGGCGACCCCGGGCCACCCTGCGCCAGCGCCAGCACCAGGATCGCCAGGGACAGCAGCGCCGTCAGCCGCACGGCGCGGTGGCGCACCACGAGCTGCGCGCCCAGCACGGCCTCTCCCTTGAGCGCGAGCAACGGAAGCCTCCGCCACCAGCGGCGGCGGGGAGCCAGTGGCTCCCCGCCGGCACCCGACCGGCCCGTGGGTTGAAGGGTTGGGTGGGGATCGACGATCGTCACTGCGCCTAGAAGACCCGGCAGATCGCCGTGCGAATCATGTAGCAGTAGCCGCGCGCGGCGGCGAGATAGACGTCCTTCGTCGGGAAGTCCCGGTCACACGATGCAATTGACGACAGCATGCACGCCACCGTACGCGAAGCGTCGGCGGGCTTCGGATTCGGCAGCATTCCCAGGGTACCGGCCAGCAGTCCCGCGAAAACCAGTCGTTTCATGTCGTCCTCCTAGCCGATCGGGCTGTGAGGACCAGTGTTGCGCGGAGCGCCTGCGGCGGTGGGATCGTTCCGTTGCCCGCGCGCGCCGAAGTTTGCGCGACGGCGACTGCCCGCCCGCCGGAAGCGCGAACGGGGCGACGGATCGCATCCGTCGCCCCGCGTCAGAGACCGCGCTGGGACCAGCGCTATCCGCTAGGAGCCGTGTCGCCCACGGTGATCACCTTCCGCTCTCCCGTGGTCTGCACCAGCACCGCGCTCGGCGCGCCGAACACATCCTGCTCACCGTAGATCTCGCCGTAGAGGATGTGCCGGGTGACGACCATGAACGAGGCCAGCGTCGGCACGGCCACCAGGAGTCCCAGGACTCCCAACACGTACGCCATCACCAGCACGCTCAGAATGGTGAGCACCGGCGGGAGGCTCACCCGCTCCTCGAAGATCAGCGGTGCGACCACGTTGGCCTCGACCAGATGCACCCCGATCCCGAGGCCCAGCACCGCCACCGCGTGGGGCCAGCTGCTGATCGTCAGGATGAGCAGCGCGGGCAGGATGGTGGAGGTGATCGTGCCGAAGAAGGGAACGATGGCCACGACGCCGGTGAACACCCCGAACGCCAGGGCATAGGGCACCTGGAGCACCCAGAGCCCGATGGCGGTGAGCGCGCCCAGCACCAGCATGGCGAACAGCTGGGCCCAGATCCACGTGTGAATGGTCTCGCCCAGGTCGGCCATGGTCGTGCGGGCGACGTGCCGATACCTGGGCGGCACCAGCGAGATCATTCCCTCTCGGTACTCCCGCGGGTTGCGCGCCATGTAGATGGCCATCGCCAGCACGCTGACGAGCTCGACCGCGAGCTTGCCCCCCGCCGTGATGTACGGCAGCAGCGAGCCGCGCACGAAGTTCGTGGCGTCGTCGATGAGGGTCTGCACCGCTCCACCGCCCTCCGCTCCAAGCACCGTTCCCTCGAGCACGGGGTAGCGTGCCGCCCATCGTGCCATGATGCCCTCGAGTTCCTGCGCATACCGCGGAAGGGCGGCCACCAGGTCCTGCACCTGAAGCACCAGCGGGGGAAGAATGAGCCAGCCGATGCCGACCGCGCCCGCCAGCGTCAGTACGATCGCCAGCGTGAGCGCCAGGGCCCGCCGCAGGCGCAGGCGGCGCACCAGGAGGTCGGTGACGGCCGACAGGTACACCGCGAGGATCGCCGCGATGAAGAGCAGGACGACGACTTCGGAGATCCGTCCCAGGAACAACAAAAGCAGCGCGGCGACGAACAGCACCACGAGCGTCGCCGCGAGCCCCCGCCAGCCGTCAATGCTCATTAGCCCTCTTTGCTCAGATCGTCATCCTCGACGAGTTCCGCCTCGGACACCTCCTCACTCTCCCCGTCGGTAAGCTGGGGACGATCCTCCGACTCGCCCGCCGCCAGGAGCCCCATCTTGCGCTTGAGCTCGAGCAGCTGGTTGTCGGCGGTGCCGTGGAATTCGAGCGCCTCGAACTGCTGCCGCAGCTGATCGCCCTCCAGCTCGCCGGCAAGCTCCGTGGCCGCGATCGCCTGGCGCTCCATGTCCTCGATCTTTTCCTCCATCCGCCGGAAGCTCTCGAAGGCGCTCTTGTCGGACATCGCCGACATCGTTTCTTGGATCCGGCCCTGCGCCTCGACCCGCCGTTGCCGCGCCACCAGCAGGTTCTTCTTGCGCTTAGCGTCCTCGATCTTGTCGTTGAGCTCGCGCAGCGAGACCTTGAGCGTCTCGACGTCGGCCTTGTGGCGCACCCAGGTCTCGTGCAGCTGCTGAGCGGCCTGCAGGTGCTCGTTGTGACGCAGCAGCGCCTGTTTGGCCAAGTCGTCCCGACCCTCCTGCACGGCCAGCATGGCGCGGCGCTCCCAGTCCTCGGCCGCCTTCTTCTCCTTCTCGACCTGCGCTTGGAGCTTCTTCTCGTCGGCGATCGCGGCCGCGACCTCCTGCTTGGTCTTTGCGAGCTGCCCGCGCATTTCGACGAGCAACTGATCCAGGACCTTCTCCGGATCCTCGGCCCGCCCGATCAGGGCGTTGATGTTCGCTTTGATGACCGTTGCCAGACGCTGGAAAATGCCCATTTGAGAATCACCCCTCCCGGTACGGCGTCGATGGGAGCCGACGCGATCCGCCCGCGATCACGGCGTGAAGTAAGGTTAAAGATCCGCGATTCGGCGCCACAGCGCCACCGGCCCGCGACGCTTCCGTCGCGCCCTGCCTGCTGTACGCCTGCGGTCGCAGGAATGTTGCATATGTGAACGCCCGTGCGGCGGCCCACACGGCCCGCCGCGCTACTGCCCGACCTCCTCGCCCTGGGGTAGCTGCGGCGCTTCGCGCTCCCGCACCAGGAGCCGCTCGGTGAAGTCCAGGCGCTCCTGGACCTCGCTCAGCTCCTGGCGCAGCCCCTCGATCTCATCGAGCAGCGCCAGCTGGGACTCTTCAATCTGCCGCGCCAGGCCGTTGGGCAACCCCTTGCCGGCGCCCCGGATTCGGTCGGCAATCGCCTTCCCCACGGGGGAAATCGCGAGCAGGAAGAGCGAGCCACCCCCGAAGATGAACGTAACAGCCAGGATATCGAGCAGGTTCTCCATTCTCCGCTACTCGGTGCCTTCGGGAAGCTCCCCGCGGGTCCTCTGAGTGAGCACTCGCTCTGTGAAATCAAGCCGCTCCTCGACCTCGGTGAGCCGGTGCTCCGCCTGCTCCAGGACGTCCATCCTCGCCCGCAGGTCGTCGACCTCGAACCGCAGCGTCTCGTCACCTCCCGCCAGCCGGCCGGAGTCCTTGCGCTCGATCCGTGCCACGAACGCCTTCACGATGGGATATCCCAGCACGCAAGCGGTGACGGCGCTCATGATGACCACGAGATCGTAGTCCATGGCCTACGCCCCCGGCGCCAGCCGGTCGCGGTCGCTCCGCTGGGTCAGGACCCGCTCAGCGAAGTCGAGCCGCTCCTCGAGCTCCTCCACGCGGCCGGCGACCCCTTCCAGGGTGCCCACCCGATCCTCCAGGCGGGCCATCTCCTGGCGCAACTCGTCCGAGCCCGGGAGCCCCCTGCGCCCGTAGTGGGTGTCCACCCAGTGGCGCACCGTGCGCCCGAGCGTCACGATGACCACGACGCCCGTCGCCATGCCGGCCAGCGGGATCAGGATGTTTGCCAGCTCCCAGGCTTCCATCCGATCACGCCCCCGGCGGGAGTTCGCCTTGGTCACGCCGCCGCGTCAGCACCCGCTCGGTGAAGTCCACGCGCTCCTCCAGCTCGTGCAGCCGATAGCTGATCTCCTCAAGCGCCTCGACCCGGTCCCGCAGCTGCTCCACGTCCGCCGCGCCGGCGCCGTCCACCCCGGCCAACTCCCGCTCGTGGCGACGGTCGATCCAATGGTTTGCGGTGCGGTAGATCCCGTACAGGACGCCGCCCCCCATCGCCATGCCGAGCAGGCCGAAGACGATCTCCTGGACCACAATCCAGTCAGGCACGCATCACGCCCCAGGGGGCAGCTGCCCGCCCTGCTTGTGCTGCGCCAATACGCGCTCCGTGAAGTCGAGCCGCTCCTCCAGCTCCGTGAGGCGCCAGCGCAGCTCGTCTACCTCGCCCCGCAGCGCCTCGCTCTCGGCCGACTGCTCCAGATCACGCGGCCGCCCGGCGATTCGCTCCCCGATGGCCCTGCCGAGCGGGCCGCGGAAGATGAGGACCGCCCCGACGGTGAAGAACAGCGACATGGGTACCAGGAATGGAGCGATCTCGTGCATCAGCTACTCCCTCTCCGTCAACCGGTGGGGCTCCCGCTGGCTCGTCAGCATGCGCTCCGCGAAGTCCACGCGCTCGTGCAGCTCCGACACCTCGGCGGCGAGCTGGGTAATGGCGTGCCGCAGCTCGTGGGTCTCCGCCGCGTCGAGACTCGGCTTGGGCCGGCTCCACCGCTTGAGCAGCGCGGCAGCCGCAACGCCGACGATCGTAAAGGCACCGAACGCGCCGATGACGATCGAAACGCCTATGCCTACCTCGATCGGATCCACGCCTCCTCCAGCCGATTCCGACCCACCGTACGGGCCACTGTTTCAAAAGGTGTCATCTGCGCCGCAGAAGTAAATAGCGGCCGGCGATCGGGGTCACTCGCTCAGCAGCGGCGCGAGAAACCTCGCCGTGTGCGAGCCCGACACCCCGACCACCCGCTCGGGGGCTCCCTCGGCCACCACCAGTCCGCCGGCCTCACCCCCCTCGGGCCCGAGATCCACGATCCAGTCGGCGGTCTTCACCACCTCCAGGTTGTGCTCGATCACGATCACGGTGTTGCCCTTGTCGACGAGCCGGTGCAGCACCTCGAGCAGCAGCCGCACATCCTCGAAGTGCAGCCCCGTCGTGGGCTCGTCCAGGATGTACAGAGTCCGGCCGGTATCCCGCTTGCTGAGCTCCGTGGCCAGCTTCACCCGCTGTGCCTCGCCGCCCGAGAGCGTGGTCGCGCTCTGTCCCAGGTGGATGTAGCCCAACCCGACGTCGTTCAGCAGCTCGAGCCGGTTGCGGATGCGAGGCTGCTGCTCGAAGAACTCGAGCGCGTCGGCGACCGTCATGTCCAGCACGTCCGCAATCGACTTGCCGCGGTACCGCACCTCCAGCGTCTCCCGATTGTAGCG
>CP070716.1:727687-736827 GCA_020350425.1 Gemmatimonadota bacterium
ACACGACGCTCACCGTCTCCGTGAGAGCCCTGGCTTTGTGACGGTGCTGCGACCCGTGCGGTATGAGCACGGCGTCGCCCGACTCGAACACGTCGGTCTCGCTGTCGAATGCGATCTCGAGCGTGCCGTCCAGCACGTAGCCGTAGTGGCCCGACTCGCACCAGTGCGGCGCCATCTCCCTCGAGTACTCCACGAGGCGGACCCGCTTCGGTTCCTGAACGGCGGTCTTCTGGCGGACACCGGGGATGGGAGACTCCCACTCCTGGGATGCGACGCCAATCCTGTATCGTCCCATGCGTGCCTCTCGGTAGGTGTCCGGGGCCGGGCCGCGGCTCCCGATCCCATTCCCCTACGCCTCCGGCAGCTCCAGCGCGGCCTCGCCCAGCTCCACCAGGCGGTGCCTGAGGTCGCTCACCAACCGGTCCAGTCGGTTGGCCAGCTCCTCATGTACCGGTCCGTAGGCAGCGAGCCGCTTGGCGTTGAGCTCGTAGATGCGCGTCGCCCAGACGTTGGCGGCGGCGACGACGTGCTGCCGCGCGCCGCGCGCGCGGCTGGGCGGCAAGTCGAGCTGCGCCATCATCTCCTGCGCAGCGACCTCGGCGCGGCTCAGGGCGTGCCGGACCCGGCGGGCGGATTCCTCGGAGCCGCCCAACTCCGCCAACTGTCCCAGCTGCGCCAGGTCATCCAGCAGCAGATGTACGTGGGTCGCCACGTGCCGCCGCTGGTTCGCGTTGAGCAGGCCGTCCGACATAGGGCCAATGATAGCGGGCGAGGGCGGTGTCCGTCACCGCCACGCCGTCACGTCAGCTTTCCGAGCAGCACGGTTGCGAAGCTGAGCACCATCAAGAACCCGAACATGTCGGTCACCGTGGTGAGGATCGGCCCCGAGGCAAGAGCGGGGTCCTGCTTGAGCGACTTGAGCGCGAGCGGGATGAGACCCCCGAGCAGCACCGCCAACAGCGTGTTCAGCATCAACGCCGCGCCCACGACCAGTCCCAGGTAGACGTTGCCCTGCCACAGGACGGCGACCGTACCCAGCAAGAGCCCGAGCACGATGCCGTTGAGGATGCCGACGGCGCCCTCCTTCAGGACGACCCGCATGAACTCGTAGGGCTTGAGGAGCCCAAGCGTCAGCTCCCGGATGCTGACGGCGACGGCCTGATTCCCCGAGCAGCCGCTCATGTCGGAGATGATCGGCAGGAACACCGCCAACGCGATCACCGCCGCCAGGGTCTCCTGGTACAGCGCGATCACGCTGGCCGCAATCACGTTGAGCACGATGTTGAGGGAGAGCCAAGAGAGCCGGCGCTTCGATCGCACCAGCACCGGCATGGTACGCAGCTCGTCCTCGCCCACGAGGCCGCTCACCGCGAGGAACGCCTGCGTGGCGCGCTGGCCCATGGCCGCCTCGACGCCGGCCCGCCGCACCACGCCCACGAGCCGTCCGTCCGCGTCGGTCACCGGCACGCCCACGAACGGGTGCTCGTCGAAGAAACCCTTGAGGTCCTCGAGCGGCATGTCGACCGGCACGTGGAGTGGCTCCCGGATCATGAGTGAGCCCACGGGGGTGGCGGCCTTGGGGAGGAGGAGGTCGCGCAGCCGCAGCACGCCGACCAGGCACCCGCGCCCGTCGACGATGTAGACGTACTGGATCTCGTAATCGGAATAGCGCTCGCCGTGCTCCCGCAGGTCGGTGACCACGTCGCCCACGGTGGCATGCACGGGATACGCGACGTACTCGGTGATCATGACCCCGCCCGCCGTGTCCGGCTCGTACTGCAGCAGGCGCATGGCGCCGGCCGCTTCCGCGGGGGCCATCTCATCGAGGATGGCGGTGGCGTCGGACTTCCCGAGGTCGCCCAACAGATCCGCTTGCTCGTTGCTGGGGAGCGCGTCGACGATGGCGGCCGCCTCGTCCGCAGGGAGGTCCTCGATGAGGCTCACGACCTGGGCGCCCGAGAGGAGCTCGAACAGCTCGGCGGCGGCTGTGGGCCCGAGGAGCAGGAGGAGAGACCGCTGGTCCTGGTCGGAGAGCCGCGATACCGCCCGGGCGGTCTCGCCCGCGGGGAGGACGTCCAGGAACGCGTGCACGTCGTCCGGATCCCCAACGCGGAGCAGCTCGGAGAGCCGCTCCCAGGACTCGTGTGTGAGGTGCTCAGGCATGGGGTCGCCTCTGGCCCAGTGTCGTTCGTGCGTTAGAGATGAGCGGCGGAGTACCGGATGGCGGAGCAGCGACAACGGAGACGGCACCCCGACCGCGCCCCGGGTGCCCGCCCCAACGGCGCTGCAATATTGAACGGCGCTCGACGGTGGAGCAAGGCGGCTCGTGGGCAGGGGTGGCGGCCGGTGGAGAGCGCGGACAAAATAGGTAACTCGGGCCCCGGGGCTCGCCCCGCGACTTCACAGACCTGCTGCTGCGCGTCGCGCGAGAAAGGACGCCATCCCTTGTCCAACGAGCAGATCGGGCCGTATGGAGTGATACGACGGGGACCGTATCCGGAGCTCACCTGGCCGGCGATCCTGGTGGGGTACGCCCTGGGGATCCTGATCGCGCTGAGCATCGGGTACGCCGCGCTCATTCTCGGGTTCTCGATCGAGGGCTCCGAGCTCGCCGCCATTCTGGGCTTCGGCATCCTGCGCGGCTTGATGCGTCGCAACAGCATCATCGAGAACAACATCAACCAGACGGTGGCCAGTGCGGTGAACGGCGCATCGGCCGGCATGATGTTCACGGTACCGGCTCTGTTCATCCTGGGCGAGACCGACTTCAACGCCGTGCTGCTGGTGTTCGCCTGTATCGCCGGTGGCGTGCTGGGCATCGCGTTCATCATCCCCCTGCGCAAGCAGATGATCGATTTCGAGCGCCTCACCTACCCCGGCGGCGTGGCCGTGGCCACCATCCTCAAGTCACCGGGGGCGGGGATCCGCAAGGCGGTCCTGCTGCTGGGTGGCGCCGCGGTGAGCGGGCTGCTCCACTTCGTCAGCCAGGCCACGCGGTTCGAGTACTGGAATCTCGGCGCGGTCATCGGGCTGCCGGAGTACATGAACGGTGTGTGGTACCTCTCGCTGCTCACGGTGGGGGTCGCGTTCATCGCGGGAAAGGGCGGCTTCTTCTTCATCGTGGGCGGCTACGTCTGCTACTGGATCCTGGCGCCGGCGCTGGCGCAGATGGGGTTGCTGCCGACGCCCGAGATGCTGGACGCCGCCAATACGAGCGTGACGGGTTACCTCCGGGCCGCGCTGTTCCGGCCCGTGGGGATCGGCATGCTGATTGGGGGAGCACTCACCGGCATCGCGCTCGCCCTGCCGCTCATCGTGAGCGCCATCCGCAGCATGCAAGAGGCTGCCAAGGTGAAGACGGCGGTCTCGCAGGACGAGATGCCGATCAAGCTGCTGTACGCTGCCGTGGGAGGTGCGGCGCTCCTGCTGTTCGTGATCGCACTCAACTCGGTGAGCGAGATGGGGTTGCTGCGCGGACTGTCCATGGCGCTGCTGGGCACGGTGTGGATCTGGGTCGCCGGGGTGGTGCTGTCGGAGTGCATCGGCCGCACCAACTGGTCGCCGCTCAGCGGCATGACCCTCATCGCGGTGACGATCCTGATCGTGATTAGTGCCGGGATGGGTGACAGCGCGTCGATCGTGTCGTCCATCATGGTGGGCGCGGCGGCGTGCGTGGCGATGGCGCAGGCCACCGACCTCATGCTCGATCTCAAGACCGGCTATCTGGTTGGCGCCATTCCCAGAAAGCAGCAGATCGGCCAGTTCCTGGCCACCTGGCTGGGGCCGATCGTGATCATGGCGCTCATCTTCATTCTGCATCAGGCGTACGGGCTGGGGAGCGAGCGGCTGCCGGCGCCGCAGGGACAGGTGCTGGCGAGCATGATCGAGGGCATCCTGGGCGGCGACGTGCCGCTGCAGAAGTACGTGGCAGGGGCCGGGCTCGGTGCGCTGCTGAGCGCGAGCGGCATCGGCGGCCTCGGCATCCTGGTCGGCCTGGGCTTCTACCTGCCGTTCAGCATCGTGCTCACCTACAGCATCGGGACGGTGCTTCGGATCTTCCTCGACTGGAGAGTGGGACATCGCTTCAGCGACGATGTGGGCATTCCGGTCGCGGCGGGACTCATCGTGGGCGAGGCGCTGGTGGGGGTCGGCTTCGCCCTCTACTACATCATCTCCGGCGGCCTGGCCGGTTGAGGGGAGGAGAGCATGAAGAACGCCGGTTATGTGCTGATCGTGCTCGGCTTCCTGATGGGCGCGCTGGCCGCCGTGGTGGACGAGCAAGCCGTCGCCTGGGCGACCTTTGCCATCGCGTTGACCGTGGGGGCCGTTGGGGTGGTCTCGGTGCGGCTGGCGACGCGCGAGGAGGCCCGCGCCGAGGGCAAGCTCGCCTTCAACCTGCAGGCGCTCGGTGAGAGTCTCCGCAGCATCGTGCAGAACATCACCGGGCTCGATCGGGAGAAGGCGGGGCTCGATCCCTACGAGGCCCGGATGCGAATCGACGAGCTGTTCCCGGGAGACCTGAACGTGTTCGTCGAGGCACGGGAGAGCATCGCGCACGTCCACGGGTTGCAGGCCTACGCCGACGTCATGAACCGCTTCGCGGCGGGTGAGCGGTACCTGAACCGCGTGTGGTCGGCCTCGGCGGACGGCTACATCGATGAGGTCCGCACATACCTCGGGAAGGCCAAAGACGAATTCGGCGGTGCGCTGCAGGAGCTCGAGCGGTTGGAGCGGCGCGGAACGGCGGGGACATGACCGTGGTCGCGCGACCGCTGCAGGAGCCCTCCGACAGCGCCGGCGTGGCCCGGGCGATCGTTGACTGGCTGGGCGAGCCCACGCTGGCGTCCCAGGCGGCGGGGTTCCTGCTCGTGCTGCTCGCCGCCTACGTGGTGGACAAGCTGGCGCGCGGGATCATCCCCCCGCTCATCGCCAGGCTCGTGGAGGGCACCACGTTCCGTTGGGATGATGTGCTGTACCGACACAGGGTGTTCGAGCGGCTCTCCCACCTCGTAGGCGTGGTCGCCGTCTACTACGGTGTCCAGTTCGTTCCGTCGCTCAGCCCCGAGTTCAAGGACCTCGTCTCGCGAGTGGCAGCGGCCGTGATGGTGCTGATCGGCCTGCTGGCGGCCGGTGCATTCCTCTCGGCTATCAGCGAACTCTACGCGGAGGCGCCGACCGCCCAGAGCAGGCCCATCAAGGGTTACGTGCAGGTGGCGAAGATCGTCATGTACGTGCTGGGCGGCGTGGTGATCCTCGCGACGCTGCTGGGTCGTTCTCCCCTGCTCGTACTGAGCGGGTTCGGGGCGATGACGGCGGTCCTGCTGCTGGTGTTCCGCGACACCATTCTGTCGTTTGTCGCGAGCCTGCAGATCAGCAGCTACGACATGGTGCGGGAGGGCGACTGGATCGAGATCCCGTCGCTGGGTGTGGACGGGGATGTGCTCGACATCTCCCTCCACACGATCAAGGTGCAGAACTGGGACAAGACGATCGTCACGGTGCCGACGCACAAGCTCATCGAGGGCTCCTTCAAGAACTGGCGGGGGATGTCGGAGTCTGGAGGTCGGCGCATCAAGCGGGCCGTATACGTCGACATGAACACTATTCGCTTCCTGGAGGCCGACGATCTCGAGCGGTTCGAACGCTTCGCTCTGCTCACCGACTACATGCGCTCCAAGCGGGAGGACCTCGCGGCAGAAGCGGCGGACACGGAATCGGCACTCGTCGCGAACGCCAGGCGTCTGACCAATATCGGCACCTTCCGGGTGTACATCGCCAACTACCTGCGGCAACATCCCAAGATCCACGAGGGGATGACCCTCATGGTGCGGCAGCTGGACTCCACGCCCGACGGTCTTCCGCTGCAGGTGTACGCCTTCTCCAACGACACCGACTGGGTCACGTACGAGGGAATCCAATCCGACATCTTCGACCACATTTTGGCCATCGCGCCCGAGTTCGACCTGCGGGTGTTCCAGCATCCGGCGGGGCGGGACTTCGCGGCAGCGCTCGAGCGGTCCCGGTGAGTGCACGCGTGAGAAACCTCCGTCACCGCGTTGCCGCGACCCTAGCGGCGTGGCTCCTCGGGTGCGGCACCGGCTCCCCCGTGCTGGTCACGGAGCCCGCGCCTGAGCCGGCTCGTGGTGATGTGGAGGTGGCGCTCTACCTGATCGGGGACGGCGGCGCCCCCCAGCCCGGTGACCAGGTACTGGCGGCCCTTCAGGCGGACGTCGCGCGTGACCCCGAGCGCAGCACCGTGGTCTTCCTGGGAGACAACATCTATCCCAAGGGCATGCCGGACAGCGCGGCGCCGAATCGGGCCGAGTCGGAGCGCCGACTCCAGGCGCAGATCGATGCGGTGCTCGACGCCGGCGGCCGGGCCGTGTTCGTGCCGGGAAACCACGACTGGGTGCGCGGTGGGGCAGACGGGTGGAACGCGATTCGCCGCCAGCAGGCGTACATCGAGGCGCAAGGCTCGCCCGACGTCGCGCTGCTCCCGCGCAATGGATGCCCCGGGCCGGCCGTAGTGGACCTGGGTGAGCGCGTCCGGGTGGTGTCGATCGATACCCAGTGGTGGCTGCACAAGCACGCCAAGCCCGAGGATCCCTCGTCCGCGTGTGGGGCCGACAGCTACGCCGAGGTCGTCGATTCGCTCCGGGCCGTGATTCGCTCGGCGAACGGCCGGCACGTCGCGGTGGTGGCGCACCACCCGCTCGCGTCGGGCGGCAAGCACGGCGGGCACTTCAGCCTCCTCGACCACCTCTTCCCACTGCGCGAGTGGCAGCCGTGGCTCTGGTTGCCGCTGCCCATCATCGGGTCGGCGTACCCGGTGGCACGCATGTCGGGCATCTCGTCGCAGGACATCCCGAGCGGCGCCTACCAGGAGATGCGCGATTCCTTGAACGCCGCCTTCAGCGAGGGCCCGCCACTGCTGTTCGCCGCGGGACACGAGCACAACCTGCAGGTGATCGACGGCGAGGTCGTGCGACACATGCTGGTCAGCGGCGGGGGCTACTTCGATCATCGCGACCGCGCCGTCTATCTGGCGCAGTCGCGCTTCGCCTCGCCGGAGGGCGGGTTCATGCGGGTGGATGTGCTGCGGGACGGGCGCGCGCGCCTCGCGGTGTTCACGGTAGATGAAGCGGCTCATGCCACGGAGGTGTTCACCATGTGGCTCGATACCGGCGAAGGATCGCCCGAATGACGCGCCCAGTTCCCCGGGTCGGGCTCACGCTCGTCGTCTTGTGCGGCCTCGGTACCCACTCCCTCACCGCTCAGGAGCCCGCCGCCGCCCAGCGTGGCCGCGATACCACCGTCGTGGCCGGCGCACAGTACGCCAAGCCGGGGATCTACCGCTTCTACTTCGGCAAGCAGTACCGCGATCTGTGGACCACGCCCATTCGCGTGCGGCTCCTCGACCTCGAGACCTTCGCGGGCGGCCTCACCCCCACCACGGCAGGCGGCGGCTTCCAGACCAAGTCGCTGCGCTTCCGCGGCGCCGACGGGTACGAGTATGGCTTTCGCTCGGTGGACAAGGACGTCGAGGTCCTGCCGGAGAGCTTCGAAGGCACCTTCGTCGACGACGTCGTGCAGGACCAGACGCACTCGGCCCATCCGGGTGCGCCCTCGATGCTGGCACCGCTCATGGAGGGGGCGGGTATCCTCCACACCGATCCAATGCTCGTAGTGCTGCCCGACGATCCCAAGCTCGGCGAGCATCGCGAGCGGTTCGCCGGCACGCTGGGATACATCGCACGCCGCCCCATCGTGGAGCCGGGGCTCCCAGGGTTCGCGGGAGCCGTTGAGATCATCGACGGTGACGAGATCTTCGAGCGGGTCGAGCGCGGCCCCGCCGATCAGGTGGACGCGCGTGCGTTCCTGTACGAGCGGCTCTTCGACCTGCTGATCGGTGACTGGGACCGGCATCGCGGCCAGTGGGGATGGGCGCGCTTCGCCGACGATCCCGTGACCCACTGGTATCCGATTCCGGAGGATCGCGACCAGGCGCTCGTGCGGTTCGACGGGCTCGGGCTCAGCCTGACGCGCTACTACATGCCGCAGTTCGTGGAGTTCGGCGACGATTATCCCAACATCGAGGGGCTCACCTGGAATGGTCGGGAGCTGGACCGGCGCTTTCTGGTGGGGCTCGAGAAGCCGACGTGGGACTCGGTGACGGCCGAGCTCAAGTTCCGCCTCACCGACTCGGTGATCGACCACGCGGTGCGCGCGCTGCCGCCGGAGTACTACACCCTCGACGGTGAGCGGCTGAGTCGTGCGCTCAAGGCGCGGCGCGACAAGCTACACCAAGCGGCCGACCGATTCTACCGCCTCCTCGCGGGCGAGGTGGACCTCCACGGCACGAACCAGGCGGAGACCGTGTTGCTCGACCGTCACGAAGACGGCTCCGTCGACGTCACAATCACCAGCACGCTTCCGGAATCGGGTCGATCGATCCCCTACCTGCTCCGCCACTTCCACAAGGACGAAACGAAAGAGCTCCGCATCTTCCTGCACGGGGGTGACGACCGGGTGCTGGTGCGCGGCCCCGGGTACGGTATCACCCTGCGCATCGTGGGCGGCGGCAGCGATGTGGTGATCGATTCCTCGCGGGTGGGCATGGTCAACTTCTACGCGACCGGGAACGATCGGGCGAGCGGCCCCACACCGGTCGTCGTGGACCGGCGGTCGTACACGCCACCGCCCAAGCGGTGGGAAACCGAGTTGCCACCGCGCGATTGGGGGCGGCGCTGGCAGGGCTCCTTGTGGCTGATGGCCGGTCCGGACGTCGGGATGTTCTTCGGCGCCGGGGCCAACGTCACGCACTATGCGTTCCGGTCCCTTCCCTACGGATCGTGGTCGCAGGTGCGCGCCGGGTACGCCACCGGCGCCAAGACCGGCCGCTTTGACTTCGAGCTGGACACCTACTGGCCTAACTCGCGGGTGCACCTGCGCACGTATGCGCTGGCCTCGGGCGTCGAAACGCTGCGCTTCTTCGGCTTGGGCAACGAAACGGAGCTCACCCAGCCGGACGACTACTACCGGGTGAGCCAGCGGCAGGTCACCGTCGAGCAGCTGCTCGTCCTGCCTTTGGGCCGCGCCGCGCAATTCGCGATCGGACCGCGTGTGGACTACTTCAACAC
>CP070716.1:736927-745939 GCA_020350425.1 Gemmatimonadota bacterium
GGCGTACTCCGCTCGCGAGGCGTAACTGGCGGCGTCGTCGGCCACGGAGAGATCCCCGTAGCGCGCGAATGAAAACGTCGCTGTGGGCCGGGCCGCCGTGAACTCCAATCCCGCGGGCGAGAGGGTGAGCCCGTACGTGCCGAACCGGGGCTGCACGGTGACCCTCACCGAGTCGTCGGCGGCCACGGGCTGATCGTTCAGGCTCAGGAGCGAGCCGGCGGGAGCACTGAGATCCAGGTACAGGGTGTTGAAGGCGTCGTCGTGCAGCAGCAGCCGCGCCCAGGTCCGGTCGTTGGGCAGGAAGAAGCTCGTTTGTGACACGGTTGGGCTGCCGGGCTGGGTCGCGAGGATCAGGAGATCCTCGGTGGAGAGGGTCGGCTCCCCGGTCGGCGCCAGATCGCCGCACGCCGCCCCGAGCAGGGCGCTTGCCGCCGCCAGCAGCCGCCGTGATATTGCGCGGTGATGTCTCTTCTGCGCCTGCCTCTCGCCGTCGTCGTCGCGCTCTTCCCTGTACAGCTGCTGGCCCAGGAATGGAACAGCCCGCGCTCCGCCGCCCTGGTGGCGCGCGGGATCGCGCAGCGTGCGAAACAACAAGCCGACAGCTCTCTGCAAGACTACCGTGTGCGGGCGCATGGGTTCGTCTTCTTTCTCGGACAGCTCGGTGAGGGGCTCGCGGAGCCACCGAGGCTCATCAAGTCCGACGAGCTGGTGCTCGAAGTCTACTGGAGAACTCCGGACCGCAGCAAGCAGCGGATCGTCGGCTGGCGCGACCGCAAGGACCTGCCGACGGACATCGCGTATCACCGCGACCATCTGGGGATCGTACAGAACATGTTCGGCGATCGCATCCGCATGGGCCACGGAGACGAGGTGCAGGACGTGCCGCACCCGCTCGCCGCGGAGGGGCCGGAGCTCTACGAGTACGCGCTCGCCGACTCGCTGACCCTCGGGCTGCCGCAACGCGTGGTGCGCGTGTACGAGGTGCTGGTGCGGCCCAGGGACTTCACCGCGCCGCGCGTGGTGGGGAATCTCTATTTCGACATGGACACCGCGGAGCTGGTGTTCTTCCGGTTCAGCTTCACGCGTGCCGCCTACCTCGACGACACGCTCGAGGACATCACGGTGGTGCTCGAGAACGGATTGTGGGAGGGGCGCTACTGGCTGCCCCGGCACCAGGAGATCGAGATCCGCCGCCGCACGAAGTTCCTCGATCTCCCGGCGCGGGGGATCATCCGCGGGCGCTGGGAGATCGAGGATTACGAGTTCAATGTGGGCTTGGCCAACGATCTCTTCCTGGGCCCGGAGATCGTGGCGGCACCACGGGCCGAACGCGACACGTTCGCCTGGGAGGTGCCGCTGGATGCTGCCATCAGGGAGGTGGCTGCCCCCGTGAGGGCCTTCGATCTGGAGGAGGTGCGGGGGCAGGTGAGCGAGGTGGCGGGCGCCAACGTGCTCACGGGCCTGGCCAGCAGCCGGCCCAGCGTGGGCGGCCTGTCCGATCTCCTCCACTTCAATCGGGTGGAAGGCCTGGCTCCGGGACTGGGTTGGATCCTCCGGCCGGGGAGCAAGCGGACGGAGGTGCGGGTGTGGGGTGGGGTGGGCCTGAGCGACGGCCGGCTCAAGGGGCGGTTCCGCGTGGCGTACGGCAGCGGCCGCTGGAGCGTGGCGCTGCTGGGAGCGCGCACGCTCAAGGACGTGGGCGACGAGCTGATCATCTCTCCGGCGCTCAACTCGCTCATGGCCCAGGAGGCGGGGAAGGACTTCGGCGACTACTACCTGTCCGACCGGGGGCTCGCCACGGTCCGGCGGGGCTTCGGGACCCGGGGAGGCATATCGCTGACGGCCGGGGTCGAGCGAACCACCACCGTGGAGGTGAACACCACGCCCGCGACCGGAGAGTTTCGGGAGAACCCACCCCTGGGGACCGGTACGTGGGGGGTGGGCGTGCTCACGCTGGAGCGGCAGAGCGCTGAGCTCACGGTCCGCGGCGGCGTGAGCGGAAACCTCGCGCTCGAGGGAGGCGTCGGCGACAGCGCCCAGTATGCCCGCGTGCGGGCCGCCGCACGGGCGCACGCGCCCGTCGGCCGGACGGCGCTGGTGGTGCGGGCCTGGGGTGGCTGGGGATCCGCCGATCTGCCACCGCACCGCTCGTTCGTGCTTGGGGGGCGCGGCACCCTCGTGGGTGACCCTTTCCGGGCCTGGGGCGGCCGCCACGCCGTGTTCGGCAGCGTGGAGTGGCAGCTCCCCGTCCCCTTTCCGGCCGCCCCCCTGGGGCCCTTCGCCAACACCGGCCGCGAGCTCGTGCTGGCGCCCTACGTCAGCCTCGGATGGGCGGGCAGCGCCATCGAGGGGATGCCGTGGCGACCCTCCGAGGGGGTCCGGCCCGTGGTCGGGCTCGGGGTGGAGTGGTTCCACCGGTTCTTCCGGCTCGACGTCGGGTGGAGCCCGAGGGAGAAGAACGTCGGACTGGTGCTCGACGTCCGGCGGGATCTGTGGGACATCCTGTGAGACAAGTGACTCTCGGCACAGCCGAGAGCCCCGCTGGCGGCTAGGCTGGTCGAGCGCCGCTGCGCAGGCCCCGCTGGCGAACGGAGCGGGGGGCGCGTAACTTCAGCAGGATAGGTCCCATCTCGTTGTCCGACATACGCTTCCGGGGGTGTTGCCGTTACGCTGTTCAAGGATGAGTGGCTCGCTCCGACGCTCGAGGAGTTGATCGGCCCGGAGAAGCTCGAAGAGATTCGTCAGAGTGAGACCAAACGCGATTCCCTGTGGGAGCTGGTCGTGGGCGACGACCTCGTCTCCGACGAGGCCCTGCTGAGCAGCCTCTCCACTCGGTTCCGTCTCAAGCTCGCCGACGTGTCAACGAGCGACCGTCAGGCTCGGGAGATAGTCGCCGAGCAGGTGGCGCGCCGGTATCAGATCCTGCCCATTCGGATGACCGACTCCTTCCTCGAGATCGCCACCGCCAATCCGTTCGATCTCGACTGCGAGAAGACGTTGGCGTTCGCCACGGGGCGGGAGGTGCGCATCCAGCTGGCGAGCCCCGGGAGGATTCGCGAGAAGATCGACGAGTTCTACCGGCCGGAGAACGTGATCGAGCAGCTGCTCGAGGGGATGGATTCAGGGGAATCGCAGATCACCACGCTGGAGGACGAGCCGCCGGACGCTGATGAGCTGACCATCTCGGCGGAGGAGGCGTCGCAGCGGCCGGTGGTGCGGCTGGTGGACCTCATCCTCTCGGAGGGGATCAACTCCCGCGCGAGCGACGTGCACATCGAGCCGGAGGAGGGCGGCGTCGCCGTCCGCTACCGCATCGACGGCGTGCTGCGCCAGGTGATGAAGATTCCGAGAGCAGCCGGACTGCCGCTCATCTCTCGCATCAAGATCATCTCGGGTCTGGACATCGCCGACCGGTTGCGGCCGCAGGACGGCCGGGCACGGGTGGCGGTGAACGGTATCCCGGTGGACCTCCGCGTCTCGACGCTGCCGGCGTCGCTCGGCGAGAAGGTGGTGGTCCGCGTCCTCGACACCTCGAAGACCGTCCTCTCGCTGGAGAAGCTCGGGCTCAATCCCAACGAGGCGGAGCAGATTCGCGAACTGCTCGAGTTCCGCGACGGGATCATTCTGTGCACCGGCCCGACGGGCTCGGGAAAGACGACCACGCTCTACTCGGCGATACGCCACGTGCAGAGTGAAGGCGTGAATATCGTGACGGTGGAGGATCCGGTCGAGTACCGCATCCAGGGTATCGTGCAGGTGCAGGTGCACGAGAAAGCCGGTCTCACGTTCGCGGCCGCGCTGCGGTCGATCTTGCGGCAGGATCCCGACGTGGTGCTGGTGGGCGAGATCCGCGACAAGGAGACGGCGCAGATCGCCACGCAGGCATCCCTGACGGGCCACCTCGTGCTCTCCACGCTGCACACCAACGACGCCGCAAATGCGGTCACGCGGCTCGTGGACATCGGGATGGAGGCGTACAAGATCTCCAGCGCGCTGCGGGGCGTGGTGGCCCAACGCCTGATGCGGCGGCTCTGCCCCACGTGCAAGGAAGTATGGGTCGAGCAGATTCCGTTGAAGCTGCAGCGCTGGATCCCGAGTGACACGCCGGTGTATCGGGCGGTGGGATGCCCGGAATGCGCGATGACCGGCTACCGTGGCCGCTTCTCCATCATGGAGATCCTCCGAGTGACGCCCGACGTGGAGCGTGCGATCGGGGCGGGCGAGACGGCCGACCGGATTGCCGATGTCGCGCGCCGCAACGGGATGCGCTCGCTGTGGGACAGCGGGCTGTCGCACATCCTGCGGGGCGAGTCCACCATCGACGAGCTGCTGCGCGTGGTGGACGTGCCGCAGGAGGACGAGATGGGCGGCGCGGAAGAGCCCAGGCGGCGGCGGTCATCCGGCGGGGCGGGACGCTCGAAGGGAGGCCGTGCGAAACCGAGCAAGGAATCGGACGCCGAGGTGAATGCGGCTGCGACGGCGCTCTCCGAGGAGTTCGACCTGCTGGAGCCGGTCGAGAAGCAGGACCGACGCGTCGCGGGCGCAAAGGTGCTGCTGGTGGACGACGAGGACCAGCTACGGAAGGTGATGCGCGACCTGTTGGAGCGCGACGGCTATGCGGTCACCGAAGCGGGTGACGGGGTGGAGGCGCTCGACCAGGTGGACCGTCACGCGCCGGACATCATCGTGCTGGACCTCAATCTCCCCGGCCTCGACGGCTACGGAGTCCTGAGCCACCTGCGCTCCCGCCAGGCCACTGAGGACATCCCGGTAGTGGTGCTGACCGCCCGGGGCGACGAGGACGCCGAGGTGCGCGTGTTTGAGCTCGGAGCCGACGACTTCCTGTCCAAGCCGTTCCGCGCCCGCGCGCTCTCTGCGCGACTGCAAGCGGTGCTCTCCCGCGCGCGCGGAACGCAGCGGCACCACGACACCTGAGCTTCCCTTCTTCTTACTGAGTCGGGTTGGGCTGCGCCGGGGCGAGGATCTCGGCGGCCGCCGCGCGCAGCTCGCGTACCACGAACGGCTTGCGAAAGTAGCGGCACCCGAGCCCGGTGAGCCACTGGTCGGTCTCCGATCGGACGTCGGCGGTGATGAAGATGGTGCGTGGCTTGAGCTCGGGATGACGCGCGCAGAGCACGGTGGCGAGCGACTCCCCTGCCGACACGGCGATTCGCGGGTCGGCCAGCACCAGATCGTACGTGTGGCGCTTGAGCAGATCGAGCGCGTGCGCCGCGTCGCCCGCAGCCTCCACCTCCTGCCCGTCCTGCGCGAACAGGATGCCGATCATTCGTCGCACCCCGGGGTCCTCGTCCACCAGCAGCACGCGGCGTCCGCGCGGCGGCTGTTCCGGCGCTGGCGGCTGCTGGGCTGCTCCATCGGGACGCTGTACGCCGGGGGGCGTGGCTCGCGCATCGGCGGCCGGCAGCGACAGCGCAAACAGGGCGCCCCCCCACCTCGAACGCTCCACCTCGATGGTCCCGCCGTGGCTCTCGGCGATGCGGAAGGAGATCGCGAGACCGAGTCCCGTTCCCTTGCCGGGGTCCTTGGTGGTGACAAAGGGGTCGAAGATACGCGGCAGCAGCTCCTCGGGGATGCCCGGGCCGGAGTCGGCGACGCGCAGCACGACCTTGTTGCGCTTGCGCTCGGTGCTGACGCGCACGAGACGCGGCGCCCCCGGCGGCACCTCCCCCACCGCGTGGATCGCGTTGGTGAGGAGGTTCAGCACGACCTGCTGGATCTCGTGCCGGTCTCCGAGCACCGACGGGAGCTTGTCCGCCAGCGCCATCTCCAGGTCTGCCTTGCGCAGCCGCACCTCGTAACTGATCAGCGACACGGCCCGTTCAGTGACCTCGTTGAGGTCGATGCCGGCGGGCTCGGAGGGACCCTTGCGGGCAAAGGTGAGCAGGTCCTGCACGATGCGCGCCGCCCGCTCCGCCTGTTCGTGAATCACGCGGACGTGTCCCCGGTCTGCCTCGCTCGGCTCGGGCCGCTGGAGCAGGAACTCCGAAAGCCCGGCGATCGACGTGAGCGGGTTGTTGAGCTCGTGGGCCACGCCGGATACCAGCTGGCCCACGGCGGCCATCTTCTCGCTCTGGATCAACTGCGCTTCAAACGCCTTCTGTTCGGTGACGTCTTCCATCAGGATCGCCACCCACCCGCTCGCCACGTCGGCGCTGATGGCCGAGGCCGTGATCCGCAGGATCCGGTTGAGCGTGGCCGAGCGCACGGTGAGCGGGGGGCAGCGGGTTTGCCGACGGGCCGTGTCGAGCAGTCCCGCCAGCTCCGGTGACCTACCGAACAGCAGACGCTCCAGATCCTTCCCGATCACGTCGGGGAGCGTCACGCCCAGCATGGCCGCGAGCGAGCGGTTGGCGCGGCGTACGCGGCCGGTTTGGTCCACCACGGCCACGCCGTCTGCCAGCGCGTCGAATGTGGTCTCCCACTGGAGCTTCCCACTGTGGACCAGGGAGAAGAAGTGGGCGTTGGCGAGCGCCATGGCGGCGTGCGTCGCGACGGTGGAGAGGAGTCGGAGATCCTCCTCCGAGAAGTCGCTGCCCTGATGCCGGGCCACCCCGACGGCGCCGATGGTCATGCCATGCGCGCGCAGGGGCACCGCCGCCGCGCGCTCGGCCTCGAGGCTTCCCAGCAAGGGCGGTGCATCCTCGCCGGAAGCCACCTGCAGCTGCTCCTTCACCATGGCGGCGCCCATCAGCCCCGATTCCCCCGAAGCGCTGGCCTCGAGGCCTTCCAGCCGGGACAGGATCCCGAAGGCGGACAGCACCTTGAGGCGGTCGGGCGCGTCGAGCGCGAGCGCCACCGCCGCCCCATCACACTGCAGGAATCGTTGCACGTAGCGCGCGACCTGCTCCGCCATCCGGTCCAGGTGGATGGAGTCGGAGAGCACGTAAGCGAGCTCCTGCAGCGAGAACAGCTCGTTCAGTCGCCTGGTGAGCTCGGTGCGGGTTTCTTGCAGGGCGCCGCGGGCTCCCCGCGCGGAGGGGACCGCAGCCATCCGCCTCCCGAGCCACCACCCCACGGCGACCGCCACCGCGGTCACCAGAATCCAGAGGAGGGTCATGTGGGCGCGTGCCGCGGGTCGTCGGTGATCCCGGGCGGCGCGTTGGGCTTGACCCGGACCGGCTTCGCGGGCACCCCGAGGTAGAGGTGCCAGGGCTTGGCGTCCTTGGTGAGGACCGCTCCCGCGCCGACCATCGCCTCCTCGCCCACATGCACGCCGGCGAGGACGGTCGCGTGATAGGTGATGCGCACGCCGTCCTCGAGCACGACCTCCGCGTCCGTCACGTCGACCTGATCGGCCAGTGCGTGGGTGTGGCTGTAGATGTTGGCGTAGTCGGCCACCGAGACGCGGTGACCGAGGACGATCCCGCCCCGGTCGTCGAGCAGCACGTGGCGGTGCACGACCACGTCGTCACCCACCGCCATGTTGTACCCGAAGGAGAACTCGACGTACTGGAAGCACTTGAAGTTCTTGCCGCACCGCCGGAAGATGTGCGGTGCCAGGATGCGGCGGAAGCGTACGCCCACATCCACGTTTCCGCCCCCCAGCGGCGAGCGGTCGAAGCTCTGCCACAGCCAGAGCAGTGGCTTCACGCGCGCGTACCGCGCCGCATCGATCTCGTCGTAGTACTCGGGCTCCAGCGTGACGTTGTGGGGGTCGAGCGCCAGCAGCGCCGCCCGGGTCGCGGGAGCTACCTCCGGATCGGCCACCACGTCGTCGTAGCTGGCCAGGCCCGGGTAGTAGATGTCCAGCAGCACATCCCGGCACAGCCGGTACCGATCGCACTGTGGGTCGGCCAGCCGCTCTTCCAGCTCGCCCAGCCACAGGCCGCAAGCCCGTTCCGCGGGATCCGGGAGGCTCAGCTTGCGGAGCGGACGCCGTACCATGCTGGGTGGTCCTCGAAAAGGGGTTCATTGACGACGTTATATACCCAAAGTACATTCGGGATTGTTCGTGTTGCGGTGTGCACCAACCCCGTCCACCCGCTTGAGATTCCTAGGATCCCCACGTCGAGTCCAGTAGCCACACGATGTCCACCCCAATGCTAACGCCCGCCCGGCGGGCTGTCTGCCCTGGCGCGACAAGGCAGGGCGTCCGTGTCGCCTCCCTGCTTTCCTGTCTCCTCCTGGCGGCCGCCGGATGGTCGCCGGCCTCGGCCCAGACGGCGGGCCCCGTCGGCACGCTCGTCGTCGCCCACGGGGGCGGGCCCGAGTGGAACGCGCAGGTGCTCGCCGTGACGGCGATGGTCGAGACGGGCGGGCCGGTGGAAGTGACGTTCCTGATGGGCCCCGGGGCCGGCGACAACCCGTTCCAGGTTGCGGTGGCCCGCCTGGTGGAGGCGCGTGCCCATCGGATCGTCGTCGTTCCGCTCCTGGTGTCGAGCCACAGCGGCCACTATGAGCAGATCCGCTACCTCGTGGGCGAGACCGACTCGCTGTCGGCGTCTATGCGGCACCACCTAGCGATGGGCGGGATCGAGCGCGCGACCGCCGGGGTGCCGATGGTGCTCGCCCCCGGAATGGACGACGCCCCCGAGATCGCCCGGGTCCTGGCGAACCGGGCGCTGGCCCTCGCCGAGGAGCCGGCAGAGCAGGCGCTGCACATCGTGGGCCACGGTCCCAACGCTCCCGAGCGGTGGGCGACGTGGATGGAGCACCTGCGGATCCTGGCCGACAGCGTGTCGGCCTGGACCGGGTTCCGCGATGTGAAGGTGGGGCTGGTGCGCGACGATGCCCCCGACGCGGTGCGAGCCGAGGCCGTGCGGCAGATACGGGATGTGATCGCACTGCAGTACGGGCTCACCGAGCGCCCCGTCGTGGTCGTCCCGCTGCTGGTGGCGCGCGGGCGGCTCAGCAACGAGAAGCTCCCCGCCGACCTGGCCGGGCTTCCCATCGTCTACACCGGGGAGGCGCTCCTCGCGCACCCGGGGGTGGCGCGGTGGATTGAGTCGCAGGTGGGCGAGGGGGTGGCGGCGCTCGGCGCCATGGCGCCGA
>CP070716.1:746039-754820 GCA_020350425.1 Gemmatimonadota bacterium
CCTGGCGCGGCACGCGGCACAGAAGCTGGACGTGCCGGAATTCCGCTTGGCGTTCGCCGAGAACCGCGTGTTCGACGTGGAGGACCCCGACATCGGCATGGGCTTCGCCGAGGCGGTGCAGCTCGCCGAGGGCGCCGAGGGGACGATCGGGACCGTGGGATCGTACACCCCGCCGCGCAGTCCCGGCCGCTACCGGGGCGCGGGCGTGGGGCCGTCACCGGCCTACTCGTACAGTGCCGCGATCGCGGAGGTCGAGGTCGATCCGGACAGCGGCATCGTCCGGGTGCCCACCATCTGGATCGCCCACGATATCGGCCGCAGCATCAACCCGGTCACGGTGATGGGCCAGGTCGAGGGGGGCGTGTACATGGGACTGGGCGAGGCGCTGATGGAGGAGATGGCGTACCGCGAGAAGCGGAGCCTCGTCCACAAGATCCCCAGCATGCTCGACTACAAGAGCCCCACCACGCTCGAGATGTGCGACGTGGTGACGTACCTGATCGAGGATCCCGATCCCCAGGGGCCGTTCGGCGCCAAGGAAGTCGGCCAGGGGCCGCTGCTGCCAGTGATGCCAGCCGTGGCCAACGCCGTGTACGACGCCGTCGGGGTGCGCGTGGACGAGGTGCCGATTACGCCCGAAAAGGTACTCAAGGCACTGAAGCGCAAGGCGAAGGGTGACGACCCGCGCCACGGGCCGACCAGCTTTCCGGACGTGCCATGGCCCGAGCCGACGCGGGTCCCGCCGCCATGGGAGGGCGGCGACGGAAAGGCGGTGCAGCCATGACCGATGCGGTCGCCAAGGGCGTGAATTTCGTATTCGCCAAGGAGTACATCCTCAAGGAGCACGGCGAGGACGTGTGGCGACGGGCGCTGTCGCGCCTGCCGCTGGAGCAGGCCGCCATTTGGACGGGCGCACTGGTTCCCTTCGGCGGCTACTCCTTCCCGGCGTTCAAGGCCATGACCCATGCTGTGGCGGAGGAGACGGGACAGCGGGACGACCGCGAGCTGGCGAGGATGTACGAGTACATCGCCGACCGCAGCCTCAACGCGGTGTACAAGATCTTCATCAAGCTGGCACACCCATCGTTCGTCATCGGCAACTACCCCAAGCTGTGGAGCCGCTTCTTCACGACCGGCAGTGTCACCGTGCCCGCCGCCGACAAAGGCTTCGCCAAGGTGCACTTCGAGCTGCCCGAGATGTTCCTCGACTGGCTCCGCCCCGCCTGCCTCGGATACTCCAACAAGGCGGTGTCGATGTCGGGCGGCCGTGACGTGCTTGTGGAGGAACGGTCCCGCAAGCTGATGCCGAGCGGCGACTGGGCAGTGGACTTCGAGATCCGCTGGAGCGAGTGAGCCGGTAGCCATGCTGCGACTCCCCGCGTTCACCTACCTCGAGCCCAAGAGCGTACGGCAGGCCCTGCGCATGAAGCAGGACGCGGGCCCCGACGGGATGTACGTCGCCGGGGGGACGGACCTTTACCCCAACATGAAGCGGCGGCACCAGGAGCCCAAGGTGGTGATCTCGCTGGCGGGCATCCGGGCACTCTCCCGCATCACTGGCGGCAAAGCCGGCGTGGAACTCTCGGTGGGCGCCGGCGTCACGCTCACCGCGCTGCACACTCACGCGCGCGTGCGCAAGGGGCATGCGGCGCTGGCGCATGCGGCGGAACTGGTGAGCACGCCGCTGCTGCGCAACATGGGCACGTTCGGAGGGAACCTCTGTCTCGACACGCGCTGCAACTACTACAACCAGACGTACGAGTGGCGGAAGGCGATCGACTTCTGCATGAAGAAGGACGGGGAGATCTGCTGGGTAGCGCCTTCCAGCCCGCGCTGCTGGGCCGTGCAGTCGAGTGACACGGCTCCGGTGGCCGTGGCCCTCGGCGCTGAGCTGGTGCTCGCCGGCCCCGACGACGAACGCATCGTCCCGGCGGGCAGCTTCTTCAACGACGACGGCATCCGCTATCTCACTAAACATCCCGACGAGATCGTCACCGAGGTGCGGCTCCCCGCCACGGACGACTGGGATGCGACGTACTGGAAGCTGCGGCGCCGCGGTACCTTCGACTTCCCGGTGCTGGGGGTGGCGGCGTGGATCCGGTGGGACGGCTCACTCGTCGCGGATGCCCGCATCGTGCTCGGCGCGGTGGCGAGCTACCCGCTGCCAGTGCCCGAGGCCGCGCGGGCGGTCATCGGGACATCGCTCGACGACGACGCGATCGCCGCGGCGGCCGCGGCGGCGTTCAAGCCATCCAAGCCGATGGACAACACCGATTTCGGCCTCGCATGGCGCAAGGAGATGACGCGGGTGTACGTGCGGGGCGCCCTGGAGGAGCTACGCGACCGACGACGCAGCCGGAAGGCACGGTAGAGCCATGACGACCACGCGGTATCGCCCGGTCGCGGCAGTGGCCCTGGCCCTGCTTCTCGCGGCCATGCACCACGGGACGCTGGCGGCCCAGGAGCGGCCGCCGACACCCCCGCCGCCGACCGACACGGCGGCGGCCCCCGTTGGCCCGCTGGCCATCCAGGCGACCGACATCCCGCAGCGGGCGGAGCAGGCGACAGCCGCGCTGCGCCGCATTCGCTCCGACCTCACGGCCGATACCGCCATCGGGGCGATCGACTCCGTCTTCCGCGCCGCCTCGGCGGTCATGCGCCCGCGGGCGGAGCGGCTGCGCGACGCGGATCTTGAAAACGTTTTGATGCGCGATCTCGAGGACCTCGAGACCGAGTGGCTCAATTACCGGGCCGGGCTCGAGGGGTGGCGCCGGGAGCTGGAGCAGCGCACCCAGGCGCTGACCGCCAAGCGGGAGCGGCTCGAAGGACTCCGGACCGCGTGGCAGCTCACGCGGGACTCCGCCAGCGCCATGGAGCTGCCGGCAGCGCTGCGCCAGCGCGTCGCTGCGTTGCTGGAGGAGATCAATGAGCTCGACGCGCAGGTCCGCCGGCCGAGGTCGCGGCAACTCACGCTCCAGAATCAGATCGCTGACGAGGCGATCGTGGTCGCTGAACTCCTCACCAGCATCGAGGCGGCGAAGGCGGGCGCTCGGCGCCGGCTGTTGAGTGCCGGCGACCCCCCGCTGTGGCAGCTCGGGGCGGTGCGAGAGGCCGGGGCGGAGCGCGCCACGCCGACGCTCACGGAGCGGCTCGCGACGGTGGAGGACTACTACCGGACCCACGCGCAGCGACTCTGGGCACACCTCCTGCTCATCCTCATATTCACCGCGGCCATGGCGGCGCTCGCCCGGCGCACGCGGCGCGGCGGCATCGACGCGGACGCCGTGGCACGGGCAGGCTACTTCATCCAGCGACCCTTCGCGACTGGCCTGCTCCTCTCGGTGCTGTTCAACCGGCTGCTCCATCCGCTCGCGCCGAGCGTGTTCTACGATGCGGTCGCCGTCGTGGCGTTGCTGGCGCTCCTGCGCCTGGTGCCGGGGCTCGTCCCGTCCCGCCTGGTACGCCCCGTCTACGGGCTCATCGCGGCCTACCTCACCTACGATCTGTTCGACCTGTTCGTCGGCCGTCCGTGGATCCTGCGCGTCGTGATCCTCGTGATCGCCGCCGCGGTCCTGGCGGGCGTGGTGCGGCTGCTGCGTGCGGAGCGCCGCGATCCGGAGGCGCGCGCCACCCGATGGGAACGGGCGTTCGTCGTCCTACTGCCGATCGGCGCGGCGCTGCTCGGCGTCTCGGTGCTCGCCAACATCGTTGGATACACGGCGCTCGCGGAGCTGCTGGTCGAGGGCACCGTCAGCGCAGCCCTCATCGGGCTGATCGTGCTGCTCGGCGTGCGGTCGGCCGACGCCGCGATCTACGCCGGCCTCGCCACACAGACGGCGCAGTCGTCCCGCGTGCTGCGTGACCACGGCGATCGCCTCGCGCAGCGCGCCGCGAGTCTGGTACACGTCGGCGGCGCACTGCTCTGGTCGGTGTTCGTTTTCCGCCGCTTCCGCATGTGGGACGAGGTGCGCGGAGCCACCGGGGCGATCCTCACCGAGGAGGTGAGCATCGGGAGTTGGCAGATCTCGATCCTCGACATCGCGGTCTTCCTGATCGCGCTGTGGCTCGGCTTGATGATTGCGCGCGGCGTGCGCGTCGTACTGCGCGATGACGTGCTCACGAGGGTGGCGCTGCCCCGCGGCATGCCCGAGACGATCTCAACGAGCGTGTACTACGTCGTGCTCGTGTTCGCCTTCTTCATCGCGGCGGGTGCCGCCGGGTTCGACCTCACCAAGTTCACGATCCTCGCCGGTGCACTGGGCGTGGGCATCGGCTTCGGCCTGCAGAACATCGTCAACAACTTCATCTCGGGGCTCATTCTGCTGTTCGAGCGACCCATTCAGATCGGCGACACGATCGAGATCGAGAACCTCGTGGGCAGCGTGAAGCAGATCGGCATTCGGGCCAGCGTGGTGCGCACCTTCGCGGGCGCGGAGGTGATCGTGCCCAACGGCGACCTGATCTCGGGGCGGGTCATCAATTGGACGCTGTCCGACCGGCTGCGCCGCATCGAGATTGCCGTGGGCGTGGCGTACGGCACCGATCCGCAGCGCGTCATGGACATCCTGCTGGAGCAGGCGAAGAGCCACGCGGACACGCTGGAGCATCCCGAGCCGTACGTGCTGTTCATGGGCTTCGGCGAGAGCTCGCTCGACTTCCAGCTGCGCTTCTGGACCGCCGAGTATGACCGCTGGATCTTCATCGAGAGCGAAGTCAAGGTGGCGGTCAACAGTGCGCTCAAGGAGGCCGGGATCGAGATCCCGTTCCCGCAGCGCGATCTGCACCTGCGCTCGGTGGACGCCGCGGCCGGCGAGGCGCTGGCGCCGGGGCGCGGGGCGGCGGTCGTGAAGCGCTCCACCCCGGAGAAGAAGGAGTAGGCGCATCCCCGCGGGCGGGCCCCTCGCGGCGACACCGGCCCCGGCCACCGTGCCGCGCCCGCCGGTCGCGTTCGCCGTCATCGGCGCGCTGATCGCCGTCAAGCTGGCGCTGCACTTCGGCACCAATGCGTTCGGGCCCTACGAGTTCCACCGCGACGAATTCCTCTACATGGCGATGGGAGAGCACCTGCGGCTCTTCCGCATGGACTTCCCGCCGTTCATCGCGATGCTGTCGGAGCTCGCGCGGGGGCTCCTGGGCGATTCGGTGTTCGCGGTGCGGTTCTTCCCCGCCCTGTTCGGTGCGGGGCTCATGGCGCTCGCCGCGCTGATCGCACGGGAGCTCGGCGGCGGGCGCTTCGCGCAGGGGGTCGCGGCGCTGTGCGTGCTGTGCAGCCCCCTGTTCATGCGCTCGGCCACCTTGTTCCAGCCCGTCGTGCTGGATCAGTTCTGGTGGACGCTGGGGCTGTACGCCCTGGTACGATGGAGCAGGAAACCCGAGCCGCGCTGGTGGCTCGTGTTCGGCGCCGCGTGCGGGCTCGGGCTGCTCTCCAAGTACTCCATGCTGATCTTCGGGCTCGCCGTGCTCCTGGCCCTGGCGGTCACGCCCGCGCGGCGGGCGCTCAAGACCCCGTGGCCGTGGATCGCCGCCGCGACGGCGTTCGTCATTGGGAGTCCCAGCATCCTCGGCCAAATTCGCCTGGGGTTTCCCATCTTCGACCAGATGGGCGATCTCAGGAGCGCGCAGCTCGCCCGCGTCACGCCGCTCGAGTTCCTCACCGAGCACCTACTGTGGAATCCCGCCACCGGCATCCTGTTGTTCGTCGGGCTCGCGGCGCTGGTCGGGTCCAAGCGCTTCCGGCCGTTCGGCCTGGCGGGGTGGAGCTGCCTCTGGGCGCTGATCCTCCTGGTCGTGCTGCGCGGCAAGCCGTACTACGCCGGGCCGGTGCACCCCACGTTGTTCGCGGCGGGCGCCGTGGTGCTGGAGGCGGTGCGCATTCCGCGGTGGGGTACGGTGCTGCGCTGGGGGGCCGCCACGGCCGTGGTCGCGTGGGGCATTCTCATTCTGCCGCTCGGGTTCCCCGTGCTGCCCCCGGGGCGCATGGAGGCTTACGTCACCGCTCTCGGTGTCGAGGGCGCCCGCACCACCAATGTCGGCGCCGTCGAGCGGTTGCCCCAGGATTACGCCGACATGCTGGGATGGGAGGAGTTCGTCGAGTCGGTGGCAGGGGCGCACCGCGCGCTGCCGCCCGAGGAGCGCGAGCAGGCCGCGATCCTGGCGAGCAACTACGGCGAGGCCGGCGCGATCGACTTCTACGGCCCGCGCCACGGACTGCCGGGGGCCGTCTCGGTGGTGGGCACCTACTGGTTCTTCGGCCCCGGGGAGAAGCCGGGCGACCCGACAATTCTGGTCGGCTTCAAGCGCGACGAGATCGGAGACTTTTTCACCACCCTCGATTCCGCCGCCTACTGGACCCACCCCTACATGGTGCGCGAGCAGCGGGATCTCACGCACTTCGTGGGGCGTGGCCCCCGGCAGACGCTGCAGCAGTTGTGGCCGCGGTTCGAAGGGACGCAGTAGGCAACTTCTGAGGAGGCTCAGATGTCTAAGGCACAGACAGGCGGGCAAGTGGGGTCGGTATGGTTCATCGGCTGGCTGTTCACGCTGGGATTCGCCAAGCTCGGATTCGGCAAGGCACTTCTCGGGCTGATCGTGTGGCCCTACTACCTGGGTGTCGCCTTGCGCTAGGGCTCACCGCTCTGCTGCTCGCCGCGCCCGGCACGCTGACCGCGCAGCAGGCCGACGACCTGATACCCGGCGCTCGCGTCCGGGTGACGGTGCCTCGTGACTCCCGCGATCCCTACGTTGGAACGCTCGATCACCTCTCGAGCGACTCGCTGACGCTCCGCGTCGAGAGCCGTGCACCGGTGCTCACCCTGCCGCTCACCCGCGTGCGCCGCATCGAGGTGAGCGCCGGGGAGACGTCCAAGGTGGTGACCGGGGGGGCGATCGGGTTCGGGGTCGGTGCCACGGCTTCGCTCCTCTTTCTCGCCGGCTTCTGTTCCGACCCCGATACCCTGTGCGGCGGCGACGAGTGGCTCAGGGCATTCGCCTTCATCGCGTTGCCCTCGACGCTGGTGGGCGCCGGCATCGGGCTCCTGATCCGCACGGAGCGCTGGCGCGAGGTGGAGCTCACACCGCAAGCGGCGCTGCACCCGCTGCGGGCACCGCGGTGGCACATCGGCTTGTCTCTGCCGTTCTAGCCTCTCGCCTCGCAGGTTGACGCACCGCGTAGCTCCCCGCGAAGTTCCCTGACCTCAATAGGCCGCCCGGCGCCCGGGCAGCCGTGACGCAGACCGCACCTGCAGGCAGGCCAATCATGGACTTCTCGAACTTTTCCCTGGAAAATCTCATCCCGCTCGTGAGCACGCTGCTCGCCAGATGGGGCCTCAAGGTGCTCGGCGCTATCGTGGTGCTGTTCATCGGGCGGCAGGCGGCGCGGTGGATCCGGCGCGGCATTCGCGTGGCGCTCGAGCGCGGCAGAATGGACCCGACGCTGATCCCGTTCATCTCCTCGCTGGCCTACTACCTCGTGCTGGCGTTCGTGCTGATCGCGGTGCTCGGCATGGTGGGGATCCAGACCGCGTCGATCATCGCGGTGCTCGGCGCGGCGGGCCTGGCAGTGGGCCTGGCGCTGCAGGGCACGCTGTCCAACTTCGCATCCGGGGTGATGCTGCTGGTGTTCCGCCCTTTCAGGGTGGGCGACTACATCGAGGCCGCCGGCGCGGGCGGGACGGTGCAGGCGGTGGGCATCTTCACGACCACGCTCACGACGCCCGACAACGTCGGCATCGTGATCCCCAACACCGCCGTCTGGGGCTCCACGATCAAGAACTACGCGGCGCAGGCGACCCGCCGCCTCGACCTCATGGTGGGGATCTCCTACGGCGACGACATCGGCTCGGCGATGGACACCATCCATCGCGTGCTCGGCGCCGACTCGCGGGTCCTGGCCGACCCGGCGCCCGTCGTCGGGGCGCACGAGCTGGGCGACTCCTCGGTCAACCTCGTGGTGCGTCCCTGGTGCCGGCGGGACGACTACTGGCAGCTGCGCTGGGACCTCACTCGCGCACTGAAGGAGGAGCTGGAGCGCGCCGGCTGCACGATCCCGTTCCCGCAGCGGGACGTGCACCTGCACGAGGTATCGACGAGCGCCGCATAGGCACTCAGCGGGTACGCCACGCAGCCCCGCAGGGAACCGCGGCGTACGTAATGGAGTTGAGCGGAGACATGCAGAAACAGCGAATCATCGAATGGAATGCGCTCGAGGACCGCACGCCCGCCCACGCCCTCGTGGGGAGCGTGGATCTCGTGATCGTGCGGTACGACGACGAGGTCTCGGTGCTGTACGGCCGCTGCCTCCACCGCGGGGCGCTGCTGGCCGACGGCTCCATCCAGGGCGAGAACCTGATCTGCGGCGTGCACCAGTGGGACTTCCGCTTTCGCACCGGCATCAGCGAGTACAACAACGCCGAGCGGCTCCACAAGTTCTCCGCCTGGATCGAGGACGGCGGGGTGTGGGTGGACGCCGACGAGATCGCCGAGTGGGAGCGGCGGAACCCGCAACCGTACGACCGGGGCGCCTACCAGGGCGCCTACCAGGACGTGCACGGCACGCCCGAGGAGCCGCACACCAAGGCGATCCAGTCGCTCGCGGCCCAGGGGCTCAAGGGCGCGCACGGGCCGGTGGCCGCGATGGGGGTGCCCGGCCCCGAGCTGCCGAGCTGGGACCGCATCCAGTTCGTGACCGCCCAGCTGGCCACCCCACCTCAACTCGACGACGTGGCCGTGGGCAGCGACCTCACGATCGGCCCGAATGCCAGGAAGCCGCTGCGCCTCGAGATC
>CP070716.1:754920-763469 GCA_020350425.1 Gemmatimonadota bacterium
GGTAGAATCGCCCCTAAGGGGGCACCGCAGGCACGTTGCCCACGGCATCCCCCGGTTCCCCAACACCGCGTGCCGCACACCGGCCCGTCACTTCAGAGGAGCAGCAGATGACCAGGCTTCGCCGGCAGCTTCCGTGGCTCATCCTCGTGGCCGCTCTCGTCCTACCGGCCACCGCGCTGGGACAGGCCAAGCGCCCCATGACCATCGTAAACCTGCTCGAGGTGCCGCAGCTGCGCGACCCGCAGCTCGCGCCGGATGGGTCGCAGCTCCTGTACGTGCTGGGCGAGGCCGACTGGAAGGCCAACCGGCGCATCAGCCACATCTGGCGCATCAACGTAGACGGAACCGCGCCCGTGCAGCTCACCAACGGCGAAGACGGCGAGTCCATGCCGCGCTGGTCGCCCGACGGCCGCCACATCGCCTTCCTCGCCGAGCGGGGGGACGACGAGCACCGGCAGATCTACCTGCTGTCCAATGCCGGAGGCGAGGCGCGGCGCCTGACCAATCACGAGACCGGCGTCGGCGACATCACGTGGACGCCCGACGGGCAGTCCCTTCTGTTCCTCGCCGCCGACCCCGAGCCCGAGGAGGAGTACGACGTCATCGTGTTCGACGAGGACTACGAGCAGGAACACCTGTGGCGGGTTTCGGTCACGGACGGGTCGGAGCAGCGGATCACACAGGGCGATTTCTCGATTCGCAGCTACCGCCTGGCGCGCGACGGCCGCACCATCGCCCACCACCGGGCCCCCACCCCCCTGCTCGACGACATCGATGAGGTCGAGGTATGGCTGATGCGCGCCGACGGGAGCGGTGCCCTGCGCCTCACCACGAACGGCGCCGTGGAGGGGGGCGCCGAGGTCTCGCCCGATGGGGAGTGGGTGCTGTTCGTCGCCGACGCGAACGACCAGTTCGAGCTGTACTACAACGACAACATCTTCCTGATCCCCGCCGCGGGCGGCCCCCACCGCCTGCTCCTGCCGGATCTGCCCTACGAGGTGCAGGAGGCACAGTGGAGCCGGGACGGCTCGACGATCTACTTCACCGCCAACACGGGCGTGCGCAGCGAGCTGTTCGCGGTGGACGTGGCCTCGGAGCGGGTCACCCAGCTCACCAGCGGCGACCACGCCGTCCGCAGTTGGTCGTACGCTCCCTCCGCCGATGCCCACCTGTTCGGCATCGATCAGCCGACCAACGCGGGCGACGTGCACCTGCTGCCCGCAAGCGGGGGCGAGCCCCGCAAGGTCACGAGCGTGTACGACTACCTGGACCGCGAGTTCCTGCTCCCGAGGCAGGAGGCGATCCAGTGGGAAGGCGCCGACGGGGCAACGGTCGAGGGACTGCTGTTCTATCCGCTGGACTACCGATCGGGACGGCGCTACCCGCTGGTGGTGCAGACCCACGGCGGGCCGGCGGCCGCCGACAACTTCGGCTTCGGGGGCTGGAGCGACTACGTGCAGGTGCTCACCGCCAAGGGCTACTTCGTGTTCCAGCCCAATTACCGGGGCTCGACCGGCTACGGCGACGCGGTGTTGCGGGACATGGTGGGCCACTACTTCAACCAGGCGCACCTCGACGTGATGACCGGCGTGGATCACCTGATCGCGCAGGGGCTGGTCGACGGGGAGCGCATGGCGAAGATGGGCTGGAGCGGCGGCGGGCACATGACGAACAAGATCATCACCTTCACCGATCGCTTCAAAGCCGCCTCATCGGGGGCGGGCGCCGTGAACTGGATCTCCATGTACGCGCAGAGCGACGTGCGCATTTACCGCACGCCCTGGTTCGGCGGGACGCCGTGGGAGGAGGATGCGCCGATCGACGCCTACTGGGAGCACTCGCCGCTCAAGGACATCGCCCGCGTGACGACGCCCACCATCATTCTGGTGGGCCAGAACGACCCCCGCGTGCCGCCGCCCCAGTCGGTGGAGCTCTACCGGGCGCTCAAGTCGAACGGGGTGGAGACACACCTCTACATGGCGCCCCGGGAGCCCCACGGGTGGCGCGAGCTGAAGCACGAGCTGTTCAAGGTGAACGTGGAGCTCGCGTGGTGGGAGCGGCACCTGATGGGGCGGGAGTACACCTGGGAGACGGCGCCGAAGCCCGCCGGCGGGAAGGAGGGCTCCTAACCGCCGCTCACCGCTCGATCGGCTCGACCCGGTAGAGCGTCTCCCCGTTGCGGATCATGCCGAAGCGCTCGCGGGCGACGCGCTCCTGCGTGGCCGAGTCGGATTCCAGTGCCGCAGCCCACGCGGTGAGGCTGTCGATCTCCGCCTCGAGCCGGACGATGGCCTCCTGCTCGCTTTCCACCCGCCGCTGGAGCTTCCACCAGTCGAGCGTGCTGTACAGCCCGCCCCAGAGACCGAAGCCGATCCCCCCCACGACGAGGACCAGCGCGATGAAGCGCCCGACGCTCACAGATTGTAGATGTGGCGCCCGGGATAGAGCGCGAACTCGTCCAGCTCCTCCGCGATGCGCAGCAGCTGGTTGTACTTGGCGATGCGGTCGGTGCGGGAGGCGCTGCCCGTCTTGATCTGTCCCGCCCCGGTGCCCACCGCGAGATCGGCGATGAAGGTGTCCTCGGTCTCGCCCGAACGGTGCGAGATCACCGTGCCGTAGCCGGCACCCTTGGCCAACTCGATGCACTGCAGCGTCTCGGTGAGCGTGCCGATCTGGTTCAGCTTGATGAGGATCGCATTGGCCACGTCCTCCTCGATCCCCCGCACCAGCCGCTCGGTGTTGGTCACGAACAGGTCGTCGCCCACCAGCTGGACCTTGTCGGCCAGCGCCTCGGTGAGGAGCCTCCAGCCCTCCCAATCGTCCTCGCCGAGCCCGTCCTCGATCGAGACGATGGGATACTTGCCCAGCCAGGCGTCGTACAACTCCACCATCTCGCCGGCGGAGCGCTTCGAGCCGTCGCCCTTCTTGAACACGTACGCGCCGTCCTCGAACAGCTCGTTGGCCGCGACATCGAGCGCGATGGCCAGATCGTCGCCGGGCTGGTAACCGGCCAACTCGATCGACGCGACCACGGCGTCGAGCGCCGCCTCGTTGCTGGGCAGCATGGGGGCGAAGCCGCCCTCGTCGCCTACTGCGGTCGAGAGCCCCTGCTCGCCGAGCACCTTCTTGAGCGCGTGGAACACCTCCACGCCCATGCGCAGCGCTTCCTCGAACTCGTCCGTGCCCACCGGCACGACCATGAACTCCTGCACGTCCACGTTGTTCGAGGCGTGGGCGCCGCCGTTCAGGATGTTCATCATCGGGACCGGGAGCACGTGGGAGAGCGGGCCGCCAAGGTAGCGGTACAGCGGCAGCTCCCGGTCGGCCGCGGCCGCGCGCGCCACCGCCATGGACACCGAGAGAATCGCGTTGGCCCCCAGGTTGCTCTTGTTGGGCGTGCCATCGAGCTCGATGAGCTCCTCGTCGATCAGGAGCTGGTCCACCGCCTCCATGCCCTCGAGTCGCGGCCCGATGACCTCGTTCACGTTGCGCACCGCCTGCTGCACGCCCCTGCCGAGGTACCGCTCGGCGTCCCCGTCGCGCAGCTCCACGGCCTCGTGCTCTCCGGTGGACGCGCCGCTCGGCACGGCAGCCCGGCCCAGCACGCCGCTGGCGAGCCGCACGTCGGTCTCCACGGTGGGGTTGCCACGGGAGTCCAGGACCTCCCGGGCGGCGACTTCGATGATCGTCGACATGGCTATTCTCCGGCCTCGAACCGCAGCCGCTCGATCACGGCGCGAGTCCGGGCCATCAGTTGCTCTCGGTCCTCGTAGACCAATCCCTTGGTCGAGATCGGTTCTCCGAACATGAGTGTGACCGGCTTGGGCCGCACCCAGATGCTTCCCTTGGGAAGGATATCGAACGTCCCCGCGCAGTATATCGGAACGAGCGGGACTTGCGAAGCGATCGCGAAGACGAACGGCCCCTTCTTGAACGGCAACAGGTTGCCGGTGCGGCTGCGCGTCCCCTCTGCGAACACCACGGCACACATCCCCTCCCGTACCGCCTGCGCCGCTTCCTCGTAGGCATCGAACGCCTTGGCGCGGTTTTGCCGATCGATGAAGATGTGGCCGGCCGAGCGCATCGCCTTGCCGAAGATCGGCACCTTGGCCAGCTCCTTCTTGGCCACGAAGCGCATCGTGCCAGGCAGCGTCGCCGACAGCGCCAGGATGTCGAAGAAGCTCTGGTGGTTCGAGACGAACACGACCGGCTGGTCGCGCGGCACCCGATCCATGCCCTGCGTCCGGACGGCCACGCCCGCCACCTTGAGCACCTTGGCAGACCACGTGCGTCCGATGCGGTCGTACACGCCGCCCTGGCGGTTGGGAATGCCGAGCAGCCCAAACACCACCGCCTTCGTGCCATACCACGCGGTGAGAAAGAACAATCCGATCGGGTACCACAGCTTTCTCAGCATCGTCCTCAGAACTGTTGGAATCCGGCCGGCGGTTCGGCCGGCACCCCGCCGGCCAGCAGCGCCACCCCGGAGCCCGACTCGACGCGACCCACCCGCGTGAGCGGGAGCCCATGCGCCTCGGCGAACGCCACCGCGTCGTCGGGCCCGAAGTTCGGCGGGAGGGCGGCGAGCAGCTCGTACTCCTCGCCACCTGCCAGCGCCCGCTCCGGTCGGCCGGCAGCGGGATGCACCGGTACGAGCTCGCGCTCGATCACCGCCCGCACGTCCGAAGCGGCCGCCAGATGCCCCGCATCTCCGAGCAGGCCGTCGCTCAGATCAATCATCGCCGTGGCACCCCGCTCCTGCAGCCAGCGGGCCTCCGCGATGCGCGGCCGCGGGCGCGCGAACCGCTCCCGTGCGTCGCCGTCGGGCTCCACGCCCGCCGACCAGGCCGCGAGCGCGGCCGCGGGCGCTCCGAGCTCCCCCGTCACCCAGAGCCCGTCGCCCGCCGCGGCGCCCCTGCGCCGCACGGCACCGTCGGCCCGGCCCAGCACGGTCACGTCGATGACCAGCCGCTCGCTGCTCACGAGGTCCCCGCCCCAGACCGTGGCGCCCACGGCGGCGGCGGCCTCGCCGACCCCCGCCATCAGCTCGGCGACCATCTCCTCGGGCCACTCGGCCGAGACCCCGAGGCTCACCAGCACTCCCGCCGGTGTCGCCGCGACGGCCGCGAGGTCCGACAGCGCGGCGCTGGCTGCCCGCCACCCCAGCTCCGCAGGGGAGAGCCAGCCCGCTCGGAAGTGGGTGCCCTCGACGGTCGCGTCGGTCGAGATGGCCAGCGGAATTCCGCCCACGCTGACCAGGGCGCAGTCGTCGCCCGCCGGGCTGAGCTGCTCCCCCAGGCGGCGCCAGATGGCGCGGATGCGATCGAACTCGCCGCCGGGCCCGAGGGGGATGTGCGTCACCGGCGCAGCGCCTCCTTCTCGAAGCGAACCAGGCCGCCCGTCGCGGCGACCCAAAGATAGGTCGCGTCGGCCGCCATGTCGCGCACCATGCCGGGCAGGTCTCCCGGCTGGTTGAGCAACAGGAAGTCTCTCGTGCGCGGCCGGTAGAACGCCAGCCCGTTGGTGCCGCCGACCCACACGCCGCCCTCGTCCCCCAGCAGCACCGTGACGTTGCCCAGGTCGCCACCCAGCGGACGCTCCACCACCCACTCCTCGCCGGGTGCGCGCCACAGCAGACGCGCCGCGGTGGCCGCGAACAGCGTATCACCCAGCACGGCGACCGCGACGATGCGGTTGCCCAGCTCGGGATAGCGATCGGTGCCGCGCGGCACGTAGATCGTGTCGCTGCCACTCCACGCAACGCCGAGCCCGCGCGACCCGCCGATCCAGAGCGTGTCGCCGGAGGCGGCCACGGCGAGGATCGGCCCCACGCGGGGATTGTCTACCCGCCGCACTCCTCCGCCATCGTCGACCCATACGAGCCCCTGTTGGGTCCCCGCCCAGACGCCGGTACCTCCCTTGGTCAGCGCGAAGACCACATCCCGCTCCACGCCTTCGTAGCGGTACAGCAGCTCCCCCGGGCTCTCGCCGGCGCGGCGCACGACGCCACCGTCCGTCGCCGCCCACAGCACCCCCTCGCTCCATGCCAGATCGAACACGCGGCGGAACGCATACCCCGCCCCTCGCGGGCCCTCATCGTAGGCAAACCGCTGGAGATCGTCGCCCACGAAGGTGAACCCCGCGCGGGACGTACCCTCCGGCGTCCCCGTCCACACGCCTCCCGGCACCGCGACCACTCCGCTCGCGCTGGGGGCGAGGAGGCCGAACGCCAGGCGACGCGCCTCGGTGGTGCCGGGGTCGACCTGGAGCAGACCCAACCCGTCGGTCCCGAGGAACATCTCGTCGGTGTCGGGGGCCAGCGCCGCCGCCGTGTAGCGGTAGCGCCTGAGACGCTCGTCGGTCAGGATATCCGCCGCGCGGGTGGCGAGGTACGGTGCACGGGCGAGCGCGGCATCGACCGTCAGGGGACGCACCGGATCGGCCGGCGACCGCGTGGCCGTGGTGAGCATGATGCCGCCGTACGGCAAAAACTCCCACCCCGCGCGCGTCCCCACCCACATCCCGGCGAACGGGTCCCGCCGGTCCAGCATGAGACCGCGCACGCCACCCACCACGGGGATGGTCTCGAACCGGCGCAACGTCGGCACGTAGTGGACGAGCCGCTGGTCGGTGCCGAGCCAGACGGAGCGGTCCACGGGGTCCACCAGCGCCACCCGCACCGGCTCGGGGGGATACCCGTCCAGCCCCGTCACCGGAGGTTCCCAGCGCCCAAACCGGCGGTCGAAGATCACGAGGCCGCCCGTCGTGGCCGCGTACAGCAGCTCCTCGGAGACGGCCAGCGCCTGCACCACGCTGAAGTCGGAGATGACGACCCGTTCCTCGGGACGCCACAGGCGGGAGCCCCCCTGCGCCTGGAGCGGCTGCGCACAGGCCCAGGCTGCGACCAGCGCGAGTTGGACCCGGATCACACCAGTGCTGGCGCGGGGAGCTCGACCAGGATCGGCGGTCGGTACGGGGGAGGATCGGCCAGGAAGCGCCACAGGTCCGGCACGGACGCGAGCACGTCGGCGGGCCGCGTGGCCCGCACGGTATGGTGCACCGACGCCAGCTCCGCGCTGCGGCCCAGCGTGTACGCTCCCAGCCCCGCGGCATCGTAGGGGGAAAGTCCCCGGGCGAGGAAGGCCGCAATGAAGCCGGCGAGGAGGTCGCCGCTGCCTCCCGTGGCCAGCGCGGGGTTGCCGGTGGCCACGACGCGCAGCGGGTGCTGGGGCGTGGCAATCACCGTGGGCACGCCCTTGAGCAGGATCACGAAGGTCGGTGAGCCCTCCGAGGCCGCCGTCGCGGCGGCGAAGCGGTCCTCCCCGAGCTGCTCCGCCGGCACGGGGAAGGCCGCCGCGAACTCGCCGGGGTGGGGCGTGAACACTCGGGGCGCGATCCCCGCCCTGAGGGCTTCGCCCCCCGCGTGGAGCGCGTCCGCATCGATCACCACCGGCGCCGCCGCACGCGCCAGCACGGCCTGGACGAAGAGGCTGCGCGCCTCGCCGCGCCCCAATCCGGGACCCAGCACGAGGGCGTCGGCCCACCCGATGGCCTCTTCGAGCTCGGGCTCGAGGCCCGGCCCCAGGGCGGTGGTCACGGTGAGGGCGTCGGGAAGTACCGTCTGGGCCGCCTGGACCGTCACCGGTGCCGCCGCCACCTTCACCAGGCCGGCGCCCGCCGCGAAGGCCGCCGAGGCCGCGTGCAGCGCCGCGCCGGCCATCCCCTCGGCCCCGCCCACGATCACCACGCGACCGCGCTCGCCCTTGTGCATGGTGGGGTGAAACGGCGGCAGCAGCGCGGCCGCCTCGGCGTCGGTGAGGAGTCGTGGCCAGGAGGGATCGATCGGGGGGAAGCCGATGTCGGCCACCACGACCTTGCCGCACCAGTCGCGCGCCAACAGGTGGCCGCGACGCACACCCCCAAACGTCACGGTGAGGTCTGCGCGGACCGGGCCCGAGGCCTCGCCGGTCGAGAGATCCAGGCCGGTGGGGCCGTCCACGGCGACCACCGGGCCGGCGTGTTCGGCGACGCGCGCCGCCAGCTCCCCGATGGCGCCTCGCGGCACCCCGGACGCGCCGGTCCCGAGAATGGCATCCACCACGACGCCGACTTCGGGCCACGGCGTGTCGGGCGGCACCAGCTCCACCCCTTCGGCCATCGCAAGGGCGCGATTCGCCTCGCAGTCGGGTGAGCGCTCGTGGTCCACCTCGGACACGCGCACGTGCACGCCGCCCGCCTTGAGCGCGCGCGCCGTCACCCACCCATCGCCGCCGTTGTTACCGTGCCCGGCGGCGACCAGCACGCCGCTGTGCAGCGCCGCCGGGTACTCGAGCGCCAGCAGCTGGGCCACCGCCCGGCCGGCGGCTTCCATCAGCACCCGGCTCGGAATCCGGTCCGCCGTGCGGGCGCGTTCGTCCCACTCGGCGGCCTGGCTGGCGTTCAGAACGGGTATCGGCATGGGCTGGGAATCTCGCGGCGTCGGCCCCCGTACCGACGGGGGGAACGACTCAGAGCAGACCGCGCAGCGCGCGGCATCAGACTACTTGAAG
>CP070716.1:763569-772107 GCA_020350425.1 Gemmatimonadota bacterium
CAGTCACAACATGAACGTGAACGAGGTGCTCGCGAACCGCGCCAACGAGATCCTGGGTGCCAAGCGGGGCGAGTACGCGCCGCTGCATCCCAACGATCACGTGAACATGGCGCAGAGCACCAACGATACGATTCCCACCGCGATCCGCCTCGGTGCGCTCTCGCTCCTCTCGCCGTTGCTCGACAGCATGCGCGCGCTGGCCGAGGCGCTGCTCGAGCGGGGACGGGCGTTCGACGCAATCGTGAAGGCGGGCCGCACGCATCTGCAGGACGCCACGCCCATCCGGCTGGGACAGGAGTTCACCGCGTTCGGGCACACCGTGGAGCGCAACGCCCGGCGCATCGAGGCGGCGGGGGAGCCCCTGCGCGAGCTGGGGATCGGTGGCTCGGCCGTCGGCACCGGCCTGAACGCCGAGCGCGAGTACCCCGCGCTGATGGTGCAGCGCCTCTCCGAGCTCACGGGTCTCTCCCTGCGCGAGGGGAGCGATCGGGTGCAGCTGATGCAGTCGATGGGCGACGCGGCGGCGCTGAGCGGGATGCTGCGGACCTACGCGCTGGATCTCTCCAAGATCGCGAACGACCTCCGGCTCCTCGCGTCGGGCCCGCGCACCGGGCTCGCCGAGATCCGGCTGCCCGCCGTGCAGCCGGGATCGAGCATCATGCCGGGCAAGGTGAACCCGGTGATCGCCGAGATGGTCAACATGGTCTGCTACCAGGTGATGGGGAACGACGCGACCGTCGCCGCCGCCGCCGAGGCGGGCCAGCTCGAGCTCAACGTCATGATGCCGGTGATCGCGCACAATCTGTTTTTCGCCATGGGCATCCTCACACGCGCGAGCGGCGTCTTCGCAGCGCGCTGTGTCGTCGGAATCGAGGCCGACACTGAGCAGACGGCATATTGGCTGGAGCGCAGTGCGGCCATCGCGACGGCGCTCGCGCCTCGGATCGGCTACGCCGAGGCGGCCAAGCTCGCGAAGGAAGCGGTGGAGCGGGACGTGACCGTGCGCGAGCTGGTGGCGGAGAAAGGGATCCTACCGGTCGCGGAGTTGGACGCCATTCTCGACCTGCGCTCGATGACCGAGCCGGGTGTCCCCGGCGAGGAGTGAGCCCCGGGGAGGACCAGCTTCTTCCCCGATCCGCGCGCTTGCTTTCCTATCCGAGAAATCGGATATTCTATGCGGGAGGTTGCCATGCGAGTTACGACGTGGGCCGAATACGGCTTGATAGTGTCGCTGCACCTGGCGAAGCAGGGCGCGAATGGCCCCACTCCCGCACGCGACATGGCGAAACGCGAAGGACTCCCCGCCGACTACGTCGAGCAGATTCTGCTGAAGCTCAGACGGGCGGGGCTGGTCTCGAGCGTTCGGGGTGCGAAGGGTGGGTACTATCTGGCACGGGACGCCAACACGATCTCGGTCAAGGACGTGATCGAGGCCGCTGAGAACCGCACGTTCGAAGTGAACTGCGACGTGCACAAGGTCAGCACCGTGCGGTGCAGCGGCGGCAACCCGTGCAGCATTCGCCCCGTGTGGCGAGAGTTGCAGCGCAGGGTCGACGACCTTTTGGCCGAGATCTCGCTGGAAGACCTGATGCTTCAGGAGTCGGAAGTCCAGGCGCTGGTATCGGCCTGACGTCCATACCGCGCACAGGTACAGCGGCTAGGCGATAGGGAGGGGTTGGGGACCGGGGCGCACTCGTGCGCCCTTTTTCTTTCTGGTGAACGGCCGCGGCTCCCTACCGTGTGCCCGACTCCCTGGACAAGTTGCGGGATGTACACCGCGCGTCACCGACCACTGGTACACAGGAGCGTGCTGTGACCGGCCCACACGGCCTGCCCGATCTCTCGCACGAGGAGACCCTCCGCTACTCGCGACACCTCACCCTGCCCGAGGTGGGCGCGGCGGGGCAGCGGCGCCTGAAAGCGGGCCGGGTGGTGGTCATCGGGGCCGGGGGACTCGGCTCGCCGGCGGCTCTCTATCTCGCCGCGGCGGGAGTCGGCACGATCGGCGTGGTGGACTTCGACGCCGTCGAACAGACCAACCTGCAGCGCCAGATCCTCCACGGCACGAGCGCGGTGGGGCGGCCCAAGCTCGAGTCGGCGGCGGAGCGCCTGGCCGACGTGAACCCCCACGTCGAGATCCGGCGGCACGACGTTCGGCTGACGTCCGACAACGCGCTCGAGGTGCTGCGCGATTTCGACGTCGTGGTGGACGGCAGCGACAATTTCCCCACGCGCTATCTCGTGAACGACGCGTGCGTGCTGCTCGGCAAGCCGTACGTGTACGGCGCGATCTTCCGGTTCGACGGGCAGACGTCGGTCTTCGCCACGCCGGAGGGGCCGTGCTACCGCTGTCTGTTCCGCGATCCGCCCCCGCCCGGCTCGGTGCCGTCGTGCGCGGAGGCGGGCGTGCTCGGGGTGCTCCCCGGCGTGATCGGCAGCATCCAGGCGCTGGAGGCGATCAAGCTGCTGCTCGGGCAGGGCCGAAGCCTGGCGGGGCGGCTCCTCCTGTTCGACGCCCTCAAGCTCGAGTTCCGCGAGCTCGCCCTGCGGCGCGATCCAGAGTGCCCCGTGTGCGGTGAGCGTCCGACCGTGCGCGAGCTGGTGGACTACGAGGCGTTCTGCGGGGTGGAGCCGACCCCGCAGGCCAAGGCCCTGGAGGTGTCGGTCGGCGAGGTGGCGCGAATGCGCGCAGACGATCCGGCGCTCCTGCTGCTCGACGTGCGCATGCCGGTGGAGTGGGACATCGGCCACATCGAGGGCTCGCGGCTCATCCCGCTCGGCGAGCTGCCCGACCGGCTCGGCGAGCTGGCGGGCAACCGGGAGATCGTCACCGTGTGTCGCACGGGCGTGCGATCGCTGCGGGCGGTGGAGCTGCTCAGGGCGGCGGGGTTCCGGCACGCGCGCAGCATGCGGGGCGGCGTCCACGCCTGGTCGGAGGAAGTGGACCCGAGCATGCCGCGGTACTGACCACGGTGCGGAGCGAGGCCGGACCCCGGCCGGGCGAAACGGGTTGGCCCACGCGCCGATTCCCGTTAGAATTCACCGCCGGCGCGGCCCGAACCTCCGCGCCGTGACCTGCCGAAGTGGTGGAACTGGTAGACGCGCTGCGTTCAGGGCGCAGTGGGCGTAAGCCCGTGGGGGTTCGAATCCCCCCTTCGGCACTTGGGTACTCCGCGGATCATACGGGACAGGCATCGGGCGACGGTGTCTGTCCCTTTTTCGAGCCGGGCTTTCTTGACCGCCCGGAAAACCTTATCTATCTTGGACTTACGTGTCGCGCACCGCACGGCCGGGGGATGACCCCGGCCCCGTCGTGGCCCGCAACCGCAAGGCCCGTCACGACTACCACATCCTCGATACGTGGGAGGTCGGGCTCGTTCTCACCGGGAGCGAGATCAAGTCGGTGCGCGCCGGGAAGGTGAGCCTCAAGGGAGCCTTCGGGGTAGTACGGAGCGGCGAGGTCTGGCTGGAGGGAATGAACATCGCCGCGTACGAGTCGGGAGGGTACGCCAATCACGAGCCCGAACGCCCGCGCAAGACGCTCATGCACCGCCACGAGCTGCGACGCCTCATCGGCTCCGTCGAGCAGAAGGGGCTGACCCTGATTCCCCTCGACATCCATCTCCGCGACGGCTGGGCCAAGGTCACCCTCGCGCTGGCGCAGGGGAAGAAGCGCCACGACAAGCGCGAAGACCTGAAGCGTCGGCAGGCCGAACGGGATGCGGCGCGCGCCGTGGGGCGCCGGCGATGATCGAGCTGCTGGCGCTCGCCGTGCTCGCGGTGACGCCCCCCGGCGGCCCGGCGGCCGGTGCCGTCGCTCCCGCCGCTCCCGCCATGATCGTCGTGGCGACCGCGCGGGGCGAGTCCGCCGTTCCGGTGGCGACCCATCAGGGCCATCCGGCGCTGTCGGCCGCCCGGCTGGCCGAGGTCCTCCCCCTGAGCGCGGTGGTGAACGACGGGTGGGCCGTGGTGGGCTTCGCGGACCAGCCGTTCCGCTTCCTGTTGGGCGCACCCGTGCTGCTGCACCACAACCGCATCCTGCCACTGGTCGGTGGTGCCTACCTGGAGCGCGACACGCTCTACGTACCGCTCCAGTGGCTGGCCGAGCACGTGCCGCGACTGTTCCACGAGGGGTATCGCTACGATCCGCTTGCGGGACGGTTCGAGGAAGCGCGACTGGCAACGGTCATGACGGGCGCGGTCGCGGTGGCGGTCGATCCGGCAGCGGCGCGCCCGCCCTCCGATCTCGCGCGGCGCAACGGCTTCCGCATGCAGCACCAGGTGGTGTTGGACCCCGGCCACGGCGGCGTCGACAACGGCAACCCGGGCCGGTACCTGGCCAGTGGCGTGAAGGAAAAGCACGTGACGCTCGCGATCGGCAGGTTGCTCGAGGCCGAGCTGGAGCGCCGCGGCGTCGACGTGATCATGACGCGCACGCGGGACACGCTGATCGATCTCAGCGACCGCGCCCGCATGTGCCACCACAACTGCGATCTCTTCGTCAGCATCCACGTCAACAGCCTGCGCCCCCGCCGGGGCTACGAGCAGGTCAACGGTGTGGAGACGTACTTCCTCGGCGAGGCGCTCACCGCCGAGGCCCGGCGCGTGGCGGACATGGAGAACGAAGCACTGCGCTACGAGACCGGCGGCGGGGACCAGATGGACGGCGCCCTGGAGTTCATCTTCAAGGACCTGCACACCAACGAGTTCCTGCGGGAGTCGGCGCTCCTCGCCGAGTCCGTGCAGCGCGCCACCGCCGCGGTGCATCCTGGGGAGGATCGCGGAGTGGCGCAGAACCGCTTCGTGGTGTTGGCGACCGCGACCCGTCCGGCCATCCTGCTCGAGGTGGGCTTCGCCACCAACCGACGAGACGGTGCCTACCTCTCGTCCACTGAGGGCCAGCGCGCGATCGCGCGGGCCGCGGCGGACGGGATCGAGGCGTACCTCAAGCGCTACGAAGGCAAGGTGCTCACGGGCACGGGCCAATGACGCCGCGCCGCCTCGCGCGCGCCGGCTGCGTGCTGGCCGCAGTGGCCGCCGGGTGCGCCTATTACAACGGTCTCTACAACGCCAATCGCCTCATGAGCCAAGCCGAGACGGCCCAGGAACAGGGCCGCTCGGGGGAAGCGCGGGCGCTCTACCTCCAGGCCGCGGTAAAGGCGGAGTCGGTGGCGGTGCGGCACACGGCGAGCAAGTGGCGGGACGATGCGCTGCTCCTGTGGGGCCAGGGACTCCGGCGCGCCGGGAGCTGCCGCGAGGCGGTGCCGCCGCTCCAGCTGGCCGTAGATTCGAGTGCCGATGCGGCGCTGCGCGAGCGGGCGACGCTGGAGCTGGGTGCCTGTCGCGTCGCCACGAGCCGGCCCGAAGCGGCGATCCGTGTGCTCGGCCCGCTGCTCGACGCGTCCGACTCCGCCACCGTGGCCGAGGCCGCGCTGTGGAAGGGGCGGGCCGAGCTGCAGCGCGGGGCGTACGCCGCCGCCGCGGAGGATCTGAGACGGGCGCCCCCCGACTCCGCGGCATTCGACCTTGCCCTCGCCTATGGGGCGATGGACAGTCTGGCCGCGGCGCGACGCGTGTTGGAGGCTCGACGCGAGGCGCCCTACGCCGAAGACCGCTGGCTGCCCACGCTCGACTCGCTCGGCAGGCGCGACGCTGCCGTCGCGGCCGATCTGACCGAGCTCCTCGCCGCCCGCCCCGACCTCGCGGCGCGGGAGCGGGCGCGGCTGCTCCTCGCCGACGGAGCGCGCTGGGAGGCGCGCGGCGAGGTCGAGCGGGCCGCCGCACGCTACGCCACCGCGCAGGCGGTCGCGCCGGACTCCCCGGAAGCGGCCGTGGCTGGGGCGCGGCTCTCGCTGGTGGACCTCAGGCGCGCCGGCGACCCCGCCGTGCTGCCGGAGCTGCTGGATCGGCTGCGCGCGGCGGGCGCGGCGGGTGGGGAAGCGGCCCGCGTCGCGAGCCGGGCGGAGGTCGTGCTCGAGCAGGCAGTGCGCGCCCTCGAGCCGGCCGCCGGCCCCGACGGCGCGGTGCGCCTGTTCTGGGCGGCCGAGTCGCTGCGCGACTCGCTGGCGGCCCCGCGTCTGGCGGCGGCGCTGTTCTGGAGGATCCCCCAGGACCATCCGACCTCGTTCGTGGCGCCCAAGGCGCTCCTCGCAGCGGCGGCGCTCGAGCCTGGTCGGGCCGAGGCGGCAATCGAGTTGCTCACCACGCGCTACCGCGAGTCGCCGTATGTGCTGGCGCTGGCCGGAGCGGGGGCCGAGGCGTTTCGGGCGGCAGAGGACTCCCTGCGGAGGCGGCCGTGAGTGCGGCGATCGAAGTGTTCGACACGGCGTTTCAGAACCCGGTGATGCTGGCGGCGGGCACCGCCGGGTTCGGTAGGGAGCTGAAGGACGTGATCGACCTGGACCGCCTGGGGGGAATCGTGACGAAGGCGGTGAGCCCCGAGCCCCGGGCGGGGCACGCGGCGCCGCGCGTTGCGGAGTTCGAAGGCGGGATGCTGAACGCGGTGGGGCTCGCCAACCCGGGGATGGAGCGGGTGGCCGAAGTGGAGCTCCCCTGGTTGGAGCGGCACCTGGAGCGGGCCCGCGTGCTGGTGAACGTCGTCGGCTTCGTGGTAGAGGATTACGTGACGGTGGTAGAGCGGCTGTCGTCGGCCGGTGTGATCACCGCCTTCGAGCTCAACGTGTCGTGCCCCAACACCGACCGCGGGGGTGAGGAATTCGGGGCCGACCGTGCGATTCTGGCCGACCTGGTGCGGCGCTGCCGGGCCGCTACCGAGAAGCCGCTCGTGGTGAAGCTCTCGCCCACGCTGCCCGACGTCGCGGCCACCGCCGAGGCGGCGGCGCAGGCCGGCGCCGATGGCTTCTCGCTGGTGAATACGATCCCCGGGACACTGTTCGGACTCGGCGCCGAGGTCGCGCAGACCCGCCTCGGCTACCGGCAGGGCGGGGTAAGCGGTCCCGCGCTGCTGCCGGTGGGCGTGTCGGCCACGCGCCGGGTGCGGGAGCGCACCGGGCTTCCGGTTATCGGGGTGGGCGGGATCCGCACCCTTGAGGACGTCGACCAGTACCTGGAGGCCGGTGCCAGCCTCGTGGCCGTCGGGACCGCCGGCATGGCGAGCCCACGGCTCCCGCAGCGCCTGGCCGAGGAGTGGGAGCGCCGTGGCTGAGGTGATCGTCGCGCTCGACCTGCCCACGGGCAGGGCCGCGCTGCAGCTGGTGGACCGGCTCCCGGGCCTGCGGTGGGTCAAGGTCGGGCCGGTGCTGTTCGTGCGGGAGGGACCGGCCCTGATCGGGGAGCTCAAGGCGCGGGGCGTGCGGGTGTTCCTGGATCTCAAGTGGCACGACATCCCCAACACCGTGGCGGAGGCCGCCCGGCACGCGGCGGCGCTGCAGGTGGATCTTGCCACGGTGCACGCCCTGGGAGGCCGGGCCATGCTGGAGGCGGCGGTCGCGGCCGCCGGTGCGTTGCGCCTCGCCGCCGTGACCGTCCTGACCTCCCACACCGCGGAATCGTATGGGGAGGCCGTGGGGCGGGATGGCGATGCCGAGGTCTTGAGCGAGGTGGTCCGTCTCGCTAGGCTCGCAGTAGGGTCCGGGGTAGGGGCACTGGTGACCTCGCCCCACGAGGCCGCGGCGGTGGCCGAGGTGGCCGGGCCGGACCGGTGGCTGGTCGTGCCGGGCATCCGGCCCGAGGGGAGCGAGGCCCACGATCAGAAACGGGCGGCCACGCCCCGGGAGGCGGTGGCCGCCGGCGCGACCCATTTGGTGGTGGGCCGGCCGGTCACCGGGGCCGAACGCCCCGCAGAGGTGTACCAGGAGATATGCGAGGCGGTATCGTGAAGCGACCAATGAAGGCCAGTCTCACGGGCCTGGCGGCCGTTGCCGTCCTGGCGGGAGCGGCGCCGGCCTCGGCCCAGACGGAGCTGGAGGATGCGGTCCGGTTGGCCCGCACGGCCTGGCTCCAGCACGACGTTGAGGCCCTCGTCGAGCACAGCGACACGGTCCGGCTCAGGCTACCCGGGGTCGGGGCCTCGGCCTCGCTCCAGCCGGAGCAGGCGTCACGCCTGCTGGCCCGCTATTTGGAGCCGTCCCAGGAGCGAGGCTTCGATCTGGTGGGCTTGCGCCGCCTGGCCGACGACCACGCCTACGCCGAGGTCGCGCGCCGGTACGTGGTGAAGGGGACCGAGGACGAGCTGGCCGAGACCGTATTCCTGGGGTTCCGCTTTCTGGGCGGGGCGTGGCGACTCCGGGAGGTCCGTGTAACCCCGTAACCGCCGGTTGCATCCGACCTTACCCCCCTCTATATTCCGAGGCTCGATTCCAACTCATTGCAGGGAGCGGCCTTGAAAGTCCGTTCGAGCGTCAAGCCGATTTGCGAGCACTGCAAGGTGATCCGGCGCAAGGGTGTTACGCTGGTCATCTGCAAGCGCAATCCGAAACACAAACAGCGGCAGGGTTAGCGCATGGCACGAATCGCTGGTGTCGATCTGCCCCGCGAGAAGCGGGTCGAGATCGCGTTGACCTACATCTTCGGTGTGGG
>CP070716.1:772207-780665 GCA_020350425.1 Gemmatimonadota bacterium
CGCGGCGTCCAACGCCCGCAGCAGCGGCGGCCCCAGCGCCTCCAGGGCCTCCCGCCCCGCCCCCCGCGGCTTGGCCACCACCTCCACCGCGCCCAGCTCCAGCGCGCGAATCGCGGCCTCCGTCCCGGGCCCGGCGTGCGCGCTGACCACCACGATGCGGCACGGGGACTCACTCATGATGTAACCGATGGCCCCCAGCCCATCGAGCCGCGGCATCTCAATGTCCATCGTGACGACGTCCGGCTCGAGACGGTGCACCTTCTCGGCGGCCTCCAGCCCGTCGCGCGCGATCCCCACCACACGGTACCGCTCGGAGGCGTTGATCACGTCAGAGAGCACCCGCCGGATGAGCGCGCTGTCGTCGACGACGAGCACGGTGGCGACGCCGCTTCCGGTCGACGTCACAGCTCCACCGGCTCCCGTCCGACGACTCGCACCGTCACCGTCCCCGTCCCTACGTCGAAGATCACCGAGCGGCCCGCGCGCCCGCCGACGGCCTCGGCAACGATCGGGACGCCCGCCTGCCGCAGCGCCGTGCGGCACGCCAGAACATTGCGCTCGCCGATATGGACGCTCCCCGTGGGCAAGAGGTCGCCAAACATCGTGCTTCCCCCCACAAGGCGTGCGTGCGTGCGCTCCAGCACCGCGCCCCGCTCCCGCATCTGTGCCACCAGGAGCGGCACCGCCGTGTCCGCCGCGCGCGCGGGGATGTTGCGCCCCCGTGTGAGCGATTGGGCCGGGAGCAACACGTGGGCCATCGCCCCAACCCGTCCCGCGGTGTCGTGCAGGATCACGGCGACGCAGCTCCCCAGGCCGAGCGCCGAGATCGTGCCGCTGCCGTCGATCACGGCGTATTCGCCCAGTCCGACGATCTTCCGCTGGTCCGCGCCTGTCATGGCCGGCGGTAGATGCGCTCCCTGGCATCCACGAGCTCGAGCTCCTGCCGCACCTCACCCACGAGGGTCTCAACCTTGCCCAGCACGAGGTAGCCACCGTGATGCAGGGCGTCCACGAAGCGGCGAAAGAGCTGTTCTTGTGTGGGACGGTCGAAGTAGATCACCACGTTACGGCACATGACGAGATCGTAGGGCGGATGGGGTGGAGGGCTCCGCAGGAGGTCGTGCTGGTGGAACCGCACCATCTCCTTGACCTCCGGCGCCAGGTGGCGCGGGTCGTCGCCTCGTACGTAACGCGATACGAGTGCCGCCGGCATCTCGTCGAACGCCGCCGGCCGATACACCCCTTCCGCGGCGTGCGCGAGGCTCGTCCGGTCGAGATCGGTCGCATCGATGCTCGCGCCCCCGCGCGGTGCGTGTGGGAGCGCGCGCACCAGCTCCAGAAAGAGGATCGCCAGGGTATAGGGCTCCTCGCCGGACGCACAGCCGGCCGACCAGCACCGCACGCGACCCTCCCGCGTCGTCCACAGGTCCGGCAGCACCTCGGCCTCGAGCCGCTGCCACGTCTCCCGGTTGCGAAAGAACTTGGTGACGTTGATGGTGATGGTGTCGAGCAAACGATCGTACTCGTCCGCGTCTCCGTCGAGCACCTGAGCGTATTGCTCGTAGGTGTGCACGCCCCGTGCGCGCATGCGCACGGCGATGCGCCGCCGCAGGCAGCCTTCCTTGTAGGAGTTCCCGCAGAAACCGCGCACCTCGCTGATCTTTTCGAGCAACGCGACCAGATCGGGATCGCGCTCGCGGGGCTTCACGCCAGCGCGCTCACGGTATCGAGGTTGGTTTGGGCGAGCTCATGACCGGGATTCAGCTCGAGCGCCTTGCGCCACAGGCTGGCAGCCGATTCTCGGTCCAGTCGCTTGTACGCGATGTTACCGAGCTTGAAGTAGACGTCGTCGCCCAACTTCGGCTGCAACTTCACTGCGCGCTGGTAGGCGTCCCACGCCTCATCGTAGCGGCCCGCGCGATAGTGGAGGTCGCCGAGGTTCTTGGACAGCTGTGGCACGGAGGGGTCCTCCGCCAGCGCGGCGCGCAACGCCTCTTCAGCCTGGTCGAGATCTCCCAGGAGCTCTAGCAGGACCGCGCGGTTGTTGCGCAACACGACGTTGTCGGGGTGAGCCTCCAGCCCTTCACGCAACAGCACCTCCGCCTCCTCGACCTCCTCCAGCGCCGCCGCCGCGAGGGAGCGCGCCCAGAACCACATGGCCGTGGGGATCTCGTCGCCGCCAACTTCACGCGCCCGGTCGAGGCGGCCTGCGGCGACCTCGTAGTCGCCCCGTTGCAGCGCCACGATGCCCCAGCTGGTCATGATCCTCGTGTTGCGACGCGCCTTGCTCGCGGCCTCCGCGTAGGTACCCTCGGCCTCCTCGAAACGACCGGCCTTCTCATAGGCGAGCGCGAGGTTGTGCAGCACGCCCGGCCGCGGCCCACCCCGCTCAGCGGCCTGATTGAAGTGGCCCGCCGCATCCTGCCAGTGAGCTTGCTTGACGGCGATGAGCCCGAGGTGGAAATACGCGCTTCCGTCCGACGGCCGCAGCTCGACGACCCGGCGGAACTCGCGTGTCGCCTCGTCCAGCATGCCGGTCTTGTAGAAGGCGATGCCGAGGTTGCGGTGCTCATCCACGCGGGCGTCTCCCACTTCGGCTGCCTGCGGCTCGCTCCGGCCGGTGCGGTGCACGAAGCCCGCGGTGATGAGACCGTACAGGGCCTTGCCGACGTCGAACTCCACCAATCCCGAGTCCTCGACGAGCCTCGTGAAGTCACGCGTGCCGTCGAGCAGCGGCACGAGGCGCTGCTGGTGCTCGGTGAGTGTCACCTGCGAAGCCGCGATCCGGCGCTCGTCCACCGTGAAGATGATGTCGAGCGACGGAATCTTCTTCTCGATGAGACTCCACTCGTCCACCCGTCGCGCGCCTTCGAGCACCAACGTTTCCGGGTTGATGGCCACGAGGAAATCCTGCTCCTCGGGTTGCACGTCGGCCTCGAAGTTGAATGAGCCTCGCGTCCACGTGAACAGGAAGTAGACCGCCTCCTCGATCTGCAGCCGCATGTAGTGCTCCAGCTCCTCGCGCGCGATGGCTCCCGACTCGACCAGCAGTTCCCCGACTCGTTTGTCTCGGTGGCGGATCTGCTGATCGATGGCGGCGTGGAGCTGCCCCTGCGTGATCTTGCCGTTCTTGACGAGGATGTCGCCGATGCGGTCGCGACGGTTGACGAGGGATGCGTAGGATATCTGTCCCCGATTGAAGTAGATGTGCCCCAGGTTGGTCCGGTCGGTCACCGCGAGGCACCCGGTCTTCTGGCCGAGCGCCAGGAGCTGCAGCACGTCGGCGAGCGACGCCTCCTTGAGGCTGCCCTTGATCGCCACTAGGCCATCTCCTCGATCACCCGCTGCGCCGGATCGGGCCAGTGCCAAACCATCTTTTCCCTGCTCCGCACCCCGCCGCTCGGCGAGATCATGATCCCGCTTGTCCGCACCGCCGCGGACACGCGCGGACGGGCCGGCGCGGCGCCCTCCACCATCTCACGCGCCAAAGCGGCGCTCGGAGCCACCCCCTGCGCCTCAGCCGCCACAATGACGCGCTGCAGGAGCCCGACGACGGACCGAATCGACTCGGCGGGACGCGCCGCCAGGTAGTCGGCCAACTCCTCGTCCGCGGCACCGACGTCCTCGTGCAGCTTGCGCACCACGATGGAACGGCGGAGCTCCCGATCGGGACTCGGAATGTTCACCACCAGCCCACCCTCCAACCGCGACACCAGCCGATCGTCCAGCCCCTCGACCTCGCGCGGCACCCTGCCCATGGTGAACGCCAATTGCCGCTGCGAGTCGAACAGCTCGTTGAAGAGGTGGAAGACCTCCTCCTGGGTACGGTCCTGTCCCGTCAGGAGGTGCGCATCGTCCAGCAGAAACGCCGTGGCGCGACGGTACCGCGTGCGCCAGATGTCGACACGCTCGTTGTTGATCGCCTCCACGAGTTCGTCGATGAGCTGCTGCGCCGACAGGCAGGCCACGACCGCTCCGGGGTGTGCGGCGAGCTCATGGCCGATCGCGTGGAGCAGGTGCGTCTTGCCGACGCCCGTGGGCCCCACCAGCACGAGCGGGTTGTAACGCACGCCCGGCTGCTTCACCACCGCCTGCGCCGAGTTGTGCGCGAGCTTGTTCGACTCGCCAATCACAAACGAGGAGAGTGCCCAGGCGGCGGAGGGTCCGGGCGGCGGCCCCACTTCGTGGAGCGCGGTCTGCACGAGCTGGTCCACCTCGTCCAGGCGGTCCGGGTCGTAGAAGACGGGATCCTCCGCACGTTCCGCATCGATCTTGGCCATCGTGGCCTGCATGGACCGCAGCTGCTCGACGTCCCGCTCGAACTGCCTCAGCACCCGGTCGAGCGAGACCGGCACGTCCTGATCCAGCAACCGCTCGAGGCGCCCGGTGCCATAGCCCTCGGCCTCCCAGCGCATGATCGCCTCGCCGAGCCTGGACCTCCACGCCTCCACCTGCTCCTCCACCGTGTGCGCTACGTCGGAGAGGAAGTCCGCAAACTCGTCGGGCCGTTCCGATGGTGGGGCGGCGAAGGGCTCACCGGTGGCGGTCAGCGCCGGCGCCGGGCCGGTCGTCATCGGGGCCTGCGTGCGCACCTCGCCGGCGAGCAGCTCACGGGCGCTCGCGGGAGTGATGGGCGACTCGCTCACGGCCTGATACGCCACCAGCTTGTTGAGCAGCCCGAGGAGCTCGCGCACGTTGGGCACCTCGAACTCCGCCACCGCCTGCAACACGCCCGCCCCGAACTCCGCCGCCCGCTCCTCCGAGCGACGCAGGAGGATCGCGAGCCGCGTCTCGGCGTCGGGCGGCCCGATATCCACCAGCAGGCCCGCGTCGAAGCGCGACAGCAGGCGGTCGTCCAGGTCCTCGATGTCCGCGGGGGGACAGTCGCTGGTGAGCACGACCTGCTTCCCGGCCGCCTGGAGCTCCTGGACGATCCGCAGCAGCTCCGCCTGCATCTCTCGGCGGTGCGTCAGGAACTGGACGTCGTCCACGAGCAGGACGTCGATCTGGGCGTAGCGGCTCCGCAACGCCTCGCTCTGCCCCGCTGCCACGGCGGCATGGTGGGCCTCTACGAACTCGTCGATGGTGAGGTATTCCACACGGGCCTGCGGGGCAAGCTGCTTGGCGAGCTGCCCGATCGCCATCAGGAGGTGCGTCTTGCCCAATCCGGTGGGGCTGTACACGAACAGCGGGTTGTAGGCGGCGCCCGGCGACTCCGCGACGGTCCGGGCGGCAGTCACCGCGAGCCGGTTGGCGGCCCCGACCACCAGGGTCTCGAAGCTGAACTTGGGATTCAGCTCCTCGGTCACACTGGCTCCTCTTGACTCAGCTTGCGCAGGACGAGCTCGGAGGCGGCCTTCAGCGTCTCGAACACACCCGTGCCTGCGAGCGCGGCCGCTGAGAAGCTCGGCACACCCCAGAAGTTCAATGCGTCGTCCAACTCTTCTTTCGACAGCACGAGATCCTGCGGCAGATCCTGCTTGTTGTACTGGAGCACGAACGGCATGCCGCGCGCGTCCGCACCCTGGGCCAACAGATTCTCCTGAAGGTTCTGCAGGCTCTCGACATTCTCCTCCAGCTGCCTCGCCTGACTGTCGGCGACGAATACCACCCCGTCCGCCCCCTGAAGCACCAACTTTCGTGTGGCGTTGTAGTAGACCTGCCCCGGCACGGTGTACAGCTGGAACCGCGTCGTGAATCCCGAGATGCTGCCCAATTCGAGCGGGAGAAAGTCAAAGAACAGCGTACGGTCGGTTTGTGTGGCGAGCGACACCATCCGGCCGCGCCGGTCGTCGGGCACGCGTCCGTAGATATACTGCAAGTTCGTGGTCTTGCCCGACCGTCCCGGTCCATAGTAGACGATCTTGCACGTGATCTCACGGGTCGTGAAGTTGACTAGGGACACGTCGTCACTGTCCGAAAAGGGTCGCGAGACTCTCGTTCAACTCTCGCTCGAAATCCGCAGCGAGCACCGCTTTGCCCCTCTCCTCTGCGGGGGCTGCCGCTGCCAACTCGGTCACGAACTCCTCGAAGAATAACTGCACCAATCCGACGGAGGAGTCCGGACCATAAACTACCAGCGCGAGCAGCCGTCCGCGCGGGGTGTCGAACGCCCCCAGGAAGATGCCGTGCTCGACTCCCTGGTGATTGAGCGCCGAGAACTGCTTCTGGCGGAGCATGGTAGCGAGCTCCCCACTCGACGCCACGATCGCTGCGCCCAGCGCGGCCGCCGACATCACGTCCACCGCGCGCGTGAACCCGTGCTGCGCGAGCACCTGCCCGGCGGGGGTCATCAGCAGCGTCAACCTCGCTCCGGCCTCCGCCACGAAGCGCTCCAGCGGCCGCAGCGTCCACGCCTCCACCGCGCGCGTCTGCGTCACGTGAGTCCCTCGGCTGCCCGCAGCATCTCCAGCCGCACGAGCCCCACGTTCATGTTGGGATCGCCGACGGCCACCACCAGGATGCCGTCCGGCGCCGGCACCACGATGAGCGTACCGCCGTCTCCCTGCAGATGCAGGAAGTGCGGCGCCCCCGCCGCCCCCGCGTCCATCGACTGACGGAAGCGCTTGTGCAGGCTGGCCGCCAGCGCTGCCACGGCGTTGCCCCGCACGCCCTCCATCAACGACTCGGCCACGATCAGCCCGTCATCTCCCGCCACGAGCATGGCGCCGCGCACTCCGCGCACACGCGTGACATTGTCGAGCGCTCGCCGAAACCTGGTCGTCACAGCCGCTGACCCTCCAGCCACGCCCGAGCCACCGCCCCGGCGCGCTCGGCCAGCATCGCGAGCCGGCCCGACGGCACACTCTGGTCGCGCAGAATGAGCAACAGCGTCTCGGGCGTGGGCGGCGTCACGTACACGTTGGCTTCGGGCCCCTCGGCCACGATCCAGCGCCACTCACCCAGGCCGAGCATGCGCGCGGTGCGATCCGCCTCCTGCGCGGCCCCGGCCAGGTACGCCGCCACCGCCTCCGAGACCTCGCGTCCACCGCGGTCAAGCAGCCGCCCGCCCAACACGCGGCCGCGGTCGTCCACCAGCAGCAACCCTTGCTCCGCACCCTCCAGCCCGGCGAACAACGGATCCTCGCCCGCATCCGTCGGGGCCACTTCCGCCTGTAGCTCCTGCGCCGCATCGCGCACCGTGCGCAGGGCGCTGATCACGCTCTGATCGGTCGGGTCCGCCGCGAGCGCCAGCTCGAGATGCTCGAGTGCGCCGTCCAGGTCGCCCCCTCGAAAGCTCACGAACCCGAGCCCCTTGTGGGCCCCGACGTGCCGGGCATCCCGCTCCAGCACGGTCCCCCACACCTGGGCGGCACGGGCATACTCACCCTTGTCCACCAGCACGCGCGCGTAGAGGTCGCGACCTCCGATAAGGTCCGGATGTTGCTCCAATCCGCTGACGAGCACGCGGCTCGCGGCGTCGAGCTGGCCCACGCGCCGCAGCGCCTCCCCGAGCTCCAGGAAGACGAGGCTCGACGGATCGCGCGCGAGCTCCGCCGTCATGGCCTTGATGTCGCTAGCCACTGGACCCCATCAGGATCGTGCTGAGCGTCTGGGCAGCGGCAACAGCGTCGCGCACCTGCTGCAGGTCTTCGTCGTCTCCCCCCTCCTGCTCATGGATCTTGAGCCAACGCTGCCACCACTCGACCGCCTCGCGAAAGCGCCCCTGGAGCGCCAGCGCATCGCCCAGCGAGCGGTGCGCCGCGCTGAAGAGCGGATCCAGGCGCAGCGCGCGGCGCAGATGCTCCTCGGCGGCCACCGCCTCGCCGGCAATCAGGCTCACCCGCCCCTGCACGACGTGGCCGGCGGCCTCGTGCGGGAACCGCTCCCGCATTCGCCCGGCCAGCTCCTGCGCGCCCCCGAGATCGCCCTGTTCCAGCGCCGCCTCGGTCCGCTCGACCAGGGCCTGGAGATCTTGGGGCACCTCGCTGGAGACCGGAGCGGTTCCCCGGTCAACCACGGTGACCAGTCCCGCGCTCTCGAGCCCGAAGATGGTCTTGGCCACGTCGAATTCCGACCGGGCCACGGCACTGGCGATCATACGCAGATCACTCTCGCCATCGATGGTCGCCAGCACCTCCCACTCGAAGGGCAGCAGATCGAGGCCGCCCGGCTCGCCGCTCACTGCCGGCGCGAGTGCGGGCACCACACCGACGTGCGGGATCCTCGATTCGATGCGCGACCACTCATCGATCCGCCGCGCACCTTCCATGAGCAACGATTCGGTCGTGATTCGCACGGTGGCGTCGGCCGGAACCTGCTGCAGGGGGCCCTCGACGAACGAGAAGTACCCCTCGCGCCACCCGATGACCTCGAAGATCACCTCCTCGACCTGGAACCTCACCTGGCGTTCGAGCTCCCGCTGGCTGATGGCGCCGATGTCCAACAGGATCTCTCCCAAGCGCCGCTGGTCACCCGAGTTCTGCATGTCCCTGGCCCGGTGCAGATCCGCCTCGGT
>CP070716.1:780765-789028 GCA_020350425.1 Gemmatimonadota bacterium
CCTCCGTCCGCGCCTTGAGCGAGATGCGGGAGAGGACGCCATCCACGCGGGCGTCGGGCAGGGCGCCGATCTTGATCTCCACGGGCAGGCGCTCGCTCAACCGGCCCACGTCGATCTCGTCCACGGTTCCGCGGAAGACGAGGCTGTTCATCTCCGCCATCGTCATCAGCACGGTGCCTTCCTGGTAGGTGCTCAGCGGGACCACCGGGTCCCCGATGTCCACCATCTTCTCCAGGATGAACCCGTCGATCGGCGAGCGGATCACGGTCTCGATGTTGTCGTCGGCGATCTGGAGCTTCCCCTCCTCCAACAGCGCGAGCCGCTCGCGCGCCATCTGGAGTTGCACCTCCTGCTCGGCGTAGCGCTGCTCAGTGAGCTGCGCCTCCCGATCGGAGACCAGGCCCTGCTGGGAGAGGGCGCGCTGACGGTCCCGGTCCCGCAGCAGGTTGTCGAGCTCGATCTGCCTCAGCTCCAGTTGACGCCGGGCTTCCGCCAGCTCCAGCGGCGTGGGGTTCGGCTTGACCTCGAGCAGGGGGTCTCCCGCCCGAACGAAGTCCCCTTCCTCGGCCAGAAGCCGACGCACGACGCCCGAGATCTGCGACTTGACGCTGATCTCGACCTCGGGCTCGATGCGGCCGACCGCCAGCGCCTTATCCACGATGGTGCCGCGCTCGACGGCCACCGACTTGACGTCGTCGCCACGGCCATTGGCGCGCGAGGTGCCCACCACGACGGCGAGCCCCCCGACGATGACGACTCCGACGATGCCAAGCAGGACCTTGTTGCGACGTTTCATGACGTGTCCCTCTGTGTGAATCGGGCCGCGCGGCGCCACGGATGTGGAGAGGGGCTCCGCGTTACAGGCTGTGACGTCTGCAGGCCCTACGAGACGCCGAGGCGACAGGTTTCAACGGGACGGACGGCTGGGGGCTCGTCTATATTGTGAGTATGGCGACCGACCCGAGCGCGGCGATCGAGCTCCTGCAGCCCGGGGAGCTTCCGGAGGTGGTGGACCTGCTGCGGCGGGCGGCGCTGCCTCCCGATGATCTGGAGCACCACCAGGAGACCCTGCTGGTGGCCCGTTCGGCCAGCCGGGTGGTGGGCTGCGCCGGCCTCGAGCTCTACGGTGAGAGTGCGTTGCTGCGCTCGGTGGCCGTGGAGGCCGACTGGCGCGGTCGCGGACTCGGGGTCGCGCTCACGCGGGCCGCCCTCGACCTGGCGGGTCAGCGGGGCGTGCGTCGCGTCTATCTGCTGACCGAGACGGCGGGGGAGTTCTTCCCGCGGTTCGGGTTCCGCTCCATCGAGCGCGCGGCGGCGCCTCCCGAGGTCCAGCAGTCAGTGGAGTTCATGTGCGTCTGCCCCGAGACGGCCGAGGCGATGCTGCTCGAGCTGGAGCCGGGGGGCCGCTGAAAAAAAAGGCCCCGGTGCATCTACCGGGGCCCGGACGGTCAGACGAGTCGATTCAGCCGCCCTTGCCCTTCGCCACCTGCCGCTCCACCCCGCCCTCGAAGTACTCGTAGTTCTTCTTGACGAAGCTCTTCCACTCGTCGGGGACATCCTCCTCGGGGTAGATGGCGTTCACCGGACACTCGGGCTCGCACGCGCCGCAGTCGATGCATTCCTCGGGGTGGATGTAGAGCATCTCCTCCCCCTCGTAGATGCAGTCCACCGGGCACACGTCGACGCATCCCCGATCCATGGTTCCGACGCAAGGCTCGCAGATGATATAGGTCATTTCGCTCTCCGGTAACGTTCCCCTACCCGCGGGCGCTAGAATGTTCACAGGCGCAACTAACGCTGTCAAGGCAACTTGGTATCTTCAGCGGTGCCGCCACGGGGCGGCCGCCACCCGGGACCCGAAGGAGGACAGCCGTGCGGTACAGTCCGCTCATGGTGCAGCCGATGCGGGACGACCTGACCCGCATCGGGTTCACGGAGCTCATGACCCCGGAGGAGGTCGACGCCGCCGTGGGAGTGCGGGAGGGGACGTTGCTGGTGGTGGTGAACTCCGTGTGCGGCTGCGCGGCGGGCAAGGCCCGTCCAGGCGTCGCGCTGGCTCTGCAGCACCACGCCCGCCCCGACCGGCTGGCGACGGTGTTCGCCGGGATGGAGATCGAGGCGACCGAGCGGGCGCGCAGCCACTTCGAGGGCTACCCGCCCTCGTCGCCTCAGATCGCCCTCTTCAAGGACGGCCGTCTCGTTCGGATGCTGCAGCGGCAGGACATCGAAGGGCGTGAGGCGGCGGAGATCGCGGCCGACCTGCGAGGCGCCTTCGACGACTACTGCCGGCCGGCTGCCGGGCCGTGATCCTGCTCGACCCGGAAGCCCGCCCCCTCGTGGGCCACCGGGGCGCCTCCGGGGAAAACCCGGAGAACACGCTGTTGGCGTTCGACCGCGCGCTGGAGCAGGGTGCCGACGCGCTGGAGCTGGACGTGCGGGTCACCGCCGACGGCATCCCGGTCGTGATCCACGATGCGACGGTCGACCGCACGACGTCGGGCAGCGGAGCGGTCGGGGCGCACACCCTGGACCGGTTGCGCTCGCTGGACGCGGGTCGGGGCGAGCGGGTGCCGCTGCTGTCCGAGGTACTGGGCCGGTACCCGGAGACGCCCCTGATCATCGAGATCAAGGAGGCGGCGGCGGCGCTTCCGACACGCGATGTCCTCGCCAGCGCTCGCGCCGAAGCGCGCGTAATCGTGGGCTCGTTCGTCCACGCGGCGCTGCGCCCGTTCTCCCCCGCCGCGTTTGCGCGGTCCGCCCGTCAGCGGGAGACGGCGGCATTCTGGCTCGCTGCACGGCTGCGCCTCGGCGTCCCCGCGCGCTCGTACCGTGCGTTCACCGTGCCCGAGCGTCACGGGCGACTCACGGTCGTGGACGCACTGTTCGTGCGGGCGGCCCGGAGGCGGGCCATCCCAGTACATGTGTGGACCGTGGACGAGCCGGACGATGCCCGGAGGCTGCGCGCGCTGGGCGTCGCGGGTATCATTACGAACTTCCCCGCGCGCATGCGTTCCCTGTAGTTCACCGCGGAGTCATGCGATGGCGAAGCTGAGCGCCCGCACGGCGCAAACCCTGCTGCTCCTCGTGCTCGCGGCGGCTCCCGCCCCCGCGCAAGAGGAGCCGGTGTGCGCCCTGGACAACGCCGGGCTCACTCTCCCCCCGGGCTTCTGTGCGCTGGCGGTGGCCGACGGGCTTGGTCGGGCGCGACACCTCACCGTGGCTCGCAACGGCGATGTCTTCGTGGCGACGGGGCGCACGCGGCAGGACACGGCGGGCGGTGGCGTGGTGGTGCTGCGCGACACCGATGGTGACGGCGTCGCGGACGAGCGGGTGCGCTTCGGGGGTGGGACGGGCAACGACGTGGAGTTCCGCGGCGGCTTCCTCTATTACTCCACCGACGACGCCATCATGCGCTATCCGTGGCAAGCGGGCTCGATGGAGCCGGCGGGCCCGGCCGATACGATGGTGAGCGAGCTGCCGGCGCGGGGCGGTCACCGGGCCAAGAGCTTCGTGTTCGGGTCGGACGGCGCGATCTACGTGAATGTGGGGTCGCCGTCCAACGCCTGTCAGGAGCAGCAACGCACGGTGCGATCTCCGGGGAAGGACCCCTGTGAGGAACTCGAGCAGTGGGCCGGGATTTGGCGCTTCGATCCCGACCGTCCGGGCCAGCGCCAGCCCGATGGGAGCCGTTATGCCACGGGCATGCGCAACACGGTCGCGCTGGGGGTCCGGGCCCAGGACGGAGAGCTGTACGCAGCGATCCATGGACGGGACCAGCTGACCCTCTGGCCGGACCTCTTCGACGACGCCATGAATGCCGAGAAGCCGGCTGAGGAGTTTGTGCGGATTCGGGAGGGGAGCGACTTCGGGTGGCCCTACTGCTACTACGATCCTGCGCTCGAGCAGAAGGTGCTGGCGCCGGAGTACGGCGGAGACGGGCGCGCCGTCGGCCGCTGCGCGGAGAAGGACGATCCACTGATCGGCTTCCCAGCGCACTGGGCACCCAATGGGATACACTTCTACGTCGGCAACCAGTACCCGCAGCGCTACCGCGGCGGAGCCTTCATCGCGTTCCACGGATCGTGGAACCGCGCGCCACTGCCCCAAGGGGGCTACAATGTGGTGTTCGCACCGTTCGACGGGGATGAGCCCACCGGCGCATGGGAGGTGTTCGCCGACGGCTTTGCCGGTCGAGAGCTGAGCCCGCGGGGCGCGGAGCACCGTCCGGTGGGGCTTGCCGAGGGCCCCGACGGTTCGCTGTACGTGAGCGATGATCGGGGTGGTCGTATCTATCGAATCGTGTACCGGGGCGCGGAGCGCTAAGGGGGACCCACGACACTCCAGGATTACCTGGCCCTCGGGGCCGTCGTCGCGGCCATCGTGGCCCTGATGCTCGCCGTCAGGCGGCGGGGCGCGTCGGTGCAGGTGGATGCTCCGGAGACGCCGGAGCCGAAGGCCGCGCCCGGGGAAGAGCCCAGCCGGGAGCGGACGAGGCCACGGGATGAGCCGGAACCGGAGCTGGTGGAAGCATGGGTGCAGTTCCTGCGCGACCACGTGACCCAGGCGGTGAACGCGTTGAACAACCGCCTGAGCGCGATCGGTGGCTCGGCGCAGGGGGTGATTCGCTCCAACCTCGACGACACCCAGCGTGAGGACATCCAAGGGATCGTGCAGGAGGTCCGCTTGGCTACCGAGGTGACCGGCTCGCTGCTCAACCGGGTCAGCTCCGAAGCTCCGGAGATCCCGCCGCCGGCCTGGAACCTGCTCAAGGAGGGTCCCACCCGCCCGGGGCGCATCCTCATCGTGGAGGACGACGACAGCAATCGGGCCGTGATGGCCCGGCTGTTTCGCCGGTTGGGGCACGAGGTCGTCACCGCCAGCAACGGGTACGAGGCTTTCGACGTGATCCAGCGCGAGCAGCTGGACTGCATCATCTCCGACCTGCGCATGCCGACCCTCGGCGGGAAGACGCTCTTCGAGCAGGTGGAAGGGAAGAAGCCCGACATGGCGAGCCGCTTCATCTTCGTGACGGGCGACTACACGCGGCCTGAGTCCTACGAGTTCCTGCAGCGTTCGGGGCGCCCCGTCGTGGGCAAGCCGTACGAGTTGGACCAGCTGCTCTCCGCAGTGGCGACCGTGTTCGGGGCCATGGGGGTACTGCTCGACGCCCCCCCGCCCGAGGAGCCCGGCAGCGCGCCGACCTAGGGGTCATCAGGCCCCACACCCCCGAGTCTCGCTATCTTTCGCGCCGCCTAAGGAGGGCGCACAGCCATGAAACGAGTGCTGGTACTGCTGCTGGGGATCGGTCTCGCCGTGACGTCGATCGGCGTCGCGCAGGACGACACGCTCACGGTCGAGCGGGTGTGGGGTGGCGACGAGTTCGCGGGCGGCCTGTCCACGTTGCGGTGGATGGCGGACGGCACGTCGTACACCTACGTCGCGGGGTCGGACACCACCGATCTGTACCGGGTGGATGCCCGCAGCGGGGCGCAGCGTCTGCTCGTGCCGGGCGCCCGACTGGTGCCCCCAGGGACGGCCGAGCCCATCGTGATCGAGGAGTACGAGTTCTCCCCTGACCTCACCAAGCTGCTCATCTTCACCAACTCGGTGCGCGTGTGGCGGCAGAACACGAAGGGCGAATACTTCCTGTGGGACTTCCAGAGTGGACAGCTCAGTCCGCTGAGCGCCGCGCCCGGGTACCAGCAGTTCGCGAAGTTCTCTCCCGACGGCCGCTACGTCGGTTGGGTGCGGGAACACGACCTCTTCGTGCGGGATCTCGCCACGGGCGACGAGATCCGTCTCACGCACGACGGCAATCACAACATCATCAACGGCACGGCCGATTGGGTGTACGAGGAGGAGCTGTCGCTGCGCGATGCGTTCCGCTTCAGTCCCGACGGCCGCCGGATTGCATTCTGGCGGTTCGATCAGACGGTCATCGAGCCGTTCTACCTGATCGACGAGACCACGCTGTACCCCTCGCTGCTACCGGTGCGATACCCCAAGGCCGGGACGCGCAACTCCGAGGTGCGGATCGGCGTGGTCGAGATCGGCAGCGGGGAGACGAGCTGGGTGGATCTCGGGGCCGAGACCGACATCTACATCGCCGACATGGACTTCGCGGAGTCGCCGGATGAGATCTGGCTCACCCGCCTGAACCGGCATCAGAACCGGCTCGATCTCCTGCTGGCGGACGTCCGGACCGGGTCGTCGCGCGTGATCATGAGCGACCAGGATTCCGCGTGGGTGGAGCAGGAGGAGCCGCGCTGGATCGACGACGGGCGGCGATTCCTGTTCGCCAGCGAGCGCGACGGGTATCGGCAGGTGTACCTCTACCTGCGTGACGGCACGTTGGTTCGCAAGGTGACGACCGGGGCGTGGGACGTCGCTACGGTGTGGGGGGTGGACGAGCGCAACGAGCTGCTCTACTTCACCGGCTCGGTCGACAGCCCCCTGACGCGACCGCTCTACCGCATCGGTCTGAACGGTCGGGGGTTGCGGCGTATCTCGATCGAGGGTGGGACTCACACCGTGCGGTTCAACCCCACGTACACGATGTACGTGAATGAGTTCTCCACGGCGGCCCAGCCGCCGGTGCAGACGCTGCACGAGGCGAGTGGGCAATTCATCCGGACCATCGATGGCGATGAGGACCTCGCGGCCGCCGTGGCGGCCCTCGACCTCGGCGCACCCGAGTTCATCACGCTGCCGGGCGACGACGGTGCCGTGCTGAGCGGGCTCATCATGAAACCCCGAGACTTCGACCCGAATCGGACGTATCCGGTCCTGATGCACGTCTACGGCGGGCCAGGCTCGCAGCGCGTCACCGACCGGTGGGACGGGCAGCGCTACCTGTGGCACCAGCTGATGGCCCAGGAGGGCTATCTCATTGTGATCGTCGACAACCGTGGCACGGGCGCGCGGGGCCGGGAGTTCAAGAAGCAGACCTACCTGAAGCTCGGGCAGTTGGAGACCGCCGACCAGATCGCGGCAGCGCGCCACTTGGCGTCGCTCCCCTATGTGGACGGCAGCCGAATCGGGATCTGGGGCTGGAGCTATGGAGGATACATGTCGCTGCTTGCCCTGTTCCAGGGCGCGGACGTGTTCAAGGCGGCCATCTCGGTGGCCCCCGTGACCGACTGGCGGCTGTACGACACGATCTACACCGAGCGCTTCATGCGCACGCCGCTGGAGAACCCCGAGGGGTACGAGTTGGGGTCGCCCGTCACCTACGCCGACCGGCTCGAGGGGAACTTGCTGATCGTGCACGGCACCGGTGACGACAACGTGCATTCACAGAACACGACGCAGCTGATTCAGAAGCTGCAGGAGGCAGGGAAGCAGTTCGACATGCGGCTCTACCCGAACAAGACGCACTCCATTCGGGGCGGAAACACACGTGCGAACCTGTACGGCTACTTCACGATGTGGCTGAAGGAGAACCTCTAGTCCATCAACAGGGTGCCAAAGGCCTCCCGCAGATCGTCCAGGGTCTCGCGCAGCTCAGACGTCTCGTTGCCGTAACCGAGCCGCAGGTGGAAGGGCATCTGGAAGTGCTCGCCCGGCACGAGGAGGATGCTCTGGTCGGCGCGCACCCGCTCCACCAGCTCGAGGGCACTGAGGCGGTGGCGGTACCGCACCAGGCAGATCGCCCCGCAGTCGGGGTCGCGCCACTCGAACAGCGATTCGAAGCCCCGCAGCCACTCCTCGAGAATCGGGTAGTTGGTGTTCAGGATGCCGCGGGTACGCGCTAGGATCTGGTCCCGCACGCTGAGCGCACGGATCGCCAGGTAGTCGCTGGCGGGGCTGGGGCCGATGGTGGTGTAGTCGTGGCGCTGCATTACCTCTTGCTTGAACGCCTGCGGTCCGACAACCCAGCCGATCCGGAGGCCCGGGAGTCCGTAGGCCTTCGAGAATCCATTGACGATCAGCACCCGCTCATAGCTGCCCCAGAACGAGGGGGTGGTGTCTCCGTTCAGCTCGGCGCCCTGGTAGACCTCGTCCACCAGGAGCCACGCATTCGCGGCGCGCGCACGCTCCACGATGAGGTCCCGCGTCGCCTGAGAGAACACCTTTCCCGTGGGGTTGTTGGGGTTGGTCACCACCACGAGCTTGGTGTCGGGCCCAATCGCCTGCGCGACCTCGGCCGGATCCGGCTCCCAGCCACGCTCGAACCGCAGGGAAAACTCCGCCACGCGCGCGCCGAAGTTCTGCGCCAGCCCGTGCGTCTGCATGTACACCGGCGTCTGAATGGCCACCTTGT
>CP070716.1:789128-797236 GCA_020350425.1 Gemmatimonadota bacterium
CTTCCGCAAGCGAGGTTCGGCGCTCCGCATCGATCCGTGCATCCCTCGAGGTTGGAAGCGCTTTGAGATCGCGTACCGGCACGGCGATGCCGTGTACCGCATCACCGTGAAGAACCCCGCCGGCGTCTGCCGGGGGGTGTCGAGCCTGAGTCTCGACGGAGCCCCGCTGCCGGGCGATGCCCTTGTCCCCCTGTCCGACGATGGCGGTGAGCACCGGGTGGAGGTCGTGCTCGGGTAGCCGCGAGCCGGCCCTGGTGTGCTTGCGGCCCTCCCCCGCGAGCCGCAATTTCACCTTGCCCTTCCGCGCCAGACGCCGGAGATCGCTCCGAGCCGTAACACATGACAGACCGCGAGCCGCTGCACGGCCTCGACGACCACGCCCTGTTGCGCAGCATTCACGAGGGCACCGCCAGCGAGACCGGCGAGAAGGTGTTCGCCGCGCTGGTGGAGCACCTCTGCCTGGCGCTGCGCGCCGAGAGCGTCTGGATCACGCTGGCATGCCCGCAGGCGGGGCGGCTTCGCGTGCTCGCGTGCTGGCGGGGTGGGCAGCCGGTGCCGTCGTGGGAGTACGACACCGCAGGGACGGCGTGCGGACAGGTGATAGACCGGGGCCTGCCGGTGCACGTGGCCGAGGAAGTCACGCAGCACTTCCCCGACGATCGCCACCTGGCGGAGCGGGGCGCAGTGAGCTACGTGGGCTTGCCGCTCCTGGACCTGGACCGGCGCGTGCTGGGGCACCTCGCCGTGCTGGACACACAGGCGATGCCGCAGGAGCTGCGCGCGCAGACGCTGGTCCGCATCTTCGCGGCGCGCGCCGCCGCCGAGCTGCAGCGCATGCGTGCCGAGTCCCAGGTGCTGCAGGAGGAAACGAAGCTCGGTCGATTGATGGACGGCGCCGTGGAGGCCGTGATCGAGCTCGACGAGCGGCTCTTCGTGACGCGCATGAACCGCGCGGCGGAGGAGATGTTCCGTTGTCCCGCCAAGTCGGCGGCCGGACGCGAGCTCGGCTGGCTCTTGTCCGAGGAGAGCCACGAGCGGGTGGCCCAGCTCGCCGCGTCGCTCGGTGCGCACCCGCCGGACCAGCCCGTGCCGTCCCTTGCCGGGACGGTACGCGGGGTGCGGGCCGACCGCACGGAGTTCCCCGCCGAGGGATCTCTGTCGCAATTCTCCAAGGGCGGCAGGACCCACTTCACGCTGATGCTTCGGGATCTCAAGGCACGGCTCGAGGCCGACCGTAGGATCCACTCGCTCGCCGCCGAAACCGAGTACCTCAGGCAGGAGGTCAAGGAGCGGCACAACTTCGACGAGATCGTGGGGCGCAGCCAGCCGCTGCGGCACGTGCTCGCCGACGTGAACCGGGTGGCTCCCGGCGGCACGAGCGTCCTGATCCAGGGAGAGATCGGCACGGGCAAGGGACTCATTGCGCGGGCCATTCACGCCGCAAGCCCCCGCGCCGACAGCCCGTTCGTGCGCGTGAGCTGTGCCGGGACGCCGGCGGCGCTGCTGGAGCGCGAGCTGTTCGGCACGGACGAGGGCTCGCTCGAGCTGTTCGGCGATGAGCGGGACGTGTTCGCGGTCCAGGGCAACGGGCGGTTCGCGCTGGCCGATGGCGGCACGATCTTCCTGGACGAAGTCGGCGCACTGCCGCGCGAGCTCCAGGAGAAGCTGGCGCGCGTGCTGCGGGACGGTGAGTTCAGCCCGCTCGGCGCGGATCGCAGCCGCCGCGTGGACGTGCGGGTGCTGTCTTCGACCAGCGGCGACCTGATCCACGCGGTCGAAGGCGGCCGGTTCAACAATGATCTCCTCGACGCGATCGGTGGTTTCACCGTCACCATCCCGCCCCTCCGCGAGCGGCGCGGCGACATCCCCCTGCTGGCCCAGCGCTTCGCCGAGCGCTTCGCCCGGCGCACCGGCCGCACGCTCGAGCCGCTGTCGGCCGAAGACGTCCAGCGGCTGCGCGCCTACTCCTGGCCGGGCAACGTGCGCGAGCTGGAGAACGTGATGGAGCGGGCCGTGATGACCTCGGCGGGGAGGCGGATCGAGCTGGACCAGGCTCTGCCGGAGCCCGGGTCGTCCCAGCCGGGAGCAGCGGCCCCGAGCGTCCCGGAGCGGGTCCTGGGCGCCGAGGAGATGCAGGAGCTGGAGCGGGCGAACATGATCCGGGCGCTGGAGCAGTGCGACTGGAAGGTGTCGGGAGAGGGGGGTGCGGCGGAGCGGCTCGGGCTCAAGCCCTCCACCCTGACCTCCCGAATGAAGGCCCTCAAGATCAAGCGTCCGCGCAAGTGAGGAGCCCGAGGTCGCGAAATCTCGCGAGACATTTCGCGAAATCTCGCGACCGGGCGCCGGCGGGTTTTCCCCAGCGATCTTGGGGGGTATCGATCCGCAGGTGCAGGGGCGATCTTGCTCTGACCGACATCCAACCCGAAGAGACGAGGCGACTGTTGATGCGCACCCGAATGCTGACGCTGCTGGCGCTGGGTACCCTGCTGGCCTGCGCCGACCGGTCGAATGAGACCGCCGTGGCCGACCCGACGCCGTGCACCATCGCGGGGCTGGGGATCTGCTCCGAGGCCGGGAACCTCGTGATCGCGAGCCAGCCCTCCCAGCAGGTGCTCGAGTACCTGGCCGCCCAGGGGTACGAGACCGTCGTGTCCACGCGGGCGCCCGACGAGCTGGACTGGGACGAGCGGGCCGCGGTCGAGGCGCTGGGCATGCGGTTCGTGAACATCCCGATGCCCGGCCCGGTCGAGGCGATCACCGACGAGCAGGTAGCCGCGTTCGCCGAGGTCATGGAGAGCGGCGAGGGCCGCATGTTCCTGCACTGCGGCTCGGGCAACCGGGTCGCCGGGCTGTGGGGGGCATGGCTTGCGGAGTACCGGGGCATCGACTCCGCCGAAGCCCTCCGGCTCGCCGAGCTGGGCGGGATGACGCGCGTGCGGCCGGTGGTGGAGCAGCGGCTGGGGGCGTTGGCGGTGGAGCGGTAGCGTCGCCGGCGCGCCGCGCGCCACGTCTCAAGGCAAACAGCGCCCGGCTCATCGCCGGGCGCTGTGGTCTTTGGTGGGCAGTCGACCGTGACTGCTACGGCTCCATCCCGTACAGTTCCTTCCACTCCTCCTCGAACTCGTGTCCCGTCACCCAGCGCGGCTGCGCGTCGGCGTTCGCCACGCGCAGCGCGGTCTCGAACAGGATGCGCACGTCGCGCGCGGTACCCTCGAGGTTCCACTGCGGCGGGATCTCGTCGCTCACTTGGTGGTAGTGCGCCAGCCGGAACGAATCGGCGTCGAAGCCCAAGGGTTCGACGAAGTCGGTGCCGCGCTGCAGGTAGAGCGCCGGGATCCCCGCCTTGGCGAAGCTGACCTGGTCGGAGCGGTAGAAGCTCCCCGCGTTGGGGTTGGGATCGCCCGCGGGCCGCAGGCCGTTCTCCTCGGCCACCTCGGCGAAGACGTCCCCGAGCGTGCCCATCTCCAGCCCGATCGCCCCGACGTCGCTGGTCACGCCCAGCGACTGCGGCGAATCGACGTTGAAGTTGGCCACGATCTGCGCGCGCGCGACCGGAGGGCTCTCTACGAACCGGCTGCTGCCCAGCAGGCCGCCCTCTTCGGCAGTGACTGCCACGATCATCACTGAGCGCCGCGGGCTGGTGGCCGTGAACGCCTCGGCCGCGGCCAGGATCGCCGCCACGCCCAGCGCGTTGTCCTGGGCGCCGTTGTAGATCTTGTCGCCTTCGAGGTTGGGATTCATGCCGAGGTGGTCGTGGTGCGACGTGAACACGAGGTACTGGTCCGCCAGCGCAGGATCGCTGCCGCGCACCACGCCGGCCACGTTGTACGCCTCGACGCGGCGGACGGTCGTCTCGATGTGCGCGGTCACCCGGTACCCGGTGTCGCGCGGCCGGAAGTCACGCCGCGCCGCCATGGCGAACAGGCCGGCCAGGTCCGTGCCCATCGAGGATGCGAGGCTCTCCGACATGGTCGAGTCGATCCACGAGAGCAGGTCGAGCTTGTAGGTGCGCTGCCACAGCTGGCGCGAGCCCGTATTGCCGATCACGCTGAAGCCGTAGCTCGCCGACTCCGTCGTGTGGATCACGATGGCTCCGGCGGCCCCGTGCTTCTGGGCCTGCTCGAACTTGTAGGTCCAGCGTCCGTAGTAGGTGCGCGCGGCTCCGCCGAACAGCTCCTCGCCGTTCTCCTCTACCGGCGGGTCACTATTGAGGAAGAGCAGGACCTTGCCGCGCATGTCCTGGCCCTTGAAGTCGTCCCAGTCGTGCTCGGGCGCTTCGACCCCGTAGCCGACGAACACGATCGGCACGTTGCGCAGGTCGACGGTCTCCTTCTCAGCCGTGGACCAGTAGGTGATGTTCTGGTCGTTCTGGAGCGGCAGGGAGCTCCGCCCCCTCCGAATCGTGAGTGACGACCGGTCGGCGTTCTTCCGCATCCCCACCAGCTCGATGGGGAGCAGGTAGCTGTCGCCGACCGGCTCGAGACCGATCTGCTCGAAGCGCCGCGCGATGTACGCCACCGCGCGGGCCTCGCCGGGCGTGCCGGGGGCGCGACCCTCCATGCTGTCGGCCGCGAGCACCTCCACGTCGGCCATCATGCCGCCGGCGGTGATCAGGTCCGCTGGGTCGGGGGCGCATGCTGCGGCGGCCAGGGCGACCGCGGTGACGAGGGCGAGTGAGAGACGTGCAGGCATCGTGTCACACCTCGGATAGGCTTGGATGGTCATTGGAGGCCGGGCGGAGAATAGCCTTTGGGACGGCCGGGTTGAAGGGGTCGCCACCCGAGGTCGAGCCGGAACGCAAAGCGCCCGGCGCGATGCCGGGCGCTCGGGACTCCCCCCCGCCGGATGCCGAAGCCTAGTCGCGGACGGCCCGCAGCGTGCCGCGGATGCCGGTGCTGGAGCTGGAGGAGATAGTGCCGGTGAGGATGTCAGAGGTGAAGGTCCCGCTGAACGATGTGATCAGGTCGGTCAGCCCGAACTCCACCGTGGTACCGTTCACGCTCCCGAACAGGGCCTGATTCGATGAGGCGCCCACAGGAACGCACGGCAGGCTCGTCTGGAGCAGTTTGGTGGATTCGCGCACCGTGAGATTGAACGATCCCGTAAGAGCCGTACCGTCCTGGATCAGGGTGATCCGCACGTCGCCCTCGTACACGCAGTTGGGGTTGTCGACGTTGTCCTGGTAGGTCATGCCGTTGGGTCCGGTTCCCAGCCACAGACCGCTGAGGTCGCGCGCCGGATCCAGCCCATCAGAGCATGAGGTGACGAACGTCACGCCGAGCAACAGCATCAAGGTGCGAGTGCATCGCATGTGGGCCTCCAATGGAAAGTCTCTATCCAAACGCCGCTCCAACTTGGCGCGGTCTCGGTGTGTCCACCGTGACCGATTTCACGAGACGTCCGGCATGCGACCTGACGAACCGAGCGTAAGGCGAGTAGCTTACTCCCTTATTCTGACCCCCACAGGAGAGAGCATCCGATGGTCCGACGACTCGCTGCGCTGCTGCCTGCCTGCATGGTCCTGCTTGCCGCCTGCTCGAGCGAGCAGGCCGTCACGACCTCCATCCCCGCCGCGATCCTGGGTGACGCGCCTCCTCCCCAGGGGGAAACGGTGAACTACGTGCCCGGTGATGCGGCCACGGCAGGCTATCTGGCCGTGCCTGAGGGCGAGGGGCCGTTCCCGGCGCTGATCCTGATCCACGAGTGGAACGGCCTGGTCGATCGCGTGCGCCAGGTGGCCGACGCGTTCGCGGAGCAGGGCTACGTGGCGCTCGCCGCCGATCTCTATCAGGGCCGTACCGGCGCCAACCGCGACGAGAACATGGCGCTGGTGCAGGAGGCGCGCGGCAACATGGACGCCGTGATCGCCAACCTCGACGCGGCGCAGCGGTTCCTGCGCGAGCGGGACGACGTCACCGGCAGGGTGGGCGTCATGGGGTGGTGCTTCGGCGGCGGCATGGCGTTGAGCTATGCGCTGGGCGGTGAGCATCACGACGCCACGGCCATCTTCTACGGCTCGCTGGTCGAGGATCCTGCGGAATTGGCTCGGCTCGACCACCCGGTGTACGGCACCTTCGCGGAGATGGATCAGGGCATTCCGGTGGAGCAGGTGGAGCGGTTCGCCGCGGCGCTCGACTCGATCGGGATCGACAACGACATCCACATCTACGACGCCGTGAACCACGGCTTCTGGCTGCGCGTGGATCAGGACCGCGAGCTGCGCGAGGCGCCGGCGCAGAACGCGTGGGAGCGGCTGCTGGCGTTCCTGGGGCGGACGCTCAGCTAGCGAGGAAGAAGGCTACGCACGCCCCAGTAGCCACAGCGCGGACCGCACGTTCGCCTCGAAGCTCCGACACTCTTCCTCCTGCCGCCTGACGTGTGCCCCGAGCTCGTCCGCGGGCTCGGGGTGCCGCTGCGCAATGCCGTCGGCCCGGCGGCGGTCATTCCCAGACAGGTTAACCCGATCCCGCCGGGTCTTGCTGCACTCGACTCCTTCGTCCCACCTTGGAGCTGTTCCTCGAGTCCCTTGGCGGATAACCGGTAATGCGCGTTACGTGGTGGCTGACCCGCTCACCGTGGCGATCGTTCCTCGTCCTCTTCCTGCTCTCGTTCGCGATCCGCGGCTTCTTCCTGACGAAGGTCTCGGAGCGGTACGTGCTGCCGCACGCGCGCTGGGAGACGATGGCCATCGCAACCTCGCTGGTGCAGACGGGCGAGTTCGCGAATCCGTACATGCTCCCGACCGGCCCAACCGCACACCTGCCCCCGCTCGTCCCGGGCATCCTCGCGCTGATCTGGGGCGTGTTCGGGATGGGGTTGGCTGGGGGATACGCGGGGTGGCTGTTCACGATCACGGTCCAGTCGACGTTGAACGGCCTGCTGCCCTGGCTCGGGGGGCGGCTCGGTGTGGGGAAGGGCCCCGGCGTGCTCGCGGGCATCGTGGGCGCGCTCTGGGTGGTCTGGCCGGGCCACGGGGAGGCGCTCACGGCGGTACTGCTCGCCCTCATGCTGGTGGCTTTCCTGCGGCGCTGGATGCGGGGCATCGGCTCGACTGTGGGCTCCCTGCTGCTCGGGCTCGCGATTGGGGCGGCGCTGCACGTCCAGCCCGTGCTCGTGCTCGTGGCGGCGGGGTGCATGGCCTTCGAGGTGTGGTGGAGCCCCGACCGGAGGAAGTGGGCCCGCTCGGCCGTCATGGCGTTGGGGATCGTGCTGGCCTGCGCCCCATGGGGCGTGCGGAACCATGTCACGTTTCACGAGGTCTTCTTCATTCGCAGCAACCTGGGCCTGGAGCTGCGCATGGGGAATCACGAGGGCGCCGCTGCCGCCATGGACGTGATGGATCGGCGCGAGGAGTTCCTCCATCCGCGTACGCACGAGGCGGAAGCGCGGGCGGTGCAGGAGCTGGGCGAGGTCGAGTACATGCGGCGAGCGCGCGGCGAGGCCCTGGAGTGGATCGGGGCGCACCCGGGCACGTTCGTCTCGTTGACCGCGCAGCGCTTCGTGTACTTCTGGGCCGGCCCGCTCTACGCCCCTCTCTACGGTGCGCTGTCGGTGACGCTCACGCTGCTGGCCGCGCTGGGTGCCGTCCGGACGCTGCCGAAGCTCGCCGTGCCGCAACGGGCCGCGCTGTTGATCCCGCTGGCGACCTACCCGCTCGTCTACTATGTGGTGGCCTACATGCCGCGCTACCGGGTACCCCTCGACTGGATCCTGCTGCTCCTGGCTGCGGCCGCTGTGTGGAGCTGGATCGAGTCGCCCGCTCCCGCCCGGGAGGCCCGACCGGCCGGATCCTAGCCACCCCTTTCGCAAACCCGATGGGGGCACTAGCTTTGTGCAGCGACAGGCGTGCCCGGATTGGCACGCAGAGGCACCGGAGAACACTGCAAAGAGGGATCTGGCAAGCCGCGGATCTCTCTTTTCTTCTTAAGGATCCACGCCGGATGGGGCGGTCTCAGGGCGGTCCCGCCGGCAGCCCATCGCGGGGGCAATTGACCGCGAGCAACTGATGCGCGATCGGTACGTACGGGCAACCGCACTCCGACGAACATCAACACAACACAAAGGAGTACGGCATGCGTACGACCGGAACCGTCAAGTGGTTCAACGAC
>CP070716.1:797336-805428 GCA_020350425.1 Gemmatimonadota bacterium
CGGCGTTCGGCGTGAGCGCGACGAGCGTGTCGGCCGGCGGCCCCTGCGCAACGCCGAGCACCCGGGCTCCGGCACGGTGCCGGTCGCGCACGGTGCTCACGAGCTCGGGTGCCGTCGATGCCAGGGTGAACGCCGGCGCTCCCCACGCGGGGCTGAGCAGCTCGGCTGCTCCGCCGTGTACGACGACCACTTCGTTCGGGCGAACCGCCGTCAACACCCGGTCACGGCGGTCGCTCACTCGCCGTAACAACGCATGGTGTTGCTCGATCATGGCGAAGTCGGCGGCCATTGCCACGACCGCCGCACCTCCCAGGACGACCGCACGGTGCGGCAGCGACGCGGTCCATGCGTGCAGGCGCTCGGCGAAGGCGATCACGAGAATCGGCAGCACCGGTGCGAAGAACCGGAGCCCGATCACGAAGTCCGCCGGCAAGCCGAACCGACGGTCCACGAAGTAGTATGCGCCGTAGAACACGACCATGAAGCCGAGGAGGCCCCGGACCTCGGCCGCGCGGGTGTGCCTGCTCAGGGCGGCGCCGACCGCCAGCAGCGGCCACGCCAGGTTGAGCGCGAGCGCGTAGAACAGGAATCGCTCTCCGGCGGTGGCCCAGTCGAACGAGCCGGTTTGGGCCGGGGTGAGATACAACGCGCTTCCGAACGCTATGAAGTTGTGAACGACGAGCACGAATATGGGAACACAAGCGCCCGCGACCGCACGTGCCATGTCCGCGCGCCGGTCGGCGCGCCACAGTCGATACACGAGCACGATACCGAACAGTGCGGCGACGGGGACGAGCGCGAGGCGGACCGCGGGCGCCGCACCGAGCGCGAGACCGGCCAGGAGCGGTCGAGGCCGCCGCGGGTCGCTCCATACGAACGCGGCGGTGAGGACGAGCGCCGCGAGCGGCTCCGACATGAGCGTCCGAGCGTACAGCAGCAGCGTGGGGTGCAGCAGCACGAGGAGCGCCCAGAGCGGTGAGCGTCCGTCCCGCTCGAATGCTCCGGCGACGAGCACCGTCGTGAGCGCGAGCGCGAGCAGCGGCACGATGAACGCGAGACGCCACGGCCCCCACTGGGTCGGTGCGAGCAGCGCCGCTTGCGCCGGCGGGTACTTCGCGACCACACCGCCCCGCGCGGTCAGCATGGAGATGGTCGCGTCCTCGGGGCTGGTCCCCACGAGCTCTCCGCGCGCGAAGATGCGTGCCTGTGCGAGGTACGCGGCTTCGTCCTGAATCGCGATGGCAGGTGGGTATCGCAGCACCCAGGAGCCGGCGATGACGACCGCAACCAGGCCGAGGGTGAGCCGGGGGGACACGACGGCTACACGTCCGGAGCTGCGGTCGTTTCGGAGGCGGCGCGGGCTTCGGCCGTCTCGCGTTCGAGGGCGCGCAATCGCCCGGCCGCCATCCCGCCGAGGAACCAGAAGAACGCGAGTGTCGGGTTGCCAAGCAGCGGCTGTGAGCCCCACGACATGACGATCATGGCCAGCATGTAGCCGGCAACCAGGGAGCCGAACGCGGCGTCCTCGCGAGTCGGCGCCGTGCGAGCGAGCCGGGCGGCAAGGAGACCGAGTCCCACGAGAATCGTCGTCAGCATGAGGGTGCCCGGCACACCGGTCTCCACCAGCATGGCGGCGTAGAAGTTGTCCTGGAAGCCGAATCGGTCCTGCAGCATGCGGTTGAACGGGTCGCGTGACAGCTGGTCGCCCAGCGCGGACGCCGCCGAGCCGGTGCGGCCGAGCCCGACCCCGAGCGGTGTCTCGGTGACGCGATCCCAAATGAGCCCGAGCCCGCCGGCTCTCGCCTTGGCGTACGTGTCCGGGTCGAGCAGTGTCTGGAACCGATCGATGGCGGAGCGCTCCCGCCAGATCTCGGGCACGTTGGCGGCACGCGCCACCGATTCCTCGGCCGCTGGTACGACGAACTCTTGCACGGCGATGTACGTCACGGCCCCGAGCGCGGCGACGGTGATGGCTCCCGTGGCGGCCCGGCCGCGCCCACGGATGATCTGAAGCCCGACCATGCCGACGACCGCGACGAGGCACCCCAGGAACACCTGCCGCACCCCGGACACGAAGAACACGGCGAGACTGCCGATCAGCGTGGCCAGGATCCACCCGTTCTTCAGTGAGTAGTCGCCGCGCAGGACGAGGCACAGACCGAAGGGCAGCGCGAGCATCGCGAATACCGCCTGCCCGCCCGGCAACCCCGTCGTCCCGAACGGTCGCCACTCGTGATAGTGGCTCGCCTGCCGGCGGTAGACCTCACCGAGGTCGAACAGCGAGTCCGGGCCGCCGATGTACTGCACGAGCGTGATCGCGAACGTGGCGACCCACAGCACCGTGATGGCCCGCATGAACCGACGCGGCGCGTCCTCACGGCCGGCCAGCATGAATCCGATGAAGTAGAGCGGAATCATCGACAGGTGGATCTTGAGCGAGGCCAGGCCCACGAATACGCTCGCGGTGTAGGGGCTGAACACGAGCAACAGCACCCACACCACGTGGAGGACCAGAATGATGAAGAACGGCACGCGCGGCAGCCTGGCGTGGCCCTGGAGCAGCGCGGTAGCCGCCCACACCGCCACCAGCATCCAGAGCACGATGTCGGTGCCGATGTGCACGACCGGGTGGTAGCCGGACAGAAGCTTGAACAGCCCCTCCAACGTGAGGTAGCCGAACAGGATCACGATGGAGAGCATGCGGTTGCGCGCCGACAGCGCGGCCACGGCCGCGAGGAGGGGGACGAGGACGATCAGTCTACCCATGCGTCGTCACCGCCTCCCGATCGGGCGGCGCCGGGATCGGCTCCCCGTTCGCCACGGCGGCCAGCAGCGTCGGTCGCGCGCGTTCCACCCGCCAGACGGTCCAGACGGCACCCGTCAACAGTACAATCGCCGTGACGACCGCGCAGCCGGTGGCGCCGAACCGCGGGATCAAGGCGACGTCGCCCACGACGTTGATGGCGAGCAGCACGGCGCTCACGGCGGCGAGGTCGCGCTCGAATCCCAACCGATGGATCAGCCCGCCGTACAGGATCGCCGCCACGTTGGCGCCGAAGGCGAAGAGCAGCCAGCGCGCCGCGGGGATCGTGTCGGCGTAGGACGAACCGAAGCAGAGGGTCACGACCGGTGCGATCACGAGCGTGGCCAAAGCGCAGGTGGCGAGCGCGAGCCATGAGGTCCGCCACGAGAGCGTGAGGTAACGCGTGAGCTTTGCTGGATCGCCGAGTGCCATCGAGATGGGCAGCACGACGCTCCACACCGCACCCACCAGCAGCGGAATGGGTCCCACCAGGCGGCTCGCCGCCACCCAGAGCCCGGTCTCCACCTCGCCGCCCAGCCAAGCGAGCAGGAGCGTGTCCGTCTGCGTGAGGAGGGCTGACGTGGCGCTCGTGATGAACAGCCACCACGAAAGCGTGAGCCACGCGCGCTCGAACCGCGGTGTGACCGGCGGCCAGAGAGTTGCGCCGCGGTGGCCGAGCGCTGCAAGTGCCACGGACTCGGTTGCCGTCACGAGCAGCGCCACCGCGACGGCAGCACCGAGGTTGAGGGCGCCGAGACTGAAGAGCGTCGCGAACGCCAGCGCGCGCACGGCGCCCAGGGTTCCGCGGATTGCCGCGGCCGCTCGGTGCGCCAGCCGGGCCCGCAGCACCTCGTTGTAGTGGCTGCCGACGGCCATCAAGACGGCGGCAGCCGCTGCCGGTAGGAGGACGCTGAGCGGTCCGTCGTCCGGTGCCGGACGGTCCAGCAGCCGGGCCGCCACCACGACGCCCAGGGCGAGGACAGCGACCGCAACGAACCGTGCCTGGAAGAACGTCCACGTGAGGCGGCGGGCATCGCCGGACGACTGGAACACGGGCGTGGCGAGTCGCACGTAGGCGGTGCCCAACCCCAGATCGCCGACCTGATTCAGCAGGAAGGCCACCGCGAGGAACACGCCGTATGCACCGAGCCCTTCGGGTCCCAGTGCCCGAGCGAGGATGATCGTGGTGACGGCACCGAACAGCGCGTGCGCCGCGGCCCCGCTCACCGACCACCCGACGAGTCTGACCGACCGCAGTCGGTGCAGCGGTTTGACGCCGGTCATCCTGTTGACAAGCTCCCGCGCACTCCCACAGTTACAGCCATTCTCGGGGCTCCGAGTCGTTCACACATGGGTTCGTACTTCATCGTCTTCGTCGTTGCCGCGCTGGCTACCGCGACGCTCATGCCGCTCTTGATGTCGGTGGCCCAGCGCGTTGGTGCGCTCGACGACACGCAGACCCCGCCGATCCCGCGCGCCGGTGGCTGGGGCCTCGCCCTCGGCTGCGGCGCCTCGCTGGTCCTCGTGGGAATGGTGTTCCGTCCGGCGGGGGCCACGCTGTCGGGTACGTCACAATCCATCGGCGCGGTGGCGATCGGTGCGGGTGCGATGCTCGCGCTTGGCGCCATCGACGACGTGCACCCGCTCGGTGCGAAGCTCAAGTTCCTCATCCAGGCAGCCGTCGCGCTGGGCGTGTACCTGCTGGGCGTGAGGATCCAGCTCGTTTCCTCGCCGTTCGGCGGGCTCGAGTTGGGATCAGCCGTGAGCGCCGTCCTCACGGTCGTGTGGCTGGTGGGCATCTCGAATGCGTTCAACCTACTGGACGGCGCGGACGGCATCGCGGCCGGTTCGGCGTTCTTCGCAGCGGCGGCGGTCTTCATCGTGTCGATCACGCTGGGCCATCCGGCCATCGGTCTCGTGACCGCCGCGCTCGCCGGGGCGCTGCTCGGGTTCCTGCCGTTCAACTTCCCACCGGCGCGTGCATATCTCGGCGACTCGGGGAGCCTGTTCGCAGGGTTTCTCCTCGCGGGGCTCGCCGTCGAGGGATCGACCAAAGGAGCCACGCTCGTCGTGATCGGCGTCCCGGTGTTGGCGTTCGGCGTCCCCGTATTGGACACCACGATAACACTCGTCCGCCGGCTGGTGCGAGGCGAGTCGGTGTTCCAGCGCGACTACGACCACGTCCATCACCATCTGTTCAGGGCCGGCCTGTCCGCCCGGCAAGTGGTCGGCGTCGTGTATGTCGCGAGCATCGCGTTCGCCCTGTCCGCGATGCTGTTCATCAATACCAGCCAACGATCGTACGGCTTGGGACTGATCATCCTCGCCGCCGGCGTGTGGGTGATCGTTCGCTTTCTCCGGCTGCATGAGTTGAACGAGCTGGCGCGGCTGGCCAGGCGGGGCGCGCAGCAGGCCCGCGCAATTCCGATGAACGTGCAGCTCCGCCGCGGCGTGGAACGGCTAGATCGCGCCGAAACCATCGAGGACCTCGAGGAGGGGCTCGCCATTCTCATGCGGCGCTCCGAGTTCGACGAGGTCGTGCTGATCGCGGCGCCGGCGACCGAGCGGCGCGGCAACGCGCGGGCGTGGCGGCTGGTGGACGGTACGTTCGTGGAGGATTGGCCCACGCGGCACCCGGACGAGTGGGAAGTCGTCTGTCCGTTCGAGGGTGACGGGTGGTTTGCCGAGCTGCACCTACGCCGGCGGCTGGGAAAACGCTCGCTGCTGCTCGATTTCAATCTGCTGTTGGAGCTGGTTCAGCCGGCACTCGCTCGCGCTGCGCAGCGCATTCCCGCGAACGCGGTGCTCGAGCGGTGAGGATCCTGCATCTGAGCAAGTTCTACCCGCCCGATCCGGGTGGGCTGGAACACGTCGTGGCCTCGCTCGCCGAGGGCGCCGCGGCACGCGGTCACGAGGTGCGCGTGGTGTGCGCCACGGGATCCCGCTGGGCGGGCGAACGGCGCGACGCCGACGTGGAGGGGGGCGTGGAGGTCGTGCGGCTGCCGACGCGCGGGATCTGGTGGTCGCAACCGATGGCGCCCGGATACCTCGCGGCGGCACGCTGGCCCGCCGACGTGGTGTACCTGCACCGGCCGCATCCGCTGGCAGATCTTGCAGTGCTCTTGGGCCCGCGGCGCCGCACCGTGGTGTTTCACCACGCCGACGTACAACGCCAACGAGCGGCGCGCCTCGTGTACGGCCCGTTGGCCCACGCGGTCGCTCGGCGTGCGGCCGCGACCGTCGTCGCCACCTCGGCGCATCTCGGGCACGCGCGCGATCTCGGGTCCGCGGGCCGCGCCAAGGCCGTGGTGATCCCCTATGGTACCGACGAGACCCGCTTCATCCCGGACCCCGACGCGCCGCGTCCGGCGGCGTTTCCGCTCCGGGAGGCGGGACCGCTCGCGCTGTTCGTGGGCCGGCTGGTGCCCTACAAGGGTCTCGACGTGCTGGTGCGGGCGGCGGCCGCGGCCGGCCTCGGCGTCGTCATCGTCGGTGACGGTCCGGTGCGCGGGGAACTGGCCGAGCTGATCAGCCGGCTCGGTGTGGGAAAGCGGGTCGTGCTCGCGGGCCGGGTACCCGCGAGCGAGCTGCCCGAGTACTACCAGGTGGCGGACTACTTCGTGCTGCCCAGCGTGTCCCCGGCCGAGATGTTCGGCGTGTCCATGCTCGAGGCGATGGCCTGTGGCAAGCCGGTGATCTCGACCGGGCTCGGCACGGGCGTGGGCGAGGTGAATCAGCCCGGAACGACGGGTCTGGAAGTGCCGCCAGGGGACGAGCAGGCGCTCAAGGACGCAATGGAGCGGCTCGCGCGAGACTCCGCGCTCAGGGAGCGGCTCGGTGTTGCGGCCAGGAGGCGTGCCGCAGAGGAGTTCTCGCTCGCCGGCATGGTGGAGCGGCACTTGGAGCTGTGCGAGGCGCTCGTGCGGGGGGAGGCCGGCTAGAAGCCAGACGTCACGCGACCCTCGATGCCAAGGCCGCGCGCTCACCTAGCTGAGAATGTCGATCTTCGACGCGACCGACCCGCGCTCGCCGATGCGCACCAGCCGCAGGACCGTACCGATGAGAACGCCGGGGTGACGCACCCGCGTCCCGATCTCGGCTACTGCGACGTCCAGTCGCTTGATCTCTGCCTCTTGCTCGGGCTCGGCGAGACGAGCCATGCGCTCCGCCACGGACCAGGCGTGGTCGCGCGCGCGCTCCATGCTGAAGTTGATGACGGCTTCGTCGGTGTTCCCTCCCACGCGATCCAGCAAGGACAGCAACGGCCAGATTTGGGCCAACTCGGCCTGCACCTCGTCCACGAGACTCGCCAGGATCCGGTTGATCTTGTTGAAATCGTCTTGCAGGGCAGGCAGGGCATCACCGGGCGCGGTGCGGGCGGCGGCGACGCCGAGGTCGAGGTTGATGTGCGCGTTGATACCGAGCAGGAGGTGTTGTAGCGCCACGGGCCACCACCGGTGGGCAGCCTGGAAGGCCAACGCCCACGATTGGGTGGGCTGGCGCCCCTCACGGCTGAGTTCGAACGCTGCGAGGTACCGGTTGGCGAATACGACGTCGAGCTTCTCCATCCGCGCGCCGTCGTCGAAGAAGCCGTCGGCGATTCCCTCTTTGACCTTGATCGTGACCTTGCGATAGAGCGCGGGGAAGAAGCCGATCGGGCTCTGCTCGGAGCGAGCCAGGCGGATGATGTCATCGAGGCGTGCGATCACGTCGTCGATGGTCGTGCGCTGAGGAGAAGAGGTCTCAGACATGGTCCGCCATCTTAGGGGACGTGGATGGGATCCGTCAATACGTGTGGTGGGCCCGCCCGACGAATCGAGAGTGGAGGCAACCGGTTGAGAGATCAGCGTGAGGCCTCGATATTTCTAGAACTCACGGGCCCTTAGCTCAGGGGTTAGAGCAGCGGACTCATAATCCGTCGGTCGTAGGTTCAAATCCTACAGGGCCCACTGCAAAGCCGCGCGACTGCGCGGCTTTTTGCGTGGGCCCCGCAGGCGTTGCGCCCGGCTGCGCTGCGGTCTGCTTCCGCGCACCTTGCGCAGCCGTTGGCGTCAAATCCTACAGGGCCCATGAAACGGCGGCGTCTGCGCCGCCGTTTCACTGGTCCCTGTGCATTTGCGCCGGCCGCCGACCCAAGGTCACCCTCCCAGGTATGCCCGAATACGCTGGTAGAACGATGTCTGAAAAGCTTCGAGTCTAATGCTCATGTGGGCCTGAAACGCTGTCTCGAAGCTCGCGCCAGCACGTATGTCGCCAAACATATTCTTCACATCACGCAAGCTCCTCCCG
>CP070716.1:805528-813578 GCA_020350425.1 Gemmatimonadota bacterium
TGTGGCTCTCCGGCGCGGACGCCGGCGATCAGTGCTTGTTCGTCCACCCAACCCCCGAGCTCGTGGGTCGTTGCTGTCTAGGAGACACAACCATGGAGAAAAGGGTTGCAGGTTGAAAGGGGTGGTGGAGGGGGCGGGACGGTGGGCAAGCGGCTCCTTGAGGCTGGGCACCCCTTCGCTCCCTGGAGTTGCCGCCCGCCACCTCCCCGGCCACGGGCCGCGACGCGCCGTCAGAGCCCCCTAACCACTCCCCTCACAACGACTTCCAGGTCCGCCGCCAGCTGCCGCCCGGCCTCGAGCACCTCCTGGTGCGACAGCGGCTCCGCCGAGAGCCCGGCGGCCCGATTGGTGATGCTCGAGATGCCGAGCACGCGCACGCCACGGGCCCGCGCGGCCACCACCTCTGGCACCGTGGACATGCCGACCGCGTCGGCCCCGGCCCGCCGCAGCATCTCGATTTCGGCCGGCGTCTCGTAGCTGGGCCCCAGCACCCCAGCGTAGACCCCCTCCTCCAGCCGGATCCCCGCCTCCCTGGCGACCCGCCGGGCCAGCTCCCGCAACTCCCGGTCGTACGGCACGGCCATGTCGGGAAAGCGCTCCTCACCCTCCACCACCGGACCGATGAGCGGATTGCGCCACATCAAGTTCAGGTGATCCGCGATCAGCATCAGGGTGGGGATGCGAAAGGTCGGCTGCAGGCCGCCCGCCGCGTTGGTGACGATCAGGATCTCCACGCCAAGCTCCGCGAACGCGCGCACCGCCAGGGCCGCGGTGTCGGGGGCGTGTCCTTCGTAGAGATGAAACCGCCCGCTCTGGAGGATCACGGGCACCCCCTCCAGCTCCCCCGCGACGAGCTCACCGGCGTGGCCCGCCACCTGGGGAGTGGGGAAGCCGGGGACGTCCTGATAAGGGATTCGCACCGGCCGGGGCACGCCCTCGGCCAGGCCCCCGAGCCCCGAGCCCAGCACCACGGCCACCCGCGGCTCGAGGTCGCCCAGCCGCTCCCGCACGGCCGCGACGGCGCCGGCGACGGTCACACCAGCATCCCGGCGAGGCTCGCCGAGGTGAAGGCCGCCAGATTGCCCCCCAGCATCGCCTTGAGCCCGAGGCGCGAGAGGTCGCCGCGCCGCTCGGGCGCGATGCCCCCGATGCCGCCGATCTGAATCGCGATGGAGGGGAAGTTGGCGAAGCCGAGCAGCGCGTAGGTGGCAATCACCGCGCCCTTGGGAGAGATCGCGCCGTCGACGCCCATCGTACCGGCCAGCTGCAGATAGGCGATGAACTCGGTGAGCACCACCTTCACGCCCACCAGGGCGCCGATCGTTCCGGCGTCCGCCCAGGGCGCACCCATCACCAGCGCGAGCGGCGCCAGCACCCAACCGAAGATCCGCTCCAGCGTGAGGCCCTCGATGCCAACCAGCCCGGCGAGGCCACCCACCAGATAGTTGATCATCGCGATGAGCGCCACGAATGCCAGCAACATCGCCGCCACGTTGAACGCCAGCTTCAGGCCCTGCGCCGCGCCCCCCGCCGCCGCGTCGATGACGTTGGCCTCCTCCTTCGCCACCGTCACCTTGAGCTTCCCCCTGGTAACCGGTTGCTCCACCTCGGGTACCAGCAGCTTCGAGATATAGAGCGCCGCGGGCGCGTTCATCACGCTGGCGGTGAGCAAGTGCCCCGCGATGTCGCTGAAGTACGGCGACAGCATCGCCACGTAGGCGGCCATCACTCCGCCGGCAATCGTGGCGAACCCTCCGACCATCACCGTGTCGAGCTCCGAGTACGTCATCTTCCCCACGAACGGACGAATCAGGAGTGGCGCCTCGGTCTGCCCCACGAAGATGTTGCCCGCGACCGACAAGGTCTCGGCCCCCGAGGTGCCCATGCTTCGCTGCATGACCCACGCGATGCCCTGCACGATGCGCTGCATCACCCCGAGGTAGTACAGCACCGCCATCAACGAGGAGAAGAAGATGATCGTGGGCAGCACGCTGAACGCGAAGTACGAGCCCGTGTTGGCCCACATCTCGCCCGACTGGATCGGGGCCATGTCGGCCGGCGCGCCGGTGACGGGCCCCACGGGCACGTTGTTCTTGACGAGGTTGCCGAAGATGAAGCGGGCGCCCTCCTCGGTGAAGCCCAGCAGCTTGATGAACGCGGCGTTGGCGGCCCGGAACATCGCACGGCCGACACCCGTCTTGAGCACCAGGACACCGAATGCGACCTGCAGTGCCACACCGGACCCCACCAACCGCCAGTTGACGCGCCGCCGGTCCTTGGAGAGCAGCCACGCAATCAGGATCATCGTGGCGATCCCCACGATCCCCACCAGCCGCGCGAGGAACGACTGCTCCACCCCCTCGCGCGTCTGCGCCAGCTGCTGACCGAGCTCCTGCAGAAGCCACAAGGCGTTCATTCGATCTCCTGGAGTTCTCGCGTGACCCGCGCCAGCAGCGCGGCCTTCTGCTCCTCGGGAAGGAACGCGCTCTCGAAGCCGTTGAGAATCACCCGGTCGAGCTCGTCCCGGGTGAACCCGAGCTTCTGGTGAGCGACCCAGTACTCGTCCGTGACCGACGTCTGGTCCATCAGGCGGCTGTCGGTGTTCAGCGTGACCTTGCCGCCCATGTCCATGTAGCGCCGCACGGGATGCACCTCGAAGCCGCCCACCGCGCGCGTGTGCACGTTGGACGAGATGCACACCTCGAGCGGAATCTGCAGTCCGATCACACGCTCCTCGAGCTCCGGATCCTGGAACAGGTGCGTACCGTGGCCAATCCGCTGCGCGCCGCACACATGAATCGCTTCATCGATCGACTCGGGCCCCGCCGCCTCGCCGGCATGGCAGGTGCAGCTCAAGCCGTGCGCGAGCACGTGCTCGAACGCCTTGGCGTGCGCAGCGGCCGGGTGGCCGTGCTCCGACCCGGCGAGATCGAAGGCGACCACGCCGTCGTGGCCATAGTCGACCACGGCCTGGGCCAGCTCCTGTGACACCGACGGCTCGAACGTGCGCAGCCCGCAGAGAATGAGCCGCGCCACCGTGCCGGTCTCCGCCTCGCCCCGCTTGAGCCCGGCCAGGGGGGACTCGATCGCCTCCGTGAGCGTCATCGCCGGGGTGTGGAGCGCCGGACAGTAGCGCACTTCCACGTACTTCACGTTGTCGGCCGCCGCGTCCAGCACGAACTCGTACGCGATCCGCTCCATCGCCGACGGCGTCTGCATCAGCGACACGGTGTGGCGGTACAGCTGGAGGTAATCCTCCAGGTGCCGCGCGTTGCGCGCAAACAGGGCGTTCGCCAGCTCGTCGGGGGTATCGGCGGGCAGCGTCACCCTTTGCCGGCGGGCGAGTTCCAGCATGGTTGCGGGCCGGAGGCACCCGTCCAGGTGCACGTGCAGCTCCGCCTTGGGGAGCCGGTGGATCAGCTCGCGGGTGAGGCTCACGCGGCTCCTGGCGCCCCCACGACACGCACGATGCTCCCGCCCGAGAGGGGACTCGCGGGATCGATGCGACGGCCTACGCCGTCGGTCACGTAGGCACCGCCTCCGTTCAGCGCCTCCGCCAGGCGGGCGTCGAACGCGCGCACCGCGGCGAGGACCGTGCTGCCGGCATCGACCTCGACCGGTCGCTCGTTCACGAACACCGTCACCCGACCGCTCACTCGGGCGACTCCTCGCGGGGCGCGAACGCCGCGCGCACCGCGGCGGCGGCTTCGGGCGGAACGATGCGCCATGACGGCGTGAAGTAGGTCGTGTCGCGCAATACCCCGACGCGGCGCACGTACTCCGCGATGAGATCGCGGACGTTCTGGTCGTAGTCGTAGATCAGCGGCAGGTCCACCAGCATCTCGAATCCGCCGCCCCCGCCCTGCCGATAGTTGTTGAGCGCGAGCGTGAGCGTGTCGGCGGGCTGCACCGGCCGGCCCTGGTAGGTGAGCTGGCGGATGCGGCGCCCCACCGGCTGGCTCAGGTCGATGACGTACTCGATGCCGCTGACCATGTCGAAGTGGTACCCGGGCACGCTGTCGTTGATGATCGGCTCGCCGGGCCGGTAGGTGTTGAAGTAGATGGTGGTGCGCTCCAGGTAGGCCTGGAGGGAGGCGCCGTCGATCCGCACGGCGCGCAGCGTGTTCTCGTACGGATAGATCCCCGCCACGTCACGCAGCCGCACCTCCCCGGGCCCCAGCGCGCCCCACGGATTGAACGCCGCGGTGGACGACAGCTGGGTGCCGGCGGAGCTGCGCTGCACCTCGTTCACGAAATCGACGATCGGCGTGTCCTCGGCCCGCGCGTAGCGCGCGCTCCAGTTGCCCTCCGCACGCCCCAGCGGCAGCGCCACCCACGCCCGCACGTCGTGGTGGCGCGCCTCGAGCCGGCGCGTGACCACCGGATCGGGTGGGACAGTGCCCAGGTCGATCTGCTCGCCACGGATGCGCACCACCTCGTAGTGCGCCCCCTGTCGCTCCAGCCACACGTGCGCCACCGACAGCGACCGCGCCCACGCCCGCGGCTGCACGTAATGCACCCCGGCGATCACCGAATCGGCGATCGTGCCGTGCGAATGGCCGACGATGACCAGGTGCGGCACCACCGGCAGCCCGGCGAGCGCCGCCGCGACGTTCTCGGGACCCACGCCCGTGGTGTCGTAGGACGAGGCGCCGCTCATCCCACTGTGCATGAGGACGATGCGCAGGTCCGCGCCCTCGGCCTGTATCTGGCCGAGCACCCGCTCGGCCTCAGGGAGGATCGGTCGGATGCGGAGGCGGCCCTCGAGATGATGTCGATCCCACACCATGGACCCAGGCGTCGTGAAGCCGGCGACGGCAACCTGCACACCGCCCCGCTGCAGCACGACGTACCCCGGGTAGACCAGCTCATCGCGCGGCAGCCGGTACACGTTGCCGGCCACGATCGGATAGGCCGCCGACTCGGCGGCGCGACCGTACACGTCGAGGCCGAAGTTGAATTCGTGGTTGCCCGGCGTGGCCGCGTCGTAGCGCAGCGCGTTGAGTGCATCGACCACCGGGTGCGGCGCGACAGGGTTTTCCCGCGCAAAATACGTAGCGAACGGACTCCCCTGGATCAGATCCCCCGCATCGAGGACCACGACCTGCTCGGGGTAGGCGCGGCGCAGCGAGTCGACGACCGTGGCCGCGCGCGTGAGCCCCCAACTGGCCACCGTGTCGCGCACGTAATCCCAGTGGAACACCTGGCCGTGCACGTCGGTGCTCGCGACCACGACGACGTGCGCTGTATCCTGGGCCTGTGCCGTCGCGGCGGTGACCGCGGCGGCAAGCACGGCGAGAGCGGTACGTTGAGGGAGGCTGGTCATGGGTGGAGGAATCTGCGAGGGGGGCGGGAGCGGCGCAAATGCGACGCCCGCCCGGTAGTCAGGCCGGCCGACACGCACTAGATTCACCCTCCCCAATAACTCGGACCGAGGACGCAGTGGGCGAACTGGACGGCAGAGCGGTGCTGGAGGCTGGGCCCATCAGGGTGGACGTGGCGGGACGAAGCGTGACAGTCGATGGGCGCGCAGTGGACCTGACGCCCACGGAGTTCAAGCTGCTCGAAACGCTACTTAGGCGCCGCGGTCAGGCGCAATCCAGGCCTCAACTCCTCGAGCGAGTGTGGCGGGCGCGCGGTGACATGCGGACGCGCACGGTGGACATGCACGTGCGGCGCCTCCGCGCGAAGCTCGGCCCCGCCGCACCGCATATCGAAACCGTCCGCGGGTTCGGCTATCGCCTGCAGGATACGCCCTAGCGTCTCCCCTCCAACCCCGGTCACGCTCCGGGGCCTCGCGGAACCCCCACGTCAGAAATGCAGGTACATCTGCGCCTTGCCTGACCACTCCGTCGTGCCCGTGGCGGGACGCCAGACATCCACGTTGACGGCGAACTTGTTGCGGCCGCTGAAGTGGAACACCAGCCCTGGCGTGAACACCCAACCGTCGTCGCCGCTCACGTCCGTATCGGGATCACCCCAGCTCGCGCGCGCAACCGGCTCGATCCCGTATACGAAGCGGTTCTCCCTGATGGGAAACATGTACGTCACGATTCCCTGAGCCGAGAAGAACTTGGTCGGCTCGGGCGTCGTGAGGTTCTTCCAGTTGTCGCCGTACACGACGCCGGCTTTGACGTGGGGACCCGGCTGCTCGTAGCGCCCCCAATCCACGTCCGCGCCGAACGCTACGGCGTACTCGTCGGTCCCGGTGCTGTCATTGGGGTAATCGTGCACCCCGGCGTGGGCGCCGAAGGTCAGACCGCTGCCGCCGTACTCGAGGCGCCCGGTGTACGACTTGGTGCCGTTCTCGTCCACGTCGTCGTTCGGCCCCTCGCCGTTGGTCACCGAGACCGCGTACCGAACCTTACCGACGTCGCCCAGGATCTCGAAGCCGAGGTCGCGGTCCGAGTAGTTGAGCTTTTCCGTGAAGCGGCTGAAGGAGCAAACGCTCCCGATGCCGGAGCAGCCCGGGAGCCCGCGCACGCCGCCCGCGCGCTCGATCACAAGGATCTGCGTGGAGCTGACCAGCTCGAACCGGTCGAACGGCCGCTTGAACTGCCCGGCCCGGAGGCGGAACGCGCGGTCGAAGTTGAGGTCGATGTACGCGTCGCGCAGGCCGACCGTGCCCTCGCCGTACTCGGGCTGGATCTTGCCCGAGATGAAGTCGTTGATCTTGACTTCGGCCGTGAGGCGGGCGCGACGCACGAAGAACGTCGACGCGACTGCCGCATCGCTCGACGAGGTGTGATTCCACTGCATGTGCAGCCGGCCGGTGAGTGTGATCTCCACGGCTTTCGACTTGATCTCGACCTGCGCGTCAGCAGGTCGCACCGCGGTGAGTGCCGCCAGCGCGACGCCGGCGATACTCACCATCCCCCTGGTCACCAATCGCATAGTGAGCATCCCTACTCGTTCTCGAGTTGTCGTGTCTCGTGTCATGAGAGCTTCCCGTCCAATCAGATCCAGCGTCCCCGCCCAAAGTCTTGCTGCACGCGCCGCGGCCGCTGGAGCCTGCGGATGAACGCGCGGTGTGCCTCCACCAGCTCGGACCTAGCGAACAGCTTGATCAGCGCCGCCCCCGCCACGAAGCCCCCGAGGTGGGCCAGGTAGGCCACGCCGCCACCCTCCCCTCCCCGAGCGAGGTCGGCTGCGCTCCCCAGCCCCTGGAGCAGCATCCAGTACACCAGCATGAAGTAGGCGGGCACGGCGAAGGTCGTGACGAAGAAGCCGAGGAACACGAACAGGTGCACCCGCACCCTTGGATACAGCACCAGGTAGGCCCCCATCACGCCGCTGATCGCGCCCGAGGCCCCCACCATGGGCACCGGGGAGCCGGGGTTTCCGGCCACCTGAGCCAGCGCCGCCAGCAGGCCGCACAGCAGGTAGAACGCCACGTAGCGCCCCCGGCCCATCGAGTCCTCGACGTTGTTCCCGAAGATCCACAGGAACCACATGTTGCCCAGCAGGTGCAGCCAGCTGCCGTGCAGGAACATAGAGGTGAGCACCGTGTGAGGCGCCGGACCGCCGCCGACCGGGCACACGTACCGCCCCAGGGGGATCTCGGAGCCGGGCGGCACCCGGCCCAGCAGCTCCCCCGGGATGAGCCCCAGGTGGCAGACGGAGCGGGTCAGCGCCGGGTCGGTGCCCGCTCCCTGGACGAGCAGCCAGGCCAGCACGTTGGCCCCGATGAGCGCCAGGGTGACGATCGGGGTGGCGAGGGTCGGGTTGTCGTCTCTGTATGGGAACATAACTCTTTATTGGGCAACCACTTATTTGTGACCGCCGGCTCTGCCATCGACCTGCCAGTTTGGCGCATTCGTGTGGTACGCGGCTTGCATTGGCGACCCTAGAGCCGGGATACGCATCAGACACTCACGCAAGGAACGGTCATGGCACAGAAAGTAATCGGGATCGACCTGGGCACCACCAACTCCGTGGTCTCGGTCATGGAGGGTGGCGATCCGGTCGTGATTCCCAACTCAGAGGGCGGGCGCACCACGCCGTCGGTGGTCGCCTTCACCAAGGACGGAGAGCGTCTCGTCGGCCAGGT
>CP070716.1:813678-821344 GCA_020350425.1 Gemmatimonadota bacterium
CCCGTCTACCAGCTGGTCCCCGTGTCGACCCGGGACATTGTGGTCTCGGCGAGCGCGGCGGGGGTCATCGAGCCGGTCACCACCGTCGAGGTCAAGTCCAAGGCCTCGGGAGAGATCACCGAGGTACGGGTGGAAACCGGTGACGCCGTCAGCGCAGGGCAGCTCCTGGTGAAGGTGGACCCCCGCGTGCCGCGCAACGCCCTGCGTCAGGCCGAGGCCGACCTCGAGGTCGCGAAGGCGCAGCTCACCAACGCCGAGTCGCAGCTACGGCGCGCCGAGGAGCTGCGCCAGGCCAACCTGATCACGGAGCAGGACTACGAGAACACGGGCCTCCAGGTGGCCAACGCCAAGGCGCAGCTGGTGCGGGCCGAGCGCACGCTCGAGGACGCGCGAATCTCCTTCGAGGACACCGACGTGCGCGCGGCGCTCAACGGCGTCATCATCGAGCGGAGTGTGGAGGTCGGCACGGTCATCGCCTCGGCCACGCAGCAGGTGAGCGGCGGGACCGTGCTGCTGATCATGGCGAACCTCGACACCGTGCAGGTGCGCGCCCTGGTAGACGAGACCGACATCGGGAAGATCCGGCCGGGGCTGGGCGTGACGATTACCGTGGAGGCCTACCCCAACCAGCCGTTCGAGGGCGTCGTCCTCAAGATCGAGCCGCAGGCGCAGGTGGACCAGAACGTCACCATGTTCCCCGTGCTGGTGCGCATCCCCAACCGCAACGGCCTGCTCAAGCCGGGGATGAACGCCGAGGTGGAGGTGCACGTGGGCGAGCGCCGCAGCGTGTTGGCCGTGCCCAACGGCGCGCTGCGCACCGACGGCGACGTGGCCTCGGCGGCGCAGGTGCTGGGCCTCGAGCCCGATGCCGTGCGCGCGCAGGTAGCAGCCGCGCGGGAGGCGGCCACCGAGCAGCAGGGCGGCAGCGGCTCGTTCGGGGGCACCGCCGCCGCGGCCGCGGACGCGGGCCCGCACCGCGAGACCGTCACGCTCCAGGGACGCGAGGTCGAGCTCCCCGAAGGCATCACGGCGGAGCAGGTGCGTGGCATCTTCGCCAAGATGCGCGAAGGCGGAGGACCCCAGGCGCTCGACGCCGCCGACCGCCAGATCATGCAGCGGCTGCGCGAAGGCATGCACGGCAGCGACGGTCCCACCCGCCAGACCAACGACTATCTGTTCGGCGGTAACTACATCGTGTTCGTGATGCGGGACGGCGTCCCGACTCCCGTCCCCGTGCGCTCCGGCCTCACGGATCTCGACTACGCCGAGATCCGCAGCGGGCTCACCGCGGTCGACAGCGTGCTGATTCTGCCCAGTGCGAGCCTGATCGCAAGCCAGCAGGAGATGCAGGAGCGCATCAACCGCATGCAGAGCCGGAGCCTCCCCGGCGTGTCGAGGAACTGATGCTATTCGGCGAGATCGTCCAGGTCGCGCTCGCAGCCATTCGGGCCAACAAGCTGCGCTCGTTCCTCACGGCGCTCGGTATCGTGATCGGCGTCGCGGCCGTGATCACCATGGTCGCGTTGGGCACGGGGGCGCAGCGCGCTGTGCAGGAGCAGATCGAGAGCCTGGGAACGGACCTGCTGTCGGTGTACGCGGGGCATGAGATGCACCGGGGCGTGCGCAGCTCCAGCATCCGTCTCACCACCAAGGACTCGGAAGCCCTCAAGCGCGAGGGATTGGGCTTCACGGCGATCATTCCCGAGATGCGACGTGGCCTGCAGGTCGAGTACGGCAGCCAAAACCTCAACGTCAACGTGATCGGCACCACGCCCGACTACGTGCCGGCCAACAACTACACGATGGCGTACGGCCGCGGGTTCACGGTGGGCGACGGCGAATCCCGCAAGCGGGTCGCCGTGCTCGGGTTCGCGATTCCCGATCAACTGAACGCCAATTCGGCCGCCATGCTGGGCCAGCAGATCTCGATCCGGGGCATTCCCTTCGAGATCATCGGGGTGCTGGCCGAGAAGGGCTCGACGGGAAGCTGGTGGAATCCCGACGAGCAGATCCTGATCCCCGTGCAGACGGCCGAGTACCGCATCTTCGGTAGCGATCGGCTGAATTCCATTACTGTGCAGATAGACGATCCCGCGAACGCCAACCTGGCGATGATCGAGATCGAGCGGGTGCTCAGGCGTGAGCACGGCATCCGGCCGGGCGCCGACAATGACTTCCAGATCCGCAATCGCGCAGAGTTCTTGGCGACGTTCGAGGAAACCACCAGGACCTTCACCTTCCTGCTCGCGGGCATCGCGGCGGTGAGCCTGCTGGTGGGTGGGATCGGCATCATGAACATCATGCTGGTGTCGGTCACCGAGCGGACGCGCGAGATCGGCATTCGCAAGGCGCTGGGCGCCACGCGGCGCAACATCCTGTCGCAGTTCCTGGTCGAGGCGCTGGTGCTGTGCATGCTGGGCGGGGTGCTCGGCATCCTGGCCGGCTCGGGCGGTGCGATCGCGCTGTCCGTCCTCGCCAACTGGAACACGCTGGTCTCGCCGGGAGCGATCGTGCTGGCAGTCGCGTTCAGCGCTGGCGTGGGGTTGTTCTTCGGCATCTGGCCGGCGCGTCGCGCGGCGCTGCTCGATCCGATCGAGGCACTGCGGTACGAGTAAGGGGAGGCAACAGGAAGAGCAGCTCGATACGTGACCGCACACCGCTTCGGCAGCCAGCAGTTCCCAACTGCTGGCTGCCGTTTTTCACGCACGCTATCTTCCGGGGCACTCTCACGGTGAGTGGATCATGATCGGCGTGCGCGTTCCCGCCAGCACCTCGAATCTCGGAGCCGGCTTCGACTGTCTCGGCCTCGCGCTCGACCTCTGGATGGAGGTCAGCCTGGTCGAGGGCGAGGGTCAGCCCGAGCGTCACGGCACCATCGAGAACCTCGACCCCGCCGACGACATCGTGCTGCGGATCGTGAACGATCACGTGCCGCCGGGGCGGCATCTCCGCGTACAGTCCGACATTCCCGTAGCCCGCGGCCTCGGCTCCTCCGCGGCCGCGGCGGTGGCCGGATACGCGCTGCTCGACCTGATCACGGACAACAGCTTCGACCGAGACGAGGTCTACCGCCGGGCCGTGGACCTCGAGGGCCACCCCGACAACGCCGGGGCCGCCACCTACGGCGGGTTCGTGCTCGCGGCGCCGCGTCCCGCGCGCCTCGCCTTCAACACGCGGCTCGGGGTTGCGCTCGCCATCCCGGACGCACCGCTCGACACCAAGACGGCCCGCAGCATCCTGCCCGATCAGATCTCGCGCGAGGCAACGATCCGACAGGCGGGACGCGCTGCCGCGCTCGTGTTGGGACTCATGAACGCGGAGGCCGATCTCATCGCCTTCGGCATGGACGATCAGATCGCGGTGCCCCACCGGAAACGGTTCATCCCCGGGTACGACGAGGCGGTGGAAGCCGGCCGACGCTCGGGCGCGTTCGGGGTCACCATCTCGGGGTCGGGCTCGGCCCTCGTCGCCATCACTCCGGCCGACGACGCGGCGTCGGTCGCGGACGCGATGGCGAACAAGCTGTCAGCAGTGGGCAATCATGCGGTGGCGCTCACCCCAGGGGTGAGCGCGCAGGGCGTGGTGACGCTGGAATAGGCGCCGACCGGTCCGGCGCGCCGCTCCTACCCTCTCATCCAGTCCAAGAGTTGGCCGATCTGCCACGCGTGATGGCGGCAGTGGATGTAGTGGAACCGCACCCACTCGGGCAAGTTGAGGTCGCCCAGGTAGGGATGCGGTACGAAGACCGACTCCTTGCGCTCCATCGGCCACTGGTCGTCGAGCAGCCTCATCATCTCGACGCCCATGCGGAACTGGGCGGTTACGAGCTCGGGCTCCGGGTGGTCGCACGGCGCCGCCGCCTCCACAGTCTTGATGCCGCGCGGCAAACGTCCTCCCCCGAGGACGAGGTGACGCAGCACCGTCTGGTGGGGCTTGCTCCGCCGTCCCCGGCCGCGCAGCGCAGCCCGCTCCTCCAGCAGCTGCGCCACAAGGTCCACGCTCACCGCCAGATGCTCGACCACCTGCGAGACGGTCCACTTCCCCTTCGGCGCGCGGTGCCAGTCGTCCTCGGGCATCCCGTGGAGCGGGTGGAGCACCAGCGGCTCGAGCCGGGACAGGTGACGGCGGACCTTCATGCGCCCACCAGCGCGATACACTCGATCTCGACGCGTGCCCCCAGCGCGAGGCCACTCCCCGCCACCGTGGAGCGTGCCGGCGGACGCTCGGGGAAGTAGGTGCGGTACACCTCGTTCATGGCCGCGTAGTCGGCGATGTCTGCGAGAAACACCGTGCACTTCACCACGCGCTCCAGTGAGCTCCCCGCGTGCTCCAGCACGCCCCGGATATTCTCGAGGGTCTGACGGGTTTCGGGTCCCACCCCCCCCTGAGGCAGATCCCGCGTCCCCGGCAGGGTGCCGATCTGGCCCGAGAGGTAGAGCAGGTCACCCACCCGCACGGCCGAAGAGAAGGGCATCCCTTCCAGCGCGCCGGGTACCTGGATCACTTCCTTCTCCTGCGCCGCGGCGGCTGCCGGGAGCACACCAAGCAGCACTACGGCCAATGCCACCTTGTACGTCATGTCAGCCTCGCTGTCGCGTGCCGGTCACGGCGATCTTCCAGCCACCGCCAGTCTTCACGAAGACCCGGTCCGACCATCCGCGCGCGGTGTCCCCACCCTGCACCACGGTGTACTCGTAGGCACCCCACACGACGCCGGGCCCCATCCACACGAGCACCGGCCGTCCCGCCATCAGCGTATCGGGCCAGTCGGCGCTGGCGCGGCGCGCCTCGGCGAAGAGCACGAACCCACGCGACAGTGAATCGGCCGAGGCCACGACGAGCTCCGGCGACTCGAGGTAGTGGGCCAGGTAGGCCTCGGTGTCGCGGCGATGGATCGCCGCGATGTTGGAGCGGAACGCCTCGTACGCCCCTTCGAGATCCTGCTCCTTCAGCATCTCGGGGTTCGGCCTGCCGCAGGCCGCCGCCGTCAGGGCGCAGATGGCCGCAAGGGTATAGCGCATGGCTCCCTCCCTATGGATTGGGGCTGCCCAGGGGCGGCTCGCGATCCCACCCGTCGAGGATCTCGATCTGGGCGGCGCTGGGAGAGCGCTCCAGCTTGAGCTGCGCCGCCACCATCTCCGCCTCCTTCATCACCCGCAGCACGTTGACGCCGATCACCTTCATGGCGTCCTCGTCGCTCCACCCCCGCCGCAGGAGCTCGGCAATGAGCTGTGGGTACGTGGAGACGTCCTCCAGTCCCTCCGGGGGCACGTCGATGCCGTCGAAGTCGGACCCGATGCCCACGTGATCCACGCCGGCCACGTCCCGCAGGTGCTCGATGTGGTCGGCCACGACTCGGAGATCGGGCACGGGGCGGGGATTGGCGGCTTCCCACGCGTCGAGCGAGTCGCGCGCCGCCTCCGCGCTCGGCGCCACCTCGCGGTAGTGCGCCCGCATCTGGGTGCGAAGACCGTACCACTGGTACGCGGGCAGGTGGATGAACGGAATCACGAAGTTCACCATGATCACGCCACCGTTCTCCGCCACCGCCGTCGCGAGGTCGTCGGGGAGGTTGCGCGGGTGGGGCGTGAAGTGCCGTGAGGAGGAGTGCGAGAGGATCACCGGTGCCTCGGTGACGCGCAGCACGTCCCACGCCGTGGAGTCGGAGGCGTGGGACAGGTCCACCAGCATGCCGAGGCGGTTCATCTCCCTGACCACTTCCTCGCCGAACCTGGTCAGCCCCCCATGCTCCAGTGAGTCGGTCGCGGCGTCGGCCCAATCGACATTGTCGGAGTGGGTCAGCGTCATGTAGCGCACGCCATCGCGGTAATAGGCGCGGAGCATGCCGAGGGAGTTCTCGATCATGTGCCCGCCTTCCAGCCCCAGGAGGCACGCGATCTTGCCCTCCCGGTGAATGCGCAGGATGTCGTCGGCCGTCCCGGCCATCTCGAAGACGTCGGGATACCGCTCGACCATCCGGTGGACGATGTCGCCTTCCTCCATGCCGGCGCGCCCCGCTCCGTTGCCGGCGAAGCTCGAAGGCACGTAGGTGGACCAGAACTGAGCACCCACCAGCCCTTCCCGCAGCCGGGGGATGTCGGTCATGAGCTGCGGCTGCGGCTGCGCGATGTCGAGTGAGTCCCAGTCCATCCAGTAGTCGCTGCGCACCGCCCACGGCAGGTCGTTGTGCCCGTCGATCAGGGGCACCTGCCCCATCAGCTCACGCGCCCGTTGCAGCTCGGGTGAAGCCTCCTGGCCAGCTACGCCCGGCGCGCGCAGCACGCCAGCCGACCCCAGCAGAACGATCGCCCACAGGATACGTCGGATCATGACTCTTCCTCTTCTTCGTGCCCCAAACACTCCAGGACCGGGAGCAGCGGATACTTGGGAAACTCGGGTTCCGTCTCGGATCGACAACAATACCAGAATGTCGAGCCGCGTGCGGACGTGACGACTCGGCCGTGACGACACGTCGCGCACAGGCCGGGATTCGGCCGAAAGCTGGTATCGCGCGTGTCTGGGTGCAAGATTACATTACCCCGCCATGGCTCAGATACCCTGTACCCGCTGCAAACAAACCGGCGAGCAGCTGTCGGCGCCACCCCTGCCAACCGAGCTGGGGAACCGGATCTACGACACCATTTGCCAGACCTGCTGGCAAGAATGGCTGCAGACGCAGACCGCCATGATCAATCACTACGGCCTGGACCTGCGTGAGCAGGACGCGCGAAAATTCCTGACGCAGCAGACGGAGACCTTCCTCTTTGGCCAGCCGCAAGGCTAAGTCGGGCACGAACGCTCAGATCACGCTCGTCGTGAACGGCGAGCCTGTCGAAGTCGCCTTCGCACCCCACAAGACGCTGCTGGAGGTGCTGCGGGAGGAGCTCGGCCTCACCGGCACGAAGCACGGCTGCGAGCTGGGAGAATGCGGCACGTGCACCGTGCTCCTGGATGGGATGCCGGTGCTCTCCTGCCTGGTGCTCGCGCTGGCCTGCGCCGGGAAGCACGTCGAGACGGTCGAGGGCATGGCCGAGGGACCGGAGCTTCACCCACTGCAGCAGGCCTTCGCCGACCTCGGGGCCGCGCAGTGTGGCTACTGCACTCCTGGCTTCCTGCTCGCGGCGGAGGCGCTGATCGAGGCGAACCCCAAGCCCACGCGAGACGAGATCAAAGAGGCCCTCGCCGGCAACCTCTGTCGCTGCACCGGCTATCTGAAGATCTACGAGGCGGTCGAGTTGGCTGCGGCGCGCATGCGGGGGGAAGAGGCTCGGCCGACCGAGGAGTCCATCTATGGACGGCGGGCGTAACTGGAGGCGCGCATGACCACGACCGCGCCCACGACGACGCCCAAGCGCGAGCAGCCCGCCGAGCAGCGGCTTCGCATCGTCGGCACGCCCCAGCGCAAGGTCGATGCCGTCGCGAAGGTCACGGGCCGCACCATCTTCGCCGACGACGTCCAGCTGCCCCGCATGCTGCATGCGAAGCTGCTGCGCAGCACCGTGCCGCACGGACGGATCCTCTCGCTCGACACGTCGAGGGCCGAGGCGCTGGAGGGCGTCAAGGCCGTGCTCACGGGCAAGGACCTGCCGATTCCGTTCGGCATCCTGCCGGTGAGCCAGGATGAGCACGCCCTCACGCCGGACACCGCACGGTTCGTGGGCGACCC
>CP070716.1:821444-829028 GCA_020350425.1 Gemmatimonadota bacterium
TACCAGGCGGCGGAGGATCCCGAGCGGGTGCCGCGCGACTTCTACGAGGTGGCCGATGCGCTGGCGCGGCACCGCGACACGCTCGAACGGGGCGGTGCCTTCCCGAGCACGCTGCTCGATCAGTTCGTGGAGGGCCTGCGGGTGTAGGCTCCGGACGCATCAGGTTCGCTGCACGAAGGGCGGGCGCCGGAGGCGCCCGCCCTTTGCGTCCAACCCGGTGGCGCACCGGTCAGAACATGCGGCCGATCATCAGGCGGAACTGCCACGAGCGGTTGCTCGCCTGCGAGTTGTTGAAGGCGTCGGAGAGGCCGATCGAGTAGCGCGCGTCGAGCGCTCCGAACGTGGGCCCGTTGCCAAATTGCCGGCCGAACAGTAAGCCGATGGGCCACGTCCACTCAGGGCTCTTCTTCTGATCGCAATTCTGCAGGGTCGATCCCGAGGTGGAGTTGCAGCTGATGGGGAAGCCGATCCCGATCCCGGTGTAGAGGCGGAACAGGATGCCGGCGTCGGTGGTCGTGCCGCCGCCGATGAGGAACGGGACCTCGATGTAGTCGATGCGCGTCGAGTCGCCGCCCTTTTGCACCCAGTTGGCCTCGAGCACGCCGATCGTGTACCAGTTGCGGTATCCGACGAACACTCCCCCCATGCCGCCCCAGCGGCTTCGGGTGTTGGTGACGCCTCCGCTGAGGTCGCCGTAGGTGGCGCCCCCGGAGATGCCGGCGAACTTGGAGGTCTGAGCCTGTGCCGGCGGTCCGATCAGCGCGAGGCACCCCACGGTCGCGATTCCCAGCATCACTGCGCGTTTCATCACACACTCCTCTGTCAGTTACGGTCCATGTCGCGGTCTAGGCCGGCGCGCCGGCTGTCCCGTCCCGCGTCGTCGCACTCGCCGCGCCGGCGTCCGCCGGCTTTCTCCGGAACAGCCTGGCCCACAGCTGCTCCACCACCACGTACAGCACCGGAATGAAGAATACCCCGAGCACCGTGTAAATGAGCATCCCGCCGAACACCGCCGTCCCCAGCGAGACCCGGCTCCTGGCTCCGGCGCCGCTCGCGATCACCAGCGGGATCACGCCGAGGATGAACGAGAACGCCGTCATCAGGATGGGGCGGAACCGGAGGCGCGCCGCCTCGATGGCCGCGTCGACGAAGCTCTTCCCCTCCTTCTCGTGCTGTTGCTTGGCGAACTCCACGATGAGGATCGCCGTCTTGGCGGAGAGCGCGATGAGCAGGACCAGTCCGATCTGGGTGTAGACGTTGTTCTCGATCGGCAGCACCGAGATCAGGCCGCGTCCCAAGGCGAACATCATGGCGCCCATGATGGCCAACGGCACCGACAGCATGACGGAGAGGGGGTTGGCCCAGCTCTCGTACTGCGCCGCCAGGAAGAGGAAGGCGAAGATGATGGCCAGGCCGAAGATGATCGGTGCGAGATTGCCCGCCGCCTTCTGCTGGTAGGTCACGCCCGACCAATCGAAGTCCATCTGGGCCGGAAGGAGCTGCCGGGCAAGACGCTCTATCTCATCGGTGGCCTGCCCCTCGGAGTATCCCCCTGCCGGACCGCCGGTCACCGTGGCGGAGCGGAACAGGTTGAAGCGGTTGATGTTCTGCGGGCCGACGGTATCCCGCACCGACGCGAGCGTGCCGATCGGGATCATCTCACCCTGCGCGCTGCGCACTTCCAGCCGTTGGATGTCCGAGGCGCGTGCCCGGTACTGCTGGTCGGCCTGCACCATGACCCGCCAGGTGCGGCCGAACAGGTTGAAGTCGTTCACGTAGGCCGAGCCCAGGTTGGCCTGTAGCGTATTGAACACCGACTGGAGCGGGATGCCCAGCGACTTCACCTTCTCGCGGTCCACCTCGGCGTAGAGTTGGGGGACGTTGGCGCGGAAGTTCTGGTTCACCCGTGCGAGCACGGGGCTTGCGTTGCCCGCGCCCACGAGGTCGTTGGCAAAGGTCTCCATTTGGATGATGCCGACTCCGCCCCGGTCCTGAAGCTGCATCTCGAACCCGCCGGCCGCGCCCAGTCCCTGAATGGGGGGCGGCGGGAAGGCGAACACCCGTCCCTCGCGAATCTGCGCGAACTGGGGCTGCACCCGCCGCAGCAGGCCCCACAGGCTCATGCCCAGCCCCGGCCGGTCGTTCCAGTGGTCCAGCGTGGCGATGGCGAAACCCGTATTCACCGCGGCGACACCGTTCAGCAGCGAGAACCCGCCCACCGTGATCACGTTCTGCACGCCCGGGGTGTCCATCAGGATCCGGTTCACCCGCGCCATGACGTCGGCGCTGCGCTCCAGCGAGGCGCCTGCCGGCAGTTCGGCGTCCACGAAGAAGTAGCCCTCGTCCTCGCCCGGGACGAAGCCGCCGGGCAGAGCCCGGAAGCCGAACAGCATGAGTACCAGCACGACGGCGAAGCCGCCCATCATGACGGCGCCCTTGCGCACGATGCTCGCCACGATGCGGTTGTAGTCGCCGCTCAGCCGGTCGAAGCGGCGGTTGAACCAGCCGAAGAACCGCTCGAGCAGCCGACCGACCATGCGACGCGGCTTCTTCTCAGCCGTGGGCGGGCGCAACAGCATCCCGCACAGCGCCGGGGTGAGCGTCAGCGCGTTGATGGATGAGAAGACGGTCGCCACGGAGATGGTGGTGGCGAACTGGCGGTACAGCCGCCCCGTGAGGCCCGGCATCACCATGGTCGGCACGAACACGGCAAGCAGCACCAGCGTCGTGGCCACCACGGCCCCGCCCACCTCGTACATGGTCTTGCTGGCCGCCTCCTTGGGCGGCAACCCCTCGTCAGCCATGAGGCGGGTGGTGTTCTCCGTGACCATGATGGCGTCGTCCACCACGATCCCGATGGCGAGGATCAGGCCGAACAGGCTGAGGTTGTTGATCGACAGGCCGGCCGCCAGCATCACCGCGAAGGTGCCGATCAACGAGACCGGAATCGCGATGGACGGAATGAGCGTGGTGCGGAAATCCTGCAGAAAGATGAACACCACCAGGATCACCAGGGCCAGGGCCTGGAGCAGCGTGACGATCACCTCCCGCACCGACTGTTTGATGTACCGCGTGGTGTCGTAGGGCACCGAGTACACCAGGCCCTCGGGGAAGCGGGCCGAGAGCTGGTCCATGGTGCCCTTCACCAGGTCGGCCACGCTGACCGCATTGGAACCGGGCAGCTGGTAGATACCGAGGATGCTCGCGGGCGCGTCGTCGAGCTGCGCGTACCAGGTGTAGCTTTGGGACCCGAGCTCGATGCGGGCCAGGTCGTGCAGCCGGACGAGCTCGCCGTCCGTGCCCACCTTGACCACGATGTTCTCGAATTGTTGCACGTCGGCCAGCCGGCCGAGCGTGGTCACCGTGTACTGGAAGTTCAGGCCCGTCTCGGTGGGGGGCGCGCCGATCTGGCCGGCCGCCACCTGCACGTTTTGCTCCCGCAGCGCCTGGATCACCTCGTCGGAGGTGAGGTCGCGCGCCTTGAGCTTGGCGGGATCGATCCAGATCCGCATGCCGAAGTCCTTGGCGCCGAAGATCGTGACCTGTCCCACCCCGTCCAGCCGGGCGAGCGCGTCCTTGACCTGCGTGGTGGCGTAGTTGCTGAGAAAGACGTCGTCGTACCGGCCGTCGGGCGAGCTGAGCGCTACCACCATGACCATGGAGGTGGACTGCTTCTCGACCTTCACCCCCTGGCGCTTCACGTCCTCGGGGAGCTTGGGGTTCGCGATGTTCACCCGGTTCTGGGTGAGCACCGCCGCCATGTCGGGGTCGGTGCCGATCGCGAAGGTCACCGTGAGGTCCATGCTCCCGTCGCTCCCGCTCTTGGACGACATGTAGAGCATGTTCTCCACGCCGTTCACCTCCTGCTCGATCGGCGCAGTGACGGTTTCCTCTACGACGGTGGCGTTGGCCCCCGGGTACGACGTGCTCACCTTGACGGTGGGGGGCGTGATGTCCGGCATGCTGGCGACCGGCAGGAGCGGAATGGAGATCGCCCCCATCAGTACAATGACGATGGAGATCACCATCGCCATGATGGGCCGGTTGATGAACATCGAGGAGAAGGCGCCCATGCTCAGCTCCTCTCCTCCGGCTCGACCACCGCCGAGTCGGAGGGCTGCGGTGTGACCGGGAACCCCGGACGGGCGCGCAGCATCCCGTTCACGATGTACCGCTCTGTTCCGTCGAGCCCGCTTTCGATGACGACCATCCCGTCATCCTGGACCGCGCCGAGCGTGACGTACTGTTGCTCGACCACGTTCTCCTCGTCGAGCACCAGCACGTACTTGCCGCCCAGGTCGGTGCCCACCGCGCGCTCGTCCACCAGCAGGGCGTCGGGATCCGGCTGGCCGAACACGCGTACCCGCACGAACAGGCCGGGGAGGATCACGACGTCGGGGTTCGCGAACACGGCCCGCACTTCGATCGTCCCCGTGGCGGGATCGACCGTGTTGTCGATGAAGTCGATCACTCCCGCGTGCGGGAAGCCTGTCTCGTTCGCCAGCGAGATCGCCGCGCGACCGGTTCCCTCTGCGCTCGCCTCAGACTCCTCTTCGCGCCGCTCGGCGCGGAGGTTGAGCACCAGCGTCTCGGCGGCGTCGAAGTAGACGTAGATCGAGTCGATGCGATTGACGGTGGTGAGCACCGTCGGTTCGCCGGCGCCGACGAGGTTGCCCAGGTCGACGCGGTTCCGTCCGGCCAGGCCCCGCACGGGTGAGCGCACCAGGGTGTAGTCGTAGTTGAGCCTGGCATTGTCGCGTCGCGCCCGCGCCGAGACGACCGAGGCGTTGGCCTGGTCGCGGGCGGCGATTGCCCGATCCAGGTCGCTCTGGCTCACCGCGTCGGTTTGGATGGCCTGTTCCACCCGCCTGAGGTCTGCCGCGGTGCGCAGCGACTCGGCCTGGGCCGCGCGCAAGTTCCCGACTGCCTCCTCGAAGGCCGCGCGGTATTGATCCCGCTCGATCACAAAGAGGATCGCGCCTTCGTCCACAATGGTCCCGGGCTCAAACCGCATCTCTTGGAGCACCCCGGACACGCGGGCGCGGATCTCGGCGTACTCGATGGCGCGGGTGGTGCCGGTGAAGTCCGCGAACGTCGCGACCTCCCGGCGCACCGGTGTCGCAACCGTGACCTGGGGTGGCTGGAGGCCCGACTGGTCCGAGCCGCAGCCCAGCAGGAGCCCGAGGGCGAGCGCGACGCCCGCGCGGCGGAAGAGAGATCTCGTCATGGTGTCGTGTTCGTCAGGAGTACACCTGGCTAGTTGTTGGGGTTCTCGGACGCGGTGGTGGCACCAGTCTCGGTGGCAGCAGCCTGGGCGGCCTGGTCGGGGGCCGACGGCTCGACCCGCCAGCCGCCACCCAGGGCCCGGTTGAGCACGATCAGGTTCTGGACCACGCGGCCCTCGCTGGCCGCGAGGAGATCCTGCTGTGCCGCCAGCGCCCGTTCCGAATCCACGTAGCGCTGGAAGTCCACCAGGCCCGAGAGGTATTGGGTGCGCACGATCTCGACCGAGCGCTCGGCGGCGGTTACCGCCTCCGCCAGCCGGTCGCGCCGGGTCTTTTCCTTCTCGTAGGCGACCAGGGCGCTCTCTACCTCCTCGAGCGCCAGCAACACCGCCTGCTCGTACTGCAGCAGCAGCTGTTCGGTGCGCGCCTCCTGGACCCCGATGTTGCTGCGGATCTTGCCGCCGCTGAACAGGTTCCACCGCACGCCGGGCACGAGGCCCCAGCTCACGCTCTCGCTCTGCCCGAGGTCGCCGAAGACGCCGGCCACGAGCGACAGCACACCGCCCAGCGAGAACGACGGATAGAGATCCGCCTTGGCCACGCCGATGAGCGCGGTCTGGGACGCGAGTTGCCGCTCCGCCCGGCGCACGTCGGGGCGCCGCCGGAGCAGCTCCGCCGGTAGGCCGACGGCGACCGAGTCGGGGGCGGTGGGGATCGCGCCGCCGCCGCTCAGCTCCGCGTGCAGCGTGCCGGGCGGAGCGCCCAGCAACACCGCCAACCGGTTCAGCGCGCTGTTGAGCGAGGTCTCCAGGCTCGGGATCTCGGCCTCGGTTGAGGCCAGGTTCGTGCGGGCCTGCGAGACGTCGAGCGCCGACACGAGTCCCGCGTTGAAGCGGTCGGTGGTGAGTCGAACCGTTTGGCGCTGCGCCTCGGCGTTGCGCCGGGCGAAGTCGAGCCGGGCCTCGAAGGTGCGCACGTCCACGTAGCCCGCGGCCACCTCGGCGAACAGGCTCACCAGCACGTCCCGGAAGTCTTCGATGGAAGCCTCGAACGCGGCCCGGGCCGCCTCGTTCTGGCGCCGGATGCGGCCGAACAGGTCGATCTCCCAGAAGGCCCCGAGGGAGACGTCCCACTCCTCCTGCGGTTCGACGGTCCCCCCCGCCTCCTGGACGGCCTGACCTTGCAGGCTGTTCTCACTCAGCTTGAAGTAGGAGTAGGTGCCGTCCAGCGTGATTTGGGGGAAGAAATCTCCCTTGGCGATCCCGCGCGCGGCTCGCGCCTCCCGCACTCGGGCGACGGCGGTCTTGAGGTCGAGGTTGGCCAGCTCGGCCCGCCGGATCAGGTCGGTCAAGACCGTGTCGCCCAGCGTGTCCCACCAGGTGGAGATGTCCGGCTCGGGCTGGCTCATCTCCTCCGCCACGGCGGAGTGCCAGGCGTCGGGGGGGGCGATCTCGGGCTCTGCGTAGTCGGGGCCCACCGCGCAGCCCTGCATCAGCACCAGGGATGCCGCGAGGAGAAGGCCGGCGGCTCGATTCACGATGCGCATCGCGTCTGCTCCGTGAGGATGCCAGGGGGACCGATCCACGTACCCGCGTCCCATCGCCGCGGGGCCCTGCGGGTACAGGGGGGGCAATCTACCCCGGGCGCCGGAGGGGCGCGACCCACCTCCCATCGACCTTGTCCGGGATGCTAGCTTAGGGCACTCGCACTGGTGGCGAGCCCGCACCGTTCCGCAGCGATCGAGGAGGACCGTTGACAGCAGAGCGAGAGCGCAAGCCCGGTCTCGACTTCATCCGCGCGATGGTCGAGGAGGACCTGCGCACCGGCAAGTATGGCGGCCGGGTGGCGACGCGCTTTCCGCCCGAGCCCAATGGCTACCTGCACATCGGTCACGCCAAGTCGTGCTGCCTCAACTTCGGCCTCGCGCTGCAGCATGGCGGCACCTGCAACCTGCGCTTCGACGACACGAACCCCGAGACCGAGGACATGAAGTACGTCGAGGCGATCAAGCGGGACGTCGCCTGGCTGGGATTCGACTGGGACGACCGACTGTACCACGCCTCCGATTACTTCGAGCAGCTGTACGAGTGGGCCGAGCTGCTGATCGAGAAGGGGCTCGCCTACGTGGACAGCCTGTCGGAGGAGGAGATTCGCGAGTATCGCGGTACGGTGACCCGGCCGGGGAGGCCGAGCCCCTACCGCGACCGCTCGCCCGAGGAGAACCTCGACCTGTTCCGCCGCATGAAGGCCGGGGAGTCCGCCGACGGCACGCACGTGCTGCGGGGCAAGATCGACATGGCGCATCCCAACATGCTGATGCGCGACCCCGTGCTGTACCGCATCCGGCACGCCAGCCACT
>CP070716.1:829128-836517 GCA_020350425.1 Gemmatimonadota bacterium
GGCTGCCGCACTGGACCCTCAGGCTCGACCAGCTCGGCATGACGCGGCACGAGATCGTGACGCTCGCGTCCATCATCGAGGGGGAGGCGCCGCACGAGGCCGACCGGCCGTACGTCTCGTCGGTGTATCACAACCGGCTGGAGCGCGGTATGCGGCTCCAGGCCGACCCGACGGTGATCTACGCGCTGGGCGGCTGGCGCCGCCTGTCGAGAGACGACCTGGCCGTGCAGTCGCCGTACAACACGTATCGCGTGAACGGGCTCCCACCCGGCCCCATCAACCAGCCCTCCACGGCGAGCATCGTGGCGGCACTCTACCCCGCGCCGAGCGAGTACCTCTACTTCGTGGCCGACGCCAGCGGGCGGCACTACTTCACGCACACCTACCGCCAGCACCTCTCGATGATCCGCCAAATCCGCAACGGCGATACGATGCCGGGGCGGGGGGCGACGAACTAGGCGCGCGTGTCCCGCACACGCCGCACGGGGGCGCCTCGCCGTCTGGCACCGCCCTCGCCTTGCCGTGGTCCCAATCCCGGGGCACCTATGACGCGATCCCGATCCCGATCCCGAGTACGTGTGGATGGTGACCGAGGCGCGGGCGGCGGTAGAGCGGTTGGGTACGGGGCGGTAGCAAGTGACGACGGCGCTCCCAACGGAGCGCCGTCGTCGCTTGAGATGGGGCGTGGGAGACCCGCTTGCCCAGCGCCCCGGTCCGCCGTTCCCCCCGTGGACCTTTGGTGAGAACCCCTCCATGGCGGACGTCCAAGCGCCAAGCTAAGGGCGGCCGCGCAAGCGCCGGACAAGCCGGCGGGCACGCGAGTCAATCGACGGTCGTGCAACGGGTTACGTTCGGCTGGTCGCGTCTCGAGGCCCGGCGCCGGCAACGCTGGCCTGGCTGTCCTTCCGCCGCTTGACGCCCGCATGCCCCGACACGGCTAGCTTGCCGCCTGAGGTGGAGCGCGCGACCTTTGACCCGATCCCGATCCCCAGAGGTGACCTATTCGCCGCGAACTCCTCCCATCGGTGCGCGAGGCGCTCAAGGGCCGCTACGACGTCGAGCGGGAGCTGGCGCGGGGCGGGGCCGCCCGCGTGTTTCTCGCCCGCGACCTGGCATCGAGCCGGCCCGTGGCGCTCAAGGTGCTGCACCCGCAGCTCGCCGTGTCGGTGACCGCCGACCGGTTCCTGCGCGAGGTCGCGTTCCTCTCCGACATCGACCACCCCAAGATCGGCAAGCTCATCGACTCGGGTGAGAACGAGTGGCTGGTGTACTACGTCATGTCGTACGTGGAGGGGCCGAGCCTGCGGCAGCACCTGGCGCGCGTGACGCAGGCGTCCATCTCCGACACGCTCAAGATCGCCCACGACCTGCTCGAGGCGCTCGACTACGCGCACGCGAAGGGGCTCGTGCACCGCGACGTGAAGCCCGAGAACGTGGTGCTGTCGCCGGAGGCCGCCGTGCTGGTCGACTTCGGGATCGCCAAGGCCGTGGCCGAGTCGGGCACCGACCGCCTCACCCGCTCGGGCTTCGCCGTGGGAACCTCGGCCTACATGAGCCCCGAGCAGATCGAGGGCGCGGAGGACGTCGACTACCGCTCCGACATCTACTCGTTGGGCTGCGTGCTGTACGAGTGTCTGGCGGGGAGGCCCCCCTTCTATGCCGCGCGCGAAGAGGCCGTGCTGCGCATGCACCTGGAGGGGAAGATCCCGGGAATTCGCAAGCTGCGGAAGGACGCCCCCAAGCCGGTGGCGGCGGCGCTCGACAAGGCCCTTCAGGCCAAGCGAGAGGATCGCTGGCAGTCGGCGCTGGAGATGAAGGCGGCCCTGCCGCCCCTCGCGGCGCCGAGCGCGCGCGCTATGACTTCCGCCGCGCCCGAGGCTCCGCCGGGAGCGGCGCCAGCGCCTTGACTCCCTCCACCGAGAAGTCGTCCCGCTTCCACCACTTCATCGCCAGGTAGACCCCCAGCGCCACGGCAGCGAAGCTCACCAGCTGCGCCAGGGTGAACCCGCCGAAGAAGCGGTCGTCCTTGGCGCGAATGAACTCCACCAGGAACCGCTCCGCCCCGTACAGCACCAGGTACACCCCGAACAGCCATCCCAGCGCATGCGGGCTGTGGCGCAAGCGCCACAGGACGGCGAACACGATCAGCATCGCCGCGGTCTCGTAGAGCTGCGTGGGGTGCACCGCCAGCACCTCGAACGGGCTCGCATCGGGCGGGACCTCGATGCCCCAGCGCGCCAGATTCCCGGCGGTGCTGGGTGGCAGCCCCTCCGGGAACTTCATGCCCCAGGGAAGGCTCGTCGGGACCCCGTAGTCGTCCTGCACCAGGAAGCAGCCCACGCGGCCGAGCGCGTAGCCCACGGCCAGCCCGGGCGTCGCGATGTTCAGGGTGATCCGGAGCGGCACCTTGAGGCGCCAGCCGTTGAAGATCACGGCGGCGGCGCCACCGATGAGCCCGCCGTACCACACGAGCCCCGAGCGGGAGAAGAGCGAGTGCCACGAGGGATACAGCGCCCAGTAGTACAGCTTGGCCCCGAGGATGCCGCCGATCACGGCCGCCACGACGATGTCCCAGGCGTACTGGTCGCCCAATCCCCGCCCGCGCAGGTCCCGCGCCATGGTCCACCCCGCCATCATGAAGCCGGCCATCACCATGAGGCCGAATCCGGTAATCGCCAGCGGGCCGATGTGAAACGAGAAGGGGTAGACGGTCATCGTTCGTCGCTCATCCGGTTGCGCCCGACGGCACCGGCGGCCGCTCCAGGCCCGGCCACGGCATGCGGGCGTCGGCGTCGAGGTAGTGGTCGCTGCGCTCGCCCCGCTCCAGGTGGAACCATCCGGCCCGCGCGATCATCGCGGCGTTGTCGGCGTTGAGCCGCGGCTGTGCCACTACGACGCGGGCCACGCCCTCGAGTCGCTCCGCCATGCGCCGCGCCAGCGTGCGGCTGCAGGCGACGCCCCCGCCCAGGACGGCGGTGCGGTAGCCGGTGTGTTCCAGAGCCGCCCTCGTCTTCGCGGTGAGCACGTCGAACGCGGCGGCCTGGAACGACGCCGCGATGTCGGCGCGGTCGGCGTCGAGCCGGGCGGAGCCGCGCACCGTGTAGAGGACCGCGGTCTTGAGACCGCTGAACGAGAAGTCGAAACCCTCGGCCAGCATGGGGCGCGGGAGGTCGAAGCGGTCGGTTCCGGACTCGGCCAGTGCTTCGACGTGCGGCCCGCCCGGGTACCCCAGCTCGAGCATGCTGGCCACCTTGTCGAACGCCTCGCCCGCCGCGTCGTCGCGCGTCTCGCCCAGCACGCGGTAGCGTCCCCACTCGGGAACGTCGAGCAGCAGGGTGTGGCCGCCCGAGACGATGAGCGCCACGAAGGGCGGCTCCAGGTCGGGGTGCTCGAGCGTGGGGGCGAACACGTGCGCCTCCAGATGGTGCACGCCGATCAGCGTCTTGCCGCTCGCGGCGACGAGGCCCTTGGCGTAGCACACGCCCACCAGCAGCGAGCCGATCAGCCCGGGGCCCGCGGTCACGGCGACCGCGTCCACCGCGCTGAGCGGTACGCCCGCTTGGTCGAGCGCCCGCTCCACCACCGGCCCGATCGCCGTCACGTGCGCGCGCGACGCGAGCTCGGGAACCACGCCGCCGAACACGGCGTGGATGTCCTGTGACAGGATGACGAGGCTGGCGAGCTCGGGCCGCGCGCCGTCCCGCACCAGCACGGCGGCCGATGTCTCATCGCACGAGGTTTCGATGCCGAGAACGACGTCGGGCACGCCTACTGCCGCCTCCGAATGACGGAGGAGTCGGGCGTCGCCCAGGCGGTGAGTCCTTCGGGCGGGATCACCTGGAGGGCCACGGTCGTGTCGGGCCGCTCGCCCGTTACGTCGGCGACCACGCGCAGCGAGTCGCGCGTGAGCTGTGCCAGTCGCTCAGCGCGCCCCCGCACGGTGACCATCACGGCTGGGGGGTCGCTGGCCCAGGTGCCGCCGGCCGCCGACTGGATCGTCACCGGCACGCCGATGATGACGCGATCGGTGACCGAGGCGATCTCGACAGCGATCTGCACCTCGGCGTGGGACACGAAGAGCACCCCGAGGGAGGCGGTGTCGAGCGCCACCGTGCGCGTGAACGACTCGTTCACGCCGCTGATCTCCACCGGCACCGTGTAGACGCCCAGCGCGCCGCGCACGACCTCCTCGGGGCCGCGCACCACCACGGAACCCGGCACCGCCCGGACGTCACCGAACTGCTCGTAGCCGGAGTCCGGGACGACCGTTACCAGGGGGATCACCCGCAGGCTGCGCTGGAACACGTCATCCAGCATCACCGTGAAGACCCGCGGCTCGATTGCCTGGGCGCGAACGTCGGCGCCCTCGGTCACGGCGAGATCGGCCAGGGAGAGCTCCAGCGTGTAGGTCGCGCCGGTGAGCGTGTCGGGGATGACGTGGTGGACCGTGGGCGGCTGGCGGTACAGCTTGATCAGCTCGCGGGTGCGGCCGGCGTACAGCGCCTTGACCTCGGGGAGTTCCGCTGCCAGCGTCCGTCCCTCGGGCGGCACGATGTCGAGCCGCACGTCCACCAGCTGCGTCGCGGGCTCCTGCGCCGCCGTCGCCCCCCACAGAATGGCCGCGAGGACCAGGGCGGTCAGCTTGATCGGCCAGTTCTGGACGAACCGGTTGCGGATCTCAACCGCCAGTGTTTTCCACTGCATCGTCATCCGCGTCCAGTAGCCGGCGAATGAGCCCGGCCTGCACGTCGTTGTCCCACTCGGTTGCCCCGATCACCTTCTTCACGATAACCCCGTGCCGGTCGATCACGAACGTCTCCGGCACCCCGGTCGTCATGTAGGCCCGCTCGATGCGGCCGCTCTGGTCGTGATAGACGGGGAAGGTGAGGCCGCGCTCGTCGATCCACTCGCGCACCCCGTCGGTTTCCGTCCGGTCCACGCTCACCGCCATGACCTTGAGCCCTTCGGGCCCGAGCTCGTCGTACAGCCGCTGGATCGACGGCATCTCGGCCTCACAAGGGGCACACCACGTGGCCCAGATGTTGAGCAACACGACGTCGCCCGCGAGTTGGCCCAGATCCACCGTGTCGAGCGAGACGATGTCCACCGCCCGGAAGTTGGGAGCGTCGCTCTGCACTCCCACCGGCGTCAGCACGGGGGAGAGGGCGAGGCCGGCGAGCAGGCCTCCGCCCAGCAGCACGACGATCGCGATGACCAGAATCCACTGTCCGCGTTGCGTCATATCAGGCTACCGCCATACACCGTTTGCGCAGTTCCTTGAGCGCCGCCCCGGGGTCGTCGGCGCCGAAGATCGCCGAGCCGGCCACGAAGGTGTCGGCGCCGGCCCCGTGGGCCTGGCCGATCGTATCGCGCGAGATCCCCCCGTCCACCTCCAGGTAGGCACGGCTCTCGGACTCTGCCAACAGGCGGCGTGCCCGCGTGATCTTCTCGGTCGCTGCCGCAATGTACTGCTGTGCCGGGAAACCGGGATTCACCGTCATGAGGAGCAGCAGGTCGACGTCCTCGATCACCTCGGCGGCGAACGAGAGCGGCGTCGCCGGGTTGAGGGCCAGACCGGCCAGCATGCCGCGCGCCCGCACCTGGGCGAGGTGGCGCTGCACGTGCACGGTCGCCTCGGGGTGCAGCGTGAACACCGAAGCGCCGGCATCCGCGAAGGCGTCGATGTACGCCTCGGGGTGTTCCACCATGAGGTGGACGTCGAGCGGCAGCTCGGTGATCCGCCTGAGCGCCGCGATCAGGCCGGCACCGAACGTCAGGTTGGGAACGAAGTGTCCGTCCATGACGTCCACGTGGATCCAGTCGGCGCCCGCCTCCTCCACGGCCTGGACCTGCTCGGCCAGCCGCGCCAGGTCGGCGCTCAGCACGCTGGGCGCGATCCGAATCGCGTTCTTCATGGCGTTCTCCGACGCGCGATGGTGATGTTGATGGCCGTGCCGGGCGCCGCGAGGGTGCCCGCGGCGGGTCGCTGGTCGATCACCGTTCCCGGCTCCGCGACCTGGTGCGTCCGCCGCACCGAAGTCCCCAGCAGCAGATTGACCTGCTCCAGCACGATCTGCGCCTCGATCTCCGAGAGTCCTGCGAGGTTCGGCACCGTAATGGTCGGGGCTCCCACGCTCACCACGAGCGTCACGCCGTTGCCCGGGAGCAACGTGGAGCCCGCGGGCGGTCGCGTGTTCACCACCACGCCGTGCGGCACCGGGGCCTGGGTGGAATCTATCGCCCGCACGCGCAGTCCGGCCGCTGCGATGAGCTGCCCCGCCAGCGCTGCGTCGTACCCCACCAGATCCGGAACGGGCACCCGCTGGGGACCGCCGCTCAGCGTCACGTCCACCGTGGTGCGCGGGGGCACCGCCATGCCCGCGGGGGGATCCTGCCACACCACCGCGTCGGGCGCCGCTTCGGGATGGGCGGTCGTCTGGGTGTCGCCCACCGCCAGCCCGGCGTTGGCCAGCGCCTCCAGGGCCGCCGAACGATCCATCCCGAGCAGGCGCGGCACGGGCACGTTGGAGGCGAGAATCGGGGCGGGGAAGAGGACCAGCGCCGCGACGGCATACCCCAGGACGAACGCGCCGCCGAAGCTGATCAGCGACACGACGAGCTTCCCGCGCGTGGGCAGCCCGGCGAGGCGCCTGAGCCGAGCCGTCAGCGGCTCGAGCCAGCCGGTCCAGTTCATCCCGCGGGGCTGATGTCGTCGAAATCTCATCGCGTCCGTCTCAGTCGCGCTGCGTACCCGCCGTCGGTCCCCTCGTCGGGTGGAAAGATGAACAGATCGTCGCCGTCCCGCTCGAACTCCCGGTGCCGCGCCAGGAAGCCGTCCACCTGCTGCTCGTTTTCCTCCGGCTCGAGCGAGCAGGTGAGGTATACCATGAGCCCGCCCGGACGCACGACCGGCGCCGATCCGTCGAGGATCGCCGCCTGTCGCTCCGCCGACCGCGCGATGCGCTTTGCCGACAGACGCCAGCGCGCATCGGGGTGCCGCGCGATGCTGCCCGTCGCCGTGCACGGGGCGTCCACCAGCGCGACCTCCACGCCTCCATCGGCGAGGGGCGGCCGCCGGGCATCGGCCAGCACTAACGATACACCCGGCGCCACCCGCGTCACGGTCTCTCGGAGCCGGCCCAGCCGGTCCCGCCGCAGCTCCCCGGTCACCACGCGGCAGCGCAGTCCGAGCAACGCGGCCTTCCCGCCGGGCGCGCCGCAAGCGTCCCACACCCTGGCGCCGTCGGGGATCGCGGCAAACTCGAGCAGGTGCGCCTGCGCGGGATCCTGCACCAGGAACGCCCCCTCGGCGTATCCCGGGAGCTGCCACACGCGAGAGGACGCGACGGCGAGCCCGGCCCCGAACGGCGCCTCCTCGAATGCCACCCC
>CP070716.1:836617-843797 GCA_020350425.1 Gemmatimonadota bacterium
GCCCGCCTTCCGCAAGGACGGCACGGTCACCGCTGGCAACTCCAGTGGGGTGAACGACGGCGCGGCGGCCCTGTTGCTCATGAGCGCGGAGAAGGCGAGGGAGCTGGGGCTCACGCCGATGGCCCGCTGGATCGGCTCGGCGGTGGCGGGCGTGGACCCCGGCGTCATGGGCTACGGCCCCGTGCCCGCCACCGAGAAACTGCTGCGCCGCGTGGGGCTCACGCTCGATCGCGTGGGCCTGATCGAGCTGAACGAGGCGTTCGCCGCGCAGGCGCTGGGCGTGATGCGCAAGCTCGGCCTGCCGCACGAGATCACCAACGTGAACGGGGGCGCCATTGCGCTCGGGCATCCGACCGGCTGCTCCGGTGCCCGCATCTTGGTCACCCTGCTGCACGAGATGAAACGGCGGGCACCCCGGGAATCACGGCCCTACCACGGGCTGGCCACGCTGTGTGTCGGGGTGGGCATGGGCGTCACCACGCTGGTGGAGTGGCTCGGCGCGTAATCGGGAACGGGAAGGGTGAGGAAGGAACAGACGTGACAGGCCAAGCACAGCGACCACTCTCGGGCATCCGCGTCATCGGGCTGGAGCAGTACATGAGCGGCCCCTACTGCACCATGCTCCTGGCCGACGCCGGCGCCGAGGTGATCAAGATCGAGCGCCCGGGCAAGGGTGATCCCCGCCGCAGCATCCCCCCCTTCGCGAAGCGGGACGACGCCAGGAAGGCGTTCGGCTACATGGCCTACAACCGCAACAAGAAGAGCCTCGCGCTCAACGTGCAGAGCGCGGCGGGCCAGGAGATCGTGCGGCGGCTGGCGGGCGTGTCCGACGTGGTCGTCGAGAACCTGCGTCCCGGCTCGATGACCAAGATCGGTCTCGACTACGAGGGGCTCAAGGCCATCAACCCGCGCATCGTCTACGCCATGATCTCCGGCTTCGGCCGGCTGGACGGCTACCGCAGCGACTACGCCGACCGTCCGGCGTTCGACATCGTGGCCGAGGCGATGAGCGGGGTAATGGATCTGATCGGGTTCGAGGACAAGCCGCCCACCTTCACACTGTACGGCCTGGCGGACGTCTACTCCGGCATGATCGCCGCCTACGGCATCATGCAGGCCCTGTTCATGCGCGAGCGTACGGGCGAGGGCCAGGTCGTGGACGTCTCCCTGACCGACAACATGCTCGCGCTCAACGAGCGCATGGTGGCGCTCTACTCGGTCACCGGCAAGGAGCCGCAACGCGGCAAGCTGGAGCATCTCTGGCCGCGCGGCGCGTTCAAGTGCAAGGACGGCTACGTGGCGCTCAACGTGCCCGACGACATCGTGTGGGGCCGGCTCGCCACCGCCGTCGGCCGACCCGACCTGGTGAACGACCCGCTGAGCGCCGACGGCACGAGCCGCGCCGCCAACGCCCACGTGCTGCAGCCGATCATCGAGGGTTGGATGGCCGACAAGACGCGGCAGGAAGTCGTGGATACGCTGAACACAGCCGGCATGCCGACGGGGCCGGTCTACACCGCGAAGGACGTGTTCGCCGACCCGCACTTCCGCACGCGCGGCATGCTGGTGGATATCGACGACCCCACGGTGGGCACGTACACCTTCGCCCGCTCGACGCCGCACCTGTCGGCGGCACCCGAGATCGTGAACCAGCCCTCCCCCGCCCTGGGCCAGCACACGCGGGAGATCCTCGAAGGGTTACTGGGTTACACCGCCGATGCGGTGGAGCGCTTGGCCGCCGACGAGGTGGTGGGTTTGGCGAAGTAGGCCTCGAGCAGCCGCTGGGGACCCTGCTGGTCGAGCGCCCAATCCCCGCCACGCTCCTCCGCCACCTGCAGCGCGCGCTCCACGGAGCGACGCAGCAGTGCCAGCTCCGCACGGCATTCATCCCGCATCGCCGTGAGGCGCTGGACGGTCTCGCTGGGTCCCGCTGGCGGCTCGGCGTAGAGCCTGCGGTGCAGCGCGTCGAACTTCACCTGAAGGTGCTTTGCCGAGGGCGAGCCCTCAGCCACCATCCGGCGTAGCTGCTCATCCGCCTTGCGCAGCGCGGCCCACACCTGGCGCTGGATCAACATGGTTCTCGGTGTGTGCCTGGTTGCCTGTACCGCAGAGCATACGGCGCCGGAACGGAGGGCGCCAGGAGGGCCCGGCACGCGTCCCAATCGAGCGGCCCCACCGCCGAGCTTCCGGCAGTGGGGCCGCGTGGAAGGGTATGGAGCGGATGGGGTTCGAACCCACGACCCCCGGCTTGCAAAGCCGGTGCTCTCCCAGCTGAGCTACCGCCCCGAGCTTGTTGACCGCTAACAACTTACGTCGTTGCCACCCCCATTCCAAGTGGGACGTGGGCACGTTTGTGCTTAGGTTAGTTCCGGGGTTGCCACGCCATGGGGAGGGCGAAATCATGATCCGAACGGCGATGATCCTCGGTCTCGCGAGTCTCTGGCCCGCATCCCTCGCGGGACAGGCGAACCTTCCGCAGGAGATCGCGAGGTGCGCGGCGATCGCCAGCGACCTCGAGCGGCTCGTCTGCTTCGACGCGCTGGCGCAAGCGCAGGGGCTCGACCGCCCGCCGTCGCGGGCCGTACCGATGGCAGACGTGGGTGCCTGGCAGATTCGGGAGCACGTCAACCCGCTGGACGACACGCGCGCGGTGGATCTGGCATTGGTTGCCGCGAGCGGCGCCGCCGCAGACGGCCGGCCGGTAATTCTGAATCTCCGCTGTCAGAGCGGGGAGACCGAAGCCTACATCAATTGGCGGTCTCCCCTGGGCAGCGGGGCACAGGTCGCGACTCGTATCGGAGCCGGCGACGTCACCCGGCGCTCGTGGCTCACATCCAGCAACCAGCAGGCGACCTTCTATCCGAAGAACGACGCCGTCACCTTCATCAGGGCGCTCATGACGGCCGACACGTTCGTGGCGCAGGTTGCCCCGTCCGCCGGGGACCCACTCACGGCCGTCTTCCATACCGCCGGACTCGACAACGCAGTGCGGCCACTGCGCGAAGCGTGCAGGTGGTGAGCCGATGCTACCACGCGATCCCGTAGTCCTCCCCGTAGTTGCTCGACCCGCCCCAGAGGCTGCCGTGCTCCCAGTCGAAGAAGATGGCATTGATGGGGCCTGAGGTGAGCGGGCGGAACTCGAGGTCGTAGCCCATCGCCTCCAGCTCCTGTCGCACCCAGGGCGGCACCGACTCGTGGAGCAGCAGCCGGCCCGGCTCCGACACGTGGTCGCCAAACGAGCTGTGCATCTGGTAGCTGTTGATGTTGGGCGCCTCGACCGCCTGCTGCACGTTCATCCCGAACTCGACCATGTTGAGGAAGAACTGCACCAGGTTCTGATCCTGTGAGTCGCCGCCCTGCACGGCGAACGAGAGGTACGGCTTGCCGTCCTTCAGCGCGAGGCCCGGCGTGAGCGTGGCGCGGGGCCGCTTTCCGGGCTCGATCACGTTGTAGGGATTCTCGCGCTCGTCCACCACGAAGCTCTGGGCGCGCTGGCTGATCCCGACGCCGGTGCGGCCCGCGATGACCGCCGGAATCCACCCGCCACTGGGCGTGATCGACACGACCCAGCCGTCGGCATCGGCCGCCTGCACGGAGGTCGTGCCGGCGTAGAAGTCCTCCAGCGAGGCCTCCGGCGTCGCGACCGGATCGCCCGGAGGCCAGCTCTCGATCAGCTGACGGAAGGGGTTCGTCCCGCCCTGGAAGGGATAGGGATCCCCCGGCCTCACGTGGGGGTCGTTCCGCTCCCAGTCGATCAGCTTGGCCCGCTCGGCCGCGTACGCCTTGGACAACAACCCCTCAATCGGCTCCTCGGGCGGGTAGTAGGGGTCGCCGTAGTAGAAGTCCCGGTCGGCAAACGCCAGGTTCATCGCCTGATACAGCGTGTGGACGTAGCGCGCGCTGTTGAAGCCCATTTCCCGGAGGTCGAAGTTCTCCAGAATGTTCAGCGCCTGGAGCATCACCGGACCCTGCACCCAGTGGGTGAGCTTGTAGACCTCGATGTCCTTGTACGTCGTCATCACCGGCTCTTCGAGGTAGACCTGCCAGCGGTCCAGATCCTCCATGGTGAGCAGCGCACCCTCTTCTCGCGCGCCGCGCACGAACTCCTCGGCGATGTCGCCCCGGTAAAACCGGTCGTAGGCGGCGTAGATCGCCTCCTTGCGGCTCTTGCCCTGGTCGAGCGCCTGCCGCTCGGCCTCGACCAGGCTTCGCAGCGTGCGCGCCAAGTCGGGCTGGCGGAAGATCTCCCCCGCGAACGGGCCCGGATGCTCGGGGTCGTCGGGATGCGTGAAGTAGACCTCACGCGCGTAGCGCCACTGCTCGATCCGCTCCCGATGTTGCTCAATCAATCCCGCGGCCTGCTCCTCGATGGGGTAGCCGCCGGCCATCTCGATGGCCGGCGCCAGCACGTCGGCAAGGCTCAGCGTGCCGAACTCGGCCAGCATCACCATGAGCCCGCCCGGCGTACCCGGCGTGACGGCCGCGAGTGGGCCGTACCGCGGCGGGTACTTCATGTCCCGGTCGCGGTAGAACTCCGCCGTCGCCCCCGTCGGCGCCACGCCCAGGGCGTTGACCCCGATGACCTTCTGCGTGTTGGGGTTGTAGATCAGCGCCTGGGTCTCTCCGCCCCAGCTCAACACGTCCCACATGGTCGCGGTGGCCCCCAGCATGGCGCACGCGGCGTCCACCGCGTTGCCGCCCCTGGCGAACATCAGCGCGCCGGCGGTGGCGCCGAGCGGCTTGCCCGTGATCGCGACCCAGTGGCGGCCGTGCAGCACCGGCTTCACGGTGCGCTGGGCGAGCGCCGGCGAGACGAGCAACAGCGGCAGCACGAGAGCGAACAGTGCGATCCTTACGCGCATGCATCCTCCCCGGGGCCGCGCGGCCCCAGCTCAGCGAGCAGACTCACTCATTCACGTGCGTGGAAACTGTGGGGCGGGCACGCGGGTGACCAGCCCCCACGTGCATCCGCTCCGGCGCGCCCCCATTGCGCCGCGCGGACCTGCCGTGCAAGCTCCAACCCGTTCGTCGAATCGACACCGCCCACCTCATTCTGGAATGAGTTCATGCGCAGCACACCGCACCTCGCATCGCGCACCGCTCCGGTGGCGGTCGCCCTCGCTCTGCTCTGTTCGCCGCCGGTCGCGGCACAGGACGCCAACACCGTGTACGCGTCCGCGCTCTTCTCGGGCCTGGAGTACCGCATGGTCGGGCCGTCGCGCGGCGGGCGGGTCACCGCGGTTGCCGGGCACGTCGCGCACCCCGGCACGTTCTACATGGGTGCGACCGGCGGAGGCGTGTGGAAGACCACCGACTACGGGATCACGTGGCACAACGTCTCCGACGGCTACTTCGCCACCGGCTCGATCGGCGCGATCCGGGTGGCCGACTCCGATCCCGACATCGTGTACGTGGGGACCGGCTCCGACGGGATCCGCAGCAACGTGATCACGGGCCGCGGCGTCTACCGGTCGACCGACGCGGGGGAGACCTGGGAATTCATCGGGCTGCGCGACGTGGGCCAGATCGGCGCCGTGCTGATTCACCCCGCCGACCCCGACCTGGTGTACATCGCCGCCATCGGCCACGCGTTCGGGCCCAGCTCCGAGCGCGGTGTGTATCGCACCACCGACGGCGGCCGGAGCTGGGAGCAGGTGCTGTTCGTCTCCGATTCCACGGGCGCCGTGGACCTGGAGTTCGCCCCCGACGACCCGCAGACGGTCTACGCCTCGATGTGGCGCGCGGAGCGCAAGCCGTGGACCATCATCAGCGGCGCGCGTGAGGGCGGGGTGTACAAGTCGACCGATGGGGGCGATCGCTGGACCAAGCTCGCGGGCGGGCTGCCCGACGGGCTGGTGGGCAAGACCGACCTGGCGGTGTCGGCGGCCGACCCCGACGTGCTCTACGTGCTGGCCGAGGCCGACCCGGGTCGCGGGCTGTACCGCTCTGACAACCGCGGACGGAGCTTCCGGCTCGTCAACCAGGAGGAAGGGCTCACCCGCCGACCGTTCTACTACCTGAACGTGGATGCCGACCCCAACGACCCCGACGTCGTGTACGTCAACAACGAGGGGTTCTTCAAGTCCACCGACGGGGGCGCCACGTTTCGCCGAGTGCGCACGCCGCACGGCGACAACCACGACATGTGGATCAACCCCGAGAACTCCGACCTGTTCGTGCAGTCGAACGACGGTGGGGCCAACGTGACGCTGGACGGCGGCCGGACGTGGTCGTCGCAGCACAACCAGCCCACGGCGGAGCTGTACCAGGTAGACGTGGACGACCGCTTCCCCTACTGGCTGTATGCCGGACAGCAGGACAACACGACGATCGCCGTGCCGAGCCTGCCGCCCTTCGACGCGCCCGGCGGCCCTACCGGCCACTGGCGCGAGCAGGGCGGGTGCGAGACGGGGCCGGCCGTACCCAAGCCGGGCGACCCCGACATCGTGTACAGCAACTGCAAGGGCCGCTTCGGGCGCTACAACGTGAAGACCGGCCAGGAACAGCAGTACTACGTGGGCGCGCAGAACCTGTACGGCCACAACCCCAAGGACCTGATGTACCGGTTCCAGCGGGTCTCGCCCATCGAGGTCTCGCCGCACGACCCCGACGTGGTGTACCACGCCTCGCAGTACCTCCACCGGAGCACCGATGACGGCAAGACGTGGGAGACGATCTCGCCCGACCTCACCGCGTTCCGGCCGGAGCGGCAGATGGCCTCCGGGTGGCCGATCACCCGCGACATCACCGGAGAGGAGCACTACTCCACGATCTATGCCGTGGAGGAATCGCCGCTCGCGCAGGGGGAGATCTGGGTGGGCGCCAACGACGGCCCGGTGCACCTCACGCGGGATGGCGGCGCGACCTGGGTCGAGGTGACGCCGCCCGACCTGCCGCCCGAGGGCCGGGTCCAGAGTATCGAGCCCTCGCCGCACCGCCGCGGCAAGGCCTACGTCGCGGTCTACCGCTATCTGCTCGGCGACTGGGAGCCCTACATCTACCGCACCACCAACTACGGCGAGACCTGGACGCGCCTGACGTCGGGCACCAACGGCATCCCGGCCGACTCCCCGACCCGCGTGGTGCGGGAGGACCCCGACCGCGAGGGACTGCTGTACGCCGGCACCGAGTTCGGGCTGTTCGTCTCGTTCGACGACGGCGCCCACTGGCAGCCGCTCCA
>CP070716.1:843897-850926 GCA_020350425.1 Gemmatimonadota bacterium
GATATTCACGGCCGAGAGCGCGCTCAGCGGCAGGGCACTCGTGACCGTGAGCGCCCCCGGGGAGGTCCCCGGGTTCACGTCGCCGTCGAGCGCGGTGACGCTCGCACCGCTCAGGTTGAGCGTCCCATCGCCCTGCAGCACCGCCCCGTCGGCGAGCGTGAAGACTCCCGTCGGAGCGAGCGCACCGGTCTGGATGTCCAGGGTGCTGTTGATACCGTTCAACAGGTCCGGAGCAACGGTCACGAACCCGTCGGACGCCACCGTCATCGTACCGTCGTTGGTGAGCGTGGCCGTGCCCGCCGTCATGGTGAGCGCGCTCCCGTCGGGCGCCAGCACGTCGAACGTGCCCGACGCGGCGTTGGAGATCGCGGCGCCGTTCTGCAGGTCGATGTCGCCCAGGGCCCACAGCAGGTTGCCGTTGTTCACCAGCGTCCGTCCGTTGAGCACCAGCGGACTCGCACTGAGGGCGATACCGCCCGTCGCCGACGGACCGATGCTGACCTGCCCGCCTGGGCCGATCGTGCCGCCGGCCCAGTCGAACGCCGCCAGGACCTCCAGGTCCCCCGCGCCGCCCAGCGTGCCGCCCGCCATGACAAAGTCCGAGGTGACCGCCGGCGTCGTGCTGTTCTCGAACGCCAGCGTCCCGCCCACGACGCCGGTGATCCCCGTGAGATCATAGCTGCCCAGCACGGTGACCGACCCGGTGACCACATCAATGTCGCCGGCGCCGATGACACTGGAGGTGCTACCGAACGTGTGCGTGCCGCCGTTGAACAGCAGGCCGGCACCCGCCCGCACGGTCAGCGCCCCGTCCATCGTCGTGCTGCCCGCGAGGGTGACGGCGGAGCCGCTCAGCAGCGTGAGCGAGGCCGTGCTCGCCACGCTCATGGACCCGGTTCCTGTGACGCCGACCTGCACCTCGAGGGTGCCCGACTGCACGTCGAGCAGGTTGGTGTTGCCCGTGGCCATGTTGAGCGTGCTCGTGCCACCGCTGGCGCGCAGCACGCCGTTCTGCGTCAGCACCCCCGCACCACTCACACCGGCGCCGTTCAGATCGATTTCGCCGGTGGCGCCGACCGTGGCGTTGCCGGTGATCGTGAGCGTCGAGCCGGTCAGGGCGAGCGTCTGGAGTCCGGTCACGCCGCCCACCGTGAGCGCGGCGACCGTCACGTCGGTCCCCAACGTGACGGTGTAAGCCCCGTCCAACGCAATGACCACCGTGTCGGCGCCGCCGGGCACCCGACTGGGCGTCCAATTCGCGGGATCGCTCCAGCTCCCGCCGCTGGCGTTGCTCCAATCCACCGTGACTCCGGCGGCCGCCGTGGCGGTGAACGTGGTGGTGACCGACGCGAAGCCCGACACCGTTGCGGTGGCCGTCTGGGTGCCGACGCTCGGCCCCAACGTCCACAGCGTCTGCGCCCCGCCGTTCACGTCGGTCACGACGGAGTCCACACTGAACGAACCGCCGTCACCGGTCGTGAAGAGCACCGAGGCACCCTCAATGGGGAGATCGGTTCCGAGCACCTGCACGACGAGCGGCAGCGGCAGCTCCGATCCCGCGGTGGCGGTCTGACCGTCGCCGCCCAGCTTGACGAGCAGGTCCGGAGCCGGCTGCACGTCCACGCTCACCGTATCGGCCTGCCCGGTGAGCAGGGTCGCCGTGATCGACACCGGCCCGGGCGTGGTGCCGCCGACGATTGCCCCGACGGCCGGATCGGGCACCGTCGCGCGCGCCGCATCCAGCGACGCCCACGCGATCGGCGTGCCGGGGATCGGCTGCCCCCCTGCGTCGCGGGCCTCGGCGGTCACCGCCGTCGGCAGCCCGGGCAGCAGCTTCGTGCCCGGCGGCGTGGTGATCACCACCGACGCCGCGTTGGCGCCGACGCCCACGTACACGGCGTCCACCTCGACGGGCACGGGCTCCGTCGTCGTCGACGAGGCCGTCACCGCCACCGGCCCAGCCCGGAACACCGTGTCGCGAGCGGGAGGAGGGGCGATGAAGTCGAGATACATCTGGAAGACTTCACTGGGCTCGTTGAGGGTGACGGTGAGCTCGAGCGCGAGCGAGTCCGCGCCCGTGGGCACCGTGACCGTCGTGTCGAGCGCCAGCGACTCGTCGGCGCGGTACAGACGCACCCGCACCTGTGCGATCGTCACGATCCCAGCCGCCGCGCTGGTGAAGCTGGGGGCCAGCGCGAACCGCGCGATTCCCGCGGGGCCGACCGCGTCCCGGCAGCTCACCATGAGCATCGCCGCCAGGGCGAACAGGAAGACGGGTCGTACGCGTGTGGTTCTCATGGTCATCTCCCCGTCCTCACGGCGTCCACTCGAGGTGCAGCGCACCCCGGAACCCGTCGAAGTTTGGGCTCGCCCCCCCCACCCGCACGGAGCCGAGCACGCCGTCGAGCTGCAGCACCGCCGCCCACTGCCGGGCGAAGGCGTACCGCAGGTCGGCGCCGCCGCGGAACGACTCGCCGCTGCGCTTGAGCCCGGTGTCGGGCTCGTCGGCCGCCAGCGCCGTGCGATACTCGAAACGCGGCGTCAGCACGGTGGCGCTGCCCAGCGGCCAGTCGAGCCGCGCGCCCGCCCCGAACAGGTTGCCGCGCGGCAGCACCGCCGCGCCGATCGCGGTGGACTCGAGCTGCGGACCGCTGCGATACACGTCGTACACGTACACGCTGAGCGAGGTGTTGCCGATGCCCTGATCGAACGACACGTAGCCGACCCAGCGGTTGCCGATCCCGTTGAGCCGCTGGTCGCCCACGGCGTCGTTGTTGCGGTAGAGGAACACGCCGGCCGCGCGCAGGTAGCTGCGGCGCGCCAGCGAGCCCTCCACACCGAGCCGCACGCGCACATCGGTGCCGGGCTGGAGCTGCACGCTGTCGCCTTCCACCGCCGTGTATGGGAAGGAGCCCTGCACGGTGCCGCCGATGCCGAGCGCCCAGGATCGGCTGAGCGGCAGCGCGCCGGCGAACCCACCGCCCACCCCGCCGCCGTTGGCCATGTTGACGTTGGCGTACCCGATGACGTCGCTGGAGACGACCGCCAGTACCGCCAGCTCGTCCTGCGTGACGGTTTGCACTCCCGTGGGGATCGCGCCGATCGCGAACACCGTGAGCTTGCCCGGCACGGCATCCCAGGAGAGGCGCAGCTCGGTGTTCAGCAGCCCCGAGATAGTCTGGTCGGAGGCCGCGGATCCCGCGGCCGCCGTGAGGTCGGAGTAGACGTAGCCGCTGGAGAACGCCAGCGCCCCCCATCCAAAGGGAACGGCTACCCCCACCGGCACGGTGAACTGACTGACCCGGCTGTAGTCGAGTCCCTCGTCGAAGCCGTAGCTCTCGAAGAAGGCGGACGTCCACGCCAGGGCCTGGCCCCGCGCGGCCTGCGGCATACTCAGCAGCGCCAGGGCGACGACGGGTAGTACGAAGCGTAGGCGTCTCATGGCAGTCGGAAGATCACGCGGACGGTGCCCTGCGCCGCCGGCGTCTCCTTGATGAGCGTCGGAGGCGGTGAGGCGTTGGTGGTCGTCGTCGCCTGCTGCGTGGTCTGCTGCCGCGTGGCAGGCTGATTCCGCTCGGCTTGCGTGGAAGCGATGTCCCCGAGCGTGGAGGCCATGACGTCGGCGAGCGGCGTGGGGAGCAGCGTCGGATCGGCGACCGACTGCGTCGAGAGCGCGGTGACCTGATCGTCGGGGGCTCCCGTCACCGCGTCGGCTGCGACACTGCGCTGATAGTTGGCACGCGCCGCGCTGAAGCCGGGGTCGGCCCGCACGGCCTCGCCGTAGTAGAGCGCGGCCGCGGGGAAGTCGCCGAGGTCCTCCGCCACCAGCCCGCGAGAATACGCGAGGAACGCCACGAGGCTCTGCGTGCCGTTCTCCAGGATCATCTGCCGCTCGGCCTCGGACAGCACGTAGCCGAGCTGCCCGGCAAGGCCGATCACGACCTGCTTCTCCATCTGCATGAGGTCGCGCAAGCGGCCGGTCGCGGCCTGGGGGCTCGTGACCTGCCCGTCCGAACGCACCACGCTCGCCTCGAGCCGCGCATCGGCATCGGGCGGGATCGCCGCCAGGCCCTGCACCATGCGTCCGGCGCGCAGCAGGTAGCCCATGCGCGCCGCGGTCGCGGCATCGACGCGTCCCGCCTCCGCCAGGCGCATCTCGTCGAGCAGCGCCCCGACCTCGAGGCGCTCCACCAAGCGGAAGCGCTCGAGCAGCGCGAGATCGGACGTGATCATCTCCGCCAGGCCGCGCGACAGCGGCTGGTACGACGCATCGCCCGCCACGTCGAGCGGCAGGACCGCGACGGTCTGAGGATCGCCGGGCTGCTGCGACAGCTCGTCCTCCCGGGTGAGCGCCACGCGCGCCTGCTCGGTCGCGCGCGCGCGGCGCGCGATCAGGTCGCGGGCCCGCACGGCGGCGGCGCCGTCGTGCTCGGGATACGCCGCGAGGTAGTCGGCGTAGACGGCGATGGCTCGATCGTATGCCCCCTGGCGCTCGAGCGTCTGACCGACGACGAGCGGGCCCAGGGCGTCGTCGGGCCGAATCGCCATGCCGCGCCGCGCGATCGTGCGCGCGCTGTCGTAGCGCCCGCCGGCGAACAGGGCGGCTGCGTAGCGCAGCAGCACCGCCCCGTCACCGGGGTCCTGCGCCAACTGCTGCTCGAGTTGGGGGATTTCGTCAGGGGAGATGCTCGCGGTATGCCGCCCGGCGCATGCCGACGTCGCGAGCGCGGCGCCGAGGACGACCGGGAAGAGAACTTCGAAGTTGCGCATGCCAGCCCCACATGTCGTGGCGGAAGGCGAACATGCCGCCCGCTCGGAGCGCCGTCAAGTTTCGTTGCCCCGTGCGCTGGAGCGTTTCGTACCACTGCGGCACAGGGAGCCACGAACGAAAACGCCCGCGGGGGCGCGGGCGGCGGACGCGGTCGGGAGAGACGGGGGCGGGACTAGGCGTCCCGCAGCATGTCCCGCATGCGTCGAGCCAGCTTCTCGATCTCCTTGAGCGAGGTCACCGTCTCCTCGTCGTACTGATCCGCGGCGAGGAGCATCATCTGGGTCTCGGCCAGGATCGCCGCGAGGGGGTTCGCCAGATCGTGTCGCAGCTTGCGGATTCGGGCCTCTACCTCCTCGCTCACTCGGTCACCGAGCGATAGAGGTCCCGCAGGTGGTGCTCCCGCAGGTCGTTGAGGCACTCCCACAGATCGCTCTCGCTCGCGGCGCAGAAGATGTCGGTGGTCGCCGGCGCTGCTTCCCCGGGGCCGAACAGCAGCCGGCCGCGCCACGTGCCGTCTTCGGCCCGCCGCATCTCCAGGCGCACGACGACCGACTCGCCACCGTACGGCAGTGGAGGCAGCTCGTGAATGACGGGCTCGGATGGTTGGGAGGCGCCGTACCGGACGGGGGTTCCCGGCATGAAGAGCAGTGACCTGTTGGTTTGCGCAAATATAAAGGAAGCCGTCACTTACGCAACAGTGAGCGGGCAGTCACTAGCGCCGAACGAGGCGTCTAGGCGTAGTAGACCGGCACCGGCGTAAAGGTCCCGATGAAGAGCAGCAGCGTGGCCCAGCCGACCGGCTGGCGGTTGGACGGCAGGGGCCGGTAGCGATCCAGCACCTGCGCGTGCGCGACCCGCCCCCGCCCCATCATGAGGATCACCGCGGCCCAGACCCACCAGACCAGCCCAGCCCAGAACGAACCGCGGGCGGCCGCCACGAACCCCACGCCGACCAGCAGGAGCCACGCGAGCCCGCTCACGCTCGCCTGGCGGCGACCGATCAGGGCGTACAGGATGTGCCCACCGTCCAGCTGCCCCAGCGGGATGAGGTTCAACATCGTGACGAGCAGGCCGATCCACCCCGCAAACGCCAGCGGGTGCAGCAGCACCGTCCCCTCTCCCACCACCAGGCGCCGCGCCACGTACATGATGGGCGATTGACCGAGATACAGCTGGTACTGCGCCAGGGTGACGAGCTGCTCAGACGCCCCCACCTGGCTCACCACCTCGGAGCGCGACAGCCCGGCGAGCAGCACCACGATCGCCACCACGAAGCCGGCCCAGGGGCCGGCCACGCCAACATCCATCAGCTGCTGCCGGTCCACGATGGGACTGCGCAGGCGGATGAACGCACCGAACGTGCCGATGAAGTTCACGATGGGCGGAGCGGGAATGAAATAGGGCGGCGAGGCATTGATGCCGTAGTGCTGAGCGACCACGTAGTGTCCGTACTCGTGTGCCAGCAGAATCGCCATGAGTCCCAGCGCGAAGTCGAGCCCCTCGCGCAGCGTCACCAGCTCCCGCAACAGCTCCACGAGGAGCTGCGGGGCGATAGAGAAGTCGACGTGGAAAGGGAACGCCAGGGGGAGGGCGGAGCCGGCCAGCAGGGCGCCGCCCATCCACACCGTGAAGAACGTGGCGAGGAAGAGCAGCACGTGCAGGGGCCAGCGCTCGCCCGGCTCGGGCCGCAGCACGCGCACCAGCACGAGCCGGCCGTCTCCGTCCCCGCGTGCCCAGTAGTGGGGACCAGGCCAGTCGCTCAACGCCTGCTCGAGCTCGGCGGACGGCCCGCAGTGCGCCGGGTCGACGACCGCGTCCACGATCTCCCGGTCGCGGACGACCATCGTGCGCCACCACAGAAAGAAGGGGGTCAGGGGACTCACGCCGGCACTTGACGCCATTCCGCCTCCGCCGTAGGATTACCGCAGCGACTCATCCAGCCGATATCCCCTAAAGCAACGCTTTCCTCGACGCCACCTGCGCCCGGAGTCCGGGTGATGTACGTCAACCGCAGTTGCATCCCACCACTCTGACGGAGTATCCAACCCCGTGGACATCGCCGATCTCAAGAAGAAATCAGTCGCGGAACTGCACGAGATGGCCGAGGAGTTGAACATCACCAACTACTCAGGCCTCCGCAAGCAGGATCTGATCTTCCGCATCGAACAATCCCTCCTCGATTCCGACACCGTTCTCCGGGGCGAGGGCGTCCTCGAGATCCTTCCGGAAGGCTACGGGTTCCTTCGTAGCCAGGATTG
>CP070716.1:851026-857974 GCA_020350425.1 Gemmatimonadota bacterium
GGAGTTCGCCTCCACCCCGAGGCGCGCCCGCCCTCTTCCCGCCGCACCACGGCCGCGCGCGTGCGGCCGCCTAGCTACTCCCAGTCCCCGTGCCGGCGCACGGGCCGCGCCTCATCGGCGTCGTCGAACTCCTCTTCGTACTCCTCGTAGTCGTCCTCGTCCTCGTCGTAGTCCTCGTCTTCGTCAAACTCCTCGTCCTCTTCGAACTCGTCGTAGCTGGTTTCGAGATCTTCGTCGTCGTCATGACGTGCGACGGTCAGCGGTGGGAACGACGTCTCCGCCGGCAACATGGTGCGATCCTCCTGCGCTCCTCGGAGTAAAGAGTGGCTAGGGAGATCCGTTCGCGACCCGCGCCCGGCGAGCGGCCTTCTTCCGATCGATGGCCGCCAGGGCACGCTTCCTGAGACGGATCGTCTCCGGTGTGACCTCAATGAGCTCGTCGTCTTCGATATACTCGAGAGCCAGCTCCAGGGTGATCACCCTGGGCGGCTCAAGCTGCACGTTCTCGTCGGACGCCGTCGTCCGCATGTTGGTTAGTTTCTTACCCTTCGTGACGTTCACGTCAAGGTCTCCCGCCCTCACGTGCTCGCCCACGATCATCCCCTCATAGACCGGCTCCCCGGGCTCCACGAACAGGGTGGACCGCTCCGCCAGGTTCCACAAGGCATAAGCTATGGCCACACCCTCGCGGTCCGCCACAAGGACCCCGCGGCTGCGACCGGCCAGCGGCCCCGCCCAGGGGCCGTACTCCAGGAACCGGTGGTGCAAAATCCCCTCGCCGCGGGTTTCGGTGAGGAACTCCGACCGGTAGCCGAACAGCCCCCGGGCCGGCACCCGGAACCGCATGCGGACCCGGCTCTTGCCCGGGTTCCTCATGTCGAGGAGGTCGCCCCGCCGGGGCCCGAGCGTCTCGATCACCGTGCCAAGCATGGCCTCCGGCACGTCCACCACCAGCTCCTCGTATGGCTCCAGCCGCTCACCGGCGGGCCCGACCTTGGGGATCACCCGCGGCCGGCTCACCTGGAACTCGTAGCCCTCGCGCCGCATGGTCTCCATCAGGATCGAGAGGTGGAGCTCGCCCCGGCCCGAGACGGTGAGCACCTCCGGCTGATCGGTGTCCTCCACGCGCAGGGCCACATTGCGCTCCACCTCGCCGTGGAGGCGCTCCCGTAGCTGCCGGCTGGTGACGTACTTCCCGACCCGCCCGGCGAACGGGGAGTTGTTCACCATGAAGTCCACCGAAATGGTAGGCTCCTCGACGGCGATCCCTGCCAGCCGCTCCGGCCGGGCCGGGTCGGTCACGGTCGCGCCGATCTCCACCCCCTCCATGCCCGCCAGCGCCACGATGTCGCCGGCCTCGGCCACCTCGAGCTCGATGCGGCCGAGGCCCTCGAAGCCGTAGAGCCGCACCACCCGGCGGGGCCGGGCCTGCTCCTGGGCCACCGTGCCGGGCTCGCCCAGCGAGAGCAGCGCCACCTCCTGCCCCACCCGGACCCTGCCCCGCTCGACTCGCCCGATCCCCAGGCGCCCCAGGTACGAGGAGTAGTCGAGCGTGGAGATCAGCATCTGGAGGGACCCGGTCGGGTCACCAGTGGGAGCCGGCACGTACCCCAGGATGGCCTCGAACAGCGGACCCAGATCGAAGCCTTCGGAGGCCGTCTCGCCCGAGGCCAGCCGGTCCAGGGCCGCCGGGTCGCCGCTGGCCACCCCGTTCCTGGCCGAGGCGTAAATGAACGGCGCATCCAACTGCCGGTCGGAGGCCTCGAGCTCGATGAACAGGTCGAGGACCTCGTCGTGCACCACATGCGGCCGGGCGTCGGCCCGGTCCACCTTGTTGATCACGACGACGGGGTGAAGCCCCAGCGCCAGGGCCTTGCGCGTGACGAACCGCGTCTGCGGCATGGGGCCGTCTGCCGCATCGACCAGGAGGAGGACCCCGTCCACCATCCGCAGGATCCGCTCCACCTCACCGCCGAAGTCCGCATGACCCGGCGTGTCCACGAGGTTGATCTTGACGCCTTCCCAGCGCAGCGACGCGTTCTTGGAGAGGATCGTGATGCCCCGCTCTCGCTCCAGCGGGTTGGAGTCGAGCACGCGCTCCTGGACCTGCTGGTTGGCGCGGAACACTCCGGCCTGCCGCAGCATCTGGTCGACAAGCGTCGTCTTGCCGTGATCGACGTGCGCGATGATCGCGATGTTTCGGATGTCCAAGGGGAACCTTCGGGTGTCGCGGTGGCGAACGACCGTTAATTGGGGTCGGGGAGTATAGGCAGGACCTGAGCGAAGCGCAACGGGTCAGCGGCGCGCGCCGCCGGCCGCGCCGTCGGTCGGCTCGCAGGGATCCAGGTGGTTGCGCTCGATCTGCATCGTGACGTGGTGGATTCCCATGGCGGCGAGCCGCTGCTGCACGGTCTCGAGCACCCGCTGCCCGTCGGCCGGATCGCGCACGATCGCGTGGCCGCTCATGGCTACGACGCCGCTGGTGAGCGTCCACACGTGCAGATCGTGGACGTCCTTGACCCCAGGCACGGTGGCGATCTGCCGCTCCACCTCCCCCAGGGCGATGTGCCGCGGCGTCGCCTCGAGCAGCACGTCGACGCTCTCCCGCATCAGGCGCCAGGCTCCTATGAGAATCAACAGCGCGATCCCGATCGAGATGATGGGATCGGCCAGCATCCAGCCGGTGAGCAGGATGACGGCGCCTGCGGCCAGGGCGCCGACCGAGCCGAGCAGGTCGCCCAGCACGTGCAGGTAGGCCCCGTGCACGTTGAGCGATTCCTTGTGCCCCGCGTGCAGCAGCCGGGCCCCGATCACGTTCACGATCAGGCCGGCGGCCGCGACGCCGAACAGGATGCGCGCCTCGACCTCCGGCGGATTCGCCATGCGCTCGATCGCGTCCCACACGATGAGCCCAGCGACCAGGAACAGCACGGCTCCGTTGACCAGGGCCGCCAGGATCTCGAAGCGGAGGTAGCCAAACGTCTTGTCGGGCGTGGCGGGTAGCTGCGCGATCCACGCGGCGAACAGCGCCAGGGCGAGCGCGGCGGTGTCCGTCAGCATGTGCCCGGCGTCGGCCAGCAGGGCCAGCGAGTTGGCAAGCCACCCGGCCGCGAACTCCACCACCATGAAGCCGGCGGTGATGACCAGCACCAGCCGGAGCGAGCGCCGGTGTCCCGACAGCGCCGGCGTGCGGTGCGCGCAGTCGAGCGAGCGCTGCGTGGGCTGGATCTGGTCCGTCGGTCTCGTCAGCGTGGCCCTCCCCTCGTCACGGCTCGCTGCACCGTTCCCTGCATCCCGCTACCTTCGTACCTTATCCCTCAACGGTCCGAATGGAAGAGTTCACTCTCACGTCCCTCCTGCTCCGCGGAGCCGCGGTGGTGTTCCTCGTCGCCGCCAACGCGTTCTTCGTGGCGTCGGAGTTCGCGCTCGTGGCCGCACGCCGGTCGCGCATCCAGGCGCTCATCGACAGCGGAGACCGCAAGGCTAAGGCTGTCAAGGCGGCGCAACAAGACCTGCAGCGCCAGCTCTCGGCGTGCCAGCTCGGGATCACGCTGGCCTCGATCTTGCTGGGCTACGTCGCCGAGGACACGGTGGCCGTGCTGCTTCGGGACTGGCTCGAGCGCCTGCCCCCAGCGGTGTCGTTTCTGGGACGGGTAGGCGTGGCGTCCATCATCGCGGTGTCAATCGTTTCCTTCTTGCACGTCGTGGTGGGAGAGCTGGCGCCAAAGAACTGGGCCATCACCTTCCCCGAGCCGACCGCCCGATGGCTGGCGCGGCCGCTCATGCTCTTCACCTGGATCACCCTGCCACTCACCAATCTGCTCAACTGGAGCGCCAACCAGCTGCTGCGCCTCCTCGGCGTCAAGGCCACCGCGGATGAGCTGGAGGCCGTGCACTCACCTGAGGAGATCGTCACCATCGTCCGACAGAGCCAGAAGTCGGGGCACCTCGACCATGAGGACGTCGAGATGATCGAGGGCGTGCTCGAGTTCACCGAGAAGAACGCGCGCGACGTGATGACGCCGCGCACCGAGGTGGTCGGCCTTCCGGCGGAGATCACGATTGCCGACGCCGCGGACCGCATCCGGGAGGTCGGACGCTCCCGCTACCCGGTGTACCGGGAGTCGCTGGACGACATGGTGGGGATCGTACACGTCAAGGACATTCTCGCCGCTCTGTCGGCGCGCGGCGGGGAGCCGGTCGGCAGCATCGTCCGTGAGCCCATCTTCGTGCCTGGTACCCGGGAGGTCGAAGACGTGCTCGCCGACATGAAGCGCGGCAAGGCGATGATGGCCGTGGTGCTCGATGAGTACGGTGGCACCGCAGGGATCATCACCATGGAGGACCTGCTCGAGGAAATCGTGGGAGAGATCTACGACGAGTACGACGAGGCCGAGCCGCTGCCAAAGACCGCCAAGGACGGCGTCACCCTCCCCGGCGACATGGAGATCGAGGATCTGAACGAGCGCTATGCCCTCGACGTCTCCGAGGAGCATTACCTCACCATCGGGGGGTACGTCTTCGGGCAGCTCGGGCGGCTGCCGCAGGTGGGCGACCGTGTGACGGTGGGGAGGGTTCGCTTCGAGGTGCTCGAGATGGCGGGTCGCCGGGTCGGCACGCTGCGCATGGTGCTTCCGGGCGGCAAGGCGGCCTCGGATCCGAGGTAGCGCGGCCGTACCGCCGCGCGGTGCCGCGCTACCGCCTCAGCGTCGCCAGCTCCGCCGCCAACCGCACCGCCTCCCGCATCGACCCCGCATCGGCGATCCCTCGTCCCGCAATGTCGAACGCCGTGCCGTGATCGGGCGCGGTCCGGATGAACGGCAGTCCCAGAGTCACGTTCACCCCGCCGCCGAAGCCCGCGACCTTCACCGCCGTCATGCCCACGTCGTGGTAGGGCGCGAGGACCGCGTCGAACTCCCCGCGCAGCGCCCGCACGAAGACCGTATCGGCGGGAATCGGCCCCGCGGCATCGAGCTCACGTGCCGCCGGCGCGAGGATCTCGTCGTCCTCGGCGCCGAACAGGCCACCCTCGCCGCCGTGCGGGTTGAGGGCGCACACCGCCAGCCGGGCGTCTTCGATGCCCCACCAGCACTCCAGCGCAGACCGCGTGATGTGCCCGGTCTTGAGCACTCGCTCGATCGTGACCGTCGAGGGCACGGCCGCGAGCGGGATGTGCGTCGTAACCAGCGCGACCCGCAGGGTGCCGGCAACCAGCATCATGACGACGTCGACCCCACCCGCCAGCTCCGCGAGCCACTCGGTGTGCCCCGGGTAGGCGTACCCGGCCGCGTGCAGGGCGCGCTTCTCGGCCGGACCGGTCACGATGGCGCCGACGTCGCCGGAGCGCACCAGCTCGACTGCCTTGAGGACCGCGGCGGCCGCCAGGCGGCCGGCAGCCTCGAGGGGGAGGTCAGCAGCGAGAGCAGCGTCCGCGCGCCCGGCCCGCGTCCCAAGCGTGCCGATGCCGATCCGCTCGTCGGCCGGCAGCTCCGCCACCAGCTCGTCCGGGCCGATGACCACGAACTCCGCCTTCCCCAGCGGATCGGCCAGCGTCTTGCCGACCACTTCCGGTCCGATGCCCCGCGGATCGCCCAACGTGATTGCGATGCGCGGCGGCATGGCGTCAGAGCCGAATCTCGATGTAGGTGGACTCGCGCAGCGAACGCATCAGCCGCTCCATGGCATTCTGCTCGGCCAGGCTCTGGCGCAGGCGGTCGCGCAGATCCTCGTAGCTGAACGTGCCCTCCGGCCGGGCGTCCTCGTACACCAGGACCGCATACTTCGGCCGGCTGTCGCCGCGATCGAGCATGAGGGGGCCGATCACGTCACCCGGCTGCCGTGCCAGGAGCGGCGCTTGATATTCGGCAGGTAGACGATCCCGCGGGAACTCCTCGATCAGCGGCTGCTCCTGCCCGGCAAAGTCGTGGTACAGGTCGGTCAGCGAATCGAGCGGCGCGCCCGCTCGGAGCGCTGCGGCCACCGAGTCCGCCACGAGCCGTGCGCGGGCGCGGTCGGCCTCGGTGATGGTCGGTACGATGAGGATGTGGCGTACCATCACCTCACCGGGCTGCCGGCGATCGACGCGGATGAGGTGGAAGCCGAACGCCGATTGTACGGGCTCCGACACCACGCCGGGACGGAGTCGGAACGCCACGTCCTCGAACTCCCGCACCAGCATCCCGCGCCGCACCCACCCGAGGTCGCCGCCCTGTTCGCGCGATCCCGGATCCTCCGAGTACTGGCGGGCCACCAACGCGAACTCCGCCCCGTCGCGCAGCGCAACCTTGAGGGAGTCGGCGAGCCGGAAGGCCTCCGTCAGCGCCGCGCTGTCCGGGTCGGAGCGCACCACGATCTGCCGGAAGGTGACCGTGGCTGGGCGCGGCGGCTGCTGCTCCTTCGTCTGCTCGTAGTAGGCGCGGAGTTCCTCCTCGGTAGGCTGCAGCGGCTCGAGCTCTCTTCGCTGCTGCAGCTGCTGCAGGTACTGGCCCCGGATGAGCTCGCGCCGCTGCTGCTCGGTGAGCCAGCGGCGGTATTCCTCCACCGAGCCGAAGTTGGCGGCCCGGAGCTGCCGCTCGAACTCCATCTCCGTCCCGAACTGGCCACGGATCTCCCGCATGGCAGCGTCGACCGCCTGCTGCACCTCCTGTTCCGTGACGCGCACCGAGGTATCGCGCGTGGCGGCCTGGTACAACAGCTCCTCGTTGATGAGGTTCCCCAGCAGCCGCCGCTTCAGCTCGAGAAGCTGGAGCGAGTCGGTCGGGATCTGTCCGCCCTGCTGCCGGAAGACATTGACCTCTTCCTCCACGCGGGACACCGGAATCACGACGTTGCCCACGACCGCAGCCACGCGGTCGACGAGCACGAACGCCGAGTCCTGCGCCGCCGCCGGCCCGCACAGGGCCAGCAGCGGCAGCCACACCGTCCACGCTGCCCGCCGCAGGGTCACGG
>CP070716.1:858074-864505 GCA_020350425.1 Gemmatimonadota bacterium
CGCCGAGGATCAGCAGCCACAGCACCACGATGTCGACCAGCGCGAGACCGATGCGGTGGTAGCCGAAGAACAGCCACGACCAGAGCGCGTTGACCGCGAGCTGCGCCACGAACAGCCCGAGGGCGGGGGTGACATTGAGGCTGGCGCGGCGCTCCCACACCATCCACGCCGCCACCCCCATCAGCACGTAGAGCGTGGTCCAGACGGGGCCGAACAGCCAGTTGGGCGGGGTCCAGGCGGGCTTGTCGAGGGCGGCGTACCAGGCGCCGGGCTGCGTGGCCACGGCGCCGATGATGCCGGCGGCGAGCGAGCCCACGATCCACAGCGCGAGCGCGATGAGAGAGCGGGTGGTCATATACCCTGCAACCTGTGTCTCTCAAGGACCCCGCGTCAACGGGGAGGTGGCGGGGGCTGGCTCGTCCCCCGGCCGCGACGGCGGCGCTACTGGACCGCGCCCCCCCGGGCACCCATGTTGCTATCGGTGGCACTCGGGTGCGCCATCGCCGATCCGTTACCGGAGCACATCGTGATCTACCGATTGCGTGTGGCCGTCCTCGGGCTGGGGGTCGCCGTCGCGCTGACGCCCCCCGCCGCCGTGGCACAGGACACGCGCACGGTCGCGGGCGTCGTGCGGTCGGCCGCCGATTCCACGCCGCTCTCCGGGGTGCGCGTGCGGGTGCTCGAGATGGCGTCCCGCGCCGAGACCGACGCCGAGGGCCGCTTCGCGTTCGCGTCCGTACCCGTGACGACCATCCGGCTCGTGTTCGAGCGCATCGGCGTGGTGACCGACACCGTGACGGTGGCGCCGGGAGCGTCGGCGCTCGTGCTCTTCCTGCAGCCCCGTGCGGTGCGCGTGAGCCCGCTGGTGGCCGAGGGGTTCCTGCCCGCCCGCCAGCGCTTCGAGGCGGTGGTGCAGCCGAGCACCATCAGCCTCGACCCGGCCGAGATCCGCAACGCCCCAACCCTGCTCGAGCCCGACGTGGGGCGGGTGGCGCAGCTCCTCCCCGGCACCGTCGCCAAGAACGACTACAGCGTGGGGCTCAACGTGCGCGGCGGCGAGGCGGACCAGAATCTCATCCGCCTCGACGGGATCACCGTGTTCAATCCGTTCCACGTGGGCGGGCTGTTCAGCACCTTCGACGCCGCGGCCGTCGAGCGGGCCGAACTGATCACCGGCGGGTTCCCCGCGGGCTACGGCGGGCGGCTGAGCAGCGTGATGGACGTGGCGGTGCGGGACGGCAGCCGCGGCCGGGTGCACGTCCAGGGCGGGGTGTCGCTGCTGGCGAGCCGCGTCTTGGTGGACGGCCCGATCGGCAGTACGGGGGCCACCTTCCTGGCCGGCGTGCGGCGCACCTACGCCGACGTGATCGCCGACGCCTTCGCCGACGACCCCTTCAGCTACTACTTCGCCGACGGCGTGGCGAAGCTCACCGTCCCGACCGGGCGGGGACGCGTCGCGGCGACGGGGTACTGGGGCCGCGATGCGCTCGAGCTCCCCTGGGTGGAGCCGGAGCCGGGCCGCGACGGGCTCGACATGCAGTTCAGTTGGGGCAACGGGCTGGCGGGGGCCACCTGGACCCAGCCGTTCGGCGGGGCGCTGCTCGAGACACACCTGTCGGTGAGCCGGTTCACCACCGAGTTCGCCCTGGAACCCGATCAGCTGGACGCCCGCAACTCGGTGCGGCAGCTCGCCGCGCGCTCCGCGCTGGCCTTCCGCCTGGGGGATCGCAACGAGATGCAGGTGGGGCTTGGCGTCGAGGACCACCACATCACCTACGCGTTCAACAACGCGTCCGTCGCCGTGGAGGTGCCGGACGGCATCTGGGTGGGCGACCACCGCATCCCGTACGACTTTCGCGACCTGATCCTGAACCGGCAGATGCTCGACCTGGAGTACCGGCCGCGCATCTGGTTCGGCTTCATCGACGACCAGTGGCGGCCGTTCTCCCGCCTGCTGCTGCGGCCAGGCGTGCGGGTGGAGTACGTGGGCGGCGGCGCGGCCTTCACCGGCGTGTCGCCGCGCTTTGCCGCCAAGCTCTTCCTCACCGACGATCTCGCGGTCACCGGTTCGGTGGGGCGCTACTACCAGGCGCTCCACTCGATCCGCGACCAGGAGATCCCCATCACGCTGTTCGACTTCTGGATCGGGGCCGACGAGCGCACCCCCGTGGCGCGCTCGGACCACCTGGTGCTGGGCATCGAGCGCTGGTTCGGTGACGACCTGTCGCTCACGCTCGAGGGATACGCCAAGACGTACGACAGCCTGCCGCTGGCCAACCCCGCGGACGATCCCAGGGTGCTGGGCGACGAGTTCGTCGTCGCCACCGGGGACGCGTGGGGGTTCGACGTACTGCTGCGGCGCCACGGCGGCGCCATCCGCGGGTGGATCGGCTACAGCTACGCCAAGGCGACACGCGAGGTGGAAAGCGTGTCGTTCGCGCCCGCGCACGACCGCCGGCACACGGTGAACCTGGTGGTCGAGGCGCCGGGGCCGTTCCGCGGCACCATGAGCCTCCGCTGGGCGTACGGCTCGGGGCTGCCCTACACGGGGATCGTGGGGGCGTGGCCGCATCGCACGTACAGCACGGAGCTGCACCTGTTCGAGCGGCCGCGCGACGAGGCCGTGCCCACCACGATCAACGCGCTGCGCTACCCCTACTACGGACGGCTCGACGTGGGATGTCGCTGGCAGTTCGACTGGCTGGGCGGCACGTGGTGGCCGTTCGTGGCCGTCGTGAACCTGTTCAACCGGCAGAACGTGTTTGCGTACACCTTCGACTACGGCACCGCGCCCCCGACGCGCTCGGGGTGGACGCAGCTCCCGATCTTTCCCACGGTGGGGGTGGAGTTCCGGTGGTGAGGCGGTGCGGGACCCGTGCGGCGCTGCTCGCGCTGTGGTTCGCCCCCTGGCTCGCGGGCTGCGTGCTGGAGGACGTCGCCGTGCCCACGGGTGAGGCGATCGTGGTGGTGTCGTCGGTGATGCGACCGGACCTGCCGTACCAGTACGTGATCGTCGAGCAGTCGCTCGACGGGACGGTGGCCCGCCCCGACACGGGCGACTTCCCCCTGCCGCCCCACGGGCCGCTGCTCCCGATCGAGAACGCGCTCGTCACGGTCGCGAACCTCGACCTGCCGGGCGACCCCTGCGGCAGCGTGGTGACGTTCCGCGCCGCGCCGTACGCCCCGCAGGGGGTGGAGGCCCCAGGGGTCTATTGGGCGCCCCAGGGGTGCCCCACGATGCGGCCAGGCGACCGGCTCGAGCTGCGCGTGGAGATCGCCGCGGACGAGGTCGTCACCGGCGTCACCCGCGTGCCGGGGATGCGGGAGGCGTACCTCGCGGTCGGCGCCGACTCGGTGACGCTGGGCGGGGGCGACTCGGTGCTGACCTTCAACCGCGACCGCGACACGCTGCGGCTCGGCGTGGACCCGATCGTGGGCCGGCTGCTCCAGCTCGACGTGCGGCGCGACGGCGACCTGGCGGACTACGGTACCACGGTGCAGGTGGACACGACCGCCTTCCTGCTCGCCGGCAATGCGATCGACGTGTTCGTCAATGGCGATGGGAACGACGTCTTCCGGGGCGGCCGCAGCTACGTGGTGACGCTCACACTGGCGGACACCAACTACTTCGACTTCACGCGCTCGAGCAACAACGAGTTCACCGGCCGGGGGTTCATCAACCGCCTGACCGGCGGCGTGGGGGTGTTCGGCAGCGCGGTCGCCGCGACGAGCCGCGTGTGGGCGGTGGCCGACATGGACGATCCGCGGGAGGGCGTGTACCGGATCACGGGGGACGTTGAGCAGGCGACGATCGACGCCGTGCTGCGGGTGTACCTGCATCGGCCGCTGGCGGAGACCGAGACCTCGGTGCTGCTGGAGGGCGCGTGGTTCGCGCCCAATCCATACGCCGGGCGGCTGGACGAGCCGGACTGGCTGCCCAGGCAGGTGGCGGGCAAGAGCGCGGACGGCGCGTTCGCGGCGGAGTCGCTGCACGTGGTGATTCCCGACACGCTGCCGAACGGGCGCGTCGTGCCCATCCAGCTCGACGCGCTGCTCGGGACCGGCGACTCCATCGCCGTGATCGTAAGCGAGCAGACGATCACCGGAACCTTCGTCTTCGACACCCTGCTCGCGGTGCGGCAGGGGGCGCCGTGACGGCGGCGGCTACGCGGGAGCGTCGCCTACCGAGAAGCGCGCGCGCACCTCGGGGCTGACGTCGGTGGGCCGGCCGGTGGTCGGGTCGATGGGGCACCACAGCGTGCGCGCGCGGGCGAGCGGCTTGCCGTCGGACTCGCGCCGCAGCTCGGTGTGCCGCTCGAACAGGCGGTCGATGGCCTCACCCACCCAGGTGCGCGCGAGGATCACGTCGTTGGGCCGCGCCGGTCGCTGATAGTCGATCTCGTGCCGCACCACCACCCAGAGCAGCTTCTCCTGATCGCCCTTGGGGGCGGCATCGCGCCAGTGGGCCACCGCCGCGTCCTGCACCCAGCGCAGGTACACCACGTTGTTGACGTGCCCCAGCTGATCGATGTCGGTCGGCTGGACGGGAATGCGCAGCTCGAAGTGCTCGGGGTCGGCGACCATTCACCGCTCCGTGACGTCCGCGTACTCCGGGTGCTTCCCGATGTACGCGGACACGAAGGGACAGGTGGGAATCACGCGCACGCCCTCCGTGCGGGCCCAGTCGAGGCCGGCGCGCACCAGCCGGCTCCCGATGCCCCTTCCCTCGAGCTCCCTCGGGACGCCGGTGTGGGTGAACACCACCTTGTCGGGGAACCGCTGGTAGTCGAGCACCGCCGTGTGGCCCTCGGTGTGCACCGCGAAGCGGTGCTGGTCGGGCTCGTGGACGACGTCGTAGGTGGGTTTATCGTGTTGCATGGCTGCTCCTGCGTGGTCCGGATGCCCGTCAGCGGGGCCCGCCCTCGTGCCCCCCTCGCTTCAGCTTCTCGAAGAACACCTTCCGCGCCTTCGCCACCTTGGGGGCCACGATCGCCTGGCAGTAGGGCTGGTCCGGATTGCGCCGGTAATAGTCCTGGTGGTGGTCTTCGGCCGGGTAGAAGGTGTCGAGCGGCACGACCTCGGTGACGATGGGCGCGTCCCACACCCCGCGGCGGTCGAACTCCGCGATCGCCTCCTCGGCCGCCTGCCGCTGCTCCTCGTCCTGGTAGTAGACGGCCGAGCGATACTGCGAGCCGATGTCCGGCCCCTGCCGGTTGGGCGTGGTGGGGTCGTGCACGGTGAAGAACACCTCCAGCAGCTCGCGGAACGAGACGACACCGGGATCGAAGGTGAGCTGCACCACCTCGGCGTGCCCCGTGACGCCCATGCACACCAGCTCGTACGAGGGATCGGGCACGCGCCCCCCGGCGTAGCCCGACACGACGCGCTCCACGCCGGCCAGCTCGAGGAACACCGCCTCGAGGCACCAGAAGCAGCCGCCGGCCAGCGTGGCGACCTCGTGCTTGCGTTCGGTCATGCGGCTGCCATCCCTCCTACGCGTGCGGCAGGCTCACCCCGCCGTACGGCACGGCCGCGAGGTACGCCGTCTCGCGGTCCCACGTGGTGAGGTCGTTGAGTGTGAGCTGATTGAGATGCGTGTGCCCGCAGGCACGGGCCAGCACCTTCATGAGGTCCACCGCCGCCCCGAGGAACCGCGCGAGCCGCTCGGCGCCCGCCTGCACCGGGAGCCGCGAGCGCAAGTGTTCCTTCTGCGTGGCGATGCCCACGGGACAGTTGTTGGTTTGGCAGGCGCGCATGGCGATACACCCGATCGCCTGCATGGCCGCGTTCGACACCGCGACCCCGTCCGCGCCCAGTGCGAGCGCCTTGGCGAAGTCGGCCGGAGTGCGCAGGCCGCCCGTGATGATCAGGGTGACTCCCTCGGCGCCCGCCGCGTCGAGGTGGCGCCGCGCGCGCGCGAGCGCGGGAATCGTGGGCACCGAGATGTTGTCGCGGAAGATGAGCGGCGCGGCGCCCGTGGCCCCGCCGCGGCCGTCGAGGATGACGTAGTCCACGCCCACCTCGAGTGCCGCGTCGAGATCCTGCTCGATGTGCTGCGCCGACAGCTTGAAGCCGATGGGGATGCCGCCGGTGGCGTCGCGCACCTCCGCGGCGAAGGCGCGGAAGTCGGCCGGCGCGGTCCAGTCGGGGAAGCGCGCGGGGGAGATCGCGGGCGTCCCCTCCTCGAGCCCCCGCACAGCGGCGATCTTCCCCTTCACCTTCTCGCCCGGGAGATGGCCGCCGGTGCCCGTCTTCGCGGCCTGCCCCCCCTTGAAGTGCATCGCCTGCACCTTCCGCAGCTTGTCCATCGAGAAGCCGAACCGCGCCGAGGCCAGCTCGTACAGGTAGCGGGAGTTCTCGGCCTGCTCTTCGGGGAGCATTCCCCCCTCGCCCGACGCGATGCCGGTGCCGGCCAGCTCGGCGCCGCGGGC
>CP070716.1:864605-871006 GCA_020350425.1 Gemmatimonadota bacterium
GTGCTGCAGGTTGGCGGTGACCTTGATCTCCTGCAGGAACCGCTCGGCGCCGATGACGGCGGCCAGCTCGGGTCGGAGCACCTTGACCGCCACCTTGCGATCGTGCCTCGCGTCGTGCGCCAGGAACACGGTCGCCATCCCCCCCTCGCCCACCTCCCGCTCGATCGCGTAGCGGTCGGCGATCGCGGCCTGCAATCGCTCGGTCAGCTCGCTCACGCGGACGTCGCCCTCAACGAGCGACCGGCAGGCGCGTGTTCCCGCACGCAACGCGGGCGCGGCGGGCGGCAGCCTCGGTACTCAGCCGGTGTCGGCTGCCGGGCGAATTCGATCATGAAGGGGTGCTCGCTCGAAAGGGGATAGAACCTATTTTAATTCATTGCGCTATAAAGGAAAAGGTTGCTGCGGTGGGATTGGTTGCGTGGGTTGGCGAATCCGGCGAGCACGTTCCGCCCCCTCGCCGAGTCGACGAGCGTCCGCACCATGCTGCGGTGACGCGCTCGCGTGTGGCGTGAGGCCCGGCGGCAGGCGGGCGGGAGCCCCCACGACGGCTGGGGACGCCCGCACCACTGCTTCCGACCCGTCGTCAGCCGGCCACCGCAACAGACGCCTGGCGCATCGACTCGACCGCCTCGTCGGTCGTCACCACGCCGGAGGCGAGGAACCCGAAGTTCGTGATCGCTGCCTGGTAGCCGTCGCCCAACTCCGGGTGCTTCGCCGCGGCCGTGGCATCGCGGATCACCGTCACCTCGAACCCGTCCTCGATCAGCTCGCGCAGGTGCGCCTCCACGCACAGGTTCGCGGACATGCCCGCGAGCAGCACGCGCTGGATACCGCGTTTGCGCAGCTGGAGGGAAAGGTCGTTGCTCTCGGGGCCGTACACCTTGTGCGGACCGGCAATGATCGTCTCCCCATCCTCCAGGTACGGCTTCAGCACGTCCAGCCAGTCCGCGCCCGAGCCGGCGAAGCCGTCGAGCGTGAGTGCGCCGGTCCGCCCGAACATGCCGATCTCGTGCATCAGGTTCTCCACGGTACCGCCGAACTGCCATCCCTTGTCGGTCGGGTAGTAGTAGTGGGGAGACACGAACACCGGCACCCCGTTGGCCTTGGCAGCCTCGAGCAGCTCGACCAGGTGTTCGACCGTGCGGTTCTCGGTGACGCTTTCCCCCACCAGGCCCCACGTGACCCCCTGCGGGCTCAGGAAGTCGTTCTGGGGGTCGGTGATCACGAGCGCGGTGTTGCGGGCATCGATATCCATGGTTCCTCCTGGGCAGACGTGTGGTGCTCCGGTACGTGCTGCTACCATGGGAGGAACCCGGTGCCCGTGGGTCCGGACTCCGTGCCCCGCCGTCTTGAATTCGGCGCGGCCGTCGGTCTAGGATTGGGCATGCTACTTCAACGTCTGCTGGACAACCTCGGGCTCGAGGTCGAACCCTTCGCCACCTGCGGTGTGGCGCCAGGGTGGCGTTTGCGGCTGCCGGCGGGCGACCTCGTCACGCTGCATTTCGTGCTCCAGGGCGACGGGGGGCTCGTCGGCCAGGACGACCGGATCGTGCCGCTCCCCACCCACTCGCTGGCGGTCGTCCCACCAGGCGTGCCGCACCAACTGGTCGTGGGGGACGGAGTGCTGGCGGAAGAGCGGACATCGCCGCACGGTCCGCCCGGTATGACGCATCTCCGGGCCGGGCCCGACTCCGCGCTCAGCTTGGTGGTGGCGTGCGGGCGCATTCGTGCAACCTGGGGAGGGGTCCGCGGTCTGTTCGACACGCTGCGCGAGCCGCTGGTCGTCGAGTTTGCGGACACCCCACAGATGCCTGCGGTGTTCGACGCCTTGCTGGCGGAACAGCGTTCGGCCACGGCCGGTCACGAGCAGATGGCGAAGGCGTTGATGTGGCAGTGCCTGGTGGAGTTGTTCCGACGGTTCTGCGTGCGCGACGACTGCAGCTTGCCGTGGTTGGCCGCCTTGGACGACCAGCGTTTGGCCCGGGCGCTGCAGGCGATCCTGCATGCGCCCGACCGGGACCACACCCTGGACTCGCTGGCACGCGAGGCGGCGATGAGCCGGTCCGCGTTCGCCGCCCGGTTTCGCGCGGCGTTCGACCGCACACCGATGGAATACGTGCGAGAAGTGCGACTGCGGGAAGCGGCGCGCATGCTCCGTCAGTCGAGCCTGTCCGTCGACACCGTAGCGGGGCGCACGGGGTTCGCGAGCCGCAGTCATTTCTCGCGCGCCTTCAGGGAGCTGTTCGGACAGTCTCCCAGCGCCTATCGCGCGTCGGTTTGAGCGTCTCCGCGGAGCCGCCCCACGAGCGTCGGCTCGAGGAGAAGCAACGCGCTCCGGGGTGACATGACGTCGGAGCGAGCGGCGCTGCCGGGGGGATCACTCGCGTGGCTCGGGGAGCCCGTCCAGCACGCGCCAGTCCACGTCGTCCGGCACGCCGGTCCACAGCGCGAGGTCGCCCGTGAGCATCTGCGTGTCGTGCGAGTATCCGTTGATCACGAGGCGGAACTCGCGATCGAGCGGGATCGGGGTGGGTGTACGCCCGACCGGAACACCGTCGATGGCGAGTCCGAGGCGACCGTCCGGCAGGAGTTGCATCCGCAGGCGGTGCCATCTGCCCTCCCCGAGGCTCGGCGGTGCCGGCACGGTGAGGTGAACCGTGCTACAGCCGAGTCTGACGCTGTCCGCGCCGCCCGGCCCCTCGCGTGCCGGATAGGTCACGAAGCAGAGCACGGCATTCCTGCGCGGTATGCCTCCCGTCCGGTGATCCCATGTCTCCAGCGTGGCGGCGTCGATGTCCAGCAACTCGAGCGAGTGCAGCTGCCACTGTGTCCGCGTCACCCGGCCGGCCACCAGGACCTCGACGCCAAGCCCTGCGGCCGCCGAGAACATGCGACGGCTGTACACACCGCTCGTGAAGCTGCTGTCCCCCCGGGTCCAGAAGGCGGCGGAGTCACCGAGCGCCACGATCTCCGGCCGCGGCTCCCCGAACGGCACCCAGTTGTCATTCCATCCGTCGCGCCACGACTCGGCCAGCACCGTGTCCGCGACCGCTTGGGCGATCTCGATCCGCACCGAGTCGCTTCGCCAGCCACCGGCGGAAGCATGGATCCACACCCGGCCGGCACGCCTGGGTAGGAGCACGCCGGCGGAATCGACGGACGCCACGGTCGGGTCGGCCGAGCGCCAGGTGACGGCGTGCGGCGGCACCGGACGCCCTGTGGGATCGACACCCTCGACGGCCAGCTTCCGTCCCGCCGTCAGCGGAATCGGTTCGGTCACGGGCACGAGGCGGAGGGTGTCGAGGTATGAGGGAGTGCCGGGCACCACGTCCCACACCAGTTGTGCGTTCGCGAGCTCCTCACCGCCCACCACGCGGCGGTCGCGGTCGTCGTCGAGCGAGAACGCATACCACCTGACGGGACCGTTCACCCGCTCCCGATCGTGCCACAGGAGCCAGGCGCCGTCCGGACTGAGGGAAGCGCTACCACCGACGGCGCCGGGCAGCGGCGTGCGCGCGCCGGAGCGGAGGTCGACGACGTCGCGCACATCCTTGCCGCCGTCGTCCCATTGCAGTACCACCCGATCGGCGTCGCGCCAGCCGAGCGGCACCGGCTCGTCGCGCGAGGCGACCGGCAGGCAGCGCAGCGCGCTCCCGTCCTGCGCGATCACGCACAGCGCGCCGGGCCCGCCGTCGTAGCGGCGGCGCCCGAAGGCGATGCGGGTGCCGTCGGGGCTCCAGCGCGGATAGCCGTCGCCGGCGTCGCCGGCGGTGAGCTGCCGCTCGCTGCCGGTGCGCAGATCGAGGATCGCCACGTGCGGGCGGCTCAGCGGATCCCACTTCCCGGTGGTGTAGACGATCGCCGAGCCGTCGGGCGCCCACGAGGGCGCCCCCTCGTCGGCCGGCGAGTAGGCGAGTGGCACTGCGGGCCGCCCGTCGTCGAACAGCTGCACCAGGTCGATGGCGCTCGAGTCGGTGGACACCTCGGCGACCCACGAGTCGCCGTCCGGCGAGCGGGCGGGCAGGGCGGACCCGGCCCACACGAGCGGCGCCAGCGCCGAGCGGGCCGGCGCGAGCGAGACCGGGATGTCGTTGCGCCGCTCGTCGCGTCTGAGCTCGGCCCGCCAGGCAGCGTAGCCCTCCGGCGCGCGCGCAAAGGCGAACACCGCGGCGTCGGGCGGCGGCGCGTCGGGCCGCATCAGGAGCGCCAGCGCAGCGAGACCCGCAGCCGCGACGGGCGCACCGATGAGGAGCCGGCGGCGGCCGGAGTCGAGACCCAGCCGGATCGCGAGCGGCAGGGAGGCAACGAGGGCGCGCACCTGCTCCGGCCGTGCCGCGTCACCGAGCAGTTCCTTCACGAGGTCACGCGGGCCGCGCTGATCGCCCTGCGCCCGCTTGCGGGAGAGCCAGTCACGATACAGCTGTGCGAGTACCGCGTCTTCGCCCGCCGATGCGAGCAAGTGCGCGGCCTGTCGTGTCACGACCGGATCGGTCCCCGCGTCGAGGGCGAGCGCCTTGCCCAGCGAGCGGCGCGCCACCTCCACGATACCGTCCGCGGTGCGGTCGAGCAGCAGGCCCGCCGCCTCGTCGTGCGCGATCTCCCACGTGGAGCCCGCACGGCTCACCAGGCCCCGCTCCTCGAGGGTCACCAGCAACGGCTCGACGGCGTCCTCCGGGCGCTGGGTGGCGCGCGCCACCATCGCGAGCGACAGCGGCGTTCCTGCCACGGCCAGGGTGAGGAGCAGGATGCGCGACACCGGGTCCTGCTCGCTCAGCCGGCGCTGGAGGGCGCTGCCGGCCTCGAGCGACTGCGCGAGGGCCGCGGGCGCCGCACAGCTCCACGAGCCGTCTACGAGTGTGAGGATGCCCGACTCGAGCGCGTGCTGGAGCGACTCGAGCACCAGGAGCGGCGAGCCGTTGCTCGCCGCCGTGAGCCGCGCCGGCAGCTCGCGCGCCCACGGCGCGTCCGGCAGCGTGGCGATGCTGCCGACCAGTTCGGCCACCAGCCGCTCGCTCAAGGGGCCCAGGCGCAACGTCGTGGTCTCGGTCCCGTCCGGCTTCACCGATTCGCTCGGCCGGGTGGCACTCACCAGCAGCACGCGGCGGCCGTCGAGCCGCGACGCGAGCGCCGTGATCACCCGCCGCGAGTCGGGATCGGCCCAGTGGAGGTCGTCGAGCAGCACCGCCACCGGCGTCTCGTCGGCCACGGCGCCGAGCAGCTCGGCCAGGGCCACGATGCGGTGGCGCAGCGCCTCACCGTTGACGCCGGAGTCGGGGCGCATCGGGTAGCGGCTCGTGAGCGACGGGTTGAGGGTGACCAGCGTCGTCGCAGTGCCGGGCGACACCGCGGCGGCACCGGGCAGCTCCGAGAGCGCCGCGGCCAGATCCGCCGCGTGCGCGAACGGGATCGCCCGCTCGCCGGAGTGCGCGCGCAGGTACACGACCCGCGTGCCGCCTGCCCTGAGCCGGGCCATGGAGTCCTTGAGCAGGCGCGTCTTGCCCAGGCCGGCCGGCGCCACCACGTGCACGTGCCGCGCCCAGCCCTGCCTCACCTCGGCCCACGCCTCGACGATCGTCGCGAACTCGCGCTCCCGCCCCACCAGCTCAGTCTCGAGGCCGCGCCGCTCCACCTCCTCGTCCGCCGCAGGCATCTGGTGCGCGCGGCGGATCGCGGCGCGGGTCGCGGGCTCGGGCTCCAGCTCTTCGTCCTCGAGCAGATGGGACAGCGCGTCGGCTTCCATCGCCGCTGCGGTCCAGTCGTCGCCGGCGATGAGTGTCTCGAGCAACAGGCGCCAGCCGGATTCGTTCAGCCGGTCGGCGTCGCGCGCGCGGCGGGCCAGCCGCTGCGCGTCGCGCACGTGTCCCTCGCCGAGGCAGCGGCGCGCCCCCGACTCGGCCGAGCGGAGGAACGCCGTGCGCAGCCGGATGCGCTCCAGCTCCGCCCACTGCTCGAACGCCGCGCCGCCCGGGGTGGCGAGGCCCGGCAGGAACTCACCCGTGTAGCGGGATACCGCGCTCTGGTCGTCGCCCACGTTCACCGCGGCGATGAACGCGTCGCGATCCGTCATGACGGGGGCGGCCAGCTCGATGTCGCCATTTCGCGTCACGAGCACGCGCTCGCCCACCTGTCGGCGGATGTGCCACACCGTCTGACGCAGCGCGTGGTAGGCGCGGTCGGGCTCGGAGTCGGACCAGAGCAGCCCGATCAGGTGCTCGCGGCTCGCCGTGCGTCGGGGGGAGAGCGCGAGGTAAACGACGAGGGCGAGCGGCTTGCCGGGCCCGAGCACGGGCTCGGCCGGCTCGCCCCCGCACGCGCGCGACAACTCGGCGGCGCCCAGGGTGGTGAGCGTCAGCCGGACATCGGTAGCAGACTCAAGTTCGTGTGCGAGCCCCATCTGACGC
>CP070716.1:871106-877199 GCA_020350425.1 Gemmatimonadota bacterium
GGAGGCGCTGGCCAAGGGCGCCATGGCCTTCTTCGGCGAGAAGTACGGCGACGTGGTGCGCGTCGTGGACGTGCCCAGGCTCTCGATGGAGCTGTGCGGCGGCACGCACGTGCGCTCCACCGGCCAGATCGGTCTGTTCCACTTCAGCGGCGAGACCGGCGTGGCGGCCGGGGTACGCCGTATCGAGGCGGTGACGGGACCGGTGGCGTACACGCTGGTGAAGAGCCTGGGGGAGCGGATCGAGGAGGCGGCCGACACCCTGCGCACGAGCCCCGAGCACGTGGCACGGCGCATCGAGGCGCTGCTGGAGGAGAAGAAGCGGCTGGAGCGCCAGGTCGAGGAGCTGCTGCGGGAGGGGAGCAGGGGGCAGGGCGAAGGCTACGACCGCTTCGACATCGGCGAAACCGTGCTGCTCGTAGGTGACTCGCCGGTCTTCGATCGCGGCCAGATCGGGCTGCTCATGGACGCGTTCCGCGAGCGGAGCAGGAATGCCATCCAGGTGCTGTTCGTGGGCGGCGAGCGGGCGGGGATCCACGTGGGCGTCACCGACGACGTGATCTCGCGCGGCGTGAAGGCGGGCGACCTGGTGAACCGCATCGCCGCGGTGAGCGGCGGCAAGGGCGGTGGCCGGCCGCACTTCGCCTCGGCGGGCGCGGGCGATCCGTCCAAGCTCGCGGCGGCCCGCGAGCAAACCCCCAAGATCGTCGCCGAGATGCTCGGCGCGGGGGTCGGCTGAGCGGCGAGCTGCTCGCCTGGCTCGAGCCCAGGCTCGCCAGGGCGCCCGCGTCGCTTCGGCAGCGGGTGCTCGACCATGTGCGCCAGGCCCCGGGCGAACCCGAGGCGCCGCTGCACTCCGAGCTCAGGCGGCTGGCCGACCAGCTCCTCGCGGAAGCCACCCACGCCCCCCCCAACCACCACACCGCGCTCACGCTGCTCGCCGCCGACGCATTGATGACGTACGCCTGCGAGGCGGCGGCGGAAGCGGATCCGTCGCTCCTCGCGACGCTGCGGTGAACCGCGACCGGACGGCCTGGCCGTGATCGATCTGCACACCCACCTGCTTCCCAACATCGACGACGGTTCCTCCTCGGTGGAGCAGTCGGTCGAAGTCCTGCGCCGCATGGGCGAGCTCGGTATCGAGAGCGTGGCCCTCACGCCGCACGTGACGGCGATGGAGCTGGTCGAGGGAGCCGAGGGAGCGGTGCAGCGGCGGGACCGGGCATTCAGGGGGCTCGAGCCGGCGGTGCCGTCCGTGCCGAAGCTACTGCTCGGCTTCGAGATCATGCTCGACCAGCCGCTCCCGGCGCTCGCGTTGGGTGATCGCCGCCTTTCGCTCAACCAGTCCCGCTACTACCTGGTGGAGTTCCCCCTCGGAGTGGTCACCGGGTTCGCGACGACGGTGCTCGCGCAGATCGCGCGCAGCGGAGTCGTGCCGGTGGTAGCCCACCCGGAGCGGTACGACGAGTGCAGCGCGGCCGTGGTGCGGGCGTGGCGCGAGGTGGGTGCGAAGATCCAGGTGGACGGCACGACGTTGGTCCGGCCCGGCGTGCGCGGCCGGCGCGCCCGCGAGCTGGTGGAACAGGGTCTCGCCGACTTCCTCGCGTCGGACAACCACGGCGGGCGCCGCACGGTCGCGACGGGCCGCGCGTACCTGGAGGAGCTGGGGCACGCGGCGGTGGCGAGGTTGCTCACCGAGGAGAACCCCCGGGCCGTCGTGGAGGATCGGCACCTGGTGCCGGTGCCGCCCGTGGAGTTGAAGGGTGGGGTACTCGAGCGGATCAGGAGGCTGTTGTGACGCCACTCATCGATCTCACGAATCGAGTCGCGCTGGTGACCGGCGGGAGCCGCGGGATCGGCGCGGCCACGGTCCGGCTGCTCGCGGCGGCGGGCGCCGACGTGGTCTTCACGTACCATACGCGCCGCGAGGAAGCCGATCGGGTGGCGCAGGGGGTGGAGGCGCTGGGACGCCGGGTGCGGGCCGTACAGGCCGATCTGGCGCAGCGGGAGGCCTGCGAGCGTTCCGTGCGGGAGGCGGCGGAGGGCTTCGGTCGCCTCGACTTCTTCATCGCCAACGCGGGGATCTGGCCGGTCGAGGAGGTGAGCGTCGCCCGCATGCCCGATGACCGCTGGCGCCACACCCTGGCCGTCAACCTCGACTCGGTGTTCTACGGGACCCGCGCCGCGCTCGACGTCATGCAGGCGGGTGGCCGGGTCATCATCGTCTCCAGCACCGCCGGCCAGCGGGGCGAGGCGTTCCACGCCGATTACGCGGCGACCAAGGGCGCGATCATCTCGTTCGTGAAGTCGGTGTGCGTCGAGGCTGCGCCGCGCGGGATCACGGTGAACTCGGTCGCCCCGGGCTGGGTGGACACCGAGATGTCGGCCGTTCCCTACGAGGCCGACGGCGGGGCGGGCAGGAAGCGGATCGAGGCGACCATCCCCGTCGGGCGCGTGGCCACGGCCGAGGAGATCGCCGGCCCCATCGTGTTCCTCTGCTCGGCGCTCGCGGCCAGCATCAACGGGGAGATCCTCAACGTGAACGGCGGGAGCGTGCTCTGCGGGTAGCCGGTGCGCGGCCGATCCCCATCAGGTAGGTGACGAAGCGAGACGTGCAGCGGCCCCCCGTCGGGGAACGCTGCACGTTGCGCACCGCACGCCGTGCGGCGCTGGAGTAGCGAGCGGGGTCCGGTCGAAGCCGGTCGAGCTCCCGCGCAGGGTTCAGGTCTATGGGCCAGAACCGATCCCGTCCGACCCCGCTCCCTACGATTGTCCGGCTCGCCCCTGGGCCTGCCCCCTAGTGGCGGAACTCCCCTTCACCTTCGAACGCCTGGATCCACTGGCCTTCGCCGTTCGGCTTGGCCCGCCGCATCGCGATGGCGGCGCGCTCGAGCAGATCGTGCGCCTCGATCTGGGCCTCCCGCACGTTGCTCACTGCTTCGTAGCCGGCTCGCAGGCTGAAGTGCGGTCTGCCCGGCTTGTTGTTGGCTCGCTCGATGGCCGCGGCCAGCCGACGGGCCATCTTGACCGCCCCCTCGGCGTCCGTGGCGGGTGCGACGATCGCGAACTCGGTCCTGCCCAGCCGGCCGATCGCGTCCGACACGCGCCCGGCCTCCTTGAGCGCATCACCGATCTGCCTGATCGCGTCCTCGATCGCGTCCACGTCGGCGCCTGAGCTGGGGCGCTCCTCACCCGACTCGAAGGCCGGCGCGATCACCACGCACGCCAGTGAGCCGCCCTGGCGGAACGCGAGCGAGCGAATCTCCTCGGCGCGGCGCTCGAGGCCGCGATCGGTGTAGAGGTGAGTGATCTCGTCCACCAGGCTGTCCTGCTTCACCCGGTCGATCTCGGCCTTGGCCGTGGTGTAGCCGTCGAGCCTCAGCAGCAGCTCCTGCGCATCGAACGGATAGGTCAGGAACTCCCAGGCGCCCGCCTCGAGCGCGGCGAGACGCTGCTGCCTGGTGGCGTGCCCCGTGGAGAGGACGATGATCGGGATGCTCGAGCCGACCCGCGGCTCGTCCCGCAGCAGGTGACACAGCCCCACGGCGTTGCCGTCGGGCAGGTCGAAGTTCATCAGGATCACATCGGGCGGGTGCGCACGGGCCCTCGCGACGCCGTTCATGCCAGTCTTGACACGAATGACGTCGTAACCGGCCGGGGTCAGAACGCTCTCCAGCGACCTGGCCGACCAGTCCTTGTTGTCGATGATCAGCGCCATGGGTGGGCGCATGCGAACGAACCCGCTGGGCATTTCCAATACCACCTAAGCCTTTGTGCGATGTAAACTTATCCTGTCTTGTAGTACCCAATCTGTGACCTGCGGCACGATAAATGCGTGACTGACGGGGCCCTCACGCTTGGCTCGAATCCCGGCACGGAGCCTGCCCTCGAAACGGTGGGCGACGGGCGCAAGCAGGCTAGATGGGCGGCCTGGATCCGCCATGGTCGGGCCCCAGCGTGAGCGTGGCGTCTCAGCCGGGTCGGAGCGCCCCACTGCCAGGGCGCCGTGGGGCCCTCACGGCTTGGCGCCGTCCCCGGCCGGCTCCCGGCACGGTATATTGACGCGCGGAACCACGCCAACTCCTATGCCCTTTCCTTCCCGCCTGCCGATTCCCGACGAGGTCCTGGCGATCGCCGAGACACTCGAAGGGGAGGGGTACGAGACCTGGTGCGTGGGCGGCGCCGTGCGCGACAACCTGCTGGGCCTTGCCAACAAGGACTTCGACATGGCCACGGCGGCGCGCCCCGAGGAGATCCGGCGGCTGTTCCGCCGCAGCATTCCCATCGGGGTGGAGCACGGCACGATTGCGGTGCTCGACCGGCACAACCAGCCGCACGAGGTCACCACGTTCCGCCAGGACGTGAAGACCGACGGCCGGCACGCGGTAGTCGAGTTCGGCGTGTCGCTCGACGTGGATCTGTCGCGCCGCGACTTCACCATCAACGCCATCGCGTACCACCCACTGAAGCACGAGTGGCGCGACCCGTTCGACGGGCACGGCGACCTGGGTGCGGGGGTGATCCGGGCCGTGGGCGAGCCCGAGCGGCGCTTCCAGGAGGACTACCTGCGCATCCTCCGTGCCCTGCGGTTCGCTGCTCGGTTCCGGTTTCTGGTCGAGCGGGCGACGTGGGAGGCGGCCAAGGCCAACGTGGCGGGCCTGCCGCACCTGTCGGCGGAGCGGGTGCGCGACGAGTGGCTCAAGGGGCTGGACGGGGCGCAGCAGCCGTCGGAGCTGGTGGAGCTGTGGGCGGCGGTGGGTGGGCTCAGGGCGTGGCTGCCGGAGCTCGTCGAGCGGGCGGCCGGCAACGAACGGCTGGAGGCGCTGGACCGCTTCGAGCCGCGGGATGCGATTCTGATGACCGCCTACCTGTCGGACGACCCAGAGGCCACGCTGCGGCGCCTGCGGTGCTCCAACGCCGAGATCGACCGGGGATGGAGAGTCGGGGAATTCCGCGACGCCTACCCCGATCCCGAGGTCCCCGTGGAGGTGCGGCGCTGGATCAGCGATGCCGGGCCCGCCGTGGACGACCTGGTGACGATTGCCCAGGCCGAGGGCCATGGCGCGCGGTTGGCGGAGGCGGTGAAGGCGATTCGGGCCTCCGGCGCCCCGCTCTCGGTCACTGACCTCGCGGTGAATGGCAAGGACCTGATGGCCGCCGGGGTGCCCGCCGGCCCGCAGATGGGGGAGACGCTCAGGTCGCTGCTCGAGAGAGTGCTGGACGATCCCGCGCTGAATACGAAGGAGGCTCTGCTGGCGGTCGTGCGCGAAGGGACCGGGTCGTGACCGCGTTCTGGTTCGCGGTGATCGCGGCGCTGGGGAACGTGGCGGGCGGCGCCGCCGCGGTACGCGGCGCCAAGTTCGGCATCCGCGTCATCGAGTTCTTCGTGGCCTTCGGGGCGGGGTTCATGCTCTCAGTGGCCTTCGTGCGAATGCTGCCCGAGGCGTACGAGCTGAGCGGACACACCGCGGCGCTGTACGTCCTGATCGGCTACCTGCTGGTGCACCTCACGCAGCACACCGCCACCGAGCACTTCCACTTCGGCGAGGAGACGCACCGCGTGACTCGCATGGCGGGGGTGACCGCGCTGTTCGGCCTGTTGCTGCACACCTTCTTCGACGGGGTGGCCATCGCCAGCGGATTCGCCGTGAGTGAGTCGCTCGGGGTGCTGGTGTTCTTCGCCATCCTGCTGCACAAGCTGCCCGAGGGGCTCACCATCTCCAGCCTCCAGATCGCCGGCGGGATGAAGCCGCATCAGGCGCTGGGGAGCGCGGCCCTGCTCGGTCTCGCGACGATCGTCGGGATGCTGGTAACCGACTCGTTCCTCTGGCTCAGGGCCAACGGGCTCGCCGTCTCGGCCGGGGTGGCGATCTACGTGGGGGCCTCGAACCTGGTGCCCGAATTCCAGGGCAAGAAGGGGTGGCGGCTGCCGCTGGCGTTCTTCCTGGGGGCGGCGGCCTTCTTCGTGGCGAACGAGGTGCTGGTGAGGGTGGGGATCGAGTGAGGAGAAGCCACGGCGCGCTGAACCGCGCGAGCTCAACATGAGCCCTGAGCCAGCGAAGGAGGACGGGTGAAGCTACTGTCAGTTGTGGGTGC
>CP070716.1:877299-883387 GCA_020350425.1 Gemmatimonadota bacterium
AGCTTCACCAGCTCGGCTGCTTCGGGGGACGAGACGGGCACGAGCCGGTCGAACACCGGCGCGTACAGCGCCGCCACCACCTGCTGGCACGCCTCCGTCGCGCCGCCCACGACCTTGGGGGTATTGCGCGTCTGCCACTCCGCGTTTCCGGGGTCGACCCGCTCCGGGCTGAACGCCACGAACACGTCTTCCCCGATGCGGAAGCCGCGGCCGTGGAGCCTCGGCACGAGCAGCTCGCGCGTGCTGCCGGGATAGGTCGTGCTCTCCAGAATGATTGCCTGGCCGGGGCGCACCGCCTGCGCCACCGCTTGCACGGCAGCCATCACGAACGAGATATCGGGATCCTTGGTCTTGGAGAGGGGCGTGGGCACGCAGATGGAGATGGCGTCCACCTCGCCCAGCCGACCCATCTCGCGCGTCGCCTCGATCTTGCCCGACTCGACGAGCGGGGCCAGCACCCGGGACGGAACGTCCTTGATGTGCGACTTGCCGTCATTCACCGCGGCGACGACGTCGCTCGAGATGTCGAATCCCACCACACGGTACCCGGTCCGCGCCAGCTCGACCGCAAGCGGGAGGCCCACGTAGCCGAGACCGATGACCCCGAACGCCGCCGAGCGACTCTCCGCCTTGGCGACCAGATCGGCTGCGTAGCTCATGTCAGATCCACCAGCGCTCCGCCCCTATCGAGCGACCGCGATGCCGCCTCGAGGATCCGCACCACCGCGACCCCGCTCTCCGCGTCGGCCCGCGGCGTCTCCTCGCCGCGCGCCACCCGCACGAAGTGCCGCAGCTCGGCCTTGAGCGGCTCGACCATCGGGATGCGGGGAATGGAGATGTCGCCCTCGCGCACGGCGAGGCTCTCGCCGTAGGAGGCGTAGTCGGGCGGCCGATCCACACCTTTGTCGTAGATCTTGAGCTTTTCCCGCGCCTGCATGTCGTCGAACACCACCATCTTGTCCGAGCCGACCACCGTGAGGCGCCGCTCCTTGTGAGGGTCCAGCCACGACATCTGCACGTGCGCCATCACGCCCGAGGCGAACTCCATCGTCATGAACACGACGTCCTCGACGCCCGGCTGCAGGTAGCTCTTGCCGTGCGCGGTGACCCGCGTGGGCGCCTCCCCCAGCAGCTCCAGCGCGACCGATACGTCGTGCGGCCCGAAGCTCCACAAGGCGTTCTCGTCGGGACGCACCTGGCCCAGGTTCACGCGCTGGCTGTACAGGTAATAGACGCGGCCCAGCTCGCCCGCCTCGATCATCGCCTTGAGGCGCTCCACCGCCGGGTGGAACACCAGCAGGTGGCCGACCGTCGCGGCGACGCCGCGCTTCGCGGCCAACTCGGCCATCTGCTCGGCCTCCTTCACCGACAGCGCGAACGGCTTCTCGACCAGCACGGGGAGTCCCCGCTCGAGGGCCTTTCTGGCGAGCTCCAGGTGCGAGGCGGCCGGCGTCGCGATCACCACCGCCTCGGCCGCGCCGATCGCGTCGGCGGCGGAGTCGGTGACGAGCGTGGCGGGATACTGGCGCGCCATCGCCTCGCGGACCCCGGCGTCGAGGTCGCAGATCGCCGCCAGCTCGGCCTCCGGCAGCGCCGCCACCGTGCGCACGTGATTGCGCCCCCAGTTCCCCGCTCCCACGACCGCTACCTTGAGCCTGCTCATCGATAGAACTCCGTGATCGCCGCAATCACCGCGTCGCGCTGCCCGCGCTCGAGCTCGGGATACACCGGAAGCGACAGCGCCTCGTCGCACGCCCGCTCCGCCTCCGGCAGGCTGCCTGCCGCGTACCCCAGGGAGGCGAAGCAGGGCTGCAAGTGCAGCGCCTTTGGATAGTAGACGGCACAGCCGATGCCCCGCTCCGTCAGATGCCCCTTGAGCTCGTCCCGCCGCGCGGCGCGGATCGTATACTGATGGTAGATGTGCTCGTTCGCGGGGTCCACCGCCGGTGGTACGACGCCGTCGACGTCGCTCAGTGCCTCCGTGTACGCCTCGGCGTTACGGCGCCGGGCCGCGCTCCACTCCGCAAGATGCGCCAGCTTCGTGAGCAGCACTGCCGCCTGCAGCGTGTCGAGTCGGCTGTTGGTGCCGATCTCATCGTGATGGTACTGCTTCGCCCCGCCGTGCGTACGCAGCCTGCGCAGCCGCTCGGCGAGCGGTTCGTCCTGCGTCACGATCATCCCGCCGTCGCCCCACGCGCCCAGGTTCTTGCTGGGGAAGAACGAGAGGGTCCCCGTTCTCCCCAGCTCGCCGGCCCGGCGCCACACACCATCGATCGTGCGCCTGGCCCCGATCGCCTGGGCGGCGTCCTCGATCACCACGAGCCCGTGCTCGGCCGCGAGCGGCATGATCGCCTCCATCGGCGCCATCTGCCCGAAGAGGTGCACCGGCACGACGGCGCGGGTGCGCGGCGTGATCGCCGCCGCAACCAGCTCGGGGAGGAGATTGAACGTGGCGGGATCGATGTCCACGAACACCGGCGTGCCGCCGGCGTTGTGGATCGCCCCCGCCGTGGCGAAGAAGGTGAACGGCGTCGTGATGACCTCGTCACCCGGCTCCAGCCCCAGGGTCATGAAGGACAGCAGCAGCGCGTCGGTGCCGCTGGCGCACGCGATCCCGAAGCGCGCCCCGCTCACCGCCGCGACCGCTTCCTCGAGCTGGCGCACCTGGTCGCCCATGATGAAGCGCTGGCTCTCGACCACCTCCATCAGCGCCGGCAGCACCTCGTCCCTGATCGTCTCGAACTGGGCCCGGAGGTCGAGCAGCGGTACGTTCACGGTCATTCCAAGTGCAAGAAGGACAGAAACTTACAAGGCCGCGAGCCGGCCGTCCACCTCGCGGTAGCGCGAGCCGCAGCGCTCGCACGCACCTTCGCCATCCGTGAGATGCACCCGCTCACCGCACCGGCACATCCAGCCCACCCGCCGGGCGGGGACACCCACCATGAGGGCGTGCGGCGGGACGTCGGAGGTCACGACCGCCCCCGCGCCAACGAACGCGAACTCTCCCAGGGTGATCCCGCACACCACCGTGGCGTTGGCGCCGATCGTCGCGCCGCGCCGCACCAGCGTCTGCACGTACTCGCCGCGGCGGGAGACGTGGCTCCGCGGCGTGGTCACGTTGGTGAACACGCACGAGGGCCCGCAGAACACGTCGTCCTCTAGCACCACGCCCTCGTAGATCGAGACGTTGTTCTGGATCTTGACGTTGTTGCCGATCCTGGTGCCCGGCATCACCACCACGTTCTGGCCCAGACTGCAGCGCTCGCCGATCTCGGCCCCGGGCATCACATGGCAGAAGTGCCAGATCTTGGTGCCGGTGCCGATCGTGGCGCCGTCGTCCACATACGAGCTCTCGTGCACGAAGTAGTCGCTCATTCGATCACCTTCACTTCCAGCTCGAGCTCGATGCCGTATTCGGCCGACACCTTCGCCTGCACCTGGCCGATCACCGCCAGCACGTCGCTCGCCGTGGCGTGCCCGGTGTTCACGATGTAGTTGGCGTGCTTGGGCGAGACCTGCGCGCCCCCAACGCGGTGGCCCTTGAGACCGAGCGCGTCGATGAGCTGGCCGGCGCTGCGCGCCTCGCCGTCGTCCGGCGCCGGGGGATTCCGGAACACCGATCCGCAGCACCGCTCGTTGAACGGGGTGCCGGCCTTGCGCCAGCGGAAGTGCTGCTTGATCTCCTTCTCGAGCTCCTTCGGATCGGCCGGGGTCAGCTGCACGGTGGCGCCCACGACCACGCGCTCGCCGAGGCCGCTGGAGCGGTACGCCCAGCGGATCTCGCTGCCGGCGAGGGAGCGCACCGTCCCGTCGCCGTCCACCAGCTCCACCGCCTGCGTCACCTGCGAGAAGTCCTGGCCGTGCGCGCCCGCGTTCATGAACACGCCACCGCCCACCGTGCCGGGTACGCCGACGAGCCGGTGCAGGCCCGCGAGCCCTGCCGCGGCAGTCTGTCGCGCGAGCAGGGGCGTGGGCGCGCCGGCGCCCACCGTCCAGCGCGTCTCGTCGCCGCCGGCGCCGCGCTGCACCGCGTCGAGCCCCCTGCCCAAACGGATCACGATGCCGTCGAAGCCGCGATCGGCGATCAGCACGTTGGAGCCGAGGCCGAGCGCGAGCCAGCGCGACCCCGTCTCCGCCGCGAACTCGAGGGCGTTAACCACGTCGTCGGTGGTAGAGGGGAATACGAGGGCCGCCGCGGGCCCGCCGATGCGGTACGTGGTATACCCGGCGAGCGGCTCGTCGAACCGCACCTCGCCCGTTATGCGGGATGCCAGCTCGCGCAGGGCGGTGGTGGTCACGCCCGGCGCTCCGTCGTGCCGGGCTCGGCGGGACCGCCGAGCGGCACGCGGCGGGCATCCGCCAGGAAGGCGCCGCGGGAGAGACCGCTTCCCTGCTCCCCGTTGACCGTCCGCGCGATCTCATACCACTCCTGCAGACACCGCACCCCGCCCTTGCGGCTCTTCAGTGCCAGCACCGCGTCGCACGCCGCGCTCGCCGCCGACATCGTGGTCATGTACGGCACGCGATGCTGCAGCGCCGCGCGGCGGATGTAGTAGTCGTCGCGCTGGGTGAGCTTCCCCAGGGGGGTGTTGATCAGGAGCTTGACGTCGCCAGAGACGATGAGATCCGCCGGATTCGGGCGCCCCTCGTACACCTTGGTCACGAACTCGGTGGGGATGCCGCGCGCCCTGAGGTAGCGCGACGTGCCCTCGGTGGCGTAGACCCGAAAGCCCATCTCGTGGAAGCGCCGCACGATGGGCAGCACGGTGGGCTTGTCGAGGTCGTTCACGGTCACCAGCACACCGCCCTCGAGCGGGAGCCCCTGGTCGGCCGCGATCTGGGCCTTGGCGAACGCCATCCCGAAGGAGTCGGCGATCCCCATGACCTCCCCAGTGGAGCGCATCTCCGGCCCCAGCAGCGTGTCCACGTTGGGCAGCTTGGAGAAGGGGAAGACGGCTTCCTTCACCGCGACGTAGGGCATGGGGATCTCGTCCCCCACGCCCAGCTCGTCGAGCGTGCGACCCGTCATCACGGCCGCGGCCAGCTTGGCGAGCGGCACGCCGGTCGCCTTGCTCACGAACGGCACGGTGCGCGAGCCGCGCGGGTTCACCTCCAGCACATAGACGGTCCCGCCCATCACCGCAAACTGCACGTTGATCAGGCCCACCACCCCGAGCGCCTCGGCGAATGCCTTCGTGTAGCGTCGCATCTCGTCGACGTGGCGCTCCTCGAGCAGGTACGGCGGCAGCACGCACGCCGAATCGCCGGAGTGCACGCCCGCGTCCTCGATGTGCTGCATCACCCCGCCGATCACGCAGCGGCGGCCGTCGGCGATGGCATCCACGTCGGCCTCGAACGCGTCCTCCAGAAAGCGATCGATCAACACGGGGTGCTCGGGGGACGCGCGCACGGCGTGCCGGAAGTAGTTTCGGAGCGACGCTTCGTCGTACACGATCTCCATGGCGCGGCCGCCCAGCACGTAGGAGGGCCGCACCAGCACCGGGTAGCCCACCTCGGCGGCCACGGCGATCGCTTCCTCCACGCCGGTCACCGTGCCGTTGGGCGGCTGCGTCACCCCCAGCTTCCGGGCGAGCGCCTCGAAGCGGCGCCGATCCTCCGCGATGTCGATGGCGTCGGGGCTGGTACCCAGAATGGGGATGCCCGCCGCCTCGAGTCCCTTCGCCAGCTTCAGCGGCGTCTGCCCGCCGAGCTGCACGATCACGCCCCGCGCCTGCTCGACCCGCACGATCTCCAGCACGTCCTCCAGGGTGAGCGGCTCGAAGTAGAGCTTGTCGGAGATGTCGAAGTCGGTGGAGACGGTTTCGGGATTGGAGTTGACCATGATGGTCTTGTAGCCCAGCTCCCTCAGCGCGAGCCCCGCGCGCACGCAGCAGTAGTCGAACTCCACCCCCTGGCCGATGCGGTTCGGTCCGCTCCCTAGGATCACGATCCCGTCCTGCCCCAGCGGCTCCGACTCGTTCTCCTCCTCGTACGACGAGTAGTAGTACGGCGTGGCCGAGGGGAACTCGCCCGCGCAGGTGTCCACCACCTTGTAGTTGGGGTGGATCCCCAGCCGCCAGCGCACGTC
>CP070716.1:883487-889562 GCA_020350425.1 Gemmatimonadota bacterium
GTACATCCAGAGCGTCGGCGCTCGGGGCCCGAAAGCCGCACAATGTCACCCTGACCGCGGGTTCGTGGCGTGTCAGCCGTCGCGATACGCCCTGTTGATTCTCAAAAACGACAGCGCCCGGCGCGGGGCCGGGCGCTGCGGGCTGCCTGTACCTGACAGATTAGAGCTCCGGTCAATCTGGTGAGATCACCACGCCATGATCAGCGATATACGCCCACCGGTCGCCCTGCTTGAGGCATACGTCGGTCCACCGTTGGGTGACCGTGGTCTCCTCACCCGTGATCCTGTTCTGCGCGGTGTACGTCGAGATGTACAGGACAATCGCCACGTTGCCGTACATCGTGATCGCCAAGGGTTTCAGATTGAGGAAGACAGTCTGCTCAGTCTCGAAGCCCCGAGCGAAGAAGGGCTGTCTGTCTTCCTTGCTCAGTGGCACAGAAGAGCCGATCGCCCAGCCGATGTAGTCATCGTGGAAGCATGGCATGATGACGTCCACCTCTTGGGCCGCCCAACATGCCTTCTCGAACTCCCACACCTCTCGTTGTGCGGCAGTCCACTGCTGAGCCTGAGCTGCGAGCGGGAGAAACACCGAGAGGGCAAGAGTCGCGAGCACGGTGCGGCGCATGGTGCACCTCCAAATCAGAAAGGTCGGTCACCTTCCGTCGGCGGTCTGGCGGTCTCGTTGTCGGTGGGCGTCCTGGAAGCTCGGGCGTCGCTCTGGCAGCGGGACCGTCGGGGCCATCGCCGGTTCGACGGATGGGGCTAATGTCCCTCTGGACTCCGTGCGAACAAGGGCAGGATTCCTCGGAATTCCGGAAGCTGGTCTCCGGCGTCGCCCGAGCCTCTCACCTCATCGAGCGGCCGGCCCGCCGATTGCTGCCGGCAGAATGAACCGGCGCAGGATCTCTTCGGGCTGGCGGGTCCTGTCGGTCCGATAATTGCCGGATGTGATCACGGCCACCAGCTCGAGCGACGGGACGACGAAGATGTACTGACCACCCATGCCGCGCGCCTCGACGGTCTCGATTGTCCGATCACCGACCTGATACTGGTGGTGCCACCAGAGATACCCGTACTGGTGTCCGTTGCGATCGAGCGGCGCGAGCCTGCCGTACTTGCCCCACGACTCTCGCACCCACTCCTCAGCCAGTATCCGCCGCCCCTGCCAGACGCCGCCGTCGAGATAAAGCTGACCGTACTTCGCCATGTCCCGCGGTCGCAGGTGCAGCCCGCCCCCCATGTAAACGACGCCCGTCGGGTCCACGAGGAACTTGTAGTGCCCGATGCCCAGCGGTGCGAACAGCGTGCGGTGCGCGAACCACTCGACCGGCTCCTCGACCGCCTGCGCGAGGATCCCGCCGAGGATCAGTGGGTTCGCGCCCCCGTAGAGCGGCTGGGAACCGGGATCGGCAATCATCGGCGCGTCGAGGGCGAGCCTGATCCAATCCGGCTGCCGCGTCTGCGACTGGTACCTGCCCTCCGCGGCAACCGAGTTCGGATCGGAGTCGTCGGCATCCAGGCCCGAGCTCATCGTTAGGAGATCGCGCACCGTGATCTCCGCCTTGCGCTCGTCCCAGTTGGCGTAGCGGCGGTACCGCGGGAAGAACTGGAGCGCGGTCGCCCGACTGCTCTCGATGTGCCCCTCCTGCACGGCCAGGCCGATCAGGGTGGACGTCACCGTCTTGGACGCGGAGCGCATGTCGTGCCACGTATCCCGATCGAAGCCGTAGAAGTACTCCTCCACCACGAGCTTGCCGCGGCGCGCCACCAGCACGCTGTGGGTGAGCGCCATTTCTCCTTCCACCACCGCCCGCACCAGGTCCCCGATCGGGCCGGCGCTCATCCCGACCTCCGACGGGGCCGCCGTCGGCCAGCCGTCGGCGAGCGCCTGCGGGGCACGTTCAGCGTACACGGCGTTGGTCGGATGCCGCGCCGGCGCCTCCGGCGCATCCGGGGTCGACGGGAGAAGCTGCTGCGACACCCGCTCGAAGGTGATGGGAGCGGAGCCGGCCAGGCCCGTCACCATCAGCGACAGGGCGTTCGACGCCGAGTCCAGTCGCCCCTCGAACGTCAGCCCGAGATTCCGCTCCCCGAGCCTGACGAGTCCCTCGCGACACTCCAGGCCGTAACCCCACAGGCCGGGCAATCGCTGGTCGCGGAAGAAGAAGTACCCGCCCAGGCCGCCTTCCCCGTCGTCCCCGACGTACAGGTCGAAGCGCACGCTCTCTTCCCGCACGCCGAGGGGAGTCCAGTCCGTTGTCCACGTTGGAGCTGCCAGCCCCTGCTGTCTTGGCAATTCGACCCGGATGACGTGCGACGCGTGCTGCACGAACGCACCGATCCGACTTCCGTCGTCGGACACCATCCCGGCAACAGCGATCGGCAACTCGGCCGACTGGAACCGGAGTCGCCTACCGTCTCTCCAGACGGGCACCTGCTCGACGACCTGCCGCGAGCGGAACTCCGCCACGAAGCGTCCCGGCGCCCGTTCAGCGACCGTGATTCGTACCGTGAGGAGCTCGTCCACGGCGAGGGCGCCGCTCCAGGCGCCGGGCAACGCCGCGGGGCATCCCTGGGCGTGGGCGACGGCTCCCGCAGTGGCGAGCAGGCACAGGGAACCCGGGAGGAGGGCAAGAGCTCTCAGCGAGCGTGAACGGAGCTTCGGGTTCATGGGGTGCGGTCCGCGATCGAGATGAGGAATCCTATCTGGATGCCTCTACGCTTCAAGCCGCGTCGCAGTTTCGGGAGAGGGGGTGCGCGCCCGGGGGAGCGGGAGTCGTTGGGAGTCAGCGGTGCTTGGTGATGCGAATGGGGCCACGCCCGATCTTTTGGAGCGGCGGATGCGGATGGTGGTAGAGCTTGACCTTGTTCCACTTGGCGCCCAGGAGCCACCCGCCCGCGGTACCAAGCGTAGTCCCGAGGGCACTCCGCACGACGATCCGCTTGTCAACCGGGCCGATCCCGATAGTGTCGCGCTGCGTCCATGGGCGACTCCGCTGTATGAGGACCTGCTCCGGACGAGGAGTGGAAAGCTGTCTCGGAGGAGTCCTATACGTGTGGCAGGCGGAAGACGATCCAGCCACCAGTATGATCGTGAGGTATTTCGCGACTGCCGACATGCCGCCTCCCTGTTGGTGCTGGCCCAGGATGGCCTCGTCACGTCAAGCCGTCGTCAAGCGTATTCTGAACGGGAGTTGTCGGAGTTACTGGCCTGGATCGGTCTACTGATCCGGAGCGACGGCGCCAGGAGCATCAAACGCGGCAGATGCCGTGATATGTCGTGTTCGGTCACTGCACTCATCTACCCCTTCGGCCTCATCAACTCCTGGAACGGCGGGTAGTCGTGGAGTGCTTCGAAGTCGATATCCCTGTGAAGCCCGATGCCGTACCCGTACCCCTCGCTGAAAGCCCGGCGCAGCACGTCCACCGCCCCGTCACTGTTTCCCAGGATAGCCGCGATCTCCGCTCGCCATACGGTGTTGACGCCTCGAAGGTACGGTTGATCGAGCGCCTCCAGTTCGTCGCTGATCCGGGACGCCTCAACTGCATCGCCCAGTCGGGCGTGCACGACCCCGAGGGATCCCAGATAATCCACCGAAGTCGAGTCTTCGGCGACCAGCTGAAGAAAGATTTCCCGTGCCTCCTCCCACCGCTCCGACCAGTAGAGTGTCCACCCCACGTTGTACTGATGGCTCCTGCGCAGAGCCTCATCGGGCGAGTGTGCGCGCAGGCGATCGAGCGCAAGCTGCAAAGCCTCCCGTGCTGCCTCAGGATAGCCGTGGGCCCGGAACTCGAGGCCCGCCATGGCCGCCTCATATGCGTGGCCCCAGCTCGGATCGGGCGGTAGCCTGAGCAGCTCGTCAAACAGCGTTTCAGCTTCATCCACCCGCCCGAGTGCAGCCAGGGCCCTCGCCTCGTACCTGAACGCCGCCCGCCGGTCGGGATATAGCTCTCTCCCCCGTTGCGCGTCTCGCAACTCGCGACGATGGTCTCCGAGCATGTGACGGGCGGCGGTGAGCACATTCCAGTACGGTACCCACTGCTTCATCCGCCCCCTCGTTGGATCCATTTTCTCGAGTGCAGCTATGGCCTCCTGCGGGCGGTTCACCCGGGTGGCGTAAAGACCCACCAGGTAGTTGTCGTCCACTGCGCGGACGATCCGCAGCGCCTCCCGATTGTCACCTCGGAGCGTCGCGCGAAACCAGTCCAGCATCTGCTGTTCCCAGTTCGATGCCCGACCGCGGTACGGCTCCAGCATTTGCGCGAGAGAGTCTGCTTCCGCCCACCGGCCACGATTGGAATGCGCCACGGCGGCCCACAACAACACCTGAAAGAAGCTGGCATCAAGCTCGTTCGCCCTCACGAAATACTGAATGGCGTCGTCGTACCGGCCCCGCGTGAACAGGTCGAGGCCCGCTACGTACTCCCGGTACGCCGCGAATGACGGCAGCTGGAGCGAGTGCTCCAGCTCCGCGGCGAACACCGTATCTCCCATTATCGCGAGCGCCCCTGCCACGCGCCCGCTCAGCTCTGCGAACGCCGCCTCGGGGCTGCCCGGGAGCCCGCTGGCCGGCGGGACGGCGTGCACGAGCTCCATGCCGGCCGCATCGATGATTCCGGCCCGGAACCGGAGGCTGTCGCCCACACGGGAGTAGCTACCGGTCACCACGATCCCCGCTCCCGTCAGTTCCGCCACCTCGCGTACGGGATTCCCCCCCTCCAACGCGCCGAGTTCCTGCTGCACGACCAGCGACGGCACCACGCTCATTACATTGGCCTGCTGCAGCACGTCCGTGATCCAGCTCGCTGCCACCACGCCGTGCACGTCCAGGGAGTCCTCGCCCGTCTGATTCTCGAACGGGAGGACCGCAACGCGGCGCTGATCGAGCGCGATTCCACTGCCATTCGCGAGAGCCGCCACGAGCACGATCAGGGCGATCACCACGGCAACGCCCGCGGCGCCCCCGATCATCATCCATCTCCGCTTCGCCGCGCGGTCCACCGGCACCAACCCGGTCGGCGTCACGCCCCCGCTCGGAGTGGTCAGCGCCTCCAGCAACGGCAACAGCTCCCAGACATCCTGGAATCGATCGGCGGGCTTCTTCTCCAGGCACCGCATCACCACGGACTCCAGTGCGGGCGGCACGGTTCCCCGGTGCCTCGTCACCGGCTGCGGCGCTTCGGTCACGTGCGCCGAGAGCACCTGCTGCGGCGTGGTGCCCATGAACACGGGCCGACCCGTCAGGAGCTCGTAGGCCATCGCTCCTACCGCGTAGATGTCGACCCGGTGATCCAGATGCGGGTCGGCGGCGGCCTGCTCGGGAGCCATGTACGCCGGAGTGCCGAGCGCGACGCCCGCCGTGGTGAGCTTCTCCCGCCCCGTGGCTTCGCTCACCGCCTTCGCCACGCCGAAGTCGGAGACAAGGGCATGACGCCCGCTCAGGAGCACGTTCTCCGGCTTGATGTCGCGGTGGACCACTCCGAGCGCATGGGCCGCCGTCAGGGCGTCCACCACGTCGCGGATGATTCGCACCGCCTCGCCAACGGGCAGCTCGCCTTCCTTGGCCAGCTTGTCTCGCAGCGACTGCCCCTCGACGTAGGGCATCACGTAGTAGAGGAAGCCGTCGGCATCACCGGAATCGAGCAGTGGCAGGATGTGCGGGTGCTGCAGCCTGGCGGCGATCTCGATCTCGCGCAGGAACCGCTCGGGGCCGAGCGTCGCGGCGAGGTCCGGACGCAGGACCTTCACCGCCACCTTGCGGTGGTGCTTGAGGTCCTCTGCGAGGTACACCGTTGCCATCCCACCGCTGCCAAGCTCCCGCTCGATGGCGTAGCGGTCACCCAGGGCGGTCGTGAGGCGCGCAGCGAAATCGTCCACTCGATTCAACCTCGCGTTCGTACGGCGCAACAGTACGGCTCAAGGCGGCGCGCGGCCAGAGGGAGAGGGGAGGAGGTTAGTCACGATTGGGTGACGAGCGGGGCTTCTGATTCAGAGCGTCGCCGCTAGGGGCTCAAACCCGGCAGAATGTCACACTAAACGCGGGTTCGTGTCGTCCGTTGCCGGGTTTGGAGGAC
>CP070716.1:889662-895145 GCA_020350425.1 Gemmatimonadota bacterium
CACCCACGCTCTGCGCCAGCATCCCGTGCGATCGGTCGCCGGAGGTGTCGACCGCCGCTCCGGTGCTCAACAGCACGACCTGGTCGGCATGGCCGCCGTCCCCGCCAGCGCCGCCTATGCTGGCGCCGACCTGGGCGCTGCTGGCCGAGATCCCTCCCGTCGCGCTGAACCCACCGGATCCGCCGCCCCCGCCCACGCTCTGCGCGAACAAGGCATGCGAGTCGTCGCCGCGGGTCGTCACGTCGCTGCTGCTGGCGAGTTCCACCTCTCCACCGAGACCCGCGTCGCCGCCGCTGCCGCCCATCGAGAAGTTGACGGATGCCGATGAGGCGATGCCACCGGCGACGCTGAAGCCACCGTCGCCGCCGCTGCCGCCCACGCTCTGCGCGGCGATGCCGTAGGCGTGATCACCCCACGTGTCGATGCTCCCGCCCGAGCTGAAGAGGTCCACGCGACCGGCGTTGGCGCCGTCGCCGCCTGCACCGCCGAAGCTCGCGCCGAGCTGTGCGCTGCCGCTCAGCCCACCCGTGACGCCAAAGCCGCCCGAGCCACCACCACCACCGACGCTCTGCGCGAACAGGCCGTGCGAGTCCGCACCTCTCGTCTCGACATCATTGGAGCTGTAGACGCCGACATCGCCTGCCGAGCTTCCGACTCCGCCGACGCCCCCGAAGCTCAGCGACGCGCCCACTCCTCCGCTCACGGTGGCTGCAATGCTGAAACCGCCATCCCCGCCGCTGCCGCCCACGCTTTGCGCGAGGATGCCGTAGGAATGATTGCCCGCCGTGCTGATCTTGCCGGTCAGAAGCGTCTCGGCGCTGCCGAGCGTCACGTCGCCCGAGGTGCCGCCGGCACCCCCGGTACCGCCCACGCTGAATGCCCCTGCGAAGCCGTCGGATCCCGACAGCGCGATGCTGAAGCCACCCGAGCCGCCACCGCCGCCCACGCTCTGCGCAAAGATTCCGTGGGCGTCCGCCCCGAGAGTCGTGATTTCGGAACGGCTGTCGACGATCGACACGTCGCTTGCCGAACCACCGGCCCCGCCGGCACCGCCGATTCCGACGGACACCGACACGCCCGGCCCGACCGAGCCTGCGAACGCGAAGCCGCCGTTACCACCACCACCACCGACGCTCTGCGCAAAGATCCCGCGCGCGCGGTCTCCCGCAGTCGAGATGCTGCCGTCCCCGCTCCCGACCGTCACCTCGCCGCCGTCGCCGCCGACCCCCGCGTCGCCGCCGATGGCCAGACTGCCGAATGCGCCGACCGCCACGCTGTTGCCGCCGTTGCCGCCGCCGCCACCGACACTCTGCGCGAGGATCGCGCTTGCATTGGCCTCGGAGGTCGCCAGTGTGCCGCTGTTGTCCACCGTGACCGCCGCACCGTCGCCGCCGCCGCCTCCATTACCGCCGAACGAAAACCATCCGCCGCTCGAGCCTCCGTTACCCCCGCCTCCGCCGATGCTCTGCGCGAAGATGGCGGCTCCGGCCGAGGTCACGGTGCCACTGTTGATGACATCGACGGTGCCGCCGTCGCTGGTCGCGCTGCCGCTGCCACCGACAGCAAAGGCTCCACCCGAGCTGCCACCGTCGCCGCCGCCGCCGCCGACGCTCTCCGCGAAGATTCCCATCGCGCCGGGGCCGGTGGTCGATATGCTGCCCGCGTTGTCGACAGTCACCGCGCTCGCGCCGCCGCCGCCGCTGCCGCTGCCGCCGAGCGCAGCGAAGCCGCCACTCGCGCCGCCCGTGCCGCCTCCACCGCCGATGCTCTGCGCCAGCACCGCGTGCGAGCCTGAGCCTCGTGTCACCAGAGAACCGGCCGCGGTGATGTTGACGACGACCTCGCCCCCTTCGCCACCGCCCGAGCCCGTGCCTCCGAGCGCGGCCAGGCCACCGGAACTGCCGCCGTCGCCGCCGCCGCCGCCGATGCTCTGGGCCAGGATTCCGTAGGCGTATTCTTTCTCCGTGAGGATGGTGCCAGCGTTGGCGACCTCGACACGGCCGCCGTTACCACCGGCCGCCGCCTCGCCGCCGAGGCTTACGAGTCCGCTCGTGCCGCCGCCGTTGCCGCCGCCGCCGCCGACGCTCTGAGCGATGATCCCGTGTGAGCGCTCGCCGTGGGTCGTGACCGAGCCGCCCTCCTCCTGGATGACTTCGACGTCTCCGCCGCTGCCCGCACTGCCGCCGTCGCCGCCCGCCGAGTAGAACAGGCTGAATCCACCGCCTCCCTTGCCGCCAAAGCCGCCGACACTCTGCGCGTGGAGGCCGTATGCATCTGCACCGGAGGTCTCGATGATGCCGCCGCTGGTCAAGCTGACCGCACCGCCATCCGTGGCCTGGCCCCCGCCTCCCGGGCTGCCCGCGGCCCAGCCGCCGCTGCCGCCGCTGCCGGCGTTGCCACCCATGCTCTTCGCCCAGATGCCGTGGGCCTTGTCACCGAGAGTCGTGATGTCCCAGGTGCCGGCGACGGTGACGTTGCCACCACGCCCGCCGTAGCCTCCGCGGCCACCGCCGGTCACGAAGTCGCCGCTGCCTCCGTTGCCGCCGTCACCCCCGACGCTCAGCGCCAGCACGCCGGTCGCGAGCTCGCCACCGGTTCGAATCGCACCCTCACCGGACACGCTGAGGGTCCCGCCGTCGCCGCCCTCGCCGCCGCGCTGACCGTAGCGCCACGTGCCGCCCTCTCCTCCACGCCCACCGTCGCCGCCGCGACTCGTCACGGCAACACCGCTGGAGCCCGCAGCGTGCGTAAGGATCTCCCCGTTCGCGCTCACCTCGATCGGCCCGCCGTTCTTGCCCCTCTTGCCGGGATCCGCCGAATGCGAAATGCTGCCATCGCGGCCCTTGCCGCCGGTGCCCCCGCGAGTCTCGACGCGGATACCGTGGGCCTCCGTGCCGAAGGTCTCGATGCGACCGGAGTGCGTCACGCCGACCGGGCCACCCTCGCTGCCGGCCTGCGCCGTCGCCAGTAGACCGTCAACGTAGCGGTCCAGGTCTGGAAACACGTCGGGCTGCTCCGCCGCGGGTCGCCCGCTGATGCCGTAGCGCTCGAAATAGGCCTCCGGGATCTCCTCGAGCTCGCCACTCTCCGCATCCCGTCTGACGGTGACGACCAGCCGCGCGGGCTCATCCTCGGTGGCACCCGAAACATCGTTGGTGCCCTGCACAAGGTAGGCGACCGCCACCTGTCGTGACTCGCCGGCGGCGAGGTCGTCGAACGCGTCGCCGCGCTGGAACACGAAGCCGCCGGAAGCGTCGATCCGGAAGCTCCCGGCCGTCACCGGGTTGCCCTGCTCGTCGAGTATCGGGTTGCCATCCGCGTCGATCAGCACGCCTTCGATGTCGCTTCCGGGCGTCTCCATGCTTCCATCCGGCAGGAACACGTCCGTCACCACGAACGAGAAGTCGTCGGGGTTGAACTGCCTGAGGGGATTGAGCACCGCGTTCCCGTAACCCGAGGTGCCGCTATAGGCCGAAATGCCGTGGGCCCCGAGGCCTCGCGTGGTGATGTCGCTACGACTCAGGACCTCGACGCGACCGCCCGGGACGTCCGGCTCACCGACGACAAATACGCCCAGGAACGGGTCCCGGGCCGACTCCGGCGGGTCGGCGGGACGACCGACGCTCTCGGCCACGACGCCTCGGGCGCCGTCCGCACTGGTCTCGATCACAACGGGGTCCCCGTCGGCGCCGGTCTCGACGATGACGTTGAGGCCGCCGTCCCTGAAGACGACGCCGTCGCCTGCGGCGGCGTCGATGGGTCCGGTCAGCTCGAGGACGCGAAGCGTGTTGACGCCGGACGTGGTGAAGTCGATGCCGCTCGCGACGCCCTCGCTCTGGTCACCACGACAGCTGGCCACGCCGTCGGTCACAGGATCGCAAGCGTCGGGACCCGCGAGCGCCACGCCCGGAGTCATCGCGAGCGGGGCAGCGCCTAGTACGAACGCGACCCAGCGGCGCAGGTTCTGCTTCGCGGGTGAATGGACCGGGAGACGTGAAGGCTCGTGAGGATGGCGGGGCCGGGATACGCGTGACATGGCGACTCCTCGGAGGGATGGACGCGAGTCGCGCTGCGGCGCGCTCCCCCCGCGCCCGAGACCGTTCCAGACTCCGGCGTGGCGGGATCGTTGTGGTGGTGGCGTACCGGACCCCTCAGAAGGGCACGCGCTTTCCGTAGCCGCCATGCCGGCTTACTTGGAAATTCGACCGCGGGCTGGACGAAAAGTCGATTCGTACTGTTGGCAGACTCGCCGGATTGCGCATGCCAAGAGCCGGCTGTTCCCGTGCAATACTCGCCTCGTGGCTCGCGGCCTGTCCAAGTCGAAGCTGATGTCCTTCCGCCAGTGCCCGAAGCGGCTCTGGCTGGAGAAGCATCGTTCCGAGCTCGCCGAAGAGGTCCCCGGGCAGCAAGCCGCCTTCGCCATGGGCCACGAGGTCGGCGAGATGGCCCGGCGTCTCTATGACCCGGCCGGCAGCGGCATCCTCATCGAATACGACGAGGGCCTGAAGGCGGCCATGGATCGTACGACCACCGTCCTGGCACAGGGCTCCGACGCGCCGGTGTTCGAGGCGACCTTCCAGCGCAACGGCTTGCTCGTGAGAACCGACGTGCTCGAGCGTGGGCCGCGCGGGCCGCGCCTCGTCGAGGTCAAGGCGTCGACGAGCGTGAAGCAGGAGCATCTGGTCGACTGCGCGATCCAGTCGTGGGTGCTCGAGGCCACGCAGGCGAAGCCCAGGTCCGTGGCGCTCGCCCACGTGAACAGCCAGTTCACCTACGGCGGCGACGGGCGCTACGCGGGATTATTGGTCGAGCAGGACCTGTCGGCGGACATCGCGCCCGCCCGTGAGCTGGTGCCGGCCTGGGTGCGGACCGCCAAGCAGGTTCTGGCCGGCGACGAGCCGAAGGCTGCGATCGGCTCGCGCTGCTGGACGCCCTACGAGTGCCCGTTCCAGGGGCACTGCTGGAAACGCACGGACTACCCGCTGACCGGGCTGCCGCGCCTCGGCGCTGACCTCGACCAGCTGCTGGCCGCGGGCCACCACGACGTCCGTGAACTCGACGAGGACCAGCTGAAGACTGCCGAGCAACGCCGGGTGTGGCGCGCGGTCCGGCGGGGCACGCCGGAACTGTCGCTCGCGGCGCGCAAGGCCTTCACGGAGCTGGGCTATCCGCGCTTCTACCTGGACTTCGAGACCATCAGCTTTGCGGTGCCACGCTGGGCAGGCACCCGCCCCTACCAGCAGCTACCGTTCCAGTGGTCGCTGCACATCGAGCACGCCGGGGGCCGTCTCGAGCACGCGGAATGCCTCGACCTGTCCGGTGAGCTGCCGCTGCGTGCGGTAGCGACCACGCTGCTCGAGGCGATCGCCTGGGCGTTCTATGGCAATCCCGCCGCGCGGGGCAGCCGCGAGACCATTCGCTGGAATCGCGCCGCCGCGCGCTCCTCGGTGCGGGTCGAGGTGGAGTTCTCGCTGGGCGCGCAC
>CP070716.1:895245-900265 GCA_020350425.1 Gemmatimonadota bacterium
CTGAAGCGTTGCTCGCGATACGTGCGGCCGTACGCCAGCCAGTCCGTGCGCGTCTCGTCCGCCAGCGCCGCGTCGTCCACGACGGTGCGGTCGGCCGTGCATCCGGCCGTGAACAACGACACACCCGTCACCACGACGGCAAGCTTCACGATGGCTGTGGCCGCGACGACAGCGGTACGCATGGGGTCCCTCGATCGTGTTGAAGGCGGAAGGTCGGGAGGCGTAGCGCGAAACATGGATCCGTCTCCCCCCGCTCGCAACGGTGCCCGCGCGTGAGATGGTGTGTCACCTGTGCCATACTCATCGGAACCACGCGGAACCGCTCGGGACTGTCATGAGCGATCCGCGCAGGCACGGTGACGGGCCGTGGCGGCGACGCGGGCCTCCTTCGTTGGGAGCGCGCCGACGTCAGGGGCTCGGGGTCGTGCTGACCTCACCCGCGCCGTACCACGCCGCCGGGTAGCCGAAATCCATCAAGGAACCCACCGAGACGTTGCCGATGCGGTAGGACGGCGTCGTGCCCATGAGTTCCCGCAAGGACCAGTGCATCCCATCGAGGTAGCTCAGCACCCGCACCGTGCGCCCCTCATCCAAGAGATGGCCGTACAGCGCCAGGTGGCCGCGGTACTCACCGACGTCGGCCTGGAGCCACGGGGGTTGGTGGCCCTGCACGAGCCCGACGAGCCCGAGGGTGTGTCCCATCTCGTGGTGCGCCACGTGGGACAGTCGGTGCGGACGCATGCCTGCATCGACCCAGAATCGGTTGAGCGTGATCTTGCCGAGGACGGTGGTCGGCTGCGGCAGGCCGCGGTGCATGCACACGCCGCCGACCGCTTCGACGTACGTCGCGGGCGGGAAGGCGTCCGAAACGGTGACGTGGATCCGCACGCCGTGCTCCACCCCTTCCACGATGTGGCCGAGGGTCGGAGCATCGTACATCTCGCAGTAGTCGGTGAGTGTCGCGACGTCGGCAGACGGCAGGGTATCGCGTATGACCTGCTCCCAGCGACGTGCGGCGGTCGTCAGGGCCTCCCGCCACCAGGCGGGAACCTCCTCGTCCCACAGCAGCGTGATCCGAAACGCGGACGGTTCGTGTTCCGGCTTCTGAACCCAGACGGCGACGCTGTCCTGCAGGTCTGCCACCGCCGCGAACACCCATGTATGCCCGAGCTGCTCGCCGGCCGCGATGCGGCCGTCCTGCACCGAGGCACGGGCCGGAATCTCTACCTTCCAGCTCGCCTGCAACGCGGTGTCGAGTTGGCGGCCGCGCGCGTCCAACGCGATCAGCTCCAACACGCTCGTCTCACCGGGTGACAGCGTCACCACGTCGGGGCCCAGGATCGAGATGGAGGACAACACCGACTCCCCGTCTGGGTCCGGGCGTACCGCGTCGGATCCACAACCGGGAACACCCGCCGCGAGGGCGAGGCAGACGATGATGCACCTGGTTCGTCGCATCCGGTCCCCAGTCCCTTCCGGCACTATATGAACCGCTCGGCCGGGTGGCAACATCCGGAGCCACCCGTGCACCGGGACTCGGCTGTCGCCGCGACGCGCCTGGTTCCCGATACCTCATCATCCGGGGGTCGAGGGCGATTAGGCCATTGCCTCAGCGAGCCATATGGCTCGAACCGGACGCTCATCGACGCACGACAATTGAACAAAGGAGGTACGCGCGCGGCGGGAGCGCGCCGTACGCAAGTCGAGCACCTCATCGGTTCACGGTGGATCCCCTCTTGACACCCAGCGCCATCGCTACTATTGTAGCGTAGCGCTAAAAAAATAGCGTCAAGCTGCGACCAGAGCGGAGGGTTGTCCGTGGCCAGATCCCCCAAGGTGCCGGGCCTCAGCCGCCGGCAGACCGAGATCATGGACGTGGTCTATCGGCTCGAGGAGGCGTCCGTCAGCGAGATCCAGGAGCAGCTCCACGAGCCGCCCACCGACGGCGCGCTCCGGCGCATGCTGCACATCCTGGCGGAGCGGGGGCTGGTGGAAGCCCGCTATGACGGGCCGCGCAAGGTGTACCGCCCGGTCCAGAAGAAAGAGGAAGCGCGCAGGCGGGCGCTGGGCCGCGTCGCCGAGACCTTCTTCGGCGGCTCGCACGCCCGGCTCATGGCGTCGTTGTTCGAGGAGTCGGACATGGAGCTGAGCGACGCGGAGCGGAAGACCCTGCGCCGGCTGATTGCCAAGGCGAAGGAGGCGGAAGAATGATCACCGCACTCGCCACCCTGGAGCTGGTCCTGGAAGTCGCGGTCATCCAGGCGCTCGTGCTGGTCGCCCTGTTCTTCTTCCGCCGCATCTCCGCGGCCGCGCAGCACCGCCTGCTGGCGGCCGCGGTCGTCGCGGTGATCCTCGTGACGGTCGCGTCGCCGTTCGTGCCCGCCCGCCATCTGGGTCTCGTCCCCGTGGAGGACGCTGCGGTGCGCGCGGAACCCGGTGCGCCCGCACTGATCCCTGCGGCCCCCGGGGCCGACGCACCCGCCGCTCCCGTCCCGGGCGATCCCGTCGCGCAACCAGCGCCTGGGACCGAGGTCGCCCGGCCACCCGCGTCGGGTGTGCCTTCCCAGCCGTCGTGGCTGTCCGGCAGTACCCTCGGCACGATCTGGCTCGCGGGCACGGCCCTCGTGCTTCTTTGGATCGTGGGCGGGCTTGCCTACGGCTGGTGGCTGAGCCTCCAGACGCGACACTCCGAGAACGCGCGGCTCGTGGACGGATTTCGCTGGGCGCTCGAGCAGACGGGTCTCCGGCGGACCATCCCGCTGGTGGAGTCGGAGCGGCTCCGGATCCCGGTCGTGTTCGGGTGGATGCGCCCCAAGGTGATCCTGCCGGCGCACGCCGCCGAGTGGCCGGACGATCGGCTCCGCGCCGTCCTGCTCCACGAGTCCGCGCATATCCGGCGCGCCGACCTCGTGTACCAGTTTTTCGCGAAGCTCACCTGCGCGCTCTACTGGTTCAATCCGCTCGCGTGGGTCGTGGAGCGGAGGCTCTTCCTGGCGGGCGAGCGCGCCGCCGACGACCAGGTCATCCGCCGCGAGGTCACTGCGGCCGACTACGCCGAGCATCTCATGGCCACGTCGGAGGAGCTGGGCGTGGAGCGCACCCCGCTCTGGGCTACCGCCGCCATGGCCGAAGGCACCGCGTTCAAGGATCGGATCCTCAGCATCCTCGATCCGAACGTGGAGCGAGGAGAACCCGACATGTCCGACCGAGCCATCGTCACGCTGACCGCCGGCGCCGTCATCGTCTCCCTGGTGGCGCTGAGTCCCTGGAAAACCGCGTCGTCGACGCCCGAGCCACGTAACGTGCATGTGATGGTCGCCGATACACCACCGGCTGGGGTCCAGGCGGCCGTCGTGGCGAACCAGCCGCCCCGGGATGTCCAGGACGACTTCACCACCCTGATCGCCATGCTCCAGATGGAGGACGCGAGCATGCGCGAGCACGCCGCCGAGGCGCTGGGGCGGCTGGGCGACCGCCGGGCCGTGGAGCCGCTCATGGACGCGGTGCTGCACGACCGGAATCCGTCGGTTCGCGAGCACGCGGCCACCGCGCTGGGGATGCTGGCCGACCCCCGCGCGAGCGAGGTGCTGGCCCAAGCCGCGCAGGCCGACCCCAACGAGCGGGTACGAGCGCACGCCGCCTCGGCAGCGAGCCGGCTGGGCGATCGAGCAGCCGTCCCCTCGCTCATCGACGCGGTCCTCAACGACGAGGACCCGGTCGTCCGGGAGCATGCCGCGACGGCGCTGGGCGAGCTGGGAGACCCCGCCGCGCGCGATCCGCTGATCGCCGCCACGCTGGACGACTCCAATGCCCGCGTGCGCGAGCACGCGGCCGTCGCCCTGGGCCAGGTGGGGGGTGAACGGGCGTGCGACGTCCTGCTCGGGGTGGTGCACGGTGGGGATGTGGAGGAGGTCCGCGCCCACGCCGCGTACGCGCTCGGACTCACCGGCGATACACGCGCGCTCGAACCGCTCCTTGCGGCCTTGCAGGATCCCAGCGCGCGCATGCGCGCCCACGCCGCGCAGGGACTCGGCGAGCTGGGTGACCCGGCCGCGCTCGAGGCGCTCCGCCAGGCGCAGGGTGATCCCGACGGGGAGGTACGGCGTGTGGCGGGCGAGGCCATCGCCATGATCCGAGGGAGGCGTTGAGTACGGAAGGTCCTCGACCCAGCCGGGCGCCCGTGACGGCGTCGACCGCCGTCGGGATGGTCCTCATGCTGCTCACGTGCGAGGCTGGGCCGGCCTCGGGCGGGAATGCTCGATCGTGTACGCGTCCGACGGCCGCATCGCGCTCGCGGGGAACGACGAGGGCCGGTAGGAGGATCTCACCGCCGAGTCGGCCGCTCGGCGCGAGGTGAAGGGAACGGTGGCGAGCGGCATGTCCACCGCCATGACGGGCGCGTCCGTACCCGGATGAACGGGGCCTCAGCGGCCCGCCCCCGCTCCCGTAACCCTCTTAGTCAGCCCCGGGATTGATGATCCCGCTCTTCTCCACCGCGTCCAACACGTGCTCCTGGCCCGCGGCGTCGATCAGCAGCAACTCCACCTGCACCTTCGCCGTGATCGTCGCCCCCTGCGTGGCGGCGGCGACCAGTTTGGCCCAGTCGTCGTCCGGAATGTCGATGTCCATGATGACCGCCACCTCACCACCACCGCGAATCTGGTCCTGCTTCGTTGGCACCGGCTTCTCGATGCAAATGATGATGGCGACCGGGTCCTCACCGTCGTCCACGAGGAAGCCTGCCGTCGCCCGCAGCCAGAACCGATCATTGTCCGCCGCCTGCACGATCCCCTTCGTCACCGTCAGCGGCACCAGCAGCGACTGCCCCGGCTCGTCCAACGTGATCGGCTGCAACGGCGACCCGCCAAGCAAGAACAGCGGCGCGTCCACCTCCGGGGCCACCGGCCGTTCACTACACGCCGCCAGCAGGGCACTCACGCTCAGCAGCAAGACTCGACAACGCATGGCGCACCTCCGCGAGGGTATCTGCCACCACCATGCTCCCCTTTCCCCCCCCCCC
>CP070716.1:900365-905270 GCA_020350425.1 Gemmatimonadota bacterium
ACGGGGAAGCCATCCGGACCGGCCACCACGCCGTCCACGTACACCGCGTAGTCGGGGCAGTCCACTCCGGGCTCCAGGGCCTCGGCGAGCCCTCCGACGGCGTACTCGCCGGCATCGATGAACACCCGCTCGTACCAGCCGGTCGTCGAGTCCTGGTATGGGACGAAGATCTCCGACAACGACCCCTGGTACAGCACCGGTCGCACCGCGTCACCCGACACCACTCCCACCGTGGAGAGCACCACGCCGATACGCGGGTCCACCCGCAAATGGAAGCGCCAACTGCCCCACTCGACCATGCCGCCGTCCCGGGTGAACCCCGGGCCCAGCGGCTGCAGGATCTGAATCGGGGCGAGCGGCTCGCGCAGGGAACCGACGGCCTCCGGGTCGAAATCGTCGTTGCGGGCCGAGCGGGCCGTCGGGCCGTGGTCGATGACGCCAAGGACCTCCTCCGACTCGATGTCGAGCGTCACGACCAGACCCTCGACGCCCCGCCCCCACGAGTTGTACCCCTCCCCCTCGACGGTGCAGCCGCCGCGGAGGATGCGTCGGCCGCCGAGCTGTTCGGGCCGCGCGTAATACCCCGAGGGGCCGGCCCAACACGACACGGTCGAGAGGTCCGTGATCCCCCGCCGCGCCAGTGCGGCGCGGACGTCGGGGTGATTCTTCATCAGTTCCCCGGCTCGTTCGTACTCCGCGAACGTGATGCCGGCGTGTGCCCCCTCGACCTCGCGCCAGCTCACCAGGCGCTCGGCGACGACGTCCACGACCGCCTCGATCGTGGCGCCGCCGTGGCGCAGCACCGCCAGCGCCTCGCGGGGCACCCGCTCGCCCGGACGCCAGGCGAGCACCGCCGCCTTGTTCGGCTCGTGCAGCTGGACCTCCACGAACGCGGTCGTGGAATCCGTGCGGCCCGAGGCACGCAGCACGCGAGCCACCGCGCGATACTCGCTCGAGGAGAGGGCCTCGAGCGGGTGCGGCGGCCGCTGCTGCGCCGCCGCCGCCGGGCCCAGCGACACCATGGCCAGGCACACCGCCGCGACTCGTGGCAGCAGGAAGCGAACGCGCATCGCGAGCTCCGAATGTGGGTGGGTCATCACCGTGTTCCGCTCATGAGTTCCGGATCGGCCGCGTGCCACACCTCGGCCAGCATGCCACGCGCACGCGTCGCGGTCTTCTCGTCGCCGGCGGCCGCGGCGGCCTGCTGCAGACCCGCCAGGGAGAGCGCCCGCTTGGGCGCCAGCGCGAGCGCGCGCTGGAACTCCTGCTGTGCCTCGTCGTATCGGCCCAAGGCCAGCAGCATCTCTCCCAGCAGCTCGTGCGAGGGCTTCACCACGTCGGGCGGGCCGTACTCCATGGGGAGCGCGTCCTCCATGGCCGTCGTCTCGCGCATGAGGTCCAGGGCCTCGTCCGTCGACCCGCCCTGCATGTACAGCATTGCCTGCAGCTCATTGCGCAGGATCAGCGGCACCGTGTCGTTGCCACCGTACCAGCCGCCTTCGGCCTGCGTCGTCATGGCGCCGAGCGCCGAGACGTGCCGCTCGGCCGCGTCGGCGTCGCCGCGCTCCAACGCCGCGTAGCCCAACGCAAAGGCGTCCATCGCGCGCACCACGGTGCCGGCGTCGGAGAGATCGATCTCCCACTCGACGCCCGCGTCGCTCCAGCGCCGCGTGTCCACCAGGTAGTGCGCCCGCATGCTCGCGAGGTAGGCGCGGCGCCCGACGCCAGGACGCTCGCCGATGTTGCGGCGCGCCCGCTCGAGGTGTGCGCGCGCCTCCTCGAACCGACCCTGCTGCTGCAGCCCGTAGCCGAGCCACGAGGTGTAGTGGCCGGGCCACCAGCCGGTGAGCTCCGCGGCGACGGTGTTCTGCGACACCACGTCGTCCCACATCCCCAGCGCGACGAAGATGTGGGTGGTCATGTGCTGCGCGTGGGCCGCGTCGGGCGCGATCTTGGAGTACGCGCGCGCGGCGCGCAGGCCCAGCGGCGCGTGGATCGGATCGTCCACCGAGTGGATCAGGTAGTGCGCGGCGCCCGGGTGATCGGGGTTCTGCCGCAGCAGCTCATCGGCGATCGCGGCCGCGCGCATGTAGCTGGGGAAGACGCGCACCGCCTGGCTCAATCCCAGAATGGACAGCGCGTAGAACGCCTGCGCCTCGGGGTCGTCAGGGTAGGCCGCGAGGAGATCGCCCATCGCCAGGTAGTACGCCGTGTCGCGCTCCGCCTTGGGCCCCTCGGCCCACAGCGCCTCCACGGCGTCCAGGAACAACTTCTCCCGCTCGGTGGGCGCCTTGGCGCGGCGCTCAGCCGGCGTGGAGCCGAGCCGTTCCAGCGCGGCTACCGCGGCGTCGCGGTCCCGCTCCTGCCACAGCGAGTGGTTGCGCGTCATCGACTCGCCCCAGTACGCCATGGCGAAGTCGGGATCCAGCTCCTGTGCCTTGCGGAACGCCTTGGCAGCCGACTCGTACTCGAAGCTGTGCAGCCACAGGACCCCCTCGACGAAGCGCTGCTGCGCCTCGCCTGAGGCCGACGTGGGGAACGCGATGGATCCCAGCTGCGGCTGCTGGGCCGCGAGTGTGGTGCCGCCGCACAGCGCGGCCCACACGGTGGCGAGCGCGATACAGGTGTTGCGCATGAAAGAAGGCTGCTCCTTCGGTGCACGGGTCGTCGGAGGCGTCATTGCGTACCCCGAACCGAGCGGCGCCGCACCTCCTCGCTCCAGTTGAGCATGAAGACCATCTCGGACAGCGGCCCCTGATGCACCATCGCGAAGCGCGTGCCGTCCGGCGACACGTCGTAGTTGGCGTGGGGCTGGGCCGGCTCGAACTCGGAGACGTCGAACAGCGGCGTCTGGGCGCCGACCGCGAACTCGTCACCAGCGGAGACGAAGGCCTCGATCAAGTACGGCAGACCGTCGTGCTCCCCCTGATAGTAGAGTCCTCGCCCGTCTGGCCTCCATCGCGGCTCCGCGCCGCCGCCCTGGGACACGAGGACCTTCCCCCCTCCCTCGGGAAACGGCCGCACGTACACTTCGTCCCGGCCGGTCTCGTCCGACGTATACGCCATCCACCGGCCGTCGGGTGAGAGCGTGGCCCCCTGCTCGTTGAACGGCGTGGAGAGGAGGGAGATTCGCTCCGGCTGGGCACCGAGTGAGAGGATCCCGACGTCGAACGCGGCGTTCGAGCCAGTGGGAGCCGTGATCATCGCCGACCCGTCGCGGGTGTATTCCAGGGCGCTGGTCAGCGAGGACAGCACCAACACGGAGTCGGCATCACCGCTGCCGTCCGCGCGGCGCCGCCAGATACCGTTGGCGTGCGTGTAGGCGACCCAGCGACCGTCGGGGCTCCAGATCGGATCGTGCCCGTCGTCCTCGAACGAGAGCCGGGTCAGCGTGAGCTGTCGCAGATCCAGCGTCCACACGTCCCGGCTGCCCTGGTGCGGGAAGTCCACGGCGAGTCGTCGCCCGTCGGGCGAGTAGCGCGGGCTGTGGAAGCGGCGTCCCTCGGCGAGCACCTCGCGACGGCCGGCGCGGTCCACCTGCATCAGGTTGAAGGGCTGCTCCGGGATGTACACCATCGAGCCCGTGCTCGATACCGCGACCTGGGCCGGGCCGCCCACGGCCAGGCGCACGGCCTGCGCCAGCGTCACCGGAGAGCCCTTCAGGCGACGGTCACGCGGCTCGAACAACGCGGCGAGCAACGCACCGTCGGGTTGAGACCAGAGCAGCGCCCCATCGGAGTACCACACCGCGTTGGTCGCCTGATCCCGAACCACCACCCGCTCGCCGGTCTCGACGTTGATGGCGAGCACGGAACCGTTCACGCCCGCACCGGCCGACCCGATGGCCAGCACCCAGCGGCCGCCGGGCAGGACGCCATGTACTCCGAGAAACGTTTCGCCCGCGGCGGTATCGCGGTGGGCGACGATGTCGACAGTGCCGTCCGTTCCGACGCGCACCAGGTTTCCGTCGGAGTCGGTCGCGATGAACGCGTGGTTGTCGAGCCACACGGCCTGCGCGAGCGCCTGCGACGGCACGTTCGGGATCGGCGTGGGGGAGCCGCCCGCGACCGGCACGATGAACATCCCACCCGCCCCGAAGAAGGCGAGGCGCGTTCCGTCCGTGGAGAAGATCGGGAAGGAGGCGCCCACCGTCCCCGGGATCGGGCGGGCCTCCAGCTCCTCGAGACGCCGCTCGTAGAGTTGAGTCCCGGCGCCACCCGCGCGCCCGACGTACACGATGGTCGTTCCGTCGGGCGAGAGCGCCAGCGTGTTGACCGGTGCCCCCGTCAGGCCGCGCTCCGACTCGACCGGGATGCGGAACCGGACCACCGGGACGTCGACCGCGCGCTCGCCTCCGAGCGATCGCCCCAGCAGCACGCCGCCCAGGAGCGCAACTCCGGCGGCCGCCCAGGGCAGCCAGCCGCGCCGTGCGGGCGCGGCGCGGCGCGCCCCTACCGTGCTCACGGCCCCCGGCCGCTCCAACGCCTCGGCGAACTGGCCGGCGGTCTGGAACCGGTCGGCGGCGAGCTTCTCCACCGCCCGGTGGATCGCCGCCTCGACGTGCGGCGGCACCGAGGGGCGCGCCAGCGACAGCGCAGGTGGCGCTTCGGTGACGATCTTCGCGATCACCGCCTGGGCGGTCGAGCCCGTGTGCGGCGGATCGCCCGCCAGCATCTCGTACGCCACGCACCCCAGCGCGTAGACGTCGCTCCGGCCGTCCACCTCGCGCGAGCCGGTGGCCTGCTCCGGGCTCATGTAGTGCGGCGTGCCCAGGCTCAACCCCGTCTCCGTCAGCCGCGACCCGCCGGCCTCCGTAACAGCACGCGCGATTCCGAAGTCGGCCACCAGCGCGTGGTCGCCCGAGAGCAGGATGTTCTCCGGCTTGATGTCCCGGTGCACCACGCC
>CP070716.1:905370-910242 GCA_020350425.1 Gemmatimonadota bacterium
GGTGTGCCCCGGCAGGAGGTTCACCACCGTTCGCTCGAGCGCGCGTGGGAAACCGTCAACCACGGTGATGGAGGTCGAAAGCATCGTGGTCAGCACCGCCACGAGCACGACCGGTCGCATCCACGCCCCCAGGGTAGCACTGTACAGCTGCACCAGCTGGGTCGAGAACACGGGCCCCGCGCCGCTGAACTCCGCTCCCAAGCCGAACATCACGCCAGCCCCGAGAATCAGGAAGCAGAACGCGAGGAATCCGGTACCCGCATACCCGATCCCGAAATCGAGGCGGGCGTGCGCCACGCTCGCGGGGGTCCCGACCACACGATTCTTGGCCAGGGTCCAAAGGGAGCTCCACACCGATATGTCGATGGCCGAGGGCATCCAGCCCACGAGCGCCAGAACGAACGCGAACGACACCGCACCGGCTTCGGCACCGATCTGCGGGAGGAGCGCGACCGTGGAGAGCGGTACCCCGCGGAGTGCCACCGCCGCCGCGGCGATCGTGGACAGCGCCAGGGCCGCCAGGATCACCTTCACGACGCCGTCCAGCAGGGGGAACTTCCCGATCCACAGGATCGACGCGCACACCGCCAGGAGCACCGCCCCCGTCGCGTAGGTGGGCCAGCTCATCCCAAACGCGTAGTTCAGCAGGAAGGCCGTGAACAGGACGATCGCGGACTGAATCACCACTGAGGTTGATACGGTGATGAACAGATAGAGCCACAGCGCCCAGCGCCCGATGTGGCGGTAGCCCTCCACCAGGCTCAAGCCGGTTGCCGCGGCATAGCGCGGCCCGTACTCAAAAAAGGGGTACTTGAGGATCAGGGCCAGCAGGATGACGCCGGCGAGCCCGAGCCCGGCCATGGCACCGGCCCGTGTGGACTGCACCAGGTGGGACACCCCGATGGCGGCGGCGGCCCACATCAGCCCGGGGCCGAAGTGGGTCCAGAATCTCACTCTCATGAGGCTCGAAACGTTGCACTCCGCGGCGCAAAACAGAAGCCCCGCGCCGTGGGCGGCGCGGGGCTGTCCGGTCGAGCGGCCGACCCATGCTGTTGCGCTAGCGGTTCTGCTCCGCGTCCTCGAGGCTGGAGCCGGGCTCGAGATACCGCAGCTCGATGTCGCCGTCGAACGCGTCGATCTCCATCTGCGCGCCGCCGTCACCCAGCGTGAAGCTGACGTGCCTGCCGCGCATGCGGTCCGGCAGTGTGACAGCGAAGTCGGTGTAGAAATCACCGTCGAACGTGGCGACCGTGACCCTCGCGCTCGAGCCCCGGGGAATGAACACCGTGACGTCGCCGTCGTGAGTGTTGAACGTATAGAGCCCCTGCGGGGCCAGCGGGCCGCCGAACCAGACGTCCCCGTCCACCGACAGAGCTTCGATGTTGGCCGACCGCACGTTGCTCATCCTGATATCACCGTCGGTCGTCTCCACCTTGACGTTTCCCGAGCAGTCCTCCAGCGAGACCTCGCCGTCCACGGAGACGACCTGGATCTCACCGCTCGCGCCCTGCAGCGTGACGTCACCCTCCATGACCCGGACCGTCACGCGGCCCCGGCCGCCGACCACCTCCACGTCACCCTCACCGATCTTGACCGTCACCTGGCCGCCGGCGCCCTCCACCACGACATCGGTGAACGGCCCGCCCAGCTCGAGCGGCATGGATGCCGGGACGGTGATCTCGTACTCCACGATCGACGGGGTGCGGGGCATCGCGTACTCGACGTGCACGTCGTCTTCCGTGACGTCCACGTCGAACTCGTGCGCCCAGCGCTCCCACGAACGGGCCCGCACCAGAATGCCTCCGGAGCTTCGCTCCACGACGATGCCGTCGCGGCGGGAGTGCTCGGCGCTGATCCGCACCTCGTTGCGCGACCAGGTGCGGACGGTGATCACGCCCGAGAAGTTGCTCACGGAGAGACGCTCGCTCGGATCGACCGCGAACGTCGTATCCGTATCCTGTACCGGCGCAAGCGTCAGGAGTGCACCGGCGACTAGCAGTTGGGTCAGCATGGGTCGTGCTCCTCGTCAACTCGGCTGCGCGGCGCTCGTGAACGACACGCCCCGCAGCAATGTCAGTTTCCGTCTCATCATCCCCGCATAATGGTCAGCCAGGTAATCGCTGCCCGGATCCCGCGCCAGCGCATCCCGCGCCTCCGAAATGGCGCGGTCGATCACCGCGAGCTTCTGCTGCAGCACCCGCACCGTGGCCGTATCGAGGCCCTCCCCGTCCTCCAACAGCGCCCGTTCCAGATCGGCGATGGCGGCGCCGTAGCGCTCCGCCGCCAGCACGGCGGCGTGCTGCGACGGGCCGGCCTCCGGCGCGCGCTGGGTGACCACGATCGGCTCCGGCGTCGGTGCGGTGGCGCGCGCCAGCCACCAGCTCCCACCCGCCACCGCGGCGAGCAGAATGCCGGCGGCGAGCGCCTGCGGAATCCGCAAGGCAGCGCGCCGACGCGCGGCGCCACCCTGCCGCCGCCGGATCTCCTCGGCGATGCGCGGCCAGACGTCCACCCGCGGCTGCCGGCCCGGGAAGGTGGCGGCCCACGACCGCACCCCTTCGAGCTGCGCGAGCGCTCCGCGGCACTCCTCGCACCGGGCAAGGTGCGCCGTGAGCGCGTCCCCCTGCCGGTCGTCCAGCTCGCCGTCGAGGTACGCAGACAGGTGTGCGGTCCACTCGTCACTCATGGTCCAGCTCCCTCATGCCTCGAAGTACCCCCGCAGCGCCATGCGGGCGTGGTGCAGCTGCGATCGCGAGGTCCCCGCCGTGATCCCCAGCATGTTGCCGATCTCGTGGTGCTTGTAACCCGCCATGTCATGCAGCACGAACACCTCGCGCGCTTTCTCCGGTAGGCGGTCAATCGCCGCCTCCATGTCCACCTTCAGTCCCGGCGTCATCGGCTCGCCTGAGGCGGCCGCGAACTCGAGCTCCGATCCGGCGTGCCGGGCCGCCCACTTCTGCCGTTCCTGCCGCCGCCGCAGCACCACGTTCGTGGCGAGCCGGTGCAGCCAGGTCGAGAAGGCCGCCTGGCCCTTGAACGTGTCCAGCTTCTCCCACACCCGGATGAAGATCTCCTGGAGCACGTCGTCGACATCGTCGTGCCCGAGCAACCACCGGGTCAGCGAGGTCATGCGCCCGACGTGGCGCCGGTAGAGGCGCTCGAACGCCTGACTGTCGCCACTCGCGGCGAATGCCACATCGATGGCATCCTGGTCCGCCCGGGCCCGTTCGAGATCGTTGGTCAGTGCTCGCACTCCACTCCGCGGCCGGTCTCGCTCCGACCAGTTTGATACGCCGAGCCCCGGAAACGCTGCCCGGGTGAGCGGCGGCGCAGCCGACATCCCGCTGTGCGGCCACACAAGTTGCTTCAACTCAAGAACTTACCGGCCTGAACCCGGTTCGGCGAGGGACGCCCGGACGCACGAAGCGGACGGGCGGATCTCCGTGGATCCGCTCCGTCCGCTTCCACAGCCCGCCCGGGCCGCGACCGCCTTACAGACTGCTCGCCGCGAGCGCGGAGCCGAACAGGTCGCGATTCATCCTGGCGATGAAGTCGAGGCTGATCTCCTTCGGGCAGACGGCGTGACACTCGCCGTGGTTGGTGCAGGTGCCGAAGCCTTCCTCGTCGTGCTGCGCGATCATGCGCAGCACCCGCTCACGGTGCTCGGGCCTCCCCTGCGGCAGCAACCCCAGCTGTCCTACCTTGGCGGATACGAAGAGCATGGCCGAGGCGTTGGGGCAGGCCGCCACGCAGGCGCCGCATCCGATGCAGGAGGCGGCGTCCATGGACAGATCGGCGTGCTCCTTGCGAATCGGGATGGCGTTGGCGTCGGGCGCCGCCCCGGTGCGCACCGAGATGAATCCGCCTACCTGCAGGATGCGGTCGAACGCGCCGCGGTCCACCACCAGGTCCTTGAGCACCGGAAACGCCTTGGCGCGCCACGGCTCGATCCAGATCTGATCGCCATCCTGGAAGTGCCGCATGTGGAGCTGACAGGTCGCCGCACCGTGTTGCGGACCGTGCGGGAACCGGTTGATCACCAGGCCGCACATGCCGCAGATGCCCTCGCGGCAATCGCTGTCGAACGCGATGGGCTCCTCGCCCTTTTCGATCAGATCCTCGTTCAGGATGTCGAGCATCTCCAGAAAGGAGGCGTGCTCGCTGATGCCCTTCGCCTCGTAGCGGACGAATTGCCCACGATCGGTCGGGCCGGCCTGACGCCAGACGTGGAGGATGAGATCCATTATTTGTAGCTCCGCTGCGACAAGGGGACGTGCTCGAACGTAAGCGGCTCCTTGTGGAGTCGGGGCTCCGAGTCCGGTCCGGTCCACTCCCACGCGGCGACGTGCGTGAACCGCTCGTCGTCCCGCTTGGCCTCGCCCTCCTCGGTCTGGGACTCCTCGCGGAAGTGCCCGCCGCACGACTCCTCCCGATAGAGGGCGTCGCGGCACATCAGCTCGGCGAGCTCCATGAAGTCGGCCACGCGCCCCGCCTTCTCCAGCGACTGATTGAGCTCCTCGCCGTTGCCCGGCACCCGCACCTCCTTCCAGAACCGCTCCCGGAGGACGGGGATCTCCTGCAGTGCCCGCTCCAGGCCCTGGCGGTTGCGCGCCATACCGCAGCTGTCCCACACGATCTGGCCGAGCTCGCGGTGAAAGCTGTCTACGGTGCGACGTCCGTTCACGTTGAGCAGCATCGCGTTCCGTCCCATGACCTCCCGCTTCACATCGTCGAACGCCGGGTGCTGGACGTCGGTCCTGGCCGGCCCGACGCGCGCGAGGTAGTCCGCGATGGTATAGGGAATGACGAAGTAGCCGTCCGCGAGGCCCTGCATCAGCGCGCTGGCGCCGAGCCGGTTGGCGCCGTGATCGG
>CP070716.1:910342-915091 GCA_020350425.1 Gemmatimonadota bacterium
TGGTCTTCCTCGCGGTCCTCACGGGGCTGCTGCTCGGGATCCTGGCGCACTTCGGATACCTCATGTGGCAAGCGCTCAGGCCCCGCGCGGTCGGCGAGCGAGAGGTAATCCAGAAGGTGCAGAGGCCGCGGGACGCGGCATGGCATCAGGAGGAGGCACGGCGGCTGGTGCGCGATGGGCGGTACACTGAGGCGCTGGCGCATCGGTTCACGGCGCTGCTCCTCGAGCTGGATGCGCGCAAGGCCCTCGTGTTCCACGCCTCCAAGACGCCGGCGGAGTACGTGGCTGAGGCGCGACTCGACGAGGATGGCCGTTCGGCGCTGACCGGCCTGGTGGGTACGCTCTATCGCCACCTCTTCGGCGGTGCACCGTGCACGCTGGACGAGGTTCAGATCTTCGATCGGCGGGCCGCCGAGCTCGCCACGTACCGTGCGTCGGGCTAGCACCACACTGCTGCTGCTCGCGGCCTTCTCGGTCGCGCTCGTGCTGGCGGCGATCGCGGGACTGCGGACGGCGCCGAGCGAGGAGCTGTACGATGCGCGGCGCTCCACCTACCTGGCCGGACCGGAGGGTGCCAGGGGGCTCGCGCAGGCGCTCGAGCTGCTCGGCGTCCCCGTGGAACCGCGACAGCGTCCGCTCTACGGCCTGGCGGCAGACAGCGTCCCGGTGGACTCGACGGCATGGTTCGCTCTGCTGGGCCTCGTCCCACAGCCGGTGGAGACGGGTCTCCTCTTTCCCGCGACCCGGGAGGTGAGCGACGCGGAGCGGCGAGAGCTGATGCGCTACCTCCAGCGTGGCGGAGCGCTCCTCCTGGCGGGAAGCAATGGCGTGGAGGAGTGCTTCGGCATGGACGTGGTCCGCGTGTCGGATGCGGGCGAACACGAATCCGACGTGGTGGGCCCTCCGGGTGTCGACTCGCTGCCGGCTGCCCGGTACGTCTGGGAGGCGCTGGACGCTGAGGACCGGCCCGAGGGGTGTGTGTCGCCCGCCGTCGTGACGAGCCGCCTGCTGCTGCGCACCGCCGACGGTCGGGCGGTCGCGTGGCGACACCTGCTCGAGGGCGGCGGCCGCGTGATCCTCCTCGCCGATTCGCGCTACCTCTCCAACCGCCTCCTGCGGGAGACGGAGGCGGGTCCTCTGCTGCTGCGCTGGGTGCTCGACGAGGCGCCGTCGCGCCTGATGGTCGACGAGTACCACCAGGGATTCGGCGTGGGTGGTTCGATCGTCGCCGCCGCGTGGGCCTGGACCAAGCGTTCCCCCGCCGGATGGGCGATGCTCCAGCTCGCGCTCGCGGGCCTCATCGCCCTCGCCGTCGCGGCCGTGCGGTTCGGGCCCGCCCTGCGCGTGATCGAGCGCCGGCGCCGCTCCCCGCTGGAGCATCTGGATGCGTTGGCGGTGGGCCTGGAGCGCTCCGCGGGACATGCGGCCGCTGTGCGGCGCATCGCAGGCGGGCTGCGCCGCCGACTCAGCCGGACGGGGCACGTGCCGCGCCGCGCCGCCGACGATCTCCAGTGGCTCGAATCCCTCGGGCTCGCGGCGCAGAGTGCCGAGGCGCGCCGAGCCGTAGAGCGCCTCGGGCGGGTACTTCGTGAACGAGACGGCGACGAGCGCGTGCTCGCCGCCGCGATAGCCGTGGAGGACGTGTGGCAAGCACTACGACCAGCGGACAGCTGCAGGAGATCCTAGTCGCGCTGCGGCGCGTCGTGCTGGGACAGGACGACGCGACGCGCGACTGCCTCGTGGCGCTCCTCGCCCGGGGACACGTGTTGCTCGAGGGAGTGCCCGGCACGGCGAAGACCTTGCTGGTGCGCACGCTGGCGCGCGCGCTCGATGTGAGCTATGCGCGCATCCAGTTCACGCCGGATCTCATGCCGGGTGACATCACCGGGATCTCGGTGCTCACGGGCAGCCAGGAATTCGTGTTCCGGCCGGGGCCGCTGTTCCACGACCTGATTCTGGCCGACGAGATCAACCGCGCTCCGGCCAAGACGCAGGCGGCGCTCCTCGAGGCGATGCAGGAGCGGACGGTGACGGTGGACGGCACGAGCCATGCGCTCTCGGGGACCTTCACCGTGTTCGCCACGCAGAACCCGATCGAGTTCGAGGGTACCTATCCGCTCCCGGAGGCGGAGCTCGACCGCTTCATGATGAAGGTGACCGTAGGGTATCCCGAAGCGGAGACGGAGCAGGGGATTCTGGGCCGCTACCTCGAGGGCTTCGAGGCCGACATGCCGGAGACCTACGGTGTCGCCCCCGTGGTGGATGCGGAGGGGGTGGCCCGGCTCCGGCAGGTGGTCGAGCGGGTTCGCGTCGAGCCGCAGATCACGGCCTACATCACGCAGATCGTGCGCGCGACCCGAGAGTCGGCGTCGCTCACCCTGGGCGCCAGCCCGCGGGCGGGCGTCGCGCTGCTCAAAACCTCCCGGGCGCTGGCCGTGCTGCTGGGGCGCGACTTCGTGATCCCTGACGACGTGAAGCAGCTCGCCCCGGCGGTGCTGCGCCACCGGGTGGCGGTCGCACCGGAGCTGGAGCTGGAGGGCGTGGGCGCGGACGACGCGCTGAAATCGATCCTCGATCAGACCGACGTGCCGACGACGTGATCCTCCCCACGCGGCGCGCCGTACTTCTCTTTGCCTGCCTGGCCCCGGTGGGTCTCCTGGGGTACGTCACGCCGTTGGTGCTCGATGTGCTCGTGCTGCTGAACGTGGCGCTCGTCTTGCTGATCGTGGCCGACGGAAGGGCCGCGGTGGCGCCAGCGTGCCTCGACGTGGCCCGGGAGGGGGCGGAGAGCTTCACGGTGGGGCGCGAGACGGCGTGCACCTACCGCTGGCGCAATCCGGCCACGCGCGGCGCGCGCCTCCTGGTGCGGGAGAGTCGCCCGGAGATCATCGGGGGCACGCTGCCACGCCGAACGCTCCTGGTGCCGGCCGGCGGCACCGTGCGCGATGCACTGCCCGTCATTCCGCGGCATCGGGGGAGGGAGTCGGGGGGATGGCTCGCGGTGCGGAGCCGCGGTCCCCTCGGGCTCGCGCAGCGGCAGGGCCGCATCGATCTCCCCTGGTCGGTCACGGTCTATCCCAGCCTTCCCGCCTCCCGGCTCAAGGCGTCGGTGGCCGAAGCGGTGCGGCGTCGCGAGAGCGGCCTCGCCACGCTGCGTCGCCCGGGCGAGGGGCGCCTGTTCGAGAGCTTGCGGGAGTGGGTGCCGGGCGACGACACGCGCCACATCGACTGGAAGGCTACCGCGCGCCGCCGCAAGGTGATCGCGCGGCAGTTCGAGGAGGAGCGCCGGCAGCAGGTGATGCTGGTGCTCGACGCCGGTCGGCTGCTCACGGCGGAAGTGGGTGGCGAGGCCCGCATGGAGCACGTGATCCGCGCGGCGTTGTGGCTCGCGTTCGCGGCCAACTACCATGACGATAACGTGGGCCTCATGGTGTTCGCCGACACGGTGCGGCACTACGTGGCGCCGCAGCGGGGCCGCCGCGGCCTGCGCCAGGTCCTCGATGTGCTGGCGACCACCCAGCCCGCGCTGGTCGAGCCGGACTACCCCGCGGCGTTCCGTTACCTGGCGGTGCGCAACCGGAAGCGGGCGCTCACGGTGTTCTTCACCGACGTGATCGACCGGTTCGCCTCCGAGGCGCTCGTGTCACACGTGGGCTCACTCCGGCCGCGGCACCTTCCCCTGGTCGTGACGCTGCGCAATCCCGATCTCGACCGGGCCGCCGTGCGGCGTCCGCCGACGGTGGCCGAGGCGTATCGCAAGGCGGCCGCCGAGGAGTTGCTCGCGGCCCGGGGCGATGCCCTGGCCGAGATGCGCCGGACCGGAGCGGTGGTGCTCGACGTGCCGCCCGAAGCGGCGAGCCGCGCCGTGGTGGAGCAGTACCTCGAGCTCAAGCGTCGGGGGAGGCTGTAGGCGAGGGCTCGCCGCCGGGCGTTGCCGCCCGGCAGGCAGGATCCTCCGTGTCATGCAGGACCGCCGCGGCACGGCGTGCCCGCCAGCGGGCGACGTTCCAGCTGCGCCAGCCGTCCCCGCCGCCGATTCCCCAATTGGCCACGAGCAGCCGCCGAACGTCGCACCGGGCTCCGAGCGGCAGTGTGGGCTGGGCCTCCACCAGGGCCGGTGCGGCGTCAGCACTCAACTCCGCGAGGTAGGAGGCATCCAGCTCCCGCCCCGACTCGGCGCGCGAGACGTTCACCCGCACCACCAGCGCATCCGGGCTGAGCAGGTTCAGCAGGGCGAGCACGGCGAACCCGCTCACCGCGGCACCGAACGCGAAGCGCTCCGCGCGGCCGGCTAGCACGGTGGCCGCGAACCAGCCGATGGCCACCGCAGCCCAGACGAGCACCGCAGTCGCGTACACCCGCGCCTGCGACAGGCCGTAGGCGTCGAGGTAGAGACTCATGCGGTGCAACGCCGACGCCATGATCAGACCGGTCAGCACCACCAGCGCACCGGCTAGCGCGCGAAAGCCAATGACCGTCTTGGGAGACCGCCTGTCGAGCACCCAGTCGGCTGCGAGCAGCAGCGGCAGGAGCAGGACCGAGGCCGTGACCAGCTCGAAGAAGCCGCGCCGCGCGTGCTCGGCGTAGGTGAGTCCGGTGGTGCGGCGGATCAGGTCCTCGCCGCCGAAGAGATACTCCGCCTGAAGCACCAGGAACGCGACGAACAGCACGATGAGAACACCCAGCGGGATACCCAGCTCCACCAGCCCCAGGGCGGGCCTCGTGCGGGGCGCCGGAAGCCGGGGCGCC
>CP070716.1:915191-919774 GCA_020350425.1 Gemmatimonadota bacterium
ATCTCACGCGGCTTAGCGAGGTGCTGGAGTCGGGGCTCATGCCCGACTCCACGCCACTCACCGACGAGCAACGCGAGCGCCTCACCGGGCAGCAGCAGATGGCCCAGGCGCTGCTCCCCGAGATGCGCGCCATGGAGCCGGTCCCCCCCACGCTCACCTTCGCGCGCGACCTCACGCTCCACCTGGGCGACCGCACGGTCGAGCTGCACTACCTGGGCCGCGGCAACACGCGGGGCGACGTGGTGGTGTACCTGCCCGAGTCGAAGGTGCTCGCCACCGGCGACCTGGTGGTGAACCCCGTGCCGTTTTCGCTGGGGTCGTACCTGGGCGACTGGATCGAGACGCTCAAAGCGGTGAGCGCGTTCGACGCGGCGTTCGTGATCACCGGCCACGGCCCGCTGCAGCACGACATGACGTACGTGCTGGCGGTGCGGGAGCTGCTCGAGGCGGTGATGGCGCAGGTCAGGGACGCGGCCGACCGCGGTCTCACGCTCGAGGAAACGCGCGACGCGGTGGACCTGAGCGAATACCAGACGCGCTTCGCGGGCGACGACCCCATGCGCAACCGCTTCTTCGAGGCGTACTTCGAAACGCCGGCGGTGGAGCGGGCCTATCTCGAAGCGACGGGGCAGGAGCTGGGCGCGGAGCCCGAGTAGCGGCACGAACCGCAGCGAATCACTCGCGTTTTCCGCGGCGTCACCCTAGCCGACGCGACCCCGGGCGGTAGCTTCCCCCGCTTGAGACAATCCTCAGCAGGGGGAAGCGCCATGCGCATCAAGTCACTGATGGTGGCGGCGGCAGTGGGGGTGCTCGCGGTTTCCGGTTGCTACCCGGCAGCGGGACCGTTGACCGAGGAGGACCTGGCGGCGATCGACGGCGTGCGGCAGGGGTACCATGACGCCCTGTTGGCCGGCGACGCTGCGGCGGTCGCAGCGTTGTTCACGGAGAACGCCGTCGAGATGCCGCCGCACGCGGTCGCGCGGGAGGGGCGAGCGGCGATCGAGCTGGCCTACGCGGCCGGCCCGCTGGTCACGGAGTTCACGATCGCCGCCACGGCGACCGAGGGGTTCGGCGATCTCGCGTACGACATGGGCACGTGGTCGGCGGCGATGCAGATGGAGGGGATGGAGGAGCCCTATCGGGACGTCGGGAAGTACATGACCATCTGCGAGAAGCAGGCCGACGGCACCTGGCTCATCAAGGCGACGACCTGGAACTCCGACATCCCGCTGCCCGAGTAGCGGCTAGCGGCTAGCGGCTCGAGGCCTTCACCACCGCCAGCAGGTCGTCGAGCTCGAAGGGCTTCTCCACCACGGGGCGGTCGATGCGCTCGAGAAAGGCCTGAACCGTCGGGTCGGTGGCGAAGGCGGTGACGAACACCACTCGCTTGGCGGCCTCGGGGTCGGCCTTCTCGAGCTCGTCGTAGAAGGTCACGCCGTCGAGAAACGGCATCCGGACGTCGCACACGATGGCGTGGAAGGAGTGCGCCCGCACGGCGGCCATGGCGGCGAGGCCGGTGTCCACGGTCTCCACCCCGTAGCCGGCGCGCTCCAGTGCCTTTCCCACGGCGCGGCGCACCGCCGGATCGTCATCGATGATCAGGACGTCCACGCGCCCAATTGAGCCGGGCGGAGTCAGATGGGCGTGAGGCCGCCCCCAGATCCCCCATCTTGCGCCGGAACCCGGGGGTTCCATTTTGGAGCCAATCGTCGGCCCCCTCCGACGGGAGTGTGTCACATCCACCTCCGGAGGTGCTCCCATGCGCGTCCTCACACTCCTGCTGGTCCTCTCCCTCGCCGCCGCACCGCTGGCCCACGCCCAGAAGGGCTCCATCGAAATCGGCACCAAGGCTGGGGTGAGCCTGGCCATACCCGGCGGCGGCGACACCGAGGTGTACATCGCGCTCCCGGGCACCGGCGCGCTCGTGCTGCCGTCCATCTACGCCACGTTCTGGGCGACGCCGGCGCTGATGATCGAGCCGCAGGTGCTGTTCAGCTGGAACAGCGCGACCGAGGAAGCGTGGTTCTCGGGCGTGCTGCAGGGCGGCTGGATGTTCTCGCCCCAGAAGCGGAACTCGGCGTACGTGGCCGCCGACTTCGGGTGGCTCACGCTCGGGGGCGACATCGAGAGCGCGCTCGCGGGCGGCGGGGCGGGCTACCGCTTCCGCGTGGGAGACGGCGCGGGGCTGAGGCTCGAGGCGCTGTACCGCCGCTGGCTGTGCGACGGCTGCGACCTGAACGAGATCATCTTCGCGTTCGGGGGTGGCGTGGTGTTCTGAGCGCGCGCGACGCGACGCGATGAAACGAGAACGGGGCGCCATGTGGCGCCCCGTTGCGTTGGCGGTGGCGGCCGCGCCGCGCCGCGTCCTAGCGCCCGTGGGCGCTGCGCCGCGCGGTGCCGCAACTCACCCACGCCCGCGGCTCACCCGTGCGCGGGTCGATCGGCAGCACCACCCGGTCGCGCGGCACGCGCTCCGGATCTTCCGAGGCGGCGTAGGCCAGCATGGCGGCGAGCGTCGCGTTCTCCTTGAGATCGTCGAACACGATCTTGTCGTAGGTGTCGCGGTTGGTGTGCCAGGTGTACTGGCGGTACTCGTCGTACGGCGACTGGAGCCGGAACGCCGGCACGCCGTGGCACAGGAAGCTCACGTGGTCGCTGCCCTGGTTCTCCTGCGGGCCGGGGAAGTCGAGCGTGACGTGCTCGGCCATCTCCTCGGGCACCGCCGCCATCCAGCGCGTCACGTGCTCGCCCGCGCGCGCGAACCCCTGCCCCTCGATCAGCTCGAAGCGCCAGGTGCCGTTGTCCTGGTTGAACACGACCTGGATCTTGTCCAGCAGGTCGGCGTGGTCCTCGGTGAAGGCGCGCGAGCCGATGAGCCCCATCTCCTCGGGGCCCCAGTGGCCCACCAGGATGGTGCGTTTGGGGTTGGGATACGTCTCCTTCAGGATGCGCATCGCCTCGAGCATGGTGATGGTGCCGGTGCCGTTGTCGGTGGCGCCGGTGGCGGCGTGCCACGAGTCGAGGTGGGCGGAGAGGATCACGTACTCGTCGGGCAGCTCGGTGCCCTCGAGCTCCGCGATCACGTTGAACTGCGGCACCACGCCCAGCGGCTCGGCGTCGGCGTCCACCCGGATGCGCGGCGCCATGCCGCTCCGCACCATGCGGGCGAGCAGCCCGTAGTCCTCGCACCCGATGTCGAGCGAGGGCTTGGTGCGGGTCCAGGTGTCGAACACCTTGTTCACGCCCCAGCCCTCCGACCACCAGCTCTGCAGGAAGCCGAGCGCCTGCGATGAGTCCAGCAGCGGTCGGAACCGGTAGTAGCCGCCCAGCTCGTCCTCCCGGGTCCAGAAGGCCATCCACGCCGCTTGCCGCTCGGCTGCGAGCCGCTCGATCGTCTCGGGCCGGGCGTACGTGCGGGCCTCCTGCGGCGCGCGGCACATCTGCTCGGCGGGGAGCAGCATCACCCACTTGCCGGCGAGCTTGGGGAGCCACTCCTCGGGCTCGCCCACGGCCAGCGACAGGAAGTCCACCACCTCGCCCTCCACCGGCCCGTCGGTGCCGGGGCTCCAGGCCAGCAGCTCGGCCTCGAGCGTCTGGACCCGGGGGCTCACCAGGTCCACGTGCAGCGTGCCCTGGCGCCAGCCGGGCCAGGTGCCGTACTGCTCCTTGCGGGCCGTGACGCCCCAGCGCTCGTACAGCCCCACCAGCCAGTCCTGGGCCGAGGCCAGCTCGGGGGAGCCCGCCAGCCGGGGGCCGATCGAGTCCATGAGGATGTGGGCCAGCTGCTCCACCTGGGACTGCTCGATCCCCACCTGCCACATGCGGTGGATCACCGGGTCGTCGGTTCGGTGGGTCTGGGCGGCGGCGGGCAGGGCCCACGCCGCGACCGTCAGGGCGGCGAGGGTGGTGGCGACCGGCGTGCGCATCGAGCGTCTCCTTGGCTGCGGGTGGCTGCGGCGAAGCCTGCAATCTAGACGGAGGGCCCGGGGCGCGGGTTTCGTGGAGCCCGGCCCCCGCAGGCCGCGGGCGCGTGACTCGGCGAACGGGCAACAACGCCAGCGGCCCGGGATGAGATGCTTCCCGGGCCGCTCCTCCTATGCCGGCGGCAGGGGATGCCGCCGCGGTAGTGCCGCTACCGCTTCGGTGGGTTGTGCTTCAACGGGCCCGTGCCCTTGGCGGGCCCGGCGCCCGGCGCACTCGGCGTGGGCGGCTTGGGCATTGGGCTCGCCTTGGGCCACTCCTTCGCCTTGTCCTTGGGCGGGGTCATCGGCTTGCTCTTCTCGGTGGGCTTGGTCATGACGTCCCTCGCGTAATCACGCGCTCCCCTGCGCCGGTCGCCGAGGGGAGCCTGTCCGGGCCATGAGGGTCACGCTGCGCATAGCGGGGGCGATACGCGGTGCTGACCGGCCGGGTCTTGCCAGGGAATAGTGCAAGCCGCGTGCCCGACGGCGCGGCGCGGGCAGGGAGCGGGACGGCCCCCGCCCGCCGTCGGTTGCGCCGCGCGGCGCCCGGCGGGGGGGCGTGGCAACCCGCTCCATCGGGTATTGCTCGCCGAAAAAACCGGATGTAGAATTCCGACCCCT
>CP070716.1:919874-924376 GCA_020350425.1 Gemmatimonadota bacterium
GACCGACGCCGCGATCAACCCGGGCAACTCGGGTGGCCCGCTGGTCAACGTCAACGGCCAGGTGGTGGGCGTGAACTCCGCCATTGCCAGCCAGAGCGGCTTCTTCGCAGGGTACTCGTTCGCCATCCCGATCAACCTGGCCCGGATCGTCTCGGAGCAGCTGATCGAGCACGGCAAGGTCACGCGGGCGGCGCTGGGCATCACGATCATCGACGCCACGCCGGAGGACGCCGAGTTCGTGGGCCTCGACGAGGTGCGGGGCGTGATGGTCAATGACTTCTCGAGCGACGACAGCCCCGCGAAGCGGGCAGGCCTCCAGCCGGGCGACGTGATCATCGAGGTCGACGGCCGCCGGGTCGACTACGTCGCCCAGCTCCAGCAGATGGTCGGGTTCAAGCGACCCGGCGATCGGATCGCCGTGACCGTGATGCGCCAGGGCGGTGAGCGCCGCGAGATCGCCGTGGTGTTGGGCGAAGCCGACACGCAGGAGCAGCCCGAAGTGGCCAGCGTCGATCGTCCGGAGCCGGGCGAGACGGCCTCGTACGAGTCGAAGCTCGGGCTCGAGATCGAGCCGTTCCCGGCGGAACTGGTGGCGCAGGAGTCGGTGATCGGACAGGAGAGTCGCGGGCCGATCATCGTGGATATCGATCCGGACGGCCCCGCGCGGGACAAGGGGCTGGCGCCCGCGAGCCCCCGGCAGGGCGTGCTCGACATCATCACGCACGTGAACGGTCAGCGGGTCCGCACCGTGGACGAGGTTGGGCAGGCGCTCGCCGGCGTTTCTTCGGGGAGCATCGTGTCGCTGCGTATCTATCAGGTGCGGCAGGGCCAGGCGGGCTCGCGCGTCGTGCGGGTACGTGCCGTGAACTGAGACGGCTCGCTCACATGGATCGACGGGCGTCCGGTCGCTGACCGGGCGCCCGTTCTGTTTGGTGGGTTCGGGCGGGGGCGGTTACTGTGCGTCCACCATCTCCTCGAACATCGCTCTTCGCAGCAGCGCCAGCGGCAGACTCCCCTGCTCCAGCAGCGTCTCGTGGAACTGCTTTTCCTGGAAGCGCTCGCCCAGCTCGGCGGCCAGCTCCGCCTTGAGCCTCTCGATCTCGAGCCAACCGATGATGTACGAGGGGGCCTGCGTGGGCCAGGTCGTGTACCGGTTCACCTCGGCCTCGGCCGCCGACCGCGTGAGCCCCACCTCATCCATGAAGAACTGCACCGCCTCCTCGTAGCTCATGCGGCCGGAGTGGAGCGAGGGATCGATGATCACCCGCGCCGTGCGCCACAGGCGCATCTGGAGCTGGGCGAGTCGCTGGTCGGTGTTGATGAACAGCCCCGCGCGCTGCATCCAGTGCTCGGCGTAGAGCGCCCACCCCTCCCCGTAGTAGGTATTGCCGAAGCGGCGGCGCAACGGCCGGCCGTTGACACGGGCGTAGACGTTCTGCAGGTGGTGACCCGGGTAACCCTCGTGCAGCGCAATGACCGCGATCCAGCCGAAGTTCTGGGCCCGCAGCTTGTCGTCTACCTCTTCGGGGGTCATGCCGGGAACCACGTCTGTCACGAAGAAACGGCCTACCATGACGTCGTCTCGCTCGCGGATCCCGCCGTACCCGCCCCACGCATACGTCTCCCGCAGCGCCGGCGGGGTGGGTACGAGGATCAGATCCTCGCACGGCGGGATGCGGATCAGGTCCCCACCGATGAGCAGCGCCTCGACCCGCCGTGACTCCCGCTCGTACTCGGCCAGGATCTTTCCGGGCTCGGGGTGGCGGCCCTGCATCTCGGCGACCAGCTCGCGCCAGCTCTTCCCACCGTCCACGGTGCGCGCGAGCGAATCGAGCGCCGCCTTGGTCGCCTCATGGATCCGATACCCCTCGGCGATCATCGTCTCGGCGGTGTACGGTAGGTAGTGCACTTCGCGCAGCACCCAATCGTAGTAGGTGCTTCCCACCGCCCAGGAGTTCTCGCCGCCCGGCTCCAGCGTGTCGGTGAGGAACGCCACGTAGGCCTCGAGCGCGGCGCTCGCCGCCCCGGCCGCCGTGGCGAGCCGCTCCCGCAGCGTATCGGGCGCCGCTTCCACACGCTCGACGAACTCGCCGTCCAGGAACCCCACGAAGCCGCGGGCGCTCTGCTCGGCGAGCCAGATCCACAGAGGGGGCGGATCGACGAGCCGCTCGCGGCCGATCGCCAGCGCCCCCGGCTGCTCCTCGAGCGTCTCCAGCACCTCTGCCCAGTCCTCGGCGGTCGGCTCGGCGTCGCCGGCTACCTGCCAGTAGATCCCACCGACCGTGATGTACCGCGTCGGCACCCGTTCGGCTTCCCGCAGCACCGTGTCGGCGATCGTGCGCTTGGCGCGCGTCTCCACCAGGAGCCAGTCGATCCGCTGGACACCAGTGAGCTGCGCGGTGTCGATCGCGTGCAGCTCCTCGAGCACCAGGTGTGCCGACGCCAACTCGGACCGGTCCGCGGTTGCACGAAGCCACGCGTACGGGTCGTCGGCATCTCGCGCGGGACGCAGCTCACCATTCACGTAGCGCGCGGCGAAATCTTCGAAGCGAGCGGAGTCGCTCAGCAGCGGAGCTGGTCGCACCGAGGGCCCCGGCGCGCAGGCTGCGAGCAGCGCGGCACCGGCCAGCGCCACGGTCAGGCGGCTCACAGCGCCCGGTCCAGAATCATCAGGAGCAGCACCGCGGGCAGATATGCCACGGTGACGAGGAAGAGTCGCCTGGCCTTGGCCTTGGAGCGGTCGCGCGCGGCGGTCGCCGTGGCCCAGATGAGCCACAACGAGCACAGCAGCGCGCCGAAGAAGTACACCGAGCCCGTCGTGCCGAGCATGCTGGGCAGCAGACTCAGCGGCAGGAGCGCCACCGCGAAGGCCAACGCCTGCCGGAAGGTGGCTTCGGCCCCGGACGTGACGCTCAGCATGCGCAGTCCGGCCCGTTCGTAGTCGTCGCGACAGATCCATGCCAGCGCCAGGAAGTGAGGAAGCTGCCAGAGGTAGAGGATGCCGAACAGCACCCACGCCTGCAGCGGCACCGCGCCGCTTGCCGCCGCCCAGCCCCCAACGATGGGCAGAGCGCCCGGCACGGCGCCGACCAGGGTGCACAGCGAGGTCTTCCGCTTGAGCGGCGTGTACACGAACACGTAGGAGCCGAGCGTGGCCGCTGCCAAGAGCGTGACCGTCGGGTTGGTGAAGACCGCCAGGTAGCCCACGCCTGCGAGGCCGAGCGTCCATGCGATCAGCGTCGCCTCCGGGACCCGCAGCCGCCCGGCAGGCAAGGGGCGGTTCTGTGTGCGGCGCATGCGGGCGTCGATCCTGCGCTCGAGCACCTGGTTCAGGGCGTTGCTCCCCGCCGCCACCATGGCGGAGCCGAGCAACGTGTGCACGAGCAGCAGCCCGTCGAGCGTATCAGGCGCGCCGAGATAGAAACCTGCCGCCACCGTCACCAGGATCATCCCGACGATGTTCGGCTTGGTCAGCTCGAGATAGTCGGCCGTCCGACTAGACGTGAGGGCGATCTGCGGCACGTCCGGGCCCCGGGTCACTGTTAACCACGATAACCATCATCCGTCGCCGGTCTTTTCCCCGATCGGGACACAAAGCAAACACGCCGGGAACTCCTCCGCAACGCCCGGGTGTTACCGTGGCGACACTTGACCGACCGGGTGTCACGGGGTACCTAGGTAGCTCGCCACCTACGATTCGAAGGGGAAAGCAGGCATGGACGTCAAGCGCATCCTCCGCGAGGGTCTCATGGCCGGCCTGATCGGCGCCGGGGCCATCGCCCTCTGGTACCTGGTGGTGGACATCATCGCCCGGGAACCGTTCTTCACTCCGAGCATGTTGGGGTCGGCACTGTTCTGGGGCCTGAAGGATCCCGCGCAGGTGGTGATCAGCGCACAGGCCGTGGCGGGGTACACGTTGGTCCACCTCATGACCTTCTTGATCGTCGGCGCCGTCGCCGCGGCGTTCGCCCATCAGGCGGAGCGCATTCCCGCCGTGCTGTTCCTGGCGGCCGTGGGCTTCGCCGCCTTCGAGTTCGGCTTCTACATCGTGCTGGTCGTATGGGCGCAGCCCCTGCTCGGTGCGCTCGCGTGGTGGAGCGTCGCCGTCGGCAACGCGATGGCAGCGGTGGGGATGAGCTACTACTTGTGGCGCGCACACCCGAGGCTGCGCGAGCAGCTCGCCGCGCACCCGCTGGGTGCGGCGGTCGACGAGCCGGCTGACTCGATCGGACGGATCCCGCAGTAGGACGACCGGAGACACGGCGGCGCCGGCGTGGCGAGTCTTCCCCCACGCCGGCGCCGCGCGTTTAGGTCAGGGTGACGACCCCGAAGAGGAAGAGCAGCGCAATCCCCACCGCCACCGCGATGAGAAGCGGCACCGTGAAGATCACCCGGAAGAGCTGGTGGTCGAACTTGAGGTGCATGTAGAAGCCTACCACGAGGACGAACTTCGCCCCCGACAGCGTGAGCAGGATCGGGGCCAGGACACCCCGGAACGCCGG
>CP070716.1:924476-928960 GCA_020350425.1 Gemmatimonadota bacterium
GCGGCGGCCGAGGGGGTGTTGCCGGTCCCGGCGCCGCCCCAGACGTACAGCTGGCCGAACACGATTGCCGCGCCGAAGGAGTGGAGCGGCTGCGGCAGCGTGCCCGCGGACGACCACGACGTCACCGATCCGTCCGCCGCGAGCGCGCCGCGCTGGATCGTGCCCGTGACGGTGCCTTGGGCATCGGTGATACCACCGAGCACCAGGATGAACCCCGAGCCCGACACGGGGGCGTTGGCGGGTGTCGCCACCACGGCTCGGTGAAACGCGACCGCCTGGGGAAGCGAAGCGGTCTGGTTCCACGCCGCGAGGGAACCGGTCGCACCTACGGTCGATGAGTAGACCGTGGTCTGCGGCGTGTCGCCGTCGTCCGCACCGCCAATGGCGTAGACCATCGGGGCGCTCCCCAAGCCGGTCGCAACCGCTGCGAGGCCGCTCAGCCCGGCCGGCAGGTTGGTCGTGGCCGTCCAGTTCACGGTGGACGGGCTGAACGCGGCGCCCTGCGTGACGGTGAACGTCACGGGTGTGCTGGTGCCCTCGGAGGTTTCCACCACGAGCGGTCCGGTGACCGCACCGCTCGGCACGGTGGTGACGATGAAGCCATCGGTCCAGTCGTCGGCGCTCGCGATCAGGGCCGCGACCGTACCGCCGGCCGAGGTGAACCGCACTGCCCCGCCATCCTGCTCGGCGCCGAAGTTCTTCCCCTCCACGATGACCGTGCTGCCCACCGGCCCGTTGGGCAGGGTGGCGCCGTTCACGCTCGCGACCACGGGCGGGCCCGACGGGCCGGTCCCGTCACCGCAGGCGGCGATCACCGCGATGAGGGTGAGCGTCGTGAACGCCGGACGAAATCGCGTGGACTGCCGCATGCTGCTCTCTCCAGAAAACGCATTCAGCAAGGCACACCGGCAGCTGCCGGCACACACAGAGAGACGAAATGCGACAGCAGAGGTAACGGCTGTGACGGGGATCACAGAAGGAGTCTTTGGGGATGATCGCGCACCGTCTTCGCATCCCCATGCGGTGCGTTGCACACGGATCAGTTCCCGGTGCATGAGACTGCTCATGCCGCATACCGCAGATGCCGCCGGCAATCGGACGCTGGGTGCTCGACCCCCTGTTCCTTGATCAGGAAGCCAATACCGTTGTCTCGGCTCCCATGCATCGAAGCGCGCTGGAGCGTCGCGGGTTCAGAGGTAGGGTGACACACCCCGCCGTGGGACCACGAGCGATGGCGGTTCGTCCTGGAGACCCGCGCTAAACCGGACGGAGATGCTCGGCTATCAGACGTTTTCGCTCTGGCTCCTCACGGACCTGAGCACTATTCTAGCCGGAGATCAGCATGGGAGGGTGGGTGGTGTCCGACCTCTCCGACCGCCTTCGCGCCGCCCTCGCCGATCGCTACGCCCTCGAGCGTGAGCTCGGCCGCGGCGGCATGGCGGTGGTGTACCTCGCCCAGGACGAGAAGCTCAATCGCCCGGTCGCGCTCAAGGTCCTGCGTCACGAGCTCGCTGTAGCGCTCGGCAGCGAGCGGTTTCTCCGCGAGATCGATATCGCAGCCAAGCTTACGCACCCAAACATCCTTGCAGTTTACGACTGCGGCGAGGCCGATGGTCAGCTCTACTACACGATGCCATTCGTCGAAGGCGAATCCCTCCGCGATCGCTTGAACCGCGAGAAGCAGCTCCCTGTCGAAGATGCACTCCAGATCACTAGAGAAGTGGCCGACGCACTCGGCCATGCCCACGCACTCGGCATTGTGCATCGCGACGTCAAGCCCGAGAACATCCTGTTCACAGCTGGGCACGCGGTGGTGAGCGACTTTGGGATCGCGCGGGCGGTGACGGCCGCAGCGGGTGCCAAGCTCACCGACACCGGGCTGGCGGTGGGCACGCCCGCCTACATGAGTCCCGAGCAGGCCAGTGGCGACAGGGACGTTGACGCGCGCAGCGATCTCTATTCGCTCGGCTGTGTGCTGTACGAGATGCTGACGGGCGAGACGCCGTACACGGGGCCGACGCCACAGGCGATTCTGGCGAAGAAGCTGACGGAGCCGACGCCGCGGATCTCGGTGGTGCGCGAGGCGGTGCCGGCCGCGATCGAGGTAGCGCTCACCAAGGCATTGGCCCGGAACGCGGCCGACCGGTTCACGACTGCGCAGCAGTTTGTGCAGGCGCTGGCCGTGGACACGGTGGCGTTTGACCGGCGACAGCGGGTGCGCAGACAAGTGCGGCGGGCGGCGATGGGCATGGCTGTGGTGCTCGTGGTGGCGGTGACCGCGTTCGCGTTCAGCAATCACTGGGCGGCCACGCAGTGGAAGCGGGCGGAGCTGGACCCCGATCTGCTGGTGGTGATGCCGTTCCGTGTGGCTGCAACGGATCCAAGGACGGCGAGCCTCGAGGAGGGACTGCCGGAACTGCTCTATGCGGTCCTTTCGGGCGAGCTCGGGCCGAAGGTGGTCGACGTCGGAACGCGGCAGCGGAAGTGGGAGGACATGACCCGCACCGGAGCCGCGAGCTCTGCAGATGCGTGGTTCAGGCTGGCGGCGGATCTGGGCGCGGGGCTACTGGTCAGCGGTGGGTTGGTGCAGGCGGGGGCGCGACTCACGGTGAACGCGCTCCTGCAACGGGTGCCGGATGGAGAGGAGGTGGATCACTACACCTTTGACGTGGCCGTGGACAGCGTGAGCGTGTTGCCAAGTCGGTTAGCGCTCGGGCTGCTGCGCGATCGGTTGGGAGAGAGCGGAGAGCGACTCGCGACACTGGATGAGCAAGATCCGGACGCCATGTGGGAGTACCTCGCGGGGATGCGTGCTTACCGCGAGGGGCGATTCCGCGATGCCATTGCGAATTACGACCGTGCCTTCCAGATGGACTCCACGTTCGCGCTGGCTGCGTTGCGGCAAGCAGTCACGGGTTTGCGCTGGGGAGTACCCGAGCCCAACACAACCATGGGGCTCGAGAGGGTCCGGGGACTGGAGGACCGGTTGTCTGGTCGCGACCGCGTCGTGATCGGGGCGCTGCGTGTCCTAACTGAGGCAGACAGTGCAGCGACAGTAGCGAGTGCGATAGCCGCGTTCAAGTCATGGGTCAACGCCGTACCAGGAGACCTCGAGGCGGTCCCGTGGTACGGCATGATGTTGCGCTCGGGCGAGATTCTGGCCAGTGGGGATTGGGAGGCCCGATCACGCCAGGTTATCGCCGATGCGTGGGAGCGTGACTCGACCACTCCTATGGTGGTGGCGCAACAAGTGTTCCTGACCCAGGCGACGGAGGACCTCGCCTGGCTCAGGCGGGTTGGCCCACAATACCTCGCCGTGGCCGACACCACAGGTGACGACTGGGTGGGCTTTCAATGGCTCGTGGCGTTGGCTCTCGGGGATTCGGTGGCGGTCCGCTCACTGCGTGCGCGGGCATTTGCCGAAGACCCGCGCGTGCTGTCGTCCCAGGTGGCGTTCAGACTGTCCCCGCACATGCTCCTCGGTCTGGGGCTCCCGCCGGACGACGGGTTCCTGGTCCTGGACAGCGCTCGCTCGCGCATGCTCACGGCCCGTGACTCCTTCGTCTTAGGGAAGATCCTTCCGCATGCCGGGTTACTCGCTGGCCGGATGCAGGAGGTCGCTGCACAACAGGCCGGTCCCCTTTCCCTTCGCTCCGACTCGGGTGCGCAGTCCCTGCTGCGGCTGATCGATTGGTCGCTGATCTATCCCGGCTTTGACTCGGCCGCGCAGATAGCCGCAGAGTCGCTGCGCGTGTTGGTAACGGCGGACCTGCCGACGGGAGTTGTTAGGGGGGATGTGCCGGCCGACATACCCTGCTATGTCCAGCTCCACCGTGTCGTGCAGGGGGACACTGTTGGCGCCCGCGCTGCAGTGAGGCACCTTCTGCCACGCTACCGGCAGCGTCACTACCACGGAGTGTGCCCGGCCCTGGTCGAGGCCATCGTCGAATCCTACGATCGCGATACGGCCGACACGCCCGCCCTTGACCGTTTGGAGGATCTCCTGCACTTGGGACTCGGCTTTGAGTGGACCACGGCCCCGGCCATCGTCTGGATCATTCGGCTGCACCGGCGGCGGGGGGAGCTCGACGAGGCGTATTGGTGGGTGCGAGCCCGCATGAGAGGGTGGGGCGTGTATTGGACTGCGCAGGCAGCCCTTCTCAAGCACGAGGGCGACATCGCCGCACTCCTCGGCGATACCGTGAGCGCGATCTACGCCTACGAGCAGTATCTCAGAGGCAGGATTGACCCAGACCCCGGGGCCGTACAGACGGAGGTGGATAGCGTGCGCGCGGCGTTGGCTTTGATGAAACAGCGCTGGAGCGGGCGTGACTGATCTCCTCCACCGCCTCCGCGCGTCCCTCGCCTCCCGCTACACCATCGAGCGCGAGCTGGGCCGTGGCGGCATGGCCGTCGTGTATCTCGCCGAGGACCGCCGGCACCAGCGCAAGGTGGCGCTCAAGGTGCTGCGGCCCGAGCTGGCC
>CP070716.1:929060-933357 GCA_020350425.1 Gemmatimonadota bacterium
AATCGAGTGTGACCTGGAGGACCATGATGCACAGGCTCACGATCATCGCCTGGCTGGGTCTCATCGCCTCGGCATGCGCGGGGCCGGGCGACCCCCTTCCCTCCTGGGCCGACGGACCCGCGAAGGGGTCCATCACCACCTTCGTCGATCGCGTCACCGATCCGGCGAGCCCCGACTTCGTGCCGCCATCCGAGCGCATCGCCGTGTTCGACAACGACGGCACGCTCTGGGCCGAGCAGCCGCTCTACTTCCAGCTCCTGTTCGCGCTGGAGCGGGTGCGGGCGCTGGCCGACGAGCGCCCCGAGTGGCGGGGACGCCAACCCTTCCAGGCGATTGTGGACGACGACCGCGATGCACTCATGCAGCTATCGCTGCACGACGTGCTGCAGGTAGTGATGGCGACGCATGCCGGCATGACTACCGACGAGTTCGCGGCGCTGGTCGCCGACTGGTTCGCCAGCTCCCGCCACCCGCGCTTCGATCAGCCCTTCACGCGCATGGCCTACCAGCCGATGCTCGAGCTGCTGGACTATCTGCGGGCCAACGGCTTCAAGACGTTCATTGTGTCGGGGGGTGGAATCGACTTCATGCGGGTGCTCACCGAGGAGGTCTACGGCATCCCCCCCGAACAGGTTATCGGATCGATGGGGCAGACCACGTTCGAGGTGTGGGACGAAGGCCCGGTCCTCGTGAAGCAGCCCGGCATCGACTTCGTGGACGACAAGGAGGGGAAGCCGGTCGGCATCCACCGCTTCATCGGGCGGCGTCCCATCGCGGCGTTCGGCAACTCGGACGGTGACCTGCAGATGCTGCAGTACACCGCCGCCGGCGAGGGACCCAGCCTCATGGTGCTGGTGCACCACGACGACGCCGAGCGCGAGTGGGCCTACGACCGCGAGTCGTCCATCGGCCATCTCGACGCGGCGCTGGACGAGGCCGGAGAGCGCGGCTGGACCGTGATCTCGATGAAGGACGACTGGAGGCGGGTCTTCGCGTTCGAGCAGTAACGCCGTGCACGCGAGGTTGAGATGAGACGACGCATCGCCATCGCGATGTTGCTCCTCGGTCTCCTCACGATCGGGGTCTCGGCCGTGGTCGCCTACCTGGCCAGGAGCGTGCTGGATGAGCGCGCCTTCAGCGACCGGCTCGTCACCTCACTCCAGCGGCCGGGGATGTCGGCCTTCGTCGCGCAGCGCATCGCCGACGGCGTGGTGGCCGCCAATCGCGATCTCACGGGGATCAAGCCCGTCATCGCCACGTTCGCCGAGGGGGTCGTCCGCTCGGCGCCGTTCCGGGCGCTGGTCCGCCGGGCCGCGCTGGAGACCCACCGGCTGACCTTCTCCGAAGGCACCGAGAACGTGCTCCTCTCGATCCCGGACGTCGGGGTGCTGCTGCGCGGCACGCTCGAGAACGTGAGCCCTGAGATCGCGCAGCGCATTCCCGCGGACGTGCGCGCCGTCGTGGAAACGCGGTTCACGGGCGCGACCTCCGGCCGCATCCTCGCCGCGCTACGCGCCGCGCAGCGCCTGCGGGTGCAGGCCCGCCTCGGGCTCGCCCTCGGGCTGCTGCTCGTCTTCGGCAGCGTGGCCGTGTCCCTTGCGCGCCGCCAGGCACTGCTCAACGGGGGCATCGGCCTGCTCGCCGTGGCGGCGGGCCTCGCGCTGGTGGTGCCGCTCGGCGGAGCCGCGCTCACGGGCGCCGTGACCGACCCGGTCCTGCGGGCCGCCGTCGGCGACCTGTGGGGAACGTTCACGGCCGGCCTCTGGACCTGGGCGTCGGGCCTGGCGGTCGTGGCGCTCATGCTGGTGGCGTGGGCGGCGGCGCTGTTCGACCGCGTTGCGTTGCGCGACATCGCGCACCGTGGGCTGGCCGAGATCGCGACGCGACAGAGGTCGCGCCCGCGCGAGGCGCTGCGCGTCGCGGCCCTGTTCACCATCGCCGGGTTCGCGATCGCCGCGCCGCTCTCCACGCTGGCCTCGGCGGTCGTCGTGGCAGGTGCCCTCACGCTGCTCCTGGCGGTCCACGAGCTGATCACCCTGGTCGTCCCCGCGCGCGAGCGTGAGGCGCCCGGCGCGGCAACCGTCCACCTCAACCCGGCCCTCGGGATCGCGCTCGGCGGCGTGCTGGCCGTGGCCGCCCTGCTCGGGGTCACGGCCCTCGCGTTTCGGGTCCGTCCGCCGGAGGCGCTCGCCACCGCAGTGGGCAGCCCGCTGGAGTGCAACGGCGCGGTCGCGCTGTGCGACCGGCGGCTCGACGAGATCACTTTCGCCGGCGCCCACAACGCCATGGGATCGTCCGACGATCCCACCTGGATGTTTCCCAACCAGGACGCGAGCATCCCCAGATTGCTGCGGCGCGGCGTGCGCGCCTTCCTGATCGACGTCACGCGTGGGCACGCCGTGGACGGGAGCGTCATCACCGATTTCCAGACCGAGGAGCACCGGCGCAAGTTCGAGGCGGCGATCGGCCCCGAGGCGTTCGCGGCGGCGATGCGCGTGCGCGATCAGTTCACTGGAACGACCGGCCGTGCCGGCCTGTACCTGTGTCACGGCTTCTGCGAGCTGGGCGCCGTCCCGTTCGACACGGCGCTGGCGCAGGTCAAGCGGTTCCTGGTGACGAACCCGCGGGAGATCGTGCTGCTGGTGCTCGAGGACTACGTCCCGGCCCACGACATCGCCGCCGCCGTGGAGCGGCAGGGGCTCCCGCCGTACCTCTACACCGGACCGGCCCGCGGTCCCTTCCCCACGCTGGGCGAGATGATCGCGAGCGGCCAGCGGCTGTTCGTGATGGGCGAGAACGCGACGGGTGAGGTGTCCTGGTACCCCCCGGCGTACGCCGTCATGAAGGAGACGCCCTACACCTTCCGCTCCCCCGAGGAGTTCTCCTGCCGGCCGAATCGGGGTGAGGGCTCGAACCCCATCTTCCTCATGAACCACTGGATCGAGACGACGCCGTCGCCGCGTCCCAGCAATGCGGCGCTCGTCAATACGGAAGCCGCGATCGTGGCGCGGGCGCGGGAGTGCGAACGGGAGCGCGGCACGCTGCCGAACATTGTTGCGGTGGACTTTGCGGCGACGGGCGACGTGGTGCGGGCGGCAGCGGTCCTCAATGGCCTGGTGCCGCCGACGCCGTGAGGCGCTCGCGGCCCGCGACTACCGCCCCGCCAGCTGCCCCTCGACGTATTGCTTCACCTGCCGCCCAATCGGGTTGTCGGGATCGAGCGCGATCATGCGGTCGGCTAGCGTGAGCGCGCGCTCGAGTTGGCCGCGCCGCACGTAGTGGTCGGCGAGCGCGAAGAGGAAGTCGATGTTCTCAGGCTCCACGGCGAGCGCGCGGCGCAGCGCGGTCTCGGCCGCTCCCACGCGACCCACCGCCTGGAGAGCCAATCCATAGTTGTAGTGGGCCCGCGCCCGCTGAGGCATTCCGGCTGAGGCGCGCCCCAAAAACTCCACCGCCTGGTCCACCCGCTGCATCTCGGCCAACAGGAGACCGAGCGAGTACGCCGCCTCGTACTGCTCGGGGTAGTCCTCCACCAGCTCGCGCAGCAGCACCTCGGCCTCGTCGTTGCGGCCCTGCGAGTTGAGCAGCACCGCGAGGTTCGACTTGGCGGGATAGAACAGGTCGTCGATCTCGAGCGCGGTGCGGTAGTAGCGCTCCGCCCGCGCGGCATCGCCCAGCCGGCCGTACAGGTTTCCCAGGTTGTGACCCGCGAACGCGAAGTCGAGCGAGTAGGCCATGGTGCGCTCGTACTCCGCGAGCCCCGCGGCGCGCTGCGCCTGCTGGTACGGCTGCAGCATCGCCGCCGGCGCATCGGCCAGCCGCATGGCCGCCTCGATGCGCACCGCCTTGACCGGATCGAACAGCAGCGGCGCCACCAGCTCCACGTAGCGCTCGGGCGTGGCCGCGCTGGCGTTGGAGAGCGCCGTGTAGCGGATCAGCGGGTCCTCGTCCTGCAGCGCGAGGTTGAATGCCCCGGTGCTCTCCTCGCCGGGGTAGCGGCTCAGGTAGTCCAGCGCCGTGGCACGCACGAGCGCGGGGTAGAGCGGGTCGGCCGCCATCTGGATGAGCTGCTCCCGCGCTTCGGGCTGCCCGGCGCGCGCCGCCGCGAAAACCTGGCCGTAGTGCGGCCGCTTCGCCTCCCCGTACCACCGCGTGTAGTAGCGCAGCGACCAGGCCAACGGCTGGTCGTCGTGGCAGCCGCTCTGGGTGCAGGCGTTGGGCACGCCGGTCTCGCGCGACAGATCCGGCCGCGGCAGTCGAAGGCTGTGGTCGGCGCGCCAGTCCACCACCATGTACG
>CP070716.1:933457-937660 GCA_020350425.1 Gemmatimonadota bacterium
GGCTGGAACACGTCGCACAGCGAGAGCTCGAACGCGCCGCGCCCGGTGTAGATGGACACGGCCTCGGGTCCGGACTCCCGCTTGATGGTCTCGAGCCGTTCCACGATGAGGTCGTAGGCCTCGTCCCACGTGATGCGCTCGAACTCGTGGGTCCCCTTCGGCCCCACGCGCCGCATGGGGTACTGGAGGCGGTGTTCGGAGTAGACGATCTCGGGGGCGTGCTGGCCGCGGCGGCAGATCATGCCGAGCGGGTGCCCCGTGTCCGCGCGGATGGCCTCGAGCCTCCCGCTCTCCATCCCCACTTCGACCCAGCAGCCCGCGGGGCAGATCCCGCAAATGGCCTTCTTCCAGGCGAGTTCCGTCGTCTGCTGTGTCATGGGCTCGCTCGGTGGGACTACGGCGCCGTGGACGACGGGGCGTACGCCGCGCCGTGTCGGCTCGGGTGGTGGCGGTGGGAGGCGGCCACTCCGGTCCCGCTCCGCCTAGCTCGCAGGCTCCTCATCGATTAGGTAAGCGCGAGTGATCACGATCGGTTCCACCGGAAGCGCCTCGAAGGTAGGCCGCCGCGGGCGAACGGGGACCGCGGCGATGGCATCGACCACGTCCATGCCCTCGATCACCCGCCCGAACACGGCGTACCCCCAACCGTCCGGGTACACCCCGTAATCGAGCTTGTAGTTGTCCACCAGATTGATGAAGAAGTCGGTCTCGGCACTGTGGATGTACTCCGTCCGCGCCATGGCGACCGTGCCACGGCGGTTGCTGAGGCCGTTGTCGGCTTCGTTCAGGATGGGCTTCGCGCTGCTCGAGCGGCGGCGCAGGTCGGCGGTGAAGCTGCCGGCCTGAATCATGAAGCCCGACTTCACGCGGTAAAAGGTGAGCGAGTCGTAGAAGCCGATCTCGACGTGCCGCACGATGTTGGCGACGGTGAGGGGGGCCTTCTCCCGGTCCATCTCGATGACGATGCGGCCCTTCGTGGTCTCCAGCACCAACGTGGGCGTCGGGTCCAGGCCGGCGCCCGCCTCCGACTCCGTGCGGTCCTCCTGGCACCTCGGCAGGAGCAGGGCCAGGCACAACATCGGAAGCACTTGGATTCGCCGCAGCTGCATGATCGGCTCCTGATGGCGTCCGTGACTCGCAATTGGCGAAGATCAGCAGAATCTCGCCCGAGTGAGCCGGATGGCGCCAGTGCGCAGGCGCAATTCATCGCGTTTCCGGCACGATCTGCTACCTTAAAGCGTTCTGAATCTCGGAGCATTCTTGACCGCCACCGAGCGCGCCGACCGGACCGCCCTCACCGTTGCCGTGATCACCGCGGTGGTCATGATCGCCTTCCAGATGGCGGCCAAGGCGACGCGGGACGCGCTGTTCCTCTCGAGCTACGACGTGTCGGCGCTCCCCCGTATGGTCATGCTCTCCGCCGCGGTGTCGGTGTTCTTCGCCTTCGGCGTGGCGCGCTGGATGACGGCGGTGGGGCCGGCCCGTCTGGTGCCCGCGGCGTTCGCGGCGAGCGGCGCCCTGCTCCTGGGGGAGTGGCTCCTCGTTGCCGACTTCCGGGGGCTCGTGGCGGTTCTGCTGTACCTGCATTACGGCGGACTCGGGGCGGTGCTCATTTCCGGCTTCTGGTCGATCGTCAACGAGCGCTTCGACCCGAGGACGGCGAAGCGCTACGTGGGCAAGATCGCCGCCGGCGCGACGGTCGGAGGGGTCGTCGGCGGGCTCCTGGCGGAGCGCGTTGCCGTGCTCGCCTCGGTGGAGGCGATGCTGCCGATCCTGGCCGCACTCCACTTCGTCTGCTCGGGGCTGCTGCTCGGAGCCAGGCGCGCCCGCGAGCGGGCAGAGGCGCGAGCGGATGTGCCGCGCACGCCCGCAGCGGCGGCCCCAGCCGCGTCCGGGCTCAAGACCATCGTGGGCATGCCGTACCTCAGGGGGCTCGTCGCGCTGGTGCTGCTGGTGACGATGGGTGAGGTCCTGGTGGATTACGTGTTCAAGGCGCGCGCCACCGGCGCGTTCGGTGACGGCGAGCGTCTGCTCCGCTTCTTCGCGGTGTTCTACACCGGCGCGTCGGTGCTCACGGTTGCCGTGCAGGCCGCAGGGAGCCGGTTGGCGTTGCAGCGGCTGGGGCTGACCCGCACGGTCGCCCTGCTCCCCGCCGGCGTGGGCCTGGGGAGCCTCGGCGCCCTCGCGGCGCCTGGTCTGGTGAGTGCCACCGCGCTCAGGGGAACCGAGTCCATCTTCCGCAACGGCCTCTACCGCGCCGGGTACGAGCTGTTGTTCACACCCCTGGCGGCGGAGCAGAAGCGCTCGACGAAGGCGCTGGTTGATGTGGGTGTAGTGCGGCTCGGCGACATGACGGGTGCCGCCGTCGTGCAGATCATCCTGCTCGTTGCCGGCACTTTCGCGGTCTCGACGCTCCTCGGGGCGGCCGTCGGCGTGTCCCTCGTGGCCGTCATCGTTGCGCTGGGGCTGCGCGGTGGCTACGTGCGCACGCTCGAGCGCAGCCTGCTGTCGCGCGCCGTAGAGCTCGATCTCGACGAGGTGCAGGACGCGACGACGCGCACGGCCATGCTGCAGAGCGTGGGGGCCCTGGGGCTCACCCACGTCGGGCGGGCCACCCCTGCGGACGGGACCGAGCGGGAAAGTGCGGCGCCCGCGCCTTCGCGTGCGGCGGAGGCGCCCTCCCCGCTCGACCCGGTGATGCGGCGCATCCTCGATCTCCGGTCGCGGGATGCCACGCGGGTGCGCGCGGCACTCGCGTCGGGCCCGCTCACGCCGGTCCTGGTGCCGCACGCGGTGCCGCTGCTGGCGTGGGACGAGGTGGTGAGCGAGGCGATGACGGCGCTGCGGGGAGTGGCCGCGGAGGTCGCCGGGCAGCTGGTGGATCGCCTGGTGGATCGCAGCGAGGAGTTCGCCGTCCGGCGTCGCCTGCCGCTGGTGCTGGCGGCATCCCCGACCTCCCGGGTGGTGGATGGTCTCTTTTGGGGCCTCGAGGATCAGCGTTTCGAGGTGCGATATCGCTGCGGTCGGGCGCTGAGCCACCTGCTGGAGCTCAATCCCAAGCTGACGGTCGAGAGGCAACGCACCTTTGCCGCGGTGCTGCGGGAGGTGGGGGTGGATCGGGGTGTCTGGCAGAGTCACCGGCTGCTGGACCGCATGGAGGACGAGGAGTGGTCGCCGGTCGTGGACGAGGTGCTGCGCGAGCGGGCTTCACGCAGTCTGGAGCACGTGTTTACCGTGCTGTCGCTGGTCTTGCCGCGCCAGCCACTCAAGGTCGCGTTCCGCGGCCTCCATACCGACGACGCCATGCTGCGAGGGACGGCGTTGGAGTACCTCGAGACCGCGTTACCCGAGGAAATCCGCGACGCGCTGTGGCCGTTCCTCGAGGACACGCGGCCCGCCGGGCAGCGGGAGTCGCGTTCGACCGACGAGATTCTCTCCGACCTGCTGCACTCGAATCATTCGATCGTGCTGAACCTGGAACAGATGAAGAAGCTCAGGGAGCAGGCCCGCAAGGCAGAGGACGGCGGGCGGGGAGGATAGCGGAGGTGCTGCCCCCGGCGGCGACTCGTCGCTGGGGGCCCGGTGGCCACGCGCGGGAGGGCTAGTGCGTGGCGGCGGCGAGCCGGTCGTAGCGCCTGCCGATGAGCACAGCCAACGCCAGCCACGCGAAAATGAGCATCACGTTCACCAGGGCGAACTGCCCGGTGGTCAGCATCAACAGCTGGGCGCCCACGGCCACCACGGCGGCGGACAGCACGTCCCCAGTGCGCCAGAAGAAGGAATCGATGACCTGCTTGGCCTTGTACTTCTCCTCCCGGGTGGTGGGCAGGAACAGGGCGTGCCGCACCGTGTTGTTCAGCGAGTAGTCGGTGGAGTTCTCCGCCGTCTTGATCCAGCGGATCACGCCGAGTACGGGAACCACGGCAATCACCGTGTAACCCACCAGCGCGATCACCGGCAGAAAGAGCAGGGCGCGCGCCACGCCTGCGTACTTGAGGATGCGCGAGACGACGAACGCCTGCAGGAGCAGCCCCAGGATGTTCACGACCGTGAAGAAGTTCGAGTAGAACTCCGCGATGCGCGCCTGGACCTCCGCGGCGCCGCCGCCCTCCTCAGCAACGGCCCGTTCGGTCAGTGCCTCGACGGTGCGACCGAGGATGTACTCGCCATTCGTGTTGACCCAGTTCAGCAGCAGGATCAGAA
>CP070716.1:937760-941899 GCA_020350425.1 Gemmatimonadota bacterium
GGACATCGCCGACCGGTTGCGCGCCCTCCGGGCCGTGCCGGTGCCGGGGCTGCCCCGTTTCACCGGCGGCGCCGTGGGCTTCCTGAGCTACGACGTCGTCCGCACCATCGAGCGGCTTCCGGGTGGACCCCGGGACGACCTGGAACTCCCCGATGCGGTCTTCATGGTCGCCGACACCCTCGTCATCATCGACAACGCCTTCGCGCGGGCGATCGTGGTGGCCAACACGCACGTGGCCGAGGGCGCGGACCGATCGGAGCTGGTGCGGGAGTACGACCGCGCCAACGAACGGATCGATTCCGTGCTCGGCCGGTTGGCGTCACCTCCGACCCTCCTCCCCCTCGCGCTGGAGAGCGGCACGCTCCCCGCGCCGGAGACGCCGTACAGCGGAGAGACGTTCGAGCGCGACGTGGATCGGATCAAGCAACACATCCGCGCGGGGGACGCGTTCCAGGTCGTGCTGTCCCGGCGCCAGGACGTGCCGTGTGGCGCCGCCCCGCTCGACGTGTACCGCTCGCTGCGGATGCTCAACCCCGCACCGTACCTGTACCTCCTCACGCTCGACGACCTCAGCCTCATCGGCAGCTCGCCCGAGGTGCTGGTACGGGTCGAGGGCGGGGAGATCACGGTGCGCCCCATAGCCGGCACGCGGCCGCGCGGTGCCACGCCGGATGCCGACGCCGCGTTGGCCGCGGAGCTGCTCGCCGACGAGAAGGAGCTGGCGGAGCACGCCATGCTGGTGGACCTGGGACGCAACGACGTGGGCCGGGTCGCCGAGTACGGCTCCGTGCGGGTGACGGTCGACAAGGCGATCGAGCGCTACTCCCACGTGCAGCACATCGTGAGCGAGGTCCGCGGACGCCTGCGCCCGGAGCTCGATGCGGTGGACGCCCTCCGGGCGTGCTTCCCCGCGGGCACCGTATCGGGCGCGCCGAAGATCCGCGCCATGGAGATTCTCGACACGCTGGAGCCGACACGGCGCGGACCGTATGCGGGAGCCGTCGGGTACCTCGGATGGGGCGCAACCGCGCTGGATACCGCGATCGCAATCCGCGGCGCCATCTTGCGAGACGGCCGCGCGCACGTTCAGGCCGGCGCGGGCATCGTGGCCGACAGCGATCCTTCACGTGAATTCGTCGAGACGGAGAACAAGGCGCAGGCCGTGCTGCGGGCGCTCGCCCTGGCGAGCGGTGGGGAGGGAACGCATCTTACGGCCAGCAAAGGAGTTGGGGATTGAGGGCGTTCAAGTTGCACAGCACGGCCGGTGACCTGACGATCGACTTGACGCAGCCACGCACGGTTGTGGTGGGTCGCGCGGTCACCAGCGACATGCCGATCTACGATCCCACCGTGTCGCGCCGGCACGCCGAGCTCACGCTCTCCGATGGCGGCGTGCGGGTGCAGGATCTCGGATCCAGCAACGGGACGTTCGTCAACGGCACGAAGGTGTCGGATACCGTGGTGGGCGACGGCGATGTCGTCACGTTCGGCAAGGTCGCCTTCAAGGTGCAGGAGGTGACGCCCCCCACCGCCCGTCCTCCGGTCTCCACCGACGGCGGGTTCGCGCAGCGCCCACCTCCCCCCGAAGCGACCATCGTGCGCCAGGTGGCCCTCGAGGAGTCGGGCGAGATCAAGCAGGAGGGCGCCGGCCAGCGCCGCAGCTCCGCCTCGCAACTGAAGCTCGAGGGGGAGTCGCTCGACGAGCGTCAGGCCGAGAAGCTGTCGTTGCTCCTCGACATCTCCAAGGAACTCTCCAAGCAGCAGGACGTGGACCGGCTCCTCGAGAAGGTCGTCGACGTCACGTTCGAAGTGATGGAAGTAGACCGCGTCTCCATCCTGATGCTGGAGGGCGCGGAGCACGATCTGGTCCCGCGCATTTCCAAGAACCGCCTCGGCGACGGGGGCGGCGCCCGCGTGCCGCAATCCATCGCCCGCCGGGCCGTGGACGAGCGCCTCGCGATCCTCACCGATAACGCCGCGGCCGATGACCGGTTCAAGGGCAAGTCCATCGTGATGCAGAGCGTGCGCAGCGCGATGTGCACGCCGCTCATGGGGAGCGGGGGGACGGTCCTCGGGATCATCTACGTGGATAACATGACCGCCACGAACTCGTTCGGCGACGAGGACCTGGAGTTCCTGATCGCCTTCTCGGGGATTGCGGCGGTCGCGATCGAGAACAGCCAGCTCGTCGAGCGGATTCGTCGCGAAGCGGTAGTCCTGTCGAACTTCCAGCGCTACTTCGCGCCCGACCTTGCCGAGCAGATCGCGAACGAGTTGGAGCAGGTGCAGCTGGGCGGCACCAAGCGTCCCGTCGTCGTGTTCTTCAGCGACATCCGCGGCTTCACGTCGATGTCGGAGAACATGACGCCCGACGAGATCGCCACCCTGCTCACCGAGTACTTCACCGAGATGGTCGAGGTCGTCTTCGAGCACGGCGGCACGCTCGACAAGTTCATGGGCGACGCGATCATGGCCTTGTGGGGTGCGCCCATCGCGCACGACGACGACGCCGATCGCGCCATGCGCGCCGCCCTGCAGCAGCAGGAGACGCTCACCCGATTGAACGAGAAGTGGGCCAAGGACGGGCGAACCCAGGTCGAAATCGGGATCGGGATCAACTTCGGCGAGGTCTTCGCGGGCAACATCGGCAGTGACCGGCGCCTGGAGTACACCGTGATCGGCGACGCCGTCAACACCGCCTCACGGCTCTGCTCCAAGGCGGCGGCGGGCGAGATCCTGCTCTCCGAGCCGTTCTACAAGGCTCTCAAGCACCCGCCCGAAGTGGAGCCCCTCGAGCCACTCGACCTCAAGGGGAAGGCGCGGGCGGTCCCCGTCTATCGCGTGAAGCGGTAGGGCACGCCGGCGGCCGCCAGCAGGTCCGCGACGAGACGCAGCGGCAAGCCCATCACGCCGAAGAAGTCCCCCTCCACCCGCTCCACCAACAGGGCACCCATCCCCTGCACGCCGTAGCTCCCCGCCTTGTCGAGCGGTTCACCCGTGGCGACATACGCCTCGATCACCTCCGGCGTCAGCGAGCGGAACCACACGCGCGTCACGTCGCACTGCTGCAGGATCTCGCCGGCCGGCTCCGCCAGGGCCACCGCCGTCATCACCAGGTGATCGCGGCCCGAGAGGGTCGCCAGCATGCGGCGGGCGTCGGCCGCATCCCGCGGCTTGCCCAAGATCTCGCCGTCGATCACGACGACGGTGTCGGCAGCCAGCACCGGCCGCGCGGGATAGCGCTCCCAGACCGACCGCGCCTTCTCGCTGGCGAGGCGCACCGCCATCGCCTCGGGCTCCTCGCCGGCGCGCGGTCGCTCGTCCACGTCGGCGGGGATCACCTCGTGCGCGATACCGAGCATGTCCAGCAGGTGGCGCCGGCGGGGAGAGCTCGAGGCGAGCGTGATCATCGCTCGAGGAGCAGTGTGACCGGACCGTCGTTCACGAGGGCGACCTCCATCAGCGCGCCGAACTCACCGGTCTCCACCCGCAGGCCTCGCTCGACGAGGGCCGCGCCGAACCGCTCGTAGAGGGGCTCGGCCTGTTCGGGTGGGGCCGCCTCGACGAACGACGGTCGGCGCCCCTTGCGGGCGTCGCCGTACAGGGTGAACTGCGACACGACGAGGACCGCCCCGCCGACATCGCCCAGGCTCCGGTTCATCTTCCCGTCATCGTCGGGGAAGAGACGCAGCCCCGCCACCTTGTCGGCCATCCACTGGAGCTGCTCCTCCCCGTCGGAATCCCTGAACCCCGCCAGCAGCACGAAGCCGCGTCCGATCTCTCCAACGACGCGGCTCCCGACGCTGACCGAAGCGCGGCTGACGCGCTGGAGGACGACCCTCACCGCCCCGCCGTCACTCCACGGTCACGGACTTGGCCAGGTTGCGCGGCTGATCCACGTCGCAACCGCGGCGCACGGCCGTGTAGTAGGCGAACAACTGGAGCGGCAGCACGCTCAACACCGGCGTGAGCGGATCGATGGTCTCCGGGATGGTAATGACGTGGTCCGCCAGCGCCGTGATCTCCTCGTCTCCCCGCGTGACCACGGCGAGCACACGACCGCGCCGCGCCTTCACCTCCTCGATGTTGGAGAGAATCTTGCGGTGCACGGCGTCCTTCGGCGCGATGAACACGACGGG
>CP070716.1:941999-946045 GCA_020350425.1 Gemmatimonadota bacterium
CTTGAGCCGCGCGCCGGCCCGCTCCACGGCCCCGGGGTCACCGGAGATCACCGATTGGTCGGGGGCGTTGAGGTTGGCGGCTACGGCCACCTCGGCGGCGTCGCTCGCCTCGCCGCACAGCGCGGCCACCTGCTCGGACTCGAGCCCGATGACCGCCGCCATGGTGCCCGGGCGCTGCTGCCCCGCCTCGAGCATCAGCTCACCGCGGCGGCGCACCAGACGGGCCGCATCGGTGGGCGCCAGCGCCCCCGCCGCCACGTAGGCGCTGTACTCTCCCAGGGAGTGCCCCGCGCCGGCAACCGGCTGCAGAGCCTCACCCACCACCGCGTGCGCCGCCAGCGAATGCGTGAGGATTGCCGGCTGGGCGTTGTGGGTCAGCGTGAGCTCGTCTTCCGGGCCTTCCCACATGAGCTGCGAGAGGCTCACCCCGAGCGCCTCGTCCACCGCCTCGAACACCTCGCGCGCGGCCGGGAAGCTCTCCGCCAGGTCCTTCCCCATCCCCACCTTCTGCGCCCCCTGGCCCGGGCACAACAGCACGGCGGTTACCACCGCACCAGCACGCTCGCCCAGGTGAACCCGCCACCGAACGCCACGAACAACACGAGCGAACCCTCCTTGATGCGGCCCTCGCGCACGCACTCGTCGAGCGCGATGGGGATCGACGCCGCCGACGTATTGCCGTAGCGGTCCACGTTCACGTAGACCTTGTCCATCGGCACGTGGGCGTGCTTGGCCGTCGCCTCGATAATCCGGATGTTGGCCTGGTGAGGAATGAGCACGTCCACCTCGTCCCCATGCACGCCCGCCTTCTCCAGCGCGCGGTCGCAGGCGTCAGCCATGGAGCGCACCGCGTTCTTGAATACTTCGCGGCCAGCCATCCTGATGAAGTAGGTGCGATCCTGGAGCATCTGCTCGTCCGGCGGATGGTTGGCACCACCTCCGGGCCGATACAGCAGCTCGGCCAGCCTGCCGTCGGTCTTGAGATACGTGGAGAGGATACCGCGCTTCCCGTTGCCCGCGGGTTGCACCAGCGTGGCCCCCGCGCCGTCCCCGAACAGCACGGCCGTCGTGCGGTCGGTGTAGTCGGCGATCTTCGAGAGCCGGTCGCCACCCACGACCAGCACGTTCTCGGCGGTGCCGCTGGCAATCATCCCCTCGGCGACCGACAGGCTGTAGAGGAATCCACTGCAGGCGGCGGCGACGTCGAACGCCGCCGCATTGTGGGCGCCAAGTTCCGCCTGGAGATCACACGCGGTCGAGGGCAGGAGGCGATCGGGGCTCGCGGTACCCAGCACGATCCCGTCCACGTCGAGCGGGGTGAGCCCCGCCTCGTCGAGCACCTGCCGGCATGCCGCGGCGCCCATGTAGGCGAGCGTCTCGTGCTCTTCGGCGATGCGCCGCTCGCGGATCCCGCTGCGCTCCCGGATCCACTCGTCCGACGTGTCGAGGATGGTCTCGAAGTAGGCGTTGTCGAAGATCTTCTCTGGCGTGTAGCGGCCCGTGCCTACGAGCTGCGCGATCGGTCGCTTCATGCGGCTTCCCCGTCGCCGGCCATCTCGGCGGCGATGTGCTGGGTGAGGTGGACCTTCACAGCCTGGACGGCCACGAAGATGGCGTTCTTGATGGCCCGGGCCGGCGAGCTCCCGTGGCAGATGATGGCCACGCCCTTCACGCCCAGCAGCGGCGCGCCGCCGTACTCCGAGTAGTCGAGGATCTTGAACACCCGGCCCATTCCTGGGCTCTGCAGCAACTCGGGCTCGATCTCCCGCTCCAGGAAGCCGGCGAACAGGTGCGCAACCGTCTCGTAGAACTTGAGCAGCACGTTCCCCACGAACCCGTCACACACCACCACGTCCAATTCGCCGTGCAGGACATCGCTCCCCTCGACGTTCCCCACGAAGTTGAGCAGCTGGTCGCCCTTCAGCAGCGCGTAGGTCTCCCGCACCGCATCGTTCCCCTTTTCCTCCTCCTCACCGATGTTCAGCAGCCCGACCGACGGGTTGTGGCGCCCCAGGACATCGCGGGCGTACACCGCGCCGATGTGGGCGAAGCCGCGCAGCTCGCGCGGCTTGCAGTCGATGTTGGCCCCGGCGTCGAGCACGAGGACCGGCTTGGTCGCGGTCGGAAAGAGCGCGCCGATCGCGGGCCGTTCCACCCCCTGATGCAGGCCGAGCAACAGCGCGCTGCCCGCCATGACCGCGCCGGTGTTCCCGGCCGAGATGAACGCATCGGTTTCGCCCGACTTGAGCCGCTCCAGACCCACCCGAATCGACGAGTGGCGCTTGCCGCGGATCGCCTGCAGCGGCTTCTCGCCCATGCCGATGGTCTCGCTGGCGTCGATCACGCGAATCCGGCCTTCCGGCAGCTCGAACCGCGCGAGCGCCTCCTCCACCTCCGCCCGACGGCCCACCAGGTGGATCTCGCACGACTCCGGCAGCTCGCGGGCCGCCTCCACCGCGCCCGTCACCGGGACGACCGGCGCGCGGTCACCACCCATCGCGTCCAGGCCGATCCGGATCACGCTAGGCCTCCTCGACCTCCACACGCTTCTGGTCGCCGTAAAAGCCGCAGCTCGGGCAGACGTGATGCGGCCGCCGCGGGTCGCCGCAGCGGGGGCACGGCTGCAGGGCCGCCACCTGTGCCTTGTCGTGCGTGCGGCGCTTGCGCTTGCGCGCCTTGGACGTGCGTCGCTTCGGAACCGCCATCGCTACTCCTCGTCGTGGGACAACCGCTGCTTCAGCTCCTCCAGCGCCCCCCACCGCGGGTCGGGCGCTGGCCGGCAGGAACAGGGGCCGTCGTTCAGGTCTTTGCCGCACTGCGCGCAGAGCCCTTGGCACTCCTCGCGGCACAGCACGTACTCCGGCACCGCAAGGATCAACTCCTCGCGCACCATGTCACTCAGGTCGAGCTCGCCCGCCTCGGGCGCGACGGCATAGGCCGTCTCGTCCTCGGCCGGGTCCTCGGTGAACAGCGTGCGCACCTCGGCGTCGAGCTTCACCGACACCTCGGCGAGACAGCGCCGACACTTCGCCGTCAGCGCGCTTGTGAGGCGGCCGTGCCAGTAGTAGCGGCCAGCCCCGCTTTCCATGAGCCGTCCGCCGACATGCACCGCCTCCGCGAGCACGAAATCCACGTCGGCCAAGAGCGGGGCGTCCGCAGGGACGTCCGCCGTTGTCTCGATCGGACCGTCGTGCAGCGCGCGCAATTCGACGCGCAACATAGCCGTTAAACCTATTCGGGACCTAGACTTGCGTCAACGCACCGTGGCGCCCCACAGGCGCCGGACATCGCTCTCCGGAAAGAAGAAGGCGACCTCCCGCTGGGCATTCTCGGGCGAGTCGGACGCGTGAATGGCGTTGCGCTCCTTGTTCTCGGCGTGGAGGCGCCGCACGGTGCCCTCGGCTGCCTCAGCGGGGTCGGTGGCGCCGATGACGGTGCGCAGGTGGTTCACCGCGTCGTCCCGCTCCAAGATCATCGGCAGGCAGGGACCCGACGTCATGAATGCGACCAGAGAGCGGTAGAACGGCCGCTCCCGGTGCACCTCGTAGAACGCCTCGGCCTCCGCCTGCGAGAGGCGCATCAGCTTGGCGGCGCGGATCACGAAGCCGGCCTCTTCGAGGTGGGCCAGGATCTTCCCGGTCTTGCCGCCGCCCACGGCGTCCGGCTTGATGATGGCGAGTGTGTGCATCGCTCGTCTGCTCGGTTCAGGGCCCGATATGATCAGCCCGCAACCCACGTGCCGGTGGGCCCTTCCGGGGCCTCTCGAGCAGCGAATTGCGGACCGCCAAATGTAACATCCCGGTCCAGGGAGCGAGGGGTAGACCGGTGGCGCGGCGGACCGGGCGAGCCGCCCGTCCGGTGCGCGCCTATAACCTCTTATTGGTCAACCACTTAGACAGCCATGCTCCGGCGCCGCTCCGGCACGGCACTACCACACCCCGGCGCCGAACTCCAGTACGTAGGTCAGCTTGTCGATATCGAAGAAGCCGTAGTTCTTGATCCCGATGCGCACTCCCCAGAAGTCGGTGAAGGGGAGGAACTTGAGA
>CP070716.1:946145-950140 GCA_020350425.1 Gemmatimonadota bacterium
GCCGCGGGAAAAGGTGCGGGAGGAGCTGCGCGAGCTCGAGCGGGAGATCGAGCAGGGCGCCACGCCCGAGGAGATCGCGGGGGAGATCGGTGACCTGTTGTTCGCCGTAGTCAACCTGGCCCGCAAACTGGGCAGCGACCCGCGCGCCGCGCTCGAGCGCGCCAACGCCAAGTTCGCCGAACGGTTCCGCGCGATCGAGCGGCTGGCGGCTGAGCGCGGCATCGACATGGCTCGCGCATCGTTGGAGGAGCTCGACGCGTTGTGGGACGAAGTGAAATCCGGGGGTGACGCTCAGGGATAGAGGCGCGTCATCATCCGCGGGAACGCGATCGCTTCCCGGATGTGAGGGATGCCGCAGATCCACGCCACGGTACGCTCGACGCCCAGCCCGAAGCCCGAGTGCACGAAGGTGCCGTACTTCCGGAGGTCGAGGTACCAGCCGTAGGGCTCCTCGGGCAGGTACAGCTCCCGAATCCGCTCCAGCAGCCGGTCGTGGTCGTCCTCCCGCTGGCTGCCCCCGATGATCTCGCCAACGCCCTCGGGGGCGAGCAGATCGTTGTTGAGCACCGTGCGCGGATCCTCGGGATTCTGCTTCATGTAGAACGCCCGCACCGCGCGCGGGTAGTTGTACACGAACACCGGCCGGTCGTAGGTGTCCGACAGAGCGATCTCCTCATCGGCGCCGAGATCCTGCCCCCATTGGATGTCCTTGCCCAGCTCGCCCAACCTGGTGATCGCGTCGCTGTACGAGATGCGGTGGAACGGCGGCGTGACCCGCTCGAGCGATGCCGTGTCCCGGTCGAGCTCCTTCAAATCCTCCGCGCGGCGCTCGAGGCAGCGGCCCACGATGTAGGAAACGAAGTCTTCCTGCAGTCGCATGTTGTCGTCGGAGTCGAGCCACGCCGCCTCGGGCTCCACCATCCAGAACTCCGCCAGGTGGCGCCGCGTCTTGGATTTCTCCGCACGGAAGGTGGGGCCGAAGCAATACACCCGCCCCAGGGCCGCCGCCGCCGCCTCCAGATAGAGTTGCCCCGTTTGCGCCAGGTACGCGCTGCCCAGGTCGAAGTACTCCGTCTCGAACAGGGTGCCGGCCGACTCGCCGATGGCACCGGTCAGGATCGGCGTGTCCACCAGCACGAACTCACGCTCGTTGAGAAAGTCCCGGATGGCACTCACCACCTCGTGTCGCACCCGCATGATCGCCACCTGGCGGCGGCTGCGGAGCCAGAGGTGCCGGTGCTCGAACAGGAATGCGGTGCCGTGCTCCTTCGGGGTGATGGGAAAGTCGGGGCTGGTGGCAAGCACCTCGATGCCCGTCACCGTCAGCTCGACCCCGCCGGGCGCACGCTCATCGTCCCGGGCGGTCCCGCGCACCTGGACGGCCGTCTCAAGCGTGAGCTCCTTGAAGGATTCCCACAGCGAGGGCTCGACTTCCTTCTTGAGCACCACTGCCTGCAGGTAGCCGGTGCCGTCGCGCAGCACCACGAAGCCGATCTTCCCGCTCGAACGGGTGGTCATCACCCAGGCCCGTACGGTCACCTCGTCACCGAGGTGGTCGCGCAGCTCGTTGATGCGGAAGACGGCGCTCATGGCGCCGGTATCGTAGCCACAGAGGCGCGACGGGGGCAAGGGGAACCGCGGAGGCGTGACGGGGGTTCAGCGGTAGACGAGGGCCCTCGCGCGCGGGTATACTGCGCGCTCGCATGCCAGACCCATCTCGACTGCACGGTGAGGCCCCATGAGCGAACTAGCCCAGAAGCACTGCGTTCCCTGCCGCGGCGGCGTGCCGCCTCTTCGATCGGATCAGATCGCCGCACTGCTCGCCATCCTCGGGAGCGGGTGGCGGGTGGTGGATGAGCACCACCTGGAGAAGGAGTACGATTTCGAAGACTTCGCCCAGGGGCTGGCGTTCACGAACCGCGTCGGGGCGGTGGCCGAGGAGGAAGGCCACCACCCCGACATCTACCTGAGCTGGGGCACAGTGGGTCTCAAGATCTGGACCCACAAGATCGACGGCCTGACGGAGAGCGACTTCATTCTCGCCGCCAAGGCCGACACGGTGCGCTAGCCCGGCTTGCGCGCCCGCACGAAGGCGCTCATGAACGGGGCGACGCCCGGGATCTCGAAGTGGCGCGTCGGCTCGAGATCGATCTCCTCGAACCCGGCCGCCGCCAGCTTGGCGCGGTAGTCACCCTCCTCCAGCGCCCCCCCGAGGCACGACGACCAGAGCGCGGCGTTCGCCCGCACCTCCGGCGGCACCTCGCCCAGCGCGACCACGTCGCTCACCGCGAACCTCCCGCCGGGCCTGAGGACGCGGAACGCTTCGGCGATCACGCGCGCCTTGTCGGCCGAGAGGTTGATCACGCAGTTGGAGATGATCACGTCGACGCTGCCGTCGGGGAGCGGGATGTCCTCCATCTCACCCTTGAGGAACTCCACGTTCTCCACCCCCGCCTTGCGCTGGTTCTCGCGTGCCAGGTCGAGCATCTCGTCGGTCATGTCGAGGCCGTAGGCCTTCCCGGTGGGGCCGACGCGCTGCGCGGAGAGCAGCACGTCGATGCCGCCGCCGGAGCCGAGGTCCAGCACTGCCTCGCCCTCTCGAAGCTCCGCCAACGCCGTGGGATTGCCGCAGCCCAGCGATGCGAGCCGCGCCGTCTCGGGGACGGTGGCGAGTTCCGAGTCGCTGTAGAGGTTCAGCGAGATCGCCTCTTCTTCCTTGGTGTCCGAACAGCAGCACGCCGCCCCGCCCTGCGCGGCCCTGCGGGCGGCCTTGGCGTAGTGATCGCGCACGGTGCCCTTGATGTCCTCCGTCATACCCTACTCCTCTCTCTCCAACCACCGAGTTCGATGCGGCTTCACCGGGTCAGCAGCACTTGACCGCGAGCGTGGAGCGCTTTCGGTGCTCCCGAACCAGGGCACTCAGGCTCCCACCGAGCTCTTCGAGCGCGCCCGGATCGACCGAGTAGTGCGTCCAGCGACCGTCCCGCCGGGCCCGCACCAAGTCGGCATCGCGCAGGGTCTTCAGATGGAACGAAAGCAGCGGCTGCGTGATGTCGAGCTGCGCGGCCAAGTCGCACACACACACCTCACCCCCCACCAGCAAGTGGAGAATCCGCAGGCGCGTCTCGTCACCCAGAGCCCGATAGCGGGCCACTGCCCGGGCCAGTTTCTTCGGTCGCGGCTGTTTCATAAATGATTATTTAATCAACGGTCTTTTATATGTCAACCCGCACTCCGCCATTACCCGATGCGGGCGATCCCCATTGCTGGCCTCACGGGCAACGATGGACACGCTCCACGCGTCTTAAGACTGTCCGCGACGCTGATGCCACTCTTCCCCGGACGCGCCATGACCGCCCGACAGATCACGACCCTCGCCGGTGCCTTCCTCATCACCCTGGGTGGCTGCGGACGCGACACCGCGCGTCAGTCGGCCATCGTGCGTGACAGCGCGCAGATCCAGATCGTGGAGTATGCGCTCGGGGCAGCAACCGACCTCCCGGCGTGGGGGCTCGCCCCCGAACCGCTCCTGCAGATCGGGGTGCTGGAGGGAGATCCGGAGTACCAGCTACACCGGGTCACGGGCGCCGCGCGGCTCCCCGACGGGGGGGTCGTCGTCGCCAACGGCGGCACCCACGAGCTGCGCTTCTACGACGCGGCGGGGCGATTCAGTCACGCGGTTGGCCGCAAGGGCGGCGGCCCCGGCGAGTTCGCCAACCTTTCCGCTCTGTGGACCGTTGCGGGCGACTCACTGGTGGCCTGGGACTGGGGAGCCTCCAGGATGTCCTTCTTCGATGCCGCCGGCGGCTTCGCTCGCACCGTTGCCATCACCATCGTCGAGGGGCGGGGCTTGCCGCTCCCTGTGGGCCGTTTCCCGGACGGGCAGCTCCTCGTCGCGGCCATCGGCTTCCCCACCCCCGGGGTAAACAGCGGAGTGCTGCAAGACACGGCCGCCTTGTACCGCTGCAACGCGCTGGGCGAGCCGACCGACAGCC
>CP070716.1:950240-954135 GCA_020350425.1 Gemmatimonadota bacterium
GGTCGAGCGCGTAGAGCAGGGCCGTCGGGGCGGGACGGGCGGTGCTGACACCGCGGGACAGCAGGCCCGCCGCCACGAACGCCGCGCAGAGCCCGAGGGCCGACACCAGGCTCCACCACCAGTTCGGCCGACGGACCGCGTCGATCAACGGGTACGTCAGCACCAGCGTCACGCCCGCGATCACCGCGAGGTAGGGTGCCAGCTCGATGTTCATGGCGATGAACAGCAGGTACAGCAGCGGGACGAGGATCAGCAGTGTCGGCAGGGCGAGGACGGCGGGCCACCAGAAGGTCGGCGTGCCCCCGGTCCGCGCTTCGCCCAGCCTGAGCACCAGGTACACGCTCGCCAGCGCGCTGAGCACGGGCCACTGGAGCACCACTGTCACCCCCGGCGCCGCGACCGCGGCGAACAGAACGAGGGCAGTCGGCAGCAGGAGCGCGCCGAGAGCCGCGCCACCGGCACGGAACCAGCGCCGCGCGAGAATCCAGAGCCCCACCACCGGGAGCCAGGTCAGGGCGACCACGGCGAGCAGGTACCATCCTTCGACGTACTGCGCCCTCCCCTGCAGCAGGTCGTGCTCGACGTGCAACGGGTACAGGTGTCCCGTCAGCAGGTGCGCGCCGCGGTTGACCAGGACGAGCGCCACGGGAACCAGCAGCCCACCCGCGACGACGTCGCGCACCCGCGCGCGCCGGGACCGGAGCCCCCACACCAGCAGTCCGATCCACAGCACCACGACGAGGACGGCGAGGGGGATCGCCCAGGTCGCGGGATACACGACCAGGCCGAGGCCCGGGAAGTTCACCCACACCGCGTCGGCGTCGGATCCCGCGGTCAGGTCCACCGAGCCGAAGTGGCTCGCCAGGGCGAGCGCGTGCTCGCCGTGGTGCTGCAGCGATGCTTCCGACAGATGCTCCGGCGTGTCGAAGGACTGGTGGTAGGTATGCGCGTCGTCGATGAACGCGAAGTTGAGACCCACGATACCCGCGCGACGAAACACCGAGAAGTCGGTGTCGTTGGGCATGCGGCGGTACACCTCGTACGACACGGAGTTCGCCGCCGGATGGGGATCGTGCTCCGCGAACGCCCGCAGACGCCACCCGTTCCGGGCGCCGGTCTCGAACATGTAGGACGACCCGCCGCTGCCTCGCGCTTCGAAGTTGAGCACCAGCGCCACGTCCCGCGCCCACCGGTGCTCGGACACGAACGCGTCCGCGCCGAGCAGACCGGATTCCTCCGCGTCGGTGATTAGCACGATGATGTCGTTGGCAAGCGGCGGTCCCGCGCGCAGGGCACGCGCGGCCTCCAGGATGGCGGCCACCGCGGAGGTCGCATCGGCGGCGCCCGGCGTGAGCACCTCGGAGTCGTAGTGTGACACCAGCGCCACCGCGCCGGTCGACCGGGTGCCGGGAATGCGCGCGATCACGTTGTGCACGGTCGCGGCGCGCACGCGCGTCCCCCGTTGCCGGAACGCGGTCGTAGTCTGAACCTCGGGCTGGAGGCCAAGCGAGCGCAGGGACGTCATCACGTATTCGCGCGCGCGTGCATGCGCCGACGTGCCCACCGGGTGAGGCTCGGAGGCGATGGCGCGTACGTGGACCATCGCGCGCTCGGACGAGAACGCCGTGTCGGGCGCGGAGCGGGGAACCGGCGCCGGCGGCCGGGTCGAGCGCAGCGCGATCGCCGACAGTACGACGATCAGCGCCACCGCCGCGGGTCCGGACCAGCGTTCCAATCGAAGAGCGGGGGACGTCGTCATGGGAGGGGAACATGGCCCACGGTGCGGAGGGCCGCCATGGGGTGCGCAGCGGCGAGCGCCGCGGGGGCAGACGGCCGAGGCACCGTGGGCAGATGCGACAACCGCGATCCCATCGGAACCGTCGGCACGGCCCTGCCGGGCTCCGCACCGGAATCGGCGTGGCTACGGGAGCTCAGCGTATCCCGTGGGATGATGCAGCCGAGAGCGAAAGCCACAAGCTGGTGTAGGCGCCGATGCAACGGGTGACGATTGCGAGATCGACCTGAAACGCTGTGATATGCGTTCCTGTTCCGGTCTACACCTGCTCCTGAGACTTGGCCGTCTCAGTACCTACGTCTCGAGGGTGCCATGAGCCCGCCAGGCGTGTGGCCTCACCGGTTCCGTGCCAGCCGGGCCAATGCGAGGCGGGCGTCTGCTACCCGGGGCTGTAAGTCGGGGTCGGCGTCGTTCCACAGGTCGATGAACTCGCCGTAGTAGTGGATGGCCCGGTCGGCGTTGCCCAGGGACTCGTGCAACTCAGCCAGTCGCTGGAGGACGAGCGGGTACCACGTCGCCTCATAGTGGACCCCGTCCATCGTCCATACCGACAGCGCACGCTCGTACAACGCGATTGCCGTGTCGGGGCGACCGGCCCGATCGAGGGCCGTGCCCGCCTCGATCAGGCCGCGATTGTAGCGGTGGGTGTCTTCGGCGAACGGAGCGTCGTGCCAGGCGAGGAACGCGGCTGCGGCACTGTCGAGTCGCCCCTCCGTGAGCGCGATCGCCCCGAGGCTCCAGTACGCATCGGAGCGGTGCCGCGGATCGTCCGGCACCAGAGTTCTCCATTCGTCGAGCAGCCGCAGCGCCTCGTCGACGCGGCCGGCCTCGGCCAGCGTCGGAATCAAGATCCAGTAGGCGCGCGCAGGCGGCCGCAGCGTGTCCCACCCCACTCGCGCACGCCAGGTTTGCACGGCGCGTAAGGCGCGGGCCGTATCGCCGGTGTACCGCAGCAGTTGCAGCGGCCACCACCGAAACTCCGTGCCCAGGTGTCTCTCGTCCAAGGAGAGCTTGCCGCGGAGCCCCTGGAGCACGCGGAGGTGATGACTGTCCCTGGCCACTTCGATCGCCGCTCGCGCCGCCTCCCAGTCGCGTACGGCCAGTGCCACCGCACGGTCGAGCCGTTGCCGGAGCTCGGCGGGTGCCTGGATGAGCAGACTCTCGGCCGCGGCATCGCGTCCTTGGGCCAGCTGCGCCTCGAGTGCATTCCAGTAGGCGACGTGGCGGTTGTAGCCGAGCCGTATCGCCGACACGGCGAGGGACTCGGCCTCGGCGAACCGTCGTTGGGTCAATCGCAAGTCCGAGAGGTTGACCAGCGCCCCCCTGTGGGAGGGATCGAGCGCGAGCACCTGGACCAGGGCTCGCTCTCTGCCCTCGAGCTGGAGATGGCGGGCATAGTACAGGGACTCGACCATCAGACGCTCCCACTCGGAGAGCCGATCGCGGAGCTCGTATGCCTTGTCATACGCCAGCCGCGCCTCCTCCATCCGGGCCATGGACGCCAGGGCAGCTCCCAGGACCACATAGGCCGCGGCGAAGGCGCTATCGATCGCGATCGCCTCACGCGCCAGCGCAATCGTCTGTGGACCACCGTCAGCGCGCCAGGCAGCGGAGTATGCCCGCAGCGCCGAGAGGGATGGTGTGCTCACTCGCGCCAAGCTGGGCCGTGTTGCCGCACCCTCGATGGAGGCGCCGATTCCCCGACGCACCAGGGTGCCGAGCCGGTCCACGGCATCGATCACCCCTGTTTCATCGTCCGCCGTCACCCGCTCCACGAGCAGCTCTCGTCCGTCCACGGCGCCAACGACCCGGGCCGTGAACTGAAAGCCCGTCCCGAGCCGATCGACCGCTCCCGTCACGAAGGCCTGCGCGCCCTCACGCTCCGCCAGCTCTCGGGCGATGGTCTCGTCGAGCAGCGTGTTCGCTGGATGGCCCATCCGTTCCAGGCCCGCCCGCACCGCGGTCGGGCTGACCAGACGTACCAGCCTGGGGTCCGTGAGCAGGGCCCGCATGCCTTCCCGCACCGCGTCCGCGAGGGTGGAGTCGTCCGTGCGGTTCCTGAAATCGGCCAGCAAGACCAGGCCCCCGCGTTCGATGGCG
>CP070716.1:954235-958109 GCA_020350425.1 Gemmatimonadota bacterium
ATCATGGTGGGCTCGTTGGCCCCGGTGCGCCAGATGACTCGATAGGGCACGAGGGCGCCGAACACCGGGCGGCCGCGCACCGAGGGACGGCCGTAGCACACCTTCACCGGATAACCGCCCACCGTGAAGCTGAGCGAGTCGAGCGGGCTCTCGCGGCTGTCGAGCGGCAGGCTATCGGTCCTCATCACGATGCAGGCCGTGTCCGGAACGGCCGGCGTGGGCGCCGCACCTGCTCCCGCACCCGCCGCGAGCGTCAGCAGCAGCCCGTGGACCGTCACTCGCTCTCCGGCGCGGCCTTGCGCCACTCCAGGTGCGGCTGGTTCTCGAACTGGATGCGCTCGTCCGGCGGCGCAAAGTAGTAGAAGGTCAGCTCGAAGCTCTCACCCTCCGCCTCGTAGTCGAAGCGGTACCACACCCTGCCTTCTTGCTCGCGGCTGCGCACCTGGACGATCGCGTACGCCATCCATCCCTCCTCGGTGTGGAACCGGAGGGTATCGGCCGCGAACTCCATGGGATGCTGCGCGTGGGACGGAAACTCGGTCTCCCACGTGCCGAGCAACTCGACGGGGACCGTCTTGTCTTTCGGCAGGAACCGAAGCGCCACGAGAACGAGCGCTACCAGGACGACGACGCCGAACACTGCGCTCAGTACTCTCACCCTTGTACCCCCTTCTGCGGTCGCGCCACCGGGTCCCGGAGGAGGCGCATCACGCTGCTGCCGCATCTCCGCGAGCAGCTCTGCAGCCTTCTGCCCCAATCGGGCCCGGTGGTCATCGGGAAGCGCCATGGACCTGCATGCCTACGCCATCACCTCTGGGAACACCGCCGTCAGTTGCTCGGGGACCTCTGGCTCCGGTTCGCGCATGACGGCCAGAAACGCCTCCACCACGTCTGGTTCAAAGTGATCCCCCGTGCCTTGCATGATGAAGTCGATCGCGTTCGGACGCGGCAGGGCGCTGCGGTACGGGCGGTCCGAGGTCAACGCATCGAACACGTCCGGCACCGCGAGCAGTCGCGCCAGGAACGGGATCTCCTCCCCCGTCAGCCCGTCGGGATACCCCGAGCCATCCATGCGCTCGTGGTGCCGCAGCACGATGGGGATCATGTCGGCATACGCCGCAATCGGCGTGAGGATGCGCGCGCCCACCGTAACGTGGTCGCGCATCGTCTGCATTTCCTCCTCCGTGAGCGACCCCGGCTTGTCCAGAATCGTGGCCGGCACGCCGATCTTGCCGATGTCGTGCAGCAAGCCGCCGCGGTGCAGCACATCGATCTGCTCCCCCGGCAAGTCCATCTTCCGGCCCACGCGGAGCGAGAGGCGCGTGACACGCTGGGAGTGCCCCGCCGTCCACGGGGATTTCGCATCCACCGTCTGGGCCAGGGCGGCCAGCGCCCCCCAGTTGAACTGGTCCAGCTCCTCGAGGAGCCGCGCGTTCGACAGCGCGACGGCCACCTGATCGGCAAGCTGCCGCGCCTGGACCAGATCCTCTTCGCTCAAATCCGGCCGCGCCCGGTGCCCCAAGGCGATGACGCCCGAGAGCTTCTGCTTGAGGAAGATCGGCAGCGCGAGGAAGTAGCCCACGCCCCGCTCGGCCAGCGGACCGTCGCGCAGGTAACTCGGCAGCCTGTCCGGATGGAAATAGAGGAACTCGGGCTCCGCCTTCAGCTGCTCGATCTCCTCCGGGGGGAGCTGCAGGGTGCGCACCGCACTTCCCTCACCGTCGCGGCCGCTGGCGTACAGCACCCAGTGGGCCCGCACACCCGTTCCCTGCGCCAGGCAGAGCGCCACCGCGTCGCACTCGAGCACCCCCCGCGTGCGGGCGACCACCGTCTGGATGATCTGGTCGGTATCGAGCGCCGACAGCACCTGGCGGTCGATCTCGTTAATCGTGGTCAACGCGTTGAACTGCCGCCCCAGCCGGTGGGCCATCGCATTGAACGACTCGGCAAGATCCTGAAACTCGTCGCGGCTCGCGACCTCGACCCGGCTCTCGAAATCCTGCTGCGCGATGCGCCTGGTGCCCTCCTGCAGCTTCTCCAACGGATCCATGCTGTACCGGATCTGGAAGTTGGCGAGGGTCGCGACCACGAGGATCGTGAGCAGGACGGTCCACGGGAAGCGATTGCGGAACTTCACCATGGGCTCGAGCACCGTGGCCCGCTCCTCGCTCAGCACCAGCTTCCAGTTCAGCCTGGACTCCGGCTCCGACCGGGAGACGGCGTAGGCCGCGGCCGCGAGCGGGATCTCTTTCGCGCCCGCCACGTAGCGGCCCTGATCGTCGCGCCAGTCGAACCGGTCCGGAATGTCCCCACTCCCCCCGGTCCGCCAGGTGCGAATCGTGGCAGGGGTCACCGGGCGCGAGCAGTAGATCGGCGAGTAGTCCGGGTCCAGCAGGCAGAGGTTCATGTCGTAGGGCAGTCCCGCCGCGTCCTCCCCCGCCACGGCCACGTACGCCGGGCTGACCGCCGCCCAGGCGACGTCGCTGCGCGGGTTGCCCGGGTCGAACAACCGTCCCATGTACACGGCGCCGCCCCCGGAACGCACCTGCGTCACCAGGAGCGGATTGCCCTGCTGGAGATGCTCCAGCTCGTCCGGCTCGACGGCGGGGGGCTCGAACACCTCGCCATACAGGAGGGACCGCGCGCCTCCCGCGGTCTGACGGATCACGCCCCGGACCGGACGGCTGTACCGCACCGCACGGCCCAAGGCCTGCGCCGGATTGGCGTACGGGGCCCTCCCCGCCATGAACTCCGCGAGATCGTGATCGACGAAGTCGAGACGCTCGATCAGCGCCTGGGCCGAGTTCCTGGCCGCCTGCACCACACGCTCCCGCGCCTGACGGTGCAGCTGGCCCGTCACGTCGATGTACGAATACACCGCCATCGCCGTGAGCGGCAGCAGCGCGCAGACCAGGAACAGGAAGAGCACCCGGCGGGCGACGCGCGTGCGCAGGAAGGCGGCGGTGGGCTTGAGCGGGATGGGCGACATCAAAACGTGGCGGCGAGCCCAATGAACGCGCCGTCATTGGCGCGGACGATGTCGTCCTTGCCGGCCGTGGAGTTGAGCGGCGACGAGGTCACGCCGTCCTTCCCCATGCTGTACAGGTCGTAGGTAGAGTTGATGGGGACCAAGAAACGGTCCTTCCGCATCGCTCCCGAAGCGGCTCCCTGGAAACGCAGGTACTGGTAGGGGTTGCCCCAGGGGTCGCGGCTGTTGGCCCGGTCGATTTCCGCCAACGAGGCCGGCAGCCTGCCCTCCAGAAACTCCCACCCAGCGAGATCGGCCTGGATCGCCTCGATGTCGGTGATCGCGCGGGCAATCTTCGCCTGGTCGAGCCAATCCCGGAGCGCGGGCTGCGCGATCGCCAGAAGGGTGCCGAAGATCATCAGCACCAGGATCATCTCGACGAGGGTCCAGCCTAGGTTCCCGCGCAGCTTCACGTTGGGGACTCTGTGCATGACTCCTCGGACGTTACGCGCTTCTCGGCGCCGCGCAAGTGGCCGGGGGCGTCCCGACGAAGGGTGGGCCGGTCCTCTAACACGTTGTCAAACATGACATTACACGTACCGGAGAGGGCGCTCGGCCCGGCACGGCGCCATCCGGCGTGCCACCGATCTGCCGGCCGTTGCACGGCACCGGACCATGGTACTCCGGCGACCCGCACGACGATGTGGGCGAGGTCACCGACGGATTGAGCGGCCTGACGCATCTTTCCACCCGTGGGAGAACGCCTGGCAATCGGGTGGCCTCTAACCGACACGCTTTCAAGAGGTTATCTTGGCGGTCCGCACAGCGAGGGGTGGCCCGTCCTCTTCCGTCGTGGTATGACATGACCGTAGGCCGCAGGCTGGCACGTCCGGCAGGATTCACCCT
>CP070716.1:958209-962013 GCA_020350425.1 Gemmatimonadota bacterium
CTCTACTACGTGATGCCGTACGTGGAAGGTGAGTCGCTGCGCGACAAGCTGAACCGCCACACGCAGCTTCCGATCGACGACGCGATTGAGACCGCACGGCAGGTGGCGAGTGCCCTGGACTACGCGCACCGGCAGGGCGTGGTGCACCGCGACATCAAGCCGGAAAACGTCCTGCTGCAGGAGGGGCAGGCCGTGGTCGCCGACTTCGGTATTGCGCGGGCGCTTCGCGAAGCGGGCGGCGAGCGGCTCACCGAAACGGGACTGTCGCTCGGCACGCCGCACTACATGAGCCCGGAGCAAGCGAGCGCCACGCAGCAACTGGATGGGCGCACGGATGTTTACGCCCTGGGATGCATGCTGTACGAGATGCTGGCCGGCGACCCGCCGTTCACGGGCCCCACCGGTGCCGCCGTCATCGCTCGGCAACTCGTCGATCCCATGCCGAGCCTTCGGACCGTGCGGCCGACCGTGTCGGGCGAGCTGGAACAAGTCATCGAGCGGGCGCTGGCCAAAGTGCCGGCCGATCGCTTCGAGACGGCTGGTGCGTTCGTCGAGGCGGCGGGCGCGGCGGCGCGGGTTCCGGTGATCCCAACACGCGAGCGCCGCGCGCTCGATCGCCGGCACCGGGAGCGGCAGGTGTCGCGTGGCGTCGGTGCGGTGGCGCTCGGTGCTGTGGTAATCGGAGTCGCGATCGCCGCCTGGGCCTTCTGGCCGAGCGGTGCGGCACTCGCCCGCATGCTGATCGCCGTGGTGCCATTCGAGACGATCGGGGCGGAGTTGGATCCGTGGCGGGATGATGCGGCGATACTGTTGAGCAGCAGGCTGGACGGCGCCGGCACGCTGCGTGCCGTCCCGCCGTCGGTGGTACGCGAGCATTGGACGGGAGCAGCGGACCGGGGAACAGCCCAGCGACTGGCCGGGGAGGTTGGCTCGGGCCTGGTGCTGTACGCGACCGTCGTCGAGACGGTGGCGGACTCAGTGCGAATCATCTCCACGTTGCTCGACGTGGAGGCGGGCAACACGCAGGACTACTCGGAGGTCGTCGGCCCGCGGGGGGCGATGAGTGCCCTCGTCGACTCCCTGGCGGTTCATGTGATGGGCGCATATGCCCTCCACCACATGCCGCCGTCCGCGCGGTTTTCGTCGCTCGGTTCGTCCCACCCCGGCGCGATCAAGGCCTTTCTCACAGGTGCGGTGCATTTCCGCGCCTTCCGGCCAGACTCGGCGCGGTTGTACTACGAGCGTGCGATCGCTGAGGACAGCGCCTTTGCCCTGGCACACCGTGCACTTGCGTACGCGAGCGAAACGGCTGACGGGCAGGGCAGAGAGATGTGGATGCTGTTCCCGCCTTGGGGCGAGAAGGATGCGCTGCGGCTCACGGCGGGTGCGCTGAACCGCGGGCTAGCCGCGCGCGAGAGCCTGCTGCTGTCAGCGGACTCGATCTGGGCGGCAGCCCGGACGGTCGCGATGGGGTCGGATGTCAGAGTCGGGTCGCCCGCCGACACCCTGTACCTGCGCCTGTTCGGCACGCTGCAGGCCGCGCAGCGGCGGTTCCGGCAGGATCCCGAGATCCTGTACCTGCTGGGGCACGCGATCTTCGCCAAGGGTGCGGGTTACGGGTACTCGCCGGAGCTCGCCATCGAAGCGTTGAGTGGTGCGGTATCGCTCGATCCCCGGTTCCTGCCCGGGTACTTTCCCCTCCTCACGCTGGGGATGTACTTCGAAGGTCGGGAGGCGGGCATGGCGCGCATTCGGCAGTTCGTCGCGCTGGCAGATGGGTCGCCGCTGGCGGAGGCGTTCCACGTCGTCGCCAGTATCGTTGCCGCAGGAGGGGAGGGGAGGGCGGACGCGCGACGGCGCGTGGATTCCCTCATCGCGGAGAACGACCTGACGACCGTGAAGGCGGACGTGCTGTTCAAGGCCGTCGACGGCATCACGGTAGGCCGCGTGGCGCCGCCGGCGTGGCTTCTGGAAGCAACGTCACAAGAACCCGAGCTCGTACTCGGACAGTTCGGCCGGGTGCGCGAGGCGGTCGCCTATCGTGACACCACGCTGTTCGGCCTGCAAGGGCGCCCCCACTACTGGTTCCCCCAGTTCTACCCGTTCCTTGCCCGAGTCGGTGCCGTGCCCCCCGAAACGGCGACGCCGAGGATTCGGGAGTACCTCACCCGTACCCCGGTGATGTCCAGCTACGCCATCCGATGGTGGTTCGAGGAGGGTGATTCGGTTTCGCTCAAGGAAGCGATCGAGGCGGTGCGATCGCACCCGGCATCGCTGTCGGGGTCGTATCCGACCCGGCGACGGGAGAGTGTCCTGGACGACGCGCTGGCGCACCTCGCTCTGCTGCACGGGGACACCGCCGACGCGCTCGGCCTCCTCACGTCGTGGCGCCGCTGCACGGATGGGGTGTGGTGTGCACCCGCTGATTACACGGCCGCGGAACTGCTGGCCGCCCGTAGCCGGACACGGGAGGCCAATGCCCTGAGTGGCTGGGCCGCCTACTTGTCGCACGACGGCGCGCTGACCCAGATGCTGCACGCGCTGTTGCGGGGGCGTATCAACGAGCGAAACAGTCCCGAGATCGCCGAATGGGGCTATCGATTGGTCCTCGACTACTGGGCCGACGGCGACCCCGAGGTGCAGCCGTGGGTGGAGGAAGCACGTGCTGGATTGGAGCGCCTGGGTCTCGATCCGCAGTGATCAGCCCAGCAGCCCTGCCGCTCATTGTCGGCGGTCGCAGCCGCCCGGAGGCCGGGCGGCGAGGGTACAAGGTGGGTGGGGGCGGACCGGAGCGACGGCGGGGCGGGCGCCCCAAGACGGTGGATAGCGCCAAGTCCAGACCGTGTCTATATTTGAAGGCTCTATGTTTGGGAGCCTGTCGGAAAACCTGACCGCGGCCCTGAAGAGCCTGACGGGCCGCGGCGTGCTCACGGAGTCGGACGTTCGCGACGGGCTGCGGGAGATCCGACGGGTGCTGCTCGAGGCGGACGTTAGCTACGAGCTGAGCCGCACGTTCGTCGAGCGGATCCGCGAGCAGGCGGTTGGCCTCGACGCCGTGAAGAGCGTGAGCCCGGGCCAGCAGCTCGTGAAGATCGTGCACGACGAGCTGATACGGTTGCTGGGGGAGACCCGGGCGCCGATCGCGTTTGCGTCCGTCCCGCCGACGGTGGTGCTCGTGGTGGGGCTTCAGGGGTCGGGGAAGACGACGACCATTGCCAAGCTGGCACGGCGGCTGAAGCAGGAGCAGAAGGCGCCGTTCCTGGTGGCCGCGGACGTGTATCGGCCGGCTGCGGAGGAGCAGCTTCGCCAGCTCGCGCAGAAGGTCGACGTGGGGATGTTCGGGGCGCTCGATCGGGGTGGTGGGAGCGGCGCGACCGACCGACCGCCCGCCGGCGAGGCCGATGTGGTCGGGCTCGTGCGCGAGGGCATCGCGGCGGCGGAACGCCAGCGAGCCCGCACGGTCCTGGTCGACACCGCCGGGCGGTTGCAGATCGACGACGAGATGATGGCCGAGTTGGCGCGGCTGAAGGAAGACGTCGCGCCGCACGAGGTGTTGCTCGTCGCCGATGCCATGACGGGTCAGGACGCGGTGCGCATCGCCCAGGGGTTCCACGACAGGCTGGGCATCACGGGCGTCGTGCTGACGAAACTGGATGGCGACGCGCGTGGCGGTGCGGCACTCTCGATCCGGGGTGTGACGGGTGCGCCGATCAAGTATGTCGGGATCGGTGAGCAACTGGATGCGCTCGAGGCGTTCGAGCCGGAGCGGATGGCCGGCCGGATCCTCCAGCGCGGCGACATCGT
>CP070716.1:962113-965886 GCA_020350425.1 Gemmatimonadota bacterium
GGATACGCGAAGGCGTGAAGAAGGCGCTCAGCGCCGACGTATCTCAGTGTCACATTCGGATGCCGGAGCAGTTCACTGTAGAGATCGAGTTCTGCGATCCTGCCAAGTCGTACAAGTCCTCCTTCTTTCCGGGTGCGAGGAAGATGGGCGAGCACGCGATTCAGTTCCAGTCCGACGACTACTTCGAGGTGCTGAGACTGCTGCTGTTCTGCGAATGACCGCCACACTCGAGCGGATAGGGATCTGGAGCGGGGTTTTCGGGACGTCCGAGAAGTACGGTTCTGTCAAACAGCAGCTCAGGCCTCACGCTGGCTGGGGCTGCCGCCGGTCATCCCACGCCTCCCGCTTAGCCAAGTCACTTTTCGAGCCCCCTGCGGAACCACCGGCACGCCGCGCGGGCGGGCGAGCGGGTAACCGGCCTTAGACGCGCCTGCTGGCGCGGTGGAGCAGTGTCAGTACGCCCACGCCCGCAGCGAGCAGGAGCAGCCCACTGGGCTCGGGCACGGAGATGTTCAGGATTGCGATGGTGGCGGGATCATGGTGGGCGTGTCCATCGCCCCTCCAGCGGGCGATCTGAGGGCTCACGAGCTGAATCCTTCCGAGACCCATGGGCGTTCGATTGTCGTACCCGCTGCGGCGCTCGACCGTGAGACCAGCACCCCAATGTCCGTACACGGTCACCACCCCTGTGGTCCAAGGAAATCCTGTTCCGATCAGACGGAACCGAAGCAGGAATGCGGCGGCCTACTTTCCGCGGCTGGTGATCGCCAATCCCGACCGCAGTGGCAAATCGCTACTGGCGTCCCCAGCGGGCGCAGTCGCCGGTCTCTACGCCCGCACCGATCGGGAGCAAGGCGTCTGGAAGGCCTCCGCCGGTATCGCGGCACGGATTCTGGGGGCCCAAGGCCTCGAGGTGGATTTGGACGGTCGGGACTCGGAGCGACTGGTGGGCGCCTCCGTCAATCCGCTGCGCTTGTATGAGGATAACGGGATCGTCGCTCGGGGTGCCCGCACGCTCACTCCAGATGAAAACGGCGACTGGCGCTACGTGTCCGTCCGCCGCCTCGCCCTGCTGATCGAGGAGAGCCTCTACCGGGGCCTCGGCTGGGCGGTATTCGAACCCAACGACGAGCCGCTCTGGGCCCAGATCCGCCTCAACGTATCGTGGTTCATGGACTTGCTCTTCCGAAAAGGCGCCTTCGCAGCAAGGACGAGTCGGGACGCCTTCTTTGTGCGTTGCGATGCGGACACCACAACTGCCTCGGATGTCGAGCAGGGTCGACTCCACGGACCTCTCATTCGCCGAATTCGAGGCACTCGGCGAGTCCGAACGTCTCTATACGTCTCCGAAAGAAACCGGGGCCGGCGACGACGTCGCCAACCCCGCGAAAAGTTTGGTGGAGCTGAGGGGGATCGAACCCCTGACCCTCAGACTGCCAGAAGTCGAAAGAAGCGTTGAAATACGGCCAGTTGCACTCTAACGACCGGACAGCAGCGGACAGGCGCGGTCTATCGCGGTCTCGGATACGGCAGACGGCACCCCCGCGGCACTGCCCGAGGGGATTGGGCACACCCCCACCCGGGGGTCGCGTTCGGGACTCCTACCCCGGATGCACCGCAAGACAAACAGGGCTCGCTCGTCAGCGCCCTACGGAACCAGCGACACGCCGCGCAGGCGGGCCGCGTCGCACGCGCCGCCTCAGCTACGGCGCTTCGCCTTGCCGCGCGCCACCTTCCTGGTCGCGGTCTTCCCGCGCCTCCGGCGGACCCGTTGTTGCGGCGCCGCTTCCACCAGTGAGTCCACCAGCAATTCGAGGCCTTTGGTCAGCTCCGGCGAGCCTTCGCGCAGCAGTGCGGTGAAGCGCCGCAGCAAGCGCAACTGACGGGGCGAGTAGCGCTCTTCGCTTCCTTTCGACCGGAACTCCCATTTCGGATCGAGGAGATCCAGTAGGCAGATGCCGTTTCCACTCACCGGGCAACCCTGCTTCGCGAGATTGGGCGGCCTCGGCCCGAGCAGTTCGCTCAGAGAAACTCTCAACGCCGCGGCGATCTTGTTCGCGGTCGGCACGGTGGGCTGGATCTTCCCGGTTTCGATCCGCGAGAGATACGAAGCCGCCAGGCCCGCACGGTGGGCCACATCACTTTGCGAGAGTCCGCTCTGGCTCCGGGTCGCCGTGAGGCGCTGGCCCAGGTCGGGCGCCGTTTTCTTGCGTTGCATCTGAGTCGCTCTCCTAAACCGAGTCGCCTTCCCGAACGCGGCCATGACTTGAATAGCACATTCATTTATGGAACCTGCGAGAAACGCCGCTCGTGCTCGCGTGGTCTGCTCCCGCCCAGTGTAAACCTTCAGAGCCCACGGGTGAGAACTCTTTTAGAAACAGCTATTTGCCCGTGGGGTTTGAGATTCGTCAATCCCCGAAGTGCTCGGTAGCAAAGGCATTTTCCTCCCACCCCCGCCCCAGATCGGCGTAGACTGCCCGCCCGATAAGGCATCGCTCTCCTGTCGGCCCCTACCGACCCACCGCCACGCCGCGCAGGCGGGCGAGCGGAAAACGCTTCCCTCAGCCTCGTCGGCCCACCCGGTGCAGCACCACGAGGCAGCCCAGCCCCGCACCCAGCAGCAGCCAGCGCGTGGGCTCGGGCACCTCAACAGCCCCGATGTCGCAGTGGGCCCTCCCGTCTCGCCCTGCTACCGGGCGAGACGGTGGCGGCCGCCAATCGAGGTCCGAATCGCGTCGCAGCCCTCGCAGGGCAGGCCATCCAGCGTTTCGCTACTCGGACATGCCTCGCTGTCACCAGACGTGATCCCTGTGTCCAGCGTGCGGTAGTGCGAAACGAGATCCATGAGACCGTCGTCGTTTACGTCTTGGAGGTGATCCTCGAACGTCTCCGGGTCTGACAGGTCGTGTCTCGGTGCGGCCCCCGCACGCGCAAAGGCGAGCGTCTGTCCATCCACGCTTTCTACATCGAAGGTGTCCGAGCCCAGAATGGCAACCGGGATGACGCCCCGGTTTGCGGGGTTGATCGGGTTGCCGTCGCTGCCGGGCCGGATGTCGATCTCCACGGGGATGATTTCCAGCTCCAATTCAAACGCTCCGATATCGCAGGCCGCGCCCTGTGGCCGCGCCACGCCGCGTTGGTCGGTGTCGGGCGGTGGGCAACCTGGGCTCCCCGCGTCGATGGCGGGGCTGCCGGGTAACAGATCGTGGGTCTGGGTGGGGCCACCGTTGTCTTGGAGAGGCCCGAGCATGGCGTCGGCGACGATGAGATCGCCGGGCGCGGTGACGCCGCACGAGGTGTCGTCGGTGAGGTTGTAGCCGAGGGAGGAGAGCACGCTGGCAAGGCAGTTCGCGCCTGTAGGTGCGCCGTTGTCGGCCACGATTGTGTTGGTGAGAGTGGCGTAACCCATCCACGAGGCGTGGATGCCGCCGCCCCAGTACGCGGTGTTGCCGCTCACCGTGCTGTTGGTGAGGGTGAGGTTACCCCCGTTGTAGATGCCGCCGCCGTCGCGCCACCACGCGACGTAGCCGTTCTGAATCGTGACAGCCGAGATCTCAGCCACGATGCCGGGCTGGATCTCGAACACGCGATCCGAGGCATTGCCATCGACGATCGTGCTCTCTTGACCCGCGCCTGCGATGTCCACGTCGTCTGACACCACGAGCTGCCCGAGCGCCTCGCGCTCCGCCAGCGTGCGCGTGAACTCGCGCAGGTGGATCGTGCCCTCCAGCTCGCCGCGGTCGTTCACCACGAAGAACTCCGTGTGGTCGCTG
>CP070716.1:965986-969610 GCA_020350425.1 Gemmatimonadota bacterium
CGAGGCGGTGGTCCGTGCGCTCACCGTGGCCATGCACGGCGATCAGGCGATGCTGCTGCCCCTGCTCAAGCTGCGACAGGCGGACGAGTACACGACTACGCACGCCCTCAATGTGTGCGTGCTCACGATGGCGTTGGCGGAGTGGCTCGGGCTGGGCGCGCGCGACGTGCGCGCCTTCGGCATTGCCGGCTTGCTGCACGACATCGGCAAGGTGGCGATTCCTCACGACGTGCTCACGAAGAAGAGCGGGTGGGGCGAGCGCGAGCGACAGATCATGAGCCGGCACCCCGCGGAGGGGGCGCGCATCATCATGACGTCGAGCTCGGATCTCGACCTCGCAGCGGTCGTGGCCTACGAGCATCACATCATGATCAACGGCGGCGGGTACCCGACCCTGAAATTCGGGCGTGAATGCCACCGGGCCTCCCTCCTCGTGCACGTGTGCGACGTGTACGATGCCCTGCGCAGCAATCGGCCGTACCGCGACGCCTGGCCCGCCGGAAAGGTCCTTGCGTACCTGGAGGAGCGCTCAGGCCTGGAGTTCGACGGTCACGTGGCCCACGCGTTCACGGAGATGATGCGAGAGTGGGAGCCGCAGGTGACCCCCTTGCACGCGGAGGAGGCCCTGCCGATCGGCTAGTCGAGTCCGTCCAGCGCGAACTGCTCGGCACGCACCTCGAAGGGAATGAGCGGCGCGTTCTGCTCGGCGACCAAGACCTTTCCCCGATACCCCCGGCGCCTCAACGTCGCTTCGACGGCGGCGCTCGCCAGCGCCGGCTCGTTACAGCGGTCACTCAGGTGCGCCAACACCACGGTGTGGAGCCCGGGGTGCCACAGCTCATCGAGCAGCTCGGCGGCCTGCCGATTGGACAGATGGCCACCCGGCCCGGCGATGCGCTCCCGCACCGCGGCGGGGTAGGGGCCGGTGCGGAGCAGCAGGTCGTCGTGATTGGCCTCCAGGATGAGGCAGGTCGCCGCGCGCAGCAGGTAGCGCACCTGCACGGTCGGTCGGCCGAGATCGTAGGCGATCCCCACCTGCTCGCCCGACGCCGGGTCGCCTACCAGGAGCGCAACGGGTTCCCGTGCATCGTGGCTGGTACGACAGGCCCGCAGCAGGAAGGGCCCGGCCGAGACCGGCTGGTGCGTGGGGAGCGGGACTGCCGCAACGCCCTCCAGCTTGGGCAGCAACGCGGCCAGGGTACCGGCCGATCCGTATAACGGGCACCGCGCGCGCGTTGCCGCTGCCGCGGCGCCCCGCGCGTGGTCACCGTGCTCGTGGGTCAGCACCACCGCCTCGAGCTGGGTGAGATCCACCCCGACCTCCTCCGCCCGCCGCGCGAGCGTCCGGGGGCCGAAGCCGGCGTCGACCAGCACCGTGCGGCCGCGGCTGGTCAGGGCGATCGCGTTGCCGCGGCTGCCGGAGCCGAGCACCGCGACCCTCATCGGGCGGCGGCGTGCTGGTAGATGCGCTCCAGCGTGGCGCGGACGTCGTCGGTCACCGCGACCTGGCGGCGCGGCATGATGCGAGCGGCGACGGTCAGGAATCCGTCGCGGCGGACGGTCTCGCCGTCGAACCCCCAGGCAAACGGCGGCACGTACTTGGGCGGTTGCGGCCGACCGAACAGGTTGGCACCCGCGCCGACCACCGTCCCGGTATCGAGCATCGTGCCGATCGCCGTCTTGGCGTGATCGCCGAACAGCGTGCCGATGTTCTGCCGTCCCGTCTCGACCCGCTCGCCGGCCACGTTCAAGTGGATGGGACCGTACGTGTTCTTCAAGTTGGATGTGGTGGTGCCGGCGCCGAGGTTCACCCAACGACCCACCACCGAGTGCCCCACGAAGCCGTCGTGCGCTTTGTTGGCATAGCCGAGGAACACGCTGGTGTGCAGCTCCCCACGGATCTTGCTGCGCAGCCCTACGCTGCACCGGGTCACCTGTCCCCCGGAGACTTCGCAGCCGGGTCCGACGTAGACCGGTCCCTCGAAACGCGTGCCGCCTTTGACGTAGGTGTGCTGCTCGAGCACGACGGCACCGTGACGCACGTCGAACACGACCCCCGGCTCGACGGCCGCGCCCAGCAGCACCACGTCGGTGGGATCGCCGATCACCACGCAGCCGTCGGGAACCGCGTCCCCGCGCTCGTGGGTGAAGTCGGCGGTGTCGGCCACCAGCAGGTGCTCCAGGGCGGTGATGAGGTCGTAGCTGCCGTGCAGCACCATCCCCTCGAGCGCCGCTTCCGCGGCGTATGCGGCGCCGGGCTCCCACCGCGCCCCTGCGGGTACCCACCAACCCACGGTCTCCCCGTCGTTCACCAGACGGGCCGCCTCGGCCGGGAGCTCCGGTCGCACCCCGGAGGGAGCGAAGTCGGAACGCCCGATCAGCGCCGGTCCCTCGATCTCCCGCGGGGCGTGCACGGCAGGCACTCCATCCTCGGCAAACCCGTGCAGGTGCTCGGCCCCGAGTATGCCGCTCGCCTCGGATTGGGCGATCGCCTCCCACCGCTCCCGAATGAGCCACGCGCCCGCGCGCAGTTCGGCCACCGGCCGGCAGTCGGCGAACGGGTACCACGCCGCGGAGGCCTGGGGCTCCAGGAGGTAGAGAGCGGTCATGATGGCACGTCCCGTACCCGGGGCGGCAGTGCCTCGAGCAGCGACTTGAGTCGGGCGGACCGCTCGCGCGTGGTCACCAGCGTGACGCCGTGAGCCCGCACCACCACCAGGTCCCGCACCCCATCGGCCACGATCGGACCGTCCTCCGCCCAGACGATGCACCGCTCGGCATCGCGCGTGACCGCCTCACCCACGGCGACGTTGCCGGCCGCATCAGCGGCGCGGACCCGGGCGAGCGCCGCCCACGTTCCCACGTCGTCCCAGGGGAACTCGCCGGGCACGACCGCCACCCGGCTGCTGCGCTCGAAGTGGGAGACATCAACGGCAATCGGGGTGACGGCGCGGAAGAACCCCTCCACGTCGCCGGTTGCCAGCAGCGCGACGTGCGGAGCGATCTCGGGCGCCGCCGCTTCCGTCTCGGCGAGGAAGCGCCGCGCCGTCCACGCAAACAGCCCACTGTTCCACAGCGCACCTTCTCCGATGAGCGTGGCCGCGCGCTCCGCGCTCGGTTTCTCGAGAAAGCGCGCCACGCGGCGGGCCTCACCGTCCAGCGCCTCACCGGGCACGATGTAGCCGTACCCCGTGTCGGCGCGGGTCGGGCGGATGCCCACCGTCACCAGCACGTCGTGGTGCTCGGCCACGTCGAGCGCCCGCGCCGCCGTGGCGCGGAACAGCTCGTCGTCGCCCACGAACCAGTCGGCGTGCAGCGACAGGAGCGTCGCTTCGGCGTCTCGCTGCCGGGCGACGGCCGTCGCCCACGTGAGCGCCGGGCCGGTCGAGGCCGCCCGCGGCTCCCCGAGCACATTCTCGCCCGGCAGCTCTGCCAACAGCGCCCGGGTTCGCTCCACGTACGCCGCCCCGGTGACGATGAGGACGCGCTCGGGCGGGATCACTCCGCCCAGGCGCGCCACGGCCTGGGCGAGCAGCGGCTGCTCGCCGGCGAGGGGAAGGAACTGCTTCGGCCTCGAAGTCGTGGAGAGCGGCCAGAACCGCGTCCCGGATCCACCCGCCAAGA
>CP070716.1:969710-973327 GCA_020350425.1 Gemmatimonadota bacterium
GTTGCGGCGGGAGGTACGGGTGCTGCGCAACGAGCGGGACATTCTCAAGCGGGCGGCGACTTTCTTCGCGATGGAGACCCGATGAGCCGGTACCGGTTCGTCGAGGCGGAGAGAGCGCACTATCCGGTGACCGAGCTGTGCCGGGTGGTGAAGGTCTCCCGCGCCGCCTACTACGCGTGGCAGGACGGAACGGAGAGTGCGGGGCAGCAGGAGAATGCGCGGCTGACGGCAGCGATTCGGGCGATCCACACCGCCTCAGGCGGCCAGTACGGCGCGCCGCGCGTGCACCGCGAGCTCGTCGAGCAGGGGGAGACGGTGAGCCGCAAGCGGGTGGCGCGGTTGATGGCCGCTGCCGGGCTCCAGGGCCGCCGGCCCCGGCGCTGGGTACGGACGACGACGCCGGAGGCGACGCCACCGCCGATCCCCGACCGGGTGCAGGGCGAGTTCACGGCCCCGGCCCCCGACGTGGTGTGGGTGGGGGACATCACCTACGTGTGGACGTGGGAAGGCTGGTTGTACCTGGCGACGGTCCTCGACGTGTTCTCGCGGCGCGTCGTGGGCTGGGCGTTGGCGGGGCACATGCGAGCGGAGCTGGTCTGCGACGCGCTGCGGATGGCTGTTGCCACCCGCGGTGGCACGGTGGCGGGGGTGATCTTCCACTCGGACAGGGGCTCGCAGTACACGTCGGCCGCGTTCCGCGAGCTCTGCGGGCATCACGGGATCGACCAATCCATGGGGCGGACCGGGGTCTGCTGGGACAACGCGCTCGCCGAGTCGTTCTTTGCAACGTACAAGCTCGAGCTGATCGACGGGCAATCGTGGCCAACGCGCGCCCGTGCCCGGTCCGCGACCGTGCAGTGGCTCGAAGCGGTCTACAATCGGCAACGCCGGCACTCAGCGATCGACATGCTCAGTCCGGTCGACTACGAGGAGCGCTACTGGGAACGCCGCGCAGCGGCATAACTCAGGTGTCTGTCCGATCGGGGCAAGACCACGCCGGCCTGGCGCTGCGTCAGGCGCCTCTCACCCAGGCGGGTCAGAATCTGCACTCGGTCCAGCTCCTTGTGGCTCAATGTCACGTGCTCCGTCATGCCACCCATGTGGCCCGGAACCGGACATTCCAAAATGGGAGAAACCGGACATTCCTATATGGGAGCTACAGCCACGGTTGTCAGAAGCTGCCTTATCAGACGTGGCCCCCCCCCCGAACGTGAGAGCCTAAGCCGTAGGGAGAGCACGGGCGCGAAGCTCGTGTGCAAGGGCGGCGCGCCGGATCCGACCTGCTGAGGCCGGGAGCCGAGGCAAGCAAAAGATCGGCTTGACGGTCCTAGGCCATCGTCACCTTAGCACTCGCTGCGCGCCAGCTGACGTCCCGACGTACACAACCGGGCTATCTTGATAGTGGGCGACGACACCTGTACGGCCGCACCATGAGCGGTAGCCGCCCGGCAACCACGGCGTTCGCCGCCATTCGAACTCAACTCTCCGCAGATCGGGCGCGACCCCGGTCGGCCCTGGCAGCCATCGAGGGGCCCCCGTCAGGCCCACCAGGACGGCTTCGACCTGCATGCGAACGTGCGCGTCGGCCCGCTCGACCACCGCGGTCGCGAGCACTTGGTGCAGTACGTGCTGCGCCCGCCGCTGGCCCAGCAGCGCCTCGAGCGCCGGCCCGACGGGCACGTCGTGGTGCGCCTGCAGCGCCCGTGGCGCGACGGCACCCGGGCGCTGGTCTTCCCACCGCTCGCCGTCCTCGAGCGCCTGGCCGCCCTCACGCCGCGCCCGCGGATCAACCTGCTCGTCTATCACGGCGTGCTGGCGCCGAACGCCGCCTGGCGCGCGGCCGTCGTTCCACCTGCCGACGACGACGACATCTCCGCGGCCGCGGAGCGCGCCGGTTCCCCCCGCCGTCGCTGTCGTCACATCGCCTGGGCGACGCTGCTCCAGCGGGTCTTCGAGATCGACGTGCTTGCCTGCCCGCGCTGCGGCGGCCGCCTACGGGTGCTGGCGACGATCGAGGAGCCCGCCGTGGTCCAGAAGATCCTCACCCACGTCGGCCTCCCCACGGCGCCGAGCACCCCGCGCGCCCCCCTCTGTGCCAATGAGGGTGAGACAACGAGGTCTTGGAGTTTAGGGAAGAGGGCGAGAAGGACAGCGTGGAGAGATGGAAGGCTGGACGGGTGGGGCTGAAGCCGTAGAAGATGTGGAGGTGACGGAGAAGGCACGACGGCGGCGGTTCACAGCGGAGTACAAGCGTCGGATTCTGAAGGAGGCCGATGCGTGCACGAAGCCCGGAGAGATCGGGGCGCTGCTGCGGCGCGAGGGGCTGTACTCGTCGATTCTGACGAAGTGGCGGCTGGCCCGGGCGCGCGGGGAGCTTTCGGGGCTGGGGGCTCGCAAGCGTGGGCCGAAGGCGAAGGCACGCGACGCTCGCGATCAGCAGCTCGCTCGTCTCGAGCGCGAGAACGCGCGGTTGCGAGCGCGCGCGGAGCGGGCGGAGGCGTTGGTGGAGGTTCAAAAAAAAGTGGCTTCGCTTCTGGGGACACCGCCTCCCGAGAACGGCGAGACGCGCTGATGGCGACGGTGGCGGCGATCGGCCCACGGCTCGGTGTGGCGGCGACCTGCGAGGCGCTGGGGGTGCCGCGCGCGAGCTACTACCGACATCGCCGACCGAGGGCCGAGCCAGCCGAGCGGCGACCGCCGCCGCGCCTGCTGAGCGAGGAGGAGCGCCAGGAGGTGCTCGACACGCTGAACGAGTCCCGGTTCGCCGACCTGGCCCCGGCCCAGGTGTACGCGCAGCTGCTCGACGAGCAGCGCTACCTGTGCTCGGTGCGGACGATGTACCGCATTCTGGCGGCCAATGGGGCGGTCCAGGAGCGGCGCAACCAGCTGCGGCATCCGACGTACGCCAAGCCCGAGCTCCTGGCGACGAGGCCGAACCAGCTGTGGAGCTGGGACATCACGAAGCTCAAGGGGCCCCGGAAGTGGACGTACTTCTCCCTCTACGTGATCCTCGACGTGTTCAGCCGCTACGTGGTGGGCTGGATGGTCGCGCACCGGGAGACGGCGACGCTGGCCAAGCGGCTGATCGCCGAGACGTGCAAGCGCCAGGGAATCTCGCCGGGCGAGCTCACGCTGCATGCTGACCGGGGCGCGTCGATGACGTCGAAGACGGTGGCGCTCCTACTCTCGGACCTCGGCGTGACCAAGACACACTCGCGACCGCACGTCTCGGACGACAATCCGTTCTCCGAGGCGCACTTCAAGACGGTGAAGTACCGCCCGGAGTTCCCCGAGCGCTTCGGCTCGATCGAGGATGCGCGTGGGATCTCGGCGGACCTGTTCCGGTGGTACAACCACGAGCACCATCACGTGGGGCTCGGGCTGCTGACGCCGCACGACGTGCACTACGGGCTAGCCGAGGCGAAGATCGCCGAGCGAGCGCGCGTGCTCGCGGTGGCCTACGCGGCCCATCCCGAGCGCTTCCCGCGTGGGCTGCCGACGCCGCCGGAGCTACCGAAGGAGGTCTGGATCAACAAGCCAGTCGCGTCGCCGTTGCGTGACGCGGCCGCGCACTAAATCTTGAACGAGCTTGTCTCATTATCATTGACACGCACCGG
>CP070716.1:973427-977023 GCA_020350425.1 Gemmatimonadota bacterium
TGCGCATGGACTTCGAGATCGAGGATCCGGAGGAACCGGGTCTGCACAAGCAGTTCATCCGGTGGGTTCGCGCGGGGAACCTTGGAGCTATTCGGGGCGTGCTAAATGCGTGGCAGGCCCAAGGCCTGATACGCGGCGAGCGGGCTGATTCCATCGTGGCTCAGGTGAAGCGACCCGGACCCCCACGGTGGCCATTGCGCTAGTTGCAGCGGCGCGAGCGAATCCCAGCGCCCGGCCCCGGCCGGGCGCTGTGCTTTCCGCCAACAGAACTGCGACACGATCCTTCCGCGATCAGCTTGCGCAACTCCAATTCCACGACGGATGTTTGTAGAGAGAGACCCCTAGCGCTGGAGGAGCCATGGCGTTCAAGATCCGGCGTGCCGACTACTTCTATACCGCGATCCAGAATCAACCCGGCGAGGGGCACAAGCTCCTGTCGGAGCTTGCCAACCTGGGCGTGAACCTGCTCGCCTTCACCGAAGTCCCGGTCGGCCCCACCCGCACGCAGCTCACCCTCTTCCCCGAAGACGCGGGAAAGCTCACCTCCGCGGCGAAGAAGGCCGGCATGCAGCTCGACGGCCCGCACCCGGCGCTGTTGGTGAGCGGCGACGACGAGCTGGGCGCGCTCGCGGAGATCCGCGAGAAGCTGTACGAGGCGAACGTGAACATCTTCGCCTCCACCGGCGTCACCGACGGCGCGGGCAGCTACGGCTACGTGATGTACGTGAAGGAAAACGAGATCGATCGGGCGATGAAGGCGCTGTAGGTCGCGCCAGTGGCGACCTGCGGCGGCCGCCCTATATTCGCCGCATGCTCTCCGTCACCTTCCTAGGCACCTCGGCCTCGCGCCCCACCGTGGAGCGCGGGGTCTCGTCCATCGCGATCCAGCGTGAGGGCGAAACGATGCTGTTCGAGTGCGGCGAGGGGACGCAGCGTCAGATGATGCGCTACGGCGTGGGGTTCACGCTGGGCGAGATCTTCATCTCCCACTACCACGCCGACCACTTCCTCGGCCTCATCGGTCTGGTGCGCACGTTGGGGCTGCAGGGACGCGAGGAGAAGCTGCATCTCTACGGGCCGAAGGGGGCGAAGAAGGTGCTGGGCCACGCGCTCGAGGTGGGCGTCGAGAAGGCGCCCTTTCCCGTCGAGATCCGCGAGGTGAGGCCGGGCGAAAAGCTGGATCGTGGCCCGTATCTGATCGAAGTCATCCCCGTGGATCACGGGCGCAACGCGGTGGGGTTCGCGCTTAGGGAGCACGAGCGGCTCGGCCGGTTCCACCCCGAGAAGGCGAAGGAGCTGGGAGTGCCCGAGGGGCCGCTGTGGGGCGAGCTGCACCGCGGCAAGCCGGTGGAGTTCGACGTGACGCTCGACGACGGCACGACCGAGCATCGCATCGTGCGTCCCAACGATCTCGTGGGACCCCCGCGACCAGGGCGGCTCGTCGTATACAGCGGGGACACGCGCCCGTGCGAGAGCGTGGTGGCCGCCGCCGAGGGGGCGGACCTCCTCATTCACGAGGCGACGTTCGGCGAGGAGGAGAAGGAGCGGGCGGTCGAGACCGACCATGCGACCGCGGTGGAGGCCGCGCAGGTTGCCCTGGCCGCCGGCGTGAAGAAGCTGGTGCTGACGCATCTGAGCGCGCGCTATTCGATGGCGCCCGATGTGCTCCTCGACGAGGCCAAGCAGGTATTCCCGGCGACGACCGTGGCGCGGGACGGGATGACGATCGAGGTGAAGTTCAGCGATGAGGGCTAGGCGCCTCGCGATCGTGGGCGTCCTGGCGGCCGTGGTCTCCTGCGCGCCGGACGCCGCAGACGAGGCGCCGGCCGAGCGCGTCGAGCCCGCCACGACGCTCGTGTACGAGTGCGACGACGGCTACCAGTTCGTGGCGCGCATCCAGGGTGAGACCGCCTGGGTGTTCCTGCCCGAGACCACGGCGGCGCTTCCCCACGTGCCCGCTGGCTCGGGCGCGCGATACAGCGAGGGCGGCATCACCTACTGGTCGAGCGGAGAGGAGGCGCTGCTCGAGGTCGGGGGCTCGGAGCACCGGGCCTGCGCCAACAACCGGCGCCGCGCCGTGTGGGAGCACGCGAAGCTCAACGGCGCCGACTTCCGGGCGGTGGGGAACGAGCCCGGCTGGGTGCTGGAGATCTACCCGCGACGCATGGTGCTGGTTACCGACTACGGCGATCACCGCTACGAGTTCGAGACACCCGAACCCGTTGAGAGGCCCGACGAACGGCGCACGACGTTCGAGGCTGCCGACCGCGGACTGCGAGTGCTCGTGGTGCTCGAGGGCCGGGAGTGCCGCGATACGATGAGTGGAGAGGCCTTCGAGACCACGGTCGCGGTGAAGCTGGACGACACCACATACCGGGGCTGCGGGCGCCCGCTGCATTAAGAGCCAGGGAGCCGCGCCCGGCCCAGGCTACTGACCCGAGGAGCGTACCATCGACCTCCCCGCCCGCCTCACCGCCGCCGCCCGCTTCGGGCTGATCGTCTTTCTCGCGATCTACGGGGTCGTCATCATGCGCGATCCCGGCAACTTCGGACTGCTCGACGGCGTGGACCTCGCGATCCACGAGGCCGGTCACGTCTTCTTCGGCCTGTTCGGCGAATTCATGGGCTTCCTCGGCGGGACCCTGTTCCAGCTGCTCATCCCGGTCACCTTCCTGGGGTACTTCCTGCAGCGGCACAACCGGTTCGCGGCCGCCGTCATGCTCTGGTGGGTCGCGCAGAACCTGTGGAACATCTCGGTCTACGTGAAGGACGCCCGGGACATGCTGCTGCCGCTCGTGGGCGGCGGTCAGCACGACTGGAACTACCTGCTCGAAGCGATCGGCCAGCTGCACCGCGCGCAGGAGATCGGGCAGGCCGTGTTCGTGGCCGGCGTCCTCTGCGCTGTGGTGGCGGTGGCGTGGGGCCTGCAGCAGGCGTGGCGCCCGGTCTGGAAGCAGACACTATAGCGGCAACGCCGGGATCGTGTTCGTCACATTCAAATAGTTGTGTCACAAGCCGTTAGGCGGTGCCGGCGGACCCGGTCTCCGCCCCCGACTCGTTGACCTCGTTGACGTTTCCATCTAGGGTGTAATCCCGACTGGCGCGATCGGGAAAACACCTACATCTTTGTTGGCTTAGAGCGCCCCTCAATCCCAGTGGCACACACCTCGCCTCACGGCGAAACCGACCGCGGCTCAGGCCGCCGGTCGACCGCGTCCTGGCCGAGTTGGCGGCGCTCCGAAGCACGGTGAGGGCGCGGTGGACGCGGGGCGTTGCCATACGGCCCCGTCGGGAATCCAACGGACATACGAGGCAGACCTCGGCAACCGAATCTCGGGGTGACGCTGGCATGAGTGAGATAACGGCGCGTCTGACGACCGCCATCGCCGATCGCTACCGCATCGAGCGCGAGCTCGGGGCGGGGGGCATGGCCACGGTCTACCTGGCGCACGACGTGAAGCACGAGCGCAAGGTGGCCCTGAAGGTGCTCAGGCCGGAGCTGGCGGCGGTCATTGGCGCCGAGCGCTTCCTGGCCGAGATCAAGGTGACGGCCAACCTGCAGCATCCGCACATTCTGCCGCTGCACGACTCGGGCG
>CP070716.1:977123-980634 GCA_020350425.1 Gemmatimonadota bacterium
GTCGAGCACCCCCCGGTCGTCACGCTGGGGCGATCGACCGAGCCGCAACACCTGCCGCTCTCCGCGGAGCAGCTGGCGGCGCGCGGCGTCGAGGTCCACGACATCGAGCGCGGCGGGGACGTCACCTTTCACGGCCCGGGCCAGCTCGTGGGGTATCCGATCTACGATCTGAGCGAGCATCGCCGTGACCTGCACTGGTACCTGCGGCAGCTCGAGGCTGCGCTCATCACCGCGCTCGCGGACTTCGGCATCGCGGGCGGGCGCACCGAGGGGTTCACCGGCGTGTGGACCGGGGGGCGCAAGATCGCGAGCATCGGCATCCACGTGAAGCAGTGGGTCACCTGGCACGGCTTCGCGCTCAACGTCACGACCGACCTGTCGTACTTCGACCTCATCGTGCCCTGCGGCATCGAAGGCGTCGTGATGACCAGCGTGCAGCGGGAGCTGGGCGAGCGCACGCCGCGCGACGTGTGGGCCCGCACGATCGACGCCGTGATGCTGGGCTGCGCTGAGACGTTCGGCCAGGTGCCGCAGGCCGGGAGCGTCGCGGACCTCCCGCTGCGCCAGCCCGACGGGGCACAGCGATAGGGAACGTTGCCCCGACTCGGACGGATACGGATACGACTCGACTCCGCGTAGGAGACATCATGACTGGACAGCCCGGTTCCCGATTTCGTGAGATCAGCCACGTTCTGCTCCGGATCGCCGCCGGCGCGGCGTTCTTCTCCCACGGGGGCCAGAAGATTCTCGGCTGGTTCGGGGGCTTCGGCCAGGAGGGCGGCACGGCCGCCCTCCTGTCGTGGCCCGGCGCGGCCGGCGTGATCGAGTTGGTTGCCGGGTTGCTCATCGTGATCGGTCTGTTCACGCGGCCCGCCGCGTTCATCGCCTCCGGGGAAATGGCGGTGGCCTACTTCTGGCGCCACTGGGGGCGGAGCGGCGAGATGTGGTGGTGGGACAACCGCGGCGAGCTGGCGATGCTCTACTGCTTCGTGTGGCTGTTCTTCGCCGCCTGGGGTGCGGGCGCCTTCAGCGTGGACCGTCGGCTGCACCGCCGGCGCGACCAGGGGGCGCCTCCGAGCTGAGGCGCCGCCCCGGGCACCTCACGGCACCCGGGGCGCGCGGTTGCAGGGTGAGTTAGCGGCGGGTCGCGGCCTCGACGAGTGGCGCGGGGGCGTTCAACGCCACGACGGGCTCGCGCGTCACAGCACGGCCCGCACGATGTTGCTGGGCACGCTCTCACCGGCCTTGTTCAGGGCGATTACGCGATACTCGAACTCCACCCCCGCCTCCTGATTGGTGAGGGTGATCTCGCTGTCGACCGCCGTGCCGACGTCGGACCAGACGCCGTCCTTCCGCTCGCGGCGCTGGACCTTGTAGGCGGACACCGGTCCTCCCTCGCCCGGTTCCTTCCAGTCGAGGAAGACCCAGCCCGGGCCTTCGCGCAGCAGCTCAAGGGTGCGCACCTGTCCCGGCGGGTCACTCGCGGTGGGCGAGCGGCGGCCGCCCCACCCCAAGAGCTGCAGCCGGCCGTCATCGCCGCGCGTGGTGTTCTCGGCGTAGCGCAGGTCGGCCTTCATCAGGTCGACCAACCGGTCCAGCGCCTCGTCCTTGGCGTCAATGCCCTGCTTGGCGCTGGCCGTGCCCACGATAGCCGTCTCGCGGGCGGTACTGTACTCCGCGAGGGCGGTCTGCAACTCGTCGGGCGGCACGGGCGGGGATGGGAACTCGGTGGCGTGCGCGGTGAGCCCGGCGATCAGGTCCTGCGCCAGCGTGGCAACGTCGGACTCGCGCTTGGGGAATCGTGCCATGGGGGTGCTCCTTTCGATCGTGGTGTGGAGTGGGATTGCACGGCGACCAGACGTGGCGGCCGTGCCGGTGTCCTCCCCAAGGCGGCGCCACCGAGGAGAGGGGTTGGCAGAACCGTTGTGAGGTGTGCGGGAACGCTGGGAAGGCTTCCTCTTGCCGGGAGCACGCTTGCCCCGAGCGGGAGGAAGCTCACTCTCGGTCGGAGGAAGCTCACTCTCGGTCGGAGCAAGCTTACTCTCGGCCGGAGGAAACTCACTCTCGGTCGGAGCAAGCTCACTCTCGGCCGGAGCAAGCTCGCTCTCGGCCGGAGGAAGCTCACTTTCGGTCGGAGCAAGCTCGCTCTCGGTCGGAGCAAGCTCACTCTTGGTCGGAGCGAGCTCACTTTCGGTCGAAGCAAGCTTCCTCCGAGCCGGGGAAAACGGCCACGACCACCGGTGCGCTATGCGCCTTGCGGACGCAAGCCATTGTCCCACTGGGGGTTGCGATCCACTGGCACCTGGAAGGCGACGGGGCGCGCGCTCGATTCCCTGTCGCCGGCGCTCCAGTACCCTGGGGAGCGCTTGCACCCTGCGGTTCCGGTCGATGTGCACGGACATCTCGTGGCTCCCTTCCCTGACGGATGGGCGTCGGTCGCTCGGTCCGTGGGACCGGCAGGCACCGCCCGGCGACACGGCCTCCTACTTATGTGTACGAAACCGGGTTGCACTTTTGGGGTTAAACGATTGGGAGGGAATGGTTTAGGAGAGGGGCGGGAACGACGGGAACGACGGGAAGGACGGGCCTCCCGCCGCTCCGAAGGCGCCGAGCGGCGGCTTGCGCCGCCGAGACAACGCGCAGGTGGGGTGTCCGGCGGCCGCGTTTCTTTGTGCCGGGCCCGCGGACAATCGGTCCCGCGTTATCGGGGCGAAGCCCTAATACTCTGAGTTGTGTGCGAGCGCTTGCTGGTGCAGCTGCGGCGCGCGATCCGCGCGCGGCATTACAGTCCGCGCACGGAGCAGGCATACGTGCGGTGGGTGCGGCGATTTGTGCGCGCGCATCCCGGGCGTCATCCTGCCCAGTTGGGCGAGGCGGACATCACGGCCTTTCTCACCGATCTGGCCGTTCGCCGCCATGTCAGCGCCTCGACACAGAATCAGGCACTCGCTGCGCTGGTCTTTCTGTATCGCGAGGTCTTGCGGCAGCGCGTCGGATGGCTCGACGGTGTGGTGCGGGCCAAGCGGCCGCGCCATCTGCCGACCGTCCTGGCCCCGTCGGATGTGCACGCGATCCTCCAGCATCTCTCGGGCGTGCCTCGGCTCGTGACCTGGCTCCTGTACGGTGGCGGGCTGCGGCTTTCCGAGGCGCTCCGGCTGCGCGTCAAGGATGCCGAGTTGGGCCGATTGCGGATGGTAGTCCGCGATGCCAAGGGTGGCCGCGATCGGGTGACCACGCTACCCAAGCGCGTCGTCCCCGCTCTCGAGCATCATCTAGCCCAGGTGCGGGACCAGTTCCGGCGTGACCTGCGCGATACGCACTACGCGGTTCCGCTTCCCGACGCCCTCGATCGCAAGCTGCCCTCCGCCGGGCGTCGCTGGCCGTGGCAGTGGGTCTTCCCGGCCACGCGGTGCTATCGCGATCCATCGACGGGGTTCCGGCATCGCCACCACTTTCACCCGTCGGCAGTCCAGCGTGCGTTTCACGCGGCCGTGCGGGCAGCCGGTCTCTC
>CP070716.1:980734-984215 GCA_020350425.1 Gemmatimonadota bacterium
TTGTTGTCCTTGCTGTCCAGCAGCGTCAGCTCCACCCGCGGCCGCTCGATGGCCGCCTCGCCGGTGTTGCGGTAGATCCCGACGAAGTAGATGTTGCCGATGCTGTCGGGCCGCGCCGTGAGATCGGTGACCTCGGCGGAGACCTTGAGCGGCTTCTGCACCGCGCCGCCGCCGTACTCGGCCATCGGCCGCCCCTTCTGCGGCGGCAGCGGGGCGCGGTCGCCCCCGACCGAGTAGCGCGATACGTGCCGTCGGGTGCCCGTCCGTCGCTTCCCGGAGCCGGAGATGACGAACACCCCGAGGACGACCGCCGCCACGGCCAGGACGGCGATCGCCACCAGCGCGAGCGTTCTGTACGGCGATGGTGCTGTGGGCGGGACGGGGACCGGTTCCGGAGCGCGGGGCTCCGCCGGGAGGTGGCCCACCGTGCCGCAGTAGCTGCAGCGGAACGAGGTCTCGTCCACCGGGTCCAACGACCGGCTGCCGCACTCGGAGCAGCGGTACTGGGCGAGCGTTGTCATCGCTTCGGCCTCGGCTCAACAGGCGTATACGGGTGCGCGACCGACGTTCTCCCTCGAATTCAACCGTTCCGTCAAGGCCGCCGACTTGCCCCGGCCAGCAGCTGCTGGTGGCCGCCGCGGGCGCGCTGGCTTGACCCATGATATATTGCTCCATATACTAATATATATGAAAAGGATGCTGATCGAGCTCGATCCCGAGCTGGCGGCCGAGCTGGAACGCGTGGCGCCGGCGCGCTCCCGTCGGCGTTCGGAGTTCATTCGCATGGCCCTCCGCCGGGCGCTGTGGGAGCTCGCCGAGCGAGCGACCGCCGAGGCCTACGCGGCGCAGCCCGACTCCGTCGCGGAGCTGAGCTTCCACCCGTCGCTTTGGGAGCCGGCGGCACCCGCCCGGACCCGGAGCAAGAAGTGAAGCAGTTCCAGATCCGGTGGGCCACCATGCCCCGGCCGGTGGGGCGGCGGCCCGTGTTGCTGCTGTCCCGCACCCCCTCCTACGCTTACCTGGCAAAGGTGATCGTCGCCGAGGTGACGACGCGGATCCGCGGCATCCCCCAGGAGGTACGGCTCGGTCGCCGCGAGGGGCTTTCCAGCGCGTCGGTGGCCAACATGGACAACATCCACGTGATCGCCAAGGAGTGGATCTCCGATCTGGTGGGCGTCCTCGGACCGAAGCGGCACCGCGAGGTCAAGCGCGCGCTGGGGTTCGCGCTCGACTGGGAGGAGCTCAAGGTGCTCTGAGCCCGGCCGGTGGGGACTGGCTCACGCCGGAGGCAGTAGCGTGGCAGGCTTGTTTCGGCCCGAAGGAGAACGCAGTAGACTGATCGGCGCGTCGGCACCGATGGGGGAAGAAAGCAGGGCAGCAAGATGCGGGTGCTCTTGGTGCAACCAAAGGTCGATCCTCGCGTGCGGAGCCTCGGCAAGCTCGAGCCGCTGGCCCTCGAGATACTGGCGGGCGCGTTGTCCCACCACGAGGTCCGGTTGTTCGACCACCGCTTCGAGGCGAACCTGGCGCGGGAGGTCTCGGAATGGCGGCCGGATGTTGTCGGGGTGACGGCGCTGACCGTCGAGTACGGTTGCGCCGTGGACGCCATTCGCGAGGTCCGTGCCACCCGGCCCGACGTGCGGATCGTCGTGGGTGGGACCCACGCGACCATGATGCCGGCCGATTTCGCTCTGCCGGAGGTCGACGCCGTGGTGCTCGGCCTGGGCCACGACACGTTTCGCGAGCTGTTGGACGCCCACGCGTCGGGAAAGGACCCTTCTGCGGTTCGTGGGCTCGCCCTTCCGGAAAAAGGCGGCCTGCGTTTCACCGACGAGCGGCCCCCGGCCGAGAGCTTTGACGCGATCCCCAATCCGGATCGCTCCGTGACGCGCAGGTACCGACGAAGGTACCGGGCCACGTTCTCGCTCGACCCCGAGGGGGAGGCCACGGTGATCACGTCGCTCGGCTGTCCTGGCCGATGCGCCTTCTGCTCGTCGTGGCAGCAGAACAAGGGGCGGTACCTCGAGCGGGATCCGGAGTCGGTCGTGGAGGAGATTCTGGCAGCTCCGGGCCGGCGGTTGGTGCTGGCGGACGACAACAGCCTGCACAACATCGAGCGGGCGTGGAGGATCGTCGAGCTGCTTCGGCGGTCGAAAACCCGAAAACGTGTGCGCACCTTCGTCCGCGCGGACACCATCGCGGCCAACCCCGATCTGATGCGGGCTTTGCGAGAGGTGGGGTTTGGGACGTTCATCGTGGGCTACGAGGCAGTCACCGACGCACGCTTGCGGGAGTATCACAAGGGCAACACGATGGAGACGAACCGCGCGGCGATACGGGTGCTGCGCGAGGCGGGCATCGAGAACCGGGCGATGTTCATGGTGGCGCAGGACTTCAGGCGCGAGGACTTCGCGGAGCTGAGCCGTTTCATCGAGCAGGAGAAGCTACGAACGCCGATCTTCGCGGTGTTCACGCCCGTGCCGGGCACCCCCCTCTACGAACGTTCCCAGAACGACCTGCTCACCCGCGACTACGCCTACTTCGACTACGTCCACTGCGTGCTGCCGACGCGCATGGACTACCTCGAGTTTCACGACGAGTTCGTCAAGCTCTACATGCATACCTACTCGATTCGACGGTACCTCCGGGACTGGGCCGAGGAGGGGGTTCAACTGTTGAAGACCGGCAGGTGGCCTGCCACCGAGCGCAAGCACGTGCCCCTGGGGCTGGCCCTGTTCTACGGGCTGGCGTTCCGGCGCTATCTGGCGCCGCTCCGTCGCGACTACGAGGCCATCGCTCGCGCCCACGACCGCGAGCGGACTTGAGCGGACTTGAGCGTCTGCTCCGGCGACGCGGTTGCAGGTCCCGGGAGCCTATGCCGGTGGCAGCCCCAGCACCGCCCTGCGGACGATGTCCCAGTGGGCCCCGCGGCTCCCTCTCTGCAGCCCCTGGGTCACCAGCTGCAGGTAGCTCGCCTTGGCCTCCACCCGCGCAGGATCCATGAACAGGAAGCGCGGGTCGCCCTGCGTCAGCTCGCGGACGAGCGGGAAGAGCTCCTCGCCCAGCGCGGGTGCAAAATAGAAGGTCGGTAGGACCAGGTCCGAGCCGGTGGCTCCCGGGCCGTACAGCGACGCGGTCTCGCCGGCCACCTCGCGGGCCAGGGCGGTGTTGGGATAAACGCGCACCCCGAGCGCCAGGCCCACGAGGTCGGGCTCGACCTGCTTCATCAGGCCGATGCTCCGTCGCACGGTCTGCTCGCTCTCGCCGGGGCCCGCCAGCAGGAGGGTGCAGTAGGTGGTGATCCCGTGCCGGCGGCAGGTCGTGACCGCGGCCTGGATGTCCGCCGCGGTGAAGTCGCGACCGAGCCGACGGAGCATACCCTCGTCTCCGCTGTCCCCCCCGATCAGCACACCCACGCATCCGGCCCGATGCATCGCCGCGACCAGTTCGTCGGGGAGCGGCGTGGGGATGCAGTAGGCGT
>CP070716.1:984315-987687 GCA_020350425.1 Gemmatimonadota bacterium
ACTTCATGGGCGACCGGACGTTCGCCGCGGTGTACATGAACGGTATCGTGCGGGACCCGCAACACCGGGCGTTCTCCAAGTCGCTCGGCAACGGTATCGATCCGCTCGACGTGGTCGCTCAGTACGGAGCGGACGCCCTGCGGTTCACGATCGTGGCGGGAGCGGCAGCCGGCACGGACGTGATCATGGACCGCAACGATCTCGACGCGACCTTTGCGGCGGGGCGGAATTTCGCGAACAAGCTGTGGAACGTCGGCCGGCTGATCCTGTCACACTTGCCGGAGGCCCCGACACCGCTCGCCGAGCACGACCGCGCAGCGTTCACGCTGGGAGATCGCTGGATCCTCGCGCGCTGTCAGCGTGTCGTCCGCGAGACGACGGCAGCGCTCGACCGCATGCGGCTGAACGACGCGGCGAATACGGTTTACCACTTCGTGTGGGACGAGCTGGCCGACTGGTACCTGGAGCACGTGAAGCCACGGCTCTATGGCGCCGCACCGGGCGGCGACGTGGCCCGAAGCATCCTGGTCGACGTGTTCGGCACGGCCCTGCAGCTTTTGCACCCCGTCATGCCGTTCATCACCGAGGAACTGTGGGGGCACCTGCCGGCGGAGCACTCGCCGCTCCTGGCAGGCGCACGGTGGCCCGAGGCTGACCCGACGTACGACGACGAGGAGGCGGAGACCGCGTTCGGACTGGTGCAGGGGCTGGTGGGCGCCGTGCGCACCATCCGCGCCGAGTACCGTGTCCCACCCGCAGCGACGCTCACGGCGATGGCAGCCCCCGCCGGCGCTGCCGCCGCTCGGGCGTTCGCCGCTGAACGCGAGACGATTCTCCGGCTGGCCAAGCTGGAGGCGCTCGAGACGGCTGGCGACGCCGAGGGGATCGGGGGACACGCCGTGCTGGCCGACGGCACCGCGGTCTTCGTCCCGCTCGGTGAGGCGATCGACGTGGAGCGGGAGTGCACGCGCCTCAGGGACGAGCACGACCGGATCGAGGGCCTGCTCGCGGGCGTGCACCGCAAGCTCGCCAACGAGAACTTCGTGACGCGCGCGCCGGCCGAGGTGGTCGAGCGTGAGCGGGACAAGGAGCGGTCATGGCGCGAGCAGCAGGACACGCTGGCCGCCAAGCTGCGCGCCTTGGGCTGTTGATCGCGCTGACCGCCTGTGCGGTCATCGAGGATCCGCCGGGGGGCCCGCCGGACTTCGCCGCGCCGTTCGTGGCATCGGTCCGACCCGATTCGGGCTCCATCGTGCCCGGATTCAACGAGGCCGCCCGCATCGAGTTCAACGAGGTGATCACCGAGCAGGCCAGGGGCGGGCTGGAGGCGCTGGTTCTGTTCTCTCCCCGCCCGGAGGCGCTCGAGGTCGCGTGGAAGCGCGACGCGATCGAAGTGAAGCCGAAACCCGGCTGGATCGACGGCGTCGTGTACCGCATCGTGCTGCTCCCGGGCGTCGCCGACCTCCGCAACAACCGCATGGAAGAGGGCGTCACCGTCGTGTTCACGACGGGTGGGGAGATCCCGACCACTCGGCTCTCCGGAACGGTCCTCAACTGGGAGGAAGGCCAGGTCGGCCAGGGTGCGCTGGTCGAGGCGATCCTGCTGCCGGACTCGCTGGCCTACGTGACGCGCGCCGATTCCGTCGGCGAGTTCGAGTTGGCGCAGATCCCGCGGGGCGAGTACCTCGTGCTCGCCACGATCGATCGGAACACCAACCAGAAGCGTGATGCGCGGGAGGCGTTCGACTCGGTGTCGATCTCGCTCGACTCGACCGCGTCGCAGATCCTCTGGGCCTTCGCGAAGGACACCACCGGCCCCCGACTGCGGGACGTCGTGCAGGCGGACAGTCAGACGATCAGGCTCGAGTTCACCCAAAAGCTCGCGCTTGCCGTTCCGACGTCGTCGTCCGTCACCGTGTGGGAGCTGCCCGACACCGTGCCCGTGCCGATCGACACGGTGTGGAACGAGACGGCCTACGAATCGGTGCGTGCGGCGGAGCAGGCGGCACGCGACTCGGCCGCCGCGGCAGCAGCCGCAGCCGACACGACGGCCCCCGACACCGCGGCGGCCCGCCCGCCAGCGCCACCGGCGCGACCTCCGCAGGAACCGGCCGAACCGACGGGCAGCGCGGCCATCCTGCTCCAGCGTCCCGCGCTGTCCTCCGCGTGGTACATTCGCATGCCGGGCCCCATGCCGCCCGGCCGGTACCTCGTCGGGGCGACGGCGGAGAACCTGAGCGGTGTACTCGCGGAGTCGCAGCGCCTGTTCATCGTCGAGGCGCCGCCGGACTCCACGTGACCGATCCCCGCCGCCGTCTGCCGGCCGTGCACGCACTCATCGACGCCGCACGAGACGCCGGCCTGGAGGCCGCGCACGGCGAGCTGCTCGCGGCAGCCCGCGCGGTGCTCGCCCGGGCCCGTGTCACCGGGGCGCACGAACCGGAGGAGGGATGGACCGAGGCGGTGCGCCTCGAGCTCGATCGGCTCGCGCGCCCCTCGCTCCGTCGGGTGGTGAACGCCACCGGCGTGGTCCTGCACACCAACCTCGGACGCGCGCCGCTCGCCGCCGAGGCCCGCACCGCAGTCGAGCAGGCGCTCGGCTACAGCACGCTCGAGCTGGAGCTCGAGTCCGGTGCCCGCGGCTCCCGCCAGGACCACGTGCGCGACACGCTGACCGCCGTGACCGGCGCGGAGGACGCGCTCGTGGTGAACAACGCCGCGTCCGCGCTGGTGCTCGTCCTGAACGGCCTGGCGGCCGGCGGCGAGACGGTCGTCTCCCGTGGCGAGCTGGTCGAGATCGGCGGGTCATTCCGCATTCCCGAGATCCTGTCGCACAGCGGGAGCGTTCTCGTGGAGGTGGGAACCACGAATCGCACCCGGCTGCGTGACTACGAGCTGGCCGTTACGCCCCGCACGCGCGTGCTGCTCAAGGTCCATCGCTCGAACTTCCAGCTCACGGGGTTCACGGAGGAGGTGGACGCAGCAGCCCTCGTGCGTGTCGGCGCGGACCGCGGCATTCCCACCGTGCACGATGTGGGCAGCGGCCTCCTTCTCCCGCTCGACGCGTACGGATTGACGGGCGAGCCCTTGGTGCGCGACAGCGCGGCAGCCGGTGCGTTGGTCGTCTTCTCCGCCGACAAGCTGCTGGGCGGGCCACAGGCCGGACTCATCGTCGGGCCGCGCGCCCTGGTGGGCCGGCTCGCGGGGCATCCGCTCGCGCGGGCATTCCGTCCGGACAAGATCACCTTCGCCGCGCTGGAAGCGACCCTCGCACTCTACCGCGATCCGGACCGGGCGCGACGGCGCATTCCGGTCCTGGCGATGCTGACAGCCCCACCCGCCGAGCTGGCCCGACGGGCGCGCCGGCTGGCA
>CP070716.1:987787-991106 GCA_020350425.1 Gemmatimonadota bacterium
CTCCATCGTGGCGCTGCCCCGCCACACCAGCTGTTCCTCGGCCGCGTCCACGATGTCGATCAACAGGGTGCCCTCATCCCACTCGTTGACGTAAGTCTGCGAGGTACCCATTCCGACGCCGCCGTAGCCGTACCAGCCCCAACCGTAGCCGTAGCCGCTGTTGACGGTGGTCATGCTCATCTTGCCGTCGATGTCGCCGTGCCAGGCGATCCAGAAGTCGGGGTTGTTGCCCACCTGACGGAAGCCCTTCTCCTGCAGCACCCGGTCGGTGGCACGCTTGACCCGCCCCTCCACCAGGTCGTTGTAAACCCTCGGGTCATCCTGGTCGGTGGGTTGGCGGGTCGCCCACTTATAGGTCTGCAGCGAGGCGAAGTCCGCCGCCGGATCGTAGTCGGTCTGGACCTTAATGCCTGACGAGCAGGCCGACACGGCCACCGCCGCAGCAAGGATCGGGAGTATCGCGCGCTTCATGAGGTCCACCGCCTCCAAACGTGTATGGGTCGCTGTGGTCGCTTCAGGCAATCTACCCGGGCGCGCGAGGCCACACTAGCCGCCCCCGCGGAGGGTCTCCGGAAACCTACTGTTCCACCCGTTAGACGCAGAGAGGTTCCAATAGGTTGCCGCGCCGCATGGCCACCCCGTAGCTTCCCCGTCGATGCCCATACAGCGCCCATCCCCCCGACCCTCAGCCCACACCGCAGTCGTGCTCGCGCTGGCGGCGCTGGCCGCGGCCTGCACGCCAGCCGCGCCGCAGCACGAGGAGGCACTGCAGCTCACCTTCCTCGACGTGGGCCAGGGCGATGCGATCCTGATTCGCTCCCCCGAGGGCAAGACGGCGCTGGTGGACGCCGGTCCCGGAGGGGTCGCCGCTCCCCTGCACTGGCGCTACGGAGTGGACACGATCGACCTCGCCGTCGCCACGCACCCGCATGCGGATCACATAGGCGGCCTGGCGGAAGTGCTCCGCACGCAGCACGTGCGCTACTACATGGACAACGGCGCTCCGCACACGACATCCACGTACGGCTACCTGATGGCGGTCGTGCAGCGCTCGGACGCGGTGTACCTGCAGGCAACGGCCCGCACCTTCGACTTGGGGAGCGCGCGCATCACTGTACTTCCGCCGCCGGACGCCGCCGGGAGCCACAACAACCGCTCCATCGGACTGCTGGTGGAATACGGCGAGTTCAGGGCCCTGCTCACCGGCGACTCGGAGAGCGAGGAGCTAGAACACTTCCTGACGCTAGGCGTGCCGCGTGTGACCGTCCTGAAGGCCGCACACCACGGCAGCCGCGACGCGGTAACTCCGGCCTGGCTCGCGGCCACGCAACCGGAGGTGGTCGTGATACCCGTGGGGCGCGGCAACTCCTACGGCCACCCCCACCCCTGGGCGCTGCGCTACTACGGGACCGCCGGGGCGGTGTACCGCACCGATCTGCACGGCGACGTCACGATACTGGGCGCCGCCGACGGGACCTTCGAGGTCACCGCGCGCTACGTGCCCGCAGCCGACACGGCGGTCGAGAGGGTCGCGCTTCGGATCGTTCCGTTCTCCCCGGGCCATGGCCCCGAGCTCCTGGACGGCGAGTACGCCGTAATTAAGAACAACACGGCCGGCACGGTCGATCTGGGCGGGTGGGGTGTTTGCGACTCCAGCGGAACCTGCTGGGTCTTCCCCGAGGGCGCGGCCGTCGCTGCGCTGGACAGCGTGATCGTCTACAGCGGCTCGGGGCGGGCCGACGGCAGGGCCTTCTTCATGGGAAGCTCTCACCCTGTGTGGGGCGATGGCCGGGACTTCGCCCGTCTGAGAGACGACATCTGGGAGGTAGTGGCCGAGTACTCGTACTAAGCGGCCGAAAATGGCCAAACCCCGCGCGGGCGGTAACTTTGGTATGGGCCAAAGCGAGGGCGGACGATGAGCACCGAGCTGCACTACGCGGTGGACGGGATTCAGCACCGTACGGCGGTGTTGGTGGACGACGAAGGCCAGCAGGTCCTCGTGCCGACGTCCCGGCTCCCTCGCGAGATCCTGGAGGGCAAGGTGCTGCGGGTGCCGGTGAACCACGCGGGCACCCCGGACTGGGGACGCGCCGTAGTCGACGAGGAGGAGACCGAGCGGCGCCGGGCGAAGGCTCAGGAGGTGCTGAAGGACCTCAAGGAGCGGGATCCGGGCGGTGACGTGAAGCTGTGAGCCGGCGGTCCCGGAAGCCGCCGCCCCATCCTTACCGACTCAATCCGGCCAGCCTCGCCCGCGTCACACCCGCAGTCGCATCGACGGCAGACGCCATATCGACAGTCAGGGCCCTGAAGCGGGGGCGTTGACGCACCGTGCCGGGGATCACCGCTATGCGCAGGTACGGCACCGAGACGAGAGAGGGCACCTCCAACAGAGTCTCGAGGTGGTCGATCGCAGCGTCGTCCTCCCCCAGCACCGCGTAGATCCACACGAGGTCTTCGCGCACGCCGATGTCCCGCAGTGCGTCGTCGTAACGCAGCAGATCCGACTCCAGCAGTCCGGCCTGGCGCAGGGCGAGGGACCGGTCGCCCAGAGCCGCGTAGGCCCGCCCCAAGACCATCGCCACCACCGGATCGCCCGGATTGGCAGGCGTCTCCCGCGCAGCGGCAGCCAGCGAGTCGTAGTAGGCCCGTGACAGCTCCGCTCGGTTGCGCAGCCTGTAGAATTCCGCCTTGGCCTGCAGGTAGTCGAACGGCAGTGGGCCGCTGAACGACCCCGGGGTGAGAGCCTCGAAGATCGAATCGTGGCTTCCGCCCACGATCAGCTCGGGGGCCGCCTGAACCAGGGCGAGCGCCACCTGACCGGGCGTCGCGTGCCGCAGCATCTCGAGCACCATCTCGTTGGCGCGCACCGTGTCGCCCTGCCAGCTCAGGTGCAGGGAGATCTTGGCGCTGTGGGCTTCTGCCAGGTCAGGAGCCAACTCCAGCGCGAGGTCGAGATAGCGCTCGGATTCTTGGTAGCGGCGGGTGAGCAGGTGGAACACGCCGGCGTTGACGGCCCACTCCGGCTCTCGCGGATCCAGCTCGACCGCGAGCGACGCGTTCTCGACGGCCTCGTCCCACTCGCCCCGGGTGGCCTGCAGCACCGCGATCAGGGTGCGCGCATAGGCGTTGTTGGGCTCCCGCTCCGCGACGTGCTTGAACTCCTGGAGCGCCAGCTCCCGGTCGGGTTGCGGCCCCCAGTAGTGATACAGCCCGAGCGCCAGGTGGGCCGTGGGGAGGTCGGGGTCGAGCGCCAGCGCGGTGTCTATCGCCGCCCGCGCCAGCAGGGCACGCCGGTCGGTGCGATCCACGTAGAACCGGT
>CP070716.1:991206-994495 GCA_020350425.1 Gemmatimonadota bacterium
CCCAGGAGGTGGCCGACGGGCTGGGCTATGCCCACACACGGGGGATCCTCCACCGCGACATCAAGCCGGAGAACATCCTGCTGTCGGACGGGCACGCGGTGATCGCCGACTTCGGGATCGCGACGGCGGTGACGGAGGCGGGTGGCGAGCGACTGACCGAGACCGGCATCGCCGTGGGCACCCCAGCCTACATGAGCCCGGAGCAGGGGGCGGGGAGTGCGAAGCTGGATGCGCGCAGTGATCTGTATGGTCTCGCGTGCGTGCTGTACGAGATGCTGGCGGGGGAGGCGCCGTACACGGGACCCAGCGCGCAAGCCGTGATGGCGAAGAAGCTGGCGGACCCGGTACCACATATCACGCGGGTGCGGGAAGCGGTGCCGCAGCCGGTCGATGCCGCGCTGGTGAAAGCGCTGGCCAAGGTACCGGCAGACCGATACGGGTCGCTGACTGCGTTCGCGGCGGCCCTGCGGGTGGACCTTGGGACGTGGCTCCGGGGGGAGCGGGTCAAGCGCTGGGCGCAGCGGGCGGGGATTGCCGCCGTGGCGCTGCTCGCTGTCGGTGGCAGTGCAGTCGGCTACGCCAGGTACCGCGCGGCCACGGACTGGAAGCGCAAGGACCTCGACGCGGCCAAGATTGCCGTACTCCCGTTCAACGTCGCCGCCACCGATGCAAATATGGCGAGCCTCCTCGAGGACGGTGTTCCGGACCTCATGTACGCGACGCTCACGACGGACATGGGATTCCAGACCGTCGAGACGGAGTCGCTCCTGCGGAAGCGCGCCGAGATGGAGGACCGAGGGGAGTACGTGGATCTCGATGCTCCGCGTCGCCTTGCGGCGCATTTTGGCGCAGGCCGCGTCCTCAGCGGGCGGATGGTCCAAGCGGATTCGGAGCTCGTTGTCAACGCGTGGCTCCACGATGTGCGCGATGGTGAGGAACTGGCAAGCCGCACGCTGCGGGTGCCGGCCTCGCGGGTGTTCAGCGTCCTCGCGGGCCGGCTGGCGCGGGAACTCCTGGGAGACGAACTGGGCGAGCACGTCGATCGCCTGAATGCGTTCGCGCAATACGACCCGGAGGCGGTGAAAGCGTATCTGGCCGGCGTGCGAGCCGAACGTGACGGCAATCCCGTGCAGGCACTCTCGCGGTATCTAGACGCCGCGGCGCTGGATTCCGGCTTTGCACTGCCGGTGCTGCGCAATGCCCATGTTCGGTGGCAGGGCATCATCCTGCCCGGGGAGACCGGAGAAGACTGGCATCGGTCGTGGACGGACGCGCTGGTCCGGGCCCGCTCGCTGCGCGACGCGCTCGGGCAGCGCGATCGGGCCTTGCTCTGGCTCAACCTCGTCATTGCCGGTGCGTACGTGGATTCGGTCGAGTCCTCGTTGGCCATTCTCAACGCGACGCGGCGATGGGCATCGTTGGCACCCGATGATCCAGACGCCCACATCCAGCTGGCGCGCATGCTCTTCTACGGTGGTGCGATCAGCCAACAGCGCTCCTGGGAGACCGAACTGCAGGAGGCGCGGGAGCGCGCCTGGGCCATCGACTCGGTGACGCCAAAGCGCATCAACGCCCAAGCTGGGCTTGCCCTGATGACCGGCGACCGCGAGTGGGCAGCCCGAGTACTTCCGGCGTTTGTGGTCAAGGTGGATTCGACCTCTGAGCGCTGGGCAGGCGTGCGCTGGGGATTGGCGCATCTGCTGGGGGATTCCGCGACGGTGCGAGGTTTTCGGGCGCGCGCGCGTGCCGGGGATCCATCGGTCGTGAGCGCCCGCACTTTGATCGAGGGGTTTTCGTTTCAGGGCCATGTCCCCTTGCACGACGCCCAGCTCCTCGTCGATCAACTGCACGCGCCGGGGGGCGACACGATCCCGCTCGGCCGGGACTTCCGGTTCGCGCTCCCGCTCGGCAGGGTGCAGCTGGCGGCCCGGTACCTGAACCCGTACAACCTGGTCGAGCTGGCGCATGCGTACGGCGGGCTCGAGGCCTCTGCCGGCGCTCGGGTGGCGCAATGCGAGAGCGCCCTTCCCTTTGTGACCTCGCGTCTGACCGGTTGGGACGGCGAGCGGTGCCGGCGCTCACCTCTCGCCATGGCTGCGGCCTGGCTCGAGGCGGATCCGGATCCCGAGCTCGGCGTCGCCTGGAATCAGAGGTGGCCCGATCCCCCGCCCACCGCGCTGCGAAACCGCTGTTGGCCTCTGTTGTACCGGGCTCGGCTGGGTGACACGCTCGGGGTGAGGGAGCTGGCTCGACAACTCATGCCGCGGTTTCACGAAGGGCATCTGGTCGGCATCTGTCCGGCCATGGTGGAGGCGTTCGTCGAGAGCCACGACACGATTCACGCCGATACGCCGGCCCTGGACATGCTGGAGTCGCTGATGCGAACCGGCCCGGGGTTCGAGATGCCCGCCTCGATCGGCATGCTTGCCGTGACACGCCTCGCACGGGCGCGGGGGCAGCTCGAGCGGGCGCTCGAGGCTGCAGGTGACGGGTGTTGCTGGGGCGCGCAGCTGTCCGCGTGGGCACGCGCACCTCTTCTGAAAGAGGAGGGTGAGCTCGCGGCCATCCTGGGCGACACCACCCGCGCCATCGATGCCTTCGTCAGGTACCTCAACATCCGTGTCGACCCTGATCCCGGGTACGTCCAGAGCGAAGTGGACAGTGTGCGCACCATGCTGATACGCCTGAGGGGAGGTGAACGATGATGCGACACGCGACGGGGTTCGTACCGTCACAGGAACCGTGACGACAGCGGACACTGGACAGCCGGTTGTCCGTCACCCGCTCCTGTCGCTTCTGCGACATGTCACGCCCGGCTGACCCAGCCTTCTGCCCGGGGTGCGCTGAAGCGACGCCGACTGACCCGCGCGTCGCAGGAGGCGAGGGGCGCGACCATCGCCGGAACGCCGCCTTCGCCCACCGATACTCCCCCGTACGGCTGCCCGTCGTTGGCGCGCTTCTTCTCCCGCTGGCGTGTGGCGAGCCTGCAGCTCCCGTGTACCCGCCGCTCACGATTACCACGACGTTCCTGCCGAATGCCGCGCCGACTGTCGCCTACGGCGCCTCGCTCGCGGCGACCGGTGGGGACAGCAGCTACACGTGGTCGCTCACGGACGGCGCGCTCCCGGCGGGCTTGAGCCTGGCCTCGACCGGGGCCATCTCGGGGACACCAGCCGGATCGAGTAGCCGGTTCACCGTCCGGGTCGCGAGTGGCGACGGCCAGACTGCGTCGCAGCAGCTGCTGATCTACGTCTACGACACCCTCGCCATCACGACGACGTCGCTCCCG
>CP070716.1:994595-997810 GCA_020350425.1 Gemmatimonadota bacterium
GCGCAGAAGATCTTCTACGTGCATGTGCCCGGCGCTTGGGGGGCTCTGCTGGCCTTTTCCGTCTGCGGGCTCCTCAGTCTGCTCTACCTCATCATGCGGGAGCGCAAATACGACCTCATGGCAGCCGCCTCAGCGGAGGTCGGCACGGCGCTCGCGGTCGTGATGCTGACCACCGGGCCCCTGTGGGGGAAGCCGATCTGGGGTACGTGGTGGACGTGGGATGCGCGGCTCACGTCGACCCTGTTCACGTTCCTGCTGTTCGTGGGCTACCTCGTGCTCCGCGGCGCGCTCAGCGATTTCGACCTTCGGGCCCGATTCTCAGCCGTGCTGGGCGTCATGGCGCTCGTGCTCGTGCCGTTCATTCACGTCAGTGTGAGCTGGTTCCGCACGCTGCACCCCGATCCCGTCGTGCTCAAGCCGGAAGGCCCGTCGCTGCCGAGCGTGATGCTGGTGACGCTGCTGTCGTCGGTGGCGGTGTTCACCGTGCTGTACGTCGGCCTGGCCATGCAACGGTACGCGCTTGCGGTGCTGCAGGATGTTCGGGAAGAAGAGGAGGCCGGTGATGGAATTCCCTCCTGACAACGGCGCCTACATGGTCGCGGCGTACATCGCCGCCGCCGTGGTGATCCTGGCGTACTCGGTCTCGCTGTTTTTCCGGGTGAAGAAGGAGCGCAAGTAGTCGAAGACGTGGGAAGCGCTGGCTGCGTCGGAAGGACTCCCGGCGTTCGTTACACGTCCCACGCTCCCAGCACTCCCGCGACGCCCAGCGCCACCCCAGCGCCGACCGTCGTCGCGAGCAGGTTCACCACGTCGTTGTCGATCCACCCGATGCCGCCTGCCGGTGCGGCGCGGTCCGGGCAGTCGTGCCGCGCCTGCTCGGTGTCCCTGTCGCACGTCACACAGTGGAACCGTCCCTGGACCGTGGCTCCCAGCACGGAGTCCGCCACGGTGCCGGTGATGCCACCGACCAGACCCGCAACCGCCGCCGACGGACCGACGCCCAGGAGGGCGGCAGCCGCACTCAGCAGGCCGGCACCAGCGATCCCCGCAACGGTGCCGAGCCAGCTGACGGCTCCCGAAGTGCCCGGGGGCACGCGTCGCCCGGAGGTGATGAGGCGAGGTGGCCGAGGCGAGAGCCGCCCGATCTCGGTGCCCCAGGTGTCGGCCTGCGCTGCGGCGAGACTGCCTACCAGGATCGGCCAGCCGACCGGCGGGTGTAGGGCCACGATCCAGGCACCCGTTGCTGCCCACCCACCGTTGGCGGCTACCTGACGCCACACCCGACCGCGGTACCGTCGGGGACGGGGGAGGTCGGGGTGCGATTTCCGCCGCGCGTAGGTGAGCGCGCTCCCCGACACGAAGAACACCGCAAGGAGAACGCCGCCCGGCAGGCCGCTGCCCCAGAGCACGGCGGCACCCACGGTGGTCGCGGCTACCGCACCGCCGGGGGTCAGCCAGCCGAGCGCTGCACCCGCCACCGCGAGCCCGGCGGCGAGCGCCAGCGCGGCGGCGGGACTCATGACTGGCGGGTCGCGTCGTCCTCGAAGAGCAGGCTTTCGAGTACCCGCTTTCGCAGGCCGGCGGGCGCCTGACGGACGCGGGTGCGCGCCTCGAGGAACTGCACCCAGGCCGTCTCGAACTCGGACACCTTGAGGCAGGGCTTGCACTGCTCGAGGTGCCGCCGCACCTCCTCCGCGCGCGCCGGCGTGAGCTCGCCGTCGATGTAGTCGTAGAGGCGGTCGAGTGCCTCCAGGCAATCGATCTCCCGTGGCTCGTCCGTCATTCGTCGCGCCTCGTGATGTAGCCCATCTCCACCGCGTAGTCGTAGAGCTGTCGCTGCAAGGCCTGCCGCGCCCGAAAGAGCCGCGACTTCACCGTGCCGACCGGTACCTCCGTGACGTCGGCGATCTCCGCGTACGACAGCCCCTCCATGTCGCTCAGCACCAGCGTCTCGCGGAACTCCTCGGGGAGCGCATCGATGGCGTGGAGGACCTCGTCGTCCACGATTCGGTCGAAGAACGAGCCGGCCGGATCGACATCCTGCAACTCCTTGAAGACCGTGTGCGGCTCGATCTCGTGCACGTCCACTTCGCCGCCACGGCGCTTGGCCTTACGGTACTGGTTGATGAACGTGTGGCGCACAATGGTAAGCAACCAGGCACGCACGTTGGTTCCCGGCCGATACTGGCTCCAGGATCGGTACGCCTTGAGCATCGCCTCCTGGGCGATGTCCTCTGCGAGCGCGTCGTCTCGCACCAGGCGAAGTGCCACGCGGTATACGGTGTCGAGGTGCGGCAGCGCCTCCGCCTCGAACGCCTGGCGCTTGTCGTCGGGACCTGCCACGTCGCGCGCCTCCCGGTCTGTGCTGCCAAGTGTCGCCAGGCCCTAGAATCGCAGCGCGGCTGCCATCCCGCAACGGTCCGGCACCGTGGCGCCGTACGAGGCCGGCCGCTAAGTTGCCCGCCGACCCTCTCGTTTCTCGGCCGATCGGTGACGAAGGTGACACTCGCGACCGTTCATGCGCTCATTCCGCTGTCCTTGCTTGAGGCCATGCGCCTCCAGGACGTCCCGCAGCCCGACGGGCTGGACGAGTACCACGTCGAGTTGACGACCAAGCGGCTGGGCATGAGCCACACGGTGGAGAAGCAGATCGCCCGGTACGACGAGCTCGCGGTGCGCGAGGCGCGGGTACCGCGCGACGAGGTGCTCGCCCTGTTCCGTCTGGCCGAACGGCGCCCGGACGCCGACTTGCTGTTTGCCGACGCCGGACGGCGGGCGGGCCGGCGCGCGGCCGAACGGGTCGGAGGGCTGAGGCTCGCGGTGCACCGGTCGCTGCCGGGGCGAGCGGGCCGGTGGTATGGGTGGCGCCTGGCCGCGCGCTCGCTCGGGGACATTCTCGACGTCGAGCTGACGGCCGACAGGGAGGGCTTCGCCGCCGAGACCGGCGAGCCCGTGACGCACGGCGTCTCGTCCGAGGGCACGGCGTGCGCGTTTCTGGGATCGGCGATCGCCGCCGTTCTCAGGGCCTATACGGATTTCGCGGGCGCGGTGGTGCACGAGCGCTGCCGGGCGCGGGGAGCGGACCGCTGCCGCTGGGTGGCGGCAGCGACGGGAGGCTGAGCAACGATGAGCGCGCTGCACGACCTGGATCTCGAACGACTGAGCGCCGCCCTCCGCCAGCGGGGGCTCGATGGCTGGCTGGTGTACGACTTCCA
>CP070716.1:997910-1001069 GCA_020350425.1 Gemmatimonadota bacterium
TCGTCCACCTGCTCGGCCATTGCGCCGGGGTCCGGATCGGTGCGCAGCGTCAGGTAGTGGGTGTACGCCCGGATCGCGCCGTCGATGTCGCCGGTGCGGGCCGCCATGTCGCCCTCCTCGCGCAAGAAGGCCGTGATGAACGGCACGGCCACGGTCTGATTGGGGCGCCGCCTCGCGGCCCGGAGCGCCGCCTCCCACTCGCCACGGCGGCGGTGCAGCCGCGCGCTGATGAGGTTCGCCGAGGCGTACAAGAATTTGCCGCCGCCCGTCAACATCAACGAGTCCAGCCGTTCCAGCGCGGGGGCCGCATCCGCGGGTCCGCGCCGCGCCTCCACGAGCGCCTCGAGCGCGAACGCACACTCATGGTAACCGGGGAACTCGATCAACCGGCGGTAGAGCGCCGTCACCGCACGGGTGCGCGTGGTGTCGCCGTGGTACGCCACGCGCCACAGCTCGTCCAGGCAGAGGACCCCAGCGGTCAGGCCGCGAGGTCCATCCCAGCTCGACGCGTCGGTCGATCGGGCGAGGTCCCACACGCCGGTCGTGTCCTCCCACGCTGCCAACTCCCGCGCCGCGGCGTCCGCCGCGGCGTCCACCTCGTCAATCCCGGGGTTGGCCACGGCCCACTCAATGAGTGAGAGCGGCGACGCGAACCCGCCACCGACACTGTCGCGTAGCGCCAGCACGTCTCGCATCCGGCCACGCTGCACGGCGAGATCCCGGCGCAGGTTCAACACGCGTCGGCGATCAGCCGACGTGACGGCCTGCTGCTCCATGAGCGCCAGATGTCGCTCGACGTCGTCCAGAGGCAACCCGACCAGCGTGGCCCAGTGCGCCGTGCCTCCTACGTTCCACTCATCCAAGCGGTCCCGGTGGCGACGCACCTCGGCGGAATCACCGAGATACAGGGCCACCAGGTAGCGCCGTGCATGCACCTCCGGGAACTCATTGTCCTCGTACGTGGCCCAGTCCCGCAATCGTGCAGCATCACCAGCGAGGAGCGCCACCCAAAACACTTGACCGATCGGTCTTTCCGCCCCGAGCAGCTCGGCCTGCTTATCAAGTGCCGCGAGTGCCCGCGGCCCCCAATCGGGAAAAGCAATCTGCTTCCCCTGCCACGCGAGCAGCGCCGAAAACGGCTCGTACAACCACGGGTAGGTGGGCACGCTGTCGATTGCGGCCTGGTAGAAGTCCAGCCGTTCCCTTATGGTCGACGGTGCGGGGTAATTTGGCCCCAGCCACGCCTGGAGATCGAGCCGATCTCTGTCCCTCAGCGTCATTCTGTACGTCCACGCGAGTCGTTCGCCGCGCTCCCTCAGCGGTCGACATTCGGGATCGCCACAATTCATCGAGCTCCAGAACATGAGCAGCGCAGCCACCTCGGCGAGGGTCGAATCGATGTCGAGTATGGCTGCCAGGTGCCGAGCCGCAGCCAAGTTGCTCTGCCCTCCTATCTGCCTGTTCCTGCCGGAGACTTCGAACGCGGCAATCAAGCGTTCCTGGATCTCAGGAGGTAGTCGCCGGTACTCCGCAGCAAGCCCCCGCTCGGATACCAGCCGGATTGCCAACTCGTATGCCATCGCCGCGACGCTGTCGGCCGGTCCCGTGACCGAGTATGAGACCTCTTCCCCCGTGCGCACGTCGTGCAGCGCCCCGATCAGCTGCAGCTCCTCCCGGCTGCCCACGACTGCACCCCGCAGCACGAGACCGGCGCCAAACCGGCGGGCTATCTCGACCTGCGTAGCCTCATCCAGATCTGCCACGCCCTCGCGCACGGCGTTCTCCCAGGCGGTGATGATCGACCTGTGGTCGACCGTCGTGACTCCCGCTCCACTTCCAGTTCCACCGATGGTCAATCCAAGCAACTGTGGCGCCCCTTCGTGCAGGTAGTGCAGCGAGGAGTCGGCGGCCGCCACGCGAAACGGCATCACGGCGATGAGGCGGTCGTCGAGCGGCACGGCCGCCGGTGCGGCGCCGCCATTGATCCTTAGCGCCACGGCGACGAGTGCCACCACCATGGCCGCGGCAGCCACGAAGGAGCCGCGTTTCCGCCACGGCCGCGGCGGCGCCCGCTCGGTGCTGAGCGCCTCGACAAAGGCCGTGGTCGTCGCGTACCGCTCGGCGGGCTGCTTGGCCAAGGCCTTGCGCACCACCGCATCCATGGCGGCGGGGACCGTCGCACGGATCGTCCCGATCGGCGGCACGGGATCCACCGCGTGCCGCGCCAGCACCGCCTGCGGCGTGGGCCCCGTGAAGGGCGGCGCGCCGGCCAGCATCTCGTACACCACGCAGGCGAGCCCGTACTGATCGCTGCGCCCGTCGAGCGCGTCCTCCCCGCCCGCCTGCTCGGGGCTCATGTAGTACGGCGTCCCCACCGCGAGCCCGGTCTCGGTGAGGCGCTCGCCCCCCGCCTGTGCTACCGCTCGCGCAATGCCGAAGTCGGCCACCAGCGCGTGGCCCCCGCTCAGCAGGATGTTCTCGGGCTTGATGTCGCGGTGCACCACGCCCTGCGCGTGGGCGTAGTCCAGGGCGTCGGCCACCTCGCTGGCGATGGCGAGGGTGTCTTCCAGCGGGAGTTGTTCCTCGCGCTCGAGCCGGTCGCGCAGCGATTCCCCCTCCACGTACGGCATCACGTAGTAGAGGAAGCCGTCGGCCTCGCCCGAGTCGTGCAGCGCGAGGATGTGGGGGTGGCTCAGCTGGGCGGCGGTCTCGATCTCGCGCAGGAAGCGCGCCGGGCCCAGGGCGGCCGCGAGCTCGGGGTGCAGCACCTTGATCGCCACCGGGCGGCCGTGCTTCGCATCCTGGGCCAGATACACCGTGGCCATCCCGCCACGACCCAGCTCGCGCTCGAGGGCGTAACGGGCACCCAGCGCAGATTGAAGGCGATCGGGATCGGCTGTCATCCCATCACTGGCCGCCGCGCCGCTCCACCAGCGCGGCCAGGCTCTGCCGCACTTCGTCCACCTGCTCGGCCATTGCGCCGGGATCGGGATCGGTGCGCAGCGTCAGGTAGTGGGTGTACGCCCGAATCGCGCCGTCGAGGTCGCCGGTGCGAGCGGCCATGTCGCCCTCTTCCAGCAGGTAAGACGTAATGAACGGCGTTCCCACCATCTGGTGGCGCCGCCGCCGCGCCGCCCGGAGCGCCGCCTCCCACTCGCC
>CP070716.1:1001169-1004302 GCA_020350425.1 Gemmatimonadota bacterium
GCGACAGCACCTGCACCACGCGGCGGATCTCCTCGTCCCGGCCGATCACCGGATCGAGCTTGCCCTGCCGGGCCAGCTCGGTGAGGTCCTTGGTGAAGCGCTCCAGCGCGCGGTACTTGCCCTCGGGATCCACGTCGGTCACCCGGTGGCTGCCCCGCACCGCGTCCAGCGCCTGCAGCAGCTCGTCGCGGCCGACCCGCCGCGCCGCGAGCAGCTCGCGCGCCGTGGTGCCCTTGGTCTCGACCAGCGCGAGCAGCAGGTGCTCGGTGGAGACGTAGGCGTCGCCCAGCTCCCCGGCCAGCTTGTCGGCGCGGTCGAGCGCCGCGCTCAGCTCCCGCGACACCGTGGGGCTCGAGCCGCCCTCCTGCGTGGGCAGCCGGTCGAGCTCGCGCTCGACCTCGGCGACGAGCTCGGTCACATTGAGGCCGGTCTTCTGCAGCACCGGGACCACGATGCCCTCCTCCTGCCGGAGCAGCGCCAGGAACAGGTGGGCGTCGTTGGCCACCGGGTTGCCGCGGGCCGTGGCCATTCCCACGGCCTGCTGCAGCGCCTCCCCGGCCTTTACTGTCAAACGTTCAGGTCTGATCATCCGTATCGTTCACTCAACTTTCTATTTCACATGGGCTTAGCATCAACCGACCGCTGCGTTGCGGTATTGCGTTTCCGCGCTACGCGACGGGCCGCAACACCCCCCCAGGTGCAACAGTCGTGCCCGCCGAAGCCGGCCATTCTGGCGCATTTCGGCCACAAAGACAAACGCGCCGGCTTACCAGCCGGCGCGTTTGTAAGAGGTTGCCTGACAAGCAGTTAGCTCGTCTGGAGGGGACCTCTACTTCACGATCGTCATCTTCTTGGTGAACGTCTGCCCGTCTACAATCAGCTGGTAGACGTAGACTCCCGATGCCGCCTCCCGGCCCGTTCCTGCCACCACCCCATCCCAGTAGGCCGTGTAGTCACCCGTCCCGTTCCACGCCAGCTGCACGTTCTCCAACAGCTCCCCCGAGCCCTGCAGGATCGGGATCGCCACCAGCTGAGCTAAGATGTTGTAGATCCGGAGGGTTACAACGGGAGCTTGCCCGTCTTCCCACAGCGCATAGCTGAGGGAGAACGGGATAGTCGTCTCCGGATTGAACGGATTCGGGTAGTTCCTGTGCAACTGCACCGGCGATGCCGGCGTACTCTCCTGCGCTTGCGCGACCGCTGGTGCAGCGATCAGGAGCCCGAGCGACGCCACCGCCCAGGCTGACAGCTTCATTAGAAGCTCCTGTCTGACAAAAAAGGTTTCGCTAGCTTTTCCTCAAGTTGTGAGTGCGTATGTCCCCAACTGGGCCCAAGTTACGTTCTGACGGCAATTGTTGTCAAGCGGGGCCTCCTCCACCGGCAGCCGGCCCCAGCCGTCTCGCGTCGCCGTCCCGTGCGGTGAATCCCGCCCCGTCCAGCCACTCCAGCACCGGAATCAGGTACTTTCGCGTAAGCCCAGTCCTGACACGGAGTTCCGCCGGACTCGCTCGCCCCAGCCGTCCCACCTCCTCCACGATCTCGTCCCGCAGACGCTCCAGCGCTGCACGATCGTAGTATCGCTCCCTCCCCACGCGCGCCGCTGTGCCCTGCCGCACCAAGTACTCGGCCAGGGGTACCGCCTCGGCCGGCGGAACGTGCTCGCCCAGCTCCTGGGCGCTCTGCCCCTGATACCCCGCGGCGGCGAGCGCGGTGCCAATCCGCTCCGACCACTCGCGCTGCCTGGCGGAGAGCGTCGGCTGGTAGCTCGCCAGCCGCACCGTGCCGCCCTCGAGCACGATCCACCCCTCGTGGGCCAGGTTCTCCTCCAGATGTTCCGCCAGATCCGGCAGGTCCAGCGCCGCCCGCAACAGCTCCCGTGGCATTCCCGGCTCGAGCGGGTGCTCCTCGTGGTAGCCCTCCAACGCCTGCTCCAGCCGTCGCCGAGACGCCTCCACCACCACCTGCGGCAGCAGCCGGCCCTCGATATTCAGCACCCCCAGGGTCGTGACCTCGTTCACGACGCGGTCCACAGTGGCAGGGTGAATCCCGAGGCGAATCGGCAGGTCGGCGACGCCGACCCCGCGCTTCCCCTCGAGCGCCACGAGGGCACGGACACGGGCGACGGGATCCGCTGCGGTGCGGGCCTCCAGTTCGACCGGGCGGCGAGGCCGGGGCGGCGGCCAGGGATCCACGACCACACAACCCCCGATGGTGTGCATCGGGGAGTACGAGCGGACCACCCCGCGATCCCCCCAGCGCGCGACCAACGGCCGCTCCAGCCGGAAGCGCACCGCACCCGCCTCGCCCGGGGCGATCTCCCCGGCCCCGGGGGTGACGCGGGCCAGGATCTCCGCCGTGCCCATGTGGAGCCGCACGCGGGAGCGCTGGGTGAGCGGTCGCGGGGCCGAATCGAGCAGGGTCACGATCGCGTCCACCGCCCAGCTCTCCCGCCAGGCCGGATCGGCCACGACGACCGCGCCGCGCGCCAGGTCCGCCTTCTCCACGCTGCGGAGCGCGAGCGCGGTGCGGCGCCCCGGCTCGGCACCGGCGCGAGCTTCGCCGTGGACTTCCACACTGCGCACGACGCTTCTCGCGTCGCCGGGAAGCACCCGCACCTCCCCGCCCACCACGACCGAGCCGCTCCAGGTGGTACCGGTCACCACCGTGCCGGCCCCCGCCACGCTGAACACGCGGTCGACCGGCATGCGGAACAGGTCGTCGGTCGAGCGCTCCACCGCCCGGGCGGCAGCCGTGGCCAGGGCCCGCATCAGGTCTTCGGCCCCAGCTCCGCTCACGGCTGAGAAGCGCACGGCGGGCTCCCATGCGATCGGGGAGGCCGCCAGTCGCTCGGTCAGGTCGGCCTCGACCAGCTCCAGCCAGTCGGGCGCCGCCAGATCCACCTTCGTGATCGCGACGACCCCGGTGCGCACCCCCAGGAATTCGAGGATCGCCAGGTGCTCCTCGGTTTGGGGCATCACCCCCTCGTCGGCGGCCACCACCAGGAGCGCCACATCGATGCCGGTGGCGCCGGCGACCATGTTGCGCACGAACGCCTCGTGGCCAGGCACGTCCACAATGGCGACCGGCTCGCTGAAACCTGGCAGGGGAAGAAAGGCAAAGCCGAGGTCAATTG
>CP070716.1:1004402-1007521 GCA_020350425.1 Gemmatimonadota bacterium
CCGAGCAGGCTGTCCACCCAGCGAATGGCGTTGTCGTAGGAGTCCGAGTAGTCCGTGCCGAAGAGCGCCGTTTCCTCGGAGTAGGCGTACTGGTGCACGTCCATCATGTGGAGGTAGAGGAGCCAGCGCTCGTGGCCGTGGGCGCGCAGGAACTCGAGCGCGGAGTCGAGAACGTCGCCGTCGTCTCCCTGGATGAAGATGTTGGGGTTCTCGAGGCGCCGCATCCGGGCGCGGCCCCCCCGATCGGGGCTCGGGCTGAGGTAGATCTCGAAGCCCTGGGAGAAGCCGAAGTTCGGGGCGATCCAGCCGTTCCTCCAGATGCCCGCGGTGCGGAAGCCCGCCTCCTGGAAGATCTCGGCGGGCATGCGCGCCTCCTCGGAAAGTACGTCGTAGGCGCGCAGCACGCGCGTGCGGGCCGGATACAGCCCCGTCCACAGGGAGGCCATCGAACACTTCGTCCACGAGGACTGGGAGACCTGCTGGGCGAAGCGGATGCCGGTCGCCGCGAGCGCGTCGAGGTGCGGGCTCGTATCGCGCTCGTATCCGTAGACCCCGAGCCGATCCGCCCGCAGCGTGTCGACCAGGATGAACAGCACGTTGAGGTCACCGCGTTCCCGGAGGGCGAGCACGTCCTCGAGCGTGCCGTGGGGGCGAGGATCCCGCGCGCCGACGCCGCTCACGAGCCAGTACAGGCCGCCACCCAGCAGTGCGGCGGCAGCCGCACCCACAACGAGCGCCACCGCCACCCGCCGGCGCGTTCCCGCTCGACGTTCGGATTGGCTCATGTCACTGCGAAGCTAGATGGACTCCCGGCGGCTTTCCAGTAGCTGCGGCGGCGAGGTGGCTGTCCACCTCGCCGCCGCTGTCGGATGCCGCACAAACGGCTCGCCGCGATCAGCGCCTCTGCCGGCGAATCAGGCCCGCCAGGACCGCGACCCCGGCGCCCAGCAGCAGGATCCTCCCGGGCTCGGGCGTGAAGTAGACCTGCAGGTTCCAGATTGTGATCGCCTTCTCCTGGATACCGATCCCTTGGTCGTCCGAAATGTAGCTGTGGACCAGTCTCGGCCGGACAAGGGACAGCTTCCTGGTGACGCCCATGGGGGTGGGCGTGGTGTACTGCTTGTCGTAGCCCGTGAGCGTCAGCCTCGTGAGGTAGTCCCCGAGGGGCTGGTAGCCCTCGGCCCTTCCGGTCGTCCAGGGCACCATCGTGTGCATGTAGCGAACCAGGGCCGAGATGTAGTCGCCGTAGCCGTCGGTCGCCTTGTCGTCGAGCGCCGGCGTGTAGCGCCAGCGCGTCACCTTGCCCGTCGTGTCGAGTTCTCCGACCGTCTGCTCGTCGTACTCGGTCGGGTCCTTGAACGTCCCCCAGGCCAGGCTGACGTAGGGATAATTCCCGGTGATATGCTGGAAGAAGAAGGAGTTGGGGCCCCAGATCCACCTCATCGTCCCGCTGAACTTGTTCGGCCCCTCTTGGATCTGGATGGATCCCGCCCGGCTGAAGTCGTAGAGGCCGCCGTACGTGGTGGTCGGGGTGACCGGGACGCCCATTCCCAGATTCGGGTTGGGGACGGTTCCGCCCGGGGTGGCCGGTCGGGAGAAGGGCAGGCCATTTCCCCCGGTCGTCGGGAAGACCACCGTGGTGGTGGTCATCGCCGGCCCGTACGGGTTGTCGGGCCAGAAGCGCGCCTGTCCGTTCGCGACATCGTAGTAACCACCGGACACCTTGATGCCGTCGTAGCAGTGTCCCGGTACGCAGTAATACGTGCCGGCGAAGTCGTACCAGCTCCTGGGTAGCACCAGGTGTCCCACCGGCGTCGTGGGTCCCACGTACGCGGCCGCGGAGGGCGAGCCCGGCGCGGGCGGGTAGAACGGTGCTGTGTAGGTGTAGACGACGTCGTAATAGATGATCCGCCCCCGGAATAACCGAGTCTCTGCCTCTCCGGAGGTTGGAATGAACAGCTGGCCAAGTGTCACGGCGACCGCGACCAGCGGCAAGACAATTAGACTACCTCTGAGGTTCCTCATTTGAGATACTCCTCCGCTCGGTGGTTCCTCGTGTGTGATATGGTCCACGCGGACATCAATAATCTCATGATATGCCCACCACAAGTCAAGGGTTTTCTATCTATTTTGAACAGTTGTCCAATGTGTCACGAACCGTGTCGAAAGTCTTCGCCTGCACTCGGAGACGCTGCCCCCTCGGGTGAGTCTTCTTCCCGCTCGCCCCGGTTGCTCCGCGCCGGGCTCGCCACCTTGGCCGTAGCTTGCGCCTTGGCTTGGGGCTGCAACCCGGGGCTCAGTCTCGAAGGCATCCGTAGCCAGCAGGAGGCCGGCGAGTTCGCGACCACCGTCGAGCCTCTGCGCAAGCTGCTCGAGGTGACCCCCGACGATCCCGAGCTCAATCACCTCTACGGTCTCGCGCTGCTGGGCACCCGCCGGCCGGATCTCGCGATCTGGCCCCTGCGCAAGGCGGCGCGGCATCCCGACTGGGCGATCGAGGGTGGGCTCCTGCTGACGCGGGCGCTGCTCCGGGGCGGCAGCCCCGAAGATGCCGTCGAGGCCGCGAATCGGGTGCTCGGGCTCGCGCCGGATCGGGTCGATGCGCTGCGGCTTCTCATCGAGGCGCGGATGGCCTCGAGGCAGCACGAGGAGATGCTGGAAGATACCGAGCGTTTGCTGGCGCTGGAGCCCGGGGATCTGCAGGCCCTGATGGCGCGTCTGGCGGCTCTGCTCGGCCTCGAACGCGTCGACGAAGCGGAGCAGGCGCTCGCGGCGGCCCGCGGGGCGATGGCCGATCGGGAGGACAAGTCCGAGTGGAGGGCGCGGCTATGCGCGGCCAGCGCAACCTTCGCGAAGGAAAAGGGGGATGCGGTCGGGGCGGAGGCGCAGTGGAGCGATTGCCTGGAGCAGTTCCCGGGAGAGGAGATGGTCGTCTTCGGCGGGATCGAGTTCTTCGGCGAGCGCGCGCAGCCGGCGCGCGGCCTCGAGATCCTGCGCCGCGCACTCGACGAGAATCCGACCCACCTGCCCTTCATCGAGGCGCTGGCGCACCGGCTGGGCGCGTCCGGCCACAGCGCCGAGGCCGAAGATCTGCTGCGAGCCGCCACGCGGGACGGCGT
>CP070716.1:1007621-1010737 GCA_020350425.1 Gemmatimonadota bacterium
TCGGTCAAGGTCGAGGGCGCCCTGCGGACCGAAGTGGCAATGAACATCAAGCGGCTCATGGACATCGGGAGCTACCGCGGCCTCAGGCATCGCCGCGGGCTGCCGGTGCGTGGGCAGCGGACGCACACCAATGCGCGTACCAAGAAGGGTCCGCGGCGTCCCATCGCTGGCAAGAAGAAGGCGGTGAAGAAGTAAGATGGCTCAAGCATCCTCGGGCTCGAAGCGCAAGAAGGTGGTGGAGGCGGAGGGTATCGCTCACATCACCGCCACGTTCAACAACACGTTGATCACGATCACCGACCTGCAGGGCAACGCCATCGTGTGGGGCTCCGCCGGCAAGTCGGGGTTCAAGGGATCCAAGAAGTCCACGTCGTTCGCGGCCACCGTGGCGGCCGAGAACTGCGCGCGCGAGGCGGTCAATCTGGGCGTCCGGCGCGTGCACGTGCGGGTGCAGGGGCCGGGCTCCGGACGGGAGTCGGCGGTCCAGGCGCTCGCGTCGGCTGGGCTCGAAGTGAAGTCGATTCGCGACGTCACGCCGATCCCGCATAACGGGTGCCGGCCACCCAAGAAGAGGCGGGTCTGATGGCGCGCTATACCGGACCCGTCTGCAAGCTGTGTCGGCGCGAGGGCACGAAGCTCTTCCTGAAGGGCACGCGCTGCCTCACCGAGAAGTGCGCCATCGAGCGCCGCGCGTATCCGCCGGGCCAGCATGGCCAGGCGGCCGGCCGGCGCCGCAAGGCCTCCGAGTACCAGAAGCAGCTGCGCGAGAAGCAGAAGGTGCGGCGACTCTACGGGCTGACGGAGCGGCAGTTCCGCAACACGTTCGACCGGGTGCGCAAGCTCCCGGGCGTGACGGGCTCCAACCTGCTGATCGCGCTGGAGTCGCGCCTCGACAACGTGGTGCACCGCATGGGTTTCGCGCCTAGCCGCAAGTCGGCCCGCCAGCTGGTGCGGCACGGTCACGTGGAGGTGAACGGCAAGCGGGTGGACGTGCCGTCGTACCTGGTGAAGCCCGGCCAAGAGGTGAAAATCGCCGAGCAGAGCCGGAATCTCACGTCGGTGCGCGCCTCGCTGGAGGCGCTGTCACGGGCGGGGCCGCTCTCCTGGATCACCGTCGACGCCGACAAGGCCGTCGGCAAGATGACCGAAGTGCCGACGCGGGACGAGATCCCGGTGGCGGCGCAGGAACAGCTCATTGTCGAGCTCTACTCCAAGTAGGCACATGATAGATCTCACGGGCTTGGTTCGACCGCATGTGGTCGAGATGACGAAGCGGGAGGACGTCCCGTTCGCGGCGGAGTTCCGGCTTCAGCCGTTGGAGCGCGGCTACGGCCACACGCTGGGCAACGCGCTGCGGCGGATGCTGCTCTCCTCCCTGCGGGGTACCGCCGTCTGGGCCTTCCGGCTCGAGGGTGTGGTGCACGAGCACCAGACCGTGCCGGGGGTGGTGGAGGACATCCATCAGATCATCCAGCGGCTCAAGGCGCTGACGCTGGTGATGGCCGAAGAGGTGGACGAGGCCGTCCTGCAGATCAAGGCGGACAAGGCCGGGCCGGTGACGGCCCGGCAGATCGTTCCGAACGCGGCGGTGCAGATCGTGCACCCCGAGCACCTCCTGTTCACGCTGCAGGAGGACCGGGAGATCACCGGCGAGCTGTATGTGAACAAGGGCCGTGGCTACGTCGAGGCGGCGCAGCACGGCGACGATCGGTCGCTGCCGGTGGACGCGGTGCGGATCGACGCGGTGTACAACCCGGTGCGGCGTGCCAATTTCACCGTGCACGAGACCCGGGTGGGGCAGCGCACCGACTACGACAGCCTGAACCTCTCGGTGGAGACCAACGGCGCCATCCCGCCCGAGGACGCGGTGTCCTACGCGGCGGCGCTGCTGCAGGAGCACGTACGCCACTTCCTCGATTTCGGCCACCTGCCGATGGTGAGCGGCGAAGCCGAGGGGATGCCCGAGAAGGACAGCGCCGAGCTCAAGGACCTGCTGGCGAAGGCGATCGACGATTGCGGGCTGTCGGTGCGCTCGATCAACTCGCTCAAGAACTCGGGGATCAGCACGCTGGGCGACCTGGTCGGGTACGGCGAGGACGAGCTGCTCAAGGTGAAGAACGTGGGCGAGAAGGCGCTCACCGAGATCGCCGAGATGCTGCAGCGCGAGGGCCTCAGCTTCGGCATGAAGTTCGAGGATCGCGACGGCGGCCTGGTGCTGCTCGAGGGGGGCTCCACCCCGGTCGCGGCGGCCGCGGGGGTCGAGGAGCCGGCGGAGGAGGCGCAGTAGCATGCGGCACCGCAAGAAGGGTCGTCAGCTGAGCCGCACCGCGTCGCACCGCAAGGCGATGCTGCGCAACATGGCGGCGTCGCTGTTCCGGCACGACAAGGTGGAGACGACGGCGGCCAAGGCCAAGGAGCTCCGGCCGTATGCCGAGCGGATCATCACGCTGGCCCGACGCGGCGATCTGCACGCCCGGCGCCAGGTGGAGCGCGACATCAAGGATCGGGAGGTGACGGGCCGGCTGTTCAGTGAGATCGGGCCGCGCTTCGCGAGCCGCCCCGGCGGCTACACCCGCATCCTCAAGCTGGGGCACCGGCAGGGCGACGGGGCCGAGCTGGCGCGAATCGAGCTCCTCGGTGAGTGAGCGGGTTGCTGACTTCCAGAAACGACGACGGGGACCTGACGGTCCCCGTTTTCTTAGGCAGCACGTGGCAGTGAGCTCAGGAAGCGGCCGCCGCCCCCTGGCCCCGCGGGGCCTTCTGCACGCGGCCGGACTTGATGCACTGGGTGCAGACGCGGATGCGCTTGACCTCGCCATTCACGACGGCGCGCACCCGCTGCAGATTGGGGTACCAGCGCCGGTTCGTCTTGTTGTTGGCGTGGCTCACGTTGTGACCGAACTGCGGTCCCTTGCCACAGATATCGCAAATGCGGGACATGATTAATCTTCCTGTTGCCGGCCTTCTGATGCCGATTCGAGTGAGCGTGGATTCTACCGGGACGCTGGACGTAAGTCAAGGGGACACAGACACTTGAGGATACTGGTCACCGGCGCTGGTGGCTTCGTGGGCAAGTGGCTCTGTGCTGACCTTCTGGCGCGGGGCTGGGAGGTTGT
>CP070716.1:1010837-1013876 GCA_020350425.1 Gemmatimonadota bacterium
GCGCCGTAAGCGTCCGGCGATCACAGGTAGGATGAAGCGGCCGCCGGGTCGGAGGTTTGCTACTCGCCGGGCGTGTCGTGGCCGCCGCGCGTTTGCGCTTGTTTCCAGCCACGCGGGGTGAGTTCGTCCACGCGGCGCATGGGGTGAGTGGAGACGCGATCGATCACGTCCTTGAGGTATTCGCACGGATCGATCCCGAGGCGAATGCACGAGGTCACGAGCGAGTAGAGCACGGCGGCCTTCTCCCCGCCGGCGGGGCTCCCCGCGAAGAGGTAGTTCTTCCGCCCCAGCGCCACCGGCCGCATGGTATGCTCGATCGAGTTGTTGTCGATCTCCACCTGACCCAGATCCACGTAGCGCACGAGATCCGGCCACTGGTTGCGCGCATACGCCACCGCCTCGCCGAATGGGCTCTTGGGCAGGGCCGTCTTCCCCCACCGGTCGAGCATCGTCTTGAGGGCCTGGAGCAGGGGCTTGGCCTGCTTGCGCCGGGTGCGCGCCCGCGCGCTCGGCTCGGCCCCGATCTCCTTGAGGTCCTGCTCGATCCGGTAGAGCTGCTGGATCAGCGCCAGGGCCATCCGCGTGTCTTTCGGCGCGTCGCGCTCGGCCTCGACGAACTTCCGCCGCACGTGCGCAAAGCACCCTACCCGCACCACATCTTGGCTTCGGCAAACGGCATTGAACCCGCCGTACGCATCTACCTGGAGAACCCCCTGGAAGCCCTCCAGGAAGCGCTTCGGGTTCGCCCGGGACCGGTCCAGGCTGAAGTCGTACACCACCTCACCCCAGGGGGGACCGTAGCCCCAGAGGTAGGCGCGATGCGTCCCGTGGGGCTTCACTCGCTGCACGCGGATCGGGGTCTCGTCGGCTTGGAGGTAGTGGCCGCCGAGCAGTCGCCGCCGCATCGCCTGCACGATCGGCCGCAGAAGCTCCCCCACGGCGTCCGTCCAGTCGCACAGCGTCGTCCGGTTGATCTCCACCCCACTGCGGGCGAAGATCCGCGACTGGCGGTAGAGCGGCAGGTGGTCGGCGTACTTGGAGACGGCCACGTGGGCGAGCAACCCCGGGCCGGGCCGCCCCTTCTCGATCGGCTGGGGGGGGAGATCCGCCATGGCCACCCCGCCCGTGCACCCGGGGGTGCGGCAGGCGTACTTGGGCCTGACGAACTCCTTCACCAGGAAAATCGCCGGGATCACCTCCAGTTGCTCGGTGCGGGCCTCGCCGATCGGAACCCGCGCCTCGCCGCAGCCCGCGCAGGTCTTGTCCTCCGCGGGCACATCCAGCTCGATCCGCTCCCGGCGCAGGTGCTTGGGCAGAGGCTTGCGGCCGTTTCGGCGCGAACGCCGCTTCGGTGCCGCTGCGTCGCCCGCGGGGCCGAACTGCACGGCCACCGCTTCGCGGGCCTCCGCGACCGCTTCGTCGAGAAAGAGTTCGAGCTGGTCCGCGGCGCGCTTCTCCGAGCGCCGACCGTAGTGCTGGTGAAGAAGAAGACGGAGGTGTTTCTGGAGGCGCTGGTTCTCGTGCTCAAGGCTTTGGACCTGCTCGCGCAAGGCGGCGTTCTTCTTCTCCAGGTCTTCGATTTCCTTGCGCACGGCGGTCTTCATGGCGCGAAAGATATCGCAGGCACCGAGGGAGTCAAGTGAATCAAGAAGAAACTCTTGATGTTTGTGCGCACCGATACCAGCGACGGCGCCGGGTGTGTTGAAGATCAATGCCGCCCACCAAGAGCGTGAGCTCCTCCCGGGTGAGATCCACCGCCTTGTGCCCCATCGCCGGCCACGCGAACGTGCCCCTCTCCAGCCGCTTGGCAAAGACCCAGAAGCCCGAGCGGTCCCACACCAAAAGCTTGATGCGATCGCGCTTTCGGTTGCAGAATACGTACACCGCGCCGGAAAGCGGATCGGCGCGAAGGTGATTCGTCACGATCGCACTCAGCCCGTCGAACGACTTCCGCATGTCCGTCACGCCGGCCACGAGATAGATCGGCGTTGCCGAGGTGAAAGTCAGCATCCCCCCTCCACCGTGGCAATCAGGCGGCAAAGCTCCTCCGCGTCAAAGCCCGGGCCAACGCGGATTGTGCGACCGTTGGCCAGCACGAGCTCCAACGGCGCCCCCGATCCCGCCTCGCTGGCCACCACCTGCACCGGGACGAGCGCCGGCGTCGGCGGTCCCCGGTGTCGCCCCAACCAGTTCGAGAGCGAGGTCGCCGGAATGCCCTCCACACGGGCGAACGCCCGACGGCTCAGGCGACTCGCCTGATACCGGGACAGGATCGCGTCGATCTCGTCACGGGAACGGTGAATCCGCTGGATGCGGCGGCCGCCGGCCATAGGCTCCCTCCTTCGCCAGCAGCATGGAGGAAAATCCACTCACGAACAAGATGAGATGGCCGGACGCTTACTCTGAAGGGGCTGATCCAGTGTGCCCCCTGCGAGTGCGCCATGGTCCCCACGCACACCACCCGAAACCGCACCAAGCGATACCGCTACTACGTGTGCCTGAATGCCCAGAAGCGGGGCTGGCACACCTGCCCGTCCAAGTCCATCCCGGCCCAGGAGATCGAGCGGTTCGTGCTGGAGCAGGTGCGGTGCATCGGGCGGGATCCCACCCTGGTCGCGGAGACGCTGGAAGCGGCCCGAGCGGAGGCACAGCATCGGACCGAGGAGCTGACGCGGGAGCGGCGGGGACTGGAACGCGAACTCGGCCGCAACCACGCCGAGCTTCGGAACCTAGCCGACGGCCCGACGGCCAGCGGCGCGGTCACCGGCCGCATGGCCGACCTGCAGGACCGGATCCGGCTCGCCGAGCAGCGCGCCACGGCGGTCGAGGAGGAGCTGGTTGCGCTCGGGAGGAACGAGGTAGATGCGGAAGATGCCGCCCGGGCGCTCTCCGTCTTCGACCCGGTGTGGGATTCGCTGTGCGTTCGGGAGCAGATCCGGGTGATCCAGCTCTTGGTCGAGCGCGTGGACTACGACGGAGACCGAGGCACGGTCTCGGTGACCTTTCACCCGGCCGGGATCGATGCGCTGGGTCGTGAGC
>CP070716.1:1013976-1017005 GCA_020350425.1 Gemmatimonadota bacterium
AGGCGAGGGCGAGATGACCTTCATCACCGGTGACGTGATGCTGAGTGGACTCGAGACGATTCGGGCGGCGTTCGAGGACACGTATAGCGGCATTCGGAGCCAGCGCCAGGATTTGCTGGAGAAGCGCGTGCGGATCCTGAGCCGCGATGTCGCCGTGGTGCTGGCCGTGGCGGAGGGAACCTATACCGACAATGCCGGCTGGACCTCCGAGCCCGTCGGGATCGGCACGACGATCGTGTTCGTGCGCGAGGATGGCCAATGGCGCATTCGACACGCGCACCAGTCGATCGCAAGGTGATGTGCGTTTGTGTCGTCCGTGGATATCAATCATGCTGTTGAGGAGGATTCCCATGCGCAGTCCAACAGTCATCGCCGCCGCAGTGCTCGCCCTGAGTGTGCCCGCGGCGGCCCAGGTCGCAACGACCCAGCCCGCGGCCCCTCCTCCCTCCCTTGCGGACATCGGGATGTTCATCTTCCCGGCGCAGGACCAGACCCCCGAGCAGCAGCAGGCCGATGAGGCGGCGTGCACGGAGTGGGCCGAGGCGCAGACGGGGCTGAAACTGCAGGCGGGCTCGGTGGACCTCGACTCTGCGGCACAGGCTGCGGGTCAGCAGGCGGCGCAGGCAACGCAGGGCGCGGCGGTGGCGGGCGCGGCGAGAGGTGCCGTGGCCGGTGTCGCCATCGGCGCGATTGCCGGTGACGCCGGCACGGGAGCAGCCATCGGAGCCGTCGCGGGCGCGATGGGAGGCCGCAGGGCCAGGAAGGCCGCGACGAACCAGGCGGCCCAGCAGGGTGCCGCCCAGGCACAGGCCCAGAACGAAGAAGCCATCGCGACCTTCAAGCGGGCGGCGAGCGCCTGCCTCGAGGCGCGGGGCTATACGGTACGATAGGGCCCGGAGATCGAGTAGAGTCCTGGAGGCGTGGGAGGTGACTTTCCGCGCCTCCAGCGGTTCTCCGCCTCACAACCTTCGTCGGTATCTTCTCCCATGACCCCCCAGTCGATCCTCCGCGAGCCGCTCGTTCACTTCCTCGCGCTCGGCGCCATCCTGTTCGTGGTCGGCGGCGTACTTGGCGGCGATCCCGGTCCAGAGTCGACCGACATCGTCGTCACCCAGGGCAAGATCGACCAGCTGGCCGACGGCTTCCGGCGAACGTGGCAGCGTCCGCCCACCGAGCCCGAGCTGTACGGGCTGGTCGAGGATTTCATCAAGGAAGAGATCTTCTATCGCGAAGCGCTGGCGATGGGGCTCGAGGACGACGACGCCGTCATCCGGCGCCGGCTCAGACAGAAGATGGAGTTCTTCACCCAGGATCTGGCGCTCCAGGCGGATCCCACCCAGGAAGAGCTGCAGCAGTACCTGGATGCCAATGGGGAGAAGTACCGCCGAGACGGACGCGTGAGCTTCCTGCAGGTCTTCTTCAACGTCGATCGACGCGGTGACGCGGCACAGGCGGATGCCGCGGCACTGCGGGAGCGGCTGCACGGGCTGGGCACGAACGTGAACGTGACGGAGCTCGGCGATCCCATCATGCTGGGAAACGTCTTTGAGGGGGTGCGGGAGAGCGACGTGGAGCGCCTGTTCGGACGCGCGTTCGCGGACACCGTTATGCAGGTCGATACGGCGCGGTGGGTGGGCCCCGTCGAATCGGGGTACGGGCTGCATCTCGTATTCGTGGGGGATCGCGTCGAGGGAACGGTCCCGTCGCTGCGCGACGCGGTGGTCGAGGTCCGGCGCGACGTGCTCGCCGAGCGCCAGCGGACGCTCAACGAGGAGGTGTACCAGCGGTTCCGGGAGCGCTACGACGTGCGGATCGACTGGCCGGAGTGGGTCGAACCGGACACGGCCATCGCGGAGCGTCCGTGATCCGGCACGCCCTGCTCCTCACCTTCCTCCTGGTCGGTGCCGCCCACGCTGCCGTGGCACACGAGGTACGGCCGGGCTATCTGGAGTTGCGCGAGGTCTCCCCGGGCCGCTACGAGGTGATGTGGAAGCACCCGATGAGTGGGGAGGTGGAGATCCGGCTCACGCCGGTGTTTCCCGGCGAGTGCGCCGACGCCGGCGGGGGCGGCAGTCAACAAACCGGGACAATCGCCGTGATCGTGCGCACGACGATCGTGTGCGAGGGTGGCATCCGCGGCCTCACCATCGGTATCGAGGGCCTGCGCGAGACGACGACGGACGTGCTGGTGCGCATTCACCACGGGGACGGCGCAGTCGAGACCCATCTGATCCGCCCGGTGTCGCCGACGTACGTCGTCGGCAGCGGCTCCGGGAAAGCGGCCAGCTACCTGCGGTTGGGAATCGAGCACATCCTCATGGGCGTGGACCACCTGTTGTTCGTGCTCGGCCTGCTGCTCATCGTGCGCGATCGGTGGATGCTGCTCAAGACCATCACGTCGTTCACGATTGCGCACAGCATCACGCTCGCCATCGCGACCCTGGGGTATGCGACGGCGCCGGTCCTGCCGCTCAATGCCGCGATCGCGCTGTCGATCCTGTTCCTGGGACCGGAGATCGTGCGCTCGATGCGGGGCGAGACGAGCCTGACCATCCGCCATCCATGGGTCGTCGCCTTTGCCTTCGGGCTGCTGCACGGCTTCGGGTTCGCGAGCGGTCTGACGACACTGGGCCTCCCGACGCACGAGATTCCCATTGCGCTGCTCCTGTTCAACGTCGGCGTTGAGATCGGGCAACTGTTCTTCGTCGCGCTGATCCTGCTCCTCGCCCGGTCGTTCCGCACGCTGGAGATCCGGTGGCCGCGGTGGGTCGGATGGGCACCTGCCTACGTCGTCGGCTCGCTGGGCGCTTTCTGGTTCATCCAACGCACCATTGTGCTCCTGAGTGCTCCATGATCGGCCCACTGTTCCGGCTGTGCTCTCGCCCACACCCGCGCCGAGCCGTCGTCGCCGCGCTGACCGCCGTCACCGCCGTCACCGTCGTTCCCTCGGCGTGGGCCCACACCGGGACCGGCCAGACCGCCGGCCTGCTCAGCGGTCTGCTGCACCCCGTCTCCGGGCTCGACCACGT
>CP070716.1:1017105-1020066 GCA_020350425.1 Gemmatimonadota bacterium
GATCCTGCCGGGCGGGATCTGGAACACCCTCAACGGTCGGTCCGACTCGTTTGCGGCCACCACCGTCTGGAGCTACGGGCCGGACGCGGACGCCGCGCCCGACTCGACGGCTCTGGGCGGTGGCGCCGGGATCGCGCCGGCTCCCAACTCGCAGTTCAACTACCCATCCTACACCGTCGAGACGCTCTCGGACGTGCCGGTGGACGTGCGCTGGATCAACGATCTGGTGGACGCCAATGGCGACTGTCGGCCCCACCTGCTGCCCATCGATCAGACCCTGCACTGGGCGAACCCGCCGCAGGACTGCCGCGACGGCTCGACGCGAACGGATTGCGCCGGCGACGACCCCGCGCCCTATGACGGCCCCGTCCCCATCGTGACCCACGTCCACGGCGCCCACGTGGACGCCCACAGCGACGGCTATCCGGAGGCGTGGTGGCTGCCGGCCTGCGTCGAGGCATCGTCCTACGCCACCAGCGGGAGCATCTTCGACGACGCCACGGGCACCAACCCGGGCAACCTCGGCTATGCGGACTACCACTACCGCCAGGACCAGCCCGCCACGACGCTCTGGTACCACGACCACACGCTGGGCATGACCCGCTCCAACGTCTACGCCGGCCCCGCCGGCTTCTGGCTGGTGCGCGGCGGGATGTACGACACCGTGCTCCACGGCAAGAGCGGCATGCCGGCCAAGCTTCCGGGGCCGGCTCCCGTTGCCGGCCAGACCGTTCTGGAACTGAACGTCCCGGGCGATCCGGTGCGAGACAGCATCCGGGAGATCCCGATCGTGATCCAGGATCGCTCGTTCAGCGACAACGGCGCGTCGCTCTTCTACCCCGACAACCGCGCCTTCTTCGAGTTCCTGAACGTGGAGGGCACGGCCGGGACGCCCGACGAGCAGTTCCCGGGCGAGCCGGAGCTTCAGATCGACTTCGTGCCGGACTCCGACATCGCGCCGATCTGGAACCCCGAGGCCTTCTTCAACGTGATGGTGGTGAACGGCGTGAGCTGGCCCAGCCTCGAGGTGGCCCCGGCCGTCTACCGCTTCCGGCTGCTGAACGGCTCCAACTCGCGCTTCTTGAACCTCGCGCTCGTCTACCCGAGCGAAGACGACGACAGCCAGGGCAACAACGATGGCATGGGCCCGGTGATGGCGGAGCTGCCGTTCGTCCAGATCGGCGCCGAGCAGGGCTTCCTGCCGCAGGCGGTGGAGATCATGACCGGCTTCGCCACCCCGCTGCCGGGCGACGCCAAGAGGCCCGGGAAGAAGGACCGCGTCCCCGCGGCCCATCCGGACCAGGCGCTGCTGATGACGCTGGCCGAGCGGGCGGACGTGCTCGTGGACTTCAGCGATCTGCCCGACGGGACGGTGGTCACCATGATCAACACGGCGCCGGATGCCCCGTTCGGGGGCTTCCCGGACGTGCCGGCGGATCCGGACACCACCGGTCAGGTCATGCAGTTCGTGGTGAACAAGAAGCTGCGCAACAAGAGCGACCGGGAGACCACGAGCCCGTACAACCTGATCCCGGTGGCGGAGGGCCCGCAGGGCCCGGCCAGCGTGACGCGGCAGGTGTCGCTCAACGAGGGCGAGTCCGAGGAGGTCTGCGTGGACGTGGACGCCTCGGGCAACGTCGTGCAGGTGCCGGGCAGCCACCCCGAGGATTGTCTCCTCGGCGGCGCGCCCTTCGGTCCCAAGGAGGCGCTGCTGGGTCAGGTGGACCTGAGCGGTGCGGGCCCGGCCGGCGTTGCGCTCAAGTGGACGGACACCACGGGTGTGAGCACCCCGGTGAACGTCACGCTGCAGAGCGGAGCCACGGTCGCGGTGAACGTCACGGAGAATCCCACCGAGGGCGATACCGAGGACTGGGAGATCTACAACTTCACCGTGGACGCCCATCCGATTCACCTGCACCTGGTGCGCTTCCAGGTGCTGGGACGCGAGGCGATTCCGGGCTTCGATCCGGTCGCCCCGGTGATCCAGCCCTGGGAGACGGGCTACAAGGACACGGTGATCGCCTACCCGGGTGAGATCACGACGGTGCGCGCCACCTTCGATGTCGAAGGGCTCTACGTGTGGCACTGCCACATCGTCGAGCACGAGGACAACGAGATGATGCGGCCGTTCGTGGTGTCTGCCGCGCAGTAGCGGTCGCCGACCGAGGGGGGAGAAGGCCGTCCTTCGGGGCGGCCTTCTCTTCTTCCGGGTCGCGTGCAGTAGAATCGCCGGGTTCGACGCCGGGGTCGGGAAAAGGAGGGCGAGATGCGTTCTCGGTGCGCCGCCGTGCTGGTGCTGGCTCTGCTGCCGGGCATGGGCCTGGCCGACGAGAAGACGCAGATCGAGGGTGCGGTGGGCCGGGCCAGCTACAGCCTGGGCCATCAGATGGGTGGCGACCTCGAGCTCGAGGCCGCGCAGATCGACGCCGATGCCCTCCTGAGAGGCCTTCGAGATGGCCTCGGCGGGGCGGCGCCGTCGCTCCCGCCCGAGGAGATGCAGGCCATCCTCGTGGGCCTGAAGCGGAAGATCGAGACCACCCAGCAGGCCCAGAAGCGGCAGAGAGCCGAGGCGTACCGGGCCGAAGGCGAGGCCTTCCTCGCCGCCAATGCGCAGCAGGCGGGGGTGGTCACGCTGCCGAGCGGCCTGCAGTACCAGGTGCTTCGGCAGGGCACGGGAAAGAGCCCCGGGCCCCGCGACAAGGTGAGCGCCCACTACCGGAGCACCACCGTCGACGGCACCGAGTTCCACAACTCGTGGGAGCGGGAGGGCGAGCCGGAGACGCTGCACGTGGGCGGCGTGATCAAGGGCCTGAGCGAGGCCCTGCAGCTCATGCGTGAGGGTGGCAGGTGGCAGCTCTTCATCCCGGCGGACCTCGCCTACGGTCGGCGCGGTCCGCTGGCGGATCGCACGGTCATCTACGAGGTCGAGCTGATCGCCGTCCAGCCGGGGGCGTAGAGCGC
>CP070716.1:1020166-1022974 GCA_020350425.1 Gemmatimonadota bacterium
CACCAGCCGCCAGTCCGTGCACTGTGCGGAGTCGGCCAGGTCGAGCACGTCACGCACGCTGCGCGAGAGCCTGTCGAGCTTCACCACCACCAGCCCCGCGGCTTCTCCTCTTCTCACCTGCTCCAGTGCCCGCGTAAGGCCCGGTCGCTGCGCAGGCGGTACACCGCCCGATAGCCCTTCGTCTGACTCGACCCCCGCCAGCTCAAAGCCGTGAGCGGTGCAGTAGGCGGCGAGTCGCTTGCGCTGAGCGTCCAGACTCACCCCCTCGCGGGCCTGTTCCTCTGTGGATACCCGGCAGTAGCCCACGAGCGTGGGCGTGCCGTTTCCGTTGCTCTTGCGGCTGTTTCGTCGTGCCATCGGGTGCCCCTCCGTGTAGGCCAACTGGTGAGCTGAACGTCGGCCACGTAGGCGAGGTTGCCCACCACCTGGATGTCGGTGGAACCTCCCGGTGTCTGGAGGTGGCCGAGCAGCCGGGGCGCGGACGGGTCGGACACGTCGATCACGTGCAGACCTGTGTAGTAGGCGACCACGTAGGCGAGGTCGTTTGCCACCTGGACGTGGGTCGCCTGGAGCCGGGGGTCCGAGCTGCCCACCTCCAGCGGAGTCGCCGGATCCGAGACGTCGAGCACGTACAGGCCTCCCTCCGAGGCTACGTAGGCGAGATCTTCCACCACTTCGACGTGGTGCGTCCCGAGTAGGGCGTAAGCGCCGATCTCCGTAGGGGCAGTGGGGTCGGAGACATCGATGACGCGCACGCCCTCCAGAAAGTCCGCCACGTAGGCGAGGTTGCCCACCAGCGTGACACTCATTGCGGCGGAAGGCGTGAGCAGGGCGCCGATCTCGATGGGCGCGGACGGGTCGGACACGTCGATCACGCGAAGCCCCGACTCGGCCGCCGCCAAGTAGGCGAGGGTCCCCACCACCTGGACATCGACCGCCGGGCTCGGCGTGGGCAAATAGCCGAGTTCTACCGGCGCGGCCGGATTGGAGACGTCGATGACGCGCAAAACGGCGAAGTCGTACGTAGGAAACCTGCCCTCCGTCAGGTAGGCGAGATCGCCTTGCACGGCGACGCTTATCACGGCACTGCGGGCGTCGAGCCGGCCGATCTCCACGGGGTTGGCCGGTTCGGACACGTCGACCACGAGCAGCCCATCTGTATGGTCCGCTATGTAGGCGAGCCCGCCCACCACCTCCACATCGCCCGCATTGACGGTATCGAGCGCGCCCACGTTGATGAGCGCAGCCGCCGCGCCGGGCAACAGCGCGGCGAGGGCGGCGGAGCAAACGAGCGTGTGAGTGAGGAAATGCCTCAGCGAGAGTGAGTGATTTCTCATCGCCAGATCCTCCCATGGCACGCACTGCGACCCCTCCGGCGCCACCACAACAGGAGCGCGGGCAGGGCCAGCGCCCCCTCGAAGCCGCGCCCGCAGCCGGGAACCTCCGTGCCCGGTCCGAAGCCGAAGAGCGTGGCCTCGATAGGCCCGCAAACCTCGAAGGGCAACCCCATGGCACGACCCGAGAGGCATGCCTCCGTATCGCCCGCCGCAATGCCCGTCTCGCCCGTCTCGAAGCGCACCTCCAGATCGAGGTAGCCGTCACCGTTGGCGTCGCTGGGGTGGAAGACGTGCTCCACCGGCGCCGCATAGGGGCCGAACGCCAGCACGTCGACGTTGATGTCGTCCACGTCGAGAAGCTGCGTCCCGAAGATCTGCACGCTCACGAGACGATCGCGCGTCAGCTCGATCACGTTGGTATCGCTGCCCGGCACGATGTCGATGCCTACGGGGGATGTGATGTCGGCGATGAACGGCTCAGGAGAAGCAAGGACGACGATTACGCGGCCGTCATCGGAGACCGCCAAGGCCAGCCCGAAGTCAAAATCCGATACGCCGAGCCCGAGTTCGTTCGAAAGAACGTCGAACAGTCGACGCAGTCCAAATTCCTCATCCCAGACGAAAGGCTCCGTGGCGGTGTCCCGGCTCGTTCCGCTACCCACGATGATCGAGCCGTCCGCCGAAACATCGAGCGCGTAGGTGTGCAACCATTCGGACCCCGATCCGACGTCGTCCAGGGGCGTCATCGAATCACCCTCCCAACGGACGGCCCGGTTCTCGGCGGGCCCCCTTGCGACGCCCACCACGATCGTGCCACTCGCACTGATGCCCGTGGCGTTGCCCCCATCGAATCCCGCCGCCAGCGGCAAGGCTACGAGGGTTCCATCAAACCACAGCGCGGGACCATCGAAGGACCCCACGATTACGGAACCATCTGCAGAGATTGCGGAGGCGCTACCCGAATCAGTGATTCGTGTGAGTTCGCCGTCTCTCCAAACGCTGATACCTCTCGAAACCAAGCCTCCCAATTGATCGTCCAGTTCCACCTCCTGACAGAGCACGGTCAAACCGTCCGCTGAGACGTCGACGGCCACGGAGGATTCACTCAAACGCGGCAGGACCTCGAATGCACCGTTCTCCCAGCGAAACGCAGCAAGACTCCGGGGAAAATCGAGGAATCCCACGATCACTGAGCCATCTTCGGAAGCGGCATTCGCTTGGCCACCTCGCACTCCCTCTGGAAGCGGCCCCATTGAAACAGGGATACCGTTCACCCAACGCATCGGGATGGGGGGCTCGCGTTGATCTCTGGGGAGAAACCCGACGGCCGTCGTTCCATCTCCCGAGATTCCAAGAGCAACGGAACCCGCCAGATCCGTCACCGACGGGCACACCTCTGCCTCCGCCTCGGGCACCGAGCAGCCCGCGTAGGGCGCCTGCCCAGTGGCCGGCGTGGCGGCCGCGAGCAGCG
>CP070716.1:1023074-1025812 GCA_020350425.1 Gemmatimonadota bacterium
ACTTCATCGGGCGCGCCGTCTTCCGCTCGGGGTTCAGAGTGGTGTGCGCTGTCTGCTCCACCGAGCCGCGCTACGTGGACCGAAGCGTCACGGCCGGCAAGCCGCACACCTACACCATTGCGGCGATCTTCCCCAACGGCATCTCCACCCGCGTGACATCCAACACGGTCACGCCAGGGCAGACCGCGGAGGTGGCGTACGCACCGCCGGGAGCCACGGGGACGCCGACCACCTGGACACCGCCGGGCACGCCGGCGGGAGGCACCACCACACCGACGACGGCGATCCCGCCCGACACGGCGCAGCCCGCCGCTGACACCCTGCCGCCGCGCGTCTTCCCGGAATTCCCCAAGACGGTACCCGACACGGCACCGCCGGCCATCCGGCCAGCGCCGAGCGGCGCCGACTCGCTCGTCCTGCCGCCGGCGGACACGATGTCGTGCGTCGCGGCCAGCACCTCAACCGTACGCGACACCCTGGAGCGCATCGACGTGCGTGCCGGACGCATCGACCTGCGCACGACGTCGAACCCGGACGCCACGGCGACGAGCAATCCTGCCCCCGTCGACGACCCGTACGTCGCGAGCCCCGAGTACCGGGAGGGGAAATGTCTCAATCCCGGCACGCCCGGCTATCCGCGGCTGTGGGACGGGGTCGCCTCGACCTCGGGCATGACGAGCGCCGAGCAGATCGCGGCTTGGAAGGAGATCGGGGTCCTCGCACTGGAGTACCATCACATCCTCGGGCGCCAGCCGACGCCGGACGAGACGCGGCGCGACGTGGCGGCGCTCAGGGCGGGCACCACCTGGAAGCAGCTCTGGCGCGGGCTCGCGCACTCGGCGGAGCGTGACACGCTCTTCGGCTACTGGGCTCCGGCACCGATCCCCGACTCGCTCCAGGCGCAAAGCGACTTCGGGCTCGCCGTACCGCCGTGGACGCCACAGCAGTGCTACGGCGGGGTGGGGCCCAAGTGCGGCGGGATCCCGGAGGAGCTCAACAACTACGTCTACCCCCACTGGTACGGCGTCTTCCACATGCCGGACGGCACGCAGCTCGCGTACGTGGAGATCGGTGTCGCGGTAGGGAGCATCCTCCATGACAACGCCTGCCTCAAATACAAGGAGGGCCTGAACTGCAACGGGATGGGGTGGGGTGACCTGTGGAAGACCACGGGACCCGCGGAGCTCGAGTGGAGCAAGGCGACGTGGAACGTGCTCGACAACCGCACCTGGCGCGCGACGTTCGGCCCCTACCCGACGGACCCGATCCAGCGCGATCGCGAATGGTACGACGACCTGCGCCCGGCGCCGACGCGGCGCACGCTGATGGGGCTCAGCTTCAGCCTGGTCTCCTCGCCCGACCTCACCGAGCCCTATACCGACAGCGAGACGCGGCAGACCAGGGCCTTGATGGCGCCTTCGGGGACGTCGCTCGACTGGTCGGACGTCGCCTTCTGCCAGTCGGGCGTGTGGGGCAGCAAGGGGTCCGCCCCCCTCAAGTCGCCCTGGGGGATATGCTGGTGACGGTGGCCAGCGAGGGAAGACCAGCTCCAGGCGGAGCTGATGGAAGTCCAGTGTGCAGGTTGACGACACCGGCGGGGTGGTGTCGCCTGCAGGTCGGGGCGCCGCCTTGCCACTTCACAGGAGGCAATATGAAAAGCTCGAGATTCCTTGCATGGACCGCGCTCGTGGCCGGGCTCGCCGCCGTCGTGCCCGCATCGGCCTCGGCGCAGATCGGCGGCCTAGTCAAGAAGAAGGTCAAGGAAAGGTTGGCTGGACCGGACGCCGCAGCCGCCAGCCCGGCCGCACAGGCCGCGCCGGGACCGGTGTTCAACGAGTACGTCCTGGAGATCACACCCGACCTCCTCGACCGGCTGCAGAGGGCCCTGGCCGCCGAAGCCGCCGCACGGGAGGAGAACGCCCGCCGCATCGGGAAGGTGCTGCCGGAGGAGGAGTACGATCGCTGCGAGCAGGACGCGATCAGGAGCGCCGAGGGGCAGAAGATGTCGGAGGAGTCGGTGCGGCTAATGGAAACGGCGAAGACGGACCAACAGCTGCAGCAGGCGATGGAGGAGATGGGGAAGCGCCTCGAGGCCTTCATGGAGCCCAGATGCGGGCTGGAGCCGAGCAAGGCCGAGCGTCTGCGCAGCGAGCTGGCCCCTCGCACCACCGTCGCCGCCGAGGAGGCCTCCGGGCTCACCGATCACCAGCTGTCCATCCTGAAGGAGCGGATCCTGCCGCTCTGCACCGCGACGGAGGCCGCGGCGGGAAGCGAGGGGGCCCGTATCCCGACGGAGGACAGCACCATCTTCTACGTCTATTCGCCTGGCGAGGTCGAGGCCCTGCGGCCCCGCTGCGGCACGCTCGCCCAGGCGCTCCAGGCCGAAGGCTGAGGCTCGTGTGACGGCGGGGCGGCGAGCCCGCCCCGCCGTCAGCGCGGCCGCGCGATCAGGCCGACGGGCACCGCACGCAACCCTGGCCAACGCAGCACCTCGCCCGTGACGCCCCGCAGCGACATCTGCCCCGAAAGTCCGCCGTCCAGCAGCACCGCCTGCCGGCAGCCGAGGGCGCCCATGAGCGCCGCCATCTCGGGGGTGGTGGGTCCGAAGGGGAGCCGCGCGAGCGGCGAGCCGGGGCTCATGAACCGCGTCAGTGCGAACAGCAGGCGGCCGTCGCGCAGCATGCAGAGCGCCACCCGCGAGTCCCGATGCTCCAGGTCCACGCCTCGCTCCGGCGCGC
>CP070716.1:1025912-1028649 GCA_020350425.1 Gemmatimonadota bacterium
TTGAGCTGTACCCTGGAGCGTCCGTGAACCGGCGCGGTCTCACCCTGCTCGAGACCCTGATCGCGCTCGTCATCCTCGGGATGGTGGGCGTGGCATTCTTGGGCCTGTTCACTCAGGCGACACGCACGGCCAGCGACCTCGAGGTGTGGTCCACCGCGGTGTCGCACGCCGAGTCGGGGATGGAGCTGGCGGTCGTGGATGTGGGGATGGCGCTTCCCGCCACGGAGCAACTGCCCGACGGCTTCACCCGCACCACCACGCTCCAGCCGTGGACCGGCGGCACCAGTCTCCTCACCGTGACCGTCGAGTTCCCGGATGGCCGCGAGTTCGCGCTCAGGCGCTTGGTGGCGAGCGGCCTGTGACCCGATCGAGCGGCTTCACTTTGCTGGAGCTGCTGGTCGCGATCGTCGTGACCGGCGTGGTCGCGTTGCTGGTGTACGGCATCGTGGGCGTGGCGCTCGACACCGAGGCACGGGTCACCGCGCAGCGCGATGTGCTCCAGCGGGAGATCGCGTTCAAGGCGGTGCTCGCCGAGGCACTCCGCACCGTGCGGCAGGCCGACCTGGCACAGCCCGAGACGTTCCTCTTGGAGGATGGTGACGTAATCGCCGGCCCACCGCGCGATCGGCTGAGCTTCGTCACCGCGGGCGGCACGCCGCCGCTCACGGCCGATGCCGACTGGAACGTGACCGTCGAGGCCACCGACCAAGGCCTCACGCTGGCGGCGTATCCGCAGGGGCTTGCCGCACCGCAGGTCACCGTGCTCAGGCTCCCCAGCGTGACCGGTCTCCACGCGGAGATCGTGATGCCCGGCCGAGTACAGCCGCGACTGCCGGGAGCGATGGCACCGCTGCCATCACCGCCGGCGTTGCTGTCACTCGTGTTCTGGGACGCCGAGGGGCCGATCGGCGCCCCCATGCTGGTGGCACCGCGTGTGGGCGGGTACCCGTGATGCGCCTTCGGTCGGAGCGGGGGGTGGCCCTCATGCTCGTGCTGTGGCTCATCGTTGTGCTCGCCGCGGTGGCGGCGGCCGCGGTGAGCACGGTCAAACGGCAGTCGGACGTGGTAGTCAATCTTCGAGCGGCCGCCCAGGCCAGAGCGGCAGCGGAGAGTGGCGTGACGGTCGCGCTCGAGGAGCTGCGCGCCGCCTTTGCCGCCACGGTGGAGTTTGGCGACCTGCCCCGCGTGTACCCGACGGTGGTGGACCGGCTCGAGCGCCTGGGCCAGCAGGCGCTGGGCGACGCCCGCTTTCAAGTGGCGGTGGTCGATCTCAATTCACGGATCGATCTGAACAATGCGGACGAGGGCACATTGGCCGCGTTCCTCGGCACGTTCGTGGGCGAGGGCGAGGCGCGCTCGCTCACGGATGCCCTCCTGGATTGGCGCGATCCTGACGGGGCCCCTCGGCCGCGGGGGGCGGAGGCCGAAGCGTACGCGGCGAGCGGCTCGGGGTTCGCGCCGCCCAACGGGCCGCTCAGGCGGCTCGAGGAGTTGACACGGATCGTCGGATTCAGGGAGGAGATCGCCGCGGCCATTGCACCGTACGTCACCGTGTGGGGCGACGGGCGGCTCAACGTGAACACCGCACCCGAGCGCGTCCTCGCCGCATTCCCGGGCATCGCCTCGCAGGGGGCGTCCACGATCCTCGCACAGCGCGGGGAGCAGGGGGTCGGCTCGGTCGTGGCGCTGCGAGAGCGACTGTCGCAGGGAGGGGGTGCCGTGCCCCAGCTGGTGGGCGCGCCCCAGCGGCTCCTGCTCGTGAGCCGAGGCTGGGTCGAGGGACACCCGCTCACGCACGAGACGCAGGTGGTCTTACAGCCGCAAGGTGTGGCGCCGGGCCGGGTACCTGACTTGCTCGTGGTGGCGTGGGAAGAGCGGAGCCGGTGATCTCGCGCTCGCTTGGCCGCGCTCGAGACCTGCGGTACTGTATGCTCGGGGTCGGATCGGGTCCCGACGAGATCGAAACCGATAAGCGAGGGACAGCGATGTTGAGACGTGCGGGAACCAGCGCGCTTCTGCTACTGGCGATTACGGTGCCGGTACTCAGGGCGCAGGGCATCCCCTTCCAGGCGAGCGAGGCATACAAGACCTACCAGCTCGATCGGCTCGAGGCAGACCGAGCGCTGTACAAAGCGATGGTGGACTCGATGAGCCACGACGCGTTCATGGCGGGGGGGATGCACAGCTTCGCGATGCGGGCGCGACGCGTCATCCGCCGGGTGATCTTCTCCTACTCGCGGCTCAAGGTAGGTGACGGCCTGGCCGTGTCGACGCCGGCGGAGGCCATGATGACCCAGGAGAACCTCAAGGAGTACATCGACGCGGTGTACGACTTCGGTGCCGAGCTGCTGCGATCGCAGTCGCCCGAGGAGCGCGTGGCGACGGTCGACTACTTCGGGGCGTCGCTTCCCGTATGGCGGGTGTGGGACGCGCTGCACGAGCAGGCGCTGTGGAACGCGGGGCAGCTGGTACACTTCTTCCGCGACCACAACCTGGTGTATCCGACCCCCCCGCTCACGAGCGATCCGGCGCCGGCCACACTGGACCCGGCACCTCACGAACATCACTGAAGCGACGCGAGAGATACGGCAGCACTGCCACGTGAAAAGGGCCGCCCGAGGGCGGCCCTTTTCTTGTGCTGCCTGATGCGGTGGTCCGCTCAGGCACCCTGCCCGACGTGCAGCACGCGCATCATCTCGTGGTCCTCGTGGGACAGGATGTGGCAGTGCCACACGTA
>CP070716.1:1028749-1031485 GCA_020350425.1 Gemmatimonadota bacterium
CGCTTGACGATGCGCGCCGGCGTCCCCGCCGCGGTGCAGCCGGGCGGCACGTCGTGCATGCGCACGAAGGAGCCGGCGCCGATCCTCGCGCCGTCTCCCACCGTGAGGGGACCGAGCAGCGTGGCCCCGGTGCCGATCAGCACGCCGTTGCCCACCGTCGGGTGCCGCTTGCCGCTGTGCTTGCCCGTGCCGCCCAGCGTCACGTTGTGGAACATCACGCAGTCGTCGCCGATGGTCGATGTCTCTCCGACGACCACGCCCGTGCCGTGGTCGATGAAGAAACGCCGGCCGATCTCTGCTCCGGGGTGGATCTCGACGCCCGTCAGGAACCGCGCGAAGGCCGAGAGCATGCGCGGCAGGAGCGGCACGCCCAGGCGCGCGTGCAGCGCGTGTGCGATGCGGTAGATGAAGATGGCGTGCAGCGCCGTGTGGCACAGCAGCGTCTCGAGCTTGTTGTGCGCTGCCGGATCGTTGCGGGCCACACAGTGCAGATCCTCGACCATCTTGGAGAAGAGCTCGCCGGGCATGGGCGGGAGTGTATCACTCGCCGCGGTTCGGTTAGGCTTCGCCCGGCATGTCGGAGGAGCTCGAAAGCCTGCTCGCCGTACTCGACCTCGAGCCGCTCGAGGTCGATTACTTTCGCGGGCACAGTCCCCAGCAGAGCTGGCAGCGGGTCTTCGGCGGCCAGGTGCTGGGCCAGGCGCTGGTGGCCGCCCTGCGCAGCGTGGAGGAGCGGCAGGTCCACTCCTTCCACGCCTACTTCCTGCGGCTGGGAGATCGGCGTGCACCCATCCTGTATCAGGTGGATCGAACCCGCGACGGCCGCAGCTTCACCACGCGCCGGGTCGTGGCCGTGCAGCACGGTCAGACCATCTTCCACCTGGAAGCCTCGTTTCACCGGGAGGAGCGCGGCCCCGAGCACCAGTGCGAGATGCCCGACGCGCCGGATCCGGAATCGCTGCCCACCTGGCTCGAGCGCATGCAGCCGCTGATGAGCCAGGTTCCCGATGACGCGCGGGAGTGGCTGCGCCGCGAGCCCTTCGACGTGCGCCTCGTGACCGACGTGGATCCCCTTTCCCCCGGCGAGCGGCCGCCCCGGCTCGATCTGTGGCTGCGCGTGCGGGGCGAGCTGCCGCCGGACTTGTGGCTGCACCAGTGCCTGGCGGCCTACGCGTCGGATCTCTCGCTCATCGACACCGTGTGCCTGCCCCACGCCATCGGGGTGCTGGACACCGGTTACCAGTTCGCCAGTCTGGATCACGCCATGTGGTTCCACCGCCCGTTCCGCACCGACGAGTGGCTGCTCTACACTCAGCGGAGCCCCGTGGCTGCCGGGGCCCGCGGCTTCGCCAGCGGACAGCTCTTCACCCGCGAGGGTCAGCTCGTGGTGTCCGTGGTACAGGAAGGTCTGATCCGGCCGGTGAGGCCGCGCTGACACGCGCCAGGCTGTGGCCCCGCGGGGATCACACTCGCGCGCGTCAAGTTGCTCGCTGGTGTTGCCGATCCGCATAGGAGCGGACGCCCCTCTTCCGGCCGTCTCCGGAAGGCTCGCCGAGCCGATCGAGGGGCAACCAGCGTCGCATGGAAGAGCAAGCGTACATCGGCGAGCTCGCCGCAGGGATCCTCTACTTCATCGCGGGCGTCCGCTTGCTGCGACTCGCCTCGCGCACCGGAGAGACGCCCGAGCGCCTGCTGGGCACCATGTTCGCCTTCACGGGGATCTCGTTCCTCGCCTATCAACTTTCCGTCGTGGTGGAGAACGAAGCGCTGTGGACGCCGCTGAACTTCATCGGGCGCCTCCTCTATCTCCCGGCCCCATTCATCCTGACAATCTTCACGCGACAGGTATTCCGACGCGATAGCCCTTGGGCCTCGTGGCTCGTGTACGGCTGCGCAGCCCTGCTCGTCGCCGGCGTGACGGGCTCCGTACTGGTGGGCGACTGGGAGGGCTTCTCGGTCAGCAACCGCTGGTTCTGGCTCGAGTGGCTGGGATACACGCTTCCGTACAGCTGGGCCGGCACCGAGTCGTTCATCCAGCGGGGCCAGGCGCGGCGACGCATGGGGCTGGGCCTCGGCGATCCCTTCGTCTGCAATCGCTTCCTGCTCTGGGGTCTCTTTGGCGCGGCGCAGCTATGTACGTCTCTGGGGGTTCTCGGGCAGTACGCCGCCTACGAACAGGCGAGTGTGTTCGCCGTCGGGTGGGACATCCTGCTCGGGGCGCTCGAGATCCTCTCGGTCGGGCTGATCTACTTGGTCTTCTTTCCCCCCGCCTTCTATCGGGACTGGATCGCCACTGTAAACCGCGTGGTTTCCGCCGGGGAGAGCTGACCCATGACATCCGATCGATCGCGCGATTCGACTTCCCTTCCCTCCACATCTGGCGGGGCCTCTGAGCGAAGCGGGGAGCACGGGGTGTAGGATGGAAGTGGGCGACTACATCGAGAGCATCCTCATCGTGGCGGGCTTCATCTATCTCGTCGCGGGAGTCCGTCTCTATCGGTTCAGTGTGCGGACTGGCGGTGCCCCTGAGCGGCTGCTCAGCGTGAGCCTCGTCCTGTGGGGCCTATGCCTTCTCCTCTACGACCTTCCCTACGCATTCCTCGACGGGTCTATGCTCACGCCCTTCTCGTTCGCCTCGCGCCTCGCCTTCCACATGGGCACCATCGTCTTTCTGCTCTTCACGCGGAAGGTGTTCCGCAGCCGTGAGCGCTGGGCGAGCTGGCTGGTGGCTGGAAC
>CP070716.1:1031585-1034270 GCA_020350425.1 Gemmatimonadota bacterium
ACGCTGCTCGACTACCGCTACAAGACGAGTCGCAAGGCCAAGCGCGGACAGCACGGCAAAGGATCGAATAAAACGGGGCGCTCGGCCGAGGACGTTCACTTGCCGGTGCCCCCAGGCACCACCGTGTACGACGCCGACAGCGGCGACATGCTGGGCGAGGTGCTGCACGCCGGCGACGAGCTGCTGGTGGCAAAGGGCGGCCGCGGCGGGCGCGGCAACGCGCGCTTCGCCAGCCCCACGCATCAGTCGCCGCGGGAGTGGGAGCCGGGCGCGGAGGGCGAGCAGCGCACCATCGAGCTGGTGCTCAAGCTGATCGCCGACGTCGGCCTGGTGGGCGAGCCCAACGCAGGCAAGAGCACGTTGCTCTCGGTGGTTTCGGCGGCGCGTCCCAAGATCGCCGAATACCCGTTCACGACTCTCTCCCCCAACCTCGGGGTGGTGGGCCTGTCGGGCGGGCGCTCCTTCGTGATGGCCGACATACCGGGGCTGATCGAGGGGGCCCACGAAGGCAAGGGGCTGGGCGATCAGTTCCTGCAGCACGTGGAGCGCACCCGAGTGCTCGCCTACCTCGTGCCGGTGGACTGCGAGGATCCGCAGCTGGCGTACGACTCGCTCCGCGCGGAGGTGGGTGCCTACTCCAGCGCGGTGGCGCAGAAGCCGCACATGGTGGTGCTGACCAAGAGCGACCTGTTGCCGCCGGGCGAAGCCGGCCCGGACATCACGGCGCCCGACGCCGCCACCACGATGGTCATCTCTTCGGTCGCGCACCGCGGCCTCGACGAGCTCTGCGAAGCGCTCTGGCAGCTGCTCTCCAGGAGCGAGGAGCCCTCGCCGGACGACTCGGTGCCCCTGCCGTGAGGCGGGCGGACCTCTCGTACGTAGCGCTCGCACTGACGCCGGGGATCGGGCGCGGCCGCATGGACGCGCTGCTCTCCCGCTTCCACTCCGCGGATGCGGTGCTGCGCCAATCCCACGACGCGCTCAGCTCGGTGCGCGGCATGTCGTCCGCCGCGGCCACGGCCGTGCGCAACTGCTCGCACGAGCGGGCCCTCGCCGTGGTCGACCGGGCGGAGCGCCTCGGCGGTGTGGTGCTGATCCCGCGCGATGCGCGCTTCCCGGCGGAGCTGCGCACGATCCCGGAGTCGCCCACGCTGCTGTTCGCCCTGGGGCGGCTCGAGCTGCTGCAGCGTGCGGCGGTAGCGATCGTGGGGAGCAGGCGCCACACCCGATACGGAGCCGAGGCGTGCCGCCACTTCGCCGGCGGACTGGCGAGAGCGGGCCTCGTGGTGGTGAGCGGGATGGCGCGGGGTCTGGACGCCGTCGCTCACGCGGCGTGCCTCGATGCCGGGGGCGGCACGGTCGGCGTGCTGGGCAACGGGCTGGGCGTGGTCTATCCCGCTGCGAACCGCGCCCTGTACGAGCGCGTGGCGCGTGAGGGCTGTCTCGTCACGGAGTTCCCGCCGGGCGAGAGGCCCAACGCCGGCAGCTTCCCCAGGCGCAACCGCGTGATCAGCGGGCTCGCCAGGGCCACGCTGGTGGTGGAGGCCGGCTCCCGCTCGGGGGCGCTCATCACCGCGGGCTGCGCGCTGGATCAGGCCCGCGAAGTGCTCGCCGTGCCGGGGCCGGTCACGAGCCCGCTGTCGGTGGGGTGCAACCGGCTGGTGCGGTCCGGCGCCAAGCCGGCGCTGGATCTGGACGACGTGCTGGAGGAGTACGGGCTCGCGGCGGAGGCCGCACCCGAGCTGCGCATCCCCGCCGACCTGTCGGATGCGGAGCGGCGCCTGCTCAACGTCCTGGCGGCCGGCGAGTGCCATCCGGACGGCCTCGCCGAGAGCGTGGGGGCGCCGGTGGCGGACACGCTCGCCGTGTTGACCGGCCTCGAGATCCGCGGGCTCGTCGAGCAAGATCCCGGCAAGGTGTTCCGGCGCGCCACCTCGCTGGGCCGGCTCGTACCGGAGTAGCGGCGGTGCGCCACCGCTACGTGCACGTCCCGTTCTGCCGCCGCCGCTGCGTGTACTGCGACTTCTCCATCGCCGTGAGGCACCCCGTGCCGAGCGAGAGCTTCGTTGCCGCGGTGCGCGCCGAGCGCGACGCGCGCAGCGCGCTCGAGCAGTGGGAAGCGGACCCGCTCGAGACCCTCTACCTGGGGGGCGGCACGCCGTCGCTGCTGGCCGCAGAGGCAGTGGCCGAGCTGGTGGAGCAGCTGGCCACTGAGCGCGCTCCGGGGGCGGAGATCACGCTGGAGGCGAACCCGGACGACGTGACCACCGAGACGGCGGCCGCTTGGGTCGGAGCCGGAGTGAACCGAGTCTCGCTCGGCGCGCAGTCGTTCGAGCCGCGGGTGCTCGAGTGGATGCACCGCACCCACGAGGCGGCAGCATCGGAGCGGGCGGTAGGGCTGCTGCGCGGTGCCGGGGTCGCCTCAGTCTCGCTCGACCTCATCTTCGCGCTTCCCGAGTCGCTGGGCCGCGACTTCGGCCGGGAACTGGCGCGCGCGCTCGAGCTGGAGCCCGACCACCTCTCGGTTTACGGGCTCACCGCCGAGCCCCGCACGGCGTGGGGCCGCTGGGTGGCGGGCGGCACCAGCCGGCCGGCCCCCGAAGACCTGTACGCCGAGGAGTTCCTGCGCACGCACGACGTGCTCACGGCGGCGGGATACGAGCACTACGAGATCTCGAACTACGC
>CP070716.1:1034370-1036929 GCA_020350425.1 Gemmatimonadota bacterium
GCTCCTGTCGCTCGCCGCCCTGAGCCTCGCCGCCTGCGCCGTGAATCCCGCCACCGGCGAGCGCCAGCTCATGCTGGTGAGCGAGGGCCAGGAGATCGCGATGGGTCGCGAGGCCGATCCGCAGATCAGCGCGATGTTCGGCCTCTACGCCGACTCCGCGATCCAACACTACGTGGCCGGCTTGGGCTACGACCTGGTTGCTCGGGCCGAGCGCCCCAACCTGCCGTGGACGTTCAGGGTGGTGGATGACCCGCTCGTCAACGCCTTCGCTCTCCCCGGCGGCTACATCTACATCACCCGTGGGATCATGGCCCACTTCAACTCCGAGGCCGAGCTGGTCTCGGTGCTGGGGCACGAGATCGGGCACGTCACGGCGCGGCACTCGGCGCACCAGATCTCGCAGCAGCAGCTGGCACAGGTGGGCCTCGTGGCGGGAGCGGTGCTGGTGCCCGAGGTACAGGATTACCTCGGCGTCGCGGCGGCGAGTCTGCAGCTCTTGTTCCTCAAGTTCAGCCGGGACGACGAGCGCCAGGCCGACGACCTGGGACTGCGCTACATGACGCGGGGTGGCTACGATCCGCGCGAGATGCCCGACGTGTACGAAATGCTCGGTGACGTGAGCGCGGCGAGCGGTGCGGGAGGCGTGCCGGGGTGGCTCTCGACCCACCCCGATCCCGAGGACCGGCGTGAGCGCATCGAGCGGCAGATCGACACCCTCGCGGTCGAGGGCACGCTGGTGCGGCAGGACGAGTACCTGCGGCGGCTCCAGGGCATGACCTACGGAGACAACCCCCGCGAGGGCTACTTTCGGGAGAACGTGTTCTACCATCCCGATTTGGCGTTCCGGCTCGATTTCCCCACGGGCTGGCAGACGGTGAACAGCAAGCAGCGGGTGGCGGCACAGAGCCCGCAGGAAGACGCCCTGATCCAGCTCGACCTGTCCGACGAGGCCTCGCCCGAGGCCGCCGCGCGGTCGTTCGCAGCCATGGAGGGGGTCCGGGTGGGCCGGTCCCAATCGGGCGACATCAACGGCCTCCCGGCGACCTCGCTGACGTTCACGGCGACGACGGAACAGCAGGTGCTGGCCGGGCTGGTGGCGTTCGTGTCGTACGAGGGCAACCTCTACCGGCTCATGGGGCTCACGCTCCAGGCGCAGTGGGGCGCGTATCGCGGCGCGTTCCAGCAGTCGCTCATGAGCTTCAACCGGCTGGCCGACCGCACCGCGCTGAGCGTCCAGCCGCTGGAGCTCCAGATCGTCGAGCTCGACCGGCCGATGACGCTGGAACAGTTCGCGCAGCGCTATCCCTCCCAGGTGTCGGTTGCGGAGCTGGCGCTGATCAACCAGGTCGAGCCCGGCGTGGAGCTCGAGGAAGGGCGCCTCCTCAAGCGCGTGATCGGTGGTCCGCTTCCGCGGTAGGACGGCATGAGCCAACCCGTGCTGCAGGTCTCGCCCTATCGGGTCGCCCAGACCGCGCACCTCGGGCTGGTGCTGGGCGTCGTGATCATCGTGCTCATCTTTGCCATCGCGCGACCGACGCTGGGGGAAGAGCCGACAGCCGAGCTCACGACGGCGTTCCGCATCGCCAGTGTGGCGCTGATGTTCGTGACCGTAGTGGCAATGAGACTGGTGCGTGCTCGGATCGAGCCGATCCGCTCCCGCGACGATCGCGATGCGTGGTGGCAGGTCAACCTGCCGAAGGCGATCATCGTCTGGGCGCTGGCCGACGGCGCCGCCATGGTGGGGTCGGTGTTCTGGCTGCTGACCGGCGACTACGTGATCCTGGCGGTGGTAACGGGCGTCGCGCTGGCGCTGCTCGTCATGCACCGCCCGGCGGTGATGGAGATGTAGGCTACTCCTCGGTGCCCGGCGGCACCTCGGAGTCGTGCGGTAGACTCCCGCGGATCGAGCGCAGGTACACAAACGGGGTCTGGTACAGGAAGTTCGACACCCTCGACATGTAGATGTCGGCGTAGCGCTCCACCTGGCGGGCCAGGTGGCTCTTGTCGTTGCCGGCCCGCATCAGCAGACCCCAGCGCTCGCTGCTGAGCCGCCCGGCCCCACTGGCCAGCGGTGAAATCTCCTCGTCGATCGCCTGCAGCTTCTCGCGCAGCGCCGCGAGGTCCTTATCGAGGGTGCGGGCGGGCGCGCTCGGCTCGGGACCGTACTTTCCCCGGCGACGCTGCAGCTCCAGCCGCACCTGGGAGTGCTCGAACTCGAGCCGCTCCTTTTGCTGCATCAGCTCGGTGAGCCGGGCCTGGGTGGTCTCGAAGGCCGCCGTCGCCTCGAGCTCGGCTTCCAGCTCCCGCAGCACCAGCCCGGTGCGCCACCGGAACACGTTCTTCGACACGCTGACGTCGGTGTAGATGTGGTCGCCCACGTACAGGATCTCGTCGCCCGACACGCCGAGATGCTCCTCCACCAGGGCGGCGTGCCCGCCCAGATACGTGCCGCGCTCCCGAATGCCCATCGCCGCCGGCTTGAGCAGGCCCTCGTCGTTCACGACCTGGAACACCGGCGCCCGCTCCCAGAAGAAGGCGGGCTTGCGCGCCGAGACGATC
>CP070716.1:1037029-1039576 GCA_020350425.1 Gemmatimonadota bacterium
AGTGGTCCGCGACCGGCGAGCGCTTTAGGTTGCGGGTGATCGGCCCCCGCGAGTGCAATCGGTGACGGTCCTGGGTGGGCGTGGGGGCGCTCGCACTCAACGTGGAGCAAACTGGATGCGACGAGTCGTCGGCGGCCTCATGTGCCTCATCGCAACTGGTGTGTTGGTCCAGTGCAGTGACAGCACGGGGACGGGTGAACCGGCCATTGCCTTGTCGGCAGCGTCGGTTGCCGTGACGGGCTTCGCCGGAGGGGACGATCCCGACCCGCTCGAGATCTCGATCTCGAATGGCGGGACCGGCACCCTCACCGGCTTGGTGGCGGCGGTGGCGTACGGAGCGGGACAGCCCACCGGTTGGCTGGCCACGAGCCTGAGTGGCGACGCCGCACCCGTCGTGCTCGCGTTGACCGCAACGCCGGGAACGCTCGCGGCGGGGCAGTATACGGCGACGGTGTCGGTGACGTCGGACGTTGCCACGAACAGTCCTCAGTCCGTCGACGTCGCGTTCATCGTCGCGGATCCGCAGTCGCCGTGGGCCCGTCTCAGTGCGCGTGTCGGCGGATCGTGCGGGCTCATGACGGTCGGCGCCGGCTACTGCTGGGGCGCGAACGAGTCCGGGCAGATCGGGGACGGCCGCACGGGCCGCAAGCTGATTCCGACGGCCGTCGTGGGAGGTCTCACGTTCGCGGAACTGGCGATCGGCAACGCGCATAGCTGCGGGCGCACGCCCGCCGGGCGGGCCCACTGCTGGGGACTGAACGGCGCTGGGCAACTCGGCGATGGATCCACGTCCAATCGTCTGACCGCCACGGCGGTCGGCGGAAACGAGGCGTTCATCGCGCTGGCTGCCGGCGATGCGCACTCGTGCGGCCTCACCGTGGGCGGGCAGGCGTTCTGCTGGGGCTACAATGAGTTCGGGCAGCTCGGCGACGGCTCCACGGCGAACCGCCTCACGCCGACGCCCGTGACGGGCACCGTGGGCTTTTCGGCGCTCGCGGCAGGCAGCCGGCATACCTGCGGGCTCACGGCCGGCGGCGAAGCGTACTGCTGGGGCGAGAACGAGTTTGGCGCGCTGGGCGATAGCACCAGGGGCAACCGGGCCGAGCCGACGGCGGTACGGGGGGGCCTCACGTTTCAGAGCATCTCAGCGGGTGATGGCCACACGTGCGGCATTGCCACGACGGGTGAGACGTACTGCTGGGGTCTGAACGGCAGCGGACAGCTCGGCGACGGGACGACAGGGAACCGGCTGACGCCGACGCTCGTGACGGGGGGGCTGACCTTCACCGTGGTGGTCACGGGTGTCGGTGCCGCACATACGTGCGGTGTGGCCGCGTCGGGCGCGCCGTACTGTTGGGGCTACAACGCGGACGGGCAAGTCGGCGACGGTGCCCTGGGCAACCGCTTGAGCCCGACGGCCGTGGCGGGGGGGCTCGTGCTCGGAAGCCTCGCCGTGGGCGGCAGCCACTCCTGTGGCGTGACTTCCGCGGGCGGCGTTGCCTATTGCTGGGGCGCCAATCCCATCGGGCAGTTGGGCGACGGCACGGTGAGCCGCCGGCTGACGCCTGTGCGCGTGTCGGACCCCTGATTGCGATCGTCGGGAGCGCGCTGCGCCGTCCGCACGCCTGAGGTGGGTGGCGCACGGTGCCCCGACGGGCAGTCCGGTGCCTCATCCCGTCTTGCCGCAACCCGGTCCCAAGGACACTATCTCTCGTCCGCCTGTGCTCCGATGACCCCGACTCCATCCCGGCAGAACTGATGCCCGCAGCGGTCTCATCGTCGGCGCGCGCTTCCCTCGTCACCCGTCCTGACGGGGCTGCCCTGGTATTGGCAGGGGACTGGCACCTCGGAGGTGAGGTCGCCGGTGCGGCGCAAGCCCTGGCGGAGCTCGATGTGGTACCGGCTGGGGCAGTGGTGACACTCGATGCCGGAGCCGTTGGTGACTGGGATTCGGCGCTGATCGCCTACCTCATGCAGGTGGTCGATCGTGCACAGGGTCGGGGCGTGCAGGTAGACCACCGTATCCTCCCTCCGGGGATCGCCAAGCTGCTCGACCTGGCACTCGCGGTGCCCGAGAAGCGCGACGCCCGCCGAGCCGACACGATGCCGCCGTTCATGGAACGCGTGGGGCGGACCGCGCAGCAGCTGTCCGGCGAGATCGGCGGGCTGATCGGATTCCTCGGTGAGGTCGTGCTCGCACTGGGTCGCTTCGTACGGGGGCGCGCCAGGTTCCGCCGCAGCGATCTCGGCGTCGCCCTCGAGCAGGTGGGCATCGACGCACTCGGCGTCGTCGCGATCATCAACTTCCTGGTCGGGTTGATTCTCGCGTTCGTCGGCGCAGCGCAGCTGGAGCAGTTCGGCGCCGCCATCTTCGTCGCGAATCTGGTCGGCATTGCCATGGTGCGCGACATGGCCGCGATCATGACGGGCATCGTCATGGCGGGCCGCTCCGGGGCGGCGTTCGCGGCGTCGCTGGGAACGATGCAGTCGAACCAGGAGATCGACGCGCTGCGCACGACCGGCATCTCGCCGATCGACTACCTCGTG
>CP070716.1:1039676-1042206 GCA_020350425.1 Gemmatimonadota bacterium
GGTCTGGAGGCCGCTCTGCGCTATGGTCAGCGCGTCCACGATGTCGCCGCTCGACTCGGAGATGCGGCGGTCGTTGCGCACCTGCACGAAGACGGCCGAGAGCATGACCGTTACGATGGCGACCACGAACAGCGTCACCGGCAGGGCGAATCCGGAGCGGTCGTGCAGGCGGTGCATCGCTAGTCCACCGTGTTGAGGAAGGCGATGCGCGTGGTGAGATCGAACGTGGCCGGCTCCGTCGAGCCCTGAGGAGCCAGATCGCTGGCTCCCACCAACACCAGCTCGAGTCCCCGCACCTCGTCCAGGCCGCCCGAGGGCGGGCAGTCCACTACGGTCAGCTGCGGTCCCACGAGGCAGCGGAACTTGGCCGCGGTGTCGAACGGCGCGGCCAGCTCCTCGTATACCCACCCCACCCTGCGCCACAGCGCGATGCGGCCCGGCAGCTCCATTGAGCCGCCGAAGCGGTAGCTGATGTCCTGGTACAGGTAGAGGATCGTACCGGGGGGCGGTTCCGGTCCCGTGATTCCCGAGATGCTGACCACCTTCCCGCCGGGTACCACGAACACGCTGTCGGCGGTGCAGGCGTTGGCGCTGGCCGAACCCGTGACCGAGACTCCGCTCACTGTCTGGTAAGCTCCCGTGGAATCCTGCCACGCGAACCCGCCCAATACGGCCGAGGCGTACGTGAGGGAGTCGGGCGGCACCAGCGCCGCCACGATCTGGTCGCTGCTGGTCTTGGCGCAGGCTACGCCGAACGCATACGGGATGAACGCCCGCACGCTGTCGGGCCGCACGGCGACGAGGCCCCCGTCGGTTATCATGCGCAACTCGACGCTCATCATGTTCAACGCGCCGCGCGAGGTCTGCCGCGCCACCATCATGGCATCCTGCTGGCTCACGAAGCGCGAGTCGCTCATCAGCATGCGCACCAGCGCCACACCGAGTATGGCCATCACGACCGTGCCGACCAGCAGCTCGACCAGGGTGAAGCCGCGGCTGTTCACTGCACCCTCAGCGGCGACGCAGGCCGCGGCTTGTTGCGGTCGACCACTACGGTTTCGGGCAGTGCTGCCAGGGGGCCGGTCGGCGATATCACGACGGTGAGGCGCTTGAGGTTGATCGACACGTCGGTGCGGGTCACGCACTGGTCGTAGCTCATGGATCCCGAACTGCCGCTGGAGCAGCCCACGGCGGTGTCGAGGCTGTCCCAAGGGAGCCCCTGGATCCACGTCGCGGCGTTGCTCGCCGCGGCGCTGCGGTACTGCACGGCGGCCGACTGTCGCGTGTTGCGGGCCACCTGGAACATCAGCCCGCCCAGTGCGATCAGCACGGTGGCCAGTATGCCCAGGGCCATCACGATCTCGACCAGGGATGCGCCGCTCTCGCTGCGGAGGGCGTCGAGCGGACGGGCGAGGCCAGGGCGCGGCAGGTTCATTTCGAGGGCGCGCCGCTGCCTGCTGCCACCACGCGGACCTGGCCGGTGCGCGACAGCTTGATCTGCCTGGTGAAGCCGTCGATCCCCACCGTGAACACGGTCGTCGCACCGGTGATGCCGTTGGGGAAGATCTCGACCGAGTTGGTGGGGGTGACCTGGAGCTGATCCAGGTCGAAATCGGAGTCCTCGCCCAGGAAGCGCTCGCGGTACACCGTCGTGCCGCCCAGCTCGCGGATGAGGTACATCTGCAGCGACGGGCTGACGATCACGGCCACCGGCTGGCGGTGCCGCGCCGCCATGTTCTGGGCGTAGCGGAGGTCCGACATGACTATCCCGGCCGCCCGGCGCACCCGCTCGTGATCCAGGGCCGGGATCATGCGCCACGCTCCCAGAGCCGAGACCAGGCCCAGCAGGATCAGCACCATCAGGATCTCGACCAGGGTGAAGCCGCGGGCCGTGCGCATCACAAGATTCCCCGCTCGCTGCGAGCGGTTAAGGTAACCCGTTCCCGGTCCGCCGGTTAGATGCAAGCTCACAGTGGCGGGTTTGACCCCTCAAAGCCTCTCTGTCTGGCTGGTTCTGGTGTCTCGGGTCCGGCGTGGCCGCGCTCCGGCAGCTACTCCCCCTCGCCTATCAACCTGCCGTCTAGGGCGCAAGTGGTCGGTGACCTACCGCACACCCTGGTGACCCCGCACACATCCCGCCGGCCGTCTAGCAGGTACGCTGAAGGCTGCACGTGGCGCGGCCGTCAGCGTGGTGGAGGCGCACCCGCGCTCTGTGGCACAAGCCGTTGTTTGACAGGCGGTTGAGCCGTCCGCTCCGGGGCTGCGCCGGGAGCGGTGTCCACTTGCGCCCCGTCGAGAAGTACGTAACGTAGCGAGTTACAGCGGGTTGGGGGCCGCCGCAGGCGGCCGGCCCGCGCGAGGGTGTCGGCATATGGCCCAAATGCAATCCCCCAACGAAGAGACGAAGATGGGCGACGCTCACCTGCGGGCGGACACCGCCGACTGCACGGGCGGCGCACACACCACGGGCGCCGCCGCCCGCCTGCTCGGCGAGCTGGGGTGGACGCTGGTCGAGATGATCCTGGTGCTG
>CP070716.1:1042306-1044822 GCA_020350425.1 Gemmatimonadota bacterium
GCTGGGCCGCCCCATCTCCACGCCCTGGGCGATGCGCCAGTGGAAGCTGCCATCCGCCGCCTCGTCGCAATGGGCCAGCAGGCCTGCGAGCGCACAGTTCGCGCTGCCCGTGGCCGGGTCCTCCGGAACGCCATCCAGGGGGGCGAACATCCGCGTGCGAAGATCGAATGCGTCGTCACTGCGGGTGTAGAGGTGGACATCCGGCGGCACGCCCGCGCCAACCAGGGCGTCGAATCCGTCCAGGTGGACGCGCGCGCGCTCCAGGGCGGCGCGGTCCGTCAACTCCGCCACGAGAAACGGCAGGCCCACCGAGGCCGTCTGGGGCGGGTGCGTTCGGGTGACGATGTCTTCCGGGGCGAGCGACACGGCGGATGCCAGGAGCGGCGCGGACACCGCATCGCCCAGCGCGAGCGGTTGGGGCGCTGCCAGTTCGCAGCGGATGGGGCTCCCGGGATCCGTGCGAACCGCGATCGGGACGATCCCCGCCCCCTCTTCGAAGGTCACCGCCATCGAGGGGCCGACCTCGCCGAGCCGGCCCGTGGCGGCCAGGACGAAGGCGGTTCCGATGTTGGGGTGCCCCGCGAAGGGAAGCTCCCGGGTGGGCGTGAAGATGCGCACGCGGCGCGTGTGCCCCGCCTCCGAGGGCAAGACGAAGGTGCTCTCGGAGAAGTTGAACTCGCGCGCAATCTGCTGCATCTGCCCGCCTGTGAGCCCCTCCGCCTCGGGCAGCACGGCGAGCGGGTTGCCGCCGAAGCGCCTCTCGGTGAAGACATCGCAGATGTAGTAGCGGTAGCGCATGGGAGGTCAGCGTTGCGCGGGGCTCCGCGGATCGGTCGCGCGAGGCGCCTCGGAGTCTAGAGCACCCGACCGGGGCCGGGCATGAGGCGCGGGAGCCCGGCCAGGGCGGACGGACGAGCTTTCGCCGGGTGCCGGAATCCAAAACGACTTCGAACCTCCGTTTTGAAGTGAAGCCTCCGAGCGCAAACCTCTGTGGCACTTCGCCTCGCCTGCCGTGCGGGCCGGGCCACGTCTGCGGAGAAGGTCGCGATGAGGATCCGATGATAAGATCCATGGCCCAGCTCCAGGCCGAGCCACCGGACCCCATCAGGAGGTGAGATGCGCGCCGTATTCACGGGCACCGGCATGCACGTTCCGCCGCACGTGGTGGACAATCACCGCATGGCGCGTGTCATGGACACCAGCGACGAGTGGATCCGCCAGCGCACCGGGATCGTCGAGCGCCGCTTCGCGGGGCTCGACCAGGCCACCAGCGACCTCGCCGCTACGGCCGCCGAGGGGGCCATCGCCGAAGCGGGCATCGAGAAGAGCGAGATCGATTACGTGCTCGTCGCCACCATGACCCCGGACTACTACTTCCCGGGCGTGGCCCCCATCGTCCAGCACAAGCTCGACCTCCCGCCGGTGCCGTGTCTCGACATCCGCCAGCAGTGCTCGGGCTTCGTCTACGGCATGCAGCTCGCCGATGCCATGCTGCGTTCGGGCCAGTACCGCAACGTGCTCCTGGTGGGCGCAGAGGTCCACGCGGGCTTCATGCCCTGGACGGACTGGGAGATCGTTCTCGACGGGAAGCAGCGCCCGCTGCCCGAGGGCGAATTCGAGTGGAACACGCGATTCCGCGACCGCGCGGTGATCTTCGGCGACGGTGCCGGCGCCTTCGTCGTCTCCGCTCGCGAAGACGGCGCCAGCGGCGTCGAGGACGTCATGGTCTGCGCCGATGGCGATCACGCCGACAAGATGTGGGTGCCCGGCGCCGGCAGCGCCTACCGCCCCTACGTCCGCAGGGAAATGATCGAGCGCGGCGACCTGGTGCCCATCGTGGAGGGCCCCAAGGTCTTCAAGGTGGCGGTGCGCGTCATGCCGGAGGCGGTGCGGGCCATCCTGAAGCGGAACGGCTACACGGTCGACGATCTGCGCCTGCTGATCATGCACCAGGCCAATCTCCGCATCAACGAGGTCGTGCAGCGGACGCTCGGGCTCGAGGACGACAAGGTCTTCAACAACATCCAGAAGTACGGAAACACCACCGCCGCCACCCTGCCCATGGCCTTCCACGAGGCGAGGGAGGCCTGCGGGCTGGAGAAGGGCGACCTGGTCTGCTTCGTCGCGCTCGGGTCGGGCCTCACCTGGGGCGCGGCCCTGTACCGGATCTGAGCACCCCACACGCTAGTAATTCAACAGTTCAACAACGTCCCCGATATAGCCTAGAATCGGGGGGCGATGCTCAAGACCCTGGTCGCCGAGATCGCTTCGGTGATCCGCAGCCGGCGGGGGCGGCGGAACCTCCGCGTGCTGGCGCGCTTCATCTTCGTGCTGGCGGCGATGATCACCGTCTACTCGGTCGGGTTCCACCTGCTGATGCAGCGGGAAGGCCAGGAGCACACCTGGATCACGGGCTTCTACTGGACGCTCACGGTCATGTCCACGCTCGGCTTCGGGGACATCACCTTCCACACGGACACGGGCCGCCTCTTCTCGATCCTGGTGCTGCTCTCCGG
>CP070716.1:1044922-1047380 GCA_020350425.1 Gemmatimonadota bacterium
GGGGACCCGCCCATGCCTGAGCGGCCGCTGGGCCGCACCGGACACCGGGTGCGCCTCTTCAGCCTGGGCGGCCAGGCGACACTGGAGCAGCCGGACAGGGATGCCGAGGCCGAGGCGATCATCAACCGCGCCATCGACCTGGGTGTGAACTACATCGACACCGCCGCCCGCTACGGCCGCGGGGTGAGTCAGCGCTACATCGGGAAGGTCATGGCGACGCGGCGCGACGAGGTGTTCCTTGCGACCAAGACGCACGACCGCACGCGTGACGGATCGCTGCGCCTGCTGGAGGAGAGCCTGCAGTCACTCCAGACCGACCACCTCGATCTGTGGCAGCTCCACAACGTCCGGCGGACGGACGAGCTTGATGCCATTTTCGGCGAGGACGGGGCGATCGAGGCAATGCTGCAGGCGCGCGAGGAGGGGATGGTGCGCTTCCTCGGGATCACGGGGCACGCCGATCCGGCGGTGCTGGTCGACGGTCTCAACCGCTTCGACTTCGACACGATCCTGATGGCGCTCAACGCGGCCGACCCGCACCACCTCCCGTTCGTGGACGAGCTCCTGCCGCTGGCCAACCAGAAGCAGATGGGGGTCATCGGGATGAAGATCCCCGCGCGGGGTCGCATCTTCCGCGAGGGCGGGATCACCTCGATGCGCGAAGCGATGCGCTACACCCTGACGCACCCGGTGAGTACCGTGATCGTGGGTGTCGACGACGTCGCGCAGCTCGAGGAGAACGTGGCTATCGCAACCGCGTTCGAGCCGCTCACAAGCGAGCAGATGGCCCATCTCGAGGGGCTCACGAGCGACTACGTCAGCGAAGCGTCCTGGTTCAAGCGGGGGGCGCGAGGCGCCGCAGGCGACGAGGACGATCAGGACATCGACTAACGCCTCGGGTTAGCTCGACCGCGCCACCGCCGCCGATCGGCCGAGGAACAGTTCCCGTTCCATGTCGCTGGTGGCCAGGTTGGGTGAGATGCGGACCGTGTTGAGCCCGTGGGTGCGGAATGGCCGGAACACGAATCCGTGCTCGCGGTTCATCCGCGCGAACAGGTCTGTGCTCTCGACCCCCTTGACCTCGACGGCGAACAGCGAGGCGGACAGCTCCCACGACCTGGGGGAGCGCCACTCCGTGTGGGCTGCGTTGTCCACTGCCCGGCGCCAACCCTGCCACAAGGCGCGGTAGCGCGAAGCCTTGGCTTCCTCGCCGAGTGAGGCCTGGAAATCGACGGCGTCCCCGAGCGCGATCACCTCGGGCAGGTTGCGGGTGCCGTAATCCTCGAACACACGCACCGTTCCGGCCCAGCGCTCCTGTCCCCACGTGACCCACATCGGCCTGAGCGCGGCCTGTACCGCGCGCTTCACGAACAGCAGGCCCGTTCCCTTCGGGGCCTGGACCCACTTGTGTGGGCTCGCCGCGTAGAAATCCACATCCGACGCCGCCAGATTCACCGGCAACATCCCGACGGTCTGCGCGCCGTCCACTGCCACGAACGCCACGCCGCGCTCCCGTGCCAGGGCGGCAAGCTCCCTCATGGGGTGTCGCAGCCCAACGATGTTGTCGACATGAGGGAACACCAGCACGCGCGTGTTGGCGGAGATGTGGCGGTCGTGCAGGTCCAGCACGTCGTCGAGGGTGAGGCGGGCCACGTCACGTACCGGGAAATCGAACTGCCGCACGGAGAATCCCCGCTGCTCGGCCTGGTGGCGCCAGCAGATGCTCGCCCCCGGGTGGTTCAGCGAGGAGAACAGGACCTCGTCCCCCCGACCCAGGGGCAGCCCCTGCGCCAGGATGTTGAACCCCTCCGTGGTGTTGTGAGTGAGCGCGACCTCGCCGGCCTCGCAGCGCAGCAGTTGTGCAGCCTTCGCGCGCACCGCCTCGCGGGTTTCCTCCCACGTGTCGCCCCACATGTAGAGCCAGGGGTTCGTCTCGCACAGCTCGAGGTAGCTCCGGTGTGCCTGCTGCACCGCGCGCGGGATGGTGCCGATCGATCCGTGGTTGAGATAGATGACGCCGGGGTCGACGGTGTACACGTCGCTCTGCGCTCCGGGCGGGAGGCCGCCGCGCACGCGAGCCGCGTCCGCCGCAAGCGCCCGATCGACCGCCAGCAGCGCGCCCACGCTCGAGGCGCCGGCGACGGCCGCCAGCTGCTTGAGGAATGCCCGTCGATGGCTCATGACTGCTCCCGCGAGGCGAACCGCTCCAGAAAGGCACGCTCGTCGGGCGTGAGGCTCTCCATTCCCTTCGCGCTGATCTTGTCGAGAATGCGGTCCAGCTCGTCTCGGTTCACCTGGTGCAGGTCATCGCGCCGAATGCCACGCCAGCGCTCCAGGTCGCCGCGGCCCGACGACCTTGCCTTGGGCTGAACGGCGGCCGCCTTCCGCTTGAAGCGCCGCGCCGGCGAGCGGAAGTCCAGCCACTTGAGGTACAGGAACGCACCCGCGAACCCACCCA
>CP070716.1:1047480-1049932 GCA_020350425.1 Gemmatimonadota bacterium
CCGCGCCGGAAGATCCCCCCTCCGTGACGCCCACGTCGTACCCCTCCACCCTCCAGAAGTCCGGACCCCAGCCCCCCGAGCACCCCTCCGGCGCGCAGTCGATGATCGGGTCGGCCTCGATGGCGATCTGCTTGGGCTTGTCGCTCGGGAAGCTGATGGTGGCGCCGCTGCTCGGGGCCGCTGGGTCGCGACGCCAGCCGGTGAAGTAGATGTCGTAGCTGGTCTCGAGATCGGTCCCATCCAGCTCGAGGAGGTCGATGTCCGCCGCCATGTCGTGATACAGATCCGTCGAGCCCGTGGAGAACATCAGGGGTGCGTCGTTGGTACCGCACCCCGAGTTCTCGTAGTTCCAGTAGTACGCCATCGTGGGCGGATCGATCCACCACTCGCAATGTGCGGCGGTGATGTAGAGGTACCGGTTGTCCTGCCGGGTGTTGTTGACGAGCTGGCCGCTGCAGATGTACGTGCCGTCGTAGCCCTCGGCCACCGCGCGTTTGACGTCCTGGTACGGAGCCCCTTCCGGGCAGTTGATGTCCCGCTGGCAGTCGAACGCCGCGTCGGGCACCGCCGAAGCGCGGGGGGCGCCGCTGGCTGCGGAGGGTCTGCCGCGAGCGGGTACCGAGCCCATCCCCATGACGTTCCGGTAGCCGTGCGAGACGGACTCGAGCCTGAGGCTCGCCTCGCCCGCTCCCTCGGGCAGGAACAGCTCGATGACGGCCGAGTCGCCGGGCACCATCGGGGAGCCGAAGCGCCTGGCCGGCCGATTGTGCCGCCGCGTGTAGGGCCCGTCGTGGTACTCGCGAGGCACCGAGACGAAGTGGAGCTCCGCACCTTCGGGAAGCTCGAATTCCGAGAACTTGAAGCTCATGAAGACGGCGCCGGGTGAGCTGACCCGAAGCCGCCAGATCCTCCCCCCGTCCGGAAGGAGTTCCCAGGTGCCCGCATCGCGCGGGCCGGCGTCCATCGGCACGGCCAACGCCACACGGTAGGGGACGGGTACCTGGCGCGGCCGGCGGTCCTCCTCGACGAGGGCGGGCACGTCGATGGGTGCGACGAACCGGTGATCGATGTCCGCGGTGCCGCGGAGGTCGTGGGCGAAGCTCCTGGGGGGCGTGATCTGCTTGGCGAGTGCGGTGCTGCACAGCGACAACGCCACCAGGAACGCGGACAGGCCAGAGAGTGCGCGCTTCATCTACCGGCGCCTCCGACGGGTGGTTTGCGGTCACGGGGGCCAGCCCGTGTCCGGTTCCATCCACTTGTACCCCGCGCAGGGCCGTCAGGTCAAACGCAGCTGGCGGAAGCCCCCGCCCGCTGCTGGGCGAGGATGCGCCCGCGAAGTGCCGGAGCTATAAGCAGGAGGGTCGGGCTCCACTGGCCCGGAGTTGCTGATCGCGGCGAGTGACGCGCATGTCGTTCGTCGCGGGGAGGATGGATGTGATGTCGGCGTTGCGCTCGATGCTCGTGTTCCCGGTGCTCTGCGCGCTCACACTGGCGTGCTCGGGGATCGCGGTGGACCACGACTACGACCCGAGCGCGGATTTCGCCTCGCTGCAGACCTGGGCCTGGTTGCCGCAAGCCGGGAAATTCGGCGACCCGAGGCTCGACAACGCGCTGCTCGACTCGCGCATCCGCGCGGCGGTGGAGTCGGAGCTCGCCGCCAAGGGTTACACGCGCGCCAGCTCGGGAAAGCCGGACTTCCAGGTGACCTACCACGTGAGCGTCGAGGGCAAGCTCGACGTGGACACGGTCTATCGCGACTATCCGCGCGGCGGCTACGGACGGGTCGGGTATCGCCGGGGAGGCTGGGGCTACACGGAGACCCGCGTGCGCGAGTACGACGAGGGGACACTGCTGATCGACGTCCTCCACGCCGGGTCGGGTGCGCTGCTCTGGCGGGGCAGCGGCGTGGCGACCGTGCAGGAGGAGAGCACCCCCGAGAAGCGCACGAAGCGCATCAACACCGCGGTGAAGAAGATCCTCGAGCGCTTCCCGCCCAATTCGTAGCCGGCCGAAGCCGGGCCCCGGGGCATCGGTAGGAGCCGCCCGCGGGCACCGGCGGGCGCAGCCCGCCCCTCGCTCCGGAGCCCAGGGGGCTCGCCCGAGCCGCTCCGGGGTCGACCGGCAGCGGTGTTAAGGGCGCAGCTCCGATCGGTCGATCCAGGGGCCGGGAGGCCCGCATGGCGGAACGGCGCAAGCTCGGTGAGCTGCTCGTGATGGGCGGCGCGATCGATCAGACCCAGCTCGGGGCTGCGCTGGCGAACCAGCGCCAGTTCGGCCGGCCCCTGGGCCAGACCCTGGTGAGCATGGGCTTCGTCGACGAGGAGACCATGATCCGCACGCTCGCGCGCCAGCTCAAGCTCCCCGTGGCCTGGCTCGATGGCAAGCGGGTCGAGCCGCAGGTGCTCGAGCTGATCCCCGAAGAGCTGGCGCGCAAGCATCGCTGCCTGCCGCT
>CP070716.1:1050032-1052466 GCA_020350425.1 Gemmatimonadota bacterium
GAGTGGTGGTGCGACCCGCACTGGCGCTCGGGCCCCAATCCGCTCTACGCGCATATCCTGCGTGGTACGGATAGCGTTCCCGTCCTTGGACAGGCAAAACTCGATCTCTCTCCCAAGGAGGAGGGCATGGTCAACGGCATTCTCTATCTCGTGACCGGCGAGGAGCTGGACAGCTTAGACCGGTGGGAGAGGGACTATCAGAGGGTGGAAGTGACCGAGAAGATCGAGGAGTTCCGCATCCGGGGAGCTAAGGTCTATGCATACGTGCGCCTTCCTTCGTCCACACCGAGCGCTGCTGAGGAGGAGGGAATCTGCATTCTGCAAAAGGAAATGCTCGACCGGGTAACAGGCGCATGTGATAGCAGGGGATTGGCTTTTCGTGAGGAGTGCGATAGGACCACGAGGCCCTGTGAATACGAGATCGTTCCGTGGGAGGAGATTGTTCTGGAGAACTGGCCCTGGTAGTGGTTCGGACGTGTTACGGGCAGTGGAGCAAGTGAGGCCCCGAGCGTCACGTGGCGCTCAGAGCTCCGTTCTCCGTCATCCCCCGCAAGCGTTCCGGTTTCTCCCGGCAAATGGGGTTCAGGGGGTCGCGGGTGGAGCTGCGGCCGCTCTGCGGCCTCGCTCTGCTGCGCAACAAATCCCGCCGTCCCGATTGAGTAACAAGCTGCCAGACCGCCCTTGAGGTGGTCTGGCATTTCTTCTTGCGGGTCCGCTCCGTCAACCGCTGTGCCGACTCCTCCACCAGCCGAGGGACCCACGTGTTCTTCGCGGAGCCCTGCGTGCAGGACGTGAACTGATGCGTCGCGGGTTCTTGGGTAAGGAAGGGTGCCGGACTATCCCCTTCCCGACAAAAATGATAATAATAGGGACGTGAGCCATGCCCCGGCGGTGGGGTGCGGGGTGGCGTCCCCCCCGGGCAGCAGCGACCGCGCTTGGTCACCCAACACACGGGAGAACGAACGATGACGCGAGCGTATCGATGGGCCAGGGTCCTGGTGCCGTCCCTCGCTGGACTCTCGCTCCTCACGACCGGTGCTGCGGCGCAGGAACGGGAGACCGTGCTGGATCGCGTCGTGCATGTGGAAGACGGCGTGCGGGCGGTCCCCGAGGTCCCGCGGCTGGAATCCGGCCTCGACCTGACCGTGCGCCGGGTCGACGTGGGTGACGCGGAGCTGCACGTCGAGGAGGAAGGCACCGGGATTCCCCTCGTGTTGATCAATGGGGGTCCCGGCGGAACGCATCACTACTTCCACCCGTGGTTCGGCCGGGCCGCGGGGTACGCGCGCGTCATCTACTACGACCAGCGCGGAACCGGCCTGTCCGACTTCGAACCCGGGGAAGACGGGTACAGCGTCGAGCAGGCCGTGGCCGATCTCGACAACCTGCGCGCAGCGCTCGGCGTGGACCAGTGGGTGCTGCTCGGCTACTCGTACGGCGGCTTTCTCGCGCAGTACTACACGACGATGCACCCGGAGCACGTCGCGGGTCTGGTGCTCGTGGGAGCGAGCCCCGGGCTGTGGACGGATCTGGGGCACTCTCGCCAGATGGAGTACATCTCCGACGCCGAGCGGGACGGCATGCGGGCGGTGCGGGAGGAGTTGCGGACGCTGCGCGCGGAGCGGGGGTGGTCCAGGCAGGAGTACATCGAGCAGGTCATCTACAACAACTTCACCAACGGCGACTGGAAGCGGCAGCGTTTCTACAAGCCCACCCCCGAGGAGATCGCACAGATCGCACGCTACGAGTGGGTCAACGACGGCGATTTCAACGGGATCATGAATCGGAGCGCGAACAAGGTCGATCTCTCCGGCGCATTCGAAGGGAACCCCATTCCCACGCTCCTGCTGGAGGGGAAGTGGGATCTGACGTGGGGTGACGAGAAGCCGACGATCCTGTCACGCAACCATCCGCACGCCCGCATGGTCGTGATCGCGGGCGCCGGGCACGAGATCTTCGGCGAGAACCCGGAGGACTTCTTCGGCGAGCTCGAGACGTTTCTGCGCGGCCTGACGCCCGTGAGCGCGGCGGAGCGCGAGGCGTACCAGCGACACCTGGAGGCATGGCGAACGGCCTGGCAGGGCTCGCCACGGTATGTGGTGCGTGCTGCGGGTCCGGGTCGAGAGGGGAGCCGGGGAATCGCGGCGGTGTACGCGGCGGCTTGGCTCGACGCGATGCACGAGACCGCGGAGCTGCGCCGCATCGGATTCGCACTGTACGACGCGGAGCGGTACGAGGAAGCACTCGAGGCGTTCTTGCGGATGGAGGAGGTCGCCGGGACGGAGCAGGACGATAGCGACCAGGCGACGGCCCTCCTATGGCAGGGGCACGTGCTCGACCTCCTGGCGCGCCGTGACGAGGCCGTCACGCGTTATCAGCGCGTGGTGGACATGGATCTGGACGGCGGGATGCGACACGACCAGTACGGCCTCGC
>CP070716.1:1052566-1054922 GCA_020350425.1 Gemmatimonadota bacterium
GCTCACGCTGGAGGACGTGCTCGAGGAGGTGGTGGGCGAGATCCACGGGGAGTACGACCTTGACGAGGCGCCGCCCGTGATCACCGAGGGCGACGACCGGTTCTGGGTCGATGGGACGGTGACCCTCGATACCCTGTCCGAGGCGCTGCGCAGCCCGATCGAGCACGAGGACGTGGCCACCGTGGGCGGTCTGGTGTACTCCGAGCTGGGCCGCGTGCCCCGACCGGGCGAGGAGCTGCGCATAGGCGAGTTCAGGGTGGTGGTGGAGCAGGTGGTGCGGCGCCGCATCCGGCGCGTCTACTTCGAGCGGCGCCCGGAGGGGGCCGCGTCGCCACCGCCGGGGGGTGAGTCGTGACCGGGTGGCTGCTGCTGGCCGCCGGCGGCGTGCTGGTGGGCGCAGGGGTGTTGGCCGGCGTGAGCGCCGCCGCGGTGCGACGGGTGGAGTTGTATCGCTGGGCTGCCGAGGGAGTGCCGGGAGCCGGAGCGGCGGCCACTCTGTTGGAGACCCCGGGGCGAGTGCTGCGTGCGGCGCACGGTGTCGCCACCGGCGGGGTCATCCTGTGCGGCGCCGGATTGGCCCAGCTCGTGTCCGGACTCCCGGCTCCGCTGCTCGCGGGCGCGGTGGTGCTGATGGCGGTGCCTGCCATCCTGGCGTTCGGCTACGCACTGCCACGGGCCCTGGGCCGCCGCTGGTCCCGCGCGGTGGTCCGCCGCGCGGTGCCCTGGTTGCGGCGCCTGGCCGTCGTGTTCGCACCGTTCTTCCCGCGGCCGCTGGAGCCGCGGGTTCGCGCCGCCCTCGACGGGCGTCTGAAGGGCGACGAGATCGAGGAGAGGCTGAACCGGGACGAGCTCACGGCGCTGTCGGGAGTGCTGTCGTTCTCGGAGCGGCCGGTACGGGAAGTGATGACCCCCCGCACCGAGATAGTGGCGGTGCGCGAAGGAGCCACGCTCGAGCAGGTAGGTCAGGTGTTTGCTGAGTCCGGATACTCCCGGCTCCCCATCTATCGCGAGTCGCTCGACAACATAGTCGGCATGATCTACGCCTTCGACCTGCTGAAGGTGACGCCCGCAGCCGAGTTGCCGCTGCGCCAGGTCACGACCGCGCCCGGCTCGAAGCCGAGCGCCGACCTGCTGTTCGAGATGCAACGCGAGCGGCGGCAGTTCGCCGTGGTGCTGGACGAGTACGGCGGGACCGCCGGGATCGTGACCTTCGAGGACCTCCTGGAGGAACTGGTGGGAGAGATCTTCGAGGAGTACGATTCGCGCACGCAGGGCGACGGGGGCGGGAGCGAAGTGGTGGAGGCGTCGGGCGCAACCGAGACCGAGGAGATCGCTGCCCGTTTCCAGGTGGCGCTGCCCCCGGGGTCGGAGACGATAGGCGGGCTGCTGGCGCGGGCCGCCGGACGCATTCCCCAGGCCGGGGAGCGCTATCTGCTGGGCGGGCTGGAGTTCGACATTCTGACGGCTACGCCGGTGCGACTGGAGCGCGTGCTGGTGCGGCGCGGACCGGTGCGCAGTATATCGTTGGAACGGCAAGAGCGGAGCGAGGCTGAATGACCCAGGCGGGCGATCGCATCAAGGAGTATCTCACCGGAGAGTTCCCCAACCTCCAGCCGCCGGAAGTGAAGAAACGCGCGCGCAGGCTGCGGCGCTACTTCCTGACCGGCCTGGTGGTGCTCGCGCCGGTGGGAGTCACGGCGGTGGTCCTCGTCTGGATGTTCCGCACCATCGACAACATCCTGGGAGAACCGCTCCGCGCGGCCATCGGCTTCCGGATTCCCGGGCTGGGCTTCGTGCTGTTGCTCCTGGCCGTGCTCCTGGTGGGCTGGGCGGTCCACCTCGCGGCAGGGCGTCAGCTGCTGCACTGGTGGAACGAGGCGCTGGCGCGGTTCCCGCTCACCGGCCGCATCTACACGGCCATGAGCCAGATCGTACAGACCGTCGTCGGTGAGCAGCGCTCGTTCTTCCGGCGGGTAGTGCTGGTGCCTTACCCCACTCCCGACTCGTGGGCGCTCGCCTTCGTGACCAACGAGGAGTCCCCGGTGATGGGTGAGCTGGTGGGCCAGCCCTGTATCAACGTGTTCGTTCCCACGACGCCGAACCCGACGTCGGGCATGATGATCGTCGTTCCGCGCGCCAAGACAAAGGAAGTACCCATCACGATCGACGAGGCGATCAAGCTGATCATCTCGGCCGGCGCCGTCACACCTCATGGGGAGGTCCCCACCTTCCGGCGCCGCGGTCTGGACCTGGACTCATTGCTGAGGGACTCGCAGGGATGATCGAGCAGGACCGCGTCAACGAGGAGCTGATCGCGCTCGCCGCAAAGGGCGATGCGGGCCGGTTCCTTTCGCGG
>CP070716.1:1055022-1057344 GCA_020350425.1 Gemmatimonadota bacterium
CCACCCACCCACGTCTCAAGGTTGTACGGGGCCTGACGGGAGCGCGCTTGAGCGAGATCCAGCGCCTGAACAAGGCGGTCACCCCCCTGGTCGAGCAGGCGCAAGCCGGCGACCAGGAAGCACTTAGCGAGCTGCTCCGTGGCTGCCATCCCGCGGTGCACCGCTGGGCGCTCTCCCTCACGGCCGACCCCGACGACGCCGACGACGTCGCGCAGGAGGTGCTCGTCCGGCTGCACCGCAGCCTCGGGCGGTTCGAGGCCCGGTCGCGGTTCACCACCTGGCTGTACCAGGTCACGCGCAACGCGGCGCGCGATCAGCGCCGCAGCCGGGAGCGGCGGGAGCGCATCACAGCGCAGGAGTATCGGGACGAGCGGCAGCCACATGTGGACCAGACAGATAAGCTCGACGAGCTGCACCGCTCGAGCGTGGCGGACCTCGTGAAGTCCTTCTTCGACGAGCTGCCCGAGCGGCAGCGCGAAGTGTTCGACCTGGTGGATCTGCAAAACTGCAGGCCGGTCGAGGTGAGCGAGATGCTGGGCATGAACCCCTCGACGGTGCGGGCCCATCTGTTGCGGGCCCGGCGCACAATTCGCAAACGCATCCTGGAACGGCATCCCGAGATGGCGGAGGAGTACGGCCGATGAACTGCACCGAAGCACGCGAACTGCTGCTCGAGGCCGAGCTGGCCGAGCTCGGCGGCGAGGGCGAGTCCGAGCTGGCCCGCCACGTGCGCGACTGCGCGCAGTGTCGCGCCATGGCGCGGGAGATCGTCGCGCAGGAACGGGCACTCGCGCAGGCGTTGGCCACCGTGCGGCCCGCGGTCTCGACCCAGGCCGCCGTCGCGCGCGCCGCCGACGCGGCAGGCGCCAGGGTAGTGCCGCTCCGACCCCGCTGGAAGCGCCGCTGGGCCGCACTGGTGCCTGCCGCCCTCGCGGCCACGGTTGCCGGCATCCTGCTCACCAGCAACGGCACGTCACCGGCCGACGTCTCATCGGGTGGAGAGGCCCCGGTGACCGCCGCGGTCCCGGTGGTCGACGCGGCCGACAGCAAGACGTTCGTCGTATTCAACACCGACAACCCGGACATCGTAGTGGTCTGGTTCTACTAGGATGGAGACAATGATGACCTTCCGCACACTGACGGCTCTCGCGGCGCTCGGCGTCGCCCTCGCGGCCTGCTCCCGCGGGCCCGACCTCGACACGCGTACCTTCGAGCTACGACACATGGCAGCCCACACCGCCGAGGCGTTGATCGACCCGTACGTATGGGGCGACCGCACCGACGCGCCGGGCTCCTACAGCACGACCGGCAACACCATCACCGTGCGCGAGACGCCCGACAACCTGGCCAAGATCGCGCGCGTGCTCGAGGAGTTCGATCGGCCCAAGCCGACCGTGCGGCTGCACTTTCAGCTGATCCAGGCCGACGGCAGCTCGAGGCCGGACCCCGCCATCGCCGAGGTGGAGACGGAGCTGCGCAAGCTGTTCCGCTACTCGGGCTACGCGCTGGTGGCCGAGGCCGTGGTGGGGGGCATGGAGGGCAGCAACATCGAGCAGGTCGTGGGCGATGCCCCGCCCGAGGACGGCTGGATCATCACCGCCGGGATCGGGGAGGTCCGCATGAGCGGCGATTCCGGCTGGGTCACGATGCGGGTCGGCGTGCGCAATCCGATGCGCGGCGCGTTCGAGACGCGGGTGAACGCGCGTGAGGGCCAGACGCTGGTGGTGGGAAACGCGCAGCTGATGCAGGGCGGTGGGACGCTGATCCTCACCGTGCGGCCGGAGTTCGTGACCAACTAGGGCGCGCCGTCAGCCCCCCACACATGCGGGGCTCCGGCCACATGAGTGGTCGGAGCCCCGGCATCTTCATGCCGCGGCGGTCAGCGCCGCTCTGCGAAGAACTGCTTGAGCACCGCGCCGCACTCCTCTTCCATCACACCGCCCATCACCTCCGGCCGGTGGTTGAGCCTGGGGTGGCGCAGCAGGTCAGCCACGCTCCCCGCCATGCCCGCCTTCGGGTCATACGCCCCAAACACCACGCGGCTCACCCGGGAGAGCACGATCGCGCCGGCGCACTGAGCGCACGGCTCGAGCGTCACACAGAGGGTCGCCTCATCCAGCCGGTCGGTCTCCAGCACCTGCAGCGCGCGCTGGATGGCGATGAGCTCGGCGTGCTGCGTGAGGTCGCACCGCACGATCGTCTCATTGTGCGCCTGGCTCACCACGTGGCCACCCACCACCACCGCGGCGCCAACCGGCACCTCGCCGACGGCGCCGCCCGCGCGCGCCTCGGCGAGCGCGGCCTCCATGCCGAGGCGGTCGG
>CP070716.1:1057444-1059744 GCA_020350425.1 Gemmatimonadota bacterium
GATCAGAAGTTGTAGATCACCTGGGCGCCGACCACGGTCTGATTCCCCTTGCTGTAGACGCCGGGGAGGTCGCCGTCGCTGATGTAGAGGCGGTCGCGGTTCTTGTCGACCTGTCCCTTGTCGTGCCGCACCTCGCCCTTGAGCGTCAAGTGCTCTGTCACGGCGTAGTCGACCGTGGCGGTGACCGACCACAGACTCGCCTCGTCCGGGAAGCCGAAGGCGGCCCGGTCGTCGGCCACGTACTCGAGGCGCAACGCCGTACCCAGACGGTCGTTCCAGGCGTAGCGACCCGCCACCGCGACTCCGAAGGCGGAAGGATCCGAGCCCCCGTCGTTGTCGTCGATGACGTAGTCCGCGTTCAGCCACATCGAGAGCCGCTCACTGGGATCCCAGGTCAGGAGCACGTCGATGATGGCGAACTTGTCGTCGTCGTTGCCCGGGGTGTCGGTGCCCCAGATCGCGTTCAGATTGGCCGACCAGTTGTTGGCCGCGTATCCGATGTGACCCATCACCGCCTTGCCGTCGTTCAGCGTCGGCTGCGTGGCGAACACGTCGTTCACGACCGCAAACGCCCAATCCCAGCCCTCTGCGGGAAGGTCCCCCGACGCCATCACGCCGACGTGATCGATGGGCTGGAGCAGGTTGTAGACGAGACCGCGCGAGATGTTGAAGTTCGCCGGCGCCTGGGCCACCTCGGCTCCGATCAACGTGCCGAACTTCCCTGCCTTGACGGTGATCCCCCAGTCGGTCAGGTACTGGACGTAGGCGGAGTTCAGATACAGGTTGTTGCCGCCCGCCGGTCCACCGACCGGCGTGTTGCCGTTCGGGAGCAGGCCGGCCGTCTTGCCGAACGCGATCTCGGCCATGAAGCCGGCCCGGTTCTCCTCGTCCACGGGACGCTCGATCACGAACCAGAGCTGATCGAAGGAGAACTGGTTGGCGTCGGGCGTAAAGGGGTGGGCCTGGCCGACGGTACCGACGTTGGCTCCCACCAGGCGACTGTTCGCGGGATCGTTGAAGTTGTACCAGTAGCTGGCAGCCACCCAGCCGTCGACCTCGATGCTCTCGAGAAAGGCGGCCAGACCCGAGCTGGGGCCGGCCTGGGCGGCCTTCTCGAGGATGGTCCGCTGCTCCCCGAGTCGCTCGTTGGCCAACGCGAGCTCGTCGGTCGTGACCTCGAGACGTGCCTCGAGCTCGTTCATCCGCTCCTGCATCTCCTGCAAGCGCGCCTCGACGTCGTCCGCCGCCGAGGCCGCGAGCGGGAGTGAAACCAGCCCCAATGCTGCAAGGAACCCAATCGAAAATCCGCGTAGCATGGCAACTCCTTCCTTTCGGGTTGGTGGAGCGTCCCCACGCAAGGGACGTGCCGGATCGAGCGTACGGAGCTCCGCACACTCGGGTTGAAGCCGACACGAACGTGGGAACGCGGGTACAGCGATTGCACGCAAAGCAGGCGCGATTGCCCGATCTTCGTTCAGTGCTCACCAGAGCTGGCGTTCGTCGAGGAAGGCCAGGGTACGGGGACAAGCCAGGGACTCGCCCTTCGCTCTCGCCTCCATCAGCCAGCGGAAGTCCGAGACGCAATTGAGATCGAAGCATGGAGTCAGTGTCTCCGTGCTGAGACCGAGCGCTTTGCCGTTGGCCAGCGTGTCGGCGAGTACGTTGCCGGTGCTCATGGGGTGATCGAAGAGCCCGGCGGCGGGGCGACGCAAGCCGACCAGGACGTAGCCACCCCTGCGATCCGGACACAGCACCAGGTCGTGGATGGCGAGGGCGCGAAGGGCGGACTGGAGATGCCGCAGGCCGAGCGAGGGGCTGTCGCTGCTACGGACCAGGATCGGCGTGTGTCCGGCGGCCGCGACCTGCCCGACCGCGCGTTCCATGCGGGCCGCCAGATCCGATCCTTCCTGGGCCATGACGCGAAAGGTCTCGGGCGCGCGGGCTGCCATGGCCGCGCGGGCCGAAGGCGGATCCACCACCAGGAACGGCTGCAGCCCGAGCTCGGCGGCGAGGCGTCCGGTGTGCTCGAGGATGTCGTCGAGCATGCGCGCGTAGAGCTCGGCGGCCAGGGCGGCCGAGAGCGGCGGCGTCATCCGCGTCTTCACCCGCCCGGGCTCCGGCGACTTGGCGAAGACGAGGATCGCGCCACTCACGTCGAGATGTCCCCCAGCGCTGGCGCGAAGAAAGGAAGCTCCGATATCTGGGCCACGATGCCGTCGGCCGTGAGCTCGCCACCCGGCGCGCTGTGGGCAACCCTCACGAAACCGAGGCCGATGGCGCCGTGGTCCGGTGAGTGCGCG
>CP070716.1:1059844-1062070 GCA_020350425.1 Gemmatimonadota bacterium
CTCGATCTCGAGCTGCGCGATGCGCGTCTCTTTGCCGGGGAAGGTCTGGAGCTGGGTCCTGAGCTCGCCGATCTTGTCGTCCAGCGCCTGGCGGCGGTTGTTCAGTCCCTCGAGCCCGGCGAGCACGGCGGTGCGGAGCGCCTCGTGCCCCGACCTGATCCGCTGGTCGATCGCGTCGACCTGGGGGTTTCCCTCTTGCAACCCGAGCGAGCCCGCCGTGAGCGAGCGGCGTTCGACGTACAATTCGAGCAGGGTCTGAATCTGGAACAGGATTGCCGAGTTGGTGGCCGTGCTACGGAGCGCAGCGAGGCGATTCAGCACTTCGACGCCGACCGTGTCGCCCACGCCCACGGCGCCCTCGAGGGTCGAGATCTCGATCAGGATCTCCTGCCGCTGTTGCTCGAAGCTCTGGATCGAGAGCACGACGGCCTGTTCTTCTGCGCTGAGGTCCGTGATCTGCTGGCCTTCCTTGAACGCCTGGAGCTCGCGCAGCTTCCCCTGGAGATCGCCGTTCGCCCGCTCGAGTTGGTCGTAGATGTACTGCCTTCGTTGCGTCGCCACGTTGCGTGCGCGCTCGGCGCCGTCGCTACGCAGCTGGAGCGCGGTCTTGTTCAGCACGTGCGGCACGATGGTCGGGTCCGTCCCGGTGAACGCGATATCGACCGCGTTGGTCTCGGGCCGCACGCCGTACCAGAGGCCGGCGCTCACCCACGCCGCCGCCGCCTCGGAGGTCACGATGCGGAAGCGCACCCCCCCTCCGGGGAGGCTCTGCGGGATCACGCGGAACGAGAACCCCGGTCCCGTCACGGGCTCGGCCTGCGTGCCCGTCCACAGCACCTGCTGGGAGCCCGTGTCCGTCAGCTCGAAGCGTCCCGGGTCGCCGGACTGCCGCAGCAGGTATGCTCCGAGCGGCGGGTTCGAGTCGACCGTGATCGCTCGGAAGACGTCGCCGCGGAACACGGTCGGATCGGCCGGCTCGAGTTGCAGGGCCTGGGCCGCGACGACCTTGAGCGCCAGTCGCTGCGTGGTCAGCACCAGCGCCTCGGACAACACCGGATCGGTGCGCATCGCCAGCTCGTCCACGTCGATGTCGTCCATCCGGGCGAACACCTGCTTGGGCGACGAGATCTGGACGGTGAGCTGCGAGCGATATTGGGTGACGGCGTTGCGGCCCGAGAACCAGGCCGCCGCGGAGACGAGCACGGCGAGCAGGATGACCAGGCGCCAATGCCTGAGCACCACCGCAAGCAGGTCCTTCAGGTGGACCTCGCGGGAGACCGGAGCGTTCTCCGACTTATCGTCGGGCATTGGTCGCCCTGAAGTACCGATCATCGTCACTCGCCCTCGCCCTAAGTCTCGGTCCCCCGACTCCCCAGCCGTAGTCCGGTCTGGCGTAACATCTGGAGGGGTCTAAGCTTGGGGGGGCAAGAGGCGTGCCTCGGGACGGTGTAGTGACGCTGTCGGCGGCAGGGGGGATGAGGGGCCCGGCGGGAGCCGTCGCGCGACCGCACCGCCCGCTGGCTTGGTAGTGTAAAATATTGATATTCACTGTTTTACGTAACCGCCCGTTCGGGAGGGGCAGCGTGCCCGAACACCGACCGTTTATGCGGGCGCCCCGCTGCGCCCGCGTCGCTCGGCAACGGGTGCCGGCCCGGCATCTGCGTCCTGCCCGTCCCGGCGACGCGCCCATATATAGAAGCACCGGTGTCTCGACACAAGTCAGTTGCTGTCAACCTGTTACGCGGGCGGGTCGGCGTGATCCACCGGTCTTGCATTATGCGTGAGTTCTCGGAGCACGGTGTGGGGGTGAGATGAGCCGTTCACGCGTGGTGGTCGTGGCGCAGGCCTTCAAGGAGACCTTGGCGGCGAGCGAGGTGGCCGCGCGGATGGCGGCGGGTGTGAGAGCGGCCGGCGGCGAACCCGCCGTGGTGATCGGGAGCGATGGCGGGGACGGGTTGACGGAGGCGCTGGCGGGAAGCCTCGAGCGGCGCCAGCAGTTCCGGGTCACAGGCCCGCTCGGAAGGCCGGTGGAGGTCGAGGCCGGCTGGCTCTCGACGGATACGGCGGTGTTCGAGTCGCGGCTCGCGTGCGGGCTGGCGCTGCTCGCGCCCGAGGAGCGGGACCCGCTGGTGACGACCACGCGCGGGGTGGGCGAGGCGGTCAGCCGGCTGGTGGATGCGGGGGCGCAGCGGGTGCTGGTGGGGCTTGGCGGCTCGGCTACCATGG
>CP070716.1:1062170-1064329 GCA_020350425.1 Gemmatimonadota bacterium
CCACCTGCGCCAGCAGATGGAGAAGCCTCCCGGGCGCCCCAACCTGAGCCTGGCCGACTTCGTGGCCCCCAGGGAGACCGGCGTGGCCGACTATCTCGGCGCCTTCGCGGTGTCCGCCGGGTTCGGCACCCAGGAGCTGGCCGACCGCTTCACCGCCGAGCACGACGACTATCACGCCATCATGGCGAAGGCGCTTGCCGACCGGCTGGCCGAGGCGTTCGCGGAGCGGTTGCACGAGCAGGTGCGCACCGCGCTGTGGGGCTACGCGCCCGGCGAGTCGTTCAGCAACGAGGAGCTGATCCGCGAGAAGTACACGGGCATCCGTCCCGCTCCCGGCTACCCGGCGTGTCCCGACCATACGGAGAAGCGGGGCCTGTTCGAGCTGCTCGACGTCACGGGCCGCACCGGCATCGAGCTCACCGAGCACCATGCGCTGTGGCCGGCGGCATCGGTGTGCGGCTGGTACTTCGCCCACCCGGAGGCGTACTACTTCGGCGTCGGGCGCATCGAGCGCGACCAGGTGGAGGATTACGCGCGCCGCATCGGTGCCGACGTCGCCACGGTCGAGCGGTGGCTGGCGCCCAGCCTGGCCTACGAGCCGGCGGCTGAGGCGGTCACCCCATGAGCGTCACGCTGCGGGACCTGATCGCCGACGACCGCGTGCACGTGGTCGATGGCGCCATGGGGACCGTGCTCTACGGCAAGGGGATGTTCGTCAACGTCTGCTACGACGAGCTGAACATCACGAAGCCCGACCTGGTGCGCGGCGTGCACGAGGAGTATCTGCGAGCCGGCGCCGAGATCCTCGAGACGAACACCTTCGGGGCCAACCCGGTGAAGCTGTCGAGCTACGGGCTCGCGGAGCGAACCGAAGAGATCAACCGAGCCGCCGCCGCGCTGGCGCGCGCTGCCGCGGGTGCGCGCGCGAGCGTGGTCGGGGCCGTCGGTCCGCTGGGGATTCGCATCGAGCCGTGGGGCCCCACCGGCCGGGACGAGGCGGAGGCGTTCTACCGGCGCCAGGTCCAGGGCCTGCTCGAGGGCGGTGTGGACGGGTTCGTACTGGAGACCTTCAGCGATCCGGACGAGCTGCACGCGGCCTACCGCGCAGTGCGCGCCGAGACCGATCTGCCGGTGATCGCGCAAATGACGATCGACGAGACCGGCAAGACGGCCTACGGCACCGATGCCGAGCACATCGCGGCGGCGCTCACGGGGTGGGGCGCGGACGTGGTGGGCCTGAACTGCTCCGTCGGCCCGGCCGTCATGCTGGACGGGATCGAACAGATGGCCGAGGTCACCGAATCACCCCTTTCGGCCCAGCCGAATGCGGGCCTGCCGCGCACGGTGGGCGACCGCAAGATCTACCTGTCGAGTCCCGAGTACCTGGCAAACTACGCCCAGCGCCTCATCCAGGTCGGCGTGCGGTTCGTGGGCGGCTGCTGCGGCACGACCCCGGAGCACATCAAGCGCATCAGCGACATGGTCGCGACCACGCAGCCGCGGCTCGCGTCGGTGGCGGTCGCGCGCCACGCAGTCGAGGCGGCGACCGAAGTCGAAGCCGTCCCGTTGGCGGAGCGCTCCCGCCTGGGCGCCAAGCTCGCCGCCGGAGCGTTCGTCACCAACGTCGAGCTGCTGCCGCCCAAGGGGTGGAACTCGAGCCGCCTGGTGGAGCAGGCACGCGCGCTCCAGGCGAGCGGCGTGGATGCGGTGAGCATCCTCGACGGCCCGCGCGCGCAGAGCCGTATGGGGGCCATTCCCACGGCCATCGTGGTCGAGCGGGAGGCGGGCATCGAAACGGTCGTGCACTACACCTGCCGTGACCGCAACATGCTGGGGATGATGAGCGATCTGCTGGGGTCGGCGGCCGCCGGCCTGAAGAATCTCCTGATCGTCACCGGCGATCCGCCCCGGATGGGTCCGTACCCCGACTCCACGGCGGTCTTCGACATCGACAGCATCGGGCTCACGAACGTCGTGTACCGCCTGAACCACGGCCTCGATCCCGGCGGCGGCCCGATCGGCGAGCCGACGGGGTTCGTGGTGGGCGTGGCGCTCAACCACGCCGCGCTCGACACCGAGCGCGAGCTGCGGCGGCTCTACTGGAAGGTGGACGCGGGCGCCGACTACGTCGTCACGCAGCCGGTGTTCGACGTGGACCA
>CP070716.1:1064429-1066586 GCA_020350425.1 Gemmatimonadota bacterium
GGCCTCGATGCCGCGCCGCATGTCGCCGGCGCTCGAGCCGAAGAGGAGAATCCCCTCGCCCTCGTCCCATCGGTCGCCATCGTCAGCGGGCATCGTGCCTCCCCGTTTCGCGCCGCTCCCGCGCCTGCCGCTCGCGACAGTCGTGGTCTGCCTGGTCGGGGTCGTACGTCGCGCCGCAGTCGTCGCAGGACTCCAGCCGCTCGAGGCGCTTGCGCTCGCACCACTCCGTGGCCCGTCGCTCGTAGAACGCCTCGAGCTCGGGATAAAACGGCGAGCGGACGGCAATGAAGCGCCGCAGCCCCGCGATGTTGCCGTGCCGGGCATTCGACTCGAGGAGCGCCTCGAGATAGGTCCGGCCCCCACAGGCATCCGGATCCTCTCCGCCGGTAAGGGAGTCCACCAGGCGGATCAGCTCGCCCAACGTGAGCGGCAGGTCGGAGGAGTCGGGCGCACAGGTGAACGCCGTCTCGTACTCGTCCACCACGCGGTATCGGATACGCCCTGCCGAGCGACGCGCCCGAATCGCGTACACGTCGAGCGTTGCCGTCTCCAGCACGATGCGGGCGATCTCGGTCTCACCGGGCAGGTACGGCGGCAGGTACTCGCCGCCCATCAGCGCGGGGTGGTAGCACCCGACCCGGTCACGGCGCGGCTCGGGCAGGAAGTCCATCAGGACATCCGGGTCGTTCGCGAGCGCGGCCCGCATCTCGGGATCGCCTGCGAGATAGTCGCGCACACACTGCCGGCGAACCTCGCCCACGATGTTGGCGACGATCGCCGTGACGGGATCGGCCGGGTCCCAGTAGCTGTCGGGCCGAAACGTGAAGTCGAAGTCGGGTGCAGGCATCTTGGTGTCTCCCATGCGGTCATCGGTCGTGGTGTACGGTCGGTTGTCGTGGGGCACGCCGCGCGGCTCGCTTGGCCAGTCGACCCGGCTCATGGGGCAGCGTCCAATGCAGCGGACGGCCGCGGCCCGCAGCGCCCGGGCCGCCACGCGTCGCAGACATCCGCGCGGGGGCATCCGCCGCACCGCATCCGCATGTGGGGCGTGGTGAGCACGAGGAGTCCACCGTCGGGTCGATCGGCCGGCGGGAGCGTGCCGTGGAGGCGACAGGGATTCCAGAACCGCGCCGTCTCCCAGACCGCCGCGTAGTCCGCGAGGGCGGCCGCGGCCTCGATCAGATCCCACTGACCCGGCATCGTGCCCGCGATCGCCGCCTCCCTCAGCCGGGGGCCGGCGTTGACCCACCCCATGGCGGCGATGTCGGGCGAGTCCCACGGGAAGGGCAGCTCGAGGATGCCCGGGGATCGGCGGTGCCACGGCGTCGCGGCGAGCGCCGGCGCGCCGGCGGCAAGGCTCAGAAAGTCTCGACGGAGCATGGTGCGTCCTTTCGATGCGGTTCCCGCCTCGTTCGCGCATGGGTCCGGACCCCCAAGGGGTCCGGCCGGCTGAGCCACCGTGTGGACGACGGTTGGCGGGCGGGTCATCGAGCCGGTGCTCTCGCCGCCGCTCTCCATGCCGGCAGCCCGAAGGCGGAGGGCTGCCGATTGTCTACATCTATATAGGGACGGGGTGTGACAGCGGGCGGTACGGCGGGAGCGGCCGCCGCCGCCCTGTCTGCCCGACTCCCCGTTCCTTCCCTCCAACAACAAACGGCTCCCGACGTGTGGTCGCGGAGCCGCTCTGGCCGCGACTTAGACGGTGGGCACGTGGCCCTGGTGCTTCGCTGCGCGGCCCGTCAAATCGGGGAAATCGCCGCGCAGGTCAAAGATACGCGCTTCCGACGGGCGGAGCCAGCGGAGGCATCCGGCCCCCGATCACGACACGAGCGCGCGTGCGTGGAGGATCTCGGACGGGGCCAGCGGCCGGACGTCGCGAGCAGTGAGGGTCAGGAGTGCGACGGTTTCTCCGGAGCCCGCCACGAACTCCACCTCGAACCGGTCCGCACCGAAGCGATGGACCACGGCCCCGATGTCGCCCGCCGCGAGGCCCACCTCGGCCACGTCACGGGTCAGCACGACGGTCTCGAGCTCGTTCGGCATGGGCCCTCCATTCAGGGGTGGCGCGGATACGCAGCCGGATCTCTCGGTGAAGCGTGAGCTCGAGCCGCCGAATCGGGTGAGTCCCGCGTTACATGCCTCGAAGGACGCCCCAAT
>CP070716.1:1066686-1068806 GCA_020350425.1 Gemmatimonadota bacterium
CTGTTGCTCCTGGGACCGGGACTGGAGCCGCTGTCCGACGACGACGGTGCCGGCGCGTGTGACGCGCGGATCACCTTCACGGCGCCGGAGACGGGAGCATACCGCGTGATCGTGAACACGGTCATCGGGGAGGCCACCGGACGGTTCCGCCTCCGTGCGACCGATGAGCCGGGCCCCGTGACGGCCGACGTATGCGAGACGCTCGGTGACCTCGAGGAGTTCATGGAGGAGTACGGGGAGGAGCTCGCGGAGATGCCCGCATGGCTCCAATCGTTGCCAGTCGTCGGCAGCCTCCAGCTCGGTGGGGAGGTGTCGGGGGAGCTCACGGCCACCGACGCCGTGAGCGACTGGGACGAGACCCATGTGCAGGTGTGGGAGCTCACGCTCGCGGCCGGCGACCAGGCCACGGTGGACCTGCTCTCCACCGACTTCGACGCCTATCTCATGCTGGTCGGGCCGGGGATCGATGGGCTCGAGATCAATGATGACGGCGCCGGGGCGTGCGACGCGCGGATCTCGTTCACCGCCGTGGAGGGCGGGGCCTTCCGGGTCGCCGTGAACACCGTCAGCGGCGGGGCCACCGGCAGCTTCCGGCTGCGCGTGACCGAGGAGCCGGGCCCGATGACGCCCGGGGGGTGCGGCGTGCGGTAGCTCTGGCGGAACCGAAGGGTGCTTGCGGGCGACCGTCCCGTGGACGCAGGATTAGTTGGGGACACGGCAAGGGGGTTGCCATGGCGATGACGAAGCTCAAGGCGTACCTGGACGAGAACAAGGTTCGCTACCTGACCATCACCCACTCGCCGGCGTACACTTCGCAGAAGACGGCTGCGTCGGCGCACGTCCCCGGCAAGGAGCTGGCAAAGACGGTCATCGTGAAGGTGGACGGCCAGTTGGCCATGGCCGTGTTGCCGGGCTCCTACCAGGTCGACTTCGGCCAGCTGAAGGAAGTGGTGGGTGCTTCCAAGGTTGAGCTGGCTTCCGAGGACGACTTCCGGGACACGTTCTCCGATTGCGAGGTAGGAGCCATGCCGCCGTTCGGAAACCTCTACAACATGCCGGTCTACGTGGCCGAGGCGCTGACCGAGGACGAAGAGATCGCGTTCAACGCCTGCTCGCATACCGAGCTGATCAGGATGTCGTATGAGGATTTCTCGCGGCTGGTGCAGCCGACGGTTGTGAAGTTCGCCGCGACGTCCCGCGTGTAGCGGGGGAAGGTCGCCGAGGCGAAGGGGGGGCCGAGTGGTCCCCCCTTTGCGTCATGTTACATTCTCTCCTTCCACATCTGATGGAGCCGAGCATGGTGAGGATCTTCGGGACGGGTCGTGGATGGTGGCTCGTGGTGGCGGCGCTCCTGGTCGGCCGCGGCGAGGTCGCGGGGCAACAGCCCGACGCCATGCAGACGCGTGCTGAGCGCACCGGTTACCGGGAGACGAGCTCGTACGACGACGTGATGGCGTTTCTCCAGGACGTGGCGAGCGCCTCGCCCAACATCCATCTCTCCAGCTTTGGCTACTCGTTCGAGGGACGCCCCCTGCCGCTCGTGGTGGTGGGTACGCTCGACGATCCGGCGCCCGCAACCGTCCGGCGCAGCGGCAAGGTGCGGGTGTACGTGCAGGGCAACATCCACGCGGGCGAGGTGTGCGGCAAGGAGGCGCTCCAGATGCTGTTGCGGCAGATCGCTCAGGGCGAGCACGCGGCGTGGCTCGACTCCGTCGTGCTCCTCATCGCGCCGATCTACAACGCGGATGGGAACGAGCGGGTGCGCCTCACCAACCGGCCCCGGCAGCACGGGCCTGTGGGTGGCATGGGCCAGCGCGCCAATGCCCAGGGGCTCGATCTCAATCGGGATCACGTGAAGCTGGAGTCGCCCGAGGCCCGCGCGCTAGTGCGGCTCCTGCGCGAATACGATCCCCACGTGGCGCTGGATCTGCACACGACCAACGGTACCCGCCGCGCATACCATCTGCTCTACGCGCCGCCGCTGCACCCCAATACGGACCAGGAGATTCTCCAGCTGCTGCGCGACGACTGGCTGCCCGCCGTGACCGAGGCGGTCAAGTCCAAGCATGGGTGGGACTACTACTACTACGGCAACCTGCCCTGGCCCGGAAGCCAGGCCG
>CP070716.1:1068906-1070967 GCA_020350425.1 Gemmatimonadota bacterium
TACCGCGTACCCGTGATCGCCGGCGTGTGGCCCCTCGTGTCGCTCAGGAACGCGGAGTTCCTCGCCAACGAGGTGCCGGGCCAGCAGGTGCCGCCGCGCGTCATCGAGCGCATGCGCAAGGCGCAGGACAAGGGCGACGACGCGGCACTGGCCGAGGGGATCGCGATCGCCCGCGAGGTGCTGGACGCGGTGAGGGGTCTGGTGCAGGGGGCGCACCTGAGCGCGCCGCTGGGGAGGGTCGAGGTGGCGCGCGCCGTGCTGGAGCCGTAGGGACGGCGGGACGCGAGAGGCCGGTGTCCGGCCGAGCGACGAGCCGCGCTATTCCAGCGCCTGCATCACCCGCTTGAACCGCTCCTCCGGCCTGCGGAACCCGAGATTCGACAGATAGACCTTTTCCACCCCCACCTCGCGTAGCGCCCGGATCGTGTACGCGCAGATCTCCTCGGCCGATTGCCCCGACTCGAAGTCTCGCGTGACTCCCTCCGCCGGCACCGGAAAGAAGCGGCCCAGCCGCCCGAGCGTTTCCGGGTTGGCCGAGCGGTACAGGAACACCCCGAACACGCCGGGGTGCATCACCCCGCGCCTCCGCGCCTCCTTCGCGAACCGCTCCACTTCGCGCAGGGAGTGGTGTGATACGATCTGCGTGAGGTAGTACTCGCCCGTGAACTCGGGCCGCAACAGGTAGTCCACCTGCTCGGCGGCGTCGCGGTGAGGGTTCGCCCACCCGCCCAGCGCCAACGCCGGGTGCCGCTGGCGGATCTGCTGCCGCAGCATGTACGCGAACTCGACGCAGCGCGGCGGTCCCACGCTGCGATCCCCGCCCAGCACGGTGAGCGCCTCGAAGCCTGCCGCCACCGCACGATCCACGTACAGACGGCAGTACTCGAGTGTGTGCTTGCAGGTGAGGAACGGCGACAGCTTGGCCGGGCTCACGTCGCCGGCGAGGTTGGCCACGAGGTGGCGCAGGTTCTCCTCCTCCGACACCCCCACCGCGTTGTCGGTGAGGAAGATCGCGGTGTCCCCCCGCGCCAGCCGTCGCACCGAGTGGTACATGTCGATCCACGTGTCCATGCTCTGGCTGTCGCTCAGGCCGGTCTTGGGCGGGCGCAGCTCGACCGTCACGAGGGGGCGGTCCTCGCGCAGGCGCTCGAGCAGCGCGGACGGGGAGGCGGGAGGGCTCGACATTGGGGTAGCACAAGCTACAGGCTCGACACCGGAGGCCGCCACGCCACGCCCCTCCGAGCCCTCCAGTTCCGCCCCGGCCCAGCCGGCCGCCATTCCCAAGTCCCGAGTTCCCGTGACCGAGGTTCTTGACTTTGTATTACAAAGTACTTTACACTTGATCGAACTCGCTGACCCCAGTGAGGGGGGCCACCATGACGCACCGCGCCGCCACTACCATTTTCGCCGCCGCAGCCGCCCTCGGCATCCTGGGCGACGCGCTGCTCCGTGCCACGCCGTGGGGCGTGAACTTCGCGCTGTGGATCGGCGCCGGGGTCGCCACCGTGGCGGTCGTGTACCGGCGGCGGCGCGGTGCGGCGCCCGCCGAGTTGGTCCTGCTCTTCGCCCTCCCCGTGCTCTTCTCCTTCTGCGTCGCGTGGCGTGACGCCCCGACGCTCACCGCCTGGAACGTGCTCGCCGTGGTCCTCGCCCTGTCGCTGCCCGTGACCCGGCTGTGTGACGTGGAGCTGCCGCGCGGCCGTGTCGCGGATTACCTGACCGGGCTGATCAGGAGCGGGCTCGACGTGCTGGTCGGTCCGATCCTGTTCGCGGCCGAAGACGTGGAGTGGTCGGCGCTGGGGCAGCGCGGCAAAGGGCGCGCGGCCGTCACGGCGCTCGTCGGCACGCTGCTCGCCATCCCCGTAGCGCTGGTATTCGGGGGGCTTCTCTCGTCCGCGGACCCCGGCTTCGAGCGGCTGGTACGCAGCGTGTTCGACTGGGACTTCCAGACCATCGCCTCGCACGTGGCCCTGGCGGCGTTCGTGGCGTGGCTCGCGCTCGGCTACCTGCGGGGCATCCTGCGTGGCGGCGCCGCGGCGCCCCAACTTCCGGCGCCCCGCA
>CP070716.1:1071067-1073124 GCA_020350425.1 Gemmatimonadota bacterium
CTCTCTCCGCTGAGCCACGGCTCCATCAGCCCGAACGTGCGCATCTGGTCGCCCAGATCCGTGGACGTGATGATCTGCTGGACCTCTTCCCTGGTCTGGCGCTGCCACGTCACATCCATGGTCGCGAAGCCCCACGTCACTGCGGCGGCGATGGCCGCGTTCAGGCGCAGTTGATGCTGGTCGACCCTGTCGAACGTGTCGGAGCGCGCGTGGTAGTTGGGGCCGTAATTGGCCGACTCCTGGTTCGCTACCAGGTTGCCGATACCCTGCATCATGAAGTCGTAGTTGTCGGTGCCCACTATGGGGATGTCCAGCTGTTGGAACGGCCCCAGCCCACGCACCGGCGCGAGCGTCCGCTCGACGGCCTCGACCATCTCGGGCCGCCCGCCCGTGAAGAAGCCCACGATGCGCCCCGTGCCGAGGTCGTATGAGCTCGCCATCACGTGCCCGTCCATCTCGGCGGCGTGATGCTGCGTGTAGCGCCACGACCCGATCAATCCCTGCTCCTCGCCGTTCCACAGCGCGAACCTGATGGTGCGGTCGGGCTGCAGCCCGAGGCGGACGATCTGACGCGCGATGTCGATCACGAGGGCTACGTTGGCACCGTTGTCCAGCGCGCCCGTGCCAAGGCCCCACGAGTCCAGGTGCGCGCCGATCACGACGAACTCGTCGGGCTTGGTCGCGCCGCGAATCTCCCCGATCACGTTGTAGCTCTCGTAGGGGCGGCCGTTCTCGATGTCGAGCCACACCGTGAGTTGGAGCTCGTGTCCCGACTGGAGCAGCCGCAGCGCGCGTTTGGCCGCGTCCCGCTCCATGATCACCAGCGGGTGCTCGTTCTCGACCCCGAGCGAAGCGAAGTGGCGGTGCAGCAGGTTGTTGGGGCGTGATCCCATGTACACGATGCCGGCCACACCCGCCTCGAACGCTCGGGGCTCGATCGCCGCGGCGTCGGTGTATTCCTTGAACAGACCCGGCACGTCCTCGAGCGGGTCGGTGCTGATCAGCACCCACGCGTCCTGGGCGGCCTCGCCCAAACGGGCGAAGTCCTCTTCCGTGCCGCGGCCTCCGTCGAGCAGGGGCGCGGACAGCCCCTGCGGTCGCGTCGCCGCGGAGAACGGCATCGCCGCGATGCGGGGCCAGAAGTTGATGCCGTCACCGAATACCGTGGCCGAAGCCGAGTTCTCGAGCCACAGCTCGGGCATGCGGAACGCTTCCTTGACGGCCGGCACACCGGCTTCGCGGAACCGCTCCAGCACCCACTCGACCGACATCTCGTTGGCCGCCGACCCGGTCGGGCGGCCGCCGATCCCGTCGGTCAGGGCGTGGGCATCCGTGATCAGCGGTGTGTCACCGAGGATCGCTGCCGCAAGGCGGGCGGCACCGTCATAGTCCTGCGCCCCAGCGGGCGCGGCACCGACCGAAATCGTGCCGACGAGCAGGACGCCCGCCAACAGCCAGTTGCGCTTCGACATCCACTGCCTCCGGTGGTGAGGGGCCACGGGGAAGTCCCGTGGTGAGTGCGATAGAATATGCGCGGCAGAGGGGAGTAAGCCAGGGTGCACTCGGCCGGCTTTGCCGCGCCTCGTACCGAAGGGTACAATGCGGAGTTCGGTCGCCGGTCCCGTGAGGGGGCGGGCGGCCCGGAGGGAACCAGGGGTCCGAGGAGGAGAAACATGCGACGTGGCGTCAGCGCCCTGACGGGCGCGCTTGCACTCGTGATCGCCGCACCGGCGGTGGCCCAGGTGGCGCAGGAGGCCGTGGACCTGGCCGTCGTGAAGCAGATTCGCGAGGAGGGTCTCGAGCGGTCCCAGCTGCCTGAAGTAGCCCGGTACCTGACCGAGGTGATCGGTCCCAGGCTCACCGGCTCGCCGCAGATGATGGAGGCCAACACCTGGACGGCCGAGAAGATGCGTGAGTGGGGCCTGCAGAATGTCGTCGTGGAGCCGTGGGGTGAGTTCGGCCGCGGCTGGGAGCGGGACGAGTACATGGGCCGCATCGTCACGCCCTACGCTCAGCCCCTGGTGGCGCAGCCCGTGGCGTGGACCGGTAGCACGCGG
>CP070716.1:1073224-1075179 GCA_020350425.1 Gemmatimonadota bacterium
CCGTCGCGCATCACCTCGAGCTCGTACTCCTTCCAGCCCAGCACGCTCTGCTCGACCAGGCAGGTGTGCCGCGGCGACTGCCGCAGCGCCCAGTCCACGAGCGGGCCGAACTCCTGGTCCGTGTAGGCGATGCTCCCGCCCGTCCCGCCGAGCGTGAAGCTGGGCCGGATGATGGCGGGGAGCCCCGTCTCCTTGACGATGCGGCGCGCGTCTTCGATGGAACGCGCGTAGCCGGACGTCGGCAGCTTGAGGCCGATGTTCTGCATGGCCACGCGAAACTCGTCGCGGTCTTCGGCCTTGTGGATGGACTCGAGTTGCGCGCCGATGAGCCCGACCTTGTACTGGTCGAGCACACCCGCCTCCGAGAGCGCCACCGCGAGATTCAGCGCCGTCTGGCCGCCGAGCGTGGGCAGGATGACGTCCGGCCGCTCGCGGGCGATGATCTTCTCGAGGCTCTCCACCGTCATGGGCTCGATGTAGGTGCGGTCCGCGAACTCCGGGTCCGTCATGATGGTCGCCGGGTTCGAGTTGACGAGAACCACCCGGTAGCCTTCCTCCCGCAGGGCCTTGCAGCCCTGGGAGCCCGAGTAGTCGAACTCGCAGGCCTGGCCGATTACGATCGGCCCGGCGCCGATGACGAGAATCGTCTCGATGTCGTCGCGTCGCGGCATGGCGCTGACTTCACTTCGGTGCGTCCGTAGGCGGAGCGGCGGCCGGATTGGAGCGGCTGGCTCCGCCCCCCGCCGCGATCTGCGCGCCGGTGACCGCCTCGCCCGCCGCGTGCCGCGCCACCATCTCGCGGAAGCGGCCGAAGAAGTAGGCGGCGTCGTGGGGGCCCGGAGACGCCTCGGGATGGTACTGGACGGAGAACAGCGGCCGGGTCTTGTGGGCCAGGCCCTCGACGGTTCCATCGTTCAGGTTGACGTGCGTGATCTCGACCGGCTCGCCGGCCTCGCTCAGTGAGTCGGCGTCCACGGCGTAGCCGTGGTTCTCCGCGCAGATCGCCACCTTTCCGGTGGCGAGATCCTGTCCGGGTTGGTTGCCGCCGTGGTGGCCGAACTTGAGCTTCAGCGTTCTCCCGCCCAGCGCCAGGCCGAGAATCTGATGCCCGAGGCAGATGCCGAATATCGGCTTGCTCTCGGCCAGGCGGCGCACCACCGCCTGGGTCCCGCGCACGGCTGCGGGGTCGCCGGGCCCGTTGGAGAGGAAGATGGCATCGGGTTCGAGGGCCAGGATCTCGTCGGCGCCGGTGTGGGCCGGCACCACGGTCACGTCGAAGCCGTGGTCGTGCAGCATGCGCACGATGTTTCGCTTGATGCCGTAGTCCAGCGCCACCAGCTTGAAGACGGGCCCGGGTCGCCCGGCCCGCGGCACCTGCCCCTCGATGCCCTGCCAGCGTCCCTGCGCCCAGTCGTAGGGCGCGTCGCACGTCACCTCGGCCGCCAGGTCGCGCCCTTCGAGCCCGGGATCCCGGCGCGCCTGCTCCACGAGCTGTGCGGCGTCCTGACGGCCCGGATTGGTGCTCAACACGCCCACCTGCGCACCCGCGTCGCGGATGCGCCGCACCAGGGCGCGCGTGTCGATGCCCGCGACGCCGGGGATTCCGTGCCGGCGCATGTAGGCATCGAGACTCTCCGCCGAGCGCCAGTTCGAGGGCTCGTGGAAGATCTCCTTCACGATGAAGCCCTGGAGAAACGGCCGCGGCGACTCCTCGTCTTCGGGATTCACGCCCACGTTCCCGATCTGCGTGTAGGTCATCACGACCATCTGTCCCGCATAGGACGGGTCGGTCAGGATCTCCTGGTAGCCCGTGATGCTGGTGTTGAAGCACACCTCCCCGACGCCCACCGCGCGCGCGCCGAAAGCGTGCCCGCGGTAGACGGTGCCGTCGGCCAGCGCCAGGAGCGCCGGCGGAAGAAGCGGGGGGCGGCCTCGAGTCACGTCAGCACGCCCTG
>CP070716.1:1075279-1077202 GCA_020350425.1 Gemmatimonadota bacterium
GGGCAGGGTTTCGCGGGTTGCCCCCTACGTTCTCGATCTCGAGGCGCAGAACCGCACGGTGGAGATCGAGGTCGAGCTCGATGCCCACGACGAGCGCCTGCTGCCGGGCACGTCGGCCGATGTGGAGATCATTCTGCGCGTCCGCGAGGACGTCCTGCGCGTTCCCACCGCGGCCATCATGGAGGGCAACAAGACCCTCGTTCTCGATGATGGTGAGCTGGTCGAACGCGAGCTGACCCCCGGGCTGCGCAACTGGGATTTCACCGAGGTCGTCAGCGGTCTCGAAGAGGGAGAGCTGGTGGTGACCTCGTTGGATCGGGAAGAGGTGGAGGCCGGCGCGCGGGCCGAGATCTCAGAGGACGAGGAGGATTGATCCGGTGGCCGACGCGCCGGCCGTGATCCGCCTCGAGGAGATCGGCCGCACCTTCCAGGTGGGTGACGAGCAGGTCCACGCGCTGGTCGACATCGACGAATCGATCCGAGTCGGCGAGCACGTCGCCATCATGGGCCCCTCCGGATCGGGCAAGTCCACGCTGCTCAACATCCTGGGTTGCCTGGACCGACCCAGCTCCGGTACCTACCACCTCGACCAGCGCGAGGTCGGTCACCTCGACGAGGCGGATCTGACCCAGGTCCGCCGCCACCAGATCGGCTTCGTGTTCCAGTTCTTCCACCTGGTGCACCGGTTGAGCGCCGCGGAGAACGTGGAGCTGCCCATGATCTTTGCCGGCATCGGGCGCGCCGAGCGCCAGCGGCGCGTCGCGGAGGCGCTCGAGACGGTGGGGCTCACGCCCCGGGCTCGGCACCTGCCCGATCAGCTCTCGGGCGGTGAGAGGCAGCGCGTGGCATTGGCCCGGGCCACCATCATGCGGCCGGAGATCCTGCTGGCCGACGAGCCCACCGGCAATCTCGACAGCCGCTCCGGCAGGGTCGTGCTGGACGCGCTGGATCGGATGAACGACCAGGGCCTCACCCTGATCGTGGTCACCCACGACCCCAAGGTGGCGCAGCGGGCCGACCGGGTGTTGGTGCTCGTGGACGGGCGGATCGAGCGCCGGGTCGCATCCAGTCAGATGGGCGAGGTGCTGGCACTGCTCGCCGAGGGAGACGGCGAGTGAGCGTCGGCGATCTGTTTCGCTTTGCCGCGCGTGGGCTCTCGGGCCACCGCGTGCGGACCGGGCTCAGTCTGCTCGGCGTCACGATCGGCGTGGCGGCGGTCGTGATCCTGACCGCCGTGGGGGAGGGCGCGCGCCGCTACGTCATCGATCAGTTCGCCGGCCTGGGCACCAACATCCTCATCGTCGTGCCGGGAAAGACCGAGACCAGCGGCGCCGTGGGTGCCGGGGGTGCGCCCAACGACCTGACCCTCGAGGACGCGCAGGCGGTCCTGCGCCGCGCGCCCGGCGCCCGCCGCGTGGCGCCGGTCTCCCTGGGCACCGAGCAGGTGGCCTACGGCGAGCGCAGGCGACAGGTGGCGATCATCGGCACCACCCACGCGTACGAGGACGTCCGTCAGCTGGAGATTGCGCTCGGTCGGTTCCTCCCGGAGGAGGAGATGTTCCGCGGCTCCGCGGTCGTGGTGCTGGGTCAAAAGCTGGCGCGCGAGCTGTTCAGGGGTGGGCAGCCGCTGGGTGAGGTGGTCCGCGTCGGCGGTTTTCGCATGCGGGTCATTGGCGTGTTGGGCAAGCAGGGCGTGAAGATGGGCATGGATCTCGACGATCTGGCCATGGTGCCCGTCTCCACGGGCATGCAGATGTTCAATCGGAGCAGCCTGTTTCGGATCCTGGTCCAGGCGCGCACGCACGCCGACCTCGAATCGGTCAAGACCGCGGTGCGCGACATTCTGATCGAGCGTCACGACGAGGAGGACGTCACGGTCATCACCCAGGACTCGGTGTTGTCGAGCTTCACGGCCATTCTCGA
>CP070716.1:1077302-1079176 GCA_020350425.1 Gemmatimonadota bacterium
TAGGTCTGCGGCGTCGAGAAGCCCCGCGTGAGCTTGTCGAGATTCTGGAGCTTCTGCAGGAAGCGGGCCATGCCGCCGGGGTCCACGCCCGCTGCGAGTGCGAGCTCCTGGCCGATCCGATCGGCCTCGCGCTCCTGGTTGCGCGCGTATCGCGCCACGAAGCTTCCGCTGATCCGCTCGGAGTCGGGCTGCTCCTCGGCACCGCCGCTCAGGATGTCGCTCAGCAGTGTCGACAGACCGAGGGTCTTGACGTGTGCATCCTGCTGTGCGGCGTGTCGCGCCGCCACGTGTCCGATCTCGTGGCCCAGCACGTTCGAGAGCTCCACCTCCGAATTGGCGAGCATGAGCAGCCCCCTCGAGACGTAGATGTGGCCGCCGGGAAGCGCAAAGGCGTTGGGGTCGGTGGATTCGATGATCTGGAAGTCGTAGATTACGTCCTGGCGCGGCGAGTGGACGGCCAGGGCCCGGCCCAGCTCCTCGACGTAGTCGGTCAGCCGCGGGTCGTGCACCAGTCCGTCACTGCTCTCGATCTGCGGGACGATCGCCGCGTCGATCTTGCGCTCGTCCGCCTCGGACATGAGCACCACCTGGCGGCGCCCCGTCACCGGGTTGACGGACGTCTTGCAGCCCGCGGCACAGAGCAGGACGGGGCCCAGCAACAGAGCGGCGGCACGGCGGATCACGGCAGCACCCATGGTATCGCCCCGCGGCGCGGCTGGAGTGGTGCACCCGTCTGGCGCGCGACCCGCGCCAGCGTCCTTACTTCTTCAGGCGTTTGCGCCCCAGCAGGGTCATGCCCACCGCGCCCGAGCCGAGCAGCAGGAGAAGGCCGGGCTCGGGGATGAACTCCAGGCGCAGGGTGTGGATCCGGCCGCTGGGTTCGCCGTCGGGATAGGGGCTGCCGGGGATACCCTTCGTGATCACCTGGCTCGCGGTCACGAGCTGCAGCACGCCGCCGGGCAGCGCCGTCGTGGAGGTATTCGACAAGGGGCCGCGCGCGTACCCCATGGCGGTCAGGGTCGTGATGGAGCCACCCGGGGTGAGGTTGCTCACCGATACGGTGCCCACCGTCCACGGCGCGCCGTAGATCGACATGCGAATGCCACCCGTGCCGGTCGAGCTGAGCGAGAACGTGCCGCCCACCCCGACGCCGGTGTACGCGCCGCCGGTGGTCTGCTGCCCCAGGGTCTGCGTGATCGCGCCGGAATTGCAGCCCGCGTGGAACAGGCAGAGGCGGATCGTGCCCGTGAGCGGCATGGTGGCCAGGCTGAGCGGCGTCGGCGACGTCCCCGTCGCACCCGAGATGGGTGCGAAGATGCCACCCTGCACCTGGGGGTTGATGCGCAGGCTGGTGATGTTCACGGTCTTGATGGGTCCACCCACCACCGGATCGGTGATCGGGATGACGGTGTTTATCCTGCCGCCCGGGAAATGCTGGGTGAGCTGGAGCGTGGTCAGATGACCGCCGGGGCTCCGGACCACGTCCGCGAGGCCCTCGCCCGACACGCTCACGCTGAGGTTGCCGAGGTTGGAGAACTCCAGGGTATGCGTGCCGTAGTAGGCGAGCTTCTCGGCCCGGGCGGCCCCGCCCGCGGCCAGGAGCGCGAGCGTCGTCGCGATTGCCAGAGATCGGGCTAAGTGGCGCATGGGCTCTCCACGAGGCCTAGCGAGCAGCGGGGCGCATCGGCCTCGAACCAGTCTTTCACATCGGCATTTCTTCGAGAAGCCTGCACTCACGGGGGCTCGGGTGATCTGCAGCCCGCAACGACGCAATATACCAGATTTGCAAGGGTTTGTGGAACCTTGCGGTGTCTCTTACGCCTCGGCGCCACCCCGGGGGCGCCCCTCGTCCGGCGGATCGGCGAGCCGCAGGG
>CP070716.1:1079276-1081145 GCA_020350425.1 Gemmatimonadota bacterium
CGCGCAGGGGATCGGACGTTCCCAGGACCACCGGGTTGAGAGAGCCCTCGGAGTCTTCGGTGAGACCGACGGGCGACGTGAACAGCCAGCCGTTCATGCAGACCAGCGGGCGGAAGCCCATGTCGTCGCCGGTGAATCCGCGCATGGAGGCGGTCCGGAAGGTCTCGCCGTCCGCGGTATAGAGGATGCGTCCGCTCAGCGTGCCCAGCGTCGCGACGTAGAGGCGCGAGACGCCGTCGCCCGCGTCGCAGACCAGCATGTTGCGGTAGCCGATCTCCCAGGGGATGTCCGTGAACCACAGCAGCGGAGACCGGTACACCCGCTCCCACGATCCGGACAGGCCGTGGGGGCCCGCCGGCGTGTAGCGCCAGATCTCCGCTCGAAGAGACTCCAGCAGCTGATCGACGGCATCCGTGACGTTGCGGATCGTGCCCACGAACAGACGGCCCTGGAACCAGGCCATGGAGAAGGCGTAGCTGTTGTCGGTGCTGCCCTCGGCGTGCGGCCCATCGACGCCCTCCGCGAAGCCCCGCCAGGCCAGCGGCGCAAAGTCCTCGTTGCCGTTGAGCTCCTGGGCTCCTGCCCCGAAGGGGATCGAGCACGCGAGCGCCGCGGCGAGCGGGACGTTCCATCGCCGTCGGATCGACATGATTCCCCCCAATCATCATGGCAGATCTGCGCCTTACTTATTCCGAACAACGGGCATCCGGTCAAGGAGATTCTGCCCTCGCGCCAGCCAGCGACCCCGGGGCATGCAGCCGGTGCCGCGCCAGCGAAATCGACGCCGCTTCGAGCGGCGGCCGTCTTCTGACCGCCAGTCACCTCGTAGACGCCGTCGTCGATCAACACGACGCCCAAGTTCGACACGCTGCTGTCGACGATCGTGACCAGACACCCGAAGACCGGTCGCCAGCGGCCAGGTCTCGCCTTCGCGGCAGACGCGCAACAACGCCAGCGTCTCCGCGCCTCCTGCCCGGCCTCCCAGGCGCCCATCTCCGAATCGGGCAGCCAGATGACGTGCGTCACGCCCAGCTCGGTCAACTTCGTGGCGATCTCGTTGTCGGTGAACGTGGTCGAGAGTCTCGAATGGGAGTTCCGGTGTTTACCTCGTCTCGGCCCCGGCCGATGACGACCATCTCGCCTCGTTGAGGGCGGCCGCCTCGGCGCTGGGCAGCTCGAGACCGTGGCCCTTCGAGCCGCGGTCAGCGAGCCTGAGGCCGATGGCCATCACCACCGCCACGACGCCCAAGGCGGAGAAGACCAGCACCGTCACGGTGTAGTCGTAGACGCCGGTGCCAGACCTCAACGTCTCGGCGGTGACATCCGGGTTCGACCGGTCCAGTACCCATCCGGCGGCCAGCGCCATCGCCCACCACCAGAGATTCTGCACCCAGGTCATCAGGCCGTAGGCGGTGCCGAGCCGCTTCTCCTCGACGATCAGCGCCACCGCGGGCCACATGGCGGCGGGCACCAGGGAGTAGGCGATCCCGAACAGCGGCACCAGGATCCACGGCGTGATGCTGGTCAGCCCGAAGAGAAGCTGGTTGACGAGCAGCAGCACCGCCCCTCCCAACATCAACGTGGCCCGCAGCCCCTTCTTGTCGACGAACCATCCGAAGATGATGGTGAAGATCGCCGCACCCCAGGGTATGAGCGAGGTGAAGTCACCGGCCGTCACCTCCGCGTAGCCGAACTTGTGTTTGAGCAGGTCGGCCAGGTAGTCCTGGAACGGAAAGACCGCGGCGTAGAACGTGGCGCAGAGCAGCGTGATGAACAGGTACGATCTGTTGGCGAAGAGGCCCAGGACATCTCGCAGATGGAACGCCTCGTCTGCCGCCAGCTTGGCATCCCCCCCGCGGACTCCGCGCC
>CP070716.1:1081245-1083101 GCA_020350425.1 Gemmatimonadota bacterium
CTTGGCCTGGGGGTGGAACAGGCAGGTGGGGTGGAACTGCACGAACTCCATGTTCGCCAGGGTCGCTCCGGCCCGGTACGCCATGGCCATTCCGTCGCCCGACGCGATGTCGGGATTCGTGGTGTAGAGGTAGACCTTGCCCGCGCCGCCCGTCGCAAGCAGGGTCACCCGAGCCTGGAAGCACAGCACCGCGCCGGTCCGGCTGTCGAGCACGTACGCGCCGAGCGCCCGTTCGCCGCCGCTGCGGCCCGCCTTGCGCGCGGTCAGCAGGTCGACGGCGCAGTGGTTCTCGAGCAGGTGGATGTTCGGATGGGCGCGCGCTCGCGCCAGCAGGGCCCGCTCGATCTCCCGGCCGGTCGCGTCGCGGTGGTGCAGGATGCGGCGGTGCGAGTGACCGCCTTCGCGGCCGAGGTCGAATGCCGCTCCGCCCGCGCCCCCGCCGTTGGCGTCGAACGCCGTGCCGAGCTCGCGCAGCGCCTCGATCATCGCCGGGCCGCGCTCCACGACGTGCCGCGCCACCTCCTCGACGCAGAGGCCGTCGCCGGCCACGAGGGTGTCCCGCAGGTGGTTCTCGAAGGAGTCGTCGTCGGAGAGCACCGCGGCGATGCCGCCCTGGGCGCGGTTCGTCGCGGACTCCGCCGCGTCCTTCTTGGTGACGACCGCGACGGAGTGGTGGTCGGCCACGCGCAGGCTGTAGAAGAGGCCCGCGAGGCCGCTACCGAGCACCAGTACGTCGAACTTCTGCGGCTGGGCCACGTTCACTCCCGCCGGAAGAATACATGCCGGCGGGTCTTGCGGGCCTAAGGAACGACGCGAGAAGCACCGATAACGCTCCGGGGGCCGGTCGTGGACGCGAAGCCCATCGACGGCGTGCGTCCGGCGGCTGGGATCCCCGCGGGTGAACCAGCGCTCCGGCACGCAGGCGGCGTGCGGGAAGCGGGTCAGGGGGCGCAGCGGAGACGATGGGTCGGAGCTCGCGGCGAGGAGACGGGGGATCGCGCTGGCGCGGCGCGGTCCTGCTGGCCGTTCTCGCCGGCGCGGCCGCACCGGCCGCCCACGCGGGCAACATCTACTCCTTCGTCGACGAGAACGGCGTCACCCACTACAGCAACGTTCCCAACGACGACCGCTACGCGCCGGTCGTGCTGCGCACGCCGTACCCCGCCCGGCAGGGGGCGGTTCCGAGCTACGGCGGCTACGACGGGCTGATCCTGCTGAACGCGCGGGCCAACAAGCTGCCGCCGGCCCTGGTCAAGGCGGTGATCGCCGCCGAGTCCCGCTTCGACTCCGAGGCGGTCTCGCGCGCCGGCGCGCAGGGGCTGATGCAGCTGATGCCCGAGACGGCCCGCGAGCTCGGCGTGGAGGATCCCTTCCGCCCGGAGGAGAACGTGCGCGGTGGCACCCGCTACCTGCGCGAGATGCTCGACCGCTACGGCGACATGGCCCACGCGCTGGCGGCGTACAACGCCGGGCCGACGGCCGTGGACCAGTACCGGGGGGTTCCCCCCTATCGCGAGACGCGGGATTACGTGCGGCGGGTTCTGACCTACTATCGCCACTACGATGGCGACTTCGGCTACTGAACGCGCTGGGGGCGGCGCGTCGGCCCCCGCGAGCGCGCCGCGGATCGTTCGCGAGCGCTTCTGGAATCTGCCGAACTCGATCACCGTCGTGCGCACCGCGGCGGTGCCCGTGCTGCTGTTGCTGCCCCTCTTCCCCGGCGAGGCCGGCAGCCAGGTCATCGCCTGGTGCTTCATCGTCGCCGCCTTGACGGATCTGCTCGACGGCTACCTCGCTCGGCGCGGGCAGATGGTCACCCACATCGGGAAGCTGCTGGACCCGCTGGTCGACAAGCT
>CP070716.1:1083201-1084999 GCA_020350425.1 Gemmatimonadota bacterium
AGCTCGCTCTCGAGCAGCGTCTCGGAAACGGCGGCGCAATTCACCGCCAGGAACGGGCCGTCCGCGCGTTCGCCGGCGCGGTGGATGCCGCGCGCGACGAGTTCCTTGCCCGTTCCCGTCTCGCCCTCGATCAGCACGGTGGCGTCGGTGGGCGCGATGGCGGCCAGCAGCCCGTAGACCTCCTGCATCGCCGGGCACACGCCGACCAGCCCCCCGAAGCTCTCCTGGGGCGCCACCGACTCGGTGATCTCCTCGCCGAGCTCCAGGCGCAGCACGGTGGAGCCGACGCGCACCTCCGCCGCCGGCCCCAGCAGCGCCTCCTGGATCCGGGCGCCGCGGTAGAAGGTGCCGTTGGTGCTGTTGCAGTCGCGCACCAGAAACCCGCGATCGTGGACGCGGAACTCCAGGTGATGGCGGGAGACGTGGCTGTCGGTCAGCACCAGGTCGTTGTCGTCGGCCGTCCCCGCCCGCAGCCGCCGGCGCTCGATGGGACAGGTCCGGCCCTGGTTCGGCCCCTTGACCACGCGCACCAGCGCGGTCCGATGCGTGAGCAGCGGTCCCTTCGGGTCGTGGTGGACAGCGGTGGGGCTCTCCATGGGGCCGTGAGCCTTCGTGCCTGTCGGCGGCGCGTTTGCCATGATATTATCGCACGGCTGTCCTGCAAAACAGCCGCCAAGCGGCCACGATGTCCGCCGGAAAGCGACAGCCCAAACGGATCGGCAGGTACGAGATCCATGCCACCCTGGGGCGCGGGGGGATGTCCGCCGTCTACCGCGCCAGCCGGGTCGGGCCGGGCCACGCCACCAAGCAGGTGGCGCTCAAGCTGATCCACCACCACCTGACGCAGAGCCGGCACATGGTCCAGATGTTCCTGGACGAGATGCGGGTGACGATGGCCATGTCACATCGCAACATCGTTCAGACCTTCGACGCCGACGAGGCCGACGACGCGTACTTCATGGTGATGGAGCTGGTGGAGGGCTGCTCGCTGCGGAAGCTGATGGCGACGGTCGGCGGGCAGCTCCCGGTCGACATCGCCCTGTTCGTCGGCGTCGAGGTCAGCGCGGCGCTGGACTACGCCCACGCCCTCCAGCCCGAGGGGGTCGTGCACCGCGATGTCAGCCCCGGCAACATCCTGCTCTCATACCAGGGGGACGTGAAGCTCACCGACTTCGGCATCGCCAAGGCGGCCAACCGGCTCAACACCACGATGATGGGCGCCTTCAAGGGCAAGCTGGGCTACATCGCACCGGAGCAGGCCCAGGGTCAGGCGGTGGCCGGCAGCGACATCTTCTCGCTGGGGGCGGTGCTCTACGAGATGCTGGCGGGCCGACCGCTGCGCTCGACCCTGACCCTCGACGAGGCACGCCTGCCCCCGCGGCTCTCGACCCCGGTCTCGGCGCACAACCCCGCGGTGCCCGCGGCCCTCGATGCGGCGGTGGCCGCGTGCCTGGCGCCCACGCCGGACCAGCGCCCCACCGCGCTGGAGCTCGGCCAGCGCCTGAGCGACGTGCTCGACGGGCTGGCCCGCCCCGACGGACAGGATCCGAGCCGGCACCGCCGTCTCCAGCGCTTTCTGGCGCAGGAGATGCGACCCTCGGAGGCGAACGCCGCGGCCGCGCGCCTGGAGCGGGCGGTGATGGCCCAGGTGGCGCAGCTGCCCACCGACCCCGGCGTCGAGCACACGGTGACGCCGATCGCGGCCGATCCATCGACAGCTCACCTCGTTTCGTCGACGGACACCGTGCTGCCTCCCCCACGGTCGCGCTCCCGTAGGCTCTACGCCGCGGTGGCGGCG
>CP070716.1:1085099-1086854 GCA_020350425.1 Gemmatimonadota bacterium
CTCGCGTTCGCCTTCTTCGACATCATGGCCATTGCCTTCGCCATGCAGAACATCGGCGGCAACTGGCGCGATACCTCGTCGCTGGTAATGCCGCGGCTCACGCGCCTCGGGTTCACCATGAACTACGTGGACCCCCAGGAGTCGTTCCGGCTGCTGAGTACGTTTGAGATGATGTGGCGCGCGGGGGAGTCGGCGCGGGCGGTGATCGGCCTGGAAGCGGGGGCGGTGCTCAAGGGGGCGCTGGGCGTGATCGGGCGTGCGGGGTGGAGCGGGCGACCCGACGTGCTGTCCAACTCCGAGTTCACGTTCGGCGGGACGGTGCAGGTGGGAACCCTCATGCTGGACTACGCCTACCGCGACGAGGATTTGCTGGGCGAGCCGGGGCACTACTGGGGTGCGCGTTTCACGTTCTAGGATCCTCAAGGTTGCGGCCATCGCGGCCGGTGCGCTCGTGGTGTTGTTCGCGGTCGCGGTGCTCCTGAGTGCGGACGTGCGCTTCGTGCTGCGCTCGGCGTACGAGGAGGCAGGCATTCTGCTGCGGCGGCGCGACATCGCGGAGTTGCTGGCGGACTCCGGCACGTCCGACTTGCGGCGCCGCCAGTTCCAGCTCGTGCTCGACGCCCGGCAGTACGCGGAGGACTCGCTGTTACTCGACGCGGGTGATACCTACACGACCTTTTCCGACCTCGAGAAGGACACCCTCCTGCTGGTGCTCACGGCGAGCCCGCGGTACACGCTTGCAGCCTACACGTGGCGCTATCCCATAGTCGGGACCATCCCGTACAAGGGCTTCTTCGATTTGGACGCGGCGCGCGGCGCGGCCGAGCGGCTGCAGGCTGAGGGCTACGACATCTATCTGCGGCCGGCTGCCGCGTTCTCCACGCTCGGCTGGTTCAACGATCCGCTGCTCTCGACCGCGCTGTCGCGCGATCCCGTATCGCTGGCCTCGCTGGTGCTGCACGAGATCGCACACAACACGCTCTACGTGACGAACGAGACCCTGTTCAACGAGAGCTTCGCGCTGTTCGTGGGGTACCACGGCGCCGAGGCGTTCTTCACCAGCCGGGGGGATACGGCGGGCGCCGGCCGCGCGCTGGCGATCATGCGCGACCAGCGGCTCCTGGGGGCGTTCTACCGGGAGCTGGCCGACACGCTCGAGCAGCTCTACGGCAGCGAGCTGGCCGAGGGCGAGATGGAGCGTCGACGTCAGGCGCTGTTCGACGCGGCCCGCGAGCGGTTGCGGACGGGTCTCGCCGACGAGCTGGAGGTGTACAACGGCCCCCGCCTGGCTGAGAACACGCTCAACAATGCCTCGCTGCTCGCGCAGCGGATCTACCGCACCCGGCTCGAGCTGTTCGATCAAGTGCTCGCGGCAGGGAACGGCGATCTGCGCGCCGCCGTGGCGCGCATTGCCGAGGCGCTGGACGCCGAACCCGACGCACCGCCGTTCGAGGTGGTGGAGCGGCTCGTCACACCGCCGGAATGACCCCCGGGTATATTTGCAGCAACCTCCATTTCGCGAGAATGAGTCACCATGTCTGATCTGCAATCCTTCGTCGCAGCCAATGGCGACCGCATGCTTCAGGAGCTGAACGACCTGCTCCGGATCCCCAGTATCTCCACGCTTCCCGTCAACGCGTCCGATTGTCGCCACGCCGCCGAGTGGGTGGCGGACCAGTTGCGCAACCTGGACTGCGAGGTGGAGCTGCTCGGGAGCGACACGCACCCGGTGGTGTGGGCCAAGGGCCCCGAGGT
>CP070716.1:1086954-1088690 GCA_020350425.1 Gemmatimonadota bacterium
GCCGTCGGCCAGCGCCAGGAGCGCCGGCGGAAGAAGCGGGGGGCGGCCTCGAGTCACGTCAGCACGCCCTGATCCACGTGATAGACGAGCTCTCCGTTCACGAAGGTCGCGACGGCGCGACCCTGGAGCTTGCGACCGGTCCAGGGAGAATTGCGCGACTTGGAGTAGCCCTTGGCCGGGTCGTACACCCACTGGGCGTCCGGATCGATGACGGTCACGTCCGCCACCGAGCCCTCGGCCAGCTCACCACCCGGCCTGCGCAGGATCCGCGCCGGGTTCGTCGAGAGGCGGCGCACCAGCTCGAGCGGCGCAATCGTCTCGTTGCGCACCAGCTCCAGCACCACCGCGAGGGCCGTCTCGAGGCCGATCATCCCCGGCGGCGCCACCGTGAACTCGAGTTCCTTCTCGTGCTGCGCGTGCGGCGCGTGATCGGTCGCGATCGCGTCGAGCGTGCCGTCTGCCAGGCCGGCGCAGCAGGCATCCCGATCCTCCGCGGAGCGCAGGGGCGGCGCGACCTTGGTGTTGGTGTCGTAGCCGGCGGCCTCCTCGTCTGTGAGCGTCAGATGGTGGGGCGCCGCTTCGGCCGTGACGCCGATCCCCCGCTCCTTCGCCTGTCGGATCAGATCCACCGCGCCCCGGGTCGACACGTGGGCCACGTGCAGGTGGGCGCCAGCGATCTCCGCCAGGATCAGATCTCGCGCCACGTGGACCACCTCGGCAATCGCCGGATTCCCGGGCAGGCCCAGGCGCGTCGCGACCGCGCCCTCGTTGATCACGCCGTTGCCGACGAGCGTGCGATCCTCCGCGTGCGTGATCACCGGTGCACCGACGAGCTTGGAGTACTCGAGGACGTGCCGCATCACCCCGCCGTCCGCGATCGTCTCGCCGTCGTCGCTGAACGCGACCGCTCCCGCCTCGACAAGCGCCGCCATCTCGGTCATCACGGAACCCTCGAGGCCGCGCGTCGCCGCGGCCACCGGGTACACGCGGGCGGGCGAATCGTGATTGGCGCGATCGATGATGAAGTCCGTGGTCGCGGGGTCGTCGTTGACCGGTTGGGTGTTGGCCATGCACGCCACCGCCGTGAAGCCGCCCGCCACCGCAGCGCGGCCACCGCTGCCGATGTCCTCCTTGTACTCCTGCCCGGGCTCGCGCAGGTGAGTGTGCATGTCGATGAGGCCGGGTGTCACCCAGCAGCCCGCCGCGTCGACGATCTCGGCATTCTCCACCTCGATCCCGCGGCACACCGCGGCGACGCGACCCCGTTCGATCAGGACATCGGCGGTCTCGTCGCGACCCGCGGCCGGATCGAGAACCCGCCCTCCGCGCAGGAGAATCTGCCTTGCCTTCACTGGTCTATCGCTCCGCTGCGCGCTCCGTTGGAAACGCTGTTCGTATTACTGCTCATTGCGCGTCGACCGCACGCGGGGCCGCCCTGCAAGGAGATAGAGCACGGCCATGCGAATGGCGACACCGTTGCGCACCTGGTCGAGGATCACGCTGGGGCGGTGATCGGCCAGATCGTGGGAGAGCTCGACGCCCCGGTTGACCGGCCCCGGGTGCATGACGATCGCCTCTTCCTTGGCGAAGCGCAGCTTGGCGCGATCGATGCCGAACGTGGCGCTGTACTCCCGCGTGCTCGGAAAGTACGCCCCCGCCAGGCGCTCGTTCTGGATGCGCAGGGCCATGATCACGTCGGCCCCGTCCAGCGCCTCCCGCAGGTTGGTGTACGCCTT
>CP070716.1:1088790-1090501 GCA_020350425.1 Gemmatimonadota bacterium
GGCACCTGGCTGAAGAGCTGGCGGATGCCGCCCAAGGCGCCGCTGTAGGTGGCCGGATTGCTACGCGGGGTTCGTCCGATGGGCGCCTGGCTCACATCGATCACCTTGTCGAGCAGCTCCACGCCCTTGATGCGGCTGAAGCGGCCGGGCCGCTGCTCGGCTCCGTGTAGCAGCTGGGCGAGCGCGCGGTGCAGAGTGTCGTTGATCAGCGTGGACTTGCCCGAGCCCGACACCCCGGTGACCACCGTGAACACCCCCAACGGCAGCTCGAGCTTCACCCGCTTGAGATTGTGCTCCTGGCAGCCCTGCAGTACCAGCCATTGGCGACCGGGCTTGCGTCGCTCATCGGGTACCGCGATGCAGCGCCGCCCGGAGAGGTAGGCGCCCGTGGGCGAGCTCGCGTTGCTCATGACCTCGGCCGGCGTGCCCTCGGCCACCACCTCGCCCCCATGGATGCCGGCACCGGGACCCATGTCGATCACGTGGTCGGCGCAGCGGATGGTGGCCTCGTCGTGCTCCACCACCAGCACGCTGTTTCCCATGTCGCGCAGGCGCAGCAGGCTCTCGAGCAGAAGGCCGTTGTCTCTGGGATGCAGTCCGATGGAGGGCTCGTCCAGGATGTAGAGCACGCCCATCAGGCTCGAGCCGATCTGGGTGGCCAGGCGGATGCGCTGGCCCTCACCCCCCGAGAGCGTGGCGCTCGGCCGGTCGAGGCTCAGGTAGCCCAGGCCCACGTCGCAGAGGAAGCGCACCCGATCCGCAATCTCATGCAGCACGCGTTCGGCCACGGCCCGCTGCTGGACGCCGAGCTCGAGCGCATCGAAGAGTGCGGGTAGGCTCGCGATCGGAAGCGCGCACAGCTCGTGGAGCGCGTGCCCACCCAGCCTCACGTGCCGGGCCTCGCTGCGCAGTCGCGAGCCCTCGCACTCGCCGCAGAGCACGGGGCTGCGATAGCGCTCCACCCCCCGCGCGGCCGTCACCTCCTCGGCGGCACGGCGTGCCAGCTCTCCCAGCACACCGTCCCAGCGCCGGCGCACGCGCTCGCGCCGCCGCCCGCGCCGGAAGACGAACTCCAGCTCCTGCTCCCCGGTGCCGTGCAGCAGCGCTTCCCGCGCTGCTCTGGGGAGCTTCTTCCAGGGCAGCTCGAGATCGATTTCCAGATGCTGGCCCAACGACGCCAGGAGCTGGGCGTAGTAGCGGGTGGGGCCGCGCGCGCCCCAGGGCTCGATCGCGCCCTCGGCCAGGGATCGATCGGGGTCGGGCACCACCCGCTCGGCATCCAGCTCGAAGCCCACCCCCAGACCGTTGCAGGCCGGACAGGCGCCGTAGGGGTTGTTGAAGGAGAACATGCGTGGGGCCAGCTCGGGCAGGGAAATGCCGCACTCGGTACAGGCCGCGCTCTCCGAGAAGAGCCACTCCTGCTCGCCCACCACGTCGATCTTCACCAGTCCGCCCGCCAGGGAGAGTGCCGTCTCCAGCGATTCGGTCAGCCGTCCACGCGCGCTCGCCTTCACCAGCAGGCGGTCCACCACCACCTCGATGTCGTGGCGCGCGCGCTTCGGGATGCGGATCTCGTTGCCCAGATCGTGAAGCTCGCCATCGATGCGCACGCGCACGAAGCCCTTGCGCCGGAACTCCTCGAGCTCCTTGCGGTACTCTCCGCGCCGGCCGCGCACCACGGGCGCCAAGATCTGAACCCGCGAGCCCTCGC
>CP070716.1:1090601-1092233 GCA_020350425.1 Gemmatimonadota bacterium
TCGCGCCCGGCCAGTGCCAACAGCTTGTTGATCGCCAGGTCCACCGGATGCAGCAGGAACCCGCCCAGGGGATCGCGCACCAGCGGCAGGAAGCGCCACGCCGAGTCGTGCGCCCAGTCGATGCGCGTCGCGTCCGTCCCCCGGCGCACCACGGCGCGCACCATGCCGGGAAGGCTGACTTCGACCTCGAGTAGATACCCGGCGCCCACGAGGGTCTCCCGGTCGCGCGCGAACGCGGAGGCAACCCGCGCCTCGGAGTCATGGAAGAAGTCGAGGTCGTCACTGAAGCGCACGGAGTTGGGCGCGAAGTGCATGGCCGCCCCGCCCCCGAGATACCGCTCGTCCGTGGGGTTGGACGCGAGCGTGGCGAGCAGCTCGCGTTGGAACGTGGTCAGCGGCACAGCTTCGCCCCGACCCGCCACGCCGCGCGATTGCCATGCTTCATCAGCTGCTCCGCCACCCACGGGACGTCCTCCGCAGTGATGGTCAGATCGGCCCGGTACGACCAGAAGCACATCGTACGGAATCGGCGAAACGCGCGCCGCGCCTCGCGCACGCGCACCATCGCGCGCGCCGTGTCCGAATCGAGCGCGCGCCGGCTCTTCCGACCACCTCGCGCGCCGATCGCAGCCAGGTACCGTCTAATCTCGCTCATGGAGTGATCATAAGCGGTTTATGATGTTAAGTCAATATGTAACAAAATATTATGCAGTGTGAAGCCATGGATACCCGAAACGCGATCGTGCACAACCGCGTACGATCGCGTTGTCGTGAACCGCACCCCTCTGGGGGAGGGCTCATCTACGGTTCGACAGCGACCGCGGTGTGGGATCTGGGTCCGGTCGACGCGCCTGGCTGGTTGAGGTGGCCGAGGGGGGTGGACGCGGGTTCGCCGACCCCCGTGAGCCCAGAGCTCAGGGTGGGGCGCGGATTGGGCTTCGAGGAGGCCAACGGTCGTTTAACCGATCGCAGTGTGCTAGGGCCGCAGCGTGATGCATCCTGCAAGCGCCGAGCAGGCGGTTCTTGGGAGGGTCTTGAGGGAAGGTCCCGCCGCTTCTAGATGCAGCGGACTGCACGAGAATGAATACGGGTGGGCATTTCACCGCGTCTCATCCTAACGATTCGCAAGGGAAAGCCACGAAAAGCACCAGCTCGCCAAGAACGTGAACACCGCCGCGGGCCGCCGCATCGGGGGTCGAGTTCCCCGGCCCTCCGTGGGCTTTGCGGCCTTCTCCGTCTTGTATCGGGCATCGTTTGGGACGGTTCGCGGGGAACCTAGCCCAATCCGGGGAAAGTCCCTATCCTGCGTAGTCCGTCATCCTCGGAATCCTCCCGCATGCCCGATCAGCTCGACCGGCTCAAGACCGGCCTCTCCGACCGCTACCGCATCGAGCGTGAACTCGGCGCCGGTGGCATGGCCACCGTCTACCTCGCCGAGGATCTCAAGCACAAGCGCAAGGTGGCAGTGAAGGTGCTGCGCCCCGAGTTGGCAGCCGCAGTGGGCCACGACCGGTTCCTCAGGGAGATCACCACCACCGCCAACTTGCGCCATCCCCACATCCTCCCGCTGTACGATTCGGGTGAGGCGGATGGATTCCTCTACTACGTCATGCCCTACGTCGAGGGCGAGTC
>CP070716.1:1092333-1093929 GCA_020350425.1 Gemmatimonadota bacterium
CCGAGCTTCGACTCGATGAGTTCTACCGCGTTGCCCACGGTCTCCACCGAGTCCACGTCGTCGTCGGCAATCTCGATGTCGAAGGCATCCTCGAATTCCAGGACCACGTCCACGAGACGCGCCGAGTTCACCTTGAGATCATCGAGGATGTGGGTTTCGAGGCTCACCGAATCGAGCGCCTCCTGGTTCTTCACGTACGGCGTGAGAATCTTCACGACCTTCTCGAGCACTTCCCCTTCTTTCATCTATCAACCTCCTCTTCTCTATGTATGGGTACGATTCAGTCCCCGCTCCACTTGCGAAACACGACGCACGCGTTGACGTCGCCGAAGCCAAAGCCCGCTTTCACGACGATCTCGAGATCGCGGATCTCACGCAGCTGGTGCGGGATCGACGCCGCGTAGGGCTCGATCTCCGGATGCACGTCCTCGCAGTTGACCGAAGGGTGCACGAAGCCTCCCTCGAGCATCAAGACGCAGGCGATGGACTCGATGGCGCCCGCGGCGCCCAGGGCGTGCCCGATCATCGACTTGGTCGAGGTGATGGGGGGCAGGTCGCCGGGCGCCACTTCGAGCGCCGCCGACCAGGACGCCACCTCCTTGGGATCCGCGCCGGTCGCGGTGAGGTGCCCGTTGATGGCGCCGACCTGCGCGGGCTCGATGCCGGCGTCGCGCAGGGCGTCGCGAATGCAGCGGCGCACACCCTCGGGATTGGGCGCCGTCATGCTGCCGCCGGCCCGGTGCCCCCCGCAGTTGAGGGCACATCCCAGCACCTCGGCGCGGATGTGCGCGCCGCGCTCGAGGGCACTCTCGAGGCTCTCCACCAGCAGCACGCCGGCGCCCGACGACGCCACGAACCCGCCCGCCGAGGCGCTCATGGGGCGCGAAGCGCGCTCGGGCGCGTCGTTCATGCTGCGGCTCAGCACGCGCATCGCGTCGAAGCCGGCCCAGATGTGGTGACAGGCGCCCTCGGCACCCCCGCACAGCATGCGCGTCGCCTGCCCGCGGCGGATGCGCTCGACGCCCTCGGCGATGGCCTCCGTGCCCGTGCTGCAGGCGCTGGAGTTCGTGGTGACCTGGTTGCCGAGCGCCAGCAGACCCGAGATGCGCGCCGAGATGCCGCTGGCCATCACCTGCTCCACCGCGGTGCTGCCGAGGCGGCGCACCTTGCCCGCATTGGTGAGCGGCACCACGCGCTCGGCGATGGTGTCCATGCCGCCGATGCCGGTCCCGAGCACGGCGCCGCTGTTCCAGTCCACCGCGTCGTCCCCCGGCTCCGGGCGCGCGAGGCCCGCGTCCCGCCAGGCGTCCAGCGCCGCAATCGCGGCGTAGCGGTGCGAGAAATTCATGGAGCGCAGCAGGCCCTCGTCGAAGTACGAATCGGCGATGGCATCGACGCCCTGCGGCACGCCCGCGACACGGCTGGCGAACCCCGCCTGCGCCATGGCCTCGTTCGCGCGGATGCCGGACGTACCCTTGCGCAGCGCCAGCTCGAAGCCGTTCACGTCGTTCGCGTTGGGCGCCACGACGCCCATCCCCGTGACGACGACGCGCCTACTCATCGCGGAACTCCCATCCCGGAGAGCTGGCCCGAGCA
>CP070716.1:1094029-1095588 GCA_020350425.1 Gemmatimonadota bacterium
CGCCTCTCAGCTGCGCACCCTCGTGGGCTGCGGAGCGGCGGCCGGCATCTCCGCGGAGTTCAACGCGCCGATTGCGGGCGCTCTCTTCGCGGCCGAGATCGTGGTGGGCAACTTCGCCCTGGCCCAGCTCAGCCCCATCGTGATCTCGTCGGTGGTCGCCACCGTGGTCTCCCGCTTCTTTCTGGGAAACCACCCGGCGTTCCCGGTCCCCGACTACCAGCTGGTGAGCCCCTTCGAGCTGTTCCCCTACATGGCGGTGGGCGTCGTGGCCGGCTTCGTCGCGCTGGCCTTCATCTACTGCCTGTACGCGACGGAGGACCTCTTCGAGCGCACGCCCGTCCCCGAGCCGCTGCGCGCCATGCTGGGCGGCGCCCTGGTGGGCGTGATCGGCATCTGGTTTCCCCACGTATTCGGCGTCGGCTACAGCTCGATTTCCGCGGCGCTGACCAGCGACCTGGACGTCGCGCTGCTGGCCGCGCTCGTGTTGGTGAAGATCGCGGCCACCTCCATCACCATCGGCTCCGGAGGGTCCGGGGGCATCTTCGCGCCCTCGCTCTTCCTGGGGGCGATGACGGGGGGCTGCCTGGGCTCGCTGATCCACCAGTGGTTTCCCGACGCCACCGCCTCGTCCGGCGCCTACGCCCTGGTGACGATGGGCGCCGTGGTGGCCGCGGGCACCCACGCGCCGATCACGGCGATCATAATGATCTTCGAGCTCACGCAGAGCATTGCCATCATCCCGCCGCTCATGGCGGCCTGTGTCGTGAGCACGCTCGTCACCACCTACCTGAATCGCGACTCGATCTACACGATGAAGCTGCGCCGGCGCGGAATCGACCTCTACGAAGAGGAGAGCCACAACCTGCTGAAGAGCCTCTACGTACACGACGTGGTGGATCGCGAGCCGGAGATCCTGCGGTCGTCCGACGGCCTGCACCAGGTGGTGGAGCGCGTGCTGGGCAGCGACCACACGGAGTTCTTCGTGGTAAACGACCGCGGCGAGCTGGAGGGCACGATCCACCTGCGCGAGTTCACGCGCACGCTGGCGGAGCGGGAGGCGCTCGGGCACCTCGTGGTAGCCCGCGACCTGGCCGAGCTGAACCCGCCCACCGTGAACGAGGATGACGATCTGGACCTGGTGATGCAGCTCTTCAGCATCGAGGGCCGCGACGAGGTCGCGGTGGTGCTGGAGGGCCAACCCAGGCACGTCGTGGGCAGCGTGCACAAGAAGGACGTGATCCACGCCTACAACCGCGAGGTGATGCGGCGCGACCTCGCCGGGAGCGTCTCGAACACGGTGCTGGTGGCGAGCAAGGGGCAGCAGGTCGCGCTGGGGGGCGGCTACGTGCTGCAGGAGATCCAGCCGCCACCGCGCTTCTTCGGGCACAGCATCCGGGAGCTCAATCTGGCCGCGGACACCGGCGTGCACATCGTGCTGCTGCACAAGCGCGCCGCCGACGACGGGCGCCCGGCCATTCGCGTGCCCACGGCGGACGACGTGATCGCGGAGGGAGATCGGCTCGTGGTGTCGGGGACGCGGGCGGCCGTCGAATCACTCG
>CP070716.1:1095688-1097227 GCA_020350425.1 Gemmatimonadota bacterium
GGGAGACATCGACCATCGGCGACGACTGCGTGATGTTCCACAACGTGACGCTGGGCGGCACGGGCAAGCACAGCGGCAAGCGACACCCGACGGTGGGCAACGGCGTACTGATCGGCACCGGGGCCACGCTGCTCGGTCCCGTCACGGTGGGAGACGGCGCCAAGATCGGCGCCGGCTCCTTCGTGCGCATGCACGACGTGCCGCCCGGCTGCACCGCGGCGGGGACGCCGGCGCGCATCGTCAAGCGGAGCGGGCAGCGCGTAGACGAGGAGCTGCCGCGCACGCAGCTCTCCGAGGCCTCCATTCCGGTGCCCGACGAGGACGCGGCGGAAGAGCAGGCGACGGGCTGACCGCGCAGCGCGCGCAGGCGCGCCGTGCGCAGGGGGATGAGATCATGAAAGCGCGCGTCGTCGCCTTGCACGAGACGGGGGGTCCCGAGGCATTGCGCCTCGAGGTGCGGGAGATCCCGGAACCCGGAGCGGGCGAGGTGCGCGTGCGCATCGCCGCCGCGGGCGTGAACTTCATCGACGTGTACTTCCGCACGGGGCTGTATCCGCGCGAGCTGCCCTGCGTGCTCGGGCTCGAGGGCGCGGGCGTCGTGGAGGCGGTGGGCGACGACGTCGAGTCCCTGGCGGAGGGCGACCGGGTGGCCTGGGCCTCGGCGCCGGACTCCTACGCGGAGTGGCTGGTGGCGCCCGCGGCCGGCCTGGTGCCGGTGCCGGACGGCGTGAGCGACGCGTTGGCCGCGGCGGCGATGCTGCAGGGCATGACCGCCCACTACCTGGTGCACGCCACGCGCGAGACCCGCGAGAAGGACGTGGCGCTCGTGCACGCCGCGGCGGGCGGCGTGGGCCTGTTGCTGGTGCAGATGCTCAAGGGCAGCGGCGCCACGGTGATCGGCACGTGCTCGAGCGAGGAGAAGGAGCGCCTGGTTCGAGAAGCCGGCGCGGACCACGTGGTGCGTTACACCGAGAGCGATTTCGGCACGGCGGCGCGCGAAGTCACCGGCGGCCGGGGCGTAGACGTGGTGTACGACTCGGTGGGACGCGACACCTTCGAAGGGAGCCTCGGGTGCCTGCGACCGCGGGGGCTACTGGTGCTGTACGGCCAGTCGAGCGGCCCCGTGCCCGCTTTCGACCTGAATCGTCTGAACACGTCCGGCTCCCTCTTCGTCACGCGGCCCTCGCTGTTCCACTACGTACGGGAGCGCGAAGAGCTGGAGGAGCGCGCCGGCGCGGTGCTCGACGCCGTGGCGTCGGGCGCGCTGCGCGTGCGCGTCGACGCGGAGTACCGACTGGGAGAAGCCGCCGAGGCGCACCGCGCGCTCGAAGAGAGGCGAACCGCGGGCAAGCTGCTGCTGATCCCCTGAGGCTGTGGGTGGGTAGCCCTCGACGCGCCGAGCGCGGCGTCGCCCGGGAGCGGGCTCCTCCTCCGGGTCGCCCGTGCTCGGGGGGAGGACGCGTGCAACCCGGGTGACGCGCGCTCTACGAACCTTGCGCACCGGCCCCTCCGCGCGGGCTCTAGTGCGTCGGATCCCGC
>CP070716.1:1097327-1098853 GCA_020350425.1 Gemmatimonadota bacterium
ACTCCGATCCTCGCTTGTAGCTCACCGACAACCCACTGCCGCTCCGGAAATACTCGGTCTCCAGATTCGGGGTGCTCTCGAGGGTCTCGACGAAGGTCCCCATGCCACGTCGGCCACGTCCGGAAACGTTGTGAGCAGCGTAGCAGCCCCCCACGTCGAGCTTTGGCAGCAGCGCCTCGAGGTAGCGTGTGTACCAGTTCTTGTCGGCGTCTACGAAGATGAAGTCGAACGGTCCTTCGATCTCGTAGACCAGCTCGTGCGCATCGGTGAGCCGCGCGTCGATGTACTCGGTCAACCCCGCCGCCTCGAAATTCGCGAGCGCCTGTTCGTAGCGGCCGCGGTCGATCTCCACGGTGATGAGCTTCCCACCGGTCTTGCTCAGAGCCCACGCGATCCAGATCGCCGAGTGACCGGTCGAGGTTCCCAGCTCGAGTGCGTTCGTGTAGCCGTGCTCGACGATGAGATCGTACAGCTTCTGGCCGTCGACGGTCGGCACGTTCATGTCACGCCACTGGCGGCGATGTGCGTCCAGGAATTCCTGCACCTGATGGTCGAGTGCGGTCTCCTGCGACCGATCCTGCGCGATGCAATCCGGGCTTGCGAGCAATGCGAAGAGCAGTCCGGTGGCACAGAGGTGCAAGGCTGTCGACTTCATGATGCCTTCTCCTTGGGCTTGGCTCCGATGCGGGCGCGTGCGCTCGCGAACGTGAAATAGAACGGGAGGCCTGCCAGCACGGTGAGGATGGCGATCGACGACTCGACGGGCCGCTCGAGATAGGCGAGGACGAGGATCAGGACGCTCACCGCGGCAAACAGCACTGCGGCGACCGCGTAGAGCGGTGGCCGATCAGCCCGCGGCAGCTTGAAGACGCCCATGACGACGAGGATCGGGAAGATGCCCAGGCCGAATCCCATGTACGTCAGGATCTGATCGAAGGTCCCGGACAGCACCATCACGATCGCGAGCAGGCACTGGAGCACGATGGCCTTGGACGGGACACGAAAGACCGGATGCACCTCGGCCAGGCCCCGGAAGAAGTACCCGTCCTGTGCCATCGCGTAGTACACGCGCGGACCGAGAATCACCAGCGCGCCGATCGATGAGAGCAACGCGAACGCGATGGCCAGCGAGATCGCCGTCCGCGCAGAGTCGCCGAACAACCGGGCGGCCGCAAGGCTACCGACGGCGATCTCGCCGGACAGCTCCTGCGGAGGGACCGCGTACACGTACAGCACGTTCAGGGTGCCGTACAGCACCAACACGAGGCCCGTTCCCGTCACGAGAGAGAGCGGCAGATTGCGCCGGGGATTCTCGATTTCCGAGCCGACGTACGCCGAGGCGTTCCAGCCGGTGTACGCAAACATGATCCACATGAGGGAGAGTGCGACGGTTCTCCAACCGCTGCCGCCGGCGACCGGAGCACTCGCCGAGAGATGGCCGAGACTTCCTCCCCCCAACGCGAATCCGAATCCAACCAGTCCCGCGATCAGCAGGACCTTGCCGATCGTGAGCACGTTCTGCACCC
>CP070716.1:1098953-1100452 GCA_020350425.1 Gemmatimonadota bacterium
CGTAGGAATACCGGGCAAGGCGTTGGTCCGCAGGGACGGGATGAGGTGCCTGCGCGCCCAGCAGTCCGAAGACCATGTTCATGGGGGCGTCGGGATCGATCGGGAAGGGACGGACGTCCCCGCCTACCCGCGGCGGGTCGGGCTGCTCGAGGAAATTGGGCCGGGACAACCAGACCAGGACGACTGCCAGCGCCGCGATTGCGAGGGCGCCGACCACGAGCCACCGGTGCTCCCGCAGCACATCGAGCGCCGTCGTGGGTGCCTCCTCGAAGACCAGGGCCGCGACCTCCTCATCCGTCGGCTCCTCGATCTCGGGCGGAGGCGTGTCGTTCGTGCCGTATGGCGGTAGTGGGGGCTCGGCGGGGCGCCGCGGCGTCCGCGACATGCGAGCCAGCTCCCGCATGATGGCCGATTCCCCCGCGCCTTCCTTCTCCGTGGCGCAGGCCGGACAACCACGAGGGTTCTCGTCGTTATACGGTATCTTATGGATCGGACAGCGAACGAGGGCCATGGCGCCTGCGTCAGATCTTGGGGAGTGTCACGCCCCGCTGTGCCTGGTACTTGCCCTTCCGGTCTCCGTAGGACACCTCGCACACGTCATCGGCGTCGGCCTCGAAGAACAAAACCTGGGCGATCCCCTCGTTGGCATAGATCTTTGCCGGCAGGGGTGTCGTGTTCGAGATCTCCAGCGTGACGTGCCCCTCCCACTCGGGCTCGAAGGGCGTCACGTTGGTGATGATGCCGCAGCGGGCGTACGTGCTCTTGCCGACACAGATGGTGAGCACATTGCGCGGGATGCGAAAGTACTCCACCGATCGGGCGAGGGCGAACGAGTTGGGCGGGATGATGCAGACATCGCCCTCCCACTCGACAAACGACCGAGAGTCGAACGCCTTCGGGTCCACCACGGGCGAGTGCACGTTGGTAAAGATGTGGAATTCCGGCCCGACGCGCATGTCGTAGCCGTACGAGGAGACGCCGAAGCTGATGACGCCCTGCCGCACCTGGGCCTCGGCGTACGGCTCGATCATCTTGTGGTCCTGCGCCATGCGGCGGATCCAGCGATCGGACTTGATCGACATGAACCTTCCTTCCGGGTTGTCCGGCATTGGGGGTCGTACCGCTGCCCTGCCGGAGGGGCGCGACCCATAAGATACGTAAGGCGCTCCCCCGCGCCAGCTTAGGCTTGCTTGACACTGGTTTGTTACCGTGGGTAACTTGGAGCCCGTTAATCGGTTGAACGTGAACGTGTTTCACGAGCGTATAGATCGGTGCTTCAGGAATACATTCCGCTCTTCCTGCTGATCGTCCTTGTCGTCGTAAGCGCCGCCGGCATTATCGTCCTGTCGCACCTCTACCCCCGAGCCCGTCCGACCCCCGTCAAGCTCACCCCGTATGAATCGGGCATGCCCCCCCTGGGCGGCGTGCGCGACCGGTTCAGCGTCAAGTTCTACCTCGTGGCGATGCTGTTCATCGTGTTCGACATCGAGACGGTGTTC
>CP070716.1:1100552-1101991 GCA_020350425.1 Gemmatimonadota bacterium
GGGTGCGGCCGAGCTGGCACTCCACGCCGTGCAGGAAACCGCTTCCATGCAGGATCTCAGGGACACGCTGGCGCGCAGGATCCGGGATCTCATCCCCGGGGCGCGCCTGAACGGCCACCCCGAGCGGCGGCTCCCTAACACGCTGAATCTCACGCTGCCCGGCCTGCGCGGAGAGTCGCTGGTGGTGGCACTCGACCAGCACGGCATCTCGCTCTCCTCCGGATCGGCCTGCAAATCGGGCTCACCGGAGCCCACCCACGTCCTCATGGCGATGGGGATGTCGGAGGAGGAGGTGCACTGCTCGGTGCGATTCTCCCTGTCGCGCGAGACGAGCGCCAGCGACATCGACGACACGGTGGACGCGATCGAGCGCGTGCTCGAAGAGATGGAAACGACGGTGAGATTCTTGCCGTGTAAGTAGCGAGCGCGTCCGCTAGAACAACTCGAGGTAGTACCCCAGTTTCGTCGTCTCCCACCGCATACGCCAGCCCGTCACCGTCGAATACCGCATCCGGAAGTAGCGCACCTCTCGCCCAACGGGAGGCACCCTGCCGTCCACCCGGATTCTCACCCGGACGGCCAGGTCCTCGGGCGCTCCGCGGGCACTCATCTCCGTGAACTCGATGCGGTCCCGCGCCACGATGTCGCGTGCCAGCTCCTCGGCCGCGGTCGGATCGCCGAGCTCGACGGCCTCCTCGAGCGCGGGGAGCCCCTGCGCGATGTACTCCGCCGCCAGCCAGAACCGGAGCTCGTCGGCCGCACCCGTCTCGAGGGTCGTCTGCATGGCGTAGTAGCGGTAGCCCACGAACCCGGCCGCGATCAGCAGCATCAGGAGAGCCTTCCAGCCGGTGACTCGAATCTTGATGGCAGTCATGGCTATCAGTATCGGCCACGGCGGGCCGGATGTCGAGCGGGCAACCGGAGCGGGCGGAAGATTGACCTAAAGCCCGACTGAGCTTAACCTTGACCCGTCAGCAGCCCGGTCATTCCCATGAGAGACGCCATTACCGTAGCCGACGCTCTGCGAGACGTCCCTCTGTTCACCCAGGTGCGCGAGGGTGACTTGGAGCGCATTGCGCAGGCCGCCCACACGCGGACCTACGCCAAGAACTCCATCATCGCCTTCGAGGACCGCCCCGGCGAGGCGCTGTACGTCGTGCTGTCGGGCCAGGTCAAGATCGTGCTGACGGCCGAGGACGGTCGTGAGGTCATCCTCTCGACCCGCAGCAAGGGCGACTTCTTCGGCGAGATGTCCCTCATCGACGACCAACCGCTCTCCGCCAACGTGATCGCCATGGAGGAGGCGGAGCTGCTGATCCTGCACCGAGAGGACTTCCAGCGCTGCCTCGAGGAGATGCCGATGGTGGCGTTCGGGCTCCTGCGCGCGTTCTGCAAGCGGCTGCGGCAGGCGGACTCGAAGATCAGCAGCCTGGTCTTGC
>CP070716.1:1102091-1103521 GCA_020350425.1 Gemmatimonadota bacterium
AACCCCAACGGTGGGAGCATCGCCCTCGGCCATCCGTTCGGCGCAACCGGCGCGCGGCTTCTGTCGCAGGCCGTGTGGGAGCTGAAGGACAAGCCGGCGGGCTCGCGCGCCGTGGTGAGCGTGTGCGCCGCCGGCGGGCTGGGACACGTGGCGCTCCTCGAGGCCGTATGAGCCGCATGAGAGAAGGCCCTCTCCCGGCCGCGGGGCCGTGGGTTGTTGCGGTCCCGCCGCCTGTATTCTCTTAGACTGCGATCCGCGTGCTCTGAAGCCTGCCGCTACGAGGTCGGCGCCGCAGGGTGCGCGACAAGCCAGGCGTGCGCCACCAGCGCCGCGAACACCCCGGCTCCCATCGCCACGTGAAGCGCCCGCAGGCCGTCGGGCAGACCCGCCAGCACCATCGCCGCCGCCACGGCGACCTGACCGACGGCCACCGCCACGACGACCCACGACGAGGCCCGCGTCGCCATGTCGCCCGGCCGACGACGTGCGGCCAGGATCGGAAGCGAGAAGGTCGCGAGGGCAAACAGGTAGGCGAGCGTGCGGTGCAGCCAATGAAGCTCTATGCGCCAGTTTCTGGCCGGCAGCCAATCTCCGTTGCAAAGGGGAAAACCCTGGCAGGCCGGCGCCGCCCCGAGATTCGCGACCAGCGCCCCCGCAAGCAGGATGATCAGCCCGAGCCCTGTCATCCCCCAGGCGAAGCGCACGGCCCCGTCCCGCAGGTGCTTCCCGACTCGCTCGCCGGCCAACCCCTGGCAGGCGGCGACCACCAGAACACCCAGCAAGGCCATCCCGGTCCCGAGGTGGAGCACGACCGAGGCAGGCGGCAGTTCGAGCCAGACCGTGATCGCCCCCAGCAGGATCTGCACGACGAGCAGGACGACGGCCCACACGGCAATCCGGCGTCGCGGCCGCCATGCGGCGTTCGAGCGGGATCGCCAGGCTACGAGGCCCATCGCTGCCACCAGCAGTGCCACCGCGGCGGCGACGATCCGGTGGGAATACTCGATAAAGGTCGGCAGGTCCATGGCCGGGATCAGGGCCCCGTTGCACAGCGGCCAGTCGTCCCCGCAGCCCATTCCGCTTTCCGTGATGCGCACGATGCCGCCCAGGGTGACGAGCAGATACGTGACGAGGGCGGCTCCGATTCCCAGCCAGCGCCAGCCGCGCACGCTCGGGGAACGTCCCATGATGTTCACCTCATCTCACTCCAGTCCGATATTCGAAACGGCGAGCTGCCGCGATTGCGCACCGTGCGCCCACCGTGCGAAGATGGCCTCCCTTAGCTCGGCTGGCGAGATGGAGCCGGGCTGGAAGGCAGTTCACGTACGGAGCTCCATGTCACCACGAAGAAGGTCGATTTCGCTCTTCGCGCTGCGGCGTCTGGCACCGCGGCTCATGCCACATCGAGGACCGCTTGCGATGGCGGCCGT
>CP070716.1:1103621-1105045 GCA_020350425.1 Gemmatimonadota bacterium
CGCAGCGCGGCCTGCGCGAGCGCACCGTCATCGTCTTCAGCTCCGACCACGGCGAGGCTTTCGGCGAGCACGGCGGAGAGGGGCACGCGCGCAACGTCTACGGCGAGGTGACCCAGACCCCCTGGATCGTGAGTCTCCCCTTCCGACTCGAGCCCGGGATCGTCGTCGAGTCGCGCTCGGAGAACGTCGACCTGTGGCCCACCGTGCTCGAGCTCCTGGGCCTGCCCCCGCTTCCCGACGTGGATGGAGAATCGCTCGTACCGCAGGTCCTGGCGGCGGCAGGCGGCGAGGCGGAGCCCGACGCCGACGGGGTGGCGTTCGCGGAGATCGACCAAGTCTGGGGGAAAACCAGAGAGAAGCCGCGGCCAATGGTTGCCGTCAATCAGGGGCGCTGGCGCCTGATCCATCGCGCCCGGATGCCGGAGCGCTCGGAGCTCTACGACAAGTGGGACGATCCCCTCGAGCAGCGAGACCTGGCGGCGGAGCACCCCGAGGTCAGCGCCGATCTCGACGCGAGGGCCAGCGCCTACCTGGAGAGCCCACCTCCACCCTGGGGAGAGGGCACGACCACCATCGAGATCGACGAAGTGCAGATGAACCAGCTGCGCGCCCTGGGCTACGGGGTGCAGTGAAGGGCTCTCCGGGCTCCAGCGATCGCTCGATGGGGGCTGCGGAGGCCCGGCAACGCCGCCGATTCAGCGTCCGCCGAAGCCCAGCCAGCTGAAGCGCAGGCCGGCCCCGCCCCGGATCATGAATTCCTCCCGCTCCACCGTGAACGTAGCGACGCCCGGATCGGAGAATGTCGTCACCGGATCTCCCAGCAGCCAGAGGAATCGGCCGTCTACGTAGAGCGAGGTGGTGACGGGTCGGACCGAGCGGAACAAGAACAACCCCAGCTCGAGGCCGAATCCGAGGCTGTGGTCGGTCGTGCTCTCGCTCGCAGTGGCCCGGTACACCACGAACTTCTCTTTGAGCGGGTTGACCTCGACCACCGTCGTCATCTGTCCGCTCAGGTCGACCGTCTCCACGTTGTACGCCGCCGACGGCTTCACCTGGAGCAGCACGGAGTCGCTCACCGGAATGTCGAAGGCGACACCGACGGCGGCGTACCACGACGGGCGCTGGATCTCCGCGTCGATTCGACTGCCCTGTCCCTTGAACTCTCCCTCCTCGGCGGTGATGCAGGTCGGAGGTGCCACGGTGTCGCAGCCTAGGCGGAGGTCGCGCGACCGCAGGGTCTGGAAGAACTTGATGTCGGCCTCCGGGTCCGCCGGGTCCGAGCCGAGGTCACCGGCCCGGAAGATGTCGTCGCTCGAAAACGTCCCGAGCTGGGCTCCTCCCTGCACGAAGAGGCGCGGGCCACCGGGCAACGCCAACCTCGGCGACATCAATTCGGCGCCCGATTGAAACTTGAGCTCGGTGGA
>CP070716.1:1105145-1106568 GCA_020350425.1 Gemmatimonadota bacterium
GCCATCGACGCACAGCTGGAACAGGACACCAGCTGGGACCCACGGCTCACGCTGCAGACCGGTGTCTGGCTCCCCAGGCTAGCCGGACGCCGCGCGATCCGGCTGAGCCTGGAGCTGCTCACCGGCCCCACGCCGCTGGGGCAGTTCCAGGGCCTGCACACCACGCAGCTCGCGCTGGGGCTGTTCGGGAATCTGTAGCGCCGCCGGCCCGCCCCCGGGCCGGGCACACTCCCTGATCACACCGCCCGCGTCCGTCGCGAGGCACGGGAGATGAAAAAGGGCACCGGCCCGAAGGCCGGTGCCCATGGTGCTGGCACTCGAGCGCGGAACGCTTACGGGCAGGTCGCCGGCCAGGTCCCGCCGAACTCCAGAATCGTGTCCTCGAGCAGCGCGAGCACGTACGCCGGATTATGCACGCCATCGCTGCGGTCTTCGAGGATGCTCTGGTAGTTGAGCCAGGCCGCGGCCTCGTTGTTTGTGAACGGGCTGTTGGCCTGCTGCACGTAGTCGGTGCCGACCCGCTTGATGCCAGTGCCGCCGGACTCAAGCAGCAGCGCCAGCGCGGCGAGGGCGTCCTCCACGCAGGTCTGCACGCCGTTGACGTCGAAGTCACCGGCGCTGGCGTGGCAGCCGGCCTGCGTGCAGGGCTGGACGAAGTGCTCCGTGGTGCCGTGGTAATCGTACTCCATGCTCCACGTGTGACCACCCGCCTCGTCGCCCCACGCGGGCTCGTACATGTGGCAGCCGCCGCACACCGCGGCGTTGTCAGCCACGTCGCCGTGCGTGTTCGGGCCGCCGGCCACGGTCACGTTGCCAAACTCGAACAGGCCCGTGCCGCTCACGATCTGCGCCTGCGGACCGTGGTGCGTGCCGTAGCGCGAGCTCGTGATCGCGACATCGCCCGCGGCGTCCACCACCGGCATCGGGCTCACCGCCCGCCCCTGGTGGCAGTTGATGCACAGGTTGGCCACGTCGCCAAGGTCGAGAGACGTGCCGTCGAGGTCCGCCGTAACCGGATCGTTGAGCGTCAGCCCCCAGTCGGCCTGCGTGTACGACGTGTGGATCATGTGGCAGGTGCGGCAGTTGATCCGCGCGGGGTTGTCGAACCCGCTGGACACGGTCGTGCCATCTTCCACGAACAACGCGAAGCCGTCGTGCGAGTGGCACTTGGCGCACGAGTTGTCCGTGTTGTCGTAGGCGGCGCCGCCCCGCTCGACCGTTTCACCGGTGCCGTGCAGCGAGGTCGCGTACTGCGCCTGCCGCGCGAAGATGAGCACATCGTCGACGTGACAGTCCGTGCACGTCTCGGCGGCGTTCACGCCGTCGACGCCGTCGACGCCGTCCACGCCGTCGGTCCCCGCCGCGCCCTGCGGCCCCTGGGGACCCTCGCAGCCGACGATCAGCAACGCGAAGAACGCGACAC
>CP070716.1:1106668-1108062 GCA_020350425.1 Gemmatimonadota bacterium
CGCGTAGTCGAGCTCGCGGTAGGGCGTCTGGCACGGCAGGCCGTCGGCGAGCCACATGCGGCGGGTGTCGAGGTCCATCAGGATCGACGCGATGGTGGCACCCTGCTCCTGCGGGTGATCTCGGCTGTCGGGGTGGTTGCAGACGCCGGATGGGTAGTTTGCGTGATCCGTCAGCATCTGCTGGAAATCCCCGATAGAGAGGCCCGGGCGCGCCGCGGCCACTGCTGCCCGCAGCCGCTCCAGCCGCAGCGGGCTGTCGGGGATCAGCCACAGCGACACGTCCTTCAGCTTGAAGTCCGGCGACACGAAGTGGTTGGTGTGAAGCAGCGCGCCCTGCCTCGGGAACAGCAGGTGCAGCTGGGAGAAGTCGCCCGGCGTCGCCTCCGCGCTCAGCGCGATGCCATCGCGGTGGGCCACCAGGTAGTTCGCCGATGACGAGCGCGGGCTGCGCTGCAGCGCGGCCAGCGCGTCGGAGAGGGTTTCGCAGTCGAGAATCGCCCGCAGCGACACGTGGAACGGAACCGCCGGCTTCCCCGCGTCGGCGTCGGACACCAGGGTGTTGGTGACGAGCCCGATGCCCGAGGAGTTGAAGCCCGTCTTCGCCAGCAGCCCCGCCTCCACCACCGTCACGAAGTCCGGCCCGTCATCCCTCTGCACTTCCAACACCACGGTGGTGTCGTAGCAGTGCAGCTGCCAGTCCCAGTTCTGACCGATCAACGTGTGCCCTTCCGCACTGGCCTCGGGCAGCACGCAGAAGGCGCTGCACTCCCCGGCCGCGCGCGCGGACGCGCGGGCGGCGTCGCGCGCCCGGGCCGCGAACATCACCTCGGTGCGCACGTTGATGGCCAGCACGTCCTCGAAGTCGACGCCCGCGCCCTCGGCGATGCCGCGCAGCTCCTCGACGTAGGTCGCGCCGTAGGCGGCGATGGGCTCCTCGTAGCGGCGCGCCTCGCGGGTGACCTTGCTCCAGCTCCAGCCGGCGTAGTGCTGGAAAACGTCCCGGTAGGCGGCGATCGAAAGGCCGATGCGCTCCCGCGCCTGCTCGCCGTACTGGCGCCCCCGCTCTCGGGGCTTTCCCTGGACGCGAACGTGCGGAAAGGTCGACATGGCGTGGCTCCTCAGAGTAGCGTCGCGCCGCCGTCGACGGTCAGCGCGGCGCCCGTCACGTACGAGGCTCGATCGGAGGCCAGAAATGCCACGCAGTCCGCCACCTCGTGCGGTGTGCCGAGCCGCTGCAGCGGGACACCACTGCGCAGATACGCCTCTCCCGCCTCGCGGTCGTCCATCACGCGCAGCATCGGCGTGTCGATCACGCCCGGACACACGGCGTTCACCCGGATCCCGTGCGGCGCCCACTCGACCGCCAGCTGTCGGGTGAGCGAGACGATTCCGGC
>CP070716.1:1108162-1109556 GCA_020350425.1 Gemmatimonadota bacterium
GCCGGAATCGTCTCGCTCACCCGACAGCTGGCGGTCGAGTGGGCGCCGCACGGGATCCGGGTGAACGCCGTGTGTCCGGGCGTGATCGACACGCCGATGTTGCGCATGATGAACGACCGCGAGGCGGGAGAGGCGTACCTGCGCAGTGGCGTCCCGCTGCAGCGGCTCGGTGCACCACACGAGGTGGCGGCCTGCGTCGCCTTTCTGGCCTCCGATCGAGCATCGTACGTGACGGGCGCCGCGCTGACCGTCGACGGTGGCGCGACGCTACTCTGAGGAGCCACGCCATGCCGACCTTTCCGCACGTTCGCGTCCAGGGAAAGCCCCGAGAGCGGGGGCGCCAGTACGGCGAGCAGGCCCGGGAGCGCATCGGCCGTTCGATCGCCGCCTACCGCGACGTGTTCCAGCACTACGCTGGCTGGAGCTGGAGCAAGGTCACCCGCGAGGCGCGCCGCTACGAGGAGCCCATCGCCGCCTACGGCGCGAGCTACGTGGAGGAGCTGCGCGGCATCGCCGAGGGCGCGGGGCTCGGTTTCGAGGACGTGCTGGCCATCAACACGCGCACCGAGGTGATGTTCGCGGCCCGGGCGCGAGACGCCGCCCGCGCGTCGGCGAGCGCCCTCGGGGAGTGCAGCGCCTTCTGTGTGCTGCCCGAGGCCAGTGCCGACGGGCACACGTTTATCGGTCAGAACTGGGACTGGCTGCTGCACTGCTGCGACACCACCGTGGTGTTGGAAGCGCGGCGGGACGACGGGCCGGACTTCGTGACAGTGGTGGAGGCGGGGCTGCTGGCGAAGACGGGCTTCAACTCCTCGGGCATCGGGCTCGTCACCAACACCCTGGTGTCCGATGCCGATGCGGGAAAGCCGGCGGTTCCGTACCACGTGGCGCTGCGGGCGATTCTCGACTGCGAGACCCTTTCCGACGCGCTGGAGGCGCTGCAGCGCAGCCCGCGCTCGTCGTCGGCGAACTACCTGGTGGCCCACCGCGACGGCATCGCGCTAGACGCGGAGGCAACGCCGGGCGACTTCTCCCAGCTGCACCTGCTGTTCCCGACGCAGGGCGCGCTGCTGCACACCAATCACTTCGTGTCGCCCGATTTCTCGCTGAAGGACGTGTCGCTGTGGCTGATCCCCGACAGCCCGCTGCGGCTGGAGCGGCTGCGGGCAGCGGTGGCCGCGGCGCGCCCGCGGCTCTCGATCGAGGACTTCCAGCAGATGCTGACCGATCACGCGAACTACCCCGCCGGCGTGTGCAACCACCCCGACAGCCGAGAGCACCCCCAGGAGCAGGGCGCCACCATCGCGTCGATCCTGATGGACCTCGACACCCGCCGCATGTGGCTCGCCGACGGCCTGCCGTGCCAGACGCCCTACCGCGAGCTCGACTACGCG
>CP070716.1:1109656-1111032 GCA_020350425.1 Gemmatimonadota bacterium
GCGAAGCTCGAGGTGCGCTTCCGCGACAAGCGGGCCGTCGAAGAAGCCGTCGAGGCCGCGGTGCGAAAGGGATTAGCGTCCTTGGGCGCCGCGGGGGCCGTGCGGGGATCGGGGCCCGCCGTCTCCGAACCGGCCTCGGTAGCCGCGCCGAGGACGGCGGCCGCGCGAGAGCCGGGCGGCGCCGATGAGGCGCTCGCGGCGGCCACGCTGTTCGATGCCGCCGAGCTCGCTGGTGAGCCGCGGGCCGGGCGGGCTCCCACGCTGCTTCAGGCGTTCGACACCTATGTCGTGTTCGAGGCCGATGACGAGCTCGTGGTCGTGGACCAGCACTCGGCCCACGAGCGGGTGCTGTACGAACAGACCATGGCGGCGCTCACGGGAACGGGTGGGGCGGGGCAGCGGCTGCTGCTGCCACTGACACTCGACCTCTCCCCAGAAGAGCTGGAGGCGGTCGAGGCCTACGCGGAGCTGCTGAGCCGCGTGGGATTCGAGGTGGAGCCGTTCGGGGGGCGCTCGGTAGTGCTGCATGCGGTGCCGAATCCACATCCGCGCTTCGATGCGCGGCGGTGCTTCGAGGAGCTGGTGACCGACCTCGCGCGGGGTCGCTTGGGTGGGCTCGCCAACCGGCTGGAGCGGTTCGCTGCCACGTACGGCTGCCGCGCCGCGATCAAGGCGGGACAGCGGCTCGATCCCGAGGAGATGCGCGCGCTGATCAGGCGGCTCTTTGCCTGCGAGCTTCCGCCGCACGACGTGCATGGGCGACCCGCGGTCGTACGCCTGCCACGTCACGAGTTGGAGCGGCGCTTTGGCCGATCGTAAGCCGCTGATTCCGGTCCTCGTGGGGCCGACGGCCGTCGGGAAGACGGCGGTGGCGTTGGCGCTCCGTGAATACTGGTCCCCGGTCGTAATATCGGCCGACTCGCGCCAGGTCTACCGCGGTCTCGACATCGGCACGGCCAAGCCGACGGCGGAAGAGCGGCGCCTCGTACCCCACCTGGGGATCGACCTCGTGGACCCGGGGGAGCGTTACAGTGCCGGGCGCTTTGCCGCCGAGGCATCGAACTGGCTGCGCGACCCGCGGACTGACCGGCGCCCGATCGTCGTGGGCGGCACGGGCTTCTACGTGCGGGCCCTGGCCGACGGCCTGTTCCGGGAGCCGCCTCTTCCGAAGCAGCGGCGCGACCGCCTGCGACAGTGGGCGCGGGACGCGGACGGCCTGGGGCGTTGGGCCGCGCGGCTCGATCCGGGGTACAGCGGCGGCGGGCGACAGCGCGCGGAGCGGGTCATCGAGATCGCGCTGTTCACCGGTCGCCCGCTCTCGTGGTGGCAGGCGCGCGCCAAGGCCGAAGGGGTCATGCGCCCCTGGTACGTCTACC
>CP070716.1:1111132-1112492 GCA_020350425.1 Gemmatimonadota bacterium
GCCGGCATGACGTGCGCGAGGTCGTGATCACCAAGGAATGCATCACCGAGAAGAGGCCCCCGCTCGTCGTCACCGAGGGGGCCCGGGCCAAGAAAGAGGCCTGACCCCCGTCACGTTCGTCGGCAGCTACCCGGCTGCCGATTTTCGCCTGCGGCCCCCGCTTCCCGAAGTCGCCTTTCTGGGCCGCTCCAACGTCGGGAAGTCGTCGCTCATCAATGCCGTCGTCGGGCGGCGCGCGCTCGCGCACACCAGCAAGACCCCCGGGAAGACCAAGATGGTCAACGTGTTCGACGTGGACGGCCGCTACTACCTGGTGGATCTTCCGGGGTACGGCTATGCGCGGGCCGCCAAGCCCGACCGGCGCCGATTTCGCGACTTGCTCCGCGAGTATCTTTCCACCAGGGAGCCGCTGGCGGGGGTGATCTGGCTGCTGGACGTGCGCCGCGAGCCGTCGGCCGACGACCACGAGATGGCGGCCCTGCTGGCCGAGCGCGGGCTCCCGATACTCGCCGCGATCACCAAGGCCGACAAGCTCGGCCGTGGGCGGCGCACGGAGCGCGCTCAGGAGATTCTGAAGGCCGTTGGGATGACCGAGGAGCAGTGCGTGGTGACCAGCTCTCGCACCCGGGAAGGGATCGAGCAGCTCCAGGAGGCCGTTGCCGGCTTGGTGGACGGCTGGTCGGGGAGCGCGGCGTGAGCGCCGTGGCGCGCACGCTGCTGGGCTTGGCGCTCGCACTCCTGGTCGGGGTCGGCTCGGCCGGCGCCCAGCAGGACTCCGCCGGGCCGAGTGATCAGACCCAGGCCCTGCCCCCGGCCGGCTACGGTACCCTGCGCCAGAGCGACGCCACCCTGCGCATCGACACGGAGACCCACCTGATCCAGATCGTGCCCCTCGACGAAGGGGTGATCCGGTTGCTGGCCAACGACACGTATGCCTCGCTGCACCGCCTGCGGGAGTCCAAGGCGCAAGAGATCGCCGAGGCCGCGTCGCGTTGGGGGATCAGGGAACCGACGCTGTTTCTGGTCACCTTCTTCGGGCGCCAGGCCCAGGCCCGATTCTTCCCCGAGATCCTCCGGGTGACCAGCCAGAATCGGCTCTTTCGGCCGGTCGAGATCTTCCCCCTCTCTCCCCTGTGGAGCGGGCAGCAACTCAACCAGCGGGAGACCGCCCGGGCGATCTACCTGTACGAAGACGGCATCCGGCTGGCGAACGAGATGATCGTGTCCTACGACCGGTTCTCGACCGACGCATGGGCCCTGATCGTCCGGGTGCTCGACGCCGAGCGGGGGGCGGTCTTGGCGCGGGCCGCCCGCAACCAGGGCATGCGCTAGCGGCTCACGCTCGGCGCCATGGCGCCGA
>CP070716.1:1112592-1113933 GCA_020350425.1 Gemmatimonadota bacterium
ACCGGGCAACGCCAACCTCGGCGACATCAGCTCGGCGCCCGATTGAAACTTGAGCTCGGTGGAGAAGTAGGACTGGGTCCCCTCGTGCGCGGGCGGGTTGAGGTGGTTCTCGACACTCGAGAGGGTGTCGTACGCGAAGGTGTCGAATCCGAGATTGATGGACGGGATCCACCCGGGCTCCTCGGCGTCTTCCGCCCAGGCGGCCTGTCCCGTCAGGCAGAGGGTCAGGAGTACCGCCCCACCGCGGCCGGCTGCGCGCCATCCGGCTCGGCAAATGCTCGCAGGAGCAGCTGGCGCGCCTTTCCGGAATCGCATGGAAAATCGAGCCACTGTCAATGCCTTTCGCGATTGGATCATCCGCTGCGCGCGTGGGCTCGCGTGGGTCGAACTCCCCTGCCATCGCTCGGGCGACGGCATTGCTCAGCTCTATCCATTGTACAATTGTTCAGTTGCGAAGTCTCTCGAGCGAGCCGAAGCCATGTCGTGGGGTCGGGGTTTCCACATCCGTCTCGGGCCGTGCGAATCAGTTCCCCGCCGGCGCCTCTCGGATTCTATCAGACGCTGCACACCCTCGGCAGGCGGTATTTGAGGCCGCGGGACGGCGCCTGGCCGCGCAGCGGCTGTTTCCGGGCTGCCGCCCCCACGGCGGGTTGCCCGGGCGGAGCCGCCCGGGGTGCTGGGGGGCGGGTGGTCCGCGAGGTCTCGCGGCTGGGATTGACGGCGCGGATCCCGGTTTGCGAGCATGGCGAGTCCATGCTGGCCTGGTCGCCCAGCGTCGAGATCCTGCGGGAGCGCCGCACTGCGGAGGCCGCCGTGCGCGACGTTCGCCGACGCGCTCGCACAGCAGCACGCAGGGGCGCTCCGTGGGCATCACACTCTGCCAGATCGCGCGGCCCGGCGCGCCCGTCGTGTACGACGGATTCACTTCGAACGTGGACATGAAGTCGGGGTCGCTCGCGTTCGGGATGCCGAAGTACACCAGGCCGCCCAGGCCTCGGGCCAACTGGCGCGGCGCAGGTGGAGCCGCGGGCTGGCCCGGGCGGCGGTGGGTAGGCGGGAGACCGTGCGGAGCCGGCCGTCGGTGCGCGCGCGGAGGAAGCGGGGGCCATGGCGAGCTGCGGTGAGGCTCTGGTCCGGATTCTCGAGAGCTACGGCGTGGAGCTGGTCTTCGGCGTGCCCGGCGTGCACACACTGGAGCTGTACCGGGGATTGTCGCGATCCGCGATCCGGCACGTCTCTCCTCGCCATGAACAGGGTGCGGGGTTCATGGCCGACGGCTACGCCCGCGCCAGCGGCAGGCCCGGCGTGTGCTTCGTCATCACCGGACCCGGAATGACCAAC
>CP070716.1:1114033-1115350 GCA_020350425.1 Gemmatimonadota bacterium
CGGTGGCCGCCCTTGCCCAAATGGCAGGCACGCCAGGGAAACCACCCCTCGTGGTCGCAGCCAGCGGGAAGACCGATGCGACCGTGGTGGTCGCGCCCGACGCGGGGACGAGCGAGAAGCTTGCGGCCGCCGACCTGGCTCGCTACATCGGCCTGATGAGCGGCGCGACCCCTAAGGTCGCCGGCCCCGAGGCGCTCGGCTCGAAAGACCCACTGCTGGTCGTGGGCGCCGAAGCGCTGAAGGCGAAGCCCGAGCTCAAGGCGCGTCTGGCCAAGGTCGCTAAGCAGGCCCCGCTCCTCCGCGCCGACGCCATCGTGCTCCTCCGCGAAGGCAGCCGCGTCTACCTCGCCGGCACGAACGACGAGAGCCACTACTACGCCGCGGCCGAGCTGCTGCGCCGCTGGGGCTGCCGCTGGTTCATGCCCACCGACTTCGGCGAGTGCATCCCCGAGCGTCCCACGCTCACGGTGGGCGACCTCGACTATGCCTACGCCCCGCCCTTCGAGATTCGCAGCTACTGGATCTCCTGGATCGGCGACAACACGGGCGCGCGCGACTTCAAGCGCCGCAACATGATGACCCACGGCGTCGGCGTGCCCTGCGGCCACGCCCTCGGCCAATACGTCAAGGGGGTCGGCAAGGACGCCTTCCACATCCCCATCTCCGACCCCGCCACCGCGCAGCACGTCGCCAGGCAGCTCGAACCGAAGTTCGCCAAGGGCGAGCCCATCATGCTCGGCATGGAGGATGGCGTCTACCAGAGCGACTCCCCCCTCGACAAGGAGTTGATGGCCCTTCAGTGGGACAAGTATTTCCTGAAGCCCGCGGTCACCGACGCCTTCATGGTCTTCTACAACAACGTCGCCCGCGCGCTCCTCGCCAAGCACCCCAACAGCACGTCGAAGATCGGCTTCCTGGCCTACAGCAACATGACGTTGCCGCCCGTGCGCAAGGTCGTGGCGGAGAAGCCGCTCGTCGCCTACCTGGCTCCCATTGACATCGACCCCATTCACGGCATGGACGACCCGCAGTCGCCGCCCCGTCAGGAATACAAGGCGATGCTCTACGCCTGGGCCAAGGTGATGCAGAAGCGCCTCGCCATCTACGACTACGACCAGGGGATGCTCGTCTGGCGCGACCTCCCCAACCCCCTCGTGCCACGAGCCATCCAGTGCGACGTCCGCCACTACCGCGACGCCGGCATCCTGGGCGTGGAGACCGAGAGCCGCAACGCCATCGCCACCATCTTCACCAACCTCTACCTCCGCGCCCGACTCTTCTGGAACCCCGACGAGGACACCGATGCGCTCTTCGCCG
>CP070716.1:1115450-1116719 GCA_020350425.1 Gemmatimonadota bacterium
GGCGAGGCCGAGGCCGCTCGGCAGCCAGTCGAAGGAGCCCTCGGTCACCAGCCGGATCGCCCAGCGGAAGGCGACGGCCCCGAACGCGCTGACCGCGCCCACCAGGATGGCCACGAGCACCAGGGTCACGTGCTCGGAGAACGCCCTGCGCGGCCCGCTCGCCGGTGCTCCAGGTGTCACGAGCTGGCACCTGCTCCTTTCCCTCGAATGAAACTCGATCGCGTCGCAGCCTAGCCCGGCTAGCATGGGCGATCGCATGAGCCTGATCCCCGAAGAGACCCGCGCCCTGGTCGGCCAGCCCCTCGGCGAGGCCGCCGCGGTCGAGATCCATCCGGCGGATGCGGAGCGCTTCGCCTACGCGGCCGGCGACACGAACCCCATCTACTTCGACGACGCCGCCGCGCGTGCCGCGGGCTACCGCGGGCGCGTGGTGCCGCCGGGCTTCCTCGTCTGGGCCTTCGAGGCCCCGCGCCCCCTCGAGACGCTCCGCAAGGACGGCCTGCCGCGCGCCTCGGGCCAGCCGATCCGCCTCCACGCGAAGCGCGTCCTCTACGGCGGCGAGGACTGGGACTACCTTGCGCCGATCCACCCCGGCGACACCATCACCGCCGAGACGCGCCTCGCGTCGCTCGAAGAGAAGGCCGGAAGCTCGGGGCCGTTCGTGCTCTCGACGGTCGAGACGACCTACACGAACCAGCACGGCGAGGCGGTCGCCGTGGTTCGCGCGAAGAGAATCGCTCGATGAGCGAAGAACGGTTCCTCGATGACGTGAGCCCCGGGGACGAGCTCCCGCCGCTCGTCAAGAACGCGAGCCGCGCGCAGCTCTTCCAGTTCAGCGCCGCCACCTTCAACCCGCACCGCATCCACTACGACCGCGAGTACGCGAAGGTCGAGGGCCACGAGGACATCCTCGTGCACGGCCCGCTTCAGGGCGCCTGGATGCACCAGTACGTGCGCGACTGGGCGGGGCCGCAGGGGCGCGTGCTCTCACTCGGCTTCCAGAATCGGGGGCGCGGCTTCCCGGAACGGGATCTCACCTTCCGCGGCCGGGTGCACGCGGTCGAGGGTGACGTCGTCACGCTCGAGCTCGAGGAGGTGGACGATACGGGCGCCGTGCTGATGCCGGCGCACGCGCGCGTGCGACTGCCACAGCGCCCGTGAGCGCGAGCGCGGCGACACCGAGCGCGACCGCCCCGACCCCGCGCGCGTGCTCCCAGACCGCCGGGAGTGCGCCGGCTCCGCGAAGCCAGGGCACGCCGAGCGTCACCG
>CP070716.1:1116819-1118078 GCA_020350425.1 Gemmatimonadota bacterium
ACAACCGCGATCTCCTCGATGGGTATCTCCACTCCGAGGTCCCCGCGGGCAATCATGATGCCGTCGACTGCCTCGAGGATGCCGTCCATGTGCTTGAGGGCCCCTGCGCGCTCTATCTTGGCGATGATGAACGGATTGTACCCCAAAGCCCCTGCGGCATCGCGGACGGCGGCAATGTCCTTCGCGCTCTCCACAAAGGATTGGCTCACCGCGTCCACCCGCTGTTCCATGGCGAATTCCAGGCACTGGTGATCGCGGTCGGTGAACGCGCTGATCCCGAGGTCAATCCCGGGCAAGTTGAGTCCTTTGCGGGAGCGCAGTTCGCCACCGACTGCAACCTTGCACTCGACATCATTTCCCTCTACCTTCTCGGCTTTAAGCTGGATGAACCCGTCATTGAGAAACAAGGTGTCCCCTGGCTTTACCGCCTCCGCCAGGCGGGCGAAGCTCACCGAGACCCGTCGACTGTCGCCGACGATGTCTTCCGTCGTCAGGGTAAAGGAATCGCCGGACCTCAACTCGATGGGCTCCTGGGCCAATTGGCCGATGCGCATTTTGGGACCGGGCAGGTCGGCCATGATTGCCACCCGCTGCCCAATAGCGCGGGACGAAGCGCGGAGATTCTCGATCACTTTTTTATGGCTCGGGAAATCGCCGTGAGAGAAGTTGAGACGGGCAATGTTCATACCCGCCCGGATCATGTGCTCCATGATCTCCGGAGACTCAGAAGCCGGCCCGATGGTGCAAACAATTTTTGTCTTGTTGGCTGGAAGTGCCATGGATTTTCACCTCTCAATGCCCAAAAATGACGTATTCTGAACGGAGATTGTATCCCCGGGCGTTGTCGCACTCGGGTTGCATATACCCCATGCCTTTGTGTTATGTTAGTATAAGATCGTGGATATTCGATAATCAAGTGCACGAGGCTTGGACTCGGCTCATGTCCTCTGGGGAGGCCCTGAGAAAAATGAAGCGAAAAAGGGGAGTACCAATGGAAACGAAACTGGACCGGAAGGATAACAAACGCGAAGAACTGGAGGCCCTTTTTCACAAGCACGGCTACACGGATTTCAAATGGATTGAGCCCGAAAAAATCGTCGTCTCCCAATGGGTTCGAATGAAGTGCATGTTCGGCTGTGGGAGATATGGGCAAAGGGCCACCTGCCCTCCAAACATGCCTTCCGTTTCCGAGTGCGAGAAATTCTTCCAGGAATATGACGATGCGGTCGTCTTCCACTTCGCAAAGGAAGTAACGAAAC
>CP070716.1:1118178-1119434 GCA_020350425.1 Gemmatimonadota bacterium
CGGAGCGGCGGAGCCACGCTCGACGTCAGCTGGATCGCCCACGACGGACTCGTCTACCAGATCACCGGCGTGTGCCGAAACAGCGATTACGACGCGTATCAGACGCCCTTCATCGACGTCGCGCTGAGCCTGCGGGCGCTGGGCGCCGAGGAGCGCGCGAGCATCACCGAGGACCGCCTGCGCATCGTCGAGGCGGGCGAGGGCGAGGTGCTCTCCGCGCTGGTCGATCGCACACGCGCCCGCTGGAGTACCGAGCAGACCGCCGTGGCGAACGCGCTGGAAGGGGACGCATCCCTGCGCGAGGGTCAGCGGATCAAGGTGCCGATCGCGCGCAGCTACACGGGGCCGCAGGATCCTCCGCCGTCATCGTGAGCCCCCGTCCGCACGGCCGGACGGCGCATCGCGCGGCTCCGCGTACGATTCTCGCACGGCGACCTTGACGCGCTGTCCGCCGGCCAGTCGATCGTCGACGAAGAGATCGTTGGCGATGGCCGTGTAGGTCAGATCCCACTGGTTGCCCGAGCGCTCGCTCAGCTCGCCGAGGGTCTCGCCTTCGCGGGCCTCGACGATGCGCAGGCGGTCCTCGGTGATGCCCGCGCGCTCCTCGGTCGTGAGTGGGCGGAAGCTGTGCGCGAAGCGGCGGAACAGGCCCTGGTACTTGCGGAATACACCGGGCTGCATGCCGGCGATCAGGCAGTAGATGCGGCCCTCGTGTGCGATCCACGTGATCTCCGCATCGACGCGCCCGAAGCTCGTCTCGATCTGCGCTTCGGTGCGAAAGGCGGGAAGCCCGCCGATCTTGAGCGGTGTGGGGTTCTCGAGCCGCAGGCCCTCCCTGGCGGCATAGCGCCGCGCGGTCGCCACCGGGTCTTCGCCCTCTCCGTGGAGCTGCAGCAGGACCACACCGTCGCGGGTGGGGGCGATGCTGACCACCTGACTCGCCTGGTTGACGTGGTTCCACTCGGGCGGAAAGCGCAGGGAGAAGTTCAGTACGGGATGCAGGAAGCGGTCGCCCTGGAATAGGCCCTCGGAGGCGGGTCGGCTCACCGCGGCCCCCTCGATCCGATCGAGGTAGGCGTCCCGCGTGGACTCGAGCGTGGCGAGCGAGCGCGTCCCCAGCGGGCCGCGCTCGAATTCGGCCCTCCACTCCCGAACCTGCGCATTGGTGGTGGCTTCGGCCACGCGTTCGGGCAGGGCGGGGTGGGTGGCGAGATAGGTCTGCGGCGTCGAGAAGCCCCGCGTGAGCTTGTCGAGAT
>CP070716.1:1119534-1120767 GCA_020350425.1 Gemmatimonadota bacterium
TCGGGCACGTCACGGCGCGGCATTCGGCGCAGCAGATCTCGCAGCAACAGCTCGCACAGGTCGGCCTGGTGGCGGGCGCGGTGCACGCGCGGCCCGAGGCGGGCGTGGCCGTGGAGGCGGTGCGCGGCCACGGCGGAGCGCCGGCGGCCCTGCCGCTGACGCTGCTGTGGTACGTGCCCGTGCGGGCCGAGTTGCGGGCCCGGGGCGAGCAAGACATCCCGTTGGCCGACTTCACGGCCAGCATACCCCTCGCGTTCCTGCGCACCACGGCGACGGAGGTGGGACGCACGGGCGAGCGCGGCATCGTGGCGTGGTGGCGGGCGGTGGTCGGGCTTCCGGCGGGCAGCAGAGTGCGTGCCGAGCGAGCGTCGCGCTGTGGGGCGCTGGCCCTGTGGTGGAGCGGCTGCTTTCCGCAGCACGTCGAGCGACGTGGTGGCAGGGGGATGATCCGGGCATACCTCGACTTTGGAGCAACGATGCTGTCTGAGACGGCCCGCCTGGTCGAGGGATACAGCGTCACGCTATCAGCGCTCTACCGCCGGGCCGCCGAGCGGATCGAGCTGATGCGGGACAGCCTGCAGGCGGCGTCGGCCGACTACCTGGGACCGGACGCGCACACAACCGAGGGTCGCCTCGAGCGTTATCTGCGACGCTTGGCCAACTAGGATTCCCCCGCCCGCGCCGCGTGGCGTCCAAGCGCACGTGGGTCGATGGCCGCCACTCCTCCTAGCCCCCTCCCGACAGCTCCTCCAACCGCTGCAGCAGCTCGCCCACCATGCGCATCTCCTCACCGTAGCGCGTCCAGTCGCCGCGGCGCTGCGCCTGGATGGCGGCCTCGTAGTGCTGCGCGGCCTGCTGGATCAAGTCAGCGACACTGGCGGTTGCGGGGGCGGCCTGCGGAGTCGCGGCGGCAGCGGCGGCGAGTGGCAGCTCGGCCCGCGTCTCGCTCGCCGGCATCCCACCGAACAGCCGTGCAAGGCCCCGCTCCAGCGTCTCCTCCATCACCACCTGGTTCTCGTACGCCACGATCACGCGCTTGAGCTCGGGGATGCGCCCGCCCTCGGCGCGCAGGTAGAGCGCCTGTACGAAGATGAGCGACTCCTCGATGGGGATCACCAGCAGGTTGCCGCGGATTACCTGCGAGCCGCGCTGATCCCATAGCGAGACCTGGCGCGAGATCTCGGTGTCCTGGTTGATGCGGTTCACGACCTGCGTCGGCCCGAACACCAGGCT
>CP070716.1:1120867-1122085 GCA_020350425.1 Gemmatimonadota bacterium
ACTCCGATTCCCGGCACGCCTGTGGCGTGGAGCTCGCTGGATCCCGCCAGGGCCACGGTACCCGATGAAGCGGTCGGCAACGTGGTGGGTGGCAGCACGCGAGGCGGCGTGGTCATCCAGGCGACCTTGCTCACCGGCCAGAGCGATACGGCGAGCGTGGTGGTGCAGCCTGTGCCGAGCGCGATAGCCGTCACCGATGGGAACGACCAGAGCGGAACCGTGAGCACGCAGCTCCCGGTGCCCATAACCGTTCTCGTCAGCGCGGCGGACCAGCTCCCGGTCCAAGGAGTACCCGTGCTGTTCCAGACCGGCGACGGGGGCTCGTTCAGTGTGGACTCGGTGGACACCGACGTGAACGGCGAGGCTCAGACCCTCTGGACCCTCGGTCCGGGCGCCGGGGCGCAGGCGGCCACCGCCACGGTGGCTGGATTCGCGGCGGTGCAGGCGGGCGTTGGTGCCACGGCGGCCGCGGGGGTCACGGTCAGCTGGAGCAACGGGGCGGGCGGCGACTGGAGCGCCCCGGCCAACTGGACTCCCAGCCGGGTGCCGGGGGCGGGCGACACCGCGGTGATCGATCTCGCCGGGACCTATGCGGTCGCCATCGCAGCCAACCATACCGTCGCGGCACTGACGCTGGGAGGAGCGAGCGGCACCCAGACGCTCACGCTGGGTCCGGCCTCATCGCTGGACGTCGTCGGGAACGCCCAGGTCAACCCCGCCGGCGTGATCGAGATGAACGATGCGCGGCTGGCATCCTCCGCCGGGCTGTTGACGTTGGCCGGAGCGCTGCGCGTCACCGCCGGCGTGGCGCAGCTCAATATTCCTTCGGTCGTGGGCGGGACGGTGGACGTGCAGGGGGGCGAGCTCGAGGTATGGCTCGGCGGGGCGTTCTCGGGCGCGGTCAACGTGGCGAGCGGCGCGACGCTCACCGTGCTCAGCGGCGCGGCCGTCAACCTCTCGGGTTCCTCCACGGTGGACGGGAATCTCGCAGTACTGGCGACCGGGGGCGTGGCATTCAACGGGGGCACGCACGTACTCGGCTCCACGTCCACTGTCAGCGGCGCTGGTACTCTCGACGTGGCCGCGGGGTCGGTGACTGTGCTGGGCGGCTACGATCTCACGGGAATCACAGCCCTCTCGGGTGCCGGGGCGCTGTTGTTTGAGAACACGACGACCCCGGCCGTCACGTCGGACCTCGTCGTGGCCGGGGGCGCACTG
>CP070716.1:1122185-1123362 GCA_020350425.1 Gemmatimonadota bacterium
GCGTTCCCCGGCAGCCAGGTGCTCATGATCATACCGGCGCAACAGCCCGAGTAACGGATGCGAATCGACCTCAAGGCCATTCTGCAACGTAGAGTCTCGAGCCTGTACGGCGACCTGGTGACCCGCCCCACCGGCCAGGCCGTGCGGGGCGGCATCGAGCAGGTTCTGGAGGCGCTCGACGGGGAGCAGATCGCCGTGATCGACTTCGGGACCGTCGGCTGTCTCGACATCTCGTGCGCCGATGAGGTGGTGGGCAAGCTGCTATTGCAGCACGGCCAGGCCCGGTACTTCTTCCTGCACGGTGTGACCGCCTCGCACTGCGAGGCCATCGAGCACGTGCTGGAGCGGCACCGGCTCGCCGTGGTAGCGCGGGACCGCGAGGGACGCGTGCGCGTGCTTGGCCCGATGGATGAGACCGCCAGGCTCGCGTTCACGCTGCTTTCCGACGGTGGCCCGGCCGACGTGGAGGACCTCGCATCGCGCCTCTCGCTTCCTCCGGAAGCGGTGCGCCAGGCGCTCGAGGCGCTGCGCGGGCAGCGGCTGGTGCAGCGCTCCTCCGATGGCTACATGGCACTGAGCGCATGATGTCCAAGGGAGATACGGGCCCCTCGACGCGGGCAATCCACGGGCAAGGGCACGCCAAGGCCGACAAATCTCCGGTCTCCACCCCGATCTACCAGAGCAGCACTTTCGTCCATCCCATCGGCTCGAGCGACGAAGTGCTGTACACGCGGTACGGCAACAACCCCAATCAGACGACTCTGGGCGAGAAGTTCGCCATACTGGAGGGCGCGGAACGCGCCATCTTCACCGCCAGCGGGATGGGCGCCACGGCTCTCGCGCACCTCGCGATGCTGCGCCCCGGAGACCACCTCCTGGCGAGCGCCTGGATCTACGGTGGCACACGCAAGCTGTTCACCGAGGAGTTCGGCAAGCTCGGCATCGACGTCACGCTGGTGGAGCCCGACAACCAGAGGAAGTGGCGCAAGCACGTGCGCAAGACGACGCGTGCGATATTCGTGGAGACCCCCACTAACCCGATCATGCGCGTGCTGGACCTCGAGCCGCTGGCCCTGTTCTGCCGCGAGCGGGGCATCGCGCTCATGGTGGACTCGACCTTCGCGTCACCGGTGAACTTCCGGCCTCTGGAGCACGGGGCGGACCTGGTGATCCACTC
>CP070716.1:1123462-1124635 GCA_020350425.1 Gemmatimonadota bacterium
CTCGTGCTCGGGCCGGTTGAACACGCGCGCCAGGTGCGCCTCGGCCAGCGCCATCCCGACCGAGTTGGCAAGGCCCTGACCCAGCGGGCCGGTGGTGGTCTCGACCCCGGGGGTGTGCCCGCGCTCCGGGTGACCCGGCGTGGTGCTGCCCAGCTGACGGAAGTTCTTGATGTCGTCCAGCGAGACTTCGTAGCCGGTCAGGTGGAGCAGGCTGTACAGCAGCATCGAGGCGTGTCCGGCCGATAGCACGAAGCGGTCCCGGTCCTGCCATGCCGGATTGGCCGGATTGTGCCGCAGGTGCCTGGTCCACAGCACGTAGCACAGCGGCGCCAGCGCCATGGGCGCTCCGGGGTGGCCCGAGTTGGCACGCTGAACGGCATCCATCGAGAGAGTGCGGACGGTGTTGACACAGAGCAGGTCGAGGGCGGCGGACTGCGCCACGCCGGCTTGGGGCATGTCAGGGGCCTCCAGAGGGTCGGTGGATTGGGCAGGAAGATAGCACGCGGTGCGCGGCGGCAGGAACCGCTTCCGGGTTCACGCCCGCTTCACCCTCTCTTCAGCAACCGGGGGCCATACGTGCACCGGGCCGGTCTGCGGGAGGGCTCATGTCCGCACTCACAATCTGGTCGCTGCTCGCCGCCGGCGCGGCAATCGGCGCCACCGCGTTCTGGGCGGGGCACCGGACCGCGCGGCGCCGCACGTCCCAGCTCGAGGGCGCCGCACAGAGCTTCTGCCTCGAACACTGCCGGCTTCCCGACGGACGTTGCCCGCTGCTGCGGGCGGACATGCGCCGCGAGGACTGCCCTCTGTGGCGCCTCATCGAGGCCGACGCTCCCACCAGGAAGCCCGTCGACACGGAGGCACCGCTCGGCGCGGGACCGTACCGCAACCCCGAGTACGAATCGGACGATTCCGGTTAACGGTGACTTCATCCTCCCTTAAGTCCACGCCGCGTAGTGTTCGTCGTGGATCGGGAGGAGCCCGTGTCCGGACCAGGTGCGGTAGTGGTGGTCCTCCCGTGACTCGCAGCGGCAGCTCCCCGACAACGACCGGGTAGTTGGCAAGGCTGGGAGTCGATTGTCCGCAGCCTCTCAACGAGGCTGGACACGGGTCGGGCTCGAAAGAGACTGCGGTGATCATAGCGGACTACTACAGTCCGCCGAGCGGCCTCCG
>CP070716.1:1124735-1125906 GCA_020350425.1 Gemmatimonadota bacterium
CTCAATCTGGCCGCGGACACCGGCGTGCACATCGTGCTGCTGCACAAGCGCGCCGCCGACGACGGGCGCCCGGCCATTCGGGTGCCCACGGCGGACGACGTGATCGCGGAGGGAGATCGGCTCGTGGTGTCGGGGACGCGGGCGGCCGTCGAATCACTCGACGTGATCTGACGCGCTCACAGCACCCGGTCGAGCAGCAGAACGACGTCGCTCGCGCCGGGCTCCACACCCTCGGCCGCGTCCCCCGCGAGATCTCCCGGTCCCTTGCTGACGTTGCCGTCGGCATCGACGCGCGCCGAGACCTGCATCGGGCCCGCGAAGGGCACGCTCGTGCCCATCCGATCGCCCGCCCCGATCTCGAAGTCGAGCGGAAAGCTCGGCGACGGAATCCGCTTCACCGCCAGAGGCGGCCCGGCGCTGCCGTGGCGCACGATGATGAAGAGTACGCCGCCGGCCGGCACGCGGCCCTCCAGCTCCGGCGCCAGGCGGATCGTCCCTCGAATGGGCTTCACCTCCGCCTGTGCCTGCGGCTGCGGAGGCGGAGGTACCGGCTCCGCTGCGGGTGCCGCCGCGGGCATCAGCGGTGGGGCGCCCCGCTGCTGCGGCGACGGAGGCAGCTCGGCCATGGCGGGCCGGGCGCCCCCGGCGCCCTCGGGGAAGATCTTGGAGAGGTCGGGCTGCTCGGGCTGCTCACCCGGGTCGAAGGGCTCCACGTGCCGATCGCAGCCGCTCACCAGGAACGCCGCCACGGCGAGCACCGCTGCTGCGGAAATCCAATGGCGCATGGGGGCGGACCTTAGCGAAGCTCGGGGCCGGCGCTCGCGCCGGCCGCCGCCGGCAACCCGCGCTCGTCGACGTCCCGGGCGAAGGCGAGCAGGAAGGCCAGGCTGGCCTCCAGCGCCGCGGTGTCGACGCGGGAGCGATCGTCGGCGGCGGAGTGGAGGCCGCGCGAGAAGAGCACCCCGGCCTCGCGGGACATCACGGTGGCCGCCGGGATGCCGTGGGCCAGAAACGAGCGCGCATCGGTGATGCCGCCGTACCACGTGACGGCCAGGTCGCGACCCAGCGCGGCCCGGTGCACCTCCGCCAGGCGCTCCACGAGCGCGGGGGTTGGCGCGAAGCTGCGCAGCGCAAACTGCTCGCTGCCGAGCACCGCGTGATCCGCGGACGC
>CP070716.1:1126006-1127069 GCA_020350425.1 Gemmatimonadota bacterium
CTGCTGCTGTGGCGCTCGCTCACGCAGTGGCTCGGCGGCATGGGGATCATCGTCTTCACCATCGCGGTGCTGCCGCTGCTCGGCATCGGCGGCATGCAGCTGTTCCGCGCGGAGGTGCCGGGACCCGTGAAGGACAAGCTCACGCCGCGCATCGCGGTCACGGCGCAGCGCCTGTGGTTCATCTACTTCGGATTGACCGGCCTCGCCTTCGTGGGGTTGCTGTTCACGGGCATGGGCGCGTTCGACGCGCTGTGCCACGCCCTGACCACGCTGGCGACGGGCGGCTTCTCCACGCGCAGCGCGTCGGTCGGCGCATTCGGCGCGGCCTCCCAGTGGCTGATCGTGCTGTTCATGGTGCTCGCGGGCACCAACTTCGCGCTGCACTACCGGCTGCTGGCGGGCCGCGTGGTCGGCGTGCTGCGCGACGTGGAGCTGCGTCTGTACCTGGCGTTCATCGCGCTGGGCAGCGGAGCGATCCTGTGGATGCTCGCGAGCACGGGTGTGACCGAGGAGAAGCTGCGCATCGCCACGTTCCAGGTGGTCTCGATTCTCACTACCACGGGGTTCGCCACCGACGACTACGAGCTGTGGCCCGCCATGGGGCAGTTCCTGATGTTCCACCTGCTGCTGGTGGGCGGCATGGCGGGCTCGACGAGCGGCGGCATCAAGACGCTGCGCTTCGTGCTGGGCATGAACGCGCTGCGCACCTTCGTGTGGCGGCTGACGCACCCGCACGCCGTGCGCGGCGTGCGCTACGCCGGCCGCTCCGTCTCCGAAGACGTGGTGAGCGGAGTCGCCGTCTTCTTCCTGGCCTACCTGCTGATCGCGGGTATCGCCGGACTGATCGTGGCCGCGCACGGCTACGATCTGGTGACCTCGATGTCGTCGGCCTTCACCGCCATCGGCAACGTGGGCCCGGGGCTCGGCGGTGTCGGCCCCACGGATAACTTCGCGCACTTTCCGGCGACGGCGAAGCTGGTTCTCGCCTTCTGCATGCTCGCCGGCCGGCTCGAGATCTTCACCGTGCTGGTGATCCTCGAGCCGCACTTCTGGCGCCGCTGAA
>CP070716.1:1127169-1130990 GCA_020350425.1 Gemmatimonadota bacterium
CGGGATGCTGGCGCAGAGCGTGGGTGGCAGCGGCGGGAGCGGCGGTTTCAGCGTTGCGGGCGGCATCAGCCAGTCGGCCTCGGTCAATTTCGCGCTCGGCGGCAGTGGTGGCGACGGAGGTGCGGGGGACACGGTTTCGCTCACCAGCCGCAGCGTTGTGGAGACGCTTGGCGACGATTCGCATGGCCTGTTCGCGCAGAGCCTAGGCGGGGGCGGTGGCTCCGGCGGCTTTGCCGTCTCGGGCGGGATCTCCGCGCAGAGCGCGCAGATCGGCGCGGCGATCGGGGGCGCAGGCGGGGACGGCGGGCGGTCAGGCGAGGTTCTCCTAGACAGTTCTGGTGAGACGGTGGTCACGTCCGGCGATCGTTCGCACGGGATGCTGGCGCAGAGCATTGGCGGCAGCGGCGGTGCGGGTGGCTTCAGCGTCGCCGGCGGCATCAGCAAGTCCGCTTCGGTCAACTTCGGTCTCGGCGGGGGCGGCGGGGAGGGCAGCAGTGCGGGTCCTGCGACGCTGACGTCCTCGAGCAGCGTATACACCGCTGGCGCGGATGCTCACGGCTTGTTCGCCCAGAGCGTGGGCGGTGGCGGCGGGGCGGGTGGCTTCGCCATCGCGGGCGGTGTCTCGACGGAAAGCGCCCAGGTCGCTGCCGCCGTCGGCGGCAGTGGTGGCGGTGGATCGGTCTCGGGGAAGGTCACGGTCACGAGCACGGGTGACGTCATCGGTACCTCGGGCGACCGCTCGTATGGGCTCCTGGCGCAGAGCATCGGCGGCAGTGGGGGAAACGGCGGTTTTGCAATCGCCGGCGGCATCAGCAAGTCGGCGACCGTCAACTTCGGGATGGGCGGCGGCGGCGGAAGCGGCAGCCGTGGCGGTGAGGTCAGCGTCGTCAGCACAAGCAGCGTCGCGACGCTGGGATCCGGCGCGCACGCGTTGTTCGCGCAGAGCGTAGGCGGCGGTGGCGGCTCCGGCGGCTTCAGCGTCGTGGGCGGCGTGTCGCGGGAGAATGCCCAGATCAGCGCGAGCATCGGTGGCAAGGGCGGTGGCGGTGGCGAAGCGTCTCTGGTCCACCTGTCGAGCACGGGCGAGGCCGTCGAGACGGGCGGCGAAAGGGCGTTTGGAATATTCGTGCAGAGCGTCGGGGGCGGCGGCGGCGACGGCGGCTTCAGCCTGGCCGGAGGCACCGGCAAGAAGGCCTCGATCAATTTCGGCATGGGAGGGCGCGGCGGCACGGCCGGCGAGGCCGGCGACGTCGTCCTCGAGAACGACAGCTCGATATTCACGATGGGCGGCGGCTCGCATGCCGTGGTCGTACAGAGCGTGGGTGGTGGCGGCGGCGCAGGCGGGTTCGCAGCCACCGGATCACTGATGCAGGGCTCGGAGTCCAAGCAGGTCTCCGCGGCGATCGGAGGGCAGGGCGGCGGCGGCGGCAACGCCGGTGCGGTCTCGGCGCAGAACAGCGGCAGCATCGAGACACTCGGCACTCGTGCCTTCGGCGTGCTCGCGCAGAGCGTTGGCGGAGGCGGCGGCGACGGGGGCGACGCACACGTCGTCAACCTGGTTACGGAGGGCGACGAGCCGAAGCCCGAGGACAAACCGGATCCTGGTGACGGGACGGACCCGGGATCCGACGATTCCCAGAAAGACAACAGCAAGAGCTGGAGTGTCGGACTCGCCATCGGGGCAGGCGGCGCCGGCGGTGCCGCGGGCGACGGAGGCAAGGTCAGCCTGTCCACGGACGGTGGCGTGCTGACTCATGGCGCCGGAAGTCACGCGCTGTTCGCGCAGAGCGTAGGCGGCGGCGGCGGCGCCGGCGGCATGGCGACGACCGACGGCAGTGGCGGGGGTGGCGACATCGGGATCGAGCTCGGCTTCAGCCTGGGCGGTCGTGGCGGCGGTGGCGGATCCGCCGCCGACGTGAACCTGTCGAACGCCGGGACGCTCGTGACACTCGGCGACAATGGGCACGGCATCGTCGCGCAGAGCATCGGCGGCGGCGGAGGCGCGGGAGGTGCGAGCGCGTCGACCAGCAAGGCCGCCAACTCGGAGGCGAAGCTGGCCGTGAACGTCAATGCGGCGATAGGAGGCGACGGAGGTGTCGCCGGCGACGCAGGGCAGGTGTGGGTCAGTCACGACGGAAGGATCGACACGAGCGGCACGCGAGCCTATGGGGTGTTGGCCCAGAGCATTGGTGGTGGCGGCGGCGACGGCGGAAACTCCACGGCGAGGATCGAGGCTGGGGACGATGAGGAAGAGCAGCCATCGCTTCCGCAGCAGGAAGAGAACAACGATGAGGAGGAAGCGGAAAAGCTGAGCTGGAGCATCGGCCTGGCCATCGGGGCAGGCGGGACCGGCGGCGCGGCGGGCGACGGCGGCGCCGTGATCATCGAGTCAGGGGGCGACGTCATCACGCGTGGTGACGGCAGTCACGCCTTGTTTGCGCAGAGCATAGGCGGTGGTGGCGGCGCAGCCGGATCGTCGATCACCGACGGCAGCGGCGGCGGCGGGAACGTAGGCATCGAGATCGGCTTCAGCCTCGGCGGCCGCGGCGGTGCAGGAGGCTCGGCCGGCCCGGTGCGTGTGGCCAGTACCGGGCGCCTGGTCACGACCGGAGACGTTGCCCACGGGATCGTCGCCCAGAGCGTGGGCGGCGGCGGCGGCTCCGGCGGCGCGAGCATTTCGCGCAGTGCGCCAGCAGCGGGTGACGAGCAGGTTGGACTCAATCTCAACGTGGCCGTCGGCGGAGCGGGCGGCGTGGCAGGGGACGGTGGAGCGGTCCTCGTGCAGAACGACGGGCTCATCGATACGAGCGGAAGAAGTGCGTTCGGCGTTTTGGCACAGAGCATCGGCGGCGGCGGTGGTGACGGTGGCATGAGCGTCTCGGCGCCGGGCGGCGGACAGAGCAGCTTTCTCGACCTGGCCGTCAGCGTTGGCGGACGCGGCGGGGTGGCCGGAGCGAGCGGCGCCGTCATGGTTCGGAACGCGGGCGGGATAGTGACCCGGGGAGACGACGCGCACGCAATCTTCGCGCAGGGCGTCGGCGGCGGAGGCGGCAGCGGGGGCTCGTCCATAGCGACCAGCGGCGCAAATCAGGGGCTGGGGATCGACTTCGGCATCGGTGGCGGCGGCGGCGCCGGTAACGACGGCGGCGCGGTCATGATCGTCAACGAAGGAAACCTCGACACCTTCGGTCGGGACGCCCACGGGGTACTCGCGCAGAGCATCGGCGGCGGCGGCGGTCGCGGCGGCAACGCAGGGGTGATCGAGCGCGATTCAGCTGGCCAGCCTGGCGACGAGAACGACGAACCTTCCGGATGGAGCCTTGCGTTGTCCGTGGGCGGCTCGGGTGAGGGGGCCAGCGACGGCGGCCAGGTCTGGATCGACAACGTTGGCGAGGTCCGTACCCGGGGAGCCGGGGCCTTCGGGATCATGCTGCAAAGCGTTGGAGGCGGCGGCGGGGACGGCGGCTATGGCGGCTACGCGAACTTGGACGAGGCGGGCGGGGACACGAGCCTCGACCTGCAGATTGCGGTCGGTGGCCGGACGGGCAGCAGTGGTCACGGTGGCAGCGTGACCCTGGCCCAGTCGGGCAACGTTTCGACCGGCGGCGAGGGCGCGATCGGCCTGTTCGCCCAGAGCATCGGTGGTGGCGGCGGCACCGGCGGGCTCGGAATCGCGGGCTCGCTCGGCAGCATCGCCATCGGCGGTGCTGGTGGGGCCGCCGGCGACGGCGGTGACGTGGAAGTCAAGCTAGGCGGTGATCTCTCAACGTCGGGTACCGCTGCTCATGGCGTGTTCGCGCAGAGCATCGGCGGCGGCGGCG
>CP070716.1:1131090-1143056 GCA_020350425.1 Gemmatimonadota bacterium
ACCAGGGTCACCGAGGGCAGGTCGTTGGCGATCGCCCACTGGCACGCCATGCGCACCAATCGCTTGGTGCCGGTCACCGAGATGGGCTTGACCCCGATGCCGCTGTCCTCGCGTATCTGGCGGCCCGTCAGCTTCTTCACCAGGTCGATGACGGCCTTGGCGGTGTCACTGCCGCGCTCGAAGTCGTGGCCGGCGTAGACGTCCTCCGTGTTCTCACGGAAGATCACGAAGTTCACCTGGTCGGCGTACTTGTTCGGCGCCGGCACCCCCTCGAAGTACATGATCGGCCGCACGCAGGCGTACAGATCCATCGCCTGGCGCAGGCCCACGTTGATGGAGCGGAAGCGCGGTGTCACGCCATCGTCCTTGCCGCACTTGTCGCACGTGCCGTCGTGGTATTGCTGGTGCGCGCAGTTCAGGCAGACGTGCGTCTCCTCACCGATCGGCGTGGTGAAGGGCCCCTTGATGGCGATCTTGAGGTGCTGGATCGCCTCGATCGACTCCTTGGGCAGCACCTCGCCGTACCGGTGTAGGCCCTCGAGTCCCACGTAGATGGGGCACCACACGATCTCCTTCTTGCCGCCGTACGCCTTCTTCACGGCCGCCTCGACCACGTGCTTCATGGCCGGCGTGATGTCGAGTCCGATCCCGTCGCCGCGCAGCGAGCCGATAATGGGACGGTCGCCCACTGCGGGCTTGCCGTCGGCGACCGTGACGAGATCGCCCTTGGGAATCTTCACGTGCTTGAATTCTGGCATCTGGAGTTCTCCTCACCTTCCCGACACGTCACATCCCTGTTGCGGTGCTCCAGAGGGTGCAGCGGGAGCACCGGTTGCGTCCGCTGAAGAATACCCAGGTGCTCCAGTCATACGAAAGGCGACGCCTCGTCGGCGTCGCCTTCCTCGCGTCTCGCCCGCGGCCGGCCCCGTCTACTCCGTCACACGCGGCTCTCCCGCGAGGCGGGCCATCCGCTCCTGGATCTCGCGCACCTGCGGCTGCAGCTCCGGATCGGCATCACGCCAGAGGTCTACGAAGCGGCCGTAGTACAGCAGCGCCCGCTCGGTCTCGCCGAACTGCTCGTACAGCGCGCCGAGCCGGCGCATGACCATCCACACGGTGACGTTGTCCTGCGCAGCGCGGAACAGCGTCGGGGTGGTCAGATAGCGTTCGTAGTACACGACCGCCGAGTCGGGCATCCCCGCGGAATCGAACGCCCGTGCCAGCTCCACCAGGCCACACAGGGCGCACTGCGGCGCGACCTCCCGCATCAGCCGGAACTCGTCGATCGCGTCGGCCGGCCGGCCCTCCGCCAGGGCAAGTGCGCCGCGGGCGCTGTGCCACTTGGCCCGCTCGGCAGCCTGCTGTCGGATGGCATCGCTCACTTCCACCTCGTAGCGGGCAATCAACGCGCGCGCACGCGCGGCACGCCCGACCTCGGCGTTGAGGATCGCGAGATCCAGATGCTGGCGCTGCTCGACGGGCAGCGAATCGTACGCCGACCTCGCCCGAACCTCATCCAGAGCCGCGGCGGCGCTGGCGGTATCGCCGAGATACCTGATGCTCGCCCACGCCTCGATCTCGAGCGCGAAGGCTTCCCAGGGACCCGGGATGTACCCGAACTCCTGTTCGGACTGGATCGTGAACGCCTCGGCGATGAGCCGCCGCGCCTCGCCCAGCCGGCCTCTGGCCAGCGCGTAGTTGGCGAGATCCATGTTCGTCGTGTAATCCGTCATCGGATTGCCGCGTTGCGCCGCGCGGAGCGCCGTCGTGTGCTGCTCCGCCGCATCGTACTCGAACCGCGAGCTCTCGAACCCCGCGCGGTAGCGGGCGACCTCCGGGTGATCCGGGTAATCCTGCTGGAACCGGTCCAGGATCGCCGCCGCCGTGTCCGCGCGCCCCAGGTTGTACAGCGTCTGGATCGAGTTGGTGTACGTCACGGCCGGCGCGCCGCCCAGCTCGATGGAGCGCAGGTAGAGTTCGGTCGCCTCCTCCTCGTGGCCCATGGCGCCCAGGTTCACGGCCAGGTTGTTCAGCGCGATTCGATCGGTGGGGTACTTCTCGAGCAGGCCGCGGTAGGCCTCGTTGGCGACCCGCTCGTCGCTCTCGACGTACGTGAAGTACGCCGCTTCCGTAAGGTACCGCTCCCGCTCCGTCAACCGGTCGCGCAGCTCGTAGGCGCGCGTGAACGCCTGCTCGGCCCTGGCGAGGTCACGCTCCTGGTTGCGCAGGATGACGGCCAGCTTGCGGTACGCCATGGCGAACGTGCTGTCGACCGCCAGCGCCTCCTCCAGCAGGTTGATGGCACGGTCGTGGTCGCCCTGGTTGGTCGCCGCGTCGGCCTGCGCGTACTTGCGCAGCGCCTCGTTCGATCGGGTGGTCACCCGGTCGAGCGGGGCGTCGGCCCGAATGCTGCGCAGCGACTCTCCGATTCGCGCCCGCAGGCTCGCAGAGAGGTCGTCCACCGCCCCGATGATCTCGGCTGCCTCGGACGCCGATTCCCGCCCCGCCCAGAGCACTTCGCCGGTGCTCGCGGCCATGAGCCGGCTCGACACCACGTAGCCGTCGCCGACCTGGAGGACGTCGCCCGTCACGACGGCCTTGAGCCCCTCGCGCTCGGCAACCTCGACGGCCAGCTCCGCCGTCAATGGCGCGTCGCGATCCCGCTGCATGCGCTCGAGCACCTGCCCCGCCTGCCCGCGGTCCATCACCGTGACGGCGGGCGACTGTGTCAGGTCGATGCGGAACAGCTCGGTGACCGTCGCCCCCAGCGTTGAGTCGGTCGTGCGGTTGTCGAATTCCGCGAGCACGATGCGTTCCTGCTTGTCGAGCACTCCCGCCGCGACCAGCGTGCCCACCGGCCCGATGCCCATCAGGCGCATCGTCATGTACACGCCCACGGCGCCGGCGAGCGCCATGAACGCCAGACCGCCTCCGGCGAGCGTGTTGCGCCACGTGAGGAACGCCTCCACTCCACCCTCTGCGGGCGTCGCCACGCTGCGTTCGACGCGCCATGTGGCCCGGCGCCGCTCCGCCCGCCCGGTGAGCACGACCACAGGCAGGGCGACAACCAGGATGGCCACCGTGACCGGGAACACCCAGTCGGGCAGACCCAACCGCACCATGAGCAGGTAGACCAGCGCCAGCAGCACGACGGAGCCGGTGGCGAACACCCCCAGGACCCGGGCCGGCTCGCTGCGGCGCAGCATCGCTTCGTCACTTCCCGTCGGCGACACCGCGACGCCGGTGGGCGTGACCGGCCCGCTCGGCGTGGCCACCGCGTCGAGCTGGGCACGCAGCTCCGCGGCGCTCTGCCACCGGTCCGCCGCCTTCTTCTCGAGACACCTCATCACCACCGCCGCCACGGGGGCGGGCACCGATGGCCGGAAGTGCGTCACGGGAGTCGGGGTCTCCGTGACGTGAGCGGCCAACACCATCTGCGAAGTGGTTCCTTCGAACGGCGGCCGCCCGGTGAGCATCTCGTACACGAGCGCTCCCACGGCGTAGATGTCGGCCCGATGATCGATGTTGGGGTCGGCCGCGGCCTGCTCGGGAGCCATGTAGGCCGGCGTGCCCACGGCCATGCCGGAGCTCGTGACCTCCTGGTCCGCAGCCGCCGCGCTCACGGCCTTCGCCACGCCGAAGTCGGCGACCAGGGCGTGACCTTCCGTGAGCAGCACGTTGTCCGGCTTGATGTCTCGGTGTACGACGCCCTGCTTGTGCGCCTTGGCCAGCGCGTCCGCCACGTCGCGCGCCAGACGGACGGCCTCGCCGACCGGCAGCTCCCCTTCGCGGGCCAGTTTCTGCCGGAGCGACTCGCCGTCGATGAACGGCATGACGAAGTAGAGGAACCCGTTTGCCTCACCCGAATCGTACACCGGCAGGATGTGCGGGTGGGTCAGCTTGGCCGCGATGCGGATCTCACGCAGGAACCGCTCGCTTCCCAGCGTGGCCGCCAGCTCGGGCCGCAGCACCTTGAGGGCCACGTGGCGGTCGTGCCGCGCGTCGTGCGCCAAGTACACCGTGGCCATCCCGCCGCTGCCGATCTCGCGCTCGATATCGTAGTGGCCGGCCAGGGCGGACGTGATGCGCTCGAGCTGCTGGGACACCAGGGCGACTCCGGTTGGTCGAGTTTGCCCAGGTAGGATAGGGGCGCAGGGTGATACCCGCTAGGCGGGAGGGTCGATCCAGCGGTGCCGACGCCTCAGAACCCCCGCTCCAGGGTGCGCAGCGAGAACACCCGCTCGGGGATGTCGGTGTCGAACTCGAGCTCGAGAAACCGCAGGCTGGTACGGGTATCGGCCTGCAGCGCGTTGTCCAGGTCCATCTGGAACGGATACCAGCGTCCCGCGATCTGCCGCACGTCGCTCAGCACCGCCGTCTTGAGGAGCTTCCCGCTCCGCGCGAAACGCTCCTCCTTGAGCGGCACCCAGCGCTCGGCGTCCACCCAGATGCGGCGCTGCGGGTAGGCCAGGCCGCTGCGCTTACCGGTGAGGAACAGCACGTAGGTGGGACGCCCCTCGAACGGCTCCTCCCGCTCGATCTCGGCGTCGTAGTCGTCGACCATGCTGGGGTTTTCGCTGGCGTCACCGTAGGAGAAGTCGCTCCCCATGAGCCCCTGCTCCAGCATGCGGCCCTGGATGCGGACACTGCGCGCGGCGCGCGGCAGGTAGATCCACATCTTGTCGTCCACCCGCAGGAAGCGGCTGCCAGCGTCGCGCGGCGGCGATGTGAACTCGAGAAACGACCGCTCCTCCCCCTCGGCCCACGACTCGAACTCCAGGTCCCGCACGTCGCCCTCGCGATAGGTGATGCTCATGATCGCGCGCGTGTGTACGCTGCGGATGGTCATGTTCTCGTCCACCCGCTCGAGGATCTGCTCGGCGGTGACCTGCGCGCGGGCCGTGCCGGCGAAGACGGCGAGGAGTGCCGTTCCGAGCACCGTTGAGCGCCAGCACGGCAGCGTCATGTCCGCAACGCCTCGGCCGGCGTCAGGCGTGCGGCGCGCCACGCCGGGTACAGCGCCGCGATCACCGCTGTGACCATCCCCAGGGCAGCAGCCGCGATCACGAACCGCAGCTGCCAGTCGGGGTACATGACACCCTGGAACGGGAGGTCGATGGCCTTCGCGGCGCTCTGTATGTCGATCCCTGTGCGCTCCAGCCACAGCGCGAAGCCCGAGCCCAGCACCCCGCCCGCGACCGCACCCATCATGCCGATCACGAGCCCCTCTGCCAGCACCAGCGCCACGATGTCGCCGCGCCGCATGCCCAGTGCCGCCTGCATGCCGAACTCCTGGGTGCGTTCCATCACGCTCATCAGCATGGTGTTGACGATGATGAGAGCCGCCATGAGCAGCATGATGAAGAGGATGACGCCGAATGCGGCCTCGGCCACCTGCATCATGGAGGCGAGCATACCCTCGTCCTTCCACGACCGGGCTTCCACTCCCCCGGGGACCAGCGGGTCGAGCTCCTCCTGCAGGACCCGAGCCAGCGCCCGTGCCGCCTCCGGGTCGTCCATGAACACGAGAATCTCCGTGCTGCCCCCCAGCAGGTCGACCAGCTCCTGCGCCTGATCCAGCGGCGCGATCAGGATCGTGTTGTCGAACTGCGCCATGCCGGAGGCGGCCAGCCCCGTCACCACCGCGCTCAGCCCGCCCAGCGAACGGTACGCGGTCTGCGCCAACAGCACGACCGTGTCCCCCACACTCACCTGCAGCTTCTCGGCGAAGAGCCTCCCCACCAAGATCTCGGCCGACCCGGGGTCAGGCAGCCGCCCCTCGGCGACCATGGCCGCAGGGTCCAGGTACCCCGTCTCGCGCTCGAGGTCCAGTCCCAGCAGCAGTCCCCCGCGGTTGGAGCCGGCGCCGTCCACCAGTACCGGCGCCTTGATCCTCGGGAGAACTTCTTCCACTCCGGCATGCGCACGCGCCGCGGCCACCAGCTCGTCCACCCGAGGCAGGTTGAGGTACACGGGCATGAAGCGTTCGCGCGCGGTGTAGCCGTCGCGCCGGATCCGCACGTGCCCCGACTCGGTGCGCGCGTACGAGTCGAGAAAGTCGCCCAGAATCCCGGTGACGTGTGCGGGACCGTAGGTCAGCGCAGCCACGGCGACCGTCACGGCGGTCACAGTGAGCAGGGTGCGGCGCATGTGACGCCGCGTATTGCGCCAGGCCAAGCGCAGCAGGGGGATGCGCCGCCTAGGCATGGCGCAGGGCCTCGACCGGTGGCCTGCGACTCGCGCGCGCGGCGGGATAGAGCGACGCAGCCGCCGCCGCCAACCCCGTCGCCAGCCACACGACCACGAGCGTGAGCGGCTCAAGCGCCGCATACATCCGGTCCTTCACGGGATAGCCGATGTCCATCTCGCCGTACAGGGCGGTGATGTTGATACCCACCGACGCCAGGTACGCGATGAGCACCAGCGCGAGCAGCGAGCCGACTGCTCCGCCCAACAGGCCCGCGAGTGCACCCTCGGTGAGGAACAGCTTGCGCACGCCCCCGCCGCGCAGGCCCATGGCCATCAGCATGCCGACCTCGCGGGTGCGCTCGAACGCCGCCATGAGCACGGTGTTGGTGACGCCGACGAGCGCCAGCACCACAAAGATGCTGAGCATCGCCACGCTCCCCAGGCGCTTCATGGCCGCAAACGCCAGGAAATCGGCCTCCGCTTCGCGCCAGCCCTTCACCTCGTAGCCGAGCTGCTCGACCCTCTCGACGAGGGCGCGGAGCGTGGCCATCTCACGTGCCCCCAGCGAGAACCGCACGGCCACCTCCGTCGCCTCCTCCTGCAGGTCCAGCATGTAGCGGGCCGTCTCGAGGGACACGAGGAAGGTGTTCCGGTCGATGACCGGGTTGCCGGTTCCCACGATCCCCACGATGGGCAGGTCGAGCGCCTCGTACGCGCCGTCCCGCGTCTTGGTGAGCACCGTGAGCCAGTCGCCCACCTCCGCGTCGAACAGTTCCGCCAACCCGGAGCCGAGCAGCATCCCTTCCTCACCGGGCCGCAGGTACTCCCCGGCCACGATGGCCTGCGGGATGCGGAACACCTCGGTGTCGCTGCCGGCAAGCTGGATGCCGGTCCCGAAGCACGCCACCTGGTCCACGCCGTCGGACAGGCTCGCCTGGAATGCGAGCCGCGGCGTGGTGGCCGCCACCCCCGAGACCTGCTGCACCGAGGCCTGCAGTGCCTCCAAATCGGTCAGCGTGTAGTCGAGGGGAAGCTCCTCCCGGTTCTCGAAGTAGCCCGCTGCGTAGAGCTTCGCGTGCGCCGTCTGGTAGTTGATCAGGTTGTCGTACGACTGCCGCTCGACACCGATCATCACGGCGATGCTCAGCTGGAGCAGCAGCACGGCCAGCGACACGGTGACGGCAGTGATCCAGGTACGCCGCTTGTTGCGCCGCAGATTGCGCCACGCCAGGCGCAGCGTCGCGAGCCAGCCGAGCCGGCCGGGCAGGGTCTCAGGTGTCATGCCGCAGTCCGCCCTGGCGCTCGTCCGAGGCCACCTGACCGTCTAGCAGCCGCACCAGCCGGGTGGCGTGGCGCATGACCAACGGATCGTGCGTGGAGAACACGAAGGTGGTGCCACGCCGCTCGTTCATCTGCTGCATCAGCCGCATGATCTCGAGCGCCGTCTCGCTGTCGATGTTCGCCGTGGGCTCGTCGGCCAGCACCAGCGTCGGGTTCTTCACCAGCGCCCGGGCGATCGCCACCCGCTGCTGCTGTCCGCCGCTCAGCTCGCCGGGCCGGCGCTCGGCGAGCCCGTGCAGCCCGACCTCGCCCAACAGCTCGTCTACCCGCCGGCGACGCTCGCCCCGTTCGGCGACGCCCTGGAGCTGGAGCGGGAACTCCACGTTCTCCCGCACCGTGAGCACCGGGATGAGGTTGAAGGTCTGGAACACGAATCCCAGGTGCGTGTTGCGGAAGTCGGCGAGGGTCCGAGCGGAGAGTCCCTGGGTGGTGCGGTCCCCGATCCGCACGGTCCCCGCGCTCGGCGTGTCGAGCGCCCCCAGCAGATTCAGCAGCGTGGTTTTGCCGGAGCCCGACGGCCCGGCGATCGAGAGAAACGCTCCGCTCTCGATCTCGAGGCTCACGCCACGCACGGCGTGGACCTCGACGCCCCCGGTGCGGTAGATCTTCCTCACCTCTTCCAGCTTGGCGGCTACCGTCATCGTGTCCGCTCCTGTTCCGTGCCGGCCAGTCGCTGCCGCTTTTGCTTCTGCCACTGGGCCAAGATCGCGGCCATCTCCATTCCCGTCCATTGGTAGAAGTCGCGCATCTCCGTGAGACGGGAACGTGCTGCGGGGCTGTCGGGTCCCACCGCGGCCAGCCCCTCGTCCGCCAGGTCGATCATCTGCTGCAGGACCTGCATGCGCGCGGCCAGCATGCGCTCGAACGAGCCCGGCCGCATCTCGTAATAGTCGCGTCGGTCGCCGGGGACGCTGATGCGCCGTACCATCCCGAGCTGCTCGCAGAGCCGGGCGTTGGTGCTGATCGAGGCCTTGCTCACGCTCAACTGCTCGGCCATGTCGTCGAGGGAGAGCGGGCGCTCGGCCACCAGCAGCAGGCCGAAGAGGCGCCCGAACGTGCGCGAGGCCCCGAGGCGCTCGACCGCCAACCCGGTCCGCTCGATCCACTGCCTGGTCTGCTCGTTCATCCGTCCCCCGGCGGCTCTAGAGCTAATACGTTCAATACGTTCTAAATGTTTCATATGCAATGGTAGCGACTCGCTCGGGTTTGCGTCCTGGTTTGTGGGGTTAGTCGAGGGTCCCTACCGCCGCCTCCACCGCCGCCAGGATCTCGCCAGACTCGACCACCTCGGCCATGCGGGTGTGGTCGGGCGAGAGCGGCCGGTCCTCACCCAGGTGCGCCACGTGACGCCGCACCACCTCGTGGGCCGCGGCGACCCCCTTCCCCATGGCATGCCCCCGCAGATCCAACGCCTGCGCGGCAGCGATGAACTCGATCCCGAGGACACCGCAGGCGTTCCGCAGGATCTGCGCGTTCTTGAGGGCCGTATTCATCCCCATGCTCACGAAGTCCTCCTGGTCGGCCGCGGCGGGGATGGACTGATTGGCGGCCGGGGCCGAGAGCATGCGCTGTTCGACGATCAGCGTCCCGGCGGTGTACTGGCTCAGCATGAGGCCGCTATAGAGCCCCGGGCGTTCGGTGAGGAATGGCGGCAACCCCGCCGACAGGGCCGGGTTGAGCAGCCGGTTGAGGCGGCGCTCCGACAGCACCGAAACCATGGAGACGGCGGCGCCCACCAACTCCATGGGCAGCGAGACCGGGGTGCCCTGGAAGTTGGCGCCCGTGAGCACGAGATCCTCGTCGGCGAAGAAGATGGGGTTGTCCCCCACGCCGTTGAGCTCGATCTCGACCTGGCTGCGGGCGTACACCACGGCGTCGTGGGCGGCGCCGATCACCTGCGGGGTGCTGCGCATCGAGTAGGCATCCTGCACCCGCTTGCGGCCCGATTGGAGCACGTCGCTTCCGGCGACGCACTGCTCGATGGCCCTGGCGCTGCGCACCGCGCCGGCGAAGCCGCGCGCCTCGTGCAGCCGGACGTCGTACGGCTTCATGTTGGCGTTGAGCGCCTCCAGCGTCATCGCCGCCGCGATCTCCGCCTGCTTGAGCCAGCGATTGGCATCGAACAAGTGAAGGGCGTTCATGCCGTTGAGCACGTTGGAGCCGTTGATGATGCCCAGACCGTCGCGCGCCTGAAGCACCTCCGGCTCGAGCCCCGCGCGCCGCAGCGCCTCCACGCCGGGCAGGAGCTGGCCCCCGTACCACGCCTGTCCCTCGCCCATCACCACCAGCGCGATCTGCGACATCGGCGCCAGATCGCCGCAGGCTCCGACCGAGCCCTTCTGGCAGACGTACGGCGTCACCCCGCGGTTCAGCATCTCGACCAGCAGCCGCGTCACTTCGAGTCGCAGCCCGGAGCGCCCCTTGGCGTGCACGTTGATGCGTGAGAGGATGGCGGCCCGGACGTACTCCGCGGGCGCGGGATCGCCGATGCCGGCCGCGTGGTTGTAGATCAAGTACCGCTGGAAGTCCCTGACCTCCTCCTCGCTCAGCGCGGTCTCGGAGAACTCGCCGATGCCCGTGTTGATGCCGTACATGACCTCACCGGCCGCGAGCTTGCGCTCCAGCATCGCGCGGCAGTCCCGGATGCGCCGCTCGGCCTCCGGCGACAGCTCGATCTTCGCGCCTCCGCGCGCCACCTCGACGACCCGCTCGATCGTCAATCCCGTCCCATCCAGCATCAGCGCCATGTCGACCTCGAAAGGGAATCCAGCCGGTGGAAAGTTAGCCGCCAGGCTCGGCGGATCCGCTATTCGATCTCCATCGTGAGATCGGCGGCCCGCACGCTGTGGGTGAGGGCGCCCACCGACACGTAGTCCGCTCCGCGCTCGGCGTACGCGCGCGCCGCCTGTTCGGTGATTCCCCCGGTCGCCTCGATCTCGATCCTGGGGGAGAGGCGGCGCGCCATCTCGACCAGGCGGGCGAACGCCTCCGGCGGTTGGTTGTCGACCAGCAGCCGATCGGCGCCCGCGCGGCAGGCCTCGTCCACCTGGGCCGGCGACTCCACCTCGACCTGGACGGCGGCCGCACCTCGCTCGCGAGCCTCGTGGCACACCTCCTCGAGAGAGCGCTCAGCCCGCGTCAGCGCCGCCCAGTGGTTGTCCTTCACCATGACCACCCGCCCGAGGCCGACCCGGTGCAGCATGCCCCCTCCAGCCAGCACCGCCCGAATGTCGAAGCCGCGCAGCCCCGGGGCGGTCTTCCGGGTGTGCAGCACGCGGCAGGGGGTGCCGGCAACCGCTTCCACGAAGCGGCGGGTCGCCCAGGCGATGCCGCAGCCGCGCTGCAGCAGGTTGAGCATGGGACGCTCCGCCCGGAGGATCGCGGCAACGCCGCCGCGCACGATGCCGAGCGCGGCGCCGGCGGGGACGGGCTCACCCTCACGCACCCGCCACTCCACGCCGTCGCTCCCCGCCTCCAGGGCAACGGCTTCCGCGTAGGCGAGGCCCGCGGCAATGGTCGCCTCCCGGGCACGGATGGTCGCCGCGCCGGATGCGCCCGGCAAGACGGTCAGCGGCGTGGTGAGGTCGGGGCCGTCCTCGGCGAGGAGGCGCCGGGCGAGCTCTCGTGTGTCGGTCTCGAGGTCGGGAAGTTCGGCTGCGTCGGGATGGCTGGGCTCAGCCAATCGCCACCATCCGGTCGAGCGCCTTGCGCGCCCGCTGGGCAATCTCGGGGGGTACTGTCACGACGTGCTCGTCGTAGCGCAGCGCTCCGAGAACGCTGGGCAGCGTGATTGTCTTCATGAAGGCGCAGTTCGCCTCGGGATCGGCCGGCAGGAACTGCTTGTCCGGGGCGATTTGCTGCATGCGGTGCAGAATCCCCACCTCGGTCGCCACGATGTAGCGCGCCGCCCCGTTCTCCCGCACGCAGCGGATCATGCCCTCGGTCGAGGTGATGTGCACGCCTTCGGAATCCACGTCGCCGTGCCCCATGCCGTAGATCACCTGGCCGGCACAGCCGCACTCGGGGTGCACGAGCACATCCGCGTCCGGGTACAGCTTCCGGGCTCGATTGAGGGTGCGCGCATTGATCTCCGCGTGCACGTGGCACTCGCCCATCCACACCTCGATGTTGCGCTCCGGCCGCAGCCGCTTGATGTGCGCCCCGAGAAAGAAGTCGGGCAGGAAGAGGATCCCGCGGTCCGCGGGCAAAGCGTCGATCACCTCGACGGCGTTTCCGCTGGTGCAGCAGTAATCCAGCTCGGCCTTCACCTCGGCCGAGGTATTCACGTACCCGACGGCGAGATAGCCGGGGAACTCCGCCTTCCAGCGCCGCACATCCTCGGCCGTGATCGTGTCGGCCAGCGAGCAGCCCGCCCGCAGGTCGGGCAGGAGCACCTTCTTCTCGGGGGATAGAATCGCCGCGGTCTCCGCCATGAA
>CP070716.1:1143156-1178459 GCA_020350425.1 Gemmatimonadota bacterium
GCCCTCCCGCGCACCATCATCGCGCTGCTGGAGAACAATCAGGAAGAGGATGGGAGCGTGCGCGTCCCAGGGGCGCTGGTGCCGTACCTCGGCACCGATCGCCTGACTCCCGGTGAAGGCGCGTAAGCTCGCGGCAGCGCTGCGCCGGGCCGGGCCCGAGATCGTCCTCACGTTGGTGGCGATCTTCGTCGGCGTGTCTCTGTGGCAGGCGTGGGCGGTGGTGAGTCACCTCCGCGTGGAGGCCCGGGAGGCATCCCGCATCTACGCCCGCATCACCGCGGCCCTGGCGGATCCCGAGCCGAGCGGTGACACCGAGACCCTGTTCGAACTGGTCTCGGAGATCACCGGCAGCGGCATACCCCTAATCGTGACGGACACCTTCGGGCAGCCCACGGCGGTGGCGAACCTCCCGTTCGAGCTGAAGCCGGGTGACACGCGTCTGTCCGAGTACGTGCGGAACCTCGACCAGGCCAACCCGCCGATCGCCGTGCCCGGGATCGGCCAACTGCACTTCGGTGCGCACCCTGCGCAACGGCGGCTGACGCGCCTCACCTTTCTGCAGTTGGGACTCCTGATTGCGGCGATCGCCGTGGGCGTGTGGGCGTATCGCAGCGCCGTGACCCGGGATCGCGATCGCCTCTGGGTCGCCATGGCCCGCGAATCAGCCCATCAGCTCGGGACCCCACTCATGAGCGCCGGCGCCTGGGTGGACCGTTTGGAGGGAAGCTCGACACCCGCACCAGAGATCGCCGGCCATCTGCGTTCCGATCTGGAGCGCCTGCACCGTGTGGCGCAGCGCTTCGAGCGCATCGGGAGACCGGCCCACCGCGACCGCGTCGGCCTGGGCACCATTGCCGAGCGCATCGCGGCGTACTTCGAGCCGCGACTGCCGCGCCATGCCCACTCCGTTGTGATCGTGGTGGATGCGCCGGCCGCCGGTCCCGCGATCACCGGTGACGCGGTGCTCATCGAGTGGGCGCTCGAGGCGCTCGTGCGCAACGGCGTGGACGCGCTGAGTGGTCGAGGCGGCATGGTCCGCATCACGGTAGAGGACAAGGGCGATCGAGCCCGCATCACCGTCTCCGACGACGGACCAGGAATACCGGCTGAAGTGCGAGCGAACCTGTTCGAGCCCGGCGTGACCACCAAGTCCGGTGGCTGGGGCATCGGCCTCGCTCTGGCGCGGCGCATCGTGGAAGACGTGCACGGAGGGCACATCGACATCGCGCCCTCCGGGACGGGTGCGGTGTTCGTGGCCGACCTTCCCGTCGCCGGCGAGGGCGAGTTGGGTGATTGATGTCTCCCTGAATCCTGAGCAGCAGCGCGCCGTGGAGTACCGCGACGGCCCACTGCTGGTGCTTGCCGGCGCAGGTTCAGGCAAGACGCGCGTGCTCACCACCCGGATCGCCCACTTGGTGAGTGCGCACGGAGTCGCGCCGGAGCGTGTCCTGGCCGTCACGTTCACCAACCGCGCCGCCGCCGAGATGCGGCGTCGCGTGGCGGCGCTCCTGGGGCGCGAGCCGACCGGCCTGTGGATCGGCACGTTTCACTCCCTCTGTGCCCGGCTGCTGCGCCGCGAGGCACACCGACTCGGATTCACCCCCCAGTATTCCATCTACGACGAGGACGACCGCCTCGCCCTCATCAAGCGTTTGCTGGAGCGCGGCGGGTACGCCCAGCGCGCCTTTCCCGCGCGCCACATTCAATCGATCATCTCGGCGGCCAAGAACCGGCTCGTCTCGGCCGACGAGCTGGGCGCCGCGGCCGACGACCGGGTGACGCGTGTCGCCGCCGAGATCTACTTTGAGCTCGACAAGGCGCTGCTCGTCGCCAACGCCATGGACTTCGACAACCTGCTGCTGCACCCGCTCACGCTGTTCCGCGAGCACCCCGACCGACTCGCCGTCTACCAGGAGCGGTTCGCCTCCGTTCTGGTGGATGAATTCCAGGATACCAATCGGGGACAGTACCTCCTCGTGAAACAGCTCGCCGGACGGCACCGGGACGTGTGCGTCGTGGGCGACGACGACCAGTCGATCTACAGCTGGCGGGGCGCCGACGTGCGCAACATGCTGGACTTCCGCCAGGATTTCCCGGAGGCCGAGCTGATTCGGCTGGAAGAGAACTACCGCTCCAGCCAGGTGATTCTCGACGCGGCCAATGCGGTGATTGCCGAGAATCAGCACCGGCTCGGCAAGACGCTGTTCACGTCGCGGGAAGGCGGGCATCCGGTCGTGGTGGTGGCGTCGGCCGACGAACGAGACGAGGCGGAGTGGGTGGCCCGCGAGTTTCGAGAGCGGGTGGCGTCAGAGCACTTCGTGTACGGCGACATGGCGGTGCTGTACCGCACCAATGCCCAGTCGCGGGCGTTCGAGGATGCCTTCCGCCGGGCGTCGGTGCCGTATCGGGTCGTGGGAGCCGTGAGTTTCTATGCGCGGCGCGAGGTGAGGGATCTCCTCGCCTACCTCAGGCTGGTGACGAATCCCGCCGACGACGAGGCCTTCCTCCGGGCCGTGCAGGTGCCCCGACGGGGCATCGGCATGGGGAGCCTGCGGACCCTGCAGGCGTCAGCGGCCCAATGGGGCAAGGCCCTCCTCGCCACGGCGGCGGTGGCCGATCGGGTGATGGACCTGCGCCCCCATGCCAAGGGGGGTCTCCAGGAATTCGCGGGGCTGATCGAGAGCTTGCGGGAACTCCTCCCCAAGTCCAGCCCTGCCGCAGTGCTCGAAGAGATCGTGGCGCGCACCGAGTACGAGGCGCATCTGCAGAGCGAGGGCTTCGAGGGACTGGAGCGCCTCGAGAACGTTCGCGAGCTCGTCGCAGCCGCCGCCGAGTGGTCGGAGGAGATCGAGGAGGGGGACGACGAAGCGGGCTCCATCGTGGAACGGTTTCTCCAGAGCACCGCGCTGACGTCACCCGAGGGAGTGAACGGGGGCGACCCGGAAGGCGTGACGCTCATGACCGTGCACACCGCCAAGGGCCTCGAGTGGCCCGTCGTGCTGCTCGCCGGACTGGAGGACGGGCTCTTCCCGTTGAGTCGGGCCCTCGACACCCCGGAGGGGCTCGAGGAGGAGCGTCGTCTCGCCTATGTGGCGATCACGCGCGCGCAGGACCAGGCGTACCTCACGTGGGCTCGCGCCCGCCGTCGGGGCGGGCAGCTGCTGCCGGGGGCGCCATCACGGTTCATCGACGCCCTGCCACCGGGGCTCGTGGAGGAGCGCCGCACCAGCGGCGTGTTCGGAGGAGAGCTGTATCGGAAGCCGGCCGTTGCCTCGTGGCTGGCGCTCGAGACGACCGAGATGGCCGAAGAGTCGCAGGATACGCCCCGCTACGTGAAGGGCGAGCGCGTGTTTCACCGCAAATTCGGCTCGGGCGTGATCCAGGGACTGTCGGGGCAGGGTCGGGACCTGAAGGTGACGATCTTGTTCGATGACGAGGAGGTCGGCCCCAAGCAGCTCCTGGTGGCGTACGCCGGGCTGGAGCGGGGCCTGGAGGGCGTTTAGCCTCAGGCGCTGCGCCGCCGTCGCTTGCCGTTGCCCTCCCCGTTCCGCTCCCGACTCCACCACGGCCGCTGGGCGTTGGAGGTCTGCCAAAAGGAGAGCCCGTAATCGGGAAGGCCGAAATGCTCGGCCGCCAGCCCGCTCAGCGTCTCGTAGTCTCCCGGAATCCGGCTCCGCACCACGTCGAGCCGCATGCGCTTCGCCAGGTGGAGCGACGCGTCGCCGGCCGGATCGAGACGCCTCACCATCCCTGCGCTCTCGCTCAGGAGCTCCATCACCAACTGGAAGGACAGGCTCATGTGCCGCTCGACCATCTGGTCGGTCAGATCCCAGCGGCTCTTCTGTGCCATGATCTGGAACGCGCGCTGCCAGCTCTGCGTCTCCGTCAGCCCCACCATGCCTCGGAACAGCCGGCGGCTCGTGCGCACCGAGAAGATGGTGGGTGCCAAGATCCGGTCCAGATGTGCCTCGGCACTCGTGTGATCCATCCGGAGGACGTCCATCGCGGTGCGGGCATACTGCTCCCCCAGATGCGTCTCGAAACGACTCTCCCAGTACGAATGACCCAGCGCAATTGTCGAGGAGGTCACCACGAGCTGCCCCGGCACGAAGTAGTTGTGCGCCACGGTGTCGGCCGCCAGGTGGGCGAGGTAGCCGAGGCCGAACACTCTCAGCGGGTCGGACTCCGCACGCTCGACGATCTCTTGCCCCACGTGCCAGGAATGACAGTGCCGGCCCACGGGGGCGTACTTCTTCGCGATGGAAGTGTCGGCGGCGATATTGCCGTAGAGGAAGTCGTACGGAAAGGCCCGCAACAAGTCGGCAACGGCGACGGGCAGCTGCGCCAGGTTGGCGAGGACGGACTCGCCCAGGAAGATGTGGGTGCCGGGCGTCCAGGCGTGCGCGAGGCTGGGCCAGAGGGCAATGCCCGTGACGGCCAGGACCGCCGCGAGCGCGATACGGCGAGCGCTCACCCGCTAGCGGCCTCGGCGGAGGAAGGCCCGTTTCATTGCACGGAAGACCCGTGTTCCACGCCGCGTCGTGCGGAGGGCAGCGGCGACGTCCAGCGCCGTCTCCTCAATCTCGTACTGGAGGACGTCCACCAGGGCATCCAGATCCTGCAGGCGCTCCTCCGTGCGGCCGACCAGGCGCTCCAACCGGTCGCGCAGGTCGTGCGACGCTCCGATGAACCCATCGGCTTCGCTCCGCACCGCGGCGACCACCCCCGTGGCGTCATCCACCATCGAGCGCACCGATTGCAGCACCGGCCGCGCGTCCTGCTCGAGGGATTGCGCGACCCGCTCCAACACCTTGCGGAGGCCTGACATGTGGCGGATCGCGGCGAGCGCCGCCACACCGACCGCCAACGCCACGACGGCGATGACGGCGGTTGATATGGCCGTGACTACCTCGGCCCAGCTCATGGACTCTCCCTCCTCCGGCTGAGCGTCGCGCTGAACGGCGAGTCAGCTTCTTGCCGCCCCGGCGCCGCCCGGCCTGCCCTCAAGCTAACCACTGGCGCCTTCACACCCTACCATCGACCCAGCGTCCCGGGTGTAACACCCGTCACTGGGGACTGCCCGGAAGCTCCTGCGCGAGACCGATCACTCGTGAGACCGGAACCGTGAACACGATGCCGGTGCCCGGGCTCTCGAGTCCGTGCAGCAACCCCTGCAGCATGTCCACTGCGGCCTGCACCTTCTCGGGGGAGTCGATCACCGAGAAGATCATGGTGTTGTGCGGGCGCGAGCGCTGCAACAGCGTCTGCAGCCCCTCCAGGACCGGGACTCCGCCCGCCACGAGCTGTCCCATCCCCTCACTGTTCACCACGGTCGCACCGGTAATACCCAGCTCCAGGAACCCCGAGAGAATCTCGTCCAGCCTCTCTTCGCGGTTGATCACGCAGATGAGCAATTCCACCGAGGCACCTCGAATTTGGAGCGAAGGCATCGCCGACGCGCACGCCGCACCGCCCAAGATAATCCCGGTCTCGTCCCGAGTGTCAAGCGATCCGCTTGCGCACCACTCCGACGAACCGTATGGTACGCCGCACCATGTCTCAGTGCTTCCGTGTCACCGGCGGCGCGCCCCTCACCGGGACGGTCCGGCCGTCGGGCAACAAGAACGCCGCGCTGCCCATCATCGCGGCGACGCTGCTCGCGGACAGCCCCAGCGAGCTGACGAACGTCCCCCGCATCCGTGACGTCGAGTTGCTGCTCCGGCTCGCCGGCGATCTCGGGGTAGAGGTCAGCTGGATAGGCGATCACGAGCTGCGCATCGACCCGTCGGGCCTCACGGCCAAGCGGCTGGATCCCGAGCTGTGCGCCGGCATCCGCGCGTCCATTCTGTTCGCCGGCCCCCTGCTGGCCCGCCTCGGAGAGGTCACGCTGCCGCCCCCTGGCGGCGACGTGATCGGGCGGCGTCGCCTGGACACGCATTTCCTGGCCCTCGAGCACCTCGGGGCCCAGGTGGAGATCGGCGCGGATTATCACCTGGAAGCCAAGCAGCTCGAGGGCGCCAACATCGTCCTCGACGAGCCCAGCGTGACCGCCACCGAGAATGCCCTGATGGCGGCCGCCCTCGCCCGCGGCCGGACGGTGCTACACAACGCCGCCAGCGAGCCCCATGTGCAGGATCTTGCCCGGGCCCTGACCGCGATGGGCGCTCAGATCGAGGGCATTGGCACGAACAGGTTGGTCGTCGAAGGGCAGGCGTCCTTGCAGGGCGCCCGACTCGAGATCGGCCCCGACCATGTGGAAATCGGCAGCTTCATCGGGCTGGCAGCGGTCACCAACGGGGAGCTGACGATCGAGCACACCCGCCCCGAGGATCTCCGGGCCATCCTGTTCAACTTCGAGCGCCTGGGGGTGCGGCCGCGGTTCGACGGCGATACGCTGATCGTCGAGGCCAATCAGGAACGCAGCATTCGGCCGGACCTCGGCGGGCACATCCCCAAGATCGAGGACGGGCCATGGCCGGCGTTTCCCGCCGACCTCACCTCGATCGCCGTGGTGGTCGCCACACAGTGCAAGGGCATGGTGCTGGTGTTCGAGAAGATGTTCGAATCCCGCCTGTTCTTCGTGGACAAGCTGGTGGGTCTCGGCGCCCGGCTGCTGCTGTGTGATCCCCACCGGGTGGTGATCTCGGGCCCGTCCCAGCTCACCGGCGGGGTCGTGGAGAGCCCCGACATTCGCGCGGGGATGGCCATGTTGCTGGCCGCCCTGGCCGCCGAAGGGCAGAGCACCATCCACAATATCAAGCAGATCGACCGCGGCTACGAGCGGATCGACGACCGGCTGCGGCAGCTCGGGGCCCAGATCGAGCGCGTCGAGCTGGCGCCGCGGTGACCGAGACGGCCGTTCGGGTGCTGGCCGAGCGGGCCGTGGCCGGCGGCGGCGTGCCGCGCTACGAGCTGACGGAGTGGCGCGAAGAGTACGGCGTAGCAGCCGGCGTCACGGCCCGCGATCATGCGTTCGACCTGAGCCTGCATTCGGAAACCCCGATCGGCACCGCGATGGGCCGGTGGCAGGCCTTGCGGCACGCCGTGGGGGCCGGATTCGAGGCGATGGTGGTGAGCCGGCAGGTCCATGGCTGCGAGTTGGGCGTGTACCAGGGGCAGGCGTCCGGCTTCCTCATCCGCGACGGCCTCGACGGTCACGTCTCGGACGCGGCGGGGCTGCTGCTCGCCGTGACGGTGGCCGACTGTATTCCGGTGTACCTCCTGGCCCCGGGTGGTTCCCTCGGACTGCTGCATGCGGGCTGGCGGGGCGTGGCGGGAGGGATCCTGGAGCGCGGGGTGCAGACGCTCTGTGAGGTGGCAGGCGCGTCCCCGGCGGAACTCGTAATGCATTGTGGGATAGGCATTTGCGGTGCCTGTTATGAAGTCGGCCCTGAAGTGTCCGAAGCGGTGCTGGGACACGCCCCCGCCGAGGCCACGGCGCTGGACCTGCGCGACGTCCTCACGAATCGGGCACAGGTGCTCGGCGTGGGACAGATCACCACGAGCCCCTGGTGCTCGGCCCACGACAACGATCGGTTCTACTCGCACCGGCGCTCCGGGGGTGCCGACGGCCGCATGGCCGCATACCTGGGTCGGGTGCCGACTTGAGCTAGGGGCGGGGTGGCGCTAGATTGCAGGCACATGGTGCGGGCGTAGTGGGCCCGCGCTTTTTTTTGAGCGCATGAACGACACCCTGGCGGCACTGACGGCGGAGATCCGGTCCCGCGTCGAGGACCTCGGCTACGAGCTGTGGGATCTTCGCAGGCGTGGGTCGGGCAAGCGGATTTCTCTGCAGGTCCGGGTTGACCGCCCCGACGCCGCACCCGGTCGCGGCATCACCATCGACGAATGCGCTGCGGTGAGTCGAGCACTGGAAGAGTGGCTCGACGAGGAGCAGCCCCTGGGCGCCCGCTACGTGCTGGAGGTGTCCTCGCCCGGCATCGAGCGACCGGTGCGCTGGCGCGAGCACTGGGAGCGGTTCGCCGGCCGGCAGGTGCAGGTGAAGCGCGTGGGGCATCCGCGCATGCGCGCCACGGTCGTGGCGATGCTGGGAGACGCCGACGCGGTCGTGTTGCGACCGATCGACGGAGGCCAAGACATGACGGTGCCGTTGGAGGAGATCAGCGAGGCCACGCTGGCCGTCGACTGGACGGCTGTCGAGCGGTCCATGGCCGACGCACCACGGAACGAGCAGGCAAAGGAGCAGGAATGACAACTCCCGCCGGGATTATCGGAGCACTGCGGGAACTGGCGACGGCGAAGCAGCTCGAGCGGGATGAGCTGGTGGACTTGCTGCGGGACGGCATCCACGCCGCCCTGGTGAAGCGCTACGGCCCGAACGTGCGCGCGGAGATCGAGATCGACGACATGAAGGGCGGCATCCGCGTCACGGTGCTGAAGGACGTCGTGGAGGACGTGGAAGATCCGAGCTCCCAGGTCTCCGTCGAGGATGCTCGGTGGGAGGATCCCGACTTCCAGCCCGGCGACGTGCTGGAGGAGGAGATCCCGTTCGAGGCCTTCGGGCGGTTGGCCGTTCAGGCCGCGAAGCAGCGCATCATCCAGCGGGTGCGGGAAGGGGAACGGTCCCGCATTCGCGACGAGTTCGGGCACAAGGTCGGCGAGCTGGTCTCGGGCGAGGTGCAGCAGATCGAGCGGGGGCGACTGGTCATCATGCTCAACCGGTTCCGGGAGGCCGAGGCGCTGATCCCCTACCGGGAGCAGAATCCGCGCGAGCATTTCCACCAAGGCGACCCGATCCGGGCGGTGCTCAAGCGGCTGGAGGAGACACCCAAGGGGCCCCGGCTGATCCTCTCCCGGGCCGACCCGCTGTTCGTCCAGGCCCTCTTCCGGCTGGAGGTTCCGGAAATCCAGCAGGGCGTCGTGGAGATCCGGGCCGCCGCCCGCGAGGTGGCGAGCCGCACGAAGATCGCCGTCGTGAGCAGGGACGACTCCATCGACCCGGTGGGGGCGTGCGTCGGCATGAAGGGGAGTCGCGTACAGGCCGTGGTGAACGAGCTGGGTGGTGAGCGGATCGACATCGTGCCGTGGTCGCCCGATCCCGAGCGCTTCGCCAAACTGGCCCTGGCGCCAGCTCGGGTATCTCGCGTGTTCTCCGACGCCGACTCCAAGACGGTTCAAGCCATCGTCGACGAGGACCAGCTCTCGCTGGCCATCGGTCGGAACGGGCAGAACGTCCGGCTCGCGTCTGAGCTCACGGGGTGGAAGATCGACCTCTACTCCAGCCGCGAGTGGCTGGAGCGCGGCGGTGAGGGCCCGCTGTTCGCGCCCCTGGAGCCCGAGGACGAGCTGGTGGCCGACGTCTTGCTGAACGAGCTCAAGGGAATGCCGCCCGATCTGGTCGAGACGCTCGAGGCCACGGGGCGCAAGACGCTGCGCGACATCCTGGACCTCGAGCGGGAAGATGTGGACAAGATCGAGGGGATCACACCGGAGCAGGCCGATGTCCTGATGGCGTTTCTCAGCGAGCTCACCGAGGAGAACAGCGAATCGGAGGGTGAGAAGGGGGACGCACCGGAGCCGGAGACCGGCGCCAAGGATACCGGATCGGAGGCCACGCCGGCAGCGTGATGACCGACGCGCAGCTCGGCTTGCTGGGGTTGGGAGCGCGCGCGGGGACGGTGGTCGCCGGGACGGGCGGGGTGCGGACTGCGCTGCAGCGCGACGAACTCGCGCTGGTGGTGGTGGCGGGCGACCACGGCCCGCGCACCGAGGAAAAGGTGTTGCGGCTCGCGCGGGCGCGGGGCGTGCAGGCTCTCACGGGACCGTCGGCCGCCGAGTTGGGACGGCGGCTCGGGCGCGGCACTCTGCAGGTAGTCGGAGTGCGTGACAAGCATCTCGCCGCCGGGATACTGGGCGGCGCAGAGCGGAAGGACGCTAGGAGGCAGTAGTGGGCAAAACGCGGATCCACGATCTCGCGGCGGAGTTCGGCATCGACAGCAGCCAGCTCATCCAGATGCTGGCGCCCATGGGTATCCACGTCCGCAGTCATCTGTCCGGGCTGGACGAGGGACAGGTGGCGCGCGTGCGCACCCGGTGGGAACGCGAGAAGCGGCGCAAGAGTGAGCCGGAACCCAAGCCCCGCACGGGGCGACGGAAGAAGGCCACCAAGGCGGCTGAGCAGGAAACAGCACCGGAGGCGCGTCCTCGTCGCCGCCGGCGCACCGCGGCCGAAGTCGCCGCCAAGAAGGAAGCAGAGGAGCAGGCCCGCATCGAGGCCGAGGCGGCCGCGGCCGCCGCGCTCGAGACGCGGGAGGAGGCCGTCGAGGAAGCGGCCTCGCTCGAGGAGCGCGCCGCGGCGCTGTTCAAGGAGCCTGAAGCCGCCGAGCCCACTGCCGTCGAAGAGGATGTCGAAGTCGCCGCTCCCGCCGGCGCAGCCGAGGAGGAGCTCGGCGAGGAGATGGTGGCCGAGCCAGAGCAAGCGTTGGAGGAGGAGGAGGAGGAGGTCGCCCCGTCCCCTGAGCCCGTGATCCCCAAGCGGGTCGAGCGCGTCATGCCACCGCCCTCTCGGCTGCGCCCCGTCGCATCGTCGGGCCCGCGGCCCGTTGCGTCCGCGGCCCCAGGCGAATTCGCCGAGGAGCGGCGGCGCGACAAGAAGCGCCGGCGCAAGGGAGGCAAGCGCTCCCAGGTGGACAAGGAGGCGGTGCAGGCCAACATCAGCCGCACTCTCGCCTCGATCAAGGGGCCGGGCCCGCGCAAGGCGCGGCGCCGCGACGACGAGCCGTCTGCCCGGGACCTGGCCGAACAGCGCCGCGCGGAGGAGCGTGAGCGGGAGAAGACCCTGGTCCGGGTCACCGAGTTCATCACGGTCTCGGAGCTCGCCGAGAACCTCACGGTGTCACCCACCGAGATCGTGACGTTCTGCTTCAAGGAGTTGGGCCTGATGGTGACGGTGAACCAGCGGCTTGACTTCGACCAGATCGATCTCATCGCCGGAGCCTTCGGCTTCCAGGCGGTGCGGGAGGAAGAGTACGTCCCGACGGAGTCGATTCTCGAGGCGCCGGAGGACCAGGCCGAGGATCTCGTGCCGCGCCCGCCGGTGGTGACGGTGATGGGGCACGTGGACCACGGAAAGACGTCGCTGCTCGATTACATCCGCAAGACCAACGTCATCGCTGGCGAGTCGGGCGGGATCACGCAGCACATCGGTGCCTACCACGTCGAGCTGCCCAGCGGCAAGGTGATCACGTTCCTCGACACGCCGGGCCATGAGGCGTTCACCGCCATGCGCGCCCGGGGCGCCCAGACGACGGACCTCGTGGTGTTGGTGGTGGCTGCCGACGACCAGGTCATGCCACAGACGATCGAGGCGATCAGCCACGCCAAGAACGCCGGCGTACCGCTCGTGGTGGCCATCAACAAGATCGACCTGCCGGCGGCTGACGCTGAGAAGGTGAAGCAGGGGCTCCTGAAGCACGACGTCATCGTGGAGGATTTCGGCGGGGACACGATGGTCCAGGCGCTTTCGGCCAAGACCGGGAGCGGGGTAGACGAACTGCTGGAGAAGATCCTGCTCCAGGCGGAGCTGCTCGATCTCAAAGCGAACCCCAATCGGCTGGCCCGGGGCACCGTCATCGAGAGCTCCCTCGATCCGGGGAAGGGTCCGGTCGCGACGGTACTGATCGAGAGCGGGACGCTCACCGTGGGCCACGACTTCATCTCGGGGAACCTGGCGGGCCGCGTGCGGGCCATGCACGACGAGCGGGGCCAGCGTGTCGAGGCCGCCGGACCGTCCATTCCCGTGCAGGTCCTGGGTTTCGACGGCGTGCCGGAAGCGGGCGACACCTTCACCGCGGTGCCCAGTGGCACGGATGCCCGGGAGATCGCGCAGAAGCGGCAACGTCTGGACCGCGAGGCGTCCCATCGGCGCAGCCTGCGCGGTGTTTCGCTCGAAGAGCTCTCCAGGCAGATCGAAGAGGGCGCGGTCCAGGCCCTCCGGATCATCATCAAGGCCGACCAGGGTGGTCCCGCCGAGGCGCTGGCCGACGCCTTCGCCCAGCTCTCGACCGACGAGGTCAAGGTGGAGGTCATCGACCGCCGCGTCGGCGCCATCACCGAGAGCGATGTGCTCCTGGCCAAGGCCTCGGGTGCGATTGTCATCGGCTTCAACGTGCGACCGGACGCCAACGCTCGTCACGCCGCCGAGAAGGAGAAGGTGGACCTGCGTACCTACCGCGTGATCTACAACGCGGTCGAGGACGTGAAGGCCGCGCTCGAGGGGATGCTCGCTCCGGAGGAGAAGGAAGTCGTCCTCGGCGAGGCCGAAGTACGGCAGATCTTCAAGATCTCCGGGGTGGGCACGATCGCGGGTTGCTACGTGCGGCACGGCATCATGCGCCGTGGGGCGAGCATTCGGGTCGTCCGGGACGGCGTGGTCGTGTACGACGGCGCCATGGCGAGCCTCAAGCGCTTCAAGGAAGACGTGCGGGAGGTCAAGGAAGGACTCGAGTGCGGCATCGGAGTCGAGAACTTTAACGACGTCAAGGCAGACGACGTTCTCGAAGCGTACCGCATCGAGAAGATCGCGCGCTCGCTGGAGGATGCCGAGAGAGTCAGCGTGAGCTCACAAGCTCGGGTCGACGCGCAAGGCGCCTAGCAGGCGGAACGCCTGACGTGGTTCTCGGCATCATCACCTGGGAGCTGCACCTCGCTGGGTGCCGCTCGCTCAAGGACAAGCGCCGCGTGCTGAAGAGCCTCAAGGACCGGCTGCATCAGCGGTTCAACGTCTCCGTGGCCGAAACGGATCACCAAGACTTGTGGCAGCGCGCCGAGCTCACGTGCGGTGTCGTTGCCACCGACCGGCGCCAGGCAGCGGCGGTGCTGAGCACCGCCGACCAGTTCGTGGCCGGAAACGGCTCCGTGCGGGTCATCGACTCCACGACGAACTTCCTATGACCGCCGGCAAGCGCCGACCTGAGCGCGTGGCCGCCCTGGTCCAGGAAATCCTGGCCGACACCCTCACGACCGCGCTGAAGGACCCTCGCATCGGCTTCGTGACCGTGACGGGCGTCGAGGTTTCGCCCGATTGCACGCACGCCGAGGTCCGGGTGAGCGTCATGGGGAGCGAGGAGGAGAAGCGCCAGGCCATGGACGGCTTGCGAAGCGCCACGGGATTCCTGCGCAGCCGCCTCGCCCGCACGCTCAGCATGCGCTCCACGCCGGAGCTGCACTTCGTCTTGGACCGGGGACTGGAGCACCAGGCGCGTATCAATCACTTGCTGGACCGGCTCAAGGGCGAGGGCGAGGGCGAGGGCGAAGGCGAAGGCGAAGGCGAAGGCGAAGGCGAACCGTGAGTGATGGATTCGTGCTCGTGGACAAGCCCCCTGGGCCCACGTCCCACGACGTGGTGGACGTGGTGCGGCAGGCGTACGGGACCCGACGTGCGGGACACGCGGGTACCCTCGACCCGTTTGCGTCGGGCCTGCTGATCGTGCTGGTTGGACGGGCGACGCGACTGTCCCAGTATCTCGTGGGACTCCCCAAGCGCTACACGGGCGCGATGACGCTCGGGGTGGAAACCGACACGGAGGATCCCACCGGCGACGTGACGCGCACCGACGACGGGTGGCGCACACTGGCTGACTCGGCGGTGCGGAGCGCGATGGCCTCTCTGACCGGCCGGAGCCTCCAGCACCCACCGGCGCACTCGGCCAGGAAGCAGGACGGAGAGCGAGCCTATCGTCGCGCCCGCCGCGGCGACCCGGTGGAGCTCGAACCGCGAGAGATCGACGTGATGCGATTCGAGATGACGGCCCGCGAGGGGAGCACGGTCGAGTTTGCGGCAGAGGTGAGTAGCGGGACCTATCTTCGGGCGTTGGCTCGTGACCTGGGCCGAGCCCTCGGTTGCGGCGCGCACCTCGCCGGGCTGCGACGCACCCATGTGGGATCCTTCTCGGTCGCCGAAGCGGTCGCGGTGGAGACCCTGCGGCGCCAGGCACCGGCGCTCCGGGCGCCCCGGGAGGCCGTCGGCCACCTGACCACCATCACGCTCGATACCGAGCGCCGCGGCATGATCGTGCACGGCCAGCCGGTCCCCGCCGCAGACGTCGCAGGCGGTCCGGTCGCGCTGGTGGCCGGCGGCGAGCTGGTGGCCATCGCCCAGCGACAGGGCGAAGTGCTGAAGCCGAAGGTGGTGCTGGAGGGATGACGGCGCCTTCGGCCCTGCCCAACGACGGGAGGGGCACGGTCGTCACCGTCGGCACGTTCGACGGGGTGCACCTGGGACACCGGCAGGTGCTCGAGGAGATCGCGAGGCGGGCCCGCCGGGCCGAGCGGCGCAGCCTGCTCGTGACGTTCGAGCCGCATCCCATGGAGGTCATCAACCCGCCGGCGGCGCCGGCCCTGCTCACGCTCGCCCAGGAGCGGCGCGAGTTCCTGGCGCAGTGTGAGCTCGACATCGTCGTCTTCATGCGATTCACGCGCGAGCTGTCCCAGTATCCTCCCGAGGCGTTCGTGCAGCTCCTGCTCGAGCGGTTTCACATGCAAGAACTCGTGATCGGACATGACCACGGGTTCGGGCGAGGGCGGACCGGGAATGTCGAGCTCCTGCGGCTTCTGGGTGGACAGTTGGGGTTCGCGGTAGACGTGGTGGACCAGGTGGGTATCGGCGGACGGCCGGTGTCATCCACGTTGGTGCGGCGCGCCGTGGCCGGCGGGGACCTGGAGACCGCCGCGCGGCTGCTGGGACGACCGTACTCGTTGACGGCGACGGTGGTTGCGGGGGCGCGGCGGGGACGGGGCCTGGGCTATCGCACGGTGAATCTCGCGCTCCCCGACGCGAGGAAGCTGCTGCCTCCCGACGGCGTGTACGCCGTCCGCGTGGAATGGGACGGCGGCGCCGCCGGCGCCATGATGCACCAGGGACCGAGGCCCACGTTCGGCGAGACCGCGCGCACCCTCGAAGCGCACCTCTTCGGCGTGGATCTGGACCTGTACGGCAAGGAGCTCAAGGTATCGTGGGCGGCGCGCCTGCGTGACGTGACGCGCTTCGCATCGCCCGAGGCCCTTAAGCGGCAGTTGGACAAGGACTTCGCGGCGGCGCGGGCCGCGTTGACAGGGTGAGGCAGCCAGACTAGTCATTAACGCCCCAACGGCAACTGATATCATGCTTTCGAGTATTCGAAACCGGCTTATCATCATGGCGATCCTCGTGGTCGCCAGCATCGTCTCGCTCGTCCCGCGCGACGTCACCATACGGGTGCGCGGCGAGTCCGGCCGGATGCGCGACACGACCGTCAAGCGCGTCCCGATCAAGCAGGGCCTCGACCTGCAGGGCGGCATCCACCTCGCCCTCGAGATCGACCAAACCGGCGGCCCCGTCGCGGACCCGTCGGGGGCGCTCGACCGGGCACTCACCGTGGTGCGCTCCCGCGTGGACGAGTTTGGCGTGGCCGAGCCGCTGATTCAGCGGGTCGGGGCCGACCGCATCGTGGTGGAGCTCGCCGGGATCACCGAACCGGGACGCGCGAAGCAGATCGTGGAGCGGTCGGCCTTTCTCGAGTGGCGGATTACGGACACGGAAAACCTGTTCCGCGACGCGTTGCCGACCATCGACGCGGCGTTGGTGCGGGCCGGTGTCCGGGTGACGGCGGGCGGGCGGGCAGCGACGCCCACGGCCCTGGAGCAGCTGCTCGGCGGCGACACGGCCGAGACGGCGGACACGACCGTCGCCGACACCGCCTACTCGCCCGACCAGCCGGGACCGCTGAGCACGATGCTGTACACGGGGAGCGTCCCCGGCGAATTCCTGGTCCCCGAGGAAGACTTCCTGCTGGTCGATAGCCTGGTGCACATGCCCGAGGCCCAACGGGTGATGCCGCGCGGACGGGAGCTCATCTGGGCGTCGGAGCCGATCTCGCAAGGGGCGCGCTCGTACCGCCCCCTCTACTCGGTCAACACCCGCTCGGTGCTGACGGGTGAGGAGCTGAGCGACGCGCGTGCCACGATCGACCCGACGAGCAACCAGGCCATCGTGCTGTTCGAGCTCACCCGCTCCGGCGGCCGGAAGTTCCGCAACGAGACGCGGCAGCACGTGGGCGACTACATGGCCATCATGCTGGACGGCAGGGTATTCCGGCAGCCACCGGTGATCCGATCGGAGATCGGCCGCAACGGCCAGATCGAGCTCGGCAACGCCAGCCTGCAGGACGCCCAGGACCTGGCGCTGGTGCTGCGGGCCGGCGCCCTCCCGGCACCGCTGGTGATCGTGGAGGAGCGCGCCGTCGGACCCAGCCTCGGGCGCGATTCCATTCGCCAGGGACAGCGCGCCGGCATTGCGGCACTCATCTTGGTCATCGGGGTGATGCTGCTGTACTACCGCATCGCGGGCGGACTCGCCGTCATGGCGCTCGCGTTCTACGTGTTGTTCACGCTCGGGGGGCTCGCGAGCTTCGGGGCCACGCTCACGCTCCCCGGAATGGCTGGCTTCATTCTCTCGTTGGGCATGGCGGTGGACGCCAACGTTCTGATCTTCGAGCGCATCCGGGAGGAGATCCAGCTCGGCAAGACCCCACGGGTCGCGGTAGACCAGGGTTTTGAGCACGCCATGCCGGCGATCATCGACTCAAACGTGACCACCGTGATCACCGCGGCGTTCCTGTTCCAGTTCGGTACCGGGCCGGTGCGCGGGTTCGCCGTGACGCTCATCGTCGGTATCCTCGCCTCACTGATCACCGCGGTGTTCGTCACGAAGACGTTCTTCCTCATCTGGCTGCAGCGGCGCGGGACCGCGCAGGAGCTTCAGATCTGATGCTGCGTCTCTTCAATCAGGCGAACTTCGAGTTCCTCGCGCGACGCCGGGTCGCCTACGGCCTTACGCTGGCGTTCGTCATTCCGGGCCTGCTGCTGCTCGGGATCCGTGGTCTGAACACCAGCATTGAGTTCACCGGCGGAACGTTGGTCCAGATACACGTCTCCGATTCCGCCATCCGCACGGCGGATATCCGTCAGGCGCTCGCCACGACGGGGATCGAGGCCGCCGAGATCCAGACGTTCGGCGCGCCCGACGAGTTCGTGATTCGAGCGAGACTCGATCCCCGCGTCGAGGTCTCCGAGGAGACCACCCAGGAGACGGGTGTGGCGGTGCGAGACGCGCTGACGGGTGCGTTCGGGGAGGATGTGATCCGCGTCGACCGGGTGGAGGCGGTGGGTCCCAAGGTGGGAAGCGAGCTGCGGGAGCGCACGCTGATGGCGCTGCTGCTGGCCTTCGGTGCGATCTTCCTGGTCATCTGGTTCCGCTACGAGTGGCGTTTCTCGCTCGCCGCCGTGCTCGCCACGCTCCACGACATCGTCGCGACGGTTGCCTTCGCCGCCTACCTCAATCTGGAAGTCTCCCTCGTGGTCGTGGCCGCGCTGCTGACGATCATCGGATACTCGCTCAACGACACGATCGTCACCTTCGATCGGGTACGCGAGAACCTCAAGAAGTACAAGCGCGACAATATCTACGAAATCCTGAATCGCAGCATCAACGAGACGCTGCCGCGCACGGTGCTCACCTCGGGCACGACCGTGATGGCGACCACCGCGCTGCTGATTCTCGGTGGTCCCGTGATCCGGCCGTTCGCCTGGGTGATGACGTTCGGCATCGTCACGGGCACGTTCTCGTCCATCTTCATCGCCTCCCCGATCCTGTGGTCGGTGGAGCGGCGCTGGCCCGGCGAGGACGTACGCGGCGCGAGAACCATCGCGGCGAAGGGCGCACCCGCTACCTGATCGACGGGAAGCGGAGGCGGCGGTGTTGGTCGATACACATTGCCACCTCGGCGACTCGCGGTTCGATGCCGACCGCGACCTCGTGCTGGAGCGGGCGCGGGCGGCCGGCGTCGGACACGTCGTGGTCATCGCCGACTCCGCCCCAGCCACCGAGCAGGCCATCGAGCTGGCCACTCGGTACGGCATCTCCGCAACGGCAGGCGTCCACCCCCACGAAGCCTCGAGCTGGTGTGACGACATAGCGGCCCGCACGCGCGCGGCGCTGGAGCACCCCACCGTCGTTGCGGTCGGCGAAACCGGACTCGATTACCACTACGACCATTCCCCCCGCGACGCGCAGCGCCACGCGTTCGAGGCGCAGCTGGCCATCGCGGCCGAGCGGCGCCTGCCCGTCATCGTGCATGCGCGGGACGCCGATGACGACGTGGCCGCCATGGTCTTGGAGTGGGGTGGGGAAGTTCCGGCCCTTGTGCTACACTCGTTCAGCTCCGGGACCGCCGTGTTCGAGGCGGGCATGGCCGTCCGGGCCTACTTTGGATTCAGCGGGATGGTCACCTTCCGGAATTGGCGCGGCGCCGGGTACGTGGCCGCCTGCCCGAGCGACCGGCTCCTCATCGAGACGGACGCGCCGTATCTTTCCCCGGTGCCCCATCGGGGCAAGCGCAACGAGCCCGCCTTCGTGCAGCACGTGGCGGAGCGGGTAGCCGAGCTCCGAGGGGAGCCCCTCGAGCTCGTCCAGAGCGAGACGACCGCCAACGCCGGGACCTGCTTCGGTGCCCGGGTGGCCCACCCTGACGACACGGAAAAATGACGACCGCACACGTTCCGACCGATATCGAGATCGCACAGGCAGCCGGGCTTCGCGCCATCACGGACGTCGCGGCTGACCTCGACCTGACCCCGGACGACCTCATCCTCTACGGCCAGCACAAGGCCAAGGTGCGGCTCGAAAGCCTGGCTTCGCGCCCGCGCAAGGGCCGGCTGGTGCTGGTGACGGCGATCAACCCCACCGCGGCGGGAGAAGGCAAGTCCACCGTCACCGTGGGCGTCACCCAGGCGTTGCGTAAGTTGGGCCACAAGGTCGTCCTCACCATGCGCGAGCCGAGCCTGGGACCGGTGTTTGGGATCAAGGGGGGCGCGGCAGGGGGCGGCTACGCTCAGGTCGTGCCGATGGAGGACATCAATCTGCACTTCACGGGCGACTTCCACGCCATCACCAGCGCGCACAACCTCCTGGCGGCGCTGCTGGACAACCACCTGCACCAGGGGAACGCCCTGGGGATCGACTCCCGCCGCATCACCTGGCCCCGCACCATCGACATGAACGACCGCGCGTTGCGCAGCATCACCATCGGCCTCGGCGGTCCGCTGGGCGGGGTGCCGCGGGAGGACCGCTTCGTGATCACGCCCGCGAGCGAGATCCAGGCCATCATGTGCCTCTCGCGGGACATGGACGATCTGGAGGCGCGGCTCGGCCGCATCGTGGTGGGCATGACCCGCGATCAGGAGCCCGTTCGCGCGGAGCAGCTCAAGGCACAGGGCGCCATGACGTTGCTGCTCAAGGACGCGCTCAACCCCAATCTGGTGCAGACGCTCGAGGGCGGCCCTGCCATCGTGCATTGCGGCCCGTTTGGCAACATCGCGCACGGCTGCAATTCGGTGGTCGCGACTGACGCCGCGCTGCGCGTCGCCGACATCGTGGTGACCGAGGCGGGTTTCGGGGCCGACCTGGGGGCCGAGAAGTTCTTCGACATCAAGTGCCGCGTCGGGGAGCTCAACCCTGAAGCGGCCGTCGTGGTAGCCACCATACGGGCGCTCAAGCTCCACGGGGGCGCGCCGAAGAACAAGCTGGCGGACCCCGATCCCGACGCGGTCGAGCGGGGCTTTGCCAACCTCAGACAGCACGTCGAGAACGTGGCGAAGTTCGGTGTGCCCACGGTCGTGGCGATGAACCGGTTCCTGTCCGACAGCGACGAGGAGCTCGAAGTGCTGCGCCGGGGCTGCGAGGACATGGGTGTCGACGTCGCGATGTGTGAGGTGTGGGAGAAGGGCGGGGACGGCGGCATCGAGCTCGCCGAGGCGGTGCTGCAGCTGCTCGAGGGGAAGCGCGCGCAGTTCGAGCCGATCTACGATACGGCGCTGCCGATCCGCGAGAAGGTCCAGCTGATCGCCAAGGAGATCTATCGCGCCGACGGCGTGACCTTCATGCCCGCCGCGGCCAAGGCGGCGGAGCGCCTGGAGCGTTGGGGACTCGGCGACACGCCGGTCTGCATGGCCAAGACCCAGTACTCGTTCAGCGACGACGCCGGGCTGCTCGGTGCCCCACGCGGCTTCGAGATCACCGTGCGCGACATCTACCCGTCGGCCGGGGCCGGATTCGTGGTCGCGCTGTGCGGCGATATCATGACGATGCCCGGACTGGGCAAGACGCCGGCTGCCGAGAAGATGAGGGTCGCGAAGGACGGCACCATCGAAGGCCTCTTCTAGGAGCCGCGCACCATGGAGTTCGTTTCGACCAAGAAGGCGCCCGAGGCCATCGGGCCATACAGCCAGGCCGTCATCGCCAACGGGTTGGTGTTCACGGCCGGGCAGATCGCGCTCGATCCGGCGAGCATGACGATGGTCGGCGATGACGTCGCTCGACAGACCGAGCGCGTGCTCCAGAACCTCGCCGCCGTGCTCGCCGAAGCGGGCTGTACGCTCTCCGACGTTGTGAAGACGACCGTGTACCTCGCCGACATGGCGGACTTTTCCGTGATGAACGAAGTGTACGCCAAGCACTTCGGTGACCACCGGCCCGCTCGGGCGACGGTGGAGGCGGCCGCACTTCCCAAGGGCGGTCTTGTCGAGATCGACGCGATCGCCGTGCGGAGCTGACCACGCAGTGGGGGCGGATCGGGCCTGGTGGCTCGTACGGTCTTCAAAACCGCTGGGAGGCGCCTGAGGCGGCTCCGGTGGGTTCGATTCCCACACGCTCCCGCCACTTCTCGAGGCGCCGATGAATTCGGCGCTGATCATCCTCAATCCCGAAGCTGGACGGGGCAAGGGGCGCGCACTGGAGCGGCGCCTCATCACGGCGGCCCACGCCAACGGATGCAAGGCGGAGGTCCGAACGACGCGCCACCGCGGACACGACGCCGAGCTCGCGGCGGAAGCGCGGCGGGACGGCTGGCCGATGGTGATCGCGGTCGGGGGCGACGGCACGGTGCACGGCGCCGCGAACGGCCTGCTGGCCGACGGCCCCACCGACGTCGTGCTGGGTCACGTGCCGATCGGCACCGGGAACGACTATGCGCGCACCATCGGGATGCCCCGCGCCCGGGTCGAGCAGAACCTGGCCACCGTACTCCAGGCGGTCCCGCGCCCGTTTGACGTCGGGCGTGCGGGAGGCCGGTTCTTCGTGAACGCGCTGGGGGCGGGGTTCGACGCCGAAGTGGTACGGCAGACCGACCGCATGCGGCACCTCAAGGGCTTTCCGCTCTACCTGGTGGGAGTGTACAAGACGTTCGGGTCGTTCCGGGCGCCGGAGCTCGAGATCGTGGCGAGCGAGCACCACGAGCGGGGCCGCATGATGCTGTGCGAGGTCGCGATCGGGCCCACCGTGGGCGGTGGGTTTCGCCTGACTCCCGACGCGGTACCCGACGACGGCCTGTTCGACGTGTGCGTCGTGCGCCGGGTCGGGGTCATCATGTTCCTGCGGTATCTCCCCAGCGTGGTGCGCGGCACCCACACCGCGCTCCCCGAAGTCTCAGTGTTCCGGAGCGCGCAGGTGACGATCACCGCAGTGTCGGCGCCGCTCCTACTGCATCTCGACGGTGAGCTGCGGCGCCCCGAGGGCGACACGATTACGGTGGAGATCCTGCCTCGCTACCTGCGCGTCGCATGCGGCTACTGACCGTCATCGCGGTAACGACGCTGATCGCGGCCTCGCCGGCGGTGGCACAGATCGTCCCGCAACAGCCACCGCAGCAGCGTCGTCCCGATCCCAGCGACACCATTCCGGTACCGCACTTTCGGGAGGAACCGCCGGTCTCGCCCCTGGGAGCCATGTGGCGCTCCCTCCTCCTGCCGGGATGGGGACAGTCGATCCTGGGGCGCCGTGTGACGGGAGCGGTGTTCATCTTCTGGGAGGGCGTCACCCTCACCATGACGGTGAAGTCCGTGCACCAGCTCAACCACCTGGAGAGCATCGAGGCCGACCAGGAGCAGATCGACGGCAAGAAGCGCGAAGTGGAGGACTGGGCGGTGCTGCTGGTCTTCAACCATCTGCTCGCCGCCGCCGAGGCCTTCGTCTCCGCCGAGCTATGGGACTTCCCCGGTGAGCTGGCCACCCGCCGCCTGCCGAGCGGCGATGTCGGCACCGGCGTCAACCTGTACTGGTAGCGAAACGCTCCATCCGCGGTCCGTCCCGCTCCACCACCGCGTACCGCAACCCCTCCAAGAACGCACCGGGATTCAGGTACCACCGGCCGGGCGCCACCTGCTCGAGCGCGGCCCGGTGGGTATGACCCATGACGACGAGGGCGAGGTCGTCGCGCTCCCCCAGGAGTGTCCTGGCGTGCGCGGCCTGCGCCTCCGCGTGGCGACGCACGATCGACTCATCCCGAGCCTTGCCCGACAGCAGGGGGGACACGCGCCGAACCAGCGCGATCCCCAGATCGGGATGCATCCATCGAAACAGCCTTGCAGTGAGCGGATGACGCACCACCGAGTGGAGAGCGCGTGCGTGCCATTGCCCGTCTCCGATGCCGTCGCCATGGGTCACCAGGGCCCTGTGACCGGCGAGGTCGAGTTCCACCTCACCCGGGTGGAACGCGGCGTCGACCTCGTCACGCCAGAACGTCCCCCCCCAGCGGTCGTGATTGCCACCGGTAACGGTGAGCCGCACGCCCGCACGGCGCAGGCGGCCCAATGCCTGCAGGGTGGGGAAGGCCGCCCGTGGAATCACTTCTCGGTACTCGAACCAGAACTCGAAGAGATCGCCGTTGACGACCAAATGGCAGCCGAGGTCGGGTACCCGCTCGAGGAAGCGATGGAAGGCCCGAGCGATCTCCGGGGGCGCGTACCCCAGATGCACGTCAGATACGATGACGACAGGGTCAGCAGACACGGCAGCAGTATAGGCGACCATCGAGAGGCGTCGCAACTGCGCCCCCGCCGTGACTGGGGCCGAGGCAATTGCTTAGATTCTCACGCGAGCCATGACCGACCGGAGCCGCGTACTGCCCCTCGACCTCGAGGCACTCCACACCCTCTCCGCCGACGAGGCACGGGTGAAGGAACGGGCACGCGCGCTCGCCGCCGGCGTTCCGGCCCGAGGCAGCGCACGGGTCGGCGACCTCGTGACTGCGGTGACCGCGATCGACCTCACGACGCTGTCCGACGACGACACCGTCGAGCGCGTGCGCCAGCTCTGCCGCCGGGCCCAAACACCGCTGAGCGGCACGGCGCTCCGTGCGGTGCCGCCGCCCTCTCCGGCCCCCCACGTGGCCGCCGTGTGCGTTGCCGAGCGGTTCGTCGCCGCCGCGGTCGGAGCGCTTGCCGGCAGCCGGATTCCGGTTGCGGCGGCAACGGGAGATTTCCCCCGGGGCCAGGCGCCCCTCGAGCAGCGACTGGGCCAGATTCGAGCGGCAGTGCGGGACGGAGCGGACGAGATCGACGTCGTCATCACGCGGGACCACGCCCGCGGCGGGGTGTGGCAGGTGCTGTACGACGAGGTGCGTGCCTTTCGAGATGCTGCGGGCGATGCGCTCCTCAAGGTCATCCTCGCCACCGGCGATCTCGGCACGCTCGAGACCGTCGCCCGGGCCGCCACCACCGCCATGCTCGCGGGCGCCGACTTCATCAAGACCTCCACCGGCAAGGAGCAGGTCAATGCCACGCTCGCCGCTGGCATCGTGATGGCCGACATGATCCGGCGCCACCACGACCGCACGGGCATCGCGGTCGGCCTCAAGCCGGCCGGGGGCATCCGCACCGCACAGCGGGCGCTCGAGTGGATCCAGCTCGTGCGGCGCGAGCTGGGCGACCGGTGGCTCACCCCCGAGCGCTTCCGGATCGGCGCGAGCGGGTTGCTCGACGACCTCCAACGCGAGCTTGCGGAGCTCGACGAGGGATCACTCCCATGAGCGAATCCAGCGGCAACGCCCCGGCCGTCTCCGGCACGGCCCTCCGGGTCCGCTACGGCGAGACGGATCAGATGGGCGTGGCACACCACTCCCACTACCTCGTGTGGTGTGAGATGGCGCGCACTGATCACATGCGCCACCTCGGTGTGCGCTACCGCGATCTGGAGGACCGGGGGGTGCGTCTCCCGGTGGTGGAGGCCCAGGTACGGTATCGCGCCGGCGCGCGCTACGACGATCCCGTCGTGGTGCGCTGCTGGGTGCGCGACGTCTCCAGCCGCCGCGTGGAGTTCGGCTACGCAGTGGAACACGGCGAGACGGGCCGCCTCCTGGCAACGGCCAGGACGGCCCTCATCGCTGTAGATTCCTCCCATGCACTCACGACCATTCCCGCCGATGTACGCCAGAAGCTCGTCATCGCCGCCGATCCGGTTCGCTTGTAGCGTCACGTGCGCCTTCGTCCTCGCGCTCCTGCCGTCCACCGCCGGCGCGCAGGACGAGGCCGTGGTGGATGCGCTCGCGGGCGTGCTCGCGGTGGAGGATGCGCGACGGTACGAGAGTACGGTGCTGGAGCGCGCGGCGCGGCACACCGAGCCGGCCGTACGGCGCCACGCGGCGCTGGCGATGGGACGCATCGGCGACCCGCGCGCGGTTCCCAGACTGGTGGAGCTGGCGAGCGATGCGGACACCGCGGTGCAGCGGGACGCGGTGTTCGCCTTGGGACTGCTGGGCGACGTCTCGGCGCTCACCGTGCTCGTCGATCTCGTGCGCAATGCGTCCGCCGCCGAGCAGACGGCCACCCACGGCGAAGCGGTGACCGCCATCGCGAAGATCGGGGGCGATGCCGCAGTCGCGTTCATCGAGGAGCTGCTGGTTCGCGGATCGGGAGTGGTTGAGGCCGGGACCCCACCGCTCGCCGTGGTGCAGGCGCTGCGGGAGGCGTGGCGGCTGCGGGACGACGCTCCGGTACCGCTGCTGGCCCAGCTCGCCGAGTCGCAGAGCGAGCGGGTGCGGCTCGGCGCCGTGTACTCTCTCTCGCGCCTGCGCGCCATCGGCGGCGCCAGTGCGTTGCTGTCGGCCACCGAGGACGAGAGCGCCGAGATCCGCCAACTCGGCGTGCGCGTGCTCACCCGCGCCTATGCCGACTCGGCGGGCCTGGACCCCGACGGGGTGGCGGGTCTGGTAGTGCAGCTGCTGGAGGACGGCGACCCCGGAGTGCGCGTCAACGCGCTGCGTGCGTTGGGGACGTACGAGGACCCTCGCTACGCCGCGGCGGCCGCCGATCGCATCTCCGATCCCGACCCGAATGTACGGGTGCAGGTCCTGGCGACGCTGGGGCGGCTGGGCGGCACGCGCGCGGCAACCATCCTGGCGGACCATGCCGACGACGGCGTATTCGCGGTGCGGCGAGAGGCGCTCCTCGGCCTGGCCCGCGTCGACCGCAGCGTGGCGATCCGCAAGGCGGCGGCCTGGATCCTCAGTGAGGACGACTGGCGGCGGCGCGCCGTTGGTGCCGAGGCGCTCGGCGTCCTGGGGGGCGACACCGCGCAGGCGTGGCTGGAGGAGATGGTGGGTGACCTGGACGGCCGCGTGGCGGCGACGGCGTTCGGCGCGCTGGCGCGCCGCGACAGCGTTGCGGCCTCGCGCTTCGCCCGGGATCTGCTCGCCCATCCCGACCCCGTAGTGCGCACGCTCGCGGCAGGCGAGATCCAGCGCACCGTGCACGCCTCCGAGCTCGACATCCTGGTGCGAGCCTACGGCCGCGCGCAGGACGACCGGATTCCGGATGCGCGGATCGCGGTGGTCGAGGCCCTGGGGGCACTGGCCGCCCAGGGTCGAGGGCAGCGGATCCAGGTGGCCGATCGGCTGCTGAGTGAATTCGCCGCGTGCGATGATTACCTGGTGCGGCGTGCGGCGCAGCAGCACCTACCCGAGGTAGCACAGCAATGGGGGCCGCCGTTCCCGGCCGAGACGGGGCGAGACATCGACGACTACCGTGACATCGCGCGCCGACTGGTGCTGCCGCAGCAGCAGGGTGGGGTGGCACCCGAGCTGATCATCGAGACCGAGCGCGGCCGGATCACCGTGTCGCTGTTCGCCGCCGACGCACCCGTCACGGTGAACACGCTGCTTGAGCTCGCGGGACAGCATTACTTCGATGGGGGGGCCTGGCACCGGGTGGTGCCGAACTTCGTGATCCAGGACGGCGATCCACGGGGGGACGGCTGGGGCGGCCCGGGATTCGCGATTCGGGACGAGATCAACCGGCGGCGCTACGGCCGCGGTACGGTGGGCATGGCGCTCTCGGGTCCCGACACCGGGGGCAGTCAGTTCTTCATCACGCATGCACCACAACCGCACCTCGACGGCACGTATACGGTGTTCGGACAGGTCTCGGACGGGATGGACGTGGTCGATCGCATCGTGCAGGGAGACCGCATCCGTACGATCCGCGGGCGGTAGCTATTTCGGACCCGAGCGAGACGAGAGATATTGGTGCCGCCCGCGGGGCAGGGGGCAGCAGACGACAACCTCAAGACGGATTTAACTGCTGATGTGGCAACGGGTTGCGCTTAGTAGAGGGGTCTATTACTACTTGTTCGTGCTCGGTCTCGTCGCGAGCGGGTGCGCGGGCCGGCCCGGTCCCATCGTGCCGGAGCAACTGCCCGAGCTGCCGCACAGCGAGGCACGCGCTTGGGTGGATGGGTATGTCCCGGAACACCCCGTGCTGTACAACCTGCGCTGGCGCCACGAGACCCAGAAGGGCGGCGCGAGCGGGCGCGCCACGGTGCGGTTCGTGCCCCCCGACTCGATTCGGTTCGACTACCGGGGGCCGTTTGGCCGATCGGGCGCGGCGGTGCTCGTGGGAGACAGCGTGCTCTGGTCGGAGCCGCAAGAGGACGCGGAGGGGTTCGTCGGGGTCGCGCCGCTGTTCTGGGCGGCCCTCGGGCTGCCGCGTGTCGCGGCGGCAACGGCGGTCGTATCGGGACGTCGGGATGGCCGGGTGCAGCTGTGGCGATACAGCAGCGCCTCCGACACGTTGACGTATCGAGCCGTGGCGGGCGAGCACGCAACGCTCGACGCGGAATTGCGCCGGAACGGCAATCGCGTGGGGCTGGCGGAGGTGACATTTGCGGATTCCACCGGGCTGGCGGACCACGCGCTCATGCGGTTCCCGCAGGATGCCACGGTTTTCACATTCACGGTGCGCACTATTGAGCCGCTTACATCGGTGGACCCAGGCATTTGGCGGCAGCCGTAGCGTCGCGCTGCTGGTCCTCAGCGCGAGCTGGAGCCTCCCTGGCTGCTACGGGTTCGCCGGCGGCGGATTGCCCACCCACATCAAGACCGTGGCGATTCTCCCGTTCGACAATCAGACCGCCGAACCCGCGCTCACGGAGGAAGTCTCGCAGGCGGTGCAGACGGCCATGGAGGGCCGACTCGGATTGCGGATCGCCTCGGAGGCTACAGCCGACGCCGTGGTCCGCGGCACCATCACGCGTTATGAACCCGACCTGCTGCTGGCGCACCAGGCGGACGCCGAGGGAGTCGTGCAGGTCACGCGCCGGCGGGTACAGCTCACCCTGAACGTCGAGATCTACGACCAGCAGGAGGGGAAGACGCTGTGGCAGCGGGGCGGGTTGGTGGTGGACGGAGAATACACCCCTCCGCTGGAGATCAACGGGAGGCAGCTCGCGCTCGAGAAGCTCGTGAACGACATCGTGGACGGGGCACAGTCCCAATGGTAGCCGATCGCCGAGCGCCGTGGCGTAACACCCGTGGCGCGACCAGGCTCGGATGCCTGTTCACCCTGCTCCTGTTTGTCACCGGGCTCTACTACGGAGTGAATATCGGAGGGGTGTACTTGCGGTACTACAGGCTCATGGACGAGATGCGCACGCAGGCACGGGTGGCACCGAGCATCGACGACGACACCATTCGCCGGCGCCTCCTCCGCAAGATCGAGCAACTCGACCTCCCCCCCGAGGCCCGGGCGGTCACGGTGCAGCGCACCCAGCGGCCCCGCGAGATCCAGATCGCCACCACCTACCGGGACACCCTGGTCCTGCCGTTCTACAAGTACGTCGTTACCCTCACGCCTGAAGCCAGGCAACCACTCTGACGCCCAAGCCGATAACCGAATGACCACCATAAAGCGCATCGCCGCAGCCAGCTTCGTACTCGTGCTCGCTGCTCCGACCCCCGTCCGGGCCATGTCCCTGCTGCAGCACGGCGAGGACGGGGGATCGATCCTCGTGCGGCTCTTCCTCGTGCTCGGAGCCATGCTCGTCGCCGGCAAGTTCTTCGGCGAGCTGTTCGAGCGCCTGGGCCAGCCCGCTGTGCTGGGCGAGCTCGTCGCCGGCATTCTCCTGGGGGCCAGCGCCCTGCACATCATCCCGGTCTCCCCGGAAGACCCGCTGACGGAGATCGTCTCGATCCTCGCGGAGATCGGGGTCGTCGTGCTGCTGTTCGAGATCGGGCTGGAGACCGACCTCAAGCAGATGTTCCGCGTCGGCCCCGGTGCCGCAGCGGTGGCCGCCGTGGGAGTGGTTCTCCCGATGGTCGGAGGCTTCCTCTTCTGGATCTCTCCCTTCGTGAAGCCCGAGTTCAGCCTGGTCTCGATCACGACGACGGGGATCTTCCTGGGGGCAACGCTCACCGCCACTTCGGTCGGCATCACGGCACGCGTGCTCAACGACTTGAGAGTGATGCACTCCGTGGAGGCGCGAGTGATCATCGGCGCGGCCGTGGTGGACGACATCCTCGGGATCATGCTGCTCGGCGTCGTCTCGTCGCTCGTGGCCGGCGAGGCGGTCTCGGTGCTCGGCGTGGGCCGCTCAGTGGCCCTCGCGCTCGGGTTCCTGGTGATCGCCGTGGGGACCGGTCTCGCCCTGGCACCCCGCATCTTCGGCCTGCTCGATCGGATGCGCGTGCGCGGGATCCTGCTCGTGTCGGCGTTCGCCTTCGTCCTGTTCATCGCGGCGCTCGCCGACATGGCCGGATCTGCCATGATCATCGGGGCGTTTGCGGCGGGCATTATCCTGTCGGGCACGAACCAGTTCGACACGATTCACAACCGGATCAAGCCGGTGGCCGACATCTTCACGCCGATCTTCTTCCTGAGCATCGGGGCCAAGTTCGATTTGCGGCTGTTCAATCCGTTCGTGGAGGGGAACCTCCCCATCCTGGCCCTGGGCGGTGTGATTCTCGTGATCGCGATCATCGGCAAGGTGGCGGCGGGCTGGGCGGTCCCCTGGCAGAAGTTCAACCGGCCCGCCGTAGGGGTTGGGATGATCCCGCGGGGAGAGGTCGGACTGATCTTCGCCAACATCGGACTGACGGCCGGCGTGCTCACGGGTGAACTGTTCGGCGCCATCATCATCATGGTGATGGGCACGACCTTCATGGCACCCCCGCTCCTCAAGGTGATGTTCAATCGGGGTGGGGTCACCTCGGCAGCGGACGCCCTGGCGGAGCCGCTGCCACCGAAGGAGTCGACGGCCGCGGCCCCGGCCACGGTCGAGGAATAGGACGTGGCACGCCCCGACGGCCGTGGAGCCGACGAGCTGCGCGAGTTGAGCCTGACGCGGGGGGCGAGCCCGTACGCCGAAGGCTCCTGCCTCGCCCGCTTCGGCGGTACGCTCGTTCTCTGCACGGCCTCGGTGCAGGACGGCGTGCCAGGCTGGCGGCGGGGCAGCGGCCTCGGGTGGGTCACGGCCGAGTACGCCATGTTGCCACGGGCCACCACCGAGCGCTCGACGCGGGAGCGTCGCGGGGCGGGGGGCCGCACCTCCGAGATCCAGCGACTCATCGGACGGAGCCTCCGGGCAGCCCTGGCGACCTTCGCCTTCGGCGAGCGCACCATCACCCTCGACTGCGACGTGCTCCAGGCGGACGGCGGCACCCGCACGGCCGCCATCACCGGCGGCGCCGTTGCCCTCGCCGAGGCGTGCGGATGGCTCGCCGCGCACACCGAAGCGCAGAATCCCTTCGGCCGGCTGGTCGCCGCGGTCTCGGTCGGGGTGGTCGCCGGCGAGCCGCGTCTCGATCTGTCCTACGCCGAAGACAGCGCCGCGGACGTCGATGCCAACGTCGTCGTGGCCGAGCCCGATCGGTACGTCGAGGTACAGGGCGCATCGGAGGGCGAGCCGTTCGACCGCGCCATGCTCGACCGCATGCTCGACCTGGCCCAGGGGGGCGTCACCGCGCTCTTCGCGGCGCAGCGCGCCGCCCTCAGATGACGGCTGTCACGCACCTCTTCGTCGCCACGCGCAACACGGGCAAGCAGCGGGAGATCCGCGGGATCCTGGCGGCGCTCCCCTACGAGCTGCGCTTCCTCGACGCCGCCAACATCCCGGAGCGCCCCGAAGAGGACCTCCTCGAGCACGCTGACTCGTTCGAGGGCAACGCGCGCCGCAAGGTGGAGTACTTCGCGCGGTTGAGCGGGCTCCCCACGATGGCGGAGGACTCCGGCATCGAGGTGTTCGCGCTGGGCGGCTTGCCTGGAGTCCGGTCGCGCCGCTTCGCGCTGCACGACGGGCCGGCGGCGGAGCAGGACGCCGCCAACAACGCCGAGCTGCTGCGGCGCCTCCAGGGGCTCGCCCAGGAGAAGCGCCGCGCCCGCTACCGCTGCGTGGTGGCCTTCGTGCCGCGGCCCGATGCGGCGGCGGTCACCTTCGAGGGCACGTGCACCGGCTCCATCCTGGCGGAGCCGAAGGGGACCGGCGGGTTCGGCTACGATCCCCTGTTCTTCTCGGATGATCTCAACCAGAGCTTCGGCGAGGCGACCGCCGAGGACAAGGCCGCCGTGAGCCATCGGGGAAGGGCGATCAGGGCCTTCGCCGAGTGGCTGCGTGCGAACCCCATCTGACGGTCGGGCGCCGCCTTGCGGAAACGGGCGGCGGTATCCAACGTGGTGACAACCAGTCCACGGGAGGCTCAATGCGAACGCGGGAGATCCAGCGGATCCTGCGGGACGCCACCCCGACCCTGCGCGACGTTGCCAAGATGGCTGGGGTCTCGTATTCGGCCATGCGGAGCTACCGGGCCGGCACGCGCAAGGTGACGGCCGCGCTGCTCGAGGCTCTCGGTACGGCCCTCATCCATCAGGCAGCGATCCTGGCCCGGCACGGACGCAGCCTGCGTGACGAAGCCAGCAAGATCTTGAAGCGCGAGTACGATCAACAGTTGAGGGATCTGCGACTGGGACGCTGACCCGCTTCCGGAGTCACCCGGTATTAACTTGCGAGGCACATCGTCCACGGGGCGTGGCGCAGCTCGGTAGCGCGCCTGCTTTGGGAGCAGGAGGTCCCGGGTTCAAATCCCGGCGCCCCGACTACCGCACGACGACGCCCCCGGGGGTACTCAACCCCTCCGTCCGCCGCCCTCCCGCTCGCCAACCGCGCCACGTTCATGGACTCTGCACGGAGCCCCGGTATATTCAGGCAGGAGCGACACGCGGGCGGAAACCATGGAGAATCTCTTCGGGTCGCTGGTGGCAGGAGTCGTGGGCGGTGTGGTGGTGCTGCTGTTCCAGGGCGTCTACCGCAAGGTGCAGGCGGCCGGCGGGCCCCGGTCGATCGCCTCCCGCGCGCGGGAGCAGGTCGCGAAGCGGCGCTTCATCATCAAGCTCACGCAGGAGCAGCAGGAGGAGCTGAAGATCGCCACCGGCATCGAGGCGGAGACACTGGAGTACTCCGAGAGCGAGCTGGAGACCAGAAAGGCCCCCAAGCTGGAGCGGCACAAGCATCTTCACGGCCTGTGGGTGGCCCTGGGGCTGGACGACTAGCAGGGCACCGACCCTGAGACTGCGAGCGCCCGGCCCCATGCCGGGCGCTTTGCCGTTCGGCGCCGCCTTTGATGGCGCGCGGCCGCTCCATAGATTGGCTCAGCACGAGCGCCCGTAGCTCAGCTGGACAGAGCATCGGCCTTCTAAGCCGAGGGTCCCAGGTTCGAGTCCTGGCGGGCGCATGGCGTGATGCCGAGCCCCACGGTCGTGTCCGACGACGGTGGGGCTTTCAGCTTCCGGGTGGGGGATGCCGTTGGTGCGAGGTGCGCCGCCGGCCGCTAGGACTCCAGCGCCTTGGGTTCCTCCCCGGGCTGCCGCGTGAGCATGCGCTCGGTGAAGTCCATGCGCTCGTGGACTTCCTCGAGCAGCTGCGACTGATCCCGCATGACCTCCGCCATCTGGTCGAGGCGCTGCTCCAGCTCCGCCAGGCGCTCCTCGGTGTCCGGATCGCCCCCTCCGGAGCGAAGCCTACGGAGTGGCGCCTTGCCCCACACCAGGAGCTTGATGCCGAAGGCCGTGCCTATGAGTGTGGCGAGGACCACCGCGAATCCTAGGGCATCAGCGGGGATATCCACGTCTACGCTCCTTGCGGTCCTGTGACTCCTGACGAGTGTGGCGCCTGTGGTGTTTCAGGACCCGGCAGCGGCACGCTCCTCACGGTCCTCCCAGCATCTCCCGCACGTTCGCGTCGCCTTCCAGCGCCAGCGGTACCCAGCGCTCCCCGCCCGGCGTATGAACCAGCAGCCGCCCCTCGAGCCGGTAGGCCACCGCACCGCGGGTGAACGCCCCGCGGGCGGCGGCACCCACGCCCTCCCAGGTGAACTCCACCGGGACCGTGACCCAACTCTGCTGCCCCGCGGGGAGCCGCGCCTCGCGCTCGAGCGCCGCCTCCCCGAACCGCGTGCCTTCCAGGTCCAGCGTCGCACCGAGCTGCGCCCCCCGCAGCTCATACGGGTTGGGGTTGTGGACCGCGAGTTGCAGGCGCAGCGATCCGCCCTGCAGATCGAGCCGGGTCACCTCAATGAACTCCAGCCGCACGGTGGGGGCCTCGAAGCTGAACCGCTTGAACAGGGCGCAGCCGCCCAAAGCCACCGCCAGCAGGAGACAGACCGCTGCGGCCGTCACCCACGCCGGCGGACCGGCTGGCGAGCGTGTGACCCACGCCACCCCCTGAGCCCGTAACCTCTGATATGGCAATTGTGTACCGAAAATCACTGATCGCCGTCCCGGTGCAACATAACCTAGTTTCGGCACGAGGATCCGCCGAACAGGCAGCAGCGGCCGGGCAGGGGTCGGTTGCGGAATCCTCGTTCGGGAGGCAAGTTCTCCTCGAACACACTGGAGCCCCGGCCGTATAAGATGTTGCTGGACAATCTTTTACAACGTCCAGCACGGAAGGGGGCGACGGCACATGCGCCGCATGAGCCGTGGCCCCGACGGCCGCAGGAACCGAACCCGGAGGTCAGGGGCGGTGGACGACACGAGACCCACGGCACGGGCCGATGGGGCCGAGTCCAGGCGCGTGTTCGCGGATCGCCCGGGCGAATCCCACGCGCCACCGTATCAGCCCCAGTCCCGCACTGGCGAGCCAGGCGATGTTGCGGCCCAGGCAGCGCGGCCGGCGGCGGTCGCCGCCGAACCGGCGGCAGAAGGCGCCACCCCAAGCTCTCCGGCCGACCTCGTTTTCATCGTCCGCCAGGATGGTGAGATCCGCTTTGCCAACCGCCCCGTCGGCAGCTTCAGCGAAGAAGAGATCGTGGGCAGCAGCATCTTTGAGTGGATCGCCCCGAGCCACCGGGAGGTGCTGCGCCAGAGCATCGAGCAGGTCTTTGCCACCGGACGCCCCCAGGTGCACGACCTCGCCGGTCTGCCGGCCGACGGCGAAGGCTGGTTCGAGTGGCGCATCAAGCCGAACCGGCGCGAGGGAGCGGTCGTCTCGGCCACCCTGGTGGCCCACGACATCTCCCGCCACAAGCGGACCCAACACGAGCTGCAGCAGCGCTGCGAAGAGATGGAGCGTCTCCTCGAAGAGCGGGCCGCCGATCTGGCTGAGGCCAAGGCGTCGTTCACGCGGCGAGCGAAGTCGCAGGAAGCGGGGGACCGCATCTGGCAGCGCTTCCGCACGCTGCTGGACGAAGCGGGGGAGGCCATCTTCATCACCGACCCGGTCACCAGAAGGCTGGTCGACGTCAACGAGACCGCCTGTCGCTGGGTCCGCAGTACGCGCGACGCGCTCATCGGTCAGCCGGTCGAGGATCTGCACCTCGGCTTTCCCGTGCTGCCGCCGGATGATGCGGATCTCAGCTTTACCGAGACGCGCGACACGCGCCGCCCGATCGTCCTGGACGACGGTTTCCACCGGCGGGGAGACGGCTCCACCTTCCCCGTCGAGGTGGCAGTGGCCAGGCACACCATGGGCCAGGAGCAGTACGTGCTGGCCGTGGTGCGCGACATCAAGGCACGGCACAGCGTGGAGGCGACGCTGCACGAAGCCGAGGCGCGATACCGAGCGCTGTTCAACCAGGCGTTCGACGCCATCTACCTCACGGACCGTGGCGGCGAGATCGTTGACGGCAACCACGCCGCCATGGAGCTCTTCGGATACTCCGGGGAGGAGTTGATCGGTCTCGACGCGCGCCGCCTGTTCTCCCGGCCCCAGGACATCCGCGCCTTCCAGCGGTCGATGACCGAGCGGGGCAGCGTCGACTCGCTCGAGGTCGAGCTGGAGACCAAGGCGGGGACTCGGGTCCGCGCCCTGCTGTCTGCCACCCGGCGCCTCTCGACCGACGGCGAGATTCGCGGGTACCAGTGCGTCGTGCGCCGCGTGCCGACCGGCGACGGACGGGATCCGGGGGCCCTGCCCACCACGCCCGCGCCGGCCGTCGCTGACCATCAGGTCAGGGAGACGGTACTCCTGTTCGACCCCGACGCCATCGCGCTGGCCGAGACCACGGCGATCCTGCAACAGGCTGATATTCGAGTACTTACGGCCGACAGCTCGGAGGGGACGCTCGAGCTCTTCTGGCAGCGTCGGCGGGACCTCACGGCTACCGTCCTGGCCGTGGAGCCCGGGCATCTCGCCGCCCAGGCGCTGGTCGAGGAGATGCGGCGCCTGGATCCCGCGGCGCCGATCCTGCTGCTGAGTGACTCCGACCCCGTTGCCGTAGCCGAGCACTTCGCCGACCTCGGTATCCTCGCGTTCCTGCAGAAGCCGACGCACCCGCTGGCACTGGTGCAACGCGTGCGGCAGGCGCGCGGCTCCCGGCCGGCCAGCTAACCGAGCGCACCGCGAAGCGCACCCCGCGGCGCCCCGAGCGAGTCCCTCCGCTTTGGGCGGAGAAGCTCCTGCCCAACCGCGAGTTACACCCCTTGACGCCCTCGCTGTCCGTAGGTAAGATCCCTTGCTCGCCGGGATCGTGTTGATCCTGGCGACTCGCTCTTTGAAAACCGACGGACAAAGGGACACAAGGAGTGCGGCCCCGTAGAGGCAGCAGGATGTCGGAATCCTGCTCGCCAAGGGGAACAAGACTCCGACTGTGATTCGGACGACGAAATGTCGTTCCGATGAGTCATATCGAACTACTCTGCTGGAGAGTTTGATCCTGGCTCAGGACGAACGCTGGCGGCGTGCCTAACACATGCAAGTCGTACGAGGTTGT
>CP070716.1:1178559-1191452 GCA_020350425.1 Gemmatimonadota bacterium
TGCACCGACTCGGCGACCTCATGGACCGCCTGATGGAACTCGGGCTCCGCCGGGTTCTTTGCCTTGACGCTCGCCATCAACTGCGAGACGTAGTTGCTCATGACGATCTCCTCCCAACCCCTAGGGAAACGTTGTCAGCCGCTCAGTCCTGCTTCCTCACGTACGTCCCATCAAACCACACGGACCACGTCGCCCCGCCGTCCGTCGACTGCTCGATGAACTGGCGCACCGAACCGTCCGCTCGTGGTGTGAAGATCATGCGGTAGGCTTCCCGCCGGCCATCGGGATAGCGGTGCTCGCCCTCGAAGCGCATGGTGCCGTCCTCGAGCTCGCCCTCCGCCGCGATAATGCCGCCCTGCCCGTCCACCCACGTCTGCACCCACCGCTTTCGGACGGGGTCGTAGTAGTTGATGCTCTTCCCTTCACCGCCCTGGGCCCCAGTCCAGCTCTCGAGCAACAGGCAGCCTCGGAGCAGCTTCTCGATCCGGTTGGTCCCGGCCCGCTCGCCCTCCGGGGTGAACACGTCCCACTCACCAACCCAGAAGTCGAACTGGCGATAGGCCGCGTCCGCCGCGCACGGCGCCGGGCTCGCCGGCTCCTGACCGATGGCCGCCGCGGGTCCCAGTACAGCGCTGGAGACTACCCCGGCGAATATGAGCCTAACGTGAAGCGGCATTTAAAGACCCCTTGCACAAATCGCGCGCCCTCAGCCCCCCTCCACTCCCCGCACGAGCAGGCCGGACGTGCTCACCAGCACCTCGAAGCGGGTCCGCTCGTTGGCCAGCATGAAGGTGGCGGAGCCGTACTCGGCATCTACCAGCGGCTGGAACAACGGCGGGAAGCGGCGGCGCAGCTCGAACATGTCCACCAGTTTGTCCTGGCGGAGGCTGAATACCGTGCGGGGCCGTCCGAGCTCGTCGTCGATATCGGTGTAGCGGCCGGCCACCCGGTCGAGCTCGTACGTGGTGTGGAGCCCCAGGAGGTTGGCAACGGGCTTCCACTTGAGGATGTGGGCGTCGACATAGAACTCGTCGCCCGCCAGGCTGAAGGACCGCTCGCTGCCGTCGGGGAAGGTGAAGGTGGCGTTGAACGTCTGCACGCCGGTCGGGCGCGTGCTCACCACCGCCACGACCTCCTCCCGGGTGAAGGCTCGGTAACCCTGGATCGCCACGGCGACCGTGGCGCTCAGGCCCGCAAGGCTGAGGAGCAGCAAGCCGAGCGTCAGGCTCGCCGCGGAGCCGAACAGCCGCCGCCGCTTGAGGGCGGCGAGCCCGGCGAGCAGCAACCCCACCGCGGAGACCACGAGGATGCCGGCGATAATGATCAGGGGGCTGGGCATGGGCAGAAGCTAATCGCGCGGCGGGACCGCCGTCATGTCGCGGTCGTCGACGTGCACCGTGCCGCCGACCCCCGTGAGGCGCTCCAGCATCCCCTGCACCTGCTGCAGCTCCCGGCCGGACTCACCGTACTGCCGCAGAGCGTTCTCGAGGTGTCGGCCGACCAGGGCGTGTGTCCGCTGGAAGCGAGCCAGCTTCTGCTGCAGTCCACCGAGCCCCGCCAAGATCTCCTGCGCGCGCTGCTCCACCTCGAGCCCGCGGAGACCGTGCAGGATGGCGGCCAGATACGCGTAGAAGCTGTTGGGAGAGACCGGGATCACGCGCCGCTCCAGGGCGTACCCCACCAGACTCTCCTCGTCGGTCGGCTCCTCACCGCGCACCACGGCCTCGTAGTAGACGTTTTCTGCGGGGATGTACATCAGCGCGAAGTCGAAGGTCCCCTCCTCCGGCCGGATGTACTTGTCGGCGATCTCGTCCACGCGCGCCCTGAGCGACCGCCGGAACGCGCGGCGCTCCCGCTCGGCCGCCTCGCCGTCCGCGGCGAAGACCCGCTGACACGCCTCGAGTGGGAACTTGGCATCGACGGGGACGAGCCGGTCTCCGACGCGGATCACCGCATCGACCCGCTCGCCGGTCGAGAACCCGTACTGCGTCTCGAACAGGCCCGCCGGAAAGACCTGGCGCAGCAGCTCCTCCAGCCACACCTCGCCCAGTGTGCCGCGCAGCTTCGGCACCTTGAGCAGCTCCTGGACCTGGGCCACGGACTGCCCCACCGCCTCGAGCCGCGCCGTCGCCTCCGACAGCCGGACCAGCCGCTCGCGCACTTCGGCCAGCGAGCGCGCCTGCTCCGCGCTTCCCTCGGCCAAAGCCCGCGGCACCTCCCCCTGGGCAGCCACCAGCCCATCCAGCCGGGCGCGCAGCTCGGCGAGCTGCTGCGGCACGCCGGCACCGCTCCGCACCAATACCACCACGAGCGCGGCCGCCAGCAGGGCCAGCGCCACGAGCAGGACTGCGGTCAGGGCATCCACCCAAGCCTCCGGTTCCGCGCAAGCTAAGAGACACCGGGTCCGGTGCAAAGCTGATCCATGTCTAGCTCATGTCCAAATCAATAGCTCGACAGGGCCTTGACAACATGGCCGCACGGAACCATATTCCTGGACAGTTGCTGGACGGTACACGGCGTTGGGAATTCTAACTCATTGAACGCCAACAATTTAGAACCGCTCCATCGGAGGATGCGCCCATGACACGTTCCACCCTTTCCCGCATGGCGGCGACCGGCTCGCTGGCCGTGGCCCTGTTCCTCACGGCCTGCGACGACACCAACGAGCCGGAGCTGCTGCCCATCCCGCAGACGGCGGCGGCGGCCGGATCGTTCACCACGCTGCTCGCAGCGGTCGAGGCGGCGGGGCTGGCGGAGACGTTGGCCGGCGACGGACCGTTCACGGTCCTCGCCCCCACCGACGACGCCTTCGACGCACTGCCGGCCGGCACGGTCGAGGCCCTCCTCGCCGACCCCGACGCGCTCGCGAACATTCTGCTGTATCACGTGATCGCGGGTGAGTTTCCCGAGGCGCAGATCGAGGACCTCATGAGCGCCACCACGCTGCAGGGCACCTCGGTGAGCATTGAACTCACCGGGACGGGCCTCCGGGTGAACGACGCCAACGTCATCCAGACCGACGTCGCCGCCAGCAACGGCGTGATTCACGTAATCGACAAGGTTCTCCTCCCCCCGCAGTAAACCTTGGCCGGTGAACCACGCCTCGAGCCGGGCGGCGCAAGCCGTCCGGCTCTCTCGTTTCTCCCCGCCGCGGCCCGCCCCTAGACAACGTCGGATCGCATCCGTTTCCTTCGGGGTCGCGCGAACCCAACCCCGGAGGTCTCCGATGCGTCGGCTGGTCGTCGTCGTGCTCAGCGTCCTGTGTCTCGCCCCGATCCCGCTCTCCGCTCAGCAGTCGATCCGCGACTACACGCGGGGGATGGAGCGGCTGGACGGGTACTTCCCCCTCTACTGGGACGCCGTGGGCGGGCGGCTGCTGCTCGAGGTTGCTCAGCTGGGCGAGGAGTTCCTCTACCTCACCTCGCTGGCCACCGGCGTGGGCGACACGCGGCTGGGACTCGACCGGGGCATGATCGGCGACGAGGGGATCGCGCGGTTCGAGCGCCACGGCCCCACGGTGCTGCTGGTGCTCACCAACCCGCGGTTCCGCGCCGTGCAGACCGACAACCCGGCGCTCACACGCTCGGTGGAGGAGTCCTTCCCCACCTCCACCCTGGCGGCCTTTGCGGTGCTCGCCGAAGAGCGCGACCGCGTGCTGGTCGACGCGACGGCCCACTTCACGGCCGATCACGTCGGGGTGGCGCGGTGGCTCGAGAGCGCCGGCCAGGGCCGCTTCGCGCTGGACCGCGACCGCAGCACGGTGTATCTGCCACGCACCAAGGCCTTTCCCCAGAACACCGAGGTCGAGGTCTCCCTGACCTTCACCTCGTCGGCGCCAGGCCCGCTGGTGCGCTCGCACGCCCCCGACGGCCGCGCCCTCACCCTGCGGCAGCACCTCTCCCTGGTGCAGCTGCCGGACGGCGGGTTCACGCCGCGGGCCGGCGACCCGCACATCGGCGTCTTCCTCGCAACGTTCCTCGACTTCTCGCGCGCCCTGGATCAGCGCTACGAGGGCGGATACGCGGTGCGGCACCGGCTGCAGAAGCGGGACCCGGACACTCCGATGTCCGAGCCGGTGGAGCCGATCGTCTACTATCTGGATGGCGGCATCCCCGAGCCGTACCGCACCGCCTTTCGCGAGGGGGCGAGCTGGTGGAACCGCGTGTTCGAGGCGGCGGGGTTCGTAAATGCCTACCGGGTGGAGGACATGCCCGACGACATGGACCCGATGGATGCCCGCTACAACGTGATCCAATGGGTCCATCGCTCGAGCCCGGGGTTCTCGATCGGGCCGTCGTTCGTGGACCCGCGTACGGGAGAGATCATCAAGGCTGCCGTGCGGATGGACTCCTACCGCTCGCTCACCGACTACAACATCTACGCCGGCGCGGTCCCTGCCGCGGACCCCGGCGATCCCGCGCTGGATGCGTGGCTCGCGTCCCTCGACTCCACGGTCACCGCCGAGGAGTTCGCCATGGCTCGGCGACGGCAGCACGCGGCGCACGAGGTGGGACACACGCTGGGCCTCGCACACAACTTCATCGCCGCGAGCTACGGCCGGGCCTCCGTGATGGACTACCCCGGTCCGTTGATTCGGCTGGTGGACGGGCACATCGACGTGTCCCAGGCGTACCGCGAGGGACCCGGCGCATACGACTCGATCGCCATCCGCTACGCCTACACGGAGTTTGCCGACTCGGCCTCCGAGGCAGAGGGGCTCGAGGCCATCGTGCGCGAGGCGATCGACAACGGGCTCAAGTTCAACACCGGCCCCGACAACGCGATCTGGGGCTCCTACCCCGAGGTCACGCAGTGGGTGAACGGGAGCGACGCCGTAGAGGAGCTGGCCAGGGTGTCGGAGGTGCGCCGCGCGCTGATCGACCGCTTCGATGAGCGGGCGATCCGGCCCGGGGAGCCCATGGCATGGCTCAACCACCGCTTCGTGCCCGTGTATCTGCACCACCGCTACGCCTTGGAGGCCGCGATCAAGGCGGTCGGCGGCATGGAGTTCACGTACGCGGTGCGCGGCGACGGGCTGGCGCCCACCACGATCATCGCGCCGGAGCGGCAGCGCCGCGCGCTGGAGCTGGTGCTCGACGCGCTCGAGCCGGAGGAGCTGGCGATCCCCGAGCGAGTGCTCGCGCTGATGGCGCCGCGCGCCTTCGGGTATCAGGACGACGAGTGGTTCTTTGGCTCCGACGCCTATCCCGCCTTCGACCAGCTGGGCGCGGCGCGCACGCTCTCACACATGGTGCTCGGCGCGCTGCTGGAGCCTCGCCGGGCGGCGCGGCTCATGGCGCTGCATGCCCGGAACGGCGAGGTGCCGTCACTCGAGGAGGTCGTCGCCCGGGTGCTGGAGCGCACCTGGGCCGCGCGCACGTCGCGGGAGGGCGCCGTGCTGCGCCGCGTGATCCAGCGCGTGGTGGTGGACCAGCTGATCGACCTCGCCAGCGATCCCGACGCCACCGTGGAGGTGCGCAGCGGCGCGGAGTGGGGCCTGCGCTGGATCTTCGAACAGATCCAGACGCAGCAGGTGCGATTGCCGGAGGAGGAGGCCCACCTGCAGCTCGCCTGGGCCGACATCGATCGGTTCCTCAACCGACGCGACGACCCGACGGAGCGCAGCCGTCCGCGCCCGGCCCCGCCGGGCACGCCGATCGGGCAGTAGCGCCCCCGCGGGCCACCGCCGGCTCCGCTCCGAGGCTAGGGCAGCCGGCCGGCGAGCTCGCCCACGACGTGCGCCAGGCCCGCCACCACGCGGGCCGTGCGCTCGAAGTCGACCCTGTCGGGCGTGTCCTGCGGCGTGTGGTAGTGGCGGTAGCGAAACGGTGCCGTGTCGGTGACCATCACGGCCCGGTACCCCTCGCGCCAGAAGGACCAGTGGTCCGACCAGAAGATGCCGGGCAGGTACCCCGGCGCCGCGACGCCCTCCGACGGAAACGCGTCGTGCCGCCGGAACGCTCCGACACACCGCCGCACCAGACCCCGCGAGCGCAGGTTCCCCACGAAGCCGATGAAGTTGCCCCGGTGCGGGTAGAACAGGCCGAAGGGGAACGGGTAGTGCTGGGTGCGCTTCGCGTCGGCGTAGCATCCGATCGTCTCCAGTGAGAGCATCGCGACGATGCGGTCGCCCCGCTCGCGACACTCCCGGGCGTACACCCGGCTGCCCATGCTGCGCGTGAAGTAGAACGGGGGCTCCTCGTTGGGAAACGCCGCGAACCGCACCGTGCGGGCGCAACGCTGGTGGCGCAGCAGGCGTGCCAGCTCCAACACGGCCGCCACGCCGGTGCCGTTGTCGTTCGCACCGGGGCACCCCACCACCGAGTCGTAGTGCGCCCCTACCAGCACGATCTCTTCGGGCGTGTCCGCTCCGGGGAGGTCGGCGACCACCGTGCGCACGGTGGCGTGCAGCGCCTGGTACGCCGTGGTCCCGACCGCGAAGCCCGATGCGGCGAGCGATTCCTCGATGTACCGCGCCGCGCGGTCGAGCGTGTCCCCTCGCCAGATGTGCCGCTCCCCGATCTCGTCGGCCAACACCTCGACGTGGCGGGCGAGACCATCACGCAGCCGGCGCTCGTCCTCGGTGAGTGGCGGGAGATCACCACGATAGGAACGGCCGGGCATGGCTACCATGAAGGGGACGGCGACGGCGGCCGCCAGCAGCACCAGCGTGACCGCGAACACCCAGGTCATGGTCGCCCGCGCTCTCCCTAGGGCAAGAACAGCGCGGCGAGCTCCTCCGGCAGGCCCCGGTAGTCGAGCGGCGTGGTGTTTGCCGTCACGACCACTACCACGTCGCCGTCGGGGTAGATGAGCAGCATCGAGCGGCCGCCTACGGACCCGCCACTGTGGCTCACGACGCGCCGGTCGTCGCGATCCAGGCCCACGCGCCAGCCGATGCCGTATCCGGTGAGCTCGCCGTCGGCCGTCTGCTGCGAGGTCCAGAGAAGCCGTACCGTCTCCGGCTGCAGCGGCACGGACCGCACCATGGCGCAGCCGAACCGGGTGATGTCCCGCGCCGTCGACAGATACCCGCCGGCCGCGAGCTTGTACAGGTTGTCCACGTACGGGGCGTTCACGATCGTCCCATCCTCGGCCCGCTCGTAGAACCGGCTGCGCCACGGAACGATCGCCTCGGGATCGTCCTCCACCGTGCCATGCAGCCCCAGCGGCTCCAGCACGTGCTCCCGCATATACGAGCGGTAGTCCTCTCCCGATGCTCCCTCGATCACCACCGCGATCAGGTTCCAGCCGTACGTCGAGTAGCGGTAGCGGGTGCCGGGCTCGTACAGCAGCGTGTCGTCGGCGAAGATCGCGAGCCCGGCCGCCAGCGAGGGGTAGCGCACCGCGCTGTAGAACTCGCCGTCGTCGTAGTGGCGCACGCCGGCGATGTGCCCCGCCAGCTGGCGTGTCGTGATCGGTGCTCGTTTCTCCGGGAAGGAGGGCACGTACCGCTGCACCGGGGCATCGAGGTCGAGCCGCCCCCCCTCGTACAGCTGCCCGAGCGCGACCGACGTGAGCGACTTGGCGATGCTCCCGATCCGGAACTTGGTGGCGGGCGTGACCGGCGAGCGGTTCTCCAGGTCCGCGTACCCGAACCCCTCGGTCCAGACCATCTCACCCTGCGCGCCGACGGCGACCGAGAGTCCCACGACGTCGTGCGTCGCCATGAACGCCTGCACTAGGGCACGGGCGGAGTCGATCTGCGCCGCATACCGACTCGACGCGACCCCCGCCGCCTCGGGGGGATGAACCTGGGCGACGGCCGGCCCCGCGAGCCACAGCACCGTTGCCACGAGCGAGAGCGTGCGTGTTCTCGTCATAATCACGGCCCTCCCCTGCGCTTCCGCGCAGTTGCTGGGCTGCCTACTGCTTGATCGTCGGATACTCGACCCCGAGCTGCTCCAGGTACGTGTCGAACCGAATCGGGTCGTACCGCAGCCGCTCCAGGTCCGTGCGGTACTGCTTCATCTTCTCGGCGTTGAGGTACGTGGGGGGGGCAGTGCCGGCCGGGATGAGGGAGATCCACTGGATGTCCTTCGTCTGCACCTCGCGGTGGTAACGCTTGGCCGCGTCCAGCAGCGCCGGATCGGCCACCAGGTCGATGGCCGTCATCGCGATGACCCGACTGGCGTGGTTGGCTCCCTTGTGCGCGATCGGCGTGGCCATGGCAATGGCCGCCGACCAATGGTGCCCCGTGGTCTCCGGGATGTTCGCCGGGTAGTAGAGCCGCACGGTGGGGATGTTCCACGACACCTCCGCGATGTCGTCGCTGCCTCCGCCCATCCCCTGATCGGCCTCCGTCAATGTGTCCACCTCGGTGCGGAGCCCGATCGTGTCGCGCCCCAGGTGGCGCTGCACCGCCTTGGCGAGCGCGACATCGGCTGCCGACCACTCGGGCATCCCGACCGCGTCGATGTTGCCCTGCATCCGCTCCGCCAGCGGCTTGCTCATGGTGGACGGCCAGGCCGAGCCCAGGACGCGCTCTGCCACGGCGGTGCCGGTCATCATGGCGGCGGCCTCGGCCATGGTCTGCCCCAGCTCGTGGAGCGCCTTGATGCGCTCGTAGTCCAGCTCGCGGAAGTAGTACCACACCGACGCCGCCGACGGCACCACGTTGGGCTGGTTGCCGCCGTTCACGATCACGTAGTGTGAGCGCTGCTGCAGCCGGAGGTGCTCGCGGCGAAAGTTCCACCCGGCATTCATCAACTCGACCGCGTCGAGCGCGCTGCGACCGTCCCACGGCGCCCCCGCACCGTGGGCCGACGTGCCGGAAAAGGTGAACACGGTCGACACCAGCCCCGAGCCGCTGATACCGTACGTGGTCGACATTCGGTTGCTCACGTGGGTCGAGAGCATGGCATCCACCTCGTCGAACAGCCCGGCCACCACCATGTAGGTGCGGCTCGCCACGAGCTCCTCGGCTACACCGGGGATCACCCGGATCTCGCCGGGCAGATCGTGCCGCTCCATCACCCGCTTCGTCGCAATCGCCGCCACGATGTCGACCGCCGGCGTGCTGTTGTGGCCCTCGCCGTGCCCGGGCCCGCCCTGGATCAGGGGATCGTGGTACGCCACACCGGGTCGCTGTGAGGTTTCCGGCAGCCCATCGATGTCGCCCATGAAGCCGATCACGGGGCTCCCCTGCCCCCACCGCGCGATGTAGCAGGTCGGCATACCGGCGCACCCCACCTCCACCGTGAAGCCCTCGTTGCGCAGGACGCCCGTCAGGTACTCGACGGTCCAGTGTTCCTGGAAGCCCAACTCCGAGAAGCTGAAGACCATGTCCACCATCTCCTGCGAGAGCTTCTGAAGCGACGCCACCTCCTGCGCCGCCTCCTGCTTCAACTCCTCGAGCGTGGGCCCCGTCTGCGCCGCGGCCTGCGTGCTTGCGCCGCTGAGGACGAGTGCGAGAGCGATGCTGCGTGTAGGAGCGATGGTCATGGCGGTATCCCCTAGAATCCGAACCAGTAAGCCAGCTTCACGGCAAAGACGTGGGAGCCGGGTGCCTTCACCGCATCCACCAGCGCGTCTGCGTAGTTGAGGGAGCCGCCCGGCCAATCCTCGCCCCGATCCTGCTGCCACACCACGAACAGCGTGGACCCGGGCCGGAATTCCCACCGGAGCACCAGGTTGGTGCGGAACGACACCACCCGGAAGTCCGGCTCCTCGAGGCTGAAGTCCACGTTGCCGTCACCGTCCACGTCGACCTCGATGTCCTCGCCGTCCCCGGGACGGTTCAACCGGTCGGATCCGAGCGGATCGAACCGGTCGCCGTAGCGCTCGGCCCGCGGATCGGCGGCGAGCTTGAGGACGCCGAACTCCCCGTGCGACACGAACGGCTCGGCGTAGATCTCGACAGAGAGGCGCGGGGTGATGGCGAAGTCGGCCCGCAGCTCGATGGAGGCCTCCCGGCGGTCCAGCTCGCCGAGGACGTAGTAGGTGGAGTCGGGCAGCTCCTCCTGCGTGATGTACTGCCGATCGTCCCGGCCCCAGCTGAAGCGGGCCTCCGCGCTGAGCGAGAACGACCCCGGCGGCCGCCACCGAAAGCCCCCGTTCACGCTCCAACTGTCGGCACCGCTCTCTTGCTCGATGGTGTAGTTGACGCCGAGTCTCGTCCAGACGGGGCGGCGGAAGTCGGTGCGGCCGCCGAGGCGGAACTCCCAGCGGGACGGCTCGGCGAACGCGGGACCGCCGCGCAACAGGCGGGGCTCGAGCTGCGTCAGGAACGCCTCCGCGCTGGCATCCAGCTCCCAGTAGTTGTGGAACTCGCCGGACGCGCGCGTCTGGAACGAGGTGCGGGTGCGCTCCCACCCGTAGGTCCACCACGCCATCTCCTCGAACGTGAGCTCGGCCTGGCGGAACACCTTGCCCGGATCCAGCCAGCGCAGCTCCAGCTCGGCCCGCTGCTGGTGGATGTCGGCCTGGCGCTGGAAGCCCAGGTCGTTGGCCTCGAAGCCGGGGCTGCGGCTGGCGAAGCGCAGGTCCCAGGTCGCGAACCCCACCGCCTTGGCCAGTCGGGCGTAGCCGGAGAAGCCCGACAGCGACGTGCGGGTCGAATCCAGCGTCGCGTGCGCTTGGTCGGGACGCTGGAAGTACCGCGCGGATCTCTCCTGGGTCTCGGTGATGGCCGCGGTCGAACCGTGCACCCACGATCCCATCGCCGCGAGGTTGAACTCGTAGCGGTCGCGGCCGAAGCGGCCCAGGACATCGAATCCGGCGGTGAACGCCGAGCGGTGCAGCGCGTCGAAGTCGGGCTCGTCCAGGCGGCGAATGGTCCCCGTACCGATCACACCGTAGTTCAGTCGGCCGCGGTTCACCGAGCGGAGCGCCCGCACCACGGTGTAGCTGCTCAACGGCTCCACCGGGGACGAGCCCGGCTCGCCCGCCGAATCCACCACGGCCGACCATTCCTTCGCCGTGAGCGCCTCCATGACCCCAAGCGCCCAGCCCTTCCCGAGGTTGCCGCTCAGCTTGCCCGCCGTGATGATCGTGGTCTGCCGGATTTCCTCGGCGTACCCGCCGATCTCGTCCGTCTCCGCGTCCACCTGGGGGCGGCGCCCGATCCTCCGCGTGTAGACCAGGCCTTCCTGCCCGCGACCCCCGCCCCCACCACCCTCCGGGCCGCCGCCCACCGAGGGGCTCAAGCCGAAGCGGAATAGATCCGTGCCCTCGATGAAGAACGGCCGCTTCTCCGGGAAAAACGTTTCGAACGCCGTGAGATTAACCACGGCCGGGTCCGCCTCCACCTGGCCGAAATCGGGATTCACGGTGAGGTCCAGGGTGAGGCCGCTGGTGATCCCGAGCTTCACGTCCCCGCCCACCCTCAGGTCGGTGTCGCGGCCGGTCTCGAACGGGTTGTCGCTCTCCGCGGGCGCGAACTCGGTGCTTCCCGCCACATAGGGCAGCGCCTCTGCACGCTTGGGCGGCGGCAGCTGCGACAGGCCGACCAGCCGGCCGTAGCGCGACACCTCGCCCGCCTGGTCGCGGGGGAAGAACGGCCAGTTCACCTCCTCGTTGCGGCGGTTGACGCTGCGGCGCAGCCGCAGCCCGAACACGAGAGAGTCGCTGTTCGCGAAGCGGAGCTGCGAGAACGGAATCCGCATCTCCACGGTCCAGCCCAACGAATCCACCTGGGTGGCCCAATCGTACACCGGGTCCCACGAGTCGTCGCGACCGGCGCCGTCGCCGAAGATGAACACGTCCCTCCGCGCGCCGGAGGGGTTGAAGCTGAACTCGTACGCCGTCCGCCCGTCGTGATGCGAGTCGAGGAACATGCTGAACTGGTCGGCCGAGGTGCGCTGATCGCGGCGCACCAGCCGGCCGTACACGCGATCGGGGTCCCGGTCGTAGCCTCGAAAGGCGACGTAAAGATCCCGGTCGCTGTAGGCGAAGCGCACCGAGGTGGACTCGCTCGGCGCCGCGCCCTCGATGGGATTGCGCTGTACGAAGTCCGTGATCGCCGGCGCATAGCCCCACACCGCGTCACCGAGGCGCCCGTCCACGACCGGTGCCTCCCCGTTGACCCGAACGGCGACCGCGTCCTCCTGGGCGAGGATGGCGGTCGGCAGGCACGCCAGCGCTGCGCTGAGCGTGAGAACGAGACGCACGGCACTCCTCGGACAAGATGAGTTCGCACCCGGCCCCGCGCGGCCCGCCACGGAGGGAGCGTCCGGCACGGCGCCACGGGGCTCGGTACAAGATAGCAGGTGAGCGCGCGCCTCACCGATACGGCGACGGCCCCACGCGTGTTGAAGCGCGGCTATATTCCCCCCCATGTCCACTCGCCGCTTCTCGACCTTTCTGTTCGATCTCGACGGGACCCTCATCGACTCGATCGAGCTGATCATGGCGTCGTATCAGCACACGCTGCGGACACACCGAGGTCACGTGCCGCCCGACGAGATCTGGCTCGCCGGGCTCGGCACCCCGCTCCGTATGCAGTTCCGACGGTTCACCGACGACGACGCCGAGATCGAGGCGATGGTGGCCACGTATCAGGCACACAATCTGGCACACCACGATGCCCTGGTGCGCGACTATCCGGGCGTACCGGAGATGGTCCGCGCCTTGAGCGCGCGGGGTACGCGGCTCGGCGTGGTGACCAGCAAGCGGCGTCCCGGCACGATGCTGGGGCTGGCAAAGGGCGGCTTCGACGGCCTGTTCGAGGTGCTCGTCACCGCGGATGACGTGGAGCGGCCCAAGCCTCATCCGGAGCCGGTCGAGCGCGCCCTCGAGCAGCTTGGCGCGGCGGCGGCGGACACGGTGTTCGTGGGAGATTCCCCACACGACCTGGCGGCGGGCAAGGGCGCAGGCGTTGCCACCGCCGCGGTGCTGTGGGGTCCGTTCCCCCGCGCGACCCGGGAGCAACACGACCCCGACTTCTGGATCGC
>CP070716.1:1191552-1198132 GCA_020350425.1 Gemmatimonadota bacterium
GGTGCGGCGTACTGTTGGGGCTTGAATTTCTGGGGCCAGCTCGGTGATGCGACTTTCGTGGACAGCCCGGCCCCGGTGGCCGTATCGGGAGGCCTCACGTTCCAGAGCCTGGAGTTGGGCAGGTACCACACGTGCGGCGTCACCACCGTAGGGGACCTCTATTGCTGGGGCGGCGGGTTCGAAGGGCAGATCGGCGATGGTACCTTCAGCAACCGCAACACTCCGACCTTCATCGGGACGTACGGCGACGTCGGGGCGGGATCGCGGCACACGTGCGCCATCAGCGGCTCGACGGGCTACTGCTGGGGTGACAACGGCTTCGGCCAGATCGGCAATGGGACCGTGACCAGCAACGAGCTATTGCCCGTGGCGGTCGGGAGTGGCGGTAGCCCGTTGTTCCAGCAGATCGCTGCTGGCACGGGCTTCAGTTGCGGGGTGACGACTAGTGGGGTTGCGCACTGCTGGGGCGAGAACAGCGAGGGGCAGGGAGGAGCAGGCTTCCGCAGCATCGAAGCTACTCCGGTGCAGGTGACGGGAGGCCTCGTGCTGCAGGCGCCGCCGGCTCTCCTCTCACCCGCCCGACGCGGCGCCAAAACGCTGCCCAGCTCGCTGAGACGCTAGCGCGCTCACGGACGGCAAGCACAAGCGGCGGGAGCCCCCGGGGCCCCCGCCGCTTGTTTCATCCGTGAGGCTGGGAGCTCAGTCCAACCGCCCCCCCTGCAGCAGCATCCGCATCCCCTCGGCCCCCTGCACCGCCCGAACGCCGCGTGCACCACTGCGCTCTACCAGATACAGCTGGTTGGTGTCCCCCTCCACCCAGAATCCGACGTAGGCTCCGTCGGCAGACCACACGGGCGCTCCCTGGATGCGGCCGGGGGCCTCAAGCGTGACCGGTTGGGCCTCCGACACGGCGTCGCCCAGCGAGAGGGCGAGCCCGTCGCCCGACACGCACGCCAGGCGCGTGCCCCGCGGACTCGGCGACACCGCGAACTCGCCTCGGCACCACTCAATCCCGTCGATCGTCGCCTGATCCACGGCCGGCGATGCGCCTCCGTCGCTCGAGAGCAGCCAGGCGAACACCACGATCACCACGGCCGCCGCCGCCAACCCGCCAACGGCGGCTGGGTGCTGCCAGGCAGGGCGCCGCCCAGTGCGCAGCTCGATCCAGCGCCGGGCCGCGCGCTTACCCGAGAGCACCGTCGCCAACTCCCCTTCCAGCTCGCGGCGCACGGGCTCGGGCATCGGATCGAGGATGCCGTGGAGCGTCTCCTGGGCCGCTTCCCGGCCGGACGTGCGCTCTACGAGGGCTGCGGCCCGGGCGGCGTTGAGAGCGGCTCGGTCGAAGTCGCCGGCGGAGGCCGCGTGGTGGGCGGCCACCGACCACTCCGCGGGACGGCCCAGACGCGCGGCCTCCTCGGCGAGTTCGGTGGCCCGATGGTGGTAGCGGCTCACCAGCGCCGCGGGCACCGCATGGATGGCGGCGGCCCCGAGCTCGTCGTGCAGCACCGCCGGCATTCCGCCCTTGCGCCCGATGAGGCGACGGCGTTGCAGCGCCCCGAGGGCGCCGGTCACGGCGTCGTCCTCCAGCCCGGTGAGCGCCGAAAGGTCCTTGATCGACGTCTCCCGCTCCATCACGCCCAGTGCCGCGAAGACCTCCAGGGCCGTCTCCCCCAGATTCTCGAGGCGCTTCCCCAGGATCGCCGCGGTCGTCTCCGGCATGGGCAGCGGGCGCGCCGCGTCCCGCACCGCCTCGCTGAACCGCCAGACGCCGTCTTCCACCGCGAGGTCGCCCGAGTCGTACAGGGCCTTGAGCAGCTCCAGCACGTAGAACGGCACCCCGGCCGTCTTCGTCACCACCCGCTCGGCGAGGCTCCAGCCGGTGTCTTCCGCCGGGAGCTTGGCGATCGACCCGATGAAGTGCCACACATCGGTCAGGTCCAGCGGCGTCAGCGGAACCTCCGTGACCACGCCGGTGCTCGTGAGGTCGCGCAGCGCCTGGCTGGTCTCCGGGACCCGCCCGACGTCGCGCGCCGTCATGAGCAGCAGCAGGTGGCTCCCCTTGGCACGCCGGGCGAGCCGGTGCACGAACTCGATGGTCGGCGGGGTCGCCCGATCCAGGTCCTCCACGATCAGCGCGAGCGGTAGCTCCTCGGCAATCGCCACGAACGCATCGATCAGCGACACCGACATCGCCTCGCGCGGAATCGGGGCCGGACGCGCGCTGATCGTGGCGCCGAAGCGAGTGCCCACCTCCGGCACGAACGTCGCCAGCACCTCGAGCGACGACGGTGACGCGGCAGCCAAGCCGGGGGCGGCGTGCGCCTCGCGCAGCATCTCCACGAACGGCCCCAGGGGATCCGAGTGCTCGACGGTGTAGCATGCCGACTGCAGCACCAGGCACGGGTCGCGCTGGAACCGGCGCACCAGGTCGCGCGTGAGCCGTGTCTTGCCGATGCCGGCTTCCCCCGAGATGAGCACCGCCACGCCATCGCCACCCAGCGCACGACGCCAGCGGTCCACCACCGAGCGAAACTCTCCTGCGCGGCCAACCAGCTCTGGGTGGCGCGGGAAGCCGCGCGACTGCCGTCGGTCGGGGACGGCGGCCGGGGTGATCGCGCGCGCCAGCGCCTCCTCCAGAACTTGCGGCATCCGCTCGCCGTGGATCTCCGCCGCCACCCGTCGGAACTCCTCCGCCGCCGCCTGCGCGCGCACCTCGTCGCCCGACAGCGAGAGGAGCTCCACCAGCTTGATGCGCGGCTCGAGGTCGTACGGATCGCGCTCGATCAGGCCCCTGGAGTATTCGGCGGCATCCGACCAGTTCCCGGCATCGACGGCGTGGGCGATGAGCGTGCGCAGCAGCTGTCGCCACTCAGCCGCCAACTGCTGTCGCATGCCCTCGGCCCACTGCTCGAACTCCCGGGCGCCGGAAAGCGCCACATTGGCCAGGAAATCGGACTCGTACAGCTCGAACGCCTCGATGAGGCGCCCTTCGGCGAGGAGCTGCCGGAACGCGTCCACGTCGAAGGCGAGCGCCGAGCGCTCCAACACCAGGACTTCATCGCCACTCAGCAGCTCCCGATCCGTCCCGTGACGGATCTGATACACCACCTGGCGCAGGGCCTGGCGCGCATCGTGCGGAGAGGAGCCTTCCCACAGCAGACCGATCAGTTCCTCGCGTGTCGCCCTGCCCTGCGGGCGGGACGCGAGGTAGATCAACACCGCCAGCTGCTTGGAGAAGCGAAGACACTCCTTCGCGTCGCCTCGCTCGCCGACGGTCAGGTTCGGCGTTCGGGATAGGGTGTGAAGGTGGAATCGCGGCATGCGGCGCAACTACAGCCTTGTCAGCACGTTAACGGTACACTGTGACGTAGCTCACGCTTTCCTCACATGCCGGTTGTAAAGACAAGGTGCGCCCCAGGGGACCCGAGTCAAGTCACCCCAAGCCTTGGAAGGGGGGGACGGGAGCGGATGCATCGCAGTACGAGGACCCGGGCGGGTGCCGTGTCAGTGCTCCTTTTGCTGGCAGTGGGCGGCTGCGCGAAGAACACGGACCAGTTCACACGCTGGGACCGCGTGAGCCGCCTGGACTGCCAGTTCGGAACGATGCAGGTGCAGGACACGGTGGTCGTGACGGGAGCGGACGGGAAGCGCTGGATGCTGGAGCGCACGCGGCTCCAGTGCGCGGCGGCCCCGGCTGATCTGACTCCCTGATCGGGGCGTCGATCGGAGCCGGCGGCGAGGCTGCCCGTGGGTCTCGCCGCACGGCCCCCAGACGCATCCCCACCAACACGTAGAAAGCGGCGGCGAATCTGCTTGAGGTTCGCCGCCGCCGCATATCCCGCCTGACCATGTCGCCCGCTCAGGACGCCAGGGCCTCCCCATAGACGCTGACCTTCAGCCGCTTCTTGTTGAGGTGCTCGAACTTCACCACCCCGTCGATCAGCGCGAACAGCGTATCGTCCTTCGCGCGTCGCACGTTCTTGCCGGGGTGGAACTTCGTGCCGCGCTGGCGCACCAGGATGTTGCCGGCGCGCACCTGCTGCCCGCCAAAGCGCTTCACACCCAGGAACTTGGGCTGGGAATCGCGGCCGTTGCGGCTGGAACCGACGCCCTTCTTATGAGCCATTGTTCTATCCGAGCTTGAGGTCGGTGACCTTGATTTCCGTGAAGTCCTGCCGGTGCCCCGTCTTGCGTCGGTAGTTCTTGCGGCGCTTGAAGCGGAACACGAACAGCTTGTCGCCGCGGCCGTGCCGCACGATCTCCCCCACGACCTTGGCGCCCTGCACGGTCGGCTGACCGGCCTTCACCGTCTTGCCGTCACTCGAAAGCAGGACCTCGTCGAAGGTGATCTTGGCGCCCGGCTCCCCGTCCAACTTGGGAACCCGCACCGTCTTGCCCTTCGCGGCCCGGTACTGCTGCCCAGCGGCCCTGAAAATCGCGTATGACATAAGCGGTAACTCTACCCAGGACAGGGGGTTGGGTCAAGTGGCGTCACGCCACCGCGTACTTCTCGGTCACGTCGCGTCCCGCGGGCTGCGCCACCAGTCGGAATTCGTCGATCCGCGCGATCGGGTCGTCGCGCAGCTCGAGGTCGATCTTGGTGGCGCGGGCCAGGTGCTTGAGGAAGTTGGGCTCCTGCTCCATGAGGTAGAGTGCCACCTCGGGATGCAGCCGCACCGTCATGCGCCGCTCCTCCCGCTGGCCGGCAACGCGCGTCAGGGCGCGCTCCAGCCGGCGTACCACCACCTCGGGGCGGAACACCTTGCCCGTGCCGCCGCACGCCGGGCAGCCAGACGCCATGCTGTCCCACAGGGACGGCCGCACCCGCTGTCGGGTCATCTCGACCAGCCCCAGCTGGGACACCTGGAAGGCCCGCGTGCGCGCGCGGTCCCGATTGAGATGGGTGCGCAGCTCGTGCAGCACCTTGTCCCGGTTCACCTGCGACTCCATGTCGATGAAGTCGATGACGACGATTCCACCCAGGTCCCGGAGCCGCACCTGACGGGCAATCTCGCGCGCCGCGTCCAGGTTGGTCCGCAGGATGGTCTTCTCGGGGTCCTTGCGCCCGGTGTACCGTCCGGTGTTCACGTCGATCGAGACGAGCGCCTCGGTGGGCTCGATGATGACGTAGCCTCCTGAGGGCAGGTCGACCCGCCGGTTGAACAGCTCGCGGATCTCGCTCTCGAGATCGTACTCGTCGAACAGCGGCGTGGCCCGCTTGTAGAGCCCCACCCGGTCCACCAACTCGGGCTCCACCTCCTGCAGGTAGCGGCGGATCTCGCCAAACAGCTCCTTCGAGTCGACCACCACCCGGTCCACGTCGTCGCTGAACAGGTCGCGGATGATCCCGCTGGCCAGCGATGTCTCGCGGTGCACCAGGGCCGGCGCCCTGAGCCTCGCGAAATGGGCCTTGCGGTGGATCTTCTTCCACTGGCCCAGCAGCGCCCCGAGCTCCTGCTTGACCTGCCCCTCGGTCATCTCTTCGGCCACCGTCCGGACGATCACCCCCCCCGAGTTCTTGGGCAGCATCCGCCCCACCATCTCGCGCAGGCGCGAGCGCTCCTCACGGGTGTCGATCTTGCGGCTCACCCCCACCTTGGAGGCGAACGGCATGAACACCAGGAAGCGCCCGGCCATGGAGATCTGGCGGGTGACCCGGGGACCCTTGGTGCTGATGGGCTCCTTGGTGACCTGCACCAGAATCGATTGGCCCCGCTTCACGTGGTCGGCGATGTTGGGGAGCCCGCGGGAGTTGCGGGAAGAGCGCCCGTTGTCGTTGTCGAGGGAGTCCTCGTCGGGCTCGACCAGGTCGGACGCGTGCAGGAACGCGCTGCGCTCCAGCCCGATGTCGATGAACGCCGCCTGCATGCCCGGCAAGACCGCCTCGACCTTGCCGAGATAGATGTTCCCTACGGTGCGATGGAGCTCCGGTCGATCATGCAGGACCTCGACGAGGCGGTCGTCCTCCAGGATCGCCACGCGGGTTTCGCGTGGGTTGACGTTGATCAGGATGTCGCGCTTCAACGTGCCCTACCCTGGCTCCCGCGACAGTCGTCGGGCGAGCGCCCGCGGCGGCTGCCGCGCCGAGCCGGTGAATGTGAACGGGCGGAGGGAGCGCATCCGGTGCGCTCGATCCGGCCACTGGGATCTGTTCCCGCAAACTCCCGGATGCCGGCGTGGGCGCGCGCCGGCGCCCCCCGACAGCCGGGGTCGCAAAGCCACCACGGGCGAGAATTCGCCTCAACATGGTGCGCTAAGTATAGACGGGGTGGGGGGTTACGTCAACGCCAGGCTGGGGTCGCCCCGGGGGCACCCAATTGTGCGGGGCGGGCCGGTTGGCGCGCCCCTCCAAGACACCAGCGGCCCCGACCGCTCGGCGATCGGGGCCGCACGTCCTGCGAGGATCCTGTTACGGCGCCGGCTGGCTCAGGACCATCGAGAGCGTGTACTTGTCGGTCGTGGCCGGGCCGCTCAAGCGATTCACGTAGATCACGAAGTCCCACGTGTCGGGCGCGTCGCAGGTCCCGGATAGCGCCTTCACGACCTGCTCGTCGGCGTTCCCTGTCGCGATCGACCGCCC
>CP070716.1:1198232-1205942 GCA_020350425.1 Gemmatimonadota bacterium
AGCGCGAGTGAGTAACCGCTCATTGACACGACCATCGTATGAATGGGAGCTTGGGAGATCGGTGATGAATCTCACCGGCCGGTCGTGGACTCTAAGTGTTTGCTATGTAATCACTTACGCAGGCAGGACCGAGAGTTCCGGTGCCGCAGCCGATGTGACAGCAGGCAGCGACGTACCCGGCCCCGTGCAAGCTTGAAGCCCTTCGCCGGGCTCCAGCCTCAATCCGGCGCACCACGGCGCACCGTTCTGAGCCACCATCTCGGCAACGCCCCGAAAACCGGACGGCCCCACCGCTGGGCGCGTGCTGCGCCCGCCGGCGTCGTGCCGACGACGCCACCGTATGTGACGGGCATTACCGACAGGGTGTCACCCCATTCACAAGTCTGACCCCGTCCGCCTGGCTGGTGGAGTGCGGCGGCTCAGCCGGCGCCATGACTGCCGTGACCGGCTGCCCAGCCACGAAAGGAGCCTGATGCTGGCGATTCGGAGCCCGTATGCGATTGGCATGCTCGCCCTGACACTCCCGCTGGCGGCGTGCAGCGATGGAACGGCGGGTCCCGGGCAGGTGCCGGCTCGGCTGAGCTTCCGGACGACCACCGGTGGCACGGCCCGTCAGCCACTCGCGGTGGTCGAAGTCGAGATTCAGGACGCCAACGGTCACCTCGTGACATCGGCCAATGACGAGGTGACGATCAGGTTGGACGTCAATCCGGGCAGCCTCGTCTTGCACGCGAGTGGCGCGGCCGCGAACGATCGGATCATCGAGCTCGTCGATCAGCTGCACCCCGAAGTCCTGACACCGTTCCTATCGAATAACGAGGGAACCGGGGAGACCCTGGCGATGGTCTACGACTCCGCCGCGGCCGTAGTCCTCTCGACCGATCTCGACAACGCCCTCAATGCGATCGATCCCGTGACCGGAGCGCTCACGAACATCGGCGATCTGGGGGCCAGCCTCAAAGGCATCGCGTTCGAGTCAAGCAGCGGACGCTTGATCGGAGCGGCCGCATTCACGGACAGCGTGATGCAGGTCAATCAGACCACCGGGGTCGGCACGTGGCTCGGTAGGGTGACCGCGGGAACAGACTCGATCGAAGGCTTCAACGGCCTCGCGGAAGATCCCGTGAGCGGGACGCTGTATGCTGTCGTCAAGCTCCGAGATAACCCGAACAGGAAGGTGCGGAGCTTGGTCACGCTCGACATCGCGGCCCTCGCGGCCACCAGCGTCGCGGCGCTGTCGGAGAACGGTGTCGCTGGCATCAGCTTCGCGCGCGACGGCACGCTGCTGGCAGTCACCGGCGACGGCGCGGACATCCCCGAGACGCTGTGGCAGGTGACCAAGACCGACGGGACGATGACGTCGATCGTCACCATGGGTAACGGAGCCGATGGGGAGAGCATTGCGGTCGTTCCCGCCTTCCTGACGGGCACGCTCACCGTCCAAGCTGTCAACGGCGTGGCCGCGTTTACAGGACTCGTGATCACTGCCGCAGCCGACGGCTACACCTTCGCTGCGACCGCCCCGGGTCTCACCAGCGCCACCAGCGCAGCCTTCAACATCGTCCCCTAGCTCCACCGCGGGATGGCCTAGGTACAAACCCTCATACCGCTACGTCCAAGTCCCACTTGGCCGCCTCGTCGGCGCCTCCTACCATCCACTTGGAAGGACCCCTCTCCAGTGGAGGGTATGACGATGACGAGACTGCACTGGGTACTGGCCTTCGGCCTCGGCTGCGCCGCCGTGAGCGTGCAGCCCCTGACGGCGCAGCAGGACACGCTCCAAGCCACCATCGACGAGGTCAACCGCTCGCTGCAGGCGTACGCGTACCAGTCGCCGTCCGGAGGGTGGGTGGTATCACAGCTGGCGCTGACTCCGGACGGACGACTCTCGGTGGAGACCACCAGAAGCAGTGAGACAGGCTCGACCACGACCATCTTTCGGGTGTACGCGCGCCAGCTCGACCTGACGGCGGTACAGATCTTCCACCAGGGGAACCACAGCGTGCTGCACGTCGGCTGCCAGCCGCCCGCCGAAGTGTGGCTGCGTTGCGTGCTGAATGGACGAACGCAGGAGTGGCCGCAGCCGGCCCTCGGCTATGTCAGCGTCGCCTTTGAGCAGAGCGATGCCGCCGAGGCGGAGATCAAGGATTCGGTGGTACGGCTGATCACGCTGGCACGGGAGCAGTGATGAGGAGGTGTTGCCGGGCGCACCGCGAGCCGACTCGTGGACACCACGGAACGCCAGGGCCCACTCAAACGTAGACCTCATAGGGAGAGCCGGCGGAGGTCAACGTCATGGAAGATTGGGCAATCATGGTGATGGTGATGAACTCGGTCTTCATCGTCTCCGGCGCGGGCATCTTCGGCTACTGGCTTAAACTCCGCCACGAACGCCGACACCTTCCCGGAGTTGCCCAGCGGCTGGAGGAGATGCGACAGCTCGTGGGCGAGTTGCAGGAGCAGCTCGACGCCCAGACGGCGGAGCTGCACGAGCGGCTGGACGTGGCGGAGCGCATGCTGACTCGCGGGCTTGAGCCGCGCAACGAGGGATCACCGGCCACCCCGATCTAGGGGCACCCTGCCCCCCGCCGCGAATCGCGGCGCCGGGTGAGGGCCTGCGCCAGGGCGCCGCGCGAGCCAGCGAGACGTTCCGCCGCATCGGCGCCGTGGGGGAGCTGAGCACGGTGGAGCGGATGTTGGAGGGTTCGTGAAAGGGCGGGCGATCGCCCTTCCTCGCCGGCTTGACCCCCCCCTACTAACCCACTTTCTTTCAACCGTTTAAGGCGTTTCGGACAGGTGGCCGAGCGGCTGAAGGCACGCGCCTGGAGAGCGCGTGAACGGGGAACCGTTCCGTGGGTTCGAATCCCACCCTGTCCGTCTCGACAATGCGGGAAGTGGTTGTGGGGTGGATGGCGCCTGCGGGTAGCCCCTGCCTCGGCGGTCCCACGCCGGGGGCGGACGGCCTCATTCCCAAGCCTCGGCCCCACTCGCCGCCCCGACAGGCTCAACCCGAAGTCGCCTCCGGGCCCACCCAATCCGCTCCCCGATCACGGCTTGGAGAACATAGCGTTCCCGCGATAAAGAAGTCTTCACCTTTCCTTTCTATTTCACAGCCCTGCAAGGGTTTATACATTTCTCCTGTCATGCGGACGAGGTGCCGCAATGGATGGGAGGGGCGGAGTGCCACACTAGTGCGACTGCTTTCGAGCGGCGCGCCCGAGTGTCCTGCCGGACGCACTCCGCCTCGGTACGCCAACGAGCGAACCCAACGCTCGAACCCGAGCGAGAGTGCCATATGAATCCTTCATCCTCCACCGCCAAGGCCCCCGCCAAGAAGAAGGCCAAGAAGGCGAAGGGCCCCAAGGTCATCACGGTGCCGGAGCACACCGTCGAGGTGGTCTCCGACTCCGGCGAGGGGGCGCAGCGCTGCGCACAGATCTTCGGCCGCGTCTCGGCCCGCATGGGCAACGGGGTATGGACCGTCGAGATCATCCCCGCCGAGATCCAGCCGCCGGCTCGCACGCCGCCTTCGGCGAGCGGCAACCGCGTGCGGCTGGGCACCAAGCCGGTCACCAACTGGGGCGACGCGGCGAATCTCGTCGTGGCGTTCAACGAGCAGGTGCTGCTGCACCGCTTCCGACTGGGGGCGCTGGCCGACGGCGCGATCATCCTCATCGAGAGCATGTGGGAGACGCACGACGACGAGGACATCCGCAAGGAGTGGGCCGCGGCCATGCAGGAGTTGGACGGCCACAACCTGCGGTTCGTCAAGATTCCCATGGAGGAGCAGTGCCTCACCCTGGTCGAGAACCCCCGCCGCGGCAAGAACATGTTCGCGCTGGGGCTGCTGGCCTATGTCTACTTCCGCGACCTGGACACGATCCGCGACCAGATCGCGCACGAGTTCCGCAAGAAGGGGCAGGAGGTAATCGACAGTAACCTCGCGCTGCTCCAGCTCGGGTACGACTGGGCCGAGCAGCACCTCGACTTCCGCATCGAGATCCCGATCGAGAAGCCCGGCAAGCCGATGGTGGTGATGAACGGCAACCAGGCCATCGCCATCGGCGCCATCGCCTCCGGGATGGAGCTGTGCGCCATGTACCCCATCACGCCGGCGACGTCAGCCTCCCATTACCTGAGCGACATCTTCGAGGAGTACGGCGGGATCGTGCACCAGGCGGAGGACGAGATCGCCGCCGCCGGGGTGGCGACCGGTGCCTCGTTCGCCGGCAAGGTGGCCTTCACCATCACGTCTGGCCCCGGCCTCGCGCTGAAGACCGAGTTTCTCGGCCTCGCGGTGATGACCGAGACGCCGCTCGTGTTGGTGGATGTGCAGCGTGGCGGGCCGAGCACGGGGCTCCCGACCAAGGTGGAGCAGGCCGACCTGTTGGCGGCCATCTTCGGCCAGCCGGGCGATGCGCCCCACGTGGTGATGGCGCCGGCCACCATGGAGGAGTGCTTCCTTTGCATGACCACCGCGCGGCGCATCGCCGAGGCGTTCCGCTGCGTGGTGATGGTGCTGACCGACGCCAACCTCGCCACCGGCGTACAGCCGTTCCCGCGTCCCGACGTGACGAGCGAGTGGATCGCCCACCCGCTGGATCTCTCGCCCGTGCCCGAGGGCACACGGGCCTACGAGTGGGACCAGCGCACCGGCCTCTCCCGGCGCCTGATTCCCGGGCAGCCGAACGGCATGCACACGCTCACGGGCCTGGCGCACGACGAGGGGAGCAAGGTGGCGTACCAGCCCGAGATCAACCAGCGCGGCTGTGAGATGCGCAGCCGCAAGATGGCGGTGTTCCAGCAGACGCTTCAGCCGCCGACGGTGTACGGCCCGGCCAAGGGCGACCTGCTGGTGGTGGGTTGGGGCAGCACGCAGGGCGCCATCGAGGAAGCGGTGGACCGCGCGCAGGCCGAGGGCCTCTCGGTCTCGTCGCTGCACCTGCGGTTCCTCTCCCCGATGGAGCCGGGACTCAAGCAGATCTTCAAGAAGTTCAAGAAGGTGATGACGGTCGAGATCAACTACAGCGACGAGAAGGACGCGCCGTTCATCACCGAGGAGAACCGGCGCCGGGGGCAGCTCAGCTGGCTGCTGCGCGCCCAGACGCTGGTGGACGTGGACTGCTGGGGCCGCGTGCCGGGTGAGCCGCTGCGCCCCGGGACGATTCTCGATGCCATTCGCGGCCACATGCCGAATGGAGCCAAGTGATGATACAGTTCGGAGGGTGTTCACTGCTCGGGAGCGCCGTCGTCGACGACGACCGCTCCTGGAGCATGCAGGACTACGAGGGCGCCATCGCGCGGTGGTGCCCGGGGTGCGGCGACCACGCCGTGCTCGCGGCGGTGCAGCGCCTGCTCGAAGACGAACAGCTCCCCCCCGAGCAGACGGTGTTCGTGTCGGGGATCGGGTGCTCGAGCCGCTTTCCGCACTACCTGAAGACGTACGGGTTCCACGGGTTGCACGGGCGGGCGCTTCCGGTGGCCCTGGGGGTCAAGCTGCGCCGGCCCGAGCTGCACGTGTTCGCGGTCATGGGCGACGGCGACTGCTGCTCGATCGGGGGCGGCCACTGGCTGCATACGACGCGCTACAACCCCAACATTACGGCCATCATGCTGGACAACGGGGTGTACGGGCTGACCAAGAACCAGACGTCGCCCACGAGCCCGCAGGGCCTCAAGAGCAACACGCAGCCGCGCGGGGCGTTCCTGCCCGGCATGAACCCGATCTCCACCACGCTGGGCATCAAGAATGCCTCGTTCGTGGCGCAAACGGGCGACTGGCTGCCCGACCACATCTACGCGACGCTCAAGAAGGCGTACCACCACAAGGGCTTCGCGTTCGTGCGCATCCTGCAGCGCTGCCCGGCCTACACGGACCACCTGTTCACCGACGCGATGCGCGACCCCAGCCGGATCGAGCTGCTGCTCCATCCGAACGGGATCAGCGTGCCGGAGCTGGAGGGGATCTACAAGAACCACACGTACCACGATCCCTCGGACCTGACCAACGGGTTCCGGCTGGCGCAGGACGACGGCCGCTTCCGCCTGGGTCTGTTCTACCAGAACGAGCGCCTGCCGGTGTACGAAGAGGTGCGGGCGGTCCCCGCCAAGTCGGCGGAGCAGAAGCTGGAGATTCTCAACAAGGAGCTCGACCGCTATGCCGTCTGACAAACGGGTGGCACTGGCGATGGAGGCGCTGGCGCCGAAGCGCGACGCCTTCCAGTCGGCGCTGGGCAATACGGTGGAGCAGGTGCAAGGCTTCCTGGACGAGCACCAGTCGTCGCAGAACGGCGGCACCGGGCGCCTCGCGGCCGAACTGGGCCCCTTTGCCGCCGGCCGCATCGACACGGAGAAGCTCTCGTCGCTGTTTTCCGCGGAGGTGTCGCTCGACACGCTGACGGTCGAGACCATCGCGAAGGCGCGCGACACCATGGCGGAGCTGACCCAGCGCAACTCCGACCTGTTCCAGGTCGACGTCCCCCCGGGCGGCTGCCTGCACGATGTTGTGGAGAAGGCGCTCGAGGAGGTGGGCCGGGCCTTCGGCGCGGTGCGGATCTTCGAGCTCACCCGCTCGGGGAGCCTCAAGGGCAACGAGCACGCGCGCTCGCTGGGCGCGTTCCCGTTCGACCGCTGGAGCCGGGGCGAGCGGCGCCTGGCCCCGCCGCTGGTGGTGACGGTGGACGGAGCCGACCTCGCACCGTCGGGGCTCGCGGAATTCCTGGACGGCGAACAGAAGATCGTGCTCGTGGTGCGGGGCGCGTGCGCCCCCGCCCCGCTGGTGCGCCTGATCACCCCCGGCGTGTTCGTGATGCAGACCGCCGACCCGAGCGAGCTGGCGCGCCTGGCGGCCTTCGAGGGCCCGGGCATCGCGGCGCTCGTGCCCGAGTCGGCGGCGCGCTTCGTGCACGACCCGGCGGCCGGAGGCGAAACCTGGCAGCGCCTGACGCTCGTCCACGCGCCGGAGAAGGAGCCCAAGCAGTCGCTCGGCGGGCTCTCGGGCTTCCAGCAGGCGCAGGAGGTGAGGCAGCTGGTCGCACTCGCCAAGCAGCCGGCCGCGGCGCCAGCGGTCGCCGGTGAGGCGGCGGCAGGCGCCGCGCCGTTGAGCGACCCGGTGGACAAGCTGGCCGCGTGGCTGCTCACCCAGGCGGACCTGTCCGAGTGAGCGTTTAGCGATGGACGTCGGCACGATCCTGCTCTCGGTCCTGATCCTGGGCGGCGTGGGGCTCACCTTCGCCGCGCTGATCACCCTCACCCACAAGAAGTTCTGGGTGTGGGAGGACCCCCGCATCGACGGCGTGGTGGAGCTCTTGCCGGGCTCCAACTGCGGTGCCTGCGGCCTCGCGGGGTGCCGCGCGTTCGGTGAGGCGCTGGTGGCCGGCAAGGTGCAGCCCGCGACGTGCACGGTGATGGGCGCGGGCGACGTGGCGGACGTCGCCGGCTATCTCGGGGTGGACGCAGGCGAGGCAAACAAGCGGGTCGCCCGGCTGCTGTGCGCCGGCGGCAGCAACGTGGCCGTGCAGCAGGCCGACTACATCGGGCTGGAGACCTGCAAGGCGGCGGCCGCGGTGGCCGGGGGCGGCAAGGGCTGCACCTGGGGCTGCATCGGCCTGGCCGACTGCGAGGTGGTGTGCGACTTCGACGCCATCTACATGAACCCCTGGGGCCTGCCGGTCGTGATCCCCGACAAGTGCACCGCCTGCGGTGACTGCG
>CP070716.1:1206042-1224548 GCA_020350425.1 Gemmatimonadota bacterium
CGCGCACAGATCGCGTGCTACCTGCTTGGGGTGCTGGTGCTGTGGATCGCCGCCGACTGGCCGCTAGGCCCGCTCGGTGCGGGCTACCTGGTGAGCGTGCACACGGTGCAGTATCTGCTGTTCACCATGGTCGCGCCGCCGCTCTTGCTGCACGGCACGCCGCGGTGGCTGTTGCGCGCCAAGCTGGGGCACCGGTGGGTGGGGGGCGTCGCACGGGTGCTGAGCCGCCCACTGATCGCATTCGTGGTGTTCAACGTGGTGCTGCTCGCCACCCACCTCCCGGCCGTGGTGGACACGCTCAAGTCCTCGCAGGCGGGGTCCTTCGCGATCGACGCCGCATGGCTGTTCGCGGGGCTCGTGTTCTGGTGGCAGGTACTGGGGCCGCTCCCCGAGCTGCATCCCCTCTCCTATCCGGGCCGCATCCTGTTCCTGCTGCTCAACGTGTTCATCCCCACGGTGCCCGCGGCGTTTCTGACCTTCGCGGACTACCCGATCTACGCCGTATACGAACTGGCTCCGCCGTTGGGGTGGATCTCGGCGCGGGAGGACCAGCAGCTGGCGGGGCTGATCATGAAGCTCGTCGGCGGCATGATCATCTTCGGAACGGCGTCGGTGCTGTTCTTCCGGTGGTATGTGAGGGAGGAGCGGGAAGAGACGGCGTAGGATCGGGTCACCGCACGTCGTCATACTCCGGATACGCGAGCAGCCCCTCCCGCCGCAACACCGCCACGAGCTTCCCGATCCGTTCCTCCGCCGGCTCCACGTGCTCGCCGAACTTTGCCCGGGCGAGTTGCGCGATCTCCTCCACGGTGCGGGTGCCGTCCAGCAGCTCCCACACGAACGCGGCCCGGTCATCCAGGCGGATGCGCGGGGTGGACATCAGATGGAGGATGCGGTCGACCGCGCCGCGCACCCCCTCGCGCCGGGGGGCGGGGCGGATGACCACCAAGCGCCCCTTCACCTCTTCCGAATCGGCGATCCGAATCGGAGCCAGTTCGAGCACGTTCACATGGGCGAGCGGGTCGTGCCTGCGACGTCTCCACATGACAGGGGCCCTCACGTCTCCCGAAAGAAAGGACGGCCGCCCCCCGACCCGGAGGCGGCCGTCGTCACCCGTGCTCAGAGCCTCACACGTCCATCGTTGCCGATGGGGCGCCGCCGCGCCGGCCCACGTCGAGGGTGAACCAGGCGAGCAGGTAGAGCACCACCGGATAGATGATCAGGCTGGGCCAGAAGCTCGCCCCCAGCCCGAAGGTGAGCCGCCGGAAGCTCTGGAGCCAGGGCGCGAAGTCGGCGCCGATCACGAGCAGGGCGAGCACCACCGCCATCAACGACTCCCCGGCGATGAACCCCGACGACATCAGCACGCCCGTGTTCTCGGCGGCCTTCTTCTGCGCCTCGGGCAGGCCGGACGCGTCGGCGCGCTTGTTGAAGGCCCAGCGGATCAGCCCGCCCACGAAGATGGCGGCGGTCGACTGGAACGGCAGGTACATCCCGACCGCGATGAGCATCGGCGCCGGGGCCTTGATGAGGATCAGCGCGAGGGCGAAGAACATCCCGGCGATCACCAGCGGCCAGGCCATCTCGCCGGTCACGATGCCCTGCGACATCAGCGCCATGAGCCCCGCCTGCGGTGCCGGCAGGGCGGCGGAGCCGATCGTGTACGCGCGGTGCAGCGCCATGAGGGGCAGCGCCAGCACGAACGCCGCGAAGATCACCCCGATGATCTCGCCGATCTCCATGCGCCACGGCGTCCCGCCGAGGATGTGGCCCACCTTGAGGTCCTGCATCATGTCACCGGCGATGCCGGCGGTGCAGCAGACCACGCCGGCCACGCCGAGCACGCCGGCCACGCCGTGGACGTCTGTCAGGCCTAGGAACACCATCAACACCGCGGCAATGATGAGCGCGCTCAGGGTGAGGCCCGAGATCGGGTTGTTGGAGCTGCCGATGAGCGCGACGAGGTAGCCGGCCACCGCCGCGAACAGGAAGCCGATGATCACCATCACGACGGTGAGCACCAGCGCGCCGCGGATCGCCTCGGTGAAGTGCAGGTACAGCAGGAACGTGGCGATCGACGCCACGCCGACCGCCATGAACACCTTCTTCAGGTCGAGGTCGATCTCGGTGCGCAGGGTCTCTCCGCCGCCGGCCATCCCGATGTTCTTGAGGGCCTTGCCGATTCCCGCGACCAGCGAGCCGCGCAGGTTGTAGAGCGTGTAGAAGGCCGCCACGATCATGGCGCCCACGGCGAACGGACGGACCTGCCGCAGCCACACCTGATTGGCGAGATCCACCCACGTGTCACCCTCTCCAAGCGAGCCCGCCAGGCCGGGACTCAGGAACAGAGCCAGCGGCACCAGCACCAGCCAGCCCGCGACCGCGCCGGAGAACAGCACGTTGGAAATGCGCGTCCCCACGATGTAGCCCACGCCCATGAGCATGGGTGAGGCGTGCGGCGTGGTGAGCAGCGCGCCGCCCTGATAGTCGAACCGCCCGGTGAGGATCTCGATGCTGGAGCGTCCGAACGAGACGAACCTGGCCGTGCTGTCCTGGATCAGGTTGATGCCGACGGGATTCTTGAACAGCTCCCAAACGCTGGCGAGCCCCAGCGCACCGAACAGGTACTTCGCGCCCGTCTGCCCGCCCTGGCCGGCCTTGACGATCTCGGAGGCGGCAATGGCCTCCGGGAACGGCAGATCGGCTTCCACCACCAGCGTGCGCCTGAGCACGATCACGAACAGCACGCCGAGCACGCCGCCGATGAGCATGATTGCCGTGCTCTCGATGTAGCGGAGCTCGTCCCACGCGCCGCTCAACACGAAGGCGGGGATCGTGAAGATCGCGCCGGCGACCAGCGCCTCACCGACCGACGCCGTCGTTCGCGCGATGTTCTCTTCGAGCACGGTACCGCCGAACCCGCGCAGCACCGCCATCGCCACGACGGCCGCCGGGAAGGTGGCCGCCACGGTCAGCCCGGCCCGCATCCCCACGTACGCGTTTGCCGCTCCGAGCACCACGGCCATGATCGCGCCCAGCACGATCGCCTTGACGGTGAACTCGGCCATGTCCTGGGAAGCCGGTACGAACGGGATGTCCTTGGAGTTCGCCATGAAGTTCCCCGGAAGAAGGGTAGTCAAAACTCCGCGCATTCTAGTGCGCCTGGCAGACCGCTGTCAAACGGGAGCGGTGCCGCCCCCTATCGCCGGGGCCCGCCGGCCGGCGGCTCTCGTGCACTCTGGAACACGGATGTACAATTCCTCTCTCACGGGAGGCATGACGATGACGTTCGTATCGACACTGGAACCCACGGCTCTGTGGGGGCACTTCGACCAGATCCTGACCATTCCCCGCGGCTCCAAGGAGGAGGAGAAGATCCGGGAGTACGTGATCGGCGTCGCGAAACGGAACGGCCTACAGTACGACACCGACGACGCCGGCAACGTGGTGGTGCGCAAGCCCGCCACCAAGGGGAACGAGAGGGCGCCGGCCACCATTCTCCAGAGTCACCTGGACATGGTGAACGAGAAGAACTCAGACGTCACCCACGACTTCTCGAGGGATCCGCTCAAGCCCGAGCGGGACGGCGAATACCTGACGGCGTCGGGCACCACCCTGGGGTCCGACAACGGCATCGGCGTGGCGGCCATGCTCGCGGTGATGGAAGCGAATGACATGGCGCACGGCCCGCTGGAGTTCCTGTTCACCATCGACGAGGAAACGGGGCTGACGGGCGCGGCGGCGCTGAGCGGGGACATGCTCAAGGGGCGCCGGATGCTCAACCTCGACTCCGAGGAGGAGGGCGCCCTCTACGTCGGCTGCGCGGGCGGCGCCGACAGCACCCTCACCGTTCCGCTGCGCACCGGCACGGCGACCGGCGTGGGGCTCACCGTCACCCTGCGGGGGCTCAAGGGCGGCCACTCGGGCGTCGACGTCCACCTGCAGCGCGGCAACGCGGTGAAGCTGCTGGCCCGAGCACTATACGCGGTGTCGCTGGAGACGCCGCTTCGGCTCGCCGCGATTGAGGGTGGGAACAAGCACAACGCCATCCCGCGCGAGGCGACGGCCACGGTCGTGGTAGCCAAGAGCAAGAAGATCTCCCTCGCCCGCAAGCTGAACCGGGAGTTCACGGCCATGAAGGAGGAGTTCGCCCCGGCCGATCCCGACATGGCGCTCGAGGTGGTGGACACCGACCTCCCCGCGGAGGTGTGGAACCGCGCCACCACCGCCAACGTGCTGCAGCTGCTCAACGCGCTGCCCCACGGCGTGCTGGCGATGAGCTACGATATCCCCGACCTGGTCGAGACCAGCACCAACCTCGCCACCGTCGCGATGAAGGACGGCACGCTGGTGATCGGGATGAGCAGCCGCTCCTCGGTCGCGTCGGCGCTCACGGCGCTGCGACAGCGGATTCGCGCCATGGGCTACCTGGCGGGGGCCGCCGTTGAGGAGGGAAACGGCTACCCCGGTTGGAAGCCCAACCTGGAGTCGCCCCTGCTGAAGATCCTCAAGGAGCAGCACACGGCGCAGCTCGGACGCGAACCCGAGATCAAGGCGATCCACGCGGGGCTCGAGTGCGGCATCATCGGCGAGAAGGTTCCGGGGATGGACATGATTTCGGTCGGCCCGCAGATCGAGTTCCCGCACTCGCCCGACGAGCGCGTGCACATCGAGTCGGTCGGCCGATTCTATCAGTTGTTGGCGGCGACCCTCGGAGCGCTGGCGCAGGCCACGTAGCCCGGGGGGTCCGTCGCGCACATGAGGTGCCCCTCCCCCACACGGGGGGCCACGCGCCCGCCGTGTGGGCCGGATGTCCCAATTCCGACCCCTCGTGCCCCAAATGCGGCCTAGCCCGAGGGGGGCATCCGGGTAGCTTCGCACGCCAGCGAGCGGGACCGCCGCTCGCGGATGGCCGGGGGCCGTCCGATTGACTCAGCAGGGTGGGTGGTGATGAAAGCGTCTTCCCTCAAGTTCCTGAAGCAGCTGCTCGACTCCCCGGGGCCTTCGGGCTTCGAGACCGCTCCGGCCGGCGTGTGGCGCACGGAGGCCGAGCGGTTCGCCGACGACGTCCGGGCCGACGTATCGGGCAACTCGATCGCGGCCGTCAATTCCAGCGGGACGCCGCGCATCATGTTCGCCGGCCACATCGATGAGATCGGGCTCATGGTCGTCCACGTGGACGATGACGGGTTCCTCTACTTCTCCACGATCGGCGGGTGGGACAGCCAGGTGCTGGTGGGCCAGCGCGTGGTGATCGCCGCGAAGGGCGGGCTCGTGGATGGGGTGATCGGCAAGAAGGCGGTTCACCTCATCAACGGCGATGAGAAGAACAACGCCACCAAGGTCAAGGACCTGTGGATCGACATCGGTGCGAAGAACAAGACCGATGCCCTGAAACGCGTGCGCGTGGGCGACCCCGCGGTCCTGGCGGCGCCGGCCATGGAGCTGCCCAACGGCAAGCTCGTCTCCCGCAGCATCGACAACCGGATCGGCGCCTTCGTGGTGCTCGAGGCGCTGCGCCAATTGGCGGCGCGCAAGCCGAAGGCGGGCGCGTACGCCGTCGCCACCGCGCAGGAAGAGATCGCGTGGACCGGCGGGGGCGCGCGCACCAGCGCGGCGGAGCTGGATCCCAAGGTGGCGGTCGTGGTGGACGTCACGCATGCCACCGACCACCCCAGCGTGGAAAAGAAGGAGCATGGCGAGTGCAAGCTGGGAGGCGGTCCGGTGCTCTCCCGCGGCTCCGCGGTGAATCCCGTGGTGTTCGAGATGCTAGTGGAGACGGCGGAGAAGGAGAAGATCCCGTACGCGATCCGGGCGGCACCGCGCGACACGGGGACCGATGCCGACTCGATCTTCACGGCGCAGCGGGGGATTCCAACCGGGCTGGTGTCGGTACCGAACCGCTACATGCACAGTCCGTGCGAGATGGTGGACCTGCGGGACCTGGAGCGGGCAGCGCAGCTGCTGGCCGCGTTCGCGCGGCGGGTGACGCAGAAGACGGACTTCACCCCGCGGTAGCTCAGCGCTCCCCCCGCAGCGCGTCCACCACCTCCCGCACCTTGACGGGCCTCCCGGGAAGGCCCAGGGCCGCGCCGAGCGCCGCGGCGGGCGGCACCTCCAGGCCCAACTCCCGCGCCCGGACCGCGTCCAGCACCAGCTCGCGCGACGGGCCGTCGTAGGCCACCCGTCCATCCGCCAGCACGATCGCGCGCCCCAGGGCTTCGGCCACGAAGGCGAGGTCGTGGGTCACCGCCAGCACGGCCACGTCATCCTGGGTGAGGCTCCTGAGGATGTCGGCGACGCGGCCCACCCCGGCGCGGTCGAGCCCCTGCGTGGGCTCGTCCAGCACGAGCACGCGGGGCCGCTGTGCCATGGCCGCGGCGATGGTGACCAGCTTGCGCTGCGCCGCCGGAAGATCGTAGGGGTGCACCTCCGCGTACGCCTCGAGGCCCACCCGCTCAAGGGCCTCGCTCACGATCACCCGCGTCTCGTCGGGGCTCAGCTCTTGCTGGCGCGGCCCGAACGCCACCTCCGACCAGACGGTGCGGGCGAAGAGCTGCTGGTCGGGATGCTGGAACACGTACGCCGCGAGCCGCGCCACATCCTCGGGTGCCTTCCCTTCGGTGATGCGGCCACCCACCCGTACCAGCCCGCTGCGCGGCTGGAGCAGCGCGACCACCAGTTTGGTCAGGGTCGTCTTGCCCACGCCGTTGCGGCCCAGGAGCGCGACGGCCTCGCCGCCAGCGACATCCAGGGCCACACCCTTCAGCACCGGGGTGTCGTCGTAGCCGAACCACACCTCCTCGAGGCGGAGCGCGCTCACCGCGTGAACCTCCGCACGGCGTCGGCCACGGAGAGGGGGTAGCCGGGTGTAAGCCCGACCGCCCGCGCGATCTCGGCGACCGTCGTGCTGCATCCCGTCGCCACGGCCCCGTCGTTCCCCAGCACTTCGGCCACCGTCCCGTCGGCCACCAGGCTTCCGCGATCCAGCAGCAGCGCGCGGTGCGCCGCGGCCGCCGCCCGATCGAGGTCGGTGGAGGCCAGCAGCACGGTGCGCTCCTGCGCCACGACCGGAAGCAGCTCGTACACGCCCTGGGCGCCTGCCGGATCGAGCTCCAGGGCCGGCTCGTCCAACAGCAGGACCTCCGGCTCCATCGCCAGGACGCCCGCGAACATCACGCGCTGCAGCTCGCCGCCGGAGAGCGTGCGGGGATCGCGCCGCGCCAGGTGGGCGACCCCGAACCGCTGCATCGCCTCGTCGACCGCGCCGGCGATCCGCGCGCGCCGCCATCCCAGATTGGCGGGACCGAAGGCCACCTCCTCCTCGACCGTGAACGACATCCCCGAGAGCTGGGTCCACGGCGTGGGAAGCAGCAGGCCCACGCGGCCGGCGAGCGCCTTGCGGCCGTCCCGTGTGGCCGGATCGCGGTCCAGGGTGGTGACCTCGCCGCTCCGGCTTCCGCCGGTGATGTGCGGGGCGAGTCCGGCGATGACCAGCAGGAGGGTGCTGCACCCCGCCCCCAGCCGTCCGGTGACCAGCGTGACCTCGCCGGGCCGGAGCGTGACGCTCACCTCGTGCAGCGCGTCCGTGTCGCTGCCGGGGTAACGGAACGAGACCCCTGCCAACCGTACGCTCATGCCAACACCCGCCACACGATCACCCCGACGGCGGCGGCAGCGAGCAGCCAGCGCACCACGCGCTGGGCAGTCGAATCGGGCGGCGGCTCCAGCGCCGTGCGGTGCGCGGGGGCCGCCGCCCCGCGCGCATCCAGCGCCATCGCGCGCTCGTCCACCTCGCCCAGCGCTCCCAGCACCAGGGGAATGGCCAGCGGCACCACCGCCCGCGTCCGGCGCCACACCGAGCCCCGCACCCGCAGACCGCGGCAGCGCTGCGCCTCCACGATATCCGCGGCCTGGCGGCGCAGCCGGGGCACCGCCTGCAACGTGGCCGACAGCAGGTACGCCAGCGAGAACGGCACCCCTCGCTGGAGCAACGCATCTACCAGCCGGGCCGGGTGCACGGTGGCGAGCACCAGCAGGAAGGCGGTCAGCATCGCCGTGATCTGGGCTCCCACCGTGAGCGCCCGGAGCGGCGTCTCGCCGATGAGTCCGTGAATCACCCCCAGGAAGAACCAGAACGGCAGCGAGAATCCCAACGCGGTGAGCAGCACCCGGGGCAGTCGGGCGAGGAGCGCGAGCGCGGCGAGCGCCACGGCGAGCGCCGCCGGACCCTGCGGCGCCGGCAGCGCAAAGGCGAGGACCACGACCGTCGCCGCGAGCGCCAGCGCCGTGAACGGATGGGCCTGGTGCAACGGGCTCTTCCCCGCGACGTATCCGACGATCACGTGCGACCCAGGGCGCGGGCGGCTGCCGGGAAGCGGGCCGCCATCCGGCCGGGCAGGGAGATCAGGACGGCGTGGACCAGCGCGAACGTGACGACCTTGTCCAGCACATCGGCGCTCAGGCTCGCGCCGTAGACCGCCCAGGTGAGCGGGACCCCGAGGGCGGTCAACAGCGTGGTCACGATGGTGACGCCGCCCGCGGTCACGCCACCGAAGAGCAGCAGCGAGATGGGCCAGGAAAGGGTGGCCGCCAGGACTCCCAGGCCGGCGCCGCTGAGGAGGGCCCGCGGGACGCTGGCAAAGAGCCCGCGCCAGGCGGCCCAGCTGGCGTAGAGAGCCACGCCGAGCTGCACCGGCAGGAAGGCGAGCCACATGAGCCGGCCGTCGAGGACCGTGAACGTGGTCTGGGAGACCACCCCCGTGAGGAGCGCGGCCGCCGGCCCGGCGAGCGCCGCGACCAGCACCGTCCCGGCGGTGTCGAGGAACAGCGGGAGAGAGGTCGCGGCCGCGAATTTCCCCATCGCGAGGTTGATGCCGACAGCCAACGGGATCAGCGCGAGGAGGCGTGGGGACACGGCCGCCATCCTGTTAAGTTTCGGGTCCTCAAGTCACCTAAGATAAGTAGGGAGTGGTCTTACGATGTCGATCATCCGAGTCGCGGCGGGCGCCCTGGGTGGCCTCGCCCTCCTGGCGGCGACGGCCGTCCAGGCCCAAGCCCAGATGGCTTCGGTGGAGGCGCCCGCGGCCCGAGTGACGGCCGACCTGCAGGTCCTCGCCGCCGACAGCCTGGAAGGTCGCGGGGTCGGGACCGCCGGCCTGGACGCGGCCGCGGCGTACATCGCCCGAGCCTTCGAGGAGAGCGGCCTGGCCCCGGCCGGGAATGAGGGATACTACCAGGTCTTCGAGATCAGCCCCACCGCCCCGGGGGTGGCGCACACCAACTTGGGTGGGTCGGTGGTCAAGAACGTGGTCGGGGTGCTGGAAGGCCGCGGCTCGCTCGCCGACGAGGTGGTCGTCATTGGCGCGCACTACGATCACCTGGGCTACGGCGGGGGCTTCAGCCTCGATCCCGACAGCGCCGGAGTGGTCCACAACGGCGCCGACGACAACGGGTCGGGCACGGCGGCCCTGCTGGAGGCGGCCCGCATCCTGGGCGCCCGGACGGACACCGAGCAGCGCACCATCGTGTTCATCGCCTTCACCGCCGAGGAGCTGGGCACCATCGGCTCCCAGTACTACGCCGCCAACCCGACCCACCCTGGCGATCGCACCTATGCCATGGTCAACATGGACATGGTGGGCCGGCTGCAGAACGACAGCCTGATCGTGATCGGCGTGGGCTCGGCGCCGGAGCTGCCGGGGATCATCGACTCGCTGAACCAGAACTACGGGTTCGTGCTGAGCAGTCAGGAGGATCCGTGGGGCCGCAGCGACCACTCCTCGTTCTACGCGCACCAGATCCCAGTGGTGCATCTGTTCACCAACGTGCACGAGGACTACCACCGCACCACCGACGACTGGGAAAAGATCAACGTCGAGGGCGTGGCGAAGATCGCGCGCTTCGCGGCCGACCTCACCTGGACCTTGGCCCAGCGTGGGGACATCCTCACCTACGTCGAGGTGCCGAAGCCCGCGCCGCCGCAGCAGGGCGGGCGGCGGGCGTCCCTCGGGACGATCCCCGACATGACCGACTCGCCGGGCGGAGTACGGCTCACCGGTGTGCGGTCGGAGAGCGCCGCCGACGAGGCAGGACTCCGGGCCGGCGACATCATCGTGCAGATCGGCGACCACGAGGTGAAGGACCTGATGGGGCTGCAGCAGGCGTTGATGGCTCACCAGGGGGGCGACGTGGTCACGATCGTCTTCCTCCGCGACGGCGAGCGGATGGAGACCACCGCCACGCTGCGCTAGTGCCCGAGACCGTGCTCGACGCGGCGCCCGTCGTCCGGGCGCTGCACGCCGCCTTCTGCCGCGACGCCTCGCGGCAGGAGCTGCTGCAGCTGGCGGCGACGAAGATCCGCGCCAGCGGGCCGCCGTACACGGGAGTGTACCTGTACATGCTGCACGGGCAGACGCTGGTACTCGAGGCGTTCGACGGCCGGCCGACCGAGCACACCGAGATCCCCGTCGGCGCGGGAATGTGCGGCAGGGCGGTGGCCGAGCGGCGGGACCTGAACATCCCCGACGTGTCGCAGGCGGAGGGCTACCTCGCGTGCAGCGTCGAGACCAAGTCCGAGCTCGTCGTGCTCATCCGTCGCCACGACGAGATCCTCGGACAGATCGACATCGACAGCGACATGCACGATCCCTTCACCGAGGCCGAGCAAGGGGCCGTGACGGAGGTGGCCGACGCGCTGGCCGCATTGCTGTGACCCCCGTGATTGAAGCCGCCGTCGCGGTCAACGGCGTCCAGCTTCACGTCCGGACCGTCGGCGACGGTCCGGACGTCGTCGTTTTGCACGGGGGGCCCGGAGCGCACCACGACTACCTCCTGCCCCACTTCGACGCACTCGCCACGGGCCGGCGGCTGCGCTACTACGACCAGCGCGGTGGGGGACGCTCTCCCGTGGCGCGCGACGTCCCCGTGGGATGGCGCGAGCACGTGGACGATCTCGATGCCCTGATCGGAGTGTGGGGCATCGCGCCCGCCACGCTGCTGGGCTACTCGTGGGGCGGGCTCCTCGCGCTGCTCTACGCCGCGACCCATCCCGAGCGCGTGGGCCGGCTCGCCCTGGTCTCGCCGGCCCCGCTGAGCGCGGAGCACCGTGCGGAATTCGAGCGCCGCTTCGCCGAGCGCATGGCCCACCCGCACGTGGCCGGCGAGCGCGAAGCACTCAGGGCGTCGGGACTGAGAGAGCAGGACCCCAGCGCCTATCGCCGGCGGGCGTTCGAGCTGTCGGTAGCCGGATACTTCAGGGACCCACGCCGTGCGCGGGACCTCACGCCGTTCCGCGTCGCGGGACGGACGCAGCAGGCCGTCTGGGAAAGCGTGTCCCAGGCGGACCTGCGCAACGAGCTCACCGAGCTGTGCGAGCTCTCGATCCCCTCGCTCGTGATCCACGGCCGGCACGACCCGATCCCGCTCGACACCGCCGAGGAAATGGCCGGATGTCTGGGCGCCACCCTCGAGGTGTTCGAGGACTCGGGACACGTGCCGTACGTGGAGGACTTCGAGGAGTTCGTGCAGGTGCTCGACGGCTTTCTGCCCAAGCGGTCGTGAGCCGGATCGATCCCTTCGCGTATGCGCTCGCCGAGCTGGCGGAGCAGCGCTTCCCCGCGATCCGCGAGGAATCGGTGGCGGCCGCCAAGAACATGGCCGACCGCGGGCAGTTCGCGAGCCTCCCGACGGTGCAGCGGATGCTGCTCGATGTCGAGACCCCGCAGCTCGTCGAGGAGCACCCCGAGGCGGCGGAGGAGTACCTCAACACCCTCTACGTGGCCTACCGCTACTGGGACACCGGACGCCACCTGGTGTCGCTCGACCGCGGGGCGCTCGAAGCGGCCCTGGAAGACGAGCCGGAGGACCCACCGACGGTGCCGCACGGAGCCTGCTACGTTCAGCTGCCCGAGCGCTGGTGCTGGGCGCAGGTGGCTCCCGACGAGCCGCACGAGCCCCTGGACGGGCTGTTCATCGTCGCGGCGCCCGGTCACCGCGAGATCACCGTGCTCGCCGTGCTTGGGCTCCGCGCCGACCGGCCGGGCTTCAGCGAGGTGACGGTGGTCGCGGTGCCGCGGGACTTGGCAGCCGCCCGTGCGGAGGCGCGCACCCCACCCTTCGCTCCGGTCATCGCCGGCGGGGATGCGGCCGGCATCCGATCGCTGGTGAGCACCGGCGAGCTGCTCCACCTCGCGCACGTCGCGCTGCATGCGAGCGGCACGTAGCTTCGACACAACGAAGGACACTACGGTGACGAAGAAGACCACGACCAAGAAGGCGAAGCACGCCAAGCGCCGCCCGAAGAAGAAGGCGGCGCAGCGAGACGTGGCGGATGCCTCCCGGCGCATCGGCCCGATCATCCGCAAGCTCACGCGGCGCTACCCGGAAGCGACCACCGCCCTCGAGCACGCCAATCCTCTGCAGCTGCTCGTGGCCACCATCCTGAGCGCCCAGTGTACCGACGCGCGCGTGAACATGGTGACGAAGGATCTGTTCGCGAAGTACCGCACGGCGCAGGATTACGCGAACGCCGACCCGGTGGCGTTCGAGCAGGAGATCAAGTCGACCGGGTTCTTCCGCCAGAAGACGAAGTCGATTCTGGGAATGGCGCAGGCGCTCGAGGAGCGTCACGGGGGCGAGGTACCCACCACCATGGACGAGCTCACCGCACTTCCCGGCGTCGGACGCAAGACGGCGAACGTGGTCCTCGGCAACGCGTTCGGCATCGACGTGGGCGTGGTGGTGGACACGCACGTGCGGCGCATCAGCAACCGGCTGGGACTCACCGCGCACCGCGATCCCGAGAAGATCGAGCGCGACCTGATGGAGGTCGTGCCCCAGCGCGACTGGACGCCCTTCGCCCACCTGCTGATTCATCACGGACGCCAGATCTGCACCGCGCGCTCCCCCAAGTGCGAGATCTGCCCGATTGCTCCCGAGTGCCCCTCCGCGCCGAGCGGTACGGCGGCACGGCGATAGGACGGTATGGCTTCCCGCCTCGCGAACGAACAGTCCGCCTACCTCCGCTCGGCCAGGAGCCAGCCGGTCGACTGGTACCCGTGGGGCCCCGAGGCGTTCGCGCGGGCCGCGGAGGAGAAGCGGCCCGTCCTGCTCGACATTGGCGCGGTGTGGTGTCACTGGTGCCACGTGATGGACCACGAGTCGTACGAGGACCCGGCGCTCGCCGAGCAGCTCAATCGCGACTGGATCTGCATCAAGGTGGACCGCGACGAGCGGCCCGACGTGGACGCGCGCTATCAGCGGGCGGTGCAGGCGCTCACGTCCCAGGGAGGCTGGCCTCTCACCGCGTTCCTCACCCCCGGGGGCGAGGTCTTCTACGGCGGGACCTACTTCCCGCCGGACGGGCGATACGGCCGCCCCGGCTTCCGCACCGTGCTCACCCAGCTGGCCCGGCTCTTTCGCGAGGACCCGGAGAAGGTGCGGGAGCAGGCCGACGCCATCAGGCAGCACCTGGAGGGCAGCCGCCCGATGCTCCAGGCGGGCAAGCTCACCTCCGACCTGCTGCGCCGCGCGGCCGACGCCATGGCCCGGCCGTTCGATTTCCGCCACGGCGGGTTCGGCACGGAGCCCAAATTCCCCCACCCTGGCGCGTGCGACTTCCTGCTCACCCGTTGGCACGACACGGGCGAGCCGTGGGCGGCCGAGATCGTGCAGCGCACCCTCACCGGCATGGCGCGGGGCGGGATCCGTGACCACCTGGGCGGGGGATTCCACCGCTACGCCGTGGATCAACGCTGGATCGTGCCGCACTTCGAGAAGATGTCGTACGACAACGCGGAGCTGCTGCGGGTCTACGTCCGCGCCGCGGCGGCCGAGCTTCCCGCCCGGGGGATCGCCGCCACCGACAGCGCCGTGAAGCGGGAGCAGGCGCTGTACGACGAGGTCATCGAGGGCGTCGTGCGGTGGATCCGCACGGTCATGACCGACCCCGCCGGCGGGTACTACGCCTCGCAGGATGCCGACGTCGGCCCCGACGACGACGGCGACTACTTCACCTGGACCCCCGACGAGGCGCGCGCCGCGCTCGACGCCGAGGAGTGGGAGGTCCTGTCGCGTCGCTACGACATCGCCGACGCAGGCGAGATGCGTCACAACCCGCGCAAGAACGTGCTGTGGCTGAGGCAGTCGCCCGAGGAGATCGCCCATGCGCTGGAGCTCGGCGAGGAGGAGGTCGGGCGGCTGCTGCGCTCGGGCCGGGAGAAGCTGCTCGAGGCTCGCGCGGCCCGTCCCACGCCGTTCGTAGATACCACGCTCTACACCGGGTGGAGCGCGCTCATGGCGTCGGCCATGCTGCAGGCGGGCGCCTACCTAGAGCGCGCGGAGCTCGACGCGCACGCCCTCCTCACCCTGGAACGGTTGTGGCACGAGGCGGCCACGCCTGATCTCGCCGGCGGCGTGCGCCACGCGGTGGGGAGCGACGTCTCGGGGATCCTGGAGGACCAGGTTCACGTGGCGCAGGCAGCGCTCGACGCCTACGAGGCGACCGGCGACATGGACTGGCTGGACCGCGCCGAGCAGCTCATGGCCCACGTGATGAGCGAGTACCGGGGGGACGACGGAACGCTGCTCGATACGCCGCGCGAGCGCGGGGGCGAGGGCTTCCTCAGCCAGGAGATCACCCCGATCCAGGACTCGCCAACACCGTCACCGAACGGCGTCGCGGGGATCGTGCTGTCCAGGCTGGCGGCGCTCACAGGGCGGGAGGAGTGGCGCTCGTATCGCGACGACCTGCTGGAAGCCGTCGCCGGCGCTGCGGAGTCACTGGCGATCTTCGGCGCCGCGCTGATCCGCGCCATCGACTGGGCCGTGATGCCGGTGACCCACGTCGTCATCGTGGGAGGGACGGACGAGGCCTCGACCGCGCTCGCTCTCACGGCCCGGCGCGTGTACCGCCCCCGCAAGGTGCTCACCAGGCTCGCTCCCGACGCCCCCGCGGCGCACCTCCCCGAGCATCTGCGGGCCATGGTGGACGGCAGCGCGCCCCGGGCCTACGTCTGCGCGGGACTCCAGTGCGCGGCACCGGTCGACAACCCGCTGGCGCTCGCCCACACGCTCGCCACCTTTGCCACCAGGTTTGCGTCATGAACGTCGATCTCGCCGTCACCTGCGACTACGCCATCATCGACCGGTTCGGCAAGCTCTCCATTCTGGGCATCTTCTCCCACATCTGGGTCGTCAAGCTGCCGGCGGTGCACCCGAGGCTGCACCTGGTGCTCCATCTCAAGGGGCGCCGCACCGAGATCGGCGAGCACGGGGTGCGCATTCGCCTGCTGGACGACGAGGGGCGGGAGATCATCAATGGGGACGGCACGGTGACGTTCGCCGAGCCGCCCGCCGGCGTGCTGGACATCTCGGCGGGCTGCGTGCTGGTGTTCGACGTGCCGTTTCAGCGCGCCGGGAAGTACCGCTTCGAGATCTCGATCGACGACGAGGTGAAGACCGAGATCCCTCTCACCGTGGCGGTGGGGCCTAGTTCACCCGCGCCTGGAGGCGGCGGAGTGCACTGACGACGGCCGGCGCGTCGGGACACGCCTCTGCGGCACGCGTCACGATCTCGAGCGCCTGCTCGACCGCGCCCCGCGCCTCGTGAATCCGTGCCAGGTTCAGGTAGGGAAAATGGCGCGCCTCGTAGCGCGGCGCGGCGATCGCCCGCTCGAACCAGGGAACGGCGTCGCTCTCCCGTCCCAGCTCCACGAGGTACGCCCCGATGTCGTTGTAGGGATTGCCGAAGGTGGGATCCACCTCGATGGCCCGCTTGCACTCGGCGATCGCCTCCTCGAAGCGGCGCTCGAGCGCGTAGACCCATCCCAGGAAGGTGTGGGCCTCTGCCGTGGGGTGCTCAGCGAGGGAGGCCTGATAGAGGTGTACCGCATCCTCCAGCGCGCCGCGTCGCTGGCACTCGTACGCGCGCTCAAATAGCTTTAGCGCCGTTCCGCGGTCACCCATGATCCCTCTGACAATATCCGACCGACGCCGCGCGTGACAGTCTCACGCTCCACCCTCTGGCTCCTCGCCGCCTCGGCGCTGGTGCTCCTGGCGTTCACGTTCGACCTCGGGGGGTACCCGTTGCTGGAGCCCGACGAGGGCCGCAACGCGGAGGTCGCGCGCGAGATGGCGGAGCGCAACGACTACGTGCTTCCCACGCTCAACGGCCTGCCCTACCTCGACAAGCCGGTGCTGTACTTCGCGGTCGGCGCGTCGGTCATGGAAGTCCTCGGGCCCACCGAGACGGCGGCGCGCCTGCCCTCCGTGCTGTTCACGCTCGGCACCCTCGGGCTGGTCTTCTGGTTCGGGATGCTCCTCACGGGCCGTCTCGGCGCATGGACCGCCGCCATCGTGACCGCGGCGACGCCATTCACGCTGGCGTACGCCCGCACGGTGATCTTCGACAGCGCGCTGACGATGTGGACGACGCTCGCCGTGTGCGGCTTCTGGATGGCGATCGAAGGAGAACGGGGCGCATCGCCTGCGGCCGGCGGTGGTGCGGGCCGCGCGGTGTGGTGGACCGCCCTCGCCTGGGCGGCGATGGGCTTCGGCGTGCTCACCAAGGGGCCCATCGCGCTGGCGCTCCCGCTCCTGGTCGCCGTGCCGTACGCGCTGTGGCGCCGGCGGGGGCGCGCACTGCTCGACTGGGTGGCGGCCCTGCTCTTTTTGGCCGTCGTGCTGCCGTGGGTCTTCGCCGTCTCGCGGGACATTCCGGACTTTCTCGAGTACGCACTGGTCACCGAGACCGCTCGCCGGCTCACCACGGGGGAGCTGGGTCGCACGGGCCCGCTCTGGTACTTCCTGGTGATCCTGCCGGCGGCGGCGCTGCCGTGGTCGATCGTGGTGATCGCGGCCTTGCTGGAGACGCGGCGGCGAGCGCGCGCACCCGGCCGGCGGCAGCCGACCGAGCCCCGCGACCCGCGCGTCGTGTTCCTGCTCATCTGGATCCTGGTGCCACTGCTGTTCTTCACGCTCTCACAGTCGAAACGGCCGCAATACGTGCTGCCGCTCGTGCCGGCGGTGGGGCTGCTCGTGGCGGTCCTGTGGCACGGCGAGGCCGGCCGGCTCGCCGGCGCCCGGGCGGGCGCCGTAGCGCTCGCCGCCATCGGCAGCTTCCTGGTCGCGGTGAGCGGCCTGATCCCCGGATGGGTCCCGGCGAGCGCGGCGGTGGCGGCCGCCATTCCCGGCACGGCTCTCGCCCTCGGCGCGGTGTGTCTCGCGGCCGGCGCGCTCGCGTGGCTCGCCGCCTCACACCGGGGGATCCTGCTGCTCTGCCTGAGCCTCCCGGTGGCGGCGATTCCAGTCGTGAGCCGCGGCCTGATGGACGCCATCGGTGACGACCGGTCGGCGCTCGAGGTGGCCCGCGCCATCGAAGCCGTCGCCGGGTCGAGCGCCCGCGTGATCGGCGTCGAGGCCTTCCCCCTCTCGCTGCCGTTCTACCTGCGGCACACGTTGCTGCTCTCGACCGCCGACGGCTCCGAGCTGACCAGCAACTACCTGCTGCGCACCTACCGCCGCTGGCGCCGCGCACCCGGAACGCCGCTCAGGCCCGTCGAGTGGTGGCAGGAGGAGCTCATCGCCTGCACCCCCCACACCGTCTTCCTCACGCGTGCCGACGACGAGGCGGCGCGCACCCTGCTGGCGGCGCAGCTCGCCCCGCTCGTGGAAACGCGGAAGTGGGTGGCGTACGGCCCCTGCAGCGCGGAGCGGCTGGCACGGCTCACGGCCGGCGCAGGAAGGGAATGATCCGCAGCACCGCGCGCTAGCCATGCGATCCCCCGCGCCCGCTACATTCCCTGCATGTGCGGCATCTACGGCATGGTGACGTTCGGGGCGGCGGCGCCCGATGCGGCCGCCGTCGTCGAGCGCATGGGCCAGACGCTGCGCCACCGCGGCCCGGACGACCGCGCCGTGCTCTCCTCGCCCACCGCGGCGATCGGCACCGAGCGATTGCGCATCACCGATCCATCGCCCCGCGCCGCGCAGCCGTTCGCGAGCCCCGACGGCACCGTCTGGCTCGCGTGCAACGGCGCCATCTACAACGCCGCCGCCCTGCGCGCGCGTTATCCCCGATATCCGTTTCGCTCCCGCTCCGACATCGAGCCGGTGCTGCCGCTCTACCTCGACCGCGGTCCGGCGGGCGCCACCGAGTTGGACGGGATGTTCGCGCTCGCCATCTGGGACGCGCGGCGGGCGCGGTTGCTGCTCGCCCGCGACCGTGCGGGGGAGAAGCCGCTGTTTTACGCGCGACTCGGAGACACCGTCTGGTTCGCGTCCGAGGTACAGGCACTCCTGGAGCATCCGGCCGTGCCCCGCGAACTCGACTCCGCGGCGCTCGACGACTACCTGACCTTCGGCTACGTGCCGGAGCCCCGCACGATGTTCGCCGCGATCCGCAAGGTGGAGGCCGGCAGCGTCGCGAGCTTCGATGCGGGCGGGCACGGCGTGCTGCGCTACTGGGTGCCGGAGCTGATCCCGGTGGCGCCGACGTCGCCGGAGCG
>CP070716.1:1224648-1298803 GCA_020350425.1 Gemmatimonadota bacterium
CGACGTCGTCGGTCCACGGCATGAGGCTTACGCGGGGCGGGAGACGATACCGGACACCTCGCCCGCGAAGCGGGTCGGGGGCGTCGTGCTGCAGCGGGGCGGGACGGGGCGGCGAATCAGCGCAGGATCTTGAGGAGTCCCGCCGCCGCCGCGCCCCCGACCCGCTTCGCGGGCGAGGTGTCCGGTATCGTCTCCCGCCCCGCGTAAGCCTCATGCCGTGGACCGACGACGTCGCGAAGCAGGTGCTTTCCAACGGGCTCACCCTGCTGGTGCAGCGCAACGCGTCGGCGCCCGTGGTGGCCGTCGTCACCCATGTGAAAGCCGGCTACTTCGATGAACCCGATGAGTGGGTCGGAATCGCCCACGTCCTGGAGCATATGTACTTCAAGGGCACCGCACGGAGGGGACCGGGTGACATCGCTCGCGAGACACAACTGGTCGGCGGGTACATCAACGCGGGGACCATCTACGACAAGACGGTCTACTACACCGTGCTGCCGTCGGCATCGGGTGGGCTGGAAACGGCGCTGGACGTGCAGGCCGACGCGCTCATGCACTCCGCCCTCGACGGCGACGAATTGCGCCGCGAGCTCGAGGTCATCATCCAGGAGGCGAAGCGGAAACTGGACACGCCGGGTGCCGTAGCCGCCGAGGGACTGTATGCCCTGCTGTTTCGGGTGCATCGGATGCGGCGCTGGCGCATCGGCACGGAAGACGGGCTGCGCCGCCTGACGCGTGACGACGTCTGGGCGTACTACGCCGGCCGCTACACCCCGGGGCGTGTCATCGTCGGGATTGCCGGCGACCTGGACGTGGACCGCGCGCTGCACATCGCCGCCGACACCTACGGCGCGTGGGATCGGCCTACCCGGCCGGTGGAGGGCTCGCCGCCCGAGCCAGACGCCGCCCCTCCCGGTCTCAGGGTCGAGCGAGGCGACGTGGAGCGCCCGCTGGTCAACGTGGGTTGGCGCACCGTCGGGACGCTGCACCCCGACGCGGCGGCCCTCGACATGACGGCGATGATCCTCGGGGCCGGACGGGGCTCGCGGCTCTACCGCGGCGTGCGTGCTCCGGGACTCGCGGCCAGCGCTGGTGCGGGGCACTACACGCCGACTGAGGTGGGGGTGTTCGAGGTCGGACTGGAGGGGGAGGCGGCGCGGCTCGACGCGGCCACGGAGCACGCCGTCAAGCTGGTGCAGGCGTTGCGCGGTGGTGGACCCGAGCGCGAGGAGGTCGAGCGCGCCAGGGCCCTCGTGGCGACCCAGTGGGCGCGGCGCCTCGAGTCGATGGACGGCCGCGCCGCGGTGCTCTGCGAGGCGGAGGCTCTGGGCGACTACCGCTTGGCCGAGGAGCTCTACCGCCGCGACATGGAGGTGACTGCCGCCGATGTGCGGCGTGTTTCCGAGCAGTATCTGGATCCGGCCACGGCCTCCGGGTTCTTCTACCTTCCTGAGGGCGGGTCGACACGCTTCGAGGGAGGGTGGCCGCCGGGAGAGGCCACCCAGCGAGCCGAGCTGGCGGCGGTAAGCGCGCCGCCGGTCGCCGGTCGGCGCGCGCTGCCGGCGGCCGGTGAGGAAACCCGATACCCCGGCGGCGTCGTCCACCGGTCCTACGCGGGCGCCGATGTGCTGGTTCGCTCGAAGCGGGGCGCCGGACTCGCCACGGTGCTCGTGCACGTCCCCGGCGTGACCGAGCGGGAGACCGGCGGGAACGCGGGCATCTCCTGGCTGCTGGCGCGGACGGCGATACGGGGTGCGGGTGGGCTGAGCGCCGAGGAGCTGGCCCAGGCGGCCGAGATGCTGGGCGGCGGCCTCGCGCCGAGCGTCGGGGCGGAGACCCTGGGATGGGGAATGACCGTGCGCGCCGATGCTGTGCGCCATGCGGCGGAGCTGCTGCGCATCGTGGCACACGATGCCGCGCTGACGGGAGAGGACGTCGCGGTCGAGCGGGCCCTGCAGGCGAGCGACGCGCGGCGGGCGCGGGACGACATGTTCCGACACCCGCTGCAGCGGGTGCTGGGCCAGGGGTTTCCGACGGACGCCTACGGGCTTCCGGCGCTGGGCGATCCGGACCTGATCGGGTCGATCGATCCCGCGGCGGTGCGGCAGTGGGGGGCGGACTTGGCCCGCCACCGAGCGGTCGTGGTGGCCGTAGGCGACCTGCGGGAAGAGGACCTGCACGACGCGCTCGAGCCGCTGGCCGGGTGGCCGGCGGAGCGGGTGGCGCCCGCCGGGAGCTCGACCCCCGTGTGGCAGGCGGGGCGGGCGCACGAGACCAGACGCAAGGAGCAGACAGCGCTGGCCATGGCGTTCCCTGCCGCCCCGTTCGCATCGGCGGAACGGTATCCCGTCACCGTCCTGGGCGCGCTGCTCAGCGGTCTTGCCGGCCGGCTGTTCGACGAGCTGCGTGAGAAGCGGTCACTGGCCTACACCGTCGCGGTGCTGCCCTGGCTCGCGCGCCGGGCGGGGGCGGTGCTCAGCTACATCGCCACATCGCCCGGGCGCGAGTCGGAGGCCCGGGAGGCCATGCTCAGCGAGCTGGGCCGCGTCGTGACCGAGCCGCCGTCCGTCGAGGAGCTCGAGCGGGCTCGTAACTACGCTGCCGGCCTGGTCGAGGTGCGGCAGCAGAGTGGACGGGCGGTGGCCGGCGAGATCCTGGAGGCATGGGTGCACGGAACCGTCGCGGAGCTGCATGAGACCGCGGCACGGCTTCGGGCGGTGCACGTGGAGGATGTGATCGGGGTGGCGCAGAAGGTGTTCGATCCCGATAGGCGGGCCGAGTACGTGGTGCGGGGGGGCGGCTAGAACATCGACATTGCCAGAAACGAGCGCAGATTATCGTTGGTGATGCGCAGCCGCTCGCTCAGCAGTCGCACCACCGACCAGAGGACCTTGTAGGCCAGGTCGCGGTCGAAGTCGAGCAGCATTTCGAAGTCGGATCTCGTGATCGTGATGAGGCGGCAGTCCTTGTTCGCAATGGCGTCGGTGGACCGATCGGAGCGATCGAACACGGCCATCTCGCCGAAGCACGAACCCTCTTTGAGGACCGTCAGGGCCTCCTCGCCGGAGCCCGGGACTTGCCGGGAGATGCGGACCTCGCCCTCGGCAATGATGTACAGCCGATTGCCCGGATCGCCTTCCTTGAAAATGGTCTGGGCCGACTGGAACTTTTGCTCTTGGCAGACCTCGGCGATGCGTTCGAGCTCTTGCTCGTCGAGGTCGGCAAAAATGGCGGATTGCTTGATGAGGTTTACGTCCACACGGCCTCCCGCGACATGCAAGCTACAGGTGTAGCGGAGGGGCGGCAACCGAGGCCCCTGGTCGGAGCGCCGGATCTGCTCACGGCGCTGCGGGTGCCGCTCGCCGCGGCGTTTGTGCTGGCGGATTCCGGGGCCGCGCGGCTCGCGGTTCTCGCGCTGGCAGCCGCGAGCGACTTCATCGACGGGATTTGGGCACGCCGGGTCGGCGGTTCCCGGTTGGGTGGGGTGTTGGATCCCATCTGCGACAAGGTCTTCATCGTCGCGGCCTTCGCGGTGGTCATGCGGGGCGGGGTATTGAGCACCTGGGAGATCCTGGGCGTGCTGCTCCGCGATATCGTAGCCGCAGTTGCCTTCCTGGTGGTGTGGATGCTGCGGCGCCCCACGACCCTCCCGGCGCGAGCCGGTGGGAAGGCGGTGACCGTGGGGCAGCTGCTCACGCTCGTGGCGTTCCTGGCGGGCTCCGATCTGGTGCGCCCCCTCGCGTGGGCCACGGCAGCCATGTCGGTGTACGCCATTGCCGACTACAGCCGCGCCGCGCGTCATCGCTGAAGTGTCGGCGCGGAGATAACGGGACTCGACTCATGCGAATCGCAGCCGCGTTGCTCTTGTTCCTGATCGCCCGCCCGCTGTCGGCTCAGGAACCAGTACAGGAGCCCTTCCGCCCGGATACGGTTCAGGAGGAGCCGTGGGTGCCGTGGGCCCGAGTCGGCCTGTTCGGGTTCGGGGCGCGGCTCGGGGCGGATTTCGAGGGCGGCGGCCAGGCGGTGGCGAGCCTGGCGCTCGACCTGGGCTACGTGGCAGACGAGCGGCTCCGCGTGCGGCTCTCGGGTGAGCTGGGCTTCCTCAACACCGACAACACCTACGTGACGAGCCTGGAGCTCGTCTATCGCTTCATGCCCGACAGCGCTCTGGCGATTCCGTACGTGGGCGGGGGCCTGGGTCTCTCCGGGCGCGCCGAGTGCGAAGCCGACCCCGATTGCCCCGCGCTCTGGCTGCAGTTCGCGCTGGGATTTGAGATACGGCTGCGGGACGAGATGAACTGGCTGGTCGAGTACCGTCCGGAAGATGCCTTCCGCAGACACCGGGTGCTGATCGGACTGGCCACGCGAAGGAGACCCTGACGTGCCACAGGCCAGAGCGGTGGAGCTGACGTGGTCGGGGGAGGGGCTGCGCTTCACGGGTGCCGGTACGAAGCCTGCCACCCCCGCGATCGAGATCGACGGCGACGGAGAGACGGGGCCGAGCCCCATGATCGCGTTGCTCATGGCGGCGGCCGGCTGCGCGGGCGCTGACGTCGTAGTGATTCTGAGGAAGATGCGCATTCGGCTTCGCGAGGTCTCCATCGCCGTCGAGGGGATGCGACGGGATGAGGAGCCGCGACGCTACGTCTCGCTGCGCTTCCGGTTTCGCCTCGCCGGAGAGGGATTGGATCGCGCCAAGGCCGACCGCGCGGTGAGTCTCTCGCTGGAGAAGTACTGCTCCGTGGTGAGCTCGCTCGCTCCCGATATCTCGATCGATTACGACATTGACCTGGTCTAGGGTAGTCGCCGCGCTTCTGCCGATCGCGCTCGGAGCGGTGTGGACCCCCCTCCGGGCGCAGGGAGCGCACGAACTGCAGGTGCAGGCCGTTGCCACGGTGACGGCCGACCAGTTCATCGGCGGTGGCGTGGGGTACGCCTATCGTACTGGCGGACGCGTTCGGCTCGGACTGCTGGCGAGCGCCGGGAGCTGGGAGCGCGACTTCGCGGGGCGCGCCGAAGCCATGGTCTCCTACCACCTCAACCCGTTCCAGCGCCGCGGAGTGACGCCCTACGCGGGTGGCGGGGCGACCGTGACCTTCACGGGGGCCGAAAGCAGCGAGTACATCCTGCTCGTGGCGGGTGTCGAGTCGGGTCCGGGTGGGCGGCGGGGGTGGTTCGTGGAGGTGGGTATGGCGGGAGGCTTGCGGCTGGCGGCCGGGCTGCGCTGGCGGCTCGGATCGCGCGGCTCGTAGGCTCGCGGCGGGAAAAAAGAACCCCGCTACGAGAGCGGGGTATTCCAGCGCACTACCGTCCCAGCGGCGTCAGCTCGTTGCGCCGACGGGCGGGCCGTGCCGGATCACGGGCTGGCAGTACCGCTCACCGAGGCGCCGGAGCTCGGCCAGATCCTCCTCGCCCAACGTCGGGTACCGCTCGGCCATGTATTCGATGGTGTCGTCGAACCAGTCGCTCTGGTGCTCGATCTGAGCCTGAAGAACGCCACATCGCAGGATGTGGCTGTACAGCTCATCCCGGGCCCGGTCGAGGGCGGACGGGTTCTCGGTCTTCGGTTGCTGCATGCGTTTTCTGCTCATACACCTGTTTTCGTTGATTGATGGGCGCTGCCTTCTGCGTACCAAACGTAAACGGTGACGGCGCGCCATGCAATCCGGTGTCTTCGGCGCCGAGTGAGTAGATTGCGGTGGTCATTGATTTGGTTACTAATGCGATTGGCCCGCTACCCACCTCCCGAGGAGTGCAGCATGTCCGAGCCAACGTACGACGACGCCCGAAGGCGGCGCTTGGTCGAGCTGTTGCGCAGTCTCGCCGCGCGGATCACGGGGCTGACTGATGACGAGACGCTGCTCGCAGACGGCCCGGAGCTGATCAGGCTCATGGGCGACGCGCGCAGCGAGCTCTTCCACTACGAGGTGCGGTCGACGTACGATACTCCCGAGGTGGCGGACAGCCGGCGGATCGTGGAGCAGGCCCGCAAGCAAGAAGAGTCTCTGGATCTCGGCGACGAGGAGGACAGCGAGCCATGGCGCAGTCAGTGAATCTGAAGCCCTTCTACATCGGACTCGCCGTGTTGGTGGTGGCGGGAGCGGCAGCCATCTGGTGGGCCCGGTCGAGCAGCCGTGACGAGGGCCCCAGGGCCGTAGACCCGATCCCGGTGAGCGCGACCGAATTCTACGGGTACACGCTCGGCTCGGACTCCGCGCCCGTCGAGATCGTCGAGTACTCCAACTTCGGCTGTCCCTGGTGCGCCCGGTTCGCCGTCCTCACGAAGCCGGACGTCAGGGAGCGGCTCATCAACACGGGGATGGTGCGGTGGGTGTACCGCGACTTCCTGCTGGGCGATCATGGGGCGGGCAACTTGGCGCACGAAGCGGCGGCGTGCGCCGGTGAGCAGGGGCTGTTCTGGCCGATGCACGACCAGGTCTTCTTCAACCAGGGCCGGTGGATGCAGGATCGCCGCCCGGAGCGGACCTTTCGCGGGTACGCGCGGGACATCGGGGTGGATATCGGTCAGTACGACGACTGCATGGACGAGCGGCGCTACCTCGGGCGGATTACCGCGACGCGGGACCAGGGCGTCGGGCTCGGGGTGCAGTCGACTCCCACGTTCATCGTCGGCGGTCTGATGGTCGCTGGCGCGATTCCCTACGACAGCCTCTACACGCTCGTGATGCGGGCGATGCCGGCCGACGGCCAATGAGACATCGGATGACGGTCGCCGTGCTCTCGGTGATCGGGTTCTTCATCAGCCTCTACCTCTGGCTGTGGAAGGTGGGCTTTTTGGGCTCGCTGGCCTGTGGGGACGGCGGTTGTGAGACGGTGCAGCTCTCCGACTACGCAGATTTCCTCGGGATTCCGGTGCCCTTCTGGGGCATGGTGGGATACGTCGTGATGCTGGCGGTGAGCCTGGGCGGGCTCCAACCCCGCTGGGCGGAGCGGCGCGAGCCCACGCTCCTGCTGCTGCTCATCTCAGGAGTGGGCATCGGATTCACCGCCTACCTCACGTATCTCGAGGCGTTCGTGATCCACGCCTGGTGCCGCTGGTGCATTGTGTCGGCGGTCATCATTGTGCTGATCTTCATGGCTGCGCTCGCCGGAATCCGCACCGCACGTCGTCCGGCCGAAGGAAGCTGACCGCCGAATTCCACCGGATGCGTGAGCCCGCCGTGAGGCGGCGGCGCGCGGTGCAATGGTGTGACGAATCACATGGTGGCCACCGCCCGTCACTCCCTTCTTTGGAGCGAGGGCGGCGCGCAACCGGCGCTGCTCCGGAGGAGTGGTCCGGTGACGATTCGGTCCCGCAGCGAACAGGTCGTGTCGGCTCCCGAGAGACTCGACCTGGATACGTGCGACGGGTTCCGCCGCGACGCAGTGGATCTCGTTGGCCTGTTGCCGGTGGGGAGGGGCCGGCTCGTGGTCGACATGCGGGCTACCCGCTACCTGGACAGCGTCGGGCTGAGGGCCCTCATCATGGTGCGCCGCCGGGCGTTGCCGGCCGGGCACGTGGTTTGTCTGCTGGGCCTGAGCCCGGAGATCCGGGCCATCCTCGTGCTCACCAAGACTGACGGCCTCTTCGAGATCGAGGAAGCCGAGCCCGCCTGAGCCAGCGTCCTGTGCTATATTGCAGCCGCTCAGATACAGCACAGGTATGGCTCCCACAGACGTTCGCCGCAGGGTTCTGTTCATCGAGGACGAGGCCGGTCTCCGTAATGCCTATGAGCGCGCCTACGGGAAGCGCTACGAGATGGCGTTTGCGGGAACGGGGGCGGAGGCACTCCCCCAACTGGCGAGCTTCAGGCCGGATGTCATTGTGCTCGACATGCGGCTGCCCGACACCGACGGTATCGACCTCCTGCGCCTGATCCGCTCCGATCACCCCGATCTCCCGGTCGTGATCACCACCGCGTACGCCAGCATCGAGCCGCTGGTCGATGTCTTGGGCATGGGACACAGCGGGTATCTCCTCAAGCCGTATACGCTGGACGAGCTCGCGGAGCGGATCGATGACGCACGCTGATCCCTCGCTCACGCTTCACGGTGTGTTTCGCCGATTCGGCTACCGCTGGGTGGTCCGGGACGTGTCGCTCGACGTGGCGCACGGCGAGGCGGTGCTGCTGGTGGGAGGGAACGGTGCCGGGAAGACGACGCTGCTGCGCGTGGTGTCTGGGCTCCTCAAGGCGTCAAAGGGACGGGTCGAGCGGCAGGGCGCCGTTGGAATGGTGGCGCATCACACCATGATGTACGACGCCCTCACGGCCAGGGAGAACCTCCGGTTCTTCGGCCGGCTCCACGGGAGGAGCGACCGGACCCGGATCGACGCCCTGCTCGACCGTATGGGTCTGCTTCACGTGGGTGACGAGCGGATCGGTACGTTCAGCCGGGGCATGCTGCAGCGGCTTGCCATTGCCCGGGCGCTGCTGCCGGAGCCCCGTGTGCTCCTCCTCGACGAGCCGCTCACCGGCCTCGATGACTCCGCATCGCGCACCGTGGTCGAGGTGCTGGCTGAGCTGAAGCGCGGCGGGGCGGGGATGATGATCGCCAGCCACCAGCTGGTGGAGCTGGTGGGCTCGGCGGATCGCGTGGGCTACATGGTCGGCGGACGGATGGCGGCGCTGGAGCCGTGCGGCGACGCTGGGCAGGTGGTGCAGCGCTATCGGGAGCTGGCCGACCGTGGGTAGCTACGAGACGCTGCGCGTTGCCCTGGCCATCGCGGCGAAGGACCTCCTGGTCGAGCAGCGCACCAAGACCGCGTTCTTCTCGTCCCTCGTGTTTGCCATCCTGGTCCTCACCATCCTGTACTTCGCCCGTGACGCCACGGCGGTGAGCGATCTGGATCTGGCGCCGGGCGCGCTGTGGGTGACCTTCACCTTCGCCGGGATGCTCGGGTTGAACCGCGCCTTTCTGTTGGAGCGCGAGAACCGGGCCGTGGACGGGCTGCGGCTGAGCCCCGCGACGCCGACCGGGATTTTCCTCGGCAAGGTGCTGGGCAACCTGGTGTTCGTGGGCGTCGTCGAGTTGGTTTCGCTCCCGTTGTTCATTCTCTTCTACGACGTCCCGATCTGGCGCCAACTCGGTCTGCTGCTGTTGGTGATCTTCCTGGCCACCACGGGCTTCGTGGCCGTGGGGACGTTGTTCAGCGCCATCGTGGTGCGTACCCGATTCTCGGAAGTCATGCTCCCGGTGCTGCTGCTGCCGTTCCTGTTCCCTCCAATCGTTGCGGCCGTCCAGCTGACGCGACGCATCGTGGCGCTGCGACCCTTCGACGAGCTGACGGGCTGGCTCAGCATGCTCGCCGCCTTCGTCGTTATCTTCTTCTTTCTCTCACTCCTCCTTTTCGAGGCAATACTGGAAGAATGACACGCCGTGAACGAGCGATGCGGTCCGCGCGCCGCGGTACCGTGATCACCGGACTGGCGCTACTGGGGCTGACGGGGGTCTACATTCGTGCCCTCGTGTACACGCCGATGGAACGGCTCCAGGGTCTGGCGCAGAAGATCTTCTACGTTCATGCCCCAGCCGCCTGGGCCGCCCTGCTGGCCTTTGCGGTGACGGGGCTCTTCAGCCTGCTCTACCTGATCACGCGAGACCGCAAGTTCGACCTCGTGGCGAGTTCGTCGGCGGAGGTGGGCGTGGCGTTTTCGCTCGTGATGCTCACGACCGGGCCGCTCTGGGGCAAGCCGGTGTGGGGTACGTGGTGGACCTGGGATGCGCGGCTCACGTCGACGCTGTTCATCTTCTTGCTCTTCGTCGGTTACCTCGTGCTGCGGGGCGCGTTCAACGACTTCGAGATCAGGGCCCGCTTTTCCGCGGTATTGGGCGTCATGGCTCTGGTACTCGTGCCGTTCATCCATGTTACGGTGTACTGGTTCCGCACGCTGCACCCGGAGCCCGTGCTCCTCAAGCCCGATCGCCCGTCGCTCCCGGGGGTCATGCTGACGACGTTGCTGATTTCGATCGGGGTGTTCACCGCGCTGTACGTCGGCTTCATGATGCAGCGCCACGCCCTGACGGTGCTGCGGGACATTCGGGACGAGGAGACGGTCGATGCAAACGCCTGACAACGGCGGCTACATGGTGGCCGCATACATCATCGCGGCGGTCGTGGTTCTGGGCTACGCCATCACGCTCCTGTACCGGCTGGCCAAGCTCAAGAATCAGTAGAGGGCGAGCGCCACCGCGGCACCCAGCCCGGTGGCCACGAAGTTCACACCGTCGTTCCCCAGCCACCTGAGCCCGCGCACGGGTCGTGCCCGCTCGCCGCAGTGGTGCACGGCCCGCTCCGTCTGCGCAGCGCAGCGGCCGCAGTAGTACACGCCCTGAATGGTGGCCCCGAGGATCGAGTCGGCCAGCATCCCGATGATGCCTCCGGCGGTAGCCGCCATCGCGGCGCTCGACGGGAGACCGACGAGCAGCGCCACCCCGCCCATGCCGGCAGCTCCCAGCAGCCCAGCGACAGTGCCCGGCGGGCTCACGCCTCCCGACGTGCCGGGCGTGACGGGCCGGCCGGATGTGATGAGCCGGGTGGGCTGGGTTGAGCGGGTGCCGATCTCAGTGGCCCACGTGTCGGCCTGCGCCGTAGCCAGGGCGCCGGCCATCACCGCCCAGCCTCCGTCACCGACCACCAGCAGCAGGGCGCCGACCGCCGCCCAGCCACCGTTGGCGAGCACCTGGCGCCCGGTGCGGCCACGGCGCTCGGCCTGAGGGAGCTGGAAGCGGCTTGTGCCGAGCCGATACGTGAGAGCACTGCCCGAGACGAAGAACATGGCCAGGAGCGCGGCGCCCGGGACGCCCCCGGCAGCAAAGATCGCCGCGCCCACGAGGGCAGCGGCGATGGTTCCCCTTGGAGTGAGCCAGCCGATCGCGCGGCCCACCAGGGCGAGCCCGGTGGACAGCGCGACAGCGACCAGCACGGTCATGGAGCCTGGTGCTCCCCCGCCTCGAACAGGAGCCGCTGGAGGATGCGCTTCTTCAGCCCGTCGGGGGCGTGCTGGACACGCGTGCGGGCCTCGAGAAACCGGACGTAGGAGTCCTCGAACTTGGAGAGCGCGAGGCACGGGGCGCACTTCTCGAGGTGTGCGCGCACCTCCTCGGAACGTGCCGGGGTGAGCTCCCGGTCGATGTACTCGTAGAGGCGATCGAGGGCCGCGCCGCAGTCGATGTCGCGTGGCATGTCGTCCGTCATTGGTGCTCTTCCTTCTGGCCTTTGATGTATCCCATCTCCACGGCGTAGTCGTGCAGCTCCTTCTGTAGTGCCTGCCGCGCCCGGAAGAGCCGCGACTTCACGGTGCCGACGGGGACCTCGGTGATCTTGGCGATCTCCGCGTACGGTAGTCCCTCGACATCACTCAGGACGAGCGTCTCCCGGAATTCGTCGGGGAGGCGGTCGATCGCCCTGAGGATGTCCTCGTCCACGAGCTGGTTGAAGAACGTCCCCTCGGGATCGCCGTCCTGCACGTGCTCGAACACCGTGAACGGTTCGATGCGCGTGACATCCACCTCGATCGCCGCCCGCTTGGCCTTCCGGTACTCGTTGATGAACGTGTGGCGCAAGATGGTCAGCAGCCACGCCCGGACGTTGGTCCCGGGACGGTACTGGTGCCACGACCGGAAGGCCTTGAGCATGGTCTCCTGGGTGAGGTCCTCCGCCTGGGTCTCACTGCCGGACAGGCGGAGCGCGACCCGATAGAGGGTGTCAAGGTGTGGAAGCGCTTCTTCCTCGAAGCGGCGTCGGTCGGCTTCGGTAGCCACGATGCGTGCTATGCCTGCGCTGTCGGGTGGTGACGCGTAGAATCGCTTGCCGGCGCGGTCGGCGCAACGGCTCTGGTATCGCGCCATCGCTTGGGCTAACTTGCGCGCCGGATCAACCGGCCACCCCACTCCGTTCCTATGAACAACGAATCCGGACGTCCGGTTCACGCGGTCATTCCGCTGTCGGTGCTCGAGTCCATGCAATACCTGGACTCGGTCTCGCCGGGCGACTCGGACGAGTTCCGCCAGGAGGTCGCCGCGAAGCGACTCGGCACGAGCTCCACGGTGGCGATGCAGATCGAACGGTTCGGGCGGCTGGCCCGCAGGAACATGGTGGTGGATCGCGGTGAGGCGACGGCGCTGCTCCGACTGGCGGGACGGCGGACCGATGCCGGGCTCGTGTTTGCCGACGCCGGCCGCCGGGCGGCGCGGCACGCGACGGGTGGGGTGTCGCCGGTGGCGCGTGCCTTTCGGCGAATGCTGCCCGGGTTCGCGCGCCGGCGGTACGGGATGAGGCTGGTGCGGCAGGCGGTGCGGCGGGTGCTGGACATCGAGCTGAGAGGCGCCGAGGGTCAGATCCTCGGGGTCGCCGCCGACGCGCCCTCCGCCGACGCCACATCGGACGGGAGTTCCTGCGCCCTCTACGGGTCCGCGATTGCCGCGATCCTCCGATCCTTCACAGACTTCGACGGGGCGGTGTTGCACGACACCTGCCGGGCGAAGGGCGCGCCGGACTGTCGCTGGCATACGGCGAGCGCTTCCTGAGGATACTGGGATGACGACACTGCAGAACTTCGACTTCGATGCGTTGGGCCGGACGCTCAAGCAGCGAGGTCTCGACGGCTGGCTGGTGTACGACTTCCATGACAGCAATCCCGTAGCGCAGCGAATGCTGGGGGACACCGGCATGCTCACTCGGCGCCTCTTCCTCTGGCTCCCGGCTGTGGGGCCGGCGCAGCTCGTGGTGAGCACAATCGACCGGCCGGCGGTGGGCGACTTCCCTGGCGAGTTCGTCACGTACACCACGTGGCAGGAGTTGCATCAGCACCTGGCATCGGTCGTGGGGGGGCGGCGGGTCGCGATGGAGACTTCACCCGAGAACGCGGTGCCGTACCTCGACAAGGTGCCATCGGGGGTCGTGGAGCTCCTCAAGCGACTCGGTGCGACGGTGCTGCCGTCGGCACCGCTGGTGACCGAGTTCGCCTCGCGCTGGTCGCAAGCCGAGCTGCAGGACCACCGTCGCACCGCGGAGGCCATTGCCGAGATCGCACGTGGCACCTTGAGGCTGGCGATTCAGCACGTGGGGACGGCCACCGAGGTGGCGGTGCAGCGCAGTGTCCTGGAGCAGCTCGCGGGAGCCGGGCTGGAAACGGATGACCCGCCCATTGTGGCGTTCGGCCCGCACGCCGCGGACCCGCACTATTCGCCCCACGAGTCCACCAACCGCACTCTGGCGGCCGACGAGGTGGTGCTGCTGGACCTGTGGGCGCGCCCCTCGCCCAAGACGGTGTGGGCCGACCAGACGTGGATGGCGTTCACCGGATCGCCGCCCGGCGACGTCGTGACCGTCTGGGAGACGGTGCGCAACGCGCGCGACGCCGTGGTCGACCGGCTCCGCAAGGGGCCGCGCAGCGGCGAGAAGCTGACCGGCGCCATGCTCGACAACGTGTCGCGGGAAGTGATCAACGCGGCGGGGTACGGCCACGCGTTCACCCACCGCACCGGGCACTCGATCGACCTGGACCTCCACGGCTCGGGTCCGCACCTGGACGACTTTGAGACGCACGACGTGCGGGAGTTGTTCGAGGGGGTCGCCTTCTCGGTGGAGCCGGGGATCTACCTGCCGGGGCGGTTCGGTGTGCGCAGCGAGATCAACGTGGTGTTGGGAGCCAACGGACCCGAGGTGACGCCGGCGGAGCCGCAGACCGAGTTGATCGTCTGACCGCCCGCGCTCCCGTGTGGGCGGGCGCTCGCACGGCATGCGGGGCGGACGAAATGCGGGGCCGGGCACCGAGCCCGGCCCCGTCGCATCAGTTGGGGGTCCCCGCCGTGCCGGTCGGTGCCTTGGGAGCGAGCCAAACCAGGTAGACCAGTGCCACCCACAGGGCTGTCCCCAGGGCCGCGTGCACGCCGCGCCAAACCGGCATGAGCAGGGACAGCACCATGACCGCCCCCACGACGACCTGTGCCACCCCAAGGCCCACGACGACCCACCCCGCCTCCTGAATGCGGGCCGCCACCTGCTTGCGTCTCAGGCCCAGCCCCAAACCGATGAGGTGGAAGAAGAGGGCGTAGGCGAGGAGCCGGTGCGTCCAGTGGATGTGCGGCAGGCCGCTCGCCGTCGCGGTGGGCCAGAACTGCCCGTTGCACAGCGGGAATCCCTGACAGGCCGGGGCGGCCCCCGTCGTGGCGACCATCCCGCCCAGCAGGATGACCGCACCGGCCAGCACGGTCGCCCCGATGATGCCCCCACGTCCGATCGCGATCCCCGGGGGCGGCTCCATCATTCCACCGTGGACGCCGGCCCGCAGACCCAGCACGACCAGGGTGGCGAGCAGTGTGAGCCCCGCTCCGAGGTGGAGGACCACCGTGTGGGGCGGGAGTTCGAGCTTCACCGTGACGGCGCCGAGCAGTGACTGCACGACCAGCAGCAGTACCGCCAGGGCCGCCGGCCGGAGCGTCCCCCCGGGGCCCGAGCCGCCGGGAGCGCCACGCAGCTTGTAAGCGTGTGCCGCGAGGGCCAGGGTGAGTGCTGTGAGGCCCAGCACCGCCAGCCGGTGGGCGAACTCGATCACCGTCTTGGCGCTGTCGAAGGCGGGGAGGACCCTGCCGTTACAGAGCGGCCAGTCGTCGCCGCAGCCCATTCCCGACCCGGTGATGCGCACCACGAAGCCGAGCACGATGATGGCGTAGGCGAAGGCGGCCGTGATCCATGCCAGCGTGCGAAGTGTCTTCATGCGGCTGAAACTGCGGTGCCGCCCGGACCCGGACAAGGAGGGCCGCGATCGGGTTTCCGGGGCGGGCGGGCGGGCGGTGGGCCCTCTCCCCCGGCTTACAGCACGAAGCCGAATGCCAGGAAGAGCAGCGTCGCCGCCCCCGCCGCCAGCAGCGCGTAAGGCAGCTGGGTACCCACGTGGTCGATGTGGTCGGTGGCCGACGCCATCGAGGCCACGATGGTGGTGTCGGAGATGGGTGAGCAGTGGTCGCCGAAGATGCCGCCGCCCAGGGCTGCGCCCAGCATGAGCGGGGCGTTGAGCCCCAGCAGCTCGACCATGGGGACCACGATTGGAATCATGATTGCGAACGTGCCCCACGACGTGCCGGTCGAGAAGGCGATGAAGCAGGCGAGGAGGAACACGATGGCGGGAATGAGCCCCACGTGCAGGCCCGCCTGCGCTGCCTGGGCGACGAACACACCGGTGCCCAGGGCTCGGGTGGTCGCCCCGATGGCAAAGGCCAGGGAGAGGACGATGACCAGCGGCACGAGCCCCTGGATTCCCTTGATGATCTGCTCGGTCGATTCCTGGATCGTCAGGATCCCCTGCAGCCGGTAGGAGACCACGGCCACGAGCACCCCCACGATCACGCCCCAGAGCACCGCCACCGAGCCGCTGCCGCTGGAGAGGTCGCCGTTGCCGGTGAGCCAGAGCACCACCGGCACCATGAGCACCATGGCCGCGATCGGGAGCACCATGTTGATCGCGCGCTTGGGCACCCCGTCCTTGGCCCGCTCGAGCGAGACCTCCTCGGAAACCAGCGGTCGCGCGCCGTCCCGCAGGAGCTTGCCCTCCACCGCCACGCGGCGCTCAGCGTCGCGCATGGGCCCAAGATTCCACCCCGTCAGGACCACCCAGACCGCCAGCCCGATCGCGAGCACGCTGTAAAAATTCAGCGGAACCGACGCGATCAGCAGCGCGGCTGGCCGCGCGACGTCCTGCGCCGCCAGGAGCGCCACCACGTACGCCCCCCAGGCATTGAGGGGCAGGAGACTGCCGACGAGGATGCACTTGGGCGAGCAGGTGGCGTCGATGAGGTAGCTCAACTTCTCCCGCGAGATGCCACACTTGTCGAACAGGGGGCGCGCCACCGAGCCCGACACCAGCAGGCTGAAGTTGGACTCGAGAAAGACGGCCATGCTCACCCCGATAGTGAGCAGCCCGACGGAGCGCCGCGAGCGGGCGACCCCCCACCGTTCGACTCGCTGCACGAAGCCCTCCATGCCGCCTGACGCCTGGGTGAGCGTGATCATGGCCCCGATGAGGACGCTGAACATGAGGACCCGCGCGTTGTCCAGATCGGTCACGGCGGTGACGTACACGTTTACCGACTCGATGAGGCCGGTCACCGGGTTCCAGCCGGTCATGATGGTCCAGCCCAGCCACACAAAGAGGGCGAGGGAGAGGTAGACCTGCTTGGTCTTGATCGCGAGTCCGATCGCGACCACCGGCGGGACGACGGAGAGCCAGCCGAAGGATTCCATGGGCTTCCCGGATGCAGGGTTGGCGGACGGATCGCCCCAAGCTAGCGGTCGGCGACGGGGCTGCCAACATGGCCGGCGCCCGAGCCTGGGGAGGCTCCCGGGAGCCGGATCGGCGTCGCTCAAGTGTCACTTGACGGGCTGCCGCACCGCGCCGCAATTTCCGGGCGCCCTTATGAACCCCGCAGTTTTCGTACATCGCTAGCGGCACAATCCAAGAAGGAGAGGTACTCCATGCGCTTGCTGGTTCGTGCGTGCGTCGCCGCAGGAGCTTGCGTGCTCCTGGCGGCCGCGGTTGCCGGGCCGTTGACGGCCCAGGGCGTGACCACGGCAGCCGTACGTGGCACCATCGTGGACGAGGCAGGGGCACCCGTCGAAGGGGCCAACCTGACCCTCACCAACACCGCCACAGGGCAGCGGTACGCCGGTGTGTCGCGCGGCGACGGCCGGTATAACATCGAGAACGTAGCGGTAGGCGGTCCCTATGTGCTGGAAGCGCGCGCGCTCGGCTACCAGGCGTCCCGCCGCGAGGGGTTCTCGCTTGCACTGGGCCAGGCGCTCGAGCTCAACTTCGACATGAGCCGAGCCGTTGTGGTGCTCGAGGCCATCACGGTCACGGCCGAGGAACAGGATCCCCTGACGGCGGTCTCCCGCACGGGGACCAGCACGTTCGTGTCGGACAGCGCCATTCGGCGGCTGCCGACCCTGAACCGCAACTTCACCGACTTCGTGATCACGTCACCGCAGGTCGCGAACGCGGCGGGCCTCTCCTACGGCGGCGGCCACCGCAAATTGAACAACATCCAGATCGACGGGACGTCCAACAACGACCTGTTCGGCCTGGGCGATACGGGCCAGCCGGGCGGCCAGGTGGACGCCAAGTCCATCACGCTCGAGGCAGTGAAGGAGTATCAGGTACTCATCGCGCCGTACGACGTGCGGCAGAGCGGGTTCAGCGGCGGGCTGGTGAACGCGGTAACGCGCCACGGAACGAACACGTGGCACGGATCGCTCTTCTGGTACTATCAGCACGATCGCTTCGTGCGCGATACGCTCGTCTCGAAAGTCGGTGAGGAAGTTGTCTCGGAGTCGGCGTTCGGGAAGTTCCGTCAGCATCAGCAGGGATTCCGGCTGAGCGGCCCAATCATCCGCGACAAGCTGATGTTCTTCGTGGCGGGCGAGTGGCAGACGCGCGACGTGCCGAACAGCGGCATCGCGGTCGGACGGGAGAGCCCGGGTCTGACGGGGATCGCGCCCGACTCGGCGCAGCGTGTGGTGGAGATCTTCGAGAACGTGTACGGCACGAATCCGGGATCCCCCAACGAGCTGACGCTCAACACCCCCAACCGGAACATCTTTGCCCGCCTCGACTGGCAGATGAGCAACAACCACCAGTTGACGCTCCGCTGGAACCACGTGAAGGCGTCCGACGACATCCTGTCGCGCGGTAACGCCGGCTTCTACGGCTACAGCTCGTTCAACTACGCCATCAACAACAACAGCAACTCCTTCGCCCTCCAGCTGAACTCGAACCTGGGCGGTGGCAAGTTCTACAACGAGCTACGCGTCGGCTGGCAGCGGATCCGGGACCGGCGCGCGCCGCAGGACCCCCTGGCTCGCGACAGCGTCGCCATCAAGCCGCAGATCGAAGTCCGCAACTCCAGCTTTATCGATCCGACCCAGCCGAGCGTGTTCAACCAGTTCGTGATCGGCGGTGACCGCTTCTCGCACCGCAACGAGCTGGACCAGGACATCTTCGAGCTGGACGACGCGCTGACGTGGGCGACCGGGGCGCACACCCTGACGTTTGGAACGCACAACGAGTGGATCACCTTCCGGAACCTGTTTTTCCACTCGGCCGACGGGTACTGGCGCTTCAACACGCTTGCCGACCTGGAGGCCGGCACCCCGGCGTTCTACCGCACGCAGATTCCCTACTCGGACGCGGCGGCGGGCGTGCCGGGCAGCCTCGTGAAGGACGTGCCGGTGGCCGACTTCGGCGTTCTCCAGCTGGGCCTGTACGCACAGGACCAGTGGGAGGTTACCCGTAACCTCCGCGTCACGCTCGGGCTGCGGGTGGACGTGCCGGTCACGCTGGAGTCGCCGGCGTACAACGGCCTGGTGGATTCGACCCTGGGGATTCGCACGGACGACGTCCCGACGGGCAACATCCACTGGTCGCCGCGCGTCGGCGTGAACTGGGATCTGATGGGCACCCGTGCGACGATCGTGCGCGGCGGCGCGGGGTTGTTCACCGGCCGCATGCCGTACGTGTGGCTGAGCAACGCCTACACGAATACCGGGCGCGAGGTGCTCGAGGTCAACTGCACCGGGGCGGAGATCCCCGTATTCGACGAGTCGGTGTTCCAGAATGCCCCGACCGGCTGTCGCACCACCAGCGGAGTGTCGGTGCCTTCGGCCCAGGTGAATGTGTTCGATCCCGGCTTCAGGTTCCCGCAGTACATCAAGGCGTCGCTCGCGGTGGACCAGCGGCTGCCGTGGGACATGCTGGGCACGGTCGAGTTCCTCTACACGCGGGGCGTAAACACCATCCTGCAGCGGGAAGAGAACCTCGTGCAGACGCCGATCGCCACGAACAGCGAAGGCCGCATGATGTTCGGCACGCTGAATCCCGCCAACGGCGACGCGACGCCGCAGCGCCTCACCGACCAGCTGCCGCAGGTGATCAACCACACCAATGCCAACAAGGACTGGTCGTACCAGATCACGGCGCAGCTGCAGAAGCGCTTCGGCCAGGGCTTCGAGTTCAACGCCGGGTACACCTATTCGAAGGTGCGCGACCTGGCGAGCCTCACGTCCAGTATCGCCAGCTCCAACTTCGGGTTCAGCCCCGTGGCCAAGGGCGGCAACCCGAACGACCGCACCCTGGGCATCTCGACGTGGGAAGTGCCGCACAAGATCTCGGTGAGCGGTACGGCGAACATCAACATCCCGAACCTGCCGACCTCGTTCACGGTGATCTACGTCGGGCAGTCGGGGCTCCCGTACACCTGGACGATCGACGGCGACGCCAACGCCGATGGCTACGAAGCGGCCAACATCGGCGGGCGGCGCAACGACATCGTGTACGTACCGCAGGCGAGCGGCACGGACATCACGATGACGAGCGCCAATGACCTCACGGCGTACAACGCGCTCATCGAGAGCGAGCCCTGCCTGGTCGAGGCGCGGGGCACGATCCCCGACAAGAACACTTGCCGCAACCCCTGGTTCAACCGGCTGGACGCCAACATTCGGGTTTCGCTCTACGCGCTGGGCGGCGGCGCGCACAACTTCTCGCTCGTGTGGGATGTGTTCAACGTGCTGAACCTGATGAACGGCGAGTGGGGCCAGTCCAAGACCGTTGTGGGCTTCAGCGACGACATCCTGCAGATCGTGGGCTACGACACGGCTAACGATCGGCCGGTCTACCGCTACGCCGGACCGGACCCCGTATCGAAGTACACGTTCTCGAATTCGTTTTCCCGCTGGCGCATGCAGTTCGGCCTGCGATACGACTTCTGATCGAGAGCGGTGTCACTGGAACGAAGCGGGGGCTCACACGAGCCCCCGCTTCCGTTCCTGCCGTTGCGCCCATGCGCCGATCCCGGGCCTACGTCGGCGCCCGCCGGAACATCCACAGCCCGGTGACGCCGAACAGGATGTTGGGTACCCAGGCTGCGAGCGTCGGGGGTACCAGACCGCCCGAGCCGATGGTGCGGGAGAGCTGGACCAGTACCAGGAACACGATGGCGGTGCCGAGGGCCACCGCCACGCCCCACGCGCCGCTCACTCGCGGGCCGCTGGCCACGAACGGAATGGCGAAGAACGCGATGATGATGCAGGTGACCGGGACGGCGATCTTCAGAGCCTGCTCCACTCGCAGGAGGCGTCCGTCGCCGCCCGACCGCTCTAGGGCATCCACGTACCGCCCCAACTCGGCGTAGCGCATCTCCTGGGGTTTCTTGGGTTCCACCAGGAGCTCGGCGGGGCCCTCCACCAGGCTGCGCAGCCGCATCGAGTCGAACGCAAAGGCCACCTCGGTCGGTGCTCCGGTGATCACCCGCAGGCGGCCGTCGGCCAGCATCCAGCGAGCCTCGGTGGAATCCCAATGCGCGCGGCGCGCCTGCACGGCGAGCGTCGGATAGGCCGGGCCGGTGCCCTCCCGTTCCAGCACCAGGTCCCGCATCTGGGAGCGCATGGCGTTGAGTTGCCGCACCTGGTAGACCCATCCCTCTTCGGCGCGGTACACGAAGTTGTAGCGGGCTGTCTGGGACCGGCGCGGTTCCTCCTCCAGCAGCTCGAGTTGGCGGCGCGTGGCCGGCGGCGTGAGCTCACCGATGATCAGCCCCAGCCCGGCGGCCACGGTGGCCGCGAACAGCACCGGGAGCACCACCCGATGCATGCCGCGGCCGGACGCCTTGGCCGCCGTGAGCTCGGAATGGCGATTCATGTTTCCCACGCTGAACACCGTGGCGAACAGCACGGCCGCGGGGAGGATGAGAAAGATCCGGTCGGGTAGGCTGAAGAAGTACCCAAGCGCGATCGCGGTGGGTGCCAGGTCCTTGATGAGGTACTCGTCCAGCTTCTCCGCGAGCTCGATGATGATGACGAATAGCGGGAGTCCCAGCGCCGCGAGCACGAAGATCTTCACCCACTCCTTCAGAAGGTATCGGTCCAGGATGCGCGGGATCACGGCGCGCCCCGCTTCCTGAGTCGGCGCCACAGCCGCACCGGTAGCGGCGGGGGCGGGGTCGTCCCCTGGCGCTGTACCAACCACAGGCCGCCGAGTCCGAGCGCTCCCATCAGGATGTTCGAGGCATACATGGCCACGAACGGGTGGACGACCAGCCGGTTGGCCAGGGACTCGCCGGCGATGAGCCCGACGTAGTACACTGCGAAGACCGCCATTCCGGCTCCCAGCACCAGGCCCATGCCGCCGCGGGGGAAGCGCAACGCCAGCGGCACGCCCACGAGCACGAACACGATGCACGCCAGCGCGATCGACCCCTTCTTGTGGAGCTCCACGAGGTAGACCGACTCGCGCGTGAGGGCGGTCTTGGAGCGGTCCCGCAGGAGCCGTATCTCGTTGGAGCGATCGCGCGGACGCACGCGGCGCACGACCGGAGCGGCCTCGTAGCCCTCGTCGATGCCCACGTCCGGGCGCCGCATGGCCGAGTCGCGCTGCGCTTCCTGCGCTTCGAGCTCGGTCGGCGTGATCCACGACTTGACCAGGGCCAGCGCCCGGCAGTAGAGGTTGCGGCGCGGGGGGGAGATCGCGGTATCGACGGGAATCTCCGGGAGGCCCACCAGCGCGCGGAGGCCGTTGAGTTCGGCGCCGTCGGCCTGCCGCTCGAGGCGGAGCCGGTCGCGCCGCGCGTCGAGCACGACCTCCTCCAGCTGGCACACCCCCAGCTCGCGGTCGCCCCGGTAGTCGTCCGTCTCCCGGCGCACGAACTCGCTGCCCACTCCCCGGACGAGGATCAACTGGCGGGTGAAGTCGGTTTGCTGGAAGGTACGGGGGTCGTTCCGATCGAACTCGTGGATCGAGCCATCGTACAGGGTGAAGTACAGATCCTCCTGATTGGGGGCAAAGGCGAGGTATCCACTATCGGCGTAGATCGTGCGGTTGCGCACCGCCTCCTCGAGGTTGTACAGGGTAACGTCGCGCAGCTGGTAGGTTGCCGGGTCGATGTGCGCCGTGCGCAGCATGACCCGCCCGCTCTGGACCTCGTTGATCACGTGCGGCTTGATGGAGAAGGTCGGCTTGGTGCGGTAGATGTCGGTCATCAAGCTGCGCAGCCGGTGATTGGTCCGGGGCAGGATCTGATCGTTGAACACGAAGGAGATCAGGGCCACGAGGGTGCCGGCGACGAGGAGCGGCCGCAGCAGCTGCCCGAGGGAGACGCCGCCGGCCCGCATGGCGGTCACCTCGCGGTCGCCCGACATAGTGCTCATCGTGTAGAGCACGGCCACCAGCACGGACATCGAGAGGGTGATCGCGATGAGGAACGGGATGGTGAGCAGGAAGAACTCCAGGATCACCGACCAGGGGAGGCCCTTGCCCATCAAGTCGCCGAGCTTCCGCGCGATCTGGCGGATCAGCTCGAAGCACGTCAGCGCCGAGAGGGCGAAGAAGAAGGGCCGCGCGTGCTGCTTCAGCAGATACCTGGTCAGGATCCTCATCGCACGCCGTAACTTACTTGCCTGTAATGATTTGAGCCGGCATTATATTGCCGATTCTCACCGCTAACAAGGTATACCCCGCTTTCAGGGCAACGTGTCCCGCCGCTGCGCAGCGCTCGCACTGACGACCGCGATCCTCGTGGCGGGTCCCGTCGTGGCACAGGAGCCCGGCGCCCCGGCGCCGCGGCTGCGTATCCGGCTCTCGGAGGAGCCGCTCTCTCTGAGAAGATACGTTGCCCTCGAGCCCGGCGGGTGGCTGGGACCGAGCACGACCCCGGAGTTGGCGGGGCAACGGTGGGCCGCAGCGACGCGAGCGCTGCTCGCCCGCCGCCGCGATGCTCGGTACCAGGCGCGCCTGCTGGCAGCCCTGTCTCCTCCCGCGCCGGCTCCACGCGACACCGTACGCCGACGGATTCCGATTCCGCGGCCTGAGGAGATCGCCGAGCTCGAGGTGGAGGAGCCGGCGACCCTCGAAGCGTTGGAGCGCTACGCCGATCTGGGGCTCGATCTCCAGTCACGCCTCGTGATGAAGTTCGACCGGCTGCGGAATGCGCGCTGCACCGCCACCGACGTCAACACCCCCGGCTCCGGGTGCCAGGACGGGTTTCCCACGCCGAGCTTCGATGAGGACTTCCGCGTGCTGGCCGGGGGGATCGTCGCCGATCGGTTCCACGTGAACGTGGACTTCGATACGCAGCGCGAGTTCAGCGTCAACAACAACATCAACTTCTGGTATCAGGGCCTCGAAGACGAGATCCTGCGCCGAGTGGAAGTGGGCAACGTCACCTTCCGTGCCCCACCATTCCGGTTCATCACCGCCGCGATCCCGGCCAATTCGTTCGGTGTCCAGGCGGAGGCCCAACTCGGTCCGTTGGACGTGAGCACGATCTTCGCGCAGCAGAAGGGCTCGGCGGTGCGCACTCGCACCTTCCGCGTGGGGGACGCCACCACGCAGCCGGTGTCGTTCGAGGCGCGCGATATCGACTTCGAGAGTGGCCGCTTCTTCTTCGTGGTCAATCCGCGTGCGCTGCCCGGATACCCGGCGCTCGACGTGCTCGACATCGTGCCCGAGATCCTACCGGACACGCTGCGCCCCACCGCGGTGCGAGTCTACCGGCTGCGGGCCCAGGTAGGGCGCGACGAGGACAACCCCAACCTGGGCGGCATCGAGGCCGTCGCCTTGCGGAGCGACAGCCCGCAGCGCGTTGGCCCCTTCAGCTGGGAGCTGCTGGTCGAGGGCCGCGACTACTACCTGGATCCCTCCGGAGTGTGGTTCGCGTTGGCCAATCGGCTCGGCACCGACGACTTCCTCGCCGTCTCCTACACGCGGGCCTCGGGCGATACCGTGGGCACGTTCCCGGCGGTGAACGGGACGGGCGACACGCTCGAGCTGGTGTACGAGCCGCGCCGCGGCCCCGGCGTGCCCACCTACTTCCACGAGATGCGCAACGCATACCGGATCGGCGGGAGCGGGATCACCCGGAACACGATTCGGCTCGCGATCGTGGTGAACCAGTCCGAGCAGCCGCTCGGGGGGAGCGGCACCTACCTGTCACGGCTGGGACTGGCGGCCGCCGTCGATCCGTCCACCATCGACGAGTTCAACCGGGTCTTTCCCCGCACGCGCGATCCCAACAATGGGGAGCCGGTGCATGACTACTTCGTGGTGTTCCCCCACCTCACTCCGTTCGCCGACTCCACCGTGCTCGCCCCAGGGGACCGCAATGACTCGCTCTACCGCACCCCCACCTATCTGCTGGTGAGCGAAGCGCCCCCGCCGCTCTTTCATCTCCGCCTCGCGTACGAGGCGAGCGGAGCCGGGGATCGCTCCAATCTGAGCCTGGGCGCGCTCCAGGTGCGCGAGGCGAGTGAGAAGCTGTTCATCGGGGAGCGGGAGCTCGTGCGGGGACGGGACTACGAGATCGATTATGAGCTGGGTCAGGTGCGCTTTCTCAGCCCGGACTCGCTCTTCTTCGGCCCCACCGAGGTGCGCGCCCAGTTCGAGGAGAACCAGCTGTTCGACTTCGCGCCCAAGACCATCTTTGGGCTCGCCAGCACCTACCACCTGGGCCCCGAGAGCCGCCTCTACGGCATCGGGTTGTTCCAGCGCGACCGGACCAGCCTCACACGGCCCCAATTGGGGTTCGAGCCGCAGGCTGGGTTCATGGGCGGCCTGGGCGCCGAGCTGCAGTTCCGCGGCGAAGGGCTGACGCGGGTGCTGGATGCGCTGCCCCTGATCGAGACCAGCGTCCCCTCGCGCCTGAATGTCACCGGGGAAATCGCGGTGTCCAATCCGAACCCGAACAGCACCGGCATCGCGTACGTGGAGGACTTCCAGCAAGAGGCCGCCTTCAAGGTTCCGCTCGGGGAGCGGGAGTTTCAACTGGGAAGCACGCCGTCCTCGGGTCACGGCCTGCCGCCGAGCTATCTCGCAGGAGGGACCGACTTCTCCGACCAGGACGCCGTCCCGCTGGTGTGGCAGAACCTGGTACAGACGCCGGCCGGCGTGCGGGAGTTCCGGCCGCAGGAGATCGACAGCACCATCGTGCTCACCGGCACCGGCATTTCGATCGAGCCGACTCTGTGGCTCACCCTCAAGCCAGACACGGTGGGTGGCGCGCCCGATCCGATCACGGGGGCGCCCCGCTGGCTCCTGCCCCACACGCCGGGGCCCCGCTGGCGCAGCCTGACGCAATCGTTCGGGTTCGGCTCGGGGGTGGGGGTCGACTTCTCCCGCTCGGAGTTCATGGAGTTCTGGGTGCTCGAGGACGCCGCGATGCAGGCCCGGCAGCAGAGCGCCGTGCTGGTGATCGATCTCGGCACGGTGTTCGAGGATGCGGCCCGTCCGGCGCCCACCTCGTTCCGTGTTCAGGGCAGCGACACCCTGTTCACGGGGCTCCAATTCGAGGGCGCCGGCGTACTCGACAGCGAACGCGATTCGCTCACGGCAGTGTACAACGCGCTCGGAGACGACGTCGGGATTCGGGGAGATCTCGTGGGCACGATCTTCGACGAGACGAGCGGAGCGACCGTGAGCGACCTCCCCTTGTGCAGCCTGGAGGACATCGCGGGCCTGCCCACCCTGCCCCTCGGCAGCCTCAGAGCCACTTGCACGAGGCGAAATCGTCGGCTCGACACCGAGGATCTGGACGGCGATAACCGGCTGGACGTTGCCGTCGGCACCACGACGGAAGACTTCCTCCGATACACGTTCTCCATCGGGGACGCCCGCTACTTCGTGAGGGATGGGGTGACGCACTTCGACGAGCAGGGGCGCCCCATGACATGGCGGCTCTACCGTATCCCGCTGCGGATCGACTCGCTGCAGGTGGGCCAGCCCAACCTGCGGCAAATCGAGGCCCTGCGTCTCACGCTGGTCACGCCTGACGTGGGAGGGATCGAGGAGGAGTTCTGGATCACGCTCGCGCGGATGCGCTTCGTGGGAGCGCCGTGGGTCAAGCGCGCCGCCACGCCCATCGCGGGCATCTCGGGGAGCACGGGCGAGCTCCACGGCGAGGTCCGTGCGACCACGGTCAGCACCGAGGACGAGCAGCTCGGGTACGAGTCGCCCCCGGGGACCACCGATTCGCCGGAGGAGACCAGCCAGGCCTTGCAGTTCGGGGTCACGCAGGTGAACGAGAAGGCTCTGCGTTTGCTGGCGGAGGATCTCAGGGCCGGTGAGCGGGCGGAGGCGCTGGTGCGTTTCAGTGCCCAGGCTGACAGGAACTTCCTCGCATACCGGCGGCTGCGCGTTTGGGCGCGCGGCCGTGGGCCCGGATGGGCCGAAGGCGACCTCCAGTTCTTCGTCAAGATCGGCCAGAACGAGGACAACTTCTACATGTATCGGGCGCCGGCCCAGACCGGGAGCTGGGAGCCGGAAGTGGTCGTGGATCTGGAGCGGTGGCTCGAGCTCCGGGCGCAGATCGAGTCGGCATGGCTCGGCGGCGCGCCACCCGCCGGGGCGTCGGAGTGCGGCGGTGACTCGACCGCCTACGTGGCGTGCGACGGACCGTATCTCGTGCACGTGGGCGACCCCGGAGTCGCACCGCCCAACTTGGCGCGGGTGTCCGAAGTGGCGGCCGGGATGCTACGCGTGCAGGAGACCGCCGCCCTAGGCACCGCGGAGTTGTGGGTGAACGACATCCGGCTGGACGACGTTGCGGGGGACGCAGGCATTGCGGCGGCCATCGACGTGCACCTCGCCGCCGCCGACGTCGCCGAGCTCGATTTCGGCTACTCGCTGCGGGACGACCGGTTCCGCCAGTTCGACCAGCGCCCCAGCTACGTGACCGATGCAGCCACGCGCTTCGCGATGCTATTCCGTGTGGACAAGCTGCTGCCGCAGGCTTGGGGGTTGAGCGTGCCCGTCACGTTCCGCCACACCAAGACCCGTGCCGACCCGTTCTTCTTGCAGAACACCGACGTGCGCGCCGATCGGCTCAGCGACCTCCGACGGCCGAAGGGCACGGTGACATCGTGGGATGTCACCGTGCGGCGCGCAAAGCGCGGCGAGACGACCATCGAGCGAACGCTCGTGGACCCGGTCACCGTCCAGGTCCGGGGAGACAAGGCGTCGGACGCGACGTCGTTCACGAGCGCACGGACCCGCAACGACGGCGTGCGGGTGGTCTACGACAACGTGCCCGGTCCCAGGACGGTGCAGGGAGCGCCAGGCTTCCTGATCAACCTCGTGAACTCGCTGCCGGACTGGATCAAGGAGAGTGAGTTCGGCAAGGCGCTGCGCAACTCCCGGCTGCGGTGGAATCCGTTCCGGCTGACCTACGCCTCGACGTTCACCCACAACCGGACCGACCGCCTCACGTTCCGTGTTCCGGTGGAGCTGGAGAGCGACACGGCGCTGGCGCCGCTCCCGAGCGTCGTACACACGTGGCGCAACGAGCTCGGATTCGACTTCCGCCCCTACTCGTCGTTCGCGATCCGCGTGAACTGGTCGAGTACGCGCGATCTGCAGGACTACGGGGATACCACGGAGGTCGGCCGGCTGCTGCAGCAGGAGCGCGGCACCATGTTTGGATGGGATATCGGGTTCGAGCGGTGGCACACGCTCACCACCGGCATCAACGTCGCGCCGGTGGTGAGCAGCTGGCTGCGCCCGCGCTTCGTGTTTTCGACGCGATACCACTTCACCCGCGACCCGAACCAGCGCGCACCGGTCGTGGCGGGCGACTCGACGCCCAAGCCCCCGGAGACGGTTGGCAACGCACGCCACGCCGAGTTCGGCGCGTCGCTCGACGTCGCTCGTCTGGTGCGAGGGCTCGCCGGCGATGCGGGCGTGCTGACCAAGGTCTTCGCGATTCTGCTGCCGGCCGACCTCACGCTTGCACGCGACCTGCGATCCACCTTCGACCGCGCCCAGTTCGACGCCGGCCTCGGGTACCGTCTGGCGCTGGGCGGGTTGGGCGCCTTCCGCTCGCAGGGGGGGGGACCTGCCACGGCGACGGGCGACCTCGAGAGCGTGATTCTCGCTGGCGGCCTGCGCCTCCCGCTCGGCGGCCTGTTCCGGTTGAGCTACCGCAACCTGGCCAACGCGGCGTGGTCGCGACGGGGCGAGGTGCAGACCCAGGTGGTGCAGCGCAGCAGGGAGTGGCCGTCGCTGAACTTCTCCTGGGCGTACAGTCCGTCGTCGGGTATCCGGCGGGTGATCTCCAGTGTCTCCGCTGGGCTGCAGTATCGCCTGATCCGCACGTCGAGCGTGCAGCCGCTTTCCGCACTCGGCGGGAGCGACAGCGTGGTGACCGAGAACAACTCCACATTCGTGACGCCGACGCTGACGCTGTCGTGGTCCCCGGGCATCACCACGGCGGTGCAGTATTCGAACTCCAAGACGGAGAGCGTCACCTCCGGCAACCGCACCGAGAGCGAGCGCAGCGCGTGGGGCGCGAGCGCGAACTTCGGGTGGAACCTTCCGAGGAGTCTCGTGCGGTCCGCCAATCGCGTCCAGACGACGATCGCGTTTAATTCCTCTACCCAGGCCGTTTGCCTCCTGCAAACCGGCGCGGTCGGCTGCCGCAGCGTGTCGGACAGCCGCCGGGATCAGCTGGACATCCGGCTGGATACGGGATTCACGCAGAGCCTGCGAGGGGGGATGACGTTCAGCTACGTGTTGACGGACCAGCGGCACACGTCGCAGACCCTGTCTCAGATGGTGTTCACGATCTACCTGGACATCAACTTCGTGTCGGGCCAGGTCCGATGAGGTGGATTACGGGGCTGATCCTGGTGGCCATCGGCTGTGGCGCCGGAGGCCGGGGGCCGCGCGAGTTCGACGGTGAAGCGGCACTGGGGTACGTGGAGACGCAGCTCGCCTTTGGGCCGCGGGTTCCCAACACCGAGGGGCATCGCCAAACGGGCGATTGGATCCTGGAGCAGCTCCGCCTGCGCGCCGATTCGGTGGAGGTCCAGGAGTTCACGCACGTCACGGTCGACGGTGACACCCTGCACCTGCGCAACTTCATCGGGCGGTTCCGACCGGAGGTGAGCGAGCGCATCCTGTATCTCGCCCACTGGGATACCCGACCGCGGGCGGATCGCGACGCCAACCTGGGCCGCCAGCGCCTGCCGGTGCCGGGCGCCAACGACGGCGCCTCGGGCGTGGCCGTACTGCTGGGCGTGGCCGACGTGCTCGAGCGGCGTCCCTCGGACTTCGGCGTAGACCTCCTGTTCGTGGACGGCGAGGACTACGGCGACTTTGCGCAGGGCGCGGATGTGCTCCTCGGCTCGCGGCACTACGCGGCCAGCGTCGACGCCGGTGCCTTTCCGCTGTACGCCGTCGTGTGGGACATGGTGGGAGACCGCGACCTGGAGATCTACCAGGAGGGCAACTCCGTCACTCGGGCTCCCGAGGTCGTGGACCGGGTCTGGAGTCGTGCTCGGGACCTGGGGTACAGCCGGGTTTTCCGGCCGTCGGTGGGGTACACGATGACTGACGATCACGTGCCGCTGCTGGAGGTGGGCATTCGCGCCATCGACGTGATCGACTTCGACTACCCCCACTGGCATACTGCGGACGACACGCTCGACAAGGTGAGCGCGGCGTCGCTCCAAGTGGTGGGAGACGTCGCGGTAGCCCTGCTGCGCTAGCCGGACCTGGCGCGGGGCCCGGCGCGCGGTGATGAGACTACGCCGTCGTTCGAACGGTTATGCGCCGGGGGGCAGGAGCCACAGCGTGAGCCGTGCTCTCCTCCGACGACCGCAAGGCAGCCTTGACGCTCTTGGGCTTGGCGGCGGCCGGCCTCCTGGTCCGGGCGCTTGCAGGTGGCGGCAGTCCCGCCGGGGCCGTGGCCTATCGGGAGGTGACCGCCGGGCGCCCCGAGCGGGACGCGGTAGCCGAGCAGGCGGCGCGGATGGCGCGCCCGTTGAGCCGCGGCGAGACGATCGACCCGGACCGTGCGCCCGCAGCGGAGCTCGCCCGATTGCCCCGCATCGGCCCGGGGCTCGCGGCACGCATCGTCGACGATCGGGAGGCAAACGGCCCGTTCGGCTCTTTGGAGGAGCTGGATCGCGTGGTGGGTGTGGGGCCGGCCGTGCTCGACGCGGTGCGCCGTCACGTGGTCTTCTCGGCGCCGGCCGCACGCTCCGCGACGTCCCAAGTGCCCGAGATTGTGACGCTTAACACGGCTTCTGCCCGGCAGCTCGCTAGACTACCCGGCATCGGGCCGGCGCGAGCCAAGGCGATCGTTGAGGATCGACAACGCCATGGACCGTACCGGCGGCTGGACGAGCTTACGCGGGTGCAAGGTATTGGGCAGGCGACGGTGGAGCGCCTGCGGGGGCTGGTGCGCGTGCCTTGACACCCCTTGGGGTGGTCATACTTTTGACCGTTACTTTGTTGCGCCCAAAGGACTTGCAGTGATCTTCGACGTTTCCCACCACGGCAACATATGACGACGGCCCCAGCGAGCACCGAGCGTCTCGGCGATCTGCTCATCCGCGAAGGGCTGATCACCCGCGAGCAGCTCCAGCAGGCCTTGGAGCAGCAGCAGGGATCGGGCATGCGGCTGGGCTACACCCTGGTCAAGCTCGGGATGGTGCAGGAGATCGAGATCACCAAGATGCTGGCCCGGCAGTACCGGGTTCCGGCCGTCGATCTCTCCCGCTTCGAGGTCGACGAGAAGATCATCAAGCTGATTCCGAACGAGGTCGCCCTGCGGCACACCGTGCTGCCGCTGAAGCGCGAGGCCCGCACGCTCACCGTGGCGATGGCGGACCCGACCAACCACAGTGTCCTGGACGACCTCAAGTTCATCACGCGGTTCGACATCTTCCCGGTCATCGCGGGCGAGTACACGCTGCGCACCGCGATCGAGCGGTACTACGAGCAGACCGATGCGCAGCTCGAGTCCCTCCTCAAGGACATGGAGGCGGAAGATCTCGAGATCGTCGAGGAGGAGGACGAGGAGGAGGGGAGCGCAATCCAGATCGCGGATGACGCCCCGGTCGTGAAGCTGATCAACGGCATTATGACCGACGCCGTGAAGCGCGGCGCCAGTGACATCCATATCGAGCCGTTCGAGAAAGAGATCCGTGTGCGCTACCGGATCGACGGTTCGCTGCAGGAAGTCATGAAGCCTCCGGTGAAGTTGAAGGCCGCGCTCACGAGCCGCGTGAAGATCATGTCCAACCTGAACATCGCCGAGCGACGGGTGCCCCAGGACGGGCGGATCAAGATGAAGATGGGGGATCGGGTGATCGACTTCCGCGTCTCCACCCTCCCCGTGATCTTCGGCGAGAAGATCGTGCTGCGAATCCTGGACAAGGGGAACCTGACCCTCGACCTGACGAAGTTCGGGTTCGAGCCCAAGGCCGAGAAGGACCTCATGCGCAACATCCTGAACCCGTACGGCATGGTGCTGGTCACCGGCCCGACGGGGTCGGGGAAGACCACGACGCTGTACTCTGCGTTGTCGCGCGTGAACAACATCGATGTGAATATCATGACCGCCGAGGACCCCGTGGAGTACAACATCCACGGCATCAACCAGGTCCTCGTGCGCAATGAGATCGGGATGACGTTCGCGGCCGCCCTGAAGGCGTTTCTGCGGCAGGACCCGAACATCATCATGGTGGGAGAGATCCGCGATCTCGAGACCGGCAGTATCGCCATCAAGGCAGCGCTCACCGGCCACCTCGTACTCTCCACGCTGCACACCAACGACGCCTCGTCCACCATTACCCGTATGATCGACATGGGGATCGAGCCCTTCAACGTGGCAAGCGCGGTCAACCTGATCGTGGCCCAGCGGCTCGTTCGGCGGATCTGTGGCAACTGTAAGGCAGAGTGCGAATACAGCGAGGAGGAGCTCGGAGCCCTCGGGATCGACGCCAAGCACGCGGGCGAGATCCAGCTATACAAGGGCGAGGGCTGCGATACCTGCGGCGGGACCGGCTACAAGGGGAGGCAGGGGATCTACGAAGTGATGGCGCTCTCTCCCGAGCTCCGCCGCATGATCCTCCGCGGCTCTTCATCGGACGAGCTCAAGCAGACCGCGATCGAGGAGGGAATGTTGACGCTGCGCATGGACGGCATGGTGAAGCTCCAGCGGGGCGTCACGACACTTGAAGAGGTCGTCAAGGAAACCGCGGAGTAATCGATGACGGCAGATCAAGGCAAGGGTGGGGATTCCTCGGTCAACCTCCGCGAGCTGCTGGAGGAAATGATCAAGCGCGACGCTTCGGACCTGCATATCACGGCAGGTGAGCGTCCCAAGGTCCGGGTGGATGGTGAGATCACCAACTCGCATGTGGAACACGTTCTCACGCCCAAGGAGACGCTCCAGATCGCCTATTCCGTGCTGACGGACAATCAGAAGAAGCGGTTCGAGAACGAAGACGAGCTCGACTTCTCCTTCGGTATCCAGAATCTCGCACGATTCCGCGGCAACTGCTTCAAACAGCGCGGCTGTGTCTCGCTCGTCATCCGGCAGATTCCGTTCTCGATCAAGACCTTCGACGAGTTGGGTCTCCCACCGGCGTTGCGCAAGCTCGCCGACCGTCCCAGAGGACTGGTGCTCGTGACCGGCCCAACCGGGTCGGGTAAGTCGACGACGCTCGCCGCGATGATCGACAAGATCAATCGCGAGCGACGGGGGCACATCATCACGATCGAGGATCCGATCGAGTTCATCCACCGGCACCAGGGATGCATCGTAAATCAGCGTGAGGTGGGGACGGACACCAAGTCGTTCGGGAACGCGCTGAAGTATGCTTTGCGGCAGGATCCGGACATCGTGCTCATCGGCGAGATGCGCGACCTGGAGACGATTCAGGCGGCGCTGACGATCGCCGAGACCGGGCATCTGGCGTTCGCGACACTGCACACGAACTCGGCGGCCGAGACGATCAATCGAATCATCGATGTGTTTCCCTCCCACCAACAGTCCCAGGTGCGGGCGCAGCTCGCCTTCGTGCTGGAAGGCGTGGTGACGCAGATCCTGCTCCAGCGGGCCGGTGGCAAGGGTCGCGTGATGGCCTGTGAGGTCATGGTGGCCACGCCGGCAATTCGTGCCCTGATCCGGGACGACAAGGTGCACCAGATCTACTCGGCCATGCAGGCCGGCAAGAAGCATGGCATGCAGACGCTGAACGACTCGCTGTATCAGGAATACATGGGCCGGCATGTGACGCTCGAGGAGTGTTTGCGGGTGGCACCGGACCAGAACGAGTTCCTGCGGATGATTGGGGAGGACGTCCCCGAGGCGGAAGGGGCGGGGGCGCGGGCCGCGGCGGCCCGGCGGTAACCGCGGCGGACATAGAGGAGATCCACTATGCCAGTATTCGAGTATACCGCACGGACAGCGACGGGACAGGAAACCACGGGGACGGTTGACCTCCCCTCACGGGAGGACGTCGTCAAGCACCTTCGGCAGAACCGGATGATGGTGATCCGGGTCCGCGAGCAGCAGAAGAGGAAGAAGGGCGGCAGGGTCCCGACCCGTGACGTCGTCATCTTCACTCGGCAGTTCGCCACGATGATCAACTCCGGACTGCCCCTGGTGCAGGCCCTCGACATCCTGGCCCAACAGACCGAGAACAAGGTGCTTGCGGGGGTCACCCGCCAGGTCGTGTACGACGTCGAAAGCGGCCACACCCTGGCCGACGCGTTGGACAAGCACAAGAACGCCTTCAGCCAACTCTTCGTGAACATGGTGGCTGCGGGTGAGGCCGGCGGTATCCTCGACACCATTCTCCTCCGGCTGGCGACGTTCCTGGAAAAGAACGACGCGATCATACGGAAGGTGAAGGGCGCGATGATCTACCCTGCCGTGATCTTCTCGGTGGCGATCATTGCGGTGGTGGTGCTGCTCGTGTTCGTGATCCCGACCTTCGAGAGCATGTTCGCGTCGGTGAACCTGGAGCTGCCGCTTCCCACGCGAGTGGTGATCGGGATGAGCCAGCTGTTGCAGGGCTTCTGGTGGCTGTTCCTGCTGTCGATAATCGCATTGTTCTTCCTGACCAAGCAGTACTATGCAACGGAGGGCGGCCGGCTGAACATCGACAGAGCGCTGCTGAGTATGCCGGTGCTGGGCGATTTGCTGCGCAAGGCTGCGGTATCGCGCTTCACGCGCACGCTGAGCACTCTGTTGTCGTCGGGCGTCTCGATCCTCGAGGGCCTGGAGATCACGGCGCGGACCGCCGGTAATCAGGTGATCCACAACGCCGTGATGGAGTCACGGGGCTCGATCGCCGGTGGTGAGACGATCGCCTCGCCGCTGGAGAAGTCGGGAGTGTTCCCGCCGATGGTGACCTCGATGATCGCGGTGGGTGAGGCCACTGGTGGCTTGGACGAGATGCTCAGCAAGATCGCCGACTTCTACGACGACGAGGTGGACGCGGCCGTGAGCGCGCTCCTCTCGTTGATGGAGCCGGTCATGATCGTCGTCCTCGGCGTGGTCGTGGGCGGCATGATCGTGGCGATGTACCTGCCGATCTTCGACATGATCAACGCGGTACAATAATCGAGAATACACGGAGGCCCGCGTCCCGCTGGACGTGGGCCTCCCGTTTTTCGCGGTCGCCCCGAGTGGCGGTGACCGGCCCAACGCGGGGGCGTGAGACCGCGAGACACGGCAGTAGCGAGCAACGGATAGGGGAGACGTGATGCGTGTCACTGGGAAGGTGAAGTGGTTCAATGACGCCAAGGGCTTTGGGTTCATCACGCCCGATGAGGGCAACCGCGATTGCTTCGTCCACTACTCGGCCATCGAAGGCAGCGGGTTCCGCTCGCTGGCCGAGGGTGAGCGCGTCGAGTTCGACATGGTGGATGGTGAAAAGGGACCGGCGGCACAGAACGTCGCCAAGCTGCCGGAGTAGAGACGGAATCTGAATGCAGAAGAGTGACAGGCCGGCCCCACCAGGGCCGGCCTCCTTGTCTGGGGCGGACGTCGTGAACCGCCCGCACGGCGGGTGAGATGTTCGAGGCAGCCGAAGTCGGCAGCGCGCTCGACAAGGCGACCTACAAGCAGGAGCTCCCCGGTCTCCGCTCCGAGTTGCTGCGGGTGCAGCGGGACATCGCCGCCTCCGGACTCGGGCCGGTCGTCATCGTCGGAGGGGTCGAGGGCGTCGGCAAGGGTGAGGTGATGAACACCCTCCTCGAGTGGATGGACGCTCGGGGGGTCGAGGCCCACGCGTTCGGAGATCCGACGACCGAGGAGCAGGAGCGACCACGCTATTGGCGCTTCTGGCGCGTGCTGCCACCGCGCGGGAAGATGGCCGTCCTCCTGGGCTCGTGGTACACCGATCCTATCGTCGATCGCGTCTTCGGGCGCATCGATGAGGTGTCCTACGAGCGAGAGATGCGTCGGATCAGAGACTTCGAGCGCATGCTGGCGTTCGAGGGCGTCCCCGTGATCAAGTTCTGGCTGCACGTCGCGAAGGCGGAGTATGAGAAGCGGCTCCGGAAGGCCAGGAAGGACCCCGAGAAGCAGTGGCGCATCTCCAAGCGCACCTTGAAGTTCGCCAAGCGATACGACGACTTTCGGCCGGTCTCGGAAGAGGCCCTGCGGCTCACCAGTACCGGGGTCGCTCCCTGGCACATCGTCGAGGCCCAGGACGAGCGGTATCGGGATTACACCGTCGCCACGACGCTGGTACGGGGACTGCGGGAAGCGCTGGAGGAAGCGGGGGCGCGTCGCGCCGGCGAGGAGCAGCAGGTCGTGCTCCCGGATCCGCCGACGGTCAACGTCATCCGGCAGCTCGATCTCACCCAGCAGATTCCCCGCAAGGAGTACGTGCGCAAGCGCAACCGCAGCCAGGCGCGGCTGGGACGCCTGGTCCGTGAGCTGCACGCGTCCGAGCACTCGATGATCCTCGTGTTCGAGGGGCCCGACGCGGCGGGGAAGGGTGGCACGATCCGCCGCCTCACGGCGGTGATGGACGCGCGCTTCTACCGCGTGCGCTCCGTGTCCGCCCCCACCGACGAGGAAGCGGCGCACCCGTACCTGTGGCGCTTCTGGCGCGACCTCCCGCGGCGCGGACACGTCACGATCTACGATCGCTCCTGGTACGGTAGGGTCCTGGTCGAGCGCATCGAGGGGTTTGCCGCGCGCGACGACTGGCAGCGGGCGTATGCCGAGATCAACGAGTTCGAGGCGCAGCTCGGCGAAGCCGGGACCATCGTGCTCAAGTTCTGGCTGGCGATCTCCCCTGAGGAACAGCTGCGCCGGTTCGAGGATCGGGAGACCACGCCGTACAAGCAGTACAAGCTGACGCGAGAAGACTGGCGCAACCGCAAGAAGTGGGATGCCTACGAGGCCGCCGCCTGCGACATGATCGAGCGAACCAGCACCGACCAGGCGCCGTGGATCCTGGTGCCTGCGGAGGACAAGCGCTTGGCTCGAGTGGAGGTGCTGCGGGCGGTGAGCAAGCGCCTGAGCCGGGAACTCACCTAGGGTGGGCGGGCGGTCACCCCGCCCGACGGCTGGAACTCATTGACTCACAGTCACTTACCTAATCGTCGCCCGCTCCCCGCGGTGCTTTCGGAGCCGGTCGCGGGCAACGGTGTCGCGATTGTGGCCTAAGACACCGATTCGCCAGGCGAAACGGGAGATCTTGGGTCTTGCATTTCGAACGAGCGGGGGTGTTGCATCTTGCCAGAGTCGGCGGGAGGTTTGAATTCATGCGCTGGATGATGGGGCGCACCCGCCCGCGTGGCGCCCCGCGGCAAACCGTTGGAGGCATCCCGTCGCCCCGAGGGATCCTGCGATGGATCTACTTGGGCCGGGTCACCGTAGCCATCGTGGTGTTCGTGGCCGCGGCGGTCTACTTCGCCGCGGTGCCGCCCGAGACGATCCTGATCCTCGCCATCGCGGCCATCTTGAGCGTCGTCGTGACCTCGCTGTCGGCGTGGTATACGCACGTCCGGGGGGCGGAGCCGGGCGTGACGTTCCTCTACTCCCAGGCCCTGTTCGACCTGGGGTTGGTCACCACCGTGGTGCACGTGACCGAGGGTCCCGCCAGCCAGTTCCCGGCCCTCTACATCCTGGTGATCGCAGTGGCCGCGGTCGTGATGCCGCTCGGATCGAGCCTGCTGATTACCGCGCTGGCGAGCCTGCTGTACCTGGCCGACATCATCTGGTGGCAGCCGGTGCAGTTGTCGGTGGCCGTCTGGCTTCAGATAGCGGTGTTCGTGGCCGTGTTCACCGCCACGGGCCTGATCGCGAGCCGCGTGCGCGTCGTGGGAGCCGAGCGGGAGATCCTGCAGCGAGAGGTGCGGCGCCTCACGCTTGAAGCGGCAGATATTCTGCGCAACATCACGAGCGGCGTGGTGACCGTGGACGGTGATGGGCGGGTGCTCTACGCCAACCCTGCTGCGGTGGAGCTGCTCAATCTCCAGGGCCCGATGATCCGAGGCGAGCGCCTCAAGGACGTGGTGGGAGTCAGCGCGCCGGAGCTGCTTCAGACCATTGCGCTCACCCAATCAGGCGGACAGCGAACGCTGCGGGCGGAAGGCAAGGTCTCGGTGGGCGACCGCCGGTTCCCCATCGGAGTCACGACGACGAGCATCGACGATGGCGGGGCCAGGCCATCGGTGACTGCCATCTTCACCGACATCTCCGATCAAAAGCGACTCGAGGAGATGCACCTGCGTACGGAGCGGCTCGAGGCCGTGGCGGAGTTGTCCGCCTCGCTGGCCCACGAGATCAAGAACCCCTTGGCGTCGATTCGTTCCTCGATCGAGCAGCTCGGGGACGCCGCCCAGGACGAAGAGGAGCAGTTCCTCGTGCAGCTGGTGGTGCGTGAGAGCGATCGGCTGAGCCGGCTGCTGACCGAGTTCCTCGACTTCTCGAGGGTGCGCGTCACCGATTCCCGCGAGCTCGATCTGGGGGCGGTGGCTGAGAAGGCCGCCGACGTGGTGCGCAACCACCCGGACTGCGGGGACGGGGCCGTGATCGAGGTCATCCGGCGGCCAGCCTTCCTCGAGGGAGACGAGGATCTGCTGCACCGCGTGATCGTGAACCTGGCGCTCAACGCGGTCCAGGCCAGCGACGGGCACGGTCGGGTGACGATCGAGGTGCGAGAGGCACGGCCCGACGAGCTGCCCCGCGGACTGCCCATGGGGCGGGCCGTTCTGTTGAAGGTCTCTGACGAAGGGCCGGGCATTCCGAAGGATCTCGCGGAACGGCTCTTCGAGCCGTTCGTCAGTGGCCGCACCGGGGGCTCGGGTCTTGGGCTCGCCATCGCGCAGCGCGCGGTGGAGGCCCACCGAGGGGTGATTCTGGTCGAGTCGATGCCCGGTGAAGGCACGGCGTTCAGCGTGGTGCTGCCGAGCGGTGGGACAACGGAGGAAACGGCATGAGGCTTTCCAGGCCAAGCATTCTGATCATCGACGATGAATCCGGTATTCTGGATACGCTGCGGATTCTCCTCAAGAACCAAGGCTTCACGCCGCTGACGGCGCAGGGGGGGAGAGCCGGGCTGGATGCACTGCGGGCGTCGCCGCCCGACATCGTACTGACCGATGTGCGGATGCCGCAGGTGTCGGGCATCGACATCCTGGAGGCGGCTCGCGAGCAGGACCCGGAGCTGCCGGTCATCCTGATGACGGCCCAGGCGTCCCTGCAATCGGCGATCCAGGCGGTGAACCAGGGGGCGTTCTACTACATCCAGAAGCCGTTTTCCAACGACGACCTGCTCGCGATCTGCCGGCGGGCGGCCGAGTACCGCCAGCTGCGCACCGAGAACAAGAGTCTCAAGCGGGAGATTCGGAAGCGGGAGCGGTCCAACTCCATCAAGCCCATCGGCAACGCCAAGCCGTTCATGGAAGTGCTGCAGCTGGCCGAGCAGGTGGCGCCCACGGAGTCCACGGTATTGATCCTGGGTGAGAGCGGCACGGGCAAAGAGTTAGTCGCGCGCTACATCCACGAACTGTCCGAGCGGAGCGAGGGCCCGTTCTTCTCGATCAACTGCGGCGCCCTGCCTGAGAGCCTCCTGGAGTCAGAGCTGTTCGGGCACGTCAAGGGGTCCTTCACGGGAGCCGTGCGCGACAAGCAGGGGCTCTTCGCAGCGGCGCGGGGCGGCACCTTCTTCCTCGACGAGATTGCCGAAACGCAGCCCTCGACGCAGGTGAAGCTGCTGCGCGTCCTCCAGGAGCGGGAGGCGCTGCCCGTGGGTGGCACCGAGCCGGTACCGGTGGACGTGCGCGTGCTGGCGGCCACGAACCGCGACCTCGACGAAGCGATGCGCCAGGGCACGTTCCGGTCCGACCTGTACTACCGACTCAACGTGATCTCGATGCGGCTTCCGCCGCTACGGGAGCGGCGTGAGGATATCCCGGTGCTCGCCGAGGCATTCCTGGAGCGGATCGCACGCGATCGAAACCAGTCGGTCAAGAGCTTGTCACAAGAGGCGTTGGACGCCGTCATGGCCTACGACTGGCCCGGCAATGTGCGCGAGCTGGAGAACGCCCTCGAACACGCCGTCCTGCTGAGCGCCGGTGGGGTGGTCGCAGGGACGGCGCTGCCGGATCGGGTGCTCTCGAGGGAGGCGAGGCCGCTCATCACGGAGCGCGCACCGCACAACCCCACGATGGACGTGATCGAGCGGGCGTACATCCTCTGGGTGCTTCAGGCCGAGGGGGGCAACAAGACGCGTGCCGCCGAAGTGCTGGGTATCGATCCGTCCACACTCTATCGCAAGCTGGCCCGCTACGAGGCTGAAGGCCTCGCCGTGCAGTAAGGAGCCCCGTGAGACCGCTTCTCTATCTCGTCTTCATCCTGTCCGGGGCTGCCGGCCTCGTGTACGAGTCCATCTGGGCTCGGTACCTGGGCCTGTTCGTCGGCCACGCCGCATACGCCCAGATCCTCACCATCGGGATATTCCTGGGTGGCATGGCGCTGGGGGCCATGCTAGTGGGCTCCCGTACCGAGCGCCTGGCGGACCCGCTGCGGTGGTACGCCCTGATCGAGCTGGCCGTGGGAGCGGTGGGGCTCTTCTTCCACGAGATCTACGGTGGCGTGACCGGCTTCGCGTACGACACGCTCTTCCCCGTGGTGGGAAACGGCGTGCTCCTCACGCTGACGAAGTGGGTCATCGCGGGCAGCCTGATCTTGCCGCAGTCCATTCTCCTGGGAACGACCTTCCCGCTGATGGGCGCGGGAGTCCTCCGGCGCTACGCGGCGAATCCCGGCCGCACGCTGGCCGTCCTGTACTTCGCCAACAGCCTCGGGGCCGCGGTCGGCGTCGTGATCGCTGGGTTTTATCTCCTTCAGGCGGTGGGGCTGCCAGGCACGCTGCTCGTCGCGGCGATGCTCAACCTGGTGGCGGCACTGGGGAGCGGCTTCGTCGCCCAGCGCACGCCGCTGCGCGGCGCGGTGCGTGAGCCGGCGCCGGCGCAAGCGATGCCGGTTGCCGTCACAGACGCCGCCGCGTTGCGACAGCAGCAGTTGGTGCTGCTCCTGCTGGGCGTGAGCTTCGGGACTGCCGTGGCTTCGTTCATTTATGAGATCGCCTGGCTGCGCATGCTCGCGCTCGTGCTGGGGAGCGCCACGCACTCCTTCGAGCTCATGCTGTCGGCGTTCATCCTCGGTCTCGCGCTGGGCTCGCTCTGGGTCCGGCGGCGTGCCGACCGGTGGAGCAAGCCGCTTCGTGCCCTGGGTATCGTGCAGTGGGTGATGGGGTTCTCGGCGCTCGCGACGCTTCCGCTGTACGGACAGTCGTTCGCGTGGATGGCCGACCTCATGCAGTCGTTTGCCAGAACGGAGGGGGGCTACGAGGGCTTCACGATGGCGCGGTACGCGTTGTGCCTGGCGGTGATGCTGCCGTCCACGTTCTGCGCCGGCATCACGCTGCCGCTCATCACGCGCACGTTGCTCACCAGCGCCACCGGCGAACGCGCCATCGGCTCCGTGTACGGCGTGAACACGCTCGGGTCCATTGTGGGGGTTGCCGTGGCGGGGCTGGTCCTGATGCCGTTGCTTGGGGTGCGGCTGCTTCTGGTGTTCGGTGCGACGCTCGACATGGCGCTCGGCGTGGGAATCCTCTGGGTAGTAGCCGGCGCGAAGCCCCGCGCTCGGCAACTGGCCTACGGTGCGCTGGCCGCGACCGCACTCGTCACCGTGGTCGTGGCCGCGCAACGCGGCTTCGACCGGCGGATGCTCGCCAGCGGCGTGTTCCGCAACGGGCGGTTGGACGGCGAGACGCGTGAGGTGCTCTACTACCGGGACGGTCGTACCGCCACCGTGGCCGCATGGCGCCATACGGAGAACGGCGTCACGGCGCTCGCCACCAACGGCAAGGTCGACGGGTCGGTGCCGGGGCACTGGCTGGTGGCGTGCTCGGACTCCACGGTGCGCGAGCCGCTGTACACCGACATCTCCACCCAGACGCTCGCCCCGCTCATTACCCTGGCGCACGCGCCGCGCGCGCGGATCGCAGCGGTGGTAGGGCACGGAACCGGGATGTCGTCACAGATCATGCTGGCGAACACCGAACTCCAGCGAGTGACGACTATCGAGATCGAGCCGGAGATGCTCGCCGCCTCTCGCGCCCTGTATCCCACGAACGCGAGGGTCTTCGACGACCCGCGGTCGCACATCGTGATCGAAGATGCACGGGCATTCCTGTCGGCGACGGAGGAGAAGTACGACATCATTCTCTCCGAGCCCTCCAATCCGTGGGTGAGTGGCGTGGCGAGCCTCTTCACCGGCGAGTTCTATCGCCGGATCGCGCAGTCGCTGGCGGAGGGCGGCGTGTTCGGCCAGTGGATCCATCTCTACGAGCTGAACGACGGCCTCGTGATGAGCGTCATCGCCGCGGTGCACCGGACGTTTCCCTCCTATGAGGTCTTTCTGACGGCGCGGGGAGACATGCTGATCGTGGCCGCCGCCTCGGAGAGCCTGCCGGCTCCCGATTGGTCGATTCTCGAGTGGCCAGCGATTCAGGAGGACTTCTGCCACGCCGTGGCGCCGACCGCGGAGATGATGGAGGCCACGCGGCTGACGCACAGGACGGTGTTGGCGGCGCTGCTCGACGGCTGGCAGCAGCCGAACTCCGACTTCTATCCGGTGCTCGACCTCGGTGCGGAGCGCGCGCGGTACCAAAACCAATACGCTCGAGGGGTCGGCGATCTCGCGACGCGGCGAATCGATATCGCCGCGGCCATCTCGCTGCGTCGTGTGCAGCCGATCGCCGCCGGCGCGATGCCGTTGACCGACGTTCCTCGGGTGCAGGCGCTGGTCCTGGCGGGTGCCCTTCGCGATGCCCGGGCGGGTGACGGGGTGGACACCGCGGTCACGCTCGCCGGCCTCGAAGACGCCCGGTTCCGCCAGCTGCGGTGGGACGCCATCCTGGGTGCAGACGATCCGCCTACGGATTGGAGGCGCTGGCTCGGGGAGCTATTGGCGGTGGAGCGGGATCGGCACGGCGGCACGTACGGCTACATCGACGAGTCGCTGCTGCAGCCGGCGCTGCGGTACCTCGATCGGCACGACGCGCCCGCCGAGGCGCGTTGGGTGGTGGACTTCTACTTCGGGCTTGCCGGGTGGAACTTCGGGGTGGCCGCCGCCGCCGCCGACGCCCTGTTCCAGGCAGGGGCGCAGGATGGCGGCTGGATCTCTCGGGAGGATCTCGCGGAGGGGGGCGTGATCGCGAAATTGCGGACCGGAGACGTGGCTGGCGCCCGGCACCTGTATGATGAATTGACGTCAGACGTCGCGGATCGGGAGCGGTACCTCCGCCTGCAGCTCCTCGACGCCTATCTGCATGTCTTCTCGAACGGACCCGCGCGATGAGCCTTCGACGACGGAGAGAGCACTACCGCGCCGTACCCCTCCCGGATGACTGGAACGACCTCGTGGTGACCGCGGTCGTGCCCGCGTTCAATGAGGAGCACACGATCGAGCAGAGCCTGCGGCGGATCCGGGAGGTCCCGCTGAGGGTCGAGATCGTCGTGGTGAACGACGGATCGTCCGACCGCACGGGGGAGGTCCTCGACCGGCTCGAGCAGGAGGGGCTTGTCGACCGCGTCATCCATCAGCCCAAGAACAGGGGCAAGGGGGCCGCGGTGCGCGCGGGGATCGCGGCGGCCACGGGACACGTGATCGTGATCCAGGATGCCGACCTCGAGTACGATCCGATGGAGTACCCGACGCTCCTCGAGCCGATCAGGCTCGACCGGGCCGATGCGGTGTTCGGTTCCCGGTTCCAGTCTGGGCCGCGGCGGGTGCTGTACTTCTGGCACTCCGTGGGAAATCGCTTCCTCACGCTCCTCTCCAACATGCTCACGGACCTGAACCTCACCGATATGGAGACCTGCTACAAGATGGTCCGCGCCGATCTCATGAAGGCGCTGCCGCTCGTCTCCAAGCGCTTCGGGATCGAGCCGGAGCTCACCGCCCGACTGTCGCAGGCGGGCGCTCGCATCTGGGAGGTGCCGATCAGCTACAGCGGGCGTACGTACGCCGAGGGCAAGAAGATCGACTGGCGGGACGGCGTCGCCGCCATCTGGCACATCCTGCGCTTCAACTTCTTGCCGTCACGACCGAAGACGCGGTGACGCGAACGCTCACGCAGGTGCTGTGGCGAGGGCTCGGGGTCGCGATCCTCGTCCTGCCCCTGCTCAGCATCCCGCGGTGGGTGGACGCACCGGATCCCGGTCCCGACTGGAGTGTGCACCTGCGGGCGTGGCTGATCGGCGCCTTCGTGGTGCTGGTGGTGGGTCTGGCGGTGGGCTGGCTGGCCCGGACGGCACAGCCGCGCGCACGCGCCTGGCCGGCGTGGGGCGACGCGGCGTTCGTCGGCGGGATGGCAGTGCTGCTCACACTCGCGGCAGCCTACACGATGCGGGTGGCCTTTGCCTCGAATCCGCATCTCGTGGACGAGGTCGCGCAGCTCTTTCAGGCACGGGTCTTCGCCTCGGGGCGCCTCGCGGCGCCGCCTCCGCAGCTGCCTGAGTTCTTCCTGTTCACGCACACCTGGATCACCCAGGCCGGATGGGTCTCGCAGTTCCCGCCGGTACATGCCGTGGCGCTGGCAGCCGGCATGCTGGTTCGCGCGGAGTGGCTGGTGAATCCCGTGGTGGGCGGCGCCAGCGTGGTGCTCGTCTACCTGGTGACCCGCGGCATGTTCGGCTCGGGCACGGCCCGCGTGGCGGCAGGTCTGTGGGCGGTCTCGGCGTGGGTGCTCTTCATGTCGGCCACGTACATGAACCACGCGCTTGCGGTCGCCCTGGTGCTCGGGGCGTGGGCCTGTGTCTGGGCGCCGGGCGGGAGACGCGTCGTCCGCTTCGTCGCGGCCGGAGCGTTGCTCGGGGCTGCGGCCGCGACGCGGCCGCTCGACGCCGTCGCCGGTGCGCTTCCGCTACTGGTACACCTGGGCCTGGCCCGCAGGCCACGGGACCTCGGACTGCTGGTGCTCGGCGGCGTCCCCATGGCACTGGCCCTGGGCTACTACAACTGGCGCCTCTTCGGTGGGCCGCTCGACTTCGGGTACACGGCGCTGTGGGGGGAGGGGCACCAGCTGGGCTTCCACGCCGACGCATGGGGCTACGAGTACACGCCGCTGGTGGGCCTGAGCAACATGGTGGCGGCGATCCGCCGGCTGCATATCTACCTGTTCGAGTGGCCGATCCCCGCCCTGCTGCCGCTCGGCTTGTGGGCGCTGTTCGCGCGCCGACGGGAGCCCGCCGATCTCGCCCTCGGGCTCGGGGTCGCCGCGGGGCCCGCCCTCTACTTCTTCTACTGGCACTCGGGCTTCTATCCCGGTCCGCGGTTCTACTTCATCGCGGCCCCGTTCCTGGTCATCGGCACGGCCCGGGCGCTCCGTTGGGCCTGGCTCGCGGCCCGCAGCCGGGCGGACGCCCACCTGCGCTGGGACGTGGCGCTCGCCGCGCTGTGCGCGGGGGTGCTGCTCTGGAGCTGGGTCGACATGCTGCCGCGGCGATTCGAGGTCTACCGGACGGGGTTGCCGTCGCTCAAGTACCACCCCGAGCGCAGTCTGGCCGAGCGAGGGGTGCGGCAGGCGCTGGTGCTGGTGCCGGAGAGCTGGGGGGCCCGGATCATCACGGACCTCTGGGCGCTCGGGGCTCCGCCCGGCGTGGTCGAGCGCGTCTACCGCAGGCTCGACGCGTGCGACCTCCACCTCTTTGCCCGGCAGGCCCGGGCCGAGGCGCTGGCGCCCGCAGGTGTGATCGACAGCCTGGAGCGGCGCTACGCCGCCGCGGCCGCGGCGGCACCACTTGTGGCCGGGTCGCGCGATCCCACCCTGCGGCTCTGGCCGGGCCGCGCACTCGATCCGAGGTGCGCGGTGCAGCTTGAGCACGACCGGGGTGGGTTCACGCTCTACGGGAGCCTGGCCTGGCGCAACCCGGTGGGGCTCCGCACGGGCATCGTGTTCGCCCGCGATCGGTACGCGCGGAATCGGCAACTCTTTGCCGAGTACCCTGGTTGGGAGGTGTGGCGCTTTGCCCCGCCGGCCGGGGAGCCCGATGCCCGACCGCAGCTGCGTCGCCTCGGCCTGGCCGAGGAGCTTGGCGACGATCGGCAACTCCCGTGACCCGAGTGCTGCGAGGCCTGGGACCCCGGGCACGTGCCGCACTCGTCGCGGGTCTCGTGGCCCTCGCGGTGTACGCGAACGCCCCGCGCAACCGCTGGGCGCTGGACGACGTCGGAATCGTCCTCCAGAATCCGGCGGCGCACTCCGTGCCCGCAGCGTGGGCGGCGCGATTCTCTCCCTATTGGCCGGTCGAGCAGGGCCACCCCGCCGGGCTGTACCGGCCGGCGGTGATCCTGTCGTACGCCGTCGACTGGACCCTGGCTGATGGTGCGCCGTGGTGGTTCCACCTGCACAATGTGGTGCTGCATGCCCTCGCGACGGGTCTCGTGGTGCTCGTCGCGACGGCGTGGCTGCCGGTGCCCGCGGCACTCGCGGCCGGGCTCGTCTTCGCCGTGCACCCCGTGCATGTGGAGGCCGTGGCCAATGTGGTGGGCCGTGCGGAGCTCCTGGCGGCGCTCGGCCTGCTGCTCGCGGTGCTGGCCTTTCGGAGCTACCGAGGCGCCGATTCGCGCGCCGCCCGCGTCGGGTGGGGGGCGGCAACGGTCGCGGCCGTGCTGCTCGCCCTCTTCTCGAAGGAACACGCCGTCGTCGCCGTGGCGGTGCTGGCGCTCGATGCGTGGCTCGCACGCTCCGCGGCGCGGCGGTGGGGGGGTGGTCTGCTGGCGGTGATCCTCGGGTGCACGGTGGCGTGGCTGGTGCTCTGGCAGACGATCGCCGCCCCCTACGTCGAGGGGGTCATCGCCCCCACCCTGCGCCACCTGTCGTTCGGCCAGCGGCTCGCAACCATGTTGCCGGTCTACCTCGAGGTGCTGCGGCTGCTGGCCTGGCCGCTCCGCCTCGCCTATGACTACAACCCGCAGGTCATTCCGCAGCGAACCGAGCTTACGGTGGTGGCGGCGCTGGGGGCGCTGGTCGCAGGCGCGGTGGTGGCGCTGGGCCTGTTGAGTCGGCGACGCGCCCCTGCGGTGGCGTTCGGGATTCTGATGGCGGCGGTGTCGTACGCGCCCACGTCGAACCTGCTGTTCGCCTCAGGTACGGTGCTGGGCGAACGCGCCTTGTACCTCCCGGCGCTCGCGCCCGCGCTGGCCGCCGCCTGGCTCCTGGCCAGCGCGTGGGGCGGGCGGTGGCGCAGGATCGCCCTGGTGGGGTTGGGCGCCCTCCTGGCGGTCTACAGCGTCCGCACCGTCACGCGCACGCCGTTCTGGATGGATGGCCCCACGGTACTCATCGAAAGCGTCGTTGCGCACCCCGAGAACTACCGCACGCGCCGGCAGCTGGCCCGCCAGCGAGCGATGCGCGGCGACTCCCTCGGGGCGTTGACCGACTACCTGGTGGCGGGTGAGCTGTTCGACCGAGACGCGTCCGTCGCGACCGAGAGTGCTGCCCTCGCGCTGGCGATGGGTCGGCGACGCGTCGCGCTGCGCGAGGCGCGCCGCGCCGTCGCGCTCGAGCCGGGCGAGCCCGCCGCGACCAGTGCGCTGGTGAATGCGTACCTCGCGGTGGGGTGGACAGACTCGGCGCTGACTGCGGCGCGTGCGGCAATCGATCACCGGCCGCGCGACGTGACGCTGGCGGCGCTGTACGTCGAGCTTCACCAGTGGCTGGTGTCGCCCGAGTGGCAGCAGGGACTGGCGCGGGCACGGCTGGAGTGGCTCAACGGCCGCCGCGCCGCCGCCGTCGCGGCGCTCAATTCGGCGGTCGCCTCACTTGAGTGGGACACGCAGGTGGACCAGGTCTGCCCGGAGCTACAAACGGTGAGGGCCGTGGGGGATACGGAGGCCACCGAGTGGGAACAGCACCTGGAAGGGGCGCTCCGCCGGGCCGACGTGGCCTGCGGCCCCGATTGAGGGCGGCACGCCGCAGCCTTGCGTTCGGCCCCGCACCTTGCAAATTGAGGGTCTTCCGGGCTCCTGGGGCCTTCCGGGACCCTGGTAGAACCCCCATAAGTGCTTGTCACGAAGCATGTTAGGCACTTGGGAGAGGTCTGGCACGGGGATTGCTTCAGTATCTGGACAGATCAAAGCGCCCAGGTATGCCACGTGGGCACCGGGCTGTCACTCGAATACCATCCGCGGAGGTGTATTGATGAATCGCAAGGGCTTCACCCTGATCGAGCTTCTGATCGTGGTGGTGATCATCGGCATTCTGGCTGCCATCGCTATCCCGAAGTTCGCGAACACGAAGGAGAAGGCGTATCTCGCGTCGATGAAGGCCGACCTGCGTAACCTGGTGAACGCGCAGGAGAGCTACTTCGCCGACTGGACGACCTACGCCGCTGCCGGCGCCGGTGGGTTCACGTACAACCAGTCGGCCGGCGTGACCATCGCTGTCGGGGCCGTCGCCGGTGACGGTTGGGACGCGACCGCGACGCACACGGGTGCGCCGACCAAGACGTGCGCCATCGCCGTGGGCTCGGGGACGAACAGCGTCAAGGGAACGGCTGCCGAGGGCGAGCCGGCCTGTAACTAGGCGAGGCTGCGTCAGCGGGTAAAGGTGAGGCGGCGGAGGGCTGGCCCTTCGCCGCCTCATGCCTGTGATGGATACCTCTCATGGTGAGGACGCGCCCCATGCATAGCGACGCGCGAGGGTTCACCATCATCGAGCTCCTGATCGTCGTGGTGATCATCGGGATTCTGGCTGCCATCGCGATCCCCAAGTTTGTGAACACCAAGGAGAAGGCGTACATGGCGTCGATGAGGTCGGATCTGCGCAACCTCGCGACGTCGCAAGAGGGGTACCTCCACGACTTCTTCACGTACGGCACGCAGGCGGACATGGTACCGCCGCGGTTTCAGGCGTCATCCGGTGTGACCGTGACGATCACCGGCGTGAGTCCCGCGGGCTGGCAGGCTACCGCGCAGCACAGCCTGGCTCCCACCAAGGTCTGTGCGATCTTTTACGGCTCGGGTGCCGCGCCCATACCCCCCGCGACCGACGAGGGTGAGGTGGCCTGCAACTAGGCCAGCGACGGCCAACCGAGTGAGCTAACGCGGGGCGGCGAGGTTCTACGTCGCCCTTTTCGTCGGCCGTCGATCCGGTGACGTGCCGGCCCGCAATATTCCGGCCTCCCCGACGTCAAGATGAGCCCGACTCCGGTCCACAGGGGTCGTAGCTTGCCCCCGACATGGCCCCTACCACAGATCCGGGCGGGTTCACCGTACTCGAAGTGCTGATCGCGATGCTGCTGTTGGCGGTGGGGGTCCTCGGGCTCACCGGCGCCGCCGCCGTCGCGACCAGGATGATCGGTGATGCTCGTCGGCATACGCAGGCGATCGCCCTGGCGCAGAGCGTCGTGGAGCGGCTCAGGAGCGGCGCCTGCCCGAGCGTGGGAGACGGCGAGGCGTCTCACGGCCCCTATCGGGTGCACTGGACGGTGTCGCCCGCCGCCGGGGGCACGGCGCGCCGCGCACTGGCCGTCGTCGAGACACCCGGGGGGCGGCCCGCCCGTGTCGACTCGGTTTCGGCGATCGTCCCCTGCTGACGAGCGGGCACGGCCGAACGGGGTGACGCTCGTCGAGCTGCTGGTGGCCCTCGTCCTTGCCGGCGTCGTCGCCACGTCGGTGACCGGCGTGGTGGTCGCTAGCGGCCGGGCGTACCGGCGCCAGGCGGCGACTGCGTCGGTGTCGGTGACGCTGCGGGCCCTGGCCGCGATGCTTCCGCTCGACCTCGCCGGCCTCGACCCCGCGGATTCCCTCGGCAGCGACATCGTTGGCATGGGGCGCACGGGGGTCGCGTTCAAGGCGGTGCGCTCCCTTTCCTTTTTGTGCGGTGCCCCGCGCATCGCAGACCTCCGCTCGGGCGCTCTCACGGTCGCGGCCGAGCCCCGCTACGGGCATCGCCCACCGGACATGCGACGCGACTCGGTGTTCGTCTACGCGGAAGCCGATCCCACGGACCCTGAGGATGACTACTGGCTGCGGGCCGATCTCCGGGGCGGCCGGCCGGCAGGTTCCTGCGTCGATGGCGGGACGGGCGAAGTCCTCGAGGTCGCCGCAGTCACACCCCCCGGGGGGTTGGTCGACGTACGTGCCGGCGCCCCTGTGCTGAGTTACGAGGTCGTACAGATCACCGCCTACCGTGACCGCGGTGGGGTCTGGTGGCTCGGAGTCCGCCTCTCCGGGAAGGCAGGGGGGTGGGGCGGCATCCAGCCGGTTCTGGGTCCTCTCAGCCCGGGGGGCCTGCGCTTCTCGTATCACGCGGCTTCCGGGGCCGCGACCGGAGAGCCGCGTGAGGTGCGGCGCATCGTGGCCGTGGCGGCGGCGCGGCCGGCGCGTGTTGCCTGGGGCGCCATGCCGGACCTCGAGGATTCGGTTCGGATCGAGATTGGGTTGCGCAACGGCCGCCGACCGTGAAGCGGGAGGCCGGCGGGGTACTGCTCCTCGTGCTGGTGGCCCTTGTCCTGGTCGGCGCCCTGGTGTCCGCCGGCTGGCTGGTGGGGCTCCACGAACTGAGGGTTGCCGACACCGCGGCCGCTCCGGCCCGCGCGCTCGCAGCGGCCGAGGAGGGTGCCTGGGCCCAGGTGGGGGCCTGGAAGTCGAGCCAGTACGGCGCGCTCCCCCCGGGTGGTGCGTTGAGCTTCGCGGGGCACGCCGGGGGAGCGCTCGGCTCCTTCGAGGGGAGCGTGCGGCGCCTTTCGGAGCTGCTGTTCCTCATCGAATCGGATGGGCGCGACCCCGACGACCGTGCGCGCCAACGCATCGGGCTCATCGTGCGGCTGCGGCCTCTGGACCTATCCATAAGTGCGGCCCTGAGCGCCTCCGGATCTGTGAGTGTCGCGGGGGGTGCCCGGCTTGCGGGTCGCGACGAGCCGCCTGCAGGGTGGGTCTGCCCGCCCCCGGGGAAGACGCTGCCCGGCCTCAGGCTCGGCCAGGACGCCGCGCTTGAGCTCGACGGGTGCCCTGGCGGACGCTGCGTCACCGGCGCCCCACCCGTCCTGGTCGACTCCGCGGCGGAGTCTTTCGTCCGGCTCGTCGGGGTGGAAATCGCCGCCCTGCGCGCGCAGGCCGACAAGGTCATCGGGCCGGGCCTGTGGGTCGTCGGCCCGAGCCAGGTGGGGGGGAAGTGTCGCTACACTGCCCCTTCCAACTGGGGCGATCCGGACCGCCCCCAGGGCCCCTGCGGGGAGTACTTGCCCCTGATCTTCGCACACGGCGATCTCCGGCTCCACGGGGGGAGGGGGCAAGGCATCCTGGTGGTGGATGGGGACTTGACCGTGTCCGGCGGATTCCGGTTTTTCGGGCCGGTCGTGGTCCTGGGTCAATTTGACACAACCGGTGAGGGAGGTCACTTCAGGGGAGGGGTGGTGGCCGCTACCGTAGTGGTCGCGCAATCAACCCCGGTGGAGAGCCTCACGGTGGGCTACTCCAGCTGTGCGGTGCGGCGGGCAGTGGTCGCTCAGGGGACCCCGGAAGCGGTGCCGGGTCGGAGCTGGTTACGGCTGCACCAAATTCCGTAAGTGAAAGCGGGACTGGGCTTTGATCAGGGTGGCTTAAAGTAGCTTGGAGCTTGACAAAAATAAGGGTGGGTCGTACTGTAGTCGTCCGCAAAGTCACTTATCTCGTTTAACGGTCGGCAGATATGGCGATTCTCGGGCTCGGTGGCGCAAAATCGACGGTCGCCCTGGACATCGGCAGCGGGCTCCTCAAGCTGGTCGAGGTCGACCACAAGAAGGGCGACCCGGTCCTGAGCCGGGTGGCGGTCGCGCCCGTTCTGGCGGACGCGATCGTCGAAGGCGAGGTCATGGACCCCGATATCGTAGCCGACGCGATCCAGGGACTGTTCAGGACCTCCGGCATCAAGCAGAAGCAGGTGGTGGTGGCGGTCGGCGGTCGCGACGTGATCATCAAGAAGATCCAGGTCGACCGCATGAAGGAGAGCGACGCGTACGAGGTGGTGCGCTGGGAGGCCCAGCAGCACGTGCCGTTCGACATCGAGGCGGTGGAGCTCGACTTCCAGATCCTGGACCCCGACGGCGAGGGGCTCCAGATGGATGTGCTCCTGGTGGCAGCCAAGCGGGACCTGGTGGAGGACAAGCTCCAGCTTCTCATCCAGGCCGGTTTGGAGCCCGCCATCGTGGACGTGGATGCCTTCGCCCTGCACAACGCCTTCGAGCTGAACTACCCGGAGGCGATGAACGGTGTCGTTGCCCTTCTCAATATCGGGCATGAAGTAACCAACGTGAACATCCTGCTCGACGGAGTGCCGCTGCTGACCCGGGACCTGAGCGTCGGGACCCGGAAGTTCCGCGAGGACCTGCAGCGGGAGCGGGGCATGTCGGCCGACGATGCAGATCACTTGCTCCAGGGATACGAGCTCACGCCCGACCTGGAGCCCTACGTCAAGAACCGGGGCGAGGAGATGTCCGTGGGGTTGGAGCGGGCCGGAGCCTTTCTCCAGACCGCAGCCCGGGACGCCGGACCGCTGCAGAGGGTCTACTGCTGCGGCGGTGGTGCCAGGATTCCGGGGCTGTCCGACGTGCTCGGCGAACGCCTCCGCCTCCCGGTGGAGATCGCCAGCCCGCTGCAGCGGATGCGGGTGAAGGATCATGTGTTCGACACGCTCAACGCCGACGAGATGGGGCCGCTGCTGATGCTCGCGACCGGCCTCGCGCTCAGGCGGCGGGGCTGAGCGTCAGGGGAGCAGGACTATGAGGATCGAGATCAACCTGCTCGGGGGGCCGAGGAAGAAGGCCGGCGCCGGCATTTCTCTTCCCAACATCGGCGAGCTGATCAAAGGGGTCAAAGATCCCCTGCTGCTCGGCGCCGTCGCGGCCTGGATCGTGGTAGGAGCTGGGGCGGGCTACCTCTTCGTCACCATGCAGGCCCAAGTCACCGGCCTGCGCGACGAAGCGACGCAGGCACGGCAGGAGGCCCGTCGGTTCTCAAACATGATCGGGCAGAAGCGGCGAGCCGAGCAACTGCGCGACTCCCTCGAAACGGAATTGCGGGAGATCCGTGCCATCGATTCGGACCGCTATATCTGGCCCCACGTTCTGGAAGAGGTGACCAAGTCGTTGCCCGACTACACTTGGCTCGTGGGTCTCAACATGGTGCAAGCGGCGCCGGCGGTGACCACGGAGGGCCAACCGGTCGGACCACAGCCTGTGCGGTTCATGATCGACGGACGCACCTCCGACATCGGGGCGTACACGCGGTTTCTGCGGAATCTGGCCAATTCGCCTTGGGTCGCGAATGTCGTACCGGGTGCCAATCGGACGGTGGTGGAGGATGACAAGGCGCTGACGGCCTTCAGCATCACGGCCACATTCCGACAGGCGGATTCGTCTTTCATGCGGACCGTTCCGGTCTCCGCATCGGTGCGCTAGGGAGGAGTCATGGCACTCTCCCAGAAGGATCGGCAACAGCTCCTCGTGCTGCTCATCATCATCGCTGCCGCCGGCGGCGGGGCGTTCTGGTATCTCTGGCGGGCGCCGCAGGCAGCGGAGATCGCGCAGCTCGAGATCGAGATCGACTCGCTGCGGGCGACGGTGGACTCGGCCAGGCGGGACCTGGCCTCGGGAACGGTCGAAAGCCTGCGGCAGCGCGTGGCAGACTACGAGGCCAGTCTCGGGCTCATGCGCCGCCTCGTCCCGCTGGAGAACGAGGTGCCGAGCCTGATCGACGACATCGCGTCACGGGCCACGCTCCGAGGGGTCCATATCCAAGAGATCAACCCGCAGTCTGTTGATGCCGAGGGGATGTTCGATACGCACCGCTACCGGGTAAGCGTCGTGGGCCATTACGACGAGATCGGCGAGTTCCTGGCCGACGTGGCCTCGCTCCCCCGGATCATGGTGCCCTATGAGCTGACGCTGGGGATCGCTCCCCTGACAGCCCAGGTTGCCTACGGGGATACCACGGGCGCTCTGCTGCAGGCGCAGTTCCAGCTGCGGACGTTCGTGAAGCCGCCGGCCACGGGAGGCAGCGGTGAGACACAATAAGGAGTTGGTCTGGATCCTGGCGTGCGTGGGCACGGTCGCGGTCGGCTGTGGAGCCGAGGAACCGCCACCGCCGCCGGTGAGCCAGGTGGAGGCCGGGCCCGCTGCTCCAGCAGCCGGCGATCCGGCGATGGAGCTGCAGGCTGTGGAGCCCCAACAGGAACGCGTGGAGCTCCAGCGCGAGGTGTTCTCCTACGGCGGGTCGGGACGTGACCCGTTCATCTCGTTGCTGCGGTCGGGCGACGTCCGGCCGCTGCTGGAGGACCTGCGGGTCACCTCGATCAACTACAACCCGCGCTATCCCAGCAGCAGCGTGGCCGTGCTGCGTGACACGACGGTCGGACAGCGGTACACGGTACGTGTGGGGGACGAAGTGGGTCGGCTGCGGATCGCGGAGATCCGCCAGACCGAGGTGCTCGTGATCATCGAGGAATTCGGCGTCGAGCGGCAGCGGACACTGGCACTGCGCCGCAGGCAGGAGGAACTACCATGAGGCGGTCTCTGATACTCGCGCTCGCCGGGCTCGCCCTGGTCGCGCCCCACGCTCTCGCGACGGAGCCGGGCGAGGTCAACGCGGTGAGCGTGTTGCCCGGTGCGGGCCGTGCCCACGTCGTGATCGACGTCTGGGGCAGTGTCTCCGTCCAGGACTTCACACTGCAGAATCCGGCGCGCCTCGTCATTGACGTGCTCGGAGCAACGCTCAACGCCCCGGCGCTGGTCTACGACGGGCAGAACCGCGGCGGCATTCTGAACATCCGCTATGCGCAGTTCCGGCCCGACGTGGTCCGTATCGTCCTCGAGTTGGACGAGCTCAAGGATTACCAGCTCGAGTACGCGGACGATGCCATTCGGATCACCTTGGGTACCGATCGCGGCTTCGCGGCGTGGTCCTCCAGCGCTCCTGCCCAGTACGCCGTACAGGGTGGACAGCAGATGTTCTCGCCGGCTCGCGTGGTGCCGCCCGTGGCGGCCGCCGCGCCGACCCCGTTCCAGTCGCAGCAGCCGACCGTGACGGCGTCGTTCGATTCCGCCACCATCGCCGACGTGATGGCCGGGTTTGCCGAGCTCTCCGGCAAGAGCATCGTCCTCGGCAAGGATATCGAGGGCTACGTCACGGCCGACATCCGCAACCAGCCCTGGGACATCGCGTTCCAGGTGGTGCTCGAGTCGCAGGGGCTGGACGCGATCGAGGACCCGCCGGGGATCATCCGCGTGGACTCGCGCGCCGCCTTGCTGGCCCGCGACTCCACCGAGCCCACCGAGACGCGGATCGTGACGGTCAACTACGCCCGCGCCTCCTCGCTCGTGCCGGTCGTGCAGACGATCCTGACGCCCGACCGCGGCCGCGTGGTGGCCGACACCGGCACCAACAGCCTCATCATTACGGACATCCGCAGCCGCCTACAGGAGGACGTCGATTTCGTGCGGCAGCTCGACGTTCAGACGCCGCAGGTGTCGATCCAGGCCAAGCTCATCTTCGTGAACCGGAGCAACATCGAAGAGCTCGGGGTGCAGTACGACATCGGGAGCCCGAGCCAGTTCTTCAACACCCTCGTCTCCCGGCCCGATCCGCGCACGAACCAACCGGTCGACATCGACGGTGACGGTGTGCCGGACGCCGTGGCGCCGACCGACTTCTTCGATCCCACGGAAACGCCCAGCATCGTGGACCTGGGCGGCAACCAGCTCTCCGCCATCGCCAATGCGGAGGCGCAGATCCTGAGTCCGGCGCTCGAGCTCATCTGGTCGACCGCGATCGGGAACTTCAGCGTTACGGCCTTCGTCAGTGCCCTGCAGCGGGTGGAGCTAGCGGACCTGCAGGCCGAGCCCCTGACCTCCACGGCCGACAATACCGAGGCGTACATCCTGGTGGGTGAGCGGACGCCGGTCCGCGTGGTGGACGTGAGCGCGCAGGCCCAGCAGGCGCAGGCCACCGTGGACTACGTTGAGACGGGCGTCAAGCTTCGGGTGACTCCGCACGTCACGAGCAACCGTCAGGTGCTGATGTCGGTGCACGCGGAAAACTCGTCCATCCAGGCGGCCCCCTCCGACATCGGCTTCACGTTCCAGACCCAGGAGGCGCAAAGCCAGATCCTGGTTGATGATGGCCAGACGGCCGTGATCGGCGGGCTCACGGTGACTTCGGTCACGGTATCCAAGAGCGGAATACCGTTTCTTGTAGACCTGCCGGTCATAGGTGGCCTCTTCGGCTTCACGCAGCGTGAGGAAACGCGCCAAGATCTGTTGATCCTGGTCACGCCGCACATCATCGACAATCCGGCGGCGATGGCCGAGGAGGCCCGCTAAGCGGCGGAGGCAGGGCTATGCACAAGTCGACCTTCTGGAAAGGCGCCGCCGCGGCGGCGATGGTCCTCGTCGCGGCCGGCTGTAACGAGGCGGCACTTGCACCGGGCGTGACGCAGGACTTCATCCCGCCCAGTGTGAGCATCGCGAAGTTCGGCACCAGCGACACGGTCCTCATCGAGAACGGCCTCAAGTTTTCGGTGACAGCCGCTGACAACCTGGGCCTCAAGAACATCACGGTGCAGCTCGAAGGTGGCGTCGTCGCGACGATCGATTCCACGTTCAATAGCCAGGTGACGGGGATCACAATCCCCGTCGACGTCCAGTTTGCCTCGGGGAGCGTTGCGGGGGGGTGGGTCAGGATCAGCGCGCAGGCGGTGGACGGCGCGCTCAACGGCGCCACCGCCCTGGACTCGATCTACCTGAAGAACGCCGCTGCCCTGATCGTCACGCTGCTCAACCCGAGCGAGGGCGCCATCACCTCGGCCGGCAAGGATCTGCTGGTGCGGGTGCGGGCCACCCAGCGGGACGGGATCAAGCGGGTGGGGTACCTGTTCAGCGGCGTCATCGCGGGCGGCGATTCCTCCGGCACGAAGCAGCTGGCCCTGCCCGACGACACCACGTTCGTGGATACGCTCACCATCCCGGCCAATGCGCCGGTGGGCGTCTTCACGATCACGGGATTCGCCGTGGACTCGGCCGAGCGACGGGGGCTCAGCAACCCGGTGACCGCGAACATCCAATCGGTGGTCACGGACACCGACCCGCCGATCGTGAGCTTCCAGATCGGCGCGCGGGTGGAGGTGGACGACACCATCACGGTGAACGCGACCGACCCGAGCGGCATCACACTGATCGGGTGGACCGCGGTGACGCTGGCCGGTGACACGGTGAAGAACGAGTCGCGCACGTTGGCCGGTAATCTGACCGACGTCACCGAGAAGTGGGTGGTCGGGTTCAGCTTCACGACCCTGCCACAACCCGTGATCATCTCGGCGTATGCGCAGGACCTCGCCGGGAACTTCGGGACCTCGGCGACCAGTCCCGCGCCCCCAGCGGGGGCGGGGATCGCGGCCGCGGCCGCAGCCGCAGCCGCCGGTGTGGACACCGTGCTCGTCGTCTTCGGGGTGACCACGCCGCTGCCGTCGGGCGGGCAGATCGCGGACGCGATCTACAACCGCAACCTGAACGAGGTGTACCTCACCAACGTCGCGCTGAACCAGGTCGAGATCTTCCAGGTCGTGGACACGACGTTCGCGGATGCGGTCCCCGTCGGCTCGAGTCCCTGGGGGCTCGCCCTGTGGCCACGCAACACCGCGGGCGATCACGACGACACGGTGGTGGTGGCAAACTCGGGCGGGACGAACTTCTCGATCGTCAACATGCAGAGCCGGGTCGAGGAGCGGCGACACCATCTGCCCAACTTCCTGATCCAGAGCGTGCAAACTGAGATCGACGGGGCAACCGGGAACGTCAAGCTCAAGATCATCGAGTACGATTTCACCGACCGGCCGGAATACGTGGGGATGACCTGCATTCCTAGCGGCGGCCCCGGCACCGCGTGTCTGTCCGACCAGATCTTCGCCGTCTATTCGACGACGCCAACGGTCTCCCAGCCGGGCGGGCCCGTGGATTTCGTGGAGCGCGGCACCGTGCGGTGGGAGAACCTGACCTCCGCGACGCCCGAGTCCCACTTCTTCTGGGAGCAGGCGGCGGTGGCGCCCAACCCCGACGCCGATACGCTACAGGTCTGGGTGGACCGGGGTCCGGGAACGACGACGGAGCTGCTGCTCTCGGCGGCCTGCGGCCACATGGTGAACATGGCGGAGCTCGCGTTCCTCGATACCACGTTCGTGCGCAACTCGGGCGACTTCACGCACGCGCTGATTGGTGAGGCCGGATCCAGCGCGGAGCCGCCGAACGGCTTCGCCCGCGTGATCGGCTACAACCGCCTGACGGGGCACGTGACGAATCCGTGCCCGCCGATCATTATCGAGGGCGTGACGTTCGCCGGCAACGAGATCATCGACAACGGCATCTCGCCGGCCCTCAGGGTGCGGGACTTCATTGTCAACACGGGCATTCCGGTCAAATCCATCGCCCTCAACTTCAACGGGCTCACGAACCTGGTGCGGGCCGACTCCATTTACGTGCTCGACGAGGGCCTGCGGCTCATGGGGTTGATGAGCATCGGGAACGTCAATGCGGGCATGGACATGAACTTCGATCACGACTTCGACGCGCGCACGCGCACCAGCGGGTCGGGCACGTCGAGCGACCGCTTGGTGTTCGCGGCGGGCGACGATCCGGTGATCGAGGTGTTCGACACGTACTGGTACGACAAGATCGCGGTGATCCCGGTGCGCGATCCCATTACCGGGCCGCTGCGGGTGTCCGAGAACGCCGCGACGGGTGAGCAGATCCTGGTGGGCGTGACGGGCTCCGGCGTGGTGACCGTCGCCGTGCCGACCATCACGAACCCCCTGCCCGCTCCGGGCTTCAACTGGCCCAACCGGTAGCGAGACGGCGAGAGGCCATCCACCGAGCACTCGGAGCCCGGCCCTGCGGCCGGGCTCTCTTTTTCAGGGCGGCGGCCCGTAGGATAGATTAGTCGCGACATGATCCGCTTCACGACAGCCGGTGAATCGCACGGCCGCGGCCTGGTGGCCGTGGTCGAGGGCGTCCCCGCGGGACTGCCGCTGCGGGCGGAGGACATCGACCTCCAGCTCACGCGGCGCATGGCGGGACACGGGCGGGGTGCGCGCATGAAGATCGAGTCCGACGCCGTGGAGTTCCTGAGCGGTGTGCGGGCCGGCGAAACGATCGGCTCACCGGTCGCGATGGTGATCTGGAATCGCGACTGGGAGAACTGGACGGACGTGATGGCGCCTGAGCCCGACGAGGAGGGTGCCGCGCGCCGCCGCCGGGTGTCGCGGCCGCGTCCGGGTCATGCCGATCTGGTGGGTGTGCTGAAGTACTCCCGGCGCGACGCGCGCGACATTCTGGAGCGAGCGAGCGCTCGGGAAACCGCGGCCCGCGTCGCCTGCGGCGCCGTGTGCCGGCGCCTGCTGGCCGAGTTCGGCGTCGAGATCGGAAGCCATGTGGTGGCGCTCGGCGCCGTGCGGGCGCCGGAGCCGAGCGCGCTGCCCGTTCCCCTCAATGATGCCGCCGATCAATCGCCGGTGCGTTGCCTCGATCCCGAAGCCTCGCAGGCGATGGTGGACGCCGTGGACGCCGCTGCGGCCGACCGGGACACGCTGGGTGGCGTGGTGGAGGTGGTCGCCCGGGGCGTGGTGCTGGGCCTCGGCTCGCACACGTCGTGGGATCGCCGGCTCGACGGCAGCTTGGCGCGGGCGGTGATGTCCATCCCCGCCGTGAAGGGCGTGGAGATCGGCGCGGGGTTTGGCAGCGCGGCGGTGCGCGGCTCCGTGGCCCACGACGAGATCGTCGAGGGCGGCCCCCCGAGAAGCGGCGGCTTCGCCCGTCGCAGTAACCGTGCGGGAGGTCTCGAGGGCGGCATGACCACGGGCGAGCCCGTCGTGCTTCGGGCGGCAATGAAGCCGCTCTCGACGCTGCGGCGCCCGCTCGACACGGTGCACCTCGAGACGGGAGAGCCGGCCAAGGCGCAGTCCGAGCGCTCCGACGTGACCGCCGTGCCGGCCATGGGCGTGGTAGCGGAGGCCATGGTGGCGCTCGTGCTCGCCCGGGAGATGTGCGAGAAGTTCGGTGGTGATTCCCTGGTCGAGATGCGACGAAACTACGATGCCTACCTCGCCTGCATGCGCCCGGGCGGCGAAGAGGTCGGCCGCAGCGAGTGACACGGCATCTCGTGCTGGTCGGGCTGTCCGGCTCCGGGAAAACGGCTGCCGGGCGACTCGCGGCCGCCGCTCTCGACGCTCCCTTCCACGACATCGACGCTCTTATAGAGGAAAGGGAAGACGTCTCGATCAGCCGCATCTTCGCCGAGCGCGGCGAGGAGGCGTTCCGGCAGCTTGAGCGCGAGGCGGTACGGCGAGCGCTGGAGGGGATGCCGGCGGTCATTGCCCCGGGTGGAGGGTGGGCGGCCCAACCGTGGAGTGCGGAGGACGCGGCCGACCGGGCGATCCTCGTCTATCTGCGGACCAGCCCCCAGGTTGCTGCGGCGCGCGTGGCGCGCGAGGGGAACCGGCCGCTGCTCGAAGGCGTTGACCCGGTCGAGCGGCTACGGCAGCTCCTAGAGGAACGGGAGGCTGCCTACCTGACGGCGCCCCTGCTGGTCGAGACCGATGCGAGGACGGTCGAGGAGGTGGCCAGCGAGCTGGTCGCGCTTGCGCGATCCAGAGCCGGGTGGTAATTATCGGCGCCGATTCATGGGCTTCGGCCTAGGTGGCAGCTGTGTGCCGCCTAGGCCGTATGCCCGTTAGGTGCGGTGCGTTGTTGACGGGCGGTTGAGCGAGCCGAGGCACTTCTCGCCCGTCACGCACTGGCGCCCGGAGCACTATGCCGAAGACCGCAAAGAAAGCGAAGCAATCAAAGACGGCGGTCAAGAAGGAGACCGCACGGAAGAAGTCCGCCAAGAAGTCGCCTGCCAAGAAGTCACCCGCCAAGGCGCGCGGCAAGGCTCTCGTCGTGGTCGAGTCGCCCGCCAAGGCCCGCACCATCGGCAAGTACCTGGCCTCAGGCTACACGGTGAAGGCGACCGTGGGGCACCTGCGCGATCTGCCGCAGCGCGAGCTCGGGGTGGACGTCGAGAACGGATTCGCGCCGAAGTACGTCACGATCCGCGGCAAGGGCAAGCAGCTCGCCGAGATCAAGCGAGCGGCCAAGACGTCCTCGGCCGTGCTGCTGGCCACCGACCCGGACCGGGAGGGCGAGGCGATTGCCTGGCACGTCGCGGAGCAACTCGGCGACGGGTCCAAGATCCGACGCGTGCTGTTCCACGAGATCACCAAGGACGCCATTACCCAGGCGATCCACCGGCCGGTCGAGATCGACGGGCAGAAGGTCGAGGCGCAACAGGCCCGACGCATTCTCGACCGCCTGGTCGGATACAAGGCGAGCCCGCTGCTGTGGCGGTCGGTGAAGCGCGGCCTCTCCGCCGGTCGCGTGCAGACGGTGGCGTTGCGGCTCATCGTGGAGCGGGAGCAGGCGATCCGCGACTTCAAGCCGCAGGAGTACTGGTCCATCGAGGCGGAGCTGGAGGCGAAGCGGAAGCGCTTCACGGCAAAGCTGCTGAAGGTCGAGGGCACGAACCCCTCGCTGCACAACAAGAAGGAAGCCGACGCCGTCGTGCGCGCGGTCAAGGGCCAGCCGTTCGTGGTCAGCGCCGTCGCGAAGAAGCAGCGGCGCAAGCGTCCCGGGGCCCCCTTCATCACGAGTACACTGCAGCAGGAAGCGGCCAAGCGGCTCGGCTTCTCGGCGAAGCGGACGATGCGTGCCGCGCAGCAGCTGTACGAGGGGGTCGAGATCGGCAAGGAGGGCGCCGTCGGTCTGATCACGTACATGCGTACCGACTCGCCCCGCGTGGCCCCTCAGGCGATCGATGCTGTCCGCGAGTTCATCGCGGCGCATTACGACGACCGCTACCTGCCTGAGAAGCCCAACCTCTACCGGACGAAGAAGGCGGCGAGGGCACAGGAGGCGCACGAAGCCATCCGTCCGACGGACGTCGACCGCCGCCCCGATTCGGTGCGGAAACACCTGGGCCCCGACCAGTACAAGCTCTATCGCCTCATCTGGCAGCGGTTCGTCGCGTCCCAGATGACGCCGGCGGTGTACGACACCACTGCGATCGACTTCGAGATCAAGAAATACCTGTTCCGGGCCACGGGTTCGGTCATGGTGTTCGACGGATTCCACGTGCTCTACTTCGATACGAAGGAAGCCGGCGAGGAGGAGACGTTCGAGGATCTGGCCCCCGTGCCCGCGTTGGCGAAGGGCGATGAGGCGGCCGTGAAGGGAATCACTCCGAACCAGCACTTCACCGAGCCGCCGCCGCGGTTCAGCGAAGCGAGTCTCGTGAAGGAGCTCGAGGCCGACGGAATCGGGCGGCCCAGCACGTACAGCTCGATCATCTCGACGTTGCGGGATCGCGGCTACGTGAGCATGGAAAGCCGACGCTTCCATCCGACCGACCTGGGTGAGACCGTGACGAAGGTGATGGTGAGCCGCTTCCCCGACATCTTCAACGTCGAGTTCACGTCGCAGATGGAGACCGAGCTCGACAAGGTGGAGGAGGGCGAGCTGGGGTGGCAGCAGGTGCTCCAGGATTTCTACGGTCCCTTCTCCAAGGCGCTGGACTCGATCGACCCGGCGGCGCTCATTCGCGAGGCGCACGACGTCGAGGAGATCGAGAAGGAGCCGTGCCCCGAGTGTGGCGGGAAGCTCACGGTGAAGAGCGGCCGCTTCGGTCCCTTCATCGCCTGCACGAAGTACCCCGAGTGCCGCTACACGAAGCCGCTCAAACGCGACAAGGTGCCCGACAAGCCCACCGATGAGGTGTGCCGGGAATGCGGCGCACCGATGGTCATCAAGACGGGCAGGTATGGGGAGTTCCTCGCCTGCACCAAGTACCCTGAGTGCAAGCACACGCGTCCCATCCCGCTGGGCGTCACGTGTCCGAAGTGCGGTGAGGGCGACATCGCGCAGCGCCGCACGCGTCGCGGGCGCTCCTTCTACGGCTGCACGCGCTACCCTGATTGCGACTTTTCGACGTGGCACTTTCCGGTGCCCGAGACGTGTCCGGAATGCGGGTTCGTCGGTGCGGAGAAGCGCTCCACCAAGGCGCGCGGCGAGTATCGTCGCTGCCTCAAGTGCGAGAGTGAGTTCGAGGCCCAGGAGGCCGTCTCTGACGTAGCGGGCCAGTGAACGCCACGGTGGTCGGGGGAGGCCTCGCGGGCTGCGAGGCCGCTTGGGCGCTGGCTGAGCGCGGCGTCGAGGTGACCCTCTACGAGATGCGGCCCCGCGTGTCGACGCCCGCCCATCACACCGACCGTCTCGCCGAGATCGTCTGCAGCAACACCTTCAAGTCCCTGGAACTGGTCAACGCCCACGGTCTCCTCAAGGCCGAGTTGCGGCTGCTGGACAGCCTGCTCATGGACGTCGCCGAGTCGGCGCGCGTACCCGGTGGTGCAGCGCTCACCGTGGATCGAGAGGTGTTCAGCGCCGAGGTCACACGGCGGGTGGAGGGCCATCCGAAAATCGCGGTGGTGCGCGAGGAGGTCGCCGCGCTGCCCAGCCCAGGCGTGGTCGCCACCGGTCCGCTCACGTCCGACGGGCTCGCGCGGGTGATCGCCGCGCGGCTCGGGGTCGAGGCGCTCGCGTTCTACGACGCGATCGCGCCCATCGTGAGCGACGAGTCGCTGGATCACGCTGCGCTGTTCCGCGCCTCGCGGTACGGCAAGGGGGAGGGCGACGATTTCCTCAACGCGCCCCTGTCCCGAGACGGGTACGAGGCGTTCCTGGACGCGTTGCTCGAGGCCGATCAGTACGCGGGCCACGAGTTCGACGCGATCCCCTACTTCGAGGGATGTCTGCCGATCGAGGAGATGGCGCGGCGGGGGCGGGACACGCTGCGGTTCGGGCCCCTCAAGCCCGTCGGCCTGCCGGATCCGCGGACCGGCCGGCAGGCGCATGCCGTCGTGCAACTCCGCCGCGAGGACCGTGCGGGCCAGATGTGGAACCTCGTCGGGTTCCAGACGCGGCTCCGCATTCCGGAGCAGCAGCGCGTGTTCGCCCTGATCCCGGGGCTGGAACGAGCCGAGTTCTACCGCTACGGCAGCATCCACCGCAACACCTATCTGAACAGTCCGGCGGCGCTCACGCCGCACCTCTCGCTCCGCGACGACGAGCGCCTGATCTTCGCCGGCCAGCTGGTCGGCGTGGAGGGGTACACTGAATCGCTGGCGACCGGGCTCTTGGCGGGCCGCAACCTGGCGCGTATGCTGCAAGGGGAGGCGCCTGTGGTGCCGCCTCGGGAGACGATGCTTGGCGCGCTGATGCAGTACGTGCACGGTGCCGACCCCGGGCACTTCCAGCCGATGAACGCCAACTTTGGGCTGCTGCCGCCGCTCGAGCGGCCGGAGCGCGACAAACGCGAGAAGCGGGCGCGGCTTGCCGAGCGCGCCCTGGCCGCGATGCGCGAGTTCGCGGCGTCATGAGTCCCCGTCTCGCCCGCGATCCCGGCCGGGAGATCGCGGAGTTCACGGTCTTCCTCGAGAAGGAGCGCAACGACTCCCCCAACACGGTGCGGGCCTACGCGCGTGATCTCGAGGCGTTCCGCGCGTTCTGCGACGAGTACTACGGCGGGCCGCGCCGCTGGAAGTGGACCACGATCGATCGGCTTGCCTTGCGGAGCTTCATGGGGGAGTTGAAGCGGCGCGGGCTCGCCAAACGGTCCATCGCGCGAGCGATGTCGGTGCTGCGCACCTTTTACCGCTTTCTCGGCACCCGTTACGGCCTGGAGCGCAACCCGGCCAAGGGCGTGCGACTGCCCAAGCTGGAGCGGCGCCTCCCCGCGGTACTGGACCGGGCGCAGGTCGATGAGCTGTTCCGATACGCGCAGTCGCTGGCGGACGCCGGTGGGTTTCGCGGTCGCCGCGACCTCGCGATTCTCGAGGTGTTCTATGCTACCGGGATGCGCCTCTCGGAGCTGGCGGGGTTGAACCTCACCGACGTGGACGTCGTGTCCGACCAGGTGAAGGTGCGGGGCAAGGGGCGAAAGGAGCGGATCGTGCCGCTGGGCGGCTACGCATCGCGTGCCCTTCGGGGCTATTATGGCGCACGGGATGATCTCCTCGCGGGCCTGCCGCGCGGCCGCGGCGACCGCCGCGCCGTCTTCCTGTCGCAGCGCGGCAGCCGGCTCTCACCACGCGGCATACAACAGTTGGTGCGGCGCTTCCTCCGTCAGCTGGACGGTCGAGCGGGACTCAAGGTGCACACGCTGCGCCACAGTTTCGCGACGCACCTGCTGGACGCCGGGGCGGACCTGCGAGCGGTCCAGGAGTTGCTGGGGCATGCCTCCCTCAGTACGACCCAGGTGTATACTCATACGAGTGTGGAGCGGCTGAAGCGGGTGTATCAGAAGGCACATCCAAGGGCGTAATGCAGATGCAGATGACACGATTTCGCGCCACCACCATTCTGTGTGTTCGCCGGGACGGGAAGGTGGCGATGGGCGGCGACGGCCAGGTCACGGTCGGCGACACGGTGATGAAAGCGCACGCCAACAAGGTGCGTGCGCTCGCCAGCGGGAGAGTATTGGCGGGGTTTGCCGGCGCCGCGGCCGACGCGTTCACCCTGTTCGAGAAATTCGAAGAGAAGCTCGAACGCTTCCCCGGCAATCTCTCGCGGGCTGCCGTGGAACTCGCCAAGGACTGGCGGAGCGACCGCGTGCTCCGGCGCCTGGAGGCGTTGCTCGCCGTCGCGAACCACGAGCACGCGTACCTGCTGAGCGGGAGCGGAGAGTTGATCGAGCCCGATGATGGGATCGTCGCCATCGGCAGTGGCGGCAACTACGCGCTGGCCGCGGCGCGGGCGCTACTCGAGCAGACGGATCTCTCCGCCAGGGAGATCGTGCAGCGCAGCCTCGAGATCGCCGCGGACATCTGCGTGTACTCGAACCGGAACATCTCCGTCGTCGAGCTGCAGACGGAGAGCGGAAGCGGGAAGAAGGCGCAATGAGCACCGAGCCGAAGCCGCTGGAGCAGAAGCTCCAGGCCGCCGACACCGGGCCCGAGGCCCTGCCGTGGCTGGAGGAGCTGCCGCCGCGGCAAATCGTCGCCGAGCTGGACCGGTACATCGTGGGTCAGGCGGGCGCCAAGAAGGCGGTCGCCATCGCGATCCGCAATCGCTGGCGCCGGCAGCAGGCGCCCGAAGGGATTCGCGACGAGATCCTGCCGAACAACATCATCATGATCGGACCCACCGGCGTGGGGAAGACCGAGATCGCGCGGCGCTTGGCGCGGCTGGCGGGTGCGCCGTTCATCAAGGTCGAAGCGTCCAAGTTCACCGAGGTCGGGTACGTGGGACGCGACGTGGAGTCGATGATCCGGGATCTGGTGGATTCCGCGATCAACATGGTGCGCGGCGAGCGCGAGGACGAGGTGTTCCCCACCGCCGAGCGCCGCGCGGAAGAACGGCTGCTGGACCTGCTGCTGCCGCGACCGCCCAAGATCCGTCCCCGGGCCGGGCTGCACGCGGAGCCGGCGACCCCGCCGGCGGCCGAACCGGCACCCGCGGCGTCCCCCCCCGAGGAGGGACAGACCCTGTTTGTGGTGTCCTCCAGCGGCGAGGTCCGCCGCGGCGAGGGCGAGGAGCCGCTCGTCGGGGACGACGAGGAGCGACGCGAGCGCACGCGCGAGAAGCTCCGGAAGCTGCTCGCGGACGGCAAGCTGGAAGAGCGCGAGGTCGAGATCGAGGTGACGCAGCAGGCGTTTCCCGCGTTCGACATGATGGCGTTCCCCCAGGGCATGGAAGGCGCAGACGTCAACTTTACGGAGATGCTGCAGGACATGCTGCCGAAGCGCACCAAGAAGCGCGTGGTGCGCCTCAGCGAGGCGCGGCGGATCCTCGTCGACGAGGAGCTGCGCAAGCTGGTCGATATGGACGACGTGGTGAACGAGTCGCTCGACCGGGTCGAGAATCACGGCATCATCTTCATCGACGAGCTCGACAAGATCGCGGGCGAGCGGGGGCACATGGGCGGGCCCGACGTGTCCCGCGAGGGAGTGCAGCGCGACTTGCTGCCCGTCGTCGAAGGCTCCACCGTGCAGACCCGCTACGGGTACGTGCGCACCGATCACATCCTGTTCGTCGCAGCCGGTGCGTTCCACGTGTCGAAGCCGTCGGATCTCATTCCCGAGCTGCAGGGCAGGTTCCCGATCCGCACCGAGCTCTCCTCGCTGGGACAGGAGGACTTCGTGCGCATCATGACGGAGCCGGAGAACTCGCTGATCAAGCAGTACCAGGCGCTCTGCAAGGCGGAAGGTTCCGATCTCTCGTTCACGGACGACGGCGTCTCCGAGATCGCGCGCATCGCAATGGTGATGAACGAGCGCACCGAGAACATTGGTGCCCGACGCCTGCACACCGTCATGACGACCCTGCTCGAGGATCTCCTGTACGAGCTGCCCGACGTACCGGACAAACGGGTCACCTTCGATGCCGCGCAGGTGCGCGAGCGGCTCATGCGTATCGTCGACGACGAGGATCTGCGGAAGTACATCCTCTGACCGGCGGCAGCACGCGCCACCAGCAGGGCGTCCCCCGGCAGCAAGGCTGATTGACCGTCGGCGCCGGATCTGCCGGAGTGGACGGTCTCGGGGCGTCAAGAGCGGGCCGGCCCGAAGTAGCTTTCCGCCTGACAGTTCTGGCTTTACACCCCCCCGCCGGTCGGCTAGTATCAATCGGCTGGCCTGTCATTTTGACCTACCTCCGCGATCGTTATGCCGAAACGCGACTTCCTTCAGATACCCGACCTCACCGCCGACGAGATCCGAGAGCTGCTGGACCTGGCCCGCAAGATGAAGGCGGGGAAGTACACCAAGCGACCGCTCGCGGGGAAGACGCTCGGGATGATCTTCACCAAGAGCAGCACCCGCACCCGTGTCTCGTTCGAAGTGGGCACGTTTCAGCTGGGCGGACACGCTCTGTTCCTGTCGGCCCGGGACCTGCAGCTCGGGCGCGGCGAGCCCATCAAGGACACTGCCAGAGTCCTGTCGCGCTACGTCGACGGGATCATGATCCGGACGTTCGACCACGCCGACGTGGTGGAGTTGGCGCGGCATGCGAGCGTCCCCGTGGTCAACGGACTGACCGACCACCTCCATCCCTGTCAGGTGCTTGCCGACTTGCTGACCGTTCAGGAGTGCGTTGGGGGATGGGAGGGGAAGGTGGCGGCCTGGGTCGGGGACGGGAACAACGTCGCCAACTCGTGGCTGCATGCCGCCGGGGTGCTCGGGTTCGAGTTGCGGCTCGCGTGTCCGGAGGGATTCGAGCCCGACCGGGAAGTCTTCGATCGGACCAAGGAGTTGACCACGGTGTCGATCCACGAGGATCCCGAAGAGGCGGTGCAGGGCGCGCATGTGGTCAACACCGACGTGTGGGCCTCGATGGGGCAGGAGGGTGAGGCTGAGGCGCGCAAGCTGGCGTTCAAGGGCTTCTCGGTGGATGCGCAGCTCATGAGGCACGCGGCGCCTGACGCAATCTTCCTCCACTGCCTCCCGGCGCATCGTGGCGAGGAGGTCACGGACGAGGTGATCGAGGGGGCGCAGTCCCGTGTCTTCGATCAGGCAGAGAACCGGCTTCACGTGCAGAAGGCGCTGCTCGTGATGCTCATGGAGTGAGAGGACGTACGATGAGCGCAGAGAAGCTGCAACGCACGCCGTTCTATGACCTGCACGTGGGGCTCGGGGCGAAGATGGTGCCGTACGCCGGGTTCGAGATGCCGGTGCAGTACCCCTCGGGGATCACGCAGGAGCATGCCGCCGTGCGCTCGGGGGTGGGTGTGTTCGACGTATCCCACATGGGGGAGTTCGAGTTCACCGGCCCCGATCGCAACGCGTTCGTGAACCGGCTCACCTGCAACGATGTCGGGGCGCTCGCCGAGGGCCAGGCCCAGTACTCCGCGTTGCTCACCGACGAGGGGACGTTCATCGACGACTGCATCGTGTATCGGTTCGATGACAAGGTGATGATGGTCGTCAACGCGGCGAATCTCGAGAAGGACTGGCAGCACGTCGTCGGCAAGAAGGAGAGCGTCAACTGCCGGGTGAAGAACATCTCGAACGACGTGGCGCTGCTGGCCGTGCAGGGGCCGAAGAGCGAGGAGCTGGTGCAGGGTCTCACGCAGACGAAACTCGGCGACGTGGCCTACTACCATTTCGCGGTGGGCGAAGTGGCCGGCATCGAGTGCTTCATTGCCCGCACGGGGTACACCGGTGAGGATGGTTTCGAGCTGTTCTTCCGGGCCAAGCACGCCGAGGTGATGTGGCATGCCCTGGTCGGTCAGGGACGCGCGGCGCCCTGTGGGCTCGGTGCGCGCGACCTGCTGCGGCTCGAGGTGGGCTACCCCCTCTACGGCAACGACATCGACGACACGACGAATCCGTACGAGGCGCGTCTGGGCTGGATCGTGAAGCTGGACAAGAGCGTGCCGTTCGCCGGGAAGCGCGCGCTGGACGCGGTGAAGGCCAAGGGGGTGACGCGCAAGCTGGTGGGGTTCGTGACGACGGAGCGGACCATCCCGCGCCACGGCTACGATGTGTACCTCAAGGACCACAAGGTCGACATCGTGCGGAGCGGCGGGTTCAGCCCGTTGCTGAAGCAGGGGATCGGAACGACCTACCTCCCCACCCACTCGCTCGCCCCGGGGACGAAGATCGAGATGGACGTCCGCGGCAAGCGCATCGGCGCCGAGGTAGTGAAGCTGCCGTTCTACACCGAAGGAAGCGTCAAGCGGACGTAAGGAGACGCCCGCCCGTGCCCCCTCCGATTCGCGTCGCCGTGCTCACCGTGTCGGACCTCGGTGCGGCCGGGGCCCGCGACGACGTGTCGGGTGACGCACTGGTGGCGTGGGCGAGCGAGCGGGGGTTCGAGGTGGCGGCCCGCGAGATCGTCCCCGACGAGAGCGACCGCATCGCCGGCGTGCTGTGCCGCTGGGCCGACGATGGCGTGGCGGATCTCATCGTGACGACGGGAGGCACCGGGCTCGGGCCGCGGGACGTAACGCCCGAGGCCACGCGTGCGGTGCTCGAGCGGGAGGCCCCCGGGATCGTCGAGGCCGTTCGGGCCCGCGGCCACCAGAGCTTCCCGCGCAGCGTGCTGTCGCGTGCCGTCGCGGGCACGCGGGCCGCCGCGCTGATCGTCAACCTGCCGGGGAGCCTGGGTGGCGTGAAGGACGGCATTGCGGTGCTCGACCCCCTCATGGAACACGTCGCGCAGCTGGTGCGCGGCGAGCGGACGGATCACGGATGACCGATCGCGTGCTGCTGACGATGGACGACCTCGAGGCCGCCGTGCAGGCGAACGCGGCGTTCGAGCAGGCGGGGTACGGGACGACGCTGGTGTCGTCGCAGGACGACGCCCGCGCGGTGTTCCGCAGCGCCGATCCGGACATCATCATCCTCACGGGCGCGCTGCACGAGCAGCGGGCCGCGACGCTGATCGCGCTCGCCCGCGACCGCGCCATCTCCACCCTCGGCCTCATCGAGGAGTCGGACCCCGATCCCCGGCAGCTCGCGCAGCAGCGCGGTCTCACCGCCTGGATGGTGAAGCCGCTGGACCCGCGCGACGTGGTCGCGGCCGCCGGCCGTCTGATCGCCCGCCGCCGGCTGCAGGAGCACACGGGCATCCTGGGGGAGAGTCCGGCGATCCAGGAGGTCCTCGTCAAGATCGAGCAGATCGCGCCGGTCTCGAGTACGGTGCTGATCGAGGGCGAATCGGGGACGGGCAAGGAACTCGTTGCCCACGCGATCCACCATCTCTCCCCGCGCCGCGACCGGCCGTTCGTGGCCGTGAACTGCGCCGCGCTCCCCGAGTCGCTGCTGGAGTCCGAGCTCTTTGGACACGAGAAGGGAGCCTTCACCGGGGCGGCGGAGCGGCGGCTAGGTCGGTTCGAGCTCGCCGACAAGGGAACGTTGTTGCTGGACGAGATCGGCGAGATGCCGCTGTCGCTGCAGGTGAAGCTGCTCCGCGTGCTCGAGAACCGCACGTTCTTCCGGGTCGGCGGCACCCAGCCGATCCGCGTCGATGTCCGGGTCATAGCCGCCACGAATCGTTCGCTGCGGGAGGCCGTGGCGCTGGGTGAGTTCCGTGAGGATCTGTTTTACCGGCTGAACGTGCTTCACATCTACCTGCCGCCGCTGCGCGAGCGCCGCAGCGACATACCGATACTCGTGAAGCGGTTCGTGGGAGACTTGAGTAAGGAACACGGGCGCGAATTTCGAGGGATCGCCCCCGAGGCGATGCAGAACTTGGTGGACGCCGAGTGGCCCGGCAACGTGCGTCAGCTGCGCAACCTGATCGAGTCCATGGTGGTGCTCGCACCGGGGCGCGAGATCCGGCCCAGCGACATCCCGCCCGAGGTGCGCGACAGCGGCGCGCGGCTGCTCCCCATGCGGGTGCCGGAGGCCGTGCGCAGCGTACAGGGGCAGGAGCTGGAATTCATCTTCCGCAGCCTCATGGATCTCAAGCTGCAGATCGAGGACCTCAAGCGGCGGATCGACGAGGAGCCGCACCGGGTCGAGGTGCTGGACGTGAGCCGCCGGGTGCCGTTCGACGACTACGCCGTCGGCGAGTTGGTGGAGGTCGGCGACGAAGAGGCGGCCCCACGAGAGGACCCTCTGCGCGTGGTGTACCATCCGGGCATGCGCATGGCCGACGTGGAGCGGGCCGCCATCGAGGCCGCCCTGGCGGAGACCCGCGGCAACCGGCGCCGAGCGGCCGAGCGACTCGGCATTGGCGAGCGGACTCTCTACCGCAAGATCAAGGAGTTCGAGCTGGCGTAGCGCTCGACGCTGCCTACCGGGTCTGCGTGAATCTGATCACGGCCTGCTGAGACGCCGGGTCGAGCTGGTCGAACGCCGCCCGGGAGGCAGCCGACTCCCCGCCGTGCATCTCAATGGACTCACGCAGCGACCTGGCCCGCCCGTCGTGCATCAACCTGCTGCGATATCGCACGCCCCACAGCATCTGCGTCCGCACCTCCGACGGCGTGGCCGTGGGGCCACACACGTCGGCCAGCTCCGGCCCCATGTCGTGCAGCAGGAGGTCCGAGTAGAGCGGCACGAGCTTGCGGTCCAGCGCCGCAATCGCGTTGGGGCCGGTGCGCAGCGCCGGGACGTGGCAGTCGGCGCACCCGACGACGGCGAATAGCGCCCCGCCGCGAACGATGATCTCCCGATCGGCCGCGTCGCGGGGCGGGGCCGGGCGCGGCGGCGCCAGCAGGCGGATGAATTCCGCAATCTGGTCCAAAGCCTCTCGCGCGACTTCCGGCTCGGGGGTCGGGTCGGCCGCCGGCGGAACCGGCCGGCCCATGTACGGCACCTCCTCGGGGTGGTCGGGCGTCGTGAGGCCGAGTGCGAACCAGGCACCAGCCTCGGCCAGGTCGCGGATCGCGGCGCGGTCCAGCTTGCGGCGAAAGCGTCCCAGGCGGCCGTCGGCGAGTCGCGAGGCGCGGCCCGAGATCCCATCGCCGTCCAGGTCCTCGGGATCCGCGAGGGCGAGGATGGTCTCCTCCGGAATGGCTTCGACGAGGCCGAGTCCGAACAGCGGCGGCACGGTGAACCGACTGGTGCCGGTGGCGTCGGTCGGGGGTGTTTCGCGGTCGCCTCCGGCCGCGACCATCAGTGGGGTGACGTTGCGGCGCACGAAGCCTCGCTCGAATCGCATGGTGTCGCAGGAGTCCGGCTCGATGAAGCGCGACGCATGGATGTCGAACAGCTGGCTGGAGCCGCCGGTCTGGGGATCGTGGTGACAGGCGTTGCACGAGTTCTCGGTGTAGAGGGGGCCCAGCCCCTCCTCCGGCCACCACACCCGCGTGAAGCCCGCCTTCCCGGTCTCGAAGCGCTCGAGCTCTTCCGCGGTCAGCCCCGGCAGGGGCTCGCCCGGCTCGTTCGTCACGTCCCACTCCCTCGTGCACGCGCCAGCGACGGTGACGATGGCGGCAGCGATGAGCGGCAGTCGGATGATCGTCCTGCTCATGGGGCCAGCTCCAGGGATGGTCGTCGCACGCGGGACCCCGACTCGCTGGGTCCCGTTTATTCCTGGAACCTAGGCTCCCACGTGCGGGCCGGCAAACGGCGCTAGTCGCCCTCCACGTACTCCAGCAGGTCCCCCGGCTGGCAGGAGAGCTCCCGGCACAGCGCCCCGAGCGTGGAGAAGCGAATCGCCCGCCCCCTGTTGGTCTTGAGCACCGAGAGGTTCACGATGCTGATCCCGACGCGCTCGGCGAGCTGGGTGAGCGTCAGGTGGCGCTCCACGAGGAGGCGGTCCAGGCGTACGATGATTGTCATCGCATTATTGTAAAACGATAATGATTTAATGTAAAACATTTAGCATTCTCGATCCGGTGGGGAGCCGTGCCGGGCCCCTGGGTGCCTCCAGGATGCTCGATCGGCAGAAACGCCCCGGGGATATCGGGGTGCCGTCTCGCGTGCTATTCTAGGGGAATCTCGCGGCCGTCCGGAGCCCTTTTCGACCCCTCGGCTCCCTCGCCGGGGGGGTGGAGACGGGGTTGGGGCGGCCATGCCAACCTATTGACAGGACGTCACTTGAGGCCCATAGTGTCGGTCGCCCTGCGAACCTCTGTTTGGACCGGTCTGGCGCCCGGGCCAGCCAAGACGTGCGTTTTGAGATAAACGACAAGTGCGTCAGCTGCCTGGCATGCGTGCGGGCGTGTCCGGCGCAGGCGATTGCGGTTGACGGCGATCGGGTTCGCATAGTCGACGACTCGTGCATCCGGTCGGGGTTGTGTGTCCCGGCCTGCCCGCACGACGCCATCGACGCCGTCGGTGATCTCACCGAGGCCCTGACGCTGGCAGCCCGTGGGGATGCGGTATTGGTGTTGAGTGTGGAAGCGGAGGTGCACTTCCACCCGCACACACCCGAACAAGTAGTGAACGCCTGCTATGCGGCAGGCTTCCGGACGGTGCACCGCGGCGTCCTGGGCGACGAGTTGGTCGCCGAGGAGTACCGTCGGCTCTTTTCAGACCCAGGATGGGGAACGATGGTCCGCTCCACCTGCCCTGTGGTGGTGGAGCGCATACGGCACGACTACCCGGAACTCGTGGCGTATCTCGCTCCGGTGAAGACCCCCTTGGCGGCGGAGGCTGCGTACCTCCGCGAGGTGTACGGTGCCGACGTGCCGATCGTCTACGTCGGCGTGTGCATCGGCGAGGCCAATGGGGAGGTGGACGCTCTCGTGACGTTCGAAGAGCTGGAGGAGTTGTTCAGGGTGCGGGGCGTGGATCCGGCGCTCCAGGACGGCTACTTCACGCGGATCCCGGAGGTACGGCAGCGCCACGTGAGTACGGCCGGCGGGTTACCGCTGCCGGTGCTCAAGGTGGAGCCGCAGACCAGCCGGCGGTTCCGCAAGGTGCGGGGGCTCAAGGCGCTGAACGTGATCGCGGAGGCCGTGGTGGTGGACGGGGTGGATTTGGGGTTCGTGGACATCCTGCCGTGCGAGGGATGTCTCGACCACCCGCTGCTCGGGCCGTCGGAGCAGCTGTTCCGGCGCCGCAGGCTGGCCGAGGAGGCAGAGCCGCCGCGCAGCCCCCTGCCGGTGGTGGACCCGGAGGTGAGTGTGCCGGTGACCGCGGCCTTCGAGTTCATCCACAACGGCCGTCGGCCGTCGGCGGAGGAGCTCGAGGAGGTCATTGGGAAGATCGGCACAGCCCCGGGCGGCGTTCATTGGGACTGCGGTGCCTGTGGGTACGCCAATTGTGTGACGTTCGCCACTGCATTGTTGAGTGGCAGGGCAACGTATAGACAGTGCCCGCCTTATA
>CP070716.1:1298903-1310892 GCA_020350425.1 Gemmatimonadota bacterium
GAACTCGCTGCACACGTCCACCGACAGCGGCGGGCGATCGCCGCTCGGGTTGGCGAGCCACCCGGGGTAGTGCCCTGCCACGAAGCGCGCGAAATCGTCGTGCAGCGAGACCTCGAAGTGGTGCAGCGCGTCCTTCAGTCCGCTCTCATCACTCTGTCCCAGCCTGGCATCCCAATGGAACACCTCGGCCGCGAGCTCGACCCACTCGCGCCAGCCCATCTGGGAGCCCCGGTGCTGCTCCAGCTCGCGGAATCGTGTCACGAAGTCCCGGGCGAGACGCTGCTGCCGAATGCGGTCTCCCTCGAGCAGGCGTGTGACGACCGTGAGCACCTGCCGCGGATTCACCGGCTTGACCAGGTAGTCCTCCAGCCGGATGCCGATGGCCTCGTGCATGGTGTCGGCTTCCTCGCTCTTGGTCACCATGACGACCGGCACCGCGGGATCGATGGAGCGGATCTCGTTGACCAGCTCGAGCCCCCGCTTCCCCGGGAGCTGCTCGTCCAGCAGAATCACTCCGTACGGCTGGCGCCGCAGCAGCGCGATGGCATCGTCGCCGTGCGCCGCCGGTTCCACCTCGTACCCCTGCTCCCGGAGGAACAGGATGTGTGCCTGGAGGGCGTCGATTTCGTCGTCCACCCAGAGGACCGTCTTGGGGCGTGGCATGTTGGAAACCTAAGACCCCGGCCAAGCTCCCCACAATCGCACCTGGCCGCCCGCAAACGGCGCTCGTACATTGAGCATCGCGTCGTGACCGATCTCCTCCTCCTCGCCGAAGATCGCCTCCTGCAGGGACTGGCTGCCGAGGCGCGGGGCCCGAAGCGCAACGGGCTCTACGCTCTCTGGCTCTTCCTGCGCCAGTGTGACGGACGGCTGCCGCCCGGCGTATTGAGCGAGCGCGCCGATCGTGCGCGGCTGGAGCGGCTGGAGAAGCGGCTCAGCAGCCTCTCGCTGCCGGCACCACTGCGGCGCGCGCTGCCCGGATCGGTTCGGGAGCTGAAGGAGGGCCGAGCCGACGGCATCGCGGTGGGACTGCAGCAGCTGGTCGCGCCTGCGCGGGAGGCACTGGGGCGGGGCGCCGCCGACGCCGTCGCCCTCGCGGCCCGGTCGGTCCGCGAGGCTATGCGCGTGAACCAGGGAATCGCATGAAACAGCGCCGGATTCGCAGCGACTCGCTCACGAACCTGATCAAGCAGGTTGACGCGTTGCCGCCGGGCGAGATCCCGCCCGACACGGTCCCGACGGGATTCGCCTCCCTCGACCGGGTCCTGGGCGGCGGCTTCCGGCAGCGTGACCTGGTGGTCCTGGGCGGCGACGTCGGCTCGGGCAAGTCGGCGCTGGCGCTGGCGATCGCCCTGCGGGCGGCGGCGGCGGGCTACCCGGTGGCGTACTTCTCCGGGGAGATGGACGAGGACCGACTCATGGAGCGGGCATTGGCGCTGGAGGCACGGGTCCGGGTCGACGAGCTGCGCGGCGCGAAGCTCTCCGAGACCGGGCGCGCGGCCCTGGGCGCCACGGCGCTGCGCCTCAAGGACCTGCCACTCAAGGTGCATCCGCTGGTGGGGCGGCAGTTCGACGAGGCGTTGGAGCCGGCATGGGACGACCCTCCGGTGCTCTTGATCGTCGACTATCTGCAACTCCTGCCGCCGCCGTCGGCCCGCATGACCCAGGAGGAGGACACGGCGTTTGCGGTGCGCGCGCTCAAGGGCGTGGCCCTCGACCGGCACCTCGCCTGCCTCGCCGTCTCCCAGCTTCCCAAGCACGTCTCGGAGCGCGCCGACCCTCGCCCGACGCTGGACGACTTCGGCGCCCAGGGAGCGGTGAAGCAGCACGCCGACGTGGCGCTGGCGATCTACCGGGAGGAGATGTACAACCCGGGAGGCGGGGTGGAAGGCGCGACGGAACTGATCGTGGCCAAGAACCGCAACGGCCCGACCGGATTCATCGATCTCTACTTCCATCAGCAGTGGATGCGGTTCGAGGACATGCTGGATCCCTGAGAGGGACCCGCTACGGCACCACCGCCTCCACCTCGATCTCCACCAACATTGCCGGATCGATCAGGCGGCACACCTGCACCATCGTCACCGCCGGCCGGATCTCCCCAAAGAACTCCCCGTGCGCCCGGCCCACCGGCTCCCAGCGCTCGATGTCGGTGACGAAGATGCGCGTGCGCACCACGTCCTCGCGCCGCGCGCCCAACTGCTCGAGGGCCGCGACCACATTGGCGAGGGCCTGCCGGGTTTGGGCCCCGGGGTCGTCGGTGCCCACCACGTTTCCCGCGGCATCCAATCCCGTCGTGCCCGCCACCACCACCTGCCCGCCCACGCGGACGGCCCGGGAGTAGCCGACCACCGATTCCCACTTGGTGCCGGCCGGTACGCGCTGGCGTTCCATAGGCTGCTCCTTGTCGTGCGGTGGCGCGCGCTACGACGCCGCCTCCTGCGGTGCCTCGGAAGGGGGCCCGGGCCGTGGCGTGGCGCGCCGCACCCACACCACGGAGCCGAGGATGATCGCCATGGCGACGAAGGTCCTGAGCGACACGTGCTCCGCCAGCACGATCCACCCCAGCAGCACCGCCACCACGGTATTCACGTACACCGTGGTCCCCACGAAGGTGGGCGGGGCGTGCCGCAGCAAGTAGACGTAGCTGGTGAACGCCACGATCGAGCCGAACACGATGAGGTACGCCACGGCACCCAGCCCCGCCGCGGAGAACGAGAGCGTGCCCGCCTCGCCGGTGAGGAGACCCACGATGGCGAGCACGAGGCCGCCGAACAGCATCTGCAGGGCCGAGAAGACGTACGGGCTGGCCTCCGACGGGTTGCGATTGGAGTAGACCGACCCCAAGGACCACGAGGCGGCGGCGGCGACCACCACGAGCGGGCCGATCCATCCCGCCTCGCCGAGCGCCGCCGGGTTCCCGCCCACCAGCAGCACCGTGCCGCCGAAGCCGATCAGCAGCGCCAGGAACTGCCTCCACGTAGGCCGCGCCTCGCTCCCCGGGATGACGGCGTCGAACAGCGCCATCATCAACGCCCCCGTCACGACGAGAATCGCCACCGTCCCCGACTCCACCCACTGCTCCGCCCAGATGACTCCCCCGTTGCCGATGCCCAGCAGCATGATGCCCACGACCGCGGCCGTCGCCCAATCCTTGGGGCGGCTGGGCAGCCGCCGGCCCAGCGCCAGGCTGAGCACGAGGAGGATCGTCCCCGCCGTGAGGAACCGCATGCCGCCGAACAGAGCCGGCGGGATGTGCTGCACGCCGATGCGGATGGCCAGGTAGGTCGACCCCCACACGAGAGCCACCACCGTATACGCCGCCAGGACCCGGCCATTCACCGTCATCGTCGACCAGCCTCGGATTGCGTTGCTGGGGCTTCCTCCACCCCTATATTTCACGCACCAGCAATCTGCCGCACGCGATCCCCACACGCGACCCGGAACTTGCCGACGGCCCGCCGAGGCCCCCGGGGTGCGAGACGAGGTGTCTGGATGGCCGGCCACAGCAAGTGGGCACAGATCAAGCGCAAGAAGGCGGTCACCGACGCCAAGCGTGGTGCCCTGTTCACGAAGCTCATCAAGGAGATCACGGTCGCGGCCCGACAGGGCGGCGGCGACCCCGACGGCAATCCCCGGCTGCGCACGGCCATCGACACCGCCAAGGCGGCGAACATGCCGAACGACAACATCGAGCGCGCCATCAAGAAGGGCACGGGCGAGCTCGAGGGCGTGTCGTACGAGGAGGCGACGTACGAGGGCTACGGACCCGGCGGGGCCGCGATCATGGTGCAGGTCACGACCGACAACCTGAACCGCACCGTGGCCGCCATCCGGCACGCGTTCTCCAAGAACGGCGGCAGCCTGGGCGAACCCAACTCGGTCGCGTGGCTGTTCGACAAGCAGGGGCAACTCTGGGTGGACGCGTCCCGCTTCCCGGAAGACACCGCCATGGAGGCGGCGCTGGAGGCCGGCGCGGAAGACATGGCGACCGAGGGAGACCAGCATGTCATCACGACGCAGCCGACCGAGCTGCACGTGGTGCGTGACGCACTGGTGGCCAAGGGGATCGAAGTCGCCCAGGCGGAGATCGCACTGATCCCCCGCACCAGCGTGCGCGTCGAAGGGAAGGACGCCGAGCAGTTGCTCAAGTTGATGGATGCCCTCGAAGACCACGAGGACGTCTCCAAGGTGTTCAGCAACTTCGACATCGACGCTGAGACGCTCGCGGCGGTCGGCGGGTGACCCTCCGCGTGCTGGGCATCGATCCCGGCACCGCGGTGACGGGCTATGGCGTGGTCGAGCCGGCCGCCGGGCGCCCCGGTCACCTGATCGAATGCGGCGTGATCCGCACCCATCCCAAGCAGGATCTCTGGCGGCGGCTCGACGAGCTGTACGACGGCGTGCGGGCGCTGATCGAGCGGCACCGCCCCACGGTCCTCGCGCTGGAGAGCATCTTCTACGCCAAGAACGTGCGCACGACAGTGACCCTGGGGCACGCCCGCGGCGTCATCTTGCTGGCGGCGGCACAGGCGGATCTCGACGTCGCCGAGTTCCCGCCGGCCACGGTCAAGAAGAGCGTCGTGGGCGTGGGCGGCGCCACCAAGGAACAGGTCGGCTACATGGTACAGCAGCTGCTCAACCTCAAGGAGCCACCCAGCCCCAACGACGCCGCCGACGGGGTGGCCGTGGGCCTGACGTATCTTCTCACCCGGCGCGGCGCGCAGGCGCAAACGAGATGATCGCGGGCATCCGGGGAACCTTGCTCTCGAAGACCGGCGACCGCGCGGTCGTGGCCACGGCCAGCGGCGTGACGTACGAGGTCGCCGTGCCACTGGGCGTGCTCGAGAAGCTGCCACGTGAGGGGGCCGAGGTCTGGCTGCGCACCGTGCTCGTGGTGCGCGAGGACGGCTGGTCGCTCTACGGATTCGACGAGGAGCACGAGCGCGAGGTGTTCCAGCGTCTGCTCGGCACGTCGGGCGTGGGCCCGCGCCTGGCCCTGGCCTGTGTCTCGACCCTCGGCGGCGCCCGCGTCGTACGCTCCATCCGGGAAGGCGATATCGCCGCGCTCAGCACCGTGCCGGGAATCGGCAAGAAGACCGCCGAGCGGATCGTGCTGGAGCTGAAGGACCGGCTGGGCGGCGTCGTGGTGCCCGGTGCCCCCCCGGCGGCGGCCGCCCCCACCGAGCACGCGGTCCAGGCCCTCGTCAACCTCGGCTACAGCTCGGCCGACGCCGACCGGGCGGTGCGCGCCGTGGTGGCCGAGGGCGGATCGCAGCAGCCGGTTGACCTCATCCGCGGAGCACTACAACTCTTAACCAAGCGCAGATAGCCGGAGCTTCCATGTCGACTGCCGAGTGGCTGTGCACGGAGTGCGGCGCGACCAATCGCAAGCTGGTCCCGCCCGGGGAGCGAGAAGTGCACGACAGGTGCGTCACCTGTCGCGCGAAACACGTCGTGACGCAGGGCGAGCGACCCGTCCGCTGGGAGGCGACCGCCAAGCGGTGAGCCGCACCGAGATCACCACGCCCGAAGCGCTGCCCGACGAGACGTCCGCCGAGGCCACGCTCCGCCCGTCCCGCCTGGACGAATTCGTGGGCCAGGCGAACGTGAAGGAGAACCTCCAGATCGCGATCGACGCGGCGCGGCAGCGGGGCGAGCCGCTCGATCACATCCTCTTCTTCGGGCCACCCGGCCTGGGGAAGACGACGCTCGCCATGCTCATCGCACGCGAGATGGGCGTCAACATCCGCACCTCGAGCGGGCCGGTGCTGGAGCGGCCGGGCGACCTGGTGGGATTGCTCACGACGCTCAGGCGCGGCGACGTGCTGTTCATCGACGAGATTCACCGCATGCGGCCCGCGCTGGAGGAGTTCCTCTACCCGGCGATGGAGGACTTCCGCGTGGACGTGCGGATCGCCGACGGACCCAACGCCCAGACGATTCCCATGGAAGTCGAGCCGTTCACCCTGATCGGCGCGTCCACGCGCTACGGCATGCTCACGCCGCCGATGCGGGCGCGGTTCGGCCTGGTCGAGCGCCTGGGCTACTACCCGGCCGACGACCTGCGGCAGATCGTGTTGCGCTCGGCGGGCATTCTCGACGTGGTGATCGAGCCCGAAGGAGCGGTCGAGATCGCGCGCCGCAGCCGGGGCACGCCGCGCGTCGCGAACCGGCTGCTGCGCCGCGTGCGGGACTACGCCCAGGTGCGGGCCGACGGCGTGATCTCTCCCGCGGTGGCGGAAGCGGGCCTGGCCCGGCTCAACGTGGACGAGTACGGCCTCGACGACATGGACGCCCGCATTCTCGCAATCATCATCGAGAAATTCGACGGCGGACCCGTGGGGTTGAACACCATCGCGGTCGCGGTGGGCGAGGATCCGGGCACGCTGGAAGAGGTCTACGAGCCGTTCCTCATCCAGCAGGGGTTCCTGCACCGCACGCCCCGCGGTCGCATGGCGACGCCAACGGCCTACCGCCACTTCGGCTTCACCCCTCCCAGTCACACGGGCGATCAGCCGTCCATCTTCGGCGACGAGCCCGGTGGGTAGCCACTACCGCGCGTCCGACTTCGACTTCGAATACCCACGTGAGGCAGTGGCGCAGCATCCCCTCGCCGACCGGGGCGCGAGTCGCATGCTGGAGCTCGAGAAGGAGAGCGGAACGGTGCGGCATCGGCGGTTTCGCGACTTCCCCACGTTGCTCGAGGCCGGCGACGTGCTCGTGGTCAACGCGAGCCGCGTCATCCCGGCGCGGCTCACGGGGCAGCGGGAGAGCGGCGGCGACGCGGAAATCCTGCTCGTGCACTCCGAGCCTGACGGGACGTGGCTCGCGATGGTGCACCCCGGCGGCAAGCTCAAAGAGGGACGCACCGTGCGTTTCGGCGACGACGCGGTGGCCGAGGTGGTGGAAGTCGTTGGGGGCGGCCTCCGGCGCATCAGCTTCTCCGGACGCCTGAGCGCCGAGCAGATCATGCGGCGGCACGGGGTGGTGCCGCTGCCGCCGTACATCGAACGCCCCGCGGAGCCGGAGGACCGTGAGCGCTATCAGACGGTGTTCGCGGACGTGGATGGGAGCGTGGCCGCTCCCACCGCAGGGCTCCACTTCACCGCGGAGATCCTCGAGGAGCTCAAGAGCCGCGGCGTACGCATCGCGGAGCTGCTGCTCCACGTGGGCCCCGGGACGTTCAAGCCGGTCGAGGTCGATGACCCCGCGAAGCACCGGATGCACGCCGAGTGGTACGCCATCTCGGAGGCCGCCGCCGTCGAGGTGAACACGGCGCTGGCGCGGGGCGGCAGAGTGTGGGCGGTCGGCACGACGGTGGCGCGGGCACTCGAGACGGCGGCGACGAAGTCGCAGGGCGTGTCGTGGAACGTGGCGCCCGGGTTCGGCTGGACCGACCTGTTCATCTACCCGCCCCACACCTTCAAGATCGTGGACGCGCTGCTCACCAACTTCCACCTGCCACGCTCCACCTTGCTCATGCTGGTCGCCGCGTTCGCCGGCTACGAGCACACCATGGCCGCCTACCGGGAGGCGGTGGCGCGGCAGTACCGGCTGTTCAGCTACGGCGACGCGATGGCGATTCGATGAGCGCGTTCGCGTACGGCGTCGAGGCGACCGACGGCGCTGCGCGGGCAGGCACCCTGCACCTTCCGCATGGAGCGGTCGAGACCCCGGCATTCATGCCGGTCGGCACACAGGGTACGGTGCGCGCCCTCTCCCCCTTCGACCTCGAGGCCATCGGCACGGGCATGGTGCTGGCCAACACCTACCACCTGCACGTGCGGCCCGGCGAGGAGACGGTGGCGACGCTCGGCGGGCTGCACCGCTTCATGGGGTGGCGCGGCCCCATCCTCACCGACTCGGGCGGCTTCCAGGTGTTCTCCCTCGAAGGGTTCCGCCAGGTGGACGACGACGGGGTGGAGTTCCAGTCGCACGTGGACGGGAGCCGGCGCCGCCTGACGCCGGAGCGCGCCATGGAGATCCAGTGGACGCTGGGTGCCGACGTGGCCATGGCGTTCGACCATGTCGTGCCGGGCGGCGCCGACCGAGCGACCGCCGCCGATGCGCTCGAGCGCACCACCCGCTGGCTGGAGCGCTGCGCCGCGCGGCACCAGGAGCTCACCGCACCGGAGCCCGCGCGCCAGGCGATGTGGCCCATCATCCAGGGAGCGGGCCACCTCGACCTCAGGCGGCGCGCCGCCGAGGAGGCGCTCGGCGTCGGCGCGTGGAGCGGCATCGCCGTGGGCGGCCTCGCGGTGGGGGAGCCGAAGCCGGTGATGCTCGAAGTGCTGGAGGCGCTCGAAGCATCGCTGCCCCCGGAGATGCCGCGTTATCTTATGGGCGTAGGCTTTCCAGAGGATCTGTTGGCGGCGGTGGCGCGGGGACAGGACCTGTTCGACTGCGTGGCTCCGACCCGCAACGGCCGCAACGGCTCGGCCTATACGCCGGATGGACCGATCAACATCCGGAATGCCGCGCACCGCGAAGACCGGCGGCCGCTGGATGAGACTTGTGACTGCGAGACGTGCCGTACCTACAGCCGAGGCTACCTGCGCCACCTGTTCGTGGCGGAGGAGCTGCTGGGGCTGAGGCTCCTATCGCTCCACAACGTGCGGTTCCTGATCCGGCTCGCCGCCGAGGCGCGACGCCAGATCACGGTCGGGAGCTTTGCGGGGTGGCACCGGGAATGGCTCGATCGCTATAACGCACGGGGTACCACGTGACACCTCAGACGCTCTTCTTGTTCGCGCCTTCCGGCCAGGGCGGCGGCGGCCTCAGCATCTTCCTGATCCAGATGATGGCCATCGTGGCGATCTTCTATTTCCTGATCATCCGACCCAAGGCCCAGCAGGAGAAGAAGCACCGCGAGCGGCTGGCCCAGCTCAAGCGCGGCGACATAGTCGTCACGGTGGGCGGAATCATCGGCGAGGTCGTCCACATCAAGGACAACTACATCACGATCAAGAGCGGCGAGTCCCGCCTGGTGATTCAACGGGAGCGGGTGGCGGAGCTGCTGGGCGCGGACCAGTCGGCAGGGTCGAAGTAGTGGCGCTGCGTCCCCTTCACCTGCTCGGCTCGCCCGTGCTGCGGGAGCGCGCCGCCGAGATCGGCGAGGTGGACGACGAACTGCTGCACCTGGTGAAGGACCTGTTCGACACCATGCACGCCGAGAAGGGAATCGGGCTGGCCGCCAACCAGGTGGGGATCGCCAGGCGAGTGGCAGTAGTGCAGACGGAGGAGAACGATGCCCTGGTGCTGATCGATCCGGTGATCGTCGAGCGGGAGGGACGGGTGAAGGGGGAAGAGGGCTGCCTCTCCATCCCCGACATCTTCGGCGACGTTGAGCGCTCGGCCCACGTCGTGGTGGAGGTGACGACCACGAGCAACGAGCGCGTGCGGGTCGAGGCCACCGACTTGCGCGCCCGGGCGATCCAGCACGAGATCGATCACCTCGACGGCGTGCTGTTCGTCGACCACCTGAGCCCGCTCAAGCGCCGCATGCTGATGAAGAAGTGGCAGAAGTCGCGCAAGGGCAAAGAGGGCTACATCAAGGAAGTGCAGCGGGAGGAAGAGGCCGGCTCCAGGATCTGACCGTGCGCATCGTCTTCTTCGGGACCCCCGACTTCGCCGTGCCCTCGCTCCGGGCGCTGCTCGGCGAGGGGTTCGACGTGGCGGTCGTGGTGACGCAGCCCGACCGGCCGCGCGGCCGCTCCCGCTCCAAGCTCATCCCCCCACCCGTCAAGGTCGTCGCACAGGAGGAGGGCATCCCGGTGTTCCAGCCGGAGAAGCCCAGCTCCGACGAGTTTCTCGCGCAGCTGCGGGACCTCGGGCCGTTCGACATCGGGGTCGTGGTGGCGTACGGCCACATCCTCAAGCCGGCGCTGCTCGAGATCCCCGGGCGCGGGATGATCAACGTCCACGCGTCGCTGCTGCCGGCGCTGCGCGGGGCGGCGCCAATCGAGCACGCGATCCTGGAGGGGTTCGAGGAGACCGGGGTCTCGATCATGCAGATGGAGGCCGGCATGGACACGGGACCGGTGCTCCACGCCGTGTCGACACCCATCCCGCGTGACGAAACGGGAGGCGAGCTCACCGTGCGGCTCGCAGAGATCGGAGCGCTTGCGCTGGTCGAAGCGCTGGCGCTGCTCGAGGTCGGCGCCGCGCATCCCATCCACCAGGACGACCAGCACGCGACCTACGCACCCAAGATCACCCGGGACCTCACCAAGATCCGCTGGGAGGAGCCCTCGGGTCTCATCGCACGCCAGGTGCGGGCCTTCGATCCCCGGCCCGGCGCTTGGACGACGCTGCGGGGCACGGAGGTCAAGCTGTTCGGCCCGCTGGCCGCCGACGAGTGGGAGGCCGCCGAGGTGCCGGGCGAGGTCGTCGAGACCGATCCCGCCTTCGTGGTGGCGACCGGCGACGGGGCGCTCCAGTTCCTCGACGTCCAGCCGGCGGGGCGCCAGCGCATGGCCGCGAAGGAGTGGCTCCGTGGCCGCGCGTGCAAGAAGGGCGACCGCTTCGAGTGAGGCCCGCCGTTCCCCGGCTCCACGCCGTCACCAACAGACAGGTCCTGCTCCTCCCCGACTTCGCGGCGCGTGCCCGCGCCATTGCCGCCGCCGGCGATGTGGCACTCCACGCCCGCCCGGGTCCCGTCGATGCCCGCCAGGTGATTGCCGTCGCGACGCTGCTGCACGAAACCGGCGCGCTCGTCGTGGTCAACGACCGCGCCGATGTCGCTCGGTTCGTCTCGGCGCACGGCGTCCACCTCCCGGCCACCGGGCTCCCCCTGCCGCGCGTGCGCGAGATGCTCGGCCCCGACGTCATCATCGGCCGCTCGACCCACGATCCCGGCGAGGCCCGCGACGCGCACGAGGCCGGCGCGGATTACGTCTTCCTGGGACCGATATGGCCCACCGGATCGCACCCCGAGCGGGCCGCATTGGGCGTCGACGCGATCGCCGCCGCCGCACCGGCACGGGTCATCGCGATCGGCGGTGTCACGCCGGCCCGCGCCGCGGAGTGCCGCGCCGCCGGCGCCTGGGGTATCGCGGCGATCTCCGCGCTGTGGGGTGCGAACGATTCCGGCGCAGCGGCGCGCGAGTTCCTGCTATCTTTCGAGCGATGACGGACCCCATCACCATCATCGTCAACGGTGAAGAGCGGGCGATCGCTTCCGACGCGTCGCTGCTCGATCTGCTGGGCGACCTCGAGCTCGACCCACGGACGGTCGTGGTGGAGCTCAATCGGGAGATCGTGCGCCGCCCGGCCCTGGCGGACACCAGGCTGCAGAGCGGGGACCGCGTGGAACTCGTGCATTTCGTGGGTGGAGGGTGACGGTGGCTGACCAACCCCTGGTGATCGGCGGACGCGAGTTCCGCTCGCGGCTCATGCTCGGGACCGGCAAGTACCGGGACAACGAGACCATGGTGCGGGCCATCGAGGCCTCGGGCGCAGAGGTGATTACCGTGGCCGTGCGCCGCGTGGACCTGGACCGCACCAAGGCGGAGGGGATCCTGCACCACCTCGATCCCGCGAAGGTCTTCCTGCTGGCCAACACCGCCGGGTGCTACTCGGCCGACGACGCCATCCGGTACGCCCGACTCGCCCGCGAGGCGGGGTTCAACGAGTTCATCAAGCTCGAGGTGATCGGCGACGAGGAGACCCTGCTGCCCGACGTGGAGGGGCTGCTGCGCGCGGCACGCGTCCTGGTCGCGGAAGGGTTCCAGGTGATGGCGTACACCAACGAGGACCTGATCACCGCCCTCCGACTGGAGGACGCCGGGTGCGCCGCCATCATGCCGCTCGCCTCGCCCATCGGCAGCGGGCTGGGTCTCATCAATCCCTACACCGTGCGCACCATCAAGCGCCGCGTGTCCCAGCCGATCATCGTGGATGCGGGGGTGGGCACCGCCTCCGACGCCTGCATCACGATGGAGCAGGGGGTGGACGGGATCCTGATGAACACGGCGATCGCCGCCGC
>CP070716.1:1310992-1328264 GCA_020350425.1 Gemmatimonadota bacterium
CGGTCGAAAGAAGGCCCGGCCGATCCCAGCCGAGGAATCGCCGTTCCATCACGAGACCGCCCGGTCACCTGCCGAGACGGGAAGGGTCTCGGCGGGAGAGAACATCTTCCCTCGCGGCTCGGTCAGCACCTCGCCGGCCGGCGTGCCATCGGGATTCAGCTTCTCGGCCCGCATCAGCTTGTCGCCGTCCAGGTAATACACCACCAGATCGAGCTTCTGCACGAAGGTGGAGTAGCGGTCGAGCAGCAGGTTGCCCGTGAGGCCCGCGATGTAGCGCAACAGCGCGGTATGCGTCCCGAACTCCACGATCCAGCTCTGGCCTCCCTGCGTCACCGAGGTCACCAGGATCAGCCGCCGCTCGTCGTTCACCTGGAGCCGCGCCAGGTCGCCGGCCTCGATCGAGAACTGCTTGACCTTGTCCAGGTTGATGCAGAAGGTGCCGCACGTGCCCCCGGGTGGCAGCGGGTTGTCGGTCCCCGCTTTGGGAACCAGGTCGGCCGGCGGCGCCTGCTCCGGCTCGAACGGCACCGAGAGGATCACGATCGTGTCGCCCCACACCGCCAGGGTGCCGAACGACACCGTACTCGCGATCCCCACGCCCACCGTCTGCATGTCCCGTTCCAGCGACATGCCGATGAAGCGGCCGTTGCGGTAGACCTCCTCGCGCACCGAGTTCCCCTCCATCGTGCGCCAGGTCGAGACGCCGAACGACAGCGCCGCGCTGAGCACGATGACCCCCATCACGAGCGCGATGAGGAGCTCGATGACGGTAAAGCCCAGTCTCTTCGTCTGCTTCCGCATCGCTCGCTCCTTAGGTCGGCACCGGAGGTATGTAGATCAGCGTCACCAGCTCCACCGGCAGCGTGGCCCGAGGGTAGTCCACCTGCACCTTCACGCGGATCAGGGTCGGGTCGAGGGCGTCCACGATCACCGTGCGGGTGTACGCTCCCCCGGAGTTCATCAGGCCCGACTCGTCGACCTGCACCGGCGCCTCCGCCTTGACGTCCTGCGGCGGTTGCGCGCGGATCCGCTCGATGTGCGCCCGCGCGATCGCCAGCGCGTTCACCTTGATCGAGGCCGTCGAGCGCGCGGCGATGACCTCGCCCCCCGCCCGCGCCAGCGCCATGATGCCCACCGAGAGAAGGACCATCGCGATCAGCACCGAGATCAGCGTGAATCCGGATTCTCGTCTCATTGCCAGGTCCCCCCTCTGTAGACCCACAGCTTCACCGACCCGGAGCCCGCCACCGACACCGCCGCCACCGCTTCGGGATCGCTGTTGTGCACCAGGTACACCGCACCGCGCGTGCCGAACGGCGTGGTGACGCCGCGTGCACCGAACTCCACGTGGCCCATCGGAAACGAGATCGCCCCGCCCGCGGCCGTGTCGCCCGGGACCGGTCCCGCACTGCCGCGGCCGTAGCTGATCCGGGCATCGAACTCGCGGTGGCCGAACGCGCGCAACGCCTGCATCTCGGCCGTGGTCTCCATAATGACCCCGTCTTCGTCGATGTCGCTGTAGCCCGCGTAGGACCGCGTGGCGCCATCGAACGAGACGCGGGAGACCCGCCGGGTGCTCAGCGCCCGGGTCCGCACCAGCTCCAGGTCGCGCGAGAGCTGCGTCGCGGCGAGCCGCACCTGGCGCGTGGGGCTCACCCGCATGAACGGGATCGCGATCGCCATCAGGATCGACATCACGGAGATCACGATCAGCATCTCGATCAGGGTGAATCCCTTGCGCATCACGCAGCCTCGAGGTCGAATATGGCTCGCGGCCCCCGGCCGGCGGCAGCCGCCGGCGGCCGGGGAACCGTGGGATCCCTAGTATACCGGCCGGAACGCCGTCCGGATCACCACGCCCACCACGGGCGTGCCGGGCGGCAGGTTGGCCGGGTCCTCGAACCGGGTGTCGAACTGCCAGTCACGATTGGGCGGCGAGTAGTACGTGCCGTTCCAGGTTCCCACCGCCACAACCGCCGTGTCGAGCGACACCAGCGAGCCGCGGTAGATGAACGTCTGCTTGCCGTAGCCCGGGTTCCAGTTCTCCAGGAAGCGGGGGAAGTTCTCGATCCCGCCGCCGTAGAAGTCCGCATACCCTCCGGGACAGCCCGCGTTCTCGTGGTCGCACGGCGTGGCCGAGTGGCCGGCCAGGATGGCCGCCCACACCTCGGTCTCCAATGCAGGCGACTTGTTGATGGACTGGGCCTTGTGGTCGGCGTCCACCCACGCCTCCGACAGAATCGTGATGGCGTCGCCCACCAGGGCCGACGGCTTCCACCCGATGACATTGTAGTCGCCCCGGACGTACAGCGGCCAGCTGGTGGCGATACTCATCCGGTTGGGCAGCACCGACGCGTTGACCACCCGCACCGCCGGATCGAGCGTGTTGTCCTTGAGCAGCGTCTTGGCCGCCGACGACCACCCCCCGATGCTGGCCGGCCTCTTGATCTCGACGTAGACGATCTCCGACGTCTTGTTCGAGTTCCCCTTCGCCCACATGTCGAGCGCCGCGACGTCGAAGCTCAGCATGTCGCGCATGTTGCCCTCGCGGCCGTCGTAGAACGCCGCCCACTCCCACTTGAAGATGCTGCACATGTCCGCGATGTTGGGGAGCACCTTGTCCGCAGGCCGCGTCACCGTGATCGTGGGCCACGGCGTGGTGCCGCTCAGCAGGCTCTGCAGGTTCTGCCAGATGGCCGTGCCGTTCCAGGGCGAGCCGCCCTTGTCGGTCACCACGATCCTCAACTCGTCGATCGTATTGGGGATGATCAGGTTGAACGTGCAGCTCGCCGAGAGCTGGTCGTCCTCGCCGTCCCAGAGCATCGCGCCGTCGCCGTACACCTCGATCTCTGCATCGCCGGTGGTCTTCCAGCCGCAGGCGTCGCCCACCTTGAAGGTGACCTTCACCCCGCCGGCCACTGGCTGCAGGCCAACCACGCCGGGGTTGCCGATCACCTGGTCGGGCGTCGTCGAGCCGGCCCCACCGCACACCGAGTTGATGTCACCCAGGTTCTCCAGGTCCACCGTGACGTACGCGTCGGCCTTCCAGGCGAACTTCACCCGCTTCTCGGTGTCGGTGTCGCCCGCCTGACGCGGCTCCATCACCTCGCGGGGACCCACGCCCGCCGGCAGCGGCACCTTGAGCGAGTCCACCTCGTACGCGTCGGTCTTGAGCCGGTTGTCGAAGTCCTGATCGCTCCGCGCGCGGAACGCGTTGGGGTCGGCGTGGGTCCGGCTGTCGAACAGCATCTGTACTTCGTTCCCGTAGGCGTCGTCGATGTACACACCGTCATAGATCTGGTGGTTGTCCTTCCGGTCGTGGTACGCCTTGTTGGGCGTGGTGATCACGTCCTTGTACCAGGCGTTATTCGAGCTCAGGTAGATGTTCCCGTTGGAGTGCACCCACCCGCTGAACGTCATGGGGGGACCGTTGGTGGCCTCCAGGTCCTTCTCGAAGAACACCCCGAACTGGAAGATGGGGATGGCCTGCGCCTTGGCCGAGATCAGCACGGCGGAGGTGTTCTCCATCGGGTCCTCCGCCTCCGAGTAGATCTCGACCTTCTGCGTCAGCGAGTAGAGGCCCGCGAACGACCCGTCGGTGATGGTTTCCACCACGCTCTCGCCGGTCTTGGTCACCGCGAAGCTGTCGAACGTGAAGCCCTCCAGCGTCGGCGGGTAGAGCGCCGCCAGCTCCTCGTCGGAGAGGTAGCCGTCCTCCATGTAGATGCCCAGCTGCCCCATGATGGCTTCCGTCGCCGCCTCGGCTGCGTAGAAGACCCGCGAATTCCGGTAGTCCAGACTCGAAGTCCGGGTGGTCGTCATCGCCCCCATCACCGCGGCGGCGAGCAACACCGAAATGAGCAGCATGACCATCAGGGTCGCCTCCAGGGCGAAGCCCCTCCGGTCGCCGCTCAGTCGCTTGAACACAGACATAGGGTCCTCCACGCGCTAGGGAACTCGGCCGCTGCCCGACCGTACGCTTCGAGGGTAGGGCCGGCGGCACCGCGCCGCCAGCACCCGCCCATATGATCCAAGTTTCGATACACGCTTCCCCGCGCGGAGCGGCCACGGCCAGGTACGGCATGGCCTGCACCCCACGGGGCGCTCTCGAACCGATATGACGCCGGTAAGTGCCTCAGGAGAGCGATCTCGGCGAGGCGGGCGATGAGTACGAGAGTCGTGCTCGCGCGGCAGGGGATTGCCCCAGCCGTCTCGATTCCTCTCACGTCGTGTACTCATCGGCATTGCCCCCGGCAGCCCGGCTGTCGTCTCGTGGCGAGGACGACCCGTGGCTTTGCGTCCCAGAGTTTCCCCTGGTTTGCTCTTTTCGGCCAGCAACGCACCCCGGGCGAATCCCGGGAATCCGCTGAACACCAAGTACGCAACTCGGATGCCACCCATCCTCTCCCGAGCCACGTCCTTGTACGACGGCAACTTACGAGATTCGCCGCGGACCCGCTGTGAATACGGTCACACTCCGCCTTCTCTCGAAACGCCTGAAATCCGGGCGGTTTGCATCCCCTTTGGGAGCCCCGCCGGCACAGCGCCAATATTGGGCGACCCAAAGGCTCGGGATAGGACGTGGATCACCACTCCCGTTGAGGCAACCTTTTGCCCGGTCCATGCGTCTAGCCTACGGGAGCCCGAGAGTCATGGGAGCGCGTTCCCTCGAAACCGCGGGGGCGCCCCCGCGTAGGGAGACTCAGGGACCCCGACCGATACACTGCGGCGCGCAGGCATCCCGCCGCCCGGCGGGAGGGCTTGTCTGGAGGGGACGAGCAGGGACCACGCAATACCCAACCGGCGCGTCGCAGGGGTTACATAGAACGGGGGGTGGCCTGAGCCACCCCCCGCTTCGCATACCCTGTAACTCTCTTTTAGAGAACGACTTGGAATGCCGTCGCGAGCTCCTCGATCTGGGCCTGGACGGCGGCGCGGGCCGAGCCCCCCGCGGTAGCGCGGCGCTCCACGGAATCGTCCCACGAGCCCAAGGTGGCGATGAACCCCGGCAGCTTGGGATGGATGCCCTGGGCCACGTCGGTGCCGACGTCGCGGATCCCCACCCCCGCAGCCTCGGCCGCGCGCACCAGCCGGCCTACCAGCGTGTGCGCCTCCCGGAACGGCACCCCGGCCCCCACCAGCTTGTCGGCCAGATCGGTGGCGAGCAGGCTCTGGTCGAGCGCCCGCTCCATGCACCCGGCGACGGGCTCGAGCGTCTCGATGGCGCCCCGCAGCGCGGGCAGTGTGAGCAGCACCGTGTCCACCGCGTCGAACAGGATCGCCTTGTCCTCCTGCAGGTCCTTGCTGTAGCCCGCCGGCAGGCCCTTGAGCAGCCCGACCATGGCGGAGAGGTCGCCCAGCAGCCGCGCCGCCTTGCCCCGCGCCAGCTCCAGCACGTCGGGGTTCCGCTTCTGCGGCAGCAGGCTCGAGCCGGTGCTGTAGCCGTCGGCCAGCCGCACGAAGCCGTACTCGGAGGAGGCGTAGGCCTGCAGCTCGCCGGCCAGTCGGGAGCAGTGGGTCGCCAGCAGCGCCAGCGCGAAGAGCGTCTCCGCCACGAAGTCCCGGTCGCCGGTCGCGTCCAGCGCGTTGGGGGACAGCCGGTCGAACCCCAGCAGCTTCTGCAGCACGGTCCGGTCCACGGGCATCCCCGAGCCGGCCACGGCACCCAGGCCCAGCGGCAGCTCGGCCGTGCGGCCGGCCGCGTCGGCGAGCCGCTCGCGGTCGCGCGTCAGGGGCCAGGCGTGGGCCACCAGCACGTAGGCCCACCGCACCGGCTGCGCGCGCTGCCCGTGGGTGTAGCCCGGGAGCAGCAGGTCGAGCCCCTTCCTCGCCTGGCCCACCAGCGCCTCACCGAGCGCGGCGACCTCGCGGTCGATCTCGGCGATCGCCTCAAGGGTCCAGAGCCGGAGATCGGTGGCCACCTGGTCGTTGCGGGACCGGCCGGTGTTGAGCTTGCCGGCCAACTCGCCCACCTCCTCGTACAGCAGGCGCTCCACCAGGGTGTGCACGTCCTCGTCGGGCGCGCCCGCCGCTGCACCGTCGGCGAGGCGCTCGCCTACGCGCTCCAGCCCCCCGACGAGCGTAACCTCCTCGTCGGGCGCGAGCACGCCGGCGCGCCCCAGCGCCAGCACCCAGGCCCGCGCCGCGCGCACGTCCTGGGGCCACAGCCGGTGGTCCACGGCCAGGGAGCGGTTGAGCCGGTCGGCCGCCTCCTCCAGGCCGAGGGCGAAGCGTCCGCCCCACAGCTGGTGCGGCGCGCGCCCGCCCGCCGCGCCGGCCGGCGAGGCCGCCCCGGGCGCGTCGTGCCCCGCCGAGTCGTGCCCGGTCACGCCACCTCTTCCAGTCGCTTGGGCTGCGCCTCCACCTGCGCGCCGATCCGTACGGGGAGGCCGAACAGGTTGATGAAGCCGCCGGCGTCCGCCTGGTCGTAGACCTCGTCTGCCTCGAACGTGGCGTACGCTCCCGCATAGAGAGAGTACGGGCTCTCGCGTGACACGACCGAGGCGCCGCCCTTGAACAGGCGGACCCGCGCGCTCCCCGTCACCCGCTGCTGGGTGACGTCCACGAGGGCGTCGAGCGCCTCCCGCTCCCTCGTCCACCAGCGTCCCTCGTAAACCAGGTCGGCGTAGCGGGGGGCGAGCTCGTCCTTGAGCGCCAGGGTGCGGCGGTCGAGCACGAGCTGCTCCAGCTCGCGATGCGCCGCCCTGAGCACGGTGCCCCCCGGCGTCTCGTAGATGCCGCGCGACTTCATCCCCACCAGCCGGTCCTCCACCACGTCGGCCCGGCCCACGCCGTGCGCGCCGGCCAGCTGGTTGAGCCGCTCCAGCAACTCCACCGGCCCGGTCGGCTGGCCGTCGAGCGCGACCGGCGTGCCCCGCTCGAAGCCGATCGTGACCTCGTCCGGCTGGTCGGGTGCGTCCGTGGGGTCGGCCGTCAGCAGGAAGAGATCCTCCGGGGGCGGCGCCGCCGGGTCCTCGAGGATCCCGCCCTCGTGCGAGCAGTGCCACAGGTTGCGGTCCCGCGAGTAGGGCTTCTGGGCGCTGGCCTCCACCGGGATCCCCTTCTCACGCAGGTAGGCCAGCAGGTCCTCCCGGCCCCGGTAGCTCCACTCACGCCACGGCGCGATCACCCCGAGATCGGGGGCGAGCGCCTGGAAGGTGAGCTCGAAGCGGACCTGGTCGTTGCCCTTCCCGGTGCAGCCGTGGGCCAGGTGCGTCGCGCCGCTGCGGCGAGCGGCCCCCACCTGCGCGGCCGCGATGAGGGGGCGCGCCATGGCGGTGCCCAGCAGGTACGTGCGGGAGTACACGGCGCCGGCGCGCAGGGTGGGGAATACGAAGTCGCTGACGAACTGCTCGCGCAGGTCCTCCTGCACGCAGCCGGCCGCGCCCGAGCGGACGGCCTTCTCCTCCACGCCGTCCAGCTCGCGGGCGCCCTGCCCCACGTCGGCCACGTAGCAGAGCACCCGGGCCCCGTAGGTGTCCTTGAGCCAGGGAACGATGGCGGAGGTGTCGAGCCCCCCGGAGTAGGCGAGAGTGACGAGTGGACCCACGAGCCGGCTCCTGTTGTATGTCTATGCAGTTAGACGCATAAACATACAGGAAGGTTCCGGCCGGTCAAGGACCTGCCTGAGCGAGCTCCTCGAGCCGTGCCGCCACCGTGCGGCGGGCTTTCTCCGAGCGGGCGATGACCAGGATCGTGTCGTCGCCCGCCAGCGTCCCCACGACTTCCTTCCACTCCTGGGCGTCGATGGCGCTCCCCAGGGCATTGGCGCTCCCGGCGGGCGTGCGCAACACGAGCTGGTTCCCCACGCCATCCACCGACACGAGCAGCGCGGGGAGGAGCTGCTCCAGCGAGGGGTGCAGCACCTCACCCTCGTGGGGCGGCGCGTAGCGCACCGTGCCGTCCGCAGCGGTCACCTTGAGCAGGCGCAGCTCGTGCAGGTCGCGCGACAGGGTCGCCTGGGTGACGTCGATCCCGTCGGCCTTGAGCAGGGTGCGCAGCTGCTCCTGGCTCTGGACGGTCCGCGCCCGGACCAGGCGCAGGATGGCGGCGTGACGTTGGGTCTTCATGAGTCGGGGTGGGGGTGCACTCGGCGCCCGCCCACGTAGGTGCACACAATGCACGACGGATCGGCCGCGAGCAACCGCGCGGCGAGGTCGGTGTCGCCGGTCCCGAACGTACGGTCCCCGCCGCCGAGCTGCAGCACCACGAGGTCGGCCCACTTGCCCACCTCCAGAGAGCCGATCTCCGCGTCCATGCCGATGGCGCGCGCCCCGCCGATGGTGAGCAGTCGCAGGGCCTCTTCAGCCGTGAGGCCCGCAAGCCCGCGGGCTGCTCGCGCCTCCGCAAGCAGGTCGAGCGATTCCACGCTGGCCACCGAATCGGTCCCGAGCCCGACGCGCAGCCCGGCATCGAGCAGCGCCCCGAGCGGGGCGTTGCCGTGACCGTGGCGCAGGTTGGAGCGCGGGCAAACCGCCACGGCGCTCCCCGAGGCCGCCAGTGCCGCCACATCGTCGGCGTCGGCCCGGACCGCATGGATCGCGAGGAAGTCCGGGCCGAGCAGTCCGGCACGCGCCGCAAACTCGACGGGCGACCGCGCCACGGGCGGCATCGGGATTCCCCGCGAGTGCCGGCTCTCCGCGAAGGGCCCCGCGCCGCGCGCCACGAACTCGGCCTCCGCCGACGACTCCGCCAGGTGGCTGGCCAGCGGCAGCCGCTCCGTGCGGGCGAAGGCGACCACTCGCCGCAGCAGCTCCGGGCTCACCGTGTACGGCGCATGGGGCGAGACGCCGATCGTGACCTCCCGGGGGGCCGAGTCCCGCAGCTGCGCCACGGCGCCGGTGAGCTCCGCAAAGGCCTCCTCGCAGCTGCTCGGGTCGGGACCGATCGCCTCCTGGTAGTAGATACCCCTGCCGCCCAGCTCGGCGAGCGCCCGCACCGTAGCCCCGCTCGTGCCGGTGTCGGCCACCGTGGTGGTACCGTGGCGCCAGGCTTCCCTGAGCCCCTCGGGGGCGCCCGCCTCGTACGTCTCCCGCGGCGTGCTCTGCCGGATGGCGCGCATCAGCTGCATCCAGGTAGAGAACTCCGTCTCGGGGAGTTGCCCGCGAAAGCCGTGCAGCTCGAGGTGGGTGTGGGCGTTGACGAATCCCGGCAGCAGCACGGCGTCGGTGTAGTCCACCGGCTCGGCGTCGGGGGGGTGGGCAACCCACTCCTCCGGTCCGACGGCCGCGATGCGACCGCGCGCATCCGTCAGGACCGCACCGCGTTGGATGGGCGGAGTGACGACGGGCCAGACGACGCTCGCGCTGACCCTGAGCGGCCTCAGTGGCGGCCTCCCGGGGGGGCGCCGACCCCTGGTGCCTCGCTGAAGATGCGGTCGAACGGGTTGTGCACGGGGCAGAACTCGGTGGGCTCGGTGCCCGGGATGAACCACTCGAAGTACACCGCGTCGCGGGGACAGAAGTCGGTCGCCCGGTACCCGGTGGTGTTGTCGATGCGGTGCAGCACCAGGCCGCTGGGACGCTCCCACTCGCGCGGGGGCGGACGCCGCTCGTACACCTCGTTCATGAACTGCACCCATGCTGGGGCGGCGAGCAGCCCCCCTTGGGCGTTCGCCTTGATCTTGCGCGGCTGGTCGAAACCGATCCAGACGGCGGTGACCAGCTCGGGCGTGAAGCCGACGAACCACACGTCGGTGCCGTCGTTGGTGGTGCCCGTCTTGCCGCCGGCCGGGTGGCGAAAGCCGCCGCGCGCGCGCACGGCGCCGGTCGCGGTGCCGCGGTCCACGACCCACTGCAGCATGTTCGTGAGGAGCCAGGCGCGCTCCGGATCCAGAATCGGCGTGCGCCGCACCTGCGGCTGCCACACGATGTTCCCGTCCCCGTCCTCGACACGCAGAATCCCCACCGGCGCCGCCTGCGTGCCCACGGTGGCGAAGGCGGTGTAGGCCGAGGCCATCTCCAGGGGGATCACGGACGCCGCACCAATGGACACCGAGGGCACCCGCGGCAGCTGGGTCGAGATCCCGTAGCGCTGCGCCTCGCCGACCACGGCGGGCACGCCCATCTCCAGTCCCAGCCTGATGGCCACCAGGTTGCGCGACAGCGCCAGCCCGCGCCGCATCGTCATGGGACCGTAGAACCGGTCGTCGAAGTTCTGCGGCTCCCACGGCATCGTGTCGTTCTGCATGATGCTGATGGGGCCGTCGGTGATCATGTAGCTGGCGGGCTTGCCGGCGCGCAGCGCCGCCGAGAACACGAACGGCTTGAAGGTCGAGCCGGCCTGCCGCTCGGCCTGGGTGATGCGGTTCCACTCGGAGTGACTGTAATCCCGCCCGCCCACCATCGCCCGCACGTAGCCCGAGTCGGCGTTGAGCGTGACCAGCGCGCCCTGGAGGTAGGGCGTGTCGGTCGTCTTCGCACCAGGCGTCTCGACGCTGTCGAGGTACTGCTGGTACGTGAGATGGTGGTAGCGGCCCAACTCACCGTTTTCGATGTGCTCCAGCTGCTCCTCCACCGCCAGCTCGGCGGCGAGCTGCATGTCCAGGTCGAGCGTGGTGTACACCCGGTAGCCGCGCTCGTAGATGGCGTTCCCCAGCCGGGCGTAGAGCTGTCGCCGCACCCACTCGACGAAGTACGGCGCCACATCGCCGAAGTCCACGCGCGAGCTGAGCACCACGGGGTAGGCCTTCCACCGCTCCGCATCGTCGGGCGCCAGGTAGCCCTGATCGCGCATCAGATTGAGGACGATGTTGCGGCGCTGCAACGCGCGGTACGGGAACCGTCGCGGGTCGTAGTAGCCCGGCACGTTGGCGATCGCCGCCAGCAGCGCCGACTCGGCCGGGTTGAGGTCGCGCGCCGACTTGCCGAAGTAGCGCTGGGCGCCCGCCTCGACCCCGTAGGCACTCCCGCCCAGGTAGATCTGATTGAGGTACAGCTCGAGAATGCGGTCCTTGTCGTAGGTCTCCTCGAGCTCCAGCGCCACGCGCATCTCGCGCACCTTGCGCCGGATCGACTTCGTGCTGGGGAGCTCACGCGACCAAACGTTGCGGGCGAGCTGCATCGTGATCGTGGAGAAGCCCTCCACGAAGCTGAGGGCCTTGACGTCCGCGATGATCGCCCCGGCGATCCGCCGGAAGTCGATGCCCCCGTGCTCGTAGAAGCGCTTGTCCTCCACCGCGACGAACGCCGCCCGCAGCGCGGGATCGATCTCGTCGGAGCTGAGCACGGTGCGGTGCTGGGCGCCGACCTCCTGGATCAGCCGGCCGTCGGCCGCGTACACCTTGAGCGCCTGGGTCGGCCGGTACGACTCCAGCACCCCGATGGAGGGACAGGCGTTCCCCGCGCAGGCGCGGGTCCAGCCGCCGTACGCCAGCCCCAGCCCCAATCCCAGACCGGCCAGCGCGAGAAGCCCCGCGAGCTGCCAGGTGCGGCGCGACCAGCGCCAGGGCAAGATGGCGCCCAGGCGCGTGCCTTTCGGCGGGGGAGGGGTCGTGGGCGTCGGTTCCATAGGGCCTGCGTAACACTCAAACGTAGTGAGGGCAGGTTCAGCTTGCCAGCCGGGACCGGGTAGCTATGTTGCTTGGCGACACCGAGGTACGATGAACTTTCTCGACGAGCTGACCTGGCGCGGCCTGGTGGAGAACCAGACGCCGGGATTCCGGGAGCGCCTGGCCAAGGGGCCGATCACCGGCTACGTGGGCTTCGACCCCACCGCCCGCAGCCTGCAGGTCGGCAACCTGGTCCCCGTCATGCTGTTGGCCCACCTGCAGCGCGCCGGCGGCAAGCCGCTCGTCGTGGTGGGCGGCGGCACCGGCATGATCGGCGACCCCAGTGGACGATCGTCCGAGCGTCCCCTGCTGGACGAGCACACCATCGGAGAGCACACCGAGCGCCAGCAGCAGCAGCTCGCGCGCTTCCTCGAGTTCGGCACCGGCGCCACCGACGCCGAGATGGTCGACAACGCCGCGTGGCTTCGCCCGCTCAACCTGCTCGCCTTCCTGCGCGACACCGGCAAGCACTTCACCCTCTCGTACATGCTGCAAAAGGAGTCGGTGAAGAGCCGGCTGGAGGAGGGGATCTCGTACACCGAGTTCAGCTACATGCTGCTCCAGGCGTACGACTTCCTGCACCTGTACCGCGAGAAGCACTGCGAGCTGCAGCTTGGCGGCTCCGACCAGTGGGGCAACATCACGGCGGGCCGCGAGCTGATCCGCCGAGTGGACGGCGGAGAGGCGCACGGCCTCACGGCACCGCTGCTCACCACGCCGTCGGGCGGCAAGTTCGGCAAGTCGGAGGAAGGTGCCGTGTGGCTCGATCCGGAGCTGACCTCGCCCTACAAGTTCTACCAGTTCTGGATCAACGCCGACGACCGCGACGTGCAGGCCTACTTCCGCGCGCTCTCGTTTCGCCCGCGGGAGGAAATCGCCGATCTCATGGAGCGGCACGCGGGCAACGCCGGCGCGCGCCTCCCGCACCAGGCCCTCGCGACGGAGGTGACCGAGCGCGTGCACGGGCACGAGGCGGCGGCGAGCGCCGCGGCGGCTTCGCGGGTGATGTTCGGGGAGCTCGATCCGCGGGAGGCGGACGCCGCGACGTGGGAGATGCTGCGGGGCGAGCTGCCCAGCGGGACGATCACGCTCAAGCGCGAGATCTCGGCCGCGGACCTGGTGGCGGGCTCGACCCTCGCCAAGTCGAAGAGCGAGGCGCGGAGGTTGCTCTCGCAAGGCGGCATCACGTTGAACGGCGAGCCGCTGACGCTCGACAGCGCCGTTGGGCGGGACCGGCTGCTGGCGGGCGGCTACCTCTGGCTGCGGCGCGGCAAGAAGACCGACTTCATCTTCACAGCCTCGACCTGATCTGCCCGGCCATCGCGTCGAGCTCGGCGCGGGTGGCCTCCTGCGGATATCCTTTGGGGAACCGCAACCCGAACGTGTCGTCCTCGTAGCGGGGCAGCACGTGCAAGTGCAGGTGGAACACCTCCTGCCCCGCCGCCTTCCCGTTGGCCGTCCACACGTTGAAGCCCGCCGCGTCCGTTGCCTCGACGATCGCGGGCGCCACCTTGCCACTCAGCGCGAACAGCCGGCCCGCCAGGTCCCCGGGGCACGATGCGAGATCCGTCACGTGCTGCCGCGGCACGATGAGCACGTGGCCGGGGTGCACCGGATACAGGTCCATCAGCGCCACGGCGTCGTCGTCTTCGTAGACGACGCTGCCGGGCACCCGTCCCGCGAGAATCGCGCAGAACACGCAGTCGTCCATCACCCCCCTCGCAGGATCTCCACCACGCGCTCGAGCTCTTCGACGGTGTTGTAGCAGTGCGGCGAGAGCCGGATCGACCCCTCGCGCAGCGCCCCCACGACCCCCGCCCGCTTCAGGGCATGGTAGGACTCAGCCACATTCTCCGTCTTGACGCACACGATCGAGCTGCAATGCTCCTCGTCCAGCGGCGAACAGACGGAGATGGCCCCGTCGGCCGCCGCGTCGAGCAGCGGCTGGCGCAGATCCCGCAGGTAGGCCGCGATTCGGTCGACGCCGAACTCGAGCAACATCCCGATGCTCTCCGCCATGCCCGCCACGTCCTGGAACGGGAGCGTGCCGGCCTCGAAGCGGCGTGCGTCGGCGAGGAAGGTGGTGTTGTACTCGGTGAGGCGGGAAAAGTCGTCGGTGCCCTCGAACGAGAACCATCCGGCCATCACCGGCTCCAGCGTGGGCACGAGCTCGCGGCGCACGTACACGAACCCCGAACCCCAGGGCGACAGCAGCCACTTCTGCGCGCCGCACGCCAGGATGTCCACCGGCGTGCGTCGCACGTCGAGCGGGACCTGCCCCAGCGCCTGGATCGCGTCGACCACGAGATAGGTGCCGTTGGCGCGGCAGGCCTCGCCGAGGCGGTCGAGGTCGGCGCGGTAGCCGTTGGCGAACTGCACGTGCGAGACCGCGAGGACCCGCACCCGAGAATCTCGCAGCCGCTCCAGCAGGTATCCCTCGCTCGGCCATCCCTCCGCCGAGACCGGCGCGAGCTCCACGTCGATCCCGCGTTCGCGCAGCCTCAGCCAGGGATAGACGTTCGCAGGAAACTCCTTGTCGCACACGAGCACGGTCTCGCCGGGCTCGATGGGGAGCGAGGTGGCGGCGACGTTCAGCCCGAAGCTCGTGTTGGTCGCCAGCGCGATCTCCCCGACGTCGGCATTGATGAGGCGGGCCGCCGCGTGGCGTCCCGCGGCAAGCACCGCCTGCAGCTCCTTGTCGGGCAGCTGATACGGCGCCGTGCGCTTCGCCGTGAACGCGTCGATGACCCCGCGCGTGCGCTCCGGCAGCGGGCCGATACTGGCGTTGTTGAGATAGGTCGCTTCGGCGGTCCAGGGGAACTCGGCGTTCCGCAGTCGAACGAACGCGCTGGAGAGTTCAGAGGGCGCCGGCGCGCCGACGTTGCTGTCAGTCACGACAACCGGATAGCATTGAGGGTGCGCTGGAAGGTACTCAACCGAGGCGGGCGGCGGCTATGCCGCGGTCCCCGGCACACGATGGAGGTAGTGCGGTGACTGGGAGCGAACGCCGATTCACGCTGGTCTTGGGCGGCGGAGGGATGAAGGGACTGGCGCACGCGGGTGCGCTGCAGGCACTCGAGGAGCGGGACTTCTTGCCGGCGGACCTGGTGGGTTCGAGCATCGGTGCCCTGATGGGGGCCGCCTGGTGTGCCGGCATCTCGGCCGAGGAGCTCACCGCGCTCGCCCTCGAGGTGCGGCAGCGCGACCTGTTTCAGGTGGCCCATCGCGACATGGCCCTCAAGCGAATGCGGTCGCCCGCGCTGTACCGCAAGGAGCCACTGGAGCACGTGGTGCGCGGCCTGCTGGGGGACGTCACCTTCCAGGAGCTGGAGCGGCCGCTCTTCGTGAATACGGTGGACGTCAACACCGGCACCCAAGTGCTGTGGGGCGCCCCGGGGCTGAACGACGTCCCCGTGGCTGATGCGGTGCTGGCCTCCTGTGCCCTGCCGGGCTACCTGCCCCCGCACGAGATCAACGGACGCCACTTCATGGACGGCGCCGCCGTCTCCAATCTCCCGGTCGGCGTGGCCGCGGCTCGCGGGCACGACCTCGTGATGGCGGTGGACGTGGGCGCGAGCGGCGTGCTCAAGGCGGACATGCACCTGGCGGGGTTCGCCGCCGTGTTCGCCCGCGCGATCGAGATCGCCATCGAGAACCGCCGCACCGGCGTGCTCCGGGCGTGGGAATGGCCGCCGTTGCTCCTCGTGCAGCCGCGGGTGGAGCAGTACGGCATGTTCTCCTTCGGCCACAACCGCGAGCTGGTCGAGGAGGGCTACCGCGCGACCAAGGAGCTGCTGAGCGATCCCACGACGATTCCCGGGCCCAACGCGAGCGGCGTGTACCCGCGGCAGCACTACCACGTGCGGGTCGATCGGGAGCACTGCATCGGCTGCGGGCACTGCCTGGTGAACGCACCGTGGGGGCTGTTCCGGCTGGACGACGAGGGCAGGGCGGTCGTCACCGACCGCGAGCAGGTCTGGTCACCGGTGGAAGCGGAGATCGTGCGGCAGTGCCCGACGTACGCGATCGCGGTGCATCCGGCGAACCACCCGCCGCGCGAGGAGGACTGAGGCAGCGGCGGCGCTACTTGATCCCCGCCGCCTGGCGGGATAGCTCCACCGACACCAGGCGCTGATACAGGCCTCCCGCGCGAATCAGCTCCGCATGCCGGCCCTGCTCGACCAGCCGCCCGCCGTCGAGCACGACGATGCAGTCCGCCCGCGCCACGGTCGAGAGCCGGTGCGCCACCACGAGCACCGTGCGGTTCTCCAGCAACCGGGCGATGGCCACCTGCACCAATCGCTCCGATTCGGTGTCGAGGTTCGAGGTCGCCTCGTCGAGGATGAGGATCGGGGGATCGCGCAGCAGGGCACGGGCGATGGCGATGCGCTGGCGCTCGCCACCCGAGAGCCGCATGCCGCGCTCGCCCAGCAGCGTAGCGTACCCCCGCGGCAGGCGCTCGATGAAATGGTGCGCGTTGGCGGCGCGCGCTGCGGCTACCACCGCCTCGTCGCTCGCGCCCTCCTGGTCGCCGTAGGCGATGTTGCTGCGCACCGTATCGTTGAAGATCACGGTGTGCTGGCTCACGATGCCCAGCGCCTGACGCAGTGAGCGCCGTCCATAGCGCTCCAGCGGTACGTCATCGATCAGCACCTGACCGCGGGACGGCTCCACGAAGCGCGGCAGCAGATCCACGAGCGTGGACTTTCCCGCCCCGGACGGGCCCACGATCGCCACCACCTCACCGCGCCGCAGTCGCAGGTCGACGCCGCGCAGGACCCAGTCTTCCCCCTCGTACGCGACCCACACGTCGCGCAGCACGATCTCCCGCTGCAAGCCGGGGAACGACGGCGCGCCAGGCGGGTCCACGTCGTCGGCCGGCCGGTCCAGCACCTCGAAGACCCGCTCGGCCGCCCCCAGCGCCTGCTCGGCCTGCGCCGGGAACTGGGACAGGCGCTTGACCGGCGGGAGCAGCCGGAGCGAGACCGCCAGGAACGCGACCAGCACCTCCGGGCGCAGCGCTTGCCCACCCGAGGCGGAGAAGGCCGCCAGTAGGAGCAGCACGAACACCACCGCGCCCACCGATTCGCTCACCGGGCTCGCCAGGACCGCGAGCCCCCGCGCTCCCAGGATGCCCCTGAAGTAGCGATTCACCACCTCGGTGAACCGGCGCCGCTCGTACGCCTCCGCGCCGTGCGCCTTCACGAGGCGCGCTCCCTCGACGGTCTCGCTCACGATCGCGGTGAGCTCGCCCCGGTCGTCGAGCGCCCCGCGCACCCGCGAGCGGATGCGCCTGAGGATGGGGCGCATGACCAGCACGATCGCCGGTGCCAGCAAGAGCGTGACCAGCGCGAGGCGCCAGGAGAGGGTGAACAGGAGCGCGACGTAGACCACGACCAGGATCAGGTTCTGCAGGGCCGACACGAGCGCCGCGCTGACCAGGCTCTTGGCCTGATCGGTGTCGGCGACCACGCGGCTCAGCAGCTGGCCGCCCTTCATATCGTGAAAGTAGCCCAGGCCGAGACGCTGGATGTGCGCGTACAGCCTGACCCGCAGATCCCGCGCCACGCCCTCCTGCACGTACTCGCCGAGGTACCCCGCCACGAACGCCGCGGCGTTCTTCACGATCACCGTACCGAGGATGAGCACGATCACGTTCCGCAGCGCCGTCGCGCGCGCTCCGGTCTCGAGCAGCGGGCCCACCAGCAGCGCCAGCATCCGCTC
>CP070716.1:1328364-1340181 GCA_020350425.1 Gemmatimonadota bacterium
TTCACGGCCGGCCGCACGTCGAACGCCGACACCACGGCCCCGAGGCGGCGCGCCGTCGCGATGGCCTGCAGCCCAGCCACTCCGGCGCCGAGCACGAACAGCTTGGCCGGCGCGATGGTGCCGGCTGCCGTGACGAGCATCGGCATGAACTTGCCGGACTGCGCCGCGGCCATGAGGACCGCCTTGTAACCGGCGATGGTGCTCATCGACGAGAGCACGTCCATCACCTGGGCGCGGGAGATGCGCGGGAGTTGGTCGAGACTGAAGCTCGTCACCTTCGCCTTCGCGAGCTTCTCGACGAGATCAGGGTTCGTGAGCGGGAACAGCATCCCGACGAGAATGCCGCCGTCCTTCATCGGCGGGATCTCACCCTCGGGCCGTCCCACCATGAGCACGAAATCGCCTTCGCGCCACAGCGCGCCGGCATCCGCTACGATTTTGGCGCCGACCTCGGTGAATGCCTCGTTGGTGAACGAGGCCGCGACGCCGGCGTCGTGCTCGACCCGCACCTCGTGCCCCTGTTTGACCAGGCGCTTCACGACGTCGGGGGTCAGCGCCACCCGATGCTCGATCGCGCCACTCTCTTTTGGAACGCAGATGATCACGAGCTTGGCTCCTGAATACCGATTTGAACTTCACCCAAATGAAGAGCGGGATGTGCCGGCGGCCGCCCCAACGGATCGCCGTGGCCAAGTGGGCCACGTGTCGATGCCACAAGGGGTTACCACCACGTCACGCCCCGCACAACCTAACAGCAGATTTCCAATTTTCGTGATAGGCTCTATGAACGACCTATTAAGAATCCACCGCGCCGTGCCGCCCTCAGCGATGCGAGTAATCTAAGAGCTCCTGCAGCCGTGGCGGAACCGGCCGCGGGAAGAGATCGGCGGCGGCGACCGTTATCACCCTTGCCCGGGGGCCGAGGGCGCCTTCAGCTCCTTCCGGCCCCGGCCTGCCGTCGGCACCCGGAGCACCGTCCTCGCCCGCCTCGCACCGCCGCGCCGTGGCCGCCCCGCCCTTGCCTCCCGGCCCACCGGGGCCTGCCTTGCCGCCGGCGCCTCCGGGGCCTCCCGTGCCATAGGCGTCCACCAGGCCGGCCAGGTACGGCAGCTCGTTGGGAGCCATCACCGTCACGTGCCCGCCCGAGCCACCCGGGGCCCCAGGGCCCCCATTGCTCCCCGCACCCCCGGCCCCACCACTTCCACCGGGGCATCCAGCCGCGCCGGCGGCCCCCGCGGCGCCCGACGCCCCGTCCAGACCGCGCCCGCCGTGGCCGCCGCGGGATTCGACAACGAGCCAGTCCGACGGCGGGACCAGGTCGGCGTCCTGGAAGAGGTAGAATGGCGGCGCGGTGCCCACCTCCACGCTCGCCACCACCAGGCGCTCGTAGAACGGCGAGCTCAAGATGTCGAGCCGCACGAGCACATCGGGACCCGGGCCTCCCGGCTCGCCGCGGCGGCCGGCCCGGCCGTCGAACCGGAACGCGTGTGGCATGCAGGAGTAATCCGGCCGCACCACGTGGGTCACCGAGATCGAGCGGTCGGCCTTCAGCTCCGCGGTCAGACGGAAGCCCTCCATCACCGTCTCCAGGGGGTCGTCCTCCAGGTTCCAGTCTCCGTCCTCCTGCGAGACGGCTTCCTGACTCCAGCGCCGCAGGAACACGACGTGCAGCGGCGGCGGATTTTCGTCGTCGTACTCCCGGGAGAACGGAACCGCTCGCCCATCGGCCAGCTCCGCCTCGTAGTCGGCCCGGATGGACTGGCCGGGGCACGCCCGGCCCGGCGCTCGCATGTTGATCCCGGTGATCTGCGCGACGAGCTCCGGGTCCGGGGCGTAATCCGGGGGCGGCTTGGAGCCGCACGCGGTCACTCCGCCCACCAGCGCGAAGGCGGCCAGCGTCATGCATTGCATCCTCGGCATCTCAGCCTCCCCTCGTGTGCATCTCGCGGTGTGGGTCCCGGCGCAGGCGCTCGAGGCGGTACAGGGGCCCCCGGTTCGGAACGGCCAGCCGCTCCTCGGCACCCCGATCGCTGCGCCCCCGCCACGCCTCGGCGATCACGTCGGCAAGCTCTTCGTCGGTGGCCCCCTCCCGCACGTACTTCTTGAGATCGGTGCCGGCGTCCGCGTACAGACACCGCAGCCACATCCCGTCGGCCGTGAGCCTGCTTCGGCCGCACGTGCGGCAGAACGGCTCGGTGGTGGACGCGACGATCCCGAACACCGTCCCGTCCGGCAGGGTGAAGCGCTCCGCCGGGGCGCGATCCCCGGGTTCCGGAACCGGCTCCCACGACCCGAAGTGGGTACCCAGCCTCGCCAGCATTTCGGCACGCGGGACCACATCATCGGGCGACCAGCGCGTCGCGCCTCCCACATCCATGTACTCGATGAAGCGCACCTCCAACCCTCGAACCCGCCCGAACTCGAGCAGCGGCACGATTTCGTCGTCGTTGAATCCACGCACCACGACCACGTTGAGCTTCGAGCCCGCGAAGCCGGCCTCGCCGAGGGCGTCGAGGCCGGCCATCACATCCGCCAGCCGACCTCCCCGCGCGAACTCCTGAAACCGTTCGGGCCGCAGGGTGTCGAGGCTTACCGTGATCCGGCCGAGACCGGCCTCGCGCAGCGGCCCCGCGTGGCGCGACAGCAGCAGTCCGTTCGTCGTGAGCGCGAGATCGGTGATCGAGGGGTTGGCGCCGAGGGCGGCCACCAACTCGACGAGGTCGCGCCGCAGCAGGGGCTCGCCGCCGGTGATACGCACCTTCGCGACCCCTAGGCCACCGAAGACGCGCACCAGCCGTTCCGTCTCTTCGTAGCTGAGGATGGACTGCCGGGGAAGCCACACGTACTCTTCCTCCGGCATGCAGTAGCGGCACCGCAGGTTGCAGCGGTCGGTGACCGACACTCGCAAACTCTGGAGCGGGCGCCCGAGGGCGTCCGCCACCGGTGTCGGTGTGCTCGGCTGAGCCATATAGCCTGTCATTGTAAGGGAGCCTTCGGCTGGGGGCTAGGGTGAGATGACTCGATTCAATCGGTGGTCGATGGCCATCGCGCTCGCCGGCCTCCCGGCGGCAGCATGCGACCGGGGACCCGACGTCTCACCGGGGGTCTCGTGGGATCTCGCGACCCACCGGGTCGAGACGGTCCTCGCGGCGCATTACGACCTGACGCTGCGCGTCCCGGCAGCCCTGGACGAGCCTGTCGAGGGCGTACTCACCCTGACGGTGCGGCTCCGCGAGGCGTCAGACCCGCTCGTGCTCGACTTCACCGCGCCCGAGGGGAGCGTGCGGGGGGTGACGGCCGCAGGCGATCCCGTGCCGCATGAGCACCGGAACGGGCATCTGGTGATTCCGGCCGCCGCGCTGCGACCGGGCGAGAACGCCCTCACCGTCGAGTTCACGGCCGGCGCGGGCGCCCTCAACCGCAACGAGGAGTTCCTCTACACGCTCTTCGTGCCCGACCGCGCCTCCTCGGCCTTCCCGTGCTTCGACCAGCCGAACCTGAAAGCGGCCTACCGGCTCACCCTCACGGTGCCTGCGGCGTGGTCGGCCGTGGCGAACACGCCGATGGTCAGCAGTGACAGCGCCGGCGGGACGCGCACGGTCACGTTTGCGCGAACGAAGCCGCTGTCCACGTACCTCTTCGCCTTCGCCGCCGGCGTCTTCGAGGTGGAGACCGCCACGCGCGGGGGACGCGCGCTGCGTCTCTTCCACCGCGAGACCGATCGCGAGCGGGTGGCGCGCAACCTGGAGGCCATCTTCGACTTGCACGGTGCCGCCCTCGAGTGGCTGGAGCGTTACACCGGGATCCCCTACCCCTTCGAGAAGTTCGACTTCGTCGCGGTGCCCGCGTTCCAATACGGCGGCATGGAGCACCCCGGGGCGATCCTCTACCGAGCGTCACGACTCTTTCTCGATGAAGCCGCCACCCAGAACGACCGGCTGGGGCGCGCTTCCCTCATCGCGCACGAGACGGCGCACATGTGGTTCGGCGATCTCGTCACCATGGCGTGGTTCGACGACGTGTGGATGAAGGAGGTCTTCGCGAACTTCATGGCGGCCAAGGTCGTCAATCCCTCCTTCCCCGCCATCCGCCACGACCTGCGGTTCTTCCTCGCCCATCACCCGGCGGCCTACGCCGTCGACCGCACCGCCGGGGCGAACCCCATTCGCCAAGAGTTGGAGAACCTCAACGAGGCGGGCACACTGTACGGCGCGATCATCTACCAGAAGGCGCCGATCGTGATGCAGCAGCTGGAGCGACTCATCGGCGCCGAGGCGATGCGCGAAGGGCTGCAGGAGTACCTGGCGAGCCATGCCTTTGCCAACGCCACCTGGACCGATCTGATCGCGATCCTCGACCGCCGCGCAGACGCCGACCTCGCGGCCTGGAGCCGTACCTGGGTGGAGGAAGCGGGGCGTCCGACCGTCTCCGTCTCGGTCGAGAGGGACGACGACGGACCCGCAACGCTGATCGTGCGCCAAGCCGATCCGCGCAGACGAAACCTGCTGTGGCCCCAGTCCCTCACGGTGCTGCTGGGCTACGGGGACACGACACAGGCCGTACCGGTCACCCTCGAGGGAAGCGAGGCCCGTCTGGACCTGGGGGACATCGGCATTCCGGACTACGTATTGGCCGGTGGCGACGGCGTGAGCTACGGCCTCTTCCAGCTCGACGGACCTAGTCGCGAGTACCTGCTCGGCCACCTCGCAGCCATCCAGGACCCCCTGCGGCGCGCCGTGGCGTGGGCCGCACTGTGGGAGGCGCTCCTCTCGGCCGAGGTCTCCGCCGAGGCGTTCCTCGACCTCGCCCTGCGGGCCCTGCCTCAGGAGCCGGACGAACAGAACGTCGAGCGCATCCTGGCCTACGTGGCTCCCGCCTTCTGGCGCTTTCTCCCGAACGAGCGGCGTGGGGCCGTGGGCGGGCGCCTCGAGGCCCTGCTGTGGGGTGAGCTCCAGCGCGCCGAGAGCACGAGCCTCAAGGCGGCGTACTTGGACGCCCTCGTGGCCACGGCCGTCTCGGCCGACGCCGTGGCGCGGCTCGATGCGCTCTGGCGCGGGGAGCTGGAGATCCCCGGCCTCCCGATGTCGGAGCAGCGCTACACCGCGCTGGCCGAGGCGCTGGCCGTGCGGGGCGTGCCCAACGCGGCTGAGATCCTCGCGGCGCAGCTCGCGCGGATCGAGAACCCCGACCGCCGTGCACGCTTCGCGTTCATCACGCCGGCGTTCTCACACGACCCGGAGGTGCGCGATTCCCTGTTCGCGGAGCTCAGGAACGCGCGTAACCGCGAGCACGAGCCCTGGGTGCTCAGCGCGATAGCGGCGCTGCACCACCCGTTGCGGGCGGAGTCGGCCGAGCATTACCTCCGCCCGAGCCTCGACCTGCTGCAGGAGATTCAGCGGACCGGCGACATCTTCTTCCCGTTGCGCTGGCTCCACGCGACGCTCGACGGACACAGCTCGCCGAACGCAGCGGCGACCGTCAGGGACTTCCTGCGGGGACACCCGGACTATCCCTCACGGCTGCGGGGCAAGGTGCTGCAGGCGGCGGACGGGCTGTTCCGTGCCGCCGCGCTGCGCGAGTGACGCTCGGGGTGCATTCATCGGTCAATCGTTGACCGAGTCGCTCATCGTGTGACCCACGTCACACCGGGTCACGGTACACACATGTACCCAAAGGGAGACACCGGGCAGACAGGGGCTGCGCCGTGTGCGATCGATTACACCGACGGGATTCCGCAATCACTTATATTGAAGAGGGTTCCCCGGACGCCCTTCCCAGTGGGAACTCTGGCACGGTTCTAGCGATTGCTGTACGTGGGAGACGCGCAGACCAACGCTCCTACCGTGGAGACCGCATGACCGGATGCACCGAAAGCAGTCTCGGCCTAGTCTATCGGGAGCTCGAGGAGACGATCGAATCGCTCGTCCCGGGGGTGGAGGCCATGCTGCGACCCATCCCGGCGGACGGCGCGGCGATCCGCGAGTCCGAAGGGCTGGGCTATCGGTTTGCCGTCCCGATCAGCTTCCCCGACGGCATCGGGCGTGGCCACGTGGTGGCGCGACTGTTCCGCTATCGCGACACGGTGCGTTTGGACGTGGAGATCGTGCACAACCGGATGCTCGCGCGGCCGGGCGGCGCACCGTCCGACCGACGCTGCTACCTGAACGACTTCGTCGCGTCCGTTTCGATTCCGGCCGGCACCGAGGAGGTGCCACCGGACTTCGTGAGGAGCGTGCTGCGCGGCGTGCGCGCCGCCCGCGATGCGGTGCAACGGCACAACCGCGACCAGTCGGCTCCCTGGAATCAGGTGAGGGTCGTGGCGCGCTAGTCGGAACGATGCTGGATGCCGAGAGGGCCGGCGGGTTGCTGCACCCGCCGGCCCTCTTTCCATGCACGGAACCCGGATCGACCACGGCCGCGACTCACCGCATCGGGACCGTGATCGCCGCCCAGGAGTCCGTCGGATCGATGGTGTAGCGCGCATCTCCGATGTGCACGACATCGCCACCCGGACGCCGCTCCGTCACGTAGTACGGGAACCGCGCCCAACTCAGGAACCTGCGCACGGTGGGTGCCTGCGTGGCCGTCGCGATCCCCGACGGGTTGCGCGGGATCACGAATTGGTCCAGCACGAAGCGTGGGTGCCGCAGCCAGTCGAACGTGCCGAAGCGGTAGACGCCGCCGTCCTCGATCACCACCCAACGCCCAAGGGGATTGAGCGGTCGGGGTGCCGCCATGAGGCGCTGCGGCTCGGCGTAGCCCATCGCCACGAGCGAGCGGCGCACCAGGCCGCGGGCTGCGACATTGGACGCCGCCATCGCCGCGATGTAGACGACCAGGACGAGCAATGCCCAGCGCGCAGGGTTCCCGCGCGGGCGCGCCGCCGCGACGCTCGCCGCTCCCTTTCGTCGCGCGATGAGGATCCCCGCCGCGAGCAGGCCCCAGATCCACGGATCGACGATGAACAGCGTGTCGGCGTAGAACCAGCGCCCGGAAAACGGCATCAGCCACCGCATGCCGTACGTGTTCATGAAGTCGAGCACGGGATGGGTCGCCACCGCGATCAACGACAGCAGCACCACCTGACTGGGCACGACCGGGCTGGGCGGCGCGCGCCCACCCCGCCGCCGTACGAGGCGGTCCCACACCAGCATGGCTGCTGCAAGGAGGAGCGGAAGCAGAGCCAGCGCCAACAGACCGTGGGTGACGCCGCGCCGCAGCCAGAGCGCGTGCACCGGGCTTGCGACGTACGCGAGCACATCCAGGTCGGGCAGATTCGCGCCGATGAGCAACGTGGCCGTGCCGAGCGCCGTGCGCCGCCTCAGGCCGGTCTCCGCCAATGCAGCGCCTACCAGCGTGTGACAGACGGGGTCCAAGTCGCTAGTGCTCGGCCCGGGCCGCGCGGCACGCCGCACACGGGCAGAGTGCGGCCAGCTGGTCGTAGGTGTAGATCCCGGTCGAGTGTCCGTCACTCCATGCGATGCGGATGGCGTAGCTGCCCACCAACTGGATGGAAACGGCCTCGACGTCGTGCGGTACGGCGGCGGGGTCGAGCAACGGGCGCCCGGTCATCTCCTCGCGACAGCCGGCGCACTGGCAGGCGAGTCGGAGGTCTCTGGCGGCGTACTCCCCCACATGATCGTCATCCCAGGTCACGACGATCTCGTGGCCCCCACGGTGGATACGCTCCGGGATCTGGCTCGGACTCACGACTCCAGGGCGGCATCCAGTTCGACGGCCACGTTCCCCTTGAGCGCCTGAGAGACCGGGCAGTTCTCCTTCGCCCCGTCGGCCGCACTCACGAAGGCGTCGTTGTCGATTCCACTGACTTTGCCGCGCACCGTGAGGTGCATCTTCGTGATCTTCGAGGCCCCAGCCACGCGGTCCATCGTGCAGGCGGCAGTGGTCGTGATGCTGGTCGCGGGCGTCCCCGCCTTTTCCAGCCCGGCCGAGAGCGCCATGCTGAGGCAGGCGGCATGTGCCGCCGCGATGAGCTCCTCGGGATTGGTGCCCTGCGCCCCCTCGAATCGGGTCGCGAAGGTGTAGTTGCCCTTGAACGCGCCGGACGCGGCCTCGTAGGTGCCGGCGCCCGATTTCAACACGCCATCCCATCTGGCGGTGGCCGTGCTCGTGGTAGCCATGTCCTGTCTCCTGGAGGTTGGGGAGAGGGAATCTAATGGGTCGGTCGACTCGCGCCGCTTTCCCCGAGCCGAGTGGCCAGGAACCGCGCCGCCTCGCCCTCAGCCCAGAAGCGGGGTCGCCACGGCGGCCCCGTCACGAAGCCCACGTGCCCCCCGCGCTCGCTGATCCGCACGTCGATCATCGGATTGCGACGCAGCGCCTCGCGCGGCACCGCGACCGCCGGCACGAACGGATCGTCCAGCGCGTGGATTAGCAGCGTGGGCACTTCGATCGCGCCGACGAACGGTGCGGAACTCGACCGTCGGTAATAGTCCTCGGCCCCGGCGAACCCGTGCAGCGGTGCGGTTGCGGCGTCGTCGAAGTCCCGAAAGGTGCGGGACCGGAGGACACGGCCGACGTCGACGTGCGGGCGCAGCAGGTCGATCTTGCGCCGCACCTTGCGGTGCAGCCGGCGAACCAGGTAGCGGCGGTACACGCGTGAGAAGCCTCGCTCGATCCACTCTGCCCCAGCCGACAGATCGAACGGCACTGAGATCGCGACCGCCGCGCCCGGGGTCGCGCCGCCGTCGCCCGACCCGCCGCGTTCACCGAGGAACTTGAGCAGGACGTTGCCACCCAGGGAAAAACCGGTGACGCCCAGCGGCCGCCCCGGATAGCGCGCACGCAACATCTGCAGCACGTGCGCTAGATCCCCGGTCTCTCCCGAGTGGTACATGCGGGGGAGGCGATTCGGCTCGCCGCTGCAGGCACGGAAGTTCATGCCCACCGCAGCGAGCCCGACGCTCCCGAGGGCTCGGTACATCTCCCGGGCATACCCGGACTCGGCGCATCCCTCGAGGCCGTGCAGCACCAGCACGAGGGGCGCGCCATCGTTGGGGGTGGCGCATCTGGAGCGCGCTACCCAGTCCAGGTCGAGGAAGTCGCCGTCTGGGAGCTCGACCCGTTCCCGCGCGAACCGCACGCCACGGCGGGAGCGCAGCAAGCGGGCCCCCACGGTTTGCGCGTGGGGGCCCCGAAGCCACCAGGCCGGCTGGAAGCCCGCCCCCGAGGTCGTGCGATCGGTCAGGGGTTGCCCGTCTCGACGGCCTCGGACGGATCGCCGCCCCGATCCAGCTCGGCGTAGTCGAGCTCGCTGCCGCGCAGGCTGTGAGGAATGAGGTACACCGCCATCGCGACCACGGCCGCCAGCAGCACGGCCGCCCGGCCCCACCGCCCGTCTGCCTTCGGCTTGAGCAGGAGGACCGCAAGCGCCACGACCCAGGCCAACCACATGATGAGCGTCTTGTTGTCGGTGAGGTCGTAGCCGAAGGGGAATCCCGTCCAGTACGCTCCGAAGGTGTACTTCTGGACGATCGGCCCGAACACCAGGCCGCCGACGGTCATGCACGCGAGCGTCACCACCGCCAGGCGCCGCACCCCGCTCGGCGCGAAGACCGCTCCCAGCCCGGCCCGCAGGCCGATCAGCAGCGCGAGGAAGATGAATACGATGTGCGGGATCAGAGCCCACAGCGGATAGGGGTCCTTGTACCGCAGTATCACCGTCTCGTCGCGGCCCGGAATCCAGAGACCGCCATCGGGCGTATCCAATATGAGGTAGTACTCCAGCTTCCCGGCGGCCGGCTGAATCGGCAGGCGGCCCACCAGCTCGCCATCCTCGACCACGAGGGGCACCGCCGTGTACTCGTCGGCGGTCGGATAGCGCCGGTACATGACTGCCCCCGACACGTCGTGCCCCGGATTGGGGATGGCGATGCGCGCGGGCGCGTCTGTGATCGGGTTCCGCTTCAGGCGGAAGCGGTGCGCTTCGCCGGCCACGGTGAACTCACCCCGCAGCGGGTTCGTCGGACCCGTGAGGCGTTGGTACACCGCTGAACCCAGCATCAGGAACGCCGCCGCGATCCAGAGCATCACCCCCGTGAAGCGACCTGTCTTCGATCCTTGCACAGTCCCCACCCTTCAACTGTCAGTTCACGTTGATCATCTTTATGCTCTCGCGCGAGCGGGCCCGTCCCGCCTCACGAGGCACGAATGCATAGCCGAACGGCGCGGGCCGGCACAAGGCCCCCGTGCCACGGATGACGATCGAGGAGGAGGTGGAGATGCGGCTCATTCCGAGGCTTGCCCTCGCAACCGGCGTGATCATCGCGGCGATCCCCGCGGCGCTTACCGCCCAGACGAAACAGGCCCCCACACCACCGGTCGCCGCGGTGGCCCCACAGGAGCTGGTTGCGCACGGCCACGTGCGGACCGACGACTACTTCTGGCTGCGCGAGCGCGAGAACCCCGAGGTGATCGCCTACCTCGAGGCGGAGAACGCCTACACGGACGCCGTCATGGCCCACACCCAGGCGCTCCAGGACGCGCTGTTCGAGGAGATCAAAGGCCGCGTCAAGGAAACCGACGAATCGGTCCCCTACAAGCTCGACGATTACTGGTACTACACCAAGTGGGAAGAGGGACACGAGTACCCCATCTACGCGCGCCGGCGGGGAACCATGGAAGCGCCCGAGGAGATCATGCTCAACGCCAATGAGCTGGCGGAGGGACACGGCTTCTTCTCCGGAGGCCCGCGCGGCGTGAGCTTCGACCAGAACATCATGGCGTTCGCCGTCGACACCGTGGGCCGGCGGTTCTACACCGTCCAGTTCAAGAACCTGGCCACGGGAGAGATGCTCGACGACGTCATCCCCGACGCCACGGGCAACGTCGCCTGGGCGAACGACAACCGGACGCTGTTCTACACGAGACAGGATCCCGAGACCCTGCGCTGGTACCAGATCTACCGGCACACGCTGGGCACGGACCCGTCCGAGGACGTGCTGGTGTATGAGGAGCCCGACGAGGAGTTCAGCAGCTTCGTCTTCCGCACCAAGTCGAAGGCATACATAATCATTCGCTCTTCCCAGACGTTGAGCGACGAGCACCGCTATCTCGACGCGAACAACCCCACCGGCGAGTTCTCGGTCTTCCTGCCCCGGCAGCGGGATCACGAGCACAGCATCGACCACTATCAGGGCCACTTCTACATCCGCACCAACGATGGGGCCGAGAACTTCCGCCTGATGCGCACGCCGGTCGGTGACACGCGCCGTGCGGCGTGGGAGGAGGTCATCCCGCATCGGGACGACGTGCTGTTGGGCAGCTTCGAGATCTTCGCGGACTACCTGGTGGTCTCCGAGCGCGAGGATGGGCTGCCCCAGCTGCGCGTCATCCCCTGGGAGGGAGAGGGCGAGCACTATCTCGACTTCGGTGAGTCCACGTACTGGGCGGGTATCGGTGCCAACTACGACTTCGACACCAAAGTCCTGCGCTACAACTACTCGTCCATGACCACGCCCATGTCGGTGTACGACTACCGGATGGACTCTCGCGGGCGGGAGCTCCTCAAGCGCGATGAGGTGCTGGGCGGCTTCGATCCGGCCGATTACGTGACCGAGCGCCTCTGGGCCACCGCCGACGACGGGGTGCGCGTCCCGATATCGCTGGTGTATCGCAAGGGCCTCGAGCGTGACGGCGCGAATCCGCTCCTGCTGTACGGCTACGGGTCATACGGCGCGAGCATGAGCGCGACGTTCAGCTCCGCGCGCCTCAGCCTGCTGAACCGCGGCTTCGTGTTCGCGATCGCTCACGTGCGGGGTGGGATGGAGATGGGTCGCTGGTGGTACGAGGACGGGA
>CP070716.1:1340281-1350894 GCA_020350425.1 Gemmatimonadota bacterium
TGAAAGTGTTGCATCTGCCTAGGAATCTAACCGACGGCGCGAGGCGGGCCAGGTGAGGAGCCGCTGCGCGCCGTCAGTAGGTCCAGGAGGTGTGGAACAGCGCCAGGAGGCGGTTCTCCGGGCCGATGCCCACGGTGCCGCCCAGGATGGCGGCCCGGAACAGCTGCACGATGAGGCCGGCGCCACCACCCCACTTGAGGTCGTCGGTCGTGAGCTTGAACTCGTTGGCTGGGAACACGCGGCCGACGTCCAGAAACCCGACCAGCGTGACCCGGAAGAGCGTGGGCTCGGCCATCAGGTCGTAGCGCACGTCGAGGTTGCCCAGGAGCTTGTCGGAGTCGAGATGACGCAGGCGCCACAGCCCCCGGTGCGAGTGCGAGCCTCCCAGCACCGAGAAGGGACGCTCCATATTCTCGACGCGGTAGTACGTCCCCAGTCGCGGCGCCTTGTCCATCGTCTCACCGAGGACGCGCGCCGCGATCACCAGCTTCGGCCCGACACCGAGATAGCCCTGCGCCGAGAGCATGAGGCGGGTGTAGGTGAGATCCCCCATGAAGGAGGAATCGGCCGCCGCCGCGACCGCCTGCAGCAACACCCCGCTGCGTGGGGCGACCTCGTCGTTCCGGGTGTCCAAGACGAGGCCGATGCGGGCCGAGACGTCTCCCGTGGGACGCCCGATGGTCGGATCCACGCCGGCCTGGCGGTCGAGGGCCAACTGGCTCTCGCCCGCCAGCGTGTCGATGTGCCACTCCTCCGCGTTGAACCCGACCAGCAGCCGCAACGGACCCACGATGTGACGCTGGACCTCACCGTACGCAGAGGCGCGCCGGTTGTTGGAGCGGTAGAAGAACCGGTTCTCGTCGGTGACATTCGCCTCGTCGTAGACCGACTGATTGCCGATCCCGAAGTAGTTCTCCCGCGCCCGCCGCACCCACTGGCCCTGCAACACGAATCGCCACCCGTCGAGCAGCTTGGGGGCGCGCCATTCCAGATTGAACTGCTTGGAGCCGTGAGTGCCGAAGAAGAAGTCGAACGAGATCTTCGCGCGGTAGGGCGGGGGCGCCTCCCAGTCGTCGTATCCCAACTGGTTGATCTGTGCGTAGTACAGGCCGAGTCCGAGGCCGTCCCGGTTGGAGTAGAAGATCTTGGGGTACGAAACGTCGGTCCAGTCGTCGCCGAACGTCGGCAGGTTGGGAAGCTGCGCCCACGCGGCGCCGGCCGGCGCCGCGAGCATGATCACGACGGCCGCAGCGTATCTCACTGTCCGGATTCGGGATAGCGCTCGTACAGATAGGCCGAATCGTACAGCTGGGCGGTCTCGCCATTGAAGGCGGCGTACTGCCGGATCGTCCGCTCCACGGGGTCGTCCGACTCACGGTGCGACCAGATCGCTGCCCCGCCGAACTCGCCCCGCTTGTTCACGGCGTAGAAGTTGAGATCGAAGCGTGGACGGCCCTGCTCGTCCTTGAGGCGCGGTTCCGTGGTGGCGACCACCCGACGCAGCGTCTCCAGCGCGGCATCGGTCGGCGACATGCCGCGCCGCATGAACTCGACCGTCAGGAACGCGCCACACACCTTGATGTTGGCCTCGCCCCGCCCCGTCGAGCCGGCGGCGCCCACGTCGTTGTCGGTGTACTGTCCGGCGCCGATCAGCGGGGAGTCCCCCACACGCCCCGGGATCTTCCAGGCCAGCCCGCTCGTGGTGGTGACGGAGGAGATGTCTCCGTTTGCATTCACCACGTTGCAGTTGATCGTGCCGTGGCGCTCCTCGACCACCATCTGCTCCTCGCGGGGCACGTCGATCCAGTCGTCGTCCGGCCCCCGGTTGGCGCGCCAGTGGAGCCACCTCTCGCGCGCCCGGTCGGTGAGGAGGTCTTCCTCCTTGAACCCGTACGAAAGCGCAAACCGCTTGGCGCCTTCACCCACCAGCATGATGTGGTCGGTATACAGCAGCACGTACTTCGCTACGACGCTGGGGGTCTTGATGCCCTCCAGGGCTCCGACGGCGCCGGCGCGGCGGCTCGGGCCATGCATGCAAGACGCGTCGAGCTGGACCACGCCGTGCTCGTTGGGGAGGCCGCCGTAGCCGACCGAGGTGTCGTCCGGATCGAGCTCCTGGATCTTCACGCCCTCGATGGCGGCATCGAGCGTGTCGACGCCCTGCTGCAACAGCTCTCCGACCTTCTGTACGGCCCGGAGCCCGTTGGCGGACGCGACCGCGGCGTTGCGAGCCGCCGGCCGCACGTGCACGGCTGGCGCGGCCTTCGCGGTAATCGCCGGCCCCAGCACGGCGCCTGCGGCGAGCCCGGAGGCCGCCCCCAGGAAGTCTCGGCGAGTGAGTGAATCGGACACGGTCGGCCCCTCCTCACAGGGTAGAACGGGTTGTGGCAAGCACCGCGAAATAAGATGGGCGGGCGGAGCCTCGTCAACTTGATTCCGGGTCTGGCGCGCCGTACGTTGACCCGCGTGAGGGACCCGGTCGTCTCCGTGGTGCTGCCGGTCTACAACGAGCGGGAGAACCTGGCGCCGTTGCTCGACGAGATCGCGGCGACCATGCGGGATGTCCCGCATGAGGTGGTCGCCGTGGATGATGGCTCCGTCGACGGGTCGCTCGACGAGCTGCGCCGGCTCATGGCACGGCACCCCCCGCTGCGCGTGGTGGCGTTGGAGCGCAACGCCGGCCAGAGTGCGGCTTTCGTGGCGGGTGCCGATGCGGCGCTCGGTGCCGTCGTCGTCCTGATGGACGCCGACGGTCAGAACGATCCGGCTGACATTCCCGGGTTGCTGAAAGCGCTCGCGGGCGACGACGGGCTCGCCGCCGTGGTCGGCTACCGCGTCCGGCGGACCGATCCCCGGTGGAAGCTGTTGCAGAGTTGGATCGCCAATCGGGCACGGAACTGGATCACCGGTGACGCCGTGCGCGACACGGGCTGCTCGCTCAAGGCCATTCGCAGGGACCGGATGGTGGCGCTGCCGCGGTTCAACGGGATGCACCGCTTCCTGCCGACGCTGATCCGCATGCAGGGAGGCGCGGTGACGGAAGTTCCCGTGTCGCACCGGCCGCGGCGCCACGGGCGGAGCAAGTATGGGATGTGGAACCGGGCGGCCCGCGGGCTGCGGGATGCGCTGGGTGTTCGCTGGCTGGGCCGGCGCACCCTGCGCTTCGCGATCAGAGAGGACAGCACCTGACCATGCCACGCCGCAAGCGGCTCGACCCGTCCATCTTCCATCTGCCGGTGGAGAAGATGCAGGCGGGGTACTACACCGATAAGTACTTCGTCAGGGCGCGCGAGGTGTTGCTCGCCGACGGGCACCGGCCCAGGGTGCTGATGCAGGTGTTCTGTAAGTCCCACGCATTCCTCGGCGGACTCGACGAAGCCATCGCGATTCTCAAGCTCTGCTCCCATTCCTGGGAGGACCTCACCGTCCACGCCCTGTACGACGGCGACGAGACCGACCCGTGGGAGACCGTGATGACCATCGAGGGGCCATACGACGCCTTCGCGCACCTCGAAACACTGTACGTGGGCGTACTCGCCCGGCGCACGCGGGTCGGGACCAACACCCGGCTCGTCGTGGAGGCGGCCAAGCCCAAGGACGTGATGTTCTTCCCGGCGCGACACGACCACTGGCTGGTGCAGACCGGCGACGGCTACGCGGCGCACATCGCCGGTGCCATCGGCGTCTCGACCGACGCGCAGGCGTCGTGGTGGGGCAGTGAAGGGATCGGTACGGTGCCCCACGCCATCATCGCAGCGTACGGCGGCAACACCGCGCTCGCGGCGCAGAAGTTCGCGGACGCCATGCCCGAAGACGTGAAGCTGATCAGCTTGGTGGACTTCGAGAACGACAGCGTGCGCACCTCGCTGGAAGTGGCGCGCGCGCTCGGACCCCGGCTGTACGGAGTGCGGCTCGACACGTCGGCGACGCTCGTGGACAAGTCGATCTGCAAGGGAATGGGCGACTTCGATCCCCGCGGCGTCAACCCGCAGCTCGTACGGAACGTGCGCCAGGCGCTCGACGCCGAGGGATTCAGGGACGTGAAGATCGTGGTGTCCGGCGGGTTCACCGTCGAGAAGATCCGCGCGTTCGAAGACGCCAAGGTGCCGGTCGACTCGTACGGCGTCGGATCCTCCCTGTTCCGCGACCAGGGCAAGTACGACTTCACTGCCGACGTCGTGATGAAGGACGGGAAGCCGTGCGCCAAGGTGGGACGCTGGTACCGGCCCAATGAGCGACTGGAGCTGGTGGAGTAACTGCCGTGTCCCTCCTCCCGCTCCCGCCCCATTTCGCCCCGGCCCGCGTGGGAGAGGTTTGGCGGGTCGATTACGAGGGCCGCGCACGCGACGCAGAGGCGTGGGCTCGCGAGCACGAGATCCAGCCGGCCTCGACCGACCGGCGACGCGTCTGCCTCGTGTTGGTCGATTGCCAGAACACGTTCTGCATTCCGGGACACGAGCTCTTCGTGGCCGGCCGGTCGGGAAACGCGGCGGTCGAGGACAACGTTCGGCTGTGTGAATTCATCTACCGGAACCTGCCTCTCCTCACGCAGATCGCCCTCACGATGGACACGCACAGCGCCATCCAGATCTTCCATCCGATCTTCTGGATCGACGAGTCGGGCGAGCATCCCGCGGGTGCACAGACGATCATCACGCCGGACGACGTCGAGCGGGGCGTCTGGAGGGTGAATCCGGCGATCGCGGGTTCCGTGCCGGGGCGCGACTACGAGTGGCTGAGCCGGCATGCGCTGCACTACGTCCGGACGCTGAGCGCGGGTCGCTATCCCCTCATGGTGTGGCCGTACCACGCGATGCTCGGCGGTGTTGGCCATGCGCTGGTGTCCGCCGTCGAGGAGGCGGTTTTCTTTCACGGCATCGCCCGCGCTGCGCCGACGAGATTCGAGGTGAAGGGCAGCAATCCGCTGACCGAGAACTATTCGGTCCTGAGCCCCGAGGTGCTCGACGGCCCTGACGGAGCTCCGATCGCCACCAATAACGTCAAGCTCATCGAGCACCTGCTGGATTTCGACGCCGTGATTGTCGCAGGTCAGGCGAAGAGCCACTGCGTGGCCTGGTCGGTCCAGGACCTGTTGGGCGAGGCACAAGCACGGGATCCCGACCTGGCAGGCAGGGTGTACCTGCTCGAGGACTGCACATCGCCGGTGGTCGTGCCTGACGTGGTTGACTTCACCGAGCAGGCAGACGAGGCTTTCGGGCGGTTTGCGGAAGCGGGCATGCATCTCGTTCGGTCGACCCAGCCCCTCGATACCTGGTAGCGCGAATGCACACGTCTGAGTTCGGCCGGTTCTTCCTCCCGGGTCCTACGGAAGTCCACCCGGAGGTTCTGGCGGCGATGAACCGCGCGATGATTCCCCATCGCGGCCAGGACATGGTCGAGCTGCTGAAGCGCATCGAGCCGCCGCTGCAGCGCCTCTGCCGCACGGAGCGCCGTGTCCTGGTCGGAACGTGTTCGGCCACGGGCTTCATGGAGATGGCCGTGCGATCCGGCGTCAGGCACCGGGCGCTGTCGCTGGTGGGCGGAGCGTTCGGCGAGCGATTCGCTGCGATCGTCGGCGCGACCGGCCGTGACGCCGTGCGACTCCAGGTGCCGTTGGGGGAGACGGTCGAGCCCGACATGCTGCGAGACGCCCTGCGGCGTACCGACGCGGACGCCGTCACGCTCGTCCATTCGGAGACGTCTACGGGCGCCCTCGCGCCGCTGGAGGAGTTGGCAAAGGTGGTGCACGAGTTCGACGATGTGTTGCTGCTGGTGGACGCCGTGACGTCCATGGGCGGGTTGCCAGTGGAGACCGACCGCTGGGCGCTGGATTTCGTGCTTACGGGGTCGCAAAAGGCGCTGGCCCTGCCGCCGGGACTCGCCGTAGCGGTGGCGTCGGAGCGGATGCTGGAGCGTGCCAAGGCGATCCCTGAGCGCGGTGCCTATCTCGACGTGATCGCGTTCGACACCGCGGCCGGTAACTACCAGCCCACCAACACGCCCGCCATTTCCCTGCTCTACGCGCTCGACACGCAGCTGCAGCGGATCGAGGCCGAAGGAGGGGTCGAGCAGCGTTGGCAGCGGCACGACGCGATGCGTGGAGTCGTGGAGCGCTGGGCCGAGGGTCGCGGTGGGGAGTTGGGGTTCTCCTATCTGCCTCGCGAGGGGCGCCGCTCGTGGACCGTCTCGTGTCTCAAAGTGCCCGAAGGTGTCAACGGCCGCGAGCTGGTTCAGGCGGTCAAGCGGAAGGGGTGGGTGATCGGTACCGGGTACGGGGAGCTCAAGCCCACGACCCTGCGGATCGGACACATGGGTGACCACCGGCCGGAGAAGGTGCGGGAGCTCTTGGGCGTGGTCGAGGAGGTCGCGGCGTGAGCTTCGTGGTGGTGGTCGCCGACCGGGTCCACCCGGCGGGTCTCGCGCTGCTCGAGGCCGAGCCGCAGGTGGAGGTCGTGTCGGTCGCCGGGGAGCCGCACCGCCTGCCGGCGGAGTTGGAGCGGGCAGACGCGCTGCTGGTGCGCTCGGACACGACGGTGACCGAGGAACTCATGGCTGGTGCGCCGCAGCTGTCGGTGATCGGGCGGGCCGGTGTTGGCGTGGACAACATCGATGTCGAGGCGGCTACGCGGCGGGGGATCGCGGTGCTCAACGCCCCCGGCGCCAATACGGTAAGCGCCGCAGAGCACACCGTGGCACTGTTGCTGTCGCTGTTGCGCAAGATCCCATGGGCCGCGGCGAGCATGCAGGCGGGTCGCTGGGACCGCAGACAGTTCCCCGGCACCGAGCTTCGGGGGAAGCGGTTGGGGCTCGTCGGACTCGGCCGGGTGGGTGCGCACGTGGCGCACATCGCCCGCGCGTTCGGCATGACGGTCGTGGCGCACGACCCGTACCTCCCCGAGGCCAGCGCCCGCGAGATGGGTATCACGCTGATGGAGCTGGATGACGTCCTGGAGAGTTCGGACGTCGTTTCGCTCCACGCGCCGCTTACCGAGGAGACACGGGGGCTCATGAACCGCGAGCGCCTGGCGACGATGAAGCCCACTGCGGTGCTCGTGAACGCAGCGCGCGGCGCGTTGGTGGACGCCGGCGCGCTCGTCGAGGCGCTGGAGCGGGGGACCCTGGCCGGCGCCGCGCTGGACGTGTTCGAGCCCGAACCACTGGAGCCCGACTCCCCCCTGCGCACGGCGCACGGGCTGCTGCTCACTCCGCACCTCGCCGCCTCCACGTCCGAAGCGCAGGAGCGGGTGGCGTCCGAGATCTGTGCCAATGTGCGGGACGCGCTCCTCACGGGTACCCTGCGCGGCGCCGTGAACCTCCCCGGGATTCCCGGCCAGGCGATGGCCCGTTTGGGTGGCGTGCTCGAGCTGGCCCGACGCCTGGGCCGCCTCGCCGCGGGGATCGCCCACGACCGGGTGCAGTCGGTCGAGGTCTACTTCGGGGGCGAGGACGACGCGGCGCCCCGCCCCGCCATGCTCGCAGCGGTCGAGGGCGTGCTGTCGGCAATGGGCGTGGACTCCGTGAGCCTGGTCAACGCCGGGTGGCGCGCCGAGCAGCGCGGCATGAGCGTCGGGCGCCGAGTGGGGCAGCCGCTCGCGGGCTTCGAGACCACCGTCGGGGTGACGGTGCAGACGCCGGACCGGACGGTCTCGGTCGAGGGAGTGTTGCTGGGAGAGCGCACCGGTCGCGTCATTCGCATCAATGGCTTCCCGGTGGACGTGCCGGCGGATGGGCACGTGTTGCTGCTGCGCAACCGCGATGTGCCCGGGGTGATCGGCCGGGTGGGAAGCCTGCTGGGCGATGCCGCGGTGAACATCGCCTCCTACCACCAGGCCAGAAATGACGAGGCGGAGGGCGAAGCCCTGGCTGCCATCGTCGTCGACCAGGCGCCGGGCGCCGAGGTGCTGGAGCGGCTTGGGGAGCTGAACGACGTGCTGGAGGTTCGCTACGCGAGCCTGAACGCAGGCTAGCTCAGGCTGCTGACGGCGTCGCCGGCGTGTGCGGCGCCGCCCCGGTTCCCGTCCCGACCATGCGGAAGGAGCTCACGGCGGTGGTGAGGCGCTCCGACGCCTCGGCGAGCTGCGCGGCGGAGCTCGCAATCTCCTCGGTCGAGGCACTCTGCTCCTCGGCCGACGCCGCAATCTGCTCGGCCGCCGCCACCACCGACTCGGTCCCTCCCTGAATCGCCTGCAGCCGCTGCGTGATCTCGTCCACGAGCTTCCGCACCTCGCCGGCCGCGTTGGAGATTTCCCCGGTCCACGCGCTGGTCTCTGCGGCTCCCCCGGAGACCTCCTGAAGGCCTGCGGCCGCCGCGTCAGCGATCTCGCGTACCGCTGAGCTCGACTGCGAGAGGGCGGTCAGACGGTCACTGGTGGCCTGCAGCGTCGCGAGCACGTTGTGGACCGTCTCAGCGGTGGACGCCGCCGCCTGCGCTGCCTGACCCGCGAGCTTGCGGACCTCGTCGGCGACGACGGCGAAGCCACGTCCCTCGCTGCCCGCCCGCGATGCTTCGATGGCGGCATTGAGGGCGAGCATGTTGGTCTGTGTGGCAATGGCGCGTGTCTGCTTGATGAACGCCTCGATCTGCTCGGACATGTCTGCCAGACGCCGCGCGTCCGATACGCCCTCTTCGAGGTCGCTGGCCAGGCGTCCGAGCTGTTCGCTCCCCGTCAGTAGTCGCTCGCGGTGCTGTTCGGCCGTTTCCAGCAGCGCCGTGTTCCGATTGGCGGCAAGGCTGGCGCCGTCGGCCAGTTGTGCGGTGATGCTGCTGATCCGCGTCGCGTCCTGCACCGCACCCCGCACCTGGTCTGCTTGCTGCGTGGCCTGGCTGCTGAGGTTCTGGCAGGTGTTGGCCATCTCCTGCGTCGAGGCCGACATCTCCTGCGTGCTGGCCGAGATCTCCTCGGCCATGGACGCCGACTCTTCAGACGAGAGCCGGATCTGCCCCACCAGGTGCCGCAGTGCCTCCACCATGCTCTCCACCGAGGAGAGCAGGATCCCGACCTCCTCCGAGCCGGCGTCGTCGGTCGCCACCGAGGCGGACAGGTCGCCGTTCGCGACCCGTCCGGCCACCGCCCCGGCGTGGCGCACCGGCTGCGTCACCTTGCGGTTGAGCCACGACGTCACGTAGAAGACCACGATGAGGACCAGCACCAGCACGGCCGCCGCTCCCAGGTAGAGCGCGCGCTGCAACGAACGGGCCCCGGCGTACGTGATCAGGTTGGGCTCCCGCACCACTACCCACCAGCGCCCGCGGTTGGTGGGCGTCGTACCCACCCACTCGATGCTCCCGGTCGGCAGCTCGATCTGCATGACCTCCGTCCTGTCGCTGCGGAGGATCTGATGCATCTCCTCCACGGGCCGCAGCAAGTGGCTCGGGTCGGCCGAGATCACCACGCGGCCCTCGGCGTCGACGACTTCGATGACCAGCGTCTGCAGATCGGATACGGCGAGACGGGCCAGTCGGAACAGCGTGACCGTTCCCCGCATGACCCCGATCGGTTCGCCGGTCACCGGATCGGTGATCGCGTGGGCCACGGTGAGCCCCATCATGCCCGACACCTCGTTTACCTCGGGCTCCCCTTGGTAGGAGCCCTCCTCCATGGCGACCTGCCACCACTCCTCGTCGGCCTGGACGAAGTCGTCGCCCGCCATGCTGCTGGTGACGGTGAAGCCGTGCCGCTCGGTAAAGGAGAGGGCGGCGAAGTCCGACACGTCGCCGAACTCCTCCAGGAACAGCGTCAGCGCCGTGTCGGGTGCCAGCTGGCCGGTCGCGGCGAAGCGCCGCTCGAGCGTGGCGGCGGCGACGCCCACCAGGCCCCGACGATCGGCATCGCGCCCGGCGGCACCGGCCAAGTCGACGATGTCGGGGATGCTGGCGAACAGTTGCAGGGCGGAGCGGCGCTCCCGCAGGTATTGGCTGACCGTGGTGCTGGCCCGCTCGGCGGCGGCGGCAATCCTCAGGTCGGCGGCCTCCTCGAACTCGAGCTCGACGATCTGCGCGGCAATCCAGGCGGCCGCGGCCACGACGATGACTGCGAGAGGTGCTCCGATGAGGAGCGTCCGCTTGTGGAGGTCGGTGGATTTCCGGGCAGCCATACGGTTGCGCCAAACCTACGGAAGCCTTCCAGGGGGAGCAAGCGGTGATAGATTACGCGTGCTATGCCAGGGGATCCGATCGAAATCGACGTTTACGACCCGCAGGCGGTCGAGGCCAAGTGGCGCAGCCGGTGGGACGAGCGGGGGACGAACGCGCCCGACCTGCGTGGGGCCAAGCGCCCGTACTACAACCTCATGATGTACCCCTATCCGTCGGCGGAGGGGCTCCACGTCGGGAACGTGTTCGCGTTCGTGGGCGCCGACGTCTACGGGCGGTACCGCCGCCTGCAGGGTGAGAACGTGTTCGAACCCATCGGGTTCGACGCGTTCGGTATCCACTCGGAGAACTACGCGCTCAAGGTCAACACGCACCCTGCGGAGCTGATCCCGCAAAACATCGCGCGATTTCGAGAGCAACTGAAGCGGTGCGGGCTGATGCTGGACTGGAACCACGAGGTCTCCACCACCGATCCGCGGTACTACAAGTGGACCCAGTGGATCTTCCTCAAGCTGTTCGA
>CP070716.1:1350994-1413004 GCA_020350425.1 Gemmatimonadota bacterium
CGCGACCCGTGGCATCAAGCCCGTCGTGGAGATCCAGTTCTTCGACTACATCTGGCCGGCCTACCACCAGATCCGCAGCGAGATGGCCCTGCTCCGCTGGCGCAGCAACAACGCGTTCAAGTGCCCAGCCGTGATCCGGGCCACGTACGGAGGCTACCTGAAGGGCGGAGCGGTCTATCACTCGCAGACGGGCGCGTCACTCTTCACTCACATACCGGGCCTGCGGGTGATATGCCCCGCGACGGCGCTCGACGCCAACGGACTGCTGCGGACCGCGATCCGATGCGATGACCCGGTGCTCTTCTTCGAGCACAAGCATCTCTACCGGCAGACCTACAACAAGGCCGCGTATCCCGGTCCCGAGTTCATGATCCCCTTCGGGAAGGCCAAGGTCGTGCGGGAGGGATCGGACCTGACGGTGATCGCCTACGGCGCGCTGGTGCAGCGATCTTTCGTGGCGGCCAAGGAGCTTGCGGAGAGCGACGGCGTCGACGTCGAGGTGATCGACCTGCGATCGCTGAGTCCCGTGGACTGGACCACGATCAGCCAGTCGGTGCAGAAGACCAACCGCGTCATCGTGGCGTATGAGGATTCGCTGTCGTGGGGCTATGGAGCGGAGATCGCGGCTCGTATCGGCGACGAGCTCTTCCCGTGGCTGGACGCGCCGGTGAGGAGGGTCGCGTCAACCGACACGTTCGTGGCGTACTCGCCGGAGCTGGAGGATGTGATTCTGCCGCAGGTGGCGGACGTCACGGCTGCCATTCGAGAGCTGCACGCCTACTGATCAGGCCTTCCCGAGCGCTTCCTTGATCTCTCCCGCCGCGTCGATCGCCGCCTCGACGTCGATCCTGAGCGCTCGAGCCTGCTGCGTGGCGGATGTGAGGTCGCTGAGCACCTGATCCATGCCGGCGGAGCGCAACCGCAGTAGATCGAACCGCACGTTCTGCACGGCCAGCACGCACGAATCGAACTGTGACTCCACCTTGCCGCGCCGCTTGATCAACTCCTGCAGAGCCGCCCGCTGGCGTTGCAGCAGCTCGAGGCGCCGTGTGCTGTCGGCGTCGGTGGGGCCACTCTCGAACTCCTGAATGCGCGCGTCGAGACGTGACAGCGCGTCGTTGTCTACGTCCCGGTCCATCGCCTGCAGCGTTCGCGCCAGCTCGACGGCGCGCTCCATGAGCGCGTTGACAGTCGGCACCACCTCGGGCAGCATTTGCCGGTCGGCGTCCGGCAGTTTCTCCACCAGACGCGCGATGGCCGCGTGGTCCTTGCGCATCTGCTCGATCTGGCTGACCATCGTGCCGAACTCGCCGGAGGTGGGCTCCACCATGCTCGCCGGGAGCGCCGCCTTGGCCGAGCCGACTGCGCCCGGTCCCGGCAGCGCGTCGGGAGCCGGCGGGCGGTTGAGCACGTCCCGCATGCTGTAGCCGGCCGACCAGAGCTTCCCGTACTGTGAGCCGAGGCCGATACCCCAGCCGATCGCCGGGAAGAGGAACCACGGAGAGTCGATCCCGGTCACGACGTTGAGCAGCAGCAGGCCGCCGCATACCGAGACGTACGAGGCGAAGTTGGCCCGGAACTTCCGGACGATACCGGGCTCGCCCTGCTGGTCCCGCTTCTCAGGGCTCTTGCGTGCCTCCCGCCGCTCCAGCCGGGCCCGCGGCCGGCGTGCGGGGGCACGGCCTTCGGAGAACCAGTCCCACCACTCCGCGTCCTTCGGGCGCGCGGGTGGCCGATCGCGGCCCTCGGCCCGCTGCGATCGGGGCACCGGACGGCCGCCGCCGGTGCGGCTGGGCCGGCGGCTCAGCGCCGAACGAGGTCGGTACGGCCCCGACTGCCGGCTCTCCAGCGCCCGACGGAGCGCGTCTGCGGTGGGCCAGCGGTTTTCGGGATCCTTGTCGAGGCAACGCATCACGGAGGTGGCGAGCTCTTCGGGGCAGTCCGACCGGATGCTGCGGATTTCGGCCGGCACCTCGGTCACCTGCTTGAGCAACATGCCCGCCACCGTCGGCGCCTTGAACGGCAGGTCGCCGGTGAGCATCTCGTACGCGACGACGCCGAGCGAGTAGATGTCGCTGCGGGCGTCGATCTCCTTCTCACCGCCGGCCTGCTCCGGACTCATGTAGGCAGGCGTCCCGATGGCCACGCCGGTGCCCGTCAGTGTCCCGCCGCCAGCGTCGGTGAGGGCCTTGGCGATCCCGAAATCCGTCACCATCACGCGGCGGCGGGTGCCCTCCAACAGGATGTTGTCGGGCTTGATGTCCCGGTGGATCACGCTCATGGCGTGGGCGAGTCCCAGGGCGTCGGCCGTCTCCTTCATGACCCGGCGGGCTTCCTCGGCGGGGAGTCGCTCCCGGCGCCTGAGACGCGCCGCCAGGGACTCGCCGTCCACGTACCCCATGACGAAGTAGACCAGCCCCTCGTCCTCTCCGACGGCGTGGATGGGAACGATGTGCGGGTGGGAGAGGCGGGCCGCCGTTTGGGCTTCCCGCAGGAACCGCTTACGGATCTCTTCGCGGAAGGCGAGCTCGGGAGGGAGGACCTTGATGGCTACACGGCGCTTGAGCCGGACGTCGCGCGCGCTGTAGACGATGCCCATGCCGCCCCGACCGATCTCCCCCTCGATCTCGTAGGAGCCGGCTAATGCGTCGGCCAGGCGGGACGCGACAGTGCCCAAGTTCTTGGCTTCCATGTAGCATATGGTCCAGACCCGGGGTAGATTAAAGGGCCGCAACCCCCTTGGCAACCTGAATGTACGCTATTCTGAGACCGAAATGCGTTGGGTGACTGACGATGCCGGGCGCCGCTGGTCCGCCGAGCGGGTGGGCCGGACCTCGGGGATGGTCCCGTCCAAGAAGGACAAGCGTGCGTTTCCCGAGCCGGCCGACATCATACGCTTTGAGTGCCAGTCCGACCGCTCGGAGCCGTCGCGCGAGACGACCGCGCGCGCCGGGTTGCTCGAGCAGCTGACCGAGTCGGAACTCAGAGCCCTGCTCAACGTCGCCCCCAGGGCCCCCTAGCTGGAGATCGCCACGGACGAGGACCACCGGCCATATTGGCAGGCGGGTCCGCGCGCCCGCCCGCACCGGCAGGAACACGTGTCTCGAGGGGGGTGTTCAACCCGTGGGAAGCTGTGTTGTGCCGCCCTTCGCGTGGCACGATCCCTGCTTTACGCCGAGTAGAACCCCTCGATGGGAGGGGAGGGCCATATGTCGGAGATAACGTCGACGCGCATGCGGCTCGCAGTGCTGCCGCTGCGAGAGACAGTCATGTTCCCGGGCGTCACGGCGCCCATCGGGGCGGGTCGCCCCGGCACACTGCGGGCCATCGAAGCCGCCCTCAAGGATGAGGAGCAGCTGATCTTCGCGGTCGCGCAGCGGGAGAACGTGGACATGGCCCGGCCGGAGGTGCTCTTCACCACCGGCACCGTGGCCCGCATCGGCCAGGTGCAGCGCGGCCTGGGCGGCATCCAACTCCTCCTGCAGGGGGAGTACCGGGCGACCGTGCTCCAGTACTCCGCGGACGCCGGCTACATCGAGGCCGTCGTGCAGGAGGCGCCCGACCTCCCTCCACTGGACCCCCTGGACGCGGCGTTCGTCGCCCTGCACAAGGAGGTGCGGGAGCGGGCCGCCGAGCTGGGTGTGAAGACGGGGCTCCCCGAGGACGTCGTCACGCAGGTCCTCGACGGCGTGGAGGATCCCGGGCGCTTCGCCGATCTCGTCGCCGGCTACATCGACATCTCTCCTGCCGAGCGCCAGGCGCTGCTCGAGACGCGCGGCGTCGAGGAGCGGCTGCGGCGCGTGCTGATTCACGTGCAGCGGCAGCTGGAGTTGGCCGACGCGCAGGAGGAGATCAAGTCGAAGGTCCAGGAAGAGATCGGCGAGCGGCAGCGCGAGATGTTCCTGCGCGAGCAGATGAAGGCGATCCAGAAGGAGCTGGGCGAGGACGACTCGCAGGAGGTCGACGAGCTGCGTGAGCGACTGCTGGAGCTCGAGTTGCCCGAGGAGGCGCGTAAGGAGGTGGACCGGGAGCTCCGACGGCTCGCGCGGACGGGGAAGGACTCGATGGAGGCGCAGGTCATTCGCACCTTCCTCGAGACGGTGGCCGAGCTGCCGTGGAGCAAGCGCAGTGAGGACCACCTCGACCTGAAGGAGGCGGCCCAGATCCTCGACGAGGACCACTACGGCCTGCAGGACGTGAAGGACCGTGTGCTCGAGTTCCTGGCCGTGCGACAGCTGCGGCAGCAGCGTGACGTGCGCACCACCGGCGAGTTCGTAGGAAACGTCGACGACCGTCGCTCCAGGGGATCGATCCTCCTGTTCATCGGTCCGCCGGGCGTGGGCAAGACGTCTATCGCCAAGTCGATCGCCCGCTCCATCGGACGCCAGTACGTCCGCATCTCGCTCGGGGGCGCGCGTGACGAAGCGGACATTCGAGGGCACCGCCGCACGTATGTCGGTGCGATGGCCGGCCGCATCATCGAAGGGATGAAGCGAGCCGGGACCAAGAACCCGGTGTTCCTGCTGGATGAGGTCGACAAGCTCGGGGTGTCCTTCCAGGGCGATCCGGCATCGGCGCTCCTGGAAGTACTCGATCCGGCACAGAACGACTCGTTCACCGATCACTATCTCAGCGTGCCGTTCGATCTCTCCGAGGTGCTATTCATCGCCACGGCGAACTTCCGGCAGATGATCCCGGCGCCGCTGCTGGACCGCATGGAAGAGGTGGAGTTCTCCGGCTACACCGAGAATGAAAAGCTCCAGATCGCGAAGCAGTTCCTGGTACCGCGGCAGCTTTCCGAGGCGGGACTCGCGCCCCGGGAGCTCGTATTGACGGAGGGCGCCATCCTCAAGGTGGTCTCCGGCTACACGCGGGAGGCCGGGGTGCGGCAGCTGGAGCGCGAGCTCGGCAGGATGGCGCGAAAAGTGGCCCGCAAGATCGCCGCTGGCGACGTGGAGCACCTGGAGCCGACGGAAGAGGACGTGGAGGAGTTGCTCGGTCGGCCCACGGTGTTTCCCGAGCGCCGGGCCGAGGAAGACACAGTCGGCGTCGCCACGGGGATGTTCTACACGCCCGTGGGCGGCGACATCATGTTCGTAGAGGTCTCAGTGATGAACGGGCGCGACAACCTCGTGCTCACCGGACAGCTCGGCGACGTGATGAAGGAATCGGCGCAAGCCGCGCTGACCTACGCCAAGTCCCACGCCGAGCAGCTGGGTATCGGAGAGGACTTGGCGGGCAAGGACTTCCACATTCACGTCCCGGCCGGGGCGATTCCCAAGGACGGCCCGTCGGCGGGAGTCACCATGGCGACGGCGCTGGTGAGCGCCCTGTCCGGCGTTCCCGTGCGCAGTGATGTGGCGATGACGGGAGAGATCACGCTGTCGGGCCGGGTGCTGCCGATCGGCGGGGTGAAGGAGAAGGTGCTGGGTGCCTGCCGGGCGGGGATCTCGAACATCATCCTTCCCAAGGAGAACGAGGCGGATCTGCGGGATCTGAGCGAGGACGAGCGGCAACACATCACGGTGTACCCGGTGGAACAGCTGAGTGATGTGCTCGATGTGGCGCTGGTGGGTGCTGGGGGCCGCAAGATGGAGGCGTCGGAGGAGCCCGCGGGCGTCACCAGCTGAGCGAGCGCGCCAACAGGCTCGACACCTCGTTGAGCCATGCGGCCCGGCGGCCCTCCGCCGGGCCGTTCTGCATGAGCGACCCCTCGAGGGCGAAGTAGCCGAGAAGCAGCACCACGGCCTGGCGGGCCACCGACTGCGGATCGGCGTCGTCCCGGTAGTGCCCCAGGCCCTGGCCATCCGACACCGCCTGGGCCAGCCGGTTCGCGAGGTTGCGGGTGGGGAGGTCGGCGGCGGCGTCTTCCTCTCGGTCGAACGCGCCCCGGACCAGCAACCTCGCCAGGTCGGGGGCATCGGCCAGAGCCTCAAACGCCGACCTGAGTTCCTCTCTGAGTCGTCCCGCCGCGTGCTCCGGCGCGTTCCTGACATTTCTGGCCGCACGGTCAAGTTGCGTGACGGCCTCATCCATGACGGCGCGGTAGAGGCCAGCCTTCGACCCGAAGTAGTAAAACAGGAGCTGTTTGTTGACGCCGGCTCGTCTGGCGATGCGGTCGGTGCGAGCTCCGGCATACCCATGCTGCGCGAACTCGGGGATCGCGGCCTCGATTAAGAGCCTAGGAGAATTGCGGTTAGCGGAATCACGGGCCACGGCGTCAACCGGGTGGTTGAGGCAGGCCATATACTCGGTGTCGCGGTGTCGCTTGTCAAGACACCAAGAAGGCTGGTCAGGCGGTCAAAGCAGCGAGACAGGCGCTTGCGGCGCCCCGGAGGATGGGGTCCGACGACCAGTAGCCCGACAGGGAGCCTTCGCGCGCAGTGGCCAGGACGGTGGCGCCGGGTGCCAGCAGAATGGTGGCCGGCGCTCCGAAGTGCCGTTCCAGGGCATCGGCGTCCACCGTGCCCTTTATCGTGAGGGGAAACCCCTTCGGTCGAGCGCCAGCCACCCACAGCTCGGTGTCGGCCCCGTCCGCGGCCCGCTTGCGCCAGACAGGCAGCAGCTGTGAGATCTGTCGCTCCGTCCCCAGAAACGAGACGGGGCCCGCCGCCCGCGCGGCCGTGCGCAGCACCAGCTCCTGGAGCTCTCGCTCACCCCGAATTGGGACGATCGCTGGTTCGCCTGCGCTCCCTCGGTCGCGCAGCTGGCGCTCGAGCCGGTCGAGCTGCCGGGCCTGGCCCCGAGCCACCAGAGCGAGCAGGGCGTCGGGGGCCACTGCCCGAAACACCCTGGGCGTCTCCTCTCCGGCTACGGCCGCCCCCTTGGCCACGAGTCCGTTCAAGGCCTGGTAAGTGTTTGCTCTGGCAATGCTTATGGCCTTGGAGAGCCGATACCCGGACGACGGACCCCGCTCCAGGAGCGCCTCGTAGACCAGGCTCTCGGTTGGGGTGAATCCGAACGGTGTGAAGTCCAGGGATTCCATAGGTAGTAGCTGGCGCTACTACTATTGCCCTTTTGGTGCCGCGGCGCAAGCTGGGGATCGCCGGGAGGGGTCCCCGCCGAGCCTGGACTGGGCCGCAGCCGGCTAGGTGTACTCCAGTTCCCAGCCCGCGAGCTTGGCGATCAGCGCCAGCCGGAACGTCACGTCGGCCTTGCGCCGCTCGGCGGTCTTTCCGTCCACCTCAAGCGGGAACGCGAAATCCGCGAGCCGGGAGCTGCTCTTGGGCAGGGCCCGGAGGTTCCTCGGGTTCCACACGCCCAGCTCGTCGCAGTCCCGGATCAGACGGCAGAGAATCCGCTGCGCCGTGGTGGATACGCCCAGGACTCCGAGGCGCGCGAGGATCTCGATCCAATACAGTGCAAACGGCAGGTCCTTCGGGTTGCCCGAGGAGTCGGCCTTGAGCGGGTCACCGAGCAGTTGGAACGTCGGCCTGATGATCTTGCGCCCGACCTGAATCACATAGGTGCGCTTGGGTGCCGCCTGCACCAGGTACGCGCCCAGGCGGTCCACGAACCCGGCCCGCTCTCGTTGCAGGTTGGGCATGTAGGCGACGATCGCGACGGAGAAGACCGTCGGGGGGTACGCCTCCGGGTGCAGAATGTTGCGGGACCCCGACCGCTTGATCGGCTTGTCGGAGATCTCGCTCCTCAGGAACTGCGAAACCCGGGACGAGATCTTGTGCGCGGCGCCCCGCACCCGGGGGTCGTCGATGTTGCCGGCGTGGGCCAGCGCCACCGCAGCGGCTTCCCGCATCAGGTCGCGGGCCCACACGCCGAGCTCCGGATTCGCCTTCGCAGCCTTCTGGTACTCGAACAACAGCGCCGGGTCCTCGTCCCGCGAGAGGAGCCGGTGGAACACCCGCTCCGTCATCCGGTACGCGCGCTCTCCCTGCGGGTAGCCCAACTCGACCAAGTGACGGTATTGCGCCACTGTCCCGACATCTTTGATCCCCTGCGCCTTCGCCTGTGTGAGGCCTAGGATGTTGCCCGCCCAGATCCCGCTCGCGTTCTGCTTTCGTAATGTCTGCGTAACGCCTTTATCGGCAAGGACTTCCGTACGCAAGGCGTGCACGTCGGCGGGGGTAGCTGAGCCGGGGGGGAGAATCTCGGTGAGCGTGCGCCAGCGGATCGGAGCACAGGCATGTTCTCTGATCCAGCTGACCGGAACCCGGTGTGTAGTCGGCAGATCCAGGGGATCGTCTCCTTGAGGAGCCGGGATGGGCCGGAAAATCGGGCGGGAACATACCCACTTTAACCCGTTTCGGCCAGGGGCAGAACGGGGGCAATACCGCTAGTGAGTGGTTTCTCGCAACCGCCTCAGCCGCAGCTGCTCGCCCGCCGGCCGGAACTCGGAGTCCCTATTCCAGGCCGGGAAATCGGCCGTAGCCGCCAGATCCCAGGCCAGCCGCACCATCAGGCGCACCTGCTGCAGCAGGCCCTGGTAGTTGAAATCGTCCCGAAACTCGTCGCTTGGCTGGTGATAGCGATGCGCCACGTACTCCCGCTCCTGTGCGGCGCCCCAGTCCGCGGGCTGGTCGGCGAAGGCTGAGCCGGGCCGGAGCGAGACCACCGGAATCCCGGCGCGCGCGAAGGCCAGGTGGTCGGAGCGATAGAATTGCCCGGCGTGCGGGTTGGGGTCCGGGGAGAGCCCTACGCCTTCCGACGCCCAGGCGCGCTCCACGTAGGCGAGGATTGCCGAGCGTTCGGCCCCCAGCGCCACCGCATCCCTCGTGGGCCCCCGCACATTGGCACGATCGATGTTGATTGCCGCCGCGGTGTGCTCCAGCGGAACCGGCGGCGCCTGCGTGTACGCCTGCGCCCCGAGCAGGCCCGACTCCTCTGCGGTCGTGGCCACCAGGAGGATCGAGCGACGGGGGAGAGGGCCGGCGCCGGCCAATCCCGCACCCACGGCGAGCAGCGCCGCCACGCCCGACGCGTTGTCCTGGGCCCCATTGTAGATGGAGTCACCCGCAACCGGGATTCCTGTGCCGAGGTGGTCGTAATGCGAGGTCAGGACGACCGCTTCCTGGCTGCCCTCGGGGTCTCCTCCCGGCACCCGTGCCACCACGTTGAAAGACTGAATCCGCCGCACCCGGTTGCGGATGTGCACCACGGCGTGCGCATCGAGAGCCATGGGTCGGAACTGCCGCTGTTGCGCCCTGCGCACCAGGAGGTCGTAATCCCGGCCGGCCGCCGCCATCATCGAGCGGGCGGCCTCCTGCGTGATCCACGCCCCGAATCGCAGCGACTCGTGCGGTGCGCGGTCGAGTTGGATCTGCTCGCCCGACCAGGAGTTCCGCACCACGCTCCAGGGATAGGTGGCACTCTCGTCCGTGTGAATGAGAATGGCGCCAACGGCTCCGAGCCGGGCCGCCTGCTCCAGCTTGTAGGTCCAGCGGCCGTAATACGTGAGCGCACGGCCGTTGAACCGCGAGGAGTCGGTCAGGCCCGGGTCGTTCACCAGCATCAGCAGGATCTTGCCCGTGAGGGAGGTGCTCTTGTAGTCATCCCACCCCCACGCGGGCGCCTCGATCCCGTAGCCCACGAACACGACGTCGCCATCCACGGTGACCGACTCCTCGGGTCGCGCAGACCAGGCGACGAACTCCGTGAGGTAGTCGAAGCTCGTGGTTCGGGGGCCGACGCCGAGCACCAGCGACGGCTCGGGTGTCGTGCCGATCAGGTTCACGGGCTGGAGGTAGCTCCCGTCGGGCGCACCCGGCTCGAGGCCCAGGAGCTCGAACTGGGACGCGATATACCGGGCGGCAATCTCGGCGCCCGGAGTGCCGGGAGCCCGTCCTCCAAGCAGGTCGTGCGAGAGAAACCGGAGGTGCGCGCGCGCCATGCTGGCCGTGGGCGCGGTGAGAGCGCGACTCGGCGCGGCGGTCGGCTGTTGCGCCCCCGCCTCGGCCACGAGGAGCAGGCCGGCCAGGAGGCACAGGGTGGTCGCTACTCGTGCTCGCTGCGAGCTCACTGGCTTCCCTCCGGCCCGGGCGTTGGACACCGCACCAGGGCAATCGAGCCGCGCCCGTTGGGCGGTGCCTCGCTGGTGAGGACCAGGAGGTCCTCGTCCCAGAAGTCCACCGCCTCGCCCTGCGGCTCCCGAAGCCCGAGCCAGCAGGGGCGACCTTCGCGCACGATGGCGTCGGGTCCTCTCCAGTAGAAATCGATCTCCGTGTACGTACGGACCACCAGCCGGCGGCCGCTGGGAGAGACGGCCGCCCCCGTCACGAGCCGTCCCAACATGCGCTGCGGCACGATGTCGAGGACTCCCTGGTCTACGGCCATGACCGACGTGTCCCGCGATCTTCCGATCGGGACGCGGAACCGCCTGATCCGCCCCTGCTGACCCTTGGTGATGAGAAGGACCTCGCCGTCGGGAGCGACGGTCAGCGCCTCCACGTCGAACGGCCCGCCGGGGTAGCGTACCCTCACGCGGCCCGCCTGCAGTCGTCCCTCGGCTTTCTTGCCCGGCGGTGGCAGCACCGCGGGCTCCTCGACGATGTAGATCGCGGCCTCGCGTCGGCGGTACAGGTTGTCGCCGGTGTCGGCGATGTAGAGACAGGTGGTGGGGACGTCGGGGCAGGGGCCGAGCGCGATGTCCTCCCAGTCGCGCGCGTCCGCGCCGGCGATGCGGTAGTGACCCAGGTCCTCGCCCAACAAGTTCGTCGCGTAGAGCCACGGTTCGTGGCCCCCGTCGTTGTGCGTCCAGAGCACGCCCGGGTGTCTCCTGCTCACTGCCACGCCCGAGCTCTCGATGAGTCGCGCCTCCGCGAACTCCCCGGTCGCGCGGTAGAACGTCGGGAGGACCCACTGTCCGCCGACGGGTTCTGCCCACGCCACGACCCCGGCGATCGCGAGCGGGCCGGCGATGGACATCAGGCGAGCGGTGGCGGCGGCCATCGCCCAATTCTACATGCCCGCTTGCCACAAAGAAACGGAACCGGCAACTTTCGGCCCCTGTGATCGAAAGTATCAAGTCGAGACCGGTGGCGCGGCGACCCGACCGCGTGCGATTCGACGGCCGGATCCTGTTCTTGGTTGACGATGCCGAGCTCTTGCGCCGGCAACTCGCCGGAGAGGACCTCGAGTGGCCCGTCGGCGTGCCGCTGCGCGACAACATCTCCACCGACGAGATCACGCCCGCTTACATCTGCTACTACTACGATGAGACGCTAGGGGACTTTCCCTACCTCGGGCTCCAGGCAGGTGACGAGTTCCCCGTCACGCGCGGGAGCGTGCGAGGCGGCGGCTTCGCCTGCTCGGTCAGTGGCAAGCGCCGCGGCAAGGGCTCGTCTCGGGAGCAATCTCCCTACGCCGAGATGATGGCGGGCATCCGGCTCATCGTCGCCGAGAACATCGAGCGTATCTATCGTGAGAACTGCCAGAACCTGGGCGTCCTCACGAGCACCGACTTCTCGCTCATCGAGCGTGTGCGGCGCGGGGAGGAGATCCCGCTCAGCGTGTTCACCGAGGGCGAGGGAGAGATCACGCGCGGGATCATCGAGCACGGCGGCCTCTTCGACTACAACGTGGCGCGGATTCAGGGCAAGGTGCAGGTGCCCGGCGTCGCAACCGCCGAGCGGCCCATGACCCTCGCCGAGAAGATCGTTGCCCGCCACTGGGTAACCGACCTGTCGCGCGACGAGGTCGGCGTGGCGCACGTGCGACCCGGCGACGAAGGCTTCACCCGCACGGATATCCGGTTCAGCCACGAATACGTGACGCCGATGGCGGCGATCTTCTGGCGGGACTACGTGGGTGAGGATGAGGGGATCGTGGATCCCGAGTCGGTGTTCTTCTTCCGCGATCACCTGACGTTTCTCGAGATTGCCATGACCGAGGAGCGTAAGGCGCAGGGCCTGCTCGACGTCGCCCTCGAGCTCAAGGCGAAGCAGGAGAAGTTCGCCGAGCAGCAGGGTGTCCGGCTGTACGGCGAGCTGCCGCGCCTCGGACCACACATGGCGGTCGTCGGATCCGAAGCCATCTGCCACTCGAAGATCCTGGAGCAGCACGCCCTCCCCGGCCAGCTCATCATCGGAACCGATTCCCACACGCCGCACGCCGGCGCGATGGGCGCGGTGGCGTTCGGGGTCGGGACCACCGCGATCTTCAACTCCTGGCTCACGAAGGACGTACGCATCAAGGTGCCGCCCTCGGTGCTCGTGCGGGTGAACGGACGGAAGCCGGAGAACGTCACGGCCAAGGACTTCATGCTTCAGATCCTGCGGCACCCGTACGTGAAGAACGGAAACGCGATCGGGAAGATCGTGGAGTATGCGGGTGCGGCGGTGGAAGCGCTGTCAATCGACGAGCGCGCCACCATGACGAACATGGCGGCCGAGGTTGGAGCGTTCACCGGCATCGTGCGACCCGACGAGAAGGCCGTCGAGTTTCTGGCGCGCGAGCGCGGGCTCGACCCCGAGGAGGTCAGACCGTTGCTGGACGGGCTCTTCTCCGATGATGGAGCGGAGTACGAGACCCTGATCGAGTTCGATGCCGGCGAGCTCGAGCCCATGGTGGCGCTCCCGGGGGACCCGGGAAACGGGCTGTTTCTGCAGGAGCTGGGCGGGCCGGTGAAGATCGATATCGCCTACGCAGGGTCCTGCACGGCGGGCAAGAAGTCGGACATGGACATGTACGCCCGTGTGTTCAAGGAGGCGCTCGAACGGGGCGAGCGCGTGCACTCCGACGTGAAGTGCTTCATCCAGTGCGGCTCACAGGAGGTGAAGCGCTACTGTGAGAGGGAGGGCTATCTCGAGATCTTCCAGGAGGTCGGAGCGGAGTTCATTGAACCGTCGTGCGGCGCCTGCATCAACGCCGGCCCCGGCGTGTCCTACGACCGCGAAACCGTCACGGTGAGCGCGATCAATCGAAACTTCCCCGGGCGGTCCGGTCCGGGGCAGCTCTATCTGGCGAGTCCGTACACGACGGCGGCCAGTGCCGTCGCGGGCCGGATCGTGGGTTGGGAGCCGAGCTCCTAGGCGGGGTCTACCGCTCGGGGTCGTTCGGGCTCGCGATGGGACCCAGCACCGCATCCGACGACCGAAGATCCGATCGCAGGGCGGCGGCGGGGTACCTTCCGCTCGCGTTCCAGAGCACCCAATCGGTGAGCCCCACGTCCTCAACGGCCTGAATCTGCGCTCGCACTTCGGCAGCGGTGTAGCGCGGGCGCCTCAGGGTGAACGCCTGGAGGTACGGCCGGATGCGAGCCGGGTCGCGCAGTCTCTGTGAGCGCAGCACGCCGTCTTCCAGCGCGCGGCGCACCACGAGGTAGGGCTCGGCGTTGGGATAGGGAATGCCGTACGAGCCGCGCGGGTAGTGGCTCGGGTACACCATGGGGAGCAGCACGTCGGCCAGCTCGGAGAGATCATCCCAGTTCTGGCCGATGCCCATGCTGCCGCCGGCGCTCGTGGTGAGGCCGAAGACGTCGAGCGTAAACGGCACGCCGAGCCGCCCCACCTCTTCCTTCAAGAGAGCTACCTGCCGTCGCACCGCCGCCCGTTTGCTCTCCTGGCCCATGCGTGCGGGGAACATGGCTCGCTCCATGCGCTCCCGGGGCTCGTCGGGGAAGCGCACGTAATCGAACTGGATCTCCTTGAAGCCCATCAGGACGGCTTCGGCCGCTATCTCAGCCGCGTAGATCCACACCGAGTCGTGAAACGCGTCTACCCACGGTTTGCCGAGGCCGTCCCGCCAGAGGCCGCCGTTCGTGTCATGGACCGCCCACTGCGGCTTGCCGCGCGCCAGGAGCGGGTCACGCGCCACCACGATTCGGGCGATGGCGTGAATGCCCTTCGCCTCGAGCAGCGCGAGCCGGGCTCTGGGATCGGCCACCCGCACCAGATCGTTCGCGCCAATCGCCACAGCCGTTGGAACGGCAGACCGGTAGCTGAGGAACCCGGTCGCGTCCTTCACGTCCATCACGAGCGCATTCACCTCGGTCGTGTCGGCGAGGGCGACGAGGTCGTAGAATCGTCGCGACCCGAACACCCAGGCGTTCAGATAGAGGCCGCGCACCACCGCAGGAGGCCGTCCCGGCGGTGGAGCCGGAAGCGTGATGGGCCTGGGCTCCGGCACGCCGACCCACGCGAGGTAGTCGGGAGAAGGCTCGGTGTGCAACAGCATCGCCAGCTTCGGCACCTCGATGGGCGGAGGGGGCACGCGGATCGCGGCGACGTCGGCCATCAGCATGTCGCGCAGGTAGTCGGGCACCGACTCCTGGTGCGGCGGTACGACGCGCACCGCCGCGTCTTCTTGTGCCGCAACGGGCGGGCTCAGCGCGAGCGCGCCGGCCAGGAGGAACCAGCCGCTCCGCTTCATTGTGCCGATCCCGTGAAGGCGTTGAAGACCAGGGGGTAGGTCGCCAGCGTCTGGGCGCGGTACTGCGGGCGGAAGCCGTAGAGAATGACGCGTCCCTGGCCGACCGACACTTCCACCATGGCCGCCCTCCCCGCCACTTCCTCGGGTCGCAGCACCCAGCCCGACATCAGCACGCGGTCGGGATCGGCCGCCCAACGGCCGATCACGCGAGCGCGGCGCGTGCGTTCTACCTCGAACGCGGGGCTTCGCTCGAACCACGCCGCCACCTGCCCGGGCATGCCGCGGGCGAGTGGGTGATCGGTGTCGAGATCGAGGCGGAACAGGCTCCCCGGCGCGAAGAACTCCTCGTTGCTCTTCCCTGCGAGGGCGTTCTTCACCGGCAGGTCGAGTGCGCCGATCGCGAAGATCGAAGCGTCGTTGAAGGCCAGGAGCGTGCCGCCCGCTTCGACGAACTGGTTGAGCGCGACGATCCCCGCGACGCCGATACCGCCGGCGTATGGTGCTGGATACCGCGACGTGGGGAGACCCTTGATGATCGTAGAGTCCCTCATGTCGGGCAGGATGATGACGTCGAAGCGTTCTTGCAGGTTACCTGCCTGGACTACCGAATCGACGAGGGAGGTGTAGGGAACGCCCCACGTGTCGAAGATCCAGCGGGTCCATCCCTCGTCCATGGAGGCGGCGTAGCTCTTGTACAGTGCCACGCGCGCGTGTTCCTGGCTTGCAGTCACGCCCGGGTAGTCGTACCGCGGGAGCGGTATGGCGACCGGTTCCGAGAGGGAGACGTCCACGCTGTCCTTGAGCAGCGCCACCTGCACCTGCATGAGCAACGGGAGCGTGTGCGCGGTGACGTCGTACGGCGGCTGCGGCGGTCCCCCGTCATAGAGCCGCAGGTCCGGATACACCTGCTCCTCGAGCATCGCCTTGGCGAAGGCGGCGTACGGCTGGCGTAACACGACGACGTAGGAGCCGGCGGGGTATTGTTCGCCGTCGGCCGCGACGGCGGACCGGGCCGTGCGGATTTCGACCTGGCCCCGCTGCAGAATGCCCAGCATCGTGCTGAGTCGCGCGGCGTCCTGCCCGTCGCGTGGGATCACGTAGGCGTAGGGCCATCCCTCCCAGCCGCGCACCGCGCGCTCGCCAATGCGGACGAAGTTGCCGAGCCACAGCTCGCGGTTCACCGCCGCGTTTCGGAGCAGCGCAAACGCGCCGGCGGTCATGTAATCCACGATGTCGCCCAGGCCCCAGCGGCCACCCGGCCATGGCGCCGGAAAGTTCCAGGTCGGCGTCGTCGGGTCGGAGCCGCGAACACGACCGGCGAGGTCTTCGATCCCCAACCGCAGCGGCGTCGCGAGCTCAGCGCTGGCGGTTTCCGAAAGGATTCGCACGCCGGCATGGTAGTGTTGGTAGGCGCGCGCCGGCGTCCAGGCGTCGTAGCGGGCGCTCACGATGACACCGGTCTTGCCCTGGCCGAGCAGCTCCCAGGCGATCGACGTACCGAGGGCGCTGTAGCCCTGCACGATGAGGGGGTCGACGTTGGGCTCGAACGGGTCGATGTAGGGCGGGACGAAATAGCGCGCGCCCCGAGCGCTCGTCTGATGGATGTCGTGCACGATCTGCGGATGCCACACGTTGTGCAGGCTGTCGACCGTGAGCTGCGTCTCGACCTGCGTGAAGGCATACCAGTCGCGGTTGTTGTCGTGACCGACATAGTGGTGGTAGAGCTCGGGCGGACCGGCGCCCTCGGCCTTCGTGCCCAGCGTCTCGTTGTACCACCGGGCGACGATGCTGACGCCGTCGGGGTTGAGCGAAGGGACCAATAACAGCACGGTCTCATCGAGGATACGGCGCACCGCGGGGGAGTTGTCGCTCGCAAGAGTGTGCGCGATGATCGCCGGGGCGAAGTGCCCTCCCACCTCGGTGGAGTGAATGCTCGATGTGATGAGCACGATGGCCCGGCCCTCGCGGATCAGTTGCTCTCGCTCCGCGTCGGAGGCGAGGAGCCTGGGATCAGCCAGCTTCTGATTCGCGGCGCGGATCTCGTCGAGCCGTGCCATGTTCTCGGCGCTCGAGACGACCAGCGCCACGAACGGCGCGCCGAGCGTCGTCTTCCCGAGCTCGCGGTACTCCACGCGGTCGCTCGCGGCGGCGAGTTGCTGGTAGTACTCCACCAACACCGGCCACTCCACGAGCTTGCGGTCGGTTCCGGGAACGAAGCCGAGCACCGACTCGGGCGTCGGGATGGATTGCGCCACCAGCGGGACCGTCGACATGAGGACCGCGAGGAGTGCGATGGGTGACGCGGTGACGACTCGGCGCATTCCGGAATCTCCCCTTCACGAGGCGGCAGAGGGCGGCTGAGGGGCGGTAGGGAAAGTCCCTACCGCCCCTCGGCCGCCCTGTCATCTCCCGTTGTCTCTTGCCGCCCTTGCCCTTACAGCTCGAGACCCACCCTACCCTACTGTCTCACTACTGCGATGGACCGCCCGATAGCAGCTTCAGCTCGACGCGTCGGTTCTGCGCCCGCCCGTCCTCCGTGCCGTTGTCCGCGATGGGCACGTCGGGGCCGTAGCCGCGCGTCTCCATGCGTGAGGGATCCACGCCCATACGCGCCAGGTATGCCTTCACCGACTGCGCTCTCTGCAAGGAGAGCCGCATGTTGTACGACCTCCGGCCCACGCCGTCGCTGTGTCCGCCAATCTCAATTCGCACGTCGGAGTGCGCCAGCAGTGACGCTGCCACCTCGTCGAGGATCGGCCGCGAATCCGGCGTCAGAGCGGAGCGGTTGAACTCGAAGTGCACGCCCCGCAGCACCAAAGGTCGGGTGACTCCCTGTTCGATCACGAACAGGACGGCGCAGCCTACGGCGTCCACGGCCACGCCAGCCGCGGTGCCCGGACAGCGGTCCTGGTCGTCCAGTACGCCGTCGCCGTCGCTGTCATACACGACCACCGGTGGCTGACAGCCGGTCTCGTCCACCGTCTCGCCGGCCGGCGTGTCCGGACACTGATCCAGGCCGTCGTAGACGCCGTCGGCGTCGCCGTCGAGCGGGCAGCCGTCCGTGTCGACCGTGGCGCCGAGCGGCGTATCCGGACACAGATCGAGTCCGTCGAAGACGCCGTCCTGGTCTGCATCCAGCGGGCACCCATTCTCGTCGACCGTGGCGCCTGCAGGCGTGTTGGGGCAGACGTCGATGCCGTCGAACACCGTGTCGTTGTCGCTGTCCGTTGGGCAGCCGGCCTCGTCCACGAACGCGCCCGCGGGCGTGTCGGGACACTGATCGAGCCCGGCGAACACGCCGTCGCCGTCGTAGTCCTGCGGGCAGCCCACCTCGTCAACCTGCGCGCCCCGCGGGGTATCGGGGCACTGATCCGACGCGTTCGCCACGCCGTCGTGGTCCGCGTCGCGCGGCGGGCCGCCGAACGCGAAGATCGAGATCATGGCCGCGGCGCCGAAGTTCAGTGCACCTTGCCCGCCGGCCGAGAGCGAGGACTTGGGCAGCCAGTCGAGGTGCCCCTGGATGCGCAGCGCGGCGCGCCCGCCCAGCGAGAGGCGGTCGCCCAGAATCAGCTGGACCTTGTTGTCCGTCGTATCCACCGCTCCGGCGTAGAACACCCGTGTGTAGCCAACGCCCACGTACAGGCTTCCCAGGATCGTCGGTCGCGTGTGTCCGAACAGCGTTCCGCCGACGTTCGTGACCTTCACGTCCTGACCGGTGGCCGTTGCCGTGGTCGTCGTGTGGTCCGCGAACGCCTCGAGCGAGAACGTGCGGGTGAAGTAATAGCCGAGCAGGCCGCCGGCCCCGATCTTCGACTCCAGGCCCACGGCCTCACCGTCGTAGGCGGTCACGAGCCCGTAGATGCCGAGCTCGACCTGCCCCTTCTCGCCGGACTGGGCCCAGGCGGCGCTGCTCAAGCAGGCAGCCGCCAGCGACGCCAGCAAGGTCACCTTGATCCGCATGGGCTCCAATCTACACCCCCTCCTACCCCCTGCCACTGTGGCCTAAATCACTGGTTCTCTGTGTGATGGCCCTCGACGAAGCGGCCACCCCGGCGCAGCTGCTCGGCCGTCCGGCTCAGCTCCGCGGCCCCCCGGACCAGCTCGGCCAGGGCCCGAAGCTGCTCCTTGCTGGCCGCCGCCACCGCTGCCGCCTCCTTGGCGGAGCCGCCCGCGGCGTCCCTCGCGTCCCCCAGGACCTGCTTGGCCTCCTCGGCCAGGTCCCGGTTGCGCCGCGGCCCGTCGGCCATGCGCTCGCCGGTCCGCTGGGCCGCCTCCGCCGCGGAGACGACGTGGTCCAGCTCGGCCGTCCAGGCCTCCGAGGCTTGGGTCACGGCCTTGAGCTGCTTGTTCATCTCCTCCAGGATGCGGACCGCGCGGTCGATCACGCGCCGCGTCTCCTGGGCGCCACGACCCATGTTCTGGGCCGCTTGGGCGCTCTGCTCGGCCAGCTTGCGCACCTCGTCGGCCACGACCGCGAACCCCTTGCCGTGCACGCCCGTCCGGGATGCCTCGATGGTCGCGTTGAGGGCGAGGAGGTTGGTCTGGTTGGCGATCAGGGCGATCGCCTCGGAGAACGCCTCGACGTCGGCCGCCGCCTCCTTGAGGCGGCTCACCTCGGTGGCTCCTTCGGCGATCGTGGAAATGAGCGTGCCCATCTGGTCCACCGCGCGCCCGCTCGCATCGCGCACGCCGAGAGCCGACTCGGCCGTTACGCGGTTGGCGTCCTGTGTCTCCCCGGCGGCTTCCAGGGTGGTCGCTATGCTCTCCTCCAGCTGGCGCAACGAGTCCGCCACCAGCTCCACCCGCTCGGAGGCGCGCTGCGCTTCGGCTTCGGCCCGTGACGCGCCCTGGGACATCGCCTCGGCGGCCCGCTGGATCCGGTCGCTCGCTTCCGCGAGCTGAGCCACGTATGCGGAGGTGCGCTGCGATGACTCGGTCAGCGGCTTCATCAGAGCGCTCACCGAGAGCGAGAGTGCGAGTTGCGGCGCGAGGAGATCGAGTAGTGCGCCGTCCGCGGGGCGGTACATGGAGGGATCGGAGTGGCGCACACTCCACAGGCCCACCAGCTGGTCGCCGTGGAACAGCGGCACGAGGATCTCGGATCCCGGGGACTCGCCCTCGGGCAGCACCATGTCCGAGCGCGTGAGCACGTTGGCCACGACGGGCTGCTCGGTACTCACGGCCTCGGCAATGAGGCCGCTCTGGGTGTCGAACCGGAGATGCTCCGAGGTGGATGTGTCCACCAGAATCACCATCTCGTGCTTGGCCGCGTCGTGTCGCGCGAACCCCATGTGCTGCCACGGCACGAGCTGGCGGGTGAGCTGCTGGATCTGCTCGAAGTTCCGCTCGATGTTCACCTCGGCGGCCACGGCTCTCCCGAGCCCCTGCACCAGGGCCAACTCGTCGGCCCGGACGGCCGTCTGGATGAGCCACCAGACCAGCCATGCGGCCGCGATCAAGGCGGCCACGAGAAAGGCGGTCGCGTTGGGTGTCAGCGCGGCCGTGAGCAGGCTTACCCATCCCAGCGCGAACGCCGCCCCGGTGGCCGAGACGACGGCCTCCCAGCGCAGCGTGAGGTTGACGTCTACTTTGGGGAGCAGCCCGGCCAGGGCGAGCTCCAGGTAGAAGCTCATGTTGGCGAGGGCTGGCGGCAGCAAAACGGCGGCCGCGGCCGGAACCAAGTTGCCGGCTTCCACCGATCCAGCCCCGACCTCCCCGCCGAGCGCGTCGTACAGCAGGCCGACCAGGCCGGTCGCCACCACCACGTGGCCCAGCGTAACCAGGCTGTCCCTGATGCGGAGGCGCCGCAGCAGCGTGTCGCCCGCCGGGACGCCAATCGCCGCCACCAGCACAGCGAACTGCCATCCTCGAAGGAGGAGCGACAGGATCACGATGCCCATGACGAACGACGCGAATCCCTTCCCTGGAAGGGCGATGCCGAAACGGCGGCTCAACGCCGCCGCGGTGGCGAGCAGGATGAGGTTGAGTCCGAACGATCCCTGTCGCAGGTCGGGGCGCGCTGCGACGGTGGCCACCGCCAGCACGAAGAACGCGATGCCGGCGGCCGCTATCGCGAGGCGAAGCCACCGTGCGAGCAGTCGGGTGTCCACAGTGGGCACGGCAGGCACCGGGTTGTAGTCGAGCGAAGGGTAAGCGGCGGGAATGTCGTAAACCAATCGACAAACTGCAAGCCGGAGGACAGCCGGACTCGTGGCGGCCGGGCCGGCCGCGGCCTAACTTTCGGGCGGCCCACGACGAATCGCCCACTGATACTGATGAGGAGGAGTGTGTGCAGGTCTCGATCGAATACTGCGGTGTTTGAGGCTACAAGCCACGGGCCGCCGGTCTGGCGGCCGAGATTCGGAAGGCGTATGCCGACAGCCGCGTGGAGCTGATCGAGTCGTCGGGTGGTGTCTTCGAGGTGGAGCTCGACGGTGATCTGGTCTTCTCCAAGCGTGAGCTCGGTCGCCATGCGGAACCGGGCGAGGTCATGGGACTGATCCAGGAACGGATGAGTTCCTAGAGGTAGATGTCGGTGCGTGTCGCGATATCCACGGGGGGCGGGGACGCTCCTGGACTGAACGCCGTCATCCGAGCGATCGTGCTCTCCGGGCTGCGCCGCGGGTGGGACGTGTTCGGGGTCGAGCGCGGCTACGCCGGGCTGCTCGGCTCGGCACGCTTCATCACGATGGATCGCGAGAGCGTGAAGGGAATCGTGCGCTTTGGCGGCACCATTCTCGGCACCACCAACCGGGGCAATCCCTTCCGCTGGCCGGTCCGCCAGGCCGACGATACGTGGATCGAGGTCGATCGCTCCGACGAGGTCATCGAGTCGTTCAGGCAACTCGCCCTCGATGCGCTCATCGTGGTGGGCGGTGACGGCAGCTTGCACATCGCGCACCAGCTCTGCCAGAAGGGGCTGCCCATCGTCGGCGTGCCGAAGACGATCGACCGCGACGTGAGCGGCACGGTGATGACGTTCGGCTACGACACCGCAATCCAGACCGCGACCGATGCCATCGACAAGTTGCACGCCACGGCGGAGTCCCATCAGCGAGTAATGGTGGTGGAGGTGATGGGGAGGAACTGCGGGTGGATCGCCCTGCACTCCGGCCTCGCGGGCGGCGCCGACGTGATTCTGATTCCCGAGATCCCCTACGACATGGAGCGTGTCTACCGCAAGATCCGGGAGCGTGAGGCCGAGGGACGCCACTTCAGCATCGTCGTGGTCTCGGAGGGGGCGAGACCGAAGGAGGGCAAGGTTACGGTGAAGGCGGCGGCGCAGGTGGGTGGCGCGGAGCGCCTGGGTGGTGTGGCCGAGGTGGTGGCGGCACAGATCGCCGAGGGGACCGGCAAGGAGACGCGCTCGCTCTCGTTGGGGCACCTGCTGCGCGGCGGGTCGCCGACGACATTCGATCGCGTGCTCGGCCAGCGGTTCGGGACGGCCGCGGTCGAGGCCGTGGCCGACGCGCGGTGGGGACACATGGTGGCGCTGGATCCTCCCGACATCGTCCTGGTCCCGTTGGAGGCCGTGACCGGAGCGCCAAACCAGGTCCCTCCCGATGCCGACTCGGTGAAAACGGCGCGCGCACAAGGCATCTGTCTGGGTGACTGAGCGGCACGTCCGCGACCACTTCCTCCCCCCCGACCGGGAAGCGTTCCTCCAGGCCGAGCCGCCCACCGGCCGCGTCATCGTCATTGCCCCCACGAGAGCCGCCTGCGAGACGATCGAGCGCGCCTGCCACCTCAACATCGAGACGGTGCTGGAACGCGACCACGGAGTGGAGATCCGGAGCCTCGCACGACGCGGATCCGGGTTCGGGATCGTGGCCGGCACCGGCACGGGGAAGACGCTCGCTATTCGCCCCGTGGCCGAGGAGACCCTGAGGGCGCCGCTCAAAGTCGGGGTGGTCAACCGCGAGCGTGAGGCGACCCCGGAAACGCCGACGTGGAACGTCGTGATCGTGACGACGGGCATCGCGCGGCGCTGGTTCCAGGACGAGCTGATCGATCCGCAAGACACGCTGGTGGTGGACGAGATCCATCAGACGTCGGCGGAGCTGGAGCTGTGCCTCGCGCTGGGCAAGCGTGTCGGCTGCCGTTTCATCTGGCTCTCCGCCACCGTCGATCCGAAGTTCTACGCGCGATACCTCGACTCCGCCGAGGTGCTCGAGACGACGGCGTTCGATCCGTCCCTCTCGGCCAAGGTGCAGACCCTGCGGCGGAATCCCGTCGAATTCCTCGATGACCGCTTCGTCCGACGCAGCATGAAGCAGCGCCGTGGCGTGGCGGTCTTCCTGCCGACGCGGGCAGAGGTGGAGAAGGCGGCCGCGGAGCTGGGTAAGCGTTGGCCACGCCTGAACGCGGCATTCTATCACGGGGGCGAGCCGATCCGAGTGATCCGGCCGTTCCTCGATGGTGAGGCCGAGAAGCCGTTCCTGCTCGCCATGACGGCGGCGGGCCAGTCGGCGCTCAATATCCGCGGCCTGGATACGGTGGTGATCCTCGACTCGCGCTTCAGCAACGTCGTGCAGCGCGGGCGCAACGTGCTCACGCGGCTCTATCTGGGTCCCAACGAGATCCTGCAGATGGCGGGCCGCGTCCACGGGCGGGTGCCGCAGGGCGAGGTCTACATCCTCACCGATCGGGACATCGACTTCTTCTCACTCGAGCCAGGGCCCCCAGAGTTCCAGCTCGCGGGCGACAGCGAGCGGGTGGCGCTCACGGCCGCCGCGCTGGGAGTGGATCTGCGCGACCTGGAGCTCCCGGTGCCGCTCGACCGAGAGGCGTACGCCGACGCGGTGGAGCGCCTGGTGCGCCGCGGCATCGTGAGCGACGGTCGCCTCACCGCGTACGGGAGGGACGTGGAGGCGATGCCGGTGGATCGACCGTGGGGCGAGATGCTGGTCCACGCCGACGAGGAGCTGATTCCCTACGTGGCGGTCGCCGCCAACGTGGATTCACTGCATCGCATGACCCGGGACGACGCCGATCTCTCGGGGGTCGTGGTCTACGGGAGCGATCACCTGACGGCCTACAACCTCTACGCCGAAGCCGTGAACCAGTACGGCTACCTCGGCGAGGTGTACGGGCTCTCACGACACCTCCTGGTGGACGAGGTGAGCGACTGGGCGGAGGACCGCGGCGTGCCCGTGAAGGCGATCGAGGACGTGGCGCTGGGCATGGCCTCGGTGTACCGCACGCTCGAGCTGCCCCTGCCGCGGGAGCTCCCGTACGCCGACCGCAAGGTACTGCATGCGTTTCAGGAGCTCGTGGCGCGCATCATGCCGTTCGACCTCACGATCGATGGGGAAACGGCCGGGGGGGAACGGGCGCGTCTCTCCGACTCCTCGATGTGCACGCCGAGCGGCGCCATTGCCGGTTCCATCCGCTTCTTTGCCGACCGCTTCGGCGTGCCGCGCGGCGCGATGGAGGGTACGAACGTGCCGTTCGCCCTCATCAAGCGGCACGCCCAGCGGCTCGAGCCGGTCGTCGAGTTCCGGGAGGGACGGCGCAGCGGTCTCGTGGTGACCCGTGGCACGGAGTATTTCGGATTCGTTTTGGACCGGGAGCGCAGCCCCCTCAAGGGGCGGTTCCCGGCCGCACTGGAGGCGAGCGCACGCGACGCGCTCGCGCGTGCCCTCCTGCGCGGCGTGACGCCCCACCGCGATCAGCGCGGCGTGGCGCGAGCGGCCTCCCGACTCGACGAGTACTGGCGCCGCTCGGGCGGCGAGCTCGCTGCCGTGGGCCCGGCGGCGCTGCGCGAGCACCTGGCAGCGCAGCTTTCCGACGTCGTCAGCTGGGAGGCGTTCCTGAAGACACCGGTGGCCCTGGACGTGGCCGCACTCGTGCCGAAGGAGACGCGCGCCGATCTCGACGCGCTGCCCGGCTCGGCCCAGGTGTTCGGGGATCGCGTGCCGCTGCTGTACGATCTGGAGGGTGGGGAGGGGGTGGTCTGCCTCCGCCTGAGAGAGAAGCAGGCTCAGCGGTTGCGTGAGCGGGATCTACCGGACGTGGACCGGCCCCTGAGGTTCAGCGTCCATCGGGGCAATCGGGAGGTCGTGCGCGCCGCGACGCTCGACGAGGTGCGCGAGCGGCTGCGTGTGCTGGCGCGGCGCTCCGGCGAGCGCCGCAGTCGGCGACGGTATCGCTAGCTCGGGGTAGCCAGCGACAGGATCCCGAGCCACGCGGCGGCGTACGCCCCTTCCAACTCCTCCTGATCGGCACCGCTCAGGAGCTCGAGCCCCATGCCGTGAACGACCGCTCCCAGCAGCCAGCCGTTCTCCTCGGGCAGGATCGTGGGTTCCAGGTCCAGGTCCCGCAGCAGCTCGTCAGCCGCCCTTCCCAGCGCGCCCGCGAACTCCTCGATCGACTTCCTGACCGTCTGTTCAGGAATGACCCCTCCTTGACCGAACATCGAGGTCCAGGCCCTGATGGTCCCGTCCACTGACTCTCTGGTCAGCAGGCTCCAGCTCTGGTCGATCGCGCCCTTGGGTGTGGGGGCCCTGAAGGCGGCCACCCACGCTTCGGTGCGGCTCGCCGCGACGTGTTGCGCCACGGCCTCGATCACGCCGCGCTTGGTCTTGAAGTGATAGTGGACCAGACCCTTGGCGCATCCGGCCTCCTTGGCGACCTGATCCACAGTGATGCTGGCCGCTCCCTTGCGCCGGATCAGGGTGTCGGCAGCCGCAACGATCGTCTCCTTCGACCTCTCCGAGTTGGTCCGCTTCTTTGGCATGGCTCACTCGACTGTCCGGACAGCCAAATGTAAGAGATGTGCTTCGCTAGCGCGAGAGTTCTGCTCACACGGGCCACTACTGTCCCGCCGGTCAGTGTCGCATGGACTGCGCCGGGGCCGAAACGGCTGGCGCGATATGAAACCTTGCCCCCCTGAGAAGCGTAAAGCGAACAGGATACGGAATCATGGTTGAGCGCCTACCTGCCGCATTCTCCCCGCTTGCCCGGGCGATCCTCGAATCGTTATCGGAGGGCGTCCTAATCCTCGACACCGCGGGGGAGGTCGCCTACGCGAATCGCGCGGCGCGCTCCGTGCTGCGCGACGTCAACGGCAACGATCCCCAGACCCTGCTGCCCCAGCTCGCCCGCATCGGTGCCAGGATTGCCCCGCTCTGGATCGGTGGCGCAAAACTGGGCGAGGCCGTCTACCTGCCGCCGCAGGACGACGCGGGGAAGAGCACGCTCGCCGAGCGTGAGCGCCACGCGATCATCCTCACGCTGGAAGCCACTGGCTGGAAGCTCACCGAGAGCGCCCGCCAGTTAGGCATCTCGCGCACCACTCTCTGGCGTCGCCTGCGGGCGTACGGGCTGGAGCGCGATAGTCGCGGCAGATGGTCCAAGCCTTCTTAGCCGCGCTCCTCGCACTCTCTCTCCCTCAGGACACAGCGACCTTTCGCGACGCCGCGGCGGCGGAGACGTACGCACGCGCTCGCGTGCGCCACATTCGGCAGGACTCCCTCGTGCGCGACTACCAGGCCACGGTGCGCACCCGACTCGACGCGACCGCCGGGCGGGGGCGGTTCGCGCGCCTCACCACCCTGCTGGCCCACGAGTCGGTGGCGGAGGTGACCTGGAGGGCGCCCAACGATCTCATGGTGAGGGTGATCGGCGCTCGCGTCCGGGCACCGCTCATCGGGATGCTGCAGGGGTTGGGCGAGGACTTCGGGATGAAGGAGGCCGCCGAGTTCGACGAGGAGGCCGCGCGCGAGGTCGAGGCCGAGCTGCGGCAGGAGCTCGTGATGGACCGTCCCTGGTTCATCCCGCGCGCGTTAGGCGACAGCATCCGTCTCATGGGTGTGCCCGACCACGCCGCCCTCCACCCGCTGGCCGACGGCGCCACCGCCTACTACCGGTTCGCCCTCACTGACTCGGTCACGCTGATCCTACCGGGCCGGACGGTGCGCGCCGTGAAGATGGAGGTGCGGCCCAAGGCGTTCGGTCCGGCCCTCGTCTACGGCGACATGTGGCTCGATCGGGAGACGGCCGATGTCGTGCGCCTCACGGTGGTCTTCATCGGCCAGTACCTGTGGGAGCGACCCAACCGCGGCGCCACGGCGGAGGACAGCGCCAGGGCGCGGCAGGAGAGCAAAGACGCCGACCGGTATCTCAGCGTCGAGGCGGATGTCGAGTACGCCCTGATCGACAACCTCTACTGGATGCCGCACCGGCAGCTCCTCGCGATCACGGCGGAGATTCCCTGGATTCTCAACCTCGCGATCCCGGCGAGGGCGATCACGACGTTCAGCGACTACCGGGTGAATCGCTCGCCCGCGATCGAGTTCAGGGTGGAGGTGAGCGACTCGATGCCGCCCGAAGGGATTCGCCGTCGCTCGGTGCGCACGCGCCGCCGCAGCGACCCGAGCGACACGACCGAGCTCGATCACCGTACGCTGCAGGAGGAGGGCTACGCCAGCGCCGGCGTGTGGAGCGGCGGACGGTGGGAGGTGGACGTGCCGCCGGCGGATTCCCTGGCGGAGCACCAGTGGGACACGGAATTCCAGGTGGACCTCGACCCGCTGGAGGAGCGGCAGATTCGGGAGTCGTTCGCGCGCATGTCGGAGCTGGAGTACGAGTTGCCGCCCGAGTGGACGGGGAAGCGCAAGCTCGCGCTCGCGTGGGAGCGCTTCGCCGACATCGTGCGGTACACCCGAACCCAGGGACTCTCGCTCGGGCTGGGAGCGCGCCTCCGTCCGGGGCCGAAGTTCACGACCCTGTATGCCGAGGCTCGGTTCGGAATCGCCGACCTCAGGCCAACCGCGCTCGTGGCTTGGCGCCGTGACGGCCCGAGCGGACTGCTGGACATCAGTGCCTACCGCACGGTGCACGAGGCCGAGCCGTGGACCCAGGGCCTCACGATCGGGAACTCGCTCAACGCGTTCTTCACCGGACACGACGACGCCGACTACTACCTGGCGTCGGGCGGCGGGATCTCCTACACCGTGAACCACGGCACCCTGCGGGATCTCGAGATCGGAGCGTACGCCGAGTACCACGAGAGCATGCAGACCGAGACGAACGTCTCGCTCCCCGACCTGTTCGGCGACTTCAGCTTCCAGGAGAACCCGCCGGCCGCCGAAGGCTGGTTCGCGCGCGGCGCGCTCACGCACCGGACGAGAATCGGCCCCGCCACGCTGCGCGACGGCGCCGACGTGCTCTGGGGCGACTCGCTCGCGGCGGGAAGGTTCTGGGGGGCGCTCTTCGTTCCGTTCAGGGTGCTCGACCGCGCCGCGCGAGTCACGCTGCGCGCGGGTGTCACGGGCGGGGATGCCATCGAGCAGTTCCTCTTCCGGGTGGGCGGGCAGCAGACGGTGCGGGGCCACACCTACGGGACGAAGCGCGGCACCGAGTTCTACGCCGCGCAGCTCGACGTCACGCTGAACAAGAGCTCGTCCCTTTGGACACCGGTGCTGTACGCCGACGTCGGCGACACGTTCGCGGGCGACCCGCTCGTGGGTATCGGCGCCGGTCTCGCGTTGCTGGGAGAGACGCTGCGGATGAACCTGTCGTGGGGCCTGAACCCCGACGTGGGCGCCCGCTTCGACATCCTGATCAGGGCCCCCCGCTGACCCTTCGGCAGCGGGGTCGCACCGCGCTCCCCTACCGCCTCCGATTCTGAGCCTCTAGGTTGCGGCCGTATGAGGCAGAGTGTGGCGACCCTCCTGTGTGCGCTGGGGTGTGCGACCCTGATCGCCGCGTGTGGCGGCGAGCGGGGTGATGAGACCGTCGCGGCGGAATCCCGCGACGCCGAGCAGCGGGTGCCTCTGGTGGTGCCCGACTTCGGCGACTCCCTCGAAGCCGAGGAGCAGGAGCTCCTGGTGATGCCCGACTATCCGGAGCCGCTCAGCGGCCACTTGGTCACGCGCAGTGCCGGGGCCGATGAGATCGCCGGCGAGTGGCCGGCGCGGGTGGGAAGCTGCGAGGACTCCCGGACCCTGCAACTGTTGGCGACCGGAGAGCGCACGGGGGCTTTCCTCCTGTTCTACCGCGTGCCGGCGGGCGATGAGGCGTTCGTCTATCCGGTGGTGCCCGTGGACAGCACGAGCCCGGAGCCGCCCGCGGTGCGCATCGGGGTGCAGTTCCTCGGTGACCGCATGGGCGACTCCTTCCAGGGGGTCGAGGGGATGGTCGAGCTCACCGCGCTCGATGACCATGTGAGCGGCCGGTTTGCCATCCCCCTGATCAACGTGGAAACCGACGATACGGTGCTCTACGCCGGGGTGTTCGAACAGGTGCGGGTGCGGCCTTCGTCGCCGCTGGAATGTCGGCTGTTCGAGGAGAGCGAAGAGCCTGCTGACACGCTTCTCCCCGCAGACTCGCTAGATTAGGCGGCTCAATGGCGCAGACGTACTACAGGAAGGGATTCGGCCTCAAGCGGCAGATCGAGGGTGACCTCGCGAAGGACTACCACAGCCAGTTGGTGGACCGCATTCGTGAGGGAGGCCATGTGCTGGAGGTGGACGACCTCACGTTCCGCCTGGCCAAGGAATTCGGGTTCTGCTACGGTGTGGATCGCGCCGTGGAATACGCCTACGAGAGCCGCACGAAGTTCCCCGACAAGCGGATCCACCTGGTGGGGGAGATCATCCACAATCCCCACGTGAACGAAAAGCTCGAGGCGATGGGGGTCACGATCATCCGGCCGGGTGACGATGGCCAGTTCGACTTCTCGAGCGTGCGGCCGGAGGACGTGGTGCTGATCCCCGCTTTCGGGCTGCGCTACGCCGACTTTCAGCACCTGCGCGGGCTGGGATGCGTGCTGGTGGATACGACGTGCGGCTCGGTGCTCAACGTGTGGAAGCGGGTGGAGCAGTACGCGCGGGACGGATTCACCGCCGTCGTCCACGGCAAGTACTTCCACGAGGAGACCAAGGCCACCACGAGCCAGGTCACCAAGCACGAGGGCGGCCGGTACATCATCGTGCGGGACATGGGTGAAACGGAGCTGCTCTGCCGGTTCATCCAGGGCGAGGCGACGGTCGCGCAAATGCAGGAGGCGTTCGGGCACAAGGTCTCCGACGGATTCGATTTTGCGCGCGACCTCATCCGCATGGGCGTTGCCAACCAGACCACGATGCTCGCCAGCGAGTCACTCGCCATTGCCGAGCGCATCGCGGAGGCGCTGACCGAGCGCTTCGGTGCGGCGCACCTGGAGACGCACTTCCGTACGTTCGACACGATCTGCTCCGCCACGCAGGAACGGCAGGACGCGATTCTGGAACTCATCGAGGAGCCGCTCGACGCGATGATCGTGATCGGCGGTTACAACTCCTCCAATACGAACCACCTCGCGAAGATCTGCACCAAGAAGGTCACCACCTACCACATCTCCGACTCAAAGTGCATTCTGCCGGAGTCGGGGGCCGTCCGTTACAAGCCGGTGGACGGCACCGAGGAGGTGCAGCGGGAGGACTGGCTGGAGGGCGTGAAACGCATCGGCATCACGGCTGGAGCGTCGACGCCCAACAACAAGATCGGCGAGGCGATCGAGCGGATTCTGGAGACCAAGGGGCTGGTGGTGCCGGCGCAGCGATGAACGAGCGACGCCACGTTTTCAGCTTCGTGGACCCGAACCGGCGGCTCCCTCCCTCGGCCGTCGTTCTCATAGTCGCAAACTTCGTTCCCATCTACGGTGTGGCGTACCTCGGCTGGGAGGTGTTCCCGGTCATCCTGCTGTTCTGGTTCGAGAACGTGGTGATCGGGTTCTACAACGCTCTCAAGATGGCGTTCGCCAGCCCCGGCGACATCGCGCGGTGGCTCGGCAAGCTCTTCATGATCCCGTTCTTCGCCGTTCACTACGGGCTGTTCTGCTTCGTGCACGGGATCTTCGTGGTCGTGCTGTTCGGCCGGGGGACGGTGGAATCGCTCGACAATCCGGGTGTGGGGATGTTCGTGGGTGCGCTGACCGCCGCGGGCGTGACCTGGGCGGCGGCAGCCCTGTTCGTGAGCCATGGCTTCTCGTTCGCCTGGAACTACGTGGGGAAGGGCGAGTACCGCCGCGCGGGGCTGGAGGAGCTGATGACGCAGCCGTACGCCCGCGTGGTGGTGCTGCACCTGGTGCTCCTCACCAGCGCCTTCCTGGTCATGACCCTCGGCCTGCCGGCCATCGGGCTGGTGCTCCTCGTGCTGCTCAAGATCGGCGTGGACTTGAACGCGCATCTCAAGGAGCGCGCCAGGTTCACGGACAAGAAGGAGGAGTAAGGGGCGCTACCCCCAGCTCTTTGCCGGAGGGGCGCTCTGCCTGAGCTGCTTGAGGAACTTGTAAGGTGAGTCGGGCGTGCTGCCGTCCGGCAGCGCCGCGATGAGCTTCTCCCGCCGGTAGCCGCCTTTTGCCGTGCGCTCAGGGCGGGCGCCATTGGATTTCCGCAGCTTGAGCGGTCGTACGTGCTCCGCGATGAGGTTCACCGTCCCGTCGTCCTTCGCCAACGTGCCCAGAATCCAGAGGAACGGCTCCCCACGGACCGCGACGCGGTCACGCTCATACACCTCGGGCCGGACGATGGCGTTGATCATGCCCGCCTCGTCCTCCATAAGGACGAAGGTGTAGCCGCGCGCCGTCTCCGGTCGCTGCCGTGCCACCACCAGCCCGGCGACCTCCACCTTTTCCCCGTGCTCCAGCTCCCCGAGGCGGTCACTGCGCAGTACCCGGAGTGGCAACGCCTCGCGCATCGTGGAGAACGGGTGCCCGCTCGCCGAGAATCCCAATACGTCGTACTCGGCCACGAGACGCTCGTCGCCCGTCACGCCGCCGAAGCGCAGCTGCTCGTAAGGGTGCACGAGGGGAAGCTCGAGCTGGCGCCGCACGCGCCCGGGGTGGGTTTGGCCGGTCTTGGGTGGGAGCCAGAGGCCCACCTGCCACAGGAGCTCTCTGCGGGTGAGCCCGAAGCTGTCGCAGCCGCCTACCCACACCAGGTTCTCGATGGCGTCGCGCGAGAGCCTGGGCGGCGCGCGCCGCACCAGCTCCCCGAGGCTGCGGTAGGGACCGTTCCGCTCCCGCTCGGCAACCACTTCCTCGGCCACGTCCCAGCCACAGTCGCGGATGAACCCCAGCCCGATGCGGAGGTCGCTCTGCTCGACGGTGCAGTAGACGTTGCTGCGGTTGATGTCGGGCAACCGAATGTCCACGCCGTGCCTCGCGGCGTCGCGCCCCAACGCGTCGAGCGAGTAGAACCCCATCGGCTGGTTGTTGAACAACGCCGTGTAGTACTCCACCGTGTGGTAGTACCGGAGCCACGCCGATTGGTAGGCGAGCAGGCCGAACGCCGCAGCGTGCGATTTGGGGAAGCCGAACTCGGAGAAGGCCACGACCTGCTCGAACACCTTGCGCGCGGTGGCATCGGGAACGCCACGCGCCCGCGCGCCCTGGAGAAACTCCTCCCAGAAGCCCTCCATCAGATCGCGCGACCTGCGACGGCTCATGGCGCGGCGCAGCGCCTCCGCCTGACCGGACGTGAAGCCCGCCAGCGCCTGGCACACCTGCAGCACCTGGTCCTGGTAGATAATGACGCCCAGCGTGTCGCCCAGTGCTTCCCGCAAGAGCGGGTGATCCACCGGTGGCTCGTACGGGAGTCCGCGTTCTGCGGCGTGTCGCTCGGCCTCGCGGCGCCGCACGTAGGGATTCACGGCGCCGCCCACGATGGGGCCGGGCCTGACGATCGCCACCTCGACGGCGAGGTCGTGCAGGTCACGCGGCCGGGTGCGGCGGATCATCTGGATCTGTCCCCGGCTCTCGATCTGGAATAGCCCGACCGTATCGCCGGCGCAGATCTGGTCGTAGACCTTCTCATCCTGGAAGTCGATGCGCGAGAGATCGGGCGGCTCGTCGTGCTTCTCCGCCACCAGCTCCACGCACTCCTCGACGGCCGAGAGCATTCCCAGCGCCAGGAAATCGATCTTGATGAACCGCGCGTCGTCACAGGAATCCTTGTCCCACTGGCACACCACGCGGTCGGGCATGGCAGAGCGCTCCAACGGCACCAGCTCCACCAGCGGGCGGCTGGAGATGATCATGCCGCCCACGTGCTGCGAGACGTGTCGCGGCAGCCCCGCGATCTGCTCCGCCAGCTCACACAGGTCGCGCCATAGCGGCGCGTTTACCTTGTTTGCGAAGCCGGGGAGCCTCTGGAGCTCCTCGCGCAGTGCTGCGGCCGAGCGGTGCTCCGCCAACTTGGCTACCTGTTCCAGCTCGCCGATGGGCAGGTCGAGCGCCTTGCCCAGCTCCCGCACCGCCGAGCGCAAGCGATAGGTCGGAAAGGTGCAGACGAGTCCGGTGTGCTCCTCGCCGTAGCGCTGGTACACGCGGCGGATCAACTCCTCTCGGATCTCGCGGGGAAAGTCGAGGTCGATGTCGGGGACGGAGGCCAGTGTCTCGTTGAGGAACCGCCCCAGGAAGAGACGGTTGCTCACCGGGTCGATGTGGGAGAGGCCGAGGAGGTAGCAGATGATCGAGGACACCGACGAGCCGCGCCCCCGTCCCGGGAGCAGGTTCGCTCTCGCGCGCCGAGTGCCGCGCCGCACGTCGACACCGACCTCGCGTGCCAGATCGAAGAGATCGTGATAGACCAGGAAGAAGCCGCACAATTCGTGATGCTCGACCAAACGGAGCTCCTCCTCGAGACGGCGCTCGGCCTCGTGGCGGTGTGAGGAGCCGGGCGGGTAGAGCTCCTCGAGCTTCACACGGCAGAACTCGGCCAGGGCCTGCGGGGCGGTGCGTCGGTCGCTGCCGCGGAAATCGGGAAACGTGTAGCCCAGGTCTCTGGTGAGGTCGAACGAGCGGCAGCGCTCGGCGATCACGCGGGTGTTCGCGATGGCGTCTGGGCGGTCGCGGAACAGCGACTCTACTGCGGCCGGGGACCTGAGATAGAACTCGCTGTTGGGCTTCCGCAGGCCATGCGAGCCATCGAGCGAGGTACGGTTGCGGATGGCTACCAGCGCGTCGTGCAGCCGGTGTCCCTCGCGCCGGTGGTAATGCACGTCTCCAGTGGCGACCAGCGAGAGTCCGGTGCCGTCGGCGACGTCGGCGAGCGTGCGCGTGAGGCCCACGTCACCTTGCACCGCGTTGCGCTCGAGTTCCACGAAGAAGCGATCTCTCCCGAACACGGCGCGACAGCGCTCGGCGAAACGACGCACGGCGCCCCTCCCTTCGCGCTGGAGCACCGTGGACAGCAGCCCGTTGCGGCACCCCGACAGCACGATCAGACCCTCGTGCCGCGCTTCCAGCGAAGCGAAGTCGAGGCGGGGATCGCGACGATCCTCCCGGCCGAGGTGCGCCTCGGTGATGAGCCGGCAGAGATTGGCGTAGCCCGCGGGGGTTTCGGCGAGCAGCGTGACGTGTGAGCCATCGAGCAGCGTCACCTCGGCGCCGGTGATGGCCTGCAGCCCGAGGTCCTTTGCTGCCTGGGCGAAGGCCATCGAGCCGTACACGCCGTTGTGATCGGTCAGGGCGAGAGCGGAGTACCCCAGGTCGATGGCCTCGAGGACCAGTTGCTCGGGGAGCGTGGTGCCGTCGAGGAAGGAAAAGGCCGAGTGGCAGTGGAGCTCGATGTACATCGAACGATGCAAGGAAGAGCGGAGCAAGCCGGACGGCTTCCTACGGCTTCTGGATGTACCACTGCTTGGCGGTCAGATCTTCGAACAACACCACGTGACCTCCTCCTTCCAAAACGACCTCCACGTATTGCCGGATGATCGGCTCGCGCCACCACTCGTCGTCGATGCGCCACGCCTCGAGGATCTCGTCGATCGTCCGCTTCCCGTCTCCATCGTCCACGGCGAAGGGGAATCCCTGAGCGTCGAGCTCGACGGCGACCGGTCGCGGGACGTTCAGAGCTCGAAGTCGATCAGCGCGTAGCGGCGTTCGGGTATGCGTGACCACGGTTGCACCTCGATGATGTGATGGAGCATCGGGCGCCTCAGTCGGGTCTGGATCTCGTGTGCCGCGGCGTGCAGTGCACGGCGGCGACCGGCCCGGGCCGCTGCGCTGGCGTCACGTGCGAAGAGCTGCAGCTCGTCGGTGCCACGGGCGAAGGCGGTGAACTCCACCGCCAGATGCTCGACCGCCCCGTTCGGCGGCGTTTGCTCGAGGCGCGCCACGAGCGGTGCCGCGATGTGATCGCGGTCGGCCGATGGATCCTTGAGCGTCGCGCCGATCATCCAGGAGGCGCCGTGCTCCAGGGCCGCCCGCACCCGTACCACGTGTACCCGCCACCCGGTGCGCCGTGGATGCTTGAGAGCGCGCTCGATGAGCTTGCCCAGTGCGTGAACCAGCATTGCGCGGTCGCCGACCGGTGCGGGGAAGTCGATGGCGGCGACGATCGGCTCGGGGCGTTCCTGTCCGGTGACCGGGTCGTCGGCATTGCCGGCGGCGAGCTGCCACGCACGGCTGCCCTCGCGGCCGAACTGGGAGGTGAGCGCCGCTTCGGGGAGGCGCGCGACGTCGGCCAGCTTCTTGATCCCCAGTTGCCACAGTCGGCGATGCGTATCGGGCGAGACGGGAAGCACGGCAACGGGCTGGCCTGCGAGGAACGCGCGGCGCTCGCCGTTGGCGACGATCACGGCGTCGCCCGGCTTGGCCCGGGTGGCCGCGACCCAGGAGACGAACTTGCCCTTCCCCCAGCCAAGCCGGGCCACCTCCGCCCAGCCCCGCCGCCTGCGGTGAGGGGGGAATGGGGAAGCGGGGAGGGTACGACCGTTCGGCGTCCGTCGCTTCGCTCTGGTACCGCTTCTCGGACCCGCAACCGTCCTAGTGATCACCTCCACCACCCTCCCCGGCTTCCCGTACAATCCCTCCAGGCCATCCACCCCGATGAACACCCGTCCCAGCTCCGCCGGCTCGATCACCGGACTCACATCACCCAACGCGAGCAGCAGGCGGGCGAACTGCTCGTCGTAGTAGACGGGGTCCGGCTCGCACAGGGTGAGTGAGGGGCAGAGACCGATGGCTTGGCTCACGGTCATCCCCGCCCGCACGCCCATGCGTCGCGCAGTGGGCGCGACCTGCCACAGCCGGCGGGCGTCGTCGGGCGAGAGCAGAGCGGCAGGCTGCCCGGCGAGCCCGGGCCGGCGACGCTCCTCGCACCGCAGGGGGAAGAGCGGGATCCAGAGGCACACGGCCACGTCGCTGCTCAGCATCGCTCGAATCCTCCGTCCTCTTCGCCCGGCCAGTTGGCGAACAGGTTGAGCTGCGCTGCCCGCGCGGCGTGGTGTGTCGCCTCCTCCTCTCCCTCAGCGGCGGATTCGGGAATGCCGTAGATCGACGCGATCCGGTGGAACCGCTGCCTGAGTGCGGTGACGTACTCCTCCGGCGCGTTCCAGGTACTCCCGTAGGCGGTGCGGTACCGCGAGGCGAGGTCGGGGTAGTGCCGCTCCACCAGGGGGAGGAAGCGGCGCTGCACGTCGGGATAGAGCCTGAGCGGGATGGGAACGACGAACTGCGCCCCCGCCGCCTTGGCGGCCCGCATGAGGGCGTCGATCTGCGGCACGGTGTCGGTGATCCCGGGAAGGATCGGCGCCACGATGAGCCCGGCACGGATGCCCGCCCCGCTCAGCCGCTCGAGCGCCCTGAGCCTGGCGTGCGGCATGGGCGAGCGCGCCTCGAAGATCTTGATCACCCGCACGTCGACGCACGTGAGGGAGACGTACACCGAGAGCCAGTGCCGGCGCGCCAGGTCACGCAGGATGTCGATATCGCGGGTGACCAGCGGACTCTTGCTGATGATGCCGATGCGAAAGCCCCGCTCGCCCCGCAGGCGGGCCAGGACCGTACGGGTCACCTGGTACTGGCGCTCGGCCGGCTGGTAGGGATCGGTGCCGCTGCCGACGACAATGCTCTGCGGGCCGTCGAGCGTGGTGCGGCGTCTGACACGGTTGAGGTCGCGGTCGAGCGCGGAGAGTACGGCGTCACGCGACTTCACGAAAATGCGGTGCTCGAACGGCTCCAATCCGCGCGGGTGTTGCAGGTCGGCGAACTCCACGTCGGTGATGCGGCCGTCGTCGTGCGCCCGCTCGACCACGTAGCGGTGCGCGTAGCGGGCGTAGCAGTAGGTGCACCCGAACTCGCAGCCGACGTAGGGATTGAGGGACCAGAACCCCATGCGGGTGGATTCGGGGGAGTTGATGACCGACCTGGGCGGGAGCTCGACGAACTTGGTGCCGCGCCGCCGCCGGTCGAGTACCGGCAGCGCCCCGCCGTTCCCCTTCGTGGCGCGGTGGCTTCCCGTTCCCCTCATCACCCACACCTCCCCCACCCGCAAGAGGGGCAGAACTCGCATCCCGAGGCGTGGACCAGCGGCATCTCGCACTCCGGGCAGGGGGCGCCCTGCGCCTGTGCTGTAACCCCTTGGAAAACAATAGTTTGACAAGGGCGGCAGGAGGACGTTTTCGGCGTTTGTTCGGTCATGGGGATACCGAATATAACCCGAAAGCGGGCTGGAGCAAGGGGGCCCTTCCCCCCTCCCAAACAGCTCGGGGAACGGCACCCGATCCAGCCCTTTGAGCACACCCGTGGCGCCCACCGCTGGGGCAAGAGCGAGGGCAGATTCCCACTTGCCCCACCGCCACCCATTCGTGACATTCCCACCCGATTTGCCGGCAGGCGGTTCCAGACCTCGAACCCCCACGGTCGAGCGTTCACTTGAGTCCCATTGTACCGCCACTTCCGAAGACCCTCACCGCCGTCGTCTCCCATCCATTGACGCGCGCCGTTGCCGTGCTGGCACTGCTGTTCGTGTTCCTGCTCGGCGTGAACGGCTTAGGCGACGGGTTCAAGTCATTGGGGCGGGACGCGCTCGAGGCGTTCTTTGCGGCGACCGAGAACCCCTTCATGGGGCTCATCGTCGGCATCCTGGCCACCACCCTGGTGCAGAGCTCCTCGGTCACGACGTCGCTCATCGTGGGGCTCGTGGCCGCGCCCGAGAACCCGCTGCCCATTGCGAACGCCGTGCCGATGGTCATGGGAGCGAACATCGGCACCACCGTGACCAACACCCTGGTCTCGCTCGCCTACATGGGGCGGAGGGAGGAGTTTCACCGCGCCTTCGCCGTCGCCACCTGCCACGACTTCTTCAACTACATGGCGGTGGTGCTGCTGCTGCCGCTCGAGATGCTGACCGGCTACTTGCAGAAGGCTGCCACGAGCCTCGCCCATCTCCTGACGGGGATGAGCGGCGTGAAGTACGACAGCCCGATCAAGGGGGCGCTCAAGGGGGCGTTCCAGCCGATCAAGGACGTCGTGCATGCGCTCACCGACTCGCCACGGTTCCAGGCGATCATCCTGATCCTGGTGTCGGGGGTCCTCATCTACGTCGCCCTCATGCTGCTCGTGAGGGTCATGCGCCAGGCGATGTCCTCGCGGGTGGAAACGATCGTGACCCGCGGCCTCCACCAGGCCCCGGTGTTCGCGATCCTGGTGGGGGTCCTGGTGACCGTCATGGTGCAGTCGAGCTCCATCACGACGTCGCTGCTGGTGCCACTGGCCGGGGCCGGCTTGATCACGCTGGCACAGGCCTTCCCCATCACGATCGGCGCCAACATCGGTACCACGATCACGGCGCTACTGGCCGCCCTGGCCGTGACCGGCCCGAACGCGGAGGCCGGCATCGTCATCGCGCTGGTGCACCTGCTGTTCAATATGAGTGCTACGCTGGTGATTTACCCGGCAAAGAGAATCCGGGGGATCCCGCTGAGGGCCGCTACACGGCTCGCCGACCTTGCGATCAGATCCCGTCGGTGGGCGTTCTTCTACGTCGTGCTCCTGTTTTACGGTCTGCCCACGGTGTTGATCGTACTGCACGAGCTTCTCGGGTAGCCGCGGAGGCCGCCTATGCTTCGTGAATTGCTCAGCCTGTTCCGTTCCGACACGCCGCTCGCAGCGATGGGGCAGAACTTCGCTCAGATGCTCGCCGTCGCCCACGACATGACGCTGAAGGCGGGCGAGATCTACTTCTCGGCGGAGCCAGCGGCGCCTGACGAGCGGACGCAGATCTACAAGAGCGACGTCCAGGTGAACAAGCTGCAGCGGACCATTCGCAAGCAGGTGATCGCCCATCTGTCGCTCGGCAAGGATCCGCCGTCGCTGCCGTACTGCCTGCTGCTCATGAGCCTGGTGAAGGATGTCGAGCGGATGGGCGACTACGCCAAGAACCTGTCCGAGGTACGGGAGCTGCACCCGGCCCCGCTGCCGGACGACCAGATCCTCGCCGAGCTTCAGGAGATCCGGCGTGGCGTGGAAACCGCGTTCTCAGCCTCGGCCACGGTGTTTGAGACTTCCGACCAGGAGCGGGCGATGATGCTCATACGTCAAGGACGGGACCTCACACACCGCTGCGACGCGCTCGTGGAGCGGGTGGCCCGCAGCAGCTATGGCGCGCGCTCGGCCACTGCCGTCGTGCTGGGCGCCAGGTTCTACAAGCGGATCGGTGCGCACGTGCTCAACGTGCTGTCGAGCGTCGTGATGCCGCTCCACAAGCTGGATTACTACGACGAGAGATACTTGGGTACCGACGAGGACGACTCCTAGCCGTCGAGAGGACGTTTGTGAGGCTGCTGCCGAGACAAGAAGAGTTCTTCGACCTGTTCGTCGAAGTAGCGACGCGGTCGCACGAGGCCGCCAAGCACATGCTCGAGCTTTTTACCGGCCCACTCGACCGGAGAGAGTACCACGTTGATGCGATCAAGCGGCTCGAGCATGAGGCCGACGAGGTCACTCACGAGGTCGTCCGCCGACTGGACCGCACCTTCATCACCCCGATCGACCGCGAAGACATCCACCTGCTCGCCTCCGATCTGGACGACGTCGTAGATCGCATCGATAGCACGGTGCGGCGTGCGCAGATATTCCGGGTGGGCGCGACGCAGGAGGGGATCAAGGAACTCTGTGAACTGATCGTGCAGATCACCGCCGAAATGGCGAAGGCCGTGGAGAAATTGCGCGGGCGGGACGACGTGATCAAGCACTGCATCGAGGCCAAGCGGCTCGAGGAAGAAGGTGACGCCGTCTACCACACCATGCTCGGCCGAATGTTCGAGCGGGAGAGCGACCCCATCGTCATCATCAAGTGGAAGGAGATGTTCGACAATCTCGAGGCGGCGCTCGATGACTGCGAGGACGTGGCCAACGATCTTCAGTCGATCGTCCTCAAGAACGCTTGATGCTCGAGTCCCTCTGGTTCGTCCTGGCGATCGTCGGGATCGCCCTCATCTTCGACTTCATCAACGGATTTCACGACAGCGCCAACAGCATCGCCACCATCGTCTCGACGCGGGTCCTCCCCCCCTCCCTGGCCGTTGCCTGGGCAGCGTTCTTCAACTTCGTGGCGGCCTTCGGGTTCGGGACCGCCGTCGCCAAGACCGTCGGCAGCGGCCTGATCGACATCTCCATCGTGGATCCGCTGGTGATCCTGGCCGGGCTCCTCGGCGCGATCGCGTGGGACATCGTCACCTGGTATTATGGCATCCCGTCGAGCTCGTCTCACGCCCTGATCGGCGGCTACGGCGGAGCGGCGGTGGCGAAGGCAGGAATCAATGCGCTGATCCTGGGCGGGTGGGTGAAGCCGCTGCTCTTTATCCTCGTGGCTCCGCTGCTCGGGATGTTGTTGGGGCTCGCGCTGATGGTGGCCACGGCATGGTCCTTTCGCCGAGCCAGGCCACGCTCCGTGGACAAGTACTTTCGCCGGCTTCAGCTCGTCTCAGCGGCGGCCTACAGCCTGAGCCACGGGACCAACGATGCCCAGAAGACGATGGGGATCATCGTAGGCCTGCTGGTGTCGTCGCAGCACCTTTTTCGTGAGTTCCCCATCCAGGCTTTTCACCTGACCGACGCGACACAGATCCCCACCTGGGTGATTCTCTCCGCGCACGCGGCAATCGCGGCTGGGACTGCAGCTGGCGGCTGGCGCATCGTGAAGACGATGGGATCGCGCCTCACCAAGCTCAAACCGGTGCATGGATTCTGCGCAGAGACCGGCGGCGCGATGTCGGTCTTTTTGGCTTCCGCCATGGGTATTCCCGTCAGCACCACGCACGTGATCACTGGCGCGATCGTCGGGGTGGGATCGGCTCAGCGGGTGTCCGCAGTGCGGTGGGGACTCGCGGGACGGATCATTTGGGCGTGGATTCTGACGATCCCGGCGTCGGCGGGCATAGGCGGGATCGTCTATCTCGGCCTGCACATCGTGATTCGCTAACCGGTGTCGGAGGATCGGGCGCCGCGGGCATCTCCTCGGGCCGGTGGCTCGGAGCCCTCTCGCTCTCGTGCCGCACTCAGGTCCACCATCTCGACCGAACCGGCGTACGACTTCACCGGCGCGTCGGCGAGACGGGTGATCTTGCGAACGCTCGCGGCCACCCGCATGGCTGCTGCGTGGATATTCTCGGCAGACAGCTTCTGTTCCTCGGTCAGGTCGGGTTCGCTCTCCGACAGGAGCTGGCTCTCCGTCACGATGGCAGTGAGCCCATTGTTGATCTCGTGCCGCACCATGACGGCGAACTGCCCGATGGCCGCCATCCGCTCGTTCGACAGAGTGCGCTGGTAGAACCCGTGCAGCTGCTCCGAGAGCCAGCCGACGCTGATCGCCAGGGCGCCGTACGCCACGTAAATGGGAACCGTGATGCGCCAATCGTCGGGTGTGAAGTTCAGCGCGACGACGAGCTGCACCACTACGAAGAGGGCAGTCCCGAGGATGAGCGCCACGAAGGCGCCCCTGAGACCGTAGTGGAGCGAGAGAAAGAACGCCGGCGCGAGGGTAATGAGCCACACCAGTTCGTCCGTGAGTCCCGGATCCTCCGGGAGGACGACCTGAATGACCACAGGCATCACGAATGCGGCGGCCGAGTAGATCCAGAACCGCGGCGAGAGCGGCGGTCGGTGTGCCATCGGCTCGAGGCCGGTGACGTCGATGAGCCAGCGGCGAAAGGACATCAGAATGCCCCTGAGAGGGTGAGGATGCGGCTGCTCTGAACATGAGAGATCTGGGTGGGACGGGAAAGGCGGCTCGTCACGACTGCCCTTTCAGGGCGCGTACCTGCTCCAGGCCGACGTCGCGCACGATCGGCGGAGGCCACGCGGCCTGCGCCACCTGGAGGTCGATGAGGGAGCGCTCGTTCCGGATCCGCTTCGCGGTGGCGGCATCGACGATCCCCGACCGCCTGGCCGCGCTGAGCTCATCCTCGTCCAGCCACCGTGCCTCGCCGCCCACCGGCTGCCACAGGTCCAGGAAGAGGTCCCGGCCCACCCACCGGTCGTCGTCGATCTCCACTGGCATACATAGATTGGTGTAGAAGCCCGTGAGAGATCCGTCACACAGGTGGAACCGGGCGACGTCGTGCCACTTCGCCGGGAAGACATACCACACGGCCGGCGCTCCGCGCTCGAGCATCGTGTGGCCGGCCACCTCGAGGTCGGGCCCTGCGTACTCTTGGAGCAGCACCTTGGCGTCGGGCCGGTCCAACACCAGCCACTCCTCGTAGACCTGGACCGGCTTTCCCGGCCGGCGGTACTCGTAGCGGATCAGTCTGGTCATGCCTCCCCCTCCCGTGCCCTGCGCCCGACCTGCCTTCTGCTGCAGAAGGTAGTGGATCGGCTATATTCACGGCACTCATGACGACCGTGCGAAACAGGATGGCGCTCGCCATATCCGCGCTGCTCGCGCTGGGCGCGGTCGCGACGGTCGCCATGACCGTGTACCTGACGCGGGTGATGGTCGGCAATATGCCCGACGCGAATGTGGGTGACGTCGTGCTCGGGCTCGTGCCGCCGACCTTGGCCGGCCTCGTCCCCTACGGCCTGATGGCCGTGACGCACCGTCGCCTCGGGGGCGGCATACTGCCGGACACGGTACTGCTCATCGGTGCCGTGGGACTGGTCGTCTTCGCCGCCTGGGCCTACTTCCCGATGTACGGTGGCACGCCGGGACATGGAAGCTACAGCTTCTATCTCGTGCCGGTCTTCCAGTGCATCGCGGTGGCCGTGATCGCCGCCATCGCCTGGGCGGCGCGCCAGATCGAGGGCGCCGGCTGAGCCCGACTGCTTGCGCCGACCAGTCGTGCGGATAGGTTCACTCGTCCCGCAGAACTGGAGGCGCAAGATGCGTCGCATCGTCCTCGCCGCGGTCCTCCTCTTCGTCGTAGCACCCGCGGCACACGCTCAGACCCTCGTCGTGTCCCAGAACAAGTGCAAGTACGACAAGATGGGAGAGATCCGGGCCTTCGCTGATTCGGCCTGGATTCCCATCGCCCAGGAGCTGGTGAACGAGGGGAAGTTCATCGCCGCGGGCTCGGCGTTTCACGCTTGGGGGGACGAGTGGAACGTGCTCTACTGGTACACCGCCGAGAGCATCTCCGTGTTCCTCGAGGGTTGGAGCGAGCTGTTCTCCCGCTCCAACGAGCGGTACCCGGCCGGCATGCAGATGTTCTACGACTGGTGCTGGGAGCACAAGGACAGCATGTACACCGCGGGGGGGATGACCCAGCCGCCGGCTGAAGAGGGGATGTAACGCCGCAAGCGCCCGGCCGCAGAGCCGGGCGCTTTGCCGTTGAACCTACTCTCTCGGCTTCGGCGCCCGTTCCTTGTCGGCGGCCGGCTGGGCGGTGGGTTCGGGTGGCGGCAGTTGCGCGGCCGCCGCCCTCTCCTCTGCCGCAGCCTTGTCGGCGAGCGCCCGCGCGCGGGCCTTGCGCTCGCTCCAGAAGCGCCCCTTGTAGTAGAACGTCGTCACGCCGCCAACGATCAGTCCGACGAGGAACGAGCCGAGGACGAGCAGGGACGCGCTCGCCCCGACCTGCCAGAGAACGATGTCGATCCGCACCGTGTGCAGATTCTGCAGTGCAAACAGCAGCACGAGGGCGGTCATCACTGCCACCAGCACCAGCCGTACCCGGTCCCATAGCTCTATGATGCGCCGTTTGAGTCCCATGTGCGTCGCCTCAGGTTGAGTCGGCCTCGCCGTCCCCGTCTTCGTACCGTCCTCCGAGTTGCCGCGCCAGGAACCGCTCGGCCGCTGCATAGAACTTGAGTCGGTTCTCCGGCTTGGCAAACCCGTGCCCCTCGTCTTCGAACAGCAGGTACTCGTGCTCGATTCCCTTCTCGCGCATGACCGCCACGATCTGTTCCGACTCCGCCTGCTTCACCCGCGGGTCGTTGGCGCCCTGCGCGATGAGCATCGGGATCCGGATGTCGTCCACCCGGTAGAGGGGCGAGCGCGACTTGAGGAACTCCGCGTCGCCCGCGGGCTCCCCGACCCGGTCGTGCAGCATCTCCAGGTACGTGGACCAGTAGGGTGGAATGGTCTCGATGAAGGTGATCAGGTTGCTCGGTCCTACGATGTCCACGGCGCAGCAGAACAGATCGGGCGTAAACGTGGCTCCCACGAGCGCCGCGTAGCCGCCGTATGATCCCCCATAGATGGCGATCCGCTCCGCGTCGGCGTAGCCCCGCTCGACGGCGAAGTGCACGGCGTCCACCAGGTCGTCGTGCATCTTGCCGCCCCACTCCCGATCTCCCGCGTTGAGGAAGCGCTTCCCGTAGCCGGTGGAGCCGCGGAAGTTGACCTGGAGGCAGGCGTAGCCGCGGTTGGCGAGCCACTGAGACTCCGGGTCGTATCCCCACGTGTCGCGGTGCCACGGGCCTCCGTGCACGTTGAGCACCATGGGGAGCGGCCCTCGCGCGCCCGGGGGCAGCGTCAGGTAGCCGTGAATCGTGAGGCCGTCTCTCGCCTCGAACGATATCGGCTCCATGTGGGCCAGCGCGTACTGGGCGAGCGCCGGCCGGCTGTAGAACAGGAACTCGGCGCGCCGCTGCGTGCGGTCGTACACGTAGTACGACACCGGGTGGTTGTCCTCGGTGTATGCCACCACCCACACATCGTCGCCATGGGTGCGGCTCACCAGCTCGAAGTCACCCGGATTCAGCTTGGCGATCTCCTTGAGGTCGGCCTCCACGGCCGCATCCAGAGCGACCCAGTCGGTCCGCGCCCGGGTGAAGGCGACCATCTGGATCTCCTTCGTGTCGGGGTGCACCACGGCACCGCTGACGTCGTATTCGGGATCCTCGGCCAGCACGTCGATCTCGCCGCTGGCGATCGTCATTCGCACCAATCGTGCCGTGTTCGAGCTCCTGGAGTCCACGAGATAGAGAGACTGGCCGTCGAGCGTGAATCCGTACGGCGCGCTCGTGAGAGCATCTTCGGGGCTCCAGGTGAGGAGGCTGCGCCAGCCATCCTCCGGCTCGTCGCGCACCAGCAGCTCGGTCCCGCCCTTGGGCGTTGCCGCCAGGGCCGCCCGCACACGATGGTCCGCGTCGGCCACCCACCCCATGACGCTGCCGGGGTTCTTGACCACGAGCTCGAGCCGCCCGGTGCCGAGATCCAACCGATAGACGTCGTGCAGGCGCTGGTCGTCCTTGTTCATGGCGAGCAGCAGCTCATCGGGGTGGCGCTTGTCGTGCGCCAGTACCTGCACCTGCACGTTCTGAAACGGGGTGAGGTCCTCCACCGTGCCGGACGCGAGGTGCACCTTGTGGAGGCGCCAGTTCTCGTCGCCGCCTACATCCTGCAGGTACAGCAGATGCTGGCCGTCGTGCGCCCAGAAGTAGATGCGCACCCCCCGGTCGCGATCGCGGGTGACGGGGCGGTACTGCTCGCCGCCGACGTCCCCGACCCAGACGTTGAGGACGCCTTCGTCGGGAGCGAGGTAGGCCATGCGGCTTCCGTCGGGGGAGATCTTCGCGTCGGCCCGCTCCGGGTTGCCGAAGATCACCTCTCGCGGGATCAGCGGTACGTTCAAGTCAGGGCCGGGTAGAGGTTCGTTTCGCCCTCGCTCTTCGCCACGATCACCGCTCCCACGCTGTCGCTGAAGATGTTGATCATGGTGCGGAACATGTCGATCGGTCGGTCGACCGCGAGCATGGTGCCGATGATGAGCCCCACTTGTGCGTCGGTGAAGCCGATGGCCTGCGTGACGATGAAGATGACGACCACCCCGGCAGCCGGTATGCCGGCCGCGCCCACGGCCGAGAGCAGCGCGGTGAGCACGATGAGAAATTGCTGCGAGACGTCGAGCTGCATCCCGAGGACCTGGCTGATGAAGATGACGCCGGCGCACTCGTAGAGTGCCGTGCCGTTCATGTTCACCGTGGCGCCCATGGGCAGTACGAAGCTGGAAATCGTGTTGGAGACCCCCGCTTTGTTCTCGACGTCGCTCATGGTGACGGGCAGGGTGGCGTTCGACGAACAGGTCGAGAACGCAGTGACCATGGCGGAGCTCATGGCCCTGAAGTGGTAAACGGGGTTGATCCCGGTTCCGAAGTAGAAGAGCAGGGGCAGCACGACGAACAGGTGGATGAGGAATCCGGTGAGGATCGTGATCATGTAGAGGCCGAGGGTGATGAACAGTCCGATCCCGGCCGACGCCACCGTCGCGACGATCAATCCGAAGACCCCGAACGGCGCGAAGCTGATCACGACCTGTGTGATCTTCATCATCGCCTCGAAGAACGCCTCGAAGAACCCCTGCAGCGTGCCACGGCTCTTGTCACCGATTCTGGTGATCGCGAAGCCGAGAAAGATCGAAAAGAAGATGATCCCCAGCATGTGGCCCGACGACATCGCCTCGATCGGGTTCAGGGGGATCATGTCGATGAGGATCTGGCCGGCGGACCGCGGCGTGCTCAACGTGGAGGGGTCGAACTCCTCGCCCACCGGGATGTTGGCGCCCACGCCCGGCTTGAAGGCGTTGGTGACGACGATGCCGATCAAAATGGCGAGCAGGCTGGAGATGAAGTAGTAGGCGAACGTCTTGGCGCCGAGCCTGCCGATGCGCTTCCCCTCGCCGACGCTCGCCACCCCGCTGACGATCGAGCTGAAGATCAGCGGTACGATCACCATGCGCAGGAGGTGAATGAAGATCGTGCCGAGCGATACGATGGCGCCGAACAGCCAGCCCGTCGGCTCGCCGTCGTACACGATCTGGAAGACGACGCCGACGATGACGCCCACGACCATCGCGATCAGGATCTGCCAGTGCAGCTGCAGCTTCATGTCACCTCCGCTGAGGAGCCTTCGCCGCCCATCGGACAGAAGAATCTACCTACGCAGGGCCGCGTTGGGGGAAGGGCTCGGCGGCGGGTGCGCGTCCCCGATCAGCCCCGCCGCCGGGTCCGAAAGTAGATGGCATAGGCGAACGCGTTGAGCCCGACGAGGAGCAGGCCGAGCACGATCTGGATCGCCGGCGTGAGGCCGCCGGGATAGACGATCGGCAGGATGTAGTGCTCGATGAAGCCGCCCTCGTACCCGGCCTGTCCGGCCTGCCGCCGCAGCGCGACCTCCAGCGGGGTGAGTGGACAGACCCACCCCATGAGCTCGATCGCCGCCCCCCACAGGGCGCACGGAATGTGTGCCCACGCCACCCAGCGCCAGCGCCAGGCGAGGAAGCCACCGGCGATCACGAACACGATGAACGCGAGGTGGAGAAGTACCAGGACGTCGGCGGCGAGACGGGACAGCATGGCTATGTGTCGCCTCGCCGAGCCTCCCAGCGATCGATCACGAGGGTGGCGGCCAGCGTCCCGGTGACGTTCGTCGCGGTGCGGGCCATGTCGGGGATGCGGTCCACGCCGAGCAACACCGCCAGTCCCGCACCCGGAATGCCGACCGCGTCCATGGCCGGCGCTGCGCTCAACACGCTGCCGCCGGGAATGCTCGGCACGGTGAACGACACGATGAACGTCGCGAGCAGCGCAGCTCCGATGGCCGTGACCGGAATGGGCACACCGTAGAGCCACGCCAGGAACACGATGCCCGCGCCCTGGAACAGGGCGGAGCCCGCTCGCCCGAGCCCGGCTCCCAGGGAGATCACCAGTCCCGCCACCACGGACGAGCAGCGAAACTCCTCGTCGGCCGCTTCCAGCATGGCCGGAACGGTGGCGGGAGAGCTCACCGTGCTGGCCGCGATGAGCTGGGGCGTTACGCAGCCCCTCAGAAAGGTCCTGACCGGTACCCGCGCCACGAACTTCACGACCGGCACGTAGACGACCGCGATGAAGACGATCTCACCGACCAGCACGGCCACTACGAAGATCGCGAGACTCTGGAGCATGGCCCAGCCGGCTCGGGCGGTGACCGGTGCGGCGAGCGCGAACACCCCGATCGGCGCGACCAGCAGGATCCAGTGCACCAGCTTGATGAGCGCTGCCGAGAGGGCGGTGGCCAGGGAGAGCAACACCCCCTTCTGTTCTGCGGGCAGCACGCTGGTCGCGGCCGCCAGGAAGATCGTGAACACGATCAGCGGCAGGAGCGCGCCCTCGGCCGCCGCCGCGAACGGGTTCGCCGGGATGAGGCCGAGGAGGAACTCGAGGGGGCCCGGGAGCTCAGGAGCCTGAGCGGCGTCGGCGCCGACAGCGCCGGTCAGGGATTCGCTGGCGAAGGGGAGCAGCGCCTTCATGATCCCCATTCCCAGGAGCACGCTGATCACGGTCGTCGCGGCGAAGAAGACCAGGGTGGCGGAGCCCAGGCGTCCCAGCTTGCCGAGGTCGCCCATGGTGGCGACGCCCACGAAGATCACGGAGGTGACCAGCGGTATGACGACCATCTTGAGCAGGTCGACGAACGCATCCCCCAGGGGCTCCACACCCAGGGAGATCGCCATGAGCGCCGGCGAGCCCGTGATCGAGGCCACCAGCCCCAGCAGCAGGCCCGCCACCAGGCCCGCCGCGATGGCGATGTTCAGCCGCATCATCAGTCCTTGGCCATGCTCTCCTTGAGCAGATTCGCCGCGATGACGTTGCGCTGAATCTCGTTCGACCCCTCGTAGATCTGCGTGATCTTGGCGTCCCGCAACAGCTTCTCGACGGGATACTCCTTCATGTAGCCGTACCCGCCGAAGATCTGCACGCCGTCCACGGTCACCTTCATCGCGGTGTCGGAGGCGTGTGTCTTACAGATGGCCGACGCCATCGAAATGTTCTTCGCCCCGGTGTCGATCATGCGAGCGGCGGAGTAGACCAGGGCCCGAGATGCCTCGACCTGTATCGCCATGTCCGCGAGCATGAATTGCACTCCCTGAAACGAGGCAATCGGGTGGCCGAACTGCTTGCGGACCCGGGCATAGTGGGCTGCCTCGTCGAGCGCCCGCTGCGCAATGCCGACGGCCTGTGCCGCGACTCCCGGGCGCGCCTGGTCGAACGTCCGGAGCGCCACAATGAACCCCATGCCTTCGCGCGCCAGGAGGTTTTCCTTCGGCACCGGGCAGTCGTTGAAGATCACTTCGCGTGTCGACGACGCCCTGATGCCCAGCTTGTTCTCCTTCTTTCCGAACTCCAGGCCAGGCGTGTCCTTGTCCACGATGAAGCAGCTCGCGCCGCGGGCACCCTTCTCCTTGTCGGTGAGCGCGATGACGGTATAGACCTCGGCTTCGCCGCCGTTGGTGATCCACTGCTTGGTGCCGTTCAGCAGGTAGTGGTCACCGTCCCTGGTGGCCGTCGTGCGGATGCGGGCGGCATCGGAGCCCGCGTCGGCCTCGGTGATGGCGAAGGCCGCGAGCTTCTCACCGCGCGCGATGGGCGGCAGGTACTTCTGCTTCTGTTCCTCGTTGCCGAACAACAGGATTGGAAAGGTTCCGAGTCCGGTCCCGCCGAACGCGAGCGCGATACCGGCACAGCCCCAGGAGAGTTCCTCGGTCACGAGGGCCGTTTCGAGCACGCCGCCACCCATCCCGCCGTACTGCTCGGGGATCGGCACAGAGAAGACGTCCGAGTCTGCCAGGATCTTCACGATGTCCCATGGGAACTCGCCGGTCTCGTCGTACTTGGCCGCCGCGGGCTTGATCTGCTCCTCTGCGATCTGGTGGCAGAGGTCCTTGATCATCCGCTGCTCTTCGGTGAGGAGGTAATCGATGCTCATCCGCGTCCAGCTCCTCTCGGCGCTCGGGCCACGTGTGCGAACGGGGCAGCAATGCTCGACCCATCCCATGCTCCGGTGCCGTGGGAGGGCGGGATCGGTGCCGATCGCGGAGCCAAGGGATGGGTCGGATACCAACCTATCGAGGATGGCCGGGGGAGGCCAGCCGGAGGGCGGTCGCGAAGGCATGGCGGGAGACCCCGAGTTGGGCTAGGTTGTATCCCTTTCCTGACGGCACTGTGACCGGAGGACGCCGTGCGACACGCACAGAGAACGGTACCGCGCTGGGCGCTCATTCTGGGGGCGTCGAGCGGATTCGGTGAAGCTACAGCCCGCGAGCTGGCGAAGGCCGGGTACGACATCTGCGGCGTGCACCTCGACCGGGGCGCCGGGAAGCAACGCGCCAAGGACATTCAAGAGGACATCGAGGCGACTGGTCGGCGGGCGCTGTACTTCAACGTGAACGCCGCCGATGACGAGAAGCGCAACGAGGTGCTGAATGCGCTGGTGGACGATATCAACAAGAACGGCGGCACGGTGGCCGTGCTCATGCACTCGCTGGCCTTCGGTACGCTGAAGCCCTACATCGCCGACGACGCGGTTACCAAGCGCGGGATGAACATGACGCTGGACGTCATGGCCCACTCGCTGGTCTACTGGGCGCAGGAGGTGGTGGCACGCAACCTGATGACCGAGGGTGGACGCATCTTCTGCATGACGTCATCGGGCTCCAACCGAGTCATCCCGTCCTACGGCGCAGTGTCGGCCGCCAAGGCCGCGCTCGAGTCGCACGTGCGGCAGCTCGCCGTGGAGCTCGCTCCTCACGGCGTCACGGTGAACGCCCTGCGCGGCGGAGTCACCAGGACGCCGGCCGCCGAGCGCATTCCCGAGAGCGATGCCCTGTTCGTGGAGGCCGTACACCGCAACCCTCACAAGCGACTCACCACGCCCGACGACATCGCCCATGCGGTGGTGGCACTGTCGAAGCCGGGAACCGATTGGATCACCGGCAACGTCATCAATGTCGACGGCGGGGAGGAAGTCTCGGGCTAGGGAAGGTCAGACGCTCCGCTGGCGTAGCTGCGCCAGCTCCTCTTCGAGCGACTCCAGGCGCCGCAGGACCTCGTCTTCTTCCGGCTCGGACGCCACGATGGGCACCCCACGGCGGTTGAGCAGGGTCTCCACCAGGGCATCGGTGTATCCCACAACGGCGTGCGAGATGCCGCGATCGAGAATGCGGTTGAGCCGGAGTACTGCCGCCATCGACTGGCGGGCCGGGAGCGTCGCGATCGGCTCCGAGAGGAAGTGGATCAGGATCTCCCGGAGCTGCTGCAGCTCCTCCACCACTTCGCCGGCGGCGAGGCCGCGGTTGGCGGCGGTCTGACCGTAGACCTCGCTGGCCGTGAACCACAGCTCGGCTACCTGGCGCCGCAGCGGCCCGGCAGATTCGATTAGGATGTCGACCAGGAGAGCGAGGTGCCGCTCGACCGTGGGCGTGCGGACGTGGGGGGCTTCCTGCACGCGGCCAATGACCCACTTAGACCACTGCTCAACGAGTAGGTCGCGGCTTCCGCGAAGCGAGCGGCTGACGGCCTGGAGGGCCGGGTTGGACGGCCGCATGGTCAGGCCCATGCCGCGGATTCCTGCATGCTATGCACGAGGCACGAAATCTACTTTCGTGCCCTCAAGGAGGTCAAAGCAGCGCATGGCAACCGTTACCAAAACCCCGTTCGAGCTGGTAGGCGCCGACGCCGGCCCGCTGCGTGGCGACGTTCGCACGCAGGAGCACGGCAGGGGCCGGCCAGCGGTCATCATCTGCCACGGATTCAAGGGCTTCAAGGACTGGGGCCATTTCCCCCACCTCGCCGACCGATTGGCCCGTGCCGGCATGACCGCCGTCTCGTTCAACTTCTCGGGAAGCGGCGTGGGCCCCGACGGCGAGTCGTTCTCCGAGCCCGAGCGGTTCGGGCACGCCACCTACTCCAACGACCTGGCCGATCTGGAGACCGTGGCGACCGCATTGGAGGCGGGCACGCTGCTCGAAGGCCTCGCCAAGCCGACCGCCCTCGGCGTGTTCGGCCACAGCCGCGGCGGCGGGCTGGCGGTGCTGTTCGCCGCGGGCAACGCCAAGGTGAAGGTCCTGGTGACGTGGGCCGCCATTGGGAAGCTGATTCGCTGGGATGACGGCATGCTGGACCGGCTGCGGCAGGAGGGGAGAGCCGACGTGGTGAACATGCGCACCGGGGAGGTCTTGCCGCTCTACACCGACGTGCTGGAGGATTTCGAGCTGCACAAGGACGGGAAGCTCGACCTCGACGCCGCGGCCGAACGCATTCGGGTGCCCTGGCTCATCGTGCACGGCGCGCAGGACGAGGCGGTGTCGCTGTCGGATGGGGAGAGGCTGTACACCCTCGCGCAGGGCTCGGCCAGGTTGGAGATCATCCCCGGCGGCACGCACACGCTCGGCGCACGCCATCCGTGGGCGGGCTTCACTCCTGAGTTGGAACGGGGGATGGACCTGACGACAGAGTGGTTCACCCGCCACCTGACGTGACGGGTGGATGTGCAACCGGGCGGCCCCTCGGAGGAGCCGCCCGGCGCGCCCTACAGTCCGGCCGCGTAGAGTGGGTCTACGGTTTGTGCTCGACCGGCGCGCACTGCCACCGGACGACGGCGGCGCAGAAGCAGACTGGCTGCCGTGGCCGCCGCGACCGTCGCAAGCGCGAGGAGTCCGACACCAAAGCTTCTGATAGGTACCTCCCTGAGAGTGTGGCGCGTCGCGACCAAGGGCTGTCGCTCGCAGACAATATAGTGATCTACGCAATACTTCTTACCCCGTTGTGTATTGTTCGGTTCGCGTGGCTGTCACCGGTTCGTCGCACCGCACGCGTCCGGGCAGCCCCTGGTACGAATCGTTCCACTCTTCGCGCCGCATGACACACTCGAAGCTCGAGCGCCTGCGTGAGCGCCTCGTCACTCACGCTCCCGAGCGCGCCACCGGTCCCGGCAGGATCGAGGCGGCCGTTGCGATCGTGCTGGTGCCCACCGGGACGCACGACCTGGAGCTCCTGTTCATCAAGCGCGCGGAGGAGCCTGGCGATCCGTGGTCGGGACAGATGGCGTTGCCGGGTGGCCGGCGCGAGGAGGGCGACCCGGACCTGTTCACCACCGCCACGCGCGAGACCTACGAGGAAACGCACGTGGCGTTGCCGCAGGAGAGCCTGTTGGGCGAGCTGGACGACCTGGCTCCCGTGACCCCCGTACTCCCGCCCGTGGTGGTGCGTCCCTTCGTGTTCGGGCTGGAGGAGAAACCGCCGATCACCCCGAGTCGCGAGGTCGCCCTCCACGTCTGGACCTCCCTGGGAGAGCTGGGCCGCAAAGCCGCCGAGAGCCGGGTGACGGTCCGAGGGGTCGAGCTCACGGTGCCGTCCTACCGGATTGGCCCGCACGTCGTGTGGGGCATGACGCACCGTATCATCAGCCGTTTCATAGATTTAACGCGCTGACCCGCAAGGGGAGCTTGATTGCGCCAGCCCCGATTCGCAGATTTAGGCACGCGTAATTCCGGGATTCAATCCCGAGAAACATCTCCCCGGCAGGGCCCATGAGCGCAGAAGCCAACGCCAGCGGATACAGCCGGTCCACCGAGGACTACCTCAAGGTCATCTACGAGCTCGAGGGGCGGGGTGCCCCCGTGCAGACCAGAGCCATCGCCGAAGCGCTGGAGATCGCGGCCCCGTCGGTGAGCGGCATGGTCAAGCGGCTGTCGGAGTCGGGGCTGGTGGAGCACGTGCCGTATCGAGGGGTGCGGCTCACCGGCTCGGGTCGTCGCGCGGCGCTCAAGATGGTGCGGCGCCACCGCATCGTGGAGACCTACCTCACGCAGAAGCTGGGGTACGACTGGGACTCGGTGCACGACGAGGCGGAACGGCTCGAGCATGCGGTCTCCGATGAGCTCATCGGGCGCATGGCCATGGCGCTCGGCAACCCGCGCTACGATCCGCACGGCGCGCCGATTCCCACGAAGGACGGACAGATCGAGGAGCAGGAGCTGCTGCCACTCTCCGAGGTGCCGGTCGGGAGCATGGCGGAGCTGCGGCTCGTGAGTGACCGGGATCCCGAGCTGTTGCGCTACATCGCCTCACTCGGGCTCAAGGTGGGTGTCGCGTTCGAGGTGATCGGCCGCCAGCCGTTCAAGGGGCCCGTCACGATCAGACTGCCCGGCAAGCCGCCGCGCGATGAGAACCTCGGCCATGAGCTGGCGGCCGCGCTGCAGTGCTGGGAGCGGGAGGGGGAGGTCGGGTAGACCCCGCCCGAGGAGCCTAGGCCTCCTTGGACCGCTCCAGTCCCCACAGGATCCCGGCGAGCCGCTTGTCCCGGGCGGGTTTGATCACGTCCACCTGCTCCTTGTAGGTCCGCTCGATCATGTGTATCAGGCGGCGCTGCTGCTCGGGCTCCAGCCGGGACCAGGTCGGCAGGTCGTCCCAGATCGTCTCGAAGGTCTGCAGCAGCCGCTGCAGAAAGCCGGCCACGCCGCGATTCCCGGCGGCGAGATGATAGGTGAGGTGGGGCCCGGCCGCCGCCCAGCCCAGTGCCGGGCCGAGCGAGATCGCCCGGTCCAGATCGTCGATGTCGATCACCCCGTTGAGCACCAGGTCGATGGCCTCGCGCCAGACCGCCGCCGCGATGCGGTTCGCCACGGCGCCAGGTACCTGCTTCCTGATGACGACCGGGATGCGCCCGAGGGCGTAGAGCCATCCCTTGACCAGCTCCACGGTGGCCTTGTCGGCGTCCGGACCGGGGACGACCTCCACCAGGGGGATGAGCTCGGGTGGATTCAACGGATGGGTGGTGAAGCAACGCCCCTTGCGACGGCAGCGAGCGGCGATGTCGCTGGGCGCGAGGCCGCTCGATGAGCTGGTCACGGCTCGGGCCCCCCCCGCCACCGACTCGACCGCCTCGAACATCTTCTGCTTGGTGCCCAGGTCTTCGGGACCGGCCTCGATCACCCACTGAGCCTGGCCGCAAGCCTCCAGGAGCGAGCGGCCCAGATGCAGGCTCGAGATGCCGGTCTCGACCGTGTTTGCGTCGGCACGCTTGAGCAACGAAAGGGAGCGCGCGCGCGCTACCACCTCCTCTTTCGCGTCGAGCAACGCGTTCATCTCGACGTCGTACAGCGAGACCGGCCATCCGTGGGCGACGCACAATGCCGCCCATCCCCGTCCCACACTGCCGGCCCCGACCACCGCGACACGAACCTGCGCGTCAGCCATCTGTCTCCTCCATGAACACGCGCCCCAGCAGTCCGCGCATCGTGGGGACGTCCACCCCGACCGCGACCTGCGTCGGCGCACCCGCCGGGCTCTCCACCGTGTGCCCCCGGTGCTCGCCGTCCTCAAGGTTCACGTCGAGCCGCAGTTGCGCCAGAGTGAGCAGTCCGGGCGCCAGCAGCTCACCTACGGGGAGCACGTCGTTCACCACACACCCCTGGAGCCGCTCCTGGGCGCAGTGGAACTCCACGTAGAAGCGCAGGGCCTGCGCGAGCCACGCGGTGAGCGGATCGGCCGATTCGGCGAGCCGCGCCACCTCCGCCGCGGTGAGGGTCATTCGGCGGGTGACGTCGAGTCCCACCATGACGGTCGGAAGACCGGAGCGCAGCACCCGGTCGGTTGCCTCCGGGTCGCTCCACGCGTTGAAGTCGGCCCAGCGATTGGTGTTTCCCCGCTCGCTGACGTTGCCGAACATCCCGAGATGCCGGCAGACGCGGGCGCCGACCAGGTCGGCGTCGGCCTCGAGAGCGTGCGCCAGGTTGGTGAGGGGACCCAGGGTCACCAGCGTCACCGGCTCCGAGCACGACTGCAGCACGTCCAACAGCACGGTGGGGGCCGGAACCACTGGCGGGGCCTCGGGCACCGGGGCGTACCCGACACCGTTCGGGCCGTGGGTTTCGGGGGCCGTCGTCAGGTCGCGCTCGAGCGGCCGCTCGGCGCCCGCGCGGATGGGAATGTCCGCGCGGTCGGTCAGCTCCAGCAGCACGCGGGCGTTGCGTGTGGTCGCGGCAAGGGTGGCGTTCCCGTAGGTTGTCGTGACCGCCCGCACCTCGAGCTCGGGTGAGCGAACCGCGAGCGCGAGCGCCACGACGTCGTCGATCCCGGGGTCGGTGTCGATGACGATCGGCAGGCTCGATTGGCTGGCGGGCATCTTCGCCTAAGATATGTTATGCGGGAGCGCGAGGCGTCCCGACCATCCACCGGAGGAAACCGTGCGCCAACGCCACCCAGTCGTCTTCCTGTCGCTGACCGCCGTCGTTGTCGGCTGCGCGCCGACGGCCTCGACGCAGCTCGAAGCCAACAAGGAGGTCATCCGCCGGTTCGCCGAGATCACCAACGCCGCCGATTGGGACGCGTTGGACGAGGTGATGACCGAGGACTTCCGTCGCCACAGCCAGGCGACCGCCGGCCCGCCGGTGACGTCCCGCGAAGAGTTCATACAGCTGCAGCAGTCGTTCCTCGTGGGCATGCCCGACCAACGCGTCGACATCGAGATGCTCATCGCCGAGGGCGACAAGGTGGCGATCTACGCCACCTACTCCGGTACCCATACCGGACCCATGGGCGAGTTCCCGCCCACCGGCAGGCGGGCCGAAAGCAAGTTCCTCGCCATCTTCCGGTTCGAGGACGGCAAGATCGCGGAGCTCTGGGCCGAGTGGGACAACCTCGCCATGCTGGCGCAGCTCGGCCTGCTGCCGCCGCCTGCTCCGGCGGGTGGGTGAGGTCGCCGGAATTCACAAACGAGCTTGACGACGACCAGGGACGGACGTCCCCGATGATGGGAGGGTGAGTATGCACGAGAAGAGCATCGAGCTCCTCAACAAGGCGATAGCGGACGAGCTGTCCGCCGTTCATCAGTACATGTACTTCCACTTCCACTGCGACGACCAGGGATACGATCTCCTGGCCGGATTGTTCAAGAAGACTGCCATAGATGAGATGATCCACGTGGAGGTGGCGGCCGAGCGCATCCTCTTCCTCGGTGGCGACGTCGAGATGAAACCCGCAGAGCAGACCGAGAAGATCCGGGACGTGCGCAAGATGCTCGAGCGCGCGGCCACGATGGAGCACGAGAGCGCCAAGGAGTACAACGAGTGGGCCAACGAGTGTAGCGCGAACGCGGACTCCGCCTCGAAGCGCATCTTCGAGGACCTGGTCGCCGACGAGGAACGCCACTACGACCAGTTCCAGACGGAGATGGAGAACATGGACAAGTTCGGCGAGAATTACCTCGCCCTGCAGTCCATTGAGCGCAGCAAGAGCGTGGCGGCAAAGCCGGCGGCGAAGTGAGCTTCCCGCGGCCCTTCTACCGCTGGCGGCCGCACCCCTGGCACGGACTTGAGGTGGGGCCGAACCCGCCGGCGCTGGTGCACGCCTACGTCGAGATCTCCCCGTTCGATCTGGTGAAGTACGAGGTGGACAAGGAGACGGGCTACCTGCGGGTGGACCGGCCGCAGCGCACGTCCTCGCAGCATCCGACCCTCTACGGGTTCATTCCGCGCACCTACTGCGGCGAGAGGGTGCGCGGCCTCATGAAGGGCGCCAAGCGCGGCGACGGCGACCCGCTCGACATCTGCGTGGTCAGCGAGCGTCCGATCGCGCGGGCGGAGGTGATCGTGAACGCCCGGGTGGTGGGTGGGCTGCCGATGCTGGATCACGGCGAGGCCGACGACAAGATTGTCGCCGTGCTGGAGAACGATCCGGTCTGGGGCGGAGTCGAGAGCATCGACAGGATGCCGGAGGCGCTCGTGAAGCGGCTGCGCCACTACTTCATGACGTACAAGTCGATGCCGGGTGAGCCCGCCGATGTCTCCATTGGCGAGACGTACGACCAGAACCACGCCAAGAAGGTGATCCGGGCGGCGATCGAGGACTACGAGGCGGAGTTCGGAGGCGAGTGAGGCGCGGGAATGCCTGATGACGCAAGGGCCCACTATGCCGCGCTGATTGACGCGTTCGGCAAGGGCTGGGAGGAGGGCGACGCTGAGCGCCTGTCGGACCTGTTCACGGAGACAGCGGTGTTCCTGCCCGATCCCTTTGCCAAGCCGCTCACGGGGCGCAAGGCCGTCGCCGAGTACTGGAAGGACATCCCGTACGAGCAGTCGGAGATCAAGTTCCTGTCAGGCGAGGTGTATGCCGCGGGGCCCTGGTTCGGGGTCGAATTCAAGTGCACCTTCAGGCGCCGGCGCACCGGCGAGCCGGTCGACGTCCGCGGTGCGCTCTTCTGCGAAACCGAGGGGGGAAAGATCTCGGAGATGCGGATGTACTGGCACCGGGTGAAGGGGTGACCGTGGAGCTGCTGATCGGTACGCAGGGCTGGGAGTACGGTGCCTGGGTGGGACCGTTCTACCCCCGGGGGACCAAGCCGGGAGAGATGCTCGGCGTCTACGGGCGGGCCTTCCCGACCGTTGAGGTCGTCTCGACGGCCTACGGCCTGCCGTCGGATCCGGCCGTCGCGGGCTGGCGCCGTGACACGCCGCCCGCCTTCGAGTTCGCGCTGCGGCTCCCGCAGGTCATTACCCACGAGCGGCGCCTCACCGACGCCGACAAGCTGGTCCGGCGGTTCGTGGACAGGGTGAGCCCGCTCGAGGATCGCCTGGGGCCGATCCTCATCCAGATGAGTCCGGCGTTCAAGGCCGGCGGTGGCAATCAGACGGTCCTGGAGAAGTTTCTCGGGGAGCTTCCGTCGGGGTTCCGCTGGGCGGTGGAGTTCCGGGATCCCGGATGGACGACCCCGGCGGTGAGCGATCTCTTGCGGCGGCGGAACGTAGCGACCGTGCTGGCCGACGGCCGGTGGATTCGGCGCGAGCAGATGATGGAGCTGGCCATCGAGCCCACCGCGGACTTTGCCTACGTACGGTGGCTGGGGGCGGGAAAGCGGCTGGTTGATTTCTCGTACGTGCAGCTCGAGCGCGAGCGGGAAATCGAGACGTGGGCCGACACCGTGCGCACGCTCGCAAGCAGGGTGGGCAAGATGTACGGCTATTTCAGCAACCACTTCCAGGGACACGCGCCACAAAGCGCTCGCGCGCTGCAGCGGCTGTTGGGGCAGGAGGCAGTGAGCCCCGATGCATTGCGCGAGCAGGCCGAACTCTTCTAATTAGGGCACTTTGCCAGAGAGAAGGTCGTGGCGCCTCGATCCGTCCTATTCATCGATGACGACCCCGACGTCCTGCGCACGCTCGGTGACTACTTCGAGCGGCTCGGTCACGTCGTGCACCGTGCGTCATCGGGCAAAGAGGGCATCGACCTGTGGAAGCGCGTCCAGCCGGACGTCACCGTGCTGGACCTCTACATGCCGGAGATGAACGGGCTCGAGGTGTTGGAGCAGCTGCGCCATCGGCAGGCCATGGTGATCATGTTGACCGCCTACGGCGACGTGGAGTCGGCGGTCGAGGCGATGCGACTCGGGGCGGAAAACTTCCTCACCAAGCCCATCGACATGTCACACCTGGTGCAGGTCGTGAAGAAAGCGGGGGAGAAGAGCAGCCTGCATCGCGAGGTCGTCGAGCTGCGCGAGCGCCTGACCCCCAACATCAGACGCCGTCTCTTTCGCGTAGCCCTGCTGCTGATCCTGATCGTCATATCGGTGGCCCTCGGCCGCTGGATCGGGGATGCGGGCGAGGACGCCCGGCCGCGCGAGCCGATCCCGGTGCCCATCGATTCGAGCCCCAACCCCGCACCGACGCCCAACGACGGGCTCGACTGGGAGTAGGGCAGGCGTCTGGCGACGCGGGGTACCGCGACGCTTTCTTCTCTCCGTATGCTCCTCGGCATGCTGCAACGGCTCGGGTCGGTAGGGCTGGTGCTGGCCTCGTTCCTGCCCGGCAGACTGCCGGCGCAGGCTCCCGCCGACGCCGAGGTCGTGCTCGCCACGACCACGTCGGTACGTGACGCCGGATTGCTCCAGGCGATCCTCCCGCCGTTCGAGCGCGCGAGCGGGTACCGGATCAAGGTGATCGCGGTCGGCAGCGGCCAGGCCATGGAGCTGGGACGGCGGGGCGAGGCCGACATTCTCATCGTGCATGCCCCCGAAGAGGAGCGCGAGTTCTTGCGAGCCGGGTTCGGCGTTGAGCGAGACGCGTTCATGCGGAACGCGTTCGTCATCGTGGGACCGGCCGCCGATCCCGCGCGCGCGAGGGGATCGAATCTCACCGCGGCCCTGCGCTCGATCGCGGCGGGCGATGCGCTGTTCGTGTCGCGGGCCGACCGCTCCGGCACGCACCTCAAGGAAGCGGCACTGTGGCGGCTCGTGGGCGTGGAGCCCGACCGTTCGTGGCACCGCGAGTCGGGACAGGGGATGAGCGCCACCCTCCAGATCGCCAACGAGCTGCAGGCCTACACCCTCACCGACATCGGAACGCTGCTGAGTCACGAGTACCCGCTGGATCTCGAGGTCCTGGTGGAGGGCGACTCGCTGTTGGCGAACCCCTACCACGTGGTGCTCGCCAGTCCGCAGCGGTTTCCCTGGCTCAACTCTGCTGGCGCCCGTGCGCTGCGGGACTATCTCGTGTCTGTCGACACCCAGCGCGCCATTGGCGCGTTCGGCCGAGAGCGCTTCGGGCGGGCGCTGTTCGAGCCGGCAATGGAGTTCTGAGGGACAAGAACGGTCACCAATGGCGCAGCCGTTCGGCCGCCTGAAACGTTGTACAGGTGACACCGACCTCCGGAGGCCGTGATGCGCATGAGCCTCTTGTTCCTCCTCCTGACCCCGCCGGCCGTTGCGGTCGGCCTGCTCAAGTACCGCAGCGACTACCGGCGATACGGCAAGACGACGGTGCTGGGTGTGATTCTCCTGCTCGCCGCGTGGTTCATGCCGATGTGCGTGGTGGGCTACGCCTACCGGTGGGTCTTCCCGCCCGAGACTACGATGCAGCACGTGGGGTGGGGGATCTTCGTGCTCGCGCTCGTGTTCTGCGTGATCCCGCTGCACCGGTTCCGGCGTGGGATGTGGATCGGTAGGAACGTCGGTAAACTCGTCACCGACGGCGTGTATCGCTACAGCCGCAACCCGCAGTACGTCGGCGCCGCACTGATGCCTCTCGGATACGCGCTGACCGGCTGGTCCATCTGGGCGTGGGTGGGGGTCGCGGCCATGTGGCTCACGATCCACCTCACCGCGCTGGTGGAGGAGGAGCACCTCGAGCGCACGTTCGGCGACGAATACCGGCACTACAAGGAGTCCACGCCGCGGTATCTGTTCGTGTGAGGCCTTGCTCGACTCACACGGCCGTCGGGGTGCACGACGTACCGCGCTCACCCCATTCCGCCTATCTTCTTACCCCATGCCCGGTCTCCACCTCCTCGTGGCCCAGACGAGCCCCCGCAAGGGGGAGTACGCCGAGAATCTGCGGCAGGTGGGGGCGGTGCTCGGGCAGGCGGCGGCGATGGACGACCAGCCCGGGCTGATCGTGTTCCCCGAGACCGCCCTCACCGGCTACTTCCTCGAGGGGGGCGTACGGGAGCTCGCCGTCACCGCGGGGACGCTGTTCCGTGACCTCACGGCACAGCACTCCCTCTCGGGAGCCGCCCCCGTCGACGTGGCGATCGGGTTCTACGAGGAGTTCCGCAATCGCTACTACAACTCGGCATTGTACGCGTCGTTGGGGGGACCAGAGCCGGGTATCCGCCACGTGCACCGAAAGGTGTTCCTGCCCACCTACGGCCTGTTCGACGAGGAGCGATTCGTGGATCGCGGCCATTCGGTCCACGCGTTCGACACGGTCTTCGGCAGGATGGCCCTCGCGATCTGCGAGGATGCCTGGCACTCGATCGTGCCGATGTTGGCGGCGCTCGACGGCGCCCAGCTGCTGATCGTCCCGAGTGCGTCGCCGGCCCGCGGTGTGGCGCCCGACGGCGAGCGCGGGGACGATCCGGAGAGCCGCCCGGCCAGCGTGCGGCGCTGGGAAATCCTCGCCCGCCAGATCGCCAACGAGCACGGGATCTACGTCGTCTTCGCCCAGCTCGGTGGGTTCGAGGGGGGCAAAGGCCTCCAGGGAAGCTCCCTCGTCGTCGGGCCGCAGGGCAACGTGCTGGTGCGCGGGCCCCTGTTCGATGAGGCACTGGTCTCCGCCCGGCTAGAGTACGACGAGATCACGCGGGCGCGGTCGGAGCAGCCGCTGCTCGCCGACCTGGAGCTCCAGTTGCTCAACCTTCTCAACGCGACCGAGTCGCCCCCTCCCGACTTGGAGTACGACCCCGAGGACGAAGGCCCGCATCCTGCGAGGCCCGCCAAGCCCGCCAAGCACGCGGTGCACGTCGAGGCGCGCTCCGGTGATCCGATGACCATCGATCCCGTTCTCACGGAGCGTTGGCTGGTGAGCTTCCTGCGAGACGAGGTGGTGCGTCGTCGCGGGTTCGAGAAGGGAATCGTGGGGTTGTCGGGGGGCGTCGACAGCTCGGTCGCGGCCGCCCTCGCCGCGCGCGCGTTGGGCAAGGAGAACGTGATCGGCGTGCGCATGCCATATCGCACGTCGAGCGCCGAGAGCCTGGAGCATGCGGAGCTCGTGGCGCGGGAACTCGGGATCGAGTTGTCGACGGTGGAGATCACGGGAGCCGTGGACGGGTACGTGGACGCCGCCGACCCGGACGCCGATCCTTCCCGCCGCGGCAACGTGATGGCGCGGATGCGGATGATCACGCTGTTCGACCTCTCGGCGAAGCACCGGGCGCTCCCGCTGGGCACGGGAAACAAGACCGAGCGACTGCTCGGGTACTTCACCTGGCACGCCGACGATGCG
>CP070716.1:1413104-1434930 GCA_020350425.1 Gemmatimonadota bacterium
TTAGAGCGCACGCCTGATAAGCGTGAGGTCGGAGGTTCAACTCCTCCCTGGCCCATGACAGCAAGCCCGGCCGCGGCCGGTTGGTGCCGCGACCGGGCTTCATTACGCCGCCGGCGGGGGATTCATCCAATTCGAAGGAGCACGGCATGACGAGGTTGGTGAGGATCGCGCTGGTCGCTGCGCTGGGGTTGGTGGCGCTGCCCGTCGGCGCGGCGGCGCAGCAGGCGCTCACACGCTCCAACGGCGACCTGCTCACGGGCACCCTGGTGCGCATCACCGACGGTACGTGGGTGTTCAGCTACGCCGGCACGAACCTCGAGATTGCCGCGGCGGACGTCGCGGCGTTCTCGGCGCCCGAGCCGGTGGGCTTCCGGCTCGCGGACGGCACCCTGCTGGCGGCGACGGTGTCCACCGTGTCTGGAGGACTGCGTCTCCTGGCGGCCGACGGCTCGAGCCGCACCGTGGCCGTCACCGACCTGGCCGCCGTGGGGAACCCTGCCGATCTCGATGCGCTCCGCCCAGTGCACATCGGGCTACTGAGCCCGTTCGGGAAGTTCTGGCGCGCCACGGCGAGCCTCGGGCTGTCGCTCAAGAACGGCAACACCAACACGCGCAATGGGACGATCTACGTGGACGTTGCGCGTGAGACCGCGCTCGACCGGCTGACGCTCACCCTCCAGCTCAGCCAGGATCACGACAAGGTGGACAGCAACGGCGACGGCCAGCCCGATTCCACCGTGCAGACCTCAGGCAAGTACCTCGGCGCCCTGCGGTACGACGTGTACCCAGCCGCCCGGATGTACCTGTTCGCGGCGACCCGGCAGTCGCGCGACCGGTTCAAGGAGATCGATCTGCGCTCGTTCTACACGGCGGGCCTGGGGTACCAGTTCGTCGAGCGGCCCACGCTCGACGTGCGCAGCTCGCTCGGCGCCGGCGTGCGCTACGAGAAGTTCTATCTGCAGCAGGGCACGATCGACAGCTCCGCCACGGTGCCGACGGGATCGCTGGACGGCGCGTTGCGCGTGGTGCTGGGACCGCTCGACTACGACCTGCGGACCGTGTACTCCCCGTCGCTCAAGGACTTCAACGACTACCAGCTGCTGACGCTGACGGGCCTCACGGCCAAGGTGATCGCCGGGCTCGGCTTCCGCATCCAGCTCCTGTGGGAGTACGACAACACCCCCACGGAGGGCTCGCGGAAGAGCGATACGGAGCTCACCACGGCGCTGACGTATACGCTGGGCGGATAGGCCGCACGACTATCGGGCGGCCAGGATCTGCTTGATCACGCTGTACACGCCGAACCAATCCCCGCGCCACGTGTCGTAGTCCACGCGGTGCACGATCACGAGGTCGAGGTCGGTGACCACCGCGATCATGTGCCCCGAGCCCCCCAGCGCGGCGTACAACTCGTGGCCGTCCCACGCCGCCGGCTTGCCAACCCACCACATGTAACCGTAGTCCCACCAGAGGGCGGCGTCGGAATACCCAGTCGTGCTCTGGGTGACCCACGCCTGCGGCACGATCTGCTGGTCGCGCCACCGGCCGTTTCGCAGGAACAGCAGCCCGAACCGTGCCATGTCCCTGGCGGACATGTTGAGGTGATAGGCGGGGTGCTCGGACAGCTCCAGCTCGTACTGGTAGAACCCGTCAGAGGCGGCGAAGTCCTGCATCTGGAGCGGCACGGCGAGGCGCTGCTCCAGTGCCTCGAAGGTGCCGAGGCCGGTGAGCTGGGTGAAGATCGTACCGAGGGCGTTGAAGTCCCAGTTGTTGTAGTACCAGAAGGTGCCCGGCGGGTGGCTCCCCCGGGCGGGGCGGGCGTCCTTCATGGACTGGCTCTCGGCCGCCGCCTCGTGGTACACGCCGGAGCGTGCCTTGAGCAGCATCTCGACCGTGGCCTGCTTCTCCTCGGTGGTGAGCGATGGGGGGATGTCGTCGATGCCGAGCTGCTCCATGGTGAGCGCGAGGTCGATGTCGCCCTCGGCGTGGTAGATGCCGTACAGCGCGCTCATGAAGCTCTTGCGCACGGACTGCACCACTAACTCTCCGCTGGCGGTTCCCCAGTCGAGGACCACGACGCCGCGGTCGATGACCAGCAGGGCGCCCGAGCCCAGCACCTGAGCCTGCGCCACGGCGTCCGCGAGGCGCTCACAATCCCAGCCGAGCGACGCCGGCGAGGGCGCGACCGCCCAGGTCGCGGCCGGGTAACCGCTCCCGTCGCCCAGGTCCGCGGGATCCACCGGGTCCGAGGGTCCGCTGCAGACCGAAGGCCCGGTGATGCCCGACTCGCCGCCGCAGGCCGCGACCCACGACACCACGGTGGTGGCGGCGACGAGCCCCGCTCTCCGCCACCAGCGAGCATGCGTTGTGCGTAACTGCGACATGGCTACCACACCTCCCCCACGGCTCCACCCAATCTACGGCGGCTGCGCGCTCGCGGTTCCCGATTAGATTTGGTGAGCCACGGGAGGGGATGATGCACGGGTCACTGACGCTCAACGGCACCACTTGGCCGCGCCTCCTGAGCTTCGTGTTCGGGCTCGGGATGGTCGTGGCTTCATGGCTTACCGTCGACCACTTCTTCGCCGCGAATTATCCCGCCACCATCTGGGCCGGGTCGTTCTGCGACCTGAGCGCCTTCTTCAACTGCGACAGCTCGGCGTTCGCGACCATCTCGGCGGTGGGCGGCGTGCCGATCGGCTACTTCGGCGCGATCGTGGGTGCGCTGATCTGCCTCGGCGCCGTATTTCCCTCCGAGGGCTTCGAGCGCAGCAACAAGACGATCGCGCTGCTCAACGGCGTCGGGGTAGTGGCGCTACTGGTCTACTCGGTCGTCATCATGGGGAGCCTGTGCCTGCTGTGCGTCGGGTACTACCTGTGCGCGCTCGCGAGCCTCGTGCTGTTCTGGCGCCACGGGATCGATCGCGCGGCGCCCACGTTCGTCGAGCGCTGGGTGCGTCCGTCGCCGAAGCACCTCACGGCGTTCGCGGTCGTGACCCTGGTCGGTGCCCAGGGGATGGCACTGTACCACCAGGTGAAACGGGACGCCCAATCGGGGGGCGTGGCGGCGCGCATCGTGGAGCAGTACTTCGGCCTCCCGGAGGTGCCGGAACCGAGCTTCCTCTCCCCCTACTGGACGGTGCGCTCCACCGAGCGGTGGGAGGACGCGCCGATTCGGGTGGTCGAGTACGGCGACCTGCTCTGCTCCGACTGCCTGGTGCTCAACCAGCAGATGGAGCGGCTCAAGGAGGAGTTCGCCGGCAAGCTGAACGTGGCGTTCCAGTTCTTCCCGCTGGACGGCCAGTGCAACGACGTGGTCGAGAAGGACATCCACCCCGGGGCGTGCGACGTCTCGTACATGGCGGCGTACGACCCCGAGAAGTTCCTCGCCGTCCACGACGCGGTGTGGGCCGACTTCCGGGCGGCCAAGACGCCGGAGGGGCGGGCCGAGCTGGCGCGGCGCTTCGAGGTGGAGGCGGCGCTCACCGACTCGGTGACCCAGGCGCTGGTGTACCGGATTCTGCAGACCGGCCGGGAGTACGAGAAGACCTCGGACCGGTTCGCGTACGGCATCCGCTCCACGCCCACGATGATCATCAACAACCGCATGATCATCGGGACGTATCCCTACCAGCAGCTCCGCGCGATCTTCCAGGCGATCGTGGACGAGGCCGAGCGGGGCGAGGCCCGCTTCATCGAAAACTGGATCGACTAGGGGCTACTCCTCGGGCGGCCCGCCCGCGCCGCTGATCTGATCGGCCCGGATCTTGGCCGCGTCGAACCGCTGGGCCGCCTTGAGCATCTTGCCGATCGTGTCCTCCCAGTCGGCCTTGGCGCGGGTGCGCACGAAGCGGAGCGGATTGAGGCGCGCCACGACGAACGCCTTGAGGTAAGGACTCTTGAAGCCCCGCTCCTTGAGCGCCGCCACCGCCTCGTTCACCAGCTCGTCCAGCTCCAAGAGCTTCGCGGCCCGCTCGCCCCGCATCTCGAGCGCCCGCGGCAGCTTGGCGCCCGAGAACTTCTCCACCCGCTTGAGCACCGGGTGGTAGGCGCCGCCCGCGAAGCGCCCCTTCTGCTGGTAGCACAGCCCCAGCGTGAGCAGCGCCGGCTCCTCGAACTCGGCCTCGAACTCCCGCTCCGGGCGGTCGTCCAGCTCGGCCAGTCCCTGCGCCAGGCGAATCGCCTCGAGCGCGCGCTCCCGCAGGTTGTGCGCCTTCTCGGTGTTGAGGGCGAGGATGCGGTAGGCCACTTCCCGCTCGGGCACCACCAGCGCCACGATCGACTTGCCTCCCAGATGCCGCAGCGCCGCGAGGCGGTGGTAGCCGTTGGGGGTCCAGTACTTGCCCTCGTCCGACCGCACCGCGATCACCGGATCGAGATACCGGTCCAGCTTGTCGATCGCCCCGGCCAGCCGCTTCACGTGCGCCTCGGAGAGGTCGCGCTGGAACGGCGTGGGATCCACCCGGTCGATGGGGAGCCCGGCCAGCACTTGCCAGTTGCCGCCCAGCGGGTCGCGGTAGCTGCCGACCACCGATCCGCCGTCGGCCTCGATCGCGTCGGTGAGTCGCTCGACGGCAGCGGGTGGGGATGCGGAGCCGAGCCGGTCCGCGCTCAGGCCCCGCGAGTGGGGCCGTGAAGCCGTCTTCTTCGTGCTGGCCATATCAGCCTCGTGCGTGCGCCATCCCCGGAACGCCGCGGCGCAGGTGGGGGAGGTCCGCGTCACGCCCCAGCACCAGCATCACGTCGCCGGGGGCGAACACGTAGTCGGCGGTCAGCGAGGCGTCGAGCTGTTCCTCGCCGTCCTCTGACGTGCGCTTGATCATCAGGACGCTGACGCCGTAATCCTGCCGGATGTTGAGTTCGCCGATGGTGCGCCCGATGAAGCGCCTCGGAACGTCGATCTCTGCGACTACCGTGTCGCTGGCCGCGGGCATGAGCCCCTGTTTCCCCTCGGGCGTGAGCGCGGAGGCCATGCTTCCGGCCATGTCGCGCTTGAACACCTCGGTGTTGTACCGCTCGATCACGTCTTCCGGCCAGATGACGCCCACGAGCCGCCCGTCTTCCAGCACCGGTACCTCGCCGCGATACAGCTCGAGGTGGCGCATGACGTCGGCGAGCGAATCGTCCGGCCGCACCTTGGGGAAGTCTCCCTCAGCCATCACGTCCTCGGCGATGATCAGGGTGGCGAGGGCCGCCGGGTCCTGCATCACCGGCCGGATCTGATCCGCGGTGACGAGCCCCTCCAGCGTGCGCTGCTCGTCGGTGACGAACACGGTGGAGCCGGGGTGGTCGATGAACTTGCCGATCAGGCCCGGCAGTCCCTCCTCGGGGCCGACGGTCACGGCGTCGGGCCGCATCAGCTCTCGCACGCGCACGTGCTGCAGCACGTTGACGGCGCGGCCCCGCTGCACATCCACGCCACGACGCAGCAGCTTGAGCGTGTAGATCGAGGCCCGCTGCAACCGGGTGGCCAAGAGCGTCGCGATGATGCAGCTGATCATGAGTGGCAGGATGATGCTGTACTCCCCCGTGAGCTCGAAGATGATGAGGATGGCCGTGATGGGAGCATGGGTGCCGGCTGCCACCACGGCTCCCATCCCGACCAGGGCGTAGGCGCCCGACGCCGCGGTGCTGGCGGGCCACAGGGTGTGCACCACCGTGCCCGTTGCCCCGCCCAGCATGGCGCCGATGAACAGCGACGGGGCGAAGACACCCCCCGAGCCCCCCGAGCCGATCGTGACCGAGACGGCAAGGATCTTCACGAGCACGAGGGCCAGCATGAACTGCCACACGATGGTGCCGTTCAACGCCTCGTTGATCGCCTCGTAGCCCACGCCGAAGATGTGAGGCGCCCAGATCCCCATCACGCCGATGAGCAGCCCGCCCAGCGCCGCCTTCAGCGCGGGGTGGAGCCGCAGCCGGTCAAACACGTCCTCGCTGCGGTACAGCGAGTGGATGAAGGCCAGCGCCACGAACCCCGCCACGATCCCGAGCGCAGCGTAGGCGAACAGCTCGCCCGCGTGCACCAACGAGTAAGCGGGCACCTGGAACGCCGGGAAGTCGCCCAGGAAGTGCTGGCTCACCACCGTGCCGGCCACCGACGAGATCACGATGGGCGAGAACTGGCTCACGCCGAAGTCGCCCAGGATGATCTCGACCGCGAACAGCGCGCCCGCGACCGGCGCGTTGAAGGTGGCGGCGATCCCAGCCGCCGCGCCACATCCGACGAGGGTGCGCAGGCGCCGCTGGTCCACGCGGAGCCACTGCCCGATGGTGGAGCCGAGGGCGGAGCCGATCTGGACGATCGGCCCCTCGCGGCCGACGGAGCCGCCCGAGCCGATGCAGATGCCCGAGGCGAACATCTTGGCGAGCACCACCCGCGGCCGGATGCGCCCGCCCTTGAGCGCCACCGCCTCCATGACCTCGGGCACGCCGTGGCCCTTGGCCTCGCGCGCGAAGTGGTACACGATGAGGCCCACCAGCGCCCCGCCCAGCGCGGGCGCCGCGAGCTTCCACCAGATGGGAAGGGCGTACAGATAGTCCAGCGTGTACTGGCCCTGGTGCCAGAACACCTCGTTCAGCCCCCGGATGAGGAGCCGGAAGCCGACGGCGCACAGCCCGCCCAACAGACCGATGACCACCGCCACGAGCACCATGTAGATCTGCTCGGTCTGGCGCAGGCCGTCGTGGAGCTGTCGAAGCTGACGCAGTAGTCGTGTGGCCATGGGAGGCGTGCCGCCTGCGCTGCAATCTACACGCCTACCGCAGCGGCAACAGCACGGTGCGGGGCCCGCCTTGTGGTGACCGCGTCTCCACCTGCATAATCACGCGTGGCGCAAACACGGACCGGGAAGGGGACGACGATGGAACAGTTCATTCAGGGGATGCCCAAGGCCGAGCTGCACCTCCACATCGAGGGGACGCTCGAGCCCGAGCTGATGTTCGAGATCGGGGAGCGGAACGGCGTGTCCATCCCGTTCGCCTCGGTGGACGAGGTGCGCAAGGCGTACGAGTTCACCGACCTGCAGTCGTTCCTGGACATCTACTACGCGGGCGCCAACGTGCTGCTGAAGGAGCAGGACTTCTACGACATGACGTGGGCGTACCTCCAGCGGGTGCACGCGCAAAACGTGCGCCACGTGGAGATCTTCTTCGATCCGCAGACGCACACCGACCGCGGGGTGCCGTTCGAGACGGTGATCACGGGCATCCACCGCGCGCTGGAGGACGCGGACCGCCAGCTCGGCATCTCCAGCCGCATCATCATGTGCTTCCTGCGCCACCTGAGCGGCGAGGCGGCGCTGGCCACGCTGGAGCAGGCGCTACCGTTCAAGCACCTGATCGTGGGCGTGGGGCTCGACTCCTCCGAGGTAGGCCACCCGCCCAGCAAGTTCACCGCGGCGTTTGACCGGGCGCGGGACGAGGGCTTCCTCACGGTGGCGCACGCCGGAGAGGAGGGACCGCCCGCGTACATCTGGGAGGCGCTGGACCTGCTGCACGCCAAGCGCATCGACCACGGGGTGCGCTGCGTCGAGGACGACGAGCTGGTCGACCGGCTGCGCCAGGAGCGCATCCCGCTCACGGTGTGCCCGCTGTCGAACGTGAAGCTGTGCGTGTACGACCGCATGGAGGACCACAGCCTCAAGCGGCTGCTCGATGCGGGGCTGTGTGCCACCGTGAACTCGGACGATCCCGCCTACTTCGGCGGCTACATGAACGAGAACTTCCTCGCGGCGCAGCGCGGGCTCGACCTCACGCGCGACGAGGTCGTCACGCTGGCGCGCAACGCGTTCGAGGCGACGTTCCTCGAGCCGGCGCGCAGGGACGCGCTGCTGAAGGAGCTGGACGACTACGTGGCGGCGGGGTAGGCGCCGCTAGATCTCCCGCCCCACCACCCGGCGCAGCGTGGCCTCGTCCACGTTGCCGCCGGTGAGGATCACGGCCACGCGCTTGCCGGCCAGTTCTTCGCGCAGCCGGAACAGCCCCGCCAGCCCGGCGGCCGCGGCGGGCTCCACTAGGTTGTGCGTGGTGCGGATGACGAGGCGCATCGCCTCGGCGATCTCGGCGTCGCTCACCGTCACGAACCCGGCCACGCCGTCCAGGATGGTGGGGAAGGTCAGCTCGTAGGTCGAGCGCGTGGCGATGCCGTCGGCGAAGGTGTCGGCCGCGGGCACGGTGACCGGCCTCCCCGCTTTCCACGACTGGTAGAACGCGGCGGCCCCCTCGGCCTGCACAGCGTACACCCTGGCCTCGGGCTTGAGCTCGCGCAGCACGGTCAGCGCCCCCACGGTCTGCGAGCCCCCGCCCACTGCGATCACCATGGCGTCCACTTCCGGCTCCTGCTCCACGATCTCGAGCGTGATCGTGCCGGCGCCGGCGAGCACGTGCGGGTCGTTGGTGCTGTGCACCATGGTGAGCCCGCGCTCGCGCACCAGGGTCTCGGCCACGGCGAGCGTCTCGTCGTAGTCGCGCCCCTCCTCGATCAGCGTCGCCCCGAAGCCCACCATCGCCTCGTTCTTCTCGGGGTTGTTGCCATGCGGCACGCAGATGGTGACGGCGATGCCGAGGAGCTGGCCGGCCAGCGCCACCCCCTGGCCGTGATTGCCACGCGTGGCGGCCAGCACGCCGCGCCCCGCCTCCTCGGCCGACAGCACGGTGACCGCCGAGAGGCCGTTGCGCGCCTTGAACGAGTTGGTGGGGAGGTGGTTCTCGTGCTTCACCAGCACGGCGATATCGTGCCCCACGGCGGCGTCGAGCGCCGGGTAGCGCCGGAGCGAGGTGCGGAACAGATAGGGGGCGAGGCGCTCCCGGGCCGCGTGCACGTCGGCCAGCGAGATGGGCCAGGCCTTGTCGCTCACGCCGTCGAGAACTCCGTCGCGTCGATCGCCGCCAGCTCGTCGCCACTCAGCCGCACGCTGGTGGCGGCGTGGGAGTCGAGCGCGTGCTCCACGGTGCGGGCTCCGGGGATGGGGATCACGCTGTCGGCCTGTGCCATGACCCACGCGAGCACCACCGCGTGGGGCGAGATGCCGTGCCGCGCAGCAATGGGTTGCAGCACCGGGTGGTCGGGCAGCTTCTTGTTGAGCCGTCCGCCTCCCACCGGGCTGTAGGCCAGGAAACCGATGCCGCGGTGCGCGCAGTAGCGCGCCACGCCGCTCTCGAGCGCCTCGCGGAAGAACGGGCTCAACCGGTTCTGCACCGTCTCGACCTGGACGAGCTGCTCGGCCTCCTGGATCTCCGCCACCGACACGTTGGACAGACCGACCCAGCGGATCTTCCCCTCCTCCTTGAGCTCGGTCAGCGCGCCGACGCTCTCGGCGAACGGCACCTTGGGGTCGGGCGCGTGCAGCTGATACAGATCGATCCGCTCCACGCCGAGCGCCTGGAGCGAGCGCTCGCACGCCTGCCTCAGCTTCGCCGGGTGCGCGTCCCGCTCCCAGCGACCCTCCGGCCGCGTGAGGCCGCCCTTCGTCGCGATCACCAGCTGCTCGCCGATCCCGCTCGACCAGGAGCCGAGCGCCTTGGCGATGAGACGCTCGTTGTGGCCGATGTCGTCGTCGTCGAGGCAGTAGACGTCGGCGGTGTCAATGAGGGTGACGCCCGCATCGAGCACGGCGTGCAGCACACGGATCGCCTCGCGCTCGTCCGACGGTCTCCCCTGGATCGAGAGCGGCATGCCGCCGAAGCCCATCTCGGAGACGTTGGGGGCGCCGGGGCCCAGCGGGCGCTTCTGCATCGTCTGTTCCTCTGTCGCAGCGGGTTCGCTCGCACGGTGCCCCGCCGCGCGGCGCTGGCCGAGCGCGCGCAGCGGGGCACCGAGGTTTCCAACGTAAGGGGCGCCGGTCCTATCGGTCCCGGCGCAGGTCCTCCGCCATCTGCTTGATCGTGGCCAGGCTCCGTACCATCTCGCTCCACCCGTACCACAGCGCGTAGTCGGGGTTGGCGTGGAACGTGCCCTGGAACGCCCGCATGCGGTGCTCCAGGTGCATGACGAACAGCTCCTGCTCGATCGGCGTCGGGGCGTCGTGGAACGTCAGCAAATCCGGGAAGGCGTAGCTGTAGCCGTCCGGCTTGGCGAGCGTGCCGTCCTCGTAGAGGCCCGCCACCACGCGAATCGCCTCGGCCAGCAGGCGGTCGGCCTCCCGAATCATGTCGTCGCCCTTCTGCATCTCGGCGGTGGCGAAGTTCTCCGAGTGGCAGCGGCCGCACACCTGGATCATCGCCAGCCGTTCCTTTTCCCACGGCTCCTGGGACAGCCGCGCGAGGTCGGCGGCCTGCACGACCTCGAGCCGGCTCGTGGGCTGGCCGTCCGGATCGAGCACCCCCAGCGCCTGCAGGATGGTCGTCTGATCCGCGGCCCACTGCTCATCCTCGGGCAGCGGTAGACGCACCGCCAGGAAGCCCCACGCGGTGCGCACTTCGTGATTGCCGGCCACCATGTGGCAGGTCTGGCAGGTGGGCGCCGAAGCGTTCTCGGGTAGCACGCCGTTCTGCTTCAGCAGGAAGCGCACCCCGTGCTTCGAGCCCGAGTACATCTCCCACTGTGGGTGATCGAACCCCATGTGACAGGTCTGGCACGCCTGCGGCTGTTGCGCCTCCCGCACCGAGAAGAGGTGACGCGTGTGGCACGCGTCGCACGAGGCGATGCCGTAGCCGCCCCCCTGCTCCTTGAGCGCGGCGATCTCCTCCTCGCTCTTGAGGCCGATCTTGTGGCACCCGCCACACCCCTTCATGCCTTCGGTGAGGGCCATCGGCAGTGCGTGCGTCGTGGGCATGGCGTTCATCGCCGCCCAGGCCGCCGCATGCTTGCCGCGAGAGAATTCCTCCACCCGATCGCCGTGGCACGCCCCGCACGTGGCGGGCGTCGGCAGCGACACCTGGTCGACGTCGTACTGCGTGGTGTGCTCGCTGCCGTGGCACACGCTGCAGGTGATCCCATTCTGCCCGTGCTTGCTCAGCTGCCAGTCGATCACCACCCTGCTCGTGACGCGCGTGTGACAGTCGAGGCAGTTGGCGTTCTGTGCTTGTACGAGAGATGGAACCGCGAGGGCAACTCCCGCTGCGAGGAGCACCGACCCTGCGAAGACGTTCCGCATGTCACCACCTCCCACCGGTATCTGGACACTCCCTACCGCCCTAGCACGAGAATGCGCCCCGCGGCGTGGGTTGTCAACGCGCGCAACGGGGCCTCTGGCACGCCGCGCCGCCGCGACGCAGATTCCTCGTTCCCCACATCGCCCAAGGGTGTACCATGAGATTGCGCATCGCTGTGACACTCGGCTTGACCGTCCTCGTCTGCTCGACACTCCTGGCGCACGATCTGTTCCTCAAGCTCGAGAGCTATTTCGTGGAGCCCGGTGCGGCGATCGAGGTGCTCGTCCTCAACGGCACCTTCGCCGCGAGCGAGAACGCCGTCACCGCGGATCGCGTGTTCGACATCGCGCTCGTGACGCCGGCGGGTACCGAGCGACTCGACGCTCGAGCGTGGCGCGTTGCAGGCGATTCGACCTGGCTCGGGCTTCGGGTCGGGGAGCCCGGGACGTACGTCGTGGGGGCCGCGATCCTGCCGCGGGAGCTCACCCTCACGGCGGAGGAGTTCAACGCATACCTGGAACACGACGGTGTCCCGGACATCCTGGCGCTGCGCGCGGAGCGGGGCGAGCTGGATCGGCCGGCCACGGAGCGCTACTCCAAGCACGTGAAGGCGGTATTCCAGGCGGGAGCCGAACGGTCCGCCGGCTTCTCGACGGTACTGGGGTACCCGGCCGAGATCGTCCCGCTGGCCAACCCGTACGCGCTTTCAGTGGGAAGCGAGCTCAGGGTGCGCTGCCTGGTGGACCGTCATCCGGTAGGCGCCCAGACGGTGGTCTGGGGCGGGGAGGGGCCGGACGGTCCGATACCCGAGCGCCGCGCGCGCACCGACCACGACGGGGTGGCCGCGGTGACCATCGACGCCCCCGGGAAGTGGTACGTGAAGTTCATCAACATGGTCCCGGCGTCGGAGCCGGGGCTCGACTACGTGTCGCGTTGGGCGACGCTGACCTTCGAGGTTCGCTGAGCGCCCTGTCGCCGATCCCGTTCACGATCGTTGCGGAATCGTGGCACGCGCGGCACCATTTAGCGGACCCGGCGTTGTATGCGGCGTGGGCGCCTGCGGTCGCGCCTCGCCGCGCGGGTCAACCTAATGTCCTCCAAGATGTTACGAACATGACGTCCAGCCCTGCGAATCCCCATGTCTGAGCCGGCCGGCGAGGGTCAGCAGCCCCGCTTAGGGGCCATCGACGTGGGCACCAACTCCATCCGCTTCGTGGTCGCCGAGGTGGAGCCCGACGGCAACTACCGCGTGCTCGATGAGGAGCGGGAGATGACGCGGCTGGGCCGGGGTCTGTTCCGGACGGGCCGCATCGCGCGCGCGCCGATGGAGCGCTCGCTCGAGGCGCTCGGCAAGATGCGGGCGATCGCCGACGGCTTCGGCGTGCGGGAGCTGCGCGTGGTGGCCACCAGCGCCGTGCGGGAGGCCGCCAACGGACGGGAGTTCCGGAAGGAGGCCGCCCGACGCTGCAAGGTGCAGATCGACGTCATTTCGGCCGAGGAAGAGGCCCAGCTCGCGTTCAAGAGCGTGATGCGGCACTTCGCGCTCGAGGGGCGCTCGTTTGCCGTGGTGGACATCGGGGGCGGCAGCGTTGAGGTGATCCTCGCCGCCGCCGGTGTGGTGAACCAGGTGCACTCCCTTCCGCTTGGCGCGGTGCGCCTCACCGAACGCTATGTGAAGAGCGATCCGCTCAAACCCAAGCACTGGCGGAAGCTGCGACGCGTGATCGACAGATCCATCAAGGCCGAGGTGGGCCGGCCGCCGTTTGCCGCCGAGGTGATGGTGGGGAGCGGCGGGACCTTCACCAACCTGGGCGAGATGGTACAGTGCGAGCGGGAGGGGCGGGTCACACAGGTGCGCAACTACGCCATTAACCGGGCCGACCTGAAACGCCTGCTCGACCGTCTGCGCGAGACCCCGCTGGGATCCCGCCGCAAGCTGTGCGGCCTCAACCCCAAGCGAGCCGACATCATCGTGGCGGGGGTGGCCGCCGTCGGCCGACTGGCCAAGCGGCTGGGCTCGCAGCAGATCCTGATCAACCATCGGGGCATCCGCGACGGACTGTTGGTGTCGATGGTCGAGGAGCTGGGGACGGCCGGGGCGGCGTCGGCGCCGCCGGTGCAGGATCGCATGGCATGGGTGCGGGAGTTCGCGCGCAAGTGCCGCTCCAATGATCGACACTGCCATCACGTGGCGCACCTCGCACTGCAGATGTTCGACCAGCTGCAGCAGCCGTTCGAGCTGCCGTCGTCGGGACGCGACATCCTGCAGGCGGCCGCGCTGTTGCACGATGTCGGCTACCTGATCAACCACGCCGGGCACCACAAGCACGCCTATCACCTCATCATGCACGGGGACCTGCGGGGCTTCTCCCCGGGGGAGGTGGAGCTCATCGCGAACGTGGCGCGCTATCACCGGCGGGCGTTTCCCAAGCGGAAACACGCCAACTTCAAGCGGCTCGAGCGGACGGACCAGATCCTCGTGGAGCAGCTCAGCGCGATCCTGCGCGTGGCCGACGGTCTCGACCGCACGCACGGTCAGGTGGTCACCGGTCTGCAGTGTGAGATCGAGGACGACACCGTGGAGATGATTCTGCGGGCGCCGCGCAGCCCCCGCGTGGACCTGGCCGACGCCGTGCGCAAGGGCGCGCTGTTCGAGAAGGCGTTCGATGTGCGCCTGGAGCTCGAGTGGGCGCGCAGCCGCAGCCGGCGGGTACGGAGCCTGTAGATGGCGAAGCGTCCCAAGCCCCAGTATGCGCCCGAGCGCTACATCAACCGGGAGATGAGCTGGCTCGAGTTCAACCATCGCGTGCTCGAGGAGGCGGGTGACCGCTCGAACCCGCTGCTCGAGCGACTCAAGTTCCTGGCGATCTTCAGCTCGAACCTCGACGAGTTCTTCGAGATCCGTGTTGCGGGCCTGCAACAGCAGGTGGATGCCGGCGTGGAGCCGCAGGATTACGGGGCCGACGGCCTGGGGCCGGGCGACCAGCTCGTCGCGGCGGAGCGAAAGGTGCGGGAGCTGGTGGCCGAGCAGTACCGCCTGTTCAACGAGGAGGTGGGCCCGGCCCTCGCCGATGTCGGCATGGAGCGCGTTGGCTATGCCGATCTCAGCGCCGCCGAGCGGCTCGCCGCCGACTCCCTGTTTCAGGGGAGCGTCTATCCGGTGCTGACGCCGCTGGCGGTGGATCCCGGACACCCGTTTCCGCACGTGCACCACAAGAGCCTCAACATCATCCTGCGCGTCGAAGCCGAGCGCCGCGACCAGCGCCACGTCGCGGTGGTGCAGGTGCCGTCGGTGCTCGACCGCGCGGTGATCGTCACGCGACAGGACGGCCGGCTGCGGTACGTCCTGCTGGAAGACATCATCGTGCGACACCTGGGGGAGCTGTTCGGCGGCTTTCGGGTGCTCAGTCATGCCATCTTCCGGGTCACGCGCAACGCCGACCTGAGGATCCAGGAGGAGCAGGCCGAGGACCTCCTGGAAACCATCGAAGAAAGCCTGCGCCAGCGGCTGCGTTCCGACCCGGTGCGCCTCGAGGTGGAAGCCGACGCCGACGCGTCGCTGGTCGAGGTGCTGACCGAGGCGCACGAGCTGGAGGCGTGCGACGTGTACCGCGTGCATGGTCCACTCGATCTCTCGGGGCTCATGCGCCTCAGCCGGGTGAACGGGTTCGACCAGTACAAGGACGAGCCGCTGGTGCCGCGCGTCGCCCCGGCCTTCGCCGCCGGCGAGGATCTCTTCGAGGTCATCCGCGAGCGCGACGTGTTGGTGCACCACCCCTACGAATCGTTCGGCTCCGTGGTGGAGTTCGTCGAGCGGGCGGCGGACGATCCCGACGTGCTCGCGATCAAGCAGGCACTGTACCGCACCAGCGTGCCCAGCGCGATCATCACCGCGCTCGGCCGGGCGGCGCAGAACGGCAAGCAGGTGACGGCGCTGGTGGAGCTCAAGGCCCGCGCCGACGAGCAGAACAACATTCTGTGGGCGCGCCAGCTCGAGGAGGCGGGCGTGCACGTCGTGTACGGCGTGGTCGGGCTGAAGACGCACTGCAAGGCCGCCCTCGTGGTACGCCGCGAGCCCGAGGGCATTCGCCGGTACCTGCACCTGGCGACCGGCAACTACAATCAGGTCACGGCCCGCGTGTACACCGATCTCGGGCTGTTCACGGCCAACGAACAGTTGGGCGACGACGTGACGGCGCTGTTCAACCTGCTCACCGGATACGCGCGCGGACACGACTGGCAGGGCCTGCTCGTCGCGCCCGAGGGACTGCGCGAGCGGATCGTCGATCTGATCGAGCGGGAGCAGCGGCACGCCGAGGCGGGGCAACCCGCCCGGATCATTGTGAAGATGAACGCGCTGGTGGAGCACTCGGTGATCGACGCGCTGTACCGGGCGTCCCAGGCGGGGGTGACGATCGACCTGATCATCCGGGGCATCTGCTGCCTGCGTCCAGGGCTCCCTGGGGTGTCCGACACCATTCGGGTCATCAGCATCGTGGACAAGTTCCTGGAGCACTCTCGGGTGTTCTACTTCGAGAATGCCGGCGCGCCGGAGCTGTTCCTGGGCAGCGCCGACTGGATGCCGCGCAACTTCTTCCGCCGCATCGAGGTCATGTTCCCCGTGGTCGATCCCGACCTGAGGACGCGCATCGTGAACGAGGTGCTGGAGACCGGGCTGGCCGACAACGTGAAGGCCCGCGTCCTCTGCTCCGACGGCAGCTACCGGCGACGCCCCGCGACCGAGGACGAGCCCCAGGTACGCTCGCAAGTGATTCTTCAAGGGCTGGCCAGGGAGGCCGCGTTGGTGAGCGGTGACGTCCGCCTCCCCCTCGCTCCCCGCGCGCGGCGTCGGCCGTCCAGTCCCGACCGGTCGCGGACACCGGCCTGATCTGCGGGAGCGCCATGCGACTCCTCGTCGTCCGCCATGCCATCGCCGAAGACCGCGTCGCCTTCGCGGCCACCGGCAGGGACGACGCTGAGCGCCCGCTCACCGACGAGGGTCGCCGCCGCATGGAGCAGGGCGCCCGCGGGCTCAGGCAGCTCGTTCCCGTGCTCGATCTCGTCGCGACGAGCCCGCTGGTGCGTGCAGTGCAGACCGCCGAAATCGTGGCCGCCGCCTACGACGGCCCGGTAGTCGAGCGCGTGCCGGTGCTCGCCGCGGGCGGCGATCCAGAGTCCGTCGTGCAGTGGTTGCGGGGGCGGCGGGCGGGCGACACGGTGGCGGTCGTGGGTCATGAGCCCGACTGCTCGATCCTCGTGTCCCACCTGTTGGCCGGCGCCCAGGATTCCTTCGTGCAGCTGAAGAAGGGGTCGGCGTGCCTGCTGGAGTTCGCTGACCGTCCGGCGGCGAGGGCGGGCGTGCTGCGCTGGGCGCTGGCGCCGAAGCAGCTGCGCCTGATCGGGGGCGGCGGTGCCTGAGTATCCCCGCGGCTTGCTGGGCCAGCCCGTCGCGGGGGCCATCGACGCCCTCGGCGGTGCACTGCTGGACGCCGCAGCCGCGGCCCAGCTCCGGCTCGCCGATCCCGCAGACCGCGAAGCGCTGCACGACTTCCGCGTCGCGCTGCGCCGGCTGCGCAGCGTGGAGCGGGCCTTTCGAAGCCGGCTCGGCCAACCCATGGCGAAGAAGCTGCGCAAGCGCGTGCGCGACCTGGCCCGTGCCACCAACGGCGCGCGGGACGCGGAGGTGCAGCTCGCCTGGATCGGCAAGCAGCGCAGGGACCTCGACCGTGTGGAGCGGGTCGGGCTCACCTGGTTCGTCGGGCGCCTCAAGGAGCGGCGGGACCGGGAATACGAGGCCAGCATCCGAACCGTCGATGCGGAGTTTCCGGGCGTCGACCGCCGCGTGCGCAAGTGGCTGCGTGCCGGCCGGTCCGCCGACGCCCGTGGGAATGCCAGCTTTGCGGTGGCGCTCGCTGAGCTCGTCGAGGAGCACCTGGAGGCGTTGGAGGGGAAGCTGGCCGCGATCGCCGCGCCGGAGGACGAGACGGCGGTCCATCAGGCGCGCATCGCGGCCAAGCGGTTGCGCTACCTGCTGGAGCTCGTCGCCGCGGAGCTCGGCGCCGCCCAGGACGCCGTGACCCGGCTCAAAGGCCTGCAGGACGTGCTCGGCGATCTGCACGACCGCCAGGTGCTGGATCACGAACTCGCTGTTGCCGTGGAGGTCGCCGCCGCCGATCACGTGCGCTGCCTGCGGGAGCTCGAGCGGACGGGGGCGCCGAGACGGAAGGTTGAGGCCGCCGAGCGACGGGATGCCGCTCCCGGCGTGCTCGCGCTCGTGCGCGCCGGGCGCGCGGCGCAAGGCGAGCTTTATCGGGCGTTCGTGGCCGAGTGGCACAACGGCGGTCTCGCCGGCCTCCGCGGCGTGCTGGACGCCGTGCTCGATGTGCTGCGTGCGTATCGCACCAGCGTTCCAGTGGAGGTCGAGCGGAAGTATCTGCTCTCGGACCTGCCCGAGCGGGTGCGCGACGCGACATCGGCGGATGTAGAGCAGGGGTGGTTGCCGGGAGAGCGATTGCAGGAGCGCGTGCGCCGCGTCTCCGACAGCGATGGCGAGCGGTACTATCGTACCGTGAAGCTGGGGGAGGGCCTCACGCGCGTCGAACTGGAGGAAGAGGCCTCAGCGGATCTGTTCGAGAGGCTCTGGGACCTGACGCGGGGACGCCGGCTGCGCAAGCGGCGCTACTATGTGCCGGACGGCGCTTTCAGGTGGGAGATCGACGAGTTCCTGGATCGAGAGCTGGTGCTGGCCGAGGTGGAGGTGGCCGATCCGGCGATTGCGGTCAGCCTGCCGGCGTGGCTCGAGCCGCTGGTCGTGCGGGAAGTCACCGGAGAGGCCGAATACCTGAACGTGAACCTGGCGCGCTGAGCGCGCGCGCCTAGACCGTGACGAGCCGCGACAGGAACTCCTCTTGCGCGCTCAGCGCCCCCGCGCCCGCCGTGCGAGGCACGTACGAGCCGTCTGTTTGCATATCCCACGCCTTGGGGTCGCTCACTTCGATTTCCAGGATCTCGTCCAGCCGCGCCTGCAGCTGGGGGTCCGCTACGGGGGTCACGACCTCGACGCGCCGGCGCAGGTTCCGCCCCCGCCAATCGGCCGAGCCGATGTAGAACTCCGGCGAGCCCGCGTTGGCGAACACGAAGATCCGGGCGTGCTCCAGGAACCGACCCACCGCGCTCACCACGCGGATGTTGTCCGACAGCCCGGGAACGCCGGGTCGCAGGCAGCATATCCCGCGCACCACGAGGTCGATCTTCACCCCGGCTTGGGAGGCCTTGTAGAGTGACTCGATGATCTCGGCGTCGGCGAGACCGTTGATCTTCGCCCTGATGTACCCCCGCCCCCCCGCCCGGGCGTGCTCGGCCTCGCGCGCGATGAGCTGCTGGAAGGCGTCGAGCATGTACGTCGGGGCCACGAACAGCCGGCGAAACTCGGCCGCGGGCGGGCGCGACGAGCCGGTGAGCTCGTTGAACAGGACGCCCACATCGGTGCACAGGTCTTCGTTCGTCGTGAGCAGGTCCAGGTCGGTGTACTGCCGCCCCGTGGAGGCGTTGTAGTTGCCCGTCCCGATGTGCACGTAACGCTTCAGCGCGTCGCCGGCGCGGCGAACCACGAGGGCGAACTTGGCATGGGTCTTGTGCTTCACCAGGCCGGTCACCACGTGGATGCCGTTGCGCTCCAGCTGCTTCGCCCAGAAGATGTTCAGCTCCTCATCGAAGCGCGCCTTCACCTCCACGAAGACGGAGATGTCCTTGCCGGCCTGCGCTGCACTCTTGAGTGCATCGGCGAGGCGGGAGGGGCCGCCCGGCCGGTAGAGGGTGAGCTTGATGGAGACCACATCGGGGTCCCCGGCCGCCTCACACAGGAAGCGCTCCACCGTCTCCTCGTACGATTCGTACGGCCGGTGCACCAGGATGTCGCGCTCGTCCAGCACGTCGAACACCGGCCGGTCCGGCGCGATCGGCACGGTTGGAGTGAACACCGGGTACTCGTGCTCGGGCAGCGGCAGTTCAGCCAGCTCGCTCACCGCCCCCAGGTCGATCATGCCGTCCAGCTCGTAGATGTCGGCTGGATCGAGCGGCACGCCCTTGCCCGCCTCTTCGCGGCGCAAGTGGCTCAGGAGCAGGTCGCGCACGGGATAGGGCATGGAGCGCTCCACCTCGATGCGGACCACCGCGCCCTGCGGCCGGCGCTTCACCTCGTCCTCGATGACCTCGAGGAAGGTCTCGGCCGTGGCCGCGCTGAACGTCACCTCAGCACTGCGCGTCAGCCGGAAGGGAGCCACCTCGAGCACCTCCCGGTTCGGGTACAGGGTATGGATGTGTGCCCGAACGAGCTCCTCGACGGCGACGAAGTCGTTCGTGTTGGGGAGCTGGATGAAGCGGGGCACCGCATCGGGCACGTCGAGCACGACGAAGTGATCGCGGCCCGTTCGCTGGTCGCGCACCACCAGCGCCATCGAGAGGAGCAGCTCCTCGACGTAGGGCAGCGGATGCCCCGGCGTGGTGGTGATCGCCTTGGGAGTGAGCAACGGGAAGACCCGCTCGTCGAAGTAGCTCCGCAGGTACTCCTGCCCCTCGGGGTCGAGCTGCTCGACGGTCAGAATACGGATGCCGTTGGGCTCGAGCCCACGTGTGCGCAGCTCGTCGAAGCAGCGGTACTGCCGCCGCACCACGGCACGCATCCGCATGGTGATGGCATTGAGAAGCTCTTTCGGGGTGCGTCCGTCGATCGACTTCCTGGTGATGCCTTCCGCCACCGCCTGCTTGAGTCCGCCAACCTTGACCATGAAGAACTCGTCAATGTTGCGGCCGAAGATCGACAGAAAGCGCAGGCGCGCCAGGAGCGGCGTGTCCGGATCCTCCGCCAGCGCCAGGACCCGGCCCTGGAACTCCAGCAGGCTCAGGTCGGGGTTGATCGTCGCTGCCGCAGGCCGCTCGGGCTCCTCCGTCTCCGGGAGCGCGAGCAGGGCCTTCGTGTCGAGGAAGAGCGAGCCGCGACGTCGCTTGGGGAGCGCCGGCGCTTCCCCGACCGCGGTGCCCTTCTGGAGTCCGGCGGCAGGGCCCACTTCCTGGCCGTAGATGTCGCCGATGTTGAAGCGCCACAGGTACAGCGATACCAGGCTGAAGATGGACGACACCACGAACGCCACCGCGAGCGCCTCGACCCCCGCGGCGAGCCCCACGGCGATCGCCAGGAAGATGTACACCGCGTCCTTGGTGTCCTGCAGCGTGTGGCGGAACCGCACGGCGGCCACGATCCCCGCGAGGCTGAACGCCAGCGCCACCGAATCCTGCACGATGATCACGATGCCCGTGACCGCAATGGGGAGCATGACCAGCGTGTGCACCATCGATTGGTCGTAGCGCACCTGGCTCTTGGTCGTGATGTAGACCTTGGTAATGGGAATCACGAGCAGCAGCGCGCCGATCACCGCGATGAGGGTGCGCAGCGCTGGGTAGGGCATTGCCAAAAAGCTGCTCTCGCCGGCTTCGGTCTGGAACTCGGGCGGCAGGTCCTGCGCGCCGAGCAGCTCCCGCGCGCGTTCCATCGAGAACGGGCTCTGGAGCAGCGGGAACACCTTCGAGAGGAGAAACAGCGCGACGGCCAGCAGGATGTAATACCCTACGGTCTGGACGAGGGGGGCCTGAAGGAACCGGCGAATCATGACAGTTGACGGCGCTCCGGTCGGTGTCGGGCGTCAGGCGCAGCTCGTGGGCGCGCCGCGCGGGCTCATCAAACTATGATTACCTGCCGGGGCCTGCCAGTAGGAGAGGGGTACGAGAGAGGGGAGCCGAAGCTCCCCTCTCGTGCTGCTTACGGACGCCGCCCTCCGGGACGTCGTCCCGAGGAGGGGCGCGGGGTGCTGGTCCGCGGCGGCGGTGTGGGCCGCGCCTGCGGCCGCGGCGTCGTGGGCCTGCTCGGCGGGCGCACCTGAGGCTGCGCCGGCGGGCGCGCCGACGGTTGCGACCGGATCTGCGTCGGGCTGGGACGCGGCGCACCCTGGCTGGGCGACACCCGTCGCTCCAGCGTCGGCCTCCCTGGTGTGCTCGTTCTGGGAGCCTCGCCCGGCTGGGGCGCCGTGCGCTGCGGGTTCGTGATCTGCCGCAGCGTGCTGCGCAGCGAGTTCTTGCCTTGCGTGGACGGCTGCTGTGTGTCCCGCTGCGGCGTCTGGCGTGTCCCGGCGCTGCCTGCTACGCCCGGCGTCGCCGCCGCGCCGGGCCCCGTCTCGCGTCGCTGTGCGGCGGCCCGGCCGCCGGATTGCCCCGCGTCGCCCCGAGGTTCTGGCGTCGCGCGCTCCGGATCGGGTGTCCGCTCCCGCAGGTTGGTGGGTTGCACCGTGCGCTGGCCCGCGTTCTGGGTCGTCCCCGGCTCCCCTGGGCGATCGGGCATGGGAACTGTGCGCCGGCCGTCGGTGATGCCCCAACCGTCGGGCTGCACCTGGCGGTTGGGCGTGCCGGAGGTCGGGACCGAGCGGCGCTCGATGGTGGGGCGCCCTGCGGTGCCGGCCTGACCGGTCCGTCCGGTGCCCGGGGCAGGCGTGACGCGCCGGCCCGCCTTCTGGGCGGCCGTTCCGGCCACCGGGGCCACGCGCCGGCCCGCCGTGGGTGCGGCCGTGCCCGTCACCCGGCGTGCCCCACTCTGGACCGTCGTCGGGGCAGCGCGCTGTGAAACGGCGCCCACGTACCGGCTGTAGGTCGCGAACTGTCCGCTCGTCGTGGCGCGCCGGTCGCG
>CP070716.1:1435030-1437054 GCA_020350425.1 Gemmatimonadota bacterium
CGGCGAGGGGATCTCGGCATCCACCTTGTCGGTGGATATCTCCAGGATCGCCTCGTCCCGCTTCACTTCTTCACCCACCTGCTTCAGCCACCGGGAGACCGTGCCCTCGGCGATCGACTCTCCCATCTGCGGCATGATTACATCTACACGCGCCATGCGTAGCTCCTGCCTGACTGCATCGTTTCGTAGTCCACCAACATACCCGGCACCCCGCGGCGGCGGGAGTGCGAGCCGAGAGCCTAGTACTCCAGCAGCTTGCGGGCCGCCCGCACTATGTCCTCGGTCTGCGGCAGCACGTGGTCTTCGAGCGGCGCGGAATAAGGGATCGGCGTGTCTGCGGCCGTCACCCTCAGGATGGGCCCGTCGAGCCACTCAAAGGCCTGCTCGTTCACCCGCGCGGTGATCTCGCCGGCCACTCCGCCCGTGCGGGTGTCCTCGTGTACCACGAGCAGCTTGCCGGTCTTGCGCACCGACTCTACGATCGCCGCATCGTCCATTGGGAGCAGGGTGCGCAGGTCGATCACCTCCACCGATGCGCCCTCCTCCGCCAGGGCGTCCGCGGCCTCGAGGGCCTTCCACACCGTGGCGGACCAGCTCACGATTGTGAGATCGCTCCCCTCGCGCGACACCCGCGCCCGGCCGATGGGAGTGATCACGTCCTCGCCCTCCGGCAGGTCCTCCCTCACGCGCCGGTACAGGAACTTGTGCTCGAAGTAGATGACCGGGTCGGGATCGCGGATCGCCGCCTTGATCAGACCCTTGGCGTCGCGCGCCGTGGCGGGACAAACGAGCTTGAGACCCGGCGTGTGGAAGAACGCCGCCTCCGGGACCTGAGAGTGGAACGGTCCACCCCTCACGTAGCCGCCGGCGGGACCCCGCACCACGATGGACGTCTCCAACCCGGCGCGGTAGCGGGCCGTGGCCACGTAGTTCGTGAGTATGTCGTAGGCGCAGGATATGAAGTCTATGAACTGCATCTCCACCACGGGGAGCAGCCCCATGTGGGCCGCACCCGCAGCCGCACCCACCACGGCGTTCTCGGATATGGGCGTGTCGATCACGCGCCGCTCGCCGAAGTGGTCACGGAAGCCGGCGGTGAGCTTGAAGGCCCCTCCGTACAGCCCGATGTCCTCGCCCAGGAGGAACACGCGCTCGTCGCGCTCCATCTCCTCCCAGAGGCCCTGACGCAGGGCCTCGATGTACGTCAGCTCAGGCATCCACCGTAGCGGCGTACCCCGCCGCGCTCACCGTTTCGGCCAGCCTGTCGGCCTGGACCTTGCCGTCGTCGAAATCCACTTCGGCGGTCCCGGCGTCGAGGTCGACGAACGCGCTCCACACCCCCGACGTGCCGGTCAGCGCCTTCTCGACCTTCGCCACGCAGTGCTCGCACGTCATGCCCGAGACCTTCAGTCGAACCGATGCCATGTGCGTCTCGATGTTGGTGGTTTGTCCGGTAACAACAATCGGCGGTCCACGGTGCCCGGAAACGGATGCCCCGCCCCTGCTCCCCGTGAACCGCCTGCCATACTCCCTGTGCCGCGGCTAATACGCCCCGCGCACCTCGTGCTCGTCGTGGACCCGGCTGTGGATCAGCCCCAGGAACCGCTTGGCGAGCTTGTCCGCTTCGCTCTCGCCCACCTGGTCGGTCTTGACGGTGATCAGCGTGTAGTGACCGCCCTCGGCCCGCACCTGCATGTCGATGCGGCCCACGCCGCCCGAGAACGAACGGGTCTGGCCGCCCGACTCGACGGGCTCGAGGCGGCTGCTGAAGTAACGGTCTGCCTCGGCCAGCACGTCGGCCGGCGGCAGCGATGTCCGGTGGAAGTAGCGCATCGTCTATGCAGTGATCGAAGGAGTGAATCGCCTCAGACTGAGGCTGTTGCCCACCACGCTGAGGCTGGACAGCGCCATCGCGGCGCTCGCGACCACGGGACTCAGCAGCAGGCCGGTGAACGGATAGAGCACGCCGGCGGCCAACGGAATGGCCAGCGTGTTGTAAACGAACGCCAGGAACAGGTTGGAGC
>CP070716.1:1437154-1440214 GCA_020350425.1 Gemmatimonadota bacterium
CGGCATCACGTAGTAGAGGAACGAGTCGGCCTCGCCCGAGTCGTGCAGCGGCAGAATGTGCGGATGCTGCAGGTTGGCGGTGACCTCGATCTCCTTGAGGAACCGCTCGGCCCCGATCACCGCGGCCAGCTCGGGCCTGAGCACCTTGAGCGCCACCTTGCGGTTGTGCTTCACGTCGTGCGCGAGGTACACGGTGGCCATCCCGCCCGCCCCGAGCTCCTGCTCGATGACGTAGCGGTCGGCCAGGGCCGTCTTCAACTGCTCGGTGACTCCGGGCATATCACTCCGTGGGCTTGATGGTGCGCCCGATGATGATCGTGATGTTGTCGCTGCCGCCGCCGTCGAGCGCGTCCTGCAGCAGTTCGTCGCAGGTCTGCTTGGCACTTTTCAGGCTGGCGAGCCGCTCCGCGATCCGCTCGTCCGACACGTGCTTCGTGAGCCCGTCACTGCACAGCAGGATCACCGAGCCCCATTCGCGCGTGAGGCGGGTGACCGTGGGTGCAGCCTCGCTGCCCCCGATGGCGCTCGAGAGCACGTGCGCCCAGCGGCTGTTGTTCGCGCCCGTGCGCGTGAGGACGCCCTGATCCACCAGGTCCTGCGCCATGGTCTGGTCGCGCGAGATCTGCGTGAGCTGACCGTCGCGGTACATGTAGGCGCGGCTGTCGCCCACATGCAGCAGGTAGGCGTGCGGCCAGAGGCCGACCCACAGCGTGAGCGTGGTGCCGTACTGCTTGCGATCGGGGTCGTTCGCGGCGCGCTCCTGCAGGCCCACATGGCAGTGCAGCGCAGCCTCCGTCAGCACGTCGGCGAACGCCTCGGAGCCCTCGGCGTCCCATCCGTAGAACGCCGAAGTGGCGCGGGCCACGTACTCCGCGATGTCGTGCACCGCCACCCGGCTCGCCTCCTCGCCCCCGCCTCCCTTGCCGATCCCGTCGGCAACCATGGCGAGCGACGCGAGCCGCTCGGGCTTTACCGCCAGCTCGGCATCACGCGGCAGGCTGGTGCGTTCCACCTCCATGCGCTTGGAGAGGGACGCGATCAGGAAGTGGTCCTGGTTCTCCTTGCGCAGCTTGCCGGGGTGTGTGAGGCCGTAGACGTCGATGTCCTCGTCGCGCGGCTTGCGCAGCGGCGTCGTGGGCGTCCAGAAGGCGTTGGGGAGTATCGGCATGTCAGCTTCCGATCCTCTCGTTCAGCTCCTCGAACCAGTTCTGCACGATCACCAATTCGCCCGACACGTCGGGCGTCCCGGGGCGCTGGAGCATCACGAAGCGCCCGTCGGGCGCGACGTCGTACAAGCGGTTGCGCTGGTTCGCCTCGTAGTCGTTCTGGGGCGGGAGGTTGAGCAGCACCCGCCGCGAGGCGGAGGACGGACCACCCCGCATGTCGGCGACACTGATGGACTGCCCGTCCAGCGAGCGGAAGAACAGCTCGCTCCCGTCGCGACTCCACGCGGGCTCGTTTCCGCCGTCGGTGGAGATCTGCCACTTCCCGTCGGCGGTGTTGGGGAACGGGCGCACGTAGACCTCGGCCTGTCCCGACTCCTCCGACACGTAGGCCAGCCAGCGCGCGTTGGGAGAGAGCGCCGGCTCGTACTCGTCGAACGCGCCGGCGACGACCGGAGTGGGGACACTGTCGACCCCGACGCGCATTGCGAGGATGTCGTCGGTTCCCGGCGGGCCCTCGACGCTGACCAGCAGCCACGCGCCGTTGCGCGACCACTCCGTCACCCAGATGTCGCGCTCCAGGTCGAGCAGCGGCTCTTCCGGACCGCTGCCGTCGGCCCGCTTGATCCAGGTGTTCCACTCGCCGTTGCGCAGCGAGCCGTAGCTGATGTACTGCCCGTCGGCGGTCCAGGCGGGGTAGCCGTTGTAGTCGCCCTCGAAGGTGAGGCGCGACAGCGGACCCCGGTCGAGCTGCTTCACCCACACGTCGGCCCGGTCCTCGCTCTCGATCACGACCGCGAGGCGGCTGCCGTCGGGTGAGAGCGCGATGCCCTCGAACTCCACGTCGCGCACCCAGTCGGGGTCGATCTTCTGGGCCGCGCCCGCCCGGGTGATCCACGCCGGCTCTTCGGGCGCGTTGAAGCTGGGGCTGGTGTAGACCAGCGTGCCGTTGTCCGAGATCGCGACGTCGGTGATGCCCGCGACCCGGACGTCCACCTCTTCCAGCAACGACGTGGGACGGCCCGTGAGCGAAAGACGGCGCTCGTCGAACGGGGCCGCCATGAGCGTCCCCTCCTGGGTCACGTACACGAGGTGGCCCGACGCGGAATAGAACCCCTGGGCCCCCGCCACCGAGGCCCGCGACTCCCCGGACTCGAGTTCGAACACGTGGACCTGCAGCTCGCGCGAGCGCACGGAGCCCTGCACCTGTTGGGTCTCGCTGCTCGGCACCGCGGTGACGACGATGCCTCGCCCGGAGGGCAGCATGTGCGGCCACTCGTAGTTCACGCCCTCGGACGATTCGAGGGTGACCACGTCCTCCACCGCACCACCCCCCGCCGGCACGCGCCGCACGATGCGGTTGGTCGGGTCCAGAAAGTAGAGATGATCGTCCGGCCCCCACGTCACCGTGCTGCCCACGCCGGAATCCGCGACGGTCATCGGCGGGCCGCCTCCGAGCGAGGCGACCTTGACGCGGATGCCATCCTGACTCGCGATGAAGGCCACGCGCTCGCCGTCAGGCGCGAACATCGGCACCCACGCGTTCTCGGTCCCCGGCAGCGGTTGGGCGTGGAGCTCGCTGAACCGGCGGTGCCACAGCCTCGTGCGCCGGCCCGCATCCTCGCCCACGTAGACCAACTCCGAGCCGTTCGGCGCAATGGCCAGGCGCGGCAGGTTCCCCTGCCCGCTGAAGAACAGCGCCTCGCCGTCGGGCAGTGACACGATGAAGCGCGATACCGGGCGCGGCGGCTCGGGCCGTAGCAGGCTCGCGGCTGCGACGAGCAGCAGCATGGCCGCGGCGGCGGTCGATCCGATGCTGAGAGGGTTCCACAGGGACTGGCGGCGCTTCGGCTGCGCGCTCTGGACCGCGGGCGTCGTGAAGGCCGGGTTGGCGAGC
>CP070716.1:1440314-1443637 GCA_020350425.1 Gemmatimonadota bacterium
GTCGGCCTGGACGATCCGGTTTCCAAGTACCTGCCGCTGTTCTCGGAGCGGGACAAGGACGGCGTCACGCTGCGGCACCTGCTCACCCACTCCTCGGGACTCAAGCCGTGGCGCGCGTATCACGAGCTGCTGCGCGAGAAGGAGCGGAAGACCGGCGAGCAGCTGTTGGCGACGCCGGCGGCGCGGGAGATCGTGATCGATCGGGTGCTGCGCTCGGGTCTGGTGCACGAGCCCGGAGCGGCGGCGGTGTACGGCGACCTCGATTTCATCGTCCTCGGCGCGGTGGTCGAGGCCGTCGCGCGTCGTGGGCTCGACGCGTTCTGCCGCGAGCGCATCTTCGCTCCGTTGGGGATGCGCGACACCTTCTTCGCGCCGCTGTCCGACGGAGACGGCCTGACGGAATCCGTGCGCCGCCGTGTCGCCGCCACCGAGAATTGCCCGTGGCGCGAGCGCGTCCTCTGGGGCGAGGCCCACGATCCCAACGCCTGGGCGATGGGCGGCGTCGCCGGACACGCCGGGCTGTTCGCGAGCGCGGACGACGTGATGCGCTTCGCACAGGTGATCCTCGACGTCTGGCACGCGCGCAGTGACGCCCTGCCCCGGGAGCTGCTGCGGAGCTTCGCCGAGCGCCAGGAGCTTCCCCCCGGCTCGGATTGGGCGCTGGGCTGGGACACGCCGACGCAGGCGGCGTCGTCCTCGGGCCGCCATTTCTCGCCGCGCTCGATCGGACACCTGGGATTTACGGGCACTTCGCTGTGGATCGACCTCGAGCGCGAGGCGGTCGTCGTCATGTTGACCAACCGCGTGCACCAGGTGGCGAAGAAGAGCCGCTTCGACCTGCGCCCCGTCGTTCACGATCTGATCCTCGAAGCCTTCGCAGCGGGGTGAACGCATGAGCGAGGCGCCGCGCCGCGTCCACTTCGTCGCCATCGCCGGCTCCGGCATGGGCTCCCTGGCGGGGCTCCTGCGCGCGCGCGGCGTGCACGTGACCGGCTCCGACGACCAGCTGTATCCGCCCATGAGCACGCTGCTCGAAACCTGGGGCATTCCCGTTCACCACAGCTTCCGCCCCGAGCACGTGCTGGACGCCGAGCCCGATCTGGTCGTCATCGGCAACGCGGTGCGGCCGGACAACCCGGAGGCGCGCGCCGCCATCGACGAGGGTCTGCCCTACCGATCCTTTTCCGATGCGCTCTACGAGCTCGCCATCGCGGGCAAGCACTCCGTGGTCCTGAGCGGAACCCACGGAAAGACCACCACCACCAGCCTCGTCGCCTTCCTGCTGCACGCCACCGGTCGGGACCCCTCGATGCTGGTGGGGGGCCACGCCCTCGACTTCGGCGGGAGCTTCCGCGAGGGGGAGGGGCTGCACTTCGCAGTGGAGGGGGACGAGTACGACACGGCGTTCTTCGACAAGACGCCGAAGTTCCTGCACTACCACCCGCGCACGCTGGCGATCACCTCCGTCGAGTTCGACCACGCCGACATCTACCGCGACCTCGACCACGTGAAGCAGGCCTTCCGCACCCTGGTGGCGCGCATGCCCGCCGACGGCGCGATCGTCGCGGCGTTGGATTACCCGGATGTGCGCGACGTGGTGGACGCTGCGCCTTGCCGCGTCGTGGGATACGGCGCCGGCGAACGGGACGGGGCCGCGGGCTGGCGCGCCGCGGAGCTGGACGCCGGACCGGAGGGCACGCACTTCGACGTCCTGCGCGACGGCGCGCTGCTTGCGCGGGCGCACACACCGATGCACGGCCGCTTCAACGTGGAGAACTGCCTGGCAGCACTTGCCGTGCTCGACGTGCTCGGCGTGCCGCCGGACGAGGCGCTGGCCGCGATGCCGCGCTTTGGCGGCGTGAAGCGCCGGCTCGAGCTGCGCGGTGTGGCCGAAGGCGTGAACGTGCTCGACGACTTCGCCCACCACCCGACGGCGGTGGCCGCATCCATCGGCGCGGCTCGCGCCCGCTTTCCCGGTCGCCGCCTGATTGCCGTGTTCGAGCCGCGCACGAACACGAGCCGCCGCAGGGTCTTCCAGCAGCGCTACGCCGAGGTCTTCGACGGCGCCGATCGCGTGGTGGTGCGCAGCGTGCCCGACCGGCCGATCTACAGCGCCACCGGCGCGGTGACCGAACGCCTCTCCGCCCCGCAGCTCGCGGACGCCCTGAACGCCCGCGGCACACCCGCCGTCGCGCTCGACGAGGTCGACGCCATCGTGGAGCGGGTGACCGGCGAGGCGCAGCCCGGCGACGTGGTGCTCGTGATGAGCAACGGGGATTTCGAGGGCATCTGGGAGAAGCTGCTGGCGGCCCTGCAGCGGGGGCGGGCAGCGGGGACGTCCCCTACCTGAGTGCTTCCGTGAGGGCCTCGAACAGCGCCAGGGTCTCGTTGCCTTTCGGGTCGTCCCAAGAGGTCGGCCAGGCGGAGGTCTTCACGATGACGAGACCAACCGCGGGGTTCACCAGTAGGAACTGCCCGTAAACGCCGAGCGCCAAGAAAGCCCGATCGGGCCCGGGAACGGCCCACCATTGGTACTGGTACCCCGGCGGAAAGTCGGGATAGAGCGTTCCATACTCGACTTGGGGGCGATCGGGGATCGTCGCTTCTCGGATCCATTCTGCCGGGACGACCTGTCGCTGCTCCCAACGACCAGAATTGGCCATGAGCATTCCGAAGCGAGCGTAGTCGCGCAGCGTCGAATTCAGGCAACACCAGGCCATTTCCATGCCGTCTTCGCCCTTCCGGTCGAGAACCCAGTAAGCGTCCTTCTCCATTCCCAGGGGTGTCCAGATCTTCTCGGAGAGATACAGACTCAAGGGCTTTCCAGTCACGCGGGTCAAGAGCCAACCCAGGATCTGGGTGTCGTTGCTGGAGTAGGAGAACTCCGTCCCAGCTTCCTTGCTACGCGTGAAGGAGGCGGCAACGTGATTGGCGCGCTCCTTGTGGTCGACCGCCGTATGCCACAGCCGGGCGAAATCAGAAGCGCCATCCTCGTAGTCCTCCGTGAAGGCGACCCCGGTGGACATCTGCAACACATCCTTGATGGAGACCCCTTCGTAGCCCGTTCCTTCCAGCTCAGGAAGGTATTCCGTCACCAGATCGTCGACGCCTTCAATGAGGCCATCGGCAATGGCGATGCCTACCAGAGTGGAGGTAACCGACTTTGCCATCGACCAGGACGTGAGCAGTGAATCTTCGGTAGCTCCCAGAAAGTAAGCTTCGTGAAGAATGCGACCATCCTTGACGATCAACAGGCCAGTCGTGTCGGTGTGGGTCGCGAAGTCGTCCAGTTGGTAACGGTTCCCCTCCCACTCGTAGGTCAC
>CP070716.1:1443737-1456181 GCA_020350425.1 Gemmatimonadota bacterium
TGCGCCCGAATCGAAGTAGACCGTCCCCTGGTTGTGCCGCAGCTTCGACGCCACCGTCAGCACGCCCGTTTTGCGGCTGAGATCGAGCAGCTGGAAGACGTCGTGGATCCCCAGTTCCTTGAGCGGTCCCTCGATCGCCATGTGCTACGCCACCTCTGACTGGAAGATGTGCCGCAAGTCCAGCGCCGTGCGGGCGTGCTTGCGCGCGCGCTGCGCGTACGGGCCGGACGGATCCAGGTCGATCACGCGATCCCATCGTTCCACCGCCTGCTGGTAGCGGCGCTGCCGAGCGCACGCCACGCCCGAGAAGAACAGCGCCCCCAGGTGGTGTGGATCGTGCGTGACGATGCGGTCGAACACGTGCAGCGCTTCCTCGGCCTTGCCGTCGTCGAGCAACGCCTTGCCCAGCACGAGCAGCGCATCGAGCTCCGTGGAGTCGGCCGTGAGAATGTCCGCGAGGAGATGGACCGCCTTGCGGGGCGCCCCGGTCCGCCGGTGCAACTCGGCGAGGGCCACGGCAGCCTCGAAGAACGTGGGGAGCTGATCGAGCGCCGCCTGATACGCCCCCTCGGCACTCACCCAGTCCTCAAGCGCCTCGTGGACCCTCCCCAGCTCGAGGCGGACCCGCACCAGCCGGGGATCGAGCTCCAGCGCACCCTCATAGGCGGCGCGGGCCGCGGCCCAGTTGCGCATCTTCGCTGCGACGTCTCCCTCGAGCTCCAGCAGGTCGGCCCGCTGAGGCGCACGTTTGCGCGCCGCCTTGAGCGCCTCCATCGCGTTGCCCGGATCCGCGGCGGCGAGCCGCGCCCGCGCGAGAACGACGAGCACATCCACGTCGTCGGGGCGCTCGGTGGCCAGCGCCGCCGCATCCTCCACCGCCTCGGCGCCCCGCTCCAACGCCAACAATTCGCGCAACTCCGCCAGGCGCACGTCGGCCCGATCCGGCGCGAGCTGCCGTGCCGCCCGATACCGCTCCAACGACTCGCCGTGCAGGCCACGCCGAGCGAAGAGCTCTCCCAGCAGCACCTGGGCTTCCACCTGGTCGGCGCCGCGGCTCAGCGCGCGGTTCACCTCTGCCGAGGCGACTTCGAAGAGCCCCTTGTTCAGGTAATCCCGGGCCAAATCGAGCGGGTCGCCCCGCTTCGACGGGGAGGGCTTGGGCGCCGGCCGGTCCAGCTCGGCGAATAGGCTGTCGAGCGTGCCTGGCTCCAGCTTGAGACTCTGGTTCGTGAGCTCTGCCGCGACGTCAGCCGAGATCTCGGGCACGACCGAGATCCCCGGATCTTCGTACTGCAGGTCGATCGCGAGCCGGAACTTCTGCGGCACATAGTAGGGATCGAGAGTCTGCGCCCGCGTGACCGCCCTGAGCGCGCCGTCGAAATCGCCCAGCCGCGACAGGGCAAAGCTGAGGTTGTAATGCGCCTCGGCCGACTGCGGGTCGGCCTCGACGGCGCGCGTGAACGCGTTGCGCGCGTCTTCGGCCCGCTCGGTCTCGGTCAGGACCAGGCCCAATCCGTTCCAGGCGGCCGCCGACGCGGCGTCTTGCTCCAGCACGCGGCGGAACGCCTGAAGCGCGAGCTGGTAGCGCCGCAGGCTGTACAGCAACAGTCCCAGGTTGAGCCTCGGGATAGTCAGGTGGGGGCCGTGCCTGAGCGCCTCCCCCAGCATCTCGACCGCGTCGTCCGGCCGCCCCATCTGGGCCATCGTGATCGCCAGGTTGTTGCGCGCGAGCGAGTAGTCGGGCCCGTGGTGCGTAGCCCGCTGGTAGGACCCCACGGCGTCTTCGAAACGACCGAGCTGGTGCAGCAGGACGCCCCGCTCGTTCCACAGCTTGGGCGAGTCGGGGATCTCGGCCACCAGCTTGTCATACAGCTCCAGCGCGGCCGCATAGTCCCGCTTCAGCAAGTGGACCTCGGCCAGGGCCTGGAGCACGAGCAGACGGTCTTCCCCGCGCTCCAGAGCAAGCCGGTACTCCTTGAGTGCCTCGTTGTAGTAACCCTGCTGCCGGAAGGCTCGCCCAAGGTTGTAGTGGGCCAGCGTCTCGTCGACGTCGGGCTGTGCCAGGAACGGCGCCGACGGACGGTCCCGCTGTTCCGCGACGCTCTCGAGTGTCAGGTTGGCTTGCGCGCGACCCAGCGTAGGGTTCAGCTCGATCGCGCGCTTCGTGGCCCCACGTGCCTCTTCGTGCCGGCCGAGGTCCCCGAGCACGAAAGCCATCTGGTAGTGTGCGTCGGCGTTCTCGGGATTGAGGTGCGCCGCCTGTTGGAGCGCCTCCAGGGCTTCCGTATTGCGCCCCCGGTTGTACTGCACTTCGCCGAGGTACTGGTAGATGACGCTGCTCTCGGCATCCAGGACGCGGGCCCGCTCGAGCCACTCTACCGCGTCGTCCAGCTTGCCGCGGCTCTTCTCGGCGAGCCCCAGTTGGATCATCGCGGCAACGCTGTTGGGATCGCGCTCGATGATGACCTGGAACTCCCGTGCCGCCTCGTCGTACTGCCCGAGCGACGCGTAGGCCCGGGCCAGCTCCCACCGGGCGTTGACGTCGTCGGGATCAGCGCGGAGCCGCTCCCCGAGCTCGGTTATCCGCCGGTCGTAGAAGCCCGAGGCCTTATAGGCGATCTCCAGGTTCCGGCGGGCGGTGTGCATCTTCGGGTCGAGCTCCAGCGCCCGCTGGAACTCGGCGATCGCGTCCTCCACCAAGCCCTTGCGATGGTACAGCACCCCCAGGTTGTTGTGGGCGCCGGCGTCGGAGGGGTCGATCCGGCGGGCGAATGACCGGAGGACGTCGCGGTCCTTCTCCGGGAGAGCCCCTGTCGACATCGAGTCAGACGCGGATGGCGTCGAAGATGGTTTTCAACGAGGCGAGGTCCGGCAGCAGCAGGAAATGGCCCCGCAGCGTCGCATCCGCTTCCTCGAAGTGGAAGTTGGTCTCGACGCAGAATACAACGTCCTTGTCCCGCCCGAAGCTGAGGTGCGTCGTGCTCAACACCGCGCCCGCGAGATCCACGGCCAGGCTCGGGACGGAGGGCAGCAGCATCATCCCCATGAAGTCCGAGAGCGCGTTCATGTACGCGCCTCCCAGGATGTTGCCCGCCTCCTTGAGGCTCGACTGCTCGAGATCCCCGAACTCGGTCGTGCCGCCCGGCTCGCGCCGCAGCAGGAGGTCACTCAGCAGCATCGCGTTCGCCTGCGGCACCACGAGGAGCATGCGCCCCGTCAGGTCCCCCAGCATGTGCATCAGCACGGCGGCGACCACCTCATCTGCGTCACCGAGAAGATCCGGCACCTGCTCGAGCCGCTGGACAAAGATCTGCGGCACGCTGATCATGATGCGGCGGTCGGTGAGCTGGGAGAGGGCGGTGGCCGCATGCCCAGCGCCGATGTTGGCGACTTCCCGCAGGGCGTCCAGCTGCAGTTCCTTGAGATCTCGCAGGTCTACCATGCTCGCTCCTAGACGAAACCGCCCGCGTCCAGAATGAGGACCGGGCGACCCTCTCCAAGGATGGTTGCGCCGCTGAAGATGGGCAGCATGCCCCGCGGCGGAGTGAAGGCCTTCACGACGATCTCCTGCTGGCCGAGGAGCTGGTCCACGACGAGGCCAGAGCGCCGCTCGCCGATCTGCAACACGATCACCGGACTTCGCGGGGGGGCGTCGCCCGCGATCTCGAGCATGCGCCGCAAGTACACGAGCGGCACCACACCCTCCCGCAGGGTCATGGCGTCGCGCTCGTCGGCACGCGTGACGTGCGCCGCGCCGAGGTCCAGGGTCTCCGCGACATGCGTGATGGGCAGCGCGTAGCGTTCCTCACCCACCCGTGCGATGAGAGCTCGCACGATGGCCAGCGTCGTCGGCAGACGCAGGGTGAAGGTGGTGCCCTCGCCGGCGGCGGTATGCACTTCGACCCCGCCGCCGAGGGCACGCGTCGCGTGCACCACCGCGTCGACACCGACGCCCCGCCCCGACACGTCGGACACTTCCTCGGCCGTGCTCATCCCGGACTGCGAGAGAAGCCGGAGCAGCACTTCGTCGCTCAGCGACTCCGCGTCCGCGTCCACCAGCCCCAGCTGCTGGGCTCGGGCCAGGATCTTCGCTCGATCGATGCCGCGCCCATCGTCCCGAACCCGAATTGCCACCGCGGCGCGCTCCCGCACGGCACTCAGTTCGACGACGCCTTCCGGCGGCTTCCCCGCCGCCTTGCGCTCCTTCGGACTCTCGATCCCGTGCCCCACCGAGTTCCGTAGGAGATGCACCAGCGAATCGCCTATCTCGTCCAGAATCGCACGGTCGAGCTCGATGTCCTTCCCCTGTACGCGGAACGCGACCTGCTTGCCGAGCTTGCGGGAGAGATCGCGCACGAGACGGGGAAAGCGATCGAACACCTGCCACACCGGCGTCATGCGGGCCTGGATGATCTCGCTCTGGAGATCGCCGGCGAGCTGGGAGAACTTCGCGCTCACCTCCTCCAATTCGGGGTCGGCGCGCCGCACACTGATATCAGCCAGTGCCGCACGGGTCGTGAGCAACTCGCCGATCAGGTTCATGAGCGCATCAAGCCGGCGCAGATCGACCCGGATGTGGCGCGCCTGGCGGCCCACGGCCTCCACCGCCGGCTCGACGGCGTCCGTCGAGGCGACCTCCACGCGCTCCACGTCACCGCCGCCGCGTATGGCTTGTGCCACGGCCTCGTCGGCGGCCTCGGTCTCGAGCCGGAAGGCAAACCGCCCGTCGAACTCTTCGGCCTCCATCGCGGCGGGGGTCGGCTCCACCGCGTGCACCCGACCCAGCGTCTCCATCTGCTGCAAGATGATCAGCGCCCGGGCACCCTTGAGCGGCGATTCGGGCACGAGGGTCACTTGCACCACCCGGCCCGCCCCCGCCGGCGCCGCCACGGCGGGCGCTGAGGGCCGGGCCCGCTTGCCGCGGCCCACGAGCTTTTCAACGCTCGATGCCGCGTCGTCGACGGCCTGCAGCACCGCGCCGACGTCGACTTGGGATTCGCGCCCGGCGACGGACGCTTCTATGGCCTGATCGAGGGAGTCCGCGCTCTTGAAGAGGAGCTCGAGCACTTCGTCGGACGCGGTACGCTCTCCACGTCGCAGGAGGTCGAGCAGGTTCTCGGTGCGATGCGCCAGGTCGGCAACCTTGGCATAGCCCATGGTGGCCGCCATGCCCTTGATCGTGTGCATGGCGCGGAAGATTCCGGCGACGGGCTCACTCGCCTGCGGGTCCCGCTCCCACTCCAGCAGTAGCCGGTTGATGGTGCTGAGGTGTTCGCGACTTTCGGCGAGGAAGAGCTCCGCATACTGCGAGAGGTCCATGCCTAGCCGAGCACCCGCTGCACCGCCTCCAGCACACGGGACGGCTGGAACGGCTTCACGACGAAGTCCTTGGCCCCCGCCTGGATCGCCTCGACGACGAGTGCCTGCTGGCCCATGGCGCTGCACATCAGGATGCGGGCGCTGGGATCGGCCTTGACGATCTCGCGCACGGCGTCGATGCCACCCATGTCGGGCATCACGATGTCCATCGTGACCAGGTCGGGCTTGAGCTGCGCGTACTTCTCGACCGCCTGCGTGCCGCTCTCCGCCTCGCCCACCACCTCATAGCCTGCCTGCGTCAGGATGTCGCTGATCATCGTCCGCATGAAGATCGCGTCATCGCACACGAGTACCGTATGGCTCACACACCCTCCCTACACGCTGAGGATTGGGGTCAGCAAAGCTTCGAGATCGAGCAGAACGAACGTATCGTCGCCACGCCGGGCGACCGCCCGCACCAGGCGCGGATCGACGCCCGGCAGGTCGTCACGGTCGGAGAGATCGTCGTCGGCAACGGACACCAGGTCGATCACTTCGTCGACGGTGAACCCGACCATCTGCTCGCGCACCTCGAGCAGCACTATGGTTCGCGCCCCACCGTCCGTGCTGTGGCCTAGCGCACGACTCCCCTCCACCAACGGCACGAGCCGCCCCCGCACGTTGATGAGGCCGGCCACCGCCCCGTCGGCACCTGGGACCCGGGTAGCCACCTGCCTGGGGAGGATCTCCCGGACGGCCCGCACGTCGGCCCCGCACAGCCGGTCGGCCACCCGAAATACCAAGACTCGAACGCCCGCCAAGTCGCGCATCTCATTTAAAGAAGCCAAGATAGTCCAACACGTTGGGGCGAGCAAGCAAACTCGAATCGGCCGCCGCACAGGCCAGCGCGGGGAGCAGATCAGGGGGCCAGTCGCTGCGAAACTCGACCCAGTCGCCGCTCGCGGGGTGCTTGAATCCGAGCACGGCCGCGTGGAGCGACTGGCGCGGGGCGGCCCGCTCCACCGCCTCCGCCAGCGGCCGCTGTGAGCCCGTGACCCGCCGGGCACCGCCCTGCCCGTACACGGGGTCCCCGACGATGGGGTGGCCGAGGTGGGCCAGGTGCACCCGCACCTGGTGGGTGCGGCCGGTGGAGAGCCGGACGCGCACCAGGTCGCAAACCTCGAACCTGGCGACCGGTTCGACGCGGCTCCTGGCGGGCCGGCCGGTGGCCAGCACCGCCATGCGCTTGCGGTCGGTGGGGTGCCGCGCCACCGGCGCATCCACCTCCACCGGCTTGGCGATGTGTCCCCACACCAGCGCCGCGTAGGCTCGCGTGACCTTGCGGCTTCCCAGCGCCCGGGAGAGCGCCCGGTGGGCGGCCTCGGTCTTGGCCACGATGAGTAGGCCCGAGGTGTCCTTGTCGAGCCGGTGGACGATCCCCGGCCGCCCCTGTCCACCCCCGCCGAGCGAGGTGCCCCGTGCCACCAGGGCGTTGAGGAGGGTGTCGTCCCAGTGGCCGGGCGCCGGATGCACGACGAGCCCGGCCGGCTTCTCCAGCACCAGCAGGGCGTCGTCTTCGTGCACCGCGGTGAGGGCACGGTGATACGGCGTCAATTCGCGGGGGGGCCGCTCCTCGGGGATCTCCACGCGCACCGCGTCGCCCCTCGCCAGCGTGCGGGAGGCCCGGGCTGGCTCGTCGTTGACGGTGACGTCACCCGCGGCGATCAGCCGTGCTGCTTGGGTCCGGGAGAGGGAGAGCTGGTCGGCGAGAAAGCGGTCGAGACGTTCCGTCGAGTCGGTAGCAACGTGGAAGGTGACGGCGCGAATCGGCTCACGCCTCGGCGGGACCGGCGCGCTCCGCGGTGGTCTCACCGCCATGCCGTCCCTCGTGCCACAGCACGAGGGCCAGCGTCACGGCACCGCACGTCACCGCCATGTCGGCCACGTTGAACGTGGGCCAGTGGAACGCGCCAATCCACACATCGATGAAGTCCACGACGCCGCGCGGGCTGCGGATCCGGTCGAGCAGGTTGCCCACCGCTCCACCACAGACCAGTGCGAGCGCCGTGAGGCGGATCCACTGCGTCGGTCGCGTCTGACGCACCATCGAGCCCAGCACGATCAACGCCACCAGGGCCAGGATCATGAACACCCAGCGCGAGTATGCGCCCACATGGATCCCGAACGCCGCGCCGGGATTGAAGACCAGTCGAAAGGTCAGCCACTCCCCGAGGACCGGGACCGGCGCGTGCGCCAGGGCCGCCACGGCGATCTGCTTCGTGACGAGATCGAGTAGGACCACTCCAAGCGCAATCGCCCAGAACCGCCGGGTGCTAAGCCCGTTTTCCATCTTCCTCTTTGGCCTTGCACTTGATGCACAGCCGCGCATGCGGCAACGCGTCGAGTCGCTCGAACCCGATCTCGTCCCCGCACTCCTGACACACCCCGAATTTCTCGGGCGAGAAATACAGGCGGCGCAGGGCCTCATTCACGTGCCAGAGGTAGCGTCCCTCCTTCGACGCGAACAGGAACTGCTTCTCCCGCTCCATCGCGTCGGTCCCCTGATCGGCCATATGGAACGAATAGGAGGAGAGGTCGCCGTCCGAGGCCTGGAGCGTACCGCTGAACTGCTCGTCGTACGTACCGAGCTCCTTCATCACGCGATTGCGCTCCTCGAGCAGGCGCTTCTCGAGATGCTGTAATTGCTTCTTCTTCATCCTTCGACCACCCTGCCAGTCATGCCGGCCCGAGCCTAACTGCGCTCAGCGTCGAATCTCCTCACGGAGAGCACGACGCACCGGCCGTCAATGTCCACCGATTCGCGGACATCCGAGTTGGGCAGGTCTTCGCCTGCCTCGAGTTGGCGGGCCAGCGTCTCGCCCGCAATGAATTCGTGGTGCGCGTGGGCCGCCTCCAGCACGTCCGCCGCGCCCGAGATGCCCAACGCGATCCGCGTATTGTAATCGTACCCCGCCTCTTTTCGTAGTCTCTGCACCCGATTCACCACTTCCCGGGCCAATCCTTCGCGCCGCAGCTCCTCGCTGACCTCGGGGTCCAGCGCGACCACGAAAGCTCCCTCGCTCTGCACCGGCCAGTCGGTCACCACCTCCCGCTCCACCACCACATCCTCCGGACGGTATCGCCACGTGCGCCCGTCCTCTGTGACGGAGACCGCACCGCCCCCCTCGAGCTGCTGCAGCTGCTCGGCCGTGAGGTGCCGGGTCGCCTTGGCGGCCAAGGGCGTGTCCTTGCCATAGACCTTCCCGAGGGCCCGGAAGTTGGGCTTCGGCCGGAGCCGCACCAGCTCCTCGTCCGAGGCCACCACGTCGATCTCCTTGACGTTCACCTCGCGCGCCAGCACGTCGAGAAAGGCCGTGAGCGCCCCACCACGGAGCCGCTCCGGCACCGCCACGCGGAGCCGAGCCAGCGGCTGCCGCACCCTGAGGCCCGCGTGCTCGCGGGCCGCGCGCGCGAGCGATGCGAGGCGCCGCACCGCCTCCATCTGTGCATCGAGATCCGCATCGTTGCGGCCGCGATCCACCGGGAACGGGGCCAGATGCACCGAGGTTCCCTGGAGCCGCCGGTGGATGGCGTCGCTCGTGAACGGTGCCGCCGGCGCCAGCAGTCGGCTCACCGTCACCAGGGCGTCGTGCAGCGTGGCAAGCGCCGCCGGATCGGCCGTCGCGCCGGGCGCCCAGAATCGCCCACGGTTCACCCGCACGTACCAGTTGGAGAGCTCGTGGTCGCAGAACTCCACGAGCGTCCGCACCGCACCGGTGACGTCGTACGCCGCGAGGGCACCATCTACGGCGACCGCCACCGCGTCCAGCCGGCTCACCAGCCAGCGATCGACCAGCGGGCGCTCGGCCACCGGTGGGGCCATCTCGGGTGTCCAGTCCTCGGCGTAGAGGGCGAAGAAGCCGTACGTGTTGCGCAGCCGGTTGAGAAAGCCGACCGCGACCTCGCGGATCGCTTCGGGGTCGAACCGCTTGGGGAGCCCCACTTGGCTCGACGCCAGGAGATAGAGCCGTACCGCGTCCGCCCCGAACTGCTGCACCGTGTCCCATGGGTCGGCCGCGTTGCCGAGGCGCTTCGACATCTTGCGCCCCTCGGCGTCGAGCACGATCCCGTTCACCAGACAGTGCCGGTAGGCCGGGCTGTCTGAGACTCCCGCAGCGATGGCGAGCAGCGAGTAGAACCAGCCGCGCGTCTGGTCGAGTCCCTCGCAGATGAAGTCGGCCGGGAAGTGCCGCTCGAACTCCGGCGCGTTCTCGAAAGGATAGTGCCACTGGGCGTACGGCATCGCGCCGGAATCGAACCATGCGTCGATCACCGCCGACACGCGGCGCAGGGTGCCGCCGCAGCCCCGTTCGCCGCACGCAAACGTGTACTCGTCGATGAAGGGCTTGTGCGGGTCGAATTCGGACGGCAGCGGCCGGCCCCAGTGCTGCTGCAGCTCCTCGTACGACCCCACCACCACACGGTGCGCCGCGTCCCGATCGCAGATCCACACGGGGAGCGGGGTACCCCAATACCGGTCCCGCGACAGCGCCCAGTCGACGTTGTTCTCGAGCCACTCCCCGAAGCGCCCCTCCCCCACTTCCGACGGATACCAGGCCACGTCGCGGTTGATCGCGATCATGCGCTCGCAGTACGCCGTCGTCCGCACGAACCAGGACTCCCGCGCGTAGTAGATCAGCGGCGAGTCGCAGCGCCAGCAGAAGGGATAACTGTGCTCGTACCCCTCCGGCTGGTAGCGCCCGAACACCTTTCCCTCGTGCACCAGCCGGTCGGCGATCACCGGATTCGCTTCGAAGACCGTCTTTCCGTTGATCGCATCCCACCCGGTACCGGCGAACCGGCCCTCCGCGTCGACCGGGTTGACGAAGGGCAGCCCGTCCCGCTGGCCCGCGGCGTAGTCGTCGGCACCGAACGCCGGCGCCAGGTGGACCAGTCCGGTCCCCTCCTCGTTCGTGACGAAGTCGCCCGCCACGACGCGGAAGCCTTGGTCTCCTTCCACGGCGACGGCGTCGAGCAGCTGCTCGTAGCGCTGCCCGACCAGGTCGCGCCCCATGTACTCCCCGACGCGCGGGAACCCGGCGAGCGGCTTCCCACCAGTGGCGCCGGGGATCACCGCGGTCTCCGCAATGACCTTCTCGGCGATGATCCGGCGGCCATCCACCTCGTGCTCGACATAGCGGAAGTCGGGGTGGACGGCGACGCCCACGTTCGAGGGCAGCGTCCAGGGGGTCGTGGTCCACACCAGGAGATGCCGGTTCGCGCCCTCCACGAGGCGGAACAGCACGTAGATGGACGGGCTGCGATGCGTTGCGTATCCCTGAGCCAACTCGTGGCTCGACAGCGCCGTGCCGCAGCGGGGGCAGTACGGCAGCACCTTGTGCCCCTGATACAGCAGTCCCCGATCGTGCAGCTGCTTCAGCAACCACCACACGGTCTCGATGTACTCGTTGGTGTACGTGACGTAGGGCCGCGAGTAGTCGAGCCAGTACCCGATTCGCTCGGACAGCGATTCCCAATCGGACTTGTAGCGGAACACGCTCTCCTTGCAGCGCTGATTGAACTCCGCCACGCCGAACCGCTCGATATCGGCCTTCCCGCTGATGTCGAGCGCCTTCTCCACTTCGATTTCGACGGGGAGGCCGTGCGTATCCCACCCGGCGATCCGCGTGACGGAGCGGCCCTGCATCGTGTGGTAGCGGCAGATCATGTCCTTGATCGTCCGCGCAAATACGTGGTGCACGCCGGGCCGGCCGTTGGCGGTCGGCGGGCCTTCGTAGAACACGAATGGCGCACCGCCGCGCGTGGCTTCGAGCGTCCGTTGGAACAGGTCCTCCCGTCGCCACAACTCGAGCACCTCGCGCTCGAAGGCGTCCGCCGTCCCGGCTGGCAAGGGATCGTACGGCATCAGCCCAGGCGCTCCAGGACTCCGGTGAGGAGGCTCGTCAGCTTGGGCTCCGCCGCCGCGGCAGTCGCGATGATCGTGGGGATGTCCGCGGGCTCCAGGGCGTCCGGCAGGCACTGGTCGGTGATGATGGAGACCCCCAGCACCCGCATGCCGCCGTGCACCGCCACCAGCACCTCGGGGACGGTCGACATCCCGACGACGTCCGCCCCGACCGCGCGGAGGAACCGGTACTCGGCGGGGGTCTCCAGATTGGGACCCGGCACCGCCACGTACACGCCTTCCCGCAGCGTGAGCTTGCGATCGCGCGCGATCTCGCGGGCCAGCTGCCGCAGCTGCGCATCGTACGGCTCCGACATGTCGGGGAACCGGGGGCCGAGCTCGTCGTCGTTCGGTCCGATCAGCGGATTGTCGCCCAGCAGGTTGATGTGATCGGCGAGCAGCACCAAGTCACCCGGACCCCACAGCGGATGCATCCCGCCGCACGCACTCGACACGAGCATCGTGCGCGCCCCGAGTGCCCGCATCACGCGGACCGGGAAGGTGATCTGCCGCATCGAGTAGCCCTCGTAGCGGTGGAACCGCCCCTGCATGGCGACTACACGCTGCCCACCGAGCATTCCGAACAGCAGCTTCCCGGCGTGAAACTCCAGCGTGGAGAGCGGAAATCCGGGAATCGACTCGTAGCCGATCTCGGTCTCGACCGCGATCTCCTCGGCCAGCGCGCCCAGGCCGGTCCCCAGAATCAGCGCGACGTCAGGGTCAAACGTCGTGGCCTGCCGTACCACGTCGACGGCGCGGCCGATCTCCTCCCGCAGCGAGTCGGTGGTCATGACTTGCCCGGCGGGGTCCCGTCGCGTTCGTGTTCGGCGAGGGCGTCGACCTCCGCCAGTTGGCGCCACAGGAGCTGGCGGAACGCCGTCAGGTAAGCGCTGAACTGCCGCTGGGCTTCCTCGATATCGCGCCGCGTCTCCGCCTCGGCCGCTCGGGCCTCGGCGAGGATCTCCTCGGCCTTGACCTGTGCATCGCGCATGGCCGCCTCCGAGTCGCGCTTGGCCGCCTGTTCCGTGTCGGCGCGCACCTGCTGGGCCATGACCACGGCGTCGTTGAGCGCCTTCTCGCGCTCGCGGTACGACTTGAGCTGCTCCCGCAGGTTCTGTAGTCGCTCCTCCGACGTGGCACGCTCCCGCAGCAGTCGCTCCAATTCCTCCGCCACGCGCGAG
>CP070716.1:1456281-1460951 GCA_020350425.1 Gemmatimonadota bacterium
CGCTCAGCGCGACGCTTTCAGGTTCGTGGACGCCGATGTCCGCGACCCGGAACACCTGCTGGCGCTATTCTCAGAGGCCGACACTGTCATCCATCTCGCCGCGCGCCCCGGCGTGCGTTCGAGCTTCGACGACCCCGGTGCGTACGTCGGGCTCAACGTGTGGGGTACGGCAGCGGTGCTCGAGGCGTGTCGTCGGGCCGGCGTCAGCCGTGTGGTGACGGCTTCGTCGTCGTCCGTGTATGGCGAAACCGTGCCGGCCCCGTTTGCCGAGGACGCGAGGGACCTCAGGCCCACGTCGCCGTATGCGCGCTCCAAGCTCGCGGCCGAGCGGGTGTGCCAGCGGCACGCGGCACGCGACGGGCTGCAGATCGCCGTGCTGCGATTCTTCTCCGTCTACGGTCCCCGCCAGCGACCTGACCAGGCTATCATGCGGTTCACGCACCAGTTGGTGGGGGGCGGCGCCCTGGAGCGGTACGGCGACGGGAGGGCGGAGCGCGACTACACGCACGTGGACGATGTGGTTCAGGGAATCCTGCGTGCGGTGCAATGGACGGCCTGTGCCGCACCGGGCTGCGAGATCTTCAACATCGGTAGCGGCCGGCCAGTGGCGCTCGAGGAAGTGATCGCGCTGATTGGCCGGGCGGGAGGGGCAAAGCCGCGAATCGCGGCCCGCCCGGAGCAGTGGGGTGACGTACGCCGCACCCATGCCGACATTTCAAAGGCCCGGGCGATCCTGGGCTACGAGCCGAGGGTGTCCATCGAAGACGGCATCGCTCGGTTCGTGACCTGGTACGAGGACACCTATGGATTTGAACCCCGCGCAACTGCTTGAGCGCGCTCGCGAGCGGTTCGAGCTCGGCGACTACTACGGCGTGCTGTACCTGCTGCACGACCTGATCGAGAGCGGCAAGGCGTTCGCCGACGCCCACCACCTGCTCGGCCTGTCGTACTACATGGTGAACCGGCCGGAGGAGGCGATGCAGTCGCTGGACACGGCGGTGAAGCTGAACCCCCGCTACGTGGAGGCGAACATCCACCGCGGGATCCTGCTGGCCGAGATGGGGCGCGGCGAGGAGGCGGAGGCCGCCTTCGCGGCCGCGCGCGAGAGCGGGGGGGAGGACCGGGGAGGGGTGGCGTCGCACTACGCGTCCAAGCTGGCGAACCTGCACGCCGAGGTGGGCGAGGCCTACGCGGAGGCGGGCAAGCTGGCACTCGCCATCGAGCAGTACGAGCGGGCGCTGGAGCTGGGGCCCGCCTTTCACGACCTGCGCTATCGGCTGGGACGGCTGCTGCTCGACGCGCGCCGCACGCTCGAGGCGCGGGAGGAGCTCGAAAAGGTGGTCACCGCCCGACCGGGAGCGGTCGATGCGCACGCGGCCTACGGCCTGGCGTGCTACCTCTCGGGCGACGCGGGCACGGCGCGCCGCGTCTGGTCGGCCCTGCAGGAGAAGCACCCGCACGACGTGCGGGTGAAGGCGTACCTGGCGATGCTGGACCGCGGGGCGAGGCGGTAGTGCAGGCCGTGGTGCGGGCCGTCGTGCTGGCCGTGGCGCTGGCCGGCTGTGTCGGAGCCGCCGCCCAGCACGAGCGCCTGGCCGACGAGGCCTACGCCGAGCGGCGCTTCGCCGAGGCGCTGGTGGAGTACCGGCTCGCCATGTCCGCGGGTCGGCCGAGCGCGGACCTCCGGGTGAAGGCCGGCGCGGCGGCGCTGCACGCCGGCGAGTTGCCGGCCGCGGCCCAGGAGTTCGTGGCGCTGGGCACGGAGGGGGGGGAGAGCCGCCTGCAGGAGGCGGCGGACGGTCTCGTCCTGGTGGCCAACGCCGCCATCCAGGTGGGCGACCATCAGGCGCTGGCGGCCGCGCTGGACGGGCTCCAGAGCGTGGCCCCGCACCGCGCCCTGGGGACGTTCGCCCAGCAGCTCGCCGGCTCGATGGGGAGCCAGCCGCGCACCCCCGAAGAGCTGGCCGTGCTCACCTACGCCGCGGCGGCGGCGTCCGACGCCCGCACGCTTGACTCCCTGGTTTATGTGTACGGGGTTGCGCTGCGCCGGCTGGGGCGCTGCGAGGACGCCTCGGTGGCCTTCGAGAGCCTGCTGCGGCGGGAGCGCGATCTGGGATTGACGCGCGGGGCGCGGGACGGCCTGGTGCTGTGCGCGCTCCAGATCGGCCGGCGCGCCCTCGACGAGGGCCAGCCGAGCCTGGCGGAGGACTGGTTCAGCCGCGCCGCCACGCGGGGCGGCGACACCCCCGGGGCCCGCGCCGCCTACATCGGGCTGGGGGACGTGCGCTTCGCCCTCGGGGACCTCATGGGAGCCATCGAGGCGTACGAGCAGGCCCGCGCCGGACTGCTGCCGGGCGACTCGATGTACGCCATCGCGTCCGGGCGGCTGAACGTCATGGCGCGGCCGGAGTTCGAGTGACGGCACCGCCGTCGCCGTCGATCGGAACCACGCAGCGCAAAGGTGTACTAACGCACGTGCCGTATCGCATCGCCATGATCGCCACCGTATTCGTCGCGGCCACCGCCTGCATTCAGCGGCAGGTCGAGCTGCCGCCATACGCCGATCCGCAGGTGCTGTTCGACTCGGCGCTGACGGCGTACCGGCAGGGCGAGTGCGGGTGGACGCGGGATGCGTTCGCGCGTCTCAGCTTCGAGCTGGATGCGCGGGACCCGCTGCAGCCCGACACGCGGTACTACGTCGGCGAGTGCATGCTGCGGAAAGGGGAGCGCCTCGAGGCGACGCGGCAGTTCCGGCGCGTTGCCGAGGAGTATCCGCGGCACATGCTGGCGCCCGACGCGCTGCTCCGCTCCGGCGACGCGTACGCCTCCCTGTGGAACGATCCCGATCTCGACCCGACCTACGGCGAGGCGGCCGTCGCCACGTACCGGGAGCTCCTGGCCCGCTATCCGGCCAGCCCCGCGGCGGAGCGCGCCCAGCTGCGCATCGCGGCGCTCGAGGAGCGGTTCGCAGAGAAGGAGTTCAAGGGCGGGATCTTCTACCTTCGCCTGGGCGCCTACGATTCGGCCATCATCTACTTCAAGGAAGTGGTGGCCCAGTACGCCCGCACCAGCTACGCCCCCCAGGCGGTGATGAAGCTGATCGAAGCGTACGACAAGATCGGCTACGTCGAGGAGAAGCGGGAGATGTGTCAGTACCTCTGGCAGTACTATCCGGACGAGGAGGGGGCGCCGCAGGCCTGTCCGGAGCAGTTTGCCACCCCCTGATCGTCCCATGCGCCGCGGCATCTTCGGCGGCTCCTTCGACCCGGTCCACCAAGGACACCTGATCGTGGCGAGCGCGGCGGCCGACGCGCTGGGGCTGGACCGCGTGCACTTCGTGCCCGCCCACGTGCAACCCTTCAAGGCAGCCCGGCAGCACGCCTCGCCCGCCGACCGCGTCGCCATGTTGCGCGCGGCCCTGTCGCACGACGAGCGCTTCGTGCTGGACACGAGGGAGATCGACCGCGAGGGGGTGTCGTACACGGTGGATACGCTGCGGGCCTTCACGGCTGAGTTCCCGGACGATGCATTATCTTTACTGATTGGTGCTGACGCGGCGCGCGACTTCCCGGAGTGGCGGGAGGCGAGCGCGATTGCGCAGCTGGCCGACGTCGTGGTGCTGACCCGTCCGGGCGAGCAGATCCCGCGGGACGGGCCCCCCGGCCGAGTGCTGCGCGTGCCGGCGGTGGACGTGTCGGCCACGCAGGTGCGGGAGCGGGTACGGCGGGGAGACCCGATCGAGCATCTCGTGCCGGCCGCCGTCGCGCGGTACATCGAGTCGCACCGGCTCTACCGAACGGGAGACTGATGCTCAAGACGCTGGTCACGAAGGTCTTCGGCAGCCGCTTCGAGCGCGAGCTCAAGCGTATCCAACCGATCATCGACGCCATCAAGGAGCACGAGGCTCGCCTCGGCTCCCTGACCGACGAGCAGATCCAGGGGCAGACCGCGAAGCTGCGGGGCATCCTGCAGGAGCGGCTCGGGGCGCTGCGCGACCAGCTCGCGGAGAAGAGGCTGGCCCGGCACGAGTGCGCCGACCCCGACGAGCGCGACGCGCTCAACCGGGACGTGGACGATCTCGAGCAGGAGCTGAAGAAGGCGACGGCCAGGGCGCTCGACGACCTGCTCCCCGAGGCGTTCGCCACCGTGCGCGAGGCCTGCCGCCGCCTGCTCGACAGCAAGGTCGTGGTCACCGCGCACGAGCTGGAGTGGGACATGGTGCCGTTCGAGGTCCAGCTCATCGGCGGCATCGTGCTGCACCAGGGGAAGATCGCGGAAATGGCCACCGGGGAGGGTAAGACCCTCGTGGCCACCCTGCCGCTCTACCTCAACGCGCTGCCCGGCAACGGCGCGCACCTCGTCACCGTCAACAACTATCTCGCCCGGCGCGACTCGCAGTGGATGGGCCACGTCTACAAGTGGCTCGGCCTCACCGTGGGATGCCTCGACGACACCGAGCCGTCGAGCCCCGAGCGGCGGGCCGCCTACGAGTGCGACATCACCTACGGCACGAACAACGAGTTCGGCTTCGATTACCTGCGCGACAACATGGTGTTCTCGCTGGAGCAGCGGGTCCAGCGACAGCACACGTACGCCATCATCGACGAAGTGGACTCGATCCTGATCGACGAGGCCCGCACGCCGCTCATCATCTCGGGTCCGGTGGGCAA
>CP070716.1:1461051-1463578 GCA_020350425.1 Gemmatimonadota bacterium
ACGCGCGCCATCACGAACTGATCCCCCGCCAGCACCTCGGGCGGCGCCGAGGCGGCCAGCTTGAGCACGATCAGGAGATAGACGACCATCCCCGCCACGGTCGCCGACATCACGCCCAGGGGGATCGACCGGCTGGGGTTGGCGAGGTCGCCCGAGAGCCCCACGCCGGCCGTCATGCCGGTGAACGCGGGGAACACGATCGCAAAGACGATCATGAACGGCGCCGGCACCGCGATGCGCTCGAGCAGCGGCGCGGTCTCCGGAGCGTACCCCTCCACCGGCGCGCCGGCGAAGAACATGCCGATCGAGACGGCCAGGATGGCCGCCACGACCCAAAGGGCCCGCACGCCCATGCTCGCGCCGTGGGTGAGCACCAGGCCCGCCAGCAGCAGCGTGCCGGGGAGGGACACGACCCGGGGGTCGAACTGCCAGCCGAGCACGTCCACGACGAGCGGCCGGAACGCCTCGGCGAACGCGATCATGTAGAACGCCACCGAGACGGCCTGGGAGAGGTAGAGCGCGATCCCGATCGCGCCGCCGATCGAGGTGCCGAACGACCGCGAGATGATGAAGTACTCCCCGCCCCCCTCGACCCGGCGGTTCGTGGCGATCTCGGCGATGGCCAGGGCGGTGGGGATCGTGACGGCGTGCCCCAGCAGGATGATGAGCCACGTTCCCAGAGCGCCGGTGTGCCCCACCGCGTACCCGAAGCGCAGGAACAGGATCGCGCCCAGGATCGTGCTGATGCTTGCGAGGAAGACCGGGGCGGTGCCGAAGCCGTGACCGGATGCGGTGCCGGTCGGCGCGTCGATGCTGGGCATGTGGCGCACAAAGCTAGCGAGGTCGGGTGCGAAGCGGCAGGGGCGGGCGGTCGCTTCTTCGAGTATCATGAGATGGTCTGGCCTGCGGAGAGCGCGATGCCACAGCCGGGAACAGCGTCACACCCCCTTAGGGTGGCCGTGATCGGCTCCGGCCCCGCGGCGTTCTACGCCGCCGAGCACCTGCTGGGGCACGACGACCTGGTCGTGCAGCTCGACATGTTCGAGCGGCTTCCCACCCCGTTCGGATTGGTGCGCTTCGGGGTGGCGCCCGACCACGCCAAGATCAAGAACGTGACGCGGGTGTACGAGAAGATCGCGCGGCGTCCGGGCTTCCGCTTCTTCGGCAACGTGGAGTTCGGGACGCATCTCACCCTGGAGGACCTACGGCGGCATTACCACCAGGTCTGCTTCGCCACCGGGGCGCAGACCGACCGCCGCATGAACGTCCCCGGCGAGGATCTGGAGCGGAGCCACACGGCCACCGAATTCGTGGCGTGGTACAACGGGCACCCCGACTACCGCGACCGGGTGTTCGACCTCTCGGTGGAGCGGGTGGCGGTCGTGGGGATCGGCAACGTGGCGGTGGACGTGGCGCGCATCCTGTGCCGCACGCCGGACGAGCTGCGGCAGACGGACATCGCCGACTATGCGCTCGACGCGCTCGCGGAGAGCCGCGTGCGGGAGGTGGTCATCCTCGGCCGTCGCGGGCCGGCGCAGGCGGCGTTCACCAATGCCGAGGTGAAGGAACTGGGGGAGATGGCGGGCGCCGACTTCATGGTGCGGCCGGAGGAGGTAACGCTCGATCCGTTGAGTCGGGCGGCGGTCGCCGAGTTGGGGGAGCCGGCGCTGGAGAAGAAGGTCGAGTTGCTGCAGGGCTTCGCGGCCGCCGCGCCGCGCGACAAGGCCAAGACCCTCACGCTCAGGTTCCTCGTGTCGCCGGTGGCGCTGGTGGGCGACGGGGCGGGAAAGGTCGTCGGCATGACGCTCGTGCAGAACGAGCTCCATCGCAGCGACGACGGCTCGCTCAGGCCGCGCGCGACCGACCGCACCGAGGAGCTGGCGGTCGAGCTGGTATTCCGCTCGGTGGGCTATCGCGGCGTGCCGCTGCCCGGCGTGCCGTTCCACGAGCAGTGGGGGGTGGTGCCCAACCAGGGGGGACGGGTCACGACGCTCGACGGCGAGCCGCTCCCGGGGCTGTACGCGAGCGGCTGGATCAAGCGTGGACCTTCCGGGGTGATCGGGACCAACAAGCCGTGCGCCGCCGAAACGGTGGAGGCGATGGTGCGTGACGTGGCCGGCGGTGCCGTGCCCCTGCCGGCGCAACCCGACCCGGCGGCCGCGGAGGCGCTGCTGCGGGAGCGGCAGCCGCGAACGGTGAGCTTCGAGGAGTGGCGCCTGCTCGACGCGGTGGAGCTGGAGCGCGGCAAGGCCCAGGGGCGCCCCCGCGTGAAGCTCACCAGCGTCGACGAGATGCTGGCGGCGCTCGGCAAGTGACGCTCCCGACGGTGCCTGCGGTACCGTCGGCGTTGTCCCGGCGGGGCGGCCGGCTTTGTTGGCGACCGGGGTGGGGAGATATTGCGTGCGGATGACCCGAGCCCGCCTCACCGGCCTGCTCACCTTCGCCGTCCTGTCGCTCTTCGCGGGCGCGCTCGCCGCGCAGCAAGCGGAGCCCAGGGGGCTCATCGTTCGCGGCATCGCGTTCGAGG
>CP070716.1:1463678-1507624 GCA_020350425.1 Gemmatimonadota bacterium
TGGTCGCGGCCGTCCTGCTGAGCATGCTGTTGTTCGCCATCGGCGGCTTCGGCGGCGCCATCAACGCGGCATTCGGCATGAACTCGGTGGTGCACAACACCGCGTGGATCCAGGGACACTTCCACCTCACCGTGGGCTCGGCGGTGGCGCTCACCTTCATGGGCGTGTGCTACTGGCTGGTGCCGAAGCTGGTGGACCGGGATCTGGAGCTGGGACTCCTGGCCAAGTGGCAGCCCTACCTGTGGTTCCTGGGGATGATGCTGTTCTCGATCTCCAACCATATCACCGGCATCATGGGTATGCCGCGGCGCGTATACGAAGCGACCTACGGCGGGGCCGAGGCCGCAGCGCAGTGGAAGGGCCTCACGCTCGTGTCGGCCGGCGGCGGCGTCCTGCTGTTCGCCAGCGCGGCATTCTTCCTCCTGGTCATGCTGGGAACGGTGACCGCCGGGCGGAAGGCGCAGCAACCGACGCTGGAGTTCGCCGAGCCGTTGGAGGGCGAGCCCCGGAAGCTGTTGGTGTTCGACAAGATCTGGGCCTGGGTGGCGGTGGCCATCATCCTCGTGGCCCTCGCCTACGCGTACCCGCTGGCCGATCACCTCTCGATGGAGACGTTCGGCTCGCGCGGGTTCAAGCCGTTCTAGCTCGACGGCGGGTGACGTGACGGGCACGGGAGGCGCGGGTGGCGCCTCCCGTTCTCGTTGCCCCCTACAACCACTGTTGGAACACCATCATCCCGACGAGGGTCAGCGCCGCGAGCAGCGCCACCCCGGCCTTGCGCCCGCGCTCGTAGGCTTCCGGAAGCAGCTCCTCGAACACCATGAACACCATCGCCCCGGCAGCGAAGCCGATGCCGTAGGGTAGCAGCGGCGCAAAGGCGCCGACGGCCAGGAACGCCGGTACGGCCATGATCGGCTGGGGCAGCGAGGATGCGATGCTCCAGCCGGCGCATCCCGCGACCGATACGCCCCGGGGGCGGAGCACCGCGCTGATGGCGATGCCCTCGGGGATGTTGTGCACCGCGATGGCTACAACGATCAGGAGGGCCAGGGACATGCTCCCTCCGAAGGAGACGCCCACGGCCACACCCTCCGCGAACGAGTGCACCGTCATGACGATGAGAATCAGCGCCATGGACCGTGCGCCGTCCCCGTGCACCTCCCCGAACTGGATGTCCCGCGCGCGCAGGACTCGCTCGGTGAGGAGAATGAACGCGACACCCGCCATCCCCCCGAGGATCGTCTGCACCGCACCGAACTGGGTGCCCTCGGCCACGAGCCCGAAGCTCGCACCGAGCATGAGCCCGGAAGCGAGGGCGTTGGAGTAGGCGATCGTGCGCGTGGAGACCGACCGCACGAAGGCGAAGGGCAGGGCTCCGAGGCCGGTGGCCAGCGCCGTGAGCAGCGCACCCGCGAAGACCAGCAGGACGGTGTCCATCAGATCCCCTGCTCGCTCAACAGCACCACGATACCCATGGCCACGATCGTCACCATCGCGATGCTCCGCGGACCGGCCTGGCGGTAGCACTCGGGCAGCAGCTCGAAGAGCACCAGGAACACGAGCGCACCTGCCGCGACGCCGAGCGCCCAGGGGAGCACGCTGGGCTCGGCCACCACGATCGCGAACGTCACGACCGCGAGCAGCACCTGCGTCACGTTGGTGACGACCGCCAGCCCCACGGCGTCCGACAGCCGCACGCCGCGGCTCGTCAGTACGGCGCAGAGAACCGTGCCCTCCGGCACGTTATGCGCCGCGATGGCCAGCGCGACGAGCACCCCGAACGGGAGGTTCACCGCCATCGCGGCGCCGATGGCCACCCCCTCCGCCGAAGAGTGCACGGTATTGACCAGGAGGATCTTGTAGCCGTAATCCGGGCTCATCTCTTCCAGGCGGTTGAGCTCGAGTTCGGTCGTGCGCGACGCGGCGCGGGTCCAGTACACGAACCCGATGCCCAGGAGCGCGCCGCCGGCACCCGGACCGGACCCGGGTTCCAGCGCGACGAGGAGCAAGGCGTAGGCCGCCCCCAACATCAGCCCGGCAGCGAGGGCGTTGGACCAGCCGATCAGGGCGATGGGCAGGCGCTCCCGCACCAGCAGCGGTGCCGCTCCGAGCGCGGCGGCAGCAGCCGCGAGAGAGGAATAGACCAGAACGGTGATGGTGAGGTCCAAGACGCTTCCCCGGCTTGGGCGTATCGACAGATTACCGCTCTCCAGCCCCGCACGACAGGCCTGGCACCGCACTCAGGCGTCGGATAGCTTGTCGGGGTATGTCCTCGGCCTCCCGAATCGAGTTCAGCGAGATCTGGCAGCGGGTTGAGCGCCTCTCGAAAGCGACCACGCGGATCACCGCTGAGCACGAGCTGGACAGAGTGCTTCAATCCGTGGTCGACTCCGCCCGCGAGGTGATCGGCGCGCGGTACTCCGCGCTCGGCGTGCTCGCCATCGACGGCTCCGAACTCGAGACGTTCGTCGCCAGCGGGCTCCCACCGGATCAGCACTCGATGATCGGCGATGCCCCCACCGGCAAGGGAATGCTGGGAGCCGTCATCAGGGATCCCAAGCCCCTGCGCGTGCGGGATGTGAGCCGGGACCCCAGGGCATACGGGTTCCCAAATCACCATCCGCACATGCGGTCGTTTCTCGGCGTGCCGATCGTCGGCCGCACGGGCGCCATCGGGAACCTCTACCTCGCGGACAAGATCGGGACGCCCGAGTTCACCTCCGAAGACGAGTCCTTCGCCGTGATGCTCGCGGCACACGCTGCTGTCGCCGTGGAGAACGCGCGGTACTTTGCCGAGCGCGAAGGCCTGTTGAAGGAACTGCGGTCCCTGCACCACTCGCGCGAGCGCTTCTTCGCGATGACCAACCACGAGCTGCGGAACGCGCTCACGGCCGTGCACGGCTGGACCGAGCTATGGATCCGCAAGACGGCCCCCGACACTCCTCGGTCGGCCCTGGAAGTCCAGGAATCGGCCGAGCGCGCGCTCACCCTGCTGGAGGACCTGCTCGACCTGAGCCGCCTCGAGGCAGACAAGCTGGAGCCGGTCGTCAAGGAACTCGATGTCTGGACGGTGATCCGGGAGTCGGTATCCACGGTGGAGCCTGCGGCGGAGCGACGTGGCATCCGCGTCCGGCTCTCGGGCCCCGACGGCACCGTGTTCGCCCGCACCGACCCCCAGCGGGTACGCCAGATCCTCATCAACCTGCTGACCAACGCCGTGCGGCACTCACCGGCGGGCGACGTAATCCAGGTGCAGCTGCACTCCGACGATGGCACGCTGCGGTTCGACGTGGTGGACAACGGGGAGGGCATCGCGCCCGAGGAGCAGGCCGTGATCTTCGAGGCCTTCGAGCGGGCGGGAAAGGAGACCGAGCGGGGAACGGGGCTGGGCTTGGCGCTGTCCCGCAAGCTGGCGAGGCTGCTGGGCGGTGACCTGCGGGTCGAGAGCACGGTCGGCCGCGGCGCCCGCTTCACCCTGCAGATACCGCGTACCGTGGACGCGCCTTCATAAAGAACGGTTAACACTCTGTTTAACAATGAGTTACCGAGGTTCCGCTAGGGTTAGCGACAATGCGGATTCTCGTGGTCGAGGACGACCGGAAGGTCGCCGGGTTCATTGAAATGGGCCTCCGGGAGGAGGGCTACGCGGTCGACGTCGCCAAGGACGGCGAGGAAGCCACCGTCTTTGCGCACATCAACGACTACGATGCCATCCTGCTGGACCTCATGCTGCCCAAAAAGAACGGGCTGCAGGTCGCTTCGGAGCTACGGCGGGAAGGGCGCAACACGCCCATCCTCATGCTCACCGCCCGGGACGCGACGGAGGACGTGGTGCGCGGCCTCGACGCGGGCGCCGACGATTACCTCACCAAGCCGTTCAAGTTCGACGAGCTGCTGGCGCGACTCCGCGCGCTGGTGCGCCGCGGGGGAGCGGCGCGGCTCGACCGCCTCTCGTATGGCCCGCTCGAGCTCGACCGGTTGAAGCACAAGGCGTGGGCGGGTGAGGCCGAGCTCGACCTCACCCCGCGCGAGTTCCAGCTGCTCGAGCACTTCATGCTGCACCCCGAGGACGTGGTGCGCCGCACCGAGCTGCTGGAGAAGGTGTGGGACATGCACTTCGACCCCGAAAGCAACGTCGTGGACGTGCATGTCGGAAACCTGCGGCGGAAGCTCCGCGAGGCCGGGTATGACGGTTTCGTGCAGACCGTTCGGGGCGTCGGCTTCTGCCTGAAGCTGATCGATAACAAGCGCTGATGTACTCCCTGCGCCGCACGCTCGCCGTGCGGTTCTCGGTCACTATCTTCGTCGCCCTCCTCCTGATTGCCCTGTGGGCCTATCTGGGCACGCAGCGCATACTGCGAGAGGAACTGGACCGGGGGCTCGCTGCGTCGGCCTACATCGAGGCGGACGCGCTCGCGGCGGGCTACCCCATTGCCGAGCACTCCGAACCGACGCTCCTCAGCGATTTCATCCGGACGGTGAATCGCTTCGTGGTGGTGCGGGACCCGATGGGGGCCGTGGTCTCCGCCAACACCCCGCTTTCCGTTCGACTCCCCCTCGACTCGGCGAGCTTTGCACGGGCCTTCGCCGGCCAGCCGGTGTGGATCACCCAGCGGTGGGCCGACGCCGAGGTGCGGTGCTTCTACTGGGCGGCGCAGGTGAGGGACCACAGCCAGACGGTCGTCATCCAGGTCGGAGCATCGCTCGTCCCCCTGTCCGACGCGAACCGCGAGGTGCTGTTCCTGCTCCTCGGCACGGTGTTGCTGGGGACGCTGGCAAGCTGGCTCGGAGCCGGTTGGCTCGCCGGCTCGAGCGTGGCGCCCGTGGAGGAGATCGCCGAGCAGGCGGGCCGCATTGGGCCTGGGCAGACCGGCCAACGAATCACCGAGCATGCGGATGCCGAGGAGTTCGCCGGCTTGATCTCCGTCCTGTACGGGATGCTGGAGCGGCTCGACCGGGCCTTCGAGACCCAACGTCGCATGATCGCCGACGCGGGCCACGACCTGAAGACCCCGCTCACCGCCATGCGCGGCGAGCTCGAGGTCGCGCTGCGCGGCAAGCGGGACCCGGACGAGTACCGCGCGATCCTGGCCTCGGTGCTCGAAGAGGTGGACCATCTCGCCTCGCTGAGCAACTCGCTCGTGATGCTGGCCCGCCTCGACGCGGGCGCCCTGAGGCCCGAGCGCATCGAGCGCGACTTGGCGGCCCTGGCGGAGCGCGCAGCGGACAAGGCGAGGGGACGGTGTGGCGCCCGGGAGATCCGTTTCGGCCGCGCGGACGAGGATGCCACCGCTCCAGTGGACGCGCAGATGGTGAGCGTCACGCTGGACCATCTGCTCGACAACTGCATCAAGCACACTCCCGATGGAAGCAAGGTGTACGTGGGAGTGGCGGCGGACGGCTCGCTGGTCAAGGTGAAGATCGAGGACGACGGTCCGGGCATCGACGATGAGTCGCTGGAGAATCTGTTCGAGCGTTTCTATCGCACCGACGCGGCGCGCACCCGCGGCGGCGTGGCCGGCCTGGGCCTCACCATCGTCGCGGCGATCGTGGGGGCGCACGGGGGTATTGTCGAGGCCGAGCGGAGCACCCACGGAGGCCTCGCGATCACGATCGGGTTCCCCCGCACCGCGGCCACCACATCCTGAGTGGTTTTCCGGCAATTCTTCACAATCCCGCCGCAGCGCCTTCACGCCCGGTTACGGCTCGCTTCATGAAACTCCCTCGATTTTGCGCTGAGCGCGGAAGGCGGGGGAACGATGCGCACCAACGTGGGGAAGGTGGATGCGGTGATTCGGGGGGGCCTCGCGGTGGCATGCCTCTGCGTCGCCGTGATCATGAATCGGGACACGGTCGTGTCATTGAGCGCCGCTCTCTGCGCGATCCTGTTCGCCGCGACGGCCCTGACACGGCACTGTCCGCTCTACGAACTGTTCGGCCGTAGGACACGCGCTCACCCATCGCATACCCAGCATCACTAGCGGTGAAGCACGCGCCTCTCGCACCCAGGAAATGCGGGGCGCGGGAGTTTCTCTTCACTCGTCCCTCCGTGCAGCAGCGTTGACGTGGAACCGTCTCCTGGGGGAAGCATCATGATCCGGCCCTTCTGCAAGACCGTCGTCGGACTCCTCGTCGTGGCGGCTTGTCTCCTGTTTCGCGACGCCGATGCCCGACTGATCCCGGCATTCGCGCGAAAGTACGGCGTCAGCTGCAGCCTGTGCCACACCGTGGTTCCCAAGCTCTCGGCGTACGGAGAGGTGTTTGCCGGGAACGGCTTTCGCATGGCGCCCGGCGGGCCGCCGCGGGATACCCTCGACACCGGCGACCGGATGTTGCAGCTCATGAAGAGCTTCCCCCTCGCGGCGCGGCTGGACGCGTACACGCAGGCCTACATCAACGGCGCCAACGAGAGCGATCTCCAGCTGCCCTACAACGTGAAGCTCCTCTCGGGCGGAGAGATCTCGAGCAGCCTGTCGTACTACTTCTACTTCTTCCTGTTCGAGCGGGGGGAGGTCGGAGGCATCGAGGACGCCTACGTCTATTGGAACGACATCGGCGGCATCCCCCTCGACGGGGCGGTCGGGCAGTTCCAGGTCTCCGACCCGATGTTCAAGCGCGAGCTGCGCCTCTCGTATCAGGACTACGTCGTCTACCGGGCGCGGGTCGGCTATCAACCGGCCGATCTGACCTACGACCGAGGCGTGATGGCCATCGGCGACGTCGGACGGCTCACGCTCGCGGGTCAGATCGTCAACGGAAACGGGCGGGGCGAGGCCGAGCCGGACCGGCAGCTGGACAACGACCCGCACAAGAACCTGTTCGGCCACGTCTCGGCCAGCATCGTGCCGCAGTTCCGGTTGGGGGCGATGGGTTACTACGGCAAGCAGAACGGCGCCGCCGACGAGACGGCACCCGTCCTGACCAACACACTCTGGATGGCGGGCGCGGACGCCACCCTGTCGGTCGGGGCCGTCGAGCTCAACCTACAGTACCTCCACCGTGAGGACGACAATCCCACATTCGCGCCGAGCGAACCCAAGGCCATCACGAACGGCGGCTTTGCGGAGCTCATCGTGCATCCATCGGGGAAACGCTGGTATGCCTTCGGACTCTACAACTTCGTGGACTGCAACCAGCCCCTCCTGAGCTTTCGCCTCGGCGGCCCGAGCGACGTGGATCGGTATCAGGCCATCGCGGCTGGCGCCGGCTACACGGTACGGCGTAACTTCAGGCTACTTTTCGAGGGCAACTGGGACATCGAGCTCGAGGCTACCCGGTGGACGCTCGGGCTCTCGACGGCGTTCTAGCATTCTCGGAGGCGTTCATGCGGCAAACACTCGGTCGGTTGGCACTGACGGCCTGCGCACTTTTGCTGTGGAGCACCGCGGAAGCCCAGGAGAGGCCCGAAGCGGTGACTCCCGAGGCGGTTTCCCAGGGCGAGGGACTGTTCAAGGGCGCGGGGTTGTGCAGCGCCTGCCACGGCGCGAGCGCGAAGGGGATCCCCAATTTGGGGGCGAACCTCACGGACGACGAGTGGCTGCACAGCGATGGCAGCTTCGACGGCATTCTCAAGTCGATCACCGAGGGTATCAGCGCCGACAAGTCGTCGTCGGGAACCGTGATGCCGCCCAAGGGTGGAAGCGCGCTCTCCGACAGCCAACTGAAGGCCGTGGCGGCCTACGTCTGGAGCCTGAGCAACAAGTAGCACCGGGCACCTGAGGAACGGGGAGCGGTACGGAAACGTGCCGTTCCCCTTTCGTTCGCCTTCGCGGATGGCCCCCTTCACAAGCGACCACACACTCGCGAAGTTTGTAGCCTGTCACGCGTGGCGCGGGCGGCGGCTGCCCGCGCCGAGTACGTCCGGTACCTGTCAACGATACAGCAGGAGCGAACGACACCGATGCATATACGGATCAGTGCGATTCTGATGATGGCGACGCTGGCCTTCGCGTGCGGCGGCGGCGAGGGTGCGCCGTCCGAGGAGGCAGCGGCGGAGAGCATGCCCGCGATGGAAGCTGCGCCGATTCAGGCCCCCACGGGCGAAATCGATGCGGCCCTGGTGAGCGCGGGTGAGACCGCCTTCCAACAGAAGGGCTGTGTGGGTTGCCACACGGTGGGCGGCGGCAGGCTCACCGGCCCCGACCTGCAGGGTGTGACCGATCGCCGCAGCTACGAGTGGTTCATGGCCATAGTGCTCAAGCCCGACTCCATGCTGCAGAACGACGCGACTGCCAAGCAGCTCCTCGCCGAGTACATGACCCCGATGGTGTATATGGGGACGACGGAGCAGGAGGCGCGGGCGATCTACGAGTACCTGCGTCAGTAGGGCAAGCGCCTGATAAACGCGGCGGGCCCCTGGGCCCGCCGCGTCAGCAGCATCACACGGTCACCAGCGGCAGTCGGCCTGGGATCGGCCTTCGCGCCGGTCGTCGCTGAGCACGTCCCCGACCGTCGTCTCCTCGAAGAACCTCGAGATCGCTTCGGACGCGTTCTGCCAGCGGCGGTGCACCGGACAGGGGTCGCTACTGTCGCACTCCGGCCGTCCCATCAGGCAACGGCGCTCGGCCCCCACCCCGATGGTGTCGAACGACGACACGACCCGTAGCAACGTGAGCTCCTCCGGGGGCGTGGCCAGCCTGAATCCACCGTTCTTGCCCCTGGCAGACTCGAGGATCCCGGCCCGCACCAGGTCATGCAGGATCTTCCCCAGGTAGTTTCGGGGCACACCGATCGACTCAGCCAGATCGCTCGCACGCACCGACTGGTCATCGGGCTGGCGCGCCAGCCAGACCACGGCCCGGAGCGCGTACTCAGCGGTCCCGGAGAGCACGGATGCCTCCCTGGGGCTGGGGGGTTGCGGACACACGGGCTCGGCGTAAATTCACGATAACTTCATGTTAATATCTTATTATACCCGAGGCAAGCAGCGAGCACCCCGGCGCCTGACGCGCGGGCCGACAGAACCGCCGGCCGTGGCGAATTGCCGTAACTCACTTTACTAGAGCAACTTAGCAACATCGAGGAGAAGCGACATGCGATCCAAACGTTACCTCTGGCCGTTCGCGCTCGCCACCGCCGCGGTGGCGGTCGCCGTGGCAGGACTCGGATCCTGCGCCGGACCGGGTGGTTCGGCCGACATCGGCTCGGTGGCGCGCGAGCGCGGCCTCACCGACGCCGACGTGCTGGCGGCGGTGAAAACCTACCAGCCCACCGGCCGGTTCGACGAGTACATCATGTTCTCCTCGGGCGGCCACTCGGGACAAGTCCTCGTGATCGGGATTCCTTCCATGCGGCTCCTCAAGGTGATCGCCGCGTTCACGCCCGAACCGTGGCAGGGCTTCGGGTACGGCGCCGAGGAGCACAAGGAGCTGCTGGCAAGCGCCCGCATGGCGGGGCACGACCTGGCGTGGGGCGACACCCATCACCCGGCCCTGTCCGAAACCGACGGCGACTACGACGGCGGCTTCCTGTTCATCAACGACAAGGCGAACCCACGCATCGGCGTGATCGATCTGCGCGACTTCGAGACGAAGCAGATCGTGACGAACCCCAACATGGGCACCAACCATGGTGGGGCCTTCGTCACCCCGAACACCGAATACGTGATCGAGGCGGCACAGTACTCGATTCCCCTGTGGACGGACTACGCCGACACCGATCGCTACGAGCAGGATTACCGCGGCCTGGTGACGCTGTGGAAGTTCGACCGCGCCAGCGGCCGCCTCGACGAGTCCGCCAGCTTCTCGATGGAGCTGCCGCCGTACTGGCATGACCTGTCGGACGCCGGCAAGGGCCCCTCGGCCGGATGGGCGTTCCTGAATTCGTTCAATGCCGAGATGGCCACCGGTGGCGTGGAGGATGGCAACCCGCCGTTCGAGAGCGGGGCCTCCGCCAACGACATGGATTACATGCACATCATCAACTGGGAGCGGGCTGCGGAGATCGCGGCGCAGCGCGGCAAGACCCGCACCCGCAACGGCCAGCGCATCATCCCGATGAGCGTGGCGGTGGAGGAGGGCATCCTGTTCCTGGTGCCCGAGCCGAAGAGCCCGCATGGTGCCGACGTCACGCCCGATGGCCGGTTCATCGTGGTGTCGGGGAAGCTGGACCCTCACGTGACGATCTACTCGTGGGAGAAGATCCAGCAGGCCATCAACAACCGCGATTTCGCCGAGACCGACCCCTACGGCATTCCGATTCTCGACTTCGCCTCGGTCATCGACGGCCAGCTCGAAGTGGGGCTGGGACCGCTCCACACGCAATTTGACAACGCGGGGTGCGCGTACACGTCGATCTTCCTCGAAACCAAGGTGACGAAGTGGTGTCTCGAGCCGCTCGCCGTGGCCGACGATATCGGCGTCCACTACAACGTGGGTCACCTGGCAACCGCGGAGGGAGACACCAAGTCGCCCGATGGCAAGTACCTGGTGGCAATGAACAAGTGGTCGCTCGACCGGTTCAACCCGGTGGGGCCGCTTCTCCCGCAGAACTTCCAGCTCATCGACATCTCGGGCGACGAGATGCAGCTGCTGTACGACATGCCGATCGGCGTTGGAGAGCCGCACTACGCCCAGATCATCAAGGCCGACAAGCTGGAACCGTTCAAGGTGTATCCGCAAGTGGGGTACGCGCCTCACACCATGGCAGCCTCGCCCAACGCGGTGCTGGGCGGCCAAGAGAGCGTCCAGCGGCGCGGCAACCAGGTCACCGTCAACATGACTGCCATTCGCAGCCACTTCACTCCCGAGTACATCCGGGTGCGAGAGGGTGACCGGGTGCGCATCAACATCACCAGCATCGAGCAGGCGCACGATGCCACCCACGGCTTCGGTATTGCGAAGTACAACATCAATTTGAGCCTGGAACCGGGTGAGTCACAGACGGTGGAGTTTGTCGCGGACACGCCGGGCGTCTTCCCGTTCTACTGCACTGAGTTCTGCTCAGCGCTCCACCTCGAGATGATGGGCTACCTCTTGGTCGAGCCTCGGTCGTAGGTCACCTCCCTTTCGGCGCTCCTCTTCGCTCGCCTCCCGGGCGGAGAGGGGCGCCCCGAGGCAAGCGGAGAGTCATGGATCAGATCACATCCTTCTTTCAGGGCAGTCTTTCGCAGCGCAGCCGCGTGCTGATGGTCGTCGCCACGCTGATCCTGTTGCCGTGCATCTTCTTGCCCACGTGGACCATCACGCTGCACGCGCCGCAGTACCCGGACGGCCTCCAGATGCAGATCTACCCACACACGGTGGGGGGGGACGTTCACGAGGTGAACATCCTGAACCACTACATCGGGATGGAGGAGATCGAAGCGGATGAGTTTCCCGAGTTCCGCTTCATTCCGTTCTTCATCCTGCGGTTCTTCCTGTTCGCGCTCCTCACCGCACTCGTCGGGTGGGTGGCCATCGCGGCCATCGGATGGATCGACTTCGTGGTGTTCGGCGCGGTGATGCTCTACACGCTGAGACACTGGCTGTGGGAGTACGGCAACAACCTCGCTCCCGACGCACCGCTTTCCATCGCTCCGTTCACGCCGAGCTTCATTGGCGGCACCCAGGTCGGGCAGTTCACGGTGTCGAGTTGGCCGGCGGCCGGTGCCGTGTTGATGGCGATCGCGGGGGCCATTGGGCCCCTCATCGTGCTGTACGAATGGCATCGCCGACGGAGCGGTCAGTCGAAGTGAAACGCCTGGGCGTGCTGTTGCTCTCCGTCCAGGCTGCTCAACTCACGGTGGGCCCTGGAGGGACGTACGCCTCGATTCAGGCGGCCCTCGACGCGGCGCGCCCCGGAGACACCGTGCGCGTGGCGGCTGGTGTGTATCACGAGCACCCTGTGATCGACCGCCCCGTCGTGCTCCTCGGAGCCCCGGGCGCCGTCATCGACGGTGACGGCCGCGGCGTCGTACTCACGGTGAATGCCGCCGCCACGACCGTGCGGGGCTTCATTATTCGCGGCAGCGGCGCCAACCAGTCGCGCGAGCACGCCGGCATCCTGGTGACCGACGCCGACGGTGTCATCATCGCGGACAACCGGCTCGAGGACGTCCTCTTCGGCATCTATCTGAAGGAGAGCGACCACGCCGTCGTCGAAGCCAACGAGATCGTGGGCAAGAACCTGGCCATGCCGCTACGGGGCGACGGCATCCGATTGTGGTACAGCCACGAGGGTCGCCTCAACGACAACCGTGTCATTCGCAGCCGGGACGTGGTGATCTGGTTCTGCAACGGCACCGAGGTGCGCGACAATCTCGTGCGCGACAGCCGCTACGGCCTACACTACATGTACAGCGACCACAACCGGTTTGAGGGAAACCGCTTCATCGCGAACCACGTGGGCGCTTTCATCATGTATTCGAGCGACATCACGTTCCGGGACAATCTCTTCGCCGACGCGCGGGGCACGACCGGCCGCGGCCTCGGGTTCAAGGACGCCGACGGTATCACGGCGATCGGCAATGTGTTGGTGAAGAATGCCGTCGGGATCTCCATCGACAACTCCCCTACCAGCGTCGACGTGGTGAACGAGTTCCGAGACAATGTGATCGCCTACAACGACGTCGGTGTATGGATGCTCCCGTCGGTGCACGACAACCACTTCGTCGGAAACCAGTTCATCGACAACGTCCAGCCGGTAGGCATTTCGGGCGGCGGGACCGCGCTGGCCAACGTGTGGCGCGACAACTACTGGAGCGAGTACGCCGGATTCGACGAGCGCCGCGACGGTCACGGAGATACGCCCTTCGTGTTCGAGCGGCTGTCCGACGATCTGCTCGCCAAACATGAGCCCCTCCTCCTGTTCAACCTGAGCTTGGCAGCCAGCACGCTGAACACCCTGAGTCGCGTCTTCCCACTGCTCCAGCCCCAGCCCATCGTGGTGGATTCGCTGCCCCGCATTGTCCCAACGCTCTCCACGGAGGTCGGAGCGCGGCACGGGTCGCCCCTGGCCGCGGCCGGCTTCCTCGCCGCGGCACTCGTCGCAGCCGCCTCCGTGCCGCGGCTGCGTCGGCTCGGGAGGGGCAAGTCGTGATTCGGGTCGGCGGGCTCACCAAGCGATTCGGGATGCACCTGATCCTCGACCGGCTCGACCTCTCTGTGACAAAGGGCGAGCGGGTGGCGCTCTTGGGCCTCAACGGCGCCGGCAAGACGACCCTGATGCGCTGCTTGTTGGGCCTCATCCCGTTCGACGGCAGCCTGAGCATCGCCGGCCAGGATGTCCGGGCCAACGGCCGCGAGGCGCGAGCTCGCCTCGGGTACGTGCCGCAGCGCGCGCCGCACTTCGACGGCAGCTTCGCCGAAATGATCGAGTTCTTCACACGGTTGCGCGGCGTCGAGCCGGCCGCCGTGGAATCCCGCCTCGAGAGCCTGGGGCTGGCACCCGCGGAGCACGGCGAGAAGCCGGTGCGGGCGCTCTCGGGCGGCATGCTGCAGAAGGTGCTGCTGGCGCTGGCGCTGGGCGCCGATGTGCCGCTGCTCCTGCTCGACGAGCCCACCGCCAACCTCGACCCCCGCGCGCGGCGCGAATTCTTGCGCGCCCTGCAGAGCGTGGACCACGACACTACCATTCTGCTCGCCTCACATCGCTTTGCCGACGTGCAGGCGGTGGCTGACCGGCTCTTGGTGTTGCACGGCGGGCGCATCGCGTTCGACGGCAGCGTGGCCACGCTGCGGGATCGCGTGGGCGACGCGGTAACGCTGTGGGTGAAGGTGCCCACCGACGTGCGGGAGCGGGCACGACAGCATCTCGAGTCGCTGGCACTGCCCGCGGTTCTCTCGAACGGCTCGGCCATCGGCGTACGGGTGGACCACGCGGCGCGCGCCGACGTGCTGGTCGAGCTGCGGCAGCGAGCCATCCCCGTCGAGGACTTCTGGACCGAAGTCCCGTCGCTGCAGGACCTGCTGGAGAACGTGCTGGGGCTGGGAGAGCGGTCGTGATGAGCCGAACCATGCTGTTCGTGCAGCGGGAGCTGGCTGGCTCTCTGCGGGCTCGCTGGTTCCTCGCCTATTCCGCCGTCTTCCTGGCGGGCGGACTGCTTCTCGCCACCTTCGGGATGGGCGACATCACGGTGTACGGCTTTCGCGGCTTCGCCAAGGCCTTCACGGGGCTGGTGCACCTGGCGCTGCTGTTCGTGCCGCTGATGGCCCTGTTCCCGGCTGCGGCCGCCATCGCGGAGGATCGAGAGAGCGGCGCGCTGGAGTATGTGCTGGCCCAGCCCGTGACGTTCGGGGAGGTCTACGCCGGGAAGCTGGGCGGCGTGAGCCTCGCCGTATTGCTCTCTATGACGTTGGGCTTCGGGGCCGCCGGCGCCGTCGCCGTGCTGCGTGGGGTGCCACCTGGCCTCGTCGCCATCCTCTACGCATTCGTGGTGCTGCTGGCCCTCGTATTCGTGGCGCTGGGGCTCTGCTTCTCCACCATTGCCGGCTCCAGAGCACGCGCTGTGACCTTCGGTATTCTGGTGTGGCTCGTACTGGTGGCGCTCGGCACGCTCGGCGTCATGGTCGCGTTCGTGCGCTGGGGACTGCCGGAGCAACTCCTCGTGACCTGGAGCTTCCTCAATCCGGTGGAGGCCTTTCGCATGGGCGTAGTGAGTGCGCTCGACGCGGACCTGTCACTCTTGGGACCGGTCGGTGCCAGGGTCGCGGCGCGCTTCGGCGCAGCGGGCACGGCGACGTTGTCCGGCCTCTCTCTGGCCGCGTGGGTCGCGTTGCCGGGTCTCATCGGCTGGAGGCTGTTTCGCGCACACGGGTAACGGAGGGATCATGAAGGCAACAACGATCTTGATGGACGAGCATCGAGTGATCGAGCGGGTCCTGGGAGCCGTCGAGGTCGCGGCGCACCGCCTGGAAGCAGGCGCTTCCATGCGGCCGGGCTTCTTCATCGACGCAGCGGAGTTCATCCAGGGCTTCGCCGACGGTTGCCACCACCGGAAGGAAGAAGGCGTGCTCTTCAAGGTCATGGTCGAGCACGGGGTCCCCACCGAAGGCGGGCCCATCGGGGTCATGCTGATGGAGCACGAACAAGGACGCGCCTACACGCGGGCGATGCGCGAGGCGGCCCAGCGCCTGGAGGGAGGAGACGAGGCGGCTCGCGCAGCGGTGGCGCAAAGCGCTCTGGGCTATGCAGCGCTCCTGCGGCAGCACATCGCGAAGGAGGACAACGTTCTCTTCCCGCTCGCGGAGCAGGTCATTCCCACCGCGCAGCAGGCGGGACTCCTCGAGGCCTACGAGCAGGTGGAGCACGAGGAAACGGGCGAGGGCGTGCACGAGAGGTACCTGGGCCTGGCGCAGCGGCTCGAAGCGGAAGCGCGCGGGTAGTCACGGCACGAAGGCGCCGACGGAACCGGAGCTCGGGAGCGACAGGGCGAGCGATTCTGGCCTCGACCGTGAGCCACTGACGCCACGGGCGGCCGCTGTGGCCGGCGTCGCGCCGTCACCCTAGGTTTGGGCGTGAGTCCGCCCCGCCTCTCCGTTCTGCTGCCCTGCCGCAACACCGCCCCAACGCTGGAGGCGGCGGCGGCATCCCTGTCGGCGCAGACGTTCGCGGACTTCGAGGTCGTCGCCGTGGATGACGGGTCCGACGACGGTACGCCGGATCTCCTCGCCGCCTGGGCGGCGCGTGACGGTCGAATACACCCGGTCCGGACGCCGCCACGCGGAATCGTCGCCGCCCTCCGGACCGCCGCCGCACGTGCCGAGGGCGAGCTGCTTGCCCGCATGGATGCCGATGACATCGCGAAGCCCGCGCGCCTGGAGCGTCAGGTCGCCTATCTCGACGCCCGCCCCGACGTCGCGGCGTGCGGCACACGCGTCCGCTACATCCCGCGCCGGCTCGTGCGCGACGGCGCCCGCCGCTACGAGCGCTGGATCAACGACGTCGTGTCGCCCGACGACATCGAGCGCGATCTGTTCGTCGAGTGCCCCATCCCCCACCCCACCCTGTTGGTCCGCCGCGGAGCCTTCGCGCGGGCGGGCGGCTATCGGGACACCGAGTGGCCGGAGGACTACGACCTGGTGCTGCGGCTGTGGGCGACTGGGGAGCGCATGGGGAAGGTGCCCGAGGTGCTCCTCGAGTGGCGTGAGGGCGAGGACCGGCTCTCACGCACGGACCCCCGCTACGCAGAAGAGGCGTTCCGGCGCTGCAAGGTACACTACCTGGCGCGCCGCATCGGCGGCCGGCCGGTCGTCGTGTGGGGAGCGGGTCCCGTGGGGAAGGCATTCGCTCGCACACTTCAGGCTGCGCGGCAACACGTGATCGCCTTCGTGGAGCTCGACCGACGGAAGCTCGGACAGACCATCCACGACGCCCTGGTCATTCACCCGTCGGACCTCAAACAGTACCGCAGCGCGTACGTCGTGGGCGCCGTCGGCTCGCCCGAGGCCCGCGCGGAGATTCGGGCAGCGCTTGCGGCGGCTGGCTTTCGTGAGCCCGAGGAGTGCTGCGCGGTCGCGTAGCCCGGCGTGACCGCGCCTCAATCCCGCGTCGGCCGCCTGGGCACGAAGCGCGGCACCCGCCGGCAGTACTCCGTGTACTCCTTGCCGAAACGATCCCGCAGCTCGCGCTCCTCCAGGAGCACGATCAGATACAGGGTGGGAAACGTGAGCACCAACAGGACGTAGAGCCCCAGGTAGTTGGCGAAGCAGGCATACGACGCCACCCAGCAGAAGAACTCGATGTAGCGCGGGTGGCGCACCTTGCCGTAGATCCCCTCAGTGAGCAAGGTGCCGCGGTTGCTCGCCTCGCGGCGCAGCTCGGGGATGCCCGTCAGGATCTTCTGGGTCAAGTGTCTCCGGCGCTTGCGCGCGATCACCGCCCCCGCGGAGAAGCACGCCGCCGCCAGGGCTAGCAGCGGGATGCTGGTACCCAGATCGGCGCCCAGCAGCGTATCGCGAGCGAGGTACAGCCCCGCCATCATCGCGATCACGGGAACGCTCAGGATGGCGTACGTCCACCCCGGACCGAACCGGCGCCAGAAGCCGACGAACGGATGGATGACGAACCACAGCAAGACGCTTGGCGGCACGGACACCAGCAGCACGACCGCAACGACGTAGCGGGCCGTGTTCACTGCAGGAGCCGCCACAGCTGGGCCACCACGAAGCACACGGAGAAGCCCATGAGCAGGGGGAGCAGGCTCGCGACCGATGTCCAGCGCACACTCCGCGTCTCCCGGTAGATCGTGTAGATGGTCGTCGAGCACGGATTGTGCAGCAGGCTGAACAGCATGAGGTTGATGCCCGTCAGCAGCGTCCAGCCGCCCGCTTGCAGCAGATCGCCGGTCGCCGACGCGCTCTCGAGCTCGAACATCACGCCCGCACCCTCGCCCGCACCCCCGCCGCCCAACGTGAGCACGGTCAGCATGAGCACCGTCGGGATGATGATCTCATTGGCCGGGATGGCCACCACGTACGCCAGCAGGATCACGCCGTTCAAGCCGATCAGGATGCCGAAGGGGTCGAGCCACGACACGAAGTGCTCGGCGAGGCTCGCGTTGCCCACCCCGACGTTCGACACCAGCCAGATCACGGCGCCGGCGGGTGCCGCGAAGACTACCGCGCGCCACAGCACGATCAGGGTACGGTCGATGAGCGACGTGTACAGCGTTTGCAGCACGCGCGGCGGCCGATAGGGAGGAAGCTCCAGGCTGAAGCTCGTGGCCTCGCCCTGAAGCACGGTGCGCGTCAGGAGCCAGGACGCGAAGAACATCACCACGATCCCCAGCACGGCGATCCCCACCACGGCCGCGGCCGAGGCGAGTCCCGCCAGGTGCGCCGGAACCAGCGCACCGATGAAGATCGTGGCAATGAGGATCTGGGTGGGCCAGCGCCCGTTGCAGAGCGAGAAGTTGTTGGTGATGATCGCGATCAGCCGCTCCCGCGGGCTGTCGATCACGCGTGTGGACACCACACCGGCGGCATTGCAGCCGAAGCCCATGCACATGGTGAGCGCCTGCTTGCCGTGCGCACCCGCTCGACGAAACAGGCCGTCGAGATTGAACGCCACGCGCGGGAGATAGCCGAAGTCCTCCAGCAGCGTGAACAGCGGAAAGAAGATCGCCATGGGCGGGAGCATCACGCTGACCACCCACGCGGTGGCGAGGTACACCCCGTCGAGCAGGAAGCCGCTGAGCCACCACGGCACTCCGATGCCGGCGGCGAAGCCCTTGAGCACCGGGTGGACGGTGTCCAGTAGCAGCGACGCCAGGAGGGCCGAGGGATAATTGGCCCCGGCGATGGTGATCCAGAAAACGACCGTGAGCACCAGGAGCATGAGCGGGAAGCCGAGCCACTTGCTGGTCAGCAAACGGTCGAGGGTGCGATCGAAGTCGAACTTCGCGCGCCGCACGCCGGTAACGCCGCTCGCCTCCGCGATCCGTCGCGCCTCGGCATAGGCCGCCTCGGTGAGCCGGTCGTGGAAGTTGGGGCTCAGCGTCCAGCGCAGCTGGGACGCCCGCTCGAGGATCTCCTCGGCGGGCCGTGAGGCCGCAGCGCCCCGTGCGCCGTGCGCTACCTCGACGAGCCGACCGTCGGCCACGCTACCGAGGTCGCCGGCGCGCACTGCGGCCTCCACGCGCGCATCGGCGTTGAGCAGCCGCAGCGCGACCCACCGCGCGTTGGGCAGGTCGGGATAGACGCGCCGCACCGTTTGGGCCAGATCCCCGACGCTCGAGGCGACCTCGGGCGGCAGGTCCCGAACCCGGAACGGCGCGGTCTCGGTCTCCCCCGTTGCCACGTCGTGGATCTTTTCGAGGAGTTGGGGGATCCCCTCCCCCTGCCGCGCCGCCGTCGGAACGACCGGGACACCCAGTTCACGGGAGAGCTTGGGCGGGTCGATCGCGATCCCGTGGCGCCGGGCCTCGTCCATCAGGTTGAGGCAGACGACCACGCGATCGGTGATTTCGAGGATCTGCAGCACGAGGTTCAGGTTGCGCTCGAGCCGCGTGGCGTCGACCACCACGACCGTCACGTCGGGCCGGCCGAACAGGATGAAGTCGCGCGCAACCTCCTCGTCGGCGCTGCCGGCCTGGAGCGAGTAGGTACCGGGCAGGTCCACGACCTTGACCCGGCTGTCCCGCAGTGCGAACACCCCCTCCGCGCGCGCCACGGTCTTGCCGGGCCAGTTGCCGGTGTGCTGCCGCAGGCCCGTGAGCTGGTTGAACACGGTGCTCTTGCCCGTGTTGGGATTCCCCGCCAGCGCCACCAGACAATCCCACTTGTCCGGCTTGAGACCCAGTTGGACAAGGCTCGCCTGGCGGTCCGGGGCGGGGCGGCGGCGTCCGGGCGCGGTGAGGGTCACCATGTCAGGCCCTGGTCACCCGAATCCAGCCGGCCTGCTCCCGTCGCAACGCAATGAGCGCGCCGCGAATGCGATACGCCACCGGGTCGCGCATCGCTCCCTCCAGCTCGGCGGTGATCACCGTTCCGGGCACCACACCGAGGTCGAGCAGGCGGCGGCGCTGCGGCCCTTGGCAGACCGGGGAAATCTCCAGCACCTCCGCTTCCTCACCGGGGCGCAACGACGAGAGCGACTCGAAGGGGCCGCGCTCGTCCTCCAGCAGCGGTGCCGCCACGGTGACGTTGCGCGCCGCGACCGGCTCGAGTGTGAACTCCTGCCCGTCGGCGGTGAACCGGATGGCGTGCGGACCGGCCGACACGATCTCGACCTGGGTGCGCGGGGCGAGGCCGAGCCGCAGGAGCTGCTCGAAGATCTCGCGGGGCTCGTCCTCCAGGTGGACGACCGACGCCCGCTGCCCGGGCCGCAGATCCGTGAGCGCGAAACCCTTGCGCGGGGGCAACTCTCCGTCGGCCGTCGGAATCGGATCGCCATGCGGGTCGTACCGCGGGTCGCCCATCGCCGCGGCGAGCTGCTCCACCTGATCGCCGCTGAGCGTGTGCTCCCGGGTCTCGGCCTCGTCGTGCCAGTCGGCCGGCAGCACCCCTGTGCGATCGGCGAGGTAGCGCTCCCACAGACGGTGGGTGCGGAGCACGCGAAGCGCCTGGCTGCGCCCCACCCCGGAGAGGGTGAGTGTCTCACCCTCGGAGCGGGCCAGGCCCAGGCCCTCGAGCCGCGCCACGAGCTGCGCCGCGCGCGCGCGCGACATCCCCAGCGCACCAGCCACGCTCTCCATGGTGGCCGGCTTGCCCGCGTACTCGGACTCGTGCAGGTGCTTCAGGGCGTCCTCGACCCGAGCCCGCTCGGTGAGCCTCACCAGCCGTCCGAGGCGCGCGACGATTCCCCGGCGCGGCCAAAAGGCCACCACCGTCAGCCCGAGGATGACGGCGAAGACCAACAGTGCGAGCGCAGGATCGACCATGTCTGCCGCGAGCCACGAGAAGTGGAGGGGTTAGCTATGGCAAATAGTTATATTAGGGAGTACGAATTCGCAAGCGGTAGGCGGTTTCCGCAGGACCCCAGGGCGTCATCGGACCGCGTGCCATCCACCGAAACCGGGTCCTGCCGCGACGCGGCGGCAGCCGTATCTTTGGGCGCATGGAACCCTTCAAGATCAAGACCGTCGAGACGATCCCGTTCACCACGCGCGCCGAGCGGGAAGCGGCGCTCGCGGAATCGGGCTACAACGTCTTCAGCATCCCGGCGCGGCTCGTCACCATCGATCTGCTCACCGACTCCGGAACGTCCGCCATGTCCGACCAGCAGTGGGCGGCGCTGATGGTGGGCGACGAGTCGTACGCTGGGAGCGACAACTACTACCGCTTCGAGGAGACGGTGCGGCGCATCACCGGGTACGAGCACGTGATTCCGACGCACCAGGGACGGGTGGCCGAGAACCTGCTGTTCACGACGGTGCTCAAGGAGGGCGACCACGTCCCCAACAACATCCACTTCGACACCACCCAGGCGAACATCGAGCACAACGGGGGCGTCGCCGTCAACTGCGTGATCGACGAGGCGTACGACCCCATCGCCGACGTCCCCTTCAAGGGAAACATGGACGTCGCCAAGCTCGACAAGGTGCTGGCGGACGTCGGACGCGATCGCATCCCCCTGGTGATGCTCACCATCACGAACAACTCGGGGGGCGGGCAGCCGGTGAGCCTGGAGAACGCTCGCGAGGTCTCGCAGTGGTGCCGTCGCCACAGTATCCCGTTCATCTACGATGCCTGCCGCTTCGCCGAGAACGCCTACTTCAACAAGGTCCGGGGCGGTGCGGACGGAGCGATTTCCGACATCGTGCGGGAGTTCTTCTCACTGGCGGACGGCTGCACCGTGTCGGCCAAGAAGGACGGGCTCGTGAACATGGGCGGTTTCGTGGCGCTCAACAACCACGAACTGGCCACCCAGATCACCAACATGCTCATCCTGATCGAGGGGTTCCCGACCTACGGAGGACTTGCCGGCCGCGACCTGGAGGCGATGGCGCAGGGTCTGGAGGAGGTGCTTGACGAGCGGTACCTCGCGCACCGCATCGGCCAGGTCCAGCAGTTCGGCCAGCGCCTTACCGACGCCGGCGTGCCGCTCGTGCTGCCCGTGGGAGGCCACGCCGTGTATCTCGATGCCAAGCGGTTCCTGCCACACATCCCACAGGAGCAGTTCCCGGCCCAGGCGCTCACCTGCGCGCTCTACCTGGAGGGCGGAATCCGCGGATGTGAAATCGGCGGTCTCATGTTCGCGATGCACGGGGACTGGCCCGAGCTGGAGCTGGTCCGCCTGGCCGTGCCGCGCCGGGTCTACACGCGCAGCCACCTGGATTACGTCGCCGACATCTGTGCCAAGCTCTACCGGGAGCGGGATTCGCTCCGCGGCCTCAGGATCACGTACGAGGCGACCGTGCTGCGGCACTTCACGGCGCGCCTCGAGCCGGTTGTTTGATCGAGCGGGGTCGCTCCAAACGGACTCTCGCCCCCGCACCCGATTCGCTCGCTCCGTTTTCCACACCCTGTGCCCTGGGAGCTTGAACAATGCTGAAGGACTTCAAGGAATTCGCCATGCGTGGCAATGTCGTCGACATGGCGGTCGGCATCATCATCGGCGGTGCCTTCGGCACCATCGTGAAGTCACTGGTTTCCGACGTGATCATGCCACCGATCGGCTGGGCACTCGGCAATGTCGACTTCTCCAATCTCTTCCTTACCATAGCCAGCGGTGATCCCGCGGGACCGTATGCGACGCTCGCCGACGCCCAGGGAGCGGGCGCGGTCACCATCAACTACGGCCTGTTCTTCGACAGCGTCGTGAGCTTCCTGATCGTCGCGTTCGCGGTGTTCCTGCTTGTGCGCAGCATCAACGCGATGAAACGCAAGCAGGATACGGCACCACCGCCGCCCGACAAGAAGGACTGCCCGCACTGCTTCTCGACGATTCCGATCAAGGCGACGCGTTGCCCGAGCTGCACATCGGAGCTCAGGGCGGCATGATCCAGAGGTGACGCAGGGACGCGTGGCTGCGCTCAAGACCCTGCTGTTCACCGTGCTCGTCCCCGGCACCGTCGCCGGATTGGTGCCTTATCTCCTGATACGTGCCGGGGCCGGCGGCGCTGCGCCGCTGGGCGCCGCCCGCTGGCTCGGCCTCGCCCCCATCCTCGCCGGGGTGGTGATCTATCTGCGCTCCGCCTGGGACTTCGTCGTAGCCGGCCACGGCACACCGGCCCCCATCGACCCGCCGCATTACCTGGTCGCACGCGGCTTCTACCGCTTCTCCCGAAACCCCATGTACGTGGCGGTCTTCGCGGTGTTGTTGGGTGAGGCCGTCGCTCTTGAATCAGCGGTGCTGGTCGCGTACGCCCTGGTCGTCGGGGGCGCCTTTCACCTCTTCGTCGTGTTCTACGAGGAGCCGTCACTGCGGCGGCTCTTTGGAGGGTCGTACGAGGAATACTGCGCGCGGGTGCCGCGTTGGCTGAAGCTCGGCCGGTGAGCGGCTGCCCCTAGGACTCTCTCCGGTCTACCCGCCGGAGGAACTCCTCCGTGAAGTCGAGTGTGCCGTCACGCTCCTGCGCCAGCAGCTCGCGCATCTCCTCCAGTTCCTTCCGTGCGCCGTCCGCAGCGGGCGTTCCCGGGAAGCGCTCGCACAGCAGCATGAGCTCCGGGATGGCCCGTCTGGGAGTGCGGAGCTTGTGGACATAGAGTTCGATCAGCTCCTGCGAGATCACCAACCCCTGCAGCCCCTGGATCCGCGACTCAGTCCGCGCCCGCTCGAACCACTGGGCGGCCTCGTCGTGGCGCTGCAGATGATCCCGCAGCAGCCGCGCCAGCCGGAAGTACGGCTCGGGATCCTCCGGATGCTCGAGGCACGCCACCTCGTAGGCCGCCGCAGCGTCCTCGTACTTCCCCCGCGCCACGAGCGAGTCGGCCAGCGAGTACTCGCGCCGGACCGCCGTTCCCTCCGGGTTGTAGATCGACTGGACCGTGCGACCGGCCGACCGGGTTGCGAGCTCGCTCGAGACCACCGCCGCGACCGTCACCATCACCACGGCGGCGAGCATGAAGACGATGGGGTTGCCCCCGACCTTTTCGGCGAGGAGGGCGCCGACCGGGAGGCCGCCAAACATCCCGAACAGCGCTCCCAGCACCAGTGCCTTGATTCGGTAGGCGCGCTCGCCGGCATCGACGTTCTTGAGACGGCGCATGGCCTCTATACGGGTGCGCTCGCGGCTCCCCGTCAAGGGCGGTGACGTTTCGCGAGTCCGGGCGCCAGGAGATATTTCAGTCGACCGAGCCATGGCACAGCCGCAGCGTCACGACGGAGGCAGGTGCGTGTGAAGACCATCGGCCTGTTGGGCGGGATGAGCTGGGAGTCCACCCTGACCTACTACCGGCTCATCAACGAGGCGGTGCGCGACCGGCTCGGCGGGCTGCACTCCGCGGAGTGCGTGCTCTACAGCGTGGACTTCGAGCCCATCGAACGCTTGCAGTCGGCCGGCTCCTGGGACGCCGCGGGTGCCATCCTCGCCGACGCCGCACGCCGGATCGAGTCCGCCGGTGCCGACTTCCTGGTGCTGTGCACCAACACCATGCACAAGGTGGCCCCGCTCATCGAAGCGGCGATCGAGATCCCGTTGCTCCACCTCGCCGACGCGACCGGCGAGGCCGTGAGGAGCGCTGGCTTCGCAACGGTCGGCCTCCTCGGCACCCGGTTCACCATGGCGGAGGACTTCTACCGGGGGCGGCTCGTCGAGCGCCACGGCCTCGAGGTACTGGTTCCCTCCGAGCCCGAGCGCGAGCTGATCGACCGGGTGATCTTCGAGGAGCTGTGCGTGGGGAAGTGCCTAGACCGCTCGCGTGGACGGTACCTGGAGATCATCGCCCGCCTGGCCGAGCGCGGCGCCCAGGCGGTGATCCTGGGGTGCACCGAAATCTCGCTGTTGGTGGAGCCCGCCGACACCTCGGTTCCGCTGCTCGACACCACCGCCATCCACGCCGAGCGGGCGGTCGACTGGGCGCTGGCCTAGAAGTGCGTGGAGTACTGCCCGCCGGCGACGATCGTCCAATCTAGCTCGAGCTGTGGGCCGTCCAGGTCTTGGTAGAAGGGGATGAGGCCCTCCACTGCGAGCCGCAGCCCCTCGAAGAACCCGCTCGTGACGTAGGTATTGAGCCCCATTCCCACCTCTGCGCGGGTGAAGGCCCTGAGCAACGGATCGGCGGTCGGTACGAACGCGGGGTCGAGGTCCGGGTCGGCGCCGTCGATGTTGTGCTGCCGCGTGAGCACGCCCCGCAGTGAAGCACTGACTTCCGGGACGAACCGGTACGCCAGCCAGCCGGTGCCATGGTACGTACTGCCCAGGGCGTAGCCGCGGCTGTTCGTCCCCAGGCGAAACGTGCCGAGCCCCTGGATACCCCAGGAGAGATCGGTGATCTGACCCAGGTAGGTGAGCCCCGTCGTCACGTCCCACGTGCCCGAGCCCGTTTGCATCGGATAAGGCAGTTGTGTCGGGAGGGGAGCGCTGGCCGGCGTTACGTCCTGCTTGTCGATGGACCCGGTGGGAATGCCGACGGCGAGATTGAGATGGAGGCTCTGGCGATCCCATTTGGGCAGCCGGATGAGGCCGCCGAGCTTGATGTCGCCGAGTCCGCGCGACACCGTCGTGAAGGTTCTGGCATCGCGCGCCATGTGGTCCATCAGGTTCTGATGTACCGGAATCGTCAGCGTGAGCGTTGCGAAGTCGGTCGGAGAGTACATCACGCCGAACATATGGACCTGCATCGGCATGCTGGTGGGAGTCACCGAGTACTGGTAGTCTCCGTCCGGGTTCACGACGTTCCAGTTGCTGATCTTCGCGGTGCCGACGCGGCTGTCTTCCATGACGATGTACATGTAGCGGTAGGACAGCATGATCTCGCCCGCATGGTGCGTGTGGTCGCCCATCACGCCGAGGGGGGCGTGACCGTCGGCGCGCGACGACGTCCATTGAGCGAGAGTGGGCGGCGCCCCGCTCAGGAGCAATGCAACCAGGAACACGGAGATCCGGATCATCGGCGTAGCCCCATCGGCGCGTTCGAAAGCCGGGTATTCTACAGAGGGCGAACAGTCTATGTTCCGGCTCAGCCCCTAGCAAGGAGGTACGATGCGGTTGGCCGCCGTTTCGCTTGGTGCGGTGGTGACGCTCGGCAGCGTCGCCACACCCGCAGCTGCACAGCTCCATTCCCTCCCAGTCTACACCTCCCCAAAGGGAGGCACCGGGATCTCGGTCTTCGCCGACTACGGCAAGGGGCTCAACGACGAATCCGGCAAGAGCCGCACCCTCGCCGCCCGGGCGGTTGTCGGGCTGGCGGTGCTCCAACTCGGGGCGGGCATCGGCACCGTGAATCCGGAGATCGCCGGGGAGCGCCAGAGCAACTTCCAGTGGATGGGGACCGCGGCCATCCGGGTCATCGGCGGGGGGGTCATGCCCCTGGCCGTGAACATCCAGGCAGGATACGGGCGTGTCGAGCTCGCCCAAGACTCTGCCGAGGTCAACATCCCGATCAGCATCGGCGTGGGGTTCAGCCCGCCACTCCCGGGATTCTCCTTCGAGCTGTGGGCAGCGCCACGATACTCGATCCGCGACGTCAAGATCGGGGATCTCAGTATCAGCCAGAATGGCTTCGGCGTCTCAGCAGGCGTGCACGTGGGCTTCAGCATGGGGCTCGGCGTGCACGGCGCACTCGACTGGGAGTACCTCCCGGAGCAGACCGGTAGCGTCTTCGACATCCCGTCGACCAAGCCCGCCGTCTTCGGCGTCGGCGTGAGCTACAACTTCAAGTTGCCTGCAGGCCTCTGATGCAACGATGGTGATATACGACACTGTCGGTCGCGTTCCCCCCCCGACAATGCCGACAAGAACGATCGATTGTTCGGTTGCACCGACGCTCTCGGTTCTTCAGTTTTTGTGTACGCACCGCGCCGTGTGCGGTGCTTCCAACGGAGGGCGTCATGATGCAGGACAAATCACTCAGTCCGTCCATCTGGTGCGGAATCGTGGCGGTGGCGGTCGGTGCTGCGGCGGCGTTCGTGAATGTGTACCTGGGCGTTGCGGTGCTGGCCGTGGGCGGCACGTGGTTCGCGCGCTCGTGCTACAAGGACTACCGGAGCGCCGAACGGTAGGCCGGCCAAAGCCGACGAGACTCTCAACAAAGCCCCGGTCACGCCGGGGCTTTTTCGTCGTCGTCGCCCCGACCGTCTATATTCCCGCGACCAGTACGCTGAATCACCCCGACCGGAGGTAGTGGGTACGATGGCACTGGCGCGGGGAATCAGGCCGGTCGACTACCTGCTCATCGTGTTCAACACCGGATTCGGGCTGCTGTGGCTCACGGCGCTATGGCGCAGCCCGGTGGCGCCATGGCTGGTCGCGGCACACGCGGCCGCCATCTCGCTCTCGATCCTGACCGGCCGCCTCGGCGACGAGGGCACACCGTTCGGGCGCGCCCTCCGTGACCTCTACCCCATCGTGCTCATCGCGCTCTACTGGCTCGAGATGGGGCTGATACGCCACACGTTCCATGAGAGCTCTTTCGACGCACCCATCGCCGCGGCCGACATCTGGTTGTTCGGCCAACACCTGCAGGAGGTATGGGCGCCGGCCATGCCGCAGCTCTGGTTCAGCGAGTTCATGTTCGCGGCATACTGGGTCTACTACCCCATGGTCTTCCTGACGCCGCTCGTCCTCGTGTTACGCGGGCATTCACAGACGCAGCGCTTCATCTTTGCCACGACCGTGGCCTATCTGGCCTGCTACACGCTGTACGCCATCCTGCCGGTGGACGGACCCAGCCACACGGTGCAGCGGTTTCAGGGCCCGCACACGGAGGGGTTCTTCTACCAGCTCGTGATGTCGGGAACACACGCCGCCGACTCGATGGGTACCGCCTTCCCCAGCTCGCACGTGGTTGGGGCCGTCACGGCGGCCCTTCTTGCGGTGGCCTGGTTTTCACGCCCCTGGGCCGTGCTGTTCATTCTGGGCGCGCTCGGCGTCACCCTGTCGACGGTGTACACTCAGGGGCACTTCGCGATCGATTCGGTCATCGGCGTGGTCTTCGCTGTCGCCGTCTATTTCGGCGCAACGCCCCTGCTCGAACGACTCTTTAGGGACAGGCCATTCGTCGAGCCAGCTGCGCCACCCGAATCCCCAGCCCCCGCGCCTTCGCGAGAAACTGCTCGTTGACCTCCCCGGCCCCGGAGAGGAACGGGGGCTCCTCCGTGACGGCCGAGGCACCGAACGCGCTCTGCCACTCTCCACCCCCGACCACGATCATCCCGAAGATCAACATCGACCGCAGAATGGCGAGCTGCGTGGTCTCCTCGCCCGCCGATATCCCGCCGCCCGATACGAAGGCGGCACCCAGCTTGTCCCGCATTTCACCCCCCGCGAAGGGCCACCGGAGCATGAATTCCTGCACCTGCGGGGCGACATTGGCGTTGTACACGGGACTACCGACGATGATCGCTTGCGCTGCCACGAGCTGCTCCGCGGTGACACTGTCCACGGGAAGCGAGATGACGCTTGTTCCACCCGCGGCCGCGCCATCGGCAACGGCGCGCGCCATGGCGCGAGTGCGCCCGGTCTGGCTGTAGTAGGCGACGACCACCGACGGGTCGCACTGCGCCACAGACGCCTCCGACCACACGATGAAAAGCGGCAGCACGACCAAGATCGTCCGTGACATGGGCACCTCCCTTCCAGTCCGTATTCTGGGCGAGCCACCCTGGCCCGGCCAGTGTCCGCAGTGGCGGGGCGTCCCGTGCCGTCCCCTGGGAACGCAGCTGCCGACGCGCCTGACCACGGAAGGACGTCGGCACAGTATCTTACGGCGCCGCCGGGATACGGGAAATCGGGTGAGAGAGATGAGGCGCGCATGAAACGTGGCCACAAGCGGATGAACGTCTTCGAGCGCTATCTCAGTCTCTGGGTCGCGCTTTGCATGGTTCTGGGCGTGGCGATCGGGAAGCTGGCCCCAGGACTGGTTCTCGTGCTGGGGCGTCTCGAGTTCAGCGAGACGAGCCACATCAACATCCCGATCGCGGTATTGATCTGGCTGATGATCTACCCCATGATGCTCAAGATCGACTTTGCGTCGATTGTGAACGTGGGGAAGCGGCCACGGGGACTGTTCGTCACCCTCTTCGTGAACTGGCTGGTAAAGCCGTTCTCGATGGCCTTCTTCGGCTGGCTGTTCTTCAAGCACCTGTTCCTGCCCCTCATCGGCCCCGAGTTAGCCGGCCAATACATCGCGGGCGTCATCATTCTCGCCGCGGCACCGTGCACCGCGATGGTGTTCGTGTGGTCGTATCTCTCGGACGGCGACCCGGCCTACACCCTCGTGCAGGTCTCGGTGAACGACCTCATCATGCTGCTGGCGTTCGCCCCCATCGTGACGTTGCTGGTCACCGGGGCGGCAGGGCTCGAGGTGCCGTTCGAGGTCCTGCTCTACGCCGTGATCCTGTTCGTGGTGATCCCTCTGGTAGCCGGAGCCTTGAGCCGCCGGTATCTCATCCGCCACAAGGGTGAGGAGTGGTTCAACCGCCGCTATGTGGCGCGCTTCGCACCGGTGACCATTCTCGCGCTGCTCACGACCCTGGTCCTCATCTTCGCTTACCAGGCCGAGAACATCACCACGCGCTGGTTCCATGTGGTGCTGATCGCGATCCCGATCCTGATTCAGGTCTACTTCAATTCGTCGCTGACCTATGGGTTGATGCGGCTGCTCCGCGTTCCCTACGCGGTGGCCGCACCCGGGGCGCTCATCGGCGCCTCGAACTTCTTCGAGCTGGCGGTGGCCACGTCGATCGCCCTCTACGGGCCGGAATCAGGCGCGGCGCTCGCCACGGTCGTGGGGGTGCTGGTGGAGGTGCCTGTCATGCTGTCGGTTTGCCGCTTTTGCGTGGCAACCAAGCACTGGTTCGAACCGCAGGGGGCCTAGGGGCGCTGCGCGACGAGCTCCAGCTCCACCTGCACGCCGAGGTGATCCGAGAGATGGGCGCCGGCCTCGTCGAGCACGGTGCGAGCATCCTTCACGGCCCACACATGCGCCGAGCCTGACCGCACCAGCACGTAATCGTAGCGCGCGTCCGTCTTGGTCTCCTGGTACGGCAACGCCGCGTAGCGGTTTCGGCTCGGGACCCAGGTCGCCGTCCGGCTGGCCGGCGTGGGGTTCGGTGGCAGGGGATCGCTGAAGCCCGCCTCGATGAGTGCGGCGTACTCGGCTGTCGGCGGGTTCTTCGGGTCCGCGGCCTCGGGGTAGCTCTCGGTCGGCGACGCGTTGACGTCTCCCGCGAACACCACCGGGCTGCCGTTCGCCTCGCGGTTCAGGACTTCCAGCACGGGCCCGAGTTGGGCGCGCCGCACCTCGGCGTGCTTCGGCTTGGTGCCGGCGTACAGGTGCACGGCGAGCACCGTCACGTTCCCGAGCGGTGTGTCGAGGTGCACGATCATCGCCCCCTTGCGGCCGACCCGCTCATCCGGCTTCGAGCCCGCGTCGGGCGGGTGCGGGAAGAAGCGGGAGCCGGTGATGGGCAGGCGTGAGAGCACGAGGAGACCCCCCGTCACGTCGATCGGCACGAGCCGCAGAATGCGGCGGGAGTCCAGGGCATCCGGCGTCGTCACATAGGGCGGGCACAGCTCGCGCAGCACGTGCCGCCTGGCCCGCATGTCGAACATCTCCTGCAACACGATGACGTCGGCATCCAGCGCGGCGAGCGCCTGCGGCAGCCGTCGCATGCGGCGGCGCTTCTGCTGCGACGGGATGCTGAGCGGCAGCGCCCAGGCGTTGAAGCTGACCACCCGCAGTGAGAGAGTGTTCGACATGACGGGGAAGGATAACACCGCGGGTCGGACGGTTGACACGGGTATGGCGGTAGGCTCTCGTTGTGCCATGAGAGCTCACTACGGCCGGACGACGGCGCTCGCACTGCTGGCGTGCCTCTCGCTGTGCGCGCCCGCGCCGGCGCAGGAGCGCTTCCCCTACGAGCTCAAGCCGTGGCTCGACGCCGGCCTCACCGCCGGGGGCGTCGCCCTCGTCGGGGGTGCCGTTGCGGTGTACCTGGGCCAGGACCCCCTCACCCCGGACCAGATCGCGGCGCTCGACCCGGCGGACCTCAACGGCTTCGACCGTTCCGCCAGCGAGCAATGGTCCACCGCCGCCGCCGACGTGAGCGACGTGCTGGTCTGGACCATGATGGCCGCACCGGTGGGCCTGGCGATCGCGACTCCGGGCTCACGGCCGTCGTGGACCGTGGCGGCCATCTGGGGCGAGGCGCTGCTGCTCAACAACGGCGTCGTGCAGCTCATCAAGGGCGTTGCCAATCGGACCAGGCCCTACGTCTACAACGACGACCCCGACATCCCCGGCGAGCTGCGGCTCGAGGTCGGCGCCCGCCGCTCCTTCCCCTCCAGCCACACCGCCAACGCCTTCGCGAGTGCGGTGTTCTTCAGCTCAGTGTACGCGAAGCTCCACCCCGACTCGCCGGCCAGGCCCTGGGTGTGGGCAGGCACCATGACCCTCGCGGCAACCACCGGGTACCTGCGCTACCGGGCGGGCAAGCACTATCCCACCGACCTCATCGGTGGGGCCGTGATCGGCTCGCTGGTGGGGTGGGGCGTGCCCAAGCTCCACGAAGTCACCGGCGTGAACCTCACCGTCGCTCCCTCGGAGGGTGGCACGGCCATCGGGGTGGTCCTGCAGCTCTGAGCGTGGCGGGCTGCGACCGCCGCTACGCCATCCCCGAATTCCGACCAAATCCGTTGCGTCGTGCGGCCTCGCCAGATCCGCTTTCCGAACGCCCGCCGGCAACCACCTGCGGTCCGCGGCTGTCCATCCGGCTACAGCAACTCCGACGGCGGCCAATCCCCTTTCTCTAGCAGCCGGCCGTCACAGGCCGCATCTTACGGCCTGATTGCGCGCGGATCGGATGATCCACCGCTGCTTTCGCTCGAGCTTCCTCGGTAGGGAACTGACAGATGATCGACTGCGACCCGCGAACTCTCACCGTGACGAGCGCTGCGCTGCTCCTTGCCTGCGTGACACCCCTGGTCGCGCAACAGCTCCCCTCTGCCGAGATCGAACGGCACGCCAACGCGCAGGCCCCGCAGGCCGTCGAGCTGTTCCGCGAGTACCTGCGGATTCCCAACGACGCGCACTTCCCCGACGATCTGCGGCCGGTCATCGACTGGCTCACCGTCGAGCTCCAGCAAAGGGGGTTCCGCACCGAGGAACTGGAAACCGGTCGCGTCCCGCTCCTCCTCGCCGAGCGCACCTTTCCGGAGGCCGACCGCACGCTGCTCGTCTATCTCCAAGCCGACGGTCAGCCGGTGGATACCGCGCGCTGGCATCAGGCGTCGCCCTACGAGCCGGTGCTGCGCGAGCGCGGCGCGGATGGCGAGTGGCACGACATCCCGTGGGACCGCCTGAGCGATGACTGGGATCCGGAGTGGCGCATTTTCGCGCGCTCGACCGCCGACTCCAAGGGACAGAACGTTCAGTTTCTCGGTGCGCTCTCCGCGATGGACGCCGCGGGCGTCACGCCCAACTTCAACGTCAAGGTGATCGTCGATTCGGAGGAGGAGCTGGGGTCGCCCAACCTGCCTGCGGCGGTCGAGCGGTACCGGGACAGGCTCGCCGCCGACATGCTCGTCATCTTCGACGGTCCGCGGCATCCCACCAACCAGCCGACGCTGACGTTCGGGGCGCGCGGCATCGCCACGATCACACTCACGGTGTACGGACCCCGCGTGCCGCAGCACAGCGGGCACTACGGCAACTGGGCGCCGAACCCGGCGCTCCGCCTCGCGCAGATCCTCGCCTCCATGAAGGACGAATTCGGGCGCGTCACCGTCCCCGGCTTCTACGATGGGATCGTGCTCGACGAGGCCACGCGGAGCGTGTTGGCACGGGTGCCCGACGACGAGGCGGCGATCAGGCAACAGCTGGGCATCGCGGAGACCGACAGCGTCGGCACGACGCTGCAGGAGGCCCGCCAGTATCCCTCGCTCAACGTTCGCGGCATGGCGTCGGGATGGGTGGGTGAGCAGCGCCGCACCATCGTGCCCGCCTTCGCGACCGCCGAGATCGATGTGCGACTCGTCAAGGAGAGCGATCCCGACCACCTGCTGGGACTCATTCGTAGGCACATCGAGGGACTCGGGTACTACGTCATCGATCACGAGCCGACCGACGCGGAGCGCCAAAGCCGCCCCCGGATCGCCACCTTCACCTCCAACGTCTCATACGCCGCCTACCGCACCGAGATCGACTCGGACATCGGCCGCTGGCTGACCAACGCGATGGTGCACCTGTTTGGCGAGGAGCCCATCAAGATCCGTACGAGTGGCGGGTCGATTCCGATTTCACCGTTTGTTGCCACGCTCGGCGCGCCGGCGGTGACCGTTCCGACGGTGAACCCGGACAACAACCAGCATAGCCCGAACGAGAACCTGCGGTTGGGCAACTTCGTGGAGGGGATTCAGGTGATGCTGGCGATCCTGCAGCAGCCGATGCCGTAGCGGTCAGCCTTCGAACGTCCGGCGGATGCCCTCCGTCAGCCGGGCCAGCTTCTCGCGGAACTTCCGGGTATTCCGCCGCCAGATGGCGCGGGCGAGTGCCATGCCGCCGGCAACCCCTCCACCCATCAGCGCCACGCCGCCGGCTACACCGGGCTCGATGATCGCGCCGGTCACTGCCGCCGCGAACACCCCGAGGCCGATGGAACCGACGCCGGTGAGGAACGCCGCCCCGCCGCGATCCGCGATGACGTGCACGGAGGTGCGCCCGCCGTGGGTGCTCGCCGTGACCGCAACCTGACTGACCTCACCGGTCGTTTTCCATTCGAGGGAGCCCATCACTTCCTGAGTCTGTCCCTGATGCCGCATGGCGCTGCGAATCGTCATCGCGAGATCCTGCAGTTGCTCCGGTGCCAGCGGCGCATCGTGCGCGAGGTGGATCTCGTACTGGGTGCCCCCGCCGAAGAACCGAGCGAGGGCACCGGCCTCGGCGGCGGGGAGTTGCCGAGCGGCTTCGCTCACCAGGTCGGGGTCCAGGCCGATCTCGCGCGCGATGTCACGCAGCGCACTCAGGCTCAAGCCCTCGGTCCGCGCCGAACCGTCGTGCTGCATCTCCGTCGCTCTGCGCAGTATCAGCGCGACTTCCCGGTCGGTGTAGGTTCGTTCGGCGGTCATGAGGTGGTCAGAAATATACGCACCGCGCTCTGCCTCGCTGGCAGCCTGGCTCAGCTGCGGGGAGCGATAGCTCTCACGCGCGGCCAATAGCCCTGGCCTTTCGCACCCTCGTTCCCCATTTTAGGCGCAGCTCCCGACGAGGTCAGCCATGACCTCCACCAGCTGCGGCACCGACCGATGAGTACGCCCGGGGACCAGACCCCGGCGTCACAGCCAGATCGCTCGACGGACACGCAGGCCGCCCGTCAGCCGGCTGGACCTCTCGCCGAGTTCACGCTCGATCTCGCCAAGGCGATGCTCCGAACCGGTTACTACGCACCGGATCATCCGCAGGCGCAGCAGTCCCGTGCCGGACTATACGAGGAGTTCGTTCGTGTTCTGGAGGATCGGGCCGGGATCACCTATCTGGTCGGAATGGACCGTGACCACCGCACCCTCATGATCGAAGGGTACGACGCGGAGCCGCTGATGTTGGACCAAATCATGATCAGCGGTATGGCGGAGCTGTTCACCCCGAAGATCCTCGACTTCTTCAACAGACGGCATCTGTTGAGCTTCTCCCTCAGGGCCGGGATCGAGTCCGAGGAGTTCAACGCCTTCGTCATCCTGATGAGCGAGCCCCCCAGAGCGGGCCGGGCCGACGAGGAGCGGGTCCGGGTGACCCAGGCGTTCATTGACCAGAACATCGTGCACGTGTCCACGCTCTTCGAAGCGGACGTCCTCGGGCGGGAACGTCGGCTCCCCTGGCGCGTGGAGCGCGCCCTCAGCAGGCTGGGGAGAGACCTCAGCATGCTCCCCCTCTACAAGCAGGCATCACCGGAGAAGCTCCAGCAGATCAAGATCCAGATCATCGATGAAGTGATTCGCCCGCTTCGGACGCCCCAACTTCTCGCGGACCTGCTGGTGAACTGCGACGTAATCGCCAAAGACATTGCCGTTCTGGAAGAGGCGCAGGTCGAGCACGAGATCATCGCGCAGATCCCCCTCGAGCGGCTGGTCTCCACGACCGGACAGCTCATGGATGGTCTACAACAGTTGAGCGCCTCGCAGGACGAAGAATCGCGGGAGCTCGCGATTCGACACCGATTCGTTATCCGGGACGTTCTGACGCAGCTGGATCAGCAGGAAGTGGAGGTGGCCGGCGAGCTGCTCGAAGCCGTGGTCAAGCAGGGAGTGTTCACCCGCGAGGAGCTGCCGGAGAACCTGAAGAACATGCTCAAGCGGCAGCTGGTGGTTCAGGATTTCCTCCGGAACCGTGACGACTACCTGCGGGGCCTGGCTCGCTTCCCCGGCGGCGATTTCGGCAGGCGGCTCAACGCGATCGCCCGGGTCGTCTTCCCCGATCTCTTGCGGCGGGGCGGCCATTGGGCGGAAGCCGCCGGCATACTCGAAGCGCTCGAATCAGGCGGCCACGCGAGCGAGGCCGCCGATACCGTTCAGGCACTCCTCACGGCATTCCATCACTTGCTTGCCACCGACGCGTACGCTCGACGTCTCCTCGATGCCCTGGGCGACGAGCTGCTCGACAAGGAGAATCGCGATGCCGTCGTGGCACTGCTGTCGATCAGCGGCGAGGCTGCCGCCGGGGGACTGCAAACGGCGTACACCGCCACGACTAGTGTCTCCGTGCGGGCGAGCGCCTTCGAGGTCATGAGGCGGATCGGCGCGCCCGCCCTGGTACCATTCCTGAAGGCGCTGCCGGACCTCGAACACGAGTGGTCGGCCGTCCATCACATCCTGGCCGCCCTCGACGACCAGCGCGATCCCGCGCTTGCCGATCCGATGAAGCCGTTTCTCCGGCACGAGAATGCGCACGTCCGTCAGGCAGCGCTCATGCGCGTGTTCGAACTGCTCGGGCCGGCTTCGGAAGGCAGCCTCATCAGGGCGTTGCACGATGCGGACAGCGCCATGCGTCGCGCCGCGGTCGCTTTCCTCGGGAGGCTCCACAGCCGAAACGCCGCAGTGCTGGCATACTACGCCAGCGCTCTGCAGCCCGATGCTGCAGCGGATGCCGAGCCCGAGGACGAGGATGTGATGGTGGAGGTATGCCGATCGCTGGCGGAAGTAGGCGACGCGACGTTCGCGGATGGCTCGAGCGTCGAGCAGGTCTTGCTCGAGGCGCTGCACCCCGAGGGCCGGAAGAAGAGGATCTCGCAGAGACTCTCCGGAATGTTCCACAGGTCCTCTCCGGCGCAAAGCGAGCGGGTGCGGGTCGCCATCTGCGAGGCGCTCGGAACCGTGGGGACGGCCGCGGCGGCGGGCGGGCTACGGGAGCTGGCCGCCGACGAAACCGATGCTGTGGCCGAGGCGGCGCGCGCGGCCGCGGCGCAGATCGAAGAACGAGGCCACAAAACACAGTGAGGCCCCGCAGCGCGGGGCCTCACTCCAAGGCGCCGGGCGGACTCGAACCGCCGAATAGAGGTTTTGCAGACCTCTGCCTTACCACTTGGCTACGGCGCCGGCTTGGGAGTGAAAACTCGCACCGGTCGGAGGGTTTCTCAAGCCACCCTCCGATCGTCCGGTTTCACTGCGTCGGGGGTTCTACCGATCGGCAGGCTCGTCCAGCACGGCCCGCACACCCCGCACCAGCTCGGTGAGGGTCCACGGCTTGGGAAGCAGCGGCGCGTCGAATTCGTGCTCCATGCGCTCGTGCGCCTCGGCACCCGCATAGCCGGTGGTGAAGAGGAACTTGGCCCGGTTGCCGGTGAGCCGTAGCGCGTCCCGAAGCTCGTAGCCGTTCATGTTCGGCATCACGATGTCGGACACCACGATATCCACCTTGCAGCTTGCGGCGTCCATCAGCTCCAGCGCTTCGAGCCCGTCGGAGGCCGCCAGCACCGTGTAGCCGAACCGCTCCAGAATGCGCTTGCCCGTGATGCGGAGCCGCTGTTCGTCCTCCACCAGCAGGATCGTCTCGGTGCCGCGCGGGAGATGTTCCTCCCGCAACTCCACCGCGGCCGCGCTCGGCGCGCTGACCCGCGCATGAGGGAAGAACAGCTTCACGACCGTCCCCTTCCCCTTTTCGCTCTCCAGTTCCACGAACCCGCCCTGCTGGCTCATGAGGCCGTAGATCATCGACATCCCCAGCCCCGTGCCACCGTCGGGCGGCTTGGTCGTGAAGAACGGCTCGAACACCCGCTGCACGACGTCCTGATCCATGCCCACGCCGGTGTCGCTCACGCGCACGCAGCAGTACTCGCCCGGCACCGATCCCGGACGCGACAAGGCGTGCGTGGCGTCCACGTCGACCCGCTCCAGCGCTATCCGTAGCGTGCCGCCGTTCGGCATCGCGTCGCGTGCATTGGTCGCCAGATTAATCACGATCTGCTCTACCGCCATTGGGTCGGCGAGCACGCGATTGCACGACTCCTCCACGGCAAGCTCGATCGCGATGTCCTCCGGGATGAGGCGGCGCAGCACCCGCTCGAGATCGGTGATGACCTTGGACAGGTCCACCGACTTGAGACTCAACTCCTCCTGCCGTGCGAAGCCCAGGAGCTTCTTCACGAGGTCGCGCGCCTTGCGGCCGGCGCTCTGGAGCTGGTCCAGCTCCTCCAGCAGATGCTCGTACTCGGGCGGAAGCGAGTGGCCCACCAGCTCCGCATTCGCGAGCATGACGGTGAGCAGGTTGTTGAAGTCGTGTGCGATGCCGCCCGTGAGTCGCCCCAGCGCCTCCATCTTCTGTGCCTGGCGCAGCTGTGACTCCAGCTCCAACCGCTCTTCCTGGCTGCGCTGCCGCTCGGCCATCTCCTGGCGCAACCGGACGTTCGCCTCCGACAGCTCAGTGGTGCGCTCCAGAACGCGCTTGTCGAGTTCGTCGTATGCGTGCCGCAGCACTTCCTCGGCCTGCTTACGCTCGGTGATATCCTCGCAAGTGGTGACCACGCCCACGGGATCGCCGTTCGCATCCAGCACGACGTCCGAGAGGAGACGCACGGGGAAGCGGCTGCCGTCCTTGCGGAGGTTGATGCTATCCCGCTGCCAGCTCGAGACGCCCTTGAGTTGCGCCTTGGACAGGCGCTGGCGCTCTTCGGGGACCGAGAAGATGCCGACGTCATGCCCGATCAGCTCTGCGAGCGTGTAGCCGTGCATCGCGGCATCGGCGGGGTTGGTGTAGACGATCCTGCCTTCGACGTCCGTTACCGTGACCCCGAGCTGCATCGTCTCCAGCGCCTTCTGGAGCTGGCGCAGCGCGTCCTCTGCTCGCTCCCGCCCCAGCGCCTCGTGGTCGATACGCGCGCGCAGCTCGGCCAGGAGTGCACGGGGGTCGACCCGGTGGGACGCGGGATGGCCGTCCTTGTCGGGCTGATCGCCCGGGCGGGCGCGGGGCTGTGTCGGCGTGGTGCCGCTAGCCATTGTAGATCACGCCGTCGCGATCTCGGTAGAGCTCGAGCACCGCTCGTGCCTCCTCCCGCAGGACGCCGCGCTGTATCTCAATTCCGCGTTTCTCCAGGTACCTGTACGACTCCGGAAACACTGGGCCTTCGTCGAATTGGAGTATGTGAGCGTCCTCACGGTGGGCGCCGCATAACACTCGACTCACGCCACTCCAAAGCAATGCGCCCAGACACATCGCGCAGGGGTCGCACGACGCCGCCACGTCGTGCGCCGGCAGACCCTCCGCGCCGAGCGAGTACGACCCCAACCGTGACTCCGCCATCATCAGTGCGACGATCTCGGCGTGCAGCGTCGAATTGCGATGGGTGACAACCAAGTTCATGCCCACCGACACGAGTCGCCCCCCGTCCCGCTCGAAGACGGCCGCGCCAAACGGCCCACCCGTTCCCCGATCGACGTTTTCCCGGGAGAGGCGGATCGCGAGCTTCATGCGATCCTCCGGGGACTCGTAGGCGCGCCCCCAGTCGACGACGTCCCCGACCCAGGCGGGGTAGGCCACACGAACTTCCGGGAACCCGGTCACCGAGCCCCGCTCCCCTGCCCCGGCTCGTCCCACGAGCGTGACGCAGCGTGGCAGCTCGGCGTCACCGGGGCGTCACCTCGGGCAGGTACCGCTTGGGGAACTTCGCCACGACCGTATAGGCGGGGTCCACGATGTTGGCCACCGTGCTCTCGCCGAGCTGGCTCACCACCTGATACGCGTCCCACCGACCGAACCCGTACTCCTCGAGCCACTCGACCAGCTCCACGTGCGCCAGGCGGAAGGCGTCGATCAGCGGGCGGGCGCTCCCGGCCACCATGATGTACTCGTCGTCCTCCAGGCGGGGCCAGTCGATGGTCCGGCCCTTGAGGACGTCGATCTCGAGCACCACGTCCGCCGACGTCTCGAGACCCGTGCCCGACACCTCCCCGTGACCCTGCCGCGCGTGCACGTCCCCGAAGTAGAGGTACGCCCCATCGTGGAAGATCGGCAGGTAGACGGTCGTGCCCTGCCGCACCTCGGGAGCATCCATGTTACCGCCGAAGTCGCCCGGCCAGAGCCCGCTGAATGCCTCGTGCCCCCGCGGGGCCACGGCCACGCGTCCCAGCATGGGCTGGAGCTCGATCTCGATCTGGCCGACGCGGCTGTCCGGCAGCTCGGTCGTGGCCACCATGCGGTCGCGGTCGAGGCGCCACACGTAGCGCCGCTCGGGGATCGGGTCGTTGAGCAGGCGCACCCGGTTGTCGGTCGCCAGTCCCCCGAACGTGGAGTAGATGCGGGAGGCGGCGATGTCGTGGTTCAGCTCGAGCCGCACGATCTTCACCACCAATACGTCGCCGGTGGTCGCTCCCTCCACATAGATCGGGCCCACTTCACCCGGAAAGTTGCCGCCCTCCTCCGTGTAATAGCCACCGAAATGTGTGCTCGAGATGAGCACCGTGCCCGGCCGGACCCGCAGCACCGGTTCCCGCACGGCAAACGTGGGCTGAGACACGGTCGGCGTGAACCGCACCGTGTCCTGGGCAGCGACGTCCGATGCAAGGAGTACCAGGAGTCCCGCGATGGGGAGGACGGCGTGGGCATGCATGAGCACCTCCGGGGGGTGGGCCCGCCGGAATCTGTCTCCCGGGAGGCGCCGCGGCAACGCGGCGAGTAGCTTGGTGGTATCATGTGCGGCCGCTTCTCTCAATCCCAGATTGCCGAGCTCGACCGAGAGATCTTCAAGCTCCTGAGCGTTCCGACCCTCCCGCCGCGCTACAACGTGGCACCCACCCAGGAGGTGGCGGTCGTGCGCCAGGGCGGCGACGACGCCGAGCGATCGGTTGGCCTGTTACGCTGGGGCCTCATACCACACTGGGCGAAGGATCCCGGCATCGGCAACCGCATGATCAACGCGCGCGCCGAATCGGTGGCCGACAAGCCAGCGTTCCGCAACTCGTTCCGCGAGCGTCGCTGTCTGGTACCGGCAGACGGGTTCTATGAGTGGGCCAAGACCAAGCACGGCAAACAGCCCTACTATGTGCGGGTCCTGGGCGGACGGATGTTCGCCTTCGCGGGTCTGTGGGACACCTGGCGGGATTCCACCGGAAACACGCTGGACACGTTCACCATCATCACCACGGAACCCAACGACCTGCTCCGGCAGGTCCACAACCGCATGCCGGTGATCCTCCGGCCCGACGACTACGACCGCTGGCTCGCTCCGCCGGGGGGCGATCCCGCCGGGCTGAGCGGGCTGCTCAAGCCATATCCTGCGGAGCAGATGAGCTACTACCCGGTGAGCCGGTACGTGAACAGCCCAAACAACGAGGGACCCGAGTGCATCAGACCCGCCGAGGAGGCGGCAGCGGAGCCAGGGGGGGCGGACGGCACACAGGGTACCCTGCTGTGAACATGCTCGCTGCCGAGGCGGCGGCCCTGTTGCAGGCGTTCGATCCGGACGGCGACCGGCGGGCCGTGGAGAGCGCGGAGCAGGTGCGCCGCCTGCTCCGCACCGCTGCGGCACCGTTCAGCCGGGAGCACTACGATCCCGGACACGTCACCGTGAGCGCCGTGGTGCTCGCCCCGGACGGACGGAGCGTCCTGCTCGTGTACCACCAGCGCCTGGAGCGCTGGCTCCAGCCGGGTGGGCACATCGAGCCCGCGGACGGGACCTTCACGGCGGCGGCCCGGCGCGAGGTGCGCGAGGAAACGGGTCTGGACGTGCTGCTGGATGCCCCGCGCCTGGTGGGGTTGGACGTGCACGCGATCCCGCAGGCGGACGACGAGCCGCCGCACCTGCATCACGACTTCATGTTCTGCTTCACCGCCGCGGATGCGGCGATCCCCGGGGGAGACAGTCGCGCGGAGTGGTGCGTGGTCGACCGGCTGCGGGAGTACGCCGTCGACGGCCCCTTACTCCGAGGCGTCGCGCGCGCGCTACGCTCCATGAGCGACTAGCACTCTCCGGCACTCCATCTCAGAGGTCGCAATGCTCATCACCACCACGCACAGCATCCAGGGCGCCGAGATCGCGGAGTACTACGGCATCGTGACCGGCGAGGCGATTCTCGGCGCCAACCTGTTCAAGGACTTCTTCGCCGGCATCCGCGACATCGTGGGCGGACGCTCGGCCGCGTACGAGGAGGAGCTGCGCAAGGCGCGGGACGTGGCCATCGACGAAATGGCGCTGGAGGCGGAGGCGCTCGGCGCCAATGCAGTCCTTGGGGTGGACCTCGACTACGAGACGATCCAGGTGGGCGGGGGCGGGAACATGCTCATGGTGAGCGCCTCGGGGACGGCGGCGCGAGTGGCGTGGTAGGAACCTGGATTGGGCGGAGGCAGGACTCCGGCCGTGTCAGAACGGGAATTGCTGCCCGAAGCTCACGACCCAGCGGTTCCCCTCGAACCCCTCCCCGAATCGATATGCCAGATCGAGCCTTCCCACGTTCGCCGCCGTCGATCTCGTGGAGCCAAAGCGGAGCCCCACGCCCACGTCGCCACCAAGCCGTGACGGCTGGTCGGCGAACCACGCCCCACCGTAGTCGAGGAACCCGGCGAATCCCAGGCCCAGCATGCCGAAGAGCTGGTCGATGAGGAACGCTCGGTGCTCCAGGATGGCGAACGCCATCCGCTCTCCCGTGAAGGCGTGCGCCGGGAAGGCGCGTGGCCCGAAGCCGCTCCCCAAATCGAACTCCGATCCCGGCGCGGCGTTCTTGAGCGCGCCGGCCTGCACGTGCAGCACCGTGCTGTGCCTGGGGTAGAAGCGCGCCGCCGCCGTCGCCGTCACCCGCACCTGCCCGGAGTCGAGTCCCGCCGAGGTGAACAGGCCGTGGCCTGAGGCGGCGATCTTCGCGAAGTGCCGTCCGATCGACGTGCCCGCTTGGAGCTCGAAGCCCGGTGCGATGCCCGTGCGCTCGTAGCCCCACGCGTCCGGCGCGAGCCACACGCCCAGGGTCAACCGCATGCTCAGATCCACGTCCTCCTCGCGCGCGAAGCCGTTGTAGTGGGTGACCACCATGTAGCGCGGCTTCATCGCATCCACGAACACCCCGACGGCGCCCGTCACGGTATCGGGTACGGTGGAGGGATCGGCGGTCCACAGCATGTACTCCTCGCGCTTGATCTGTCCCACCGCCCCGAGCCGCACATAGCCGCCCGCTCCGGCGATCGGGGCATATGACACGCCCGTGGACTGCCAGAAGAGCCGCCGACGGTACGTCTGAAGGGAGTCCCCGTCGCGGAACTGGAGGATGCGCTGGTTGCCTGCCGCCCCGGGCAACTCCAGCGCCCAGCGGTCGCCGAAAGAACGGTACGGCACGCCGCCGGTCCAACCGCCGAAACTGCCGTCGCTGAGATTGTCGTAGTATCCATCCACACCGGCGCGCGTGCCCCGGATTCGGTCCATCCCTCCGAGCAGGCGCAAGGCAGTGCGGTCGGGCTCGTCTCGGTACACGACCCCCACCCGGGCGCCGGTGCCGATGAAGTTCCTTTCGATGCCGCCCAGGGCCCAGTTGAACTCACCGCCGGTGAAGTTGGCGTTCAACACCAGTTCGGTGGTCCAGCCGTCATTCGTTTCGACCAGCACGATGAGCCGGTCGCCAACGGTCATCGAGTCGATGCTGACCTGACGGAACAGGCCGCGCGCCCGCAGGTTGCGCTCGGTCTCGGCGACTCTGGCCGAGTCATACGGCTCCCCCTGCTTGAACAACAGCTCGTGCCACACCACCGTGGGCCGCGTGGTGAAGTGGAGCGCATTCATGACCCGAAACAAGCCGTTGGCCTGCGCCTCCTCGGGGCGGAAGATGTCCTGCGTGACGACGATGATCGTGTCGATGAGAGGAGGGGGCGGCGCCGAGGGCTCCTGGCCGCAGACCGCCGCGGGGAGCGCGGCGACCAGGAAGCACAACGTGACGGCGCAGCGCACCGCCGTCACTCGACGCCTCGTGCGAGATCGGCCACCGAATCGATCACTCGATCCGGCTCGATGCCGCTCGACCGCAAGACGTCCTCGCTGAACTTCCCCGTGCGCACCAGCCATCCCTCGAGGCCAATTCGCTGTGCTCCCTGAATGTCGGACCAGAGGTCGTCACCGACCATGACGATGGCGGTATCACCGCCATCGGACGGCGCACCGATCGATGCCACCGCCCCCTGGAAGAACGCCGCGTTCGGCTTGCCGCAGACCACGGCGTCCTGCCCGGCGGCGTACTCCAGCGCGGCCACCCAGGCGCCCGCGTCGAGTTCGACGCCCTCGGGCCCGAACCAGTACCGGCCCCTCTGCAGTGCGATGAGGCGCGCGCCGTCCATAACATAGCGGAACGCCTCGTTGAGGAGTGCAGGCGTCCACCGGTCACCCAGGTCGCCCACCAGGACCGCCCGAGGCACCGCACCGGTCGGCACCGGCGACCCCGAGGTGCCGCCCACCAGTTCCAGCCCCCCCAGGTCCACCAGCGCCTCGCGGCTCACAAATGGAGCGATGACGTCGATCCCCTCCCGCTCGAGGAGGGCGCGCCCGGCCATCACGGCCGAGAATACTTCGTCGGGGCTCACCGCGAAGCCGTAGCCACGCATACGCTCCACGATGAAGCTGCGGGGCCGGCGCGTCGTGTTGGTGACGAAGCGGAGGAACACGCCACGGCGCCGCAGCTGCTCGATGGCAACCACGGCGCCGGGAATGGGGCCTGCTTCGGTGTAGAGCGTTCCGTCGAGGTCGAGCAGCAGACCCCGTACTGCCCGGCCTAGTACTTGCCCAGGTAGGTGCCTACCTCCCACTGGCTGACCTGCGCCGTGTACTCTCGCCACTCTGCTCGCTTTGCCTCAAGGAACATCTGGTAGATGTGCGATCCGAGCGCATCGCGGATCACCTTGTCCTTCTCGAGGTGGTCCAGCGCCTCGTGCAGATCCCGCGGCAGCTCGTCGATTCGGTGCTTGCGCCGCTCGCGATGGCTCATGGTGAAGATATTCTTGTTCACCGGATCGGGCGGCGTGAGCTTCTGC
>CP070716.1:1507724-1519715 GCA_020350425.1 Gemmatimonadota bacterium
AGATCCCGACGACGCGGAACGGTCGGCCGGCGATCCGCATCCGGCGGCCCAGCGGATTGAGTCGCCCGAACACCCGCTGCGCCGCCTCCTCCTCCAGGATCACGACCGGGGCGCCACCGCGCACCTCGCTGGTCACGAAGGTGCGGCCGGCGACGATCGCGCCTCCCAGGACTTCCATGAAGCGGTCGTCCGCCCCGTACACCACGGTCTGCTGGGTGCGCACGCCCTCGTACTCCAGGTTCTCGAACACGCCCATCCAGATGGCGGAGTAGTGGATCTCGGGCAGCCGGGCGATCGCCTCCGCCTCCTCGGTGCTCAGCACCGGGCGGATGCGCACCTCGCGCGGCAGCGCGTCGGGATTGAGCGGGGTGGAGGAGAAGAAGCGCAGGATGCGGAACGTGGTGGGGCCCACCACCTCCAGCGTGTTCATGATCTGGTCGCGAATGCCGTGCACGATCGACGCCATCGACATGACGGTCGCGACCCCGATCACGATGCCCAGGATCGTGAGCCCCGAGCGGAGCTTCTGGGACCGGATCGCGTCGAGCGCCATCCCCGCCCCTTCGGCGAAGTTGGAGAGCCGGAGTCTCATGGCCGGCTACTCATTGCGCAGCGCGATGATCGGGTCGAGCCGCGCGGCGCGGCGCGCGGGGTACACGCCGAACAGCACGCCGACACCGGCGCCCAGGGCGAGCGCCAAGGTGATCGACCACAGGGTCACGCGGGCCGGCATGGGGGAGACGACGGCGACGAGCTGCGCCAGCGCCCAGCCCGTGAGGATGCCGAGGATCCCCCCGGTCGTGGCCAGGACGATCGACTCCGCCAGGAACTGGCGCTGGATGTCGCCCCGCTTGGCGCCCACCGACTTGCGGATGCCGATCTCGAACGTCCGCTCCGTCACGCTCATCAGCATGATGTTCATGATGACGATGCCGCCCACGATCACGCCGATCGCCACCACCGCCGGCACCACCGCGAAGATGACACGGGTGAGATTCTCCCAGAACGTGATGAGCCCCTCGGCGGTGTCCACGGTGAAGTCGTTGGGCTCGCCGGGGCGCAGGCGCCGCGCCACGCGCATCGCCTCCTCGGCGCGCAGCATCGCTCCGGCGACCTGGTCGGCGCGCGCCATCTTGACCGAGATCGTGGTGGTCTGGCGCCGGCCGTACATTGCCTCGAACAGCGTGATCGGCAGCATCACGAAACCGTCCCACGACTGCCCCAGCACCGTGCCCTTGGCCTCGACGATGCCCTTCACCTCGACCTGCGTGCGCCCCACGCGAATCCTGCGCCCGACGGCGGCGTCGAAGTCGTCGAACAGCTTCTCGGCCACGTCGTATCCCAGGATCGCGACGCGGCGGCGCTCGCGCACGTCCACGTCGCTCAACCCTTCGCCGGCCGCCATCACGTAGTCCTGCACGATCTGAAACGGGGGCGTGACCCCGAACACGAGCACGTCGCCCACCGTCTGGTTGCGCCAGCTCACGTCGGCCTGGGGGGTAGGCCACCCCGACTGGAGGGACACCGCTAGCGCGTCGGGGATGGCCCGCTGCACGAACGCGACCTCCTCCGCCTGAATGACCGGGCGGCGCTGCAGCTCGCGCCACTCCTCGTCGTCGAACAGCCCCACGGAGATCGGAATGCGGCGGACCTGGAAGGCGTTTCGGCCCACGATCGCGCCCGCGAGGTTCTCGCTCACGTACGCGTTCATCCCCTGAATGATCGCGACCACCGCGACGAGGAACGCCACCGACACGATGATGCCGAGCAGCGTGAAGAACGACCGCAGCTTGTGCGCGGCGATCTCGCGAAACGCGAGGCGGAGACCCTCGAAGAGCGGCATGGTTCAAAGCTAGATCGCGGCGGGGAGGCTGCCCAGCCGCTTGTGTTACGGAGCGAGGAGGCGAGAAGTTCCGCCGGCGCTACTCGTACCTGAGCGCCTCCACCGGGTCGAGCCGGGCTGCTTTCGCGGCCGGGTACATCCCGAACACGACGCCGGTGAATACCGACATGGCCAGCGCGGCCACCACGGAGAACAGCGGTATGGCCGCCGGCATGGAAGTGATTGCCTTGACGATCTCGGTGGCGACGGCGCCGAGCACCATGCCGATGGCGCCGCCCACGAGCGTGAGCGTTGCCGCCTCGACGAGGAACTGCCACAGGATTTCGCGCCGCTTGGCTCCGAGCGCCTTGCGCACGCCGATCTCCCGCGTCCGTTCCGTCACCGAGATCATCATGATGGCCACGACGCCGACGCCGCCCACCATGAGCCCCACGCTGGACAGCACGAGCATCACGAGAAAGAACATGCCGGTGACTTGGTTCCAGCTGTCCAGCAAGCGGTCCTGGGTGACCACGGAGAAGTTGTTCTCCTCAGCCGGCCGCAGCCCGCGCATCGAGCGCAGCACGCTGGTCACGTCGTCGATCGCCGCCTGCACGGTCACCTGCTCACTCGGGAGCACGAGGAAGTTCATCCAGCCGCGCCAATAGGGGATGTACTTCTCGAAGGTCTTGTGGGGGATGATGGCCTGCGGGCGATTCGACTCTCCGAAGATATCGGGCGGCGGCACGTGCACCCCGATCACCTGGTGCCGCACGCCGTGCAGCCTGATCCACTTCCCGATGGGGTCGACGTGGCCGAACAGCTCGCTCGCCAGCTTCTCGTTGACGACGACGACCCGTCCGCTCGCCTCGCTCTCGACGCGGGTGTACGACCGGCCCGGCAGGACGTCCCCGCCGGACACGATCGTCCATTCGGGGCTGCGGCCCAGGATCGGTACGTCGTCCAGCTTCGTGCTGCCGTACTCCACGGGGCCGCTGGAGCCCTCTTCCGTCACCACCCGTTGGATGGAGGGCAGCTCCCTGATGCGTATCGCCTCCTCGAGGGTCAGCGGCGGCATGCGGCGCCACGGGCTCATCTCGTCGGAGCCGTCGGACACGTTGATCCCGCCCGAGAAGTATCGGAATACGAAGAAGGTGCGCGGCCCCAGCTGGTTGAAGATGTCCTCGACCCCGCGGTTGATGCCGGTGATCATCGATCCGATCACGACGACCACCATGACGCCGATGGCTACCCCGAGGATCGTCAAGGCGGCGCGGGCCTTGCTCGCGCGCAGCGAGGTTAGGGCGATGCCGACGCCCTCAAACAGCTGGGTCATCGCTCACTCCTGCCGAATGGCCTCCACGGGGTCGAGACGCGCGGCGCGGCTCGCCGGGTAGAGCCCCGCCCCGATGCCGACGCCGGCCCCCAGAATGACGGCGACGACGATGGACCACGGGGCCACGCGAGCGGGCAGGAAGGTGGTTGCCTGCACCAGGGCCGCCATGCCGAGCCCGAACGCGATCCCCATGAGGGCCCCCACCGTGGCCAGCGTGGCCGACTCCACCAGAAACTGCCGCATGATGTCCCGGCGTCGCGCGCCGAGAGACTTGCGGATGCCGATCTCACGGGTTCGCTCGGCCACCGCCATCAACATGATATTCATGATGACGATCCCGCCGACCACGAGCGAGATGCTCACCAGCCCGGGAAGGGCCATCATCAGGAACTGATTGATCCTGTCCCAGAAGTCGAGCACGGCGTCGGCCGTCTCGATGGAGAAGTTGCTCTCCTGTGTGGGCCGCAGACCGCGACGGCTCCGCATGATTGCCTCGGTCTCGGCGATCGCCGCCTCGAGTTCCGCCTGGGAGTTGGCCCGCACCTTGAGCTCGTCCAGCACGCGGGGCGGGTTCACGAACCGCTTGAGCGGCGAGAGGGCCGGCGCCACCGCAAACTTGTCGAGCGACATCCCGAACACGCTTCCCTGAGGCTCGGCGACCCCGATGACCCGGTAGGGGATCCTGCGGACGCGCACCTCCCGCCCGATCGGGTCCCGATCGTCGAACAGGCGCTCCGCCAGCTCGTTGCCCAGCACGACGACCGGCTGCCCGGTGCGCACCTCCTGGGCGCTGAAGGCCCGTCCGGTCTCGAGGTCCATCTCCCTGATGGCGAACCACTCCTCGGTCGCCGCGATGAGGTCGATGTCCCGAGCGACCTTGCCGTCGTACTCGACGGTGCCGCGGTTGGAGGATTCCCACGCCACCAGCACGGGGACGGTCAGCCCCGCTTCCACCGCGCGCGCGTCCTCGTAGGTGATGCGCGGGCGCCGTCGCCACTGCCGCCGCGTCTCGCTCGAGATGTCTCCCATCTGGACGCCGGGGTAGCGGCGCAGCTGGAACGTGTTCACGCCGAGGAGCTTGTTCGCGAAGCTCTCGGTCATATAGGCGTTCATGCCTTCCACGACGGTGACGACGGCGATCAGGAAGGTCACGCCGATGAAGACGCCGATGACCGAGAAGCTGCTCTTCATCTTCTGCGTCCAGATGACGCGCAACGCCAGTCGAATCGCCTCGGCGAACGGCATGTGCTACGCTGCTTCCCTCACCGTATCGGAGTTCACGACGCCGTCCAGCAACGTCACCACCCGGCGCGCGTGTGACGCGATGTCGGCCTCGTGCGTCACCATCACGACGGTCTGCCCCTGGCGGTACAGCTCCTCGAACACCGCCATGATCTCGGCGCTCGTGGAGGAGTCGAGGTTCCCGGTCGGCTCGTCGGCCAGCAGGATGCTCGGATCGTTGACCAGCGCCCGTGCGATCGCGACCCGTTGGCGCTGTCCGCCCGACAGCTCATTGGGCTTGTGTGCCATGCGATCGGCGAGGCCCACGCGCTCGAGCGCGCGGGCGGCGTGCTGACGCCGCTCCCGGCCGCTCATGCCGGCGTAGATCAGGGGGAGCTCCACGTTGTGCAGGGCGCTCGCCCGGGGCAGCAGGTTGAACGTCTGGAACACGAACCCGATCTCCCGGTTGCGCACCCGCGCCAGCTCGTCGTCCTGCATCTGCGAGACCTCGACGCCGTTGAGCCAATACTCACCGCACGTGGGGGAGTCGAGGCAGCCGATCAGGTTCATCAGCGTCGACTTGCCCGAGCCCGAGGGCCCCATGATGGCCAGGTACTCGTTGCGGCGAATCTCCATATCGACGCCCCGCAGCGCGTGCACGGTCTCGGCTCCCATCCGGTACTCCCGGGTGAGCCCGGAGACCCGAATCAGCGACTCTCCCGACATCAACTGCCCTCCTGGCTGCCGCGCTCGTTGGTCGCGCGCACCCGCGCGCCATCCCGCAAGTCGCGAATGGTCTGGTACGGTCCGGCCACGATCGTGTCGCCGGCCGCCAAGCCGTCGAGCACCTCGAAGTACTCCTCACCGGCGATGCCGACCTTGACCGGCCTGAACTCGGCGACGCCGTCCTTCACCAGGAACACCCCCTCGACCTCCTCGGCGCCCTTGGTCGTGTCCTGCGGCGCCGACTCGGTGGAGATGGCCGTGTGCTCGCGCACCGTGAGGGCGATGATCGGGATGCTCAAGGCGCTGTCGCGGGTGGCGGTGACGATCTTGGCCGTGGCCGAGAGGTCGGTGCGAACGCCCACCGGTGGATCGTCCAGCGTGACCTCGACGTCGTAGTCCACCGCCTGCGTGGTGCCCCCCGCGGTCTGGGCCACGCCCTGCACCGCGCTCTGCGAGATCCGCGTCACGCGCCCCGTGAACGTGGTGTCTGGAAACGCGTCGATCGTCACCTCTGTCGAGTCGCCGAGGTGCAGCCGCACGACGTCGGTCTCGTCGACCCGCACGGTCACCTGGATCACCGAGAGGTCGGCGATGGTCATGAGCAGCCCGGTTGCGCGTGAGAAGGTCCCGGGCACCGCGACCTCGCCCTCCTCTACGGCCAGACGGGTCACCTGACCGTCCATCGGCGTGCGGAGCACCGTCTTGGCGAGCTGCTCCTGGGCTTCCTGGAGCCCTGCCCGCGCCTGGGCGACCTGGTGCTGGGAGGACGTGTACAGCGCCTCCGCGACCTCGTACTGGGTCTCGGCCTGCTCCAGCTGCTCGTCCGACACCAGGTTCGGATCCTGGCGCTTCAGCTCGCGTGCACGGTCCACGGCCCGAAGGGCCTGGTCGCGGTTGGCACGGTTCTGGAGTGCCGCCGCCTCGGCTGAGGCCAGCGTGGCCCGCGCGCGCGCCACCGCCGCCTCGTACTGCGACGGTTCGATGCGCAGCACGAGATCGCCCCGCCGCACCCAGTCGCCCTCCTCCACGGGGATCTGGATGATGCGCCCCGTGATGTCGGCGCTGATGTCCACCGACCGCTTGGGCTCGATCTGCCCGCTGGCGGTCACGGTGGCGACCAAATCTCGGTGGCCCACGTCCTCCAGGCGGACCGACTGCCCGCGATCCCGGTTCGAGGCGGCGTTGAGGGCGACCAGCGCAACGACCGCCACGCCGATCCCGCCGAAAATGATGACCTTCTTCTTCTTCATGACCGTCTCACTGTGTTAGCGCAGTGGCCTGCCGACCGCATTCTCGAGCGTCGCGATCGACTGGTGGTAGGCGTAGATGGCGTTGATGTAATCCGCCTCCGCCTGCTGGGCGGCGAGCTGCGCGTCCAGGAGCTCGAAGAAGGTCCCGGACCCAACTCGATAACGTTCGGTGGCCAGCCGAAGTTGCTCCTGGGCCGCCGTCTGGTTGTTCTCCTGAATCCTAATCGCCTCGTAGGCCGCCAGGAGCTGAAAGTACGCCTGGCTCACGTCGGTGCGCACCTGCAGCTCCCGCGCCCGCACCGCCTCCTGAGCGTCCTCGGTCTGGATCGAGGCTTGGGACACCGCGAGCGGCCGGCTGAACTGCGTGAACAGCGGCAGCGAGATCGAGATCCGCGCGCTGAACGGCTGCGAGGTGAAGTCGAAGGGGAAGACGTTGTTGCTCTCGAGAATCTGAGCCCGGTCGGCATCCGTGATGTTGAAGGCGCTGCAGTCCGTGGGCGGGCTTCCCGGATTGAGCAGATTGTCGTTGATGTACTCGCACGAGGCGACGTTGCCCGCCGCGCTGTTCTCGGCCTGGCCGATCAGGAAATCTGGGTTGGTGTATTCCTGGGTGAAGCCCGACCACCCCGCCGAGAGCGAGAGGGTCGGCAGCCAGTCGGCCTTGGCGGCCCGCTCGTTCGCCTTGGCCGCCGACTCCTGGGCCCGCAGCGACAGCAGGTCGGGATTGCCGTCCCCAGCCGCCGCCAGCAGCTCTCCCAGCTGCCACGTCGGCTGAGTGATGGGGAAGGTGTCCACCAGGATCACCGCCAACGGGTCGTCCGGCGCCGGAATCCCCAGGGTCTGGAACAGACGCAGCCGGTCGACGATCACCAGCTGCCGCGCCTGCAGCAGCGTGACCTCCGACTGCCCCTTGGCGACCTCGGCCTGGCGTACGTCGAGCATCGTGTTCTGGCCCACCTCGAAGCGTGCCTGCGCCAGCCGCAGGAACTCCTCGTTGCGCTCGAGCTGCTTCTCCGACAGCCGGACCTGCGCCTCGGCCTGGAGTATCGCGAGGTACTGCTGCTTGACCGCGGACTCCAGGTTCACTTCGGCCCCGGTGATCGCCGCCTGGGTGGCTTCGTACTGCGCCCCGCTGAGGCTGGGGCCCATCAGGGTGCGGCCGTCGATGCGGGCCGACATGTTGAGGCCGTAGCTCGAGCCGAGCGTGGGAGAGCCCTGCTGGAACTCAGCGCTCAGGATGCGCTGCGCGCCGGCACCCGAGTAGCTCATCGAGCCGTTCAGGCTCACGGCGGGGACGAACGCCGCCCAGGCGTTCCGCACTGCCCATGTCGCCGGGCCGAGGTTGTTGGCAGTCTGGCGAAACGTGGGGTTGTACTCCCATGCCAGCTCGACGGCCTGCTGCAGGGTGAGCTCCCGCGGGATCGTGGGATCGGCTTGGCCCTGGGCGAGCGCCGGGAGCGCCATCGCCAGAGCCACTGCGAGAATGGTGGTTCTGCGTGTCATGGCCTTGCCTTCGGTGGTTAGCGGTGAGTGTTCACCATTCGTACGGCCGGGCGGCGTAACACGTTGAGTGCACACTCCTTCGTACGGTTGAGCGGACGGGGAGGTTTCAACCCGAGACGCCAGGCGGAGCCAAGTGCCGGAACCCACTGTGGAGGAATGACTTACGCGGTGAGCTACGGGCTGCGGACGGCTGTCAGGCCCCGGCCGGGGATCGCCAGCTTGACGAGGCGACCACGCTCGTCGTACCACAGGTCGCGCCGCTCCCCCCCCGCGGTCACGCTGACGTGGTGCAGCGTGCGCTGGGTGGCGCCGACCGCGGTGGCGTCGCTGCCGTGGTCGGTGACCTCGGCGCTGCCCCGAACGCCCTCCCGCAGCGTGATGGAGTGGACTGGCCCGGCGGGCGCGGGGAGCGCGACCGCGTGGGGGGCGAACAGCGAGTCGTCGAGCACGAGATGCCGCGGGGCGCTGGGGTACTCCCGGGCGGCCTCCCCGGTCGGGGTGACGACCCGCACCGTCACGCGTCGGGGGCCGAGCCGGATCAGAACCCGGCGCAACTCCCCGTCTTCCGCGTCCACGCGCGTCGCGGCGGGCTGCGAGTCGGGGCCGAACTCGAGTACGGAGGTGAGGCGGCGCGTGGGGCGCTCAGCCGGGTAGGAGACGACGGACGCGATGGTGAAGCCGTCGGGGGCCCCGGAGCGGCGACCCCGTTCCACCACGAAGTCCTCCCGTCCCACCAATTCCCCCTGCTGTGTGATCAGCAGCGTGCCGCGGTCGACCACGTGCTGCGCCGCGAGCGTTTCGGTGAGGACGGGGGCGCACGCGAGCAGCGCGGCCAACGCGGCGGTCTCGCTTCGACGACGCATGCTCACTGCGACCCCTCTGGCGCCACTTGGATCCGGAACACGCGCGAGGCGATGCGCTCGTAGATGAAGTGGTACAGCCGCTCCCCCTTCTCCGCCGTGGCCAGACTCGGCCGCCCGAGGGAGCCGGGGCTGTCCTTGGGGATCGCCCCCCGCCCGCCCCGCTGATAGCGGCGCCCCACCCCCTTGTGGGGCAAGTAGTCGCGGGCCTTGCTGAGGTCGACCAGGGTCGCGTCCACGTAGAGCAGGAGGGAGGTGTCCAGCTCGCCCCCGTGGATCGGCCCGGTGCCGCCGCCGTTGGCCCGCTCGATGGGGACGGCGAAGATGTCCACGGTGCGCACGCGTGCCTGCCTGGTGTGCAGGGTGGAGACGGCCTCCTGGTGCGGATCGGAGCCGTGCGCGGTGATGATGATGAACTGCTCCACCCCGCCGGCCTCCCAGGATCCCACCAGATCGTTCAAAAACCGGTGCAGGGTCTTGCGGCGGAGCGATGCACTCCCAGGATAGTGGTTCATCGTGGGAGCATTGACCCCATATTCCACGGTGGGCGCGCGCAGCACGCCGAACTCGGTTGAGAGGTCGTCGGCCAGCTGCTCCACGATGAAGGTGTCGCACCCGAGTGGCAGATGAGGACCGTGCTGCTCGGTGGTGCCCACGGGAACGATCAGACGTGAGTCGCGCTCGAGGTGAGCCCGCACCGCGTCCGGCGTCAGGTACTTGAGGTAGATAGGGTGCTCGCGAGACGAATGCGGTTCGCTCATTGGGAGCTCGCGGTGGCCGCCGAGGCGATCGTGCTCGGGCTTTGGATCGGGGAGCCCGGTCTGACCTGGGCCGTCGTCGGGTGCGCGCTCGCCGTGTGGGTCGCCGCGGCGGCGGCGCGCTCCCGACGGCTCGGAGCGCTGCTCACGGCCGTCGTGGCAGTTGCGGCGGCCGTGGCCACGCTCGGCACCTCGTTGCGCGTCCGCGCCGTGGAGCAGCGCTGGCCCGAGGTGCGCGAGTCGCTGATCCAGCAGGCGAGCGAGCGGCTGGACGAGACGCTGGCCGCCGCGGTGGACCTCGCTCGCAGCCTGGCAGCCCAGGCTGCCGGCGTCGAGGCCGAGACGCGGGAGGAGGCGTTCGCGGCGCTCGACGACGTGGTCGAACGTGCTCCCCCGGAGCACGGCGTCGTCATCCTCGACGAGGCCGGCCGGCCGTGGAGTTGGGCCGGAAGGCACCGCGTGCCGCCGCGGCGGGATACGGCCGAGCTGTCCGCGCACATGACCCCATTCTACGTCGTGCTGGAGGCGCACCGCCAGGTGGGAGACTGGAGCGCGGTGGGACACGTCTTGCTGGCTGCCGACAGCGCGGTGCCCGACCAGGAGTGGACGCTCGCCTCGCATTTCGCGGGCGCCACGGGAGCGGGACTGGAGTTCTTCACCCCGGGGTCCGCGCCGCTCGAGACCGACGTGTTCGACTATTGCTTGCCGTCGTGCACGCCGGTGGCGGGCGAGCCGCCTCCCGACACGCTGTTCAGCGTGCGGACCGTGCCGCCCGCCCAGGGCTCGCTCAAGCTCGCGCTTCTGGCGCGCGGGGTACGATGGGGCACGCTCCTCACCCTGGCCATGCTGGCGCTGCTCGCCGTGTTGGGCGGGCCGACCGGGCGCTGGGTGGGCGCCGTCGGCATCGTCCTGGTCCTCATTTTCACGCTGGCGGGCCAGCACGTGGGTCTGGGTCCGCTGTTCAATCCCGGGATCTACTTCCATCGCGGACTGGGACCCCTTTCGGCCTCCGCTGGAACGCTGCTGCTCGCGGCCGCGCTAGCAGTGGTTGCCCTGACGCACCCCGCGAGCAGCCACCCCAGGCGCACGAGGGCCGGGACCGTGCTCGCCGGCGCGCTTATCGTGGCGGCTCCGTTCATCCTGCAGGCGTTGGCCGAGGGCGTCACGCCGCCGGCGACGGGCGTGCACGCGGGCCTGTGGCTCACCTGGCAGGTCCCGCTCACCATGGTGGGCGTCGCGCTCGGGCTCGCCGCGGCGCTGCTCCTGGGCCGGAAGGCGAACGCGCGCCTGCGCGGCTGGACCGCCTGGGCCGCGGTGGTGTGGGCGGCGGTCCTGGGTGTGGCGGGCCTGCTGGCGTGGCAGCCGGCGGGAGGGTGGCCGTTCTGGTATGGACTGCTCTGGGTGCCGTCGCTCGTGCTGGCGATTCAGCCCGCCTCGCGGCTGCGGCTGTTGATCTCGCTCGCGATGGTGGCCGGAGTCGCAGCCGCGCTGCTCACTTGGGGAGCGGCGGTGCGGGGCCGGCTCCTCCTCGCCGAGCGCGACGCCGAGCGGCTGCGCGGGGGAGATCCGGTCGCCATGGGCTACGTGGACCGCTTCGGCACGCAGCTGCTGGCGCAGGCGCCGCCCGCCTCGGCCGCCGCCCTCTATGCCGTATGGCGTCGCTCTCCCCTCAGTCAGGACGACTACCCCGCCGTGCTGGCCACGTGGGCGCCCGACGGGAGCTTGGCGGCGTCGCTCGAGCTGGCCGAGCTGCGCCTCACCCCCGCGCTGCTGGGCGAGCTGGCGGAGCAGGCGCGGAGCCGGCGGGAGCCCGTGCTCCAGGCCGTCGACCTCGAGCCCGGTGTGCACTACGTGACGGCCGTTCCCTATGAGGACGGGACGGTGGTGACCGTGGGCGTGGCGCCCCGCTCGCGGCTCATCGAGCCCGTCCTGGTGGGGCGGTTCCTGCGCGGGGAGCGGCGCCTGATCGCGCCGTATGAGATGTCGCTCGGCGAGCCGGTGATTCCCTTAGCCGAGCCGCCGACGAACCGGATGGTATGGCATCGCACGGGTTGGACGGTACGGGCAACGCTCGTCCTGGGGCCCGCGCCGGACGAGAGCCATCTGCACGCCGCGGTGTCGTTGCGCGATCCGTCCCAGCTCGTGGTGCGGGGCGTGCTGCTGGTGTTGTTTGACGTGGCGCTGCTCCTGCTCCTGTGGCTCGGCGGGGCGGCGGTGAGCGGCCGGATCGTCGCGTCGGAGCCCCTGCGCGACGCCGTCGCGTTTCGCTCCTACCGGGTGCGGCTGACGGTGGCCCTGGCAGGCTTCTTCGTGATTCCAACCGTGGGCTTCGCCACCTGGTCGATCGGCCGGCTGAGCGCGGAGGCGGCGCGCAGCCAGGACCTCCTCATCCAGCAGACGCTGAGCGACGCGGCGGGGACGGCCCGGGTCTTCGGAGCGCCGCCGGACTACGACGTCGCGAGCCAACTGCGGGACCTCTCGGACCGCCTGAGCGCCGATCTGGTGTGGTACGAGG
>CP070716.1:1519815-1520940 GCA_020350425.1 Gemmatimonadota bacterium
GTGCCCGGTCGCTCGAAGGCCGAGGGCTCGGCCACGGTGGGCGGCGCAGCGGACTGGCTCTGGGCAGCACCCTCCGCCGAGCCACGCGCCCGAGCCTGGCGCGGCACGACCACGCACTTCCTGGCGTCGAACCGCACCGCGTGGTCCAGGAAGTTGCCCGGCGACTCGCCGACCGCCGCGTCGGGATAGAACGCGCGCACCTGAGCCAACACCGCCTCGACCTCCTCGAACGGACGGGACCAGAGCCCACCGGTGCCTTCGCAGGCCGGGCACAGCGCGTAGGTGGTGGTATTCACCGCGAGCAGCCCCCGGCCGTCACAGTTCCCGCACGGCTCGCGCATCCCGGAGAGACAGCCGTCGGCCATGCGGCGGTGCGGCCCGAGCGGCTTGAGGCCGGTGACGTACTGGTACACCGCCATCGCCTCCTCCAGCTCGTAGCGCCACCCATCGAACTCGGCGCGCACACCGCACGCCGGACAGCGCGCGGTCTTCCTGAGTATCTCGATGCCCTGACACGTGTGACGCCAGTAGCGCTGCGGCATGCGATCTCCTCCCGGTCGGTGTCGTGGTCCACTCCAATGTCACTCGCCCCTGTGACACTCAGGGCCCGGGCCCACCACGCTCTCGCGCGACGGCCTTGACCACCTCGACGAGCGCGGGCGGGCCGCCGCCGTGCAGCTGCACGCTCCACGTGATCCGCCCGGCCAGCGGGTGGCGGGCGACGGTGATGCGGTCCGCAGCCGTGAGCCACGGGCTCACGCGGCAGACGTCGTCGAGCACGGCGAGCATCGCGTCGCTGGTGCGCGCCGCTCGCCACAGGACGGCTCCCCTCGCGCGGCGATGGCTCAGCGTGTGCGCGTGACAGCGGTCCCGCGTCAGGTACAGCACGCGCGCGAGCAATCCCGGGGCGTAGCGCCGACCGGCGATGGTGAGCCGCAGCAGCTCACCGAACGCGGGCGAGCGGCGCCGCCCCAGCTCCGCCCGCATCGAATCCCACAGGCGGACGAGCCTCAGGTCCGAGCCGACGACGGGCAGATCGTCGGGCCACGTGGTGAGCACCAGTGCCACCGGCAGCCCGGCGCGATCGAGTCGCTCGGCCAGGTGCATGCCCGCCGGTCCATGCCG
>CP070716.1:1521040-1537109 GCA_020350425.1 Gemmatimonadota bacterium
CTTTCACCGCAGGACGAGGCACTTGCACGTGCGCACAGTAGCCCGCGCACCGAGTAGACTCCTGCCACGGCAGGCCCGCCCAGGGATCTTCGCCCCGCCAAACGGCACGGCGCGCTAGCGCCGCGTCCGTCCCCGAGCCGCACCTCCTGCCCCCACCCGGGGCACTTCATGCCGCCCGAGGGCGAGCCGGTCGCTCCCCCTGAGATCCCAATTGGGCCACACCGCGCGAATGGAGCGTACCATGCCTGAGATCAGAGTCCCCGCAGACCAGGTCTTCCCCATCCTGAAGAACAACATCCTGGTCGACGGCTTCCATATCGTCATCGACCTGGAGAAGTCACACGGCTCGGTGATCGTGGATGCACTGACAGGGAAGGAATACATCGACTGCTATACGTACTTCGCGACCCTGCCCGTCGGTCACAACCATCCCAAGATGGTGGACGGCGACTTCAGGGCCTCGCTCATGCGGGCGGCGCTCGCCAATCCCGCCAACAGCGACATCTACTCCCAGGAGTTCGCCGCCTTCGTGAAGACGTTCCGCAGGATTGCCGTCCCTCGCGAGTTCACCCACCTGTTCTTCATCGCCGGGGGCGCCCTCGCGGTGGAGAACGCCATGAAGGCGGCGTTCGACTGGAAGGCGCAGAAGAACCGGGCCAAGGGGATCGAGGGAGGCGCCGACAAGATCCTGCACTTCCGCGAGGCGTTCCATGGCCGTAGCGGCTACACGCTCTCGGTCACCAATACCGAGCCGCTCAAGATCCGCGACTTTCCGAGGTTCGACTGGCCCCGGGTGTCCAACCCCAAGATCACCTTCCCGATGGACGAGGCGGCCGTCGCCACAGCCGAAGCGCAGTCGGTGAGGGAGATCGAGGAGGCGTTCGCCCGCGACCCGAGCGGGATCGCGGCCATCCTCATCGAGCCGATTCAATGCGAGGGCGGCGACAACCACTTCCGACCGGAGTTCATGGGCCGGTTGCGCGCGCTCGCCGACGAGCACGAGGCGCTGCTGATCTTCGACGAGGTCCAGACCGGGATGGGCGTCACCGGCACCATGTGGGCCTTCGAGCAACTCGGCGCGACGCCGGACCTCGTGTCGTTCGGCAAGAAGACCCAGGTGTGCGGCATCATGAGCACGGGGCGCATCGACGACGTGGAGTCCAACGTGTTCCGCGTCTCCTCACGCATCAACTCGACGTGGGGCGGCAACCTCGTCGACATGGTGCGGTGCGCACGCTACCTCGAGATCATACAGGAGGACAAGCTGGTGCGGTCCGCGGCCACGGTCGGAGCGGCGTTCAAGGCGGGCCTGGTGGAATTGCAGCAGGAATTCGAACAGGTCACGAACGCGCGGGGCCGGGGGCTCCTGCTCGCCTTCGACGTGCCTGACGGAGAGTCACGCGAGCTACTGCGCCAGCGCTGCTGGGCGAACGGCCTCGCCACCCTGGCTTGCGGTCCGCGCTCGGTGCGGTTCCGGCCATCACTCACCTTCACCGAAGAGGACGTGCGCCGGTCTCTGGAGATCTTGCGGAAGCAACTCAAGACGACGGCGAAGCTCCGGACCAAGCCGAAGCCGATGCCGGATACGTTGTAGGGGTGATTACGCTCTAAGTGGCGGGGGTGAGGCGGCCGCGACGCGGGCGAGGGTCCGCGTGGCCGGCCAGGTGCGGGCGTTACAGGAGCGCCAGCACCTCCCGGAGCGTCGACTCGCCCCCGTCCCTCACGTGCCATCGCCGCATCTCGGCGTAGAACTCCTTCTTCTCCATCGTTCCCTTGTTCGCCTTGGCCCAGGCCTGCAGCTCGGCGGGTCGGGGACCCCAGTGACCGATCTCCTCGAACCCGGCACTCAAGGCGATGATGATGGGGATCGAACGCGTCCCCTCGGTGAGGTATCGGTCCATCACCTCCGGGTGTTGGTCGCGCGAAATGATGCGCAGCTCGACCGTCCCGGCCTCATCGGCGAGCCTGGCCAGCGGGGGCACCGTGTTGGCCGCGTCCCAGCACCAGTCTTCGGCGATGACGAGGAGGTGCACCGCGCTCCCCCTGGCTCGCGCGGCGTCGAGCGCCCACTCCGGAGGGCGAGCCCTCCTGTACATGCCCTCCCACAGGCCCCTGAGGTCCTGCGCTTCGTCCGCGAAGCGCGCATAGGGCGTCGCAGCCACCCACAGCCGCCGAAAGTCCAGAGTCGCTCCCGCCGCCATCATCACCCCCCTCCGACCTCGCCCGGCCATGGCGCTCAGAGCCGGATTGCCACTCCTCGCTTCTCCCACAAGATAAGCCGGCTTGGCAGAGCGGCTCCACCGTGATAGAGTAGCGAGTAATGACTCACCCTCAGGAGACCTCCAGGTCCGGCGCGCGGCGGCGACGCGACCCAGCGGGCACGCGAGACCGCCTCGTGCGGGCCGCGCTGGAGTTGTTCACCACGCAGGGCTACCACACCAGCACCACTCCGCAGATCGCCAAGCGGGCGGGAGTAGCAGAGGGCACGATCTACCGGCACTTCGACGGCAAGGAGCACCTCCTCAACGAGATCTACCGAGCCGCCGTCCGACTCCTGGTCTCGGCCGTCAGGGACGCTCCGGTCTCGGTCAGCTGCCGGGAGCGGCTCGAGCGTATCGCCACGACGTGGCGGGATCTGGCCGGCAGCGACCCGGCGCTGATCAAGCTGGTCTTCATGACCCGGCTCGGCGATCTGCTCGATCCGAGGAGCCGTGAGGGCTTCGCCGGGCTGCGCGAGGAGATCAGCAAGGTGATCGCGACAGGGAAGTCGGCGGGCGAGGTACGCTCCGGCTCGGCCGAAGTGTGGACCGACGTGTGGCTCGCATTGGTGAAGCTGGCGTTGGAGAGGATCGCGAATCAGGACTGGACGGCACAGCACATTGGCCCACAGCAGGTATTCGACGCCGCGTGGGACGCCATCAAGGCTCAGCAGGGAATCACATAGACCTCGACCTCTCGGAATCAGGAGATCACTCCATGACGGATCCCGCGGCGACCCGCAGCCGGGACTCGTGGGCGACACGAGCCGGGTTCATTCTGGCCGCTGTCGGCTCGGCGGTGGGCCTGGGCAACATGTGGCGCTTCTCGTACGTGGCCGCCGAGGGCGGGGGCGCCGCGTTCGTGTTGCTCTACCTCGTGTTCGTCGCCGTGATCGGCGTGCCCATCATGACTTCTGAGTTCGTCGTGGGCCGGATGTCGCAGGAGTCGCCGGTGGTGGCCGTGCAGCGCCTCGGCGGCCCGAAGTGGGCGCCGCTGGGATGGATGTTCGTGTTCTGCGGCTTCGGGATCCTGTCGTACTACTCGGTGATCGCCGGGTGGACCATGCGGTACGCGCTCGACGCGACGCGGGGCATCATCGGCACGGACGCCGGCGCGTACTTCCAGTCGGTCGCGACGGGCGTCCCGGCCATCGTAACCCACGTCATCTTCATGGCCCTCACGATCTTCATCGTCGTCGCCGGCGTGAAGCGCGGGCTGGAGCGCGCCGCGCTGGTGTTGATGCCGCTGCTCTTCCTGCTGCTCGTGGCCCTCGCGATCTGGGCCGCGACACTCGGGGGCGGGGCGGCGGGTTACGGCTACTACCTCCGCCCGCAGTTGGGCGAGCTGCTCGACCCCAACGTCATCCGTCTCGCAGCGGGGCAGGCGTTCTTCTCGCTGAGCCTCGGCATGGGCGCGATGATGACGTACGCGTCCTACCTCACCTCGAAGGAAAACCTCGGCAGGGAAGCGGCGACTGTGGCGCTGTGCGATTTCGGCGTCGCCTTCGTCGCGGGATTGGTGATCTTCCCGGTCATCTTCCACTTCGGTCTCTCCAGCACCATCGGACTCGGTGGCGCCATTTCCGACAACACGGTGGGGACGCTCTTCATCGCCCTTCCCGCCGGGCTCGACAGCCTGGGGACGCTCGGCCGCGTCGTGCTGAGCACGTTCTTCATCATGCTGTTCTTCGCGGCGCTCACCTCGTCGATCTCGCTGCTGGAGGTGGTCGTATCGGCCGTGATCGACGGCTGGGGCTGGTCCCGCAAGCAGGCGGCGATCTGGTTCGGCGTGATGATCGCTCTGGCCGGGTTGCCGGCGGCGTTCAACCTCAACTTCCTCGACGCCGCCGACAAGTTCGTGGGGAACTTCCTGCTGATCGTGGGCGGCTTCTTCACCGCCATCCTCGTGGGGTACACCATACCCGCCAAGGCCGATGCGGAGCTGGCCCAGGGGATGACGGACCCCGCCCTGCGTAAGGCGTGGGCGTTCTTCGTGCGCTACCTGTCGCCCGTGCTATTGCTCATCGTGATCTGGTTCATGCTGCCGACGGCGTGGAACGCGCTCGTCACGCTGCTGACGCTCGGGAGGGGATAGGCCGGGGAGCCTACCGCCCAAGCGTTTCGCCCAGGAACGCGAACACATCCTCCCAGGCCCGCTCGACCTGCGCTGCCGGCTCGCCTCGCCGCAGGAAGGCGTGTCCGGCACCGGGGTAAATCGCGTACACGTAGCGCTTGGCCGCGTCGGCCATCGCTGCCTCCACTTCCGGCAGGTCCGCGTTGATGCGCGCGTCGTTCTCTGCGTACACGCCGAGCACCGGCGCGGCGATCCCACCCAGCGTGGCCAGATCGGGAGCGCCGCCGTAGCACACCACCGAGGCCCCCAGGTCGGCATTGTTGGTGGCGTAGCGGAAGCTCTGACTGCCGCCCCAGCAGAACCCGATCACACCGATCGCATCACCCCGCACCGACCTGAGTGAGCGCACGTACTCGAAGGTCGCGTCGAGGTCGACCGTGATCGAGTCGGGCGGGAGGCTCCGGATCAGGCCCCGAGCGTCGTCGGCGCTCTCGGGTGTGCCACCGCGACGAGAGAGCATGTCCGGAGCGATCGCCACATAGCCCCGTCCGGCGAAGTCGTCCGCAACCGAGCGCACCCAATCCGTCAGCCCGTAGATCTCGTGGATCACGATCATCGCGGGCGCCGGGTCGGAACGCTCGGGAAAGGCGACGTACGCCGTCACCGTGTCCCCGCCGGCACCCACGTACTCGACCCACTCGCCATGCGTCGGGGCGACGTCGAGCCGCTCGCCGTAGCCCTCGCTCATGCGGGTGAGTGGGCCTCGGGACGCGATCACGAGCAACAGTATCAGGCCAACGGCGACGCCGATCGCCGCGAGACGGGCGGTGTTCATGACAGGACTCCTGCGCGGAAGGGGTTCCTCATCCGGCGTACACGTCCTCGACGGCGGATGCCGGTGGCGGCATGTTGGACTCACGACTCGCCAGCGCCTCCGACGCTGCCCGGTCCACCTCGGCCGTCACTTCCTCCTCGATCCTCTCCAACTCGGCGGCGCTCGTGCCGCGCGCCTCCAGGTACGCCTCGTAGAGGCCGACGGGATCGCGCTTCCCCCAATGGGCGTAGACCTCCGGCGGAATCAGGCGGCGCGCGTCCTGCTCGTCATGGGTCGCGTGCCCGCCCATGCGAAACGTCTCGGCCGCCAGGATGACGGGGCCCTCGCCCCGGCGGCAGCGATCGGCCGCCAGCTTGGTCGCCGCATAGGCGTCCAGCACGTTGTTGCCGTCGAACGACCAGCCGTCGCAGCCGTAGGCGACGTGCACATCGCCGAAACCGCCGGGCAGGTGGTGCTGCTGCACCAGCGTCCCGAGCGCGATCTGGTTGTTCTGGATGATGAAGATCACGGGGAGTCGCAACACCGCGGCCAGGTTGAACGCCTCGTGGGTCGGTCCCGATTTGACCGAACCGTCTCCCACCCAGGTGAGGGCAACCCGCGGCTCGCCGCGCAACCGGAAGCTCAGGGCCATCCCGGCCGTGACAGGCGGAATGGCGCCGATGTTGGAGATCGGCTGCAGCACGCGGTGCTCCATGTCGCCCACGTGGCCGTCGCGCCCCTTGGACGGCGCGTCGTAGGTCCCAAGATAGCCCCGCAACATGGCGGCCACCGGCATTCCCATCTCGCTGCACGCACCGGCGTTGCGGACCATCGGGGCCACGACGTCCACCGAGCGGTCGAGCGCGTGCACAGGCCCCACCGTGGTGGCCTCCTCCCCCGTTCCGAGCCACGCCTTGGAGATCACTCCCTGCCGCACCCACCGCTTCAGCATGACGTCGTGCAGCCGGGTGCGCAGCATGCCCCGGTAGAGCGCGAGCTCGGCCTCCCGGCCCAGCCCCTCGACCACGGCGCGGCGCTCCTCGTGGCGCTCCCACGCCACAGGGTACGCGGCCACCAGCTCCGGGTCGGGCCGCCAGTCGACGTATTCGGGTGGATCGAACGCGGGGAATCGTCTCATCGCAACGCGTGAATATCCCCGACCACCGTCTCACGGGCAACCCGACCGGGCCGGCGGGCCGGCTGCCCCGCGTGCGGGGAATGTGAGGTCCGTTGGGGGTTACTTCAGGAGCTTCTTCAGGCGTTTCTTGTCCACGCCATCTCCGGCGTCCAGCAGCGCCTTGCCGAACTCCAACGCCGTGGCATAGCGCTTGTCCGGCTCCGTCTCCAGGGATTTCATGATCACGGCCTCGAGCTTCTTCGGGAAGTCGGGGAGCACCGCGCGCACGGTAGTCGGCTTTCCCCGCAGCCGCGCAATCATCATCTCCTGCGGCGTCCGGCCCTGGAAGGGGAGCTTGCCGGTGAACATCTCGAAGCCCACGATCCCCAGCGCGTACACATCGCTACGGGCGTCCAGCGGCTTGCCCCGGATCTGCTCGGGGCTCATGAACTCGGGCGTTCCGAGGATAATCCCCGTGGCGGTGAGCTTCGCCACGCCCGGGCCGGCCCGATTCTCTTTGGCGAGCCCGAAGTCCATCACCACCGCCTGATCCAGCCCGTCCTCATCCTTCACCATCATGATGTTCTCGGGCTTGAGGTCCCGGTGGACGATGTTAAGGTGGTGCGCGTGGTGCAGGCCCGCGCAGCACTGCACCAGGATGTCGACGCCCTCCGCCGGCGGAATCGGGCCGCGCTTGACCTCCCAGTCCGAGAGCAGCTCGCCCTTGAGGTAGGGCATCACGAGGTAGATCAGCCCGTCCTCGGTCTCCTGCAGGCGCAGGATCTTGCAGGCGTTGGGATGCTCCAGCCGCATGGCGAGGCCCGCCTCGCGGCGCAGCCGCTCCACGGAGCTCGCGTCCTTGCTGAGCTTGGGGCTCAGAACCTTGACGGCCACCACGTTGCCGGTGCTCATGTCGAGCGCCTCGTACACGAAGGCCATACCGCCCTCGCCCAGCTTGCGGCTGATCTGGTAGCGGCGGTCCAGGATCTGATCGGTAAGCTGGCCTGCCCGGCTCATGCTGGGGCCTTCGGACTTGGCGACCTTGCGGACTTCCGTCCTGGGGGCCGGCGCGCTCACCGGCCGCCCGCCCGACCCGCCGACATCCACCAAGGGACTGCCGTCCTTGGGACAGAACCGGGCCTCGCCGGCGTAGACCGTCTTGCACTTGGGACAGCGTCGGCTCATGAACGAACTAAATTGCGCCCTTCGTGCTTGGCGCGGTAGAGGGCTTCATCGGCGAGGGCGATGAAGCCCTCGGGATCGACCTCCTCGTTCGGCGCGACGCTCGCCACTCCGATCGAGACGGTCGCCTTCAAAGGATCTCCGGTCTCGGCGAAATCGTGCCCGGCGATGCGCTCGCGGATGCGCTCGGCGAAGGCCAGGGCACCATCGATCTGCGTGACCGGCAGCAGAATGACGAACTCCTCACCTCCGTATCGGGCCACCGAATCCACCGTGCGGACCTCCCCCCGCAGAATCTCGCCCACCTGACGCAACACCGCATCGCCCGCCAGGTGGCCGCGAGTGTCGTTGACCTCCTTGAACCGGTCCAGATCGATCATCAGGATGCTGAGCGACGGCTCGTAGCGCTGCATCCGCTTCAGCTCCGCCGCGAGCTCCTCCATGAGCGCCCGCCGGTTGAGGCAGCCCGTGAGCGGGTCCGTGATCGCCAGCGCCTGATAGCGCTGGCTGTCGGAGACGGCCGTCTGCAGGGCGTAGGCCTTCTCGATGGCGCTCACGGCGGTGCGGACCACATTGGCCGCGAACTCCATGTCCTGCGGCGTGAGCGCCGCCCCGTCCCCCACGTTGCGCAAGAAGAACACGCCCGACTGCTCCTCCCGCAACCCGAACGGCACGGCGATCACGCTGCGGACCGAGACACTCACTCCCTCGTGCTTCCACTGCGCCCGCACCCGCTCGTACAGGGGATCGGTGGCCACGTCCGTCACCAGGACGGGGCGGTTCGTGGTCAGCGCCTTCTGGATCTCCGGATAGCGATCCAGTCGGATCTCCAGGTTGCGCAGCATGGGATTGTCGGACGCGACCACTACCTTGCCGACCAGGTCGTCCTGCTTGGCGAGCACCATGGAGCACCTGGTCACGTTGAGCACGTTCGCCACGCGCCGGGTGAGGATGTGGTAGATGTCGTCCGGCGCCAGCGCGTCGGTGACCTCGTGGAGGATGTCCACCATCTCGGCCCGGATCGCCGCCTCTTCGGCCCGCTGGGCGGCCTCCTTGCGCGCGGCACGCAACGTCTCGCCTTGCCGCAACTGTGCTTCGACCCGGGCCGTGAGCTCCTTGACGCGGAACGGCTTGGCGATGAAGTCGGCTGCGCCGAGGCCGAGCGAGCGAACGGTCGCCTCCTCCGGCGCCATGGACGAGATCATCAGGACGGGAAGATCCTCCCACCGCTCGTCCTGCTTGACCTGCTGCAGTAGCTGGAGCCCGTCCACCTTCGGCATCATGATGTCCAGCATCAGCAGGTCGGGACGCTCCTGTTCGAGCAGGCGCTTGAGGTCCTGGCCGTCGGGCACGGCCACGACTTCATAACCCTTGTCCTTGAGGATCATGGAGAGGGCCTCGAGGAGCGTCCGATCGTCATCGGCGACCAGGATCTTGGCCGGCATCGCAGGACGTCGAGCTCAGGACTGCGCGAGCGCCGCCACGGTCCTTGAATCGACGTTCCCGCCGCTCACGACGAGAACACACGGCCCCTCGGGAAGAAGGGCACCGGTGCGCAGCGCGGCGGTCGTGGCGGCACCCGACGGTTCTGCCCGCACCACCCGCTCCGCACTGAGCCAGACCGTGGCCTCCGCGATGGATCGGTCCGAGACCGTCACCGCATCCACCAGTCCTTTCACGTGGCTGAACGTCAGACGCCCCACTGAAAGCGGAAGCAATCCATCGGCTATGCTCGCGGTCTGGTCGAGCCGCACCGGTTGGCCGGCGGCGAGGGCGGCACCCAAACAGGCACCGCCCTCCGGTTCCACGCCCGTCACCCGTGTCTCGGGGCGCAGAGCCTTCACCGCCGTCGTGATACCGGCAATAAGCCCTCCACCCCCTACGGGAACAGCGACGTGCGTCACATCGGGTACGGCCTCGAGGATCTCGAGCCCGACGGTGCCCTGGCCGGCGATGATGTGCGGGTGATCGTACGGGGGAATCGGCGCGAACCCCTCGTGCTCGGCCAGCTCCATGGCGCGGGTGTAACGGTCTTCCGACGTGGTACCCGCGAACTCGACCTCGCCGCCCCAACGTCGCACCCCTTCGACCTTCGTGGCCGGAGCGGTCTCGGGCATCACCACGACAGCACGCACGCCGACACGCTGCGCGGCAAATGCCACGGCCTGGCCGTGATTGCCGCTGGAGTACGTGATGACCCCCCGCGCTCGGACCTCTTCAGGGAGCCGGCGCACGAAGGTCCATGCACCACGCAGCTTGAAGGCGCCCGTGGGTTGCTCGCTCTCCAGCTTGAGGTACACGGGAACGCCCGCGTGCTCGGAGAGCTTGGGCACGTGCACCATCGAGGTGCGTACCGCCACTCCCACGATCCCGCGGGCGGCTTCACGGATGTCCGCGAGGGACACCCGCCCATCGGCGTTGCGGCTTACAGCTCCATCTCCCGTTGGTCGCGGCCCTGGGCGACCACTTCGGTCGCTGCCTCGACGACCTCTTCCTCGTCTTCCTTCACGACCCGGGCCACGTCGACCACCGTATCGCCGGCGTCGAGGTTCATCACCTTCACGCCCTGGGTGTTCCGGCCGCTGATGCGAATCCCCTCGACCGGCACCCGAATGATGACGCCGTGGCGCGTCACCATCATGAGCTCGTCCTCCGGCAGCACCTCCTTGAGGGCCACGACATCGCCGGTCTTCTCCGTCCGCTTGAGGGTGATGATGCCCTTCCCCCCCCGCTTCTGGACCCGGTAGTCGGTGAGTGGCGAGCGCTTGCCGAGTCCCTTCTCGGCCACCACCAGCAGTGTCGCCTCCCGGCGGACGACCACCATGCCGATGACACGGTCGTCCTTGGCGAGTTGGATGCCACGCACCCCTGCCGTCGCCCGTCCCATCTCGCGCGCGTCCTTCTCATTGAACCGAATGCTCATCCCGTGCTTCGTGGCGAGCACGATGTCGTTGGCGCCGTTCGTGAGGGCCACCTCGATGAGCTCGTCGCCGGGCTCGATGTTGATGGCGTTGATGCCGGTCGTCCGCGGATTCCCGTAAGCCGAGAGGACCGTCTTCTTCACCATCCCGTTGGCGGTGGCGAACATCAGGTTCTGATCGTCGCTGAACTCCCGCACCGACACAAACGCGGTGATCCGCTCATCCGGCTTGACCTGAATGAGGTTCACGATCGGCTTGCCGCGCGCAGCGCGGCCGCCCTGCGGAATGTCGTACACCTTGAGCCAGTAGATCTGGCCGTTGTCCGTGAAGAACAGGACGTGGTCATGGGTCGACGCAATGATCAAATGCTCGACCCAGTCGTCTTCCTTGGTGCCCATGCCGTTGAGACCGCGGCCCCCACGCCGCTGCCGCCGGTACGTGGACACCGGGATCCGCTTGATGTATCCCGAGTGCGAGATCGTGACCACCATGTCCTCCACGGCGATCAGATCTTCGATCGAGAAATCCCCCTGATCCGCCACGATCTCCGTGCGGCGCTTGTCACCGAACTTCTCGACCAGCTCGTCCAGCTCGTCCTTGACGAGGGCCATGCGCTTCGCCTTGGACCCCAGAATCCCCTGTAGCTTCTTGATGAGCTTGCGAAGCTCCGTCAGCTCCTCCTCGAGCTTGTCGATCTCGAGCGCGGTGAGCCGTGCGAGCCGCATGTTGAGGATGGCCTCGCTCTGCTTCTCGGAGAGCTCGAACCGCGCGCGCAGGGCCTGGTCGGCCGAGGGAACGTCCTTCGCCTTCCGGATGATCTGCACGACCTCGTCGATATTGTCGACGGCGATCTTGAGACCCTCGAGGATGTGCTCGCGAGCCTCGGCCTGACCGAGCTCGAACGTCGTGCGCCGGCTGACGACCTGGTGCCGGTGCTCGACGAAGGGCTCCAGGATCTGCTTGAGATTCAGTACCCGCGGCTGACCGTCCACCAGCGCCAGCATGATGGCGCCGAAGGTGGTCTGCATCTGGGTGTGCTTGTAGAGCTGGTTCAGCACGACCGTCGCGTTGGCATCCCGCTTGAGCTCGATCACGATGCGCATGCCGTCGCGGTCCGACTCGTCCCGCAGATCGGAGATGTCGGTGACCTTCTTCTGCCGCACCAGGTCGGCGACCTGCTCGATGAGCCGGGATTTGTTGACCTGGAACGGGATCTCGTTGACGACGATCTGCTCCCTGCCCGACTTCTTCTCCTCGATGAGCGCCCGGGCACGCATCACGATGCGGCCGCGGCCGGTCTCGTAGCATTCGCCGATGCCGTCCTCCCCGTAGATGTAGCCGCCCGTCGGGAAATCCGGGCCCGACACGTACTGCCTGAGATCCGCGATGGAACAGTCGGGCTGGTCGATGAGGTGCTTGATGGCGCCCACGACCTCGGTGAGGTTGTGCGGCGGGATATTGGTCGCCATCCCAACCGCGATGCCCGACGAGCCGTTGATCATCAAGTTGGGAAGCTTGGAGGGCAGGACCGTCGGCTCCTGCAGCCGATCGTCGAAGTTCGGGCTGAAATCGACCGTTTCCTTGTCGATGTCCTCCAGCATCGCGACTGCCAGCGTCGTGAGCCGTGCCTCGGTGTACCGGTAGGCCGCCGCGCTATCCCCATCCACCGAGCCGAAGTTCCCCTGGCCGTCGACCAGCGGGTAGCGCAGCGAGAAATCCTGCACCATCCGCACCAGCGAGTCGTAGACGGCCATGTCGCCGTGCGGGTGGTACTTGCCGAGCACGTCGCCGACGACGGTGGCGCTCTTCTTGTGGGCGCGACCCGGTTGGAGCCCGAGCTCGTTCATGGCGTGGAGGATGCGGCGGTGGACGGGCTTCAGTCCGTCGCGCACGTCGGGCAGGGCCCGCTGCACGATGACGCTCATCGAGTAGTCGATGAACGACTCCTTCATCTCGTCCTCGATGAGGCGAGGCAGAATGCGTTCGCGCTGGTTGGGGGCGGTCATGGTGTCCTGTGCCGGGATACGAACGACGGGGCCGCAAGCGACCCCGTGCGAGGTCCTTCTAATATACCGAATCGAGAGGTCGAAATCAACGCCCACACATTGCCGCAAGGCATTGTCTTACAAGCACTTATCTTGCCATGCAACCGTCTCGCTCAAACGCGCATCTACTCATGGTAAGGGGAGCGGATCCGGCCCCGAGAATCCCAGCACGCCGTCCTGCGTAGTGATGTGTAGAGGAGGGTGCAATGGTTCACACAGCCGCGATATCAGGATGGGCAATCACCGGAGCGCGCTCGGTCCTCCCGGCCCGCGCCGTGCGGGAGCGGTGGGTACCCTGCGGCGCGCGAACCGTGAGCACGCGGCGTGGCCTGGCCCTGTTCGATGAGATGGGCCGGTTTGTGGGTCGGGTGGACGCCACGGAGGGCACCCCGGACTTCGGTCCGGGCGCCCACACCCTGCTGCTGAGGCGCTGGGCGTAGGCGCGGGCTCTGCTCTCAGGGAATCTCCAACACGATCTTCCCCATTTGCTCGCCCTGCTCCAACCGGCGCATGGCATCCACGCCGTCATCCAGCGGGAACGTCGAGTCGACCAGCGGCCGCAGCTTGCCTTCGGCAAGCAGGCCGACGACCTGCTGATAGTCCTCCCGGTTCCCCATCGTTGACCCCATGATCGTCCACTGGTGCCAGAAGAGCCGGCGCACGTCGAGCGACGCACGCGCGCCAGTGGTCGCGCCGCACGTCACGAGCCTCCCGCCCCGCCCCAGGACCCGGAGCGACCGGTCCCAGGTCTCCTCCCCCACGTTTTCCACCACGACGTCCACGCCACGCTTCCCGGTGAGCGTGCGCACCTCGCTCACGACGTCCTGCGTGGCATGGTTCAGGGTGGCGTCCGCGCCGAGCTCGCGCGCCCAGGCAAGCTTGCGGTCGCTGGACGACGTCACGATCACGTGGGCGCCGGCGAGCTTGGCCAGGCGAAGGGCTGTGGATGACACCCCGCCACCGATCCCCCAAATCAGCACGCGCTCCCCGGCGCGAACCTGCGCGCGCCTCATGAGCATCCGCCAGGCGGTGAGCGATACGAGGGAGAAGGCGGCGGCCTCGGCCCAGGAAAGCTCCCCGTCGGGGGGGGTCGGCACGAGCGCGAGGTTCTGCTCCGGCACCACGATGTACTCGGCCAGCGTTCCAGGCAGGTGCTCGCCCAAGAGGCCGTACCGCTCGCACAGAGAGTGTTCGCCCGCCAAGCAGTACTCGCACCGGTAGCACGAGATCCCCGGGTTGAACATCACGCGTTGGCCCGGTTCCACGCTTTCCACCGCCGAGCCGACCTCCTCGACGACCCCCGCACCGTCGGCGCCGACGATGTGGGGAAACGAGAGCGAGAGGCCCGGCAGTCCTCGCACGGTCCAGAGGTCCAGGTGGTTAAGCGCCGCCGCCTCGAGTCGGATCAGGACGTCCCGGTCGTGCCGCACCTCCGGCTGGGGCTGGTCGGAGATCTCGAGTTGCGTGAGATCGCCGTGCCCCCGCAAGACGAGTGCTTTCATCGTTCTCACTGGGTGGGGGAAAGCGGGCGGCCAGTGGCCGCCCGCGAGTTTAGCGCCGGAAGGACGGGGTCTGCTGCTGTTCCCGGTCCGACACTTTGGGCACCGCTACCGGCACGCCTCCGCCGATCGGCAGCAGCATCAGCTGCTGGCCGCCCGACCCGTCGGGGTTGTCCACAATCGCCGCCAGCAGGTCGCCGGCCGCCGAGACCGCGAAAACCACGACAGCATACTCCGGGGTGGTGAGGGCCGTCCGCGTACCCGAGGGACCAAGCGCCATCACGGTCCGCGTGGGCGTGCGACCGCTTCGATCCTCCCGCACGAACGCCAGCACGGAGTCGCTGATCCATGCCGGAGCCATCTCGTTCTCGGACGACGACGTGAAGTTCCGCTGGTTCGACCCGTCCGCATCCATGACGAAGATGTCGTAGTTGCCCTGCCGGGTCGACGTGAAGGCGACTCTGCGGCCGTCCGGCGACACGGCCGGCATGAGATTCACCCCCGCGCCGCTGGTCAGCTGGCGCTGGTCGGAGCCGTCGGCCCTCATGCTCCACAGGTGGATGGCGCCGGTTTCGTCCGTGGCGTGGTACACGAGCCGGCGTCCATCGAGCATCCACCCCGGATCGCCCTCCGTGGAGCGCGTCTCCGTGAGCCTCCGCAGGTTGCTCCCGTCGGCATCCATCACGTACAGCTCGAAATTCCCGTCCCGTGTGCTCACGAAGGCGATCCGCGATGCATCGGGGGAATACTCCGGGGAGAAGTCGTCTCCGACGCCCTCGGTGATCTGCTCGAGCTGGTCCGGCGCGTCCCGGTCGAATGCGTAGATGTCGCCGGTGCCGGCCCGGGTGGACGAGAACAGGATCTCGCGCTGGACGAAGACGGTGGCGGTGTCGGAAATCCCCAACGGCGTATTCGCGATGATCTGCGCTCGGCCGATGGCCACACCGGTCACCCGCCCGCCGCCGTCCACCCGTGCCACCTCGGGGGTGGACGACGTCCACACGACCCCCCTGGCCCGAGCCAGGGGCTGCCCCAGGTCGTCGGCGTACCGGGCCACGAGCGTGCGCTCCTCACCCACTCCCAACCCCACCCGGTCGGCCTCCAGCACGATCCCCGCCGCCACCACGTTGAGCGTCCACGTCTTCTCCAGCCCCCCGGGCGCCCGCACGGTGAGGCTCGTCATCCCGATGCCCCTCCCGATCGCCGCGGTATCGGCCACCGAGTACACCGCGATGGCGGTATCGCCGACCATCCAGATCATCGGCGCCTGGGGCACGGGGGTGTCGTCGGCGGCGAGCGCGGTGGCCTTGAAGGGCTCCTGACCGCCGAGCGGCACGACGACCGTGTCGGCGGCCGGCCGGACGGAGATCGCTTCGACCTCTCGGTGCACGGTCACCGGCAGTCGGCGCTCCTGCCCGAATCCGACGACCACCAGCTCCGTCTGCCCTCCCGAGATGGCCGTAACCACGCCCAGCGGCGTCACGGTCGCGACGTTGCGGTTGGTGGATCCCCACTGGAGGGCGCGCGGCGGAACCGGGCGGTTGCCCTGGGATGGGACGATCGCCACGACGGTATCCGACAGCGCGGGAGACAAGGAGACCACCGGCTCGGCAAAGCCCCACTCAGCCTGCCCCACCTGTACCTGGACGCGGCGGGTCAGACCCGTCGCGGTGGCCGCCTCGACGAGTCCCGTGCCTTCCGACAGGCCGACGATCCGGCCCGTGCCATCGACCGCAGCCACCTCGGGTCGGAACGAGCGCCACTGCACCGCTTCCGGAGCGGCCGCGGTGCCGTCGTCCTTGAGGAAGATGAGCCGGAGCTGGAGGTCCTCGGTGGGGAAGAGAAACACTCTCGTGGGCTCGACCTGCAGGACGGTCGCCTTCCCGGTTCCGACAGGACCCGCCAACGCCCCACCCCCGACCTCTACCTGGAGGGTGGCAGTCCGACCGGCCGCCTGTACCTGGACCGACGCGCTCCCCGGGGTCACGCCGATGACGTAGGCGACGCCCGGTAGCCCGGGCTCTTCCTCGACCATGGCCACCGCCGAGTTGGTGCTCGCCCACACGAATGAGACCGACGCGATGTCGCCATCGCGGTCATACGCGGTGGCGAGAACCTCCCGACGCTCTCCAACAACTAGGCTCACGGCCTGGGGGGTC
>CP070716.1:1537209-1538951 GCA_020350425.1 Gemmatimonadota bacterium
GGCGCCGAACTCGCGGGCTCGCTCCGAGCTGGCGTTGCCCTGGATTCCGCGCTTGTACACGCCCTGTACGATGGCGGCCGCGCGGAACATCACGAACACCATGTAGAAGCTCCAGTTCTCGACGCCCGGCCGCCCCGTCAGCTCGCAGTAGCGGGCCACGAACGCCTCCTCGTCGGGAATGCCGAGATCGGCCAGATCGAGGCCCGAAAGGGTCTGGCCCGGCGTGATTCCGCCCCGGTAGATCTGGCAGCAGTAGGCCAGATCCGCGAGGGGGTGTCCCAGCGTCGAGAGCTCCCAGTCGATCAGCGCCGCGATGCGCGGCTGCTCGGGGTGCAGAATGCAGTTGCCGATGCGGTAGTCGCCGTGGACGACGCACGTCTCGTCGGACGCGGGCAGGTGGGTCGGCAGCCACGCGATGAGCGCCTCCATCTCGGGGATGTCGTGCGTCCTCGACTCCTGATACTGCCGGCTCCAGCGCGAGATCTGTCGCGCGCAGTAGTCGCCGGGCTTCCCGAATTGCCCGAGGCCGACCGCCGCGGGGTCCACCTGATGCAGCGCGGCGAGCACCCGCGCGAAGTGGTCGTACAGCGCCCGGCGCTGCTCGCGGGAGAAGCCCGGAAGCGATGGATCCGACGCGACGCGCCCTTCGACCCGCTGCATGACGTAGAACGGCGTTCCCACGACGGACGCGTCCTCGCAGAGCAGGTGGGTGCGGGGAACGGGTACGTCGCTGCCCGCGAGAGCCGTCATCACGCGATACTCGCGCTCGATCTGATGCGCCGTCGGCAGCAGCCGCCCCGGGGGCTTCTTGCGCATCACGTACTCGCGACCGGCGGCCGCCAGCAGGAACGTGGGGTTCGACTGCCCACCCTCGAACTGTCGAACCGTGAGCTCGCCGCGAAGGTCCGGCAGGCACTCCGACAGATACGCCGCCAGGGCGGCCTCGTCGAAGCGGTGGGCATCGCGTACGGGGGTGAGCTCGGGGGCGGCGGTCATGGCGTTCCCGCTTCGCGGCGCGCCGAGCCGGCCCTGCGCTGGTTCGGGCCACCGCTCGGTTTCGGGCCGGAAGCTGCGGCGAGTCTACCGCAGCGACTCCCCCACCCGGCGCATCCGGCCCGCCGCGGCAGTGAGGCGACCAGTGGCGGTGACCGCCGTCACACCCGCGCCCCTTGGGATCGGCAACGCGCGCGCAACCTTCGCAGTGACCGGCAGGCGACCGGCACAAGTCCCTCCTGGCGCGGCACTTCCGATGGACCCCGCCTCAAGCTGAGAGCGCGACATTCCGATGAAATGGCGAACGTGTGGTGAGGCGCACGGGGGGCTCTATGCCGACGCCCGACGCAGTCATTCGAGCGGAGATCCACCGGCTCGCGCGCGGCCGCGGGGCGGCCGGCATCTCGCTGCTCGAGATCGTGGTGGTGATGGCCATCATCGGCGTGATCATCCTGGTGACGACGCCGTCCATGGATCGGTGGTTCGCCGAGCAGCGCATCAAGGGCGCGGCTCGGGCCGGTGCCGACCTGATCATGCTGGCGCGCAGCGAGGCCATCCGCACCGGCACCCCCCACGTGCTCTTCTTCGGCGTCGACCCGGACGGCAACAACATGACGGATCCCAACGGCGACTTCGCCCCGGTGCTGGCGGTGAGCGAGACCGTCACCGAGAACTGCCGCATCGACGCCAACGAGCCGACCGAGCACATGACCGCCCCCAACGACAACAACATCTCCTGGGGCGTCGTG
>CP070716.1:1539051-1545279 GCA_020350425.1 Gemmatimonadota bacterium
ACATGGAGACCGTGGGCGGGATCGCGCCGGTGCTGCGGGAGTTCCGCCCTCAGGGCATCGGCCTGGTCGTGCTCGACTACCGCGGCTACGGGGAGAGCGGAGGCGCCGCCACGGAAGCCGGCGTCTACAAGGACGCCGAGGCCGCCTGGCGCTACCTGACACAGCGTCCCGAGATCGATACGACACGCATCGCGGTGTACGGCCGATCCATCGGGAGCGCGGTGGCGCTGTACCTGGCCACGGAGCGGCCGGTGCGGGCCGTGGTGCTGGAGTCCCCCTTCACCAGCGGGCGGGACATGGCCGAGGAGCACTATGGCATGCTGCCCGGCTGGCTCGTGCAACTCCGTCTCGACAACCGCGAGCGCGCGCAACGCCTCACGGCTCCGTTGCTCGTCTTCCACGGAACCGAGGACTGGATCGCCCCGTTCGAGATGGGACGCGCCATTGCCCAGGCCGGCCGCGCCGAGCTGTTCGTGCCCCTCGAGGGCTCGGGGCACAACGACACCTACACGGTCGGTGGGGCCAGCTACCGCGATACGTTCCACTCCTTCTTGGGAAGGCATCTCGAGTAGCATGGCCGCCGACCGGCCCACCGCTGGCGCGATCCCCGATCCTTCGCCCGAGACGTTCGCTCGCACCCTCGCGCGCGTGAGCGAGATGGCGGTTGCCTATCTGCGGGACCTTCCCCGGCGCGAAGCGTTCCGCCGACCGCCAGAGGACGTGGCGGAGCGTCTGCTGAACGCACCCCTCCCACAGACGGGGGTGTCGGCCGAGGAGATCCTCGCGCACGTCGAGGCGGAGATCCTGCCGTATTCGTTGGGCATCGGACACCCGCGCTGGTGGGGCTTCGTGCGTGCGTCGGCCCATCCCGTGGGGATGGCCACGGAGCTGCTGGCGACCACCATGAACAGCAACTGCGCCGGCAGCGCGCAGATCGCCACGCACCTCGAGCTCACCGTGCTGCGCTGGCTCACCGAGCTCGTGGGCTATCGCGCGGACGCCGGTGGGTTGTTGATGAGCGGCGGATCGGCGGCGAACTTCGTCGCCCTCGCCGCCATGCGTGAGCGGCATCTCCCGGGCACTCGTGCGCGGGGAATCGACGCCCGCAGCGAGCGTCCGGCCGTCTACGCGACCCGCGAGGTGCACGGCTGCGTGAACCGGGCCGTGGAGCTGCTCGGGCTTGGGAGCGACGCCCTGCGGTGGGTCCCGGTGGATGCGGACCGACGAATGGACGTGACGGCCCTCGCGCGAATGATCGTCGAGGACCGCGCCGCCGGCGCGATGCCACTGTGCGTGGTCGCAACGGCGGGCACCGTCAACAGCGGAGCGGTGGATCCCCTCGCTGACATGGCGGAACTCGCGCGCCGCGAGGGCCTCTGGTTCCACGTCGACGGGGCGTACGGCGCGATCGGAGCGGCGCTGCCGGAACTCGCGGAGCAGTATCGCGGACTCGATCTCGCAGACAGCATCGTCGTCGACCCGCACAAGTGGCTCTACGTCCCGTACGAGGCGGGGGCCGTGCTGGTGCGCGACCCCGAGACGCTGCACCAGGCGTTCGCCACCCAGGCCGATTACCTCGAGGTCCAGGACGAGGACTACTTCAACGGCCCGCTCTGGTTTCACGAGCGAGGACCGCAACTCTCTCGGGGCTTCCGCGCACTCAAGGTGTGGGCGGTGATGCAGCACATCGGGATGGAGGGCTACCGCGAGCTGTGGCGTCACGACCTCGCCACGGCCGCGGAGCTGCGACGGCGCGCCGAGGATCACCCGCGGCTGGAGCTCGCTCCCTCGACGCATCTGAGCGTGTGCTGCTTCCGCTACGTGCCCGCGCACGGTGACCCGAACGCGTTCAACCGGGTGCTGCTGGATCGCATTCATCGGGACGGGCGGCTGTTCGTCTCGGGCACCACCCTGGAGAGCACGTTCTACCTGCGGGCCTGCATCATCAACTTCCGCAGCACGCTCGATGACGCGAGAGTCGCGGTGGAGACGGTGGTGGAACTGGGTGCGGCGCTGGAACGGGAGGGGTGAACGGAGTACCTCGCGCCACTCGGCCCCCTACGGTAGCTTCCCGCCAGTCACGACTCACGAGGATGACGACCATGAAACGCTTCGCACTCCTGCTTCTCGGACTCATCGTCGCACCGGCACTGCGGGCGCAACAGCCGGCCGATCTGATCGTGACCAATGCACGGATCTACACCGTGGACGAGAACAGACCGCTGGGCGAGGCGATGGCCGTCCGCGACGGACGGATCGTCTTCGTGGGGAGCGCCCGCGGGGCCGAGACGTACGCCGGCTCCCGCACCGAGCGGCTCGACCTCGACGGCAAGACCGTCATCCCCGGGATGGTTGACGCGCACGTCCATCTGATGGGTCTCGGCACCGCACTGCGGACCGTGGATCTGGTGGGGACGCGCTCCTACGAGGAGGTGATCGCCCGCGTGGTGGAGCGGGCGCAGGGAGTGCCCGCGGGCGAATGGATCCGCGGCCGAGGCTGGGACCAGAACGACTGGGCCGACACCCGCTTCCCGACGCACGAGGCGCTCTCGCGCGCCGTGCCAGACCACCCGGTGTATCTGACTCGGGTGGACGGCCACGCCGCCGTGGTGAACGCCATGGCGATGGAGCTCGCGGGGGTCACCGCGGCGACGGAGGATCCGGAGGGCGGTCGCATCCTCCGCGACGCCGCCGGCACCCCGACCGGCGTGCTCATCGACGAGGCGGAGGACGTGGTGTTGGCGGTGATCCCGCCAGCGTCGCGCGACGAGCAACGCGAGGCGGCGCTGGCCGCCATCGCCGCAGCCAACCGCTGGGGACTCACCGGCGTGCACGACGCCGGGGTGAGCCCCGACGTCATCGATCTCTACGAGGAGCTGGCGGCGGACGGCCGCTACGACCTGCGCAACTACGTGATGATCCGCGGGAACGACGAAGACCTCGCGCCCTACCTCGACCGGGGACCGCAGGAGGCGCTGCACGACCGGCTGTGGATCCGGGCCATCAAGATCACGGCCGACGGCGCGCTGGGCAGCCGCGGCGCGGCTCTGCTGGAGCCCTATTCCGACGACCCCCACAACTCCGGGCTGGTGATCGTCGGCGAGGAGCGGATTCGCGAGGTCGCCGTGCGTGCGCTGCGTGCCGGCTTCCAGCTGAACGTGCACGCCATCGGGGACCGCGGAAACCGCCTCGTTCTCGACGCGTACGAGTCGGCGCTCCGGGAGGTACCCACCGCCGACCATCGGTTCCGCATCGAGCACGCCCAGGTGCTTCATTTCCAGGACATCCCCCGGTTCGCCGAGCTGGACGTGATCCCCTCCATGCAGGGCAGCCACCAGACGAGCGACATGTACTGGGCGATCGACCGGCTGGGATGGACGCGGGTGCAGGGTGCCTACGCCTGGCGCACCCTGCTCAATACGGGGGTGGTGGTTCCCAACGGCTCGGACTTTCCCGTGGAGTCGCCCAACCCGCTCATCTCGTTCAAGGCGTTCATCACCCGGCAGGACGAGAACGGCTGGCCAGCCGGAGGCTGGTTCCCGAGCGAGCGCACCACCCGCGAGGAAGCGCTCAAGAGCATGACGCTGTGGCCCGCGTACGCCGGGTTCATGGAACGGGTGAGCGGCTCGCTCTCGCCCGGCAAGTACGCCGACTTCGTGGTGCTGGACCAGGACATCATGACGATCGCGCCCGAGCGCATCCTGGACACGCAGGTGCTGCTCACCGTACTGGGGGGACGAGTCGTGTACCGCAGGGGCAAGCCGACGACGTAGGCGCGCCTACGCTCGCTACGTCGCCTCGAGCTCCTCGGGGTGCACACGGAAGGTGAGCAGCCAGACGACGCCGACGATCGCGCCGGCGATGTAGAACGGCAGCGCCGCACCCAGCGCACCGAACACGGCGGTGGACCAGAGCGGCGCAATGACCCGGGCCATGCCCCCGAAGGCCTGCTGGACGCCCAGCGTCTGTCCCAGCTGCTTGCGCGGGGCGCGGTGCGTCACCAGGGCGGAAACGGCGGGGAAGAGGCACGCCGTGCCGATTGGGACGAGCCCCAGGACGAGCCCCATGGCGAGGGCGCTATGTGGGAGGGGGATGATGACGAGCCCCAGCGCCAGCAGCCCGGCACCCACCCGCATCAGCTTCACCTCCCCCAGCCAGTCCACCAGCTTGCCCAGCATCACGGCCCGCATGATCACGCCGATCGCGCCCACGTAGACAAAGAAGACCCAGATGTTCTCCTCGGTGATGCCGAAGTCGCTGGCGAGGTAGAGTGCCAGCACGCCCGTCATCGACATGAAGCCCAACATGCCGGCGGCGTAGATCCAGATGAGCTGCGGGACCTCGCGGCCGGGGTGCTGCAGCACCTCCAGCATCATCGTGCGGATCGAGCGACGCTCCGGATCGTGGGCCTCGCGCTCCCCCGCCCCGTGCCGGCTCCCCGTGCGCGATTCCGGCAGCAGCTTCCAGGCGAACGTGAGGTTGACGAGACAGAGGCCGGCTGCCACCAGCCCGGGCGCCTCCGGCCCGAGGCTGAAGGCCAGCGATCCGATGGCAGGCCCGATCATCACCCCGGCACCCGTCGCGGCCGACACCCACCCCAGCGCCTTCGCGCGGTCCTTCGGCTCCGTGACGTCGGCCACGTAGGCCTGGAGCACGCCGGTCGTGCCGCCGCCCAGTCCCTGCACGATGCGCGAGAGGAAGAGCATTCCGATCGTCACGGCGAACCCGAAGATGGTGAACGCCACCGCCGACATGCCGAGCCCGACCAGGATCGCGAATCGCCTGCCGAAGTAGTCGGAGGTGCGCCCCCACAGCGGTGACGACGCCAGCTGGGCGATCGAGAAGCTCGCGATCATCCATCCGATCACCCACTCCGCCGCGTCGAGCCGCAGGGCATAGAGCGGCAACAGCGGGAACACCATGGCGAACCCGAGCATGTCCACGAAGGCCGTGGCCATCAGCACCCAGAGCCGCTTCACCGGCGCGTCCCCACCACCATCGCCGTTGCCGAAAACAGCATCAGTACCACGCCATAGGCGGCGGCGGTTCCCACGTCGAACGCGCGCAGCGCCGAGAGAATCTCGATTGAGATGGGCCGCGTCTCGTACGTGTACAGCACGATGGACGTAACGAAGTCCCCGAGAGCCGTGGCGAAGGCGAGAGCGCCGCCCGCCAGGATCGCGGGCCGCAGCAGCGGGACCGTCACCCGTCGCAGGGTACGCCACCGCCCGGCCCCCAAGGACGCGGCAGCCTCATCGAGCGCGGGATCGAGCTGGCGGAACCCGGCCAGTACCGTACCCGCGGCGACGGGGATGTTCCGCACCAGGTACGCCAGCGGGAGAATGACCACCGTCCCGACGAACACCCACCGCAGGGCCCAGGGCGCGAACACCGAGAAGGCCGTGGCCAGCGCGATCGCGAGCACGGTGCCCGGCACCGCCCAGGGGACCGACAAGAGCGTCTCGATCGCGCCGCGCAGCACCGCCCGGCGTTGCACCACGAGGCGGCCGGCCCACAGGGCAATCCCGATCGCTGCCGCGGTGGCCAGCGCCGCCATCCACAGGGAGTTCAACAGGGGCCGCAGCCGCTCGGGCTCGGCCACCAGTGCCGCGTAGTTCCCCAGCGTGTACTGCGGCGGCATCAGCTGCGTTGTCCAGGTCCCGATCGGGACGAGCGATACCACCACCAGCGTCACGTGGGGCAGGAGCAGCACCACCGCGAAGACCCAGCCCACGACCGTCGCGCCCCATCGGGCGAGCGGCTGCGACAGCGCGCGCGCGGCGGGAGGCGTGCCCTTCCCCACGGCGACGACGGACCGGGCCTCGGCCCGGCCCCGGAGGAGCAGCAGGCCGATGACCGCGAGCGCCGCGAGCGCCGTGGTCTCCACGATCGCCATGGGCATGTCGCCGTTCAGCTTGCTGGCGACGATCTGCGTCGTCATGACGCGGAATCCCCCACCGAAGATGTAGGGAGCGCTGAAGGAGCCCAGCGCCGTCATGAACGTGAGCAGCGCCGCCGCTGCGAGCTGGGGGCGCAGCAGCGGCAGCGAAACCCGCCGCAGCGTCGCCCACGTCCCGCACCCGAGCGAATGGGCCGCCTCGATCATGGACGCGTCCATCTTGGCGAGGCCCGCCCGAGTGAAGAGGTAGAAGTACACGTACATCGAGTAGGCGTGAACCAGCAGAATCGCCCCCGCCCCCTGCAACCTCCACGGCGACTGCTGTAGAC
>CP070716.1:1545379-1551699 GCA_020350425.1 Gemmatimonadota bacterium
CAGGCCGACTCCGCGCAGGAGACGATGATCAAGCGGCTCACCGACGCACCGCTCAGGCTGGCAGAGGTGGCACCGGACGCCCAGTGGCCGCCGCGACTGCAGGGCGTCATGGATCGCGCGCTGGAGCGCATGCCGGCCGACCGCTACGCCAGCGCGTCGATGTTCGCCGGCGACGTGGAGCACGCCGTGCGCAGCGCCGCGGTGCCGCTCTCGGTCGATACCGAGGGCGCGACCCAGGTCATGGGCGCTGGCGCCACCGAGCAGGTGCCGCCGACCAAGGTCTCGGGCGAGCCGAGGACCGTCACACCGCACACGCCCGCCCCTGCCCCACCACCGCCGCGCGCACCCGCGAAGCGGAGGCCCGTCGTGGCCATCGCCGCCTCGATCGCCGCGGTGGTCGCCATCGGTGGCGGGACCGCCGCCGTGCTGATGAAAGGGAACGGCACCGAGGGCTCAGGAGTCGAAGAGACCGCAGCGGGGGGCGGGGACGTGCGCGCGGACACAGCACGGCCGGTGACGCAGGACGATATTGAGGCCCAGCCGGCTGGCGGTGAGACACCACGCGAGACGCCGACGCAGCCCCAGCAAGGACGCGCGGCTCAGCCGAGGGTCACGACACCTGCGGCGGCGGCCGTTGACACGGCGGCGGTCCAGCAGCAGATACTGCAGATCGGCCGCCAGGTCGTGCGGGACTCGACGAGGCAGGGAGCCAGGCTCGAGGCCATCGGGCTGTACGAGGACCGGTCGCTGCCGGTGGGCCTGCGGGCCCTGGCGGCATCCGTGGTGGCCGAGTCGTACGCGGAGGAGAACGACAACATCCCGGCGGAGGCGTGCCGCTGGATCGATCGCGCGATCGCGCTCGACCCGGTCAACGATTCGTTCCGCCAGTATCGAAACCTGTTCCTGAGCTGCGCACCGTGAGACTGTTTGGCTCCAAAGGCTCCGGCATTCGGATCACCGTCTTCGGGAAGACGGATGTCGGCCAAACACGCGAGCACAATGAGGACACCTTCCTGGTGGCCGATCTCTCGGCGAAGAACGCGTCGCTCCAGGCGGAGGTCCGCGATCACGAGATCGGCGCCAAGGGCACGCTGCTCGTGGTGGCCGACGGCATGGGCGGCGCCGCGGCCGGAGAGGTCGCCAGCGAAATGGCGGCCGACACCATCTACGAGCACCTCGTCGGCTCGTGGTCCAACGACACCGAGAACACTCCCCAGCAGTTCGCCTACCGGCTCAAGGAAGCCGTCGAGGAGGCCAACAGCCGCATTCACGCCTACGCCAAGGAACACCCCGAGATGCGGGGGATGGGCACCACCACCACCGCCGCCGGCATCCTCGGGGATCACATCTACCTCACGCAAGTTGGGGATTCACGCGCCTACCTCGTGCGCGACGGCGAGGGCATCCAGCTCACCAAGGACCAGTCGCTGATGCAACGACTGGTAGACGCAGGTGAGATCACCGAGGAAGAGGCCGAGAAGAGCGAGCGCAAGAACATCATCCTGCAGGCGCTGGGACCGGACCAGAAGGTGCGGGTCGATCTCACCAATCAGCAGCTCAGGCGCGGCGACGCTGTGGTGCTCTGCTCTGACGGACTCTCCGGCCAGGTGACGCGAGAGGAGATCGCCGAGCGGGTCTCCCACAAGGACCGGGACCTCGTGGACATCTGTTCCGAGCTGATCGATCTCGCCAACGAGCGGGGCGGTCCCGACAACATCACGGTCGTCGTGGCTCGGCTCCACGGCACCGGCCTGGCCGAGCCGAACGACGACGAAGAGGTGGGTCACCAGGTGTATCCCCTGCTGGACCCGGAGTCGACCACCGAGCCGGTCCCCGTCTACAAGGGCAGCCCACCCCCGGAGCCCCAGGACAAGACCCGCATGATCCTCGCCGCCGCTGCGGCCGCCGCCATCACGGTAGCCTCCCTGCTGATCGCGGCTAGCGGCTTCTAGCCGAGGGCCCATGAAGGCCCAGCTCAAGATCCTGACAGGCGCGCGCGCGGGCTACGCCGAAGTCTTCTCCAAGCGGTACATCGGCATCGGGCGCCACCCGGCGTCGGATCTGAAGTTCGATCCCCGGCACGATCTCGACGTCTCGGCGCGGCACGCGGCCGTGATGAAGCAGGGGGAGCACTGGTACGTGCGCGACCTCGGGAGCCGCAACGGCACGCTGGTCAACGGGCACGCCATCAAGCGGGACACGCGGCTGGCCGATACGGATCAGGTCCGCTTCGGGCCCGAGGGGCCGGTCATGGAGGTGCGCCTGGTGGCGGAGGGCACGCCCGATGGCGTGGTGGCCCCGGCGACGCGGCCACAGCCGTCACCCGTCGCCGCGGCGGCGAGCACGCAGGCGCGCCGCGGGAGCACCACGGAGCGGATTCGGGTGGAGGTGGTGCGGCAGACGCGCAAGTTGCGCACGGTGATCGCGGGCCTGGCCGTCAGCTTCGCTGTGGTGGCGGCGGTGTTCGTGTACCAGAACTGGCGCCAGGGGCAGGAACGGGAACGGGAGGTCGCGGCCCTGCAAGCCCGGACCGACAGCATCGTGCGAGCCGCAGACGATGCGGTGCGCGCCCTCGAGGGACAGATCGAGGGATTCGCCGACGCGCTCCAGCGGTCGCGCGGCGAGGTCACCAGCCTGCAAGCCCAGCTCACACAAGCGCAGCAGACGGGGAGCGCCGAGGACGTCGAGGCGCTGCGGCGCCAGCTGGCCGACGCCACCCAGGCACTGTACTACCAGCAGATCGCCGCGCGCGTGGACTACGGCGGCATCGTGGCGGTCAACCAGGGAGCGGTGGCGCTCGTGTGGGTAGAGTTCGCCCAGAGCGAGGTGCACACGGCCACGGCCTTCGCGGTCCGCTCCGATGGGGTGTTGGTCACCAACCGCCACGTGGTCGCCGGCGACGACGGGACGCGGCGGCCGCGCCGCATCGCCGTGCGATTCGCCGATTCCGAGCAGACGTGGCGGGCCACCGTGCTGGCGGTCGCTCCGGACGCCGATCTCGCGCTGCTGAAGGTGGACATCCGGGGCGGGGTGCCCACGGTCCATAACCTCAACGCTCGGCCCGACACGCTGGCACCGGGCGACCCTCTCGCGCTCATCGGCTTCCCCATGGGCACCGACCTCCCGATGAGCGGCGGCTACGCGCGTACCAGCTTCTGGGCCGCGTCGACGAGCAAGGTGCTCGAAGACGTGATTCAGATCGACGGGTACGGCGCCCACGGCGCCAGCGGCAGCCCCGTGTTCGATCAGGGCGGCGAGGTGGTGGCGGTGGTGTACGGCGGGCAGCCCGAGTCGGCGGGACGAGTCGTGTACGCGGTTCCGTCGAGCGCCGTGCTGCAGCTGCTCGACATCTTCAGCAGGTAACGGTCCCCAGCACCCGCGGTCCCTGCGCGCCCGTCGCCGCCGGCACGTTTCCCGACAGCCCCTCCAGGGCGCGCCATCCCAGATAGGCGAAGGCGACCGCCTCCTTGGCATCGCCGTCGAAGAACTCGTCCTCGAACGGGCGCACCGTCCACTCACCGAGGAGCGTGCCGAGGCGAGCCATCAGCGTAGGGTTGCGCGCGCCGCCACCCGCGACGAGCAGATCGTGGCCCGGCCCGGGCGGCAGCCAGCGCCCCACCGCGTCGGCGACGCTGCGCACCGTGAGCTCCAGCGCGGTGGCGACGCAGTCATCGTGGCTCGCGCCAGGACGCTCCTCGCGCACCCCATGCATGAGATCCGCCGCGTACGCGTCGCCAAAGGCTTCGCGGCCGGTGCTCTTGGGCGGAGCGGCCATGAAGTACTCCGCGGCCAGCAGGCGTTCCAGCAGCGACTCGACCGCCGCGCCGGCGGCCGCGCGGCGGCCGTCCACATCGTAGCGCGCCGACGGGTCGGTCAGGCGCGTCACGGCATCGATCACCGCCACCCCGGGGCCGGTATCGAATGCGTACACCCCCTCGAGAGCCCCGCGCCGCGGCACCCAGGTCACGTTCGCCATGCCACCCACGTTGAGCAGCGCGCGGCCGCGCTCCGGATGGCCGAAGAGCATCGCGTCGGCCATCGGCACGAGCGGGGCGCCCTGCCCTCCCGCCGCCACGTCACGACTGCGAAAGTCGCTCACGACGCGCACTCCCAGGCGCTCTGCGATCGTCGCCGCGCAGCCGAGCTGCAGGGTGGCACGCCCCGGCTCATGCCACACCGTTTGGCCGTGGGAGGCGACGCACGCCAGTTGGCGGGGTTCGACGTCCGCGAGGCGGAGCAGCTCGCGGGCCGCCTCGGCCGACCACTCGCCCAGCTCGTGATGCAGCATCGCCAGCTCCTGGGTCGTGCCGCCCGCGATGGACTCGGCAATCAGGGTGCGCCGCTCGAGCGAGTACGGATGCGTATGGAAGGCGACCAGCCGCGCCTCGCTCGCGTGACCGATCTCCACCAGCGCCGCGTCGATGCCGTCGAGGGAGGTGCCCGACATGAGGCCCACGACGAGGACGCTCATCCGACGACCTCCGGCGGGTCGCCCGCGGCCCGGCGCACCACGCCGCCGGCCGCATCGAGCAGGCGGCGCGCCTCCGCCGCGTCCACCCTTCGACGCGCCATGACCACGGCGACCTTCACGCTTCCGTCAGCCTCCACGATCGCGCGCCGCGCCTCGTCGCGGTCGACCCCGCAGGCCTCCATCACGATGCGCTCGCCCCGATCGCGCAGCTTCGCGGAGAGCGCCATGAGATCCACCATCAGGTTCCCGTAGGCCTTGCCGAGTCGGATCATCGCGGCGGTGGTGATCGTGTTGAGCACCAGTTTGGTGGCGGTCCCCGCCTTGAGCCGGGTGGAGCCCGTGAGCACCTCCGGCCCCACCCGCACGGCCACCACGACGTCGCAGTGTTGCGTGGCCGCCTCGGGCGGATCGCTCGAGCTGATCAGCACCGTCTTCGCACCCAGCGCCCTGGCCCGTGCCAGCGCCGCGTTCACGAACGGCGTGGTGCCGCTGGCCGCGATGCCGACGACCACATCGCGGTCGGTGACGTTCTGCTCATCGATGGCCCGCGCGCCGGCCGCGTGGTCGTCCTCCGCCCCTTCCTGACTGCGGGTCAGGGCAGGTAACCCTCCAGCGATGACGCCGACGACCATCTCGGGCGGCGTGCCGAAGGTGGGAGGGCACTCCGTCGCATCGAGCACGCCCAGGCGCCCGCTGGTGCCGGCCCCGACATACACCAACCGGCCGCCTGCCCCGAACGCGTGCACGACGAGGTCCACCACCCGGGCGATGTCCTGACGCGCCGCGTGCACCGCCGCCGGTACCAGGCGATCCTCTGCGTTCATCAACTCGACGATCTCCAGCGAGCTCGCCAGGTCGATGCGCTCAGTGCGCGGATTACGCCGCTCGGTGAGGCGGGGATCGAGGAATTCGGGGTCTGGCATCGCAGGCTGTGGCTCGCAAGGTAGATTTGGGGAATCTCCACCCTCTCGGGGTCCCGGTCAACGCGGAGGACGAGGACGACGATGACGCGACACCGTATGTGGCTGCGACGCACGTGGTGGGCACTCGCTCTGGGGCCCGCCGTCTCACCGATCAGCGGGTGCGCCGGTGCGCCGGAGCCGGCCCCGACGCCCGTGGTGGGTCTGCCCTCGCCCTTCGTGCCCGCCGACTGGCCGCTGTTCGACCAGGCCGTCTCCGTGCCAGCCGCCCATGCCGCCGTCTCGTCGGTCCATGCCGTCGCGAGCGAGGTCGGCGCCATCATCATGCACAAGGGAGGCAACGCCGTGGACGCCGCCGTGGCCGTGGGCTTCGCGCTGGCCGTGGTCCATCCCTCCGCCGGCAACATCGGAGGCGGCGGGTTCATGGTGATCCGACTGGCCAGCGGCGAAGCATACGCCCTCGACTACCGCGAGACGGCACCTGCCGGAGCGAGCCGCGACATGTACCTCGACTCCCTCGGCGCACTCACCGAGGCGAGCGTCGTGGGGCATCTCGCCGCGGGAGTTCCCGGCACGGTAGCCGGTCTGGCTGAGGCGCAAGCCCGCTTCGGCACGCTCTCGATGGCGGAGGTGATGGAGCCGGCGATCCGCCTCGCACGCGACGGATTCGCGCTGGACGAGCGTCGCGTGGAGGCGATCGAGTCGGCCGCCGACCGGCTGCGCTTGTTCCAGGCCTCACGGGAGCAGTTCCTCCTGCCCGATGGCTCGGTGCCCGCACCCGGGCATCTCCTGGTGCAACCGGACCTCGCCCGCACCCTCCAGGCGATCGCCGACAGTGGAGCGCGCGCGTTCTACGAGGGCGGCATCGCGGACCTCATCGTGGCGGAGATGGAGCGCGGCGGCGGCCTCATCTCCCGGGAGGATTTGGC
>CP070716.1:1551799-1554009 GCA_020350425.1 Gemmatimonadota bacterium
GAAGGCACGGGGGCACGAAGGCACGGAGGGAGGGAGGCACGGAGGCACGAAGGCACGAAGGGAAGGAGAACCGCTTCTCGCCCCGACACCCCTTCGTGCCCCCGTGCCTTCGTGCCTCTGTGCCTTCCCTCACACCACCTTGAGCGGGTCCCGGTCCTTCTTCGAGACGCTGACGGCGACGCCATCCAGTGCCTTCGTCAGCTTCTTCTGCAGCACCTTCAGGTAGCCGCGCTCCGTGTTCGTGTGGCCGGCGAGGAGGACCGTGCAGCCGCGGGCCTGGGCGTCGATCACGTCGTGGTGGCGCAGCTCGCCGGTGAGGTAGAGCTCGCACTCCTGGTCGATCGCGGCGTCGAGCAGCGCGCCGCCGGCGCCGGCGCAGAGGCCGATGGTGCCGTAGCTCTTCGGGGCGCCCTCGCCCGGGGCGGCGCGGAGCTGGCCCACGTGCAGCCGGCTCTTCAGCCGCGCCGACAGCGTGGGCAGGTCCACCTTCTGGTCGAGGACGACGCGTCGGCCGTGGCCGGTGTCCCGGCGCGGGCGCGGGAGGAGCGGGTGGATCTCGATCGGCGGCTCCTCGTAGGGGTGGAACTGGCGGATCATGACCATGGCGAGGCCGAGAGCGGCGCGGGGGCAGACCATCTCCAGGCGCACCTCGTCCACGCGCTCCAGCTGGCCCGTCTCGCCCACGGCGGGGCTGGCCGACGCCTCGGCGAAGAACGTGCCCGTGCCCCGCAGCTCGAAGGAGCACTGGTGGTAGCGGCCGATGCGTCCGGCGCCGACGGTGGCCAGCGCGTTGCGGAGCGGCTCCACGGCCTCGGCCGGGCAGAACGTCACGAGCTTGGTCTGCTCGGTGGCGGGCTGCTCCTCGTGGGAGTCGAGCGCGCGCACGTCACCCTTGCCCAGGCACTCGGCGAGCCAGTCGTTCACGCCGCCCGGGGCCGCGTCCAGCGCGGTGTGCGGGCTGTAGAGCGCGATCCCGTGCCGCGCGGCCGCGAGCTCCACCGAATGTCGCGGCGAGTCGTCCGTGAGGCGGCGGATGGGCTCGAAGATGGGCGGGTGGTAGGCGACGATGGCGTCCACCTCGTGGCTGATGGCCTCCCGCAGCACGGTGGGGGTGAGATCGATGGCGAGGAGGATACGGTCGGCGTCCCACGAGCCGGCGCCGACGAGCAGGCCCACGTTGTCCCACTCCGCCGCGTACTCCGCCGGCGCGATCTGCTCCATCACCTCGACGAGATGATCCACGTTCATGCCGTTCTCCTGTGCAGACGCACAGCGTAGCGTGGATGCGGGCGGCTCACCACGGTGGCGAACGCGCTGGGGTTGCCGTGGACACCACCGGCCACGCACCGATGCCGGAATCTCGATGGTGTGCACAGCACACCCCACGCTTCTCGATGGTGTGCACAGCACACCCTACGCGAATGGCGGCTTGCGCCGGCCGCGGCGACGCAGCGCCGTCCGGACCAGGTCCACCGCCAGCACTGCGTACACCGGCGCGTACGCCAGCAGCATCACGCCCGCCGGCGTGTGCCACTCCACCACGTCGCCCAGCTGCGCGTAGCCCCAGGGCAGGGTCAGCGTCGCGAGCCACGCGGCCGCGGCGGGCGCGCGGGGCATCATCGCCAGCGCCCACAGCAGGTACCACGGGTGCGCGGTGCTCGAGAAGAGGACCATCGCGAAGAGCAGCACGCGGGCGGCGCTCCACGCGTCCACCTTCGTCCCCAGCAGCACCAGGATCACGCCGCCCACCAGCACCAGGCAGACGGCCCGCGCCAGGATCTCCTGCTCGTCGTTCGACCAGAGGTCCTCGTTGCCGGGATCGCGCCGCCACTCGTCCGGATCGTTCGTCGCCCGTTCGATCGTCCACAGCACCGGCTCGTACACGCTGCCGAAGTGCGCCCACTTGCGGCTGAAGCGCGACGCCGTCTCGCCGAGATTCGCGAGCGGCTCGCCACCCTGCGTGAAGCACAGCGGACCCGCCACCGCCACGCACGTGATCGCCCCCAGCAGCGCGGACCGCAGCCACACGCGCAGCGGGCGCCCGCGGAGCAGGATCGCGGCCGCGGGCACGACCACCGGCTTCACCAGCGCCCCCAGCGCCAGCGGGATCGTCCACCGGAAGAGCCGTCGCCGCCGCGATCCCCACAGCAGCAGGGCCGCGACGAGCAGGGCGATCCCCAGCACGTCCTGGTGCCCGGAGCCGGCGATCT
>CP070716.1:1554109-1580740 GCA_020350425.1 Gemmatimonadota bacterium
CCCAGGATGCGCTCGCCGTCGGTCACCACGATCACCCCGACGTCCTTCTCGGGCCAGTTGCGCAACACCTTCGCGATCTGGCCCTTGTGCTTGGTCGAGACGTACAGGCCGCGCGGCTGCCGGAAGATGTGTCCGAACTTGGCGCACGCCTCCCCCACCGTGGGCGTGTAGATGATGGGCATCATCTCGTAGATGTTGTCGATGACCGTGCGGTAGAACAGCGTTTCGTTGCGGTCCTGCAGGGCGATCATGAAGATGTACTTCTCGAGCGGCGTGGGCTTGTGCTTGTAGTTCTCCATGACCCTGCGCTGCTGTTCTTCAAGCGTGTTCACGACCGGCGGAAGCAGCCCGCGCAGCTTGAACGTGTCCCGCTCCACGTCGGAGAACGCCGTACCCTTGTTCACTCGCGCATCGTGCAGCAGCGAGATGCCCATGGGGAACGCCGGCGTGGCACGCCCCTCGGTGGCACGCTTGCGCGCGGCGTCGGCCGTACGCTTGACCTGATGCTTGGCCTTGGTCGTGGCCTTGGCGGCCGTACGCTTGGCCTCTGTGATTCGCTTGCGCGCCTTCTTCCGGGCTGTCTTGGCGGCCTTCCTCACCTTGCGTCCTGCCGCCTTCTGAGCCTTCGCCGCCTGCTTCGCGCCGCGACGGATAGCTTTCTTCACGGACTTCGCGGCCTTCTGCACGCGCCGCTTCACTTTGGATTTCGAGCGCTTGGCCCTCTTGAGTGCCACGGAATCACCCCTCTTGGTTGGGACGAGTTCGTTGCTCGTCTGCGCTGCCGCGGCAAACCGGCGGGCAGCCCTTCCTCACCGCCTCCTCCGTGGAGGGTCGGACATCCTCCTGTCCGGATGCCAGCACAACAGCCTATCACACACAGTCTTAGAATAGCCCAAAGAACCGCTTAAAGGGACGTTAATGGGTATCCTCATACTCGTGGTTCGAGACGGAGGCTCACCGAGTTGATGCAGTACCGCATCCCGGTGGGGGCCGGCCCGTCGTCGAACACGTGGCCCAGATGCGCGTCGCACCGGGCGCAGAGCACCTCGGTCCGGCGCATCCCAAGGCTGTCGTCCGACTCGGTGCGCACCGCATCGGGTGACCGAGGCGTGGAGAAGCTGGGCCATCCCGTGCGCGAGTCGAACTTCGCGTCGGATTCGAAGAGCGGGCTGTCGCAGCAGGTACACCGATAGATCCCCTCGGTCTTGCAGTCGACGAGCTCGCCGGTGAAGGCCGGCTCGGTGCCCTTCTGACGCGTGACCCGGTACTGCTCCGGGGTGAGCTGCTCACGCCACTCGGCATCGGACTTCTTCATCGCCCCTCCTCGGACTGGGCCGTGCCACCTCCGCGCTCGAGCGGGGCGGTCCGAGACAAAAGGTAAGCCGACGCGCCGGCCCTGGCATCGGGTCTTGACACTGCTGCCCCCCGAAGGCCTAATCGAGCATCCCCCAGGCACCGGGCCGGTGCAACTCCAAGGGACGAGCACGGGAGGCACTTCCATGACACAGATCAACACAGGTCGGGTCATCGCGGGCGGAGTGTTGGCGGGTTTCATCATCGACGCGTTCGAGTGGCTGAGCAGCGTGGTCTTCCGCGGTACGTACGAGGACATGTACGCGGCGCTCAACTTGCCCGAGCCGGGCGCGGGCGCGATGGCGAGCCTCACGCTGGGTGGCTTCGCCGTCGGCATCCTCCTGGTGTGGATCTATGCCGGCTTCCGGCCGCGCTGGGGCCCCGGCCCCAAGGCCGCGCTGCTGGCCGGCTTGGCCGTCTGGCTGCTGGGCTGGGTGTGGCAGATGGTCGTCGACATCGCCATGGGCATCTACTCCCTCTCCGCCTGGATGTGGGTGATGGCGCTCGTGTGGACGTTCGTCGAGGTCCAGGTCGCGGCGTTGGCCGGCGGCTGGCTCTATCGGGAGGGGGAGACGGTCGGCGTCTGAGGCGCGGCGCTCGACGTTCACCTTCGTATCATCGACTCAGCAGGGAGGTGGTAATGCGATCCGTCCTTCCGCGGATCACGTGCGTGCTGTGCGCGGGCGTGCTGCTGGCACTGCCCGCGGCGGTACTGGGGCAGGCGGCACCGATCCCCTCGGAGTTCTTGCAGGGGCTGCGGTTTCGCTCCATCGGGCCGGCCGTGACGGGCGGACGGATCCACGACGTCGAGGCGCTGCCGAACGATCCGTCCACAGTCTACCTCGCAACGGCCTCAGGGGGGATCTGGAAGTCGGTGAACAAGGGGACCACCTGGACACCGGTCTTCGAGGGGCAGGCCGTGAGCACCTTCGGCGACCTGGCAATCGCGCCGTCCGACCCGGCGGTGATCTGGGCGGGCACCGGGGAGCAGAACAACCGGCAGAGCACCTCCTGGGGGAACGGCGTGTATCGCTCGACCGACGCGGGGCGCACCTGGACCCATCTGGGGCTGGAGGAGACGAGGCACATCGGCCGGGTGGTCGTTCACCCGTCGAACCCGGACGTGGCCTACGTCGCCGCTCTGGGAAACCTTTGGGCGCCGAGCCGTGCGCGCGGCGTCTTCAAGACCGATGACGGCGGCAGGACGTGGGAGCACGTTCTCGCGATCGACACGCTCACCGGGGTCGTGGATCTCGTGATGGATCCCTCGAATCCCGACGTGCTCTACGCGGCGACCTACCAGCGGCTACGGCGCACCTGGGGATTCAACGGCGGGGGACCGGGGAGCGGCATCTACAAGACCACCGACGGCGGCCGGTCGTGGACCGAGCTCACCAACGGGATCCCGGCCGGCGACAAGGGACGTATCGGGCTGGCGATCGCCGCCACCGACCCGCAGGTGCTGAACGCCACCATCGAGCACCCCACCGAGCAGGGGGTGTATCGCACCGAGGACGGAGGGGCGAGCTGGACCAAGGTGAACGACCTCAACCAGCGCCCCATGTACTACAGCCACATCTTCATCGACCCGACGAACGCGCGGCGCGTCTACAAGCTGGCCACGGCGTTCTACAAGAGCGAAGACGGTGGAACGACGTTCGAGAGGATGCCGACCCGGCCCACCTACGACGTGGGGGTGCACAGCGACTTCCACACCATGTGGATCGACCCGGGCGACCACCGCCACTTCTACCTGGCCGGCGACGCCGGGTTGTACGAGACGTGGGACATGGGCCGCACGTTCATGCGCCTCAACAATCTCCCAATCGGCCAGTTCTACGCCATTGGCGCCGACATGCGGGAGCCGTACTTCATCTACGGTGGGATGCAGGACAACCACTCATGGATGGGGCCGAGCGCGACGCGTCACTGGATCGGCATCATCAACGACGATTGGCGGCAGATCGGGTTCGGGGACGGCATGTACTGGCAGCCCGACCCCACGAGCCACCGTTACGTGTACGGCAACTCGCAGAATGGGAACTACACCCGGATCGACGCCGAGACGGGCGACGCGCTGGACGTCCGGCCATACCCCCCCGCGGGCGAGGCGGAGTACCGCTGGGACTGGGTCTCACCGAGTCTGGTGTCGCAGCACGACCTCGACGTGGTCTACGTCGGGGGGAACCGCCTGTTCATCTCTCGGGACCGCGGCGTAAGCTGGCAGCGCACCGAGGATCTCACCCGACAGATCGACCGGGATACGCTCACGCTGATGGGCGTCACCGGTGCCGAGATCGTGCTGTCGCGCCATGACGGCACCGATTCGTTCGGAGAGATCGTCACGATCGCCGAGTCGCCCATCGACCCGGCGATTCTCTGGGTGGGCACCGACGATGGGAACGTGCAAGTTTCGCGTGACGGGGGGCGGACGTGGAGCGAGGTCTCCTCCAACGTGCACGGCGTGCGCCCTGGCACCTACGTCAGCCGTGTGGCGGCATCGGCGTCCGGGGAAGGCGCCGCGTACGTGACGTTCGACGCGCACCGGGACGGCGATTTCGCCCCCTACGTGTTCCGCACCACCGATTTCGGACGGAGCTGGACACCGCTCTCGGCGGGGCTACCGTCGGGGTCGGTGAACGTCATCGTCGAGCACCGCGCGAATCCGAGCCTCATCTTCCTGGGCACCGAGCATGCGCTGTTCGCCTCCACCGATGCCGGGAACCATTGGGCGAAGATCCCCGGGCTCCCGACCACCCTGTACGACGACCTGCTGCTCCACCCGCGGGACAACGACCTGATCGTCGCGACCCACGGCCGCAGCATCTACGTGCTCGACGATGTGGGTCCGTTGCTCGAGTGGTCGCAGGCCGTGGCCGCGAGCGACGCCCACCTGTTCGGCATTCGGCCGGCTACGATCTTCCAGTACTGGAAGGACACCTCCTATCGTGGCCAGGCGGCGTATGCCGGGGAGAACCCGCCGTTCGGAGCGATCATCGGCTATTACCTGGCGAACGATGCCGGCAGCGCCCGGATCACGGTCACGCGGCAGGACGGAACCCCCGTACGCGTGCTCCAGGTGCCCGCCGCGCGGGGTCTGCACCGGGTGACGTGGGATCTGCGGCACGAGCCGCCGCCATTCGACCCGGAACGGTACGACACCGAGGGCGCGCTCCCCGAGCCGTCACAGCCCATCACTCCACGCGGGCCGTTTGTGGCCCCCGGAGCATACCGCGTGGTGCTGGAGGCGGGCGGCGCGCGCGCCGTGCAGCCGGTGACCGTGCGGGGCGATTCCCTGATGCCGCTCGCCGCCGCCGACTGGCGGGTGCGAGAGGAGTTCCTGCTCTCGCTGCTCGAGCTGCAACGGCGCGCCTTCGGTGCGGAGCGGGAGTCCCAGGCACGGCGCGGCGCGCTCCTGGCCGAGCGGGATTCCCTCGTGGCCGCGGGCCGGGAGCTGCCCGCGCCCCTCCTCACCGCGATCGAGTGGGCCGAGTCTGCCCGCCGCCGGCTCCAGCGTGTGCGGTCCCGGCTCGCGAACCTGGCGGACGAGCTCAACGGCTCGGGGGTGCGGCAGGGCTCGCTCTACCCGCCCACCGACACACAGCGCCGGCGCAAGGAGGAACTGGCGGAGGAGCTGGCCGCGGCTCTGGCGGCGATGGAGCGGGCGGGAGGGCGGTAGCGGCGGACCCGCCGCCACCGCCCCGGCACGCTAGCGCCGCGCCGCGCGCGCGCTGCCGTTCCAGCGCGGGTCCGCCACCCCGATGTACGTCCCGCGCACGGCATCGATCTCGATGCCGTGGATGCGCGCAAAGTAGGACGCCTCCGCACGCGCCACCGCCGTGAGGCCAAACTCTTCCACCTCTGCCAGGTCCGATGCCGTCCAGCTCGCCTCGGGGCGGCTTTCCATGTACACGGTCTCGTTCGTGGGGTGCAGGCGCGGCGCTGCCATCGCCTGCGCGAGTGAGGGATTCTGATCGGCGAGGCGGCTCACGACTCCCACGATGGCCGAGATGATACGTCGGCCGCCGGCCGCGCCGAGCACGTATACCGGTCGCCCGTCGTCCAACACGACGAGCGGCGACTGCGAGGACCAGGGACGCGATCCGGGCGGCATCGCGCCGAGATAGCCCATGGTGGCGGCGTAGAGGAAGCCGAGGCCCGGCGTCGCCACCCGGGAGCCCGTCGTCGGGCCGAGTGACTGTGTCAGTGCGACGAGGCCCCCCTCGCCGTCCGCCACGGAGAGGTGCGTGGTGTGGGCGGGCTCCGGCGTCGCGCCCGCGTCCCACGCGTCGACCCCGATCGCGACGGGTACGCCGCTGGCGGGATCGCGCACCTCGGCCGCGCGGGACGCCGCCCAGTCCTTCGAGGTGAGCAACTCCGCCTGCTCTTCTGGGGTGCCCAACTCCTTGCGTCGGTCCTCGAAGGCCAGCAGGAGCGCCTGGGCGACGAGGCCGGCCCAGGCCGAGGATCCCGCCCGGCCCGTGAGGTCGAACCGCTCCAGGATGTGCAGCGCCTCGATCGTGGTGGCACCGGAGGCTGGCAGGTAGGTGCCGACGAGGTCGTAGCCGCGATAGCTCCCGCGCACCACGATGGACGCGCGGGGGCGGTACTGCGCCAGATCCTCGGTTCGCACGAAGCCGCCGTGTCGCGCCATGTCGGCCGCGATGCTGTCGGCGATCCAGCCGCGGTAGAACGGCGCGGTCCCGCCCTCGGCGACGGCACGCAGCGTGCGGGCGAGATCCGCTTGCACGAAGCGCTCGCCGCCGACGTACGCCGATCCGTCCGGCTTGAGGAAGTGCCGGGCCGAGCCCTCGAACTCCCGTAGCCGCTCGGCCTGTCCGGCGATGCGGTTCGCCTCTTCGGGTGGGAGCCTGAACCCTTCCGCGGCCAGTTCGATGGCGGGCTGCACGAGGGCCGCCCACGGCTGGCTGCCGTAGCGGGCGTGGGCCTCGGCCAGGGCGGCCACCGTGCCGGGGATGCCGATGGTGGCGTAACCGTAGAGGTCCTCGTCGGACTCCGGCTCGCCGGGCGCCAGCGCCGGAACCTCGGTCGTGCCGTCGATGCCGACGAACTCCCCGGCCGGCGTCCGGATCAACATCTGCGTGCGCCCCCCCAGGCCGGACATCGTCGGTTCGACCACCGCGAGGGCGAACGCGGTGGCAATCGCGGCGTCGACCGCGTTGCCGCCCTGCTCCAACACCGCCGCGCCCACGTCCGTCGCCAGCGGCGCTCCGCTCACCACGACGCCGTTCCCTGAATGTGCCAGCTGCCCCGGGGCATACGCCGGATGCTCGGGCGCCGCAGCCTGGCAGGCGAGCAGCGCGAGCGACGTTGCGAGGGCGAAGCCGACGCGGCGCGCCATCATGGCGCACCCGCCGTGCGGCGAATCGGGCGCCCGGGGGTCGCCCCGCCCACGAACTCGCCTTGGTCGAGCACCAGCGTACCGTTCACCAGCACGTACTGCACGCCCTCCGAGTACTGCGCCGAGTTGAGGTAGGTCGCGCGATCGGCGACGGTGGTGGGATCGAAGATCGTGAGGTCCGCGTAGGCGCCCGGCTGCACGCGGCCGCGATGCCGCATGGAGGGCGCCGACCGCTCCAGACGCTGCGCCGGCATGATGGTCATCTTCGCCAGCGCCTCCATCAGCGTGAGGTGCCCGCCCTCCCTGGTGAGCCGCCCCAGCACGTGGGTGAACGTCCCCGCGCCCCGCGGATGGCCCTTGCCGTTCACGATGACGCCGTCGCTCGTGATCATGACGAGGGGGTGGGTCAGCGCCATCAGCATCTCCTCCTCGGGAATGAAGAACGTCACGATGGTCGCCCCCCGCTCGCGCCAGTACGCGAACGTCTCGGCGTTGAGACGCTCGCCTGTCTCGACCAGCATGATCGAGTCCACGGTCACGCCGCCGAAGCGCTCCTCCCACCCGGGGTCGTACAGTGCCGACTCCAGCCGGGTGCTGTTGGCCAGGTAGGGGTGTATGTCGGCCATGACGTCGACCCCGTTGCGCCGCGCGCCCTCGATCATCTCGAGACACGCCTCCATCGATCCGATGGCGGACGAGGCGAGATGGACGATCTGCGCCGAGGCGCCGGTGATCGCGGCAGCGGCGATCACCTCCTGGACCGACTGCACGATCGTCTCGGGGAAGACCGAGCCCTTATAGCGGGAGTGGACGTGGGCTGGCACATCGAGCGCGGCCGCCACGCCAAACATGTCTACGATCTCCTCGTAGGACGCGCCGGGCGTGTAGTTGATGCCGAACCCGATGCCCACCGCGCCCGCCGCGATCGCCTGGGCCGCTACCTGCTTCATCACCACCCGTTGGTCGGCAGTGGCCGGCGAGTAGAGGTCGGTGGCGCCGGCGGCCTCGCGCACGTCGGGGTGACCGACCGTGGTCCCGAAGTTCACGAGCGACCCGCCGGCCTCGAAGGTGCCGTACCAGCCGTCGACGTCCACGGGCCCGCCGTGCATGCTGACCACGGTGGTGACGCCGTCCTTGATCTTGTAACGCTGCGGCTCGGGAGCGGGGCGAATCCGCGCGAGGAGGTCGATGAAGCCGGGCGCCACCACGAGGCCGCTGGCGTCGATCACGCGACCGGCCTCCACCGGCCCGTCGGTGATGGCGACGATCCGATCGCCCTCGACGACGACGGTACGCACGGCGTCGAGGCCGCTGGCGGGGTCCATGACGCGGCCGTTCACGATCGCAATGTCCGCGCGCTGGGCGAGCAGCGCGCTCGGGATCGCGGCCCAAAGCAGTACCTGCGTGACGAACGCTCTCATGCTGAGTCTCCCTGGTCTCGATCCGCCGCTCAGGCCGCCCTACCGCACCGGCCGGTCCGGCCGCAAATACCGCGCGAGGAACTGGTAGATCTCGCGGCGCGACTGCTTGGCCAACTGGTTGTCGAGCCGGTTGAAGCTGTGCCCGCCCGGCGCGTCCTCGTAGATCTTGTACTCGAACCCGGTCTTGCCCTCCGCCTTGAGTGCCTGGATGAGGCGCTCCACCTCCAGCACGTTCACGTCCTCGTCGTTCGTGTTGGTGTGGATCAACAGGGGCGTGCCGTCGTACCGATGTGCCTGCCACGAGGGCGAGCGCCGCCGGTACTCCTCGACGTCCTCATAGGCCGTCTTGCCGATGTGGTAGTCGGCCGAGTAGAGATCCCGATATCCCTGTGTCTTGTAGCCCATGCGGGCGATGAGGTCGCTCACCGGGACGCCGGCATAGGCGACCTGATACGCGTCGGGGTGATCGAAGATGTTCATCAGGGCGTGCAACCCGCCGTGACTCCACCCGATGATGCCCACCCGGTTGGCATCGAGGAAGTCGTAGTTCTCGAGCATGAAGTTGCGGGCGGCGTACGTGTCTTCGGTCTCGAGGCCACCGTAGTCGATGGCTCGATAGATGCCGGCGCCGTAGCCGGTGCTGCCCCGGTACTCCGGCGCGACGACGGTGTAGCCCTGCTCGAGCAGCTCCCGCAGGATGTGCGTGTAGTACGTGGTGAAGTTGCTGTGCACGCCGCCGTGCGGAAACACGATGAGTGGTTGCCGCTTGCTGCGGTCGAGGTCACGCGGGATGAACACGTACGAATAGAAGCGGAACGGATTGCCGGCTCCCTGGGCGGTGGGGTTCGGCTGGTATCGCAGCGCCGGGCCGGTGAGCCGCACGATGTCGATTTCGGCGATGTCCCCCAGCCGCTGGAAGAACATGATGTCGTCGATTTGCCGCTCCAGGACGTCGATCTGGTGGCCCATGCTCTCCATGTGCCGCTCCAGCATCCGCTCGAGGCGCGCGACACGGTCGTCCTCCTGGCCCGCGGCGCCGGTAACGGCTGTTGCCGTGAGGACGACGAGCAGTACGGCTATGTGCTTCATGTGACCCTCCGATCGTGTTGCGGTAACGGGCCGACCTCTGGCTCCGGCGTCAGGGGAGGACGCAGGTCCGGCCCGGGCAAAGGGTGCACCGGAGTTCCTGCAGATTCGCCAAGTTCGCTCTTCGGCGGAGCCGCGGGAACCCCCCTCCGACCGTAGAGCGTTTTGGTTGCAGGCGGTATCGCATGCCGCTAGTTTCGAAGCTCCGCCGCTCTCGTTCATCCAGCCAGGGGTCGCCATCACCGTTCCAGCCAACAGCTTCCGGAAACAACGCCATCCGTCCGACGCCGCCGGGCAGGCCGGGGTACGTCCCGACCGAGATGCCATCCTTGGATTTGCCCGCGCGGCCGCTGTGGGCCTCACGGACACGCCGCGGTGGCTTCCCTGTCAGTATCTCTACGACGCGAAGGGCAGCGCGCTGTTCGAGGAGATTACTCGGCAGCCGGAGTACTACCCGACCCGTACCGAGGCCGGGATTCTGGAGCGGCATGCGGCGGACATTCGTGATGCGACCGGCCCCGTCTCCCTGATCGAGTTGGGGTCGGGCTCCTCCGTCAAGACGAGCCATCTTCTCTCGGCGTACGCCAAGGCCGGCGGCCCGGTCACTTACGTGCCCGTCGACGTGAGCGCCGCGGCCCTCGAACGCGCACGGGCGCGAATCGGTCGGCTGCATCCTACGGTGCGTGTGGACGGGATCGTGGGCCGGTACGACGAGGCGTTCCCGCGGTTTCGCCGCCATTCACCGGCCATGGTGCTCTTCCTGGGCTCCACGATCGGAAACTTCAATCACGGGGAGTCCGTCTCCTTCTGGCAGCGTGTGAGTCGGGAACTCGCCCCCGGCGACTACTTCCTGTTAGGCGCCGACCTGGTGAAGGACGTGTCCGTGCTGGAGGCGGCGTACAACGACGCGGCGGGCATCACCGCGGCGTTCACGCTCAACGTGTTCGCGCGGATGAACCGCGAGCTGGGAGCCGGCATTGACCTGGATCGCCTGGAGCACGTGGCGCGCTACAACGAGGACTGGCAGCGCGTCGAGATCTTCGCACGGTTCAATTCGAAGCAGACGGTGCGCATCGAACCGCTCGACTCGGCGGTGGAGATTGCAGCCGGCGAGATGGTGATGGTCGAGATCAGCCGGAAGTTCCTGCTACGCGATCTCACCAGCCACCTCGCGACGTTCGGATTCGCGGTGCGGCAGGTGTACACCGACGACCGCCGCTGGTTCGGCCTCCTCCTGCTGCAGAAAGAGGAGAGCTGACCGCCGGCCTACCTGATCGGGCCCCGCTCGATCGACAGCTCCTCGTATTCAGGAATCCGCGGCAGGTCGGCGGCCCGGGCCTGCGCCCGCAACGCCGCGACGTCCTCCGCAAACACCCGATTCAGCTCCGCTAACCCCGCGTCGAGCGTGGCCTCGGCTCGCGCCAACCTGATGCGCTGCGCGTCCGTCAGCGCGTCCCGTGATGATCCCAGCGACGACATCACGCTCCGTAGCTCACTGAAGACGGTCTGACCGCGGGCGAAGATCCCCTGTCGACCCGACGGCTCGACGAACATCCTGGACACTCCATCGAGGCGTTGCTTCAGCGCGGTGCCCGCCCGCCCGAGGGCCTGCGCGGTACTGTCGTCCAGTGTGGTCGACCGCTCGAGCACCAGGTCGATCGCGGCCTCCGTGTCGCGCAGCCGGTTCATCACTTCGGTGACCACCTCCAGCTGGTCCTGCGCCCGCATCTGCATGGCGAACTTGGCCTCGCGGTCGCGCCTGGCGACCGTCATCCGTGGGTCGGGAAGTACCTCGACGCTGCCACTCGCTTGCGCCCCGCCCACGATGATGCGCACCGCATAGGTGCCGGGAAGGACGGCCGGACCGGAGAGCGTCTCCGTGCCCGTCGCGGCCGGAACGATGGGACCGGTGCGGGTGAGATCCCAGACGGCCCGATTGAGGCCGGGCCGCACGGGGCCCTTCATGGACCGGATGACCGTCCCGTCGCTGTCGAGGATCTGAATGTCCGAGGTGGCGGGCTCGTCGCCGCCGACCCAGTAACTCAGCAGCGCGCCGTGGGGTCGGTTCCGGGCCGAGAACATGGCGTGGCCGGTTGAGCGGTACCCCAGCGCGTCGGACGGGTGATAGTGGATCACCGTCGGCGGGTCGAACAGGTGCAGCGAGGATGTTGCCGTCCCGGGGTGCTGGGCCAGCGCCCGCAGCGGCCGCACGTCATCCAGCACGTAGGCGCCGCGCCCATGAGTTCCGATCACGAGATCGTCGTCCCGCGGGTGCACGATCAGGGCCCGCACCGGCACGGTCGGCATCCCCTCCGTCCACTTGAACCAGCTCTCGCCGCCGTTGAGGCTCACGAACAGGCCGAACTCGGTGCCGAGATACAGCAGGTCCGCCACTTCGGGGTCCTGCTCGATCACGTGCACGAAGCCGTCGATCTCGTCCGTCGCGAGACTCTGCCAGCTGCGACCGTAGTCGGTCGTCCGGTACACGTAGGTCGTCCAGTTTCCCCGGCGGTGGTCATCGAACACCGCGAAGGCCGTGCCGGCGTCGAATTTCGACGGCTCGATATGCGGCACCCAGGTGTTCGCTGGAACACCGCGCATCCGGCCGACGACGTTGGTCCACTCCGCGCCGCCGTTGCGGGTCAGCTGCACGTTGCCGTCGTCGGTACCCACCCAGATCACGCCTCGCTCCACCGGGCTGGGTGCGATCGTGATGATCGTGGTGTGGTTCTCCGCGCCGGTCGCGTCGCGGGTAAGGCCGCCGCTCTCGTCGGCCCGCTGCTTCTCGGGGTCGTTCGTCGTGAGGTCGGGCGAGATGATCTCCCAGGTGGTGCCGCCGTCCCTCGTGCGGTGCACGAACTGGCTTCCGAAATACACCACGGTCGAGTCGAACGGGTCCACGTTGATCGCGGCGTTCCAGTGGAACCGCAGCGCGGTTCCCTGCGGGTGGACCGGTTGGATGTCTTTGCGCTCGCCGGTCACCTTGTCGAATCGCCGCAGGTTTCCCTGCTGCGACATGCTGTAGCCGTAGCGGGTGTCGCCGAAATCCACCATGGCGCCGAATCCGTCGCCGCCTCCCACCCGGGTCCAGTAGTAGTTGCGGATGCCGTCGTCACGCCACACGGAGCTTGGCCCGAACCACGAGCCGTTGTCTTGCAGGCCGCCGTACACGTTGTACGGCGTGTCGAGGTCCACGTTGACGTGGTAGAACTGTGCCAGCGGGAGGTTCTCCACGAACCGCCAGTGCTCCCCCCGGTCGTACGAGATGCCGACGCCGCCGTCGTTTCCCATGATCAGGACGCGGCTGTCGGAGGGGTGGATCCACAACTCGTGCACGTCGCCGTGGATGATGCCGCTCTGGACGACGGTACGGAACGTCTTGCCGGCGTCCTCGCTCACCGTGCAGCGCCCGTGGATGCTGTAGAGCCGGTTCTCGTTCTGCGGGTCCACCCGGATATCGGCGTAGTAGAAGGGGCGCGGGGCGATCCCGGGCTCATCGTTCACCGTGCGCCACCGGTGGCCGCCGTCGTCGGAGCGGAGCAAGACGCTGCGCTCCGCCTCGACCAGCGCGTACACAACGTTGGGATCGTTGTGCGCGACCGCGAGGCCGATGCGGCCCAGCTCGCCGGGCGGGAGGCCGTCGGCCGCTGTGAGGCGCGTCCAGCGGTCGCCGCCGTCGTAGGTGACGAACAGCCCGCTACCCGGCCCTCCCGACTCGAAGAACCAGGGCCAGCGCCGGTGCTCCCACATCGCCGCAAACAACTTGTTGGGGTTGGAGGGATCCATCACCAAATCGGCGGCGCCGGTGCGCTGGTCCACGTACAGCACGCGCTGCCAGGTCTGGCCGCCGTCCTGGGTCTTGTAGACGCCGCGTTCCTCACCGTCGGCCCAGGTGGGACCCATCGCGGCGAGATACGCGACGTCGGGATTCGTGGGGTGCAACACCACGCGGTGGATGCGCTCCGATCCCTCGAGCCCCAGGTGCGACCAGGTGCGGCCGCCGTCCACGCTCTTATAGATGCCTCGGCCGACGCCGGCGCTGTTGCGCGGATTTCCCTCGCCGGTGCCCACCCAGACGATATCGGGGTTGGGTTGGAAGACGGCCACGGCGCCGATGGACGACGTCGCCTGCTCATCGAACACCGGCGTCCAGGTCAGGCCGCCGTCCTTCGACTTCCACACGCCCCCGGTGGCCGATCCGACGTAGATGGTCCTGGGGTCGGCCGCCACGGCGTCGATCGATGCTACCCGTCCGCTCATGCCAGCGGGGCCGATGGAGCGGGGCTGCATTCCCCACAGGAGGGAGGGATCGAACTGCGCCCGGGCGGCGGAAGCCGTGAGCGCCAGGAGGCCACACGCGATCACGATGCGCGTCATGAGACGTCTCCGGCGTGGTGGGAGTGCGGGACGAGACGCGAAGGAGGGGACGGACGGGCCTGTGACTCCGGCGCCGTCCATCCCCTCCTCGGTGCTTACCGCCTCACCCCTCTGTTCACAACGGTCTCGAGGTTGTCAGTCAACCTCAATTCTCTCGTCAGCGACCCGGGCGTGTCCAGTCGAGAGAGAGCGGTTCCTGTTCCGGGAACAGATCGAGGTCGGCGTCCCGCACCATGTCCCGGAACGCGGCCACGTCTTCGGCGAACACCCGGTTGAACTCCTCGAGGAACTCCGTCATGACGGCCCGACCCTGCTCCAGCGCGAGGAGCTCCGCCTCGGTGGGCTTCTCCCAGCTGGAGCTCATCGATCCGTAGGCGGAGAAGAACCGCGACTGCACCGTATTCGGATCGCGCCTGATGCCCTGAACCTCCCGCTCTCCACGGAAGCGCTCCTGGAGTCCCTCGAGGGTCTCCTTGAGCTCCTTGCCGGCGTCGGCCAGCGCCTTGGAGCTGCTGTCCTGCTTCGAGCGCACCTGCTCCAGGACCTGGTCCACCGCCTTGGTGGCGCTCTGGATTCGCTCCACGGCCTCGGTCCCCACCTCGGCCTGCTTGCCCAACGCCATCAGGAGGCGGTGCTTCTCCTCGCGGTCGGCCTGCGGGATGTCGAACCGCGGGTCGGCGCTCACCACTACGGTGCCCGAAACTTCGGCGTCACCGTGCTTGATGCGCACGGTAAAGGTGCCCGGCAACACCCCGGGGCCCGGCGGCAGGAACTGGCTCGGCGGCCCGCCGCCGCCCCGCGGCCGGCGGAAGCCGTCGTGCCGCAGGTTCCAGGTCGTTCGGTTGATCCCGGTCTTGGCGGGGCCTTCGAACGTGCGGATCACCTCGTCGTCCGCATCCAGCACCTCGATGGTCACCTTGGCGCTGTCGCTGCCTTCGCGAACGAAATAGCTGAGCAGGGCGCCTTCCGGGCGATTCTCCCCGACGAACAGCGCCTGCCCGGTGAAGCGGATGCCGCCCACCTGAGCTTCCTCGTACTGGATCACCGGCGGAATCTCGAAGAGGTGGAGTGCCTGTTGGGTCAGCGCCGGGCTGGCGGCCAGCGCCCGCAGCGGCCGTATGTCGTCGAGGATGTAGGCCGCGCGGCCGTGCGACCCGATGACCAGATCGTGATCCCGCGGGTGCACGATCAGGGCCCGATGCGGGAACCGCCCCAACCCGTGATCGTAGCGGAACCAGCGTGCGCCTCCGTCCAGCGACACGTACATGCCGTACTCGGTGCCGAGGAACAGCAGGTTGGCGTTCACCGGATCCTGCTCGATCACGTGCACGAAGTTGAAGTCTTCGATCGCGTCGGTGACCAGGCTGGTCCACGAGCGGCCGTAGTTCGTGACCCGGAACGCGTACGGTGCGTTGTGGCCGCGCCGGTGATCGTCGAACGTCACGAAGGCAGTCCCGCCGTCGAACTTGGACGCCTCGATGTGCGGTACGTAGGTATTGGCCGGTACCCCGCGGGCGCGCCCCACCACGTTGTTCCATGTGGCGCCGCCGTCTCGCGTGACCTGGACGTTCCCATCGTCGGTCCCCACCCAGATCACACCCTGCTCGACGGAGCTGGGAGCGATCGTGATGATCGTCGTGTGGTTCTCCGCGTTGGTCACGTCGTACGTGAGCCCGCCGCTGTCGAGCTGCTTCTGCTTTTCGGGGTCGTTGGTGGTGAGGTCGGGGCTGATGATCGTCCAGCTGTATCCCATGTCGCACGTCTTGTGCACGAACTGGCTGCCATAGTAGACGCAGCCGTCGAACGGATCGATAGCGATCCCGGCGTTCCAGTTGAAGCGCAGCTCCACCCCGTCGGGGTGCACCGGACGGATGGACTTGCGCTCGCCGGTTTCCTTGTCGAACCGCATGATGTTCCCGCCCTGTGACATGGCGTACCCGTAGCGCGGGTCGTTCGCGTCGCTCAAGGTGGCGAACCCGTCACCGAATCCGACCTCGGCCCAGTGGTAGAAGCGGATCCCCCCGTTCGCCCACACCGAGCTGGGACCCATCCAGGAGCCGTTGTCCTGCAGGCCGCCGTACACGTGGTACGGCGTGTCCATGTCCACGTTGATGTGGTAGAACTGTGCCAGCGGCAGCGTGTGCACGAACGTCCACGATCCGCCTCGGTCGTATGTGATGTACACGCCGCCGTCGTTGCCGTTGATGATCAGGCGCCCGTTCTGCGGATGAATCCACCAGGCGTGGTGGTCGACGTGTACGCTCTGCGGATAGCCGGAGAACAGCCGGAAGGTCTTGCCGCCGTCCTCACTGAGCGTCACCGTCCCCGCGACGTTGTAGACTCGGTTCTCGTTCTCGGGATCCACCCGCAGCTGCCCGTAGTAGAACGGCCGGTTGGCGATGCCGTCGGTCCGATTCACGGTCTCCCAGCTGTGTCCGCCGTCGTCGGAGCGCAGCAGCACGCTGCGCTTGGCCTCGACCAGGGCGTACACGACGTTGGGGCTGCTGCGCGCAATATCCAGGCCGATGCGACCCAGGTCGCCGGCCGGCATGCCATCGTCGGTGGTATACCGCTTCCACGTCGCGCCACCGTCCCAGGTCACGTACAGTCCGCTGCCCGGCCCGCCAGAGTTGAAGAACCAGGGCCAGCGGCGGTGCTCCCACATGGCCGCGAAGAGCTTGTTGGGATTGACCGGATCCATGACCAGGTCGGCCACGCCCGTCTTCTCGTCCACGTACAGGATCTTGGACCAGGTCTTGCCGCCGTCGGTGGTCTTGTAGACCCCGCGATCGGCGCTCTCGGCCCAGGTGTTTCCCAGGGCCCCGACGTAGGCGACGTTCGGGTCGTTGGGGTCGAGGATGATCTCGGAGATCGCGCCGGTGTTGCGCAGACCCAGGAACTGCCAGCTCTTCCCGCCGTCCATCGACTTGTAGACGCCGGTGCCGCTGCCCGCGCTGTTGCGCCGGCCCTTTTCGCCGGTGCCGATCCAGACGATGTCGGGGGCGGCCTGGAAAATGGCGATGGCGCCGATGGAGGACGCCGGCTGGTCGTCCAGGATGGGCGTGAAGGTCACGCCGCCGTCCACGGACTTCCACAGCCCGCCGGTGGCCGCGCCCACGTAGATGATGTTCGGGTTGGCTTCCACCGCGTCAATGGCACCGATGCGGCCGCTCATCCCGGCCGGGCCGATGCTGCGAGCCGCCATGCCCTCGAAGATGGTGGGGTCGACCTGCGCCGCGGCACTGCTCCACGCGGCGAGGATGACGGCGAGGCTCGCGGCGAAGACGCGCACAAGGCTACGCACTGCTCTCGTCATGGGTGGGATCTCCTGAGGCTCATGTCTCGTGACCGGCCCGCTCCCGGGAGGGCGGCCAGGAGTCGCCTGGCGCGACGGGGCCGTAGAAAGCAAACCGGATGCCCTGCAGATGCAACCCGGCGAGCCCTTCCATCCCCCTGTCCCGCGGCATAACATCCCCCAGCCTTCCTCGGAGCTCCGAGCCATGCGGTCACTGATCTGTCTCTCCTCGCTCTACGTCGCGGGCCTGCTGTTCGTTGACGCCGGATTGCCGCAGACGGCCCACGCCCAGGCGCCCTACGACTCCACCCTCTACAACGCTCTGGAGTGGCGCATGATCGGTCCGTACCGCGGCGGTCGGTCCACCGCCGTGGCCGGCGTTCCCGGTCGGCCGTACCTGTACTACTTCGGCGGTACCGGGGGCGGCGTATGGAAGACGGTCGACGGCGGGATGCAGTGGGAGCCGATGACTGACGACACCGATATGGCCGGGTCCATTGGAGCCATTGCCGTCGCGGCGTCCGATCCCAACGTGGTCTACGTCGGGACGGGGGAAGCCTGCCCGCGCGGCAACGTCTCGCCGGGGAACGGCATGTGGAAGTCCCTGGATGCCGGCAAGACGTGGCGCCGTGCCGGGCTCCCCGAGGCCGGACAGGTAGGCGCCGTGCTGGTGCACCCCCGTGACGAGAATCTGGTGTACGTGGCTGCGCTGGGGCACATCTTCGGCCCCAACGAGCAGCGGGGTGTGTACCGCTCGCGGGACGGCGGACAGACCTGGCAGCGGATTTTGTACCGGGACGAGAACACCGGTGCCGTGGACCTGATCATGGACCCCGCCAACCCACGGGTGCTGTATGCCGCGCTGTGGCAGGTGCGCCGCACGCCGTATGCGCTGGAGAGCGGCGGACCGGGGAGCGGACTGTTCAAGTCCACCGACGGCGGTGACAGCTGGACCGAGATTACGCGCAACGAGGGCCTTCCCAAGGGCACGGTCGGAAAGATCGGCGTTGCCGTGTCACCGGCGAACCCGGAGCGGGTGTGGGCGATCGTCGAGGCGGAGCAGGGCGGAGTGTTCCGCTCTGATGACGCGGGCGCGACCTGGGCCAGGGTGAACGACGACCGCAGCCTGCGGCAGCGTGCCTGGTACTACACGCACATTTACGCCGACCCGCAGGACCAGGAGACCGTCTACGTGCTGAACGTGCAGTTCCACAAGTCGGTTGACGGCGGCAGGACCTACGAAACGATCCGGGTGCCGCACAGCGACAACCACGACCTGTGGATCGATCCGCACGACGGCCGCCGCATGGTCAACGCCAACGACGGCGGGGCGAACGTGAGCTACAACGGTGGTGCGACATGGACGGGGCAGGACAATCAGCCCACCGCCCAGATGTATCACGTCACGACCACGGCCGACTTCCCGTATCGGGTGTGCGGCGCCCAGCAGGACAACAGCACGATGTGCATCGCGAGCCGCACCACGGGCTTCGGGATCACGGGGCAGGACTGGCACGAGGTCGCCGGGGGCGAAAGCGGCTACATTGCGGTACGGCCCGACAACACGGACATCACCTACGGCGGCTCCTACGGCGGCTATCTCTCGCGACACGACCGGAGCACCGACCAGAGCCGCATCATCGCCGTGTGGCCCGACAACCCCATGGGGTGGGGTGCCGACAGCCTGAAGTACCGCTTCCAGTGGACCTTCCCGATCATCCTGTCGCCGCATGATCCCGACGTGCTGTACGTGACGTCGCAATACGTGCACCGCTCCACCAACGACGGGCAATCGTGGGCGACGATCAGCCCCGACCTCACCCGCAACGACAAGAGCAAGCAGGGGCCGTCGGGGGGGCCGATCACCAAGGACAACACCAGCGTCGAGTACTACGGCACGATCTTCACTCTGGCGCCGTCGCCTCGCGATCCGAACGTGATCTGGGCGGGCAGCGACGACGGGCTGGTGCACGTGACGCGCGACGGCGGACAGGCGTGGGACAACGTCACCCCGCGCAGCCGAGACCTGCCCGACTGGGCGCTCATCAGCATCATCGAAGCGTCGCCGCACGATCCGGGCACGGCCTACGTGGCAGCCACGCGCTACAAGCTGGACGACTTCCGGCCCTACGTCTTGAAGACCACCGATTACGGCCGCTCGTGGCGCAAGATCGTGGATGGCATCCCGACGGATGACTTCATTCGGGTGGTACGGGAAGACGTGACACGGCCGGGCCTGCTGTACGCCGGGGGGGAGTTCGGGGTGTACGTCTCGTTCGACGCGGGCGCGCACTGGCAGTCGCTGCAGCTCAACCTTCCCGTGGTGCCGATCCACGACATGGCGGTGCAGGGCACCGACCTCGTGCTGGCCACGCACGGGCGCAGCTTCTGGATCCTGGATGACCTCACGCCGCTGCACCAGCTCGATCCCGGCGTGGCCGCGGCGGACAACCACCTGTTCGATCCGCGGGATCCCGTGCGGTTCCGCGGCTTCGGCGGGTTCGGAGGTGGCGGGGTGCCGGGAGTGGGCGCCAACCCCGCCAACGGCACGTGGGTCTTCTTCTCCCTGCGGGAGAAGCCCGAAGGCGAGGTGACGCTCGAGTTCCTGGAGGCCGACGGCGACGTGATCAAGACGTACTCCACCAAGGCCAAGGAGCGTGCGGACCGGCTGGAGGTGAAGGCGGGGATGAACCGCTTCGTGTGGAACGGCCGCTACCCCGACGCCAAGCGGTTCGACGGAATGATCATGTGGGCCGGCTCGACGACCGGACCCGGCGCGGTACCGGGCACCTACCAGGTGCGGCTCACCGTCGGCGACTGGTCCCAGACCCGGGAGTTCCAGTTGCTGCCCGATCCGCGGTTGAAGGTCAGTCAGGATGATCTCGAGGAGCAGTTCGCCTTCCTGGTGCGGATTCGCGATCGCGTGACCGAGGCCAACGAGGCGGTGATCCAGATCCGCGACATCAAGCGGCAACTGGAGGGGGTGATGGGCCGAGTCGAGGGGCACGCCGACGCGGACACCATCAACGCGCGCGCCAAGGACCTGATCGAGCGGCTCGGCGCGGTCGAGGCCGAGATCTACCAGACCAAGAACCGCAGCCGCCAGGATCCGCTGAACTTCCCGATCCGGCTCAATAACAAGATCGCCGCCGTCACCGGGGCGGTGGCCTTTGCCGACGCCAGGCCGACCGATCAGTCGTACGCCGTGTTCGAGGAGCTGTCGGCCCTGCTCCAGGTGCAGCTCGACCGGCTCGCCGACATCGTGCAAACCGAGATCCCGGCGTTCAACGCCTTCATGGCGCAGCGAGACGTGCCGGCGGTGATTTTGCGGGAGGGGAGCTGAGGCCGGAAAGGTTGCACGAGGCATCGGGCTCTCGGTATGCTTCAGAGTGGTTGGGAGCGGGAGGTGCAGCGGTGCAGCCGGAGGAGTCCATGACTGACGACCAGATCTTCGACGCGGTCGACAAGCTGTTCAAGACGCAGATCAACCCCGCAGTGGCACAGCACGGCGGCAAGGTCGACCTGATCGATGTGGAAGAGGGCGTCGTGATCGTGCGCATGCTCGGCGGATGCCAGGGATGCGGCATGGCCAAGATGACCCTGCAGCAGGGGATCGAGGCGGCGCTCAAACGGTCCATTCCCGCAGTGAAAGGAATCCGGGACATCACCGATCACCAGGCGGGGACGGATCCGTACATCGCCTCGAGTTCGGCATAGCGGCGATCGAGGTGATACCCGAGTAGTGCTGGGGCGCCGGACATTGGCCGGCGCCCCTTTGTGTACCTGTCACTACCTTGAAGGGCCTCGCGTCCTTCCCCGGCGGTCAACGCACGAGATCGCTGGCGCGTATCATGGCAAGTCATCTGCACCCGTCACCGCGAGGGATGAATGCGAGCATTGCCGCTTCGACTCGCTCTGGCACTCTTTGCGTGCGCGCTGCCGGTCACTCCGGCGTCGGCGCAGCAGCCGGGGTTTCCGGGCAACGCGGTCGGGGTATTCCTCGACTGTCACACCTGGTACTGCGACTTCGATCACTTCCGGCGCGAGATCACCTGGGTCAACTGGATGCGGGACCGGCAGGATGCCGACATACACGTGCTCGTGACACAGCAGGAAACGGGTGGCGGAGGCTCGGCCCTCACCCTCGCGTTCATCGGGCTGCGGCAGTATGCCGGCCGCGAGGATACCCTGGAGTACATCTCCGATGCCGACGACACGGAGGCGGAGGTCCGTGACGGGCTCACCCAGACCCTGAAGCTGGGCTTGGTGCCGTTTGTATCGGCAAGCCCGGTGGGCCAGCGGCTGGGCATCTCCTACGAGGCGCCGCCCGATGCGGCGCTGGCGGGGCCCTCCGCCACCCGGGATCCCTGGAACTACTGGGTATTCGAACTCGGCATCGGCGGGGAGATGGAACTCGAGAGTCAGCAGCGGTTCTGGGAGGGTGAGGGCTCCATCCGCGCGAACCGTACCACCGAAGCGTTCAAGATCACGCTGCGCGGCTCCTACAGCGGGAGCCGCGAGGAGTTCGATTTCACCGACGAGGACACGGGTGCGGACACCACGGTCGTGAGCACGCGCACCTTCCTCGAGACCGATGCGCTGGCCACCTGGAGCCTCACGGATCACTGGTCAGTCGGCGCAATGGCCGAGTTCGACCGCATCAGCGTGATCAACTACGACGCGGCAATACAGGTGGGGCCCGCGGTGGAGTACAACATCTATCCCTGGGCGGAATCCACGCGCCGGCAGCTAACCATCCTGTATGCGGTCGGGGTGGGGATCTACGAGTACGCGAGGGAGACGATCTTCCTGAAGACGTCCGAGGCACATCCCATCCACCAGCTGGAGGTCAGTACCGAGATCCGGCAGCCGTGGGGGGAGGTGGACGCCTCGCTCGAGTGGTTCCAGTACCTGCACGATGTCGATCTGCACCGCATCGAGCTCGACGCCGGCGTCAGCATCCGGATCGTGCGGGGGCTGGGGTTCGAGCTGTACGGCAGTGTCGCCCGCATCCGGGATCAGATTTATCTTCCTCTCGAGGAGGCCACCCCGGAGGAAGTGCTCACCCAGCAGCTGGCGCGTGGCACGGAGTTCCGCACCGAGCTGCATGTGGGGCTGTCCTACCGGTTCGGCTCCAAGTTCAACAATGTGGTGAACCCGCGCATGGGCGGGGGCTTCTAGCAGGCCAAAACCCGGCCGCCGCTTCTCCCGTAGGGAAGGTGGCGGCGTGGGCCGCAGAGGAGCAGACACATGGATCCAGCAATCGCCGACGCTATCGGTCCCGTCTTTGCGCTGGTCGGCATCGGATCGATGATCCTGATCGGCATGAAGATGCGATACACCCACCTGCGGCACACGAAGTTCGCCAAGGGGGCCGGGCCGGAGGTGGAGCAGCTCGCCGACGCCGTTGACTCCTTGCGGGATGAGGTGCGTGAGCTGCGCGAGGGCATGGTGGACCTGCACGAGCGGGTGGAGTTCGCGGAGCGGATGCTGACGCGCGGGCGCGCGGAGGGCGAGCGGGGCGCGCTGCCGGAAGGAGGCAACTGAGCCGATGGTGAATCTGAACGGACGCCTGGCCGCGGTGGCCGCGCTGGCGCTCGCCGGCCTCGGCTTGGCGGGCTGCGACCCGCCCAGCACCGACGACTTCCCCGTGCTCGGCGGCGAGTATCTGGGGCAGACCCCGCCGGGGGACAGCGCCGAGCTGTTCGCCCCAGGGATCGTCGCCACGGGGATGTACACGCGCGACGTCGCGATCACGCCCGACCGCTCCGAGATCTACTTCGGTGTGATGGTGGGCGGCCACAGCGTGATCGTGCATACGAAGCGGGTGGGGGGGCGCTGGACACGGCCAGAGGTAGCGCCCTTCTCGCGCGATCCCGAGCACCTGAACCTGGAGCCGCACATCTCGCCCGACGGGCGCCGCTTCTTCTTCCTCTCGACCCGCCCGCGCGACGGTGGCCCGGTCCCCCCCGACCAGATCGGGGCATGGGTGAACCAGGACATCTGGGTGATGGACCGCGCCGGTGACGGCTGGAGCGAGCCATACAACCTCGGCCCGCCGGTGAACACCGACGACGAGGAGTTCTTCCCCTCCGTCACGCGTGACGGGACCCTCTACTTCACGCGCAACGCGATGGGCTCACCGGAGAGCTACATCTACCGCTCCCGATGGATTGACGGCCGGTACACCGAGCCCGAGCGCCTCGGCCCGAACGTCAATTCGACCACCTCGCAGTACAACGCCTTCGTCGCGCCCGACGAGAGCTATCTCATCGTGTGCACCGCGGGACGGGAGGACGGCCTGGGCGGCTCCGACTACTACGTGGTGTTCCGCAGCCCGCGCGACCGGTGGAGCGCGCCCATCAACATGGGCGAGGCCGTCAACAGCCGGTGGGCCGAGTTCTCTCCATACGTCTCCCCCGACGGCCGCTACTTCTTCTTCATGTCCACGCGGCGCGGTGGTGCGGCAGCGCTGCCGGACTCGCTCACGTACGACTACCTCCGGGGCGTGTACGCGGGTCCCCAGAATGGCAACGCCGATATCTACTGGATCGACGCGGGGTTCATCGAGGCGCTGCGGCCGCCGGGCGCTCGTTAGGCACCGTTCTTCCTGTCGTGCTCGTCGTTATGTTGAGGCGGCTCGCGGTCCCGCGGGCCGTCAGCGTATCCGGCCCGTGGCCCGTATAGGGAGAGACTCTTGGATCAGCCCATCAGTGAGCACCGTATGCGGTCACTGTTGCTGCGACTCGTCCTGACGCTCTCCCCGTGCGCGGTCCCGCTCACGGCGGCGCTGGCGCAGCAGGTGCCGTCGGTCTACTCCGGACGCCAGGGTCAGCTCGCCGTGCGCCCGCTGCGCGTCGAGGCCACCGCCGTGGTGGACGGCATGCTCGACGAGGAGGTTTGGGCGCGCGCCGCGGTGCTGACGGGATTCTCCCAATATCAGCCGGTCGACGGACTTCCGGCCGTGGACTCGACAGCCGTGCTGGTGTGGTACGCGCCCAACGGGATCTACTTCGGCGTACGGGCCTTCGAGTCGCACGGCGTCGTGAACGCGACGCTCGCCGATCGCGACCGGATCGATAACGACGACTACGTACAGATCCTCCTCGACGCGTTCAACGACCGGCGGCGCGCACTGGTCTTCGGGGTCAACCCGCTGGGCGTGCAGGGCGACGGCATTCGCAGCGAGGGCGGGGGCGGGGGAGCGGGGGGGCCCGGTGCCGGCGGCCGATTCGACGACGTGGATCTCAATCCCGACTTCGTCTACGAGTCCAAGGGGCGGCTCACCGACTTCGGGTACGAGGTCGAGATCTACGTACCCTTCAAGAGCCTCCGGTTCCAGGGGGTGGATCCGCAGACCTGGGCAATCAACGTGATCCGCAAGGTGCAGCATTCGGGCTATGAGAACACGTGGACGCCGGCTCGGCGGGCCAACGCCTCCTTCCTCGCGCAGTCGGGCACCCTGCAGGACCTGACCGGTCTGCACCGCGGGCTCGTGATGGATCTGAATCCGTTCGCCACGGGCAAGGCGCTCGGAAGCGAAGGAGAACAGGGGTGGGAGTACGATGTGACCCCAGAGATCGGGGTGAACGGCCGCTGGGGCATCACGCCCGGCCTCACGCTGGCCGCGACCGTCAACCCGGACTTCTCCCAGGTGGAAGCCGACGTCGGCCAGGTGACCGTGAACGAGCGCTTCGCAGTGTTCTTTCCGGAGAAGCGACCGTTCTTCCTGGAGGGGATCGAGCAATTCGACTCGCCGAACACGCTGATCTACACGCGCCGGATCGTGAACCCCCTCGGCGGCGCCAAGCTGACAGGCAAGATCGGCCGCACCAACGTCGGATTGCTGTCGGCCGTGGACGATCGCCTCAGCTCCCTCTCGGAAGAGGACCACCCCTGGTTCAATCTGCTGCGGCTGCGTCACGACGTGGGGGAGAACTCCACCATCGGCGGGACCTACACCGACCGGATCGAGGGGAGCGACTACAATCGCGTCGTGTCGGCCGACGCTCGGCTGGTGTTCGCCAAGCTCTACTATGTCGAAGCTCAGGTGGCGCAGAGCTGGACGCGGATCGGCGGCACGGCCGTCAGCGGCCCGCTGTGGGAGGTAGTGGCGGACCGGACGGGTCGCCACTGGGGCTTTCACTACAGTGTAAAGGGCGTGGATCCCGACTTCGTTACGCGGAGCGGCTTCGTGAACCGCACGGGAATCGTCGAGCCCTCGCTCTTCAACCGGCTCACGGCCTACGGCGCCCCGGGGAGCTTTCTGGAGAACTACACCGTCTTCTTCCGTACCGCCGGCGTGTGGCGCTACGACGACTTCTTCGACTTCCGCAGCCCGCTGGAGACTACGGTGTCCGCTCGGAACTCCTTCACGCTCCGGGGGGGGTGGGAGCTGGTGTTGGATCCCGAGTGGGAGACGGCCGCCTTCGATCCCGCGTTCTATGAGGGTTACGGCGTCGAGACCGTGTCGGGTGGCGTCACCGATACGGTGCCGTTCGTGACGCCGGATCGCGTGAACGACGTCTTTGCCGTGAGCGCCGAACTCTCGACGCCCGAGTTTCCGGTCTTCTCGGCCAGTGTCGGCGTGGAGATGGGCAAGGACGTTGCCTACTTCGAGCCCCAGCGGGCCAACCACTGGGCGCTCAGCACCACGGTTACCCTGCGGCCCACCGAGCAGCTCCGTGCGGAGATTCGCTACGCGTATGATGCACTCAATCGGGAGCGGGACGGGACGCGGCTGTCCACGGCGCACATCCCGCGGCTCAAGGTCGAGTACCAGATCTCCCGCCCGATCTTCGTGCGATTCGTGGGCCAGTACAGCTCGCAGGAGCGCGACGCCCTGCGCGATCCGCGCACCGACGACCCGATCCTGATCGAGAACCGAGTGACTGGCGAGCCGATAGCTGCGACGGCCCGTGCGGTCAACGACTTCCGCGTCGACTTCCTCTTTTCGTTCCGGCCCAATCCCGGCACGGTGGTGTTCGTGGGGTACGGGGCGAGCATGACCGAGCTCGACGCCTTCGAGTTCGGCAACCTGGAGCGGACGCAGGACGGGTTCTTCGTGAAGCTCAGCTATCTGTTCCGGCTGTAACGGGCACGAGGCGAGCGGAGTTATCTTCCCGTCGTTTCCCCGGCGTGGTCAGGCCCATCCATGGTTCGTTTCATCCCGCCGACCCTCTCGAGCCTCGCGGTCCTCACCGGAACGCTCTCTGCCCAACAGGCCCCGCCCGGGAGAACCATCCAGGGCGCCGTGATGGACACGGCGCTCCGCCCGCTGGCCGGCGCGATGGTCTACCTGGACGGGCAGCCGGTGCTCGATCTCACCGATAGCGCGGGGGTGTTTACCTTGCCCGACGCCGCCCCGGGCGACGACGTGCTGCAGGTCCGGATGCAGGGGTTCCGCCCGCGGAGCTTTCGGCTGACGGTGCAAGGCCCGGCGGGCGGCACGCACGACGTCGGCAGCATCGGGTTGACCCCCGGTCCCGGTCCGGTGCTCGCGATCGGAGGGACGGTCGTTGACTCGATCGGCGGGCAGCCGGTGGTCGGCGTCCAGGTGCTGGTCAACGGTCAGGCCGTCGCCCGGACCGACGCGGGCGGGGCGTTCCGGGCCGACTCGGTCGCAGTCGAGTGGGGCATGAATGCGGTGGCGGTCCGGCGCGTGGGGTACGCGCCCCAACTTCGGGCCACGTGGATCGAGGATCAGCTGACGGACGTGGTCATCGAAGCCGTTCTGT
>CP070716.1:1580840-1597671 GCA_020350425.1 Gemmatimonadota bacterium
TCGCTCCGGCCGTCGAGCACGTCGCCCGAGAGCTGCTCCGGACTCATGTACTCCGGCGTACCGACCACGAGCCCCGTCTTGGTCACCTTCTGGCCCTCTTCGCCGGTCATGGCCTTGGCGATGCCGAAGTCGACGACCTTCACCACGTCGGCCCCGTCCCGTCCTCTGGCGAGCATGATGTTGTCGGGCTTGAGGTCGCGGTGCACGATGCCCTCGTCGTGCGCGATCTGGAGCGCAGCCGCCGTCTGCCGCACGATCTTGGCGGCGCGCTCCAGCGAGAGCCGGCCTTCGCGCCGCAGGAGGTCGCTCAGCGACTCTCCCTCGATGAACTCCATCGCGAGGAAGATCGTGCCGTCCCGGGTCTCGCCGAAGTCGTAGATCTGGCAGGCGTTGGGATGATTGATGCGCGCGGCATTGGCAGCTTCGCGGTTGAACCGGGCGATCGCCTCGGGGTCGCTCGCCATGGACTGTGCCATCACCTTGATGGCGCACTTGCGCCGCATCTTCACGTGCTCGGCGAGGTACACGGCACCCATGCCGCCCTCGCCCAGCTTCTTCTCGATGTGGAACTTGTCTTCGATGATGCTGCCGACCAGATCGGCGCTGCCCGTGGGGGCGTGCAGCGTGGTTCCGTCGTTGGGGCAGAACTTGGTGTCGTCAGGCCACTCGGTGCCACAAACGGTGCACGTCTTCACGTCGTCTCGACCCTGAGCATCTTGTCGCCCACCAGGAAGCGCGAGCCCGACCTGAGGGGTACCTCGCCGCGAACTGAAACGGCGACACCGTTGCGGCTCCCCAGGTCGGCGATGACGAAGTCCGCGTCCTCCGAGCGGATCTCCGCGTGCGTGCCGCTCATCGACGGGTCGTAGGGAAACGTGTAGTCCCCTTCGTCCCTCCCGATGCGGAGGTTGCGACCGGGCGAGAGATGGATGACATCGCGGCCGGAGCCGTCGCTGCGCATCTGCGTGACGCAGGCGATGTCGGCGCTCGGCACGAGACTCCCCATGCGACGCGTGGCGTCCCGGTCGGGGGGATGGGGTCCGGGGTAGCCGAGACGGCGGTACTCCAGCACCTGCGAGCCAACGAGGATGCGGTCGCCGTCGATCAGCCGATGCGGTTGCTCGATGAACAACCAGGTGCCGTTGCGGCTTCCCAGGTCGCGCACCCGCAGCTCCTCGCCGCGCGCCGTGATCTTCACGTGCAGCGGCGACATGAACACGTCCTCTGAGAACTCCAGGGCGGCGCCTTCCCGTCCGATGGTGGTCTCGCCGGCGGGGAGCGGGAACCGGTTCGCGACCCCACCCGATTCATCGAGCAGCACGAGCGTGAACTGTGAGGCTGGTCCGGCGGCGAGCCGCTCGGCGGAGACGCGCTGCTGCGACACCCGGCCGGTGAGGTCGAGGCCGCAGGCAGGGCAGTACTTCGTGTTCTCGCTGACCGCCGTGCCGCAGCGGGCGCACGCCGGCCCCGTAGGATGCTGGGCGACGCGCTTGCCGCATTGGGGGCAGAACGGCAGGCCGGCGACCACCTGCGCGCTGCACGACGGACAGATGGTGCTGTCGGCCGAGCGGCGCGGCCCGGTCGCTTCCAGACCGGGATTCTGCGGGGGTCCGGTCACGCGGAATGCTCCATGTGGGCCTGTGGACGATGAGATTGTTGGCGGCGTGCCAATCTACACCTCGCCAGATAGGGGGTCAACCAACTCAAATTGACGTAGTTCGTTGATACTGTGTAGGTTCCGCGACCATGCCACCCCTCATCCGTCACGCCGCCCTGTGGGCTCTTGGACTGCTGGGCGTGGCATGCGCCGGCCCGGCTCCCACGGCGCTCTGGCCGGTCGAGGCACGTGACCCGCCTGCCGCACCGCCTCCCTCACTCGGCGCCCTCGCCGTGAGCGTCGTGTACCCCCGCCCGCAGGAACGGATCGATGCGGCCGGAGGCGAATGGTGGCTGGTCCCCGTGGATTCGACCTACGCCGTGCAGAGCCGCGACTCGACGTTCGCGTTCGGCACGGTCGGGCGGGGCGACGCGCAGGTCGCGGTGAATGGGCACGCCGTGCCGGTCTATCCCACGGGCGGGTGGATCGCCTGGCTGCCCCTCCCCGCGGACGACACCGTGATGGTGATCGACGTGCGGGCCGTCGCCGGAGTCGACACGGCGCGCCTCACCATGATGACCCCGATTGCGCCCCGGTTCCAGGCACCGGTCGAGGGCGCGTGGATCGACACGACCTCATTCTCGCCCACGGGCGATCGCTGGGTGTTGCCTGATGAAGAGCTGCGGCTGGCCGTGCGGGCCGCTCCGGGGGCGGCGGTGCGCCTGCTGCTCCCCGACAGTACCGCGCTGCCGTTCCACCCCGATTCGAGACCCGACGACCTGCCGTGGGGCGAGCGCGCGTTCGGCACGTCGCAGCCGGGTGAGCGCCCCCGCATGGCCGACCGCTACCTGGCGCGGTACGTGGGACCGCTCGGTGCCGATCCGGGGGGCGTGCTGGAGCCGGATACGGCCCCCGCCGTCGAGGATTCGAGTTGGGTATGGGTGGAGGCCGCGCTCGGTGCGGACACGGTGCGCGCGCGCTGGCCGCTGCGCGTGGCCGTGTTGGACCCGCGCGCGTCGCCGGTGGTGGTGGTGAACGACGACCCCGCGGGCACGGGCACGACCGACAGCATCCTGGCTGGGAGGCCCACGCCCTGGGGTACCTATCACTGGTTCTTCCCTACCGGCACCGTCGCGGCCGTCAGCGGACGATGGGGCGGGCAGCTGCGCCTCAGGCTCTCGCGGGCGACGACCGCGTGGGTGGACGCGCGCGACGTCGAGCCCCTCCCCGCCGGCTATCCGCCCCCGACCGGCTCGGCGCGCTCGATGCGGCTGGTGCCCGGCCCGGCCTCCGTCACCCTGCGGGTACCGTTGCCCGGCCGCGTTCCGTTTCGGGTGGACGAGACCGACGTGGGTCTGCGGCTCACGCTGTACGGAGTGGCGGCGGACATGGATTGGGTGCAATACGGGGGCACCGATCCGTTCGTGCAACGCATCAGCTTCGCGCAGCCCCAATCGGACGTCACCGAGGTCACGGTCACCCTGGACCGGCCCGTGTGGGGCTATCGCGCCGCCTGGCTCGGCAACGACCTGCAGCTAGAGATTCGGCGACCGCCGCGGATCGATCCGGGGAGCCCGCTCAAGGGACGCCGGATCATGCTCGATCCGGGTCATCCACCGGGCGGCGCCATCGGCCCAACCTGGGTGCGCGAGTCCGACGTGGTGCTGCAGGTCGCGCTGCGCGCCCGGGCGTTACTCGAGGCGAAGGGCGCTCGAGTGGATCTCACGCGCGACTCCGATCGTGCGGTTGGCCTGGTGGACCGCCTCCGGCTGGCCGAGGCCACCGATGCCGAGGTACTCGTCTCGATCCACGCCAACGCCCTCCCGGACGGGGTGAATCCCTTCGTGAACAACGGCACCAGCGTGTACTACTTCCACCCACGCAGCATCCCGCTGGCCCGGGCGCTCGATCGGGCGCTAGTCTACGAGTTGGGCTTTCGCGACCTCGGGATGGGCCGCGGCGACCTGGCGCTGGCTCGCCCAACGTGGATGCCGGCGGCGCTGACGGAGGGCCTGTTCCTCGTGCTGCCCGACCAGGAGGCGGTGCTCTCCAGCCGGGAGGGACAGGAGCGCTACGCGCGGGGGATCGTGAACGGGATCGAGGCCTTCCTGAAAGAGCATGCGACGCGCCAACCGTGAGCTGCGCTGCGCGGCCGCCACGGTCGTGCTCCTGCTGCTGTCGGCCTCCGGCGCCCGCGCGCAGGTGGACCCGAGCGGCGACTGGCGTACCTGGCGCACCGAGCACTTCCGCATCCACGCCCACGCCGAGGATGCGGCGGTCGCGCTGCGCGCGGCGCACGAGGCCGAGCGGGCCTATGCGCTGCTCGCGACCGAGCTCCGGCCGCCGCGCGGCATCCTCGATATCGTGGTGGCCGACAACGTGGACTTCTCGGACGGGTTCGCCTCGGTGTATCCGTCGAACCGCCTCACGATCTACGCCCGACCGCCCACGCGCGCGACGTCGATCCTCTACTACGACAGCTGGCTCAGGCTCGTTCTGGTGCACGAGCTGGCGCACCTCTTCCATCTGGACCGGGCCGACGGGGTGTGGGGCGTGCTGCAGACGGTCTTCGGGCGCGCGCCGGGGCTCTTTCCCAACGCCTACCAGTCCTCGTGGGTGACCGAGGGGCTTGCCACCTACTACGAGTCGCGCTTCAGCAACGCGGGCCGGGTGACCGGGAGCTATCACCGGGAGCTGCTCACCGCCGCGGCCCGCGATCAGCGCTGGGTGCGCGACATCGACGCCACCAGGGCCAGCCCCGCCTGGCCCGGCGGCAACCGGGCGTACGCGTGGGGCACCGAGTTCCTCGTGCAGGAGGCCGGGCTGTTCGGCGACACCCTGGTGCCGCGGTTCGTGGACAACACGTCGAAGCAGATCTGGCCGTTCGCGGTGTCGGGTGCCCTGCGCGCGGCGGGCGGTGAGGGAGTCGACGCCGGGTGGGATCGGTTGCACGAGGTTGCACGGAGCCTCCCCGCCGCGGCCTCCGGGGCACAGATCCTCGATCGAGGCCTCAGGGTCGAGCCCCAACCCTCGCTCGACCCCGGGGGCACCCGCTTGGCCTACGTCCGGCGCGATGGGAAGTCGGAAACGCACGTCGTCGTGCGCTCGCTCGCGACCGGAGACGAGCTGGCGACTCGGCGGGTGAATGCGCAGCCCGAATTCGCCTGGGTGGGCGACACGCTCTACGTCGCGCAGCTGGACTATCGCTCGCCGGTGGACCTCGTGAGCGACCTGTACCGCTGGGAGCCAGACGGCCGGTGGGAGCGGATCACCACGGGAGCGCGCCTCGCCGCGCCGTTCGCGGCCCCCGGGGGTGGTGTGGGTGCCGTGGATCTCGCGGCTGGTGCGCGCCGGCTGGTGAGGGTGCGGGACGGGGAGGTCGAAGAGCTGCCGGCGCCCCCCGCCGACGCGTTCAGTGGCGTGGCCCTGTCACCGGACGGCGGCTGGCTCGCAGCGGCGCGACAGTTCGATGGGCGCTGGGACATCGTGCTGTGGCCTGCGGGCGATCCGGCGGACGTGCGGGCCGTGACCGCCGACGCCGCGCTCGATCGCGATCCGGTCTGGACCGCCGACGGCGCGCACCTGCTGTTCACGTCCGAGCGCCTCGGGTTTCCGCAGATCTCCGCGTATGAGCCCGCCGGCGGCGCGGTCACGCGCCTCACGGCGGAGCCGACGGGGGCCCGGCAAGCCGCCCTCACCCCCGGCGGCGCACTGATCTACAGCACGCAGTTCGCCGACGGCTATGCGCTCGTGAGGCTGGCCTCGCCACGGACGCTGAACGACCCCGGCGCGCCGGGGCCGGTGCGTCGCTTCGAGCCCGCTCCGGAAGTCGCGGTCGACTCCGGCGGCTACCGGCCGTGGCCGGCGCTCAGGCCCCACCACTGGCTCCCGCTCATCCACGGCGAGGGCGCCACCGGCACCTTCTGGGGTGCCGCCACGGCGGGCGTGGACCCGATCGGGCGCACCCGGTATGTGGCGGCGGCCTCGGCCGCCGCGGACCCGTTTCGCGGCGAGCTGGCGGTCTCGGCCGAGCACGCGCGCTGGAAGTACGCGGCGCTGGACGGCGGCTTCGCCCAGCGATGGGACGGCGGGCTCGCGATCACGAGTGACGGGGATACCGTCGGTCTCGGCGAGCGGGAGCGCCTGGGCGAGGTGGGGCTGCGGATGCGCTGGCGGCGCTGGCGCTCATCGCTCGTGACGCGCCTGGGCGTCGGTCTGGAGCAGACGTCCTACTTCAACGAGGCTGCCGGCGGGACCCTCCTTTTCCAGGGCTCGACCTTCCTGACGGGCGTGCTGGCCGTCCAGGCGGGGTACGCCCAGCTGCCGGCGATGGCCATCTCCAGGGAGAACGGCGTGCAGCTCGAAGCGTTGTACCGTCACCGGGTAGCGGTCTCTCCGGGGGATACCGCCTGGTCCTACGAAGTGCGGGCCGGCGCCAACGGGTTTCTCGCCCTCGGCCTCCCAGGCTTCGCCAACTGGGTGCTGGCCGCCCGGGTCACCGAGGGCCGCACCGGCGGTCCCGCGCCGGACCGGTTCGCGGTGGGCGGCGAATCGGGCGATCTGTTCGAGTTCCTGCCGGGGTACTTCCTGGGCTCGGGGCGTCGGGCGTTCCCGCTCCGGGGGTATCCGCGCAGTCCGTCGCTCTTCACCCATGCGTTCACTGCCATCGCGGAGCTGCGCATTCCTGTCGTAGTCGTCAACAGCGGAATCTGGAAGCTGCCCTTCGTGCTGGACAGGCTGTCGTTCTCGGTGTTTGGCGAGATGGGCGGAGGGTGGCTCGAGGGCGAGGCGTCGGCGCGCGACGCGCTGCGCGACGTCGGAGGGGAGCTGGTGAGCGACTGGGGCTTCCTGTACGACACCCCCGTGCGCCTGCGCTTCGGCGTGGCGGTGCCGCTCACCGATGGCCCGGGGGTCTCCGCCGGCAGCCCGAGGGGATATGTCGCCTTTGGCTCCACCTTCTGAGCCCCGCCGGCTGGGCGATTCCCGGATGTGCGGGGTGACCGGTGGCCGTGTGAGGCAGGGCACTGTCCGGGCACCTGGCGGCCGGCTAACGTGGTGCCTGTACTATGGCGCTCGAGGCTGCGGCGCAGTCGCGACCCGGATCGTGTCCTCCCACTCGGAATTCGCCACGATCTCGTGCAGGTTGCACTGCGGGAGCCTGACGTGTGCCGTGGCGGCCGGTTGACACTCTTCGCCGACGAGCCGTAGCTTGAGCCTTCTTGGGAGAACCTGATGTTCTGCTCTCGGTGCGGCACCGAAGTCGATAACCAGGCCAGGTTCTGTCCGTCCTGCGGACTGGATCTCGCTACCACCACGCCTCTGGCCGCCGTGCAGCCGGAGAAGAGCGACGAGAACGAGCTCGACGTGGTGCGCGAGGCCCTCCAGGACGAGTGGGTTATTGAGAAGGAACTCGGTCGCGGGGGCATGGCCATCGTCTTCAAGGCCCGCGACAAGCACCTCGACCGCGACGTGGCCATCAAGGTGCTTCCCTTCTCGCTCTCCTTCGACGCCGAATTCGTCGAGCGCTTCCAGCGCGAGGCCCGCACCGCGGCCAAGCTCGAGCACGCCCACATCATCCCGATCTATCGGGTCGGCCGATCGGGCCGGGTCATCTACTTCGTGATGAAGTTCCTGCGCGGGCGTGCCATGTCGGAGCTGCTCGCCGAGCGGGGAACCCTGGCGCCGGCCGAGATCCGCCGCGTCCTGGTGCAGACCGCCGGCGCGCTGGGGTACGCCCACAGCCACGGCATCGTGCACCGCGACATCAAGCCGGACAACATCATGTTCGACGAGGTCGGCAACGCCGTGGTGACCGACTTCGGCATCGCGAAGGCGGCGACCGGCTCCCGTCTCACCGGGACCGGAATGTCCATCGGCACGCCGCACTACATGAGCCCGGAGCAGGCGCGGGCCCAGCCGCTGGACGGCCGCAGCGACATCTACTCGCTGGGCGTGGTCGCCTTCCAGGCGCTCACGGGCACCGTCCCATTCGACGGTGAGGATGCCTTCTCCATCGGATACAAGCACATCATGGAGGAGGTCCCGACACCGCAGCTCCAGACGGGAGAGCAGCGGGCACTCATGGGTGTGGTCCGCCGCATGATGGCCAAGTCGCCCAATGAGCGGTTCCAGGACACGGGAGAGCTGGTGGCCGCGCTGGAGGGACGGTTCAGGACGCCGAGCCCCAGCGGTGCCCTCAGCTCGTCAGAGCTGCCGACGACCATGATGCCCCAGGCGGGCACCACGCCCGCAACTCCGGTGGGCACAGCGCGGCCCCGGTCGGCGCTGGACGCGATGCCGACCACGCCGACGACGCCCATTCCGAAGGCGCAGGTCAGCCCCGCCAAGGAGAAGAAGCGGAGCGGGGTGCTGGTGGGGATGCTCGCCGTGCTGGCGTTGGGCGTCGGCGGGGCGGGTGGCTACTGGTACTTCGCCATGGGCGCGGAGTGGCCGCCCACCTTCGGCAATGCGGGGGCGGCGGTGGCGGCGGACTCCGTGGGGACCGATTCGCTCGCGCTGGCGGCCGGAGATACGGTCACGCTGGCGGCGGCCGACTCGGCTGGGGCCGACTCGGCGGTCGGTGACACCGCGAGAACACCTGCGAGTGAGCTCCCACCCACTGGAGTCCTCTTGCTGACCGGCGTTCCTTCGCTGGCCCAGGTCACCGTGGACGGCGAGCCGCAGACCGAGACGGAGCTCACCGTGGACCCGGGAAGCAAGCGGATCCAGGTCACCAAGACCGGCTTCGACACCTTCACCACCACGGTCCCGGTGGGCCGCGGCGACACGGTGAAGGTCGCGGTGAGCCTCAGCCCGCAGGCGGCAGCCCCGCCGGCGGCGCGCCCGACGACCCGCCCGACGCGGCCGGTGGACTACTGCACCGACCCCACCGCGGTGGAGGAGTACAACGGGGACGGGAGCTGCTTCCAGGTGGAGCCGCGGGCCACGGCGGCACCGCTGGTGCCGGTGGCGCAGGAGGTGTTCGCGCAGAACCCCACGCCGGTCGTGCTGTGGGTCAAGGTGCGGTCGGACGGTCAGGCCGAGGAGATCAAGTGGGTGCGGCAGTCGAACGTGCGGGCCTTCTCCCTGGCCGCCGCGCGGTTCGCCATGGGGCAGATGACCTACACGGCGGCGGAGCGGGGGGGGCAGGCGGTCGACGCCTGGGTGCGTCTCGCGCTCCGGGCCCGGCCGCAGCGCTGAGCCCGACCCAGTGATCCATCCCAGCGCGTTCATCGCCCCGGGGGCTCAGGTCCTCGGGGATGTTTCTTTGGGGGAGAACGCCAGCCTCTGGTACAACACGGTCGTCCGGGGTGACATGGCGCCCATCGCCATCGGGGCCAATACCAATATCCAGGATCTCTCCATGGTGCACGTGGACGAGGGCATGCCGTGCACCATCGGGAATCGGGTAGGGGTGGGACACCGGGCGATCCTGCACGGCTGCTTCGTCGAGGACGAGTGCCTGGTCGGGATGGGCGCGATCCTGCTCAACGGGGTGCGCGTCGGGTCCGGCTCGGTGATCGGGGCGGGCGCGGTTCTGCCGGAGGGTATGGAGATCCCCCCCGCCTCGGTCGTGCTGGGGGTACCCGCCCGCATCGTGCGACCGGTCGACGACGCCCTGCGGCGGCGGATCCAATCGACGTGGCGGCACTATGTGGAGCAGGCACGCCGGCACAAGGCGGGGCAGGTGCCGTACCGCGACGTTCCCTCGTAGCAAGTATGTGATGTGCAAAAGAGCGAAGCGCGCTGGTGCGCGGCTTTCCCACGCCACTTGCGTAGCCCCACAATGACTTCTACCTTGCCCCCCCGCGCCGACAGATCCGGCCGCAGGTATCCGCTGTTCGATTAGCTTTCATCAGGTACGTAACTCACACCTCTCGACGGGGGATTCATGGGCGTTGCGGGTGACCCAGGGAAGCACATGAGGCCGCAGCTCAGCGACAACGCGATCACCGTGCTCGAGCGTCGCTATCTGGTCAAGGACGATGAGGGCCGGCCCGTGGAGCGCCCCGAGGATCTCTTCTGGCGCGTGGCGCGGACCATCGCGCAGGCCGACGCGGCGTACGGCGCCAGCAGCGGCGCGGTGGAGGCGGTGGCCGAGACCTTCTACGAGCTGATGGCCACCCGTGTGTGGATGCCCAACAGCCCCACGCTCATGAACGCCGGGCGGCCGCTGGGTCAGCTGTCGGCCTGCTTCGTGCTGCCGGTGGAGGACGCGTTGTCTACGGGGGAGTCCGGCATCTACGACACCCTGCGCAACATGGCGCTGGTGCACCAGTCGGGCGGCGGGACGGGGTTCGGCTTCTCCCGCATCCGGCCCAAGAACGACGTGGTGCGCTCCACCATGGGCGTAGCGTCGGGCCCGGTCTCCTTCATGTCCCTGTACGACGCGTCGACCGAGGTCGTGAAGCAGGGCGGTACGCGCCGCGGCGCCAACATGGGGATCCTGCGGGTCGATCACCCCGACATTCTCGAGTTCATCACCTGCAAGGACGACATCACCAAGGTCACCAACTTCAACATTTCGGTGGCGGTGACCGACGAGTTCATGCGCGCAGTGGCGGACGGCGAGGAGTACGACCTGGTCCACCCGCGCTCCGGGAAGATCGTGGGTCAGCTGGATGCCCGCGAAGTGTTCGGCAAGATCGTGCACGGTGCCTGGAAGACGGGCGAGCCCGGCGTGTTCTTCATCGACCGGGCGAACGCCTACAACCCCGTGCCTCACCTCGGCAGCTACGAGGCCACCAACCCGTGCGGCGAGCAGCCGCTGCTGCCGTACGACGTGTGCAACCTGGGTTCCATCAACGTCGGCGTGTTCGTGAAGGACGGCGAGGTCGACTGGGAGGGCCTGCGCCGCGCGGTGCACCTGTGCACCCACTTCCTCGACAACGTCATCGACGTGAACAAGTACCCCCTGCCGGAGATCACCGACCTGGCGCGCCGCATCCGCCGGGTGGGGCTCGGGATCATGGGATGGGCCGATTTCCTGATGCGGATGGGTGTGCCCTACAACTCCGAAGAGGCCATCGACTGGGCGCGTCGACTCATGCACTTCGTGGATGAGGAATCCAAGGTCGAGAGCGAGCGGCTGGCCGAGGAGCGGGGTGTCTTCCCTGAGTGGGAGGAGAGCATCTGGGGGCCCGATGACGCCTGCGCCCGCAGTGCGGATGGGAAGCGTATCCGGCCGATGCGGCGGCTGCGCAACTGCAATCTCACGACGGTGGCGCCGACGGGGACGATTTCGATCATCGCGGGCTGCTCGTCGGGAATCGAGCCGCTGTTCGCCGTGGCGTTCATGCGCAACCAGGCCGGCGTGCTGATGCCCGACGTGAACGAGGACTTCGTGGCCGTCGCCAAGCGCGAGGGGTGGTACTCCGAGCAGTTGGTGCAGCGGATCGCGCAAGAGGGCCACATCGACTTTCCGGAGGTGCCGGAGCAGTGGCGCCGTGTCTTCGTGACCGCCCATGACGTGACACCGGAGTGGCATATCCGGATGCAGGCGGCGTTCCAGGGGCACACCGACAGCGCCATCAGCAAGACCTGCAACTTCCCGCACGGTGCCACGGAAGACGACGTGCGGCACATCTACGAGCAGGCGTACGCGCTCGGCTGCAAGGGCGTGACGGTTTACCGCGACGGCTCCCGCGAGGGACAGGTGCTCTCCACGGGCAAGACCGCCAAGAAGGTGGAGGCTCAGGCGGCGAAGGATGAACCGGCCGTCGCGGAGCAGACGGACGTCCTGAGACGGCAGGTCGCCGATCTCAAGTCTACCATCGCGGAGCTCGAGGCCGAGCTCGGCCTCACGCGTAAGAAGCTGCACGAGGTGGAGTCCGAGAACCTGCAGCGCCGCGCCAAGCGGTCGCGCCCCGAGCTGCTCAGGGGCACGACCCGCCGCATCGAGACGCCGCTGGGCACGCTCTACGTCACGATCACGGAGGACGACCTGGGGCAGCCCTTCGAGATGTTCATGAGCCTGGGCAAGGCAGGCGGCGCGCTCATGGCCGATGTGGAGGCCATCGGGCGGCTCATCTCGCTGGCCCTGCGCTCCGGGATCCCCATCGCCGAGATCCACCGGCAGCTGCGCATGATCTCCTCTGACCGTGCCGTGGGACTCGGCCCCAACAAGGTCCTCTCGGTGCCCGACGCGGTCGGGATCGCCGTCGAGCGCTGGATGCAGGAGAAGCAGGGGCTGCAGCAGGACCTGCTGGACGCGGCGGGGAGTGCGGGTGATGCCATGGCCCCGGCGCAGCGCGGCCCCGTCGCGGGGCCCGAAGGCGCGATGTTCGAGTTCCAGCACGTGGAGCCGGAGCAGTTTGCCGGCGCCTGCCCCGACTGCGGGTCGCAGCTCGAGTTCGCCGAGGGGTGCGTGAAGTGCCACGTGTGCGGCTACAGCGAGTGCGGCTGAGGCGGGAAACGAGGAGACCGAAGCAGCGAGGGGCGCGCCGGAGCGCGCCCCTTTTCGTCGGGGGCTCCTTACTGGTATGTTGGACGGCACGGAGACGACGGGATGTCCGAATAGCATGGTCAAGCGTTGCAAGGACCTAATAGGCACGCTGCGGCGCGAGCGCCGCGAGATGGGCTGGCGGGGGCTCCTGCGCAAGCGCGGCTGGAGCCTGGCGCTGGTCGTGGTGGCGTTCTATCTCGTGCGGGATCTCGTTCTCTACGTGGCAATTCCGCTAGCAGTCGTGATGGGCCTGTCGCGATAGCCGCGGAGGTCGAAGCCATGACGGCGAAGAAGTGGGCACGGGTCAAGCAGAATGGGGCGCACGGACTCCGGCGCGGCGCGTGGTATCCCGTCGTGAACGACAAGAAGCCGGATCTCCTGATCGTGGACGTCAACAAGAAGAACGTCCCGGTCTCGCGGGGCCTGGTGGAGGTGAGCGATGACGCCCCCAAGCGGTGGAGCGTGGTCGCGTGGGACGCCGCCGACCGGGGCTCCCGGCGGGCCAGTGAGTCGCGCTACGGGCTCGTCTACGGGGTGTGTCCAGCCTGCCGGGCGCGGGTCACGCTCGAGGAGCAGGCCGATCACGCGACCTGCTCCGAATGCGGGGGTGAGTTCGAGGTCGATTGGGACCACCTCTGCTAGGGGCGGTACGAACGTAGACCGCGATACGGCGCCGCGGAAGCTAGCCGCGGCGCCTTCTTTCTGAGGCCACCCCAGCCGGTCGGTCTCGGTGAGGGGGAATGATGGAATCGCAGCCGCTGTTCAACGACCTCATCGGCGTGATGACCGTGATCATCATGATCCCGGTGTTCTTCCTGTGGCTGGAGCGGACGACTCGATGGAAAGTCTTCGACTTCATGCCGGCCATCATCTGGATCTTCATCACGCCCATCTTCCTCTCCAACCTCAACGTCATCCCGCGCTCCAGCGAGATCTACACGACATTCCGCTCCTTCGCGGTGCCGCTGTTCATCGTGCTCATGCTGCTGGACATCAATATCCGCCAGGCGATGAAGGTGGCGTGGCGCGGAGCGGCCGTGATGGTGCTGGGGGCGTTTGGCATCGTGGCCGGAGCCGTCATCTCGTTCTTCCTGTTCCGCAGCGGGCTCCCCGAGGGGACCTGGATGGGCTACGGCGCGCTGGCGGGCAGCTGGATCGGCGGCACCGGAAACCTGGCGGCCGTGGCCGATTCGCTCAACACGCCGGGCGAGATGGTGGGCATGGTGGTGCTCGTGGACAACCTGGTCTACGTCTTCTACTTCCCGCTGATTCTCACGTGCAAGCGGTGGGCCAAGCCGTTCAATCGCTTTTCCCAGGTGCCACCGGAGGCGGAGGCACACTTCAACGAAGCGGCCCAGCAGGTCGAGAAGAAGACCCATGAGGTGCATTTCCGTGATGCGCTGACGCTGCTCGGCTGGGGCTTCGCGGCGCTCGCTGCGGCGACGGCGCTGTCGTTCGTCTTCCCGGAGCTGCCACCGGTGTTCACGCAGCGCACCTGGGCGATCCTGCTCGTGACCACCATCGGGATCGGCCTCTCGGCCACCAAGCTCAGGGACGTGCCGGGCACCGAGCCACTCTCCATGACCTTCGTGTACATCTACATGACCATGATGGGGGCGCAGGCGGATCTCAGGAGTCTGGGCGGCGCGCAGTGGTTCATCATCGCCGGCTTCATCTGCATCGCCGTCCACTTCGTGTTCATCGTCGGCGGCGCGCGACTGTTCCGTATCGACGTGAGCATGGCGGCCGTCGCCAGCGTCGCCGCCGTGGGTGGTGCGGCATCGGCACCGGTCGCGGCCGGGTTCCACCGTGAGGAGCTGGTGCCGGTGTCCATCATGCTGGCGCTGATCGGCTATGCCCTGGGGAACTACCTGGGGGTGGCGACGGCGTACCTGTGTCACCTGCTGGTGTGACCTTCGGGGAATCGCAGCGCTGAACACGGCGCCCCGGGGACCGTCCCTCGGGGCGCCATTCGTCTATATTTCGGCCCATGCCTCCCGCACCCCGTCGCGCGACGGTCACCACCTGGATTGGCGACGTCCCCGTAGGCTCGTGTCATCCGATCGTCGTCCAGTCGATGACCAACACCGACACGGCCGACGTGGACGCCACGGTGACGCAGGTCGCCGCGCTGGCGCGCGCCGGCAGCGAGCTCGTGCGCGTCACGGTGAACAACGAGCCGGCGGCCAGGGCGGTGCCGGAGATCGTCGCGCGACTGGCCGACCAGGAGGTCACCGTCCCCATCATCGGCGACTTCCACTACAACGGCCACATTCTACTGCCCAAGTATGCCGAGACGGCCGCCGCGCTCGCCAAGTACCGCATCAACCCAGGCAATGTGGGAGCCAGGCGGCGTGACGAGCACTTCAAGACGATCCTGGAGGTGGCGCTCGCCCACGACAAGCCGGTGCGGATCGGAGTCAACTGGGGCTCGCTCGACCAGAACTTGCTGACCGAGCTGATGGACCAGAACGCGAAACGGGACGAGCCTCTGGACGCCCGGGAGGTCACGCTCAACGCGATGGTCGAGAGCGCGATGCGCTCGGCGGCATTCGCGGAGGAGACGGGGCTCGCGCACGACCGCATCATCCTGTCGGTCAAGATGTCGCAGGTGCAGGATCTGGTGGACGTGTACCGCAAGCTGGCGCCGCTGTCGGACTATCCGCTGCATCTCGGGCTCACTGAGGCGGGGATGGGGGCGAAGGGGATCGTGGCGAGCGCCGCCGGACTCGCGTTGCTGCTGCAGGAGGGAATCGGCGACACCATTCGGGTATCGCTCACGCCGGCCCCCGGCGGGGACCGGACCGAAGAGGTGCGGGTCGCACAGCAGATCCTCCAGGCCATGGAGCTCAGGAGCTTCCTGCCGCAGGTGACTGCCTGCCCCGGCTGCGGCCGCACCACGAGCACGTTCTTCCAGGAGATGGCCGACCAGATCCAGACCTACCTCCGGGACCAGATGCCCGCCTGGAAGACGCGTCACCCGGGAGTGGAGGAGATGCGGGTGGCGGTCATGGGGTGCGTGGTGAATGGACCCGGCGAGTCCAAGCACGCCAATATCGGCATCTCCCTGCCGGGCACGTCCGAGGAGCCCAAGGCGCCGGTCTACGTGGACGGCAAGCTGCAGGTCACGCTCAAGGGCGACCGTATCGTCGCGGAGTTCCTCCAGATCCTGAACGAGTACGTGGCGCGGACCTACGCGGCCCCGATCCAGGCCGAAGCGTAGGCGGCCTCGGCGCCCCCCTGACGATCAGGGGATTCCACATGCATGTTGAGAAGTGGCGTGGACCGCCTGTTGAAAGGGTGTGGACACGATGGCGAAATGTGGGAGGAGTGGTGGCGGGCGAGCGTGAGCGCGCGGTCGAGGTGCTGCGACGGGCGAGCCGGGTCGTGGCGCTCACGGGGGCCGGCATGTCCCAGGAGTCCGGGGTGCCGACCTTCCGGGACGCCCTGACCGGGCTCTGGTCGCGCTACGATCCGATGGAGCTCGCCACGCCCGACGCCTTCCGCCGCAACCCGGCTCGCGTGTTCGGCTGGTACCTGTCCCGCTGGCGCGGGGCGCGGACAGTGAGCCCGCATGCAGGCCACGTGGCGCTCGCCCGCCTGGAGGGGGCGTTCGGCGACTTCGCGGTCGTCACGCAGAACGTGGATGGATTGCACCGCCGCGCGGGGAGCCGGGAGATCGTCGAGCTGCACGGTTGCCTGGAGGCATTCCGCTGCTTCGACGGCGGGCACTCCTTCGACATCGACCGCATCGAGCAGTTGGCGCCCCCCGAGGATGCCGAGGTAGAGCCCCCAGCCTGCGACACCTGCGGCAGCCCCATCCGTCCCGGTGTGGTGTGGTTCGGCGAGACGCTACCGGCGGGCGCGGTGGAACGCGCGTGGCGGCTGGTGCAGCAGAGCGACGTGGTGCTGGTCATCGGGACGTCCGCGGTGGTGTACCCCGCCGCCGAGCTGCCCGGCGTCGCGCTGGCGGCCGGTGCGGAGGTGATCGAGATCAACCCGCAGGAGACCCCGCTCACGCCCCGGGCCACGCTCACCTGGCGGGCCACCGCGGCCGCGGCCCTTCCTCAGCTGGCCGACGCTCTGGGCGTCCGGTGACCGGCGCATGACCGACGCACCCCGGTTCCGCCGCACCAAGATCGTGGCGACGCTCGGCCCCGCCTGCGCCGACGAATCGGTGCTCACCAAGCTGATCGAGTCCGGCGCGGACGTGGTGCGCATCAACAGCTCGCATGGCGACCCGGCGACCTGGAGCGAGTGGATGGGCCGGGTGCGACGGGTTGCCGATCGACTGGAGCGTCACGTAGCCGTGCTGGTGGACCTCCAGGGGCCGCGCATCAGGGTGGGGAAGCTGTCCGAGCCGGTGGAGCTGGAGGCGAACGCGGAGGTGGTGTTCGCACCCCAGGGAGACGCGCGCCCCGGGGAGATCCCCACGACGTACGATGCGCTGGCCAGCGATCTCCACCCGGGCGCCCGCGTCCTCCTGGACGACGGGCTCCTGTCGGTGGACGTGGCCCGCATCGAGGGCGATCGGGTGCATGGCGTGGTGCGCTACGGCGGGACGCTCCAGAGCAACAAGGGCATCAACCTCCCCGGCGTGGAGATCAGCGCGCCCACCGTCACCGAGCGCGATCGTGCGAATCTCACCGTGGCCCTGGAACACGGAGCCGACCTCATCGCCGTGTCGTTCGTGCGGCGCGCCGCCGACGTGGAGGAGGTACGCGCGCTGGTGCCCTCCGAGGTGGGCATCGTGGCCAAGATCGAGAAGGCGGAGGCGATCGACGACCTCA
>CP070716.1:1597771-1600324 GCA_020350425.1 Gemmatimonadota bacterium
TCCAGGATCAGGATGCCGTTGGAGAGATCCGTCATGGACCTCCTGCTAGTAGGCCCGGGCCCACACTGCCTCGAGCTCGGCCCGCTTTCCGCACCACACGCACGTGGCGGGAGCGGGATCCGAGCGGAATTCTTCGTCGGGCAGGACCCGGATGGTGGCCTTGGAAGCCTGTTGCACGCCGGCCTCGCACTCAGGCGACCCACAGTACCCCCCGTACGCGAACCCGCCCGCTCCCTCCATCAACTCGATGAGCTGCTCCTTGGTGACGCCCCGTATGGAGTGGTCTTCGCGTCGCTGCCGCGCCGCGGCGAGCAGGTCGTCCTGGATCTCCGCCAGCGCCCCCTGCACCGCCTCCACGATACCCGCCACCGCGACCGGCGCTTTGCCCCCCGTGCGCCGCGCCAGCATCGCCTGCTGCTGCTTCACGTCGCGCGGTCCCACCTCGAGCCGCACCGGCACACCCTTTCCTTCCCACTCGTAGTACTTCGCCCCCGGCTTCATCCCGTCGCGGTCGTCCAGCGCGACCCGCGTCCCGGCCTCGCGCAGCGCCCGGGCGAGCTGCTCCGCGCTGTCGAGCACCGCGGCCTTCTCCGCATCGGATCGCCAGATCGGCACGACGGCGACCTGAATCGGCGCGAGGCGCGGCGGACAGATCAGGCCCACGTCGTCGCTGTGCGTCATGATGAGGCCGCCGACGAGACGGGTCGAGACCCCCCAGGAGCTGCTCCACACGTAGTCCAGCGCTCCGTCCGCGGTCTGGTACTGCGTATCGAACGCCTTGGCGAAGTTCTGCCCGAGGAAGTGCGACGTGCCCGCCTGCAGAGCCTTGTTGTCCTGCATCAACGCCTCGCAGGCGTAGGTGCGCACGGCCCCGGCAAACTTCTCGGCCTCCGTCTTCGGGCCCGTGAGCGGGGGCATCGCCATCCACTCTTCCATGAACCGGCGGTACACCCCCAGGATCAGGAGCGTCTCCTCCTCCGCCTCGTGCGACGTGGCGTGCGCCGTGTGGCCCTCCTGCCACAGGAACTCGGTCGTGCGCAGAAACAGCCGCGTGCGCATCTCCCACCGCACGATGTTGGCCCACTGGTTCAGCAGCACGGGGAGATCGCGATAGCTCTGGACCCACTTGGAGAGCATCGCGTAAATGATCGTCTCCGAGGTGGGGCGCACGACCAGCGGCTCCTCCAGCTCCTTCCCACCACCGCGGGTCACCACGGCCGTCTGAGGGGCGAAGCCCTCGACGTGCTCCGCCTCCTTGGCCAGGAACCCCTGCGGGATGAGCAGCGGGAAGTAGGCGTTCTGGTGCCCCGTCTCCTTGAACATCGCATCCAGCGCGCCCTGCATCAGCTCCCAGATGGCGTAGCCGTGGGGCCGAATCACCATGCAGCCGCGCACCGGCGAGTAGTCCGCCAACTGCGCCCGCATGATGACGTCGTTGTACCAGGCGGCGAAATCGGCCGATCGTGGGGTAATTCGCAGCTCGTCGTTCATCCGCAGTCCGTCCTGCCCGCTCTCCGTTGGTGGGGGACACTCCCGCCGGCCAGTCGGCGCCTCACGCACCCTCCCGGCGCGCCGCCCCGGCCAGGTCCGCAAACGGCCTCCGCTCTTCCGCGCCGGTGTCGAGGTTGCGCACCACCGCCTCGCCGCGCTCCCGCTCGTCGGGGCCGACCAATACCGCCAGCCTCGCCCGGCGCGCGGCGGCCAGCTTCAACTGTTTCGCCATCGACTGCTGCTTGAGAGCGAACTCCACCCTGACGCCCGCGTCCCGCATTTCGTGGGCGAGGCGCAGCACCTCGCCCAGGTCCTCGCCCGTGACCGCGACGAGGAACGCGTCGAGCCGCGGAGGCTCGGGCGCGGCCCCGGCACCGGCCTTCACCAGCTCTCCGAGCACCACATCGCCCATGCCGAAGCCCGTCGCGGGGAGGTCCACCCCTCCCAACGCGTGCAGCAGGCCGTCGTAGCGGCCGCCCCCGCAGATCGCACGCAGCGAACGTCCCGCATCGAACAGCTCGAACACGATGCCGGTGTAGTACGCCAGGCCCCGCACGACCGAGACGTCCACGTCGACGTAGTCCCCGAGTCCCATCGCCTGCAGCGCCCCGACGCACTCCGCAAGCTCCTCGACCGCCCGCCCGTCGGTCCCCGACCGCTCGAGCGCCGCTCGCGCCCCGTCCAGGCTCTTGATCGCGCCCAGGTCCATGATGCGCCCCGCGGTGTCCGCGTCCAACCCGCCCGCTTTGGCCAGGCTCTGCACCAGCTGATCCCGTGGCTCGCGCTCCAGCTTGTCGATGTGGGCATACGCCAGGGCGATCTGGGGCTCAGACAACCCCTGCCCCTCGAGCAGCGCGTGGGCCAGCCGCCGATCCGACACGCGCGCCCGCACCGTGTCCGCTCGGAAGCCAAGCATCCGGAGCACGTCCACCGCCGCGGCGATGAGCTCCGCGTCGGCCAGCGGGCCGGGCTCCCCCAGGATGTCCATGTTCAGCTGGAAGTGCTCGCGCAGGCGCCCCCGCTGCTGCCGCTCGTAGCGAAACAGCTGGGGCATCGAGAACC
>CP070716.1:1600424-1605749 GCA_020350425.1 Gemmatimonadota bacterium
GGCCGTCGATGGTCTCCAGTCCCATGGCCTGCTCGGGACTCATGTAGATCGCCGTGCCGATCGCCGTGCCGGTCTGCGTGAGCTTCTCGCCTCCCGCCTGACTGATGGCGAGTGCGATCCCGAAGTCGGCCACCACCGCGTGGCCGCCCGACAGCATGATGTTGGCGGGCTTGATGTCGCGGTGCACCAGGCCGTAGGCGTGGGCGTGGCCCAGCGCCTCGGCCACCTCGCGGGTGATGCGCACGGCGTCGGGGATGGGCAGCTGCTGCTCGCGGGCGATCAGGTCGGCGAGCGTCTCGCCCTCGACGTAGGGCATCACGTAGTAGAGGAAGCCGCCGGCCTCGCCCGAGTCGTACAGCGGCAGGATGTGGGGGTGGCTCAGCTTGGCGGTGACCTGGATTTCTCTGAGGAAGCGCTCCACCCCGAGTGACGCGGCCAGGTCGGGCTGCAATACCTTGATGGCCACCAGGCGGTCGTGCTTGAGGTCGCGCGCCAGGTAGACGGTGGCCATGCCACCGGCCCCGAGCTCGCGCTCGAGGTCGTAGTGCTCGGACAGGACGGCCCGCAGGGCGTCGAGCTGGCCCGTCATGGGGTCAGCGTCGGTGGGGTCTGGGCTTCCGGCGGCGTCGTGGCGTGGTGACCCACAGGGGGCGCCGCCAGGAGGCCATCGGGAGGTCTCTGGTCATCGGGTCTCCGTACCTGGCGGGCGCGGTCCAGGCGGAATCGGTTCTTTGTTGCCGGCTATCGTGCGCCCCGGGGACGGGGGTTGTCAAGCAGCGGCGGCGCGGCCGCTCATGTAACGCGGGCCCCCAGGGCCGCTGCCCCGGGAGCCCGCGCTCTGCTGCTCCGGCCGAGGTGACTCGGGCTTCGCTACTCCGGAATCACCACCAGCGACTGATAGTCGCGGAAGCCGGGGACCTGGGTGTTGCCCTGGGCCCCGCTGCCGAGCTGCAGGGTGATGAACGCCCCCACGCTGCGCTGCAGCGGCTCGGTCCCGAACCCGACCGCGATGTCGTGCGGGTCGGTGCTGTTGAGCGGCTTCTTCAGCTCGTACACCCAGATGATCTGCCCCTCGACCGTCGTCTGCTTGAAGGCGCCCTCGAGCTCGAAGCTACCGCCGTCGGACGTGTCGTCCTCGCCGCAATCCGACTGCTTGCGACTCACGCAGCGGGCCGTGAGGAACTGGTCGCTCAGGCTGAGGATGCCGGTGAGGATGCCGTTGCCATCGCTCTCGAGGCCGACGACGTCCATGATGGCCACGTCATCGAACTCGTCCGCCGTGTCGTCGTCATCGTTGTCGAAGTCGACGCGGAGCCGGTTGATCTTGACGTCCTTGTCGGACGTGACCTGCACGCCGATGTACAGGGACTCGCAGTCGTGCCCCCAGTAGAGGGTCGAAGGCGCGCCGGACGTACCGGAGATGCTGGCCGAGAAGCCCCGCGAGTTGGGGTACTCGCCGGTGCCGATGACGCCGTCCGCGCTCAGGCCGGAACCCGCCGGCTCGCACGCGGTGGCGGTGAACTCGAGGATGCCCTTCCCGAGGAACACCACGCCGACCTCGTCGTTGTAGTGATCGGCAAACGGGCCGCGCGCGCTGGTGCGCGGCGGCACGCGGGTGGCCGGGTCGTAGGTGCCGGTCTCATTCGGGGCGATGCCGATGCCCACGCCCTCGGCGTCGAGCACGTTGGGGTTGTCGCCCAGGATCCAGTCCACCGCGGCGAGGCCGCTGGCGTTGGTGAGCACGCGCGTGCCCGGGAGACCGGGGACGCTGATCGTGGTCACGCCCGCGTAGCTCACGTCGCCGTTGCCGCTCGGATCCTCGGCGAAGTACACGCTGGCGTTCTTGACCGGGTTGCCTTCCTGGTCGGTCACCTTCACGACGGGATCCGGCACTCGTGCCTCACCCTCGATCCCGTAGCCGTCCTCGGTGCCGTCCACTCGCTCGAACTGTGCCGGAAGCGCCCACACGACCGGGCTGCCCTCCTCCATCCCGCCGCCGCCGAAGCCCTTGTGCGTCGCCTCGAGCGCGGGGGGATCGATCCACGGCAGCAGGAACTGCTGCGCCGCGCGGGCGAAGGTTCCGAGCCAGCCCGGCGCATCCTGCTCCGCCGCGCTGGTCGTGAAGTCGGTGCAATTGACGAACGGCGCCTGCTCGGCGGTCAGGGCCTCCACAATGCCGTCGGACGACCGCTTGTGATGCAGCTGCAGCAGCTCGGCCTGCTCGTCGCCGAGGGCGGCGCTCACCGCGGCCTCGTCGTAGCAGACGCCCACCGTCGCGCCGGGGTTCTCTGCGAACTGGACCGGCCCGTCGGGGCTGTAGACCTCGTAGCACCCCGGGAACTGCGGCAGGTCGATGGGAAGGTGCCGGATGACCGCGTCTACGGAGTCGCCATCTACATAGACCGTCGCGTAGTTGCAGGCCACGCCCTCCACGACGAGGTTGGTGTAGTCGTCCAACCCGCCGGCGGGCACGGAGAGGCCCGCATAGCCCGTGTTGGTGCTAAACGTTCCCCCGTCGGCGCCCAGCGTCGCCTCGCCGCAGTCGGCGTCGTTCTGGCAGAAGATGCCGGTCTCGATCCGGACCTTGATCGGGATGTTGCTGCCGTTGTTGAACTGGTAGATCGGGAGCTGGTCGGGATTCCGCGGAATGTCGGCGCCGGAGTCGTCGGGCTGGATGTCGCGGTAGCCCAGATCGGTGAGCCCGACCTGCACGCAGATGCGATAGCCCCGCCCCGATTCGAGCGCGTACTGCCCCGTCTGGAAGTTGACGTTGTAGTTGTCGCCGCCGACGGAGATGTCGGCGCCGGTGAACAGCGCCGCGGTATCGCCGACGACGCAGGTGGTGGGACTGTCGTCAGGCGAGCCCGAGCTCAGCTGCGGCAGCTCCGTGACCACCACCGTCGGCCGCAGATACGGATTGAACTCCCCGTTGAACTCCTCCGGGGTCGGCACCAGTGGCGGGAGGAAGAAGACGTGCTCGCACGGGTCGCCCGGCTCGCACCGATTGCCCGCACCGGTGCCCACCATGTGGGCTCCGTCCTTCACGGCGAGGTTGGGGTGACTGCCGTCGGGGGTGGTGGGTGGACTTCCGTCCTGGCATGCCACGAGGAACAACGCGGCAAGCGTTGCGAGACCGAGACGCTTCACGATGACGCTCCTTAGGGAGGGTGGGCGCGGGAGTAACGCGGCCGAAACTGGCCACGAGTCGTTGCATTGTCAAGCTGGGGGTGAGTCAAAACGGCCCACCGCGTCGCTCTCTCTGCTACCTGTTACCGCTACCGGCCCGGTCCGACGATCTCGCTCCACCGCGGGTGGCCACGCAGCTCCACCCACCACCACGAGGCGCCGGCCTCGCCCGCCCAGTCGTGCTCCGGGTTGGCCGCCACGTACCGCTTCAGCAGCTCGATCGCCTCGTCGTCGTCGTCGACCAGCGTGCGCATGTAGGCCTCGACCGACCACAGGTAGCGCGTGGGATCGATCTCCGCTGTCGTGCGCGCGCGCGCGCGCGACAGCACGGCCTTGCCGCTGTCGGCCATGCCGGCACGGCCCAGGATGCCGCCCACCATCAACTCGCCCTGGATCGACATCCCGTCGCGGTCCGGCTCGGGGACGAGCGCCGCGAGCCTGTCCGCCAGGCGCCACGCCAGCTCGACATCGGCCGGCTGGGCCGGGGTCGCCATCAGCCACAGCTGGCACTCCACGAAGCGGTGGTCGTCGGGGAACCGCCGCGCGCCCTCGGCGCACCAGCGTCGCGCCTGGCGGAAGTCCTCGAGGTCCAGCGAGCCCCAGAAGAGGCGGTTCAGCACGTTGTCGGCGGCCTCGAGGTAGGCGTCCTCCTCGTAAGCGCGGCGCGCGGCCATGAGGGCCGAGGCCACGTCCTCGTACTGGTAGTACACGAAGGACAGCGTGACCAACGCATCCGTCAGGGTGGGGTCGGCCTGCACCGCCGCCTCGAGGTCGTCGCGCGCGCCGTCGAGCAGCACCTGCCACTCGTCGGGGTCGTCCGTGACGCGAAGCCGCCAGAGCCGGTACCGCAACGTACCTCTGAGCGCGAGCGCTTTCGGATCGTTCGGGTCCCGCCCCAGCGCCCGATCGGCGTGGGCCAGGCCCGCCTCGACCCAGGGAAGGGCCTCGAACCCCCGTGAGAACCTGGACTGCCGGTGGGCGATCCACCCGCGCATCAGGGTGGGCTCGACCCAGTCGGGGTCGGCGGCCTCGGCGCTGGCCAGTAGGGTGTCGGCTCGCTGCAGCGTGGCCTCGGCGGCTGGGACGTCGTCGGCGGCCACGAACGCCTCGGCATCCTTGCGCAGGCGCTCGGCCCGCTGCACCAACGTCCAGGCCGTCACGTTGCCCGTGCCGGCCCGGATCTCGCGGGTCCGCACCTCCTCCCCCAGCCGCTCGCGCAGGATGCGCGACACATCCTGCGTGACCGAGTCCATCACCAGGAGCAGCTCGTCCGCGGGGAGCGTGAAGCTGGCGCGGCTGAACTCCGCCGCCGACTCACCGTCCACCAGCCGGGTGGTCACACGCAGACTGCGGCCCTCCGGCTCCACGCTCCCGATCACGATGCTGCCCACCCCGAGTGCCCGCCCGATGCTGTCGCGCGGCAGGTCACTGCCCCGGTACTGGGCGACCCCGTTGCGCGACACCACGTCCAGCTCGCGCACCTGGGAGAGCTGATCGATCAGTCCCTCGGTGAGGCCGTCCGCCACGTGGCCCAGATCCCCGGCGGAGCTCAGGTCCTCGAAGTACAGCACGGCCACGTTGCTCGGATCGAGCCCGCCGGCGCCCACCGCTTCCGCACCGCCCCCGGGCCAGAGCTGCCAGAGGCCGAAGCCGAGCCCCACCGCGGCGACGGCCGACACGGCGGCGACCGCCTTGCGCGGCAGGCGGCGGCGCCCGGTGCGCTCGAGTGCCGCGGTGTGGGCGGTGCGGGCCATCATCGAAGCCCGCGAGTAGCGCTGCTGGGCCAGCGTGCCGCTGTCCAGCATGCTCAGCGCCTCGGCGAACTCCCCGGCGGTGCGGAACCGGTCGGCCGGCGCCTTGGCCAGCGCGGTGAAGATGATGTCCTCCAGCTCGGGCGTGATCGTCTGGCGGATGATCGAGGGCGGCGACACGGCGTCCATCGTGTGCCGCGCCATGATCGCCTGCGGGTTGGGCCCCGTGAACGGCACCTGGCCCACCAGCATCTCGTACAGCATGCAGCCGAGGCTGTAGATGTCGCTGCGGCCGTCGATGGTCTCCAGTCCCATGGCCTGCTCGGGACTCATGTAGATCGCCGTGCCGATCGCCGTGCCGGTCTGCGTGAGCTTCTCGCCTCCCGCC
>CP070716.1:1605849-1625876 GCA_020350425.1 Gemmatimonadota bacterium
TACTCCTCGTACTGCACAGGATCCGTGATCTCGATATCCACGATGATGTAGGCAGGCATGACTCGATCTCCAGTGGCACGGCCGTCCGGCCGTCTATAGCCGTTCCCTGAGCACGTCGGGCGTGAAGCCCTGGAGCCAGGCGGCGAGCAGCGAGAAGTAGCCGCTGATGAGTAGGACACCGACCAGGACGAGCACCGCCCCCGAGACCCGGGTGACGATCGGGATGTACTGGCGGAACTTCTTGAACCAGTCGATGAACTTCTCCACCGCCACGGCGGCGGCCAGGAACGGCACGGCGAGGCCGAGCGAGTAGGCGAACAGCAGGAGGAGTCCCTCCCCCAGGCTGGAGCGTACGCCCGTGTACATGAGGATCGAGCCGAGGATCGGCCCGATGCAGGGGGTCCATCCGGCCCCGAACGCGATGCCGACCAGCACGCTGCCGAGATACCCGACGGGCTTGTCCTGCAGGTGCACGCGGCGCTCGCGGGCCAGCGAGCCCAAGCGGATGACTCCCAGGAGATAGAGCCCGAAGAACACGATCAGCAGCCCGCCGATCCGCTCCAGCCACACCTGGTTGTAGTTCAGGAATCGTCCGAGTTGCGTCGCGGAGGCTCCGAGGGCCAGGAAGATGACCGTGAACCCGCCCACGAACGCCAAGGCGTGGCTGAACGCCCTCCATCGCTTCTCACCCAGCTCCTCCAGCGAGAGCCCGGTGATGAACGAGACGTAGCTCGGCACGAGCGGCAGCACGCACGGAGAGAGGAAGCTCAACACCCCCGCAAAGAACGCGACGAAGATGCCGACGGACTCAGCTCCCATGACTCAGCGTGCGCGATGCTGATGCAGGACGTGGAAGGCGATGAGCTTGTACACCAGCTTGGCGGCCAAGACGTCCGGATGGACCAGCCCGGGCAGGGGCGCCAGCTCCACCACGTCGCAGCCGACCACGTGCTTCTCCCGGAACACGCGCTCGAGCAGTTCCAGGGTGGGATACCACGTGCCGCCCCCCGGCTCGGGCGTGCCGGTGGCTGGCATGAGGGCGGGATCGAAATAGTCCACGTCGAACGTGATGTACACGTCGTCGGTGAGGGAATCGAGCACACGATCCATCCATCCTTCGGTCCCCAGCTCGTGGCCGAAGACGACGGGGATATTCCGGTCACGCGTCAGGGCCCGCTCCTCGGTGGTGAGCGACCGGATCCCCACCGGCACGACGCGCGCGCGCCGGTGCACCCGATGCATGACGCAGGCGTGGGAGTACGGCGTCCCCTCGTACTCGGAGCGCAGGTCGGTGTGCGCGTCGAGCTGCAGCACCGAGAGCTCTCCCGCCAGGCGATCGGCGTGCGCGAGGATGGGCGGCCCAGACAGGCTGTGTTCTCCGCCCACCAGGACCACGAACTTCCCCGCCTCCAGCAGCGCGTCCATGGCCCGGCGCAGCTCTTTGAGGGCCTCTTCCGGCCCGGTGGCCGGCAGCACGAGCTCGGGCAGCGTGTAGATCCCGACCGTGTAGGGCTCGACGTCCAGTTCGTGGTCGTAGGTCTCGAGGAAGCGCGACGCATGCAGCAGGTGCCGAGGCCCGAAGCGGGTCCCGCCCATGAAGGAGACCGTCGCTTCGTACGGGACCGGCAGCAGGACGACGGGGCAGTCTTCGAAGCCGAGCCCCGCACCGGGCATGCCCAGATATGACTCACCCGGCGCCCAGGGCAGGTCCGCGAGGACGCCCGGCAGATCGGTCGGTGCGCCGCGGTCGCGGAACTCGTTCACCCGCAGAACACCACGGCGCTCACTACGGTCACCCAGCGACCGTCGTCCTGCGCCTCCGCACTGCAACTGATGGTCTTGGTGTCGACGATCTCACCGGAAAGGCGCCACTGCTCCTTGCGCTCATCCCAGGCCTGCTCCGGATCGAACGGCACGTTGAGCACGGTCGCCAGCATGCTCGCGGCGAGATCCTCGGCGTAGTCGCCGGCCGGCTCCTTCCGCTGACCGAAGGCGTGGTGCTCAGAGATGTAGCCGTGATGGTTGGGGTCGGCCGGGATCGCCAGACCAATGGCCGCCGTCGCCAGGCGGGACGGCTCGTTGGTGGATGCCTCGGCCACGACCGCGAACGCGACCTGCCCGGGGATCATCGCCTTCACGCCCTGCTCCCACGAGATGAGCTGGCAGTGCGGTGGCCAGATGGAGCTCACTCGCACGATGTTGTACTGCGCGATGTGCGCCTCGCGCAGCGCCTCCTCGAAGCTCGTGAGCTTCTCCTTGTGTCGGCCCACCCCTTTCGTCAGAAAGGCTCTGCTGGGCACGAACATGCTCGGATCAATCACGGTCCGGCCTCCTGGCCAAATGCCACAGGCGTCAATCGGAACCCGGGGGGGACGTCTCCTCCTGGGCTGGGAACCACCGCTCCGGCGCGACGCGCACCGGCGGCTCACTCTCGCCGGCCCTCTCCTGCACCCCGGCGATCACGTCATGCAGCACCGTCTCGGGACTCTGCCCGACTTCCTCCACCACGACCTTGCCCTGTCCCCGCTCCCGCCCCCGCACGACCAGCACGTAGCTCGCGGTGAAGATACGTCGCCGGTCCGCGTCCGCGCGACACGAGATCACTGCGGTACCCCACTCCCTCCCCTCACCCCTGACGGGCGCGAAGAGCCAGATCTCCTCGACGTCGCTCGGAGAGACACTCTGGGCGAGCGACTGGGCGACGCGCGTCCATCCCATTCCGTGAACAGGTGATCGGGTGGGCCACGAGGATGAATTAGCGTCCGTCACAGTCGGGAGCTCGCAGAGGGTGTCGCACGTGGAGGCGCCCACGCGCCGTTGGAGCGGAGGCAAGATACCGGCGGGTCTCAAGCGATTCAAGCGGACACGGCGTAGGCCGCCTTGCCGTTGGGGTCACAGTAGCGAGAGGGGATCGCGGTCGAACACGACGCGCACGGGCCCGCCGCTCGCGTGCGGCGCGCGGCGCGCGGCGAAGCGCGCGACTCGACCCAGCCAGCGGCGGTCCGCCGCCCGGAGCACGAGGTGCCAGCGCCACCGGCCCTTGATGCGGGCCAGCGGCGCCGGCGCCGGCCCGATCACCTCCACCTGTCCCTCCGCCCGCGCGGCAACCAGCCCCCGAAGCCACTCGCTGACCTCCACGGCCGCGGCCGCGACGCGTTGCTCCTGCGTGCCGCTCACGATGACGTTTACCAGCCCTACGTGCGGCGGATATGGCGGCGATTCGCGGACGGCCAGCTCCTCCGCCGCAAACGCCTCGAAGTCGTGTCCGGCCGCCGCTATCATCGCGTAGTGGTGCGGTGTGTGGGTCTGCACCAGCACCCGACCCCCCTTGGGGCCGCGTCCGGCCCGACCCGCAACCTGGGCGACGAGCTGGAACGTGCGCTCCGCCGAGCGGAAATCGGGCAGGTGCAACCCCGTGTCGCCATCCACCACTCCCACCAGCGTCACTCCGGGAAAGTCGAGGCCCTTGGCGATCATCTGGGTACCGAAGAGGATATCGACCTCTCGGCGCGCTACCGCGTCGAGAATCCGCCGATGGGACCACTTGCCCGACGTCGTGTCGGCATCCATCCGCGCGAGCCGGGCATCGGCAAACCGCTCCGCCAACCAGCGTTCCAGCAGCTGCGTGCCCACGCCGCGATCGCGCTGCGCCTCCGCGCCGCACTCGGGGCACGACTGGGGGATGGGCTCGTCGTGGCCGCAATAATGACAGCGCAGCCGCGCGGGCGTGCGATGCACCGTGAGGGAGATGCTGCAGGAGGGGCACTCCCACACGTGGCCGCACCCATGGCACTGCAGGAAGTGCGCGAAGCCGCGGCGGTTGAGGAGCAACAGGACCTGGTCCCCCTCCCTTAGCGCCGCCTCCACGGCGTCGTCCAGCGCCCGCGACCACGGTACCGCCCGCGCCTCCTCGACCCGCGGCTCGCTCCGCATGTCGATGAGGTGCACGGGAGGGAGCGGCTGCTGCGTGACGCGGGCCGGCAGGGACACTACGGGTCGGGTATCCCGGGTCGCCCACGTCTCCAGCGAGGGAGTGGCGCTGCCGAGCACCACCCGCGCGCCCTCGATGGCTGCGCGACGGAGCGCCACATCGCGCGCGTGGTACCGAGGCAATTCGGCTTGCTTGTAGCTGGGATCGTGCTCCTCGTCCACGATCACGGCGGCCAGGTCCCGCACCGGTGCGAAGACCGCCGAGCGGGCACCCACCGCGACCCGGCGCTGCCCTCCGGCGAGCGCCCGCCACGCGTCTACCCGCTCGCCGTCGGACAGGCCGCTGTGCAACACGGCCACCGTGTCGCCGAACACCCCGCGCACGCGGGCGATGGTCTGCGGCGTGAGTGCGATCTCGGGCACGAGAACGATCACGCCACGACCCGCCTCGACCTCGGGTCGCAGCGCCTCGAGGTACACCAGGGTCTTGCCGCTGCCTGTCACGCCGAACAGCGTGAGCGCGCCGCCCGGGGAGAGGGCCCGCACCGCGGCGATGGCCTCGCGCTGCGCCGCGGTGGGCTGTGCGGGCGGCTCGGCCATCAGGTCGGCAAACGGGTCGCGCAGCTGCTCCCGCTCCTCGAGCCGTGCCACTCCCCGCTCCTCCAATCCCTTGAGCACCGTGGGCGAGAAGCCGAGCCGCTCCCGCATATGTCGCACCGTCGCCTCACCCCCCAGCGCGTCCACCGCCTCGTACGCCGCCTGCTGTCGCGCCGCTCGCCCGAACGTCTGCTCCCGCTCCAACAGCGTGGGGAGCGCGCGGGAGAGCACGAGGACGCGCTCGGTGCGCGCGGCGGGCCCCAGGTCGGGCGGCTCGGTCTCCAGCGTCACGGCACCCGCCCGCGCGAGGCGCTGCAGCGCATCCCACACCGGCCGCTTCAGCCTGCGCGCGAGCGACGCCGCGGTGGCGCGGCCTCCGGCGCGCTCGAGCGCCTCCAACACGTCGCGGCTGGCTCCCCCAGGAGCGGCCTGGGGATCGTCGACCTGAGCGACCAGTCGCGACGCGCCCCACAGCGCCGCGGGCAGCATGGCCCTGAGCGCGAGCCCGATCGGCGCGGCGTAGTACCGCGAGACCCACTCGGCGAGCTCGACGAGCGCATCGGGCACCAGCGGCTCCGGGTCGGGGGCGAGCAGCACCGGCTTGAGGTCCGGCGTCGGCTCGTCCCCCACTCCGAGCACCAGTCCCACCATCTCCCGGCTGCGCACCGGAACCACGATGCGGGCGCCGGGCCGCACGCGATCGGCGAGGCTTGGAGGGAGTGCGTAGGTGTACGGCCTGGAGCTGTGAAGGGGGAGCGCGACCGAGCAGGTCGAGGGAATCATGTGTGCGGCCAACGCGTGCCCTTGATGATCGAGAGACCCAGCACCCGCTTCATCGCGAGGGTACGGAGGATGCGAAACTCGGGACTCAACACGGCGCGCACACCCGTCCACCGAGCCGCCCGCCACCCCCGCAGGAGGAGGCCGATCCACCCATACGAGATCCAGCCGCCGTCCTGGGCGGCGTCCTCCACGCTCAGCTCTACAACGCCACCGCCACGGAAGTAGCTCTTCCATTCCACGAGGAGCTTGGGCACCAGCCCGAGCTCCTCAAGTCGGCGTGCGTCCTCGGGATCCGGCGTGCTGAGCCACGACGGCACCAATGCCATGACCGCGCTCATGGGACGCGCCACCCGTCCCACCTCTTTCAGAACCGCGCCCCCGTCGGTGCGCGCCAGGTAGAGCAGGTTGACGACGGTGATGTCGAAGACCTGGTCTTCGTGCGGCAAGTCGTCGGGCCCGGCGGTCTGGAAGGTGGCCAGTCGCTGCAGGCCGACGGCCCTGGCAGTCTTCTCGGCGGCGTCGATGGCGGCGTGATCGGGATCCACGCCCTCCACGTGCGTCTTGAACCGCTCGGCCCACCAGAAGACGGATCGCCCCGAGCCACACCCCACCCAAAGCACCTCCTGGCCCGGCTCCGCCTCGGCCAGGTGGGCAAGGCGGCGGTGAAGCGGCTCTGCCACGTCGGCCCACGGCTGCAATACGGCGAGCAGCTGCGTCGGAGTGAGGCGAGGAGGCATAGTGCGAAAGGGACTCCGCAAACCCGGTTCGTCAAGAGCGACCTGGACTGTTGGTCGGTCGGCGGCTTGACAAACCGGCCGGGGCGGGTCGCTCAGTCCCCGAACTTGATCCCCTGCGCCAGCGGCAGCTCGGTGCTCCAGTTCACCGTGTTGGTCTGCCGCCGCATGTAGGCCTTCCAGGCATCGGAGCCGGACTCGCGTCCGCCGCCGGTCTCCTTCTCACCACCGAACGCGCCCCCGATTTCCGCACCACTGGTTCCGATGTTCACGTTGGCGATCCCGCAGTCGGAGCCACGATGCGACAGGAAGTACTCGGCCTCGCGCACACTGTCGGTGAAGATCGCCGACGACAGCCCCTGCGGCACGCCGTTGTGCAGGGCGATCGCTTCTTCGATCTCCGCCACGGCCTGCTTGGAGGCCGACTTCTTGTTGCCATAGCCGATGATGTACAGGATCGGCGCGAACGTCTCCTCCTGGACGATCTGGAACTCGTTCCTGGCCGCGGCAATACACGGCTTGACGTAGTGGCCGCCGGGGAAGCCCGGCCCATCGAGCGACTCGCCGCCATACAGGATCTCGCCGCCCTCCTGCTGGACGCGCTTGACCGCATTCTGCAGGTCCTGCACGGCATCCCTGGTCACCAGGGGCCCCATGAGCGTGCCGTCCTCGAGGGGATTGCCGATGCGGATCCCCTCATAGGCTTTCACCAAGCGCCGCACGAACTCCTCCTTGACGGCCTCGTGCACGATGATGCGTCGGGTGCTGGTGCAGCGTTGCCCCGCGGTGCCCACCGCGCCGAACAGGGTCGCCCGCAGCGCCATGTCGAGGTTGGCGCTGGGCGTCACGATGATGGCGTTGTTGCCGCCCAGCTCGAGGATGGTGCGGCCCAGCCGTTTGCCCACCACCTGGGCCACGCGGTAGCCCATGGTGCAGCTCCCGGTCGCCGAGACCAACGGGATGCGGGTGTCGTGCAGGAGCCGGTCGCCTACCGTGGAGCCCTTCCCGATGGTGAGCGAGAAGATCGCTGGATCGACGTCGTTCTCGCGGCACACCTGCTCGGCGATCCTGGTGCACGCGATGGCGGTGAGCGGCGTCTGGCTGGAGGGCTTCCACACCACGCTGTCGCCGCAGACGGCCGCGATCGCCGTGTTCCAGCTCCACACGGCCACGGGGAAGTTGAACGCCGAAATGACGCCCACGACACCGAGCGGGTGCCACTGCTCGAACATCCGGTGATCGGGCCGCTCCGACTGCATCGTGAGCCCATAGAGCTGGCGCGAGAGCCCAACCGCGAAGTCGCAGATGTCGATCATCTCCTGCACCTCGCCCTCGCCCTCGGCCAGGATCTTGGCCATCTCCAGCGTCACGAGTTGGGCCAACTCGCGCTTGTACTCGCGCAGCCGGTTGCCGAGCAGCCGCACGATTTCGCCGCGGCGCGGCGCGGGAACCGTGCGCCATTCCAGGAAGGCGGCATGCGCCCGCGCCACGATCCGGTCGTATTCCTCTTCGGTCACCTGCTGGACGGTCGCGATGCGGGAGCCGTCGATCGGGGTGATGACCTCCAGATCCGGACCCGAGCCGAGCCACTCGCCGCCGAATCCGCCGGGATTGGTATCCGCGATGCCGAGCCTCTTGAGAACGTCGTATTCGACTACCGTTGTCATGGTATACCTGCCGCGTTTCACCAGGATTGAGCCGTCCCTCGCCGGGGGGAGAGGCGTACCACGCCATCCGCCACGTCCGACGGATTGTACCACGAGTTCCCGCGAGCGGCTACCGACGGAACGGCGACCGACGCATCGTTGTTGTGGGTGAGAGACGATGAGCCACGAGCTCCCATGGGAGCGCCTCGGAGCGCTTCCCCCTGGCAACCCGCGGGCGGCGCGCCGCCCTGGCGGCGAGCGCTCCGTCTACGAGGCGGCGATCACCTCGCCGGCCGCCGCTTTGCCGGCAGCACGATGAACGACGCGTTGTCGGGCGCGCCGAGGCCACCCAGCGTCGCCGACTCGTCGAGCACCAGTGCGCCGCGGAACTTCACCTCGTAGGCCTCGCCGTTGGGCGCCCGGCCGGTGGCTTGCCGCAGCGCCTCGGCCTTGAGGCGCTCGACGGTCCACTCGGCGCCCGCCTCCAGGCGCACGACGTCCCACACCTCCGGCACCCACACCCGCACGGTCATGTGTGATCGCCTCCCGCCGCAGGCAGCGTCGTGAAGAAGCGGCCGATGGTCTGGTCGAACAGCAGCGTCGACGCTCGCACGCGCGTTGCGGACCCGGCCTCGAACACCGCCACCGTCAGCTCCTCACCGCCCTGCCCCCGAAACGTGGCGTAGCTCGGGCCCTCGTGCTCCACGAACGCCGCCCGATTGGGATCACGCTCCGCGAAGAACGCCTTGGCGCGATCGAGCACCTCGGTCGGGGACAGGGACGTGCTGGTTTCATGCATCATTGCCACACCCTCACGCGCGGATCGCTCCGCCGCCTTCGAATTCGCCACACAAGATAACTCCCGGACGAGGCGGACGCGCGCCACGGCACAGGCGGTGCCGTGCGTCCCGCCCGCGCCTCATCGTGCTTCGAGCATCGCGCGTACGGCGGCCTCCACCCGCGAGTTGGGGACGGCCTCCGCCCCCGCCTGGCGCGCTTCGCGAAGCTCCTCTGCCCCCACGTGCGAGCCGAACGCCACTACCCGCGTGCCAGCAGCGACCAGTTCGCGCACCTGCTCCAGCGCGCCGGGACCCAGCTCCAGGACGGCGTGCCGGGCGGGACCGGACCGGACGGCGGCGTAGCCGCACAGTTCCACCAACGCCTCCAGCTTGGCCCGGAAGAACAGATCGCGGGTGACGAGCAGCACCGCTCGCTCACTCGGCGGATTCGACACGGGCGTGCTCCTGCGTGACAGGTGGAGCGCCGCGGAACAGGTCCCGCAGGCGCGGCTTGCGACGGAGCACGAGCACGACGTCGCCGGACGTCGGGTGATCGAGACCGTCGAGCAGCAGATAGAGCGGAAGCGGCCGCGACGGTACGGCGACGCGGTACGCCCCCCCGTGCCACACGAATTCCGCTACGGCGGGCCGCTCCCGCACCACTTGCTCGATGAAGACATCGTCGTCCAGCCGAAAGACACCCTCGGCAACGCGCTCGCCCGACTGGTAGAACACCGGATCGAAGGGGCGCCCGGCCGCCCGCGCGAAGTTGTGCTCCACCGCCCAGTCGTACGCCTCGAGCTCCTCGGAACGCGCACGCCACTCCACATGGTGCCGCAACTCGTGCAGCAGCGTGTCCCACGCCTCGTGCCGCCAGTCGAAGCCGGCGCGCTCTGCCGCTAGCTCGCGAAACGAGCCGTGGTACAGCACGACATGGGACTGGATCTCGTCGGTTCCGGTGTCGATGGGAATGCACTCCCCCAGGGTGTAGACGTGCGCGTCCAACGGATGTGGGATGGTCTTGGGGCTCACGTCGATGGCGGCGACCCCCGCGAGGTACTGCTCCGGGATATCGGCCGCGAGTCGCTCGACCATCGAACGGAAGTGCTCGAACCGCATGCGCAGGTCACTCGTGGCGCCCGTCGACGCCGCGGTTATCCCTCGACACGTCCCTGTGGCGTGGCGGTCTCTCCCTGCTGTGTCGCGATCCCGTGCGTGTGCCGTGCCAGCCAGCGGTTGGCGAGCAGCAGCGCCGCCAGCACGACCCCCCACTGGAGGAACAGCGTTCCCAGGTTCGCCTCGCGCAGCGGGTCGAGCCAGCCCGCCAGATCCTCGCCCCGCACCTGGTAGACCCACCATCCCAAGAGCGCCAGCGCCTCGAGCGGCACCACGGTCGTGATCACCAACTCCCACCCGCGCCCCACCCTGATGTCGGAATGCTCGTGGTTCAGCTGCTCCTCGCGGAAGCGGCGCGCGCCGTACACCAGAACGGCGATCGCGAAGAACAGGCCCGAGAGCATGAGCGCGACGCCCCAGACGAAATCCTGGTTGTGGAGGAACCGCAGCGAGAGCGCCGACGGTAGCCCGAGCAGGAACCCGACGACCCCGACCACGCGAATGGCGCGGTGGCGCTGCATGCCGGCATCGCGCAGCACCCGCGTCGCGAGCTCGATCATCGCGATGAGGCTGGTGAACGCGGCAAACGTGAGCGCCAGGAAGAACAGGATCATGAAGAACTGACCGAACGGCACCCGGGCAAACAGCTGCGGCATCCAGATGAACGTCAGCCCCTCGTTCCCCGTGCTGAAGATGGTGCGCTGGATGAGATCGGCCGAGAGCGCCTCGCCGCTCCGCACCGCCTCGGCCAGCGCCGGGTACGCGGACAGCGCCGCAGGGTCGGCGGCCAGGTTGGCAACCAGTTGCGGCACCACCGCGAACACGGTACACAGCACCATGATCCCCGCCAGCAGCGAGACCGTGTTGTTCGCGGTGGGGAGCAGGAAGGCGTTCAGGGCGGTGTCCTCCTTCGTGCGGAGGTACGCGGCGTACGCCAGGATCAGCCCCCAGCCCGCACCGGTGTCCCACGCGTTCTGGGTGAGCGCCTCGATCCAGATGCGAGCGTCGCCCAAAGCCTCCCAGTCGACCGTGAAGAGGTAGGCCAGGCCGTCGGAGGAGCCCGGGAGCGTGACCGCCCGAATCGCGAGCGCGATGACCAGAATGATGAGCGTGGGCATCAGCACCTTGGCGACCCGCTCGATCGCCCGCACCCCCCGCGCCACGACGAGGGTGCCGGTCCCGATGGCCAGCCCGTGGAACAGCACCGGCCACCACGAACCGGTGAAGCTCTCCCAGAACGCACCCGGCTCCTGACGCGGTACCTCACCGAGGAGCGAGGCCACCACGTAGCGGATCGTCCAGCCGGCCACCACTGAGTAGTAGAACATGATCGCCGTCGCGACGAAGGCGATGAACGCACCCATCCAGGCCCACCGCGGCCCCATCATCTGGATGAAGGCGCCCACCGGCCCCGTGCGTGTCAGTCGCCCGCTGCCGAACTCCACGAGGATCAGGGGAATCGACCAGAGGAACAGGAACGCGAGCCAGGCGACGATGAACTCGCCCCCGCCGTTCTGTGCGGCGATTCGGGGAAACCGCCAGATGTTGCCGGTGCCCACGGCCATGCCGAGCATGGCCAGCATCATCACCCAGCGGGAGGAGAAGGCTTCGCGCTTGTGGCTCACAGGTATCCTCAGGTCAGTCGGGCCTCGAGACGCGTGACGACGGGATCGAACGTGAGCTGCTGTCCGGTGGCCTCGCTCACGAGACGATCGGCCGGATCAGCCTGGCCCCGGCCCATCAACTCGTGGACCGCCACCCCCGCCCGGGGGTTGCGGTACCAGTCCTCATCGAACTGCTCCACGAACCTTGTGGCCAGGACCGCCTCGAACTGCCACGCCCGCAGGTAGCGGGCCGAGTAGAAGCCTGGGTCCACATCGAGCAGGCAATCGTCCTCCAGGTAGCGGCACCCGGTCGCCTCGCTCAGCAGCTCCACGTAGCGAGCGCCTGTGCCCGTGAAGTCACTCCGGTGCAGCTCCAGCTCGTAGAGCAGCTTGGCGGCGTAGCGTCGCACCATGAACAGCTCGGCCACCGCCAGCTCGAAGGTGAGACTGCGGGCGTCACCTGCGTTGATGCCGCAGTAGCGGACGAGCCATGCGGGATCGATGGTCAGGTGATCCCACAGCATGGCATAGCCCTCGGTGACGGAGTTGTCGCCCAACCAGCGCGCGGCAAACGGGAGCTCGGGCGCCACCGACGCGAAGTGCATGGCGTGTCCCAGCTCGTGCCAGAACGTGCGGTAGTCGTTGTGGCCGCCCCGCGGCCGCAGCACCAGGTAGACCTCCTCAGGCACACGGACCGGGACGCAGAAGGCGCGCGGCTGCTTGCCCTCGCGCTCCTGGGTGTCGAACCGGACGCGACGTTCCTGCGTCGCATCCAACCCCATCTCGCGCATCTGCCTGACCGCAGTGTCGATGAGGGTCTCGGCCGGGAATGCCGCGTCGAACTGGTCGGCCCGGAAGAGCCGCACCGAGTCCGCCCGGGTCAGCTCCGCCGGCGGCACGCCGAGCCTCCGCTTGGCGAGTTGCGCCAGCACGTCCCCGTACATGGCCTGGGTGCGGTCGAGGAACCCCCGTGCCTCCCGTCCCAATGCCTCAAGATCGATGTCGGCCAGGGCACTCACCGCCGCCACGTACTCGCCCATCGACAGCGACCGCACCGCGTTGTGCTCCGTGAGAAAGCGCTCCCGTCGCAGGTCGGCCAACCCCTGCGCGGCGAGCCGGGCGCGTGCCTCGTCGAGGGCGTTGCGCACCCCTCGATCGGCGCAGTTCGCGAGCTCGATCGGGACGCGCAGATACGGGAGGCTGTACCCCTCCACCTCGACGACCGCCTCCTGTTCCCAGACGAGCTGCTGCTCCTCGTAGGGGGCGACCAGGCGTCCCACGCGCGTGTCGACCGCCCATTCCGCCAGCGAGCGGGATCCGCTCGCCCGCGCCGCGGCAAGCGCCGCGTCGCTCACCAGCTCGGCGTACTTGCGGTAGATGTTCTGGAATTCGGGGTCGCCCTTCAGGCCGGCTCCGGTGAGATAGTACTCCCGACCCAGCTCCTGGTGCATCGCCTCGGCCTGGGCCAGGAGCGTCTCGAGCCTCACGACGTGAGCCGTTCCTCGAGGTACCCGACGAGCCGATCGGCGCTGACGCGCTCTTGCACCAGCGAGTCCCGGTCGCGCACGGTCACCGTCTGGTCCTCCAGCGTCTGCCCATCGACCGTGATCCCGAAGGGCGTGCCCGCCTCGTCCTGCCGCCGGTAGCGCCGCCCGATGGAGCCGCCGTCGTCGTAGAAGATCGGGAACCGGCTGCGGAGATCGTCGCAAATGCGTTGCGCCACCTCCGGCATCCCGTCCTTCTTGACCAGCGGGAAGACCCCCGCCTTGATCGGCGCGATGGCCGGCTTGAGACCCAGCACAACCCGCTGCTCCCCCTCGACCTCCTCCTCCCGGTATGCATCCACCAGCACCACCAGGGCAAGACGGTCGGCTCCCAGCGAGGTTTCGATGATGTAGGGGACGTAGCGCTCCTTCGTCGCCGTGTCGACGTATTCGAGCTTCTTCCCCGAGTACTCCATGTGCCGCTTGAGATCGAAGTCGGTGCGGTTGTGGATCCCCTCGAATTCCTGCCACCCGAAGGGGAACTCGTACTCGATGTCGAACGCCTTCTTGGCGTAGTGTGCCAGCTCCTCCGACGCGTGCTCGTGGAACCGCAGCTTGTCCGGGGTGATCCCCACGTCGCGGTGCCACTGCATGCGGCGCTCCTTCCACTCCTCGAACCAGCGTTCGTCTTCGCCCGGCTTCACGAAGAACTGCATCTCCATCTGCTCGAACTCGCGGGTGCGGAAGATGAAGTTCCCCGGGGTGATCTCGTTGCGAAACGCCTTCCCGATCTGTGCGATGCCGAAGGGCGGCTTTTGCCGGGCCGCCTGCATCACGTTGAGGTAGTTGACGTAGATGCCCTGCGCGGTTTCAGGTCGCAGGTACACGACGGAGGCGTCGTCCTCGACCGGCCCCATGAAGGTGCGGAACATCAGGTTGAACATGCGCGGCTCGGTGAGGTTGCACTGCTCCGCCTCGCCCGGCTTCTTGCTGGGCTTCTGCGGGCACTGTCCCTGGTCGAGCTGGTCCGCACGGAAGCGCGCCTTGCAGGTACGGCAGTCGACGAGGGGATCCGTGAACCCCTCGACGTGGCCCGAGGCCTCCCACACGCGCGGGTGCATCAGGATCGCGGCATCCAGGCCCTCGATGTCGTCGCGCTCGTACACCATGGAGCGCCACCACCGCTCCTTGAGGTTCTTCTTGAGCTCGACACCGAGGGGGCCGTAGTCCCACACGGAGCCCACGCCCCCGTAGATCTCGGAGGATTGGAAGATGAAGCCCCTGCGCTTGGCGAGGGACACGAGCTTATCCATCAGTTGGGTGTCAGGCATTGTCGCCGGGGTCGGTGTCCAGACGGATCGAGTCGCGAAGTATAGACCTGCCTCATGACGCCATCAAGCGAAGCGCGCGGTCTATCGCCTCTCCCGCTCGCCGCTCGAGGTCAGCCGCGGACCAGGTGCCGCCGCCCGACTCCACCAGTACCCCGTCCGGGACAGCGGCGGCTCGGGGCGCCAGGAGCAACGTCGGTACGCGCACCTCAGCGGCGCGCCGGATGACCTCGCCCGTGAGCTTCCCCTCCAGTGACGTGTGGTCAAAGGTACCCTCACCGACCACCACGAGCGCTGTTCGTGCGAGGGCGTCGGCCAACCCCACCGTGCGGAGCACCCATTCGGCTCCCGGGCGGAGTGTGCCCCCCCCGAACAGCAGGAGCCCGAATCCGAGCCCACCCGCCGCGCCCGCCCCCGGCGTGTCGGCCAGCGTCCCCTGGCCCCCGGCCACGGCCGCGAGCCGCTCGAGACCGCGCGCCAGACGGTCGGTTTCCCGAGGCGAGGCCCCCTTCTGGGCAGCGTAGACCCGGGCCCCTCCGTCACCCGTGAGGGGGTTTCGCACGTCGCACAGCCCCACCAGCTCGACGCCGGGCCGCGTGCCGGGCACGAGCACCGCCAGGTCCTCGAGCGCGCCGCCCCCCTCCGCCAGCTCCCTCCCGGCCGCGTCCTGCGGGATCCAGCCCCAGGCGCGGGCCATTCCGACGCCGCCATCCATGGTCGCGCTGCCGCCGAGCCCCACGTACACGCGTCTCGCCCCGGCCGCCGCCGCCGCCCCGATGAGCCGCCCCACGCCCCGGGTGGTGGTCACCCCGGGGGCCCGCTCGTCGACCGCCAGCAGGCTCAGACCGCAGGCGAGGCGCGATTCCACGACCGCCGTCTCGGGGTCGAGCCATCCGATTTCGGCTGAGATCGGCCGCCGCAGGGGATCCTCCGCGGGGTGGGACGTCCGGCGCAGCAGGCGTGAACCCAGGGCGTCCAACAACCCGTCCCCGCCGTCGCTCCCTCCCAGCACGACCGGGTCTCCCCCGGCCGCCCGCACGCCGGCAGCGAGCGCGTTGGCCACCTGCGCCATCGTCAGGGTTCCCTTGAACGCCTGGGCCACCACCACGACCCGCCGGCTTCGTGGAGCAGGATCATTCATGGCATGCGTCACAGGATCGGGGTGCAGGCGTCACAGATTGTGACCGCACGCCGTGTAAGATTATGAAAGAGCTTCACTTGTGCAATTTTCTGGAGCTTCTTACCTTGCGCCGGAGCGAGGTGTGCCGGCACCGGGGAGGCCAATGATCGACAGCAGCGGCAACGGCAGCAGCGGCGTGGCCCGGGTGGCCGCGGCGCCGAAGGAGGTCCACCTCAGAGACCTCTGGGCCGTCGTCGTTCGCCACTGGCGCGTCGTGGTCCTGCTGACCGTCCTCGTCTCCGGCGGCGCCTGGATCTCCGGCCGCGGCGCCGTCCCGCGCTACCAGTCGAGTCTCACCGTCCAGGTCAGCTCCCCGAAGCAGGTCTTCGCCCGCTCCGACGACATCGACGTCGACGAGCTGGCGTTGCGCACCGACCCCATTCTGTCTGAGGCGCTCGTCCTCACCACGCAGGCGCTGGCGCGGCGTGTGGCGGAGACCGTCGAGCTGCAGCTCGAGGTGAGCGATCCGGACATATTCCGGGGCACCGTGTTCAGCGAGGTCGCCGTGGACGACGGCGCGCTGCTGGGCAGCTACCAGGTCGTTCAGCGGGGGCCGGCCGAGGGCTGGGAGCTGCGCTACCCCGACGGCACGCGCGTCGCCTCCGGCCCCTACGGCGAGCGAGCCGAAGGACCGGGATTCTCGTTCCAGGTGCTGCCGCGCGACGACGGCGCGCGCACGGTGCCCTTCGCCGTGGTGAGCGCCGACGAGGCGGCCGCCTGGGTCCGGGCGGGTATCAGCTATCGAGTTCGGCAGGGCACCAACGCGGTCGACATCCTGTTCACCGGCAACGACCCCACGCTGGTGCCGCGTGTGCTGAACCAGGCCGCCGTGGAGCTGCGAGAGGACGGCGCCGATCGCGCCCGCATCGCGGCGGCGCGCAAGCGGGAGTACATCGCCGAGCAACTGGACCGTGCGGAGCAGGCCTCGCAGGCCAAACTGGCCGAGGTGCAGCAGTTCAAGGAGCGGCAACGGATCACGAACCTCACCTCCGAAGAGCAGGCCGTCGTCACGTCCATTAGCGACGCCGAGCAGGAGAAGCAGGACATCCGGGTGCGGCTCTCGACGCTGGAGGATGCGGTGGGCACGAGCGACTCCTTCGGCATCGAGGAGCTGAACCGGCTTGCCGCGGTCGAGGGCACCGAGCGCAACACGGTCCTCTCGTTTCAGATCAACCGCCTGCTGGAGCTGTACGACGAGCGGCGCCAGCTCACGGCGGGCGCCCTGGGCCTGCGCGAGAACAATCCCCAGATCGAGGCCATCGACCAACGCATCGCGGACTCCCATGTCGGCCTGCGCGCGGCGGTGGATGCCGCCAAGGGGGCGTTGCGCGACCGGGATGCGGCGATTGACGACCGCATCGCCGCGCTGCGCGGACAGCTCATGTCGTTCCCCGGCAAGGAGACGCGGATCGCGCAGCTCGAGCTGGAGAGCAGCATCCTCGAGGACACCTACCGCTATCTCCTGGGCCAGTATCAGCAGGCACGCATGCAGGAGATGACGATCGCGCCGTATGTCACGATTCTCGACGGCGCCTCCCCGGCGTCCCGCATCGGGACCAACCTGCGGCAGAAGATCATCCTCGGCTTCCTGGTAGGACTGCTCCTCGGCCTGGGAGGAGCGTTCTTCTTGGAGTACCTCGACCAGACCGTCAAGGACGCGGCCGACGTCGAGCGGATCGTGGGCACGCCGGTGCTGGGACGGATCCCGCTCGAGACCCGGTTGTCCTCCGGCTCGAACGGCCGACGTCAGCGCGTGGTCATCCTGAGCGAGCTCAGCCCTGACGACCCCGCAGTGGAGGCCTTTCGGGCCCTGCGCACCAACGTCACGTTCGTGGGGGCCGAGAAGCCGCTGCAGCTGATCGCCGTCACCAGCCCGGGGCCAAGCGAGGGCAAGTCGACCACGGCGGTGAACCTCGCGCTCGTGCTTGCCCAGGGTGGAAGCCCGACGCTCCTGGTGGACGCGGACCTCAGGCGCTCCCAGGTGCACCGGGCCTTCGGACTGGTCCAGGAACCGGGGCTGACCGACGTGCTCATCCATGAGGTCCAATTGCGCGAGGCGGTGCGTCCCCACATCGTCGAGAATCTCGATGTGCTCCCCGCCGGCAAGTCCCCACCCAACCCGGCGGAGCTCCTGGGGTCCGAGGCGATGCACAGCGTGATCGCGGACTTGCGGCGCGACTACGAGTACATCGTGATCGACACGCCGCCCTCCCTGCCGGTCACCGACGCGCAGGTGGTGGGCGCCATCGCCGACGCCACGATCATCGTGATGCGCAGCGGGGAGACCGAGGAGGCGGCCGCCCAGCGGGCGGTGGAGCAGCTGCGCCACGTCCGGGCCCGCATCGCCGGCGCGGTGCTGAACGGAGTAACCGTGCGCCGCGACCGGTACTACACCTACTACCGATCGGACCAGTATCGCCGCCGAGGGAGGCGCATGCCGCGCCGCTCGCTGCGCTCCCGCATCGTCGGCAGCCTCTAAGTCATCTCACAACAACAACTTACGGCTCTCAACGCCAGGCTGACGCCCGGCGTGCAGATTCCGTGCGGGAATTGAGGCCCCCCGCTTGGCCACATCGATTCTCAATGTCGGGCAGACCGAAGACGCCTCGCCCCGCACTCGGTTCTAGGGCGCACAGTGTGTGGCAGGCGGGCCCCCTAGGGTTTCGGCCCTAGGGGGTTTCTTCGTCTACGGGACCTGGTTGGTTGAAGGGGACGGGACCCAAGCAGCCAGCTCCCGTGGACTCACGGGGTCCCTGGGCACCACGGCTGGCATGGGAGGGTGTCCTACCGCCCGATCCAACCCTGCGTCCGTTCCACGCTACAGCAGGGCTCCAGGCGGTCTGCGGCCAGCATTGAAAGGGGAGGCAATTGCTCGTAACTAGAAGTTGAGCAGAGGCCCGCCTAGAGCGCCTACCGTGACAGATTCAGACGCCTGAGCAACTCGTCGAACCGGGGGTCGTCCCGCACGGGCTCCAGCATTGGATTCTCCCTGCTCCACGGTAGCCAGGCGTGCGTAGGCTCGTAGGCCAGCCACTCGAACACCGCGTCGTAGTTGCCCAGTGCGGCGTTCAGATCGGCCATGGCTATTGCCCCCCAGGGCGAAGGCCCCTCGGACTCGAGCTCCGCCAGAATCCTCAGCGCTTCGTCTCGCCGACCCGCCAGAGCGTGGGTGCGGCCCACTGCGAATCTCCAGCGCGGGTTCAGCGCCGCCGCCTTCTCGAGCGCCTCGATGGCCTCGTCGTACAGTCCCATCTGAGCCGCACTGGATCCGAACACGTAGAGTGCCGTGGCGTGGTCGGGATACTGCGTGAGCACCTCACGGGCGCCGGCAAGCGCCTTCTCGTGTTGACCAGCGTAGTAGTACAGCCCTGGTAGCCACACCGTATGAAGCGGCGTCAGGGGATCCAACTCGCGCGCGCGCTCATGCTCCCGCACCGCCTCATCCAATCGCCTGAACAGAACCAGATACCACGCGTAGTGATAGTGGTTCATCGCCAGGCTGGGGTTCAGCTCGTTGGCACGCTGAAACGCCCGCTCGGCACCTTCCCAATCCCAGTCCACGTAGAGCTTGATGTCGGCGATTGCCGCCCAGCCTTCCGCCAGCGTGGAGTCGAGCCTGACTGCTCGGTCCGCGGCCGCGCGAGCCAGCGGCCAGGCGTCCGGCGGCGGAGCAGGTCCGTGACCCAACGTGATGTAGCCGAGCGCCAGCGCCGCGTACGCCATCGGATCGCCCGGGTTCTTGTCGACGGCCTCGTGGAAGTACTCGACGGCCTTCTCGAAGTCTTCCGGAGTGGACTTGTTCAGGTGATGCATGCCTCTCAGGTAGGCCTCGTAGGACGCGGGTGTGACTCGCGGTGCCTGGCTGAGACGGGCCTCCATCTCCGGATCGAGGTTCACCCGAATCTCCTCCGCCACGTCGCGGGTGAGATCGCGGTAGAGCACCACCACGTTGTCCAGCTTGCCCCCGTAGAGCTGGCGCCACACATCCTCTTCCGTATCGGGATCGATCATCCGCACACTGATTTCCAGGCTGTCCCCGTCTCTGAACACCGACCCCTCGATCACCGCATCCACTTTGAGCTCGTTGGCGATGTCTGGTATCGACTTGTCCGTGTTCCCGTACTGTGCCATCGAGGTCCGAGCGATGACCGATATCCCCAGGCGCGCCAACTCGGATATCAGCGCCTCGTGCACTCCAGCCACGAGATAATCCTGTTCGGAGTCGCCCGCGAGATTGGTGAGTGGCAGGACGGCCAGCCGCTCCACGCTCGGCCCGCCGGTAAGGGTCGAGGCAAACCAGCCTGCCGCTCCGATGACCAGCGCGGCGGCGGCTCCTATCAGCGCGCCTCGAAATGTCGGGCTCCTGCGAGCACTTCCAGGCAGCGTCGATGTGGTGTCGGTCAACGCCCAGGCGAAGTCCTTCGCGGTGCCAAATCGATCGGCCGGCACCTTGGCCAGCGCCCTGTCTACAGCCGCTTCGATGTGCGCCGGAACGGTATCGCGAATCGTCCTGAGCTTGACGGGTCTCTCACCCACGACTTTTGCGATCACGGCCTGCACGTTGGACCCGAGAAACGGCGGATCCCCCGCCAACATCTCGTACAGCACACTCCCGAGCGCATAGATGTCGCTTCGCGCGTCGACGTCGCGGGCCCCGGTCGCCTGTTCAGGGCTCATATAGGACGGCGTGCCCAACGAGAGGCCCGTCGCGGTGATCCGATCGCCGGCAGCGCGGCTCACCGCGATGGCGATGCCGAAATCCGCCAATAGCGGAGTTCCCTCTTGCAGCAGGATGTTTTCAGGCTTGATGTCGCGGTGGATGACGGCTCGCCGGTGAGCGTAGTCG
>CP070716.1:1625976-1630679 GCA_020350425.1 Gemmatimonadota bacterium
ACCACCGTGACCCAGCGTCCGTCGTCCTGGGCCTCGGCCGAGCAGCTGATGTTCATCGAATCGACGATCTCGCCCGACAGCCGCCACTGCTCACGTCGCTCGTCCCAGGCCTGCTCGGGATCGAACGGGACTCCCAGAACCGTCGCCAGCATGCTTGCGGCGAGATCCTCGGCATAATCGCCGGCCGGATGCTGCCGCTGGCCGAACGCGTGGTGCTCGGAGATGTAGCCGTGGTGGCTGGGATCGGCCGGTACGGCGAGCCCAATGGCCGCAGTTGCGAGCCGGGACGGCTCGTTCGTCGAGGCCTCCGCAACGACGGCAAAGACGATCTGACCCGGCCGGAGCATTCCAACGCCCTCGTGCCGGCTGACCAGCTCGCAGTGTGGCGGCCAGATGGAGCTGACGCGCACGAGGTTGTACTGCGCGACCCCGGCCTCGCGGAGCGCCATCTCGAAGCTCGTGAGCTTCTCCCGATGACGCCCCACCCCCTTGGTCAGGAACGCCTTGCTCGGGAGGAAGACGTTTGGATCGATCACCGCTGCGTCGCCTCGTTCGGATGGTAAACCAAGGACGGTTCCCCAGTGGACAGCTCGTGGACGGCCGGCCCTGGAGCCGCTTCTACCTCGGCCTCGTCGCGGGGGAACCACGCTTCGGGCGGGATCTCGGTGGGGGGCGACGGCTCCCCGGCCCGCTCCTGCACTCCGGCGATCACCTCGTGCACCACTTCGGGGGGGCTCTCGCCCACCTCCTCGATGGTGACTTTGCCCCGACCACGCTCCCGCCCGCGCACGATCATCAGGTAACTCGCCGTGTAGATCCGGCTGCGCCCGTCCTCCGTGCGTCGGGAGACCACGGCCGTCCCCCACTCGCGATCCTCGCGCCGGACCGGAGCAAACAGCCAGATGCGATCAATCGCCTCGCGCGGCACCGCGTCTGCGATCGATGCCGCCACGCGCATCCACCCCATGCCCTGTCCGCTGCTGCGTACGACTCGTGCGTAGGTGTCAGGCTCCATCCACGTGGTCCGTAAGGCCAAAGCGGCTCCAAGATATCGGAGCGTAATCGTGAGAGCAACGGGCGTCACAGCAGCGAGAGAGGGTCGCGATCGAACACGACGCGGATTGTCGGCGACGCCGGGGGCCGAGCCGTGGCGTACCGCAGCACGCGCCCGAGAAGACGCCGATCCGCCGAGCGGAGCACCAAATGCCAGCGCCAGCGCCGCTTGATCCGAGCGAGCGGCGCCGGCGCCGGCCCTACGACGTCGACCCGTCCTTCCGTCCGGGCTTCGATCAAGCCGCGCAGCCAGTCGCCCAATCGAACGGCACCGTCCGCCACCGAGGCCTGATCGGTTCCACTCACCACCACGTTGACCAGCGCGACATGGGGTGGATAGGGTGGCGATTGCCGTCCCGCGAGCTCGCGCTCGGCGAACGCTTGGAAGTCGTGCCGGGCTGCCGTGCGCAACGCGTAGTGTCCCGGCGTGTGCGTCTGCACCAGCACCCTCCCGCCACGAGGACCGCGGCCCGCCCTTCCCGCGACCTGTGCCACGAGCTGGAACGTGCGCTCCGCGGCCCGGAAATCAGGCAGATGCAGCCCCGTATCGGCATCCACCACTCCGACCAACGTTACGCTGGGGAAATCCAGTCCCTTGGCGATCATCTGCGTGCCGAAGAGCACGTCGACCTCTCGCCGGGCGACCGCGTCGAGAATGCGCTGGTGCGACCACTTGCCCGCCGTGGTATCCGCATCCATCCTGGCCAGGCGTGCGCGCGGGATACGCTCGGTGAGCCACCGCTCGAGGGTCTGGGTCCCAATGCCCCGGGACCGCTGCGTCTCCGCACCGCACTCCGGACACGTCGATGGCAGCGACTCCTGGTGTCCGCAGTAGTGACACCGCAGTCCGGCGGGATCGCGGTGCACGGTGAGCGAGATGCTGCACGATGGACACTCCCAGACGCGGCCGCACGCCGGGCACTGAAGGAAGTGCGCGAAGCCTCTCCGATTCAGCAGCAGGAGTACTTGGTCGCCGTCGTCGAGCGTGTGTCGCACCGCCTCGTCGAGCGTCTGCGACCACGGCACCACGCCTGCCTCTCGCACGCGCGGCTCCGAGCGCATGTCGATCAAGGTCACCGGCGGCAGCGGCCGACCGCCGATCCGCTCGGGCAGCGACACCACCCGAATCCGCTCTCGGGCGGCCCATGTCTCCAGCGCCGGCGTGGCGCTGCCGAGCACGACCCGGGCTGCCTCGATCCGCGCTCTTCTCAGGGCGACATCCCGGGCATGATATCGCGGCTGCTCGCCTTGTTTGTAGCTGGCGTCGTGTTCCTCGTCCACGACGATTGCACCGAGATGTTGGACGGGCGCGAAGACTGCCGATCGCGCCCCGACGGCTACCCGCCGCTCTCCGCTTGCAAGGCTGCGCCACGCGTCGACACGTTCGCCGTCGGATAGGCCGCTGTGGAGCACGGCGACCCGATCGCCGAAGACGCCCCGCACACGCGCCACGGTCTGCGGGGTAAGCGAGATCTCGGGCACGAGCACGATGACGCCGCCCCCGGCTTCGACGACCGAGCGCAGGGCCTCCAGGTACACCAGCGTCTTGCCGCTCCCGGTGACACCGAACAGCGTGAGGGCACTTCCTGGCCGCAGGGCGCGGATGGCGCGGATCGCGCGGTGCTGGTCCGGGCTCGGTGTCGCCGGGAGTACCGCCGAGAGCTCTGCGAACGGATCGCGGGGCCGCTCCCGCGCCTCGATCCGCGCCGCACCGCGCGCCACCAGTGCCGAGATGATGCCGCTCGAAAAACCGAGTTGCTTCGTGAGGTGCCCAACCGCCACTTCACCACCGAGGCTGTCGATAGCGTCGTAGGCATCGCGCTGACGCTTTGCACGACCGAACTCCCGGTCCCGCTCGAGGAGGGTCGGCAGGTAGCGCGTGAGCAAAACGAAGCGTTCCGTGCGCACCGCCGGCCCGAGATTCGGCGGCTCGGTCTCGAGGGACACCGCCCCCGCGCGCTCGAGCCGCTGCAACACGTCCCAGACCGGACGCTTGAGCGCGCGAGCCAACGCAGACGCCGTGGTGCGCCCCCCCGCGTCGAGTAGGGCACGTACGACGGTCTCGCTCACACCGCCCGACGCGCGGCGGGCGTCGACCGCCTCGACGACTAGGCGGGACCCCCCCCACAGGGCGGACGGTAGCATCGTCCGCAGAGCCAACCCGATCGGCGTCGCGTAGTACCGTGAGAGCCATTGCGCCAGCTCCAAGACGGGCGGGGATACCGCCGGTCGGGTATCCGGGACCAGGAGCACGGGCTTCAGCTCGCGATCGGGCGCCTCGCCGACATCGAGCACCACCCCCACGAGCTCGCGGCGCCGTACCGGGACGACGACGCGCGTTCCAGGGACGATTCGGTCCGCCAGCCCGGCTGGAATCGCATAGCTGTAGGGGGTCGGGCTGGGGATGGGAAGTGCAACGGAGCAGGCGGCCGGGATCATTCCGATTGCCAGCGGGTCCCCTTCACGATAGAGAGACCGAGCACGCGACGCTGCGCCAGGGAGCGTAGCCTCGCCGTCTCCGGTCCGAGAACCGTGCGGACTCCGTTCCATCGCGCGGCGCGCCAGCCGCGGACCAGGAGACCGAAGAGGCCCGGCGCGATCCAGCCACCATCCGCCGCGGCGTCCTCGACCGCGAGCTCGACGATGCCGGCAGAGCGGAAGAAGCTCTTCCACTCTACGAGCACGGCTGGTCGGATGCCAAGCGCGTTGACTGCCGCGGCGTCCTCGGGTCGCGGCGTTGAGAGCCAGGACGGTACCAGAGCGGCGACGGTGCTCATCGGCCGCGCGACTCTCGCCAACTCGGCCACCACGGTGGCTCCGGTTGCACCGTCGAGTTCGAGGTTGAGAAAGTTGGCGACTGACAGATCGAACACTTGCGCCTCATGTGGCAGGTCGAACGGCTCGGCAGCTTGAAACGAGGTCAGACGCGCCAGACCCACGTCCCGGGCGGCGGCTTCGGCCGCATCGACGGCCCGGCCGTCGGCGTCGATCCCCTGTACATGGGTCTCGAAGCGTCGCGCCCACCACAGCACCGAGCGTCCAGTCCCACATCCAACCCACAACACTTCCTGCCCCGGCTCCGCATCGACCAGCTGTGCAAGACGCCGGTGAATCGGCTCGGCCACATCTGCCCAGGGCTGCAGGACGGATGTGAAGCTGGCAAGGGAGAGACGGCGAGGCATGTGCCGCAAACTTACGGTTGGGGGACCAACGACACTAGGAGAGGGCGTACACGTGGGCCACGGCGGCCGCTGCGACTCGCTGCGGCGCGTAACCACCCTCGAGCACGGAGACGATAGGGGCACCGATGCCCTTCCAGCTCGACACCCAGGTGGCGTAGTCCTCCGGTTCCAGCGTGAAGCCGCCAAGCGGGTCGCCCGCGAGCGCGTCGAAGCCCGCCGACAGGAGGATCAGGTCGGGAATCCAGCCATCCACCGCGCGCTCGACCGCCGCCTGAAGGTCGCCCACGTATCGGCTCCGCGGGAGTCCGGGCGGCCGGGGGAGGTTGAAGATGTTGCCGACGCCGCGTTCATGCGCCGGCCCGGTCCCAGGATACCAGGGCCACTGGTGGAGCGAGACATACCGGACGCGTTCATCTCGCTCGACCAGCGCCTGCGTGCCGTTGCCGTGATGCACGTCCCAGTCGACGA
>CP070716.1:1630779-1634773 GCA_020350425.1 Gemmatimonadota bacterium
CACACTGATCGGGACCTCGACGAATCTCGTCGTCTCCGGTCTGCTCCAGTCTCACGGTTTCGAGCCGCTCGGCATGTTCGAGCTGTCGCCGCTCGGTGTGCCGCTCGCCGTTGCCGGGATCGCCGCCATCGTGGTGCTCGCTCCCATCGTGCTGCCGCAGCGACGGGCGGCGCGCCGGACGCTCGACGAGAGCGCCCGGGAGTTCGTCGTCGCGATGGAGGTCGAACCCGATGGGCCGCTCGACGGCAAGGCCGTGGCCGACGGCCGGCTGCGCAATCTCGAGGGCGTCTTTCTGGTCGAGCTGGAGCGCGACGGCGAGACGATCCTCCCCGTGGCGCCGGAGACCATCCTGCACGGCCGCGACCGCCTGACCTTCGTCGGGAAGGCGGACACGGTGCTGGATCTGCAGGGGATGAGAGGACTGCGCTCGCGGGAGGCCGAGCACTACCAAGAGTTCGACACGCACCGGCACACGTTCTTCGAGGCCGTGGTCGGCCCCGGCTCGCCGCTCGTGGGTCAAACCCTCAAAGAGCTGGGCTTCCGGGGTCAGTACCAGGCGGCCGTCGTCGCGATCCACCGGGCGGGCCAGCGCGTGAAGGCCAAGCTCGGCGCCGTTCGATTGCGCCCCGGCGACACGTTGCTCCTCATCTCGGATCCCGGATTCGGCAACCGCTGGCGCGACCGCAGCCCCTTCCTGCTCGTGTCGCGCGTCGGCGGCGCGCCGCCGGCAGTCTCGCGCAAGGCGCCGCTCGTCATCGGTGTGCTCGCAGCCGTCGTGATTCTCGCCGGCGTCGGGCTGATGCCGATTCTGCACGCGTCGCTCGTCGCGGCCTTCGCGCTCGTGGTCTTCGGTGTCCTGACCCCGGGCGAGGCGAGAAGCGCCGTGGACCTCGACGTCATTCTCGTCATCGCCGGCGCGTTCGGCCTCGCGGCCGCGCTCGAGGGGTCGGGGCTCGCCGGACGGGGCGCGAGCGCCCTGGTGGCGGGCTTCGGCGAGTGGGGAGCGGTCGGCGCACTGGCTGGCGTCACGCTGGCCACCATCGCGCTGCACGCGATCATCACGAACAACGCGACAGCCGTGCTGATGTTCCCAATCGCCATCTCGACCGGCGGCCAACTCGGTGCTGATCCCCGACCCTTTGCGATTGCGGTCGCCATCGCGGCCTCGGCAGGCTTTCTCACCCCGATCGCATACCAGACGAACGTGATGGTCTACGGCCCGGGCGGCTACCGGTTCGGGGACTATGCGCGCTTGGGTTGGATCCTGACGGTGATCGTGCTGCTCGCGACGGTGCTGCTGGTTCCGCTGTTCTGGCCGCTGCAGTGACGTATGGCCCGCTTGCGCAGACTCCTGGTAGCACGCAGACGAGTTCCCCTGTCCTGACCTAGATTGACGTGAACCGTGAAACGTGAAGGGTGAAGGGTGAGGCTCGAGCGACACGCGCCATGGTCTTGCCCCGGTTTCGTGGACACGGGTTTAGGCAGCGGTGAGCCGTTGTTCAAACACGGCTGGACTCACGTAGTCGAGGGTGGAGTGTAACCGCTGCCCGTTGTACCACGCGAGGTACGCACGCAGGTCAGCAACGGCGTCGCTGCGCTGCGCCCAGCGGGCGTCGGCCACCAGTTCGGTCTTGAGCGTGGCGAAGAAGCTCTCGACCACCGCGTTGTCCCAACAGTCCCCCCGCCGGCTCATGCTCGCGATCCCGTGGTGAGCCGCGAGCAGCCGCTGGTAACTCGTGCCGGTGTAGTGCATCCCCCGATCTGAGTGGTGCAGCACCCCCGCCGGCGGGCGGCGCTGCGCGAGGGCGCGCTGTAAGGCGGGGAGCGTCAGGGCCTGGCCCGGCGTGGGGCCCGCTGCCCAGCCGATCACCCGGCGCGACGCGAGATCGAGCACCACGGCCACGTACAGCCAGCCCTGCCCGGTCCGGCACGCCGTCACGTCACTGGCCCACACCCGGTTCAAGTGCGCCACCTGAAACCGGCGCTGCAAATGGTTGGGCGCCGCCGGGGTCCCGTCGGCCCGTGTGGTCGGCCGAAACCGCCGCGCCCGCTTCCCGCGCACGCCCTCCACGCGCATGAGGCGCGCGACCCGTTTCGGGCTGCAGCGGAGCCCGTACGCGTCCCGCAACGCCCGATGAATCCGCGGCCGGCCATAGCACCCCCGGCTCGCCCCATGAATCGCCCGAATCGCGACCCGCAAGCGCTGGTCCTGGTGCGCCCGAGCACTCGGGGGCCGGTGCCGCCACGCGTAGTACCCCGCCCGCGACACCGCCAGCACTCGACACATCAGCACCACCGTGAACGCCCCCTCATACCGCCGGATGCAGGCGTACCTCACGGGGACGGGTGCGCGAAGTACGCCGTGGCTTTTTTTAGGAAGTCCCGCTCCTGCCGTAGCAGCTCATTCTCCCGGCGTAACCGCCGCAACTCCGCCGCCTCACTCGGGCTCAGCACCTCCTGCGTCCCCCGCCCGTACCGCTTCCGCCAGCGCCACAACGTCCCCTCGGCCACCCCCAGCTCCTTGGCCACCGCTGCCAACGGCTGGCCTGTCTCCTCCAGAAACCGCACCGCCTCACGCTTGTACTGCTCTTCATACCTCCGGCGAACCTTCCCCATTGGACACCTCCTTGCCCAAGTATGGGCCGCAAGTCAGGTGTCCACCAAACCGGGACAGGTCCAGGGGCCGCCTCCTCTTCACTCTTCACTCTTCAGCGTTCACGTTCCCACAGTGTATCCATCCGCCTCGATCATCCTCGCCGCAATCGCGTCGTGCAGCCGCGCGCGGTTCACGGGGAGATGCTTGGTGAGCCGGCGCACACCCGCCAGCATCGTGCGCAGCTCGTCTCCCTCGGCGCACTGCGCGAGCGCGTAACGCGCCCACGTCTCCACGCGGTCCATCGCGTCGTGCGTGTACAGTGTCACCATGTCCGTCATCAGCCGTGCGCTGTCCGCGCCGCTTCGGTCCGCCTGCTTGCGTGCACGGAGCAGCCCGCTCTCGCACGCGTAGGTCTCCATGATCATGTCCGCGATGTCCGACAGGACCTCCTGGTGGTCCTTGAGGTGCTCGCCGTATTTCTGCGCCGCGAATCCGAGCGCAGCGACGCATGCCTTCTTCATTGCGGCCACGAGCTTGCCTTCCTCCTCCAGGAACCCCGGTTCGTGCGCCTCCTCGAACGCGGGTGGGCCCAGCAACGCGTCGGCCAGTTGCTTGGCGGCGGCGAACAGGGGCAGCTCCTTCTTGAGCGCCTTCCTGAGGAGCATGCCCGGGATCAGCATGCGGTTGATCTCGTTGGTGCCCTCGAAGATCCGGTTGATCCGCTCGTCCCGGTAGATCTGTTCCAGCGGGTAATCCTCGCAGAACCCGTATCCGCCCAGCATCTGGAGGCCCTCCTCGGCGGCGAGCGCCAGCGCCTCGCTCGCGAACACCTTGGCGATGGAACACTCGACGGTGAAGTCCTCGACCCGGTCGATCGTGTTGCGGTCGTAGTCCTCCGCCGTGCGGTCGAGCGAGCCGATCGCGCGATCCATCAGGCCGGCCGTGCGGTAGACCAGCGATTCGGACACGAACGTACGCGCTGCGACGTCGGCGATCTTGGCGCGGATGAGCCCGAAGTCGGCAAGCGGCTGGCCGAACTGGTGCCGTGCCTTCACGTACGGCACGGCGTGCTCCAGCGCGAGCTTGCAGCCGCCGACCGTGCCGGCACCGAGCTTGAACCGGCCGACGTTCAGGATGTTGAAGGCCACGACGTGGCCGCGGCCGATCTCGCCGAGCACGTTGGCCGCCGGCACCTTGGCGTCCTCCAAGATCACGGCACAGGTGGAGGAGCCGCGGATTCCCATCTTCCGCTCCTCGGGGCCGATCGTGACGCCCGGTGTGTCGCGGTCGACGATGAACGCCGTGAACTGCTCGCCGTCGACCTTGGCGAAGATGATGATCACGTCGGCGTACCCGGCGTTCGTGATGTACTGCTTCGTGCCGTTCATCACGTAGTGC
>CP070716.1:1634873-1641900 GCA_020350425.1 Gemmatimonadota bacterium
GACCGGATGGCGCGGCTCGATGCCGAGACGATCGTGCCGGGCCACGGAAGCGTCCAGAGGGATGCCGGGTACCTGGAGCGCGTGCGTGCACTGCTCGCAGGAACCGTCGCCGTGGTCCGCGACGCGCACGATGCCGGTGTCGGGTACGACGATCTTGCCGAAGCGGTCGATCTCTCGGCCTATGAGGAGGAGTTCACCGAGGGCGATCCGCTGCGGACGTATGCGTGGAGATCGTTCTACGTCACCCCCGGCCTGCCGAGCGCGTGGGCCTCCCTCGGCTATCCGGTCCCCGAGCGCTCCTAGCGGCGACGACCAGTCTGAGGCGCGCGGATCGAGTCCGCCGTCTCAGTCTCTGCATTCCGCCAGCGGCAGGAACAGCGACGGATCGGGCGCCGCCCGATCGCCGGTGAGGGCACGCATTTCGTAGCGGGTCGTGCCGCTGTCGTACACGCCCCATGCCGGAACCCAGAGATTGCCCTACCGCTGGAGCGGCCCGAGCGTGTACCGGTTCGCAGGCCTTGCTTTGACGATCGGCTCGTTTATCGCACTCGGAATGACCCCGCCCCCGTGAACCCCGTCCGCACCGTAGAACTCGAGGCGCTTGGTGCCTGGAATGTCCCCCCTCGCCGACTTGACGAGTCGAGAGAAGTTGACCGGTGCCCGGGAGAGGCGTCGTATCACCCCGCGATCCCCCTCACCGCACCAGATAGGCCTCCGTGTCCGCAAGGCAGAAGTAGGGCGAATCCAGCGCGAGCTGGCGCAGGATCCCGAGGTGCCCCGATCCCATGAGAAGCAGCACCCGATCCGTACCGTGATCGGTTACCCGGTTCAGATTGGTGAAGATCCGGATGTTTCTCTGATACCAGTTGGTCACCTGGTCGGCCCTGGAGTAGATCCCCATCCCACCCGAGGGGAGCAGCATCTCCATGTAGACCGCGTGACCCGATGCGATCTCGGCGTCGGAATTGAGCCACGCCAGGTAATCGGCGATGGACGACTCCATGAGGCGCCGCTGCTCCTCGGTGAGCTCGGGCAGCTCGTCACGCTCGGGCTCTTCGGTCTGCGCAGAGTCACGTGCGGCATTGCGCGCCCGCACCGCATCCCAGTCGATCTCGTCGTTGCGCCAGCCGTTCATCCACATCGGGAAGTCCACCGGGTGCACGGTCTCGTGCCCCAGGCGCTCGGCCAGACGCAGCGCGATCTGGTCGGTCTCGCTCCTGCCCAGCTCGTACTCGCCGGCCAGGTACTGCCGGTACCGCTCGGGCCAGGTGTCGCTGCCGTACTTCGACTCGATCGCGATCAGGGTGGGCCGGAACCGCTCCAGCCGGTCCAGCAGCTCGGCGATCTCCGCCTGGCGGCGCGCGCTCAGCACGTCGTCGGCCTCGACGTTGTAGCTGTCCAGACCGGGGTTCGCCATGTGGTAAGTACCGAGTATCAGGATGGGCGACGCGTCGCCGGGGCAGTCCTGTTCCGGGAGCGCTTCCATCTGTGCGCCCACCCGCCCAGGAGCGAGTGCCGCGAGGGCGAGGGTAGCTGCCGCAATCGAAGTCGCTGCTCGCATCGGCCCGATTCTCCCTTCGTTGTCGGATAATGAGGTACGTGCGGTTGGACGGGCCGGCCCGCCCGATGGTTGGCACGGCTCTGCGCTATTCCTCCTTGACCACTACCCAGCTACCCGGTGTCTCGGCGGGCACCACCCGCCAGCCCTCGGCCAGCTCGAGCCGCCACCCCTCGCCCTCGAGCGGGGGGTCTACGGCGTCCGCCGGCGCCGGCACGACCACGCCGGTGATGCCGGGCTCTGCGAGTTCCAGCAGTACGCCGCCCGACTCCACGGTCAGCACGCCCCAGTCCGCGCTCACTCGTGACGTCTGATACACCGTACCCACTCCGGCCAGTGGCGTAGCACCGTTCGGATCGAACGCGTAGCGGAAGCTCCCCTCTGGAACGAGCCGGAGTGTGGGTCCCCCGAGGAAGACCTCCTTGAGCCGCGCCAACTCGGCTGCGATCCGCTCGGCGCGCCTGGTCTCGGCGGCGATCAGGCGCTCTCCGTCGTACGCGCCCGCGCGCTGCTCCACCTCGCTCGCCGCCGGCGGCACGCCGTACGCCTCCGCCAGCAGAGCGCCCAGATCGGCCCCTCGTACGGCCCGCTCGCGCCACTCGACGCCGGCCTCGTCGAGCAGCACGCCGTAGGCCGGCCCGGAGCCGTAGGCGAAGCTGCGCGCCAGCCGCTCGCTGCCCTCGCGGTCGGCGAGGCCCACCGCCGCGCGGTCGGCGAGCACGTTGGCCGGTAGCCCGCTCAGGGTGAGGCCGGTGTATTCGGCAAGTCCCTCGTTCTGCTCCAGGGCGCTTTCCTCCGCTCCGGCCTCGGGGAACAGCGCGTGCCGCTTGGCACGGAACGCCACCGCGTCTGCCACCGCCTGCTTGCGCTCAACTCCTCCACGCAGCAGCGCCTCCTCCAGCGCCCGCCACTCCAGCCTGATCCAGACGCGGCCCTCCTTCGTCTCAAGATGCGCGTTTCCGCGATCGCTGCCTGCGAGGCCGAGCGCCGGCTGCACGCGGTGAAACAGCTCGTGCATCATCAGGCGCTGCCGGTCGTAGCGGTTGGCAGGAGGCGGCCACAGCACCATGGTCCAGCGCTGCCCCGCCCACTCGATGGCCGTGTTGGCGAGGTTCTGGTCGCTCGGCACCGTGCCCACGTAGACGCCGGCCCGTGCCTCGAGCGCTCCGGCGTCGTCAGCGGTGTTGGCTGCCAGCTCGCGCGTGCCCCGGTCCGCGAACAGCATCGGGCCATACAGCACGATTCCCCACAGGTGCCCGCCGTCGGCGGCGCTCAGCTGCTCAGCCTCTCGGAAGTAGCGCGCTGCCAGCGAGGGGTCGATTGCGGGGGACTGCGCCGCCGCCGGGGTCGCGGTGACCGCGATGGCGAGCAGTAGCATGCATGCGAAGCGACAGGTGGGGTTGAGCCGGGTCATGTGTTTCTCTCCTTTGCGGTGCCGGCGCACGGTATCGAGAGTATGTACGCTCCGTGGAGCGAGGAGATTCACCGCCGCCCGGTGGACGCGCTGCAACCGCGGCGCAACACTCCCCGTAGGGCCGGTGTCCAACTGTATGGTTTCCCGAGCTACGGAGCTGTCGATGCCTCCATCCCACTCTCGCGCCGCCGTGCGGCTCGCAGCGTGCCCCCCGCGCAGCGCCGCCGCTCTGGCGCTGCTCGCCCTGGCGTGCGGCGGTCCGAACCCCGACGGACAGACCGGTGTCACCCGGCGCGACTCGGCAGGCGTCGCGATCTACCAGGCGGCCGGCCTCGGGCCCCGCATCGAGGCCAGGGAGACGTTGCGCCTGGGGGTGGTGGACGGCCCGCCCGAGCTCACCTTCTTCCGGCTGCGGGACGCGCGGCTTGGACCGGGCGGCATGATCGTCGTGCTGGACGGGGGCGACGACCGCGTCAAGCTGTTCGACTCGGCGGGGCGGGCGCTGCGCACGCTGGGCGGCACCGGCGAGGGACCCGCGGAGTTCTCCGCCGCCTGGCTGCTCGAGCTGCGCGGTGACACGCTACGCGTGCTCGACACGGATCAACGCAAGATCGTGACCTTCTCCCTCGATGGGGAGCTGCTCGCCACCCGGCGCATCGGGTTCTCGGTGTTCCAGCACGGCTTTCCGGAAGCCTTCGCGTCCGCCCCGGGAGGGCGGCTGTTCATCGCGGGCGTCCGGGGCTGTGGCTTCCCACGCGGGCCCAACGACAACCAGTGGGGGCTGTTCGCGTTCGGCCCCGACGGCGCGGTCGAAGACACCTTGCAGCTCGGCTTCGTGCGCGACGCGCTGCCCGTGTACGCGAGCAGCGGTCGCAGCACGGCCTGCACCGTGATCCCGTGGCCGTTCGAGGCGGGACCCACGTTGGCCTTCGACCCCGCCGGAGGTGGCGTGTGGTCGCCCGGCGACGCGTTCGAGATCCGCTGGCTGGACGAATCGCTGGCACGCATCACCGCCATCATGCGCTACCCGGTCGAGCGCCGCGCCGTGACCGACGCGCAGCGGCGCGCGTTCCAGGACATCCTCGACGCCCGCGAGTTCCTCAGCGAGCAGTTCCGCCGCACTGTCGAACAGTCCGCCGACAGCGCGGGCTATCCCGACGTGTGGCCGGCGGTGGAGGCCCTGCAGGTGGCCGGGCCCGGTACGGTGTGGGCGCGGCGGGTGACCCCAACCGGCGCGGTGGAGCAGGAGTGGGACGTCCTGACCGACGGGCGCCACGTGAGGACCGTGGTTCTCCCTGCCGCACTGCGCGTCACCGACATCGACGGGAACCGCGTTCTCGGTGCCATCACGGACGAACTGGACGTCGAGTACGTAGCGCTGTTCACGGTCAGGTGACAGGGGGCACCGGCGCCGCCGGCCGACGCTGCGACCATTGGTGCAGCGTGCGCACAATCCACGGAACTGACTGCAGGCCCCTTGCTCACGGCACCGGGCAGAATCAGGTTCAGCAGGTGTTCACGTTTACCCTCCTCACGTCGCGACGCCCGGTGTGCGCATGCCCCGACTGATTCCTGCCCCCAGTGTGATTCCCTGCGTCGGCACCAAGCCCAAGCAGATCGAGGAGTACGCCGGCGGTGCAACGACCGGCGACACCGGTGTCAGTGTCGCCCGCATGGTGTCGCCGAGTGGATGGACCGAGCCCGGCCAGCGGCCCGAGTTTCAGGAGATCACCGTCGTCCTGAGGGGGCTGCTCCAAGTCGAGCACGAGGGCGGTACGCTCGACGTGCACGCGGGTCAGGCGGTCATCACGGCACGCGGCGAGTGGATCCGGTACAGCACGCCCGGCCCCGAAGGCGCGGAATACGTCGCGGTCTGCACGCCGGCGTTTTCCCCGGACACCGTCCACCGGGACGAAGCATAGGGGCGGAAGTGGCCCGGGGGCCGCAACCGTCACGCTCTTCGACTCGAACCGGAGCGGCCGTCCGCGACCTCGCAGCTCCCTAGCCGGGGCCGACATGCACGCGTCCTCCGAGCCAGAGTACGCTTTCTCCGAGCCAGAGTACGCTTTCTTCGAGGCAGAGCAAGCTTCCTCCGAGGCAGAGTAAGCTTCCTCCGCAGCTGAGCAAGCTTCCTCTGCGGCATGGAAAGCTTTTGCACGGTCGGCGTTCGCGCCCCACGGGGCCCGCGGCAGGTCGCCTCGCCAGGCGCATAAGTCGAGGTAGATCATCTTGTTAGGCGGTGATGTGCTCGCCACAGGGCCGCGGCACTCCCGACTCACATGAGCCCGAGTCCCGTGCGCCCGCGCCCTGTAAGGAACAGCAGTGCCGCCGGCTGGCGGAACGGGCGAGTTTCTCCCCAATGCCGCGACGCCGGCCGGACGGTCACCAACAGGAGAGCATCCTCCCATGCGTTGCACCCCGTTCGTCCCCATGGCCGCCCTCGCGCTCGCGGCCGCCTGTGCTCCGGACCAGAGTGCGGAGGTTCAGCAGCTGCGCGACCGGGTCGCCGAGCTCGAGGCGATGGTCGGTCCCCCGCCGGCCTCGCTCGACCAGTTCTACCCCCCGCAGGCGGAGGGGCCGGTCTATCTCGCGCGAATGCACCAGTTGGCAGGGGGGATCACGGCGCTCGGCGTGGATCTCGGCGAGCAGGACATGGAAAACGTCCAGCGCGGGTTCGCGCAGTTCCGCGACGAGTACCTCGCCGTGTCGCAGATGGTGCCCGAGTGGGCAGGCCAATACCCGATCGAGCCTGTGGATCGACTGGGGGCGGCGCTGGAGGCCGGCGATCCCGACGCGATCGGCGCGGCGTTCCAGGAGGTCGGCGCGGTGTGCCACACGTGCCACGTGGCGAACCTGCCGAAGACCTATTTCCGCTACCGCTTTGGCGACTTCATGGCGCTGCGGATTACGGAGCCGGCGTCGGGACGCGAGCTGCACTACCCCGACCTGATGCGCGAGATCGAGGGCGCGCTCACCGGAGCCGTCGTGGATGTGATGCAGGGACAGCCGGATCGGGCGCGCGAGCACTACGGAACGTTCCGGGCGCGCTTCGAGCTGCTCGGCACCGTGTGCGCGGCGTGCCACACCACCGAGCGCCGCTACTTCGTGGACGCCGACGTGTGGGAGAAGATCGATGCGCTGGGCGACGCACTGGCGCCGGCGCAGCCCGACCCGCAGCTCGTGCAGCATACCGCGCAGGAGATAGGCGAGGAGAGCTGCGGCAAGTGTCATCTGGTGCACGCACCGTCGGCGCTGACTCGGATGCACTGGGACGAGATGGGGGCGCTGGCGGTGCGGTAGGCGTCGGCGCAGTGCGCGCTGATGTGACCACCTGTAGGTGAAGGAATCGGGGCCGGGTCGTGCGACCCGGCCTCTGCCGCATTTGGCGCAACGGTGCCAAGGAGGTGTGGAACGGCGGGTTGGCGGAACGGGGGTGGCTCAGCCGGCGATCGTTCCGCTGGCCGCGCTTCAGATCCTTCGATGGACCTTCCCGGACCGGATGGCTCCGCGTGGAGACTTCGTCCAAGGCATCATCTCGCTCCCCCCCAATTCGGCGGTTATCATCTGACGCGCTGTGAGGGTCGCCTCGCCCACGCCCTCGCCTGATTGTCTCGATCGATAGGAGCCTCGATGCACGCGACACCGGCAGTCCCCAACAGGCAAGTCCTCGACACGGCGGTGGAGGTCGCCATCCGCCTCACGATCATCGGGGTGGTGGTGGTCTGGAGCTTCAGGATCCTGAATCCGTTCATCATGCCGATCGTCTGGGGCGTCATCATCGCCGTGGCGATCGCGCCCCTGTTCGCCAAGCTCACCGTGCTGGTCGGAGGACGCCGCGGACTTACAGCCGTGCTGTTCACGCTCATCGCGCTCGCCGTGGTCATCGTCCCAACGGTCCGGATCACCGACTCGGCCATCCGCAGTACGATCGAGCTGGAGCGGCGCTGGGAGGAAGGCACGCTCACCGTGCCGGCGCCGAGTGCGACCGTGCGCGATTGGCCGCTCATTGGGGATCGGCTCTACGACGCCTGGGATACGGCGCACACCAACCTGCA
>CP070716.1:1642000-1649361 GCA_020350425.1 Gemmatimonadota bacterium
GTGTCGCACGAAGAGCTGTCCTACATCGTCGACTCGACGGCGTCGCCTGCCGCCACGCTGATCCCGTTCAACGTGTGGCCCATCTACGTGGGCGGGCTGGTGGTCGGCACCGTGCCGTTCCTCGAGTCCATGTCGGAGGCCATCGGCTTCTTCTTCAAGGCGCTGCCGTTCAACTTCTACGCCTGGTTCGCCGTGCTGTTCACGCTGCTCTTCTCGATCGAGAAGATGCCGTTCCTGCCCGGCAGGCTGTGGGGAAACGTGCCGCTGGTGGTGGGCCACCGAATGACGCGCGCGATCGTGCGGGCCCGCGAGACGGGGCAGCTCAACCGGCCGGGCTCGCAGCCGCTCACCTCGGACGAGCTCACCGTGGTGCGGGTGGCCGAGGGGTACCGCAGCGGCCTCATCGACTTCTTCGGCCCGATGGGGACGCTGCTGGGCGTGGCGATCCTGCCCTACCTGTACACGTTCTTCGTGTTGGGCTCGGACCAACCCACCCTGCTCATCGCCGAGGCGTTCATGCTGGCCGTGCTGGCGGGCCTGGTCATCGCACTCGTCAAGGGGATGCAGCTCCGTACGGCGATCGAGGCGATCGTGGACGGGTGCAAGGGGGTGACCATCGGCGCCATCGTGCTCGCGCTCGCCGTGACGCTCAAGAGCGTGGCCGACTCGGTGGGCACGGCACCCTATATCATTGAGGTCACCTCCGGGTTCCTGACGCCGGTCATCGTGCCCGCGCTGTTCCTGGTGCTGTGCATGGTGATCGCGTTCTCCACGGGAACGTCGTGGGGCACCTACGCCGTGGTCTTCCCGGTGGCCATGCCGTTGGCGTACTCCGTGAGCCAGGACCCGTTCTTCCTGGTGCTGTGCTTCGGTGCCGTGACGGGGGGGAGCGTGTTCGGCGACCAGTGCTCGCCGATCTCCGACACCACGATTCTCTCGTCGCTGGCCACGGGGTCCGACCTGATGGACCACGTGTACACCCAGATCCCGCTGGCGCTGACCGCGGCCGGGCTGGGGGCGGTGCTGTACACGCTGCTGGCGGCGTTCGCCCTCTAGCGGCCCCCGCGGGGCGCCGCCGGGGCGCCTAAGTCGAGCGATCCCTGCGGTTTGTCCAATGCCGGGGTCCCTGACTATATTCCACGGCTCGCTATGTTCGGGACTTTGTCGGAAAACCTCACCGCGGCCCTGAAGAACCTCACGGGCCGCGGCGTACTCACGGAGCAGGACGTCAAGGAGGGGCTCCGGGAGATCCGGAGGGTGCTCCTGGAGGCCGACGTGAGCTACGAGCTCACGCGCAGCTTCATGGAGCGGATCCGGGAGCGGGCGGTCGGGCTGCACACCGTCAAGGCGGTGAGCCCGGGTCAGCAGCTCGTCAAGATCGTGCACGACGAGCTGGTGGCGCTGCTGGGGGAGAAGCGGGCGCCCCTGGAGTTCGCCTCGGTGCCACCGTCGGTGGTGCTGCTGGTGGGCCTGCAGGGGTCGGGGAAGACGACGACCGGGGCCAAGCTCGCGGCGCGGCTCAAGCGGGAGCAGAAGGCGCCGTTCCTGCTGGCCGCCGACGTCTACCGGCCGGCGGCCGAGGAGCAGCTCCGGCAGCTCGGCGAGCGGGTCGGGGTTCCGGTCTTCGGGCCGGCCGACGTGGCCGAGCCGGGCGACGTCCCGCAGCTGGTTCGGGAGGGCGTCGAGGCCGCTGGCCGGGCACGGGCGCGCACGGTGCTGGTGGACACGGCCGGGCGCCTGCAGATCGACGATGAGATGATGGCCGAGCTGGCCCGTCTCAAGCAGGCGGTGGCGCCCCACGAGATCCTGCTGGTGGCCGACGCCATGACCGGGCAGGATGCGGTGCGAATCGCGCAGGGGTTCCACGAGGCGCTGGGGATCACCGGGGTGATCCTCACCAAGCTCGACGGCGATGCGCGCGGCGGCGCGGCGCTGTCGATCTACGGGGTCACCGGCGCGCCGATCAAGTTCGTCGGCGTGGGCGAGGGGGTCGAGGCCCTGGAGCCGTTCGATCCCGTCCGGATGGCCGGTCGCATCCTGCAGCACGGCGACGTGGTAGGCCTGGTGGAGAAGGCCCAGCAGGCCATGAAGGCCGACGACGCCGAACGGCTCGCGAAGAAGGCGACGTCCAAGAAGGGCATGGATCTCGAGGACTTCCTCGTGGCCATGACGCAGATCCAAAAGATGGGCCCGCTCGAGGGGCTGGTGGGGTTGCTCCCGGGGGTGAACGCCAAGGTGCTGAAGCAGGCCAAGGCCGACCCCCGCCGCCTGAAGCACGTGGAGGCGATCATCCTCTCGATGACGCCTGCTGAGCGGCGCGAGCCGAAGGTGCTGAACGGATCCCGCCGGGCCCGGATTGCAAGGGGTTCGGGGCGACCGGTCCAGGAAGTGAACGCACTGCTCAAGCAGTTCGAGCAGATGCGCAAGATGATGAAAGGCGTGGGCCGCATGGGCCCGCAGATGTTGATGCAGCTACCAAGGTGAGGTTATGGCAACACGCATTCGGTTGCGCAGGGTCGGCCGCAAGAAACAGCCCGAGTACCGCATCGTCGTAGCGGAGTCCGAGAAGGCCCGCAGCGGACGGGTGGTGGAGACGCTGGGGCACTACAACCCGCGGACGGAGCCCGTCACGATCACGGTGGACGCGGACAAGGCACGGGCCTGGCTGGCCAAGGGCGCGACGCCCTCGGACACGGTGCGCGCGCTGCTCAAGCAGGCCGGCGTCTTCAGCGCGCCCACCGGGTAGGCGGTGGGCGGCGCGTACCTCGCGGTCGCGCGCGTCCGCAAGCCGCACGGGCTGAAGGGTGAGGTGGTGGCCTGGGTGCTCACCGACGAGCCCGAGCAGGTGTTCGCCGCCGGGAGGAAGCTCGTGCCGGTGGATGAATCGGGAGCCGCCATTGGCGCACCGCTGGTGATCGAGCGAAGCCGGCCGTATCACCGGCACTGGCTGCTCAAGTTCGAGGAGGTCGAGGACCGCACCGTGCTGGAAGGCTGGCGCCAGCGCCTCCTGGGGATGCCCCAGGAGGAGTTGCAGCCGCCGCGAGACGACGAGTTGTACGTGCACGAGGTGCCCGGCGCCGGTGTCCTCGTGGGTGGCCGCGAGGTGGGCCGGGCAACGGGCCTCGTGGAAATGCCGGGCGGTGGGCAGCTGCTCGGAGTGGAGATCGAGGGGCGCGAGGTGTTTGTGCCGTTCCGGCGGCCGATCGTGACGCGCGTGGACCGGGCCGCACGTGTGATCGAGCTCGATCCGCCCGATGGTCTGCTGGAGCTGTAGCGTGCTCCGGGTCAACGTTGTAACGCTCTTTCCGGACCTGTTCGAGGTGCCGCTGCGCACCAGCATTCTGGGCCGGGCGGGGCAAAAGGGGCTGGTCGAGTACCGCGTCGTTGACCTGCGGGATTACACGCACGACCGACACAAGACGGTCGACGACGCGCCGTATGGCGGAGGAGCCGGCATGGTCCTCAAGCCCGAGCCGTTCTTCGAGGCGTTGGACGACCTCGACGTCGAACCGCCGGTCGTGCTGCTGTCGGCGCGCGGACGGCCGCTGGCGCACGACGACGTGGTGCGGTACGGGCTGAGCAGCGAGCTCACCCTGCTGTGCGGCCACTACAAGGACGTGGACGCCCGGGTGGCGCGGCGCGATGGGTTGGAGGAAGTTTCGGTGGGAGACATCGTGCTGTCGGGGGGGGAGTTCGCGGCGCTGTGCGTCATCGATGCGGTGGTGCGGCTGCTCCCTGGAGCGCTGGGCGATCACGAGTCGGCGGCGAGCGATTCGTTCTACGAGGGGCTGCTGAGCCCACCGAGCTACACACGGCCCGCCGAGTATCGCGGGATGGCGGTTCCCGAGGTGCTCTTGAGCGGAGACCACGAGAGGATTGCCGCCTGGCGGCACGCGCAGGCGGAGGAAATTACACGGCGGCGGCGGCCCGATCTCTGGGCCCGGTACCAAGCCGAACACGGGTCCGAAGGGGCCGAGGCGTAAGAGGTGGAAGCATGAATCGACTGGAAGAGGTGCGACGCGAGGGGCTACGCAGCGATCTCCCGGATTTCCGTCCGGGCGACACGGTGCGCGTGTCCGTGCGGGTGCGCGAGGGCGACAAGCAGCGCCTGCAGGCGTTCGAGGGTGTCTGCATCGGGCGGCGCGGCGCCGGGATGAGCGAGACGTTCACCGTCCGGAAGGTCTCGGGGGGCGTGGGGGTCGAGCGGGTTTTCCCCCTCAACTCGCCAACCGTGGCTGGCATCAAGGTGGTGCGTCCGGGACGGGTGCGCCGCGCCAAGCTCTACTACCTGCGCAAGCTCTCGGGCAAGGCCGCTCGCATTCGGGAGCGGCAAGAGTCCTGAGTGCCCGACCCGACGCTTGAGCGCGAAGCGGCGCTCTGGGCGAAGGGCTTCGAGTTCGTCGCCGGTCTGGACGAGGTGGGCCGTGGCCCCCTCGCCGGACCGGTGATAGCGGCGGCAGTGATCTTCCCCCCGGGCCAGAGCTCGATCGAAGGTCTCAAAGACTCCAAGCTGATGACTCCCGCCGAGCGCGAGCGCGTCGCCATTGAGGTGCGCGCCGCCGCCCGCGCCTGGGCCGTGGGCGCGGCCTCGGTGCGGGAGATCGATCGCATCAACATCCGCCGTGCGAGTGCGCTGGCGATGCGGCGGGCGCTCGCCCGCCTGCCGATCACCCCCGACCACATCCTGTTGGACGGCACCCCCCTCCCGGAGCTCGGCACGGCACACGAGCCGGTCGTGGGTGGGGACTCGCTGTGTCAATCCGTCTCGGCCGCCGCAGTGCTGGCGAAGTGCGTGCGGGATCGCCTCATGGAACGGCTGGCGCCGCGCTACCCGCAGTTTCACTGGGAGGCCAACAAGGGGTATGGGACCGCCGAGCACCTGGCGGCGCTCAGGGAGTGTGCGCCGACCCGGCATCACCGCGTCAGCTTCTCGCCCATGTCCCAGTTGGAGTTGCTGGAAGGAACGGAGTAGCTACCCCACCACCGCGTCCGCGCGCAGCCGCATCTCTTCCGCCCTGCTCGTGGCGCCCAGGCTCTCGAACCCTCGGGCAGCAGCCGCGAGCGCCGCGCGCGCCTGCGCGCCGCGCCCCGTCCTTCCGTAGAGCTCGCCGAGCTCCCGTTGCGCCTCCGCCTCCGTCCACGGGTGCCGCACGCGCTCGGCGATCGCCAGTGCGCGGCGCCCGGCCTCTTCGGCGTGGTCGAACGCGCCGGAGCGCCGCGCAATGATGGAGAGTATGCGCGAGGCCTCTGCCTCACCCAGGAGGTCGTCGTTGCTCGTCGCGAGGGCGAGCGCCCGCTCGGCCTGCACCTGCGCCAGCTCCAGGTCGCCCAGCTCGACGTAGACATCGGCGCGCGCGGCGAGCGCCTGACCCAGGATCCGCTGGTCCTCCGCCAACTCGGCGGAGGTCACCGCCCGCTCCCCGGCATCGCTGGCACCCTCGAGATCCCCGAACTCACGCAGCACGATGGTCGTGTTGAGCCATGCCTCTGCGAGTCCCTTCCACGACTCGATCTTGCCAAACGTCGCCGTCGCCAGGCGGTAGAAGCTGAGGGCGGTCACGTACTGCGCCAGGTAGTACGCCACGTTGCCCAGATTGTTGGCGCACCGTGCGGTCATGAGATCATCGGCCAGTTCGTCGGCGAGTCCCATGGCGCGCGAGAAGCCTCGCTCGGCGTCCCGCAGGCTGCCGACGGCGAAGGCGCCGGCGGCCGCCACGTTCTCCGATCGCATTTCCCCGTCTGCGTCACCCACCGCTCGGTACCCGTCGCGCGCCTGCACGGCGGCGCTCCGGCTGCGCGCGAAATCCCCGAGGCGCCACGCGGCCATCGCGGCGAGGAGCTGCCACTCGGGCGAGATGCGGACCGCGTCGGACGAACGCTGCAGCTCGTCCCACGCCTCGCGGAACCGGCCCCCGTGGACGGCGCGGCGTGCGTCCCGCAGGGGGTCGTCGTGGGTATTCATGCTTCGTCCTCGCCGCGCTCGAGCAGCCGCTGCAGCCGCGACCGGGAGATGCCGAGCTGACGGGCCGCGGCGCTCTTGTTGTCACCATGCTGCGCGAGAGCGGCGCGCACCGCCGCGATCTGGATCTCGTGCAGCGTGGCCGGGAAGGGAATCGCGCCTCCCTCTCGTGTGGGGCGTGCCCGCGCGATCAAGTGTTGCGGGTCGAGCGTGCCAGGGGCGGACAGCAGCAACGCGCGCTCCATCGCATGCCGTAGCTCGCGCACGTTGCCGGGCCACTGGTGGCCGTGGAGTGCCGCGCGGACTTCCTCGCTCACCGTGGGGACGGGCAGGGAATAGCGTGCCGCCAGCGTGGCGGCGAAATGCTCGGCGAGGACGTCGATGTCCTCCGCGCGCTCCCGCAGCGGTGGGAGCGTGAGCGACACCACGTTCAGCCGATAATAGAGGTCCTCCCGGAATTGCCCCTGCTCAACGGCGCCGGCGAGGTCCACATGGCTCGCTGCGATGATGCGGACATCCATCTCGCGGCTCTGGGTTCCGCCGACTCGGCGGATGCGGCGGTCATCGAGCGCTCGCAGCAGCTTCCCCTGGAGCGCCAGCGGCAGGTGCCCGATCTCGTCGAGGAAGAGGGTACCGCCGTTGGCCTCCTCGAACAGGCCCGGCTTGGCGGCGTGGGCGTCGGTGAAGGCACCGCGCTCGTGTCCGAACAGCTCGCTCTCCATCAGCTCGCTGGGGATCGCGGCACAGTTGACCGCCACGAAGGACCGGCCGGTGCGCGGTCCGCCATCGTGCAGCGCGCGCGCGAGCAGCTCCTTCCCGGTTCCCGTCTCGCCCCGAAGGAGGACGGTGACGTTGTCATGGGGCAGAACCCGCCGCGCGTCCTCGAGCGTGGCCCGTAACGCCTCACTTCGCCCCCGCAGCGTCTCGAAGGGGTCAGCGGGAGGCACCATCGGACCCGACGGGCGCTCGCGCTCGCGGGCCGCTTCCGCTCGTGCCGTGAGCGACCGCCGCAGCAGATCGAGGTCGCCCGGGAGCGCGAAGTAGTCGGTGGCGCCCCGGCGCACGGCCTCGATGGCGAACCGGTGCGACGGGTTGGCACCCACGAGGTACACTGGGGGTCCATTCGTGTGGGGAATGGTCGGGAGCGCATCGAGGGCGCGGTCCTCCTCGCCCCCGGCGGCGACGAGCACCGCCACCGTCGCCGGCGGCGGAGCGTCTCCCGGCGCGAGCGGCACGAGGTCGAGTTGCAGCTCCTCTGCCAACTCCCTCCAGGCATCGCGGAACGAGTCGGACAGCTCGACGAGCGCGAGTGCTGGACGCACGCTCACGAGTCGCTAGCCCTCGTCGAGCTCGTCTCCGTCGCGGTCCTCGTCCTCGAAGGCCTTGAAGGAGTCCTTGATGT
>CP070716.1:1649461-1658531 GCA_020350425.1 Gemmatimonadota bacterium
GCCGCGCATCTACTACGCCATGGCCGACGACGGGGTGTTCTTCCGCAAGCTGGCCGAGGTACACCCGCGGTTCCGCACGCCGGCCAACGCGATCCTGCTGCAGAGTGCCTGGGCCATCGTGCTGCTGCTGTTCTGGGGTACCTTCGAGGACGTCATCACCTACGTGGTGTTCATGGACTGGGTGTTCTTCGCCCTGGCCGGCGCGGCTGTGTTCATCTTTCGCCGCACGCGCCGGGATGCCGAGCGGCCCTACAAGACCTGGGGTTATCCGGTCACGCCGGCGCTGTTCGTCGGGATCTCGGTGTGGTTCGTGATCAACACGCTGGTGGAGCGGCCGCTCCACGCCTGGGTCGGCCTGGTCTTCACGGCCATCGGGGTGGGTGTGTACTTCGTGTTCAAGCGGCGGGGGAGCGGGTCGGCCCCGCCAGCACCTCGCGCACCGCACGGCTGAGCACGCGCTCCAGGCGGCGTCGCGCCGCCGGCGCACCGAGCGCCCCCTGATTCACCTCCAACTCCAGGCCGGCGTACCGGCGCGCGGCGAAGGTCTTGCGGCACGACGTAGTGAGGCCGTCGGCGGTGCCGCGGTAGGGATAGTTCATCCGCACGGTGAGTCCCGCCTCCCGCAAGCGCCGCCGCAGCGCCAGCGCGATCGCGCGCTCCCACCGTCGGCTGGGATCGTAGAGCAACCCCACGTCGGCCCGGCGCGCCCGCCCATCCAGATTCGGGGTGAAGGTGTGCACGCTGAAGTGGGCGCAGCGGCCGGCTCGCTCGATGGCGCGCGCGATAGCCGCCTCCACGCGGGAGCGATACGGCGCCCAGTACCGTGCGATCCGCCGCCGCCGCTCGTGCGGCCCGAGCCCCCGGTTCCCCGGCACCGGCACGCCGAACGCGACGGCGGGAATGAGCTTCGGGTGGTGCGCGCTCCGGTTGAGGTCGATCCACAGGCGCGAGTAGCGGCCGCGGTGCACGCGACTCCCGAGCCGACGCGCGAGCGCACTGGCGAGTTCGAAGGCGCCGGGGTCCCAGGCCACGTGCGAGCGGAGTACCCGCTCAGACACCCCGAGGCGGACCCCACGGGGCAGCGCACGGGAGGCATGCTCGCAAGTCACGACCGCAGCCGCGGGCCGCGACGCGCTCAGCCGAGCCACGGCTCGTTGGCGGTGAGGGCCGACGCCAGCTCCTCGTACACCGCGCGGATGGCGTCCCGCCGGCGGGTGCCGGCCCGCGGGGCGTCGCGCCGCACGCGGGCCGCGATCCGCTCCGACAGGTTGCCGCGGCGGAGGCGCTCGGCGATCAGGTCAAGGTGGGTCCGCTCGGCGGCGGGCACGTGCGGCTCAGCGCGGTCGAGCAGCGCCTCGAGCACGGCGCGCGCGCTCGCCCTGGGATTGCCGCGTCGCGGCAGCAAGTGCGACGCGGCGACCGGTGCCGCTCGCCCGTGCCGGATCACGCGGTTGAAGTCGCGCACCAGCATGCCGCGCGGCGGCAGGACCAGCTCTCCAGTTCTGAGGTCGCGTACCAGGGCACGCAGCGCGGCGCGCACGAACACCGCGACGGCCACGTCCGATTTGATGCACTCCTGCATGTCCAGCACGCGGATCTCGAGCGCGCGGCGCATGAAGCGCATGATGGCCCCGCGCGAGTTCACCCACTCGTGCTGGATCACCTCGCCGCCCGGAACGGCGTCGAGCGAGCGGTAGATGCGCTTGAGGATGCGGCTGCGGTACTCCCGGTAGGAGTGCACGTACTCCGGGATTACGTCGGCCGTGATGATCGGAATGCGCCGCTGGGTGCCGCGATAGAACGCCATGCGGTTGTCCACGTAGGGGCCGAGGCGGCCCTCGTAGATCGGTGAGCTGGCGGCCAGGGCGGGAAGGTACGGCAAAAGGCACGCCACCGCGTTGTGCATCATCACGGTTTCCGGCTCGGCGCCGAACGGCAGGTTGACGTGGCTCGCCTGCACGTTGAGCCAGCCGTGGCCTCGTGCATTGAAGATCCGGTGGTACGTGCGGTAGATGCGGCGTCGCCCGCGCGGCCAGAGGCCCGTGTCCTCGGGTCGCATGAATGGGTGCATTGCCGTGGGAAGGAGGCGCGCGCCGAACTCCCGGTCGAGCACGCCGGCGAAGTGCCGCAGTCCCTCCACCAGCTGCCGCTCGGCCTGCGCCAGGCTGCGCTGGGGATCGAGCGTCTTGAGCTCGAACACGTGGGCCGCGAACTCGTTTGAGAACCCCACGGCTCCGTGCTCCAGATCGGAGGTGGGCCGGCCGTTGATGCGACGAAACGCCGGCTCGACCAGACAGACGGGGCGCAGGTCGGCGTCCACGATGGGGTACTCCAGCTCGATGCCCACCACCTCGAACAGGCGGTAGGCGGGTCGGGGGGCGCCGCTCACGAGGAGGTCGGCTCGACGGGGCGCTGCACCCGGCTGAGCAGCGCGTCGATCACGGCGTCGTAGATGCGGTCCTTTTCGACGGCGTCCTCGTCCGTGGCGATGATGTTGGGATTGTCGTTCACCTCGATCACGAGCGGCCCGCCCTGGGTCTCCTTCAGGTCCACGCCGTACAGCCCGTCGCCGATCAGGCCGGCCGCGTCCAGCGCCAACCGGCGTACGGCCTCCGGGACACTGTCGATCGCGACCGCCTCCACCTTGCCGTACCGCGTGCGTCCCGTCTTCCAGTGGCTCACGATCTGCCAGTGGTCCTTCACCATGTGGTACTTGGCCGCGAACAGGAGACGACCCTCGAGCACGCCGATGCGCCAGTCGAACGGCGTCGGCGTGAAGGCCTGCACCAGCAGCAGCGGCGAGCGGCGGAACATGTCCTGGCAGATCGCGTCGAGTTGCGCGGTGTCGTCGGCCTTCTTCACGGCGTGCGAGAAGGTGCCGTCGGGGAGCTTCACGATGAGCGGGAATCGCAGGGCGGCCAGCTCGGCGGCCGGGGTGCGGCGCGAGATGATCGCGGTGGGAGGCGTGGGAATCCCGTTCTTCGAGAAGATCTCGTGCAGGAACACCTTGTTGCCACACCGCATGATGGAGCGGGAATCGTCGATAACGGGGATCTCGAGGCTCTCGGCCGTCTGGGCGAAGGTGAACGAGTAGTGGTCGATCGCCGTGACGGTGCGAATGAAGAGGGCGTCGTACTCGGCGAGCGTCGCGATGTCTTCGCGCTCGACGATCTCGAACAGAGCGTTCCGCTTCGCCGCCGCCCGCTCGAACTTGTCGAGCGTCTCCTCGTCGGAGGGGGCATACGGGTCGTGCTCGTCCCACAGGCACGCGATACGGTAGGGACGGGTCGCCTGCGGCTCGGTGCGGTGGCGGCGCACCCGGTCGGTGGTCAGCTCGGTGGTCAACAGGTCGAGCTCCGCGGCGTCGAGCTGCGTGGCGGGCACCGGAAAGATCTGTCCCACGCGCCACGAGGCGTCATCGGGATCCTGGTACATCCGCACGCGGAGCAGCGGCACGGGGAACACGCGGAAGATCGTGCTGCACGGCCGCCGGAACTCCTGGTCGACCGTCTTGCCGAGCACGCAGGTGGTTTCCCGATACTGGAGCGACGCCCGCTCGTAGCGCACTTCCTCGCCGGCGGCGCCGCGCGTCACCAGGGGGCGACGCTCCTCCGACGGCGCCGCGTCGGGCTCGGGCTCGGGGAGGATCACCTTGGGGAGGAGCCGGTGCCCGCTCCGCGCCAGCCGGTATTCGATGGTGTCCAGCCCCGCTTCCTCCAGGGCGCGGAAGTACACGAAGGGATCGCCCACGGCCTCGATCGTCTCGAGTGTCGGCAGCACCCGCTGCCCGCGGGCGTCGGCGAGCAGCGACACGTAGTATCCCTTGGAGAGGTACCGGTAGGAGCGGCACAGGTTGACCACGGTGAGCTGCTCGTCCTCCGTACCGGCCTCGCCGGCGAGGTACTCGTCCGCCGTATGCAAGCGCACGCCGCGGAGCGCCGAAAGGCGCTGCAGGTCGGTAACCACCAGGAGCTCGGTGCGTCGTCGTTTCACGCGTTCGCGCATGCTGGTTACCGTGGCCCGACGACCAGTAGGACGGCGTCGTAGGTGCTCTCACCGAGGAGGATCGCCGTCATGAGGCGCTCGGCGGGGACCGTGTAGCGGCCAGTGCGGCTGAGGGGGACGTTGCGGAAGGGGTCGGTGACCACGAAGCGGTCGGTCCTCGGATCGTATCCCGACACCACGACGAAGTGCCCCACGGACTCCCCACGCACGTCGTCGTAGCGGTTGTGGCGCTCGCGCGGCGTGCGGTAGAGGTGCGTGGCGCTGAGGCCCGTGAGAATGGGATCGCCGCCGCGCAGGATCTCCACCAGCAGGTCGGCGCTCGGCTCCTGGAAGCGGATGCGGCCACCCAGCGTAAGGAAGTCGGTGTACGCGGCGAGGGCGCGCCGCAGGCGAACCGAGCGCACGGCGTCACGCCGCCGCCGCAGTTTGCGCGCGAGTGTGCGACCGTCGAGCCGCCGCCAGGTTGGGTCGAACACCCGTAGCCCGAACGGGTACATCGTGGGCCGGAATCCCTCCCGGATGGCACTGATGGCGAGGTTCACGGCGAGCGTTCCGCCGTCGGGATTGCGCGGCGTCTCCTCGATGATGTCGGCCAGGCTCGCCTCGAGCCCGTAGTAGCGGTAGACCTTCGCGAGGCAGGTGGGACCGCAGGTCACGTCGTCCGGTTGTTCGAACCGTTCGACGTTCAGCTTGATCGGCCGCCGCAGTCGGGTGCGACGCTTCATGGTTCCTCGGAACCAGGTGTTCCTATATCAGAAGGCCCGGTGCATGCACCGGGCGGTAGCTTGCCACGCCGAATAATGGGGCCGTCAGGGTCGCGGCGGTACTCCCCCCCTCGACCGGCGTCGGCGCCCGACACCCAGCCGTCTGACGCCGGCCCGATCGTCGGGGCCCCGAGATCCGCCCCGCAGAGGGGCCGGAGCCGCCGCATATCGAGAGTTGAATAATCGGCCTTGCGGGGTACATTTCGGGCGCCCATGAGCCCCGTGAGCACGCCGCGGCGCTCCCTCCTGTACGTCTATCGGTACTCGGGACTGGGGTGCGCCTTCGCGGCCGGCGTAATGCTGTTCATGGCCGGGGGCTGGTTCCTCGACCGCTGGCTGGGTGTGCTGCCCCTGTTCACGGTGCTCGGAGCCCTGGTCGGCGCGGCGCTCTCGACATTGAGCATCTACCGCCGGCTCCAGGCTGGAGACGAGGAAGACGAGTCCCAACGGGGTCAGGGGTCATGAAGGATGCGGGCATCGGGCTCGCGCTGACCGTCGGGGTAACCGGCGTGCTCTATCTGGTGTGGGGCCCCGGCGCGGTGCTGGCGGGGGGAGCCTTCGGACTCCTGGCCACGGCGATCAGCGTGGTGGCGGTCGCGCTCCTCAAGCGCGGTCTGCGTGGGACCTATGCCCAGACGATGGCGAACTGGGCCATGGGGATGGGGCTGCGGCTGGCCGGCGTATTGGCGTTCGTCGTGGCGGTGAAGTGGATGGGCGACCTGTTCCCACCGCTGCCGACGGCGCTTGGGTACCTGGGGGTGCTCCTCCCCCTCTTGTTCTACGAAATGCGACTGCTGCGGAATGATACAGCACGACCTACAGACACAGGCTGACACGGCGGCGCACGTTGCGGACACGGCGGCGCACGTCGCGGATACGGCCGCGCAGGCTCCCGGGCACGTGGATCTGGGCGAGATCCTCATGCACCACACCGCCGATGCCTATGCGCTGGACTTCCAGCCGCTGTTCCACCTGAGTTGGGAGAAGTGGCCCGACATTCATCTCGCGGGCCTCACGCTCAACCTGACCCCCAGCAAGCACGTGATCTACATGGCCTTCGCGGCGTTGCTGGTGTTCCTCACCATGTGGATTGCGGGGCGGCGGCTGGAGAAGCAGCGGGCCGGTGAGAACGCTCCCAAGGGCTTCGCCAACGCCGTCGAGGCGCTGGTGCTGTGGGTGCGCAACGACGTGGCCGTAGCCAACATCGGCGAGAACGGCGCCAAGTTCGCGCCGTACATCATGGCGCTGTTCTTCTTCATCCTGTACTGCAATCTCATGGGGCTCATGCCCTGGGGCGCCACGCCCACGGGCAACTACGCGGTGACGGGCGGGCTGGCGCTGCTGTCGCTGCTCACCATCGAGATCAGCGGCATGGTACAGCTCGGATTCAAGGGCTACATGCGCACCATCTTCCCGCACGTCCCGGGCGTGGGCGGCGCGGGAGCCATGGTGATCTCCGTGGCCATGGCCCCCATCGAGATTCTCGGCAAGCTGGTGAAGCCGTTCGCGCTGTGCGTCCGACTCTTCGGCAACATGACGGCCGGCCACTTCGTCATCCTGGCCCTGTTCGGGATGATCTTCCTGTTCGGGCACATCGAGACGTGGCGCTGGGCCATCGGAGCCGGCTCGGCCGTGCTGGTGCTCGGCATCATGCTGCTCGAGATCATCGTGGCGTTCGTGCAGGCCTACGTGTTCGCGCTCATCACGGCGGTGTTGATCGGCGTGATGCAGCACGAGCACTAGCGAGATCACAAGGGAGCGGCCCGCGCGCTTCGCGCCGCTCCGACAGGTACCCGGCCGGGCGGCCGGGGAATTCCGCTGGCCCTCGGGGCCGTTGGCGGGTCACCGCAGGGAGGTCGTTCGGGAGAGGCGGTCCACCGGCGGGAAGCGCGACAACGAGAGGCAATCTCCCATAACGAAGAGGATTTGATCCATGTTTGCGAATCTGCTCCCCCTATTGGCGGCCGTGCAGGGCGCCGCAGAGCCCGCCGCAACCGGCGGTGACACGCTGGGTGTTGGCATCGGCATCGGCCTGGCCCTCGTGGGCGCGGGTATCGGCCTTGGCCGGGTCGGCGGCGAGGCTGCGCAGGCGATTGCGCGGCAGCCCGAGGCGGCCAACGACATCCGCGGCACGTCGCTGCTGATCGCCTTCCTCATGGAAGGCGCTACGATCATCGCCGTCATCATGGCGCTGGTCGCGAAGATCCTCTAGCATGCTCGCGACGCTATTGCTGCTCTCTGAGGAAGGGGCGGAAGGCGGGCTGGGCGGGCCGTTTTCCGCCGAGCCGGGGCTCATCATCTGGACCTGGCTCGTCTTCATCGCCCTCTTCCTGCTGCTCCGGAAGTACGCGTGGCCGCCTATCGTGCGGCTCACCGAGGAGCGCGAGCGGCTGATCAAGCAGCAGCTCGAGGAAGCCGAGAAGGTGAACGCCGACTCCAAGGCGGCGCTCGAGGAGCACAGGAAGCTGCTCGAAGGCGCCAAGGGCGAGGCGCACACGTTGATCAACGAGGCCAAGGCCGTGGCGCAGAATGAGCGCGAGCAGCTGCTGGCCAAGGCGCGTGACGAGCAGCAGCAGATGCTGGACCGCGCCCGGCGGGAGATCAACGTGGAGCGGGAGAAGGCGGTCACCGAGCTTCGGCGCGAGGCGGTGGAGCTGTCGCTCGCCGCCGCGGCCAAGCTGATCCAGCAGCGGCTGGATAGTGAGGCCGACCGCAAGATCGTGGAGCGGTATCTCGACTCCCTCGGAGGCGAGTAGCGGTGCGGGAGCCCACGATCGCGCGCAATTACGCCCAGGCTCTGTTCGAGGTGGGCGAGCGCCATGACGAGACCGAGCGGTATGCGAATCTCATGGAGGGCTTGGCGGGCGCCATCGAGCACGAGCCGGCGGTGCACGCGGTCCTGGCGTCGCCGCGCGTGACCAAGCCGCAGAAGCAGGCGATCCTGACCGCGGCGCTGCACAAGTACGCTTCGGAGCCGTTCCTCAGGTTCCTCCAGGCGGTGGTGAAGCGCGGGCGCCAGGGGATTCTGCCGGCGATCAGCCGGGAGTACCTGGAGCTGGTGGACCAGAAGTTCAACCGCATCCACGCAGGGATCACGCTGGCGCGTGAGCCGGACAAGGCGCTGCAGGAAGCGGTACGCACCAAGCTCAGCGAGGTGATCGGGAAAGAGGTGATCCCGCACTTCCGCGCCGACCCGGCGATCCTGGGCGGGCTGATCCTCCGGCTGAACGACCGCATCATCGACGGGTCGCTCAGGCGGAAGATGATGAATCTCAAGCGGCAGCTGCTGCGCACTTGAGATGAGCGTGCCGCAACCCATCTCGTCGGTCGCTGCGGGCGAGGTGGCGGAGCCGTGACTTTCCTGACCCCGGACTTCCGTTCGGGGTCAGTCACATTCAGGGGGTGCCGATGGGAGTGAAGGTCGGATTCATCGGGCTGGGTGCTATCGGGCGGCCGATCGCCGTGCACGTGGCGCGCGCGTTTGACACCATGGTGTGGAACCGCACCATCGAGAAGGCTCGGGCCTTCGCGCAGGCGGAGGGAGCGTCGGTGGCCGCGAATCCCACCGAGCTGGTCGAGTGGGCCGATGTGGTGATCACCTGCCTCCCCACGTCGGCCGACGTGCGGGAAGTGGTGGAGAGCGCGGGCGGCGCGTGGCGCAAGGGGCAGCTACTGGTGGATTCCACGTCCGGTGATCCGGCCGCGTCACGGGCCGTCGCCGCGTGGCTCGCCGGGAGCGGCGCCGGGTTCGTGGACGCGCCGGTGAGCGGCGGGACCAGCGGGGCCGAGGCCGGCACCCTCACCGTGATGCTCGGCGGGGAGGAGCAGTGGGTGGCCCAGGCCGAGAAGATCGTGAAGCCGTATGCCGGAAAGGTGGTGCACGTGGGGCCCGTGGGCACCGGCCACGCGGTGAAGGCGTTCAACAACTCGCTGCTCGGCATCAACATCCAGGCGGCGGGCGAGTGCCTGGCGGCGCTGGTGAAGCTCGGTGTGCCCGCCACCAAGGCGCTGGAGGTGATCAACGCCTCGAGCGGCCGCTCCAACGTGACCGAGAACCTCATCCCCGAGCGGGTGGTGTCGCGCGCCTGGCTCCGCACGTTCCGGCTGGCGCTGCTCGACAAGGACATCGGGATCGCGCTCAAGGTGCTCAAGGACACGGGCGTGCCCAGCGACGCGATCGGCATGACCAAGCGCGTGTTCGGAGAGGGCCGCAAGGCGCTCGGGGAAGAAGCAGATCACGTGGAGCTGATCAAGCAGATCGAGCAGGCGGCGGGGGTGGAGATTCGGTAGATCGTACCATC
>CP070716.1:1658631-1660701 GCA_020350425.1 Gemmatimonadota bacterium
CCCCCCCGCGAGCATCGCGATGTCTTCCGGCTTCACGCACGACTTCGACAGGGTCATTGCGCACGTCTTCGGTCTGCCCGTGTGCTGGTACGGCGCCGTCTACACCGTGGGCTTCCTCGGCGTCTTCGGCTGGTTTGCGTTCAGGCGATCGCGTCTGGGTCTGTCGATGGCGCACGTCCTGGATCTCTCCATCGCCATCGCGCTCGGCGTCCTGATCGGTGGGCGCGCCTTCGACATCCTCGTCTACGAGCTCGATTACTATCGCGTCCATCCTCTGCAGGCGCTCAACTGGTGGCGCGGCGGCCTGGCGACGCACGGCGTCTTGCTTGGCGCCGTGGTGAGCGTCCAGGCCTTCTGCAGGCTTCGCGGGAAGCCCTTTCTGCAGGTCGTCGACGAGCTGACCGTGCCCGCCGCATTCCTGCTGGCGGTGGGAAGGCTCGGGAACTTCATGGAGGGGGGCGTCATCGGTACGGCCACACAACTGCCGTGGGCTGTGCACTATCCCGATCTGGCAGAGGCCCGTCATCCGGTCGCGCTCTACGAAAGCGCCAAGAACCTTCTGCTGGTCCCCGTACTCGCGTGGGTGTTGAGGCGCCATCCTGCCGGACGGGGCGTGGCTCTGGCCCTGTTCGTCTTCCTGTACGCCATGCTTCGCTTCTGGGTCGACCTGCTGAGGGATTACGAGGCCTACTGGCTCGGCCTCGACACGGGGCAGTACTTCAACCTGCTGATGGCGTGCGTCGGTCTCGCACTGCTCTTCTGGGCCGTGCGGCGCACCAGACACTTCGAAAACGGGCCGACCGCGGCCTCGGCCGTCCACAGCCCCCTCGGTCCGGTGCGCCCGCTGATCTTCGCGTGCCTGTGCCTCTACCCGCTGGGCATCCCCACCAGCTGGACCCAGACGAACATCGAGCAGAAGCGCCAGGCGGAATCCCCCGTCGTGGACGTGCGGGACGGCGCCGGCGCGGAAGGCCCGCCTGGCTAGACACGGCGTCCGGGCGTTCTCGCGCTGCAGCTCAGCCTTCGCTGGCGAAGCGGAAGACGTCCGGGGAGGCGACCCTCAGGTAGTCCGGCATCTGCATGATGATCGAGGCGGTGAGCGAGCCCGCGTTGAAGGCGATGCGCTCGTTGGCGCACAGGGCTTCGTCCACGTGCAGTGGCAGCGCGAGGATGGGCTCGCCGAAGGGCGGCACGGCCCCCGGCTCGAGTCCGGTGAGCTCGAGGAGCTCGTCCGGTGTGGCGAAGCGCGTCTTCTTCGCGCCGAGGTGCCGTTTTACGGCGCGGGAGTCGAGCTTCGACGCGGCGCTCAGCACCAGCAGGTGGAACGCGCCATCCACGCTGAGCACGAGCGCCTTGCCCCCCAGGCGCAGCGGCTCGCTGCGGGCCCGCGCGGCCTCTTCGGAGGTGCGCGTCGGTCCGTGTTCCACGACGCGGTAGGCCATGCCGCGGGAGTCGAGGAGCTGCCGGATGCGCTCGAACACGCTCGGTTCGGACACGGTGCACAGCCTAGCTCAACCGGCGAAGGCGGCGGGGCTGCGTGCCGTGCGGCGGCGGCTGCGCGGCGCCCCGCTCAAGGGGCTCGAATGCCGATCCCTTGAACCAGTGTCACGTACCGATCCGCGGGGATGTCTTCTAGCACCTCCCGCTCGCCGCTCGGCCAGCGGATCTCCAGCCGCTCTACGTGGGCGTCCGCGCCGAGCCCGAAGAGCATGCGCGGGTCGTTGTACGACAGGTAGCTGGTGGCCCATTGGTTGACCTTCACCTGGGTCCGCGACGCCGTGGTCACGCGCACGCTGGCGCCGATGGCGGACGCGGGTCCGCCGCCGCCCACCAGCGTCAGGCCGAGCCAGTGGTTGCGGTTGCCTCCGTCGTTGCGCAGGAGTGCGGCCGTCGCACGGAGATCCACGTGTGACACGGCGATGTCCAGGTCGCCGTCGTCGTCGTAGTCCCAGACGGCGGCGCCGCGGCCGGAGCGCGGCGTCCTGAAGTAGTCGCCCAGCTCGGGGCCCACGTCGCGGAAGCGCCCGCTGCCGTCGTTCGCGAGCAGCAGGGGAAGTTGCAGGACGAGCT
>CP070716.1:1660801-1663271 GCA_020350425.1 Gemmatimonadota bacterium
GTACGCGGTTCCGCCGTTCACGTCCCCGCTCTCGAGGGCACACTGCGCCCGCAGCGCCCACAGCGTCCCGCTCTCGTGTCCGGCAGCGACGAGTGAATCGAGCACTGCCGCGGCCCGCTCGTACTCGCCTGCGTCCACGAGCAGCCGGGCGCCCTGCAGCGCTGCGAACGGATCATCACTGTGTGAGGCCAGGATTGCGGCGGCCTCCCTGCGATCCTCGTTGCTCCAGTAGACCTGATCCGCGATGTCCCAGGTGTCCTTGTAGTGCGGATCCGCGCGCCACACGTCGAACAGGCCGCGCTTGATCATCCACTGCCCGTCCTCCATGGCGAGGTGGAGGCCCACCTGGACTTGCCAGTAGGGCGGCTCGGGGTCGCCGGGCTCGGCCTTGCGGGCGCTCTCGAGGTAGTCCCACGCCTTCCACCGCCCTATCACGGGCCAGGCGAGGTGCACGCGCCCGAGCAGGGTGAGAGCCCGTACGTCCTCGCGGTCGCGGCGCACCTTCCGCTCCAGGATGCGGCGGGCATCGGCAAGCTCCCCGGCCACGAGCAGCGACTCGGCGCGCGCGTAGATGGTCGTGTCCTGCACCTGCTGCTGCAGGCCGGCCGCGAGGGCCAGAACCACGAACGCCGTCACCTCAGCTCCACGTCCGCGATGGTCGACTCGTCCTCGAGACCGGCCACCCGTACCGTCATCGTGATCGTGTAGGTGCCGCGCGGTACCCTTCCCGGCGCCAGCACCACGCGCTCCCGCACCGTGGGCGCCGCCGCCACCGTTCGCTCGAAGGTGATGCTGATCGGGTCGCCGGCGCCGTCGGGGACGAACGTGTACTCCACCTCGTAGCTGGCCAGCCCCGCCGCGTCGGCGGGGAGTTCATAGATCTCGCTGTACAGCGCGAGCGGTACGCCCGCTTCGAGCCGGCGGATACCCGGCATCGCGGCCGCCACGTCGTCGCGTCCGAACCCCGTGTCGGCGACCGCACCGATCAGCAGGCTGGAGACGGTGAGGCTCTCGCGCCACAGTTCGGGGATCTCGACGTCGGCACGCACGCGGCCCAGCTCTCCGCCCCGCACCACGTCGAGCCCCAGGGTATATGGACCCGCCTGCACGTGCAGCTGGATGGGGCTGGCGCCGCTGCGGCGGTCGACCATGCTCCATTGCCCGTCCCACAGCGCCGCGGTGCCCGAGTCGGGGGTCGCGCCCACGTACACCAGCTGCATGTCCCGAACGGCGCCACGGAAGCTCGCCACCCACGCGTGTACGTCGAGCTTCGCCGCGACCGACGTGGTGTCACGCTGCAGCAACTCGATACTGTGGCTGACCTCGCGCGGCGTCGTCGGGAAGACGACCATGTCGCCCCCGAGTGACTCGCCGCTCGTCCCGAACTGTGTGGCGGACGTAGCGCGGGCGAATACGACCAGCTGCGGCTTGTCGGCGGTCTCGTAGTACCAAGCCTCGACCGCGTCTTCCACGTAGCGGCGCTCCGGATCGCCGAACCGCAGGTAGATCAGGCCGCGTCCGTCGAAACCGTAGCGGCGGTAGCGCGATAGCGTGTCGGGCTCGGGAAGATCGCGCACGTCGGTGCCGACTCTCGCCCGCTGCAGGTCCGCCTCGAGCCGCGCCGACATCTGTGGCAGGATTCCGGGTACGCCGAGCCGCTGCACGCTGACGAACACCGCGGGCGCCACGTTGGCAATCAAGGCCCGCCGCTCCGGGCTGCGGTGAAACGCCGCCTGGGGGAAGAGCAGGCGGAAGTCCCGGCGGGCGCGCCTGAGCCGGGCGAAGTGCTCGACTATGCGCTCGTTGGGCTCAGTGTTCAGGTCCGGCTCCCGCCGCGCCCAGAACACCGCGAAGAACCGCGGCCAGTCCTCCGGTGAGGTCTCGGCGTACTCGGCCACCTCGGCGGGCGTGGCTATCATCTCGACCTGCTGCCACAGTATGCCCAACGTGTCGGTGGCCGCCGCGCCAACTGCCTCGTAGTAGTGCGACAGGCCCGCCGTGGTGTCGCCCGCCTCCAACGCGCCCTGCGCGCGCAGGCCCCACACTTCTGCGCCGGCGTGCCCGCCGTCGAGCATGCGGTCGAGGATCTCCTCGGCCGCTTCGTATTCGTTCAGGGCGATCAGCAGCTGAGCGCGTCTCAGGTCGGCGGCGGGGTCTCCGTCTCTGCGCGCGAGAATCACCACCGCCTGCTCCAGCTCATCGGTGCCGTGGTAGGCGTGGCGCCACAGCTCCCAGGTGTCGCGGTAGGTGGGGTCCAGGTTCCACACGCGGTACAGGCCGTCCCGGATCGCCCACTCGGCCCACTCGCTGTTGCGGCCGTTCACGACCAGGCCGGCGCGTGCCTGCCAGTACGGGATCTGGGGATCTTCGGGAGTGAGCTCCCACGCCTCCTCGAGCACGTGCCATCCGGTGGTGGCGCTATCGGCAGCACCCCACACCACGTAGACCCGGCCCAGCAGCGTGAGCGCGC
>CP070716.1:1663371-1704738 GCA_020350425.1 Gemmatimonadota bacterium
TTCTGCAAGCGGCTGCGGCAGGCGGACTCGAAGATCAGCAGCCTGGTCTTGCAGGACGTCCCCGCACGCGTGGCCGGCCTGTTGCTGGATATGGCGGATCAGAACGATGGCGTGAGCATCAGCCAGCAGCTCACGCACCATCTCATCGCCCAGATGGTGGGGTCGAGCCGCGAGACCGTGTCCCGGGCCATGGGCGACCTCACCACGCAGGGGCTCATCGAGGTGGCGCGCCAGTCGACCACGATCCCCAACCGTCGGAAGGTCCGACCGGGGCGTGCCGGGCCCGACACGGTCGAGGTCTCCCGGCGCATGATTCGGATACGGAACCGCGAGGGCCTGGAGGCGGCCGCCGGACGGGACTGAGCGCTACTCCTCTCCTCTTCCCACCATGCGGCAGTCCTCCATCATTCGGCTCCGCACCTTGTTTCCGTCGTTGATGGTCTCGTAGAACTCGTCGTAGAACTCGAGGGACCTGCGTACCTGGTCCTCCTCCAACCCCTCCTGCCTTCGGTACAGGTCGTAGATCTCCTCGCGCTTCTGGTTGAAGAGGGGAAACGCACTCTCCAGCACCTCCCGCGGCTTGCACACCCCCCAGAACCGGCGCTGGCGCACCGTACGGATGCCCAGCATCGGATCGGGGCGGGCGTAGGGAGCGTCCACCACACCGGCCCAGTCGAAGTCGAACGGCACCGGAAAGACCGGTCCGACCATCGTGCCCACCATGATCGTGTTGTGGCAGCAGAACTCCTCGTCGTCTTCCTTGAAGGCCACCGACCAGTCGGTGTTGGCAATCATGTACTGGAACACCTCGTACAGCGCGAGGTGGGCGGGATCGATCTGACTGGGTGGCATGAGCGGCACCTCGAGCACCTCCCACCCGTTGCGCACTGCCACCTGCCCGTAATCCTCCACGAAGAAGGCGTAGCGTGTGAAGGGTTCCTGATCTCTCTCAGTGTCGACGTAGGTGATGCGCGCGAGGCGTACGCGCACGCTCAAGTCGGTGAGCAGGTTGTACACCCGGTACGCGAGGTACTCGTGCAGCACGTACCGGTTCGGGTCGCTCCCCCGATCCTGGCAGTGTGTCACGATGCGGATCCTGTTCTGCCCCGCAAAGACCGTCCCCTCCACCTCCCCTCGCTTGACATCCAGCCTGAGCGGCGGGAAGCGGCAGTTCCTGCTCTGTGCCCGGAAGTTCCCCCGCACGCGGATCTCGACCTCGAGGCTCAGCGGCCCGGCCTCGGGGTCCTCGTAGCGCAGGACCGCCGGATGGTCTTCGCGGTCCTCGCCGCGATCGTCCAGCGTCGTCTTGAACGGCGCCTCGAGCGTCATGACCAGCAGGTCGTTGGACGCGAACAGCGGGGCCGGCTCACTCCTCTGCCCGGGGTCTGCCGGCGGCACCTGGGCCGCGAGCCGGGTGAGGGGCAGCGTGGCCGCCAACATCAGCGGTACGATGATGCGAGACATGTCTCTTCCTCTCGTGCGAGGGCGCCTCGCGCGCCCGGGAGATCACCCCACGTATTCTGCGCCCCACCCGACGCACCGCAAGGCCTTGCGGCTTTCGCCTCCCGGGGCGCAGGGGTAGAGTGGTGGCATGAGAGGAGTCGTGCGCCTGGCCGTGGTGCTCGAGGGCGGCCTGCTCATCCTCGCCCTGGGCATCGGCGTGCTCGTGGGGGTCCACCCGCTCGGCGGTGCCCGGATCTCCGCCGGGGCGCTCGCCTGGGGGACCGTCGCCACCATCCCGACGCTCCTCTTGATGTGGTGGGTTTCCCGCTCGACCTGGCACCCGCTCCGCCGCCTGCGCCGCGAGGTGGAGCACACGGTCGTCCCGCTGTTCGCCGACTGCTCAGTCGCGGAGCTGGTGCTCATCGCCCTGCTGGCGGGTGTGGCGGAGGAGACGCTCTTCCGCGGCCTCGTGCAACGCGGTATCGGCCAGGCGGTCGGCCCGACGGCGGGGCTCGTCGTGGCCAGCGTGATCTTCGGCGCGGCGCACTTCCTGACGCACACCTACGCGCTCCTCGCCGCCGTGCTGGGGCTGTACCTGGGAGCGCTGCTCCTCACGACGGGCAATCTGGTCGTACCGATCGTCGTGCACACGCTGTACGACATCGTGGCACTGCTGCTCTGGGTCCGCGAGGCGGGAAGGCCCGAAGAGAAACCTACGGCCTGAGGAGAGTGCCCCCCGCAGCCCACGTGCCCACCGCCGCGAGGTAACTCACCGTGGTGAGCGCGCCCGGCAGCCCGAGGGCCTCACGGGCGGCCAGCACATCCGCCTTCGCCGCCGCCATCTCTTCCGCCGACGCCGAGTCGGTCAGGCCGGCTCGATCCTCCATCCCCACCGAGGTCAGACGCTCCGGCGCAGAGATCTCGGCAATCTCCACCAGGATCTCCCGGCCCTCGGGACCCCAGCGGCGGATCGAGCGGATCTTCCGGACCGGCACCACGACCAGATCGGGACGCGCCTCCTGCAGCAGCGTGAGGAGCGTGCAACGCCCGATGGAGCGTCGGGGGGGCGACATGTCGACGCCCAGCGCCTCCGCCAACCGGTGCACCGCCGCGGGCTGCAGTGGAAAGGGGAAGTCTTCCCGCTCGTCCTCGTACCAGAGCTGGCACCCGGTCTCGTCGTCCACGGTGCGCAGCCGCTTCAGCTTCACCCCGGCCCGCCTCCCCCAGTCCCTGAGCTTGAGATTGACGTCGCAGCCGGGATACCAGTAGTAGCTGTCCACGCCCTCGATGTCGCTCGGGAACAGGCGCGGCAGGTCCTCGATTCGCCGCCGCGACCCAGCGTCGAGCCCGCCGAATCCGCGCCACTCCCAGTGCAGACCGTATGCCATCGTGCGTTCCGTAGTCGGGTCTCGAATGCTATCTTGGAGCCAATTCCAAGCCTAGCGCCCGAGACGAACCGTGCCTCCTCGCGACGCCAACACCCGAATCAAGTTCGAGGACCTCGACTTCGAGTCGCTCCCGAACGGCCGTTGCCGCAGCAAGGTGACGCTCGCGTGGGACGAAAGCAACCGTTTTGTCGGCACCGCCGAAGGGGTGAGCTCGGAGATCGGGATGCTCCGCTGTGCCGCCGAGGCGACGGCGCTGGCCTTGGAGGAAGCCGTCGCTGGCCGCGTGCACCTCGAGCTCCTCGGTGTCACGACCATCAAGGCGTTCGATACGGTGGTGGTGGTGGCTTCCCTGGAGAGTCACTTCTCCGACCACGCCCAGCGGGTGGTCGGGTCTTCGGTGATCGAAGGGAATCCCCCCGGGGCGGCCGTGCGGGCCGTGCTGAGTGCCACCAATCGGCTGCTCGGCAACAACCTCGTCTTCCTCAGGTAGCCTCGGGCGCGGCCGTGATCGCCGCACCCCGCGCCGCGCGGCGCGCCACCGGCGTCCGCACGTTCCAGCGATATCCCATCCAGATCAGCATGAGGCCCGCCAGTTCGGTCACGTAGAGCACCTCCACGTGACCGAAACGGGTGGCGGTCCCGCCGATGCCGGGCAGCAGGGCACCCGTCGCGATCATGATGTTGCCCACCATGCGGTGGTAGGTGCCGCGCTTGCGGCTGAACCGCACGGCGGAGAGGACGGCTCCGCCGATCAGAAAGATGGCGGCGTAGAGGTTGATGAAGGGGCTGAACGCCCGCACCCACTGCCACTCCATGACCCGGCCCGATAGGCGGTGCGACTCCACCAGCCCGTAGTTGATCGGTGTCAGCAGCACGCAGAGCGCCGCCACCGCCACCACGGCCAGGAGCGCCACCGCCATTCGGTCGGCGGCGCGCCGCGAGAACAGGAGATACACGGTCCCCTGCGCCAGCGGCGCCCCGCCGAGCAGCGCACCGGCGATGTACCAGGCGCGGAACACACCCTGGTTCCACCCGAAGAGCGTCGTCGCCGCTTCGGTCCCCGTGCCGACGCCGTAGAGCAGGAGCCCGATCGACCACCACAGGAGGTGCGGCCCCGATTGCCGCTCGCGATAGCGGCGGTACACCACGAGCGAGAACGCGATGGCCACGACCGTGGTGACGATCGGAACGAAGTGAACGGGCTCTCGCACGGCGCGGTGCTCCTTTCCTGGTCTCAGCTCGCCCTAGAACGTCATGTCCCAGGAGACCAGCAGCCCCCGGCGCGGCTGCGGCCGGAAGAACGAGGCGTTGGCGAACTCGGCGTACAGCTCGTTCGTGAGGTTCGTGAGTGACACGCCGATCCGCTGGGTGAGGTTGCCCCGCCGGAAGAACGTCCAGCCGGCCCGCACCGAGTGCGTCATGAAGGCCGGAAGCACTGGCCCCACCGGTGGCACGCTGCCGGCGAACACTTCCTTCCGCTCGCCGTTCCAGCGGAATTCGTACTCGGCGAATACGCTTCTGCCCGGGTCGGTCCAGCGAACGCGCCCCACGACCTTGTCGCTGTAGCTGTCCCCCACGGGATTCTGCGGATCGTTCACGTCTTTCGTCTCGAAGTGCGTGTAGTTCGCCCCGACGACGAATCCGGCCGGCAGCAGCACGTCGCCGGACAGCTCCACCCCGAGGAATCGCAGCTCGTCCACGTTCACGTTCATGAACGCCGGCATGCCGGAAATCGTATCGCCGGTCGCCGCGATCCGAATGCCGTCGAAGATCGTGTTGTAGAAGAAGAAGCCCTCCAGGTACACGGTGCGGTTCCTGAACCGCGCACCGACGTCGAAGTTGAGACTCGTCTCTGGTTTCAGATTCTGATTGCGCAGCTGGTAGCCGCTCCCCTCCGGGGTCGGGCCCGCGAAGAACCGCTCCACCAGATTCGGCGAGCGGAAACCGCGGCCGACCGTTCCAATGAGCGTGACGTTGTCCGTGACGCTGTACAGCGCGTTGAGCGCCGCCACGATCGTCCTGTCGGTCTCGCTGGTCAGCAACGAGTCCGCATACCCCGGCGTCGGCTTCGTCTTGGCGGCCACGTTCTGCCAGCGCGCCCCCAGGATGACCGAGGCCCGGTCGGTGAGCTGCCAGTCAGCCTGGGCGAACAGGCCCACGCTCGAATAGCTGGCGTTCTGCAGGTTGGCGACGCTGTCGACAAACACCATGGGCCCCGAGCCCGGAGGACCGAAGCCCGACATGATGTTCGTGCTGGTGTCGGCGTTCTGGGCGTTGTCCCGGAAGTAGTCGACGCCGTAGGTCCACATTACGCGGCCCCAGGCGAGCTTCTTCGCCTCCAGCCGGCCGCCAAGGGTCTCGATGTCGGTGAAGTTCTCGGTGAAGAACTGGATCTCGGCACCCGGGAACGGCACGATCCCGGTGATGTTGTTGTTGAGCTGCCGACTGTTGTCCTGGTAGTACCCGATGAACTCCACGTTGTCCGCGATGGGCGTATTGAGCTGGTTGCCGCGGTAGCCCGCCGTGACCTTGTCGAAGGTCTGGAACGGATACAGGATCTCGATACGGCTCGTCTCGTCGGTGTACTCCGCCGGCTCGATCAGGCCAAACCCGGACGTGTCGGCCTTGTACCGCTCGTACTTGCCCCATACCTCGTGGCGGCCGGCGATCTCGTACGCCGCGTAAGCCTCGAGGTTGTAGTCGTCGGCGCCCGTGTTGAGCACCTTGGTCGCGCTGTCGAGCGTGATCTCGCCGTACGTCCCGGAGGGCGCGGTATACTCGGAAGCCTGGCGCGCGCTCCCCGACACCTGGAACGAGAAGTCCCCGAGCCGGCCGTTCACGGTGCCGACGCCCTTGTACTGGCTGTCGTACTCGCTGTAGCGAAAGCCGAGCGACCCGTGGATGCCCTCGTAGCGCGGCTTGCGGGTGCGCATGTTGACCACGCCGCCGATCGCGTCGGTGCCGTACAGCACCGACGAGGGCCCTCGCACGACCTCGATCGTCTCGATCCGCCCCACGTCGACCAGGGCCGGGATCTCGCCGAAGTCCTGTTGGCGCCGAGCGTTGTTGAGCCGCAGCCCGTCCTGGATCAGCAATATCCGCTGGCCCCGCTGGCCGCGGATGCTCGGCCGGACCTGGCTGGCGCCGACCCCCGTGACATCCAGCCCCGGCAGCCGCGTGAACACGTCGGCGGCGGTATTGGGCTTGAGCTCGAGGAGGTCTTGAGCATCCATGACGCCGACCGGCGTCGGGGTGAGGAACACGTCCTTCTCACTGCGGGTGGCCGTGACGGCCACCGGGGTGAGTCGGATGGGCTGCTCACGGTTGCGCGTGGTCGTGTCGGACGGCTGGGAAGGGTTCTGCGGCTGCTGTGCGCCGAGCGGCGCGGCGACGAGGGTCAGAGCGGCAAGGGCTGCGAAGGGCAGACGTCTCATATGCATCACACCACCTCCGGCGGCGCTGGTCGTGGGTCAGAGGCACCGACCGGAGCGGCAGCTAGGGGAGGGGGGGCGCCACCGCTCCGGACCGGGTCCGAATTACCGAGAGGAATGATGGGTGATGCCGCAAGTTGGGGTAATTGGGAGTTTTACGGAGAGGCCATCCGAAGAACTACGGAGGCCCGTTAGGTCAGCCTAATCGTTTATCAGGCCAGCGTCGATCGCAAACCGGGTGAGCCCGGCCACCGTGTGGATGCGGAGCTTGCGCATGAGGCTCTCGCGGTGGGTCTCCACCGTGCGGGGGCTGATGCCCAGCTCGCCGGCGATCTCCTTGTTGGTGCGGCCGTCGGCGATCAACGTCAGGACTTCCTGCTCCCGCGGGGTGAGGAGGCCCAGGTTTCCGCGGCGCTGCTCCTCTTCCAGCTCCCCGCGCAGGGCTGCGCTCAGCTTCTGGGCCACCGCCGGGGCGAAGTACGCCTCGCCCTTCTGCACCGTGCGCACCGCATCGCGCAGGTCTCGCGGGCTCGCATCCTTGAGCAGGTACCCGCTGGCGCCCGCGCGTACCGCTTCCAGGACGTACTCGGTGCGGTCGTGCATGCTGAGGATGAGCACGCGGGTGGAGGGGAGGCGCTTCCGCAGGCGGCTGGCTACCTGGAGCCCCGACTGACCGGGCATCGTGACGTCCAGCAACACCACGTCGGGGTGGTGCCGCTCGGCCAGGACCATGGCCTCGGCACCGTCTCCCGCCTCGCCCACCACCTCGAAGCCGGCCGTGCCCTCCAGCACCGTGCGGATGCCCTCCCGCACCACGGCGTGGTCGTCCACCACGAGCACGCGGATCAGCTCCTCGGTCATTCCGCCTCCACGTCGCCGAGCGGGATGCGCACGACCAGCTCTACGCCCTCACCGGGGGCGCCCCGCAGCGCCACGGTCCCGCCGAGCGCCGTGATGCGCTCCCGCATGCCGGCCAGGCCCATGTGTCCCCGTCGTTCGAGCTCCTGCGGGTGCGCGCCCGGCGGGCCGCGGCCGTCGTCGCGCACACTCAGCACCAAGCGGCCCGCGTCGAGACGCACGCGCACCGTGACGGAGCGCGCCTCGGCGTGACGCGCCACGTTGGAGAGCCCCTCCTGCAGCGCGCGGAACAGCGCCACCTCGGCCTCGTCGCTCAGGTCCGGAACCTCGTCGGGCGCACTCACCCGTGTGTAGAGGCCGCTCTGCTCCCCGAAGTCGTGCACCAGCGCCCGCAGCGCCGGTAGCAGACCGAGGTCGTCGAGCAGCGAGGGCCGGAGATCGTTGGTGACGTTGCGGATGCTGCGGATGCCCTTGTCCATCAGGGCCAGGGCATCGTCCAGCCGTCTCGCTTCGTCCTCAGTCGCCGACTCCCGCATCACGCCGAGCTTGAGCCGTACCGCCGAGAACACCTGGCCGGTCTCGTCGTGCAGCTCGCGGGAGAGGCGGTGTCGCTCTTCCTCGTGCTGCTGCACCATGCGCGCCGCCAGACGCTCGAGCTCGCGGCTGCGCTCGGCCAACCGCTGGTACAGGTCTGCGCTCTCGAGAGCCGCTCCCATTTGCTGGCCCAGCGCCACGAGGAACCGCTCGTCCAGCGCGGCGAAGGGGTCACGGGCATCGCCCACGATGAGCAGGGCCCCGGCCACGTTCCCACCCATGAAGATCGGCAGCGCCGCGGCGTAGGCGTACCACCCATCCCGCCTGGCGCGCCTCGGCACGTCGTCGCGCACGAACTCGGGCCGCCCGGTCACGAGCGTCTGCGACACGGCGCGCGCCGCCGTTCCGACCGGTTGCTTCAGCGGCCACTGGGCGCAGAGGCCGGCGCCGGCCGCAAGCCGGCCCTGCCCGTTGCGCAGCAGGTACATGGCGCTGCCCCGCACTCCCGGCAGCGTGAGCGGCGGCTCGAGCAGCCGCTCCAACACCTCGTCGCCGCGCTCGGTTCGCTGCAGGTCGCTCGACAGGGCCGACAGCGTGCCGAGGCCTCGGCGCACGTCCTCCAGCACCAGTAGCAGGATTCCGAGCCCGAGCGCCAGCTCGAACACGATGTCGAGGTAGTACCCCCACGGGTTCCACACGCCGCGCGCGCGCAGCCAGGGGTAGTCCAGATGGTGCAGGCTCCACAGGAAGAGCGACACGGCGAGGACGACGGCCCCCGCGGAGCCCACGAGCCGGTGATAGCGCAGGAAGACCCAGCCAGTCCAGAGCGTGGCCATGCTCAGGAAGAGGACCGCGGGCCCGGCCGCCAGCAGGAAGTTGTCCAGCCGGTAGATCGCCACGTACGACCAGAGCGGCGGGAACAGCACCAGCGCCCAGTACCAGTGGCGCCAGCGCAGCCCCTGGGAGAACACCAGCGCCGCACCCAGCAGTGCCAGCGCGGTCCATCCCGTGATGACCTGGTGCCAGTAGAGCCACACCGGTGCGGAGGTGTAAACGAAGCTGAGGATCGCGCCGAGGCGCACCGCGTAGAGGGCCCAGGCGAGCGCCAGCCACCCGAAGTACGGCTTGCGATACTGCCGGTAGAGGAACGCGCAGACCAGCACCAGACCCAGCGTGATCGCGGTCTGGAGGAACGCCGCCGCCAGCTCGGAGGTCGCGCTGGCGGGGACGGAAAGGTCCATTCCCTGGAGCAGGAAGAGCGGCATGGAAATCAAGGGCTAGCGCTACCGGAAGCAGCAAACTAACCTGTCGGCCCAGGTGGACACAGGGCCGAGGGGGGAACGACGTGAACGCAGGGCGGATGATCTGCCGCGCGACCGACGGGTGACCAGGCACGAATTCCGGCTCGGACTCACGTTGAGCTTCTAGCGCCACCGCCCCCCCCCAACGAAGAAGCGGAGAGCCCACTCGGGCTCTCCGCTCTCGTTCCTTTGGCCGCTCGACGGCGCTACGGCTTCGTCTTCACCGGAGGCGCCGGACGTGGCGGGAAGCCAACCGGTTCGGCTTCGATCTTCTGCATGACCTCCGCTATGGCGCGGTCGAGCTGGAGATCCCTGCCCTCCACCAATGACGTCGGCGTGTTGTCCACTTCGATGTCCGGCTCCACGCCACGGTTCTCCATGACCCAGGAGCCGTCCAATCCGTTATCGCCGTATTGCGGCACGAACACGTCACCGCCGTCGATCAGGGAACCGTGCCCGCTGATCCCGATCACGCCGCCCCAGGTGCGCTTGCCGATGAGTGGGCCGAGGCCGGCCTGACGGAACATCCAGGGGAAGATGTCGCCGTCCGACGCGGAGGTTTCGTTGATCAGCGCCACCATGTGGCCTATGAACACCGAGTTCGGGTAGGTGCCCGGCCACTCGAACGTGCGACTGAAGCCCAACCCCAGGAGCTCGCGGCTCAGCCGATTGATCACCATCTGCGAGACGTTGCCGCCGCCGTTGCCGCGCACGTCCACGATCAGGCCTTCCTTGCGGATCTGCCCGTAGTACCACTTGATGAACTCCCGGATGCCGTCCGAGCCCATGTCGGGCAGATGGAGGTAGCCGACGCGGCCGTTGGTCTGCTGAGTCACGTAATCCCGCTTCTCGGCGACCCACGTGAAATACCGCAGCGCCTCCTCGTCGCGCGTCGGCATCACGGTGACTTCGCGCGCCCCGCTCGAGGTGGGCCGGCCGTTCACCGTGAGCGTGACCGGATGATCGGCCTTGTTGCGCAGCACCCGATAGGGATTCTCGGGCGCCATCAGCTCCTGTCCGTCGATGGCCAGGATGTAGTCACCGACGCTCACGTTCACGCCGAGCTCCGCGAGCGGCACCCGGTAGCGATCTTCCTCGTTCTGTCCACGGTAGATCTGGGCGATGCGGTAGCGGCCTGAGCCTTCGTCCAGCTCCAGGCGGGCGCCGAGCAGCCCCACCTGAGCCCGATCTGGGCTCTCCCAGTCCCCGCCCTGGATGTACGCGTGCGACACGCTCAGCTCGGCTACCATCTCGCCTAGCACGTAGTTGAGATCCGACCGGTGCGCCACGTGCTCGAGCTGCTGCGCGTACTGCGCCCGCAGAGCCTCCCAGTCGTAACCGTGCATGTTCTCCACGTAGAACCAGTCGCGGAAGCGCCGCCACACCTCGTGGAAGATCTGCTCCCATTCCTGCGCCGGGACTCGGTCCACCATGAGGCCGGCCGTGGACACGGTCTTGCCGTCGCCCCCGTTCGGCTTCACGTCATACAGCTTGAAGGTCCGGCCGTGGCGGACCAGCGCCTTCTTGCCGTCCTGTGAGAGCGCGCCGCCGTTCATGTCCTCGACGAGCGTCGACTCCTTGCGATCCTCCAACGAATAGATCTTGATGTCGTTGTTGATGTCGGGCGAGCGGCCGTAGTAGAACGGCGTTCCCCGCACGTAGACCAGATGGCCTTCGACCGCTGCGAGCCCGAAGTAGTTGTCGTAATCCACGGGGACCCGCACCACGCGGTCGGCGAGGCCGTCGAAGTCGATGGTGATGTACCCGTCGGCCTTCTCTCCCTCTTCCTCACTCTCCTCCGCCACCGTCACTTCGTCGCTCTCCGGCGGGAAGGGGTGCTTGACGTCGCGACGCAGCGCCAGGGCGTAGATCCCCGACTCGCGGTCCACCACGTAGTTGAACTCGAACGAGCCGATCTGGGGAGCGAACGCCCGGTCGGCGATGTAATACAGGAAATCGCCGTTCGGGTCCCACGCCGGATTGAACTCGTTGAAGTACTCGCCCGTCACGCGGCGCAGCTGCCGCTCTGCCACGCTGTAGACGTACACCGAGTTGAACCCGCTGGGGTCGGACAGCGTGAAGGCCAGGAAGCCGCCCCTGGGTGACCAGGTGTAGTCGGTGACCTGTCCCTGACGCTCATTGGCGATCTCGGTCGCGCGCTGCGTCGCCACCTCGACCAGCCAGATCCTCCCCTCCTTGTCGCTCGACGCCAGGTACTTCCCGTCGGGCGACCATTCTGGGGCGTAGCGCATCCCGGTCGTGGCGCCGTTGGTCGTGAGCTGTACCGGCCCACCCGAGCCGTCCTGGTTGATCCAGTAGATCTCCTCCTCGCCGCTCAGGTCGCTGATGAACGCGATCTTGGAACCGTCAGGCGACCAGCGCGCGTGCTTGTCGTGCGCGTTGGAGGAGTTGGTGAGGTTGCGTGTCGGTCCCTTCTCGATCGGCGCCGTGAACACGTCGCCGCGCGCCACGAACAGCGCCCGTTCGCCCTTGGGACTCAATCCCCAGCCCTCGATGTTCCGCGCCGCGCTCACCCGGCTGGGCCGCATCGCCACGCCGTCGTCGGGCACCGCGATGGAGATCTTGGTCGACGTCGCCGCGGCGATGTCGTAGATGTTCAACTCCCCGTCCAGCTCGTACACGATGCGGCCCATACCGTCGTCGCTGGGCCAGCGCACGTCCCACGTGGCGCTCTGGGTGAGCTGGGCGGTCTGACGCGTCCCCGGGTCGTACGAGTAGAGATTGAGTGTTCCGTCCCGATCCGAGGTGAAGTAGATCAAGTCACCCACCCACATCGGATCGCGATCGGCCCGCACGTGGTCGGTGATCTGCTCGGCGGCGTTGCTCGCCAGGTCGAAGATCCACAGGTCCTGGGCCCAACCGCCCTGATAGCGTTTCCAGGTGCGAAAGTCACGGAACAGCGGCGAGAAGACGACCCTCTGGCCGTCCGGCGAGAGCGCACCCGCCCCCGAAACCCGCATGGGGAGGGCCTTGGGCAGCCCGCCCTCGTGCGATACGGTGAACAGGCGGGGATCGCCGATGTCCCAATTGTCCCGGAGGGAGCGGAACAGCACCCCACTTCCGTCGGGTGTCCACCCGTACACCTGGTTGTCGTATCCCCAGCGCGGGGCCAGCGGCCCACGGGCGGGGTAGAAGGTGAGCTGCTTCGGCACCCCACCGGTCGCCGGCATCACGTACACCTGCTCGTCCCCGTCGTACTGGCCCGTGAACGCGATCCACTGGCCGTCGGGAGAGAATTTGGCGAACAGCTCCTGCCCCGGATGCGCGGTGAGCCGCGTGGCCGTCCCGCCCCCGGCGGGGGCCAACCACAGGTCGCCGCCGTAGCTGAATACGACCTGGTTGCCGTGGATGTCGGGGAAGCGGAGGAGCTTCGTCTGGGCGTGGGTGATGGTTGGCAGAATGAGCGCCGCCGCCAGCACGAGGCGGAGGCTACGACCGAGCGCATTGATCATGGTTTCAGCCCCTGAGTTGTCTGACTACCACACGTACGGTTGGCATGGTCGGGAGGTTGCAGCGGCCCCTGCCGTTGCTCACAACAGCTGTCGCAGCACGACGACAACCGCGCTGGCGGCCGAGACCGTGAGCACGGCCGGTCGGATGTACCCCCGATCGAAGATCCGCGCCGTGTGCTGCGAGAGCAGGAACCCCAGAAGGGTACCCGGGAGGAGCAGCGCGGCCAAGATGATCTCCTGCCGCCCAAACCGCCCCACCAAATGCAGGGCCGTGAGCGACATCAGTATCCCTACCACGAAGAAGCCCGACAGCGTCCCGCGCAGCCGCTCGCCCGACTTGTGCTGATACAGGAGAGCCATGGGCGGGCCGCCGATGGAGACCGTGGTGGCCATGAAGCCGGAGAGCGTGCCAGCCCCGAGGAGCGTGGCGGCCCGTGGCTCGACCTTCAGTCCGGACGCGCTCATCGCGACCGCCGACAGAATGAGCACGCCGAAGACGATGGCGATGTGCTCCTGCGACACGAGGGAGAGCACGACGGCCGCGATCGAGACGCCGACCAGGCGCCCGCTCAGCGCCCATCCGAGATCGCGCCACTGCACCCCCCGGCGGTTCCGGTGCGCCAGCAGCAGCACGTACACGACGGAGGTGCCCAGCAGCGGGCCGGGCACGAGTCGCGGATCGATGAGAATGAGCAGCGGCACGGCGAATAGTCCCATGCCGAAGCCCACGGTGCCCTGCAACGTGGCGCCGACGGTTACGATCGCCGTGGTGAGCGCGAAGGCAAGCGGGCTCACGTATCCCGCGCCTGGGAGATCATGCTTCCTGGTACCGCGTCGCGGCCCAAACAATCAGCCCCACGATCGCACCGACCGTGACGAGGGCCAGCAGCTGTTCCGCCGCACCCGGCAGATCGGGCGGGTAGCCCTCAATCGGCCGGCCGCCGCGCGCCGCGACCCACAGGGCCAGCACTACACCGGTCAGGCCGCCACCCCCCACGAGGCCCGATCCGAACAACACTCCCTGCTCCCTCCGCCGCTCGGCCTCCGGCTCCGGTTGACGGCGCGTGAGGAAGAACCGCGTCACTCCGCCAATGAATACCGCCCCCATCGTGGAGAGCGGCAGGTAGACGCCCACGGCGAAGGCGAGCACGGGGATCTTGAAGAACGATGCCACGATGCCGATGCCCACGCCGATGAGGATAAACGCCCACGGCAGGCTCTGATCCAGCACGCCGTCGATCACCAGCTTCATCAACATGGCCTGCGGCGCTGGCAGCTCGGCGCCACCCAGGCCGCCCTCCACGTTGTTGTGCAGCAGCGCCACGACCATGGTCACGACGCCGGCAGAGGTGATCACCCCGGCCAGCTCCCCGATCTGCTGCAGCCGCGGCGTGGCACCCAGCACGAACCCCGTCTTGAGGTCCTGTGACGTATCACCCGCGATGGAGGCGGCGATGCACACCGCGGTGCCCACCATGAGCGCCGTCGCCTTCCCCGCCATGTCGGTCCAGCCCGCCAGGTAGAAGATGAGGCTCACGCCGAGGAGGGTGGCGATGGTCATCCCCGACGTGGGGTTCGACGTCACGCCCACGAGGCCCACAATGCGCGAGCTCACGGTGACGAAGAAGAACGCGAACACGGCAATGAGGAGTGACGCCACGAGCCGCACCGGAATCGAGTCGATGTAGCCCAGGATGCCCGGCACGAAGGTCAGGATCGCGAGGATGACGGCGATCCAGACGATGACCGTCTTGAACGACAGGTCGCGGTCGGTACGGTCCACCGCGTTCTGATCGATGTTGGCGGTGATCTGCTTGAGCCCCAGCTTGAACGACTCGATCATGGTGGGGATCGAGCGGATCAGGGTGATGATCCCGCCCGTGGCCACGGCGCCGGCCCCGATGTAGCGCACGTAGCGGTGCCAGATCTCGTCCGCCGACATCTCACGAATGAGCAGCTCGGTCTCGGGGTAGAGTGGCGCGGTGAGCCCCTGCCCCCACAGGTAGATGGCCGGGATGATCACCAAGGCCGAGAGGGCCCCGCCCGCCACCATGACGGTGGAGATGCGGATACCCAGGATGTAACCCACCCCGATGAGCGGCGGCGAGACGCTGGCCGAGACGCTGGCCCGGTAGGCCAGGTCCACGTGGAACGTGCGCGTCACGAACTTGAAGCCGTTCGTGATGAGCTGGAACAGCATCCCGACCCCGATACCCCAGAACACCGGATGCGCCTGCTTGCCCCCCCCTTCCGCGGCCACCAGCACCTCGGCGCAGGCCATCCCCTCGGGGTACGGGAGGTTGCCGTGCTCGCGCTTGATGAGGTAGCGGCGCAGCGGGATCATCGCCAGCACGCCGATGAGCCCGCCGCACATGGCCAGCAGCGTGGTCTGGCGCCATGCCGGGGTCATCCCCCAGATGAACAGCGCCGGAATGGTGAACAGCACTCCCGAGGCCACCGACGAGCTGGCGGACCCGATGGTCTGGGACATGTTGCTCTCGAGGATGCTGTGCTGCAGCCCGAATGCGGTGAACAGCCTGAAGGCCACCACCGTGAGCACCGCCACCGGGATCGACGTACTGATGGTGAGTCCCGCCATGAGGCCGAGATACGTGTTCGCCGCCCCGAACATCATCCCGAGCAGCACTCCCGAGATCACCGCCTTGACGGTGAGCTCGGTGAGCGTCTGCCCCTTCGTCAGGGGAACGAATTCCTGGCCTTCCTTGAGCTCGTACGCCGTTGAGGGAAGCTTCCTGCCGTTCATCTCGGGGGCTCCTTGGAGGAGGTCCGGGAGGAGTCGCCGCGAATCTTGGGCCGCGGGACCGGCGGCCGCAACCCGGGGGCCCGACGTGCAACGGCCGCCCTGGGTCATGTCCCGGGGCGGCCGTTGGCTGGCGCCGCCGAAGCGCCCGGACCGCCTCTACGGCTCGGCCGGCCGGCGTACCCGCATGACGATCGCCACCGCCACCACGAGCAGGATCAGCACCAGCGCCACCAGTTGGATGAGCCGCCAGAAGATGTGATCCACCAGGCTCTCGGAGTGGTCGATCGCGCGGGTGACGATGCTGTCCAGCGCGGCCAGCGTGGCGACACGCTCCTGGGTGACGGCCTCGAGCAGGACGATCCGCTCCCGCACGAGGGCCTCGAGCACCGCCAGCCGCTCGGCCGACACCGCATCCAGCGTCTCGCGACGCATGGCATCGATCGACTTCGTGAGCACCACCAGCTCGGTGTGGAGCGCCTCCAGCACCATCGCGCGCTCGTCGCTCACCAGGGTCGGCAGTGTATCGGCCAGCGCCCCGATACGGTCGAGCGAGAGTCGTACACCGGTGACCGTGCTATCCACAACGGGCAGGCGGGCGAGGTCGTACGCGATCAGCTGGACGTTCCAGCGCAGCTCCTTGCCCAGCACATCACTGATGGCGCCGGCGCGGTCGGCCACGTCGCGCATGCTCCAGTAGGTGGCGCCCAGCGCCCCACCGATGCCGCCCCCGACCGGGCGCAGCATCGCCGAATCCGCCGCCATGACGGATGTCCGGTTGAGGTTCCGCGGGTCGATGGGGTGCTCGGCCGCGAACCGCACCAGCCTCGGCTCGAACGTGGCCACCCGCTCCTCCCCCACGACGCGGACGGCCAGCGCGCGGGCCTGCCGCTCCAGCTGGTCGAGCAGCGCCACGCCCGCCGACCGCGCCTCGGGTGAGTGCGGATCGTATTCCGGCGGCGGGTCGGCGAGGAAGTCACGCACCTGCCGCGTATAGAGCCAGACGTCGATCAGACCGAGCAGCGGATCGGACAGCAGCGCCGCCTGCCGCATGTTGGCGATGGACACGCTCTTCCAGAGCAGCACGCGGTAGCGGGTCTCCGGATCGGCGGAGGTCGCCTCAAGACTGTCGGCGAGCCCCTCCACCGCCTGCGCGAACCCGGTGGCGTACTGCATCACCATCTCGCGCAGCTGCTGTGCCGTGATGTGCTCGACGCCCGCCTGCTTCATACCGGCGGTCTGCTGCGGTACGCTCACGCAGCCCGGCACCACGGCGAGCAGTGACAAGAGCACCGCGTGGCGCCACGCCATCGATCTGCTCGATCTCACAGTCTCCTCCCTCCGCCCCGCGGCAGCGCGGGCGCGGCACGGGCGAACGTGGAATGAACGAGGCGCGCCACGGGCCTAGAACGAGAACGCCAGAATGAACCGCACCGTGCGGTACTCCAGCTGCGCGTCAGCCGGAAGGTCCCCAATGAGCTCGTCACTCGCGTCCCCAAAGAAGTCTCCGGTGCTCTCGTTCCCGAACCCATAGGCGAGACCGAGGGTGAGCTCCCCTCCGCCCAGCGTAAAGCTGGATCCGACGGTCACGAAGTACAGGTTCCACGTGGCGGCCGACACGTCGGTGCGACCCTCTCCCTTGATGGCCGAGTAGTCGGAGCGGAAGCTCCCGGAGAGCGAGAAGGTGGGACTGATCGCGTGCTCCACGCCGAAGCCGACGTTAAAGACGCTGTTGAGCTCCTGCGCGGTCAGCACGCGCAGCGAATCCCCGGTGCTCTGGCCGATGAATGGCTCCGAGGCCAGCACATCGTACCGGGGCACGGCCGCGAACCACTCCAGCGTACCGTGCACACCGGTCTTGCCGAAGGAGTAGGCGGCGCCGCCGGCCAGCGACCAGGGCGACTTGTACGTGACGGGGAGATCCTGCTGCACGTTGGCCAGCCAGAGGAGGTCGTCGGTGCCGTCCCCGTCGGGATCCTGGCCGGCTACGATCGTGTTCACGACCGTCTCCCCTTTTCCCAGCACCTTGAGGCGCGGCGTCGTCGCCGTGAGCCCGAGGCTCACCCCCATCCACTCGTACGTCACGCCCAGCTTCGCGAGCACCCCGTAGTGGAAATACTTGTAACCCTCGTCGAACAGCGAGATCGCGCCCGACGCCGAGGCCGGCTCGAACGCCTGGGCGTTGAGCGTGCCGCGTCCGTTCTGGCTGCGGATCGTCGCGAAGCCCGTGACGCCGAAGCCGAAGCGCGGCCCCAACGGCGCCGACCAGGTAAGACCCGCCCACGACTCGCTGAGCTTGGTCCTGAACTTGAGCTCTGCGAAGTAATCCTCGAGGGCGGGGTCGCCGACCAGGTCGCCCGTGCCGCTCCCCACGGCACGCAGGTCCGCGTCGAACTGGTACCGCGTCACAAACGAGTATCCCAGCACGTGGTTGCCGAGGAACTTGAACGGGAGCAACCCGCCGAAGAAGCCGGGGGCCACGCCGAGGTTGAGATCGCCGAGCTTGAGATCGAACTGCCCCGCTCCCCTGATGCTCACGTCGCTGGCTTCGAACACCTTGGAGGTGGCCACGAGCTCGGGCGCCTCGATGAGCGCCACCGCACCCGGGTTGTAATACAGGGCGCTGATGTCCACCACGCTGCCGACTACGGCTCCGCCGAGGAGATTGCCCCGCGTGCCGTACTGGTTGGTCCAGTAGTGGGCGTCCTGGGCGACGAGCGGCGCGGCGAGGATCGTGGACGCCGCGAGGACGAGCGGGACGGAGCATACTCGGGTCAGTCGGGGCATACGTTCTCCAATGCCGGTTCGGCGGTTATCCGTCGCAGCCGAGGATCCGCGTATGGCGGTCGCTCGATCTGGGATGCGTCGATTTACGCAGCAGGCTGCTTGCTGCCCCCTCAAATACAGCACCGAGCGTACGCTCGCCAGCCCCGGTCCGCTAGAAGCGAACAGACACCACCAGGGGGACGGTTTGCTGCCCCGCCGCGGCGCCGGCGCCGTTCTGGGCGTCAGCCGCGCGCACGATCCACCCGGTGAGCCCACCCGCCGCCAGCCCCACCAGGCTCAGGCCCACCGCGTCGGCAAACTCAAAGCTCGGGATCGCTTTCCATAAAATGAACCCGGTGACCGCGCCGGCCCCGAACCCGATCGCCGAACCCACCCCCGACGCGCCGACGGCCCCACCCACGACACCCAGGGCCGCCACGTCCGACCAACCGAACCGCTCGGCGGGCCCCATGGCGACGAGACCCGCCAGCGTTCCCGCCGCGAAGCCGATCCCGGCACCCAGCGCCGCGTCGCCGACACGCTCCGCGTCGGCGTCGCCCAGGTAGTAGCCCCCGGCGAGCCCGATCACGCCGCCGCCGATCGCCGTCACCCGCACGCAGCGGTGCCCAGCGTACGTCTGGTTGCAGGGGACGAGCCCGGCCAAGGTTCCCAGGACCGCACCGGAGTAGGCCCCCAGGGCGGCACCGCCCACGCGTGCCCAGTCGGAGTCGTTGGTCGTCTGTGCGCCGGCGTGCTGCGACACTACGCAGGCGCACAGCGCGATCTGCGAGATCAGGCGGATGGGACCGGACGGTAACGTGGGCAGCGGTGTACCTCGAGAGCGGGAGGGCCGTCAAGAATATATGATTAGCGCCATGGCCCTGCTGACCGCCGTGCAAGCCGGCCTGACCGACTCGCTGCAACACCAGCCCCTCGTGGCGCTGGTGACGTTGTTCGGCGCGGGGGTGCTGACGAGCCTCACCCCCTGCATCTATCCGATGATCCCCATCACGGCCGGGGTGCTCGCCGGCACGGCTCGCAGCGGCGGCTCGCGGCGCCGCACCGTCGGCCTGACCCTCACGTACGTCTCCGGCCTCGCCCTGTTCTATGCCATCCTCGGGCTGCTCGCCGGACTCACGGGGTCGCTGTTCGGCACCGTCTCGTCCAGCCCCTGGGCCAGACTCGCCGTGGGGAACCTGCTGCTGATCTTCGCGCTTGCCATGCTGGACGTGATCCCGATCGCCGCGCCCAAACGGCTGGCGCGGTGGGCAGGTGGGCTCGGTGGCGGATCGTATCCGGCGGTGTTCCTGCTGGGCGCCACCTCGGGGATCGTGGCCGCGCCGTGCGGCGCACCGGCCTTTGCGGTGGTGCTGACCTGGGTTTCCGCCACCGGCAGCGCCGTGTTGGGGTTCATCTACCTGTTCGTGTTCTCGCTCGGGATGACCGCGCTGCTGGTGGCCGTGGGCCTTTCCTCGGGAGCGTTGGCGGCGCTCCCCAAGGCTGGGCCGTGGATGAACTGGATCAAGAAGGGAGCCGGACTCCTGATGCTGGCAATGGCCGAGTACTACTTCGTCCAGACGGGCATGGTGCTGTGACCCGAGGGGTGACTCCTGGCATGGTGTGCGCGCTCCTCGCGGCGGCCGCGACCACGGTCGGGCCCGCGCCGCTGGCGGCGCAGGCCGAGAATCAGGTCGGCATCCCGATCGGCACGGTCCCCCCGGCCGTCGAAATCGAGGACCTGAGCGGCGCGCCCGTGGACCTCGCTCGAATCGCGCGAGAGGGACCGGTGCTGCTCCAGTTCTGGGCCAGATGGTGCGACGTGTGTGAGGCACTCGCGCCCACGATGGCGGCGGCCCACGCTCGCTTCGGCGATCGCGTGGCCTTCGTCGTGGTGGCGGTGGGGGTGAATCAGTCGCCCCGTTCCATTGCGCGGCACCTCGAGCGGCATCCGGTCACGGGACGGCTCCTGTGGGACGGCCGGGGCCGCGCCACACGCGCCTTCCAGGCGCCCACGACCGGCTACATCGTGATTCTCGACGCCGAAGGCCGGGTGGCTTACACGGGGATCGGCGAGGACCAGGACATCGAAGCGGCGCTGGCGCGCGTCATGGGAGAGTAGACCACGCCGCCCACAGCGATCGCCACGCCCCGGAAAACGAAAGGGCCCGGCAGACGCCGGGCCCTTCGTGTTGGCCGCGCGCGGCGCGGCTAGTTCGCCGGCTCGTCGGCCGGCGGCGCGATCCGCTTCAGCGCCTCGCCCAGCTCCTCGTACGCCGTCGGATCGATTTCCCGGAAGGGAGCCGCGACGTAGGCGACGCGCCCCTCCCCGTCGACCACGAACAGGGTCCGGTTGTCCAGCGGTCCGCTCGCCCGGTCAACGAAGGCACCGTACCGCTTTCCAACGGCAGCGCCGGCATCGCTACCGAAGAGGAAGGGAAACTCGTCGTCCCTGGCCCAGCTCGCGAGGTCCTCCGCGGTGTCGGTGCTGATGGCCACGAGCACGATGTCCCGGCCGTTTCTGAACAGTTGCGCGTACTGATCACGGTACGCGTGCATTTGAATGGTTCAGCCACGCGTTCGTGCTCGGAAGAAGAACGCGAGCACGACGGTCTTGCCACGGTAGTCGCTCAGCCGGACCGGGTCACGCAACACGCCGTAGCGCGTGGCAGCCGGGATTTCGAAGTCCGGCGCCATCGCGCCGACTTCGAGCGGCTGGTCCCGCTCCTGGCCCAGCGCCGGCACCGCCACGGCAAGCGAGGCCAGGGCGGCGGCCCAGAGCACGAACAGTGGTGCGCGCATGGATCCCGCTCCTCTTCTTAGGGTTGCCGCTGGTGCCGCTCCATATGCTGCTGCTCACCGTGCATCATCTGCTGCATGTGCTGGTGCATCATCTGTTGCATGTGCTGGTGCATCATGCCGGAAACACGCTCCTGCTGCTCCGGTGTCAGCACGGCCTTTGCCTGTGCCGCGACGGTCAACAGCGCCAGCTTGGCGCTCTCCTCCGCGCGCATGGCCGCCTGGGCATGTTGCCGCAGCTGGTCGACGTCCGGCGTCTCGGCACCCCACAGCTGCATCGCTCGCTCGTGGTGGCCCTTGGCCTCGGCCGCAGCCATGTCGTGCTGCTCCATGAGCCCTTGGCCCAGCCCTTCCAGGCGGCTCACCTGCTCATCGGTGAGCTCCAACTCGTCCCGCTGCTCCAACAGGTGGGGCGGGGCGAACGGCGCAACATGCATCATCGGGTCCATGTGTTGCATGTGCATGGCGTGCATGCCGCCCTCCCCTTGGGACATCATGCCGCAGCACGCGTGCCCTCCCTCCCGATGCTCCCCCTCCTGGTGCTCCTGCCCGGCCAACGTGCCCGGCGTGGTCACCCCAAGTAGCACGAGCGCGCACAGCGTTGCTCGCAGATACCTCATGCCTACCCCCATGTCATCGAAGGTGAAGCTCTCAAGCTAATCGCCCCCCCTCGCTGAGCCACCCCAACACTCAGTACCACGCGCCCCACCGTCGACGCGGAGTGGGCCGAGCGGCCTCTCTGAGGCATGACTCAAGCCCTTGTAACACCAATACTTACGATAATTCCTGACGGCCGTGTGACGTAGGTCATGTTTCGCCCCCCCTTCGCGTGGCAGCGTGGGCCCTAGCCAACGGGACCTGGGGGACGATTTCTTCGGATCGAGCGCCTGCCCCGGGGACCCCCGCACGCTCTTCAGCACAAGGAGTGGGCTCCCATGTTCGAGTCGATGCAGACCCTGGTCCCCACCGAGTGGCAGGGGACCGTCAACGTCCTGACCGCGCCGGTCGCGTGGATCCCCGCGTGGCACGTGCAGATGATCAACGTCGCGTGGTACGGCGACTCGACGACGCAATTGGTCCTGAAGCGGCTGCTCCTGATGCTGCCGACGCTGCTGATCCTGGCTGCCATGTGGTGCACCATGCTGTCGCTTTACACCATCCCGTTCCGCTCCCATCGGGGCCGGTTTACCACCGCCATGATGATGGCGTGGTGGGACGCGGGACGCATGATATGGCTCTTCTGGGCAGGAATGGTGCGTCTCGTGGTCGTCCTCACCGGTTGGTCGTGGGGCATGATCCGGCTGGCCTTCAGGCTGGTGGGGGCCGGGATCAAGGGCACCTTCCGCTCGCCCCTCATGCTCCTCGACTGGACCTCGCGGAACTACTTCAAGCCCGGGGTGCCGTGGGTGGCGTTCCTCGCGCTGATCCTGTGGTGCGCGGTCGAGGCGGTGATCTTCATGTTCACCCTGAGCCCGACGCTGTCGGAAGTCTTGTCCGGCATCACGGGGTATGAGCCCAACCCGCGCATGCTCAGCGTGCTGTTGTGGATCTTCCTGTTCTTCCTGATCCTCGGCAGCTTCGCGTGCATCGAGGTCCTCAATCAGGCCGCCAGGAGCAAGCGGGTCGGCGAGATCATCCAGATGACGCTGGTCGAGCTCTCGGTGATGTTCTTCGAGGTCATCTTCCTCTATCGAGAGCTGGTCGACGCCATCACGCCGTGGATCGCGCAGCAGACCAACGAGGGTGTACGGCTCGGACTGGTTTCCACCCTCGCGCTGGCCTGCTTCGGGTGGATCGGCGTGCGCGGCATGACCTGGTTCCTGTTCGGGCGGTTCGGCACGCCGGCCCTGCTGGCCGTGCTGGCGCGCGACACCATTCGCAAGGAAGCGATGGAGCCGGTCACGCCCTCGGCGGCTCAGCCCGACCTGCTGCGCGGCCCCATCGCGGCGCTCAAGGAAGAGGCTGCGTGGTTCCGGGAACGGGGAGAGGAGATCTTCTCTCTGCTCACGCTTCCCGTGCTGCAGCTCTTCGCGGCTGCGGTCAACTTCGTGCTGGTGCTGGTGACCTCGCGGCCGATGTTCGAGCTGCCGTTCCAAAACCTCAAGCAGGCGCTTGCCGTCACGCCGCCCTGGCGCCGCGCCGACGACGAGAAGACGGTCCCGAGCTTCGAGGCCGCCCAGCCGGGAGGTCTGCGATGAGAACCCGACCGATCGCACGGGTCTTGGTGCTGGGCGCGGTGGGCCTGCTTGCCTGCATGGCGCCCTCGGAACGACCGGGGGCGCCGCGGTCGACGCTCGTCATCGGGGTCGACGTGAGCGGCTCGTTCCGGCGCGAGTACGACGACGCCATCGACTTTGCGGCCCACTACCTCTACGGCCACCTGAACGGCCTGGGCGACCTGTCCGTCCCCTCGGCGGTCTTCGTAGGCTCGGTGGGCGGCGAGCGCCCGGGCGAGACCAAGTCGTTCCAGCCGATTCACAGCTTCCAGGGGAAGTCGGTCGAGGAGCTGGCGGCCTACCTACGGGAGCTGTTCCCCGCGGAGGACGCCTACACCGACTTCAACGCGTTCTTCGATCGGGTGGCGACGCACGTGAAGCGCCGCAACCTCACCCTGGCGCCGCTGAACGTCGTGATCTTCAGCGACGGCGTTCCCGATATGTCGCGGGGCGCGAGCGTGGAGGACCCCTACGGGGCGATCGACCTCAACACGTTGGAGTACCTGTCGCGCAGCGTGACCGTGCGGCTACTCTATCCGACGCCGTCGGTCGCGCAGGACTGGGAACGTCGGGTGCCCCGGCGACGGGTCCGCATGTGGACCGTGGACGCGCCCGTGATGCACGGCTGGCGGGAGCAGCTCATCACCGGCGTTCCCGCCGAGGAGCAGGAGAACCTGTGGCGGTGGGTGGACGACAACGTCGACTTCAGGGTCCGGAGTCGCATACTGTAGCTCGCACGCACAGCTCACCGACGGAGGCGAGGCGGACGCATGGCAGCGAAGGACGATCCCCGGGAGAAGCAGAAACAGAAGGAAGCGGCGATCGTCGACAAGCTGCTGAGGCAGTTGCCCCACGCGGACCCATCGCTGGGCGCCGCTCAGGCCAGATCCAAGCGTCCGCCTCCGCCCACGTCGCGGCCCCCACTCACTCCCACAGGCCCCAAACGGCGGAGCAGCCCGCTCGGCGTCTGGGTGCGGGTGCTCATCGCCTTGGTCCTCGGCGTGGCGATCACGCAGTGGCCGTACCGCCACGACTGCGGGCTCGCCAGCGTGCCCTACCTGCTCATCGCGGCCATGATCGTGGTGATGTCCACGTGGGCGGCCGCGGGATCGTGGAAGCACCGGCTGCCGGTGGCGCACGTCCTCTCGTTCGGCCTGATCCTGTGGGGCCTGGCCGTCGCTGCCCACGACGTGTTGCCGCGCGTTGGATACGCCAAGGCAGAGGGCTCGTGGGCCTGCGCGACCGAGCCTGCGGCGGCCACGCCTGCGGTGATTCCCGCGGTGCAGGACAGCGCCGCACAGGACAGCGTCGAGGCGCCGTAACGCTAGGGGGCGGCACCGCCCCAATCGGGTCGGTAGCCGCCCCTCGCCCGGTCGCAGCCGCCCGGCCCGACGCTAGCCGTCGCCCGGATCCCGAATCGACGGCATGTTCTCCTCCGCGGCGGACTGCGCCGCCGCACGTCCGGCCGAGCCGCTCGCCAGCTGCCATGCCGTCCCCAGTGCCAGGAAGAACCAAAGCAGGTCCCACCCGCTCATCGTCGCCTGCATCCGGTCCAGGAACGTCAGCTCGCCGATGAACATCTGGGCGAACCGCGTCGCCACGGAGTCCATCTCGTCCTCGTCCATCCCCGCGATGCGGTCGTCCACCACCTCCTGGATTCGCTGCATGACGCTGTCGGGCACCTCGTCCTCTTCCCCGATGGCCTCGATGCTGGCCGTGAGGTCGGGCGGGAGCCCCTCATTCTCGATCATGTCCACGAACACGGCCTGCTGGAGCAGCTCGGGATTGCCCGCGATCTCGTCGCGCAACTGGGTGCGCGCCCCGATCTCAATAATGAGCCACTTCCCGACCAGCAGCCCGACGGCGGCGAGTACCGCCGCCCGGACGCCCAATCCGGGGCTCGGCATCCCGGCCACCTTGAGCATGACGAACCCCACCAGCGCTCCCACGCCCCACGCGACCCACCCCACCTCGTAGCCGGTGAACACCACGATCAGGGCCCACAGGAACCCGCCCACCAGGGCCGCGATGACGCCAGCAATGACGGCACTCTTCGTGCGCGACTCGGTCATGATCCCGCTCCCGCGTTGAACCGCGTGCGGGGCCCGACCGCCGGACCCCGCGAGTAGCCTCAAGATCGGACCCGGACGGGCCGCCACCGTGACCTCGGTCACCGGGGTCGAAACCTTCGATCCCCCGAACTCGTAGCGCCATGCAGGGGCCCGCCATGGGGCCGGCCTCCAGCCCCGACGGGAGACTGCCGTGTCCGACGACGTCGTCATCCGCACGCACAACCTGAGCAAATCCTTCAAAGGGGTCGACGCCCTCAAGTCGCTCGATCTCGAGGTGCGCCGCAATTCCATCTTCGGCTTCCTCGGCCCCAACGGCGCCGGCAAGACGACCACCATCAAGCTGCTGTTGGGGCTCGCGCGACCGACAGCCGGCTCCGCCGAGGTCTTCGGCCACGACATCGTAGGCGACACGATTCATGTGCGGCGCCGTATCGGGTACCTGGTGCAGGAGCCGCACTACTACGAGTACATGACGGCCCGCGAGATCTTGCGGTTTACGGCGCGGTTCTTTTACCGCGGGCCGCCGACGGCCATCGAGGAGCGGGTGGCAGACACCCTGGAGCTGGTGGGCCTGGCCGACAAGGCCGACCGGCCCATCAAGGGCTTCTCCGGCGGAGAGCGCCAGCGCCTCGGCATCGGACAGGCGCAGGTGAACCACCCCGATCTCCTGATCCTGGACGAGCCCGCGGCCTCACTCGACCCCATGGGACGACGCGACGTCCTGGCAATCATGGAGCGGCTGCGCGAGCGAGCCACCGTGTTCTACTCCACGCACATCCTGGACGACGTGCAGCGGGTGAGCGACACGGTGGCCATCCTCAACCACGGTGAGCTGATCGCGAAGGCGCCGATCGAGGAGCTCCTGGCCGGCACCCGCGGCCAGACCGTCTATGCCGTCGAGGTGCGGGGGAACGCCGGTGAGGCTCGCGCACGCCTCGAGGCACAGCCCTGGGTGTTGGACATTCACGCGGCGCCGAACGGCAATCACGCGGAGTGGCACGTGAGCGTCAGCGACGACGATGCCGCGGAATCGCAGCTGCTGCGCCTGCTCCTCGCGGACGAGCGTACCACGGTCACCCGCTTCGGGCGCCGCACGTACAAGCTGGAGGACGTCTTCATGGACCTCGTGGAGGAGCACACCAATGGCCACTAGCGTTCCTCTCCAGGCCGCGTCCTCCTCCGGATGGCTGGTCGGATTCCGCAACGTGGTGGACAAGGAGTACGCGTCCTGGTGGCGGACCCGGCGATGGCTCACGCACCTCATCCTGTGGTTCGTCGTCATCAACGCCTTCATCTTCCTGGTGGGTGCGGACGGGATGCGCCGGCACGCCCCCGAAGACGTGCTGGCCGAGCTGATCGAGGTGTTCCTCCGCGTTGGCGGGCTGTGGACCGCAATCGGGATCGTGGTATCCACCCAGAGCGCCGTGCTCGGGGAGCGCCAGCTCGGCACGGCCCAGTGGGTGCTCTCCAAGCCCCTCACGCGCCCGGCGTTCCTGCTGTCCAAGCTGCTCGTCAACGGGTTGTCCTTCCTCTTCCTGGCCGTGCTCATCCCGACCGTCGTGTTCTTCCTGCAGACCCTGTGGCACGCCCTGTCCCAGCCGCAGCTCGGGCCGTTCCTCGCGGGGATGCTCTTCCATGTGGAGCACTTGGTGTTCTACCTGGCGCTCACGCTGGCGTTGGGAACGTTCTTCACGAGCCGCGGCCCCGTCTCGGGCGCAGCCATCGGGTTCCTCTTCGCGGGCTTCATCCTGCCCAACATCTTCCCGTCCACGCTGGAGTGGCTGCCGTGGGCCCTGCCGGAATTGTCGGCGACCGCGGCCCTGGGCCGTCCACTGCCCGTGATCTGGTACGTCCCCGTGATCACCACAGTGATGTGGACCGTGTTGTGCGTGCTGGCAGCGCTGTGGCGGTTCGAGCGGGAGGAATTCTAGCGCGCTGTTCATTGCGTGGCAGGATTCTCTGCGCGATAATGCGGCACCCTTCACACGCGAGTGACGGCATGACGCGCACCTGGTTCGTCCTCATCACCTTCGCCATCCTCTGCCCCCCGACCGCCGGGTGGGCCCAGTTCAAGCGGGGTGACGTCTCTGCGATCGTCGGCTACCAGTGGGGCGGCGGACTCACCACGCTTGAGGGCCGCATCGAGCTCGAGCCCAGCATCAGCTATGGAGCGGAGATCGATATCGTGGCCCGGCCCGAGGGCGAGATCGTCATCCTCTACAATCGCCAGGACACCGACCTCAAGCTGGTCGGCGGCGGAGCGGTTGCCGACTCGACGCTGTTCGGCGTGGCGGTGAACTACTTCCAAGTGGGAGGCTCGGGCGTTGCGCCGCTCGCCGGCCCCGCGAAGCCCTTTGTGGCACTCACCCTTGGAATGACCTGGTTCGACCCGAAGCGGAGCGGGGTGAGCAGTGAGTGGCGCTTCTCCGGCTCCCTGGGTGGCGGCGTGAAGGTGAGCCCCACGCCGCGCATCGGCATCCGCGCGCAGGCGCGTTGGTGGTTCAACATCCTCACGGCAAACAGCCAGTGGTGGTGCGGTCTCCCCGGCGGCTGCTACGTCAGCACGGCGGGAACCGTGGTCAGCCAGGGCGAGGTGTCGGGCGGTCTGATGGTCAACTTCTGAACGAGGAAGGCTCGACCGACCACGGAAGGGCGTCCCGCGGGGCGCCCTTCGCCGTCTACGGCGCTCCCGCGGCGATCCAGGGACACTTCCGAGACCGCCGGGGGTATACAGGTTCCGGAGGCAACTGAAGGAGCGGACGATGCGGAGCGGATTGATCGCGTTGATGGGCGCCGTGCTGTTCGGGACCCCGGCGCTGGCGCAGGAGCAGACCCTGGTGTCCGGCGGCCTCGAGTCCGGTGGGTTCGGCGCCCCGGTGGTACGGTTCTCCCAGGTGAACGGCCAGTTCGCCGTGCTGGCAGGGGGCCGGGGCGGATGGATCATCAACCACACCTTCGTGATCGGAGCAGCGGGCTACGGGGTGGCCACCGACGTGCAGGTGGCCGGCAACCCCAACCGCCGGGGGCTCGAGTTCGGCTACGGCGGCGTAGACTTGGAGGTCGTCATCGGTTCCGACGCGCTGATCCACGCGACGGCCCAGGCACTGATCGGTGGCGGAGCGTTCGTGCTCAATTATAACGGACCTACCGACGGCGTATTCGTGTTCGAACCGGGGCTGAACGTCGACCTGAACGTCACGCCCTTCATGCGCCTCGGCTTGGGCGGGGGATACCGCTGGGTCACCGACGTGGACCTGATTGGCTTCAGCGACAGCGACTTCAGTTCGTTCTTCGGGTCGGTGGTGCTCAAGTTCGGGAGCTTCTGAGCCAGGCCTCCCGCGTCGGTGGCACATCACCCGACGGGAACTTGAAACGGCGGCTCCGAACGGGAGCCGCCGCATTCATGCGCCGCCAAGGAATCGAACCTTGAACCTACTGATTAAGAGTCAGTTGCTCTGCCAATTGAGCTAGCGGCGCGCAGGGGCAGGGATGCGGGACTTGCAGAGTGTCCGCTCATCCCCAATTCTCAAGCCCCGTCCATTCTATCGGGGAACACCCCAAAACGGAAGCGTGGCCTTATGGTGATTAGCGGACTCGACGTGCGCCCACTTGCGGCGCTGGCCGTGGTGAGCGCTCTCGTCGGTGCCGCTTGCGGCGCTGACCCAGCACCGACCGCCGCAGCGGGAGAGCCACTCCCCGGACTGCAGCCCGACGAGCTGGAGAGGTTCCGCGCGGGCCTGGAGCAATTCAATCGCGTGTTCCGGGAGGAGGACGGACTGGGACCGCTCTTCAATGAAAATCAATGCAGTGCCTGTCACACGGACCCGGCCCCCGGAGGCTCGGGGGGTGAGACCGTCCTGAAGGCGACGCGGTTCGTTCCGCCGGATTCGTGCGATCTTCTGGTAACGGGCGGGGGCGAGAACATTCGAGAACAGGGCACGTCCGCTGCCCGGGCAGCGGGAATCACCGAGGAGACGGTACCGGCCGAGGCCACGGCGCGCGGCAAGTTCACGGCACCATTCCTGTTCGGCCTGGGTCTCGTCGAGAACATCCCCGACGCGGCGATCCTCAGACATGCCGATCCGGAGGACGCCGATGGTGACGGTATCTCCGGACGCCCTGGGCGCACGCGCGACGGCCGGCTGGCACGCTTCGGTCGCAAGGCCGACACGGCGACGTTGGAGGAGTTCACCGTCGGGGCGCTCAGCTTGGAGATGGGCCTCACGAGCCCGGCGTTACCGGTGGAGTCGGGATTCAACGGAGACGCCCCACCACCCGGCACCGACCCAACGCCCGACCCCGAGGTCGATGCGGCGCTCGTCGCGAAACTCGTGGACTTCACACGGTTCCTTGCACCACCCGTCCCCGCGATGCGCAGCGCGGCTCACCGGGACACCGTCGAGCAGGGGAGGCGGGTGTTCGCCTCGCTCGGGTGTGCCACCTGCCACGTCCCAACCATGACCACGGGGCCGAGCGATGTCGGGCCGCTACACCGCAAGCGCGTGGCCCTCTATTCGGACCTGCTGCTGCACGACATGGGCCCGGGCCTGGCAGACATCTGCGGCGTCGGTGCTGGGCCCGCAGAGGTCCGCACGGAGATGCTCATGGGCCTACGGCACCGCGACAGTTATATGCACGACGGCCGCACACACGATCTCGCGGCCGCGATCCTCCGCCACGGAGGGGAAGCGCAGGCGGCACGGGATGCCTTCGCCGCGCTGCACGAGCTCACGAAGCTGTATCTGCTCGTGTTCTTGAAATCGCTGTGACCCCGCGAGGCCAGGGCGCGTCCCGGCGCCACAAGCCCTCTCGGCGTCGCACCTATCCTGGCCTCCTCCGCCGTTCCCCCGGCGGTCCCCGCCGGCGTGTCGCCGGTGCAACTTCCCGAGCGGTCGGCGGTACAATACACCCACCGAGAGTGACTGTGTACATTCCGACGCGATGACAATCACGACGGCGTTGCTTGCCGCTTCTGCCGGCTTCACCGCGCTTCAGCAGGACAGCGTCCCGCTGGCCGACACGGTGGTGCAGCTGCAGGGGATCGTGGTGAGTGGCACCCGTTCCACCGCGGTGCCACGCCTCGAGCAGGCCGCGAGCCTGTCCCTCACGATTCCCGAGGCAGATCTGCTGGGCGCGAGCGTCATCGCGGCCGACCTGCTGCGGGACGCCCCCGGGGCATACATCCAGCAGACCTCCGCCGGCCAGGGCGCCGTGGTGCTGCGGGGACTCGTCGGCAACCAGGTGCTGTACCTGGTGGACGGCATCCCCATGAACAACGGGACGTATCGCGACGGGCCGGGTCAGTACTTCGCCACGATCGACCCCGAGCTGGTGGATCGTGTGGAAGTCGTGCGCGGCCCCGCCTCGGTGCTATACGGCTCCGACGCACAGGGCGGCGTGGTCAACGTGCTCACCCGCTCGAGCCCGGTCCGCGGCTCCCCCAGCATGCGCCTCGCGGGGAGCTACTCCTCCGCAGACAACGGCCTGCGCGGGCGGGCCTCCCTCGGCTTCGCCGGACCCACCTGGCACCTCGGGCTCGGAGGCTCCGTGGTCACCACCGGCGATCTGCGAGCGGGCGGCGAGCTGGGCAGGCAGCGGCCCACGGGCTTCGACGCCGAAGGCGTGGACCTGGACTTCAGCTTCATGCCCGACGACCGGCACGCCCTGGACGTGACCGTGCAGCACTTCTCGATGCACGGTGTGCCCCGATACGACCGCTACGTTGACTTCCGCGCTCCGGCACCGGGGGTGGACGCGGAACACGTGTTTGAGCCGCAAACCCGCCAGCTCGCCTATGCGCGGTACAAGTTCACCCCGCACGGCTACGCGCTCGCGACGCTCGAGACGACGCTGAGCCTCTCGACCCAATACGAGGGGCGGAGCCGCATCAAGCTGGAGGACACCGGCGATCCGGCCGACGAGCGCTCGCTGTGGCGCGATGACGTCTACACGCCGGGGATCAGCGTGGTGGGCACCAGCATGCCGGCGCTCGGCAACGTCGCCGTGCTCCTCACATGGGGCGCCGACTACTACCACGACGAACTCTCGAGTGAGGGATGGCTCGAGGAGATCAGTACGGGAACCCTCACCGAGCTCACCCGCCGGACGGCAACGGGGGAGATCGGAACGGGGAACTTCCCGGACGGGGCCGCGGCGGATCGCGTGGGGATCTTTCTCAATGCCGAGACCAGCATCACCCACTGGCTACGGCTCACGCTCGGGGCCCGCTGGAGCTCGATCCGCAACGAGGCCGACGTGGGCATGCAGTGGGGCGGGTACGTCGAGAACACCAGTTCGGACCTCACCGGACAGCTCGGTGTCGTCGTGGCGCCGTCCTCCGCCTGGCGCCTCGCGGCGCGACTCGCCGAGGGCTTTCGCGCCCCCAACCTCTACGATCTCACCCGCGTGGGTCCCATCCCAGGCGGCGTGGCCGTGCCCAACCCGGACGCGACCCCGGAGCGGTCGCTGAGCGGCGAGCTGTCGGTACGGTACCAGCGGAGCGACGGGGCGTTCGACGTGACCGGCTACTACACGCGGATCACCGACTTCATCGACCGTGTGCCGGGCGAGTTCCTCGGCGACACCATGTTCAACGGCGAACGGGTGTTCCAGGGGCGCAACGTGGGCACGGCCCGCATGTGGGGCGTCGAGGCACAGGCGGCGAAGGCATTCGGCTCGATCCTGATCGACGCGACGCTGCTCTACACGTTTGCGGAGCAGGAGCCGCCCAGCGGCGCCGTGGAGCCGATGTCCAAGATCCCACCACTGAGCGGCCACGCGGCCGCGCGCTGGACATCGCCCAGGCACCCGGTGTGGGTCGAATACCTCCTGCGCTGGGCAACCCGCCAGGATCGGCTGGGCGCCCGCGACCTGGAGGACCCGCGGATCCCCAAGCCCGACGGCACCCCCGGCTTCGCGGTGCACGGCTTCCGTGCCGGATGGACGCTTGGCGACCGCCTCACGCTGAGCGGCGGATTCGAGAACGTGCTCGACGAGCTGTACCGCAACCACGCCAGCGGCGTGGACAGCGCGGGGCGCCACGTATGGCTGGGCGTGTCGTGGACGGGGAGCTTGTAGGCGGAGCTGGCGAGGCGAGAGTGCCCCCAAGGGGAGTCGAACCCCTGTCGCCACCTTGAAAGAGTGGAGTCCTGACCGCTAGACGATGGGGGCGGAGCGAACGAGGATCATAGCGGTAACGGGATTCGAACCCGTGTTTCAGCCTTGAGAGGGCTGCGTCCTAACCCCTAGACGATACCGCCACGCACCGGCAATCCACCCGCCGGGACCTCACAATATCACAGGGCCCAAATGGCCACGCAACCCGTTTCTGCACTGGCGGAGACTCGGTCACGACCCATTGCCGACGGCCCGGACCCGGCCTGAACTTGACGTTGCCATGTACTTTGCGGTATGAAGTCACTGGCCCTTTGGGGCACCGTGGGCGAGTATGGGAGCGACGCAGGGCCGGGTATTCTCCGCGGCCCTGGCAGCGGAAACCCGACGACGACCGCACTCGTAGGTGAGGTAGCCATGGGAACCACCGGCGAAGCTCTCATTGGGCAGGAGGTCTCGGAGCGCTCACGCGGCATCGCCCTCATCATCGGAGGAGCGCTCGGCTTATTTGGCGCTCACCGCTTCTACACGGGCAAGGTGGCAACGGGGATCCTGCAGCTCTGCACCATGGGAGGCTTCGGCGTCTGGTGGCTGTACGACATGATTCTCATCACCGCCGGCTCGTTTCGGGACGCCGAGGACAAGCGGGTGTGGCACTGGTGGGAGCCCCACCCGCAGGGCATTTCACGGGGCCAGTTGGGTCCGCAGTTCGAGGCGGTCATGGAGGAGCTCGACATGATGCGCGGCGAGATGATCGAGCTGGGCGAGCGGGTGGATTTCATGGAGCGCGTTCTCACCCGCACGCAGGAGCGGGAGGCGCTCCCGCGACCCCCCGGCGAGCACTGAGACCCCATCACGTGAGCGACGACCAGGCGCGGGCGGCGGTGATCTGCCGCCCGTTGACGTTTCGGCCGCGCACGCCCACACGGCGCCGGCATTGACGCGACCTCCCCCGGGGAGTATTGGGAATGGCATGGCGGACTCCCCCCCCACGCGTTCCGGACACGGCGGCCGCGCCGCGGAGGCGGCCGAATTCAACCGCCTGCGCCGGCGACTGCGGCTGGCTCTGGGGGCCCTGGTGCTGGTTACGGCAGTCGGGGTCCTGGGCTTTCTCCTGATCGGTGGCACCGGCCGGGGGGTCGTCGACGCCGTCTACATGACGATCATCACGCTCACCACCGTCGGATTCGGCGAGATCATCGACATGTCCAACAACCCGGCGGGGCGCATCTTCACCGTGGTGCTCCTGCTGGTAGGGATGGGCATCGTCGCGTACACGGTCCCCATGGCGGCCGCGTTCGTGATCGAGGGGCAGCTGCACCACATCTTTGCGAGGCGCCGGATGCAGAAGACGATTGCCGAGATGGCACGCCACTACATCGTCTGCGGAGACACCACCGCATGCTGGCACGTGGCCGAGGAGCTGATCCGGACGGGACGCGAGGCCGTGATCGTGGCTCCCACGGCCGAGGCGCTCGCGGACGCCCAGCACCGCTTGGGCGCCGTCCCGGGCATCGTGGGGGACCCGAGCAGCGATGAGGTGCTGCTCGAGGCGGGAGCCGACCGAGCGGCCGGCTTCGTGGTGTGCGCCCACAGCGACAAGGACAACGTGCTGGGAGTGCTGACGGCGCGGCGGCTCGCGCCCCGCGCCCGCATCATCGCCAGCACCGAGCACCCCGAGACCGAGATCAAGCTGCAGGCGGTCGGGGCCGACGTGGTGGTGAGCCCAAGCCGCATCGGCGGGCTGCGCATGGCCTCGGCCCTGGTGCGCCCCACGGTCGTCACCTTTCTCGACAAGATGCTGCGCGAGAAGGGTGGTACCCTCAGGGTGGAAGAGGTGACGATCCCGCCGGACGCGCAGCTACGTGACCGGACGCTGGGCGGGCTCAAGGTCGACGAGGTCGCAGGGGCGATGCTGCTCGCGGTGCGACGACCGGACACCGGTGAGTTCACCTTCAAGCCGCCCGAGGACACCCCCCTCACGGCGGGAATGACATTGGTGGTCATGGCCGACCCCGACGGCCTCGACCGCTTGCGGAAGCGATTCCAGCGAGCGACGGGCACGCAGTTCACGCTCGAGCACACGACGGAGTAAGGGAGGCAGGGTGGAGCACGGCGGCGTCGTCACCATCGTGGTGGCAGTCATCGGGCTGCTGCTGGTGGCGGCGGCGGCGGCGATCGGGCTGAAGCGGACTCGCCTTCCCTACACCGTGGGTCTGGTGCTCCTCGGCCTGGTGCTCGGCGCGCTGGCCGATCGCGTGGAATGGCTCGCGCCGCTGCGGGAGCTCACGCTCTCCCCCGAGATCATCCTATTCATCTTTCTGCCCACGCTGATCTTCGAGTCGGCATTCAACCTCGACGCCCGTCTGCTGTCGCAAAACATGGCGCCGGTGCTCACCCTGGCGATCCCGGGACTGTTGCTCTCGACCGCGATCGTGGGCGGCCTGCTCACGCTCGTCACGTCGCTTCCCCTGGGCTCGGCGCTGCTGTTCGGCGCGCTGATATCCGCCACCGACCCGGTCGCAGTGATCGCGCTGTTCAGGGAGCTGGGGGCGCCCAAGCGGCTCACGATCCTCGTGGAGGGGGAGAGCCTGTTCAACGACGCGACCGCCATCGTCCTGTTCCGCATCGTGCTCATGGTGGTCGCGGGCGGCGTCCTTGCGGCCGGCACGCTTGGGCGGGGCGTCGTGGAATTCGTCGTGGTGTTCGTGGGCGGCCTCATCGTGGGCGTGATCATCGGCTACCTCATGATTCGCACCATCGCGCTGGCGCGAGACGAGCCGCTGGTGGAAGTCACGCTGTCGACGGTGGTGGCGTACGCCGCGTTCATCGTGGCCGATCACTACCTCCGCGTTTCGGGGGTCATGGCCACCGTGGGCGCGGGACTCATCATCGGCACGCTGGGCTCGACGAAGTTCACCCCGGAAGTGCGTACCTACCTCCACCAGTTCTGGGAGTACGCCGCCTTTGTCGCCAACAGCCTCATCTTCCTGCTGGTGGGCCTCACCGTGAAGCTGAGCGGCCTGGTCACCTTCGCGGGCGCCATCGGGTGGGCGGTCCTCGCCGCCGTGGTGGCCCGGGCGGCGGTGGTGTTCGGCCTCATTCCCGTCGTGAATCGGCTCTCCAAAGCGGACGCCATCAACCGGCGCAACCAGACCGTGCTGTTCTGGGGAGGGCTGCGCGGCGCCGTCGCGCTCGCGCTGGTACTCAGCATCCCGGCCGACTTCCCGCAGCGCGGCATGCTGGTCGCGCTCGCCACCGGCGTCGTGCTCTTCACCATCGTGACCAGTGGGGTCACCATGAAGCCGCTCATGCACGGCCTGGGGCTCGATCGACCCACCCTGGTCGAGCGCCTGGGACGGCTGCAGGCCGTGCTCGCGGCCAAGCGAGCAGCCTTTGCCCGAGTGGACGAGCTGGGCACGGCGGGTCACTTCTCGAACCGTCTCATCACCGACGTGGGGAACCGATACCTCGAGGAGATGACCGCCGTCGAGCGTGACCTGGACACGCTGCGCTCGGGGCTCGCGACCGACGAAATGCGCCGCGTGCTCTGGGCCGAAGCGCTCACCGTCGAGCGACACCGGTACCGGGAGATGTTCGACCGGGGCATCATCTCGGAGCCGGTGCTGCGGGAACTCGAGCTCTCGGTCGATCTCAGGCGCGACCAGCTCAAGCGGAACGACATCCCCCGGGAGATCGTGGCCGCCGCCCCGATCGAGGTGCGCTTCGGTACGCAGCTCCTCAAGCTGCTCGGCAGGGTCTTCCCCAGGAGCCGCGTGGTGCAGCGACACCGCCTGCGCGCCCTTGCCGCGCGCTACGAGCGGGACACGGCGGTGCTCGACGCTTGTGAGTACGTGATGACCGAGGTTACGCGCCTCGCCGAGCTCACGGGGGTGGAGTCATCGGTGGCGGATGAGTGTCGGGCGGTTTACGAGGCACAGGCCGGAGACGTGATGGTGCGCATCGACGAGGTGGCCGAGCACTTCCCCGAGTACGTGCAGGCCGCGCAGCACCAGACCGTGCAACGCATCGCGTTGGACGGCGAGGCGGATGCGATCGAGGAGCTGGCCTCTACCGGTGCCATCCCGCCCGGCGTCGCGCAGAGCGCGCGCCGCGCGGTCGAAGCGGCGGAGCGACGGCTCGCGCGGCAACCGATCTCCGCCCTCGAGCCCAATCCGGAGGACCTGTTGGCGCGCGTTCCCTTCTTCCAGGGCCTCAGCGCGGAGGACTTCCAGAGCGTCGTGGGTCTGCTGGTGCCGCGCACCGTGCTCGCGGGCGACACCGTCATTCGCCAGGGCGACCGCGGGTCGTCGCTCTTCCTCATCGCGCGGGGCGTGGTGGCCGTGATTGTGGCGTTCCCGGGCAAGCCTCCGAAGCGGGTCGCGTCACTCCACGCGGGAGAGTTCTTCGGCGAGATGTCGCTGCTCACGCAGGCGCCGCGCAGCGCCACGGTACAGGCGGTCACGGGGTGCCAGCTCTACGAGCTGTCGGGCGAGGACGTGGATCGGCTGTCGGAGCGGGTACCGGCGGTGAAGCAGGCGCTGCTGGACGCCTACGAGGAGCGCCGCCGCAGCGGGCAGCGCCCCTCGTTGAGCAGCTGAGGCCGGAGCCCGCTACGGGCCGTACGGGCCGTACCCCCAGTGCGGCTTGCTCTTGAGCACCGGCGCCACGATGATCTCACCGCTGCCGGTCGCCACGGCGCGTGCCATCATGTTCTCGGTGTCGAATACCAGCACGATCTCGCTCCCGCCGTCCGGCACTTCGAAGTCGACATGGGTCTTGATCCCGGTCTCCTCCACGGAGGGGATCACAACGGTGTAGCCCACCTCGGGCTCGAACCGGACGCCGTTGGGCCTCTCAATGATGGTGTTGAACCAGATCATCGCGTCGCTCACGAACAGCCGCACATGCGAATACACGCCGGGGGGGATCTCGCCAGCGGCGACGATCAGGCCGTTGTCGGCCTCGGCGGGCAAGTGCATGAGATCGATGCGTCCGTTCCCCACGACGTCGAGCGAGTACCAGTCGCCATCATAGGTGCCTTTACCGAACCGGTGCTGCCCGTGACCGCCCTGCCCCGTGTTCGGCCCGCCCCACGCGAACTTCTCCCCGAACTCGAACTGTTGCGGATCGGGGAGCACCTCTACGCGCGTGACGGTCACCATGAGCGAGTCCACCAGGCTGGGGTCGATGGGACCCCGGTGCACGGGCGGGCCGCTGTTTCCCGCCGGATCGGTGGTGCTTTCATACCCGGCCGGCAGCACGAGCGCCGCGTCGAGCAGCGGCTCCACCACACCCTGCTGCAGGCTGATGGTGGCGTCCGCCATCTCGCCGGCTCCCGTGCCGGCGTCGCTGCAGGCGGCAAGTCCGAGTAGCAAGCTCCCCAATGCGAGCCCCGACGCCACCGGGCTCTGGGTGATCTTCATTCTCATTTCTGGCTCCCTTCCCTCTGCGCGGTTGAGATTCCATGGACCGGTGCGCCGGCCCTTCTGCCTCATAGACCGGGGAGGGGAGCCGCAGGTAACGCGCGGCTCCTGGGTCCGTTACCTTTGCCCCGAATGAGGAGTCTGTAATCGGAGCCGTGGAACTCAGCGACGGGATGGTGGTGCGGCGGGTGCTGGACGGGGACACGGAGCTCTATCGGGTCCTCGTCGAGCGGTACCGCCGGCTGTTTGGACGGTACGCGGTGGGAATGCTGGGGGATCGCGATGCCGCGGCGGACGCCATGCAGGAGGCCTTCATTCGGGCCTACGACTCGCTCGCGTCGCTGCGGAACCCCGACGGCTTCGGGCACTGGTTCTTTCGCATTCTCACGAACCAGTGCCACAACGCGGTCGCCCGGCGTCGGCCCACCAGCGACGTGGCGGCGGTGGATCTGCCGGCACCGGATCGCGCCGACCGCTTGGTAGAGCAGGCGGAGTTGGGAGCCGCCCTCGAGGCGGCGCTGAAAGAGCTGACGCCCGAGCAGCGTGAAGCGTTCGTGATGAAGCACGTGGACGGGCGGAGTTACGAGGACATGGCGCAGCTCCTAGGGGTCGGAGTGGACGCCCTGAAAATGCGGGTCCACCGCGCGCGCGACGCGCTGCGGGCGAGCTTGAGGGGGAGAACGTGAGCGAAGGAAACCGGTTGAGTCAGAACGCACACCGCTATCTGGACGGCGAGCCGCACGGCGAGCTGCCCGAGGCGGAGCGCGTCCAAACCGACCGGTTGCTCGAGGCCGTGCGGGCGTACGGCGAGTCGCTTCCGGCGCTCGACGAGACACTTGATGATGCCGTGCTCGCGGCGGTGAGGCACCGCCGTCCGGCCCGGCGGCGGACGGGATGGCGCTGGCTGATGGAGCCGCGCGAGGTGCGCATGCGGCCGATCTGGGCACCACTGGCCGCCGCGGCCGCCGTCGTGCTCCTCTGGGTGGGCACGCGCGGCCCACTGGGGCCCGAGGCGCCGGCGCTCACGCCCACGGTGGCGGCCGATACGGTCTTCGTGCGCTTCGAGCTCATGGCGCCGAATGCGCGGGACGTCTGGCTCGCCGGATCGTTCAATGACTGGCGGGCCGAGCAGCTTCCCCTGGCTGCCGGGGCGGGCGGCGTGTGGTCTACCACGCTTGCCCTCCCTCTCGGCGAGCACCAGTACCAGTTCGTGGTGGACGGAGAGCGCTGGATTCCAGACCCCACCGCGCACGCGCAAGTGGACGACGGGTTCGGTGGCACCAACAGCGTGATCGTCGTGGGACCGAAGGGAGTGGTCAGATCATGAAATCAATCGGCGGACTGCTCACGCTCGTGCTTCTGTGCCTCGCCCCTCACGCACTCACGGCGCAGGAAGGCGTGCGGGCACAACTGGAAGCCCGCGGGCTGCCAGCCGAGCTGGTGGGTGATGTGGTCGCGCTCGCCGCCGACGCTGCGGCGCAGGGAGTGCCGACCGAACCGATTGCCAACAAGGCCATCGAGGGTTGGGCCAAACGCGTCCCGCCCCAGCGCATCACCGCGGCGGTGCGGCAGTTCTACACACGCATGGTGCAGGCGCAGATCGCGGTCCGCGCGAGCGGCGTGGCCGATCCGCCCGGCGAGCTCCTCGCATCCGCGGCGGAAGCCATGGGACGCGGGTTCACGCAGGAGCACGTCGGCGCCGTCGTCGAGGCGGCGCCGGAGCCGGCCGCCGCCGGCCATGGATTGAGTGTCGCGACGGCGCTGCAGGCGCAGGGCCTGGGGCCCGATCGAGCGGTCGAGATCGTGACCGGCGCCATGCACCGCGGTCAGCCGGTGGCCGAGATACTCGACATGCCTTCGCTCGCCCGGGCCATGCAGGCCCGCGGCCTGTCGCCTGGCCAGGTGGGCGAACAACTGATGCTCGGCGGCGGTGGGATGCAGGGAGCCCACGGCCGTCCCCCCGGATCGCAGCCGCGGGAGGGTCAGCGCGGCGAGCGGGGACCCCGACGCCCGTGACGCCGTGAGGCGGTGCGCGTGCCTCGGCGCGGTCGTCTGGACCGTCGCCGCCGCACCGCTCGAAGCGCAGCAGATCTCCGCCTGGCTCGGCGGGGGACACACCAGGTTCGCCGACTCGCTCTCGGGGTGGGCTGCGACGGGCGGCGCGCGGCTTGCGCTGCAATCCGCCAGCGCCTGGCTCAGCGTGGACGGCTACGTCTCCTCATTCGACAGCGGGTACTGGGCCACCGACCTGGAGGGCAGCGTCGGCCTGCTCGCCCCAGTCAGTCGCACGGTAGCACTCGGCCTGCGCGCCCGCGGCTACGCCAACTACTTCGAGGGCGGAGAGTGGTCCGGATTGGGCCTCGCGGGCGTGTACGCGGCCGTGGGGGCCGACGCGTGGCTCGGTACGCTCGGGGCGAGCGCCGGCCGGCTCGGGCGGCTCGACGGCACCGCCGACCTCGCCCTGACGGGGCGGGTGACGCTGCACGGGCGCGCGGGTCCGTGGAGCTTCGACGCGGGTCTGGCTGGCCTCGACGCGGGCGACACCGCGTTTGCAGATGCCACGCTGAGCGCCGGACTGCGCTTTCGGAAGGTCCTGATCGACGCGCTGGTCGGCGTACGTGTGGGAGATCTGACCGACGATCCGTGGGTCCAGCTGCTCGCCGAGTGGCAGGTGCTGCGCGGCGCGACGCTGGAGGCGGGGGTCGGCACCTATCCCGAGGACATCACCGGGTTCGCCAGCGGGACCTTCGCCCGGCTCGGGGTGCGGATCGGCACGCCCCGGCGCCCTGCGGCCTTCGCGCCGCCCCGCCCCCCACTCGTGGTCCTTCCCCTCGGTCCGACCCAGACGCGCGTGACGTTCGAGGTCGAGCAGGCACGTCACGTGGAGATCGCCGGCGACTGGAACGCGTGGACTCCGCAGCCGCTCACCGAGCTGGGTGGCGGCCGTTGGCAGGTGGTGTTGCCGCTCGGCGCCGGAGCCTACCGCTTCTCGCTCGTGGTGAACGGCGAGCACTGGGTCGTGCCGCCCGGGGTGCCCGAGCTGCCCGACGACTTCGGGGGAACGGTGGGGCTGCTGGTGATCGGGCAGCGGTAGCGCGCCGGCGGCCGCGCCTACCGACCCCTGCCCCGCCCTCCCAACTCGCGGTGCCGGAAGCATGACACGACGTGATCGTTCACCAGGCCCGCGGCCTGCATGAACGCATAGCAGATCGTACTCCCCACGAACTTGAACCCCAGGTCCTTGAGCGCCTTGCTCATCGCGTCCGACTCCCTGGTGCGCGCCGGGAGCTGCTTCAGCGTTCTCCACGCGTTCTGCTTCGTCTTGCCACCCACGAACTGCCAGAGAAACGCGTCGAACGAGCCTCCCCCTTCCCGCAGCCGCAGATAGGCACGAGCGTTGCCGATCGCGGCGTCGATCTTCTGCCGGTTGCGCACGATGCCCGGGTCCGCAAGGAGACGCTCCACCTTGCGCTTGGTGTAGCGCGCAACCGTCTCCGGCTCGAAGCCGTCGAATACGCGGCGGAAGTTCTCGCGCTTGTTGAGGATCGTTCTCCAGCTGAGCCCCGCCTGGAACCCATCCAGGACGAGGTGCTCGAACAACAGCCGGTCGTCGTGCACCGGAACGCCCCACTCCTCGTCGTGGTAGACGAGCATCCGCTCGTCGGCAATCCAGGCACAGCGCTTCACCTCGGGCATCGCTCCTCGCATCGCCGTCCAGAGACACCGCGCCGCCGGCCACCGCATGGTGACCGGCGGCGCATTGGCTCAATCCCTCACCGCCCGCCGCCG
>CP070716.1:1704838-1725915 GCA_020350425.1 Gemmatimonadota bacterium
GAAGCAGGTGGGCACCGTGGAGATCCCGCAAGAGGCGTTCCTCGCCGTGCTCCAGGTGGACTAGGGGGCGATCATGCGACTCATCGTAGGCGTGGACATCGGCGGCACCAACGTCGTCGTGGGAACCCTGGCCGAGGACGGGAGCGCGATCTACGGCCTCCGCAAGGAGCGCACCCGCACCAATGACGGGCCCGACGCCGTGGTGCAGCAGATCGCAGCGATGGTGGAGCAGTCGCTGGAAGCCACCGGCACCGCGCTGGCGCGTGAGGACCTGGACGTGGTGGGCGTCGGCATCGGCTCACCGGGGCCGCTCGACACCAAGCAGGGAATCGTGCTGATGACCCCGAACCTGGGCTGGCGAGACTTCCCGCTGCGCGACCGCGTGAGCGAGGCCGTGGGCCTCCCCGCCACGCTCGACAACGACGCCAACTGCGCCATCTTCGGCGAATGGTGGCGCGGCGGCGCCCGCGGGGCACGCGTCGTCGTGGGGCTCACGATCGGCACGGGCATCGGCGGGGGAATCGTGCTCGACGGGCGCGTTTTTCACGGCGCCAGCGACATCGCCGGCGAGATCGGCCACATGAGCATCGACTCCACCGGCCGGCGCTGCAAGTGCGGCAACTACGGCTGCCTCGAGGCGTACGCGTCGGGCACGGCCATCGCGGCCCGAGCGATCGAGGGCCTCGAGGCGGGCCAGGAGAGCGGCCTGCCCGAGCGCGTGAACGGGAATCTCGGCACCATCACCGCGCAAGTCGTGTACGATGCGGCACATGACGGTGACGAGTACGCCCTCGAGGTCATCCAGGACACGGCCCACTTTCTCGGCACCGGTGTCGCGAACCTGATCAACATCTTCAACCCCGAGATCGTGGTCATCTGCGGCGGGGTCACGGCGGCCGGTGAGCGGCTGTTCGGGCCCTTGCGCAAAGAGGTGGCGCGCCGCGCATTCAAACCGGCGGTCGAGGTGTGCCGGATCGTGCCCGGCACGCTCCCGGGAACCGCCGGCGTACACGGCGCGGTGGCCGCCTTCAAGGTGCAGAGCTGGGGCGAGGCGTGAAGCGTCTCGGCGTGATCGGCACGATGGTGTGGGACACCATCTACGGTCGCGCCGAAACACGGACTCCCGTCGAGGAATGGGGCGGCATCTCCTACGCGCTGGCCGGATTGGAAGCCTCCCTCCCACCGGAATGGGAGATCGTGCCGCTCATCAAGGTGGGGCGCGATCTCGCCCGTAGGGCGAACGAGTTCCTCGCCGCCCTCACGAGACGGTCCTCGGCGGCGCGATTCATCGAGGTGCCGGAGCCCAACAACCGTGTTACCCTCCGCTATCTCTCGGACGAGCGGCGCACCGAGCGGCTGAGCGGCGGCGTCCCCGGCTGGGAGTGGCGCGAGCTGGGACCCCTGGTGCGGGATCTCGACGCGATCTACCTGAACTTCATCTCAGGCTTCGAGCTGACGCTGGAAACGGCGCAGCATCTGCGCCACGGCTTTCCGGGTCCGATCTACGCCGACCTCCACAGTCTGCTGCTGGGCGTGAGCGGCGACGGCACGCGCGTGGCCCAGCCCCTGCCTCATGTGGCGCAGTGGTTCGGCTGTTTCGATGTGGTACAGCTGAACGAACAGGAGCTGGCCCTCATCGGCGAGGATCCCCTGGCGGTGGCGGCTACCGCCTTCGCTCAGGGAGTGCGCGTCTTGGTCGTCACGCTGGGTCCGGCCGGAGCGGTTTACTTTGTGGTCCCGCCCTTCGAGTTTCAGACGGCCCGGACGACGGGCGCGGCCCGGGGCCAGCCGATACGGACGGCCCGGGTGGCGGCCCAACCGGCGACCGGACCGCTGGACCCCACGGGGTGTGGCGACGTGTTCGGCGGCACCATGGTGGCGCAACTGGTGCGGGGCCTCGAGGTCGAGGCGGCCGTGGAGCTCGCGAATGCCGCCGCGGCCCGCAACGTGGGCTACCGGGGCGCGACGAACCTACACTACCATCTGCGCGGAGAGATCGTCCCACGATGACCCGTGTGGTCGAAGTACCGGCGCAGCTCGATGACCGATCGTTCGACCAGTTCGCCCGGGCGTTCGCCGATCCGAGCGGGCGCCGCCTGTTGTTCGATGCCCATGCCACCCAGTGGGCGTCTCCGTACGGGTTGGTGGGGCTGCTCGCGGCGGGGCAGGCCGCGACCGAGCGAGGTCCGGAGCGCCCCCTGCTGACGATTCCCGGCGACCGCGACGTCGCCCACTACTGGGGGCGGGCGGGGTTCTTCGAGCACGCGGCCGAGTGGTTCGAGATTCATGGCAAGGTGCCCCGGGTCAAGCCGGCGCACTCCTCGGACGTGCTGCTGGAGATCACGCCCGTGAGGGGGACGGATGACGTGCACTCCGTCGTGGAAGCCATCCAGGCGCGCTCAGCGGCGATCCTGTCGGGGGAGCTGGGCCTCGAGGCCACGGCCACGATGGGCTTCGCTATGGCGCTTTCGGAGGCGTGTCAGAATATTGTTGAGCACGCCGGCACCTCCGGGTGGGTGGCCGTACAGGCCTACCACTGGAGGCGTCGACTGGGCCGCCGGGTGGTGGTGATCGCCGTCGCGGACGCAGGCGTGGGATTTCGCCATTCCTTGGAAGCCACGCAGGCGAGCCGGTACGGCGACCGGTGGAGCGACGCCACGGCCCTGGAGGCGGCGCTGTTCCAGGGAGCCAGCCGATTCCGAGATCCGGGAAGGGGGCAGGGCTTGGGCGGCATCGCGCGATACGTCAATCGATGGTCCGGCAAGCTCAGCGTGCGGAGTGGGACGGCGCGAATCGCCATCGTGCCCGCATGGGATGACGACAATCCGCTCACCGACGGGCTGCCCGCGTTCCCCGGCAGCCAGGTGCTCATGATCATACCAGCACAACAGCCCGAGTAACGGATGCGAATCGACCTCAAGACTATTCTGCAGCGCACCGTCTCGAGCCTGTACGGTGACCTGGTGACCCGTCCGACGGGCCAGGCCGTGCGTGGCGGCATCGAGCAGGTCCTGGAAGCGCTCGACGGCGAGCAGATCGCGGTGATCGACTTCGGCACGGTCGGCTGTCTCGACATCTCGTGCGCCGACGAGGTCGTCGGCAAGCTGCTGCTCCAGCATGGCCAGGCCCGCTACTTCCTGCTCCACGGCGTGGCCGCCTCGCACTGCGAGGCGATCGAGCATGTGCTGGAGCGCCACCGGCTCGCGGTGGTCGCGCGCGACCGCGAGGGGCGGGTGCGGGTGCTGGGCCCGATGGACGAGACGGCGCGGCTCGCATTCACGCTGCTGTCGGACCGCGGCCCGGCCGACGCCGACGAACTCGCCTCACGCCTGTCGCTTCCGCCGGAAGCGGTCCAGCAGGCGCTCGAGGCGCTGCGGGGGCAGCGGCTGGTGCAGCGCTCCGCCGACGGTTACATGGCGCTGAGCGCATGATGACCAGGGGAGATACCGGCCCCTCGACGCGGGCGATCCACGGCGTAGCCCACCCCAAGGCCGACCGGTCGCCGGTCGCCACCCCGATCTACCAGAGCAGCACCTTCGTTCACCCGATCGGCTCGAGCGAGGAGGTGCTGTACACCCGATACGGCAACAACCCCAACCAGACGGCCCTGGGCGAGAAGTTCGCCGCGCTGGAGGGGGCCGAGCGCGCCATCTTCCTGGCCAGCGGAATGGGCGCCACGGCCCTCGCACACCTCGCGATGCTGCGCCCGGGCGACCACCTGCTGGCGAGCGCCTGGATCTACGGCGGCACGCGTCGGCTCTTCAACGAGGAGTTCGGCAAGCTGGGTATCGACGTCACGCTGGTGGAGCCCGACAATCAGCGGAAGTGGCGCCAGCACGAGCGCAAGACGACCCGGGCCGTCTTCGTGGAGACGCCCACGAACCCCACCATGCGCGTGCTCGATCTCGAGCCGCTTGCCCTGTTCTGCCGCGAGCGGGGCATCGCGCTCATCGTGGACTCGACCTTCGCGTCACCCGTCAATTTCCGCCCGTTGGAGCACGGGGCCGACCTCGTGATCCATTCCGCCACGAAATACCTCAACGGGCACGACGACGTGATCGGCGGTGTGGTGGCCGGAAGCGAGCCGGTGATCGAGGAGGTGCGCCATCTGATGCAGGTGTGGGGGCAGTCGCCCGATCCGCACGCGACGTGGCTCGTGGAGCGCGGCCTCAAGACGCTGGCCGTGCGCATCGGCCGCCACAACGCGAACGGGATCGCCTTCGCCGAGTGGGCGGAGCAGCACCCGGCCGTAGCCGAGGTACACTATCCGGGGCTGCACTGCCATCCCGATCACGAGGTGGCGAGGCGCATTCTCGACGGCTACGGGGGGATGGTGGGCCTCACCCTCGCGGGTGGCGCTGCGGCGGCCGACGTCGTGCTGCGAAAGCTGCGGATCGCCACGCACGCCCCCAGCCTGGGCGGCGTCGAGACCCTCGTCAGCGAACCACGCTTCACGTCGCATGCGGCCCTCAGCGCGGAGGAGCGCGCCGAGCAGGGCATCGCCGACGGATTCATCCGCGTGAGTCTCGGCATCGAGGACATCGACGACATCATCGCGGACTTCGAGGACGCCTTCTCCACGCTGTAGCCGTGATCCGATTCAACAAGGTCTTCAAGGCGTTCCCCAAGGGTTCCCTCGCCCTCAAGGACGTGTCGTTCCACCTGGCGAAGGGCGAGTTCCTCTTCCTCACGGGGCACTCCGGGGCGGGCAAGTCCACCATCCTGCGGCTCGTCTACGCCGACGACCTGCCGACGTCGGGGATGGTGCGGGTGTCGGGCTTCTCCACTTCCTCCCTCAAGCGGCGCGACATCCCCCGTCTCAGGCGGCGGCTGGGGATCGTATTCCAGGACTTCCGCCTGCTCGAGGACCGCACCGCCGAAGAGAACGTGGCGTTTGCACTCGAGGTGACCGGCACGCGCAAGAGCGTGATCGCCCCCAAGGTGATGCGCGTGTTGACGCAGGTCGGACTCGCGGCCAAGGCCCAGGCGTACCCGCGGGAACTCTCGGGGGGAGAGCAGCAGCGTGTCGCGATCGCCCGCGCGCTCGTGAACGATCCCCTCGTTTTGCTCGCCGACGAGCCCACCGGCAACCTCGATGAGCGCGCCACGCGGGGCGTGTTCCAGTTGCTGCGCGACATCAACGCCACGGGCACCGCCGTGGTGCTCGCCACGCACGACCTCGATCTGGTGCGGGCCGCCCCGTACCGGACCATCGAACTGCAGGAGGGAGCCGTGGTGTACGACTCCGCGGAGGACGAGGGCGCGGAGGAGGCGGTGGAGTCATGAGGCTCACGATCCGGGAAGCGCTGCTCTCGTTTCGGCGGGCGCCGGTATTGTCTGCCCTGGCCATCACCACGATCGCCTTTGCCCTCTTCGTACTGGGGCTGTTCGGGCTCGTCGTGATCAACCTCCGTTCCACCCTCGCGCAGATCGAGGAACGGGTCGAGATCGTGGTGTACCTGACGCGGGGTACGCCCGTGGAGGTGGTGACGGTGGCCATCGGCGACATCCAGGCGTTCCCGGAGGTCCAGTCGGTCAACTACGTCACGGAGGACCAGGCCCTGGAGCGGGCACGCCAGGAACTGGTCGAGTTCCAGGGGGTGTTCGACGACCTCACGCAGAACCCGCTGCCGGCCTCGCTCGAGATTCGGATGCGGCAGGGGTACCGTGACAGCCGTAGCGTGCGCGACGTCGCCGATCGGCTGCGCGGCTTCCGCTTCGCGGAGGACGTGCGCTTCGGCCGGGACTGGGTCGAAAAGCTGGACCGGCTGCGGGGCATCGCCGGAGTGGTGGGTCTGGTGATCGGACTCGGCTTCGCGGCAGCCTCCGTGATGATCATCGGTACGACGATCCGCATGACGGTCCTCTCTCGGGCGAGAGAGATCCACATCATGCGCCTGGTGGGCGCGACCGACGGCTTCATCCGGCGCCCCTTCCTGCTCGATGGCGCCATGAAGGGCGCGCTCGGCGGCGCCTTCGCGATCGTGCTCAACTACGGCGCCTACCTCGCCGTGAGTCGCGGGCTGTTCGAGGCGGCATTCTTCTCGGTCGAGCAAACCACCCTCTTCCTGCTGTTCGGAACCGTGCTCGGCCTCGCGGCGAGCGCCTTCAGCGTCGGCCGTCACCTGCCCCAGGTATGAGACCGGCCCGCATCCTCGTCACCGCGGGCGTCCTCGCCGTCGCCGTGGCGCAAACGGGGGTGGCGCAGCGGCCGAACATCAACCAGCAGATCCGGGACAACCGGGACCGCCTCGAGTCCATCAAGCAAGAGCGGGAGCGGCTCGAGAGCGAGCTGGCGCGGCTGCGCACGCGCGTGCACTCCATCACCGGGGAGCTCCAGAACATCGAGCAACAGAAGGGCGTCACCTCCCGCATCGTGAACGAGCTCGACCGGCAGATCGCCGCCATGAGCGCGCAGCTCGATACCGTGACCCTGGACCTGATGCTGGCCCAGGACGCGCTGGCGGAGCGACGGGCGGTGCTCGACACCCGGCTGGTGGAGATCTACAAGCGCGGCACGCTGTGGATCTTCCAGGTACTGCTGGCGGCCGAGAGCTTCGGCGACCTGATGAGCCGCTACAAGTATCTCTATCTGGTGTCCCGCCAGGACCGCGCCTTGGTGGGTCAGGTGGAGGACTTGCGCGATCGCGTGTCACAGCAACGTGAGCAACTGGTCCGGCTGCACAGCGAGCTGTCGGCCCGCCGCGGCGAGCGCGGCGAGGAGCTGCAGCGCTTCGTGTCGCTCGAGCGCCGCCGCCAGCGTGCGTTGCGGGAGACCGAGGCCTCGCAGCAAGCGGCGACGACCCGGCTCGACTCCCTGGCCCGCGACGAGCAACAGCTCACCAACCTGATCGCCGAGCTCGAGGCGGCGCGGCGCCGTGCGCTCGCGCGGGGTGGCCCCCCGGTCGAGGGAACCATCGGCGAGAGGGACCTGGGAGGATTGGACTGGCCGGTCGAGGGAGAACTGGTGTATCGCTTTGGGGTGGCCGAAGGCCCCGACGACACCCGCATCCGCTACCAGGGAATCGGCATCGCGGCCCCGGTCGGTACGCCGGTCCACGCCGTCGCCGCCGGCACCGTCGAGATCGCAGGCCTGATGGGGACGTACGGACCCACGGTGCTGCTGTCGCACGGCGGCGGGTTCTACACCCTCTACCTCCGGCTCTCGGGCTTCGAGGTGCGGCCGGGCGAGTGGGTGGAGGGCGGCCAAGTGATCGGTCACTCCGGAGGGGCCGGCTCGGAGCACGGTCCGCACCTCGGGTTCCAGATTCGGCAGGCCGCCGGCCCGGAGAGCACCCAGCCGATTGCGCTGGATCCGGAGAACTGGCTGAAGCGGCGTCGCCCGGGCCGCTAGGCCCGTCCGCTCCTCCCCGGGGCCGCCCCCCCTCCCTCCACCACCTCCAACTTGCGGGCCCGCAAGCCTTTTCATATCATACAAACGTATGACTAAGGGATCCGACACGCGAAACGCCCTGCTGGCGGCCGGCCGCGAGCTGTTCACGGCCCACGGCTATCGGGGGGCGTCGGTCCGTGCCATCACGCGCAAGGCCGGCGCCAACCTCGGCGCGGTCACCTACCACTTCGGATCCAAGGAGGCGCTGTACGGTGCCGTGCTGGGCTCGGTGGTCGAGCCGTTCAGGGATCACCTGACCGAGGTGGCGCAGCGCCCCGGCGCCCCCACCGAGCGGATCGAGAGGGTCGTCCAGGCCTTCTTCAGTTATCTCCAGGAGCACCCGGCCCTGCCCGCGCTCATGGTGCAGCACCTCGCCTCGGCCACTCCCCTTCCCGCCGGTGCCCGACGCGTGCTGGAGGGCAACCTGGAGCTGCTCGCCGGGATCATCGCCTTGGGCCAGCTGGACGGGTCGATCAGGCGGGGCGACCCCCGCCTCATGGCCCTCAGCATCGTGGCCCAGCCGATCTGGCTCACGCTGGTGCGCCGCGTCCTGCACGAGGCCGTCGGCTTCGACCAGCGGGACCGCCGCATGCGGGCCGCCCTGGTGGACAGCGTGCTCGACTTCGTGCGGGCGGCGCTGGCCCCGCATCCCCAACAGGCATGAAGACGACATGATGACAAGCAGACGCACGGGACTCGCGCTGGTGGCGTGGCTGCTGCTGTCCGCACCGCCCGGCGAGGCACAACAGCCGCAACGCGCGGCGGCACTCACCCTCGACGACGCGGTGCGCACGGCGCTCGAGTACCACCCCTCCGTGCTCGCGGCCCGGGCCGGCGAGAGCGAGGCCTCCGCCATCGCCGGGCAACAGAGCGCCCAGTGGTGGCCCCAGCTCGGGGTCCAGGGGAGCGTGTTTCGCTACCAGAAGCAGATGCTGGTGTTCCCCATTCACGAGCTCAGCCAGGACGCCTTCCAGTTCGATCGGACGCTGCTGCAGGGCTCGCTCAATCTCGGGTGGACCCTGTTCGAGGGAGGGGCGCGCTCCGCCCGCATCAGCGGCGCCCGCGCGCAGGAGGACGCCGCCGGCGCGCGCCGGGCGGGAAGCGAGCTGACGCTGATTGCCGACGTGGCGCGCGCCTACCTCGACGTGCTGTCGTCGCACGGCACCCTGCTGGCGCAACGACAGAGCCTCCGAGCGCTCGCGGCGGAGCGGGAGCGCGTGCAGCGCCTCCTGTCCGAGGGACGCGCCGCGCAGGTGGAGCTCCTGCGGGTCGACGCCGCCATCGCACAGGCCGAGGCGGAGGAGGTGGCGACGGCGACCGGGCTCGACACCGCCGAGCGCCGCCTGGCCCGCCTGCTCGGCGTCCGACCCGAGGAGACGCGCGCCCCACGGCTCTCGCCGGTTCGCCTGGCCGACACGACGCTGATGGCCGATCGGGAGCTGGTCCTCGAGCAGTTTACGGTCGGCAACCCCCAGCTGGCGGAAGCCCAGAGTCAGACCGAGGCAGCGGAGGCGGCCCGCAAGCAGGCCGTCGCCGAGTGGTGGCCCCGGCTCGACGTTGCCGGCGCCTACCTGCTCTTCACCAGCCCATCGTTCGACCTGCAGGGTGAATGGAACGTCGGCGTCCGCCTCTCCTACCCGCTGTTCACCGGCGGCGCCCGGTCCCGCACCGTCTCGACCGCGTCGGCGCGCGCCGAATTGGCACGCGAGCAGTACCGGCTCGCCCGCCTGCGCGGTGAGGAGGCCGTGGACCGCACCCTCGGCGCCGTGCTGGATTGGCGCGCCCAGGTCGTCGCCATTGGCACGGCGGTGCGGCACTTGGGCGAGGTCGCCCGCATCGAGCAGCTCTCCCTGCAAGAGGGCGCGGGAACGCAGACGGATTACCTGCGCGCCGAGGCCGAGCTGCGCCGCGCCAGCGCCGCGCTGGTTCGGGCACGGCACGCGGAGATCGCGGCCCGCGTCGAGCTCGCCAGCCTCACGGGCACGCTCTCCCCACAGTGGATCGAAGACATGCTGGAGATCACTCCATGACGAAGAGACACCGTATCGGCATCGCTGCCGCCGCAGTCGTCACCCTCGCCGCGGCGACCACGCTCATCTGGACACTCTCCGACGATGCCAACGCGGTGGCTGCCTCGGGTACCGTGGAGACCACCGAGGCGGATCTCGGATTCCAGATCCCGGGCCGCATCGACAGCCTGGCCGCCCAGGAGGGAGACCGCGTCTCCCTCGGCGCGGAGCTCGCCTGGCTCGATCGTACCGAGCTGTTCGCCCGCAGGCGCCAGGCCCAGGCACAACTCGGTACGGCGCGGGCCCGGCTACTCGAGCTGGAGCGAGGCTTCCGCACCCAGGAGGTCGCCCAGGGGCGGGCCGCGCTGCGGGTCGCGGAGCGCCGACTGGAGGATGCGCGGCGCGAATTCGCCCGCACCGAGCGGCTGTTCGCGGGGGGGGCCGTGAGCGAGCAGCAACTCGACAACGCCCGCACCGCGCTCACGCTCGCGGAGGCCGAGCACGACAGCGCCACTGAGCAGCTGGCCATCCTCGAGCAGGGCTTCCGCCGCGAGCAGGTGACGGCCCAGCGCGCCGTGGTCGAGCAGGCCGAGGCCGCCGTCGGCCAGATCGACGCGGCGCTGGAGAACGCCGTGGTGCGCGCGCCGTTCGACGGAATTGTCACCGTGCGCCACCGGGAGCCGGGCGAGAGCGTCGGGGCAGGCGCGCCCGTGCTAACCGTGCGGGATCCGGACGACCGCTGGATCCGGATCTACGTGCGGGAGGACGAGGTGGGGCGACTGGCCCTCGGACTGCCCGCCGCGATCACGGCGGACGCGTACCCGGAGCGGACCTACGAGGGGGTGGTGGCCTTCATCGCCAGCGAGGCGGAATTCACCCCGCGCAACGTGCAGACCACCGAGGAGCGCGTGAAGCTGGTGTATCGCGTGAAGATCCGGGTCACGGGAGATCCCTCCTTCGACCTCAAGCCGGGGCTCCCGGCGGACGTGCGTCTCGATACCACGCAGCGCTGAGCTCGTAGTGGACCCCGCCGTCTCCCTTCGGGGCCTGACCCGCCACTTCGGCGACGTCGCCGCCGTGCGCGACCTGAGCTTCGACGTCCGGCGCGGCGAGCTGTTCGGCATCGTCGGACCGGACGGTGCGGGCAAGACCACGACACTCCGCGCCCTTGCCGGCGTGCTCTCGCCCTCGGGCGGTGACGCGCTCCTCAACGGGATCAGCGTGATGCAGGACCCCGAGGGCGTGAAGCACCACCTCGCCTACATGTCGCAGCGCTTCGGGCTCTACACCGACCTGACGGTGCGGGAGAACATCGACTTCTACGCCGACCTCTTTCTCGTGCCGCCGGTGGAGCGCGCTGCGCGGCGCGAGCGCCTCTATCGCTTCTCCGGCCTCGGCCCGTTCGAGTCCCGGCTGGCCGGACAGCTCTCCGGCGGCATGAAGCAGAAGCTCGGGCTCTGCTGCGCCCTCATCCACGAGCCCGAGATCATGTTGCTCGACGAGCCCACCTTCGGGGTGGATCCCATCTCGCGCCGCGATTTGTGGCTCATCGTGCACGAGATGGTGGCGCGCGGGGTGACCGTCCTCGTGGCCACGGCCTACCTGGACGAGGCGGAGCGGTGCGACCGCGTGGCCATGTTGCACGAGGGACGCCTCATCGCGCTCGATACGCCAGGGGCGCTGCGGGAGCGGCTTGCCGGACGGGTCCAGATGGTGCACACCGACGCGCCGCGCGCCGCCCGCGACCTCCTGCGCCGGGAGCCGGCGGTGCGGGAGGCGACCCTGTTCGGCGACCGCGTGCACGTCACGCTGGACGACCCCCAGCGCGACTGGCCTGCGGCGCGCGCTGCCCTCTACGCGGCCGGCGTGACGGTGATCAGCGAGGGCCTCACCGAGCCCACCCTGGAGGACGTGTTCATCCACCTGGTCGGGGGGGCCGCCTCGGCCGATGCCTGACGCCGTCGAGGTTCGGGACCTCACCCGCCACTTTGGGGAGTTCGTGGCGGTGGACCGCGTGAGCTTCAGCGTGCAGCCCGGGGAGATCTTCGGATTCCTGGGACCCAACGGAGCCGGGAAGACCACCACCATCAAGATGCTCACCGGCCTGCTCCGCCCCACGGCGGGGTCGGCCCTCGTCGCGGGCCACGACGTCACCCGGGACGTCGCGCAGGTCAAGCAGCGCATTGGCTACATGTCGCAGCTCTTCTCGCTCTACGCCGACCTCACCGTGGAGGAGAACATCCAGTTGTTCGCGGGGCTGTACGGCGTCACGGGCGAGCGCCTCGCCGCACGGCACGACTGGGTGCTGCGCATGGCCGGCCTGCAGGCGCACCGGCACCGGCCCACGGGCGCGTTGGCGCTCGGCTGGAAGCAGCGCCTGGCGCTGGGCTGTGCGGTGCTGCACGAGCCGCCGATCCTGTTCCTGGACGAGCCGACGTCCGGCGTCGATCCCATCTCCCGCCGCAACTTCTGGGATCTCATCTACGGGCTCGCCGAGGGCGGGACGACCGTGTTCGTGAGCACGCACTACATGGAAGAGGCGGAGTACTGCCACCGCCTCGCCCTCATGAACCGCGGCCGCATCATCGCCCTCGATCGACCCGGCACGCTCAAGCGCACGCTGCACCAGCCGCTGGTACAGTTCCACACGGACGACCCGCCCAAAGCCGTCGAAGCGCTGACGCAGGCTCCGGGCGTGATCAGCGCCGCCATGTTCGGGCGCGCCGTGCACGTGATGGTGGAGGACGAGCCGGCCGCCAGGGCGGCGCTGCCCGGCGTCCTCGCCGCGGCCGGGCGCACCTGCGATGGGCTGCAGCCGGTCGAGCCCTCACTGGAGGACGTCTTCGTGGCCCTCGTGCGGCGCGAGGGCGGAGCGGTCGTCGAGTGAGCTTCACGCGCCTCTGGGCCGTCTCCCGCAAGGAGATGATTCAGCTTCGGCGCGATGCGCGGAGCTTGTACCTCGCCTTCATCCTCCCGCTCGTGCTGCTCCTGCTGTTCGGGTACGCCATCTCGTTCGACATCCGCAACATCGAGATGGGCGTCCTCGACGAGAGCCGAACCCCGGAGAGCCGGCGGCTGGTGGAGGCGTTCGAGGCCTCCGGGTACTTCACCGTCGAGCGGCGCCTCGATCGTTACGGCGAGGTCGCCGCAGAGCTGGGGGCGGGACGCGTCCGGTTGGTACTCGTGATTCCGCCCTCCTTCGCGCGGGACCTCGCTGCCGGTCGCGCCGCACCCGTCCAGCTCCTGCTGGACGGCAGCGACGCCAACACGGCCACCATCGCGCGCAGCTACGCCGACGCGATCGTCGCGGGGTACTCCGCCGACGCGCTCCTGGACGGGCGACGACTGGAACTGCCGGCGCGGTCGGAGAGCCGCGTCTGGTACAACGAAACGCTGGAGAGCCGCAACATGATCGTGCCGGGGCTGGTGGCCGTGATCATGTCCATCATCGCCAGCATGCTCACCGCGCTCACGATCGCCCGGGAGTGGGAGCGTGGCACCATGGAGCAGCTCGCGGCCACGCCGGTGCATCGGCTGGAGGTCGTGCTGGGCAAGCTCCTGCCGTACGTCGTCATCGGTGTGTTCGACGTTGCGCTGGCATCCGTCGGGGGCATCTTGATCTTCGACGTGCCCTTCAAGGGAAACGTCCTGCTCCTGGCCGCGCTGACGCTCCTGTTCCTCGTCGGGGCGTTGGGCCTCGGCATCTTCATCTCCGCGGCGCTCAAGTCGCAGCTCCTCGCCACACAAGTAGCCATGATGGCCACGTTCCTCCCGGCACTGCTGCTCTCCGGCTTCATCTTCAGCCTTTCGACGATGCCGCTCGTGCTGCAGGCGATGAGTTATGCCGTACCGGCCCGCTACTACGTGACGGTGACCAAGGGGATCTTCCTCAAGGGCGTGGGAGCCACCGTATTGTGGGAGGACGCCGTGGCGATGGTCGTGTTCGCCGTGGTGGGCCTCGCCCTCGCGATCCGCATGTTCCGCAAGGAGCTGGCATGAGCCGCATAGCGCCGCTGCGCCTGCGCGAGATGGTGAAGAAGGAGCTGCGCCAGCTGCTGCGAGACCAACGAACGCGCGCGGTGATCTTCGTCGCGCCGGTGATTCAGCTCCTGATGTTCGGCTACGCGGTGAACACCGACATCGGCGACACGGCAACCTTTGTGGTGGACTACGACCGATCGCAGGTGTCGCGCGAGCTGATCGACGCGTTCCTCTCCACCGGATACTTCGAGCTCGCAGGACGGTCGCAGCGTGCACGGGACCTGACGCAGGCGCTCGACGCCGGCGATGCGATCGTTGGGATCGAGATTCCACGCGGCTTCGCGGCGCAGCTCGCGTCCGGCGGTACGGCGCGGGTGCAGGTGATCGTGGACGGCACCGAGTCGAACACCGCCACGATAGCGCTGGGATACGCCGGACAGATCGTGCAGCAGTTCGGCATGGCCCGCGCGAATATGACCGGGTCGCTGCCGCCCGGCGTGGACCTCCGCGTACGTGCGTGGTACAACCCCACGCTCGAGAGCCAGGTGTACAACGTTCCAGCCGTGATCGGCGTGCTGCTGATGTTGATGTGCCTGCTGCTCACCGCCCTGGCGGTCGTGCGCGAGCGCGAGCTCGGCACGCTCGATCAGCTCATGGTGAGCCCGCTCACACCGGAGGAGCTGATGCTCAGCAAAACACTCCCGGTAGCCGTGGTGGGGCTGGTGGATCTGGTGCTGATCTCGGTGGTGGCGGTGCTGTGGTTCGACGTTCCGATTCGGGGGTTTCCGCCGACCCTGCTGCTGGCGGCGCTGCTCTACATCCTGGCCGGCTTGGCCGTGGGCCTGTTGATCTCCACCATCTCACGGACGCAGCAGGAAGCGTTCATGACGATGTTTCTCTTCTTCCAGCCCGCCATCATCCTCTCCGGGTTCTTCTATCCGATCAGCAGCATGCCGGAGGTGTTCCAGTGGATCACGCTGCTCAACCCGGTGCGCCACTTCCTGGAGATCGTGCGAGCGATCTTCCTGAAGGGGGAAGGGCTCTCCGGCCTCTGGCCGCAATTCCTCGCCCTGGCGCTGATGGCCGCGGTGGTCCTCCGTCTCGCCGTGGTGCGCTTCCCGAAGACCGTATCCCAGTAGCCGGCGCTCAGCGCTGCACGTCAGGGCGGGCGCGCTCGACCAGCATGGGGTTGACCGGTGCGCCCTCACTGAGCCGCTCCAGGCCACCGACCACCACCTGCTCACCGACGCTCACGCCGTCGAGGATCTCCACGAACCCGGGAACGCGCACCCCGAGCCGGACCTGGCGACGCGTCGCCGTGCCCTCCTCGCTGACGACCCAAACGTAATCGGCGCCCGATAGCGGCAGAATGGCATCCTCCGGCACGATCACCGCATTGGGGCGCTGCTCGGTCGCCAACCGCACCTCGATGAACATCCCGGGCTTCAGCACGCGCTGCCGGTTGGAGACCCTCGCCTTCACGGTGATCGTGCGCGCCGGCAGCTCGACGATCGGGTCGATGAAGTCCACCTCGGCCGCAAAGGACTTGTCCGGCACGGCCGCGACCCGGAAGGTCACCTCCTGACCCATCGCGAGCCGCTCGGCGTAGCGCTCCGGCACCCGGAAGACCGCCCGCTGGGGATCTACGGTCTGCAGCGTGGTGAGCGGTGTCGACGTCGTGACGTAATCGCCCAGGCTCACGTAGCGCTGACCGACCGCGCCCGCGAACGGCGCGCGCACCACGGTGCGCTCAAGGCGAACCTGCTGCAGCTGGAGCCGGGCGGCTGCGCTGCGCGCGTTGGCTTCCGCCTGCTCCAGGTCTGCCTCCGAGGAGGCGTTCTGCTGGATCAGGTCGCGCGTACGCGCCAGGGCCTGGTCCGCCAGATCCCGCTCGGCCTCGAGCCGCGCCACCTCCGCCCTCAGCTCTGCGTCATCCACCTTGAACAGCGGCGTGCCGCGCGCAACCTCGCGGCCCTCACTGGCCGGGATCTCGGTGAGCCGGCCCGTGATCTCGGGCCGCAACTCGATCGACTGCACCGCCTCGATCTGGCCGGTGGCGTAGATCGCGTCCACGACCGTGTCGGTGATCGCGGCGGCGACCTCCACCGGCGTGGGGGGCCGTCCGCCGCCCGCGCCGGCGCTCCCGGCCTGTCCCTCACTGCAGGCGGCTGCCGACGCCGTGGCCAGCGCTGCCACTACGATGTGTCTCGTGTGCACGATTCTCACTTTGCGTAGATCCTCCGTCCGAGCAGGGCCTCCAGCCCTGCGAGTGCCAGACGCTCCGCCTGGCGTGCCTGCACCAACCCTGCCTCCGCCTCCACCATCGAGACCTGCGACGACAGCAGGTCCAGAATGGTCGTTGCGCCGGCGCGATAGCGTTGCTCCTGCACCCGCAGGTTCTCGCCCGCGACCACCACGGCGGTCTGCGCCAGCCGCGCGCTCGCTCTCGCCGTCGTGAACACCTCATAGGCCTCGATCACGTCGCGCCGCACCGCGCGCTCAGTGTCGTCGCGCAGGGCGCGAGCCACCTCCCGACGGGACTTGGCGAGCGACAGCTGAATCTCGCGCTGGGCGTTGTTCCACAGGGGGAAGCTCACCTGCACGCCGTACAGCCAGCGTCGCGTGTCATCGGGCAGCAAGACTTCGTCGCCGAATGCCTGCCAGGTGGCGAACAGGTCCACCCGCGGCAGGTACCCGCCCCATTCCGACTTGTAGGCGCGTTCGGCCGCCCGCGCGTCGGCCTGCGCCCCGAGAAACCGGGGGCCCTCGTCCAGCGCCTCCATCACCGCCTGCTGCTCCGTGATCGGCAGCGGCCCGGCGGGCAGGGCGGCGAGCGGGGCGGCGTCCACCGGGACGGTCACGCCGATACGGCGTCCCAGCTGGATGCGGGCCACGCGCAGGCGCGCCTCCTGCTGCAACAGATCGACCTGCGCCCGGGTGAGCTCGAGGAGAAGCTGCAACGAGTCGGTCTGCACCGCCGCTCCGCTCATCACGCGGGCCCGGGCGACGTCGAGTTGCTCCTCCGCCCGGCGCACCCGCTCCCGAGCCACCCGCGAGAGCTCCCGCTGCGCCAGGACGTCGTAGTAATCGGACTCGGTGAGCAGCGCCGTCTGGAACTTGGCCTCGATCTCGTTCGCCTCCGCCCCCGCCACGCCGGCACCCGTCGCGCCGACGTCGAACACCTTCGAGAGGCCGCTGAACACGTTGAGGCGGAAGTCGGCCGAGGCCTGGGTGATCTTGTTCGTGAGGCCGCCCGTTCCGATGTTGAAGAAGTCCACATTCGAGTGCGTTCGGCTCAACTGCAGCGTGGTCGCCGGAATGAGGAACACTGCGTACGCCGCACGCTGCTGCCACTTGGCGTCGACGATGCCGCGCATGGCGGCGACGTAGTTCGGATCCACGCCGGCGGCACGCTCGAGCGCCTCCTCGAGCGTCACCGTCATCACGCTATCCGGCGTACCCTGCACGGTGGCACCACCTGCGCCGACGAGCAGCGCTGCCGCGAGCGCGAGCATCATCGTGCCTCCACAGGCTCGAGCGCCGGGGCGCGACGCCGAATTCGGAACCGTATCCCGTCGAGCAGCACGTAGACCACCGGCACCAGGAAGACGGTGAGCAGCGTGGAGAACATGAGCCCACCCACGATGGCGTAGCCCAGCGGCCGCCGGCTGGCCGCCCCGGCCCCGAGCCCCAAGGCGATCGGGATCGTCGCCATGACGGTAGCCATCGAGGTCATCACGATGGGTCGCAGCCGGATGCGTCCCGATTCCAGCATCGCTTCGAGTGCCGTCATTCCCTTCGCCTTCAATTGATTGGCATACTCCACCAGCAGAATGGAGTTCTTCGTCACCAGCCCGATGAGCAGGATCATGCCGATCTGGCTGAACAGGTTGAGGGTGGAGCCCGCCAACAGCAGCGTGACCAGCGCTCCCGTGACCGCGAGCGGCACGGAGAGCAACACCGTGAACGGGTGCACCATGGACTCGAACTGTGCGGCCAGCACCATGTAGACCACCACCAGGGCCAGCAGGAACGCGAAGTAGAGCGCCGTGCCGCTTTCCTGCAGCTCACGCGTCTCGCCGGCGAGCGCGACGCTGCTCCCGCGCGGCAGCACCTCGGCCGCGGCCACGTTGAGCGAGTCCAGGGCTTCACCCAGGGTGAAGCCCGGCGCCAAACTCCCGGACAGGGTGTAGGAGCGCACCCGTCCGAAGTGGTTCAGCTGCCGCGGCCCCACGCCCTCCTCCACGCTGGCCACGGCATCCAGCTGGATCAGGGCACTGCCCCGCCCCCGTACGTACAGGCCGGTCATGTCGCTCGGCGTGGCCCGCTCGCTCGGCTGAAGCTGCGCGATCACGTCGTACAGCTTGTTGGCTCGGGTGAAGGTGCTGATGCGCTGCCCGCCCAGCATGGTCTGGAGCGTGGTGGAGATGTCGCGAATCGGCACGCCCAGGTCCTCCGCGCGGTCGCGGTCGTAGCGTACCACCAGCTCGGGCTTGTTCACCCGAAGATCGGTGTCCACGTTGATCAGCCCAGGGATCTGCCGCGCCCGCGGCACGAAGCGCGCCATGCCCGCGGCCAGCGAATCGAAGTCGGGGTGCCGCACCACGAACTGCACCGGGTTGCCGAATCCGAACGCGGGCGGCTGGTTGGCGAAGGCAAACACCCCGGGCAACCCGAAGAACTGCGGCTGGACCTCGCCGATGACCGCTTGCACGGGACGCTCGCGCTCCTCCCAGTCCGTGAGGCGCACGAAGGCGATGCCGCTGTTCACCCGCCCTCCCCAACCCACCACGCTGAAGTACGCTTCCACGTCTTCCGTGCGCCCCAGAATCTCCTCGATCCGCCGCTGGTAGCCGTCGGTGTATCCCAGCGATGCGCCCTCCGGCGCGACGGTAATCGTGACGAAGAACCCGCGGTCCTCGGGCGGCACGAACTCGCGCTTGAGCGTGCGGAACACCCCCACGGCGACGACGACCGTGGCCGCGGCCCCACCGATGACCAGCCAGCGGTGCCGCATGGTCCACGCCAGCGCGCGCTCGTAGCGCGCTGCGACGCCGAGAAACGCCTGCTCGAAAGCCTGGAAGACCCGTCCGTGCGTCTTGGGCACCTTGAGGGCCCTGGCGCACAGCATGGGCGATAGCGTGAGCGCCACCCAGCTCGAGATCACCACGGCCACCGCCAAAGTGATGCCGAACTCGTTGAACAGTCGCCCCGTCGTCCCCTGCAGGAAGGCCAACGGCGAGAACACGGCCACGAGCGCGACGGTCGTGGCGATCACGGCGAACGCGATCTCGCTCGTCCCCTTCTTGGCGGCATCGACCGGGGTCTCACCCAGCTCCTCCTGATGCCGGTAGGCGTTCTCCATCACGATGATCGCGTCATCGACCACGATGCCGATGGCGAGGATGAGCGCCAGCAGCGTGAAGTTGTTGATGGTGAATCCGAGGGCGTACATGACGCCGAAGGCCGCCACGATGGACACGGGAATCGCCAGCCCCGGGATGACGGTCGCCCGCGGATTGCGCAGGAAGATGAAGATGATGATGACAACCAGGATGCCGGCCAGGATGAGCGTCTCCTCCGCCTCCTGGATGGAGCGCCGCACAAACTGCGCGCCGTCGAACCCCACGTTGATCTCGATGCCTGGCGGCAGCGCTTCTTGGATGACGGGTAGCTCCGCCCGGATGGCGTCGGACACCTCGATCAGGTTGGCCTTGGATTGCCGCACCACACCGATGGCGACCGCCGAGATGCCCTTGTAGCGCAACACGCCCCGGTCGTTCTCGGCTCCCAGCTCGACCCGCGCCAGGTCCTTGAGCTTGACCAGCTGCCCGTCCTGATTGGCCACGGTGAGGTTGCCGAACTCATCGGGCGTCTTGAGCTCACCCATCGAACGCACCGTGAACTCGCGGCGGTCCGATTCGATGCGCCCCGCGGGGATCTCCACGTTGCGGCTCCTGACGGCCGCCTGGACGTCCTGCACCGTGAGGCCGTGGGCGGCGAGGGCCGTGGGCGAGAGCCAGATGCGCATCGAGTAGCGCCGCTCGCCGAAGATCTGGGCACGTCCCACCCCCGGGAGCGACTGCAGCCGGGTCTTCACCTCCCGATCGGCGATGTCCGAGAGCTGCAGCAGGTCGTAGTTGTCACCTGAGAGCGCCAGCCAGAAGAACGGCGACGCGTCGGCGTCCTGCTTGATGACCACCGGCTCCTCGATGTCCTGGGGGAGCCGCCCCCGTACCCGGTTCACCTTGTCGCGCACGTCCTGAGCGGCGGTCTCGAGGTCGCGGTCCAGCGTGAACTCCAGCGTGATGTTGGAGGATTGCTCCACGCTCGAGCTGGTGAGGGTGCGGAGCCCGGGGATGGTGCTGAGCTCCTCCTCCAGGATGTCGGTCACCGTGGACTCGATGACGCGCGGGTTGGCGCCGCGCAGGAAGGTCGAGACCGACACGATGGGGGAGTCGACGTCCGGGTACTCTCGCACCGGGAGCCGCAAGAACCCAATGGCGCCGAACAGGACCAGGGCGGCGCTCACCATGCTGGTGAGCACGGGCCGACGGATGGCCGTGTCAGAGAGCTTCACGGGAGGGTGCCTCCAACAGGTTCTCGGGAAACCGACAAGTTTAACCAGATGAGCGGCGAGGGTCACCCCCGCTCGTGAGGGCCTGGCAATGTCGTAAGACGCATACGGCAGGCGGCAGGTTCCGGAGCGCCGGCACGGCGGCTCTCGACGGGCTCCCGAGGGCTATTCGCGCCGCGATTGTGTAACCGCCCCGTACAATTGCTATCTTGTCATGCGAACCTGCGGACCTGCGCAAGGCCAATGAGCGACACGCCGCTCTACACCATCCGTGAAATCGCCCAGGAGCTCCAACTCCCCGAGTCCACGGTGCGGTACTACCGGGATGCCTTCCCCGAGCACGTCGCCACGGTCGGGACGGGGCGGAGGCGCCGCTATCCGCCCGAGGCGACTGCGGTACTGCGGTCCATCGCCGACGGATACGCCAAGGGGCAGAGCCGGGAGCAGATCGAGGCCGAGCTGTTCGGCGGTCCGCCACCGACCCGGGCCCACCCCAAGCCGAGACCGGCTCCGGCAGGGAGCGATGACCTGCTGGCCACGATCCTGGACGGAGAGCGCGAGCGCCGAGAGGCGATGTGGCAGATCGCCCGCGAGATTGTGCGCCTGGGAGAGGCCATCGAACGGCAGCAGGTGATCCTGGGCGAGATCACCGAGCAGCTCATGGCCCAGGCCAACCGTACCCTCCCACCGGGCGCGCCCGCCGAACAGGAAGCCGCGCCGGTGGACGAGTCAGCCCCGGCCGCGACGACGGAGCACGTCGCGGAGCTCGAGATGGTACCCGCGTCGCACGCGACCGGCGCCGTGGAAGAGCTCGAACAGGAGCTGCGCGACCTGCAGGCCGAGCTGGCCAACGAGCGGGAGCTGGTGGAGCGGCTGCGCAAGTCGAAGCTGGATATCGAGCGGAGGGCGGCGGAGGCCGAGGAGCGGCTCGGCGACCGAGCCGCGAAGCGCCGCTCGGTGTTCGAGCGGCTGCGCTCGCGCGAGGAGGAGGGGGACGGCTAGCCGTCGTCGCCCGGGAGTCGAGTGGTTCGGGACCGGGATGACAGGATCCGCCAGATGGTGCGCCGGCAGTTGGCGGCGCGAGACATCGGCGACCGCCGCGTGCTCGCCGCCATGG
>CP070716.1:1726015-1734956 GCA_020350425.1 Gemmatimonadota bacterium
CGGTGACCTCCTCGGGACGCTCGTCCACCAGGAGGACCAGGAGCGTGGCGTCGGGCCGGTTCTTCGCGATGCCCTCGGCCAGCGCCTGGAGCACCATGGTCTTCCCGGCCTTGGCGGGGGCCACGATCATCGCCCGCTGCCCCAATCCCAACGGGCAGATGATGTCGATGATGCGGTTGGTGTAGTCCGCCCCGCCGAGCCGGGTGAGCCCGCAGTCGAGCACGAGCTGCTCATTGGGATGGATGGCCTTCAGGTCGCCGAAACGGGGCCGTCCGTTGAGCTCGCCGGGGGGCCGCCCATTGATGCTGCTGAGCTCGGTGAGCGAGCGGCTCTTGCCGCGACCCTTCCCCCTGGCGGTCTCGCCCGCCAGCAGGTCGCCGGTCCGGAGGTCGTACTGCTGAATCAGTCGGCGGCCGACGTGGATATCGCCGCTGCCAGGCAGGTAGTTGTTCGCCTGCCTGCGAATGAATCCGGCGCCTTTGGGCGTCACGTCGAGAATGCCGAGGTCGTTCTGATCGGTCACGGACTGAATCCTGTTACACGGTGCACGTTGAGGTCGAGGGCGGGAGCGTCAGGGTAGGCGCGCGCGCCCGATGGTATTGGCGTCGGTGCCGAACCATACCGTCCGGGTCGGCTGGTGGAAGTACATGTGTCGCACCGTACCGCCACCGCTCTGGATCTCGGTGATGCTCAGAAACTGCTCGGCCCCGGGGTCGAAGCCCACGAACCGGTTGGGGTCGGGTCCCGACTCCACGAACCAGAGACGATCTTGGTCGTCGACCGCCATCCCGTAGGGCCTGGCGCGCGCCCCACCCGGCGACGCCCACTGCCGCACCGCGCCGGTGGCGGGGTCGAGCCGTCCCAGAAATCCGAGGCTGTAGTCCACGTACCAGACCATGCCGTCCGAGGTGATCTCGAGACGCCGGGGCCGCGAGTCCTCGTGCGGCAGGTCGTACTCCCGCAACTCCATCGTCCCGGGATCCACGGTCGCGAGCTTGTTCGTGCCGAACTCGGCGATCCACGGCCGGTTGTCGGAGTCGATCACGATCCCGTAGGGCCGGAACCCTGCCGTCACCGCGATCAGCTGCACGTCGCCCGTGCGCACGTCGAGCTTCCCCACGAACCCGCCGTTTTGCACCGTGAACCAGATGTCCCCGTTCCCATCGAACACCAAGGTGTGGGGGTCCCGGGCCGCCGAGTCGGGCATCGGGTAGCGAGTGATCGAGCCGTCGGCGGGGTCGAGCCGGCCGATATGCACGGCGCCGTTCCCCGCGTACCAGACGAAGCCGTCCTCGTCCACGATCAGGTTGTGAGGTCCGGCGCCTTCCTCGAGCTCATACCGGGCGAACGCTCCGCTCTGGGGCTCGAGGGAGGCGACGTAATCGTCACGCTGTCCAACGAACCACACGCGCCCGTCGGGGCCAACGTACGGATCGCGGGGACGCGTGTTCTCCCACGGGACCTGCCATTCGGTGATGTCCACTTCCTTGACCGTCCCGTCCGGACGGTGGCCCATCCAGAGCGCGGCCACGAGCAGCAGCGGCACCAGCGTCTTCATTACCTGATCCCTCTCGTCTCTACTTCCCTGGAGGTCATCCCGCGCCGCGGAGCACGCTGCCGGACGCATGCCCGCGCAAACCCCACACTGCGCCGCGTGCCCGGTCGGGAGGACGGCGGGGTGCGTGTTCGGCGTTTCGGGTTTCGGCGCGACAGGCCTGCGCGCCGCATCCACAGCCTCTGGTCGACGGCTAGTCGCGCGGGACTAGTTCTTGTGTCGGAAAGTGATTCGCCCGCGCGTGAGATCGTACGGTGAGACTTCCACCGTGACCCGATCCCCGGCCAGCACGCGAATCCGGTGCCTCCGCATCCTTCCGGCTATCGTCGAGAGTACGGTGTGCCCGTTCTCGAGCAGTACGCGGAAGGTGGCGTTGGGGAGTACCTCCGTCACCGTCCCTTGCAGCTCTATGGCGTCTTTCTTGGCCATGCTGTGGATCAAAGAGCGGGGCTACCCTGCTCGCGCAGGGCAGCCCCAATGCTTCTAGGATACCGCTTCACTCACTGAGCCTGCTGCGGCTGTTCGCTGAGCTTGACGACGTTCTCCGCCGCCGGGCCCTTCTCGCCCTGCACCATCTCGAACTCGACTCGCTCGCCCTCCTTCAGGGACCGGAAGCCCGAGCCCTGAATGGCTGAATAGTGGACGAAGCAGTCCTTTTCCCCATCGTCGGGCGTGATGAAGCCATAGCCCTTGCCATCGTTGAACCATTTGACTACGCCGGTGATAGGCATCGCTGCTACACCCTCTTGCTACTGGTCACACGCGGCTCCCGGCCCCCGCGCTGGGCTGCCGTCATCCGACCGCCATCGCACCTCGCTCCGGCAGTCTCGTTCCGGCCACTAACGTCCAAACACAAAAAGGGTCCAGCGCGTGAGCCAGATCCCTTTGGTGTTCCCTGGTCTTACCGCGTCTACCGCACTTCGCCTGCAGTTCGTCGCCCAAGAAGGTAGCCGTGTGTCCACTTCCTGTCAAAAGGGAGTGCACCGGCCTCAATCCCGCTGCCGCTCCAGCCACCAGCCCACGGCCGGCGGGAGCCAGCAGAGATTGGCCACGATCGTCTCCAGCGCCGTGAGCACCTGTGTGGTGGGGCTGAATCCCAGCATCCGCGCAGCGAGCAGACCCACTGGCACGGCCACGACCACGCCAAGCCCCGCGAGCATCACTGGATGCCGAAAGTAGGCGGCCAGCCCCGCCCGCCAGGATCGCTCCCGGCGCTTGAGATACAGCAGACCCGACGCGCCGCCGCCGATCTGGTCGGACATGGCGTAGAAGAAGGGGATGTAGAACCCCTCCACCCCGTAGACGTCGACCCCCACCAGCCGGCTGCCCCAGTCGATCCACCAGGGCACCGTCATGCCGACCAGCTTCCCCCACCCGTAGGCCTGCGCCAGGCTCGCCGCCTGCCCGGTGAGCCGCTTGCGCAGGGCGAAGAGGCCCTCGAGGAGGCTCTCCCCCTCGCCGGCGAGCGTCCGTACGAGCCACTGGCCCACGGCGCTGCGCTGGAGGCCCGCCGCGTCCAGGATGCCTCCGAGGGCGAGCCCGCCGACCCAACCGGTGACTGTGTACCGAAGCAGTTCTCCGAATTCCTCGGATTCGCCTTCGTGCTCCGCGCGGGGCTCGATGCGCTCGTCAGCCACCCGGGCGGTCCCCTTCCCGCGTCACGAGCACTGCCGCACCGCGCACCTCGCCGGCTCGCAGATCGTCGAGTGCCCGATTGGCCTCGCCCAGTGGATACGGCTGGACCTCCGTGTGCACCGGAACTCGCGGCACGATCTCGAAGAACTCCTCGGCGTCCCTGCGCGTCAGGTTGGCGACCGACCGCACGACCCGCTCGCCCCACAGGAGGTCGTAGGGCAGCGCCGGGATGTCGGACATGTGGATGCCGCCGCACACAACCGTGCCGCCCTTGGCCACGGCTCGCAGCGCTGTGGGGACGAGGCCGCCCACGGGAGCGAAGATGATTGCCGCGTCGAGCGGCTCGGGCGGCGCCTCGTCGGAGCCGCCGGCCCACTCGGCGCCCAACTCGCTGGCGAACGCCATCCCCGCAGTATCCCCCGGCCTGGTGAATGCGAACACGCGGCGTCCATGATGCCTCGCCACCTGGGTGATGATGTGGGCGGCGCCGCCGAAACCGTAGATCCCGAGTCGCTCGGCCTGACCCACCATGCGGTAGGACCGGTACCCGATCAACCCGGCGCACAGGAGCGGTGCCGCCTGCAGGTCGGGATACCCGTCGGGGATCGCGAAGCAGTAGCGTTCGTCGGCGACCGTGTACTCCGCGTATCCCCCGTCGAGATGGTAACCGGTGAACCGGGCGCGGTCGCACAGGTTCTCCCGCTCGGCCAGGCAGAATCGGCACGAACCGCACGTCCAACCGAGCCAGGGGACCCCCGCGCGGTCCCCCGTGGCGAATCGCTCGACCCCCTCGCCCACGCCGGCCACGGTGCCGACGACCTCGTGACCCAGGACCAGCGGGAGCTTCGGCTCGGTGAGATCGCCATCGACCACGTGGAGGTCGGTGCGGCACACCGCGCAGGCGTGCACCTCCAGGAGTACCTGTCCCGGCCCGGGGTCGGGCGTCTCGATGGTGGCCTCCCGCAGGGGTGCGCCCACGCCCTCGAACAGCATCGCACGCATCTCAGTGCCCTCGTTTCAGCCGGTCGATCTGGCGGCGGTCCTTCTTGGTGGGGCGCCCCTTGCCCTCGTAGGCGGCAACCGGCTGATGCGTGAGTTGGGCGCGGAGCCTCTCGCGGGCATGTACGCTCTCCTGCGATTCCTCGTAGAGCGTCTGGGCGACCTTCGCGGGACCGCGGTGCTCGGACAGTTGCCGCACGGTGACGAGGAACTCGTAGGGTGGCTTCCTGATCCGCAATTGGTCGCCGACCTCGACGAGCTTGGACCGTTTCACCCGCGTGCCACTCACCTGCACCTTGCCTCCGTCGATGGCATCCGCCGCCACCGAACGGGTCTTGTAGAACCGGGCGGCCCACAGCCAGCGGTCCAGACGAACCTTGTCCACGGAGGGCTCACTGGTCATTCTTCGTCACCTCGCCGTCGGCCGCGTGGGTGGTCTGTCTCCCCCTCCCCCCGCCCGCGCCCGGCACCAGACTCGTAAAGATACGAACGCACTTCTGGTTCAGCACACGTGGAGGAATCTCACCATGCGGCACCGCTGGATGATGCTCGTTCTGTGCGCGGCCCTCGCGCTCCCGCCGGCCGGCGCGTCGGCGCAGACGTTTCCGGTCGACGACCCCGTGATCGAGCAGATGTGGCAGGAAGGGATGGAGGAGAGCTCGCAGGCGTATCGCCTCGCCCAGGCTCTGATGGACTCGGTGGGGCCCCGCCTGACCGGCTCGCCGGGGTACCGGGCGGCGAACGAGTGGCTCGTGTCGATGTTCCAGCGTTGGGGGATCGACGCCCGCAACGAGCAGTACGGCACCTGGATGGGCTGGGACCGCGGGATCACCCACATCGATCTGGTCGAGCCGCGTGTGCGAAGCCTCGAGGGGATGATGCTGGCCTGGAGCCCCGGCACCCAGGGAACGGTGCGCGGCCCCGTCGTCGCCCTGCCCGAGACGGCCGACTCCGCGGCGTTCGCGGCGTGGCTCCCCCAGGCAGCGGACAAATTCGTCCTGGTGTCGTATCCGCAGCCGACCTGCCGGACCGCCGAGAACTGGGAGGAGTACGCCACGGAGGAGTCGCGCGAGCGGATGCAGGCGGAGCGGGCGGCGGCCGACAGCGCCTGGGATGCGCGCATCGAGAGCGCCGGGTACACCAGCCGCACGCTGCCGGCCGCTCTGGAGAGGGCGGGCGCCCTGGGCGTCGTGTCGTCGAGCTGGCCCGGAGGGTGGGGCGTGCAACGCGTCTTCCAAGCCCGGACGGAGCGCGTCCCCTCGGTCAGCCTGAGCTGTGAGGATTACGGCCTGCTCTACCGGCTGGCGGTCCACGAGCAGGGGCCGGTGATCGAGGTCGAGGCGGAGGCGACCTTCGAGGGGGAGGTCCCGGTGTTCAACACGATCGCCGAGATCCGCGGCAGCGAGAAGCCTGAGGAGTACATCGTGCTCTCGGCCCACCTGGATTCGTGGGACGCGGCATCGGGCGCCACCGACAACGGCACCGGCACGATCACCCTGCTCGAGGCGATGCGCATCCTCCAGGCGGCGTACCCCAATCCCAAGCGCACCATCGTGGCGGGCTTCTGGGGCGGGGAGGAGCAGGGGCTCATCGGCTCGCGAGCCTACGCCGCCGACCATCCCGAGGTGGTACAGGGCCTCCAGGCCCTGTTCAACCAGGACAACGGTACGGGGCGCATCGTGCGCATCTCCACGCAAGGGCTCACCCGGGCCGGTGAGTACTTCGCCCGGTGGCTCGCCCAGGTTCCCACCGAGATCGCTCGGCATGTCGACCTCGACGTGCCGGGGCGTCCCGGCGGCGGTGGCAGCGACTACGCGTCGTTCCTGTGCTACGGTGCGCCGTCGTTCTTCCTGTACGCGCACAGCTGGAGCTACTTCCCCTACACCTGGCACACCAACCGCGACTCGTTCGACAAGATCGTGATGGACGATCTCCGTAACAACGCGACGCTCTTCGCCATGCTGGCCTACCTGGCGGCGGAGGAGCCGGAGCAGATGCCGCGCGACCGGAGGGTGCTGCCGGTGAGCGAGCGGACGGGTGAGCAGATGACCTGGCCGCAATGTCGCGACCCGCGGCGGAGCTGGGGGGAGGGGCGGTAGGCTCGACCTGCGTGCGGCGGGGCCGGTCGCCTATGGCGGCTCCGCCGCACGCAGCGCGTGACGCGATGCAGCGCTACCGCACGATCCGCCCGATCGTGTCGTGGTGCGAGCTCATCAAGGTCCGCAGGTACGTGCCGATCCGATCGGCGGCCTCGAAGCCGGCGGCGCGCGCCGCGGCATCCGCCTCCTCGGCCGGCACGGCGTCTCCCTCTGCGTAGTGTGCGAGATCGCGATACACGCCGATGGTGAACGAGTCCCAGGCGGCCCCGGCGGCGCGGGTGAAGATCAGATTCGTCGGCCGCCCTACCGCGGCCAGATAGGCGTTCTCCATCTCCCGCTCCCGGAGCAGCTCCGCCCGCTTCCCCGGCACCGCGATGAAGGCTTCGAGGTGGAAGAGCGTCCCCCCCTCCAACGCCGCGCGCACCGTCTCGAGGGCCGGACCCTTCACGTACAGCTCCTCGCGCCACGCCACGCGCTGCAACACGAGGCGCTCGAACTCGTGGTCCGATCGCGGGGAGCCTGCCGCAGCCGCTGCGCGCCGGGCGGCCTGCCCCTCCGACCAGTAGCGCTCGAAGCTCTCCATCGGGAAGAGGTAGAACACGTCCCACTGGTCGCCCTGGCGGTGCCGCAGCACGAAGGGACGCCCGGCGCCGGCCTCGAAAACGGGCATGCGCTCCTCGTACAGTTCGATGAGGGAAACGAGCTCGCCGGGGGCGGCACGGACGAAGAGGGCCTTGTAGAGATAGGTCGTGTCGGCGTCGGCGGTGCCGACCATGAGCGCCAACGCAATGAGGAGGGAAGGCATCTCGGTCTCCGGTTGGGGACGATCGACGGAACAAAGATATCTTAGTGGAGCCATGGACGTCCTGCTCGCTACCTGCGCCGCCATGCCCGGGTTGTACGCTGACGACCGCTACCTGCTGGAGTCCCTCTCCCGGCGCGGCAGGGCTGCGGCGCCGGCGGTGTGGGAGGATCCGCACGCGCCCTGGGAGGAGTGCGGCCTCTGCATCATCCGTTCCGCTTGGGATTACTCCTACCGGCGGTCTCAGTTCCTGGCCTGGGCCGAACGGGTGGGGCGAGTGACCCGGCTGTGGAATCCCCCCTCCGTGGTGCGGTGGAACACGCACAAGCGCTACCTCGGCGATCTGGCGGATCAGGATGTGGCCACGGTGCCGACACTGTGCCTCACGGCGGGGAGCGGCGCTCGGTTGGACGAGCTGCTGCGGGAGCGCGGCTGGGGCGACGTCGTGATCAAGGCGGCGGTCGCGCAGACCGGCCGCTACGCCATTCGAGTCGGTGCGGGGGAGGTGGCCCGGGGTCAGGCTCACCTCGATCGGCTGCTGCCGCACGAGGACATGCTGGTGCAGCCTTGGGTGCCGGCCGCGGCCGGTGAGGAGGTCTCCCTCGTGTTCGTCGACGGCGAGTTCACCCATGCCGTCAGGAAGCATGCGGCAGGGGGCGAGTTCCTGGTGCACCATGACTACGGCGGCAGCGTGCGACCGACCCGGGCGCGGCCGGCCCAGATGGATCTCGCCGAGCGGGCTCTCGCGTGCGTGAGCGAGCCGCTCCTCTACGCGCGCGTGGATCTCGTCGCCGACGGGAACGGCAATCCCATGGTGATGGAGCTCGAGTTGGTGGAGCCGGAGCTGTTCTTCCGCTACTCACCGGCGGCCGTGGAGCGCCTGGCGGGCGCAGTGGAGCGAGACCTCGAGCAGCGGAGGTGAACGCGCGTTCGGCGAGCGAATCAGTCGGTCAACTTGCCGAGGCCGTGACTGCAGGGGTATCATCCGTCCACACTTCAACGCCCTGACCATTGGAGAGACGATGCGACGGGTCCTCAGTCTCTACCGCTCGTCTGTCGGCAAGAAGATCCTCATGGCCGTGACGGGCGTCATTTTTGTCTTCTTCGTCATCGCGCACATGATCGGGAACCTGAAGGCGTTCATGGGTCCCGAGCACTTCGACGAGTATGCGCACTTCCTGCGCGAGGTCGGCGAGCCGGTATTTCCGTACGGCGTGTTGCTGTGGATCTTTCGCGTCATCCTGCTCGGCTGTCTTGGGATCCACGCGCTGTTCGCCCTGCAGACCTGGCGCACGAGCACGGTGGCGCGGCCCGTGAAATACGCCAAGGGTCTCCAGCCGGAAGAGTCGACCTTCGCGTCCCGCACCATGCGTTGGGGTGGGATCGCGCTCTTCCTGTTCGTCGTGGCGCATCTGTTGCACTTCACGACGGGCCAGCTGCACCCGGAGTTCGTCCCGGGCGCGGCCTACGACAACCTGATCCTCGGCTTCCAGATGCAGTGGGTCGCGGCGCTGTACATCGTCGTGATGTTCGTGCTCAGCCTGCACCTGTACCACGGGGTGTGGAGCAGCTTCCAGACTCTGGGACTCAACCACCCACGGTACAATCGCTACCGACGGCCGTTAGCCGCCGCGGTCGCGATCGCCGTGTTCCTCGGATTTGCGTCGGTCCCGGTGGCAGTGCTGACCGGGACCCTATCATAGACGGAGGGAGCCGCGATGGAACTCGATCCGAAAGTTCCTTCCGGGCCGATTCACCAGAAGTGGGACCAGCGGAAGTTCGAACTGAAGCTCGTCAACCCCGCGAACAAGCGGAAGTACGACATCATCGTGGTGGGGTCCGGCCTGGCCG
>CP070716.1:1735056-1749919 GCA_020350425.1 Gemmatimonadota bacterium
TCGCGACGATCAGCTCGTCGATGTCGTGGGGAGCGAGCCCGGCATCGTCCAGCGCGGCGCGTGCGGCTGCCGCCGCGAGATCCGCCGTCGTCTGGTCCTCGGCCGCAACGCGGCGACGCCTGATACCCGTACGGCTCGTGATCCACTCGTCCGAGGTGTCGACGTACTGCGCCCACTCCTCGTTCGGCATGACCCGCTCGGGCAGGTAGGCGCCCAGTCCGAGCAGTCCGATCGGATGGGTCTGCGCCATCGGCGCCCTCTCTGGGCCGGGCTTCGCGGCGCCGCTAGCGCCGCGCCGCGTCCGCCTCCTCCTCCGTGGTGAACAGCCGCCCCGAATCCAGCTCCGATACGATGCGGTCGAGGTCGTACACGTGGTCGAGCGTGGCGCGGATGGCCCGCACGTCGACCATGATGTTCCGGCCGCGCTCCGGCAGGTAGATGAAGTCGCGCGACAGCCCCTGGATGTTGCGATCGAAGTTGAGCCCCACCAGCTCCAGCGCGGGCGTCACGGCGGGCGAGCCCGAGTTGCCGCCGTACGTGTCGGCGGTGGACACGAAGTTGAGCGGCGTGCGCAGGTCGAGCCCCGCCGGCGGCGCCTGCCAGCGCTCGGGCAGGCTCCAGTCGATCGCGCCGCCGTGCGACCGGAACCGGTCGTACAGCCCGAAGAAGGTGGTGTACGGTGGCGCCAGGGTGCCGTTGTACTCGTAGCTCATCACCACGCCGTCGGTGACGCGGGGCGAGGAGGTGCCGTCGGGCGGCACGTCGCGGCCGTACACCTCGAAGCGCACGCGGCCCAGGTCGCTCGCCAGCTCCCGCTCCTCGGCATCCAGGCGCCCGACCGCCACGCGATCCCGTTGGTACTCCGGCAGCAGCGCCGTCACGAGCTGCAGCATCGGGTCGCCCATGACGAGCGTGCCGCCCTCGATCGCCGCCGCGGCGGACGCGGCATCGCGCACCAGCGACTCGCTCAGGAGCCGCCGCGCGGCCTGATCGGCCGTCTGCCCCCTGAGCGCCGCGCGGGTGATCGGGTGGTCCGGCCCATACGCCGCAGCAAGGTCGGCCAGCCGGACCCCCAGGTAACGCCATTCCAGCTCGAACGGCTTGTCGTCGACGGCCAGCACGCTGTCACCGAGCGCGGCCAACGTGTCGCCGCCCACGCCCTCCGCCCGCGCGCGCGCGTACACCCATGCCGCCAGCGCGCGCCGCATCGTGGCCGAGCCGTAGGTCGCGTGCGCCAGCCGGTAGAAGGCGGCCGTCGGCGCCGCCACGGCGCGAAGCTCGGCCTGGATCTCGGCCAGCCGGTCGAACAGTCCGCCGTAGCGCACCCGCAGCGCCGGATTGCCCTCGATGGCCTCGCGCAGCTGCTGCTCGGCGTCGGCCTTGCGGGCCATGATCCTCTCGTCCTCGAGCGCCGCCAGCCGACCGGTGGAGGCCTTGAGCGAGTTGGAGAGGGAGAACATGCGGTTGCGTACATCCATCGCCTCGGCCTCGACCGGCGCCGCCACTCGGAACCCGTCCAGCGCACGATGCCGCCCCGCCAGCCAGGCAATGCGGGCCGGCACCTCCACGTCACGCTGGTACTCGAGCTGCGCGATCGTCTGCAGCCGGTTCGTGGAGCCGGGGTTGCCGATCACGAACACCACATCACCCTGCTCCACCCCATCCATGCTCCAACCGAAGTAATGGTCGGGCCGGTACGGCTGACCATCGGCGCCGTACACCCGCAGGAACGCGAAGTCCAGCGCGTAGCGCGGGTAGGTGAAGTTGTCGGGGTCGCCGCCGAAGAAGCCGAGCTCGAGCTCCACGGCCGCCACGAGCCGCACGTCGGTGAAGCGGCGGAACACGTACGCCGAATGGCGCCCTCCATTATAGAGGGAGATCGACTGCACCCAGATCGAGTCGCCGCGTGCGGCGTACTCCCGCTTGAGACGGGCCTCGATGGCGTCCAGCGCCCGCCGCAGCACGCGGTCCCGCTCGGGGGGGGGCGCGGCGTCCACCGCGGCAAAGACCTCGTCCGAGACGTCCACGGCGGCGAGGAGCTGGTCGGCGTAATACCCCGGAATCCGACGCTCCGCCTCCAGCGACCGCGCGAAGAAGCCGTTGTCGAGCAGCCCCTCGCCGGGCTCGCTCACCTGCGACACACGGCTGCGCACGCAATGGTGGTTGGTCGCCACCAGCCCGTTGGGCGAGACGAACGACGCCGAGCAGCCCGGGATGCGCAGTACCGAGAGCCGTGCCCGTTCGAACCACGCCGCGTTCGCCTCGAAGCCGTAGGTCTCGGTGAAGTAATCCCCCGGCGCGTACTCGAACGTCCACATCTTGCCGTAGTCGAAGCGGCCGGCGCGCACCGCGTCCGGGTCGGCGACGCCAGCTTGGCCAACGGCGCTCCCCAGCGGCGCCAGGAGCAGCACCGCCACGATGGTCACTCGCTCGAGTCTCCGCCAAATCATCCGCATGATTCCCCCTCACGATGGTCGTGCCACCATTGATCCCGTTGATGAGACCTGACGTGCTGCACCGGCTCACATGCCCGGGTGTCGCGTCGGGGGCGCCGCACCCGGCCACGCTTCGTGCTCGTAGGCGATCAGCCAGCTTCCGTCCTCGGCGCGCGCCAGCACATGGGTCCACGCGAGATGCTCGACCTCGGACGATCCACCCTCGGTAAACACCACGGCGACGTTGGGACTCACCACCTGCGTGTGGACGATGCGGTGCGTGAACGTGACCTCGGGGTGGCGGTTGTAGAACGAGCGGACCATCGCGGCGACTCCCTCCCGGCTCACCCGGATGCTCAGGGTACCGACGTAGCCGAGATCGTCGCTGTCCAGGTAGTGGCTCAGCACCCGATCGGCGTCGCGTGCGTTCATCGCGGCGAACAACTCGTTCACGGCCTCGTTCACCTCCGACGTGATCGCTTGTCGCTGCCGGTCGGTGAGCTCCGTTGTCGCAGGCTGGCATGCGCTCGCCACGAGCGTGGTGAGCAGTACCACGGGTCCCCAATACCGCATCGCTCCTCCTTCCTACCGGTTCAACCACCCCTCGTCGGTGCCCCTTCCACACCCGCGCCGACCCACGATTCGATTCTCGCGCACGCAAGATATCAGGTCGTGCGGGACCCTGCAGCACGGCGGGGGTGCGCGCAACGGCGAGCCGCGCACTCCCGGCCCCGCACCCAACGAAGCGCCCACCGCTGTAGAATTAGTGCCACCTCATGACTGCTGGACGGAAGTGCCCGCCGTATCGCCCGGGGCTCGTGTGCGCAGCCATCGTCGCACTCGCCGCGACGGCGCCGATCGCCCTGCCCTCGCCACTCGCGGGACAGGAGGTGCGCCGCCTGTTTCCGGCGCGGGAGCTCTTGCCGAGCCTGGTGGCGGCGCCGCGCGACCCCGTCACCAAGGCCGCCCTGCTGTACGTGGCGGACAACCCCGATGCGTTCGGCAACGGGGTCGAGGCGGAGGTCGCGTTGGGGACCACGCTCCCCATCTATCTGCTCGCCGGCGACTCGGTAGAGGACGGCCTGGCCATCGGCATCGAGGGCGGAGCCTTCGCGCGCTTCGGCCTCCAGGTCACCGAGCGGGAGCTGATCAACACCGACTGGATCTTCGCGGTCCCACTCATCTGGCACCACGGCACCTCCTGGCTGCGGCTGCGCTACTACCACACCAGCAGCCACCTGGGGGATGAGTACAGCCGCCGTTTCGAGGTGGACGGCGAGAACTTCTCGCGCGACGCCGTGGACGCGCTGGGGTACCTGCGGCCCATCCCCGCGTTGGGTCTGTACGGCGGCTTGGGGTTCGCCTACAACGTGCACCCCGAGGATTCGCAGCGCTGGACGGTCCGCCTAGGAGCCGAGACGGCGCCTCCCAACGACACCCACACACTCCTGCCGTACGCGGCCATCGACGCACAGCTGGAACAGGACACCGGCTGGGACCCACGGCTCGCGCTGCAGACCGGTGTCTGGCTCCCTAGGCTAGCCGGACGCCGCGCCATCCGGCTGGGCCTCGAGCTGCTCACCGGTCCCACGCCCCTGGGGCAGTTCCAGGGCTTGCACACCACGCAGCTCGCACTGGGGCTGTTCGGCAATCTGTAACGGCCTGCCGGTACCGGCGCCGCTCCAAATCACCCACATCGGGACTCACCCACAAAAAAGAGGCACCGGCCCGAAGGCCGGTGCCTGTGCTACTGGGCGTCGGTGTGTCAGACTACCACATCGTGCACGACGCCGGTGTCGCAAGGGCGAACTCGGCAAACGTATCCTCGAGGATCTGCAGCGCGTATGCCGGATTGTGGACACCCTCGCTCCGATCCTCCTCGATGAGCTGGAGGTTCAGGAACGCCGCAGCCAGATTCGCGGAGTAGGTGCCCGCATTGATGTACACGCCGGTTGTGCGCTTGATGCCGTTCGGCGCCGCCGCGGGCGTGTTCTCCAGGTACGTCGCCAGGGCGGCGAGCGCGTCTTCGACGCAGGTCTGCACACCGTTGACATCGAAGTCGCTCGCGCTGGCGTGGCAGCCGGCCTGCGTGCAGGGCTGCACGAAGTGCTCCGTGGTGCCGTGGTAATCGTACTCCATGCTCCACGTGTGACCGCCCGCCTCGTCGCCCCACGCGGGCTCGTACATGTGGCAGCCGCCGCACACCGCGGCGTTGTCGGCCACGTCGCCGTGCGTGTTGGGGCCGCCCGTCACGGTGATGTTGCCGAACTCGAACAGGCCCGTGCCGCCCACGATCTGCGCCTGCGGACCGTGGTGCCCGCCGTAGCGTGAGCTGCTCAGCGTCACGTCGGCACCGTCCACCACCGGCATCGGGCTGATCGCGCGTGATTGGTGGCAGTTGATGCAGAGGTTGGCCACGGAGCCGAAGTCGCCCGTCGTGCCGTCCAGGTCGAACGTGACCGGCGTGTTGATCGTCAGGCCCCAGTCGGCCTGCGTGTACGACGTGTGGATCATGTGGCAGGTGCGGCAGTTGATCCGCGCGGGGTTGTCGAACCCGCTGGACACGGTCGTGCCATCTTCCACGAACAACGCGAAGCCGTCGTGCGAGTGGCACTTGGCGCACGAGTTGTCCGTGTTGTCGTAGGCGGCGCCGCCCCGCTCGACCGTTTCACCGGTGCCGTGCAGCGAGTTCGCGTACTGCGCCTGCCGCGCGAAGATGATCACATCACTGACGTGACAGTCCGTACACGTCTCGGCGGCGTTCACGCCGTCGACGCCGTCGACGCCGTCCACGCCGTCGGTCCCCGCCGCGCCCTGCGGCCCCTGGGGACCCTCGCAGCCGACGATCAGCAACGCGAAGAACGCGACACTCACCAAAGTTGACAGCTTTTTCATCGTGCTTTCCTCCCCCTTTCGCATCCCCTCTTGCGTAAGCATCGATGCTTCTGAACCGTCGTCCCACCTGGCCGCGCATGGCGAGCACGTGGGCGCTGAATACCCAAGAGCCAAGCTACGGGACGTGCCTAAAGAATCACTGAAGACGATGTGAAACACGCCGTTCGCCCCGTCGTGCGGGCTGGATTGACCGCGTCTTGGCAAGAAATGAGGGGGGTCTGAGCAATAAGGGAGCGATGTTGTCGGAGTTGCGGCAGGTACCGTTTCTCACGCTTGCAGCAGCGGCCCCTCCCCTCCCAGCACGACGGCCTCCAGTCGGTCGGCCAGCACCTCGAGCTGGCGCCGCCGCTGCATTTCCGTGTTGGCGCGCACGGAGCGGGATACGAAGAAGGCACCACCGATCGAGAAGCTGAGCGAAATGAGCGCGGCGAGGCCGTACGCCTCCTGCGGCGCCCCGATGGCGAGCCAGGCCGCGCTCCCCAACAGGCCACCCACCACGAACCCCGCGAACCCACCCAGGAGGCGCCCGCCGATGTGGGGCAGCGTCTCCTCCAGGTGGAGCATCGTGCGGCCGCCCTGCGGGGTCACGGCGACGCGGACGTGTCGGCCCACCCCGCTCGCGGGGGAGGAGCTCCACACCAGGGATCGCCCCACCCGCCCCACGGTTCCCAGCATGCCGAGCGTGCGCCGGATCTCCTGCACCATGGCCTCGTAGGCTTCCTCGGAGGCCTCGGCGGCGGCCGCCCGCTCCACGCGCACCGCGATGGGAGCACCCCAGGCCTGCTCCGGTCGGGGGATCTGGGGCACGCTGGGCGCTGCCGCCCGCGGGACCAGCTCCGCCATGGCATCGCGCACGTGCCCCGGCGGGATTCCCACCTGAGCTCCGATCTGCTCGATCCCCCCCACCGAGAAGGTGACGTCCTCCGCGGTAGGGTATTTGGCCTGCAGCTCAGCCGCCCGCGCGATCACCCGTTTCAGGTCGGCATCGCTGTAGCGGGGACCCCCACCGGCGCTGCCGGTGACCGCAACGAACGCCTCCACGAAACCCACAGGGGTCGCGAAGCGGTCGTCCCGCCGCATCGCCAGCGCCCGCGCCAGCACCTGCTCCAGCCGGCCGGGCAGGCCGTCCAGCCGCTCGCGGTGGTGCGCCTCCGCGTCCACGAACCGGCCGACGCGCACCGCCTCCTCGGTGAGCCACAGCCCCGGCGGCTCGCCCACCAGGCTCTCGTACACCACGCAGGCCAGCGCGTAGACATCCGTGCGCTGGTCCAGGTTACGGAGCCCCGCGGCCTGCTCGGGGCTCATGTACCCGGGCGTGCCCAGCGCGAAGCCGGTGCGCGTCAGGTTGGGGCCGCCGGCGCTGCTCAGCGCCTTGGCCACGCCGAAGTCCACCACGAAGGCGTGTCCGCGGGAGAGGAGGATGTTCTCCGGCTTGATGTCTCGGTGCAGCACCCCCTCCAGGTGGGCGTAACCCAGCGCGTCGGCCACCTGGATCGCGATGTCTGCCGCCGCCAGCGGTGTGAGGAATCGCTCGCGGTTGAGCAGCGCCCGCATCGACTCCCCGTCCACGTAGGGCATGACGTAATACAGGAACCCGTCGGCCTCACCCGAGTCGTGCAGCGTCACGATGTGGGGGTGGGTGAGCCGGGCGGCGATCTCGATCTCCTGGAGGAAGCGCTCCTTGCCGAGGGAGGCGGCGAGATCCTGGCGCAGCACCTTGACGGCGACCCGGCGCCCGTGCTTGCGGTCGCGCGCGAGGTAGACGGTGGCCATCCCGCCCCGCCCCACCGTCCCCAACAGCTCGTAGCGCTCGGCCAGCGCCGCCTCGAGCCCCTCCGGGATGCCGTGCATGGAGGCAAAGGTACGGCGGCGGGGCGGTCCGCGCCGCCCCGCCTTCGGACGTCAGGTCTTCTGACGGGGTGAGGCGACGCGGACTCGTCCGCGTGGCGCATCACGACGACGGGGACGTGCGCCGCGCGAGAACGGCGCGCGGTCCAGCCGAGCGAGAATCGCCGATCCGTCGTGCGGCGTTACGTCACCCTGCCGCGCGCGGGCGACGAAAGTCCGAGCTCCGCCTGCCCCGGTTCCGCTCGACGACGACCGTTCGCACGAGGCCGCATGGCCGACGCTCGCGGGCCCAGTTCGGCCGGTTCGTACACCGGCAAGACCTCCACCGCGATGCGGAACGCGAGCAATCCGGCCGCCACGATTCCCGCAGTGATCAGCACCTCCATCACCGACGGGATGTAGATCGGATACCCCGCCGACTCGATGCCGACCATCGACACGCCGATGCGGTGCACCACGACGGCGAGCGCCGTCAAAACCGCCGCCGAGAGCCGGCAATTGCTGTCGCCGCACAGTTCCGGCCGGCGGAACATCCACAGCGCGATCACCAGCAGGCCGATCTCCAGGCACCACCATGCCGCCGCCGTGGACATCGCGACCGTTTCCACGATCACGCCTCGGACCACCGAGTCCGTCAGCCGAAACGCCAGGTAGGTCCCGATGAGGTAGGGCATGCCCCGGGCCAGGTCTTCGAGCAGCCAGGATTCGCTCCCGCGTCGCAGCACCCGGCTCGTAATCGTCGCCTCGATGATCACCACAGCCGGGGCGACCATCACCGCAGAGGCGAAGAACAGCAGGGGCAGGATCGGCGTGTGCCACAGGGGGTTCAGCTTCTCGACGATCAGGAACAGCGACCCGAGACTGGATTGGTGCAGGGTCGAGAGGATCATGCCCGCCAGAATGAGAAGTACGGGCATCTGCTTGTCGCGCGGCATCAGCCCGTGCCGCATCAGGACCTCCCACCCGAGCAGCACGACGAGCACGAACGCCGCCCATCCCACGTGGAGCGTCATCGCATATACGAACAACGTGAGGATCGCGGTGACGGCAAGTGGGGAGAGCACGTACCATGCCCGCTGGGCGCGCCGGAGCCCGAACCGTTCGAGCGCGACCGGGGCGAACTCCAGGACGAGCACGCACGTGTAGAACATCACGCACCACGCCACCTCGAACATGGGTGACCGGTGGTTCCACGAGATGAGGGCCTTCCAGATGTGCCACGGCCGGCCGAGGTCCACGACGAGCGCCCCGATGAACAGGAGGTAGCCAAGCAGCGCCGTCAGGATGGCGGGCCGAGCTAGCGGCTCGAAGCGCCGCCCGCCGAACACGTGCACCATGCCCGCCATGACGAAGCCTCCGGCGGCCAGGGCAATCCCCACCAGAACGTCCACGCCGATCCAAAAGCCCCACGGATACCCATCGCTCAGGTGCGTGACCGCTCCGAGCCCGAGCTGGAAGCGTTTCAGGATCAGCCCGAAGCCGCCCACCGCCAGGCCCAGGAGAATCGCCAGACCCGGCGTCAGCGACAGGCGGGCCTCTTGCACGGTTCTCATCTGCGACCTCCTTCCTCGTCTTCCTCGACTTCCCGCCGCCGGTTCGACATCCACGACATGGCTCCCAGCGCCACCACCAGCCCGCTCACGACCCAGGGAATCGTCCGCATGGCCGGATGGGTGTAGTCAGGGTAGGGATGCAGCGGGAGCTCCTGCCGGTACCCCAGCGCGCCGAACGGATACGCCGCCAAGTGCAGGACGTTCGTGCCGCCCGCCTCGAACTCGCCGTACACGTGGTGCCAGTAGTCCCCGGGGCTGCCGGCGATCCGGCGATGGGCGATCTCCAGCAGCTCGGCCCGCCTGCCGAATGCCAGCGCGCCGGTGGGGCACGCCGTCACGCACGCCGGTGCATGGCCCTCGAGCACCCGATCGTAGCACATGTCGCACTTTCGGATGCGGGGGTTTGGCGAGCTCCACTCGAACCGAGGCACCGAGAACGGGCAGGCCAGCACGCAGTAGCGGCAACCCAGACACAGGTCCGCATGCCACACCACCGGGCCCTCTGGCGTCTTCTCGAGGGCTGCCACCGGGCAGCTTGCCACGCACGCTGGCTCGATGCAGTGCATGCACTGCACCTTGCCGCACACCGGTCTCGACGGATCGTCACCAATCGGATGCCGCGTCACGTAGGTGAGCACATTGGGCCCGAGAGCCCGCACGTCCTCGCATGCGCCACCTTCGAGAATCTCCCCCGGCGACCGACCGAGTCCGTTCTTCGCCGCGCAGGCCAGCTCGCAGGATCGGCACCCGACACACTTCGTCGAGTCGAACAACACCGCGAACTGGGAGGCGGCCCGCGCCTGGGCGGCCTCCACCTGCCGCGGCACCGGTCCTTGTGCGGCGGACGCCGTGGCTCCGCCGGCGACGCCGACCGCCACCGCTGTCGCGGCCTGCCCGCCCTGCGCCAGAAACTCCCTCCGCGATATACGCTCCATGGATCCCCCTCTGCGACGCTCATCGCTGATTCAGGGTACGGAACGTGTCGGGAGGGCGAAATTCGGATTTGGCCGTACGGGGATTGCGGTATCTACCTATGAGCGGTGGGCCGCAGGGCTGGGGGAACGAGCCCCAACGCGTCCCGCACTCGACAAAGCAGCACGCGGTCCACGAAGGGTTTCTCGATGAAGTCGAACGCCCCCACCTGCATGGCGCGAACCGCCATCGGCACATCGGCGTCACTCGCCAGCAGAATGACCGGGCACCGCACGCCGCGCTCCAACAGACACCGTAGCAGCTCGATGCCGTTCATGCCGGGGAGGTATAACTCAACGATGAGGCAGTCGGGCCCGGCAGGGGGGAGGTCGCGCAGCAACTCCTCCCCGGACGCACTGGAGCGGACGCCAACGTCGAGCGTGCCCAGCAGGGCCGCCACGCTCTGGCGCACCCCCGCGTCGCCGTCTACGACCCACACGGTCCGGTCCACCATCGCTGCTGCCTCACGTTCCGAATAACCACTGCAAGTGTTGGCCGCCCCGGCCTGCCCGTAAATCGGGGATTGTACCTAGCCGCGTCGCGCCCGCCGCACGATCCGCCGCGGCACGCACGCCTAGGATCCGTCGCCGCGCTCATCTATCTTTCAGTTACATCCTGGTGGAGCGCGTGGTGCGGCAGCCGCAGGTGGTAGACCAGGAAACCGACACGACCTCCGCGGTCGACGGCCCCTTCCTCGTCGGAGAGCTCGACGCCCTCTGTGAGCTCCTTCCGGTCGCGATCATGCGTATTGATGCAGCAGGCGGATTCGCGAACGCCAACCGCCACTGGTACCAGCTCACCGGGTTGGCCCGAGAGGAAGCCGCCGGCCAGGGGTGGTTGCAGGCCGTCGCCCCGGAAGACCGCGCTCGCTGTCGGGCGTGGCACGCGCCCGAGGCGGACGGCGGCGGGGGCTCCCAGGCGTTTCGGCTCTGCCCGCGCACCGGGGACGAGGTGATCGTCTCCAGCCGCGTCCTCCCGTTGATGGGCCCTAGCGACCGGCCCATCGGCCACATCTGCTCCTGCATCGACATCACTGAGCGGCACCGCCACGAGGAGGCCCTCCGCAACGTCGCACACGAGCTCGAGGAGCGCCTCAAGGAACTCGACTGCCACTACGGGATCTCCCACATCGTGGAACACGCGGGCGGCTCCCTCGAGACGGTGCTCAGCGAGACCGCCGCTCTGCTCCCCGAATCATGGGAGCACGCGGACATCGCGTGTGCCCGCATCACGCTGGAAGAGCTCACGTTCAGCAGTCCGGGCTTCCGCGTCACGCCCTGGCACCAGTCGGCCAACATCCTGGTCTACGGGGAGCGGGCGGGCGTGGTGGAGGTGTGTTACCTGGAGGAGCGGCCCCCGCGGGACGAGGGTCCGTTCCTGTCGTGGGAGCGTCGCCTCCTGGACGACGTGGCGGAGCGCCTGGGCCACATCACGGAGCGCCTCCGTACCGAGCAGCGTTTGCAGTTCCAGGAGCAGGAGTTGCGCGAGCGGTTCACCCATCTGTCCCGAGTCAGCACCATGGGCGAGATGGCGACGTCCATCGCCCACGAGGTGAACCAGCCGCTCACCGCCATCGCGACCTACGCGCAGGCGTGTCGCCGGCTCATCGAGCGCGGCGAGCTGGGCGGGGACGAAACGCTCGGCGTGCTTCAGCGGATTGGCGAGGAGGCGATTCGTGCCGGCGGGATCATTCATCGCCTCAAGGATCTGGTTCGCAAGCGCGAGAGCAGGCGCACCGAACGCGACATCAACGAATTGGTGGGTGACGTCGAACAGCTCGCGGCTGTCGACACCCGTCTGCACGACACGCAGCTTCGACTGGAGCTCGCGGATCACCTCCCGTCCGTGATCGCCGACGGGGTGCAGCTCCAGCAGGTCATCCTCAACCTCATTCGCAACGGCATCGACGCGATGGAGGAAACGGAGCCGGAGCGGCGGGAGATCCTGCTGCGCACGTCGCTGCGCGACGGCCGGGAAGTGGAGGTGTCCGTCACGGACCGCGGCTGCGGACTGCCCGTCGGGTTGGGGGAGGAGCTGTTCAAGCCGTTCTTCACGACCAAGAGCAGCGGGCTGGGCATGGGTCTTTCCATCAGCCGCAGCATCGTCTCGTCGCACGGCGGACGCATGTGGTACACGGAACACGGGGAGGGAGGCACCACGTTCCACTTTACGGTGCCCGTGGCCCCAGGAGCGGAACATGACACCTGAGCCCTGCGTGTTCGTGGTGGATGACGACGCAGCCGTGCGGGACTCTCTCCGTTTGCTGGTACGCTCGGTGGGGCTGCAGGCAGAAACGTACGGGTCGGCGACCGAGTTCCTCGACGTCTACGATCCTGCGCGGCCTGGCTGCCTCGTGCTGGACGTGCGCATGCCCGGGATCAGCGGCCTGGAACTCCAGCAGCGTCTCACCGACATGGAGTCCACGCTCCCCATTATCTTCGTCACCGCCCACGGCGACATCCCCATGGCCGTGGAGGCTGTCAAGGCGGGTGCGGTGGATTTCATTCAGAAACCGTTCCGCGATCAGGAACTGCTCGACAAGATCCAGCGGGCGCTGGAGCAGAACCGAGGGAGACGGGAGACCCGCACGGACCGGCAGGCGATCGAGAGCCGCTTGGCCGAGCTGACGCCGCGCGAGCGTGAGGTGTTGGAGTTGGTGGTGGTCGGCAAGGCCAACAAGGTCATTGCCGCCGAATTGGGCATTAGCCAGCGCACCGTGGAAATTCACCGCGCTCGCGTCATGCAGAAGATGCACGCGGATTCACTGTCCGAGCTGGTGCGGATGGTCATGCAGGTGCGAGGGGGATCCTGAGCGGGGGGTGATGGGCCGGAAGAACGTTGTGCGCACCGCCATTCTCTCGACACTCGCCAGCGTGGCGCTGCCATCCGTTGGGGTGAGCCAGGAGGGGCCGGTCCGGATGGTGCTCTTCTTCTCCCCCACCTGCCCGCATTGCGAGCAGGTGATGACGCAGGATCTGCCGACCTTCTTCGAGGTGTACGGCGGGCGCCCGCAGGTGTTCGGGAACCGGGACGCGCCCCGATCCGAGCAGTTCGCCTTCCTTGTCACCAACGGCCGGCTCGAGATCTTGATGGTGGATGCGTCGCGCCCCCGGGGCGGCGTGCTCTACCAGACCTCGCTCGAGAGCTATCCGACCGAGCCGGGGCGAAGGGGTGTGCCGCGCCTCATCGTGGACGACGACGTGCTCGTCGGCTCGATGGAGATTCCCGGCAGGTTGCACGGGATCATCCAGGCGGGGCTCGCGTCCGGCGGAACGACCTGGCCGACGGTCGCCGGGCTCGAGGAGGTCCTGACCGCCCTCCGCCCGGCGCCGGTCGTCGCAGAGGATGCGGGCACCGCGGAGCCCCGGGCGGACCCGAACGATGCCACGGCGGACACCGGCGCGGCGCCGTCCTCCGCGGGACCTCGAGAGATCCGGGCCAGCGGGCCCCGGCAACCGGCCGAGGCCGCGCCGGCGGAGCAGGCGGCCGACTCGCCCATGACCGCCATCCCCTTCGAGCAGATCGTGCAGCGCCCCGTCTCGGTGCGGCAGCGGTTTCTGCAGGACCCGGTTGGCAACGGGCTGTCGGTGTTCGTGTTGCTGATCATGATCGCGAGCGTCGCCGCCGTGCCGAAGCTCGCCGAAACCGGTGCGTCGGCTCGCATGCCGGACGTCGCCATTCCGATCGCGGCCGCGCTGGGCATCGGGGTGGCCGCCTACCTGACCTACATCGAGGTGAGCGGTGCGACCGCCGTGTGCGGCCCCGTAGGCGACTGCAACGCGGTCAACCAGAGCGAATACGCGGTGCTCTTTGGCATCCTGCCGGTCGGCACGCTGGGCCTGGCCGGCTACGCCGGCATCCTCTTCGGGTGGGGTGTGGCCCGATGGTCCGAAGGGTCGGCCGCGGACGTCGCCCGTGTCGCGCTCCTCGCGATGGCCTTCGTGGGAACCGTCTTCTCCATCTACCTGACCTTCCTCGAGCCCTTCGTGATCGGCGCTACCTGCGCCTGGTGCCTGACCTCGGCCGTCCTGATTACGCTCCTGCTCTGGCTCTCGGCCCGGCCCGGCGTCGCGGCCTGGGCGCGACTGCGGACTGCCGCGCCAGCGGCCTGACGTCCCAATCCGAGACAGGGCCCCGCCGCAGCGTTGAATCCCTGAGGGACGGCCCGCCGTAGTGGGAGATGGACACGCACATGCCCACACGCCGGCAGGGACGCGACCCGCGGTACTCCCGCGCCTTCGGTTCACCGCCCAACGCGGGGCGGCGGTACGTGGAGAACGGCAAGGTCCGCATCGAGTGGACCGAGGGCGGGAAACGCCGCAGTCGCACTGTCGGCCCGAACAGCACCGAGACGAGACACCGCGCCGACGCGGAGCTCGAGGAGATTCTGGGACTCATGCCGAGTGACACCAAGCAGGACGAAGGCGGCACCCCGTCGATTCCGGAAGCGTTCCGCCAGCTGATCCTTGCCATCCTGGAGGCGGCCGACCACCTGATCGACCGGCTGCGGGGGGCGATGGAGGCCGAGAAGGCCGAGCCGGCGAACGACGCGACGGCGGAGGACGCCGGGGAGTGAGCTCGCGAGAATGCCCCGCGGGGAGAGATCCCCGCGGGGCATTCGTGCGCTGTCGTCTTCCCGCCGGCCGTCCTACATCCGCTGGACGATCGCCTCGCCGAAGCCCGAGCAGGACAGCTCCTTCACGCCCTTGCGGCCCTCCGCCGTCATCAGGCGGGCCAAGTCGTAGGTCACGTGCGCATCCTTGATCGCCTTGCGCATTCCCTTGAGCACCAGATCGGCCGCCTCCGTCCACCCCATGTGCTGCAGCATCATCACCGCCGAGAGAATGAGCGAGCCCGGGTTCACCTTGTCTAACCCGGTGTACTTGGGCGCCGTGCCGTGCGTGGCCTCGAACAACGCCACGTCCTCGCCGATGTTGGCGCCGGGGCCGAGCCCCAGGCCGCCCACCAGCGCGATCGCGGCGTCGGAGAGGTAGTCTCCATTGAGGTTCGGCAGCGCGAGCACGCTGTACTCGCCGGGTCGGGTCTGGATCTGCTGGAAGATCGAGTCGGCGATCCGGTCCTTCACCAACTTCTTGCCCTTGGGCATCTTGCCGCCCAGCTCGTCCCACAGGACCTTCTCGCTCACGAACGTGTCGCCGA
>CP070716.1:1750019-1758748 GCA_020350425.1 Gemmatimonadota bacterium
ACGAACGGCATGACGTAGAAGACGGTGCCCTGCACCTCGCCGGAGTCGAACAACGGCAGGATGTGCGGGTGTTGGAGGTTCGCCGTCGTCTTGATCTCGGCCAGGAACCGGTCCGCGCCGATCACTGCAGCCAGCTCGGCGCGCAGCACCTTGAGCGCGACCTTGCGGTCGTGCCGCACGTCGTGCGCCAGGTAGACGGTCGCCATCCCGCCCTGCCCGAGCTCGCCCTCGAGTCGGTACCGATCCGCCAGGGCGGCGGTGAGGCGGTCAACGAGGTCGGTCATGCGGAGACCGTCAATTCACGGCCGATGGTCCGGCGGAAGACGGATGGCGGATCGGTAGACCGGATTGGCGATTGACGAACACCCGGCCACCGGATCGCCCCGACAACCGCAAACCTGCAATCGCCGATCTGCGATCGGCATTCTGCAGTCAGTGGCACGCCGCCGTGCCGCCGCCCGCATCGGCGGCGGCAGCGGTCCGCAAGGGCGGAGGAACGCGGCTGTGGGATATCGGTCAAGGGAGGGACGACGATCCCTTGGGCGAGATCCGGGAGGTGAACTCGTCCATGTGCCGCAAGATAGAAATGCCGGGCGGCGAAAGCCAGCGCGGTTTGCTCGTGCTCCCGACGGAACCGCCCCGCTTCGCGGGGGCTGGAGCCTCAAAGACCGCCGCTCTAGGGATGGGGTACCAGGTGGCCGATGCGGGCACGAGCCTCTTCGACCAGCGGCTTCAGCGCCGCATCCGCATCACTCCACAGCTCGAGCACGCGCTGATAGTGCGCCACCGCCTCCTCCAGCGCACCGCGGGCTTCGGAGATCTCGCCGCGGTAGAAATGTGACGGCGCGACGTAGACCAGATCGTGCACCGAGGTGTTGGTGAACGAGCCATACCAACGCTCGGCATCGTCCAGCCTCCCCACCTGCTGATAGGCCCTCGCACGCAGGAAGCGCTCCCGCCCGAGCGAATAAAACGGCGAGGCCACGTTCAGCTGGTGCCAGGTCTGAAGCCGCAGCCCGTCCAGGAGAGCGGCAGCCCGCGCCGTATCCCCGTCGGCGACCGCCGCTGCCGCGCGCACGCCCAGCGTGAGATCGCCCAGCGCCGGTTGCGCTTCCTGCGGAACGCTCTGCATCTCGAGCACATCCACCTGACGCGCGACGGCGGTTCCTTCGCCCAGCGCGGCACTCACCACCCCGACGAGATAGGCCCGCAACACCTCGTGCAGTCCGTCGTGCACCGTGTGCCACACCAGCGGTGAGGCGCTCGGCTGAGGCGGGGGCAGGTCCGCGAACTGCGCGCGAAGGTCGGCCAACTCCGCCGCCGGTCGTGCGTGAAACGGGAGCGTGGCCAGCAGGGTGCGGTGCTCGAGAGCCGTCGTCGGATCCAGCGCCGCTGCCATGTCGAGCTGGCGCGCCGCTGCCGCCCACTGGCCCGCGGCCATGCTGAGATGGGCGAGGAGCACTCTCCCGACGACCTGCAACCCGGCCGAGCGGTACGGCTCCGTCATGGTCGCCGCCACCGCGCGGACACCCTCGAGATTGTCGCTGAACGACCCCGCGGCCCAGGTGAGCTCGGGCAGATCTCCTTCCGCGTGCGACTCCAGCTGTGCGAGCAGCGCGTCCAACTCTTCTGCATCGCCGCGCGCGAGGACGAGTAGCATCCGCATCTCGAGCGGCACGCGGCTCGCCTCACTGAGCCCAGCCACCTGATCGGCGAGAGATGCCAGCTCCTCCACGTCGCCCTCGGCGGCCGCCAGGCGCGCCAGGTGCACCCGCGCCGTCGCTTGCGCGGGCTCGAGCGCCAGCAGCCGAAGGAGCGGCTCGCGCGATTCCGCGAGTGGGCGCCCGAGGCGCGGCCCGCTGTGGAACAGCACCTCGCTCAGCTGGTACCAGGCCTCCACGTCCTGCGGATAGGTGCTCACGATGGCGCGGTACAGCTGCTCGCCCTCGAGCGATCGTCCCTGCCGCACCGTTCTGAGCGCGTTCAACAACCGCCGGTCCCGCTCGGCCAGCCGGTCCGCAAAGCGGACGGCCTGCTCCGATGCGACGCTCGCAATGTCGGCCCGGAGCATCCAGTCGGCCGCGACGCTGAGCTGATACCACGCCAGCGCGAACGTCGAGTCCTCGCGCACCGCCTCCTGCAACGCATCACCAGCCTCCGCGAACCGCCCGCTCCACATGAGCTGCGTGCCGCGTAGGTAGGCCTTGAGTGCGGGGAGTGAGCTGGTGGTGACCGCGGCGATGCGCGTGAGCCGCTCGCCTGACGCGCCCGGGCCCTCCACCAAGAGCTGGGCTGCGAGTCGATCCACCAACGAGAGGACGTTGTCGGCCGCGCCTTCGACCGACGCCTGCGCGAGAGGGGAGGACTCGCCGGCCGCGTCGTACAGTGCCGCGTCGAGCCGGACCGTGGCACCCACCTCCACGATGTCGCCCAGCACGAACAACTCGGCGTCGAGCGTTCGGGCCAGAGCCTGGCCCGCCGCGGGCTGCGCGACCGCGCCCTCCGCGTGGTCCACCGCCGCGAACACGGCACGCGGGTCGACCGCGTGCCACGTGCCCGCTCCGTCGAGCTTGGTGCTGAGCAGGCTCACCATGCCCTCGCCCAGGTAGGCGACGTCGGTCCCCCCGCGCACAGTGAACGGGAGCACCGCCACCTGCACCGACACCCGCGCCGGCACCGAACCGTCTCGGGACACCATCGTGAAGGTGAGCGCAGCGACGACGGCCACGACCAGCGCGGCACCGACCCAGCGCAACGATCGCCGCGGGGCGGCGACCCCGGCGGCGCGCCCCCCCTCGCCCGACCCTGTCCAGAGCGCATCGGCAAACGCGACGGCGCTGCCGAAGCGATCGCCCGGTGACGTGGCCAGCGCTTTGGAGGTCGCCCGATCCACGCCGAGCGGCACCTCGGCCCGGACGCGCCGCACCGACGGGATCGGATCGAACATCCGCTTGGCCGCGATCTCCTCGAACGTCGCCCCGTCGTACGGCGGCGCACCGGTGAGCATCTCATAGAGCACGGCGCCGAGCGCGTAGACGTCCGCCCGCTGGTCGACCTCCAGGGCGGCCGCCTGTTCCGGGCTCATGTACGCCGGCGTCCCGACGGCCATCCCCGCCCGAGTGACCTTGGCCTCGGTGGGAACGGACACGGCGCGCGCGATGCCGAAGTCGGCGACGATCGGCTCCCCGGCGCTGAGCAGGATGTTCTCGGGCTTGATGTCGCGATGGACGATGCCCTCCCCGTGCGCGGCGTCGAGGGCGGCGGCCACCTTGCGCGCGATCCCGATCGCCTCGTCGACGGGAAGCCTTCCCTCGCGGTCGAGACGGTCGCGCAACGACTCGCCTTTCACGTAGGGCATGACGTAGTAGAGCAGGCCATCGGCCTCCCCGGAGTCGTGCAGCGGGAGGATGTGGGGATGGTGCAGGTTGGCGGTGACCTTGATCTCCTGCAGGAAGCGGGTGGCACCGACCACGACGGCGAGGTCCGGGTCGAGCACCTTGATGGCGACCTTGCGGTCGTGCTTGGGGTCGTGCGCGAGATAGACCGTCGCCATGCCGCCCCGGCCGAGCTCGTGCTCGACGCGGTAGCGATCCGCCAGGGCTCGTGTCAGTCGATCGCGAACGTCCGTCATCTCCTCCGTACCACCTTCCGGTCCAACCGTCTTACCGTCGGCCATGTCCGACGCCGAGCATGCCTCCCTATTACGCGCAAGGTACGACGTACGGGGCGCAAGCGTCGGGCCTCACCGCCTCGCGTCGTCGACGGGGGATTTCATCGCCTCCGGCCGCAGCGTGTGGTCGAGCGATGTTCCGCCGAGCGCGCCACGCCCTAGCGGACGCCCATCCGTGTCATGAGCGCCTCATAGCGCGGGTCGGCCCGCAGGCCGGCCAGGTAGGGGTACTTCGTTTCCCACGGCAACCACCCGTTGCGCCGGCGGAAGGCCTCCTCGAGATCGGCGAACGCGGCATCGAGATCTCCCAGGAGGACGTGCCATTTCGCCCGCACCACGGGGTTGCGCCGGGCCGCCGGGCCGGCGACCGCGAGCCGCATCAGGGAGTCGGGGCCGCCGGCCGCGTACGCAGCGCGGAGCGCCGGGACCGGCACATCGGCCTGTTCCGACACGGCGTTGCGGCGCTCGTGCACGACGAAGAACCGCGCCGTATCCCCGAGGACCCAATAGAGCCACGACGCGTGCATGAGCGCCAGGGGAAACGTCGGGTCCAGCTCGAGGGCCTGTTCGATGTCTGCCCGCGCGGAGTCCGTCATCCCCAGCGCCCAGTGCGAGATGCCACGGATCGTGCGGATGTTCGGCGAGCGCGGGTCGAGCTCGACGGCCCGCTGGGCGGCCGCGAGCGCCTCCTCCGGTCGGTCCATCGCCCGCAGCAGATCGCTGTACCACTTGGGGGCGATGGCGTACCCGGGATCCAGCTCCATCGCCCGCCGGAATTCGCGCTCGGCCGCTTCCCACCGCCAGTCGTAGATCGTGAATGCGAAGCCGAGCGTCGCGTGGGCCTCGGCGAGATCCGGGCGGAGCGTCAGGGCGTGCTCCGCCGCCGCGCGCGCGCGCGGGATCGCCTCGGCGGTACTGATCGTGTCGCTGTAGAACGGGAGCGCGACATACGTGTCGGCCAGTCCCGCCCACGCCTGCGGATACGATGAATCGCGGGCGATGGCCTCGTGGAAGTACGAGGCTGCCTGGACGAGGTCGGGGACATCGCGCTTGTTCCAGAAGAACCGGCCCTGCAAGTAAAGGTCATAGGCCAAGCGGTCATGCGTGCCGTCTCCCGTCCCGATCCCGGCCTGCGTGCTGACAAGCCGCCCCTGGAGTGCGCGTACGACGGCGCGCGCGACCTCGTCTTGCACGGCGAAGATGTCACCCGTCGTCCGGTCGAACGTCTCCGACCAGAGGTGCAGGCCGTCCGAAACCTTGACGAGCTGGGCCGACACGCGGAGCCGGTCGCCGGCCCGCTGTACACTACCCTCGAGAACCGTCGCTACGCCCAGCTCCCGCCCGATCTCCTGCACGGTGGCGTTGCGGCCCTTGAACGAGAATGCGGACGTGCGGGCCGCCACCTCGAGGCCCGGGACGCGCGCGAGGGTTCCGATCAGGGTCTCGGCGATGCCGTCGCCCAGGTATTCGCTGGTACCGTCGGGGCTCAGGTCGGCAAACGGCAGCACGGCGATCGGGCGCGAATCGGGCGCCCCGTCCCGTCGCGCCTGCCAGACGACCAGCATCGCCACGACCGCGAGGGCGGCGGCGGCGGCGAGGCGGACGCGCCAGGGAAAGCGCGGGACGCGCCCGGCTGAAGGCGCACCGCCCATCGCATCCATCCCGGCCGTCCGCGCCGGCTGAATGGCATCCGAGAACAGCGCGACGGGATTGAAGCGATCGGCCGGGAGCTTCGCGAGTGCCCGCTGCAACGCGGCTGCAACCGCTACGGGCACCGCGGGCCGGAGATTGGTGATCGGCGGAGCGTCCACCGCGAGGTGCTGGTGGATCACGCTCTCGACCGTCGGGCCCGTGAACGGCGGCTGGCCCGCCAGCATCTCGTACAGCACGCAGGCGAGCGCGTACAGGTCGCTCCGTCCGTCCAACTCGCTCTCTCCCGCCGCCTGCTCCGGGCTCATGTACCTCGGCGTGCCGATCGCGAGCCCGGTCTCCGTCAGCTGCGTGCCCCCCGCCGCATCGACCGCCCGGGCGATCCCGAAGTCGGCCACCACCGCATGCCCGTGCTCCAGCAGGATGTTCTCGGGCTTGATGTCCCGGTGGATCACGCCGCGGCTGTGCGCATAGCTCAGCGCATCCGCGACCTCGCGGGCGATCTGGAGCGCGTCGTCGAGCGGGAGCTGCTTCTCGCGGGCCATGCGATCCCGCAGGGACTCCCCCTCCACGAAGGGCATCACGTAGAACACGAGACCGGCCGCCTCGCCGCTGTCGTAGAGGGGCAGGATGTGCGGGTGGCGCAGGTTGGCTGTGGTCCGGATCTCACGGAGGAAGCGCTCGTGGCCGAGCGCGGCAGCGAGCTCCGGCCGCAGGACCTTGAGGGCGACCTGGCGGTCGTGTCTCACGTCGTGGGCGAGATACACCGTGGCCATGCCGCCCGCGCCGAGCTCGCGCTCGATGCGGTAGCTGCCTGCGAGGGCACGGGCGAGGCGCTCGGGCATCCCGGTCACCGCGTGGCCTCGTCGACCGCCAGCGGTTGGCGACCCGGGCGGTCGCCGCTGCCCTGGCCCATGCGCGCGCGCAGGGCGTCAAGCCGATCGTCCACCGCCTCCCGCCGCGGGACGAGCGGCGCATCCGCATCGGCCCAGTACCTGACGAACCGGTCGTAGTAGTACATCGCCTCGCTCACACGGCCTGCCGCCTCGTGGATCCGGCCGAGGCGCTCGTACGCGTCGACGAGAAAGAGCTTGGTGGTCGGTTCGAATGGGAAGACGATGCCCTCGTAGAGCTGCCGAGCGACTTCCGGGTCACCCACCTCGAGCTCCAACTCGGCCCGGCGGAAGCGCGCGTGGGCGCCCGTCGTGATCGCAAGCGCGCCCGCGGTCGTCGGGACCTGGAATTGCAGACTCCGCAGCACGTCGAGGGCGCGCTGGTGGTCGCCGGCGAGATAGTGCAACTCGGCCGCCAGGCCACCGGCCGCGTCATCGCGCAGTGACTCCCACGCGGTGAACTGGGGCAGTGCCGCCAGGCGACGCTGGATCGCCCATGCCTCGGTGAACCGCCCCTGCATGCCAAGCAGCTTTGCGACCGCGACATCACGCTCCAGGGCCGCGACGGCGGGCGTGAAGATATCGTGCAGGGGCTCGAACTTCGTCCGCAGCCGCTCGACGGGATCGACGGCCTCCACCCGCGTCAGCACCTGTGCGAGCAGTGCCGAGTCCACCGGCACCAACCCGGTCGCCACCAGCTCGGCATCCCAGACGTCCCACGTGGGGGATCGCCGGCGTGCGGCGTCGGAAAGAAACGCACGCACTTCGTCGTGGCGGCCGCGGAACAGCATCAAGAACACCTCGAGCACCAGGGACAGGTCCGAATCGACCACTACCCCTTCCGGCAGCCCAGTGACCGGATTGGGCCCACCGCGCTGCCGGGCAAGCATCCGCTCCGCATCGCGCGGGTCCTCGGAGAACCGCATGGCGTTGAAGACCGCGTAGAGCTGGACGAGGAGCGTTTCCTCCGGAAAGGTCTCGACGAACCGGCCGATCTCCGCGCTGTCGCCGCGCACGAACGCGGACATCGTTTGCACGTCGACCATCCACTCGGTGCCGGGCGCCACGCGCTCCAGGATTCTGGCTCGCAGGGCCAACGAGTCCCCGAATCCGGCGATCGCGTCGAGCCGGGCGAGCTGGTGCAGCGCGGGCACGTTCTCCGGCTCGAGCGCCAGTACCCGCTCGAAGTAGGGGCGCGACTGCTCCATCGGCCGTCCCCAGCGCGGGTTCGATCGATTGTAGACCATCCCCAGCTGCAAGATGGCCTTGACCTCGTCCGGGTAGCGCTGCAGGTGCGCGATCCAGCGGCGTTCGGCGCTCTCCATCCGGCCGGCCTGCTGGTCGAGGAAGGCAGCGATGAGCGACCGGTCGCGCTCGGGGAGGTTCGCCGAGTAACGCTCCGCCTTCACCGCCGCGAGATAGTCGTCGGTGTCGTACGTGTACTGGTTGTTCATGCTCTTCATCAAGTGCGCCAGCGCGAACGTCGAGTCGGCCGCCAGGGCGCGATTGTACGACGCCGAGGCGCTGTCAAATTGACCTCGGCGGTGGAACTGCTCGCCGCGGAGAAACTCCTTGGTCGCGACGAGCGATCGCGAGCTTTGCGCGGCGCTGCGCTGGACCCGCGCATTTGCCCCGCTCAGCGTGTTTGCGAGCAGCCCGGTCGCGAGCTGGTCCACCAGCGCATAGAGGCTGTCCACGCCGCCCTCGACAGTCACGAGCGGCTCTTCGGCCGTAGGGTCGTCGGTGTCGTGCAGGCGGGCGGACAGGCTGACGCGGCCGGGCAGACCGACCAACTGCCCCGTGACGAACCGACCCGCGCCCAGCGTCGCAGCTACCTGCGCACCGCCGTTCACGTCGAGGGTCTCGGGCGTGCGCCCGGCCAGACCCCCGATGACCGCGCGCGGATCGACCGCGCGCAGCGGCCCGGCGCCGTCGAGCTTTCCGCTGACGAGATCGACCATGCCCTCAGCGAGGTAGGCGAGATCGGGTGCGCCACGCACGGTGAACGGAAGCACGGCGATGACGTCCCGCCGAACCTCCGCGGAGGCGGCCCCGCCGCGGCTCCCACCAAGACGGTCACGGACCGCAGCGTAGCCGGTCCACCCGCCCCCCAGGATGACGGCCCCGATGAGCGCGCCGGCGACCCAGCGCGGCCACCGCAGGAGCCGGCGTCCGGCGTGCGCCCTTCGCCGCGCGAGCGCACCGGTGCTCGCCGCCGCCGGGGCAGCTGCGCTTGCGCCGAGCGCCTCCCGGATGGCGCGTGCCGTCGAGGGACGCTCTGCCGGGTCCTTCCGCAAACACGCGTCCACCACCCCGGCGATCGGCGCGGGCGTATCCGGCCGGAGCGTGAGCAGCGGCGCAGGGTCCTTGCCCAGGATGCTGTACATCACCGCCGGTGCGGTAGCACCGTCGAACGGCGTCCTCCCGGTGAGCATCTCGTAGAGGACCACGCCGAAGGACCACAGGTCGGTACGGTGATCCAACGGCTCTGCATTCACCTGTTCGGGACTCATGTA
>CP070716.1:1758848-1771713 GCA_020350425.1 Gemmatimonadota bacterium
CTCGCCCTTGACCACGGTGTGGCCGGCGTTGGCGCCGCCCTGGTAGCGAATGACGAGGTCGGCCCGCTCCGAGAGCACGTCGACCACCTTGCCTTTGCCCTCGTCTCCCCACTGCACACCCACCACGACCACACATCGGCGATCAGGCCCGAACATGGCTCTTCCTCTCCGCACAAAAAAAGGCCCCGCGGGGTCCCGCCGGGGCATCCTCTGGCGCAAGCTATTGGAGGGTCAACTGGGCGTCAACCGAGCAGCTGCTCGGCGACACGGGCGGCCGCCTGGCCGGCTCGCACGGCCGCTGCGACGTCCACCCGCCCCGGCTCATCACGCGGCGTGTGCACCACTCCCAGCGTCTCCCAATCTCCCCTGCTGATGGTCACGCCCGGCATGCCGGCCCCGGCCAGCACCGCTCCGTCGACGAACGTCCCGAGGGGAAGCGGCCGCACCACGACGTCGTCTCCTTCCTCCTCGAGCGCGGCGGCGACGGCCTGCGCCATCCCGGCAGAGGGGACGGGCGACTTCCCGCCGCCCGGCGCCGTCGGATGCACCTGGATCCGGTAGGCCCCGCGGGAATCGAGCCCGTCGAAGTTGATGAAGGCTCCAACAGGCTCGCAGCGCGCCACCCAGTCCCTCGCACCCTCCATGCCGAATTCCTCGGCACCGGTGAGCAGCACCCCTACGTCGTCCCGGCTTCCCAGCAGCTCGGCGGCCACCAGGGCCGCCACGATCCCGGTGGCGTTGTCCACCGCGCCCGGCGATCGGTTCCCGGGTGCGCCGAGGGAGAGCATGCCTCCCCCGACGAGCGCCGGCGTCACCAGCGCCAGCACGGTCCACGGCGGCACCGGCTCCGACAGGCGCAGCGCCAGCATCACGAGCAGCAAGCCGAGTCCGACCACGGCGCACACCGCAGCGATGACCCTGCCACGCAACGATATCCTCTGCGACTTGCTGTCCAGGTGTGCCACGAGCCAGAGGGCGGGGCTCCCCCGTCGCGCGACGAGGTTCGTGGCTTCGACGTCGGCCGGGGAGATCGGCAGCTGGCCCCGCGCCACGCCGTGAGTCACGAGCGCAACCAACCCGAGCGCGCCGACACCCATGAGCGCCACGGGCCACCCGGGAAGAGCAATCACCAGAAAGGGACTCAGTGCCAGAGCGGCCCACCCCAGGCCCGCTCCAGCGACGACCGAGGCCATCACGCGGCGCGGCGCGGCCGCGAACCCGACCAGCTCGACCTCGTAGCCCGACCCTCGTAGTCGCTCGGCCACGACCCGCTCGACGGCGCGCAGAGCAGGCGTACCGGGTAGCCGGGGCACCGCAAGCGTTGCGAACAGCTCCCCGACCCAGGATGGGACCACGTCAGCGCGGGGTGAGATCGGCCTGCTGGAGGAGTGCGGCGAGACGCTCCCGGTCGCGCGAATCCAGATCGGCGAGGGGGGACCGCACCGGCCCGCCGGCGAGGCCCACCAGTTCCATGGCGGCCTTGATCCCCGGGACCCCGCGCTTCGCGACGATTTCCGTGTGGAGGGGCGCCACCAGCTCCTGCGCCGCGCCGGCCGCCGTCCGGTCGCCGGCCGCGAAGGCCTCACCGATACTCGCCGCCGCAGCGGCGGCGAAGCACGCAACGGCGGCGATAGCGCCGGCCGCACCCATCTCCAGCGCGGCGTAGTACAGCGCCCCCGACCCCATGAGCAACGACCATTCGGGCGCCACTTCCTGGTACATCGCAAAGTTCTTGAGGTCGCCGGTGGAATCCTTGATCCCCCAGATGTTCTCGTGCGACGCCAGGCCCGCGGCGATCGCCTCGCTGATCGGCGTGTGCGTAAGCTTGGGAAAGTTGTACAGCAGAACCGGCACGGGGGACTCGTCGGCCACCCGCCGGAAATGGTCGGTCAATCCCTGCGTGGTGAAGACCGGCGCATAGTACGCCGGTGACCGCACCAGCACCGCGTCTGCCCCTTCCTCGGCAGCCGCCTCGCAGGCGGCCACCGTCCCCCGCGTCGACTCGCGCCCCGTGCCGGCGATGAGCCAGCGGTCGTCGGGCACGACGTCGCGCAACCAGACCACCACCTGCCGGAACTCCACCTCAGACAGCAGCGACGCCTCCCCAGTGGAGCCCGCGGCCACCAGTCCGTTCGCGCCCGCATCGAGTATCGCCCGACCGTTCTCCCGTAGGCTCACGGGCGCCACGTCGCCGCTCGCCGGATCGAACGGCGTGGTGATGGGAACCAGCAGCCCCGTCGGTCGGTCCTGTCTCATCGGCGTACCTCGCGCAGTGGCATCACCTCGTTATTCGTCCTCCTCGGCCGCGGTGTCCGCCTCGTCGGGCTCCGCGGCGGCGCCGTTTCCTTCCCGGAGCTTTCGCTCGAAGGACTCCAGGTCGACCGCCGCAGCCCTCGCCGTTTCGAGACTCACCTCCCCGGACCCCACGAGGTCGACCAGATGCTGATCGAGGCTTTGCATGCCATGCTCCTCGCGGCCCTCCTCGATGTGCTGCTTGAGCTCGCCCACCCGCGTGCGGTCCCGAATCAGCCCCCGGATCGCCGGCGTGCAGATCATGATCTCCACGGCGCAGACCCGGCCGTTCCCATCCGCGCGCGGGAGCAGGCGCTGCGAGATGACCGCCTGCAGCACATCGGCGAGGCGCACCCGGGCCACCTCCTGCTCGTCCGGCGGGAACAGCGCGACGAGGCGGGCGACGGTCATCGTCGCGTCGAGGGTGTGCAGGGAGGAGATCAGGAGGTGCCCCAACTCGGCGGCCTTCATGGCCGTGTCGACCATCTCGTGGTCGCGCAGCTCGGCGATCTGAATGACGTCCGGATCCTGCCTCAAGGACGAGCGCAACCCGCCCTGGAAGCTCTCGGTGTCGGGGCCGATCTCCCGTTGCGTGACCGAGGAGTTCGCATCGCGGTGGAGGAACTCGATGGGATTCTCCAGCGCAATGATGTGCTTGTTGAGCTTGGCGTTGATGTGGTTGATGAGCGCCGCCATGGTGGAGCTCTTGCCGCTCCCGGTCACTCCTGTCACGAGCACCATGCCGCGTTCCTGCTCCGCGATGATCTCGAGCACCGGCGGCAGACCCAGCTTCTGAAAGGTCGGCACCTCGAACGGAATCACGCGCATCACGATCATGAAGGACGAGCGCTGCCGCAGAATGTTGACCCGGAAGCGACCGATTCCCGGCGCACCCCACGAGCAGTCGTAATCGCGGATCTGATCGATCCGCTTCCGGTCCGCCTCGAGCGGGATCAGCTTGACCGCGATCGCCTTGGTCTGCTCCGGGGTGAGCCGCTGCTTCGTGAGGGGAACGAGCTTGCCGTCGATGCGCGCCCGGAACACGTCGCCCGCCTTGATGTGGACGTCCGACGCGCCGCGCTCCACCGCCGCCTTGATGATGTTCTCCATGCCTAATAACCCGCTTGAGGGTCCACCACGTTCTTGAGGCGCCGCCCCGCCAGGTAGCGCCGCACGTTGTCGACGATCAGGTCGGTCTCACGCTTCCAGAACCCGGTCGAGACCGCGCCGGCATGCGGGAAGACCAGCACCCGCGGATCGGTCCAGAGGGGGTGCCCCGCCGGCAGCGGCTCCTGGCCAAACACGTCCAGCACGCATCCCGCGATCCGCCCCCGTTCAAGCTGCTCACGCAGCGCCTCCTCGTCTAGGAGGCCGCCGCGCGCCAGGTTGACCACGAAGGCGCCTCGAGGGAGCGCTGCGAGCGCCGCGGCACCCACCACCCCGTCGGTCTCGCGCGTCTGCGGCGCGGCCAGCACCAGCACGTCGCTGCGCCGTGCGAGCTCTGCCAGGTCGGCGGGGCCGCCAACCCATGCCACTCCGGCCGGGCGGCGACGGGATGGGTTCCGCCTGATGCCTCGTACCTCCATTCCCACCGCGTGGCAGCGCCGGGCAACGGCCCGCCCGACGCCCCCGAGCCCCACCACCCCCACCCGGGTCTCCGAAAAGTCCCTGATGGGAACCGTACCGTCCGTGAACTCGTCCTTCGCCCAGCGGCCCGCCCGCTGTGCCGCCACGGCCCAGTGGAAGCCCCGCACGCAATAGGCGATCGCGGTCAGCGCCCAGTCGGCCAGCGGTTCGGCATGAATGCCCCTGGAATTGGTGAAGACGGCGCGGGTGGCGAGCAATTCGGGCGAGAGGGATGCGCGCACCCCGGCAGCAGCGGTGTGCGCCCACCGCAGGGTGCCGGAAGCGGCGCTCGCCACCGCTGGCGGAACGCCCCAACCGAAGTAGAGCTCGGCCCCCCTGACGGCCGCGACCGCCTCACTGGTGGCGGCAGCTCCGTCGCCGTCGCTCACGGCGGGCGCGCCCACGCTCACCACTTCCCAGTCGCGGCCCAGCGCCCTTCGAATCGCCTGCACCGACGCCTCCGGGACCCGCCACACCGGGCGGGCGGAGGCGAGATCAACGACCGCGCGCCTCACTCCTCGACCGAGATCGTCAATGCGCCAGACGCCCGCAGCAGCCTGAGCTTCGCTTCGTCGTGGAGCCTGGCGGGGCCACTCATGGCCACGTGCACGACCAGGCGCTCACCGCGCTGCTCGGAACGGAGCTCCATCACCTCGAGCCCCGCCTCCCGCACGATCCGTTCGATGTCGGTGACCGCCTCGGGGCGAGGTTCCACCTCCACGGTGACCCGCACGACGCCACCGTAGCTCGTGAGGTACTTCTCGAGCGGCCGCAGCAGGCCGAGCACGAGCAGCACCAGGAGCGTGGCGCCGGTGGCCTCGAGGACGGCACCGGCACCCACCGCGACCCCAATGGCCGCAACGAGCCAGATGGTGGCGGCGCTGGTGAGGCCACTGATGTGCCCCCGGCTGTGCAGGATCGTGCCCGCGCCGATGAAGCCCACACCGGTCACGATCTGCGCCGCGATCCGGCCCGGATCACCGTACGGGCCTGCGACTTCAATGGAGAGCCAGGTGAACAGGGTGGAGCCGACGCAGATCAGGACGTTGGTGCGCAGGCCCGCAGCCTTGCCCCGTAGCTCGCGCTCCAACCCCACGGCGGCCCCGAGGAAGATGGCTACGACGAGGTAGCCGAGCAGGTCGAGCCGCAGGTCGCGCGCGAGTTCCAGCCAGAAGTCGCTCATCTGTTGGCCGGTGCCCTCGCCTCGCCCGGAAGCAGGCCCATTCGCTCACGCACCTCGCGCATCGTCTCCCGGGCGACGGCCCGGGCACGATCAGCACCAGCCGCGAGCAACTCCCCCATCCGGTCCGGATCGGCCCGCAGCTCGGCCGCCCGCTCCCGAATCGGAGCGAGTCGGGTAGACATGTTGTCGGCCAACACCCGCTTGCAGTCGAGGCAGCCCCAGCCGGCGCTGCGGCACTTCTGGGCCACCTCCTCAACCGTGCTCGACGGAGAGAACAGCTGGTGCAGGGCGTACAGGTTGCAAACCTCCGGGGTGCCGGGGTCCTTCTTAGTTACCCGGGCCGGATCGGTGACCGCCGGCCGCAGCCGCTGCCAGATCTCTTCGGGCTGCTCCAGGATGCCGATCGTATTGCCCAGGCTCTTCGACATCTTCGCCTCCCCGTCGAGGCCGAGGATACGGCGCGCCTTCCCGGAGAGAGCCGCATCGGGCTCGGGGAAGAACCCGGTGCCGTAGCGCGCGTTCCACTTGCGGGCGATCTCGCGCATGAGCTCGATGTGCTGCACCTGGTCCTCGCCCACCGGTACGGTGTCCGCCCGGTAGAGCAGCACGTCGGCCGCCTGCAACACCGGGTAGTTGAGCAGGCCGGCAAGCACGCTTTCTTGGCGTTGCGACTTGTCCTTAAATTGGGTCATCCGCTCGAGCTCCCCGAGCGGCGTCACGGTCATGAAGACCCAGGCCAGCTCCGTGTGCTCGGGCACGTGCGACTGCACGAACAGCACGCACTTCTCGGGATCGACGCCGGCGGCGACCAGGCTGACCGCCATGTCGAAGGTGCGGGCCTCGAGCTCCTGCGGCTCGTAATCCTGGGTGATCGCGTGGTAATCGACGATGCAGAAGAAGCACTCGTGCTGCTCCTGCAGCGCCACCCAATTGGTGACCGCCCCGAGATAGTTGCCAATGTGGAGCTCGCCTGAGGGCTGAATGCCCGAAAACACACGTGCCATCGCGCTCAACCTAGGGTTGGAGTGAAGGGACCGCAAGGTGAACCAGCATCAGGACTTACTCCATCTTGCCACCACTGCGGCACGGCGTGGCGCCGAACACATACGGTCCATCACGCGCCCCGTCGACCCGGCCGATTGGGGGCTCAAGGGCGTGAGCGACTTCGTCACGCGAGTGGATCGGGATACCGAATCGCTCATCGGCGAAGTGCTGCTTGCCGGGACGCCGGGCGCCGTGGTGCTGGGGGAGGAGCTCACCCCCGGCGCGAGTGGATCGGGGCTCGTGTGGGTGGTCGACCCGCTCGACGGCACCACCAACTACCTGCACGGCTACCCCGCGTACGGCGTGAGCATCGCCGCCATGGTCGAGGGCGAGCTCGCGGCGGGGGTGGTGGTGGACGTGAGCCGCAACGTGCTGTACCACGCCACGGCGGGCGGCGGCGCCTGGTGCGGCGAGCGCCGACTGCGCGTCTCGCAAGTCACCGAGCCAGCCCTCGCCCTCATCGGCACGGGGTTCCCCTTCAAAGTACCGGACGTCCTCCCCGCGTACCTCGAGCAGTTCGCCACCATCCTGCAACGCACCAGCGGGATTCGTCGGGCCGGCGCCGCGTCGCTGGACTTCGTCGACCTGGCGCTGGGCCGATTGGACGGATTCTGGGAGCTGTATCTGGCGCCGTGGGACGTCGCCGCGGGGGCGTTGATTCTGCGGGAGGCCGGAGGCATGGTAACCGATCAGGAGGGACGCGAACCCGTCCTCCGCCACGGTGCCTTCGTGGCCGGCAATCCCGCGATCCACGCCTGGCTGCTCTCGGTTCTGCGAGGGTAGGAGCTAGGCCGGGGTCGTCGCCGGGACCGGCGTGATGATTCGGGGGCCGTCGGACTCGATGACCACGGTGTGCTCGAAATGCGCCGAAAGCGAGCCATCCAGCGTCACCACGGTCCACTTGTCGTCGAGGGTGCGGATCTCCGGCCGTCCGCGGTTCACCATGGGCTCGATGGCCAGCGTCATGCCCACCTGGAGGCGCGGTCCCCGCTTGGGGCGGCCGTAGTTCGGGATCTGCGGCTCCTCGTGGAAGCTCGTCCCGATACCGTGGCCGACCAGCTCGCGCACCACGCTGTAGCCGGCGCCCTCGGCCACCGTCTGAACCGCGTGGCCGATGTCCCCCACGTGATTTCCGGTGACAGCCTGCCTGATCCCCGCACCCAGGGCCTCCTGGGTGACGCGCAGGAGGCGCTGCACGTCCTCGCCGACTTCACCCACCGCCGCGGTCGTGGCGGAATCGGCGTGCAGCCCCTCGAGGCAGACGCCACAATCGATACTGACGATATCGCCGTCCTCGAGCACTCGCTCCTTCGACGGGATGCCGTGGACGATCTCCTGGTTGATGGAGGTGCACAGGGATGCCGGGAAGTCGTACAGGCCCTTGAAGGAGGGACGTGCACCGGGGTGGCTGCGAATGAAGTCTTCCGCCACCTCGTCCAGCTGCGCCGTCGACACGCCGGGGGCGGCGTGGCTCACCACCAGCGCCAACGTGTCGGCGAGGATCTTGCCGGCCGCAGCCATCGTCTCGATCTCACGGGCAGATTTGATCGTGATCATCGCCCCACGACCTCCTCAACGCGCTCGGCGATCTCCTCGATACGCCCCATCCCCGACACGCCGGTCAGCAACCCACGCTCATTGTAGTAGGCGACCAACGGAGCGGTTTGTTCCTCGTAAACGACCAGGCGCTGCCGGATCGTCTCCGGGGTGTCATCTACCCGGCCTTCCACCCTGGCACGACCCGTCATGCGACGCACCAACTCCTCCTCCGGTACGTCGATGCTGAGAACGCGATCGACGGCGGTCTGGCGCTCGGCCAGGAGGCGGTCCACGGCCTCGGCTTGGGCCACCGTCCGGGGAAAGCCGTCCATGATGATGCCGTTCGCCGCCTCGGGCAGCGCCAGCACCTCTTCGATCAACCCGAGAATCACGGCGTCAGGGACGAGCAGCCCCTGATCCATGTACTGCTTGGCCTCCCGGCCGAGCGGGGTGTCGCGCTGGACCGCGCTGCGCAACAGGTCCCCGGTCGAGACGCGGGGGAGGCCAGTGCGCTGGGACAACAAGGCCCCCTGGGTGCCTTTGCCGGAACCCGGGGGGCCCAAGAGAATGATGTTCATGCGGCCTTCGCCCTACATATAGCGGCCCCGCCGGCCGCGGAACTTCACCCGCCCCTGCTTCATGAAATCGTCGTAGTGCCGCAGATGCAGATGCTGTTGCACCTGAATCCACGTATCCAGCGCCACGCCGACCACAATCAGCAGGGCCGTACCACCGAAGGTGAAGGGCACCCCGAAGGTGTCGAAGATGAAGAACGGCAGCAGCGCGATGATGGTGAGGAACATCGACCCGGGAAGGGTGACCCGCGTCAGTACCTCATCGATGTAGTCCGCCGTGGCTCCACCCGGTTTCACTCCCGGAATGAATCCGCCTTGCTTCTTCAGGTTCTCGGCGATGTCCAGCGGGTTGAAGATGATCGATGTGTAGAAGTACGTGAAGAAGATGATGAGCAGCGCGTAGCTGGCATAGTACACCCCCGAGCCCGGACGGAACATCTCCGCCATCCCTCGGAGGGCGGGCAGATTGCTGAACGTGGCGATCGTACCAGGCACGATGATGATCGCCTGGGCGAAGATGATGGGCATCACGCCGGCCGAGTTGATCCGGATCGGAATGAACGTCTTCTGCCCCTCTCGAATCCGGCCCCGTCCCATCACCTTACGCGGGATCTGGATCGGGATGCGCCGCGCGGCAACGGTCACCGCGATCACCCCGGCGATCACCCCGACCATCACTGCCACCAACACGATCAGCGCCTGCACCGAGATGACCCGCGTCTGCACGAACTGGATGGTACGGAAGCTGCCGGGCAGAAAGCCTTCCATGATCGAAAAGAAGATCATGAGGCTCATGCCGTTTCCGATGCCTCGCTCGGTGATGCGCTCGCCGAGCCACATGATGAACACCGCACCGGTGGTGAGGGTCATCACCGTGGTAGCGCGGAAGCCCAGGCCTGGATCGGGCACCGCATTCTGTCCCTCGGCGAAGATCGCGAACCCGTACGCCTGGAACGCCGCCAGCACCACCGTCACGTACCGCGTCCACTGCGTGATCCGCTTCCGGCCTTCCTCTTCCTTCTGCAGCTTCTCGATGACGGGGAAGACCGCGCCGCCCAACTGGAACATGATCGAGGCCGAGATGTAGGGCATGATTCCCAGGGCGAACACCGTCGCCCGGGACAACCCCCCGCCCACGAACATGTCGTACATGCCGAAGAAGGTCCCGGCGCCCTGGTTGCGGATGAAGTCGGCGAGCACCTGGACGTTGACGCCCGGGGTGGCGATGTGCGCGCCGGCCCGATACACCGCGAGACAGAGAAGCGTGAAGAGCAGCTTCTCTTTGAGCTCCGGAACGGCAAACAGATTGGGAATGCGGGGTGCCGCCATTCGCCTAGTCCTCGATCTTCCCGCCCGCCTGCTCGATCTTCTGGCGCGCGCTCTTGGAAACCGCGCAACCGCGAATGACGAACGCCCGGGTTACCTCACCCATGCCCAGGATCTTGATCGGATCGGCCAACTTGCCAGCGAGGCCGAGCTCCACCAACACCGCCGGTGACACGGTCTCGCCCTCGACCTTGTCGAGGTCACGCAGATTGACCGCCTGTGACGGCACCCGGAAGGGATTCGTGAAGCCGCGTTTGGGTACGCGGCGCGTCAATGGCATCTGGCCGCCCTCGAAACCCGGACGCGCGTTGCCCGAGGCGCGGGCACGCTGCCCCTTGTGCCCCCGACCGGCGGTCTTGCCGAGCCCCGAGCCCTGGCCGCGCCCCTTGCGCTTGGGTTCCTTGTGCGCACCCTCCGGCGCCGGCAGGTTGTGCAGCCCGAGCGATTCCTTGTTCGCCTTCGCCATCACGCCTCCTCAGGGGTCACGCGCACCAGATGGCGGACCTTGTGCAGCATTCCGCGCGCGGACGCGCCGTCCGCGACCACCACCTCATCCTGATGGTGCTTGATGCCCAGGGCCCGCAGCGTACGGCGGTATGTCTCGGCATGGCCGATCCCGGAGCGCACCTGACGGACCCGCAGCAGCGTCGCCTTGGTCGATGTGGCGGGTTTCGCCTTGCCGGCGGACTTCTTGGCAGCCTTCGCCTTCGCCGTCGTCTTCTTCTTCTTCGCGGTCTTCTTGGTCGCCTTCTTGGAGCCTGCGGCCTTGCTAGGCATTCGCAACCTCCTCCGACGACTGCTGCCGCGGCCGATAATCGATCTCCGACCGATCGGTGCCCCGCTGCCTAGCCACCGAGTCGGGGGTCAGCAAGTGTGTCAGCCCGTCCATCGTGGCCCACACCATGTTGAGGGGGTTCGGCGACCCCAGCGACTTGGTGAGGATATCCGTGATCCCGGCACACTCGAGGACCGAGCGCACGGGGCCACCAGCGATGATGCCGGTCCCGGACGTCGCCGGCTTCAACAGCACCCGACCGGCGCCGTGCGTCCCCACAGTCTCGTGCGGGATGGTCGTGCCTTCCCGCGGGACCTCCTGCATGGTGCGCCGAGCCGACTCCACGGCCTTGCGCACCGCCTCGGAGACCTCGTTGGCCTTGCCCGTCCCGACGCCCACCTTGCCGTTTCCATCACCCACCGCGGCGAGGGCATTGAACGAGAACCGCCGGCCGCCCTTCACCACCTTGGCGACACGGTTGATGTTGATCACGTTCTCGATCAGATCCGACTCGCGCTCGTGGCGCTGTCCGCCACGTTGCCGTTCTTGCGCCATCGTCCTAGAACTCCAATCCGCCGTCGCGCGCACCCTCAGCGACGGCCTTGACGCGCCCGTGGTACAGGCGTCCACCGCGGTCGAACACCACGCGCGTGACACCCAACTCGCGAGCACGCTGGGCGATCAGCTTGCCCACACCGAAGGCTGCCCCGACCTTGCCGGTCTTGCCGCTCTCGAACCCCTCGGACCGCTCGGTGGCCGATGCCAGCGTCGCGCCGCGATCGTCATCGACCAGCTGGGCATACGTGTACTTGAGCGAGCGGTACACCACGAGACGTGGCCGCTCCGCCGTTCCCGAGATCTTCTTGCGGTTCCGCACGTGCCGGCGGCGACGACGTTCCGCCCGCGTCCTAGGCTTGCGTGGCGCCCTCATGCCTTCGCTCCTGTCTTCCCGGCCTTCCGGCGCACGTGCTCGCCCACGTACCGGATGCCCTTCCCCTTGTACGGCTCCGGAGGACGCACGCGCCGCAATTCCGCAGCGACGTGGCCCACCAGTTCCTTGTCGATGCCCTCGACCTTCACGAGCGTGGGGCTTTCGACCAGGATCTTCACGCCCTCCGGGGCCTCGTATACCACCGGATGGGAGTAGCCAACCACAAGGCGGATCCCACCAGAGATCGACTCGGCCTTGTAGCCCACCCCCTGGATCTCCAACCGCTTGCTGAACCCCTCGACGACCCCCAGCACCATGTTGGCGAGCAGCGTCCGGGTGAGGCCGTGAAGCGCCCGGTGCCGGCCGGTGTCGGACGGCCGCGCGACGCGCAGCTCCCCGTTCTCCTGCGTGACCCGCATCTCTGGATGCACGGTCCGCTTGAGCTCCCCCTTCGGCCCCTTCACGGTGACGTCCTGGCCCTCGATCGTCACCGTCACGATCGTGGGCACCGCCACCGGCATCTTGCCGATTCGCGACATCGTTCCCCCTACCAGAGCACCGCGACCAGCTCGCCACCTACGCGGGCGCGCCGTGCGTCGCGGTCGCTCATCACTCCACGGGGAGTGGACAGGATCGCCATCCCCAGGCCGTTCTTCACACGAGGGATTTCTCGGGCGCGTACGTAGCGCCGCAGCCCCGGCTTGGACACGCGCTGCACCTCGTGAATGACCGGACGATCCTTGTGGTACTTGAGATAGATCCGCAGCAACCCGTGACGCCCGTCATCCAGCACCGCGAAGTCCTGAATGAAGTGGTTGTCACGCAACAGTCGCGCGATCTCGGCCTTGAACTTCGAGACCGGCATGTCGACCCTCCGGTGACCCGCCTGGCAGGCGTTCCGGATCCGGGTCAGCATATCGGCTACGGGATCAGTCATCTCACCAACTCGCCTTCCGCACCCCGGGGATCTCGCCCCGAAGCGCCAGTTCCCTGAAGCAGATACGACACAGCCCGAACTTTCGGGTGTAGGCCCGAGCGCGCCCGCACCGCTGGCACCGATGGTACCCACGGACCTTGTACTTGGGCTTCCGCTTCGACTTCTCTACCAGGCACTTCTTCGCCATACCGGAGAACTCCCTCCTAGCCGATCTGGACGGGCGTCTCGCCGCGGAACGGCATTCCCATCTCCCGCAGCAGGGCCATTCCCACGTCGTCCCGACCCGCCGTCGTGACGAACGTGATGTCCATCCCGTGGATCTTCTCCACCTTGTCGTAGTCGATCTCGGGAAACACCATCTGCTCCCGGATCCCGACCGTGTAGTTCCCGCGTCCGTCGAACGACCGCGTGGGGAAGCCGCGGAAGTCGCGAACCCGCGGCACCGTCACGTTGATGAATCGATCGAGGAACTCGTACATCCGCGCACCGCGCAGCGTCACACGCACGCCGATCGGCATGCCCGCCCGCAGTGAGAAGTTCGAGATGGCCTTCCGCGCCCGCGTGATGACCGGACGCTGGCCCGTGATGGCCCCGAGCTCCTCGACGATGGTGTCCAGGATCTTGGGGTTCTTGGGCG
>CP070716.1:1771813-1790677 GCA_020350425.1 Gemmatimonadota bacterium
GGGGTCTCGCTGACCTGCGTGCTGAATCCGTCGCCCAACTGGCCGTTCGATCCTCGACCCCAGCAATACGCATCACCCGACCCGTCCACGACGCAGGCGTGAACTCCTCCCGCGGTGACCTTGTTCGCCGCCAGGCCGGTGTTCATGGGGAGCAGGAATGGGGACGAGCCTTGTCCAAGCTGGCCGTGATTGTCGAGGCCCCAGCAGATCGCGCTTCCGGCATCCGTGCCGGCGCAGGTGTGGTTACCGCCTGCCGAGACCGAGCGGAAGAACTGGGCCGAAGCGGGGTTTGTGGGAGAGCTCGAAAACGACACCCCCCCGTCGCCAATCTGCCCGTAGTAGCCCGCGCCCCAGCAATACACTTCGCCGTCGCTCGTAACGGCGCAGGTGTGCAGGTTGTGTGTGCTCACCGAGACGAAGTTGTCGATCCCGGTTACGGCAAGCACCGGGACCCAGCTGTCTCCTGCGCCGCCGCCGTCACCCAGGTACGGGCTGTGACCCCAGCAGTAGACCTCACCGGCGTCCGTCACGCCGCAGGACGTGTACAAGCCGGCTGCTATGGCCTTCCAGGTGAAGCCCCCCTGCACGAACACGGGAGTCAGGGCATCCGTGTTCGTGTTGTTGCCAAGCTGCCCGTAGCTGTTCCACCCCCAGCACAGCGCGTCGCCGTCGGTGGTGATCCCACAGGTGTGGTTGGCACCGGCATCGATGGCCACCCAGAGATATCCACCGATGCCGAGCGGTGCGGTGGACGCGTTGGTCGTCCCGTCTCCCAGCTGCCCGTTGCCGTTGTAGCCCCAGCAGTACCCGACGTTGTCGGTGGCCACGCCGCAGGCATGGATGCTCCCGCCGCTCACCGCACTGAAACTGTACCCACCCGTTACCGCCGACGGCGCGTTGCTCTGGTTGAACGTCCCGTCACCGAGTTGCCCACCGGTATTCGAGCCCCAGCAGTACGCGTCCGACGCCGTGGTGACGCCACAGGTGAAGAGCCCGCCCGCATCGAGAGAGCGGAAGGTCAGGCCGCCGGCAACCGGCTCCGGCACGTTGCTGAACGTGGTGCTGCCGTCTCCCATTTGCCCGAAGGCGTTGTCTCCCCAGCACCACGCAGAACCGCCGACCGTGAGCCCGCACGAGTGGTTCTCGCCCGCCGTGATCAGCCCAAGCGCTACCTGCTCTATCCGCACCCGGGCCATCGAGGTCGGTGTAGACGGGAAGTCGTTCCAGTCGAATTTGAACAGCGCCAGACGCCAGGTTATGCCGCCGGGAACGGTGGTGGTAGAGACTTCCGGCTGCGCCAGCGTGGCGCCGTCGTAGTTCCCCACATCGTTGACAACGGGAGCGTCGGTCCAGTAGATGTCGAGGTCTGCCCCGGTCTGCCACTCGATGCGAACCCTGAGGCCCAGGTCGGCGGGCGGCGCGACGGTGAGAAAGTGCACCGCCTCCGCGTCAGACAGGCTGATGTAGAAGTCCATCGGGAAGGGCCCGCCGGAGATGTCAGGCGCAGTCGCCGCGGTGCCGTTCGGTATGAACCCTGCCGTGATGTTGAAATTGACCGTCTGCTGCACATCGCCCGGGCCCTGGTTGCCGATCTCAATCGTCTGCGTGCCGACCGGCGCGTCGGGAATCCGCACCGTGATGCTGTTCAGGTTCTGCGACACGTACCACGGCTCGATCCCCCCGACCAGCACGTACTCGTCCCCGTCCCACGGAATCGCGGCGTCGCGCGTGATGACGAGCAGGTCGGCAAACGCGCCGCTGGTGATGCTGAGCGAGCCCGAAAAAGTCGTGCTCACCACCAGGAACGACTCCGGATCGCTCCAGATGCCCCCCGGCACGTGCGAGTTCGCCGCCTGCACACGGACGTGGTACGTGCCCGGCCCCGGCACCGTGATGTCCACGCTGGTCCCGGTGACGTTGGAGATCAGGTTGGCGCTGCCAAAGGTGGGATCGGTGCCCCACTCGACGTTGTAGCTGGTGGCGAAGGTGACCGACGGAAACGTCACGGTGACCGTGTTGGACGTCGTGGGGGACGCGACCGTGTTCAGCGCGGGAACGAAGCTGTCGAACGTGACGCTGGCAGTGGCGGTCTGCCCCGCCTGTACCGCGACGCCCGAAGCCTCCCCGTACCAGTCCACCACCCCGGAGACGAGGCCCTCGACGATCACGCGGTAGGTGCCGGGCGTGAGGTCGTCGATCGTGCCGGTCCAGTTGCTGCCCGAGAGGCTCAGCATGACCTCCTTCGTCTGCGGGCCGATGGCCATCGCGCGGGCCGCGTCGAACGCAGCTTCCGCCGCCGCGCCCTTGGCGGGGCCGGCCGCGGCCGGCCCGGCCGCCCCACCCGAGTCGGACGGAATCACGAACGCGAGCGCGATGGAGCCTGTGGTCGCGGGCGACACGGGATCGTCCTCGCAAGCGACGACGAGCCCGACCGCGGCGAACAGCAGCGATGCAGTCAGTGGGTATCTCATGGTCGTCACCTGTTGGGAACGCTGATGGTGATGCGGCCGGGTTGGCCCGTGGGCGTCGGCGTCGGGGTGCCGCCGCCTCCGTCGTCGCCTCCTCCGCCCATGAGGAGCGCCACCGCAGCTCCCGCGGCCGCGACCCCGCCGATCACGATCGCGATTGGGAAGCCGCCCCCGCCGTCTTCGGCCTCGGCGACGGCAGCGGTGGCCGGGATCTGGAGCTGGCCGGCCAGGTCCGCTTGGACGGCGAACTCCATGGAGCGTTGCACCTGACCCTGGGAGAGCAGCTCCACCCGATAGCGTCCCATCGGTCCCACGAAGGTGAAGGGCAGCGTCCCCATCTGCGCCGTCTCGGACCAGAGCCACGAGTCGATCGGGGTGATGCGAGCGACGACTCCGGTCGCGTCGGACGCGATGCGTACCGACCCGTAGAGGTGCCGCTCCTGTCGCGCCGCCTCGGCGGGGCTGGGCAGCACGCCGGCCAGCACGTTGGCCTCGGCCGCCTGGACCGGGCCCTCTGCCCGGCGCGCCGCGACCGCGGTCAGGGCTCCGCTGCCGAGGCCCGCGATGCGCCCGCTCTGATCGATCATCGGACCGCCCTGCGCCCCGTCGGACAGCGTGTCACCCAATTGGAGCACGCCGTTCCGCTCGGCCGTCACGCGCAGACGCTCGACCATCGCCGCGCCACAGCCGGGGTACGTCACGGCCCAGAGGTGTTGCCCGCGCTCCACCTCTCGGGTGACCTGGAGCGGGGAAGTGAACGTGGCGGGGAGCTTGAGCAACGCCACGTCATCGTCCACATCGTATGCGGCGACGGCGATGCCGTCCGTGATGCGCTGTCCGTCGGGGAGCGTGGCTTCGATTCGCTCGGCCCCGCGAACGGCCCGGTACGTGGTCAGGAGCAGGCCGTCGGTGCTCACCACGGCACCCGCCGCGCACGCCGCCTCGACGCCGAAGCGGTCTACCGAGAGGCGCACCACTCGCTGCAGGGCATGGGTTCGGATCACATCGGGAAGGACGGAATCGGGAAGGTCGGCCTCGGCCACGATCGCCGGTGCCAGATCGAACACGAGCGAGGTCGTGACCCCCGGCAGCACCTCGCGCGTCACGACCGCACCCTCGTATCCCTCAGCGAACGCCTCGATGCGGTAGCTACCGGGGGCGAGGGAGAGCGTGCGTCCCGCAGGGAAGCTGCCGACGCCTTCGATCTGTCCCCGTAGCGGGATGGCGCCGGGCTCGAGTCGGAGCGTTCCCTCGGCCGTGGTGGAGACGCGATCGGGCCAGTCCCACCTGGTGCGCGTGACCCGATCCCCCGACGTCTCGCTCCCCACGAAGCTGCGTGCCACCTCAACGGCGGCGACGACTTCGGGCAGGAACGTACCTCGATCGACGGGCAGCTCGGGCCACTGGCGCACGGCCCACCGGAGCCAGGCCTCGGCGAGCGCCTCGTCACCTTCCTCGATGAGAATCTGGGCCATGAGTTGCACTCCCGCGGCCCAGGCATCGTCCGGCGCTCCCGTGGCGGGATCGAGTGCCGTCCAGAGCAGGGCTTTGGCGCGCTCGGATTGGAAGTCGTCGTAAGCGGCCATCGCCTGCTCGATCATGTCCGCCCGCGTTCCCTGCGCGAGCAGCGCCGTGGGAACCGAGAGCGAGAGCACGAGGAGGACGAAAAAGCCGCCTCGCGTGGCGGCGGGTGACGATCGGCGCATGGTTAGCTCCCCTGTCTCATGCGAATGCGTACTTGCATCGTCTGGCCCGGTTGCAGCGTCACCGTGGTGTCCACGGTCGTGAAGCCGTCGCGCTCGAAGCGCAGGGTGTGCTCCCCGGCGGCGAGGGTATCGACCAGGCGTGTATTCGAGCCGCGGGCCGTACCGTCCACGAAGACGTTGGCCCACGGGCGGATCATGACGTCCAGGACGCCCCGCTGCGGTTGCGGTTGCCGGGCGGGTTGCTGCTGGACAGGCTGCGGCGGCGGTACGCGGCGGCCGGTGTACGGCACCGTCATGCGCTCTCCGGCCGTCACGTCGACGGTGAGGGTCACGGGCTCATACCCCCGAGCGGCCATGCGAATCTCGTGGGATCCCCCGGACAGCTCGAACGTCGTGCCGCTGCGAGTGCGACCGTCCACCGTGATCGAGCCACCGCGTGGGAGGCCGCTGACGGTCACGCGCCCCGTGGTCGGTGGGGGCGGCGTCTGCACGGGAGTCGGCGCAGCGGTCGGGGTCGTGTCCGGTGCCGCGGCGACCGCCGCCGAGGTGTCGGGCACGGCGGCAGGTCCCTCAGACTGGCTCGGTTGCGTCCCGCCGGCCGGAGGCTCCGTCGCGCCAGACTGCTCGATCGGCGCCTGCGTGAGCGCCCCATCCGAACCGTTGCGCGTCACCAGGTAGATGCCGGCGGCGCTGCCACCTAGGATCACGAGCCCCAGGGCCGCACCCAGCAACACCGGGCTGAGGCGGCGCCCTCGTGCGGCCTCCACCGTGGCCGGTGCGGGTCTTCGGGGGGCGGGGGTCGCGGGGTGTGCCGGAATCGGCGTCGTGGCCAGCGACGGATCGAAGCCGGGGGGTGGCGGGGAGGGAGCCATCGAGGGCTCCGTCGGCACCACAACGGTTGCCACCTCGCTGATCTCGGACTCGGGCGTCGCCTTGCGCAGCGCCTCCACGAACGCCCGCACCGAGGCGAGCCGTCGCTCCGGCTTCTTCTCCAGCGCCCGGTGCACCGTCCAGTACACGTGGCGGGGCAGCCCGGGCATCACGCTGTCCAGCGGCGGGGGGGCCACCATGCAGTGCTTGTGCAGGATCTCGATCGAGGAGTCCCCCTCGAACGGCACCTGCCCCGAGAGCATGCGGTAGGCCATGACGCCCACCGAGTACTGGTCGGAGGCGCCGCTCACCGGCCGCCCCATGCCCTGCTCGGGCGACATGTAGTACGGCGTGCCCACCACCGACCCGGACGCCGTGAGGGTGCCTTCGGAGAAGGCCTTCGCAATGCCGAAATCGGTGACGGTCACGCGGCCCCGCGAGTCGAGCATCACGTTGGCCGGCTTCATGTCGCGATGGACCACGCCGTGCTCGTGCGCGTAGTCGAGGGCCTCGGCCACCTGATCGAGGATCGAGATGGTCTCCTGGACGGACAGCCGCTCCTTGTCCTTGAGGTACTCGTCGAGCGATTGACCCTCCAGGTACTTCATGGCGTACCAGAAGATCTTGCCGCCCGACGCCACGCGGTAAATCGGGATGATGTTCGGATGATCGAGGGCCGCGGCGGTGCGGGCCTCGCGCTTGAACCGCTCCACGCCGTGCCCGAAGGTCAGCTCCGGCGGCAGGACCTTGATGGCCACCTTGCGGTGCAGGTGGACCTCGGTGGCGAGGTAGACCACCGCCATGCCGCCGCGCCCGATGGGGCGCTCGACGTCGAATTCGCCTTCGGTGTCTTCGCGGAGCAGGGACTCGAGATGGAGGAAGGAGGCGTCGTCCATGGACGCCGTGGCCGCCGCCTGGCCCTCGGCATCGGATACCTGCGAGCCGCAGTTCGGACAGAACCGCGCGGTATCCGGAACCGGTGTGGAGCAGAAAGCACACTGCATACGACCGCCCCCCTCCCCCCCTCTTCACCATGAGCGGCTTCCTGCGCGGAGGCCCGCGTCGAACATGCGCCTCCCCAGGCCGCGCGTCAACATGAAGGGGGGATTACCTGTCGGGAATAATACGGCTCCGGGGGGACTCCGGCCAGCCGATCCGGAGCGGCTCCGGTCAGGCTTCCTCAGGCTTCTCCGGGCCCGGTTCCTTGAGGATGCTGCCAGATTGGCGGGCCTGGCGCAGTTGCCGCAGGTCCTTCTTGGCGAGTCGCGCCTTGCGGCCGAAGTAGAAGAAGGGCACCAGCGACAGCCCGCCCGTGGCCCCCGCGGCCACCACCTTGGCGAGCTCGACCGACTCCGCCCCGGCGACCAGCCAGGCGACCGCGACCCCCGCCGCGATGAACACCCCCCCGAAGCTGTCCCGCAGATACGCCATGTCGCGGCGGTACACGTTGAGCCGGCGCTCGGCGTCGGTCTCGATGGCGCCGGCCGCCAGCAACGTCCCGTCGGTGGCGTACATGGCGCCGCACTGCGGACACACGCTGAGGGGGCCGGTGAAGAGGCTGCGCCAGCCCAGTCCCCAGTAGCGGGTCCAGCGCAGCCGGCGCACCGGCTTGCGCAGGAGCTCGAGCGCGTGCCCACAGCGGTCGCACCGCTTCAACGTCGCCATGGTCTCATACTACGCGCGTCTCGCGGCCACGGTTACAGTCTCACGGGGTGCGGGCGTGGAAGTGCTCGAGGAGCCTCCGCGCGAGGGGACCCGGGTTCCCGGTGCCCACGGATCGCCCGTCCACCCTCACGATGGGCATGATCTCCATGGTGGTTCCCGCCAGGAAGAGCTCGTCTGCCGTCCAGAGCTCGTGCAACAGCACGGGCGTCTCGGCGGCCGGGATGTCCTGCTCGCGGCAGATGTCGAGGACCGCCTGCCGCGTGATGCTGGGCAAGATGTAGTTGCTGCGCGGCGCGGTGCGCACGACACCGTCGAGCACCGCGAAGAAGCTCGTGTGCGTGCCTTCGAGCGCCACCCCGTCGCGCACCAGCACGGCCTCCTGCGCTCCAGCGTCCTGGGCGTCCTGGAATGCCATGCAGTTGGGCAACAGGGCGACCGCCTTGATGTCGCAGCGCGTCCAACGGTGATCGGGAGCGGTGATCACCGCTACCCCCTCCGCCGGATCACCCTTCGCCTTGAACGGCATCGTGGTGGCGTACACGGTGGGTGGAACCGGGGGATCGGGGAAGCCGTGACCGCGGACGGCCACGCCCCGGGTCACCTGGATGTACACGAGCGCATCCGCCTGGGTGAGGCCGTTGCGCCGCAACAGCTCCGCGCACACCCGGGCGAGGCCGGGTACGTCTGCACCGTCGATGCGCAGGGAGTGCAGGCCGTTGGCCATCCGCTCCAGATGCGGCTGCATCGCGTAGAACTGGCCGCCGTAGGCCCGGATCACTTCGTAGATACCGTCGGCGAAGAGAAAGCCGCGGTCATCTGGGGAGAGATGGGCGTCCCCCTTCGCCAGGTAGGAGCCGTTGAGATACACCGTCGCGTTCGTCATGCCTCACATCCAGTGCTTGCGCCCCAGCGTGAACGGTGTGTCACGAGGATCGTGGGTCTTGATGAACTCCCGGTACTGCCGTCGCAACCGAATATAACGCCGGTAGCTCGTCGGCATTGGACGGTGCCGGGCGTCGATCAGGAACTGCAGCACCTTCCACACGTTGCGCGTCGAGAACCGCCAGTCGTAGGAGCCGAGGTCGCGCAGGTCCACCAGGGCATACGCCGTGATGCGTCCGGTGAGATCGATGTAGGGATCGTAGTAACTGCGCGCCAGGGCCTCGACCGAGCGGAACACCGGCTTGCGACCCCACAGACCCACGTCGCGCGAGCCAGCCACCGCCCCCCACCGTCCGTTGGCGCGAAACGCGAACACGACGTGGTCGAGACAGTCGCGCGATTCGAGATCCAGCAGCAATGGCGGGTAGCCGTGCCGCTCCATCACGGCGGCAGCCGCCAGGGCCGCCTCGAGGCAATGGGCCGCACCGGAGCGCACCACACCGCGGAAGGAGCGCAGCGTGGCGCCGTCGCGCTCCCAGTTGTAGCGGAGCGACCGGAGCCAGCGCTGCGTGAGCAGCGGCCTGCGGCAATGCCGAACGACGCGATGCTCCGCCGGCGTGAGCTGGTGGTTTCGCGTCACGACGGTGCGATTCCGCGGCGCGGGCCATCGCTCACCGAGATTCGGCCAGGGCGCCCCAAATCAAGGCAATCCACCCCAGGAGGAAGCAGAGCCCGCCGAGGGGCGTCACCGCCCCCCACCACCGCGCCCCTGTCAGCGCCAGGATGTACAGACTCCCGGAGAACACGAGGGTGCCGGCCACGAAGAGCCAGCCCGCCCACAGGCTCTGACTCGTGGCCCAGCGTCCGTAGGCGAACCCCGCGGCCAGGATGGCCAGCGCGTGGTACATCTGGTAGCGCGCTCCGGTCTCGAAGACCGCGAGCAGGTCGGGCGTGAGGCGCGCGCGCAGCGCGTGGGCTCCGAAGGCCCCCAGGGCAACGGCGATCAGGGCCGAGACGCCCCCGAGGGCGGCCAGCAGACGATCGGCGCTCATGCGCCCTCGTCGGGCAGGGCACCCGCATCTTGCAGGATCTGCCGAGCCTGTTGCTCGTCCTGCGGGCGCACGAGCACCGTGGTGCCTCCCGGTCCGGGGCCCAGCTGTGCACCCTCGAGGGACTGGATGACGTACGGGATGTCCGCCCCGAGCAGCAGCCCGGACGCCGTCTCGGCTTCGGACCGGGTCCGGAAGTTCGCCACCGCCACCAGCTTCTCTTCGTCGTGGGTCATGAGTCGGTCGCTCGTCGTGTGGGTCAGAGGGTCCAGAGCACCACCGCGATCGTCGTGATCGCGATGGAGAGGAAGTTCAGGCCGATGCCGGCCCGCGCCATCTCGGCGGGACGGATCCAGCCGCTGCCGTACACGATCGCGTTCGGAGGCGTCGCCACGGGGAGCATGAACGCCATCGAGGATGCGATCGCCACCGTGGCCATGAGCGGCAGGGCCGGCAGTCCCAGCCCCTCCGCGACGCCCGCCATGAGAGGCATGCCCAACGCCGCCGTGGCCGTATTGCTGGTCAGCTCCGTGAGAAAGACGAAGATCGTCGCCGTCGTCAGGATCACGAAGGGCAGGGGGACGCCGCGCAGCCCAATCAGGCGTCCGCCGATCCACTGTGTCAGGCCGCTCGATCCGAAGGCGCCCGCCAGGGCGAGCCCTCCCCCGAACAGGAGGAGGATGCCCCACGGGACCCTGCTCGCCGACTCCCAGTCGAGGGCAACCCGGTGCCTGCTGTTCCGCAACGGTACCACGAACAGGACGAGTGCCGCCGCAATGGCGATCGCCGCGTCGGAGATCCCCGGCACCACGTCCGAGAGGCCCGGGAGCCTCAGGCCGCCGATCGTCTTGGGCGCGCGCATCACCCAGGCCACCGCGGTGCACGCCAGCACGGTCAGGACGAAGCGCTCCGCTCCCGAGAGCCGACCCAGGTCCTGCTCCTCGCGCTGCAACAGCTGCGTCAGCCCCATCACCGAGCCGCTGACTCGAAAGAGCTTGACCAGGAGGAGCCAGCAGCCGGCGAGCATCACGAGCGAGATCGGGAGCCCGACGCCCATCCATCCGGCGAAGCTCACGTCCTCTCCGAGGAGCTCTCTGGCCGCGCCGGCGAAGATCGCGTTGGGCGGCGTGCCGATGAGCGTCGCCACCCCACCGATCGACGCCGCATACGCAATGCCGAGGAAGAGCGCGGTCTGGAAGCCGCGCTCCCCGCTCTTCTGCGGGTGCCCCACGACCGCCATGGCGATGGGCAGCATCATGATGGTGGTCGCGGTGTTGGAGACCCACATGCTGGCGACGGCGGAGGCCAGCATGAAGGCGGCCACGACCCTGGGCGCGTCGGTCCCCACCGTGCGCACCGTCGCGAGCGCGAAGCGCTTGTGCAGGTTCCAGCGCTCGGTGGTCGCAGCCAGAAAGAAGCCGCCCAGGAAGAGAAAGATGATAGGGTCCGCGTAGGACCGAGTCACCTCGGCGACCGGTCGTGCGCCCACCAACGGCAGGATCACGATCGGGAGAAGGGCAGTCGCCTCGAGCGGGACGACGGCGGTGAGCCACCAGCAGGCCATCCACGCCGCGAGCCCCGCGACGCGCCAGGCATCCACCTGCATCGCCCCGGGCGCGTGAACGGCCAGCGTGAGCAGGAACAGGCAGGGGCCCAGAGCCAGGGCGGCGTGGCGTCTCATCGCGGCGGAAACAGCGCCAGTGGCGTATGGCGCGTGATCGCGTCCTTGAGCTCGTCGGGGAGGGGCAGCGCGAGGAACTGATCCAGGTTCTCCCGCAGGTCACGCACGCCCGGACTGGGCCAGTCGGTTCCCCAGATGACCCGGTCCCCGATCTCCGCGAGCCGTGGGAAGTACTCCAACAGCCGCCTGGGCGGTATGCCCGAGAGCTCGAGGCGCACATTGCGATGGCGCCGCAGGATGAAGAACGCCTCGTCCATCCAGAGCGGCCGGCCGCCGTGAGCCATGATGATCGTGAGGTCGGGGAAGTCGAGCGCCACGTCGTCCAGCTCCATCGGCCGGCCATACTTGCAGCGTGCGCCCGGGAAGATGCTCGTGCCCGTGTGGATCAGGACGGGGAGGCCGCGCTCCTCGCAGCGCCGGTAAATGCGGCCCAGCGTCTCCAGCCCCATGGTATAGGCGTTCGCGGGAAAGAGCTGGTGCGGCGGATGGATCTTGAGGCAGCGTATCCCCAGCCTGAGCAGCTCCTCCACCTGGCCCTCGGGGTCGGACGTGAACCGCGGGTGCACGCCGCCGAAGGGGAGCAGGCGGTCGGGCGCCGCCTCGGCGTAGCGGGCGGCGAACTCGTTGGTGGAATCGGTGAACCCCATCAGGTCGGGGCTCGGATAGTTGATGAGGCCCACGCGCCAGATGCCCGACCGGTCCAGGATCTCGAGCAGCGCCTGGGGATCGTCCATCAGCGCGAGGAGCCACTCCCAGTGGTCCTCCTTGCCGCGCCGCATGACGTCGGCGACCGACGGCTTGAGGTCGCGCCAGGGCTGGATGTGGACGTGGGCGTCCGTGACGCCGGGACGCGCGTCGGCGCTCACCGGCCCTTGAAGTCCGGTTGGCGCTTCTCCAGGAACGCCGTGACGCCCTCCTCCTTGTCCTCCGAGGAGAAGGCGAGGCCGAAGTACGTCGTCTCGAACCGCACGCCCTCGTCCAGCGGCATGCGCGTGCTCGCCTTCAGGCAGTCCTTGATGAACTCGAGCGCCACCGGGCTCTTGGCGGCGATCTCGGTTGCCAGCTCCCTGACGCGCTCCTGCAGCCGGTCGTGCGGCACCACCTCGTCGACCAGACCCATGCGCAGTGCCTCCTCGGCGCCGACCAGCTGGCCGGTGTACAGCAGCTTGTAGGCGTTCCCGAGCCCGACAAGCCGCGGCAGGCGCTGGGTGCCGCCGCCTCCGGGCAGGATTCCCAGTGTGATCTCGGGCTGGCCCAGCTTGGCCTTGTCGGAGGCGATGCGCAGGTCGCACGCCATGGCGAGCTCGCACCCTCCGCCCAGCGCGAATCCGTTGACGGCCGCGATGATCGGCTTCGGCAACCTCTCCGGCGCCTCGAAGATCCCGAAGCTCTTGGTGACGTGAAACTGCTCCACGCCCGTGCGGCCCTTGAACTCCGCGATGTCGGCGCCGGCCACGAACGCCTTGTCGCCCGCGCCCGTTACGATCACGACCCGGACATCGTCGTTGCCCGCGAGGTCGGCCAGCACCTGCACGAACTGCTCGCGCACTGCTCTGTTCAGGGCGTTCAGCTTGTCTGGTCGGTTGATGGTGACGGTGGCGATGCGGTCGGCGATATCGACTAGGACGACTCGTTCCTTGGCCATTCGTAGAACCCCTTCCCGGTTTTCTTCCCCAATTCACCAGCCTCGACTTTGCGCCGCAGGATCGCGGGGGCCGCGAAGCGGACGTCGCCGAGCTCCTGGTGCAAATAATCGGCAATCGCGAGCCTCACGTCGAGCCCGACCAGGTCACTCAGCTCGAGGGGGCCCATGGGATGGCCGTAGCCGAGCCGCATGGCCTTGTCGATGTCGGCGGGGCTCGCGACCTCCTCCTCCACCATCCGCATGGCCTCCAGGCCGACGGCCACGCCCAGCCGCGACGACGCGAAGCCCGGGCTGTCCCGCACGACGATGGGGTCCTTGCCCATCCGGTGGGCCGCCTCACGCGCCAGGTCCAGCGCCGCCGGGGAGGTTCCCGGATGCACCACGAGCTCGACCAGCTTCATGATGTGCACGGGATTGAAGAAGTGCATGCCGAGCACGCGCTCGGGGTGGCTCGTGGCATCCGCGATGCGGGCGACCGACAGCGACGACGTGTTGGTGGCCAGCACGGCGTCCGGCGCAACCAGCGCGTCGAGGCGGGTGAACAACGCGCGCTTCACCGCGAGGTCCTCCACGATCGCCTCGATCACGAGGTCGGCACCTCGGGTGGCCGCGTCCACGTCCCGCTCGAGCGCGACACGGGCGAGGGCCGCCTCGGACTGCTCGGCGCTCAGCTTGCCGCGCCGCACGCCGCCCTCGAGGTTGGAGGCGATGCGCTCGCGGGCGACCTCGAGGGTCTCCGGGCGCGCGTCGGTGAGCGTGACGTCGTAGCCGCCCAGGGCTCCGACGTGGGCAACGCCGTGGCCCATGGCGCCGGCCCCGATGACCGTGAGCCTCATCCGACGACCTGGCGGGCCACGTCGGGTCGGTTCGTGCAGAGCGCGTCCACCCCCAGGCTCAGCAGGGTGCGCATGCGATCGGGGTCGTCCACGGTCCAGGCGACAACCCGCAGACCTCGCTGGTGCGCCTGCTCGAGCAAGTCCGCATCGAGAAGGGATTCCTGCTGCCACAGCGTCGTGGCGCCGGCTTCCTCGACCGGCGGCAGGGGGCGCATGGGGTAGGAGGCGGAGAGCACGCCGGTGTCGAGCTGGGGCCGGTGATCCTTCAGGCGCCGCACGATCCGGTGGTCAAACGCGTGCACGTGATACCCCAATCGGGCGGGGCCCTCCTCGAGCACCTTGAGCAGCTGCACGTCGTCGCGGGGATCCAGCGTCTTCACCTCGATCCACACCTCCATCTCGGTCCCGAGGAGCGAGAGCGCCTGCGCGAGGGTCGGGATGGGCTCGCCGTTCGCCAAACGGTGCTGCTCGAGGTCCCGCAATGCCGTGCGGAAGATGGGGAACCGACCAGCCACCGGATCGTGATGGACCACGGGCTGACCGTCTGCCGTGAGATGCACGTCGAGCTCGACCCCGTCGGCACCGAGGCGCCGTGCCGCCTGGAAGGCGGCCAGCGAGTTCTCGACCTCGTACGCCGACGCTCCGCGGTGCGCGATCACCAGCGTCACCGCTCAGCTCCCTCGAAAGGACGGCTCACGCTTGTCGAGGAACGCCCGCAATCCCTCCCTGGCATCCGCACTCCGAAAGCAGCGCAGTTGGTGCTCCAATTCCAGCTGCAGCATCTGCTCGAGGCTCCGCTGCCCGCTCTCGTACACTGCACGCTTGGCGAGCGCCAGAGCAAGGGGAGGCTTGGCGGCCAGCGTGCGCGCCAGCGCTTCAGTCTCCTCCTCGAGGCGGTCGTGCGGCACCACCCGCGTAAAGAGCCCGAGGCGCTCTGCCTCGGCGGCATCGATCATCTCGCCCGAGAAGATCAGCTCCAGCGCCTTGGAGGGTCCGACCAGGCGCGGCAGGAAGTACGTCCCACCCCAGTCGGGGTGGACGCCGATGCGGTTGAAGGTCTGCCCAATGGACGCGCGATCGGACGCGATCCGCAGGTCGCAGGCGAGCGCCAGATTGGCGCCGGCGCCCGCCGCCGGCCCGTTGACGCTCGCCAGGACCGGCTTCGGTACCGATCGAATGGTCGTGACCACGCTTCGGCCCGCATCCACCAGGCCCTCGGCGGCCTCCCAATCCTCACGCTCCAGCACCTCCCGCATGTAGCCGACGTCGGCGCCGGCGCAGAACGCGCGACCCGCGCCGGTCACCACGAGCACCCGCACGTCGTCGCGCTCGGCAACCAGCTGCACGGCCTCCGCCAGCTCGTGGCGCATGCGGCCGGCGAAGGCGTTCAACTTGTCGGGACGGTTGAGGGTGATCGTGCCGATGCCGTCGGCGACGGAGAGGCGGAGGTGCTCGTAGCCGGTCAAAGACCCACCCAAACCGTCTTGCTGTCGCTGTACCCGTCGAGCGCTTCGCGGCCCAGGTCGCGCCCGAAGCCGCTGGCCTTGAAGCCACCGAAGGGCGCCGCCGAGTCGTACAAGTTGTAGCTGTTGATCCACACGGTGCCGGCGCGCACCGCGCGGGCGACGCGGAACGCCTTCTGGATGTCCCGGGTCCAGATCCCCGCCGCCAACCCGTAGATGGTCTGGTTGGCGAGCCGAACCGCCTCCTGGGCGTCGTCGAACGCGATCACCGACAGCACCGGGCCGAAGATCTCCTCGTCCACGATCTTCATGCCCGGCTCGGCGCCGTCGAACACCGTGGCCTCGACGAAGTAGCCCTTGCCGTTCACCTGCGCCGCGCTTCCGCCCGCGACCAGCGTCGCCTCGGCCTTTCCGGCGGCGATGTAGGACATGACCTTGTCGTGCTGCCGCTTCGAGGCGATGGCGCCGAGACGCGTGCTCTTTTCCATCGGGTCGCCGGGCACGAGCTGCTTCGCCCGCGCCGCCAGCTCCTCGACGACCTGGTCGTGCACCGCGCGCTCGACCAGCAGCCTGGAGCCGGCGGCACACACCTCGCCCTTGCCGTAGAAGATGCCGTTCTGCGCGCCTTTCACGGCGGCCTGCAGGTCGGCGTCCGCGAAGATGATGTTGGGGCTCTTTCCCCCCAGCTCGAGGGTCACGCGCTTCACCGAGTCGGCGGCGGCGCGCATCACCTCCTTGCCCACCGCGGTGGATCCGGTGAACGCGATCTTGTCGACCCCCGGGGAACGCACGAGGGCGGCGCCGGTGGTCGGGCCATCGCCCGGAATCACGTTGAACGCGCCCGGCGGGAAGCCGGCCTCCTGCATGATCTCGGCCATGGCCAGGGCCGTGAGCGGCGTCTCCGGGGCCGGCTTGAGCACGACCGTGCAGCCCGCGGCCAGCGCCGGCGCGAACTTCCAGCTGGCGAGGTTGAGCGGGAAGTTCCACGGCACGATCGCCCCGACCACGCCGAGCGGCTCGCGCACGGTGTACACCAGGCTGTCGCCGCTCACGGGCAGGACCGCGCCGTCGAGCTTGTCGGCCCAGCCGCCGTAGTACTGCAGGGTCTCCACCGTCGACGCCACGTCGATCCTGGACTCGAACAGCGTCTTGCCGTTCTGGCGCGTTTCGAGCTCCGCCATCTCCTTGCGCCGCTCGTGCAGCAGCTCGCCGGCGCGATGGAGCAGGGCACCGCGCTGGCGCGGCGAGAGGCCGCGCCACGCGTCACCCTCGAAGCACCGCCGGGCCGCACCCACCGCCGCGTCCACGTCGGCGTCGCCCGCCGCGTGGGCCGCGGCGAGCACCTCTTCGGTGGCGGGGTTCACCACCTCGAGCAGCTCGCCCGAGGCGGCGTCCCGCCACTCGTTGTCGATGAAGAGCTGGGTGCGCACTACACGCCCGTGAACTCGGCCGTGCGCTTCTCCACGTAGGCCGAGAGCCCTTCGGTCGCGTCCGAGCTCTGGAACAGCTGCTGCTGCAGCTCGCGCTCGATTGCGAGGCCGCTCTCGAACGGCACCTCGAGCCCGGAGCAGACCGCGCGCTTGATGCTGCCCACCGCCTTGGCGGCCTTGTTGGGGGTGGTGAACTGCTTGGCGTAGGCCATGACGTCCTTCCAGAAGGTCTCCTTGGGGAAGACCTCGTTGACGAGGCCGAGCTCCTTGGCCTCCTCGAACGAAAAGGTACGGCCGGAGACCATCATCTCGATGGCGCGCGACTTCCCGACGATGCGCGACAGCCGCTGGGTGCCGCCGGTGCCGGGGAGCACGCCCAAGTTGACCTCCGGCAGGCCGATCTTGCCGTTGTCCTTGCAGGCCAGGCGGATGTCGGTCGCCATCGCAATCTCGAGACCGCCACCCACCGTATGCCCGTTCAGCGCGCCGATCACCAGCTTGGGCGTGTGCTCCAGGCGGTTCAGCGTCTCATTGGCATGCAGGCAGAAGAAGTACTTGAACTTCGGCGTGACCTCCGACAGCATCTTGATGTTGGCGCCGGCGGAGAAGAACTTCTCGCCCTTGCCTCGCAGGATGATCACCTGGACCGAATCGTCCATTCGCGCCGTGAGGATGCACTCGTCCAGTTGGCGCATCATCTGGTAGGTGTAGGTGTTCGCGGGGGGGTCGCTCAGTTCGAGGATCGCGATGCCGTCCTCCACGCGATACTCCACCAGCGTCTTCGTCTCGGCTACAGTGCTTGCCATGCTCGTCCTTCCTCCTTGTGTCACCGATGTGACCGTATGGGGCGCCGCCTCCAGCAGATCACGGCGCGCAACAGCGTGTCAACCATGTGCATCGCCTACGATGGCCTCTCCTCGAGAAAGCGGGGCACGTCGAGTTCGACCGTCCGGTCTCCCCACTTGATCGCCTCGAACGAGGAGCGGCATCGCCGGCAGTAGTAGAGGCTCACCATGAGCGAGGTACTGAAGTCCGCCTGTTTCTCGGTTTCGTTGGAGTGACAGAACGGACACTGCTTGGCGCGTGACGTCATCAGTTCAGCTTGAAAATCGCGTTCTTGCTGCCCCGCAGATGCTGCAGGATCTCCTCGTTCGGACCGCTCGCGTCGCGCCGGCGCGTTGCGGGGTCCCAACCCTCGAACGCCGCCGGCTCCACCGTGAGCTCGACGCCCAGGCTCGCGGCCGTCTCGGTCACGTCGCCGACGAGATCCTCGAAGATCTCGGGATTGGACTTGGCCTTGACCCCCGCCGCCACCAGCGCCTCGTCGTGCGGGTCCCCCGCCGGACCGAACCACTGCGCGACGGCCTGCAGTGCTTCGTGCAGGCTGCGCTGCGCCGCCGCGCGGCACTCGGCGTTCTTCCCGCACAGCGTGCGGAACCATCCCTGCCCGTGGTGCACGTGGTAGCGCTCCTCGTCCAGCATCTTCTCCACATTGACCCGCAGCGGGGCGAACGTGGAGTCGCGCATCGCGTGCAGCAGGCGCGTCACCGCCAGGTCCACCACGTAGTTCGCCGCGACGAAGCCGGCCCAATCGGCGATCTCCTCGTCCAGATAGGAGATGTTGGCGAATGCCGACCCGAGGCGCTGCTCTACCAGGGCCTCCGTCTCGTCGCCGAACTGGTTTCGCAGCACCGCATGGAGCAGCCGCACGTGCCCCAGCTCGCTCTGTGACAGCGAGCAGCACGCGATGGCGGCCTCCAGCTCCGGAGGGCCGAAGGTCCACTCCCCGTAGTGGTATCCCAGCAACAGCTTGGTGTCGGCGCAGGCGATGAGCAGGTTGCGCAATCCCTCGCGGCACGCGTCGCTCATCCCCTGCGTCGATTCGAACTCTCTCTTGGCGGTGCCGCTCGTCATGCTCGTGTCGCCGTCCTCGGGTTCGCTCAATTGCCCCACAGGGGCAGCCGCCCCTGGTGGGTGATGGGGATGACCGCCTTGCGCGGCACCACGCACATCTCGATCCAGTTTTCCTCGTCGTACAGCGTCCACGCGTATGCCTTGGCCAGCTCGTCGTCGGTGGCGTTCACGCTCCCGACGTGCTTGAGCTCTTCGTCGTGGGCCTTTCGGGCGAAGACCTCGTAGACCTCGGTGCGCGCCATCAGTTCGCCACCCCGTACATCCCGAGCACCTTCCAGCCGCGTTCGGTGATGCGATCCTTGGTCCACGGCGGACTCCACACCACCTCGAGCTGCACACGGCTCACGCCGGGGACGGCGGCCACGGCACTGTGGACGTCCGCCGTGATCATGTCGATCGCCGGGCAGCCGATGGAGGTGAACGTGACGTCCACCTGTACGGTGTCCCCGTCCACGCGCACGTCGTAGACCATGCCCAGATCGACGATGCTCAGGGGGTACTCGGGGTCGGAGACGCCCTTCAGCGCCTCCCAGACCTGGGCCGCGGTTACCACCGCCGCCCTCCGAAGATCCCGCCGTTGCCCTGAACCATCTCCACGTAGCGCTCGTTCATCGGGCCCCGCGCCTTCCAGCGCTCGAACACCTGGTCCCAGGTCAGCGGCTCGTCGTGGAGCCAGCGCTTGGCCGCCGGGTCGTACTGGCAGGGGAAGGGACAGTCGATGACGTATTCCTGCCGGGCGTCGTCCCAGTGGGCGGGCACGTCGATCCCGATGCCCTCGCACAGCGGCACGGTGGCGGCCATCCACGTCTGGCGCAGCTGGTCGTTGGTCTTCCCCTTCAGCCGGTACGCCAGCTGACCGCTATGGCGCTTCCGGTCGTCGGGCAGGCCGAACCACTCGAGCGTCATCAGGAACATCCAGTCCACGGCCCGCTGCAGCGCCTCCCGCGCCTCCCCCCCGGCTTTGGCGAGGCGCTTCATCCACGACTCCCCGTGGCGCAGGTGCAGCACCTCCTCGCGGTCCACCTTGACCAGCGCGCGCTTGAGCGGCCCGTAGCTGGTGTGCTGGTGCACGTCGCCCAGCAGCGTGATGCCGGCCCGGTCGAAGAAGCCGTTGGCCACCACCATCTCGGCCCAGTTCTCCAGCGGCTGATCGAACCCGTAGGGGTGCTTGAACTCGTGCGGCTGGCGCCCGTACACGAGTTGCTGCTTGTCGACCCCGAGGTCCTGCATGATGCGGTACGCGATGTTGGCGTGC
>CP070716.1:1790777-1803324 GCA_020350425.1 Gemmatimonadota bacterium
GGAGCGGCCGATGCGGGAGGGGGAGGCGTACCACGTCACCCCGGGCACCGTGCACCAGATGGAGGCGGTCGAGTCCACCGATCTCCTGGAGGTCTCCACCCCGGAGCTGGACGACGTGGTCCGCCTGCAGGACCGCTACGGGAGGGCGTGAGGTGAAGGTCATTCTCCCGGTCGCCGGCAAGGGCACGCGCCTGCTGCCGATCACGAAGCACGTCCCGAAGCCGCTGGTGCGGGTGGCCGGCCGTCCGGTGCTGGACTACGTGATCGACAAGCTGCAGGGCCTCTCGGTGGAGGAGCTGATCTTCATCACCGGTCACCTGAAGGAGCAGATCGAGCAGTACGTGCGCGCGGCGTACGACATTCCCGCGCGGTTCGTCGAGCAGCGGTTGCAGGACGGCACGGCGGGCGCCGTGAACCTGGCGCGCCCGTTTGTGGACGGTCCCGTGTTGATTGTCTTCGTGGATACCGTGTTCGACGCCGATCTCTCGCTGCTCCAGCGTGCCGATGCCGACGGCATCATCTGGGCCAAGGAAGTGGAGGACTACCAGCGGTACGGGGTGGTGGTGACCGACGAGCAGGGCTACATGCAGCGCATCGTGGAGAAGCCGTCGGAGCCGATCTCCAACCTGGCGAATATCGGCCTGTACTACCTGCGCGACTGGCGGATGCTGTTTGAGGGAATCGACCACACGCTTGCGGGGCCGCAGTTCAAGGGAGAGTGGTTCCTGACCGATGCCTTCCAGTACATGATCGATCATGGCAGGAAGCTGCTCACCGCCGAGGTGGGCGGCTGGTACGACTGCGGAAAGGTCGAGACGATCCTCTCCACGAACCTGCACCTGCTGGAGCACGGCCGCCGCCGCCATCCCGAGGCGCGCAGCGGCGTGACCGTGGTCGATCCGGTCTTCGTCGCCGACGGGGTGACGCTGGAGGACTGCGCCATCGGACCCAACGTCTCGATCGATGCGGGCGCGGTGGTGCGCCGCAGCACGGTGCGGGACGCGATCATCGGTAGAGATGCGGTGGTCGAAGGCTCGACCGTGACGCACGCGCTCGTGGGAGACGACAGCGTCGTCACCGACCTGAACCTGCACAACATGGTCGTCGCACGGGACGAGATTGCCGAGGCGCCTTGACCGATGGGGATGCTGCTCTTTCTGGTGGGGTTGCTCGCCGCCGTATCGGGCGGCGTGAAGCTGAGGAAACGGATCCGCACCTCCGTGGGCACCTCCGCGCTGGCGCGGGTCGAGCTCGCGGTCGGGAGCCTCGTGGTGCTGGGCTCCGGCGTCGGCCTTTCTAAGACGGCGCTCGCGCCGTGGGCGGTGGCCGCCACGCTGCTCCTCATGGTGGCTTCGGCCATCGACCAGGGGCGCCGTGCGACTCGGGCACAGCGCCACCGCGACCGTTCGGAGGGGGCGCGGCTCAAGACCTTCCTGCAGGGCGACGGCAAGCGACGCTGATCGCGAGGAGACAGTCATGGCAGGTCCCTTCACGAGGTCCGTCACACTCCTCTGGACTCTGCTGCTCGTCGGGACGGGCGGTGCGCACGCCCAAGGGTTCCGGGTAGACGAGACGTCCATCCGGGAGATCCACCGGGCCATGCGCGAGCAGGGTCTCACGGCGCGCCTCCTGGTGGAGCATTACCTCGCGCGCATCGAGGCATACGACAAGCAGGGCCCCGCGCTGAACGCCGTCATCACCATCAACGCCCGGGCCCTCGAACGTGCCGACTCGCTCGACGCCCACTACGCCCGCACCGGGGAGTTCGTGGGTCCGCTCCACGGCATTCCCGTCATCGTCAAGGACAACTACGACACGCACGACATGCCGACCACGGCGGGCTCGCGCTCGCTGCAAGCCTCGGTGCCACCCGACGACGCCTACCAGGTCCGGAAGCTGCGGGAGGCCGGGGGCATCGTCCTTGCCAAGTCGAACATGGCGGAGTTCGCGTTCTCACCGTACGAGACCGTGGGCTCGGCCCTCCCCGGGTACACCCGCAACCCGTACGCCCTGAACCGGGTAACGGCCGGCTCGAGCGGCGGAACCGCCGCGGCGGTCTCCGCCAACCTCGGGTCGGTCGGATTGGGGACCGACACGGGGAACTCGATCCGGGGTCCCTCGTCGCACACGAGCCTCGTGGGTATTCGGTCGACCATGGGTCTCACGAGCCGCGACGGCATCGTGCCCCTGTACCTCGACCGCGACATCGGCGGCCCCATGGCCCGGACGGTGGAGGATGCCGTCATCGTGTTCGACGTGATCGCGGGTCACGACCCGGCGGACCCCTGGTCGGAGCCCGGCCGCCGGGTCGAGCGCTATGCGGACTATCTCCAGGGCGATCGGCTGCGTGGCGCGCGCATCGGCGTGCTGCGGCAGCTGTCGAACACCGAGACGGCGGATCCCGGGGTGCTCCAGCGTTTCGAGGAGGCACTCGACGACCTGCGCGCGGCTGGGGCGACGGTGATCGACCCGGTGTCCATCGTGGAGCTGGATACGATCGAGGGCAGCCTGTGGTGCCGCCGCTTCCGGCACGACATCGAGGCCTACTTGGCCAGCCTGGGACCGGACGCCCCGGTCGCGACGCTCGAGGAGATCATCGAGTCGGGCCGGTTCCATCCGCCGATCGAGCAGCGGCTGCGGTTCTTCCAGGGCTTCGACAAGCCGCCCGCGGAGGACGAGGGGTGCCAGGAGGCCGCAACGAACACGGAAACGTTGCGGGCCGGAGTGCGCCGCGTGTTGGAGGAGCATCGGCTGGACGCCCTGGCGTATCCGTCGTGGAACAACCCGCCGAGGCTGATTGGCGATCTCACCACGCCGCACGGCAACAACTCCTACCAGCTCTCGCCGCCGACGGGGTTTCCAGCCGTCACGGTGCCCATGGGTTTCGTGCGCGGCACCTTGCCGGTGGGGCTGCAGTTCCTCGGCGATGCCTGGTCGGAGCCGACGCTCATCGGATTGGCGTACTCGTACGAGCAGGCGACGCGTCACCGGCGCCCGCCGGCGGCCACACCACCGCTGGGCACGATCGCGTTGCCGTGAGGAAGAGAGAGGAGCATCCGCGATGATGGGACAGGCACTGCGCGTCCTTCCGGCCCTGATGCTCACACTGTGGGGCTGCGGCCAGGACACGGTGAGGATCGGGGTGGCGACGTTCTCACACGAGACCTGCACCTTCTGCCCGGTGCCCACGGGGATCGCCGAGTGGGAGTATTACGGCCCGCCGGTGCGAGGCGATTCGGTGCTCGAGTGGGGTGACTACATCGAGGGGTTCGTGAGCCGCGCCCGCGAGTACGGCGGCGTCGAGCTCGTGGGCATCCTGTCTCCTCGGGATGCGAAGGGTGGCTCGTCGGGCAGTTGGATCACAAAGGAGGCGTTCGACAAGTACAGCAACGGCATCGCCGAGGACCTCGGACGGGTGGGCCGGCTGGACGGCGTGTTCCTGGCCCTGCACGGTGCCATGGCGGTGACGGGCATCTCCAGGCCGGAGGCCGAGATCGTGCGGCGCGTGCGCGCGGTCGTGGGGGACATTCCGATCTTCGTGACGCTCGATCTTCACGCCAACGAGGACCACGAGCTCTCCGACGCGGCCGACGCCGTGTTCATCGTGAAGCGGTATCCGCACTACGATGCCCGGCTCCAGGGCGAGCGGGCGGCCCGCATCATGCTCCGGACCATCCGCGGCACCTACTCGCCGGTGATGGCCACGCGCAAGCCGGGGGTCATCACGCCGAGCGTGTTCCAGGGAACGGGCGAATCGCCGGCCATGGACATCATGGAGCGGGCCCGCCGCTGGGAGAACCGGACGCCCGACGCCTTCGTGTCGGTGGCGTTCGGCTTCGCCTACGCCGACGTTCCGGAGGTGGGAGCGACGGTCATGGTCGTGGCGAACGGCGATCAGGAGCTGGCGGACCGTATCGCCGACGACATGTCGGAGTACATCTGGCGGGTGCGCGAGGAGTTCGCCGGAAAGCGCCTTCCCAAGACGCGGGCGGGCGTTGCCCAGGCTATCGCGGAGGCCAGGGCGGGCAACACGCCCGTGGTCGTGGCCGACCACGCCGATCGCACCGGCAACTCGACCCACATCCTCGAGGAGTTGATGCGGCAGGGTGCCCAGAACTTCTGCATCGCGACCATTGCCGACTCGCTGGCCATCCGGGCGATCGCCTCCCGGGCGGAGGTGGGTGAGAGGGTGAGCGTGCGGGTCGGAGGGTACGCCGACCAATTCGCCGGCCGGCCCGTGCCCATCGAGGGCGTGGTGGAGTACCTGGGCGAGTACGGTCGATTTGACACGGTGGCCGTGCTGCGATTCGGAAGCAACAACCGGGTAATACTCACCCCGCAGCTGCACCAGGTGACCACACCGGGGATCTTCGGGCGGCTGGGGATCGACCTCGACGAGGTGGACATGGTGGTGCTCAAGTCGCGCGTGCACTTCTGGCGCGGCTTCGTGGAAACGGGACTCGCTGGAGCGGTGGTCGTCGTCGACGCGCCGGGGCTGGGGCCCGCCGATCTCACGACGATCGACTATCAAAACGTGCCGCAGGGTCTCTACCCGCTCTCGCGCCGCGACTGATGACGATGCCCGAGACCATCTTCATGACTCACGGGATGTGGGGTGGTGGGTGGTACTGGGGCAAGTTCAAGGCGTTCTTCGAGGCCAGGGGATACCGCTGCGTCGTGCCCACGCTGCGCTACCACGACGTCGATCCTGCCGCCGCACCCGATCCCCGTCTCGGCACGACCAGCCTCCTCGACTACGCCCGGGACCTGGAGGAGGAGATCGCGAGCCTGGGCGCCAACCCCGTCCTCATGGGGCACTCGATGGGTGCGCTGCTCAGCGCCATGCTCGCGAGCCGTGGGATCGGGAAGGCGCTCGTGCAGCTGAACCCCGGGCCGCCGCGCGGCGTGTTTGCCTTGCGTCCGTCGGTGCTTCGTGCGTTCCGGAGCGCGCTCACGACCTGGGGCTTTTGGCGCAGGCCGTTCAGGCAGACCTTCGCCGAGGCGACGTACTCCATGCTCCACCTCCTCACGGCCGAGGAACAGCGGGAAGCGTACGCGCGCTTCGTGTACGAGTCGGGGCGTGCGGCGAGCGAGGTGGGGTTCTGGCCCTTCGACCGCGGCCGTGCCTCAGAGGTGCGCGAGGAGCGGATCGGCTGTCCCGTCCTGGTGGTCGCCGGCGCCGACGATCGCATCACGCCGGTAGCGGTCACCCGGAAGATTGCCGCCCGGTACGGGTCCCGAGCGGCGTATCGGGAATTCTCTGATCACGCGCACTGGACTGTCGGGGAACCGGGGTGGGAGAGCGTCGCCACCTATATTGCCGAATGGTTGAGCAAAGCGCTCGGGTTGGGTTGACGGGCCTCGGCGGCGTCGGCACACTTGGGCGACGCGACTACGCTACCGGGCCCCTGGCGCCCTGGGGCGAGGCGACCACGCCACCGGATTCCTGGCGCCCTAAGTGAGAACCTCGTGAGCACGACTGCGGCGTTTGCCGACCTCGTCGATTCCTACCTCGACCTCCGCTGGAACCTGGATCCGGTGGCGGCCAGCGCCGCGGGCCTCACCGCGTACGATCACAGGTTGGGCGCTCACGGTGAGGACGAGATCCAGCGCTACGTTGCGGCCCTGAAGTCGCTCACCGGGGCGATGGAGGAAGCGGAATCCGACGGACTCGAGGACGAGATCGACCGCACGGCTTTGCTGGACCAAGCGCGCTTTACGATCCACTGGCTGGAGCGCGAGCGGGCACACGTGCGCAATCCCACCTTCTGGACCTCCCATGTCCTCGAAGGGCTGTACCAACTGCTCGTGCTGCAGGATCGGCCGTGGGAGCATCGCGCCCGCGCGGCCGCCTCGCGAGTTCGTGCCGTGCCGGGCTACCTCCAGCAGGGAAAGGCGACGTTGAGCGAATGTCCCTGTGTGTTCGTGGAGACGTGCCTCGACGTGGTGGCCCGAGGCGGATCGCTGATCGGCGAGATCCGGCGCGAGCTCGCCCCTCCGGACGACGAGACGTTCTTGGAGGATTGTGATGCGGCGACGTCTGCGTTGCATGAGTTCGGCGCGTACCTCCGTGAGGAGCTGCTGAACGAGGGGAACAACGACTTCGCGATTGGGGAACAGGCCTTCAACTTCCGCCTGCACTACCAGCACGCCCTGCGCAACACGGCTCCCGAGCTGTGGCGCTATGGCCTCGCGTTGGTGGAGGAGGTCGAAGCGGAGCTCGCTCAGGCTGCGGAGCGGATCGACCCCGGGGTCCCGTGGCAGGACGTGGCGGACCGGCTGCGGTCCGAGCACCCGTCGGGCAGCGAGCTGGTGGGTGCGTACGCCCATCAGATGGACCGTGCGCGCCGCTTCGTCGAGGAGCGTGGGATCGTGTCGATCCCGGAAGGGCCGCTGCACGTGATCGCCACGCCGGCCTTTCTCCGCCCGCTCATTCCGTTCGCCGCCTACCACCCGCCGGGCGCCTTCTCCCCCGACCGTACCGGCTGGTTCTACGTCACCCCACCGGAACCGGGGATTGATCCCCACCATGAGGAGCGCGTGCTGCGCGATCATTGCGTGTACGATCTCGCGTCCACCGCGCTGCACGAAGGCTACCCCGGTCATCACCTGCAATTCCTCACCGCCCAGCGGCACGAGCGCGCCGTGCGCAGGGTCGTCGACACGCCGCTCACGGTGGAGGGCTGGGCGCTGTATTGCGAGGAGATGATGGCCGAGGAGGGGTTCTATTCCGGCCCGGAGGAGCTGCTCTTCCAGAAGATCGCGCTGCTGTGGCGTGCGCTGCGCGTCGTGCTGGACGTCGGCCTCCACACGCGCGGGATGGGATTCGAAGAGGCCGTCGCGCAGATGATGGAGCGCGTGCAGGTCGACCGATCCCACGCCGAGGCCGAGGTGCGGCGCTACTGCGCCGAGCCGGCCTATCAGCTCTGCTATGCCGTGGGACGCAGGGAAATCCGGTCGCTGCGCGAGGCCTATCGGGCGGCGCAGGGTGCCGACTACTCGCTGCGTGCCTTTCACGACACCCTGCTGAGCTATGGCGGCCTCCCAGTGACTCTGGCGCGCTGGGGCATGGGGCTGGATGACTGAGGAGGCTCCTGCCCGATCCAGGCTTCCCCGGATCGTCAAACAACTCGGCGCCGTCTCCTTCTTCAACGATCTCGCCAGCGAGATGGTGTACCCGCTGCTGCCGGCGCTCGTGACCACGCGCCTCGGCGGCACCGCCCTCGCGCTTGGCGCGCTGGACGGCATCGCCGATGCAACGGCGGCCGGGGTGAAACTGGGCGCGGGATGGCTGGCGGAGCGCGCGCGGTGGCGTCGCACATTGGTGGTCGGCGGCTATCTGGTGGCCACGGTCGTGCGGCCCGTGATGGGCATGGCGAGCGCGGCCTGGCAGGTGATCGCGCTGAGGGCCAGCGACCGTGTAGGAAAAGGGGTGCGGAACCCACCGCGCGACGCGGTGATCGCAGATTCCAGCCCGGGGGCGCTGCGCGGGAGGGCGTTCGGGTTTCACCGGGGAATGGATCACGCTGGAGCGGTGGTGGGCCCCCTCGTGGCGTGGGCGCTCATCGCCGGCACCGGTGCGGCGCCGGCCGAAGTGATCGTGTGGAGTGTGGTGCCGGGAATCGTCGCCGTCATCCTGGTGGCGTGGGCAATGGGGAGAGTCGGGCGGGGTGAGGCCGACGAGGAGGGGAGAACCGGAAAGGGGGAAGGGCGCGACGAAGGTGAGGCGATTCGGGGGAAGTCGTCCTCGGCATTGTTCGGCCTCATCGTCATGTTTGCCTTCGCGCGGTTTCCCGAGACGCTGCTGCTGCTGCGTCTGCAGGACCTCGGCGTGTCGGTGGCGCTGATACCCGCCCTGTGGGCGGCGCTCCATGTGGTGCGGTCCGCCACGAGCTATCCGGGGGGGTGGTTGAGCGACGTCGTGGGGCCGCGCCGCACCATGGTCGTGGGGTGGGTGATCTACGCGCTCGTCTGCTTCGGACTTGCGCGCGCGAGCTCGCCCGCGATCGGGGCGCTGTGGTTTCTGGTGTTCGGCCTGGTAGCCGCTGCGACCGAGTCGCCGGAGCGTGCGTACGTGGCCGCCGCCGGAGCCTCGGCCCGCCGGGGGCGACGGTTCGGGGGCTACCATGCCGCCGTGGGGATGGCGGCGCTCCCGGGCGGTCTGCTCTTCGGCGCGCTGTACACGGGCCTGGGGGGAGCGACGGCGCTTTCGGTGAGCGGCGCGATCGCCGCGCTCATTTGCCCGCTCGGGGCGTGGCGGCGCGCATGAGCTGGTGGGGCGCCCTGCGCCGTCGGCTCCGTGCCGCGCGGGAGATCTACGAGGGCATGTTCGTCGCCCCGTACCGCGCGCAGATCTACCGAGAGTACCTGGAGCAGCGGGATCTCTTCCTGCTGGCCGGATTCTCCGATCTCCTCGGCGCGCCGAACCCCGTGGCGTTCTACACGCTGGAGCTCTATCCCGACCTCATCGAGCAGTTCCACCAGTGGCATTTGCGCATGGGCATGGAGCGTCCTCCCGAAGGAGGCTTCCGTTGCTGCTAGAGCGGGAGGTGCTGTTCTTCGGGGGCAAGGGCGGCGTGGGCAAGACGACGCTGGCGTCGGCGTTCGCGCTATTGGCGGCGGAGCAGGGGCAACGCACGCTGTTGGTGTCCACCGATCCGGCGCATTCCACCGGTGATATCCTCGAGCTGGATGTGGGTCCAGAGCCGCGAGAGGTCCTCCCCGGCCTCTGGGCCATCGAGATCGATCCCGTTCAGGAAGCGGACCGCTACATCGCGGAGGTGAAGGCGCGGATCGCCGACACTACGCCGCCCCGCCTGGCAGCCGAGGTGGAGCGGCAGATCGACATCGCCCGGGTGTCGCCGGGCGCCGAAGAGGCGGCGCTATTCGAGCGCTTCACCCGGCTCATGGAAGAGGCGGGCACGCGGTACGATCGGCTCCTGTTCGATACGGCGCCGCTGGGGCACACGCTGCGGCTGCTGTCGCTGCCGCAGCAGATGGCTACCTGGATGGGTGGGTTGATCGGACGACGCAGGAAGATGAACGCGCTGGGACGGATGTGGCGCCGCGTGGCCGGCGCCGCGGCCGGTGACGGCCCCGCGCCCGATGACCGCGTCCTGGCGGCGCTCGAGGAGCGCCAGGCGCGTTTCGAGCGGGCGCGCCAGGTGCTCACCGACGCGCGGCGCAGTGCGTTCGTGCTCGTGGCGACGCCGGAGCGGTTGCCGCTCTTGGAGGCGGAGAAGGCCGTGCGCACGCTGGACCGTTACGGGATTCCCGTGGGGGCGGTGTTCCTGAACCGAGTGTTGCCAGGCGGCGCCGCGGGGGAGTTCGTGGAGCGCCGTCGAGAGCGCGAGGCGCGGCATCTCGACCAGGCGGCGACGGCCTTTGCGGCTCACCCACTGTTCCGCATCCCGCTGCTCGACACGGACGTGCACGGTCTCGCGGCGCTGCGCCGCATCGTCGCGTCGCTCCCCGAGACCGAGCGCCTCGCGTGAGTCCCCGCACTCGCTCGCCCTCCCCGGTCGTCGTCCCTACATTACGCGCGTGACGCCATAGGAGAATTCGAGTGAGCGCGATCGCACTGCTGGTGGTGGGGCTGCTGGCCTTCCTCACGGGGTATCACGTCTACTCCCGCTACATCTCCACGCGCATCTACCAACTCGATCCGGACTTCGTCACACCGGCGCACGAGCTGGAAGACGGCGTGGACTACGTTCCCACGAACCGCCACGTGCTGTTCGGGCACCACTTCACGTCGGTGGCCGGCGCGGCGCCCATCGTGGGCCCGGCCATCGCGGTGATCTGGGGCTGGTTGCCGGCGTTTCTCTGGGTGACCCTCGGCACGATCTTCGCCGGCGCGGTGCACGACTTCGGAACCTTGTGGATCTCGGTGCGCCACAGGGGCCAATCGATCGGGACGCTGACAGAGCGCATCGTGGGGGACCGGGCGAGAGTGCTGTTCCTCCTGATCATCTTCTTCCTGCTGCTGCTGGTGAACGCGGTGTTTGCCGTGGTGATCGCCAACCTGTTCGTGGCGAACCCCGGTGCGGTGCTTCCCGTGTGGGGCAGCCTCCTGGTAGCCGTGATCGTGGGACTGCTGATCTACCGCACCCGCGTCGGAATCCTGTGGCCGTCGTTGGGCGCGCTTGCAATCCTCTACGTTCTCATCTGGCTGGGGCAGTACGTGCCCTTCACGCTGCCCGACGTGTTCGGCTTCGCGCCGAGCGCGGCGCAGCTCGAGGCCGCGGCCGGCGATGTGACCGCGGCTCAGGCAGCCGCCCACGTCGATGGGATGCGCGCCGGGTGGGTGATCGCACTGTTCGTGTACGCGTTCTTCGCGAGCGTCCTGCCGGTGTGGGTCCTGCTGCAGCCGCGCGACTACGTGAACAGCCATCAGCTGTTCGTGGCGCTGGGAATCATCTTCCTGGGCGTATTGATCGTGAACCCGGAGGTCGTCGCTCCGGCGGTGAACACCACGCTGCCCGCGGACGCCCCCAGCTGGTTCCCGCTGCTGTTCATCACGATCGCCTGTGGGGCCATCAGCGGGTTCCACGGCCTCGTGGCCTCCGGCACGTCGGCCAAGCAGCTCAACAAGGAGACCGACGCCCGCTACGTGGGGTACGGCGGGATGATCGGCGAGGGCACGCTGGCGCTGACCTCGATCCTGGCGACCACGGCGGGGTTCGCCCTCGTGGTGGGTGTCGACGGGTGGCATCAGCACTACGGCACGTGGGCTCAGGCCTCCAGCGGGGCGACGACCGCGTTCGTGAACGGCGTCGGGGTCCTGGCTGAGGGGGTCGGCATCCCGCGCCAGGTGGCGGTCATCTTCGCGGCCGTGGTCGTGATCTCCTTCGCCGCCACCACCATGGATACGGGTGTGCGACTGCAGCGCTACATCATCTCGGAGCTGGGCGCCCAATACCAGGTGAAGGCAGCGCAGAACCGGTGGCTGGCGACCCTCGTCGCCGTCGCGAGCTGCGCGGTGCTGGCGCTGGGGATCGATCGCGGCGCCGGCGGCATGCGACTCTGGCCGCTGTTCGGAACCACGAATCAGCTCACCGGCGCCCTGAGCTTGCTGGTCGTGACCCTCTTTCTCTTGAGCCTCAAGCGAAAGATCTGGGTGACCGCGATCCCCATGATCTTCCTGCTGTTCATGACCACGTGGGCGATGGTGCTCAACCTGATCCGGTACTACTCGGACAGCCAGGCGGTCTTGCTGGCGGTGGGGGGCGCCATCTTCGTGCTGGAGCTGTGGCTCATTCTCGAGGCGGCCAGGGCCGTGCGGCGAGCCCTGACGCGGCGCGGCGAGGGGGCCGGAAACGGTTGCTAGTTGGTCGTTTGCGCCGTACGTTCGAAGCTCTCGAAACAGAAGGTGAACCATCCCGTACGACCCCCCCGATCCGGTAGAGTTCGGCCCGCGGGGCGAGAGCCGGTCCGGATCCGTGATCGCCGAGCAGCCACAGGCCGCGCGCGTGGCCCGCCGGGAGATGCGGGGCCACACGGCCGTGGTCACCGGGGCGGCCACCGGGGTGGGCCGGGCCATCGCCCTGGAGTTCGCCCGGCGCGGCGTGAACGTCGGCTTCAACTACATCGAGCTGCCCGGCCGCGACATCACCGCGCAGGCACTGCTCACGGAGACGGCGCTCAGGGCATGCGGCGTCGGGGTGTACAGCGCCGCCTGCGATGTGCGCAATCGCGACGCGCTGGAGGCGTTCATGGGGGCCGCGCACGCGGAGCTGGGCGGCCTCCACTACCTCGTAAACAACGCCGGGATCCACCGCGACGGCGCCCTGTGGCGGCTGCCCGACAAGGCATGGCGCGACGTGGTCGACACCAACCTCACCGGCACGTTCAACTGCATCCAGGCGGTGGCTCCCTATTTCCGGGAGCAGCGCTACGGCAAAGTCGTGAGCGTGGCCTCGCACCAGGCCTACATGCCCGGGTTCGGAGTATCCAATTACGCGGCAAGCAAGGCCGCGGTGGTGGGCCTGACGAAGTCGGCCGCGGTGGAGCTGGGTCCCTACAACGTCAACGTCAACGCGGTGGCCCCCGGCTTCGTGCGTACCGAGCTGATCGACACGCTCCCGCCGGAGGTGCTGGAGGACGCCGAGAAAGAGGCCGTGCTGGGGCGCATCGGAGAGCCCGACGATGTCGCGTACCTCACGGTCTTTCTCTGCTCCGACGATGCCCGACACATAACGGGGCAGGTTATCTTTGTGGACGGAGGGCTGACCCTCCACTGATTCCCGCCGCCGCTCGTCGGCGCCGGCTGGCGGGCTGTCGTCACGAACAACCTCGCTGGGAGATTCCAGGGTGAGCTACGACCTCATCGAACTCACGTTCAAGGAGAGCGTTGCGACCCTGACCCTCGATCGTCCGCCGCTCAATGTGATGAACATTGAGATGATGGAGCAGATCAACGACGCGCTGCTGGAGCTCAAGACGCATCCCGAGCTCAAGGTGCTGGTGGTTCGAGGGAAGGGAAAGGCCTTCAGCGCCGGGGTCGACATCGCCGACCACACGCAGGACAAGGTCGCCCGCATGCTCC
>CP070716.1:1803424-1832786 GCA_020350425.1 Gemmatimonadota bacterium
GCTCCATCACGTTCTGCAGCTCGCGCACGTTTCCGGTCCACCGATGGCTCCTGAGACACTGGAGCGCGCGGTCGGAGAGTGTTGTGACCGTCTTGTTGTGCCGACGGCTGGCATCCTTGATGAAATGCCCCGCGAGGCACAGGAGGTCGTCGCCGCGCTCGCCCAGGGAAGGCAGTCGGACGGTCACCACCGCCAGCCGGTAGTAGAGGTCCTCACGGAACTTCCCGCGCGCAATGGCGTCCTCCAGGTCGCAATTCGTCGCGGCGATGAGGCGGACGTCGACCGGAATGGGTTCGCGTCCACCGACCCGCTCGATCTCCCGCTCCTGGATTGCCCGCAGGATCTTCGCCTGGAGCCCCAGGCTCATGTCCGCGATCTCGTCGAGGAACAGCGTGCCACCCTGCGCTCGCTCGAAACGGCCGACCTTTCGAGCCACCGCGCCGGTGAAGGCGCCCTTCTCATGCCCGAACAGCTCGCTCTCCAACAGGTTCTCTGGGATGGCCGCGCAGTTGACGGCGACGAACGGTCGGTCACCGCGCGGGCTGAGCCGGTGGACGCCTCGGGCCGCGAGCTCCTTGCCGGTCCCCGTCTCCCCGACGAGGAGCACCGTGGCGGTGCTGGGCGCCGCCTGCGCAATCGTGCGGTACACCCTCAGCATCGCCGGACTCTGTCCGACGAGCGTCTCGGAACCGAACTGGACCGGGGGGGGACTCGGGAGCGAAACGGGCCGCTCGTCGGCCGCCTGTTGCAGGCGGCTGAGCGCACTGAGGAACTGATCGCGCTCGGCGGGCACCGAGAGCATCTCGGCGACCCCGAGTTCCGCAGCCTGCATGGCGAGGGCGATCGACGCCCGACTGGCCAGGGGCAACAGCTTCGGCCGGTACGGCACGGCCGCGAGCCGCTCGGTCCAGCAGCGGAGTGCCTCGTCCGCCGGGTCCTCGAGCATGGGCATCACCAGATCCCAGCTCGCGCACGCCATGCACCGCACGGCCCGTCCCATGTCGGGCGCGAGCTCCATGAAGGCGCCGGAGGAACGGGCCCAGCGCGTGATCTGGCGGAAGGGTGCGGCTTCGGGACCGACGCCCAGGACTCTAAAGGCCGGGGCCCCGGTTTCGGGATCTGAGAACGAGCAGGGGTCGGTGCAGTGCATGGGCAGCACGATAGGTTAGCATTGGTGTCGTGTTTCTGGAAGGGGGCGAGGAGCGTCACCGAAAAGGTGGATCGGAATTCGCTCTCGGGAACAGCGGGGCTGGCGTGGGATCCCCTACCGCAGCCACCGAAAGACGCGTCTGGCAACCTCGTGCAGGCGCCCCCGGTACGGCGGAAAGAGCAGCCGCGCGAGCGCCGGGGCGTGTTGCCGCACGACAGGCCGGGCGTGCGACATGGCCAGGAACCCGTGGTAGCCGTGATAACTGCCCTGGCCGCTGGCGCCCACGCCGCCAAAGGGCAGCTCGGGGTTCACATAGTGCAGCAAGGTGTTGTTCACCATGGTCCCGCCGGCCGGGATTTCGCGCTGGAGCCGCTCGATCACGCGTTCGTCCCTGCTGAAGACGTAGGACGCCAGCGGCTTGCCGTTCACGCGCGCGAGCTTGACCGCTTCGGCCAGGTCACTGTAGCTGAGCACCGGCAACACCGGACCGAAGATCTCCTCCTGCATCAGCGGCGCAGTGGCGCTGACCCCGGAGAGCACGGTCGGCGACACGTAGCGGCTCGCCGCGTCCCACACCCCACCTACCTCGATGCGCGCGCCGCCCGCCACCGTGCGCTCGATCAGGTCCACCAGCCGATCGAAGTGGGGTCCATCCACGATCCGCCCGTAGTCGGGTGACGCCCGTCGCTTGGTCTCGTCCCGTCCGTACAGATGCGCCACCGCGTCCCGCGCCGCCGTGATGAACTGGTCGACCACCGACGAGTGCACCAACGCGTAGTCGGGGGCGGTGCACGTCTGGCCGGCGTTGAAGAACTTGCCCCACACCACGCGTTGCGCGGCGGCCCGCACATCGGCCGACCCATCCACCACCGCCGGCGTCTTGCCGCCCAGCTCGAGTGTCACCGTGGCGAGATGCCGGGCGGCGGCCTGCATCACGAGACGCCCGACCGCCGTGCCCCCCGTGAAGAAGAAGTGGTCGAACGGCAGCCCGAGCAGCGCCTCTCCGATCTCCGGCCCGCCCTGCACGACGGCCACTTCGGCCTCGTCGAATACCTCGCCGACGAGCGACTCGACCAACGCCGCCGTGGCCGGCGCCTTTTCCGACGGCTTGACGACGGCGCAGTTGCCGGCGGCGACGGCGGCAACCAGGGGATTCACAACGAGGCTGAACGGGTAGTTCCACGGCGACATGATGAGCACGACGCCGCGCGGCTCGTACACGATCCGAGCCGAGGTGCTGGCGAGCACGATCGGCGTCCGCACGCGCCTGCTGCGCATCCAACGCGGCAATCGCCGCACCGCGTAGCCGATCTCGAGCAAGACCTTGTGGATCTCGGCAATCTCGGACTCGAACGGGGACCGGCGAAGGTCGGTGCGAATGGCCTCGATGATCTCCGCCTCGCGCCGCTCGATGGCGCGGCGCAGGCGGCGCAGCCGGTCCCGTCGCTCGGCAGCGGTGGTGCGCGCCATAGCGGGAGCGTGCTCCCGCTGGCGGGCATACAGCTCCTGGAATCGCGCGTCAGCCATTGGACCGAGCACGTTACTCACTGGGGCGCGAGTTGGGGAGGTCTCCACCCCTGACGAGGCTCATAGGTCATTTCGTCGCTGCGACTTGGCCGCCTGGACGACGGCGGTACATTGTGCGACCCTAGGGATTCAGTCACGACTGCTTGAGGGTGCCGCCGATGCTGCACCGCGAGGACCACGGAGCGGTGGCCGTGCTCCGCATGGAGCATGGCAAGGCCAACGCGCTCGACCTGGAGCTCATTGACGCCATCGGCGACGCGCTGCGCGACATCGAGGAGGCCGGGAGCCACAGCGCCGTCGTGCTCACCGGGACGGGGCCGATGTTCTCGGCTGGCGTCGACCTTTTCCGCTTCCTCGAGAGCGGCGACTCCTACCTAAACCAGTTCTTCGAGGCGATGGTGCGCTCGTTTCGCGCCTTGTTCACCTTCCCACGCCCCTTGGTGGCCGCCGTGAACGGGCACGCGATCGCGGGGGGCGCCGTCATGGCGGCCGCGGCCGATTACCGCGTCATGAGCATCGGCAACGGGAAGATCGGCGTGCCCGAGCTGCGCGTCGGCATCCCGTTTCCGGTGGCGGCAATCGAGATCTTGCGATTCGCCGCCTCGACCCAGCACCTGCAGGAGCTGGTCTATCTGGGACGCGCCTATGCAGTGGAGGAAGCCCACCAGGTCGGACTGATAGACGAGATCGCCGAGGCCCCCGCGCTACGCGACCGTGCCCTCGATGTCGCGCAAAGTCTGGGATCGATGCCGCCCGCCCGCTTCGGCATCACGAAGCGCGAGCTGCGCGCGCCAGCCATCGACCGCATCGAGCGGCTGTCGCCCAGAATCGATCCTGAGGTGCTCGAGGGGTGGAAGGCGCCCGAGACTCATCGGGCGATTCGAGCGTACGTCGAGCAGACCCTGAAGAAGACGTAGCCGAGGCTACCGCCGCCGCGGCTCGTATCCCTCTCCCCGCAGCCGAGCCACCTCCGCCCGCGCCCGGTCCACCGCGGACTGCACCTCGGCGTCGCCATCTTCCCACGCCGCGATGAACCGCTCGTACATCTCGATCGCCCGGTCGCCCTCACCGAGCTGCTGGTACAGCGCTCCCAATTCGGCCCACGAGCGCGCGCGCAACGCCTCGCCGCCAAACGTGTCGATCTCGTCGACCAACTCGTATGCGTCGGCGGCCGCTCGCAGCTCCCCGAGCTGGGACAGCAGATCCGCCCAGGCGTAGAGGCGGCGACGTCCGGGCTCCCCGGCAAACTCCAACGAGTCCCGGTTGCGGAAGTGCGCATCGAGCCGCCTCCGCGCCGCCGCCGCATCTCCTCGCCGCAGGGCGAGATGGGCCGTCATGGTACGCCAGGTGCGGGACCCAGTCGTATCGATGTCGGTGAGGAACCGGGACAACAGCGTGGTGTCGCGCGATCCCAAGTACGCGAGCAGAATCGTCGAGCTCGAGCCCGTGAGCCTGCGCTGGTAGGCATCGGAGCCGGTCACCCACTCGCGGGCCAGCAAGTCGAGCCAGCCGTGCGCCGCCGCGCTCAGCCGGGCGCTGTCAGCGCTCCCTGATGCCAGGAGCGCCAAGTCGGAGAACTCCACTACCTGACTTTTCGGGTAGGGGGCGCCTCCAGATCCAGCCACCGTGTCCATCGGCACCGCGGCGAGCAACGTCGTAAGGGCCCGCCTGCTCTCGTCGAACATGGCGGCGGCGGCGAGCACATTGAAAATCACGTCGGGCTGGAGCTCGCCGAAGAGCTGGAGCATGGCACGCTCGTCGGCGACCGCTTCCCGCATCAGCCGCCCCGCCCTGCCGTACTCGCCCTGCCGGTGCACGAGCCAGGCCTCCCACCCGGCGGCGAGGGCGACCCGCCCGTCGGCCCTGAGCACGTCGAGCTGGTTCTGCGCCTCGTCGAAGCGCTCCTGCTCGATCAGCACCTCGAGCAGCTCCGTGCGCGCCCGCGGCGATCCCGGCGCCGCCTCCACCCACGCATACGTTGCCGCCAGGCGCCCGTCGCGCGCCTCCCTCCGCAGCCGATCCACTCTGCGCTGACCATAGCGCGCCACCAGCGAGTCCGGCGGCGCATACACCGCCGAGTCGGGCAGGCAGAGCCACGACGTGTTCGCGCCGCACGATGCAAGCACGTCGGTGATGTGCAGGTACGCCAGCACGTACGCGGAATCCAGCTCCAGCGTCCGCCGGAACGCATTCAGCGCAATCCCGAGGTTGCCGGCTGAGTCCGGATGAGGATTGGACTGCGCGTTGTCGTGGAAGTGGGCTTCGCCGAGCTGATACCACGCCTCCACGTCGCTCGAGTCGCGCGCGAGCATCTGCTCGGCGATCCCCCGGGCCCGCGCGAACTGTCCGCCCTCGTACGCGGAATGGAACTGCACCAGCATGCGGTACCGCTGGGGCAGCGTCTCGCTGTGGCGCAGCGCCCTGGCCACGAGCTCCCGGCGCCGCTGCGGGTCGCCACCCTCCAGCCCCGCCCACCCGTCGGCATCCAGCAAGCGCATGTACGCGAGCGCGAACGTGCTGTCCAGCTCCACCGCGCGCTCCAGGTGCGCCCTCGTGGCGCCGATGTCGAGGAGCTGCAGGGCCTCGGTACCGGCCAGATACTCGCGATAAGCCTCGAGGGAGCGCGTGGTCTGCGCCGCGAGACCCGGCAGCTCGCCGGCCGGAGCGCCGCTCACCCTCAGGATGCGCCCCGCCAGTGAATCGAATAGCGGACGTGGGTCGGCACCCGCCGCCGCGCGCACGATTTCGGTGGCAACGCGCTCGCCCGTCGCCACGTCGTGCACCTTGGCCTCGATGGCGAGGCTGTCGGCCTCACGCCGCACGTCACCCAACACGAACGTGCCGACACGCGCATCCTTGGCCATGTCCTGCGCGGCGTCGAAATCGATGCTTGCCGCCGACTCCAGGCCGCGACGGCGCATGAGCGAACTCGTCCGCTCGTCGTCGTAGACCCGCATGTCTTCCCAGTGCCCCACCGCGAGGCCCAGGAGGTTCATGGACGCTTCTTCGAGGTAGTCGTTCTCAGTCAGGCCGGTACGGTTCTCGAACGGGAAGAAGACGATGCTCTGGCGTGGGTCACCCTCGACCTGATAGCCGCGCGGCCACAGGGTGAACGCGAGTGCGGCGACGAGCACGAGCGCCAGCGCGCCGGCGACCGCCTTCCAGACCACGGACGGGACGGCGCCGGGCGCGGGCGCCGCTGCCGCCCGCACGGCATCGCGGAACTCCGCCGCCGACTGATACCGGTCTGCCGGGTCCTTCGCCAGCCCTCGCGCGATGGCTTCCGTGACCGGCCCCGGGGTGTCGGGCCGCAGCTCGCTGACGGGTCGCGCCTCCTGCGTCAGGTGCGCGGCCATCACGCTCTGCGGCGTCGCGCCCGTGAACGGTTGCTCCCCCGAGAGCATCTCGAAGCCCACGACCGCGAGCGCGTACACGTCGCTGCGCGCGTCGAGGTTCTGGTCGCCCGCCGCCTGCTCCGGCGACATGTAGCCCGGGGTACCCACCGCGGCGCCGACCTCCGTCAACCGGGTGCCCCCCCGTGCTTCCTCGACCGCCCTGGCCACGCCGAAGTCAGTCAACACGGCGTGGTCCTGCAGCAACAGGATGTTCTCCGGCTTGATGTCCCGATGCACGATGCCGCGCTGGTGTGCGTACGCCAGCGCGTCGGCCGCCTCGCCGAGGATGCGCACGGCGAACTCGATCGGGAGCTTCCCCTCCGCCTGGAGGCGGTGCCGGAGCGACTCACCTTCGACGAAGGGCATGACGTAGTAGACGAGTCCGGCGCTCGCCCCCGCGGCGAGCACAGGCAGCACGTTCGGGTGTTGCAGCCGTGCGGCGACCGCGATCTCCTGCTTGAAGCGCGCCGCGCTCACCTCGCTGATCATCTCCGGCGGAAGCAGCTTGATCACCACCCGGCGATTGAGCGAGGCTTCGGTCGCCAGGAAGAGGCGGCTCATGCCGCCGCGCGCGAGCTCCCGCTCGACGCGGTACGCGTCGCCCACGGCGGATTGGAGGTCTTGGAGCAGCTCGGTCACGGCGCGATCGCGGTCTGGGCCTCTGGGCAAGATATGCTGCGGGCGGGCACAGCCGCTACCACAGCGCACACTCTTCCCCGTACGCGGGGATCCGACCGCCGGCTCCCAGCCGGCCTCGCGCGATTGGGGCGACCCCCGCAGTTTTCAACCACACGTGATACGGCACAGGAACAGACCATGCACCTCCGACTCCTCGCTCTCATGTTCGCCACGGCGCTCGTTGCGCCGCTTCCGGCGACGGCGCAGCAACCGCCAGCCGTCGTCCTTCGACCCGACCGGGTGTTCGACGGCACGACGCGGCGCCCTCACCGTGGATGGGAGGTCGTCGTCGTGGGCGACCGCATCGCGAGCGCGGGGCCAGTGGGCCGCGCCCCCCTCCCGGCCGGAGCACGGATCATCGAGCTGACCGGCATGACGCTGCTGCCGGGGCTCATTGAGGGCCACTCGCACCTCCTGCTCCACCCGTACGATGAGACACCCTGGACCTCCCAAGTGTTGAATGAGCCGCTCGCGATGCGGGTGGCATACGCCGTGCGCGCCGCCGAGGCGACGTTGATGGCAGGCGTAACCACCATGCGCGACCTGGGTACGGAGGGCGCGGGCTACGCAGACGTCGGACTCAAGCGGGCGATCGAGGAGGGGGTGATTGCCGGCCCGCGCCTCCTGGTCAGCACCCGCGCCATCGTCGCTACCGGGAGCTACCAGCCCAAGGGCGCGCCGGAGCACGAGCTGCCCCTCGGGGCCGAGCCGGCCGACGGCGTGGACGAGCTCACCCGGGTGGTGCGCGACCAGATGGGCAAGGGGGCCGACTGGATCAAGGTATACGCCGATTACCGCTGGGGTCCGGCGGGCGAGGCGCTCCCCACTTTCACGCAGGACGAGCTCAATCTCATCGTGCGGGTCGCGAACAGCGGGGGGCGGCCCGTCGTAGCACACGCGAGCTCGCCGGAGGCGATGCGCCGTGCGGTGCTGGCCGGCGTCGAGTCGATCGAGCACGGTGACGGCGGCACGCCCGAGGTATTCCGGCTCATGGGCGAGCGCGGTGTCGCGTTCTGCCCCACCATCGCCGCCGGCGATGCGGTCACGCAGTACGCGGGATGGCAGAAGGGAACGGAGCCGGAGCCTGGGCGTATCCAGCGCAAGCGTGACAGCTTCCGCGCCGCCCTGGATGCGGGCACTCCCATCTGCTTCGGCGGCGATGTGGGGGTGTACCCACACGGTGACAACGTCCGCGAGCTCGAACTCATGGTGGAGTACGGCATGGCCCCCGTGGACGCCCTGCTCGCCGCGACCTCGCGCAATGCCCTGATGCTCCACTTGGAAGAGGATCTCGGGTCGGTCAGGCAGGGTCTGTTGGCCGATTTGATAGCGGTGCGCGGCGATCCGACACAGGACGTCTCGGCGCTCCGGGACGTGGTGCTCGTCATGAAGGGTGGAGTGATCTGGCGAGAGCCTCGAGACTAGTGCAGATTGGCCGATCCTCGATCGTGGGGTGGGAGGAGTGCGATGCGACCAGTCGTTGAGTTCCTGGGACGGGAGCTGGTGGAGCGTATCGTCGCGGAGGCCCGTGACGTGCTGCGCATGCTCGGGGTCGAGATCAACAACCCGGGGATCCTCTCGCTGCTCGCGGATCACGGGGCCGACGTGGACGCGGCGGCGAAGCGTGCGCGCCTCACCGACGACGTCGTTGACCGAGCGCTCCACACCGCACCGAGCGGGTTCCACCTGTACGACGTGCGCGGCAACGAAACCCACGACTTTTCCGGTACGCGGGTGCACTTCACGCCGGGCTCGGCGGCCATACGCGTTCTCGACCACTCCACCCAGCAGGTCCGCGCGCCCCACACAACCGACTACGTCCGCTACGCCAAGGTGGTCTCGCGGCTCGAGCATCTGCCCTCCCAGAGCACCGCCCTGATCCCCAGCGACGTCCACCCCAACATCTCCGACAGCTACCGACTCTTCCTGAGCCTCACTCTCGGCGACAAGCCGGTCATCACCGGAGCGTTCACGATCGAGGCCTTCGAAGTGATGAAGGACCTGCAGCTCGCGGTGCGAGGGAGCGAAGCGGCGCTCGCCGCCAAGCCGTTGACGGTGCTCTCCTGCTGTCCCACCGCTCCGCTTCGTTGGAGCGACGTCACCTCGCAGAACGTGGTGGACTGCGCGCGGTACGCGATCCCCGTGGAGTACGTGTCGATGCCGCTGACCGGGTTCGTGGCCCCAGTCACCCTGGTCGGCACGCTCGTGCAGCACACGGCGGAGACGCTGAGCGGCATCGTCATCAGCCAGCTCACCAACCCGGGTACGCCCGCGCTGTACGGCGGCTCCCCGGCCGCCTTTGACGTGCGCTACGAGACGACGCCAATGGGCGCGGCCGAGACGATGATGATCGATTGCGCCTACAACGAGATCGGCACGTATCTCGGCCTGCCTACGCAGGCCTACATGGCGCTGAGTGACGCCAAGCTGCTCGATGCGCAGTGCGGCCTCGAGACGTCCATGGGTGCGACGCTCGCCGCGCTGAGCGGCATCAACAGCGTGACCGGCCCCGGGATGCTGGATTTCGAGAGCTGCTTCAGCCTCGAGAAACTCGTGCTGGACAACGAGATCTGCGGGATGGCGCTGCGCCTCGTGCAGGGCATCGAGCCCAAGGAGGACTTCCCTGCGCTGCCGCGTTTCGAGGAGTTGCTGAAGGACGACCACCTCCTCATCTCCAAGCACACCCGTCGCTACCTGAGGGAGGAGCATTACTTCCCAGGCCGCGTCATCGACCGGGCCAACCGATCGCGCTGGCAGGATGAAGGCGCCGCGACCCTCGGAGACCGCGCCCACGCCGAGGTCGAGACACTGCTCGCAGCGTACGAGCCCTCGTCGCTCGGCGACGACGTCAAGAAGCAGCTGGCCGAACGCATGACCGCCGAAGCCCGGGCCCACGGCATGGACGCCCTCCCGCACGAGGGCGTGTGACCGGGGTCTTGACCCTCTCCGCAGCGGACATCCACCCCGACAGGGAAGCTGCCCTGGGGTATCAGGGCATCGCCCCGGGGACGGCGGTGCCCCAGCACATCGACGACCTCTACGACACCGCCCTCGAGCTGCTGCTGCATACCGTCGAGCCGATGGCCGTCGTCTCCGAGATCTCCCGGGAGGAGTTCGCCGCCGTCTATGAAGGAGCCGGACGCAACGACCCCGTGACGCCCGTGGGCGACATTTTCCCGCACGCCGATTACCTCGCGCTGTTTGCGGTCACGCTCGGCGAGCACGTCAGCGAGGCCATCGGACGTTGCTTCACGTCGAACGAGTTTGCCACCGGGAGCATGCTCGATGCCGCCGCTTCGGTCGCGGCCGACACTGCAGCCGACGCGATCGAGCGGCGTGTTGCCGCCGTGCTTCAGGCGGACGGGCGAGCCACGCCAGACACCGGCGTGCTGCGCTACAGCCCGGGCTACTGCGGGTGGCATGTCAGCGGGCAGCGGAAGCTGTTCGACTACCTGCGGCCCGAGCGAATCGGCCTCCAGCTCGGCGCGAGCTACCTGATGCAGCCGCTCAAGTCCGTGTCGGGGGTCGTCATCGCCGCGCCCAAGAAGGTCCATGGCTTCGCGCCGTCGTACGAGTTCTGCCGGCGATGCGAAACCCGAAGCTGCCGCGAGCGGATTCGCGCGCTCCTGGCGCGTTGAGCTTCACCGGCAAGAGGAGACATTGAATGGACACGCTGGCCCAGATCGCCAACGCCGTCATCACCGGTGACGATGAACGGGTGGAAGAGCTCACGCGACAACTCATCGGCGGTGCGACGCCGCCGGCCTCGATCCTAGACGACGGACTGATCGCCGGTATGAACGTCGTGGGCGAGCGATTCAAGCACCACGAGATCTTCCTGCCCGACGTACTGCTCGCGGCCAAGGCGATGTACGCCGGCATGGACCTGCTCAAGCCGCTGCTCGTCGAGGCGGGCATCCCCTCGATGGGGCGGGTCGTGATGGGAACGGTGCGCGGAGACCTTCACGACATCGGCAAGAACCTGGTGAGCATCATGCTCCAGGGGGCGGGCATCGAGGTGATCGACCTGGGACGCGACGTGTCCCCCGAGCAGCTGGTCGAAGCGGCCAACGCGCACGACGCTCCGGTCATCGGCATGTCGGCGCTGCTCACCACCACCATGCCCGTGATGCGCGAGGTCGTGGAGCGGATCGACAAGGAAGGCCTCACCGGCAAGGTGAAGACGATCGTGGGCGGTGCGCCGGTCAACGAGGCATTTGCCAGGGAAATCGGCGCCGATGCGTACGGGTACGACGCCGCCAACGCGGTGGACCGTGTGAAGCAGCTGTTGGTCAAGACCTGACGTGCAGCTCTTCGCTGAGCGGCTCGTCTCTGGGCGGCCCCTCGTATGCGACGGTGCCGTAGGCACCATGTTGATCGCGCGGGGCCTCGAGCCGGGCCGTCCTCCCGAGTCGGTGACCCTGTCCCACCCCGAGGTGCTCGAGGAAATCGCTCGCCTCTACGCCGACGCGGGCGCGGACATCGTCGTCGCCAGCACGTTCGGCGGCTCGCCGCTTCGGCTTGCCCACTACGGCCTGGACGGCAGGACGGCCGAGGTCAACCGAATCGCGGTGGAAGCCGCCCGCCGCGGAGGGGGCGGGCGGGCGTACGTCGCGGCCTCGTGCGGGCCGAGCGGAGCGCTGCTCGAGCCCCACGGCGACACCAGCTCCGAGGTCGTCGCTGCCTCCTTCCGCGAGCAGATCGAGCACTTGTGTGGCGCCGGCGTCGACGGCCTGATCGTCGAGACGATGGTGGATCTCACCGAGGCGCAGCTCGCCGTGCAGGCGGCCAAGGCGATCTCCCCGGGAACACCCGTGCTGGCCACCATGACGTTCGACGCCACCCCGAGGGGGTTCCACACCGTCATGGGAGTGAGCGTCAAGGCGGCGGCCCGGGGCCTCCAGGAGGCCGGCGCCGATGCGGTGGGCTCCAACTGCGGCAACGGGAGCGAGAGCATGGTCGAGATCGCCAGGGCGTTCCGAGCCTGCACCGACCTCCCACTGGTGATTCAGCCCAATGCCGGCCTGCCCGAGATCAGGGACGGCAAGACCGTCTACGGCGAGACGCCCGAATTCATGGCCGAGCGAGCGGCGCAGCTCATCGCCCTGGGGGTCACGGTCATCGGCGGGTGCTGCGGCACGACACCGGAGCACGTCGCGGCACTGCGCGCCGCCGTGGACGGCTCCCGCTGATCCCCCGGGCACGCCCTCCGAAAAACCGAATACAACCCGAAGGGTCGTGCCCGCCGTGCGCGGCGGCTCTCCATCCGACTACCGCGAGGGACCGCAAGGCTTTACCTTTCTGCCCCTACAGAGCAGAAGGACTCCTGCCGGCGGGAGACATCCTGTCGGCAGCCCGAACGCGGGGGTCTTGCCGCGGAAAATGATGCGCGATCGGCTGGCTCGGCATAGCCGGACTCCGACGAACATCAGCACATCACCAAGGAGTACGGCATGCGTACGACCGGAACCGTCAAGTGGTTCAACGACGCCAAGGGCTTTGGCTTCATCACGCGTGACGACGGCGAGAAAGACTGCTTCGTCCACCACTCGGCCATCCAGGCCGACGGCTTCAAGTCGCTGAAGGAAGGCGAGCGGGTGGAGTTCGAAGTGGTGCAGGGCCAGAAGGGCCCCGCTGCCCAGAACGTCGTCAAGCTCGAGGGCTAGCTCGAGCCGATCGTTACGAGTGCGGGGTCGCCCCGGCCATCGAGGCGGCCCCGGTTCATGTTTGCTTCGCAGTCAACCGATGAGATTGGCGGGATCGTGACCGAGATCATTCTGGACGAGAACGACAGTGTAGACTGGGCGCTCAAGGCGTTCCGGCGGAAGGTGCAGCGGTCCGGCATCCTGCAGGAGCTGCGGAGCAAGCGCTACTACGTGAAGCCCAGTACGGCCAAGCGGCTCAAGCAGGCGGCTGCTCAGCGCCGCCGGCTGCGCGCCAAGCGCAGACGCCGCTAGCAGGCAAGACGCCCGGCTCCATGCCGGGCGTTTTCAGTTTCGGCTCCTACGTGACCCACCGCAGCGCCGTGAAGGCCCAACCGGCCGTCACCGCCGACACGAACGTGCCCCACGCCATGTCCACCACCGCAACCGTAAGCGGGAAGGCGTGCAGCGTCGCCAGGTTCACGAGGTCATAGGCGGCGTACGCCACGAGGCCGAGCAGCCCCCCGAGGAGCACTGCCCGCAGGAGCGACTCCCGCTCCGCCGCCGGCCCAACCGCGAGCACGAGCAGCGCGATCACATACAGCACATAGAACACCAACGCCGGCAGGAGCTGGACGTCGGCTCGCAGCAGCGTGCCGAGATGCTCCCGATAGAAGCGCCGCGCCACCACTCCCAGCCAGACGCCGTCCAGCGCCAGCAGGAACGGCAGGGTGACCGCGAAGAGCTTGGCGAAAGTCGGCAGGCTCATGCTGCACTCCTTGGCGCCCGGCGGCGCGCCATCACGCCGCCACCGGCACCACGTAGAAGAGAATCGCGAAGAAGTGGAGCGCGCTCCCTGCCAGGACGAAGAGGTGCCACACGGCGTGGCCGTACGGCAGCCTCCGCCAAGCGTAGAACACGATCCCCACCGTGTACGCGAGGCCCCCACTGACGAGCAGCGCCAACCCACCAGGCGCCACGGCGCTGAGAAGCGGCTTCATGGCCACGAGCACGGTCCAGCCCATCGCGACGTACAGCAGCACCGACGCGACGGGGCGGCGGAGCAGGCCGACCTGAAACAGGATCCCGAGCAGGGCCAGGCCCCAGATCACCCCGAACAGCGACCAGCCCCAGGGACCTCGCAGGTTTACCAGCGTGAACGGCGTATACGTGCCGGCGATCAGCAGGAAGATGGCCGAGTGGTCCAGCACCCTGAGTACCGCCTTCGCACGGGGATGCTGGACGCTGTGATACAGCGTGCTGACCGTGTACAGCAACACCATCGTGCCGCCGAACACGCCGCACGCCACGACGTGCCACGCGGTGCCCTCGAGCACGGCGAACGTCGTGAGCACCACCAGGCCGGCGATGGCCAGCAGTCCGCCGACTCCGTGGGTCACGCTATTGGCGATCTCCTCGCCGAGGCTGTAGCGCATGGAGCGAAAGATAAGGGCCCGCGTCTCCACGGGCCCTCCCAGGCGCTCCGGCCCTCGACTCCGGCAGGCGTCATTCCCTCATCGGCCGCTCGGCCGCCGTGATCTCGACCGTGAGCGTCTCACCGTGGCGCTGGATGGTGAGCTGCACGGTGTCACCCGGCTGCGCCGTGGTCAGCCGTGCCGCTCCCGCGTTCTCCGTGATGGGATAGCCGTCGGCAGCCACGATGTGGTCGCCCACCTCGATACCGGCGCGCGCCGCGGGGCCGCTCTCGGCCACGGCGACGATCTTGGGCGCGTCCTCGAACTCCCACGTCGTCTGTGTCTCACTCACGTGCGCCATGCACCGACAGCTGAACGAGAACCCGAACCACCCTTTGGGCAGGATCTCGACCAGGGTGATGTCCCGGTGCTCACCGTGCTCGATCCGCTGGATGGCCACATCCACATGGTGTGGAATGTTAAAGGACGCGCGCTTCTCGCAGTGTGACCCTGCCTGAATCCGCACCGTGCGCTCACGCCCATCGCGCCGCACCTGGAGCGTCACGACGTCTGCCGGTCCCACCGTGGACCAGCGGTCACCTCCCTCCGCACTCGTGATCAGCAACCCGTCCACCGAGACGATCTCGTCCCCCGCCTCGAGTTTCCCCTTGGCGGGACCGTCCGGATCGACCTCGAGTACCTCGGGCTCGGCGTCGAAGCGCCAGATCCACATGCCGTCGCGCCGGGTCTGCGTGCAGGGACCGCAAGCGAGCCCCCTGATGCCCAGCTCGCCGGTCGCGACCTCTTGCTCGCCGCACGGCGCTGCGCCATGCCCCTCGGCGTGCTCCTCCTGCGCGTGCACCGCCGCCGAGGCAGCTGCACCCAGGGCCAGCAGCGTTACGGCAATCTTCGTTCGCGTCTGCATCTCTTCCCCCTTCAAGTGACTCTAGAACCAGACCACCCACGGTCGATCGGCAGGACCCCGAATCGCGCTCGCCTCAACCGGCTGAACCTGCGCCAGGAGCAGGGCCGGTGTTGGATCGTTGGGATCCAAGCGCGTGAGCGCCTCGAGCGACGCACGCAGCGCCGCCAGCGACACTTCGCGCGCCAAGTCCACGTCCTGTACTTCGGCCGACTGCACGGCCGCCGCGAGGTTGCGGATCGCCGCCGCGTGCGCCGAGCCGGTGCGCTGTACGTAGGCCGCCGTCTCCCTCGGGTCGCCGTCGGGCGCCGGCGCCAGCACCACGACTGCCGAGCTGGAACCGAGCCGGTGCCCCAGCAGGGTGCCGGCCGCAAAGATCACCAGCGCCGCCGCGACCCCGACCCACGAGAGCCACACCGGGCGCCGGGGCCGACTGCTCCAGCTCGGCGCGACGAGCCCGCGTTGCCGGAGCGCCTGCACCGTGCGGTCCTCCAGCCCGGCCGAGGGCTCCCGCTCTCTGGGAAGCCCCTCCATCGCCCGGCGGAACTCCGGAGACAATCCACTCTGATCCTGTTCACGCATCGTTCCTCCTCAACCGGCGCGCGGCACACCACCGTCGTACAGAGCCTGCGCCCGCTTCCTCGCGGCGGAGAGTTGGCTCTTGGACGTCCCCTCCGCGATTCCCAGCAACTCGCCGATCTCACCGTGAGTGTAGCCCTCCAGGTCGTGCAGCAGCAGCACCAAGCGCTGGCCGTCCGGGAGGTACGCCAGCACGCACTCGAGATCCATACGCTCCTCGTGCGACAGGGCTGGCGGCCCTGATTCCGGCTCCATCGCCTCCAGAAATCCGCGCCACCGCCCGAGCCGGCGCAGGTGCATCCGGGCCGTGTTCAGCCCGATACCGGTGAGCCAGGTGCCGAGGCTGGCCTCTCCGCGGAATCGGGACAGGCCGCCCACCGCCTTGACCCAGGTCTCCTGGACCACGTCCTCGGCATCCTCGACGAGCCCGCCCAGGACCCGCGTTACGAATTGCAGCAGCCGTGGCGTGTGCCGGCGGTACAGCTCCCGAAAGGCCGCCTCGCTTCCACCCTCCCGCAGCGCGTCAACCAGCTGTTGGTCGGTTGCCGGGTCCCTGCCGATGCCGTGCATCTCAGTTCTTAGTTGCCTCGAGGCGGCCGATGGTTGGGTGGGGGATTTCGGGCAACGCTACGGGAGGGCGCCGACCCGCGCCAGGTTGCCTGTGGAACCCGTAGCTACATTTCGGCCCATGACACTGACTACCAGCGCGATCCTCATCGAGCGGCACGGCCGGCCGGAGGTGCTCGTCGAGCGCGAGGTGCCCCTCGCCGATCCCGGCCCGGAGGAGGTGCACCTGCGCGTGCAGGCCGCCGGGGTGAATTTCGCCGACCTGTTCATGCGTGAGGGCCTGTACGACACGGTGCCACCTCGACCCTACAGCCCCGGCTTCGAGGTTGCCGGCGAGGTCATGCGGGTGGGTCACAAGGTCCCGACGTGGAAGACCGGCGACCGCGCCGTCGCGCTCATGCGACACGGCGGCTATGCACGGGACGTCGTGCTGCCGGCGCGGCAGCTCTTCCGCTACCCCGACTCTCTCACGCCTGCCGAGGCGGCGGCGGTGCCGGTCGTCTTTCTCACCGCGTGGGTCGCCCTGTTCAACTCGGGCAATGCGCGCTCGGGGGAGACCGCGCTCGTGCTCGTCGCCGGGGGCGGAGTGGGCTCGGCCGCCGTACAGCTCGCGGTGCACCACGGCATGCGGGTGATCGGCACCGCCGGCACCGAGCGCAAGCGTTCGTTCGTCACCGACGAACTCGGTGCGGAGGTGTGCTTCGACTCCCGCGGCGATTGGGAGCCGCAGGTACGTGCACTGGTCGGCGACCGAGGGGTGGACGTCGCACTCGACGCCATGGGCGGCCGCCACACGGCGGCTTGCCGACGCCTGCTCGCCCCGCTGGGCCGCCTGGTGTTCTACGGGCTGAGCGACGCCATGCCGCGCGCCAAGCGTAGCTGGCTGCGCGCGGCGTGGGCGTGGCTGCGCACGCCGCTCATCCACCCGCTCTCGCTGATCCAACCCAACATCGGAGTGTCCGGCATCCACCTGCTGCACCTGCAGAAGCGGGAGGACCTCATGATCCCCGCGCTCCAGCAGATCTACCGCGGCATCGAGGCCAAGCACTGGCGACCAGTGCTCGACCGTACCTTCGGGCTGAGCCGCGCCGGTGCCGTAGAAGCCCATAGGTTCATCCATGCGCGCCAGAACCTGGGGAAGGTGGTGCTCGTGAGCAGCAAGGTGGGATGAGCGACGTCGCGCCCCGCATTCTCCAGGTCGATGCCGACGCATTCTACGCACAGGTAGCCCGCCTGCTCGACCCGGAGGGCGCGGGCCGGGCCGAGCTGCTGCTGGTGGGCGGCTCCCCCCAGGGGCGGGGCGTCGTCACCTCGGCCTCGTACCGCCGCGCGCAAGTACGGGGCGCGCTCGGGGATGCCGATGGCCACCGCGCTCAGGCTCTGCCCGGGCGCCACCGTGGTGGGCGTGCCGCGTCGCGCGTGCAGCGAAAAGTCGCGCGCCATCGTGAGCGTGCTGGAACGGTTCACGCCGGTGGTGGAGCCCGCCTCGATCGACGAGATGTATCTCGACCTGACGGGCACCGAAGAGCTGTACCGCAACGAATCGCTCGAAGCCACCGCACGCCGCATTCGCCAGGCCGTGCTCGACGAGACAGAGATCGCCGTCTCGATTGGCGGCGGCACGACGCGATTGGTGGCCAAGCTGGCAGCCAAGCGGGCCAAGCCGCACCGCAGTCCGGCCGCAGAGGGCGTCGTCGTGGTCCCTCCCGGCAAGGAGGCGGAGTTTCTCGCCACCTTCGACCTGGCCGACATCCCCGGTGTGGGGCCCCGCTTTCAGGATCGGTTGCGGGTCTACGGTCTCGTCACCGTGCGCGATGCGCTCGGGCACGACGAGGCCGCACTCAAGAACTGGCTCGGCGAGCGCGCCGCCGTGTGGCTCTACCGTAGAATCCGCGGCATCGATCCCACACCGGTCGAAGCGCGCGAGCGGGCCAAGTCGATCAGCCGCGACGAGACGTTCGCCAAAGACCTCGACGACGACCGCGACCTCACGCGCGAGCTGCTGCGCCTCGCCGACCGCGCTGCCTCAGATCTCCGCAAGCACGGCTGGGCCGCACGCACGATCACCGTGCGCATCCGCGACCGCGACTTCCGCAACCGCTCCAAGAGCCTCACGCTCGACGACCCGGTCGTCGCCGACCGGGTCATCGCGCAAGTCGCCAGGGCGCTGTTCGCGCAGCTGCGCGAGCGGCGACGGGTGCCAGCCCGCCTGCTGGGCGTGGCGCTGTCGAACCTGAAGCCCGCCGACGAGGTGGATCAGCTCTCCCTGTTCGACGAGGGGGGCGAGGAAACGAACCGCGACCGTGCGCTATCACGCGCGATCGACCAAGTGCGGGAGAGGTTCGGCTACGGCGCAGTGGGCAGGGGCGCGTAGCCGTCCGGCCCGGGCGCGCACCGGCCGCGGAATCCCGACAGAGTTTCCCCTTGATGCCGATGGTCCCTTCGGGATGTTAACTGCACATCGTCGAACCGCCGTGGCTCCGACGGCCACGCCCTAGGGTGGTTCCTGTGCGCCCTTCTCAGGACCGTTTCACCGACGAGACCGCCACAACGTACGAGAGCAACGGAGCCTGACGAACTTCGTTGCACCGACCTCCACGGTGTTGGGAGCCGCGGCTGTTCGGCGCTCCGACCGAGTGTCGTAACAACCGTCCCAATTCATCTGAGGAGGTGCGACGATGATGCGCAGTGCCCTGCGCGGAGGACCGCTCTTTGCGGTCTTCCTCAGTGTGCTCGTGTGGGCCGGCTGCCAGGAACGCAGCGCGACCGGCCCGCCCGATGGTCCCTTTCTGGCCAGCATGAGCGTGTACGCGAACCTCACTGGCACGAACATCGCGGGATTGGTGGTGGAGGTAACCGCTCCTGACATCCCCGAACCACTCATCTTCAACATCCCCGGCACCGACGGCATCGCGTCCGGTGTCATCACCCTCCCGGCGGGGTCCGACCGCCTGGTGACCGTGCGCGCATTCGATCACAACGGCATCGAGACCCACCGCGGAGAGGGACTGGTGAACGTGCACGAGGGCGTGAACGAGCCGCTCAACGTGATGCTCTATCCGCTGGTCGGCGACGTGCCCATCGAGGTCACGATCGCGAGCCTCATCGTCGAGGTGACGCCAGCCGAGGCCACCCTCGAGGTGGGCGAGACACTGGAGCTCGAGGCCACTGTGGTCGACGGCGAGGGCAGCCCGGTGCCCGGCGCGATCAGCTGGGGGTCGACCGCGCCGATCGTGGCCGAGGTCGACGAGACCGGGCTCGTGACCGCGCTCAGCCCTGGGGTAGCCGAGATCGTGGCCAACTTCGCCAGCGCCCGCCGCTCGGCGATGATCACCGTGGTCGAGGGCGGCGGCGGAGAGCCCCCCGGCCCCGGCGGCGAGATCCAGGGACCGGTGTACCCGCCGGAGTGGCCACTGGAGGGCGTGACGATCGCGACCGTGGGTGACGCCGCCGGCAACCCCGGCGGGCAGTGCTTCGAATTCACCGGCTTCGACCTCAGCCTGGTATTCGCGCTTGCGTGGGGCGCCGACTACGAGCACGAGATCCTGCTGTCGCTCGACGGCGAGGCCAACTCCGCCGGCGAGATGTTGCAGTACGAGGCGGGAGACTCCGACCTCGAGGCCGGCGTGATGACCTTCACCGGCCAGGCGCCGTTCGAATACTGGACCGGCACTGCGTGGACCACGACAACGCTGCCGACGCGGCTGGTGGTGACGGTCTCCGACGGCGCGGGTGCCGTCGGGCTGGTTCCGGCGACCGACGCCGGACTGCCCGCCGAGATCGGCGGCATCGCGCCGATCGAGGAGGACTATCCGGACGGTGGCACGAACAGCCCGTTCGAGGTGTGCTTGGTGGCGGAGGCCTTCTGGCAGAGCGCGTGGGAGCCGATGCTCGAGGTGTTCAACGGCGTGCAGACGCCCACGGGCGTACAGGCGATCTTCGACTTCTGGGATGCGTTCTACTACCTGCCGCTGGAAGACGGCGGTGGCGGCGAGGAACCGCCCGGCGAGATCCTCGGTCCGATCTTCCCGCCGACCGCACCGCTCGAGGGCGTGGCGGTCACGACGGAGGGCGAGGCCGCCGGTGCGGCAGGCGGATTCAGCTTCAACTTCACCGACTTCGACCTCAGCGCGGTGGCCGCGCTGGCCTGGGGACACGACGCGGGTGAGCCGATCGTCTTGGCGCTCGACGGTTCGACCGAGGGCGAGGGCAAGTCGCTCACCTTCAGTGCGGGAGACTCCGACCTCGCCAACGGCGTGGTGCGGTGGACCGGATCGTCTCCCTTCACGTACTGGAACGGCTCAGGCTGGACCACGGAGACGCTGCCCACACGCGCGACCGTCACGGTGTCCGACGCTTCCGGGCCGATCGCACTGGTCAGTGCCACCGACGCCGGGCTGGACGCACAGGTCGGTGGCCTGGCGGTGGTCGCGGAGGACTACCCCGACGGCGGCACCAACAGCCCGTTCACGGTCAACATCCTGGCCGAGGCAGACTGGGCGAGCACCTGGACGCCCATCCTGGTGCTGTTCGACAGCCAACAGACCCAGGACGGCGTCGAAGCGATCTTCTCCTTCTACCACGGGTTCTACTACGCGCCGCTGCCGTAGTGGATACGTCGCACCCTGCCCCCGTCGGCCCCTTCGGGGGCCGGCAGGGGCTTGACGTCGGCTTGACGCGATACGGCGAGCGTCGGGGCGTCCCAACGGGAGGTCCCCATGCGACGCTCGGTCACCCTGATCCTCATCGTTCTCAGCGCGCTCGCGGCCGCCGCGTGGGGCCAGGAATCGACCCCCCAGCCCGTCGGCCATCGCGGTGTATCCATCCTCTACGAGGCGACCATCGGCACGCGTCTCAACCGGCAGCCCGACCCCGGTGTGGAGGACACCCGCTGGTTCGCCAGCTGGGACCTGGGGCTCATGGCGCAGCGCGGCGACTGGGCGTGGGGCGCCACCCTGCTCGCCCACGCCGACGAGGACGGCACCCGCTGGGGCATCCGCCCTCGCTACCGCCGCTGGCTCGGCGGCAAGACCACGCTCGACCTGGGCGCGGGCGTCCTGCTGGGCGGGGGAACGAACTATGGCGTGCAGAGCTACCCGGGGTTCACCGGGCTCGTGGCGCTGAGCCACGGCCGCTGGCTCGGGGTCAGCCTCGAGCTGCATGCCATCCGCACCGCGCAGGCGCTGAGCCACTACTACGACCCCGTGCTCGGCGAGCGGTACGACGCGGCTGCGTCGGGCGTCGACTGGGGAGTCTATCTCGGTTTCCGGCTGAACGGGGTCGGGGCCCTGGTGGCCAGTGCGGCGGAACTCGTGTTGGGGATGGCGGCGGCGGCGGCCCTCAGTAGTTCGTGGTAGCCCCTGCGCACCGGCCCGACCGATACCGCCGCGGCGCCGGGACGGATTCCCGGCGCTCGTGCTTTCGGCGCGGCGTTGCTGCGCCCCCTCGCAGCAGACCATCCCCGACCGCACGCATCACCATTGCGTCGTCCCGCTGGAACCGAGACCCGGACCCTCCCGTATGGCAGGTATGCGGAGCACGCAGTTCCGCACCGAAGCGAGCCGATACCCCGAGACTTCACCAGCGAGACATCCCATGAGCGTTCCCAAAGCTCTGAGGGCGGCCGGCGCCACAGCGGCGCTGGCGCTCTGCGCCGCCACCGCCGTCGCTCAGGTCGGCGCTCCCCCCCAGGTCCCGACCGACGCCGCCAAGCGCGCCGAGATCGTTGACTCGGTGTGCGCGGCGCTCAACAAGACCTACGTCTTTCCCGACGTGGCTCGGCAAATGGACGAGTTCGTGCGCGCGCAGCTCGCCGACGGCGCGTACGACGAGCTGCCGACCGTCGCGGACCTGGCGCAGGCGCTGACCAGGGACCTGCGTTCCATCAGCCACGACCGGCATCTCGGCGTGGTGTACGCGCCCCCGGACATCGTGGCGCGCATGAGCGCCGAGCGCGACGAGGACGAGATCGAGCGCGAGGAGCGTGAGGCGGCCGCCCGCGCGAACTACCTCTTCAAGCGGGTCGAGATCCTGCAGGGCAACGTGGGGTACCTGCGATTCGACCAGTTCGCGCCCGCGGAGTGGGCGGGCCCCACGGCCGTGGCCGCGATGAACTTCCTGGCCAACGCCGACGCGATCATCTTCGACATGCGCTACAACGGGGGCGGCTCGCCCAGCCTGATCCAGCTCATCACGACCTACCTGCTGGAGGAGCCGACCCACCTGAACAGCTTCTACATCCGCGAGACCGACAGCACGCGGCAGTTCTGGACCCTCACGCACGTGCCAGGCCCGCGCATGCCCGACGTCCCGGTGTACGTGCTCACCAGCCGCAACACGTTCTCGGGCGCCGAGGAGTTCACCTACAACCTGAAGAACCTCGAGCGCGGCACCATCGTGGGCGACACCACCGGCGGCGGCGCCCACCCCACGGCCACCGTGCTGTTCGAGCACCTGAACGCGGCGGCGCGCGTCCCGTACGGGCGGGCGGTGAATCCCATCAGCGGCACCAACTGGGAGGGCGTGGGCGTAATCCCCGACGTCCCCGTGCCGTCGGAGCGGGCGCTGGAGACGGCGCACGTCATGGCGCTCACGGAGCTGCGGGAGGCTGAGACCGACGCCCGGCGACAGTTCGGGCTCGACTGGTCCATCGCCGGCCTGGAGGCGCAACTCAATCCGGCAACCGTGGATCCTGCCGTGCTCGCCTCGTACGCCGGCACGTACGGCCCCCGCACACTCACCTTCCAGGATGGGCAGCTCGTCTACCAGCGCGCCCCGAACCCGCCCATGGCGGCCGTCCCCATGAGTGCGACGCTGTTCCGCTTCGAGGAGATCGACTACTTCCGCCTCGAGGTCGTGCTGGACGCGTCCGGCCAGCCGAGCAAGCTGGTGGGACACTACGACGACGGTCGGACGGACGAGTCACCCCGCTCCGGCGGGTAGCGCGCGCCCACGAGCCGACCCGGACGTCACAAGGGCCCCGTGAGGGGCCCTTGGCACGCACGCCGCCGCCGACCGACAGCCGCCTGGCGCTACGAGATCACCAGCACTCCGACCACGCCGCCGAACTCGTCCTGCTCGGCGCGCATCCCGCGCGGCACGATCCACTCCCCGCCGTCGAGGCGCACGTTCAGCCGGTGCACGCCCAACGGGATCGGGAGGGTGATCTCGAAGACCTCTTCGTCCATGCGCTGGAGCGTCAGCGGCACCCAGTCGGTGAAGTCGCCCGTGATCTCGACTCGCGCTGCGCCGCCGGCGTGCACCACCAGCCGCACGGTCTCAGCAGCCTCCCGCTCGACCTCGAGCCGGGCAACGACCGGGCGGGCAGCCTCGGGCGCTTCGCCGTACGCCCGCACGAGCGCCTCCTCCACTTCCACGGCTGGCGCTCGGCGCCGGGACGACGTGCTCAGGCGTACCCCGAGGCTCGCGTAGCTCGCCCCGAGAATCCCGCGCACCGGATTGGACAGGTAGGTGCCCCCACTCAGCTCGGCGGCGAGGCGGCGCGACACCGGCACGTGTACCAGGAGTTCACCGTACAGGCCCTCGTCGACGTTGCTCGCCCACGTGCGGAAGCCGCCGCGGTAGCGAACCTCGAATCCTGACAGTTGGAGCGCCGCGCTGGCTTCCACGTCGAGATAGACGAACTCGTTGAACCAGGTGCGCGTGGCGCTGCCACTGAGCGTCAGCGCCTCCCGCACGGTCCAGCCACCGAGCGCGATCTCGACCGGGGTATCGGAGTCGCCACCCAGGAAGGACCGGCCAGTCACGCCACCGAGCCAGCCGCCGGCGCGCCGCCCCACCACGTGCATCCGCCCCCGAAGCAGCACGTGCCCGTACCGGTCGGCGGCGGTGTAGACGGAGAGCCCGGCCGAGCCTGAGAGCTCGGCGCGCAGCGATCCGCCGACGGGGTGGAGCCACCCTCCCGCCGCATTGGCCTGCAGCACCGAGTTGCCGCTCTCGAACACGACCCAGCTCGCCCGGCCGCCGAGGGAGAGGCCGGGTCGCTGGAACTGCACGGAGGGGACGAGGTAGAAGGCGGCGCTCGGGAGAAAGCCGTCGTAATCCACGTACGACGCGCCACCCTCGAGCGTACCGGTAGTCTGGCCCGCCAGGCTCGACGCGAGGCAGGGCCAACACGCGAACAGTCCGAGAACCGCCGGCCGGCGGCGCGTCACGCGCGGCGGCCGACCTTAGGGCTTCCTCTCACGCGGGCGTTGTTCGCCTGGCACATTGGGTCCCTCGGCGGGGGACTGCAGCAGCGCATCGCCCGCCGCGCCCGACCCCAGGCGCACGCCGAGCGCCGCCGTGGGCGACGCACCCAGCGCGATGTCACGCTCCACACTCTGCCGGAAAGCAATGTACTCGGCGTCGTCTACGACCTCCGCGAGCGCCAGCACCGCCGCTATCGCCGTGTCGGCCGGCACCCCCACCGCGACGAGGTCGGCGAGCACCGCCGCCGCAACCGTGAGGGACTGATCACCCCGCAGCTCGCGCAGACGCCTCAGGTCGCCGGCTGACGCCCCCGCACGAAGCGCACTCGCCCCGGACACGATCTCCGCCCCCCTGGAGCGCACACCCAGCGCATCGCGGGCCACCGCGAGCTCCCCGTACAGACGCCGCACCGCGCCCACGATGCGCTCGCCGTCGGCGCCCTTGCTCGCGCCTTCGAGCGCGCGGTCCACGAGGGGCTCGACCGGGAGGTCCCGCGCACGCGCCGAGTCGAGGATCGCCTCCACCTGGGCCCGGTAGATCCCCGACAGCACGGTCAGTCGCGGCTCCTGGCTCGCTGCGGCGCGGGGGGCGAGCGCCAGCAGCACCACGAGGAGCACACCCATAGCACTGCGTCGATCGTTCATGAGCCCCTCACCGTCACGACCGAGTTCGGTCGTCCGAAGTCATCCTCGAGCGCCGGCGGCGCGGCGGGGTCCTTCACCCACTGGGCCCCATCCACCAGGAAGCCATACCGGTACCGGCCCGGCGGGAGCGGCACGGACACGGCCCACAGCCCGTCTCCCGGCGCCCGGCGCAGGGGCGTCGCGGTCGCGCTCCAGTCGTTGAAGTCGCCCACGACCGTCACCGTGGACGCGCCCGGCGCCACCAGCACGAACTGCACGGCCGCCGCCTCCAGGGCCGCCGCGGGCGGCGCGGAGTCGTTCAAGCGAGCGGCGCCCCACTGCCCCACGAGAATCAGCGCGGCGAGCGCCGCGGCGGCCGCCAGACCACCGAGCGGGCTCACGGTCACGGAGCGACCGCGCCGCAGCCAATCCCATGCCGCCCACAGCGGTTGTGTTCCCGCCCGGGGAGCCGGGCCCCGCTCGAGCTCGGCCATGATGCGCTGGTCCATGCTGGGATCCAGCCGCACCGGCTCTCTGAGCGTCTCGATCGCTCGATCGATCAGGGGATCGCGCTCATCCATGCTGGTCCTCCAGGAGACGCCGCAGCTCGTCGCGTGCGCGGGCGACGCGCATCTTCAGCGCCGATATCCCCGCGCCCGTGAGCTCGCTCATCTCCTCGTAACTCAACTCTTCGACGTACTTCAACACGAACGCCTCTCGTTGCTCGGCCGTGAGCTGCGCGAGAGCCCAGGCGATGGCGTCGCGCCAGGCGTCGTCAGCGGCAGTGTGCTCCACCGAAGCCCGCTCGACGACCGCCTCCTCCGACACCACCGTCCGCTCCCGCCGCGCGCGCTGCGCCCCGAGCGTGCGACAGCGGTTGACCAGGATGGCGAACAGCCACGCCCCGAACCGCTCCGGTGGCACGCAGCGGCCGAGCGAGCGGTAGCCGCGCACGAACGCGTCCTGCACGGCCTCCTCGGCGTCCGCCGCGTTTCCCAGCATGCGCACCGCGTATCGGCCGAGCCGGTCGCGGTAGCGGGCGACGAGCCCGGCGTAGGCCCCCGTGTCGCCACCCAGGACACGCCGCACCAAGGCGGCATCGCCCTCCGTCCTCACCGGGGATACCCGCCCGGGCGGTCTGCGGTCACCTCCACACCTCCTGGTGCCTGTGACGAAGGCGCAGCGCACCGGGTATGCACTGTGCAGCGGGCACCGCCGGCTGAGGAGCGAGCGCCCCAAGTAGTGGAAGTGTAGGGAATTCGCCCCACGGCGTCCACGAAGGAACAGGCGGTGCCTCCCCTCACCTGCCAGGAGGCTCCTATGCATCCGGTCCCGTCGCTCGTGCGCCCCGCTCTCACATTCGTGCTCCTGGCTCTCACGCCCCCCACGACGGCGGCGGCGCAGTTCATCGCGCTCAAGACGCTCCCCGTCGCGTCCGGCGACCAATTCCTGATCTTTCCGTCGGAAAACCTGGGCATGGGCAACGTCTCGATCGCGCTCGACGACGCGCTGCTCGATCCCTTCGTGAATCCGGCGAAGACCAGCCGGATCAGCCAACCGTACGTGTTCGCCACGCCCACCTTCTACAGCATCTCCAACAACGCGGGGAATGCCCAGACCCTCCCCGCCGGCGCCCTGTTCAACTCCAGGGGATGGTTCGGCGGCGGCAGCGTGGCGCTGCAGCAGCTCGAGCGCCAGGCGCTGTCGGGGCCCAACACCTTCTGGGGCGGGCAGAACCTGCTGAGCGAACGCTCCGCCACCAACAAATACGCGTACCTCAACTTCGGCCGGCTGTTCCCCGGGGCCATCGCGCTGGCGGGGAGCGCGTTCTACGCCGACCTCAAGGCGGTGGACGGGGTGGAGCATCTCTACGCCGGTGCGGTCGGCATCGACCAGTGGGGCAGCATGGCCGACTTCCGCGTCGGGCTCACCAAGGAGTGGAGTGGCAATCGCGCCGCCGAGGCGGTCATCCTGCACAACCGGTTCGACATGGACCACGACGTCGAGTACCTCGATTGGGTACTGGTGGATTCGGTACCGTGGCCCGAGTGGGAACCCCGGTCGCGCACACAGCACGGCCGCGACGTGACCCGTACCTGGGGCCTCCACCTGGGGTACGTCCAGCCGATCGGCACGAGCGGGTGGCGGGTCGGCGGCATCCTCACCGCCAACCTGAAGTCGCATCCCAAGATTCCCAGCTATGTGCTGGAATACATCCCCGAGGAGCCTCCTAAGGATCCCGGCAACAGCTCGGCGTTCGACATCGGGGTGGGGTTCTCACGCACGACCGAGCACACCACCTTCGCGTTCGACCTCGTGTACCAGCCGGCGTTCAGCGACACCTGGGCAGAAGCCGACTCGGCCACCGCGACGGTTCGGGGGGACACCATCCCCGCCGGCGGGAAGATCCTGGAGAACACCTTCCGGTTCGGCAACGCCTTCCTCGGTCTCGGCGTGACCCAGCGGGTAGGGATGGCCTCCCTCCAGCTCGGCCTGCAGGTGCGGGCGTACGACTACCACCTGGACCAGTGGGACAACGTCGAGGAGACCAGCCGGCGGCAGGACGAGCAGTGGATGGAGTGGGCGCCGAGCTGGGGTGTCAGCTTCCGCTTCACCGGGCTCGAGCTGCGCTACCAGGGGAGGGTGACCACCGGCACGGGGCGCCCCGGCGTCGCGAGCGACTGGGCTTGGGCCGAGGACCGGCTCGACGCGGCTGCGGCGGGCGACATCGTGTGGGCGCCCGATGCACCGCTCACGCTGCAGGACGCCACCGTGATGACGCACCAGATCTCGGTGTCGGTGCCGATCAAGTAGCGCCACACCGGGGCCAAACACACGACGGGGCAGCCTCCTCCAAGGAAGGCTGCCCCGCCCGCAGTCGGAGGCGGTTACTCCCGCCGGTAGGTCGGGCGCAGGTCGCGGGTGATCTCGTAGATCAGCGGGTCCACCAGGTCGCCGTAGGCGTCCTTGGGATCCCGCCCGCCGAACGAAGGAATGCCACCGTCGAACGCCAGCTCTCCCACCATCGCGGTGCCCTCGGCCGAACGGCTCCACACCGTGGCCCCGGACTCCGTCGAGAGCAGACGCACCGCGATCGAGAGGTCCACTTCCGCTCCGACGCGCGGGATGCCGGTAATCGAGGCGGTGGGCTTCACGTTGGACACCACCATGTGCCCCACGAAGACCAGCGGGACCCCATGGTCCTCGCCGATGAACCGGGCCTCCTCGGGACCGTAGCGCGTCCGGCCGCTCTCGTCGAGCAACCAGGTCATCTCACCCAGCTCGAGCACCTCGATGCTCTGCGCCGCGAGCACCTCCTCGGCAAACCGCTGCGTCGCGAACTCGTGCAGCGAGCCCTTGGCGTTCTCGACGGTGAAGATCACGAGGGCCACGCGCCCGTAGGGCATGAGGTCGAGTCGGGGCGGCACCAGAACGCGCTTGCCGCCGCAGGCGGCGAACGCGGTGAGCAGCAGCAGAACGACGCAGGCGCGGAGATAGGCACGCATGAGGCACGGTCTCCGGTCGGGAGTCATCAGTTGTACACCAGGAGCGCGTGACGGCGGCACGCCGTACAGTGCACTTCCTGCATCCGCGTGCCGGCGTGCTTCTCGGGCGGACCGAGCATCAGGTTGCCGTTGCACGCGGGGCAGGCCGCCTCGAGGTTGGGCCGCAGCACCATCTCGCGGATCAGCAGCCCCTGGGCCACCGAGAACTGTTGCGCCAGCGGCTGGCGGCGATCCTCGGTGCGGCGGTCGTGCGAGCCGGGTCGCGAGCTGCGGCGCCGGTCCCGCCCGGAGCGGCGGTCGCCGCCCGAGCGCAGGTCGGTGAGGAAGCGTCGCACTCCGTCTTCGGGGAGCGGCATGCGCGGGTCTCATCCTGCCGGGAGTCAACGGCAAGCGTATCCCAGCGGATCGCCGCCGGCAAGGCCCACGCCGGCCACTGCCGGAACGTCGAGAGACGCCGACGAATCTTGACAGGAATGCCCCTTGTTCCCCCGCGTACCGGCTTGGAAGTTCGGCCCATCCGTCGAACCGCCGATGGCCCGATGGCCTCGCCCTAGGTCAGCGGTTCCTGTGCGCCCTTCACAGGATCCCCACCCGAACAGGCCGCCAGACCACCGACGGGAAACTGTGCGCGTTTCCTGAATCGGAGGTTACTCCTATGCTCAAGAGAGTCGTGGCTACGGTCGCCGTTTTGGCGCTCGTGGCCGGCTGCGACAACGGTCAACCGGAGCTGTTCGCTCCCTACGAGATGAACTTCTCAACCAGCTCCCTGCTCAGCACGGCGGTCCGCACGTACACGCTGAACGCGGACTTCGACGAGGGGGCGCTCTTCAACGTCAACCACGACATCGCCGATCAGCTGCAGCTCGACGCAGTGCTCACGACCTTCCCGTTCATCTGGGTGGCGGCGTCGGGACGGGGCACCGTCATCAAGATCAACACGGAGACTGGAGAGATCCTGGGACAGTACCGTTCGGCGCCCACCGGTCGCGGACTCGACCCGTCACGAACGACCGTCGACTTGGATGGCAACGTGTGGACGGGCAATCGCGCCGAGCAGGACTTCATCGACGGGCTTCGCCACGGGTCGGTGGTCAAGATCGGCCTGATCACCGGCGGTACGCGTGTGGACGCTGGCGGCAGTCCGGAT
>CP070716.1:1832886-1893880 GCA_020350425.1 Gemmatimonadota bacterium
CCAAGCACCTGCGCGTGCTCGAGCGGGCCGGGCTGGTACAGCGGGCCCGCGACGGGCGCGTCAGCCGCTGCGAGCTCGACGCCGCGCCGATGCGCGAGGCCGCCGAGTGGGTCGAGCGCTACCGGGAGTACTGGGAGGGCCGGCTGGACGCCCTCAAGCGCTACGTGGAGCAGGAAGGAAATCCCGAGACACCTCAGAAGAAGGAGTAGCCGTCATGAGCACCGAGACCGCCACCTCACTTCGGATCTCGCGCGTGATCAACGCCGATCGCGAGAGCGTGTTCCGCGCCTGGACCGAGCCGGACCGCCTCAAGCACTGGTCGTGTCCCGAAGGCCTCACCCTGCGCGACGTCCAGGTGGACCTCACGGTTGGTGGGCGCTACCGGCTCCGCATGGAGTCCCCCGACGGGGGCGTGCACACCGCCGTCGGCCTTTACCGGGAGATCGAGCCGCCGCAGCGCCTCGTGTACACCTGGCAGTGGGAGGAAGAGGATCACGACGTCGGTGAGACGCTGGTCACCGTCGAGTTCCACGCGCAAGGAGCCGCGACCGAGGTGGTCCTGACGCACGAGCTGTTCCCCAATGCCGAGGCCAAGGACTCGCACGTCGAGGGCTGGACGAGTTGCCTCAACCGGCTCGAGCGCCTGCTCGGCTGAGCGGATCCACAACGGTCAAGAGGGGAGCATCCATGCGGATAGTGGCACTGACCGCGGCACTGCTCACCCTCGGGCCCCGGCCCCCGCCAGCCTCGCGCCCCCCCCTTCCGACTTCCTTGACCTGGTCAACCACCACCCGCGGCTATTGTGGCGCAGCCAACGCCGATACAGTTTCTCTGGATTGTGCGTCCGCCCAAACCGCTTCACTCCGACGAGAATCTCGCCCGGCGTCAGGCGGCGCTGCTCCGGCTGAGCGCCGAGATCGCCGCCGCACTCGACGAGGACGAGATCTGCCAGCGCGTCGTGCACGGCCTGCGCGACCAGGCGCTGGGCTACCACTTCGTGGGGCTCTTCCTGGTCGACGAGGCAACCGGCGACCGCGTGATGCGCGCGGCCGTAGGCTGGGAGGACACCTCGGCGGGATGGCGGGTCCCGAAGGGTGAGGGACTGAGCGCCCGCGCCCTGGAGGACGGCGAGGTCCACTACACCCCCGACGTCACGAAGGAGCCGCTCTACATCCCGGGACTCAGCACGGGCTCGGAGATCGACGTGCCGCTCATCATCGAGGGGCAGCCCGCGGGCGTGCTGGTGGTGGAGAGCGAGACGCCGGAGGCGTTCGCCAAGGAGGACCAGGACATCCTCACCGCGGCGGCCACCCAGGCCAGCATCGCCATCGCTCGGGCGCGCCTGGTGGAGAGCCAGCGCCAACTCCTGGCGAGCGAGCGGCGGCGCGCCGACGAGCAGCAGGCGCTGCTCGAGACGATGGCCGACCTCTCGGCCGAGCTCGAGCTGCCCAAGCTGCTGCAGTCGGTGCTGCGGCGCGCCGTGAGCCTGCTGGGCGTGAGCGGCGGCGAGCTGGCCATCTACGACGAGGGCACGCGCGAGCTGGAGATCGTGGCGAACCACGCCATGGAGCAGGTGTCGGTGGGCACCCGGCTCGCCGTGGGCGAGGGCGCGATGGGCCACGTGGCCCAAACGCGGGAGCCGCTCATCATCACGGACTACGAAGAGTGGGCGGGACGCTCCGAACGGTATGCCACCGTTGACGCGCACGCCGCCGTGGTCCTTCCGCTGGTGGTGGCGGGCCAGCTCGTTGGCGTGATCGACTTCTGGCACTCCGACCCCAACCGGCAATTCGGCCCTGAGGACCATCGCCTGCTGAAGCTGTTCGCGACCCAGGCAGCGGTCGCCATCGAGAACGCCCGGCTCTACACCTCGGCGCGGCGGCAGAAGCAGTACTTCGCCGAGCTGGTGCGCAACAGCCCGGTCGCCATCGTCACGCTGGATCCCGACCACCACATCGTGTCGATCAACCCGGCGTTCGAGAAGCTGTACGGCTACACCGAGCAGGAGGTGCTCGGCGGCAACCTCGACAACCTGATCACCACGGAGCAGACCCTGGCGGAAGCGGTGGCGTACACGAATGAGGCCTCCGACCACGCCGTGAAGGGCATCGGGCAGCGCCGCCGCAAGGACGGCACCCTGGTGGACGTCGAGGTGCTGGCCGTTCCGGTGGATGTGGACGGCGAGCGGGTCGGCATCATGGGACTGTACCACGACATCAGCGAGCTGCTGACCGCGCGACGCGACGCCGAGGCCGCCAACAGCGCCAAGAGCCAGTTCCTGGCGAGCATGAGCCACGAGCTGCGCACCCCGCTCAACGCCATCATTGGCTACAGCGAGATGTTGCAGGAGGATGCGGAGGAGGCTGAGCAGTCGAGCTTCATCCCGGACCTGGAGAAGATCCACGCCGCCGGTCGGCACCTCCTGGCGCTGATCAACGACATCCTCGATCTCTCCAAGATCGAGGCGGGCAAGATGGAGCTGTACCGGGAGGAGTTCGACATCGAGCGCATCGTGCAGGAGGTGGCCACCACGGTGCGCCCGTTGGTCGAGAAGACCGGCAATACCCTCGAGGTGTCGCTCGGCCCCGAGCTCGGCACGATGCACTCCGATCTGACCCGGACCCGCCAGGTGCTCCTGAACCTGCTGTCCAATGCCGCGAAGTTCACCGAGAACGGCTCGATCACGCTGCATGCCGGGCGGGAACGGAACGGCTCCGGCGGCGACGACATCGTGTTCCGGGTGGCGGACACGGGCATCGGCATGACGCCGGAGCAGCTCGGTCGCCTGTTCGAGGCGTTCTCGCAGGCCGACGTCACGACGAGCAGCAAGTACGGCGGGACGGGGCTCGGCCTGGCGATCAGCCGCCGGTTCTGCCGTATGATGGGCGGCGACGTGACGGTCGAGAGCGCGCCGGGAGAGGGATCGGTCTTCACCGTGCGCCTGCCGGCCGCGGCACCGGAGGGATCGAGCGCCCCGGACGCCGTTGCCGCCCACGGGGCGGTCGGGAGCGCACAGGGAGAGGGCGCCGCGGGCTCGGTCCTCGTGATCGACGACGATCCGGCCGCGCGCACGCTCATGGCGCGCATCCTCGCCAAGGAGGGGTTCGGCGTGCGCGAGGCGCCCGACGGCGAGACTGGGCTGCGCCTCGCCCGAGAGGAGCGGCCCGACGTGATCACGCTGGACGTCATCATGCCGGGGATGGACGGCTGGACCGTGCTGTCGGCGCTCAAGGAGGATCCGGCGCTGAGCGACATCCCCGTCGTCATGCTGTCGATCGTGGACGACAAGAACCTGGGCTTCGCGCTCGGCGCCTCGGAGTACCTCACGAAGCCGATCGACCGGGAGCGTCTCGCTGTCGTCCTGGCCCGCTACCGCCGGGCGGGCGGCGACGCAACGGTGCTGGTGGTGGACGACGACGCCGCCACGCGCTCGGTGCTGCGGCGCGCGCTGGAGCAGCAGGGCTGGCGGGTAGCCGAAGCGGAGAACGGCCGGGTCGCCCTCGAACGGGTGGGCGAGGGGCGACCCGAGCTGGTGCTGCTGGACCTGCTGATGCCCGAGATGGACGGATTCGAGTTCCTGGCGGCGTTCCGCGAGCGCGATGGATGCCGCGGCGTTCCCGTCGTGGTGATCACGGGCAAGGAATTGACCGACGCCGAGCGCCGTCGCCTCAACGGCGGAGTCGAGTGGATCGTCGAGAAGCGCGGGCTCGACCGCGACCGCCTGGTGCGGCACCTGCGCGACCTCACCGCCGGGCAGCGCGCGGCCGCCGTGGAGCAGTCATGAGCGACCACACCCACGCCGCCGAGCGGCATGCGAACCCGCGCGGTGCGGTCGCGCGGCGTCAGGCCGCGCTGCTGCGCCTCAGCACCGCGATCGCCGCGGCACAGGACGAGGAGGCGATCTACCGCTCCGTGGTGAACGGACTGCAGGACGAGGCGCTGGGCTACAACTTCCTGGGCGTCTTCTTGCTCGACCCGGAGACGGGCGATCGCGTGCTCCAGGCCAGCGTCGGCTGGCCCGACGTCCCACCCGACTGGCGCGTGCACCGCGGCGAGGGCCTCAGCGAGCAGGCGCTGATGGACGGCAAGCTGCATTACACCCCCGACGTCACCCGCGAGAGCAAATACCTGCCGAGCCTCAGCACCGGCTCCGAACTGGACGTGCCGCTCCGCGTCGACGGACAGACCATCGGCGTCCTGGTGGTGGAAAGCGCCGAGCCCGACGCGTTCGGCGAGGAGGACTTCGAGATCCTCACCGCGGCCGCCAACCAGGCGGCGATCGCGGTGGGCCGGGCCCGGCTCCTGGTGGCCGAGCGGCTGCGCGCCGACGAGCACAAGGCACTGCTGGACACGATGGCCGACCTCTCGGCGGAGCTCGAGCTCCCCCGGGTGCTCCAGGCAGTGCTGCGCCGGGCAGTGAGCCTGCTCGGAGTGACGGGGGGCGAAGTCGCGATCTTCGAGGAGGAGTCGCAGGAGCTGCTGGTCGTGGCCAGCCAAGACATCGGCAAGGAGTCCACCGGAACGCGTCTCAAGCTGGGCGAGGGGGCGATGGGCACCGTGGCACGGACGCACGAGCCCCTCATCATCCCGTCGTACCACGAGTGGCTGGGACGCTCGGGCAAGTACGCCGACGTCACGGTGCACTCCGTGATGGCGGCACCACTCCTGATCGGCCGCCGCCTCGTGGGCGCCATCGCGACGGTGCACTCCGACCCCGAGCGGGTGTTCGGGCCCGAGGACCTGCGGCTGCTCAACCTGTTCGCTCCCCAGGCCGCCATTGCGATCGAGAACGCGCGCCTCTACACTGCCGCGCAGCGCCAGAAGCAGTACTTCGAGGAGGTCTTGCAGAACAGCCCCGTCGCCATCGTCACGCTCGACAGGGACTACCGCATCTACTCGTGCAATCCGGCATTCGAGCGCCTCTTCGGGTACGCGAGCGCCGAGGCCGTGGGCCGCAACCTGGACGAGCTGATCACGACGGAAGCCTCCCGCTCCGAGGCGGAGCAGTACACACGGGACGCCCTCGACCGGGCGGTCCACGGGATCGGCCGGCGGCGGCGCAAGGACGGCACGATGGTGGACGTCGAGGTCCTCGGCGTACCGGTGATCGTGGACGGCGAGCGGGTCGGGCTCATGGGTCTGTACCACGACATCACCGAGCTGTTGCGCGCGCGGCAGGAGGCCGAGGCCGCCAACAGCGCCAAGAGCCAGTTCCTCGCGAGCATGAGCCACGAGCTGCGCACGCCACTCAACGCGATCATCGGCTACAGTGAGATGCTGCACGAGGAGGTCACGGACCTCGGCCATGCGCAGCTGGGCGACGACCTCGAGAAGATCAACACGGCCGGGCGCCACCTGCTCTCCCTGATCAACAACGTGCTCGATCTGTCCAAGATCGAGGCCGGCCGGATGGACCTGTTCCTGGAGGAGTTCGACGTCGACGCGATGCTCGACGACGTCGTGACGACGGCGCGGCCCTTGGTGGACAAGAACGCCAACCGGCTGGAGGTGCGCCGGAACGCGCAGCTGGGTCGCATGCGGGCGGACCTGACCAAGGTGCGGCAGATGCTGCTCAACCTGCTATCCAACGCCTGCAAGTTCACCGAGAAGGGCAACATCATCCTCGATGTCCAGCGCCGCGCCGACGAGGAGCCGTTCGAGGGCGAGCTGATCGCGCTCAGTGTCAGCGACACGGGCATCGGCATGACGGAGGAACAGATGGATCGGCTGTTCGAGGCGTTCTCCCAGGCCGAGGCGTCGACCACGAGCAAGTACGGCGGCACGGGCCTGGGACTCGCCATCACGCGGCGATTCTGCGAGATGATGGGGGGCGACGTCGCGGTGCAGAGCGCGCCGGGGGAAGGAACCACGTTTACGGTCCGCCTGCCGGCGGCCGTAGCACCATCGCCGGCGGGCACAGCCGCAGAGTAGCGCGCACGGGAGACGCGATGCCGAAGATCCTGTTGGTCGAAGACAACGAGATGAATCGCGACATGCTGTCGCGCCGGCTCGAGCGCAAGGGATTCGAGGTCGCGATGGCCTTCGACGGACGCCAGGGCGTGGAGATGGCCAAGTCGGACGGCTACGACCTCATTCTGATGGACATGAGCCTCCCCGAGATCGACGGCTGGGAGGCCACGCGCCAGCTCCGCGCCGAGCCCAAGACTCAAGCCGTGCCGATCATCGCGCTCACCGCCCACGCCATGGCGGGCGACCGCGAACGGGCGCTCGAGGCCGGGTGCGACGACTACGACACCAAGCCCATCGAGCTGCCGCGGCTGCTGGCCAAGATGGAGTCCCTGCTGGGGAAGACGGAGTGAGCGGACCCGACGGACGCGGCGCGGCGCTCCCGCCCGAAGCGGTTTCGGAGCTGCGGCACGACCTGCGCACGCCGGTCAACCACATCGTCGGGTACGCCGAGATGCTCCTCGAGGACGCGGGCGACGGCGATCAGGCCGGGAGGGCGGCGCTCGAGCAGACGCTGGTGGCGGCGCGCGACGTGCTCACGCTCATCAACGGCACGCTCAGCTCGGGGGGAGTGTCGGTCAGCCAGGCCGACATCGTGGCGCTGTACACCTCCCTCGCAGAGCCGCAGCAGCGCATCGTGCGCGCGCTCAGCCCCCTGCTGGACGCCGACGGCAACGACGAGGAATTCACCGCCGACCTGCGCCGCATCCTGAGCGCGGCCGACAAGCTCGTGACCCGGACGCCCGCGGCGTCGGCCACCGTGGACGGCGACGCGGATGCGGTCGCCGAAGGGGCGGCGGATGGCCAGGCCCGCATCCTGGTCGTGGACGACGTGGAGGACAACCGCGTGCTGCTCGAACGCCGGCTCAGGCGGCAGGGCCACGCGGTGGAGTCCGTCGACAACGGCCAGGTCGCGCTGGAGATGGCGCAGACCGGGTCGTTCGACCTGATCCTGCTGGACGTCCTGATGCCCGAGATGGACGGGTACGAGGTGCTCGAGCGGCTCAAGCAGTCGCCGGTGACGCGGCACCTTCCCGTGATCATGATCTCGGCGCTGGACGACCTCTCGAGCGTGGTGCGTTGCATCGAGCGCGGTGCCGAGGACTACCTCTCCAAGCCCTTCGACCCGGTCCTGTTGCGGGCCCGGATCACCGCCTGCCTGGAGAAGAAGCGGCTGCGCGACCGCGAGATCGAGTACCTGGAGCAAGTGCGCTCCGTGATCGACGCCGCCTCGGCGGTCGAGGCCGGTTCGTACGCGCCCGGCACCCTGGCCGACACGACGGGGCGGAACGACGAGCTGGGCCGCCTGGCCCGCGTGTTCGACCGCATGGCCAGCGAGGTGCGGGCTCGCGAGGACCGGCTGCGGAACCAGGTGGAGGACCTGCGTCGCGAGATCGAGTCGGCGCGCGAAGGGACCGCCTCCTCCGCGGGGCAGCTCGACCACGCCAACCTGCCGACCAGCGAGCGCTTCGCCGATCGCTACGAGATCACCGCCGCCCTCGGCCAGGGCGCCATGGGGGCCGTCTACCGGGCCCGCGATCTCGAGCTGGAGGAGGAGATCGCGATCAAGACGCTCCGTCCGGAGCTGGTCGTGGACCCGATGCTCATCGAGCGCTTCAAGACGGAGATCCGGCTCGCCCGCCGCATCACGCACCGCAACGTGGTGCGCACGCACGACTTCGGCGAGTGGGCCGGCATCTACTACCTCACGATGGAGTACGTCGAGGGCATGACGGTGCGTCAGCTGATCGACGGCCGGGGCCGGCTCGGGGTGTCGGCCACGCTCGCCATCGCCTCGCAGCTCGCGCAGGCCCTGGAGGTCGCGCACGGCGAGGGCGTGATCCACCGTGACATCAAGCCGCACAACCTCCTGCTCGACGGCGACGGGGTGCTGAAGGTGATGGACTTCGGAATCGCGCGCCTGAGCGAGGCCACGATGGGGATCACCGAGACGGGGCTGTCCGTCGGCACCCCGGCGTACATGTCGCCGGAGCAGCTCCTCGCGGAGTCGGACCTGGACGAGCGCAGCGATCTCTACGCGGTGGGAGTGGTGCTCTACGAATGCCTCACCGGGGGCCTGCCCTTCGCGGCCAAGTCACCCATGTCCCTGGTGGCGATGATGCTGAGCGAAGAGCCGACGGCGCCTCAGGAGGTGAACAGCGAGATCCCGCCCGCGCTGTCGGGGCTGATCCTCCAGCTCCTCGCCAAGCAACCCGAGCGGCGACTCTCCTCCGCCCGGGAGCTGGGCGAGCGCCTGGCCCAACTGGAGTAGTCCCCGGCTCAGCCGCCCCCGGCGGTCATCCGCCGCTTCGCCTCCGGCGTGAGCTCCCACAGCACGTTGACGATCACCCAGCGGTCGTTCCACCGGGCGATGTGCAGGTAATCGATCCAGTCGTGCGCGTCCACCCGGACGCTCGCGACGTTCTCGTAGATGTCCAGGATCCGCACGTCGGTACGCCGCACATCGAGCGGTGTGCGCGCCCCATATCCGGCATCGGTCGCCCCGACCAGCTCCTCCGCCGTCATGGTCCGCAGCATGCTCTCACCCGCCTGCGGATTCACGACCACGATCCGCTTGGCCAGCTCGGGATGCACGGCCCGCTCCATGCGGGCGGCGTCCCCCGCGTACCACCCCTCGATGTAGTCCAGGGCGGCACCGCGGATCCCCGCCGAGTCCGCCGCGGTCTGCGCCTGCGCCTGCCCTGCGACCGCGATGCCGAACGCCACGGCTGCTGCAAGCACCCTCTGCATGGCACGCTCCTCCCCATTGGCCGGCCGCCCGGGCGCGCCGCGCCGTCGGGCGGGCCGTGTCTGTCACTGCGTGATACTCGGTAAACGGGCGGCTGGGCGGGGCGGTTGCACGGGACCGCCCCCTGGATTCCCGACTGGGAACCTCCGGGGGCCGGCGCCGTCCGGACCCCGCCGCTCGGATGGGGCGGCGGAGTCCCGGGACTACTCCGGCTGGACCTTGTAGACCTGGTCGTGCGGCCGGGTGCGCTCCACGACCTGGATGGCGATCTCGTCGCCGACCTTGGCGGTCTCGACCTTCTTGTGCTCCACCTCCATTGAGGTGACGCGCTCGGTGAAGTCGGTCGTGTGGCCCACGAAGTGAATTTCGTCGCCGACCGCGATCTCGCCCTCCGTGACCTTCACCACGGCCACACTCGGCCCCTTGAAGAAGTGTGTCACCGTTCCGACGAGCTGCTCCGCCATTGCCCCTCCCTGAAACGGCAGTGCCTAATAATCGGTCCGCGATGACGGGCCCGCTAGAGCGACCCGATAGGCCCTTGGCCGCGTAGGGACGTGCATCTATTGTTCAGCCCCGCGGCGTGCGCGTGTCGCAGTGAGGGGTCGGGGTGCCCCGGCGTGGGACCTGGGTCCATCTTTCAGGAGACAGCCACGGAAGGCGATGAACGGATGACGATGGTGCTCTTTCACCGCACGACCATCGGCGAGGCCCGGAAGATCATGCAGTCCGGGTTCGAGGACATCGAGTGGGACTTCGGGCTCAAGGACGTCCAGACCGGACGGGACGCGGTCGTCCCTGGCGTATGGCTCGCCGATCGCCCGCTCGGGCACGACGAGGGACTCGAGGGCGATGCGCTGCTCGAGGTGAAGCTGGATCTGGCCGACGATGACCTCAAGCCGTTCGAGCTCGAGGGCATGTTGTGGAACGCCCATCTGTGGGTGGCCCCGGCGGAGCTGATCAACGGCCACAGCCAGGTCCGGATACGCGAGGTGGATCCCAGGACGTCGTGGTTCCACGAGGCGTGGGACGGGGAGACGGAGCCCGACGAAGAAGACGAGCCGGGACGCTCCTCGTGATGCGGCCGGCCGCATACCCCGTCCCGTAGCCCTCCTCCTGGCAGCCCGCCCCGGCGGGTTGGCTTCCGATCTGCAACTAGCTAGTTTTTGGGGCTCTCATGGCCGATATCTCCCTTTCGGGCAGCAAGATGCTACTCATGGCCGGGACGGCGAATCGCCCCCTGGCCGAGGAGATCGCGGCGCAGCTGAACGAGCCGCTCTGTCGCGTAACGATCCGGCGGTTCGCGGACGGCGAGATTTTCGTCAAGATCGACGAGAACGTGCGGGGGCAGGATGTGTTCATCATCCAGCCCACCAACGCGCCAGCCGAGAACCTGATCGAGTTGATGATCCTGATCGACGCGGCCAAGCGGGCGAGCGCTGCCCGGGTGACTGCCGTGATACCCTACTTCGGGTACGCCCGGCAGGACCGCAAGGACCAGCCGCGCGTGGCGATCAGCGCCAAGCTGATGGCGAACCTGATCACGACCGCGGGAGCGGAACGGGTGCTGGGCCTCGATTTCCACCAGCACCAGTTGCAGGGGTTCTTCGACATCCCGGTGGACCACCTGTACGCGGCCCCGGTGCTGGTGCAGCACTACCGGCAGAAGCAGATGCATCAGCCGGTGGTGGTGGCGCCCGACGTGGGGGCGGCGAAGATGGCGCGGGGGTTCGCCAAGCGGCTCGACGCCTCGCTGGCCATCATCGACAAGCGGCGGCCGTCGGCCAATGTCGCCGAGGTCGTGAACGTGGTGGGTGAGGTGGACGATCGCGACTGCCTGTTGGTGGACGACATGATCGACACCGCCGGCACGATGACGGAAGGCATCATGGCGCTCAAGCGCCTGGGAGCGCGGAACGTGTTCGCCTGCGCCTCGCACGCCCTGCTGTCGGGCCCCGCGGTGGACCGTCTCGCTTCCTCGGAGGTGACCGAGGTGGCGGTAACGAACACGATCCAGATTCCGGAAGAGCGCCGCTTCGAGAAGTTGAAGATTCTCTCAATCGCACCGCTGCTCGCGCAGGCCGTGCGGTTCACACACAGCGACCAGTCGGTCAGCTCGCTGTTCGGCTGATCACGGCACGAAACGAGAAGGGTAGTAGCGAAACGGTATGGCACAGACGGTCTCACTCAACGCAGAGCGGCGCAGCACCAGTGGCACGGGGGCGGCGCGGAAGCTCCGGCAGGCGGGGATGGTCCCGGCGGTCGTCTACGGTCACGGACGCGAGACGGAGTCCCTCACGCTGAACCTGGCCGACCTCGAAAAGGCGCTGCAGGGTGCCTCGGGCTCGACCATCATCGAGCTCTCGATCGACGGCACGACGCTCAGGGCGCTGATCCGCGAGATCCAGCGGCACCCGACCCGGAAGACAGTGTCACACGTGGACTTCCTCGAGATCCACGCCGGCGAGAAGATCACGCTCGACGTCCCGCTCCTGCTGGTGGGAACGCCGGAGGGCGTGCGCAACGCGGGTGGCGTGCTGGAGCAGTTCCTGCGCGACGTCGAGATCGAGGTACTCCCGCGAGACATCCCGGAGCGCATCGAGGTGGACGTCTCCGCGCTGGAGATCGGCGACTCCCTGCACGTGTCTGACCTCTCGGTGGAGAACGCCGAGATCCTCGCCGAGGCGGACCAGACGATCTGCACGGTGGTGCCGCCGCGGGTGGAAGAGGTCGCGGTGCCCGAGGTGGCCGAGGAGGAGGAGGCCGCCGAGCCCGAGCTCATTCGCAAGGCCAAGGACGAAGAGGAGGGGGCGGAGGGGGCCGCACCCGAGGGCAAGGCGCCCCAGGAGTAACCGCTGCGCGCCATCGTCGCGCTGGGCAATCCCGGTCCGAAGTACGCGGTCACCCGGCACAACGCCGGCTTCCTGCTGGCGGACGTGCTGGCGGAGCAGTGGCGGCTCCCCAAGCTCCGGCGCTGGGGGCACGCGCTGGTCGCCGAGGGGAGGCGGCGCCGGCAGTCGCTCGTGCTGCTCAAGCCGCAGACCTACATGAACCTGAGCGGCGATGCGGTGGCCCAGCTCCTCGCGGCGCGGGACCTAGACCCCTCCACCGATCTCCTGGTGCTGGTCGACGACATCGCGCTCCCGCTGGGGACCTTCCGGCTGCGCGCGCGCGGGTCGGCCGGCGGCCACAACGGTCTAGAGAGCGTCGAGGCGGCGGTCGGATCGCCCGAGTACGCGCGGCTGCGCATCGGGGTGGGCCCCCTGCCCGAAGACGTGGACGACCAGGCGGAGTTCGTGCTGTCGAACTTCGAGCCTGAGGAGATCGCAACACTGGCGGACCTGCTGCCGCCGCTCGTGGACGCGGTGGAGTGCTGGCTGCTCGAGGGCATCGACGCCGCCATGAATCGATTCAACCGACGAGGAACCGAAACGTGAGCGAATTCGCCTTTCTGCCCAACTCCGCCATCGTGGCGGGCCTGGTTGGGCTGATCATCGCCTGGCTGATCTATTTCTACGTGCGCCGGCAGCCCGCCGGCAATGAGCGGATGCGCGAGATCCAGGACATGATCCACACCGGCGCGATGGCCTTCCTCAGGCGCGAGTACTCCTACCTCGTGCCGTTCCTGCTCGTCATCGCCGTGCTCCTGGGCATCATCATCGGCTGGCCCACCGCAGTCGCGTACATCTTCGGCGGGCTCTGCTCCATTTTCGCCGGCTTCTTCGGCATGAAGTCGGCGACCCGCGCCAACGCCCGCACCAGCGAGGCGGCACGGGCGAAGGGCCAGGAGATGGCGCTGCGGGTGGCCTTCAACGGCGGCGCGGTGATGGGCCTCGCCGTGGCAAGCCTCGGGCTGCTGGGAGTGGGGCTCGTGATCCGAGTGTTCCTCGGGTCGCCGGCGGCCGACGCGGGGTGGAAGGCCTTCAGCGAGATCATCACCGGCTTCGCCATGGGCGCCTCCTCGATCGCGCTGTTCGCTCGCGTCGGCGGCGGGATCTACACCAAGGCGGCCGACGTCGGCGCCGACCTGGTCGGCAAGGTCGAGGCGGGGATTCCCGAGGACGACCCGCGCAATCCGGCCACCATCGCCGACAACGTGGGCGACAACGTGGGTGACGTGGCGGGCATGGGCGCCGACATCTTCGAGAGCTACGTCGGCGCGATCATCGCGACCATCGCCATCGCGGCGACCAGCCCCGCCATCGCCGACCGCATGGCGGCGGCGGCGCTCCCGCTGCTCTACACGCTGGCCGGGCTCGCTGCCAGCATCATCGCCATCGGGCTGTTCCGCATTCTGGAACGGTTCAGCCCCGCCGGAGCGCTCAGGTGGGCCACCTTCATCGCGGCCGGCCTCTTCCTGGCAGCGGCGTACTTCATCACGCAGCGGGTGGACATCGGCGTCACGCTGATCAGCGGCAACCTCAGCCCCATGGGGCCCTTCTGGGCCGTCGTGGTCGGCACGCTGGCCGGTATCATGATCGGCCTCGCCACCGAGTGGTACACGGCGGCCAAGCCGATCCGCACCATCGCTGAGGCGTCGCTCACCGGCCCGGCCACCAACATCATCTCGGGCCTGGCGGTGGGCATGCGTTCGGTGGCGATCCCGCTGCTGGTGATCTGCGGCGCCATCTACATCGCCTATACGACGTCCGACCTGTACGGCATCGGGATCGCGGCGGTGGGCATGCTGGCCACCGTGGGCGTCACCATGTCGGTGGACGCCTACGGGCCGATCGCCGACAACGCGGGCGGCATCAGCGAGATGAGCGGGCTCGGCCCCGATGTCCGGAAGATCACCGACGGCCTCGACGCGCTGGGGAACACCACGGCGGCCATCGGCAAGGGCTTCGCCATCGGCTCCGCGGCCCTGACGGCCCTGGCGCTGTTCTCCGCCTACGCCAACGCCGTGACACCGCAGGGTGCGGCGCCGATCCTGCTCAACATTTCCAATCCACAGGTGGTGATCGGCCTGTTCCTCGGCGGCATCCTGCCCTTCCTGATCGCGGCCATGACCATGACCGCGGTGGGCCGGGCGGCCGAGGGGATGGTGCAGGAGGTGCGGCGCCAGTTCCGCGAGATCGCCGGCCTGATGGAGGGCAAGGCGAAGCCCGACAGCGCGCGCTGCGTCGACATCTCCACCCGGGCGGCGCTGCGTGAGATGATCGTGCCGGGGGTGACCGCCGTGATCGTACCGGTGCTGGTCGGCAAGTTCCTCGGCGTCGAGACGTTGGGGGGGCTGCTCGCCGGCGCCACGGTGACCGGCGTGATGCTGGCGCTGTTCATGGCCAACGCCGGCGGCGCCTGGGACAACGCCAAGAAGTACATCGAGGGCGGGGCCCACGGCGGCAAGGGCTCCGACCCGCACAAGGCGGCGGTCGTGGGCGACACGGTGGGCGATCCGTTCAAGGACACCAGCGGCCCGTCCATGAACATCCTGATCAAGCTGATGTCGGTGGTCAGCCTGGTGCTGGCCCCCTGGTTCATCGGCTGAGCCGGCGCCGCTAGCCCGCGCCTGACGGCGACAGACGCCTGGACGTTGCGACGTTCAGGCGTCTAGTCTTATACCCATGCTCCGCTTGGGCATCATCGGCCTCCCCAACGTGGGCAAGTCCACGCTGTTCAACGCGCTCACCAACGCCGGCGCCGCGGCGTCCAACTATCCGTTCTGCACCGTCGATCCCAATGTCGGGGTCGTGCCCATCCCCGACGAGCGACTCGAGCGCCTGGCCGCGACCGTGGGCCAGCGCAACGTCGTGCACGCCGCGGTGGAGTTCTTCGACATCGCGGGGCTGGTCGAGGGCGCGAGCAAGGGCGAGGGCCTGGGCAACCAGTTCCTCGCCCACATCCGCAACGTGCACGCCGTGGTGCACGTGGTGCGTTGCTTCGAGGATCCCGATGTCACCCACGTGGCGGGTGCCGTGGACCCGGTGCGGGATCACGACATCGTCACGACGGAGCTGGCGCTGGCCGATCTGGCCGTAGCGCAGCACCAGCGGGAGCGGGCACAGAAGCTGGCCCGCTCGGGGGACAAGGACGCCCAAGCCGAGGTGGAGCTGCTCGAGCGGGTGATCATTGAGCTCGATGCCGGCCGCGGAGCGCGCAACGCCGTCGCCGCCGAACGCGAGCGCCGCGCGCTGGAGCAGCTGGGCCTCCTGACCCTCAAGCCGGTCCTCTACGCCGCCAACGTGAGCGAGGCCGAGCTCGGTGCCGAGCGCATCCCGGCGGTCGAGGCGCTTGCCGCCGCCGCCAAGGGACACCACGAGACCGCGGAGGTCGTGTCCTTCTCCGCCAAGTTCGAGGCCGAGCTGGCCGAGCTGGACGGGGCCGAGCGAGACGAGTTCCTCGCCAGCGCGGGGATCGACGAACCCGGACTCGACCGGCTGATCCACGCCTGCTACCGGCTCCTCGACCTGGAGACCTTCTTCACGGTCGTGGGGGACAGGGAGGTCCGGGCGTGGACCCTGCCCGCCGGAGCCACGGCCTACGAGGCCGCCGGCCAGATTCACTCCGATTTCCAGAGGGGATTCATCCGCTGCGAAGCGGTGCAGGTCGAGGACTTCATCAGGAGGGGCTCCTACAAGGCGGCCCGCGAACAGGGCGTGATCCGCAGCGAGGGCAAGGACTATGTCGTACGGGACGGCGACGTGCTGCTGTTTCGCTTCAACGTGTAGCCGTTCGCGGGGGGGAGGGTATGGCGCGACCGTCGCACCGCTCCCCCTTCCCCACCGCACCCAAACCCACTAGCTTCCCCGCTTCAAATCTCCTACTCCGCCCGGCACCGGGCGGGGTCACTTTGTCCGAAGGATGGTGCAATGACCCGTCAGTACGAGCTGGTCTACATCTTCGACAGCACGCTGGAAGAGGCGCAGGTGAACGAGCGCCTCGAACGCTTTCACACCCTGACCAAGACTCCGGAGGCCGCTGAGCCAGTGACATCGGCGAGTCACTGGGGCAAGCGTACGCTCGCCTACCCCATCAAGGGCAAGGAGACGGGCTACTACGTGGTGGAGCAGTTCGAAACCAATCCGGAGCTCCTGGGCGAGCTGGAGCGGGCGCTCAAGCTGGACGACGCCGTGCTGCGCTACCTGCTGGTCGTCAACGAAGGGCTGGCACCGGTTGGCGCGGAGCGTGGCGCCGAAGCCCCCACGCCGCCGGAAGCCAAGGCCGGCGAGGAGGTGGAATCATGAGGCGTCCTCGCAAGAGCTGCCCGGTGTGCGAGATGGGGATCCGCCAGGTGGACTACAAGGACGACCGGAGCCTCTCCCGCTTCATCACGGAACGCGGCAAGATCATTCCGAGCCGGCTTTCGGGCATGTGCGCTCGGCACCAGCGCCAGCTGTCACAGGCGATCAAGCGGGCACGGCACCTGGCCCTGATACCGTACGTCCGGGGCCACGGCCGCTAGATGACGCCGCCGTCCGAGCGAGCGCCGCATGGCGGGCTCGGGCGTCTGGTGGCGGGGGCCATCGCCTTCGCCTTGGTTGCACCCCTGGCGCTGGCGGCGCTCCCGCTGGCGGCGCTCCTGCTGGGATCGAGCCCCCGCACCCGCGGCGAGACGGTCACGGCGGGGATCGCCGCCGGCGTCAGCGCGTGGTGGCTCCTCGGGCTGGGCGAGCTCCCGGATCAAATGGTGCGTGCCGCGGCCGTGCTCACCACCGCGTTCTTCGTGGTGGCGACCTTTCGCACGCAGCTCTCGGTGATCCACCGAGGCCTCGTCGCGGTCACGGGAGCCGCCGCCGGGGTCGTCGCCCTCCTGGCGGCGCTGGGGTCGTCGTGGGGGGAGCTGCAGTGGTGGGTGGCTCGCCGCGCCAGCCACACCGCCAGGATCCTGATGGGCCAGATCTGGTTCACGCGGGCCGATCCGGCACCTGAGGCTCTGCAGCAGCTCGAGGCGTGGCTGGGGACGGTCGTGCAGTTCCTGTCGGATTTCTTTCCGGCGGTGACGCTGCTGCAGCTGCTCGCGGGGCTCGCCCTGGCCACCGCGGTCTATGAGCGGGTGGCCCTGCGGCCGGTGGGCGTGCCTCCCAGGCGGCTGCGGGACTTCCGCTTCAACGAGCACCTGGGATGGGCGGTAGTCGTTCCACTGATCGTGGTGCTGATCCCGAAGTTGGGTGCCTTCAAGGCCGCGGCGGCCAACATCCTGCTCGCCAGCGGGGCGCTCTACGCCCTGCGGGGGGCGGCCGTGGCGGTGTTCGGCCTGCAGCTCGTGGGAGCCGGAGGGACCTTCCTCACGGCGCTCCTCGCGGTGATCTTTTTGCTGGTGTTGCCTGCCGCGCTCGGCGGTGCCATTCTGTTGGGCGTGCTGGACGCGGGCCTCGACCTGAGACGGCGGTGGACGCCACCGTCGGTGAGAGATTGACGGATGGATGTGATTCTGAGAGAGACGGTGGAAAACGTGGGCCGGGCCGGCGAGATCGTGAAGGTGAAGGACGGCTACGCCCGCAACTTCCTGATTCCCAAGGGGCTGGCCTACCAGGCCACCGACGCCAACAAGCGCCGGTCGGAGGCCGAATCGAAGCGCCTCGCGGGAAAGCTGGCCGCCGACCAGGGCGATGCCGAGGCGCTGGCCGCACGGCTCGCGGGCGTGGAGCTGCGGTTCGCGATGAAGGCGGGCGAGGGCGACCGGTTGTTCGGCTCCATCGGATCGGCCGACATCGCGGCCGGGCTCGCTGAACGGGGTCTCACCGTGGACAAGCGCGTGATCGAGCTGGAGGAGCCGATCAAGATGATCGGCGTCTACCAGGTGCCGATCCGGCTGCATTCGGAGGTCCGCGGCGAGATCCGGGTTTGGATCGACAAGGAAGCGTGACGGCAACCGCGGTCGGGATCACGTACCTCGACGGCCCGCGCCTGAGGCGGTCCGTCCTCGCCGCCGCTGACTGGGTGGACGCCGGTCGCGACGAGCTCAACCGCATCAACGTCTTCCCGGTCCCCGACGGGGACACGGGCACCAACTTCGCCATGACGCTGCGAGCGGCGGCCGAGGGGGTACGCGCGCTGCACCGGCGCGCCACGCTTCCGGCGGTCACCCGTGCCATGGCGGAATCCTGTGTGTTCGGAGCCCGCGGCAACTCCGGCATGCTGCTCTCCCACTTCCTGCTCGGCTTCCGGGAGTCGCTCGGCGATCTGGAGGTCGCCTCCGCGGCCGACGTGGCACGCGCGATTCGCGCCGGCGCGAATCACCTGTATCACTCCCTCGACGAGCCCGTGGAAGGCACCATCCTGACGGTTTCCCGCGAGGTGGCCGACGCGGCCGAGTGGGCGGCGAAGCGCAACCACAACCTGCAGGAGATGATGGTGCACGTGATGCGGCAGGCGGAGGACTCGCTGCGCCGCACGCCCGAGCTGCTCGAGGTGCTGCGGGAGGCTGGCGTGGTGGACGCCGGGGCCAAGGCGTTCGTGCGGGTGCTCGAGGGGGTCATGCGGCTGATCGAGGGCGACCCCATCCTGCCGGCGGCGGAGCCTGTCCAGTACACCGTGCCCGACGCGGCGGCCATCGCCGAGGTTGCGGCGGAGCGGGACTACGGCTACTGCACCGAGGTCCTGGTGCGTGGGAGGGGTTTCCCGCCGAGCACGGAGATCCGCAAGACGCTGCGCAGTCTCGGGGGATCGATCGTGGTGCTGGCCACCGACGATCTGCTGAAGGTCCACGTGCACACGGACACGCCGCAGGAGGTGTTCACGCTCGCCGAGAGCTGGGGCACCGTCGAATCCACCAAGGCCGACGACATGCGGGCGCAGCATCGCGCCCTGCACGAGGCGCACCGCAAGATCGGCATCGTCTTGGACTCGTCGTGCGACCTTCCGGACCAGCTGGTGGACCGCCACGGGATGGTGGTCGTGCCGCTGCAGGTGATCCAGGGCAACACCACCTATCTGGATCGGCTCGAGATCGGCGGCAGCAAGCTGTACGACCGCATGCGCGAGGGCGAGATCTTCACGACCTCGCAGCCGACGCCCGGCGCCTTCGTGCGCGCGTACGAAGATGCGCTCTCTAGCGCCGACCAGGTGCTCGGTCTGTTCCTCGCCGGCTCGCTGTCGGGCACCCTGGCCTCGGCACAGGCGGCGGCCAAGGCGCGCGACAGCGCCGACCGCATCACCCCGTTTGACTCCCGCACGGCATCGTTCGGCCTGGGCATGCTCGCGATCCGCGCTGCCGAGCTGGCCGAGGCGGGGTGGGAGATCCCCGCCATCGTGCGGGAGCTGGATCGCATTCGCAATCAGTCGGGCGCATTCTTCACGGTCGACGTGTTCGACAACCTGCTCCGCTCGGGGCGGGTGAGCAGAGGGCGCGCCTGGCTCGGCGGCCTGCTCGACATCAAGCCGATCCTCGAGGTCGGTCTCGACGGTCGGGTCGTGCCGCTCGACCGCGTGCGTGGGCGTGACGCCCTCGTCCCGCGCGTGCTGCGGCATCTCCAGCGGCGCCTCACCCCCCGCCCCGAGTCGCTGCGCATCGCCGTGGCCCACGCCGGCGTGCCCGAGATCGCCGAGCGGATCCACGAGGAAGTCGTGAGCCGCTTCCAACCCCGCGATACGTACGTGAGCGACGTGACCGCCGCCCTCGGTGTGCACGTCGGCCTGGGCGCCTGGGGCGTCTTCTGGCAGGTCGAAGACGCCACGCCCGCGGAAGCCGCAGAGCCATTCCCCGCAAGACGCACACGGCAAGCGTAGAGAACGACGCCCGGCGCGATCTGGGCGTCGCCGTCGCAGCGCTCGACGAGCACAAGGCGACCGACGTCGTCGTGCTGGACCTGCGCTCCGTCAGCGACGCGGCCGACTACTTCGTGATCGCGTCGGGAACGTCGGACGTCCACGTGCGCACCCTCGCCGAGAGCGTCCAGCACGCCATCGAGCAGCGCGGCCGGCGGCCGCATCACGTCGAGGGCGTGGCGGCAGGTCGCTGGGCGCTGCTCGATTTCGTGGACGTCGTCGTGCACGTCTTCCACCCGACCCTGCGGGCGTACTATCAGCTCGAGCGGCTGTGGGGGGATGCCGATGCGGTAGATGTGGACAAGCTGTCGCGAGGACCGACGCAGCGTCGAGGGGGAAGCGGAACGCGAGAACGGTGATGGCGCTTCCCCGTTCCCCCCTCGCGTCCTGCCTATTGCCCGCCATGCGGTTCGCCCCCTAGCTTCCGCTGTGCCCTCTCGTCACGCCCTGATCACCGCTCTCGCGGCGCTGCTCGCGTGCACATCCGGCCAGGACGACTCGTCGCTGCGCGAGGCCCTGGCCCAGTCGCCCTACGGCACCGGCGTCCCGGCCTCGGTGGCGTTCCGCTTCCCCGCGACCCCCGGTCAGCGCAACGCGACGCTCTATCGGCTACCCGACCTCGACCAGGTCGCGTGGCGCTTCGAGGCGGAGGACAATCCCGTGGCCCGGACGGTGGGGTTTGCGGGCGACGACGACCTGGCCTTCACACTGACGAGCGAAGCGGAGCTGGTGGCCCTCGACCTCGCCAGCGGCCGCGCCCGCGTAGTGGACAGCAGCGTCGCCCTCGCCACCATCGGGCCCGCGGGGAGGCCGTACGTCGTGCACCACGACAGCTCGGTGGCGACGATCCGCCAGCGATCGGTGAATCGCTGGCCGGTCCGGTTCGACGGTCTCCCGAGCGCCATCTGGGGTGCGGCGCGCAACCGGCTGATCGGCCTGGTCCCCGACGAGCAGGGACGCACGCTGCAGCTCCTCTCCGACGGGCAGGCGCCCGTGTCGCAGCGCCTGCCGGGGGGCGTCGTGGCGCTGTCGCGCTGGGGCGACCTGGCTGCGGTCGCGACCGACTCGGGGCTCGTGGTGCTCGACCCGACGGCCAGCGCACCGGCCCGGTTCGCTCCCCTCGCCGATGCGGCCCGCGTGGTGGAGTTCTCCCCCTCCGCGCACCGGATCTTCGTTGCGGACGCGGCCGGACGCCTGCTGAGCACAGAGCGGTTCTCGTTGACCGTGCTCGACACGCTGCTCCTGGAGGGCCCGGCGAGCGCGCTCCGCACCGACCCGGGCGGGCGCCTGCTCCTGGTGCAATCGCAGTTCGAAGCGGTCATCTGGGTCGTGGACCAGGTGCATTGGGAGCTGGTGGGCAGCGTGGAGGGCCAGTGGGACGAGCAGCTCCCGATCGTGGCGCCGGACGGCACCGTCCTGCTGCGGCGCGGTATCCGGATCGTCGCGCTCTCACCCGACTCGTTGCGGCAGACCGGTGTGGTGCTGGATGAGCAGGGCGACCAATGGCTCCCGCTGGCGTGGGATCCGCGCCGGCCGGTGCTGGAGTTCGCCGAGAGCGGACAGACCGAGGAGCCCGAGTCCGGCCAACTCATCTACGTGCAGGTGAGCGCCACGCACAACGACGACTGGGCCCGCGACCTGGCCGCCAATCTGGGGCGCGCCGGCATGCCCGCCTCCGTCCTCCCACCGGCGGATTTCCTCGAGCCGTTTCGGGTCGTACTCGGCCCCTACCCCACGCGGGAGGAAGCCGAGGAGACCCGCCGGATGCTCGACATGCCTTCCTGGATCCTCACGTTGGACACCGCGCGTACGACCCCATGACGCCGCGGGAGCTTCCCAGGGCCGAGCTCCCCGCCACCGCCCCCGACCTCCTCTCCGAGGCCAGCGTCGTCGTCGCCGTCGTGCTGGCCGGGGGCGAGCGCGACAGTGAGGGCATGGCGTGGGAGCTGGCGGCCGCCGTGGCGCGCACCGGCCGCCGAGTGGCCCTGGTGGATCTCTGCCTCCGGGATCCCGTGCTCGACCAACGCGCCGTGAGCGGCAGCGGAGAGGGGGTGGTGGACGCGTTCCTCTACGGCGCGTCGCTCCAGCACGTGGCCGTGGAGCAGGATGTGCCCGGCCTGCACGTCATTCCAGTGGGCACCCGACCGACCGATCCCGACGAGGTCTGGTCCCACCAGCGCTGGCGCCGCCTGGCCCGTGGCTTCGGCGCCGAGGGGGCTTTGTTGATACTGCTGGTGCCGGTCCTCGCGCTGGAGCGGCTGGCGGTCGAGCCCACCCGCATCGTCGTGCTGGCGCCGGTGGGCAAGGCGAGCGCGGCGCGGCGCCTCGTGCTCCCCGTCGACTGGAGTTCCGCGCCGGTCGATGTCGTCGTCGACACACCGCCGCCGCGGGTGAGCGCCCCCCCCCGGCCACGTCCCAGGGCCGCTCGCCCGGTCGTCACCAGGCGGATCCGGCCATCGCGGCTTCTTCGCTGGGAGTCCGCGGCCGCGGCCGCGTTGGCGCTCGGCACCGTGGCACTGGCCGTGACGCTGCCGCGGAACCGCAACGGCGCGGTGAGCGAGTCGACCGATTCCGCTGCGGCAGCCGCGATCCCGGCGCCCGCCACCGCGGAGGCGCGACCCGGAGCGGATTCCCTGTACTACGCCGTGCAGGTAGCAGCCTTCCAGAGCATGGAGGCTGCGCTCGAGGGGGCGCGCGAGTACCGGACCGCGGGGTGGACGGCGACGGTGAGCCCCGTGCGGCTGGGCCGCCAGGGCACCTGGTATCGGCTCGTCGTGGCCGCCGTATCGACGCCCGACGCCGCGGAGCGCGTACTCGCCAGGCTGTGGAGCGAGGGCCTCGTGGAGCGGCCCAACGGCACGATTCTGCGCACGCCGCACACCATCGGGCTCGACCGCTACCCCGACCTCACGGCCGCGCGTGAGGGGCTTCGTGAGCGGGGGGCGGCAGCGTACATTGTGGAGGCGCCCGACGGGACCGCGAGACTCTTCGTGGGCGCCTTCGAAACGCCCGAGCAGGCGCGCCTGGCGGACTCCATCCTCGCAGCTGCGGGCCTCCAGGGCACCGTCGTACCACGAACAGGGATCGCGCGATGAAACTCACCCGCCTGGAGCTGTCGGGATTCAAGTCGTTCGCCGACGGGACCGAGCTCGCCTTCGAGGACGGGATCACGGCGATCGTCGGCCCGAACGGGTGCGGCAAGTCCAACATCTCCGACGCCGTGCGGTGGGTCCTGGGCGAGCAACGGGCCCGCCTCCTGCGCAGCGCGCGCATGGACGACGTGATCTTCCAGGGGTCGGTCAAGCGGCGCCCGATCAACGTGGCCGACGTCGCCCTCGTATTCGACAACAGCGACGGCGTCCTCCCCATCTCGTACCACGAAGTCGTCATCATGCGGCGCATCTCGCGCAGCGGGCAGAGCGACTACCTGATCAACCAGTCCGAGGTTCGCCTGCGAGACGTGGCCGACCTGCTCCAGGGCACCGGTCTGGGCAGCGACGCCGGCGTGGTGATCGAGGCCCAGATGATCGACCGGCTCCTGTCGGAGCGCGCCGAGGAGCGCCGCTCGTTGTTCGAGGAGGCGGCGGGCATCGGCCTGTATCGGGACCGCAAGGCAAGCACGGAGCGCCGGTTGGAGCGCACGGGCGCCGACCTGCAGCGCCTCGACGACCTGATCGGCGAGGTGCACACCCAGGTGCGCAGCCTTTCCCGTCAGCGTGGGAAAGCCGAGCGGCACCGGCAGTTCTCGGAGCAGCGCTTCGCGATCGTGATGACCGCGACGCGGCGCGAGCTCGAAGCGTTCGACGCCCGCCATGCCGAGCTGCAGCAGCACCGCGAGGCGATCCAGGTCCGCATCCCGGAGGCGCGACGGACAATCGCGGAGCGCGAGCGGCGGCGCGAGATGCGGGTCCAGGAGCGGGGGGCGGCGGAGGCGCGGCGCACGGAGCTGGAGCGCCGGCTGGGCGCGACCCGCGTGGAGCTGGAGCGCCTCGAGGGCGACATGAACCTGGCGGTCGAGCGCTTGGAGCACCTCTCCTCCCGGCGCACCCGTGCGATCGAGGAGCGCGCCCAGGCCGAAGCCAAGGCGCAGCAGGCGGCACGGGAGCTCGAGGCGGCGGCCGCGGAGCGGCAGGCCGCGGCGACGGCCCGCGCGTCGGTGCAGACGGAGCTGGACCTGCGCACGGCATCCGAGGACGAGGCACGACGGCGGCTGCAGCAGCAGCGGGAGCGGGTACGCGAGCTGGAAGGCGCTCTGCAGCGCACCGCGGAGAACTCGCGGGCGTTGAGCGGGGAGCGCACGGCCCTCGACGGCGAGCTCGAGGAACTCGGGCGCCAGCACGCCGAGGCAGAGGAACGGCTGCGGGTCGCCGAACAGGAGCACGGCACGGCGCGCGAGGTGCTCGAAGCCGCTCGCTCGGCCCTGGCGGCGCGGGAGCGGGAGGAGCGCGAGGCGGGGGCCGAACTGGAGCGCGCGCGACACGCGCTGGTGGCGGCGCGGGAGCATGAGGCGGCGGTACGGGTGGAGCGGCGCGAGGTGGAAGAGTCCATCGCCCAGCTCTCCGCCCGGCGTGAAGCGCTGGCCGAGCTGGAACGGAAGCGCGAGGGCATGGCGCCCGCGACCCGGGCACTGCTAGCGGCGCGGGAGGAGTTCGGCGAGGGAGCGATCCTGGGACCGCTGAGCGACTTCCTCAGTCTCACCCCCGCGGAGGCGCGCGTTACGGAGCGGCTCCTCGCCGACTGGCTCCAGGCCGTGCTGGTGCGGGATGAGGCGACCGTCGAAGCGGTGACGGCGTGGCACGCCCGTGCCAACCCGGGGCCACTGGTGCTGCTCCCCACGGAGCCGGGCCCCAGCGTCGCACCGGGTGTGGCGCCGCTGGAGCTCAGCGTCACGGCGCCGGCCCAGACCTGGGTCAGGGCGCTGCTGTCGGGTAACCGGGCGCAAGACCCCGAGGGGCGTCTCGTGCGCCGAGCCAACGGCGCGGTGTTCCTCCCCGGATCGGAGACGACCGGTCCGCTCAGCCGTCGCGCGGAACTCGACGACTTGGGCCGGCAGCTCGACGAGGCGAACCGCCGGCTCGGTGATCTCACCGGGCGCGCTCAACAGGCGGCGGAGGCCCACAGCCAGGCGGAGCGGGCGCTGGAAGCGGCCGCCGAGCACAGCACGCGCGCGCGCGCCGCGTTGCGCGAAGCGCAGGGCGCGAGCGACGAAGCGAGCCGGCATCTCCATCGGGCCGAGCGCGAGCGTGCGGAGGCAACCCAGGCGGTGGCGCGGCTGCGCGAGCGGCGCAGCGAGCGCCAGGCGCGCCGCCAGGCCGTGACGGAGGAGCAGACGGCCGGGGAGGCTGAGCGCACACGCCTGGGCGAGGAGCTTGCGACGCAGCAGGCGGTGCTGACCGACCTGGAGTCGATGCAGGAGGCGGCGCGCGAGCGGCGCGTCCACTGGCAGGTGGAGGAAGCACAGGTGTCGGCCCGCGAGCGGTCGGCGATCGAGCGCGAGGAGCGGGCGCGCCAGGCGCTGGACGAGGCGCGCGCGTCGGGCGAGCGTCTCACGACCGAGCTCGCCGACATCGAGGGCAGCACGGGCTCGCTCACGCGGCAGCGCGGTGAGTGGACCGACACGCTGGGCGAGCGTCGCGTCGCGGTGCAGGAGATGGAGGAGGCCACCCGGGAGGCCGAGACCGCCGTGGCCGCGGCGGCCGAGATCCTCCAGGCGGAGGAGCGCGGGCTGGAGGAGGCGCGCGCGGAGGCCGACCGCCTCAATGAGGAGCTGCATCACCTCGAGCTCGAGCTGACCGAGGCGGCCGGCCGGCGTCGCGGCCTCACCGAGCGGGTCGAGGCAGAGTGGCACAAGCCTTTCGAGGCACTCCTGGCGGAGGCGCCCGAGGTCGAGGGAGAGCTCGAGACGCTGCGGCGGGAAGCCGAGGAGCTGGCGCGTGAGCTCGAGCAGATGGGTCCCGTGAACCCCCTGGCCGTTCAGGAGCACGCCGAGGAGAAGGAGCGGCTCGAGTTCCTCCAGTCGCAGCGCGAGGACCTCGTGGCGGCCCGGAACTCGCTGCAGCAGGCGCTGCGCGAGATCGACGTGACCGCCCGCGAGATGTTCCTCGAAACGTTCGCTGCGGTCCGGGAGAACTTCCGGTCCGTCTTCACGACGCTGTTCGAGGGAGGCGAGTGCGACGTGCGGCTGGCCGACGAAAATGCTCCCCTCGAGAGCGACATCGTGATCCAGGCGGCGCCACGTGGCAAGCGCATCCAGCGCATTCACCTGCTCTCCTCCGGCGAGCGCGCCCTGGTGGCCATCTCGCTCTTGTTCTCGATCTACCTCACGAAGCCCGCGCCGTTCTGCCTGCTCGACGAGGTGGACGCGCCGCTGGACGATGCCAACGTGATGCGCTTCGTGCGACTGCTCGAGGAGTTCAAAGACGAGACGCAGTTCATCGTCATCACCCACAACCCCCGGACCATGCAGGTGGCCGACGCGGTGTACGGGGTCACCATGCAGGAACCTGGCGTCTCGACGATCGTGGGCGTCCGTCTGGGAGCAGCCGCACAGACGGGCACTTGAGACGCACCGCCCTGCTCCTCGCCGCCCTGCTTGCCGGCGGGGCGACGGCGCACGCGCAACAACCCACCGTCTCCCGCGCGCTCCAGTCGATGGTGCGGCGCGACTCCGTGGTCGCCGTCTGGTTCTTCGGTGCGGCCGGCCGCTCGCTCGACGAGGTCGCCGCCGCGGTCACGCAGGTCCAGGGCCGGGTTCGGCACCGCAGCCGCTGGCTCCACGCGGTGTCGGCGGACATCCCGTCCGCCGCCGTGGCGCTGGCGGGCACACGGACCGAGTTCCGCCACCTGCAACCGGTGGCACGCTCGCTCCCGCCGCCGCCCCTTCCCCGTGAGGCGCATCGCCCCGGCTTGGCGCCGCCGCGCGCCCCGGCCGACCTCGATTCGCTGATTGCGCTGTACGGCCCTTCGAGCATGCCGCTGCGCCGGCTTGGCCTCTTCCCGCTGGTGGAACGGGGCTACCGCGGCGCCGGGCTCACGATCGCGGTGCTGGACACCGGCTTCGAGACCGAGCACGCCGCATTCGACTCGGCCACGGTCGCGGCCCAGTGGGACTTCATCTTCAACGACTCGATCGTGCGCAACGAGCCGTTTGACGACCCCGGCCAGTCGCGCCACGGCACGCAGGTGTGGTCGCTGCTTGCGGCGACCCTGCCCACTCAGGTGATCGGGGTGGCGCCGGAGGCCACCTACCTCCTGGCCAAGGTCGACACCGTGGGCGCCGAGCCGCGTGCCGACGAAGACCGCTGGGTGGCGGCGCTGGAGTGGGCCGACTCGATCGGGGTGGACATCGTGACCTCGAGCCTGGCCTACCTCGACTTCGACGACGGCTTCAGCTATGCGCCCGAGGATCTGAACGGCGACGTGGCGGTGACCACGGTGGCGGCCGATGCGGCCGTCGCGCGTGGCATCGTGGTGGTGAACGCCGCGGGCAACCGCGGGCCCAGCTTCTACACGCTCGCCACTCCCGCCGACGGGGACTCCGTCATCTCCGTGGGGGCGGAGGATTCGCTCGGTGTCGTGCAGTCGTTCAGCTCGCGCGGCCCCACGGCCGACCGGCGGCTGAAGCCCGACCTCTCGGCACCGGGGCGAGCCGTGTACGTGGTAGACCCCCCACCGCTCGGAACGGGCTTCCTGCGGGTGAGCGGCACGTCGTACAGCACGCCGCTCATTGCGGGCGCGGTCGCCCTGTTCCTGGAGCTGCACCCGCTGCTGGCTCCCATCCAGGTACAGGAGGCGCTGCGCCGCACCGGCAGCAACGCCGCCGCGCCCGACTCCTCACGAGGGTGGGGCCGGCCCGACGGCGCCGCGGCGGCGTACTTCCCAATCGGCATCGTGATCACGGCGCCGGCCGACACCGCGCTCACCAGCGTGACGCCGACGTTCGACTGGCTCGTGCCCGGCTTTCCCGGGTTTGCGCTGCCGCTCACCTACCGCCTCCGCCTCTCGAGCCCGCTCGCTACGCCGAGCCTGCTGCTCGACACGGTCGTGACGGAATCTCCGGTGACCATCACCACGCCGCTCAGGCCCGGAGTCAGAATCACCTACACGGTGACCGGCACGGCGGCCGATGGCGTGCGGTACATGACCCTGCCCTCCGCGGAGCACGTGGTGCCGCCCTGGGCGGAGCTGCTCACGCTCGACGAGCCCGCGGGCATCACCATTCGCGAGCCGCGCCCCACCTTCCGCTGGTCCTCGCCCGACGTGATCGAGCCGCCGGGCCCGTTCGTGTACGACCTCAGCGTCATCCGCAACGACGACGACGAGATCGAGATCGACGAGCGGGGGCTGACCGCTACGGAGTACGTCCCGCCGGCGGATCTGGAGCGGAACACGCCGTACCGGTGGCAGATCACCGCGCACCTGGGGCCCGACAGCGCGATCACCGAGAGCCAGGGCACCTTCGTGATCATCGACGATTCGGTGCCCACGGTCACGCTGCTGTTCCAGAACTTTCCGAACCCCTTCCCGAATCGGGCCACGGGGCAGCAGGCTACCTGCATCTGGTTCGACCTGGCCGAGGGCGGCGAGATACGGCTCGACATACTGGATACCCGGGGACACGTTGTGCAGACGGTGATTCCCAGCGCCGCGTTCCCCGCCCGGCTCGACGCAGGCCGCTACGGCCGGCCCGACGTGGGGCAGACCGGAAGCTGCGACCCGAACCTCCAGTGGGACGGACGGGCAGCCGACGGATCGACGGTGCCACAGGGGATCTACCTCATCCGACTGGTCACCCCAGAGGGCACCTTCTTCAAGCGCATCGTGTTCATGGGAGCCGGGTTCTAGTGGAGCTCGTCGTGCTGGGAAGCGGCACCGCGGCGCCGACGGCCGAGCGCACGGCGCCGGCCCATTGGGTGGAGGCCGGACCGGTCAAGCTGCTGCTCGACTGTGGCGCGGGGGTCCTACACCGCGCGGCCGCGTTCGGCGTGCCGTGGGCCGCGGCAACACACCTGGCGATCACCCACTTCCACCCCGACCACTGGGGCGAGCTTGCGGCGTACCTCTTCGCGCTGCGCTGGGGCATCGAGCCGGCCCGCAGCGCTCCGCTCATGCTGCTCGGGCCGCCGGGTTTGCTGCTTCGGCTGGAGCGGCTGGCGGGCGCCTTCGGCGGCTGGGTGCTGGAGCCCGAGTTTCCGCTGGAAGTGGTCGAGATCGCGGCGGGCGCCACCAGGGAGCTGAGCCCCGGCATTACGCTCGAGACGTGCGACACGCCCCATACCTCGGAGAGCATCGCCTACGCCGTCCGGACCGGCGAGGCACGGCTGGTGTACACGGGAGATACGGGACCGAGCGAGGCGCTGGCCCGCTGGGCCGCCGGGTGCGACCTGCTGCTGGCCGAGTGCTCGCTACCCGATGAGCGAGCCATCGGGGTACATTTAACCCCCACGCAGGCCGGTGCGCTGGCGCACGCCGCGCGCGCCCGGCGGCTGGTGCTGACGCATTTCTATCCGGTGTTCGGCGCGACCGACCCGGTGCGCGCGGCCGCTCGGGAGTTCCACGGGGAGATCGTCGCCGCCCGAGACGGCGACCGTTTTGTCATAGGGACGTAACGATGCTGGTTGTGATGCAGCACGACGCGAGCGGCGATGAGATCCAGCGCGTCGTGGACACCATCGAAGAGCTGGGCTACGAGGCCCGCCCCATGCCGGGCAAGCAGCGCACCGCCGTCGGCCTGGTGGGCAACGACGGGCGTGTGGACGCCTCCCGCCTGGCGGCGCTGCCCGGCGTCAAAGAGATCATCCACGTCACGCAGCCGTACAAGCAGGTTTCCCGCGAGTGGAAGGAGGAGTCCACCGTGGTGCGGCTGCCCGGCGGCCTGCGCATCGGCGGCAACGAGGTGGTGGTGATCGCCGGCCCCTGCTCGGTGGAGAGCGAGGAGCAGATCATCCAGACGGCGCGCTCGGTCCGCGCGTCCGGCGCCGCGATGCTCAGGGGCGGCGCGTTCAAGCCGCGCTCGTCGCCCTACTCGTTCCAGGGACTCGGGGAGGAGGGGCTCAAGCTCCTGGCCAAGGCGCGGGAAGAGACCGGGCTGCTGGTGGTGACCGAGGCGATGGATGCCGAGGGCGTGGATCTGGTGACGCAATACGCCGACGTGATCCAGATCGGCGCGCGCAACATGCAGAACTCCTCGCTGCTCAAGCGCGCGGGCCGCGCCGGCAAGCCGGTGCTGCTCAAGCGGGGCATCGCGGCCACGATCACCGAGCTGCTGCTCTCCGCCGAGTACCTGTTGGCCGAGGGCAACCACGACGTGATCTTGTGCGAGCGCGGCGTCCGCGGGTTCGACAACGCCACGCGCAACGTGTTCGACCTCGCCGCCATCACCGTGGTGCACGGACTCTCGCATCTGCCGATCATCGCCGATCCCAGCCACGCCACGGGATGGCGTGACAAGGTGACGCCGATGGCGCGGGCCGCGGTGGCCGCCGGTGCCGACGGCGTGATGGTGGAGGTGCACCAGCAGCCCGACCGTGCGCTGTCCGACGGCGCACAGAGTCTCTACCCCGAACAGTTCGCCGAGCTGATGCGGGAGATCCGGGTGATCGCCGAGGCAATCGGGCGCGTAGTGGCCGAACCGCTCCCGGCGGTGAGCGCGTGAGGTTGCTTCCCGGCGCCGCAGCCCTGGCGGCGCTCACTCTCACCGCCGCCCCCGCCCCGGCACAGGACGCCGCGACGGCCCTCGACCGCGCCGAGCGGGCCTACCGCGCCACCAACACCCTCACTGCCGAGTTCGCGCAGATCCTGGTGAACCCCATGCTGGGCGACCCGGAGGTCACACGGGGCCTGTTGTTCCTCGATCCCCCCGAGCGCTTCGCCATGCGGTGGACCCAGCCCGCCGGCGAGCGGGTGGTGGCCGACGGCGTGTGGCTCTGGGCGTTTGCGCCGAGCAGCGTGCCCGATCAGGTGATTCGCCAGCCCATTCCCCGGTACGGCCCGTCGTCGCCCGAGCTCATCGGGCAGTTCGTGAACCGGCCGCTGGACCGCTACGACGCGCGCTACGTCGGAGCCGAGACGGTGGAGGGTGAGGTCACCGACGTGGTGCACCTCGTGCCCAAGCGTGACGACATGCCGTTCCGTGACGCCGAGATCGCCATCGCACGCAGCGACGGGATGCTCAGGCGCATTAAGGTGACCGAGGCCTCGGGCCAGCGGCGCACCTTGGTATTCGCCAACCTGCGGGTCAACGCATCGATTCCGGCGACCGAGCTGCGGTTCGACGTGCCGGATGGGGTGAGAGTCGTCACGCCATAGTGGATTCCCCCACAGCACTCCGCGCGGCGTTGCGGGCAACAGTACCTCACTACAGATTCCACACAACCGAATTCACTTCCCCACGCACTTCGAGGCACACTCATGTCGGTAAAGCGCACGCTCACCGCCGCCACGCTGGTTTCCATCGCAGTCGCAGCGCCCGCCCTCGCCCAGGACCCGATCCCCCCAGCCGAGGCGCTGGAGGGTGCGTTCCAGGCACAGAAGCACTTCTCCCCCTACGCGGGGCGCAACTTCCCCACCCAGGTGTACTGGGGTGACACGCACCTGCATACGGGCCTGTCCATGGACGCGGGCGCTTTCGGGGCGCGGCTCACGCCGGAGGACGCGTATCGCTTCGCGCGGGGCGAGGAGCTCACCTCGTCCACCGGCCTGCAGGTGAAGCTGGGCCGGCCGCTCGACTTCCTGGTCGTGGCCGATCACTCCGACAACATGGGCTTCTTCCCACGGCTGTTCGCCGGCGACCCCGGTATGTTGGCCGACCCCACTGGCCGGCGCTGGTACGACATGGTGCAGGCCGGTGGTCAGCAGGGTGTCGCGGCCGCCGTCGAGGTCATCGTCGCGTTCTCGCAGAACCAGTTTCCCGAGGCATTGGCTTCCCTACCGGGGAGCCCGGCCTACCGCGCGGCGTGGGAGGAGATGATCGACGCGGCCGACGAGTACAACGATCCCGGTGAGTTCACGGCGTTCATCGGCTACGAGTGGACCTCCAACACGGCCGGGAACAACCTGCACCGCGTCGTGATCTTCCGGGACGACGGCGCCAAGGCCACTGTTGTAGAGCCCTATACAACGCTGGCACCGCTAGGCAGCGACAACCCGCGCGACCTGTGGAACTGGATGCAGGCGTACGAGGACAAGACGGGTGGGCAGGTGCTGGCGATCGCGCACAACGGCAATCTCAGCAACGGCATCATGTTCCCGATCGTGGACTCGTTCACGGGTCGGCGGTTCGACCGCGCCTACGCCGAGACGCGCGCGGCGTGGGAGCCCCTCTACGAAGCCACCCAGATCAAGGGCGACGGCGAGGCGCACCCGTACCTCTCGCCGACCGACGAGTTCGCCGACTACGAGACCTGGGACAAGGGCAACCTCGACCTCAGCGTGGCGAAGCAGAACGACATGCTGCAGTACGAGTACGCCAGGTCAGGCCTGCAGATCGGGCTGCAGCTCGAGCGGCAGCTCGGCGTGAACCCCTACAAGTTCGGCATGATCGGCTCGACCGACAGCCACACCGGCCTCGCCACCGCCGAGGAGGAGAACTTCTTCGGCAAGCACTCCGGCACCGAGCCGGGACCCGAGCGCTACAAGCACCCGATGGCGGAAACGCCGAACGGGCGCTACGAGAGCTGGGACATGGTCTCGTCCGGCTACGCCGCAGTGTGGGCCACCGAGAACACGCGCGAGGCGATCTTCGACGCCATGATGCGGCGGGAGACGTACGCCACCACCGGCTCGCGCATGCTGGTGCGGTTCTTCGGCGGGTGGGAGTTCACCGCCGCGGACGCGCAGAGCCGGCTCCCCGGCGCGCTGGGCTACACCAAGGGCGTGCCGATGGGCGCCGACCTGCCGGCGCGATCGGGCAACGGGGCGCCGACGTTCCTGGTGGCCGCGCTGAAGGATCCGTTCTCGGGCAACCTCGACCGCATCCAGATCGTGAAGGGCTGGCTGGATGCACGTGGTGAGCGGCACGAGCAGGTGTACGACGTCACCTGGAGCGATACCGACCGCCGCCAGCCCGGCGCCGACGGCAAGCTCCCCCCAGTGGGCAACACCGTCGACGTGGCCAACGCGACGTGGACCAACACCATCGGCGCGCCGGAGCTGATCACGGTGTGGACCGATCCCGACTTCGACCCGTCGCAGCCCGCCGTGTACTACGCGCGCGTGCTCGAGATCCCGACGCCACGCTGGACGGCGTACGACGCCAAGCGGTACGGGATCACGATGGATCCCGAGGTCCCGATGACGACCCAGGAGCGGGCCTACACCAGCCCGATCTGGTACACGCCGTAACGAGCGGCTCGATTCACGAGCGACGCGGGCCGGCCTGGACAGCCCAACGGCACCCTGTTTGGCCCATCGGTTTGACGTGCCGAGCCCAGGGGGTGACCGATGCGCCCCCCCCGAATGAACCACGAACGTCGCGGAACACGCGACACGGGAGAGACATCATGCGTCATCGCACCAGGGCCATCACGTGGGCGCTGCTGCTCGCAGGCATGCCACTGGCGCTCGGCGTGGTGCCGCTCGCGGCTCAAGAACAGACGCGCGAGTCCATGGCGTTGGACAATACCGCAGCCCAGTGGTCTTTCCAGTTCGCCTACCAGCGGATGCTGGACTACCGACAGGACACGCTGGCCAACGGCTTCGTCCGCCCCGCGGGCAACAAGGGATACGCCCAGTTCCGCATGGTGGCACCCATTTCGCTCGGCACGGTGACCATCCTGCCGCGCCTGACGGCGCGCCTCTCCGAGAACAAGGACGGAGAGTGGGGGCTCTCACCTACTGACCTGTTCGCACTCATCGTGCCGTTCCAATGGTCCACCGGCCGCCTCGGTGTCGGCCCGGATCTGGTGTTCCCCGGCAGCGCCAAGGTGGGCAGCAACGAGTGGGCTTATGGGCTCGCGGGCGCGGTGATTCAGCGGTTCTTCGACGAGAAGTTGATGGTCGGGCTGCTGCTGCAGCAGACGTGGGGCCGCCGCGACGTGATCGACCCGGATCAGCCCGTGCCCACCGACAGCACCGAGACGGGAGCCAACCCGATCATCATCAACCCGTTCGTCAATCTCCAGCTCGGAAACGGGTGGTATCTGGGCACCAACGATTTGCAGGCACAGTACAGCTGGGAGTTCGGCGGCTGGAAGCTCCCGGTCGGCGCACGCCTCGGGTACGTGCTGGTGCGCCCCAAGAACTCCTGGAACTTCTACGTCGAGTACGCCACGGACTTCGCCACCGGCGATTGGCCAGGCGCGGCTGCGAAGCACAAGGTCCGCATCAACGCGTCGTTCTCGATTCCGGTGGGGTGAGATCACACGTTGCTGTGGAGCGGCTACTCGGCGGCCCGTCGCGTTCACCCTGCAGGCCGAGCCTCCACGAGGTGACGCGGGAAGAGTCGCAGATGTCCTCGCGCAGGCGACCACACGCTGCTGGCGACATCGCCGGTCAGATCTGGTAACCGCCGTAGCGACTCCGTAGGTTCGGACCGATGCGGGCCGGTCCGGGAACGTCGACGTCACCCGGCTCGGCCCGCACCCTCAGAGTACGGGAAACGACTGACCGACAATGAACGAAAAACTCACACGCTGGCTGCGCGAGCCGCTGGTGCACTTTCTGGCCATCGGCGTGGCGCTGTTCGCCGTGAACGCCCTGCTCACCCGCGGGGAGTCGAACGACGCAGCCGACCGCCGCGTCACGGTGACGGAGGCGGAGGTCCGGTGGCTGCGCGACACCTGGCAGAGCCGCTGGCAGCGCCCCCCCACCCAGGCGGAGCTGCGGGGCCTGGTGGACGACTACGTGCGCCAGGAGATCCTCTACCGCGAGGCCATCGCCATGGGACTCGACCGGGACGACGAGGTCATCCGGCGGCGCATGGTGCAGAAGATCGAGTTTCTCACCAACGACCTGGCAACCCAGGTGCAGCCCACCGAGCCGCAACTCCAGGCCTACTTCCAGCAGAACCTCGACCGCTACCGCATTCCCGAACTGCGCAGCTTCGCGCACGTCTACTTCAACCTCGACCAGCGCGGTGAGGCAGCCGTTGCGGATGCGGAGCAGCTCGTCGCCCGGCTTCGCAGCGAAACACCCGGCACCGTGCGCCCCGCCGAGCTGGGGGACCGCTTCATGCTGCAGCATGAGTACCGGCTGCAGAGTGAGCAGGACGTCGGGCGGATCTTCGGTCAGCGCTTCGCCGGCGCGCTGTTCGAGCTGGAGCCTGGCGAGTGGCAGGGCCCGATCGGCTCCGGCTACGGGCTGCACCTCGCGTACGTAACGGAGGTCGAAGAGCCGCAAATGCCCACCCTGGCGCTGGTTCGCGGCGACGTGCTGCGGGATTATGCCTCGGAGCTGCGAGAGCAGGCGAACGACGCGATGCTCGCCAGCGTGCGCAGTCGTTACACCGTGGAGATCGACGAAGCGGCGATCCGCGTGCTGGCACTCGGCGGGGATTCGTCGGTGGGAGACCGCTGACGTGCGTGCGCTGCTACGGGCATTCGTGCTCCTTTCGGCGTTGGCCGTCGCGGCACCCGCCGCGGCCGATGACGTTCCGCCGGTGCAGGTGCAGCTCAAGGAGCGCGAACCCGGGTCCTTTCTGGTGCAGTGGTTCGTGCCGTCGGTCATTCCGGCGCAGGCGATGCCCCACCCCGAGCTGCCGACCCACTGTCGTCCAGAGGGCGAGCGGGTGGTGCTTGCCCAGTCGGGCGGCTGGCTCAACCGCCAGGCGTACCGCTGCCCCGGAGGGCTCGCCGGCCACGCCATCGGCATTCGCTACCCGGTGCCCAACCCCGCGATCCGCACGGTCATGCGCCTCGAGCTGCTGTCAGGCGAGCGGTTCGCGCACGCCCTGGGGCCGATGGAGACCGGCTGGCAGGTGCCTGAGGCAAACGTCGGGCCGTTCACTCAGTGGTCGCGCGACGCGCGGAGTTCCGTGCTCGGCGGCGCACGGCACATTGTGGGTCACTGGGTGCACGTGTCGTTCCTGCTGGCGCTCGTAGTGCTGGGTGGCGCGCTCGGCTCGATCCGGCTCGTGACCGCGTTCGCGGTTGGGCAGCTCGCGGCGGTCGGGATCACCGTGCTGCTCGGCCGGCCGCTCAGTGCGGTCGTCGCCGAGATCTGCGTTGCCGTCGCCGTGGTGTTCCTGGCGCGGGAAGCGCTACGGTCAGCGCCGCAGCGGCGGCGCGCGGCCGGCGTGGCCGCCGGGGCCGGGTTGTTCCACGGCGTAGCCCTGGCAGCCTTGCTGCCGGCCGCTCCCGGCGGGGGCGCCGTTTCCTGGTCGCAGCTCCTCGTGCTCGTGCTGGGGATGGACGCGGCACTCCTCGTGCTGGGCACGATGGCCGCGTCCCTGGGTCGGCTCGTGACGCGGCGCTCGCCGCTCGCGGGGGCGCGCGGACGCGCGGCCCTGACCTACGTGCTGGGGGGCACCGCCGTCGCCGCCGCGCTGTCGCTGGCGGTGGCAGGGCAGATCGGTGATGTCGCTGCCACGCCGACCGCCCCACAGCTCCCCGGCGCCGGCGCAGGTCCCACCGGTGCCGGGATGCCGGGCTCGCGGCGGGTCGCCACGCAGCGGCTCGACATCCCGATCCAGAGCTACCTGGCGGTGGAGCCGTTCGAGGTGCGACACGAGGCGCTGCTGCGGCTGCAGGACCTGGCTCCCGAGATCGGCGTGCGCGTGCCTCAGGACGGCGACCTCGCGGTCGCAGCACAGGACGAGGTGGGCCAGCGCCTCGCCGAGTTCGTCGCCGCGCGAACCACCGTTGCGATCGACGGCGCCCCCGCCGACGGCCTCATCGACCGCGTCAGCTTCATGACCGTCGACCCGCAGGGCGTGCTGCCGCGGCAGACGCCGGTACCCGAGGCCGTGGACGAGGCGTTCGTGGGCGTGACGGTGGTGTATCTCACCTCAGGAATGCCGCAGAACGTGACCCTCACCTGGGAGACGTTTCCCGGAGCGGGAGCGGCCATCCCCGCCACGGCGATCGACCCCGAGTCGTCACGCTCGACGATGCTGACGCCCGAGGAGCCGGCGCTGCGCTGGCAGAACGAGCTCATGGAGAGCCCGGTGCCGACGGTGGCCGCGGTGGCCGTCGAGCCACCCGAGCTGCCGGTACCGCTGCTCTCGCTGCTGTGCGTCGGGCTGGCGATCACGCTTCTCGCGGTCGCCTGGCGTGGGTGGAACCGCACGACGTCGCTCGCCACCGCTCGCGTCACGCTGGCCCTGGCGTTCGCCGCAACCCCGCTGGCGCAGGTATCGCTCACCCTCCCGACGTCAATCGGGCGAGTGACGTCACCGCACCAGGCGCGTCGCGTGCTGGCGAGCGTGCTCCCCAACGTCTACCGCGCGTTCGAGTTTCGCGACGAGGGCGCGGCCTACGACCGGCTCGCCGTGGCGGTCACGGGGCCCACGCTCACCGACATCTACCTCGAGCACCAGCGCGCGATGGTGATGGAGGAGCGCGGCGGCGCGCGGGCCCGCGTGGACGCGGTCGAAGTAACCGAGGTCCGAACCGTGGAGCCGCGCGAGGGCGGTGGCTTCGACGCCGAAGCTTCGTGGACCGTCGGGGGCACGGTAACGCACTTCGGCCACCGCCACTTTCGCCAGAACCGTTACGACACACGCGTCGCGGTCGTGCCGGTGGACGGCACGTGGAAGATCGAGTCGATCGAGATCCTGGAGCAAGAGCGGCTGAAGTAACGGCAGCGCAGTTGCTGCGAGGAGACCGAACATGACCAGTCCCAACTCCACACCGCCGGCGGCCCCTCCCACGGGGCGGCTCGTCGTGGGTGGCGTGATCTTCGTCGCCGGCTTTCTGGCTCCACTGCTGATCCCGCTCGTGGCGGTCCTACCACTGCCTGGGGGCTGGAAGGCACCACTCTCCGCCTTGCTGGCCCTGGGGATTCCTGAGCTGGGCATGCTGGTAGCCGTGGCGGTGATGGGGAAGCCGGGCTTCGCGTTCCTGAAGATGCGGCTCGTCCGCGTCGTCAGACAGTACGGGCCGCCCGCCGACGTGGGTCCGACACGATACCGCGTCGGTATGGTGATGTTCGCGCTGCCGCTGCTCGTCGCGTGGGCCACGCCGTACGCGCCGTATGTGCTGCACGGATTCGATCCCAACCGGCTCGACGTGGCCGTCGCCGGCGATGTGCTGCTCCTGGCCAGCTTGATCGTGCTGGGCGGCGACTTCTGGGACAAGCTCAGGTCGTTGTTCGTGTACGGATCCAGGGCCCAGTTCCCAGTGCGCTAGCCCATCAGCGACGAGACCGGGCCACTCGTCGCGCCGTCGACTCGGAGACCCTCGCATGACGACACCCCAGAGCGACCCCTCGCGCGATCACACGGAGGAGCGGGCCATCCTCCAGCTCAGCCGCCTCGAGCGGTTGAGCGACGTCGTCTACGCCCTCGTCATCCTGCGCATCTTCCTGTTCGTGCCCCGCCCCGGCGACGACGACTGGCACTGGACCACGATCGGCGCGTTCGTGCTGGACAACTGGATGACGTTTGCAGCGGTGCTGGTGGCCATCGCCATCACGATCATCTACTGGCTGCAGAGCAACGTCCTGTTGGGCCACCTGGTGCGGACGGACGGACGGCACACGTCACTCATGATCGGGCAGCTGTTCTTCCTGTTCTTCTTCCTGTATGCGATCGGCCTGGGGATCAACCTCGGCCCGTCCGCCGGCGCCAGGACGTTCGAGAGCGTCACCGCGGCGCTGCTCGGCATCAGCGGCGGCTGGGCGTGGGCGTACGCCATCAGGCGGCGACGCCTGCTGCGGCCCGACGTCACCGACGAGGAGGCACGCGCGCTGGCCCACCGCATCCTGGCGGAGCCGATCACGGCGATGGTCACGATCCCGTTCGCGTTCGTGGGGCCGGGCCTGTGGGAGCTCTCCTGGCTGAGCTACCCGCTGTGGGTGAGGCTGCTGAAACGCCGCCGGCGGGGCGCGAACGGGTAGGGGACAGAGCGAATATGGCGCCGACGAGGGACGGGGAGCGGGCACGCGGGCGAGAGGGCGGCGCCCGACGCGCCAGCGGTTGGCTGGTCGCGCTACTCCTGCTACTTCCCGCGACCGTTGCGGGCCAGGAACTCGAACCGCGTGCCCTGGCCAACGTGCCGGTCGGCTGGAACTTCGCCGTGCTCGGTTACGGCTATGCCACCGGCAACATTCTGCTCGACCCGGCAGTTCCGATCGAGGACCTCAATTCCCGGGTTCATACCGTCGTCGGCGCCTACGTGCGCTCCCTGTCGCTCTTCGGCCTGTCCAGCAAGCTCAACGTGCTCGTTCCGTTCGCCTCGGGGTCGTGGGAGGGCCAGCTCGAGGGACAGGACACGAGCCGGGCGGTGACCGGCTTCGGGGATCCCCGCGTTGCGCTCTCGTTGAATTTCGTGGGAGCGCCGGCGCTGCGCGCTTCCGAGGCCCGGAGCTATCAGCAGAAGACGATCGTCGGCGCGAACCTCCGGGTTACCGTACCGCTGGGCCAGTACGACCCGTCGAAGCTCATCAACCTGGGCTCCAACCGCTGGACCTTCCGGCTCCAGGTCGGAGCATCGCACGCCACCGGCCCCTGGATTCTGGAAGCGTATGCGGCCGCCTGGTTCTTCACCGCCAACCCCGACTTCTTCGGCGGCTCCAAGCTCGAGCAACAACCGCTCTCGGCATTCAAGCTGCACCTCATCCGATCCGTAGGGCGCCGCTTCTGGATCGCCCTGGACGGGGGCTACGGGATCGGCGGCCGCTCGGCGATCGATGACGTCGATACGGAAACCCTGATCTCCACCTTTCGCTTCGGCCTCACGGGGGCCTTTCAGGTGGCGCCGCAGCACACGGTACGGCTCGTGCTCGCGAGTGGGAAAAGGGTGCTGCGCGGTGCGGATCACGATGCCATCGCGCTGACGTATCAGTTCCGCTGGGGGGGATCGTGACCGTTCGCATCGGGTGGGCGCTCGGCCTCGTGGTCGGCGCGTGGGCCGGCCCACTCGCCGCCCAGCAGATCTCCCCGCCCCCACGCACCATCGACACGATCGTGATCATCACGCAGGACCCCTTCACGCCGGAGGAGGCCGAGGGGAAGGCTCTGTTCCGCGCGATGAACAAGCTCCACATCACGACCAAGCTCAAGGTGATCTTCGACGAGCTGCTGTTCCGCGTGGGGGAGCCGTTCGATCCGGTCAAAGTGCAGGAGTCGGAGCGCAACCTGCGCACACGGGAGATCTTCAAGTCGGTGCGGCTCGACACCGCGACCGTCGGCGGCAAGTTTGCCGTCATCGTGGACACGCAGGACGGCTGGACCACCAAGCCCAACCTCCGGTTCAGCGTCGCCACCGACGGCACCTGGACCGGCCGGTTCGGCCTCACCGAGTCGAATCTGCTCGGGCGCGGCAACCTGGCGAGCGCCGCGTTCGTGAAGGAGGTGGACCGGCAGGGGCTCGAGCTGGCGGCCAACTTCCGCCGCATTGGCGGCAGCCAGGTACGGGCCAAGGGGCTGGCGACGTTCTGGAACGATGGCCGTGACGGGTGGTGGCGCGCCGGCGATCCGTTCTACTCCAACCTTGACCGACTCGCCATCGATTACGACGGGCAGGCGGCGGGACGACGCGTGCTGCGGTACCGTGTGGACAGCGCCGGCACCGACACCACCGAGTACCGCCGCGCCGCATCCATCAACCGGCTCTGGGGCGGCTTCGCCACCACGGCACGTCCGACGCGCTACCTGCGGCTCGGCGCGCAGGGTGAGATCCGCCAGGAGAAGTTCGTGCTGGTGCAGGACACCGGCACGGCCGTACCCGACAGCGTGTACGGCGTCGTGGGGCTCTGGGCCGAGTACCAGCGCACCCGGTTCACCGAGATGCGCTACTTCAACGGCTTCGGCACCGAGGACATCGACGTCAGCACACGCGTCAGGCTCACCGTCAACATCGCACCGGACGCGTGGGGCTACGCCAGCAACGGCATCGGCCCCCAGCTCGAGGCAGCGTGGGGCAGCGCCGGGCGGAGGGGCTTCTTCGCGGCCGTGCTCAAGGCCAACGCCCTGTTCAACGACGCCGGCCTCGACTCGGGGCGGGTCGTCTTCGACCTGACGCTGGGCACGAAGTTCGCCGAGCGCCACTCGACGGCGCTGCACATCGAGGGCGGAGTACTGGAAAACCCACCGCCGGGGGAGGAGTTCGACCTCGGCTTCAACACACCGCCGCGCAGTTGGGGGGCACACTCCTTCGTGGGCACGCGCGCCATCTGGGGGACCCTCGAGCACCGCTGGTATCCCCTTGAAGCGCTATTCAAGCTGATCTCGCTCGGGTTCGCCGCGTTCTTGGACTATGGGGGCGCCTGGTATCCCGACCAGGAAGCGCGCTTCGGAGGGAACATCGGCATCGGGCTGCGACCCGGGGGAGCGCTCGGCACCGCGGCGCGGACCGGGCGGATCGACATCGGGTACCGGTTTGGGGAAGGTGCAGATCAGGGCGGCCGCCTCGTGCTCACGTTCGGCGGCTCCATCGTGTTTCCGTGGAACAAGGACGCCGGGGCCCTGGTGAAGAAGGACGGCCCCTAGCTCAGGGCCTCAGGGCCTGCTCGATCGCAGCTCGCCGCTCGGCCGGGAGCTCGGCCAAGCGCAGCGCGGCCCGTGCCAGTTCGCGGTACAGACCACGCACATCGTCGGGCAACGCCGCGACGTGCCGGCGCACCGTCTCCGCATCTCCTCGCGCGACGGGGCCGGTGAGCGCTGCCGCCGGACCGTCGGCGAGGGCGTGCTCGAGCGCTGCCGCCATGAGAGGTCCCAACGCGGCACGCGCCTGCTCGGGACTCATCCCCACATCGGCCAGGAGCCTCTCGGCAACGCCGGCGAGCGTCACCAGGTAGTTGGACGCGAACACGGCGGCCGCGTGGTACGTCGTGCGCCGCTCCTCGGGCACCTCGACGGGCAAGAGTCCCACCGACCGCGCCAGCGCCGAGGCAACGGCGACCGCGTTCGCGGAGCCTCCCACTCCCGCCACCGCGCCCGCCAGCGCTCCCGCGCCCTCTGGCGTCGCCTCGAGCGTCTGAAAGGGGTGCAGCGAGCCCAACGCGGCACCGTGAGCGCCCAGCGGCTCGAGCACATCGGTGCCCAGGGCGCCCGACAGGTGCAGCACGGTGTGACGTTCCGTCACCGCCTGCGTCGCCGCCAGCGACGCGACGACCGCCGCCACGGCATCGTCGGGCACCGCCAGCAGCACGATCTCCACCTCGCGCAGCCAGGGCGGGGCCTCTCCGACCGTCAGTGTGAGTGGGGGGGGGAGCTCTCGGCTGTGCCGGCCGTGAAACACCACACGGTATCCGGCCCGGGACAGCGCGAGGCCGAGCGCGACACCTGCGCGACCCGGCCCCACGATCCCGACGCTACTCACGGCGTGCGGCTGACCTCCGTGCCCTCGCGTTGCGCGAGGGTGAGCAACTCGTTCTGCGTGCGCGCCTCGCGCAGCAGCAGCAGCGCCTTCTGCACCTGCGGGTCGTCGGCGATGCGTCGTCGCGACTCCGACTCGCGCCCGAACACGTAGCGCTGCACCTCGTACGCGAACTGCTGGTCGATGAGATCTCGGGCGGCGCCGAACTGTGCGTCGGTCACCTTGACCTCACGCTCCTTGAGGCGATTCAAGAGCTCGGCACGCATGGCGGCCGTGATCGTGAAGTTGGAATCGGTCACGGTGCCGGCGGCCTTGAGCTCCAGCGCATAGGTCGTCATCACGTCGCGCCAGAGCGGGAGCTTGGACCCGAGCGCCCGCAGGAAGTCCTGCTCGGCGTCGGTCAGCGTGTCCACCGGCACGATCAGGTCGGGGCGAATTCCCCCTCCGCCGATCACCGTGCGGCCGGAGTCCGTGCGGTACACGTCCGCGGAGTCGGGACCCGCCGTGTCACCGGCTTCGCCCTGGACCTGCGCCATGGCCAGCGCCTCCAGACCCCGCCGGTCCATGGGCCGCTGGATGGTCCGGCCGCTCGGCGTGTACCACCGCGCCGTGGTGAGACGCAGGGCCTCGGTGCGCCCCAGCCGGAACACGGTCTGCACCAAGCCCTTGCCGAACGTCGGCGTGCCCACGATGAGCGCGCGGTCGTGGTCCTGCAACGCGCCGGCGATGATCTCGGAGGCGCTCGCCGTTCCGCCGTTCACCAGCACGACCATCGGCATCTCGGGCCACTGCTGCTCCTCGCGCGCCCGGTAGGACTCCGACGTGCCGCGGGCCCTCCCCTTGGTGGCGACCACCGACTCGCCGCGGTCGAGGAACAGGTCGGTGACGTCCACGCCGGCGTCGAGCAGCCCGCCGGGGTTGTTGCGCACGTCCAGGACGAGTGACCGCGCGCCCTGCTGGCGCAGCCGCACGACCTCCTGCTCCAGCTCCCGGGCCAGCGACTCGCTGATGCTGGAATAGACGAGCGAGATGTAGCCCACGTCGTTTCCCAGGATCGTGGAGAGCTGGATCGCGTTGATGTGGATGAGCGCGCGTTCGACGCTCACCTCGAACGGCTCGGGGAAGCCGGGGCGCGCCACCGTGATGAGCACTTCGCTGCCGGGCTTGCCGCGCAGCGCCGACACCGCCTGGTCGCTCTTCCACCCGAAGGTGGACTCGCCTTCCACCTCGATGATCTGATCGCCCGTCTCCAGGCCCGCATCCTCGGCGGGCGTGCCGGCGATCGGCGCGATGATGACGATCCACCCGTCGCGCACGTCAATGCGGATGCCGAGCCCGCCGTAGTTCCCCGTCGTGCTCTCGGTGAGCTCCTCGTAGTCCTCCCGTCGGAGGAACCGGGCATAGGGGTCGTCGAGCTGGTCGAGCAGGCCGTCGATGGCCATGTCGTACAGCTCGTCGACGGCGACCGAGTCCACGTAGTAGTCGGCCACGTACCCGATCACGTCGTCGAACAGCCTCGCCTGCTGATAGATGTTGCCCGCCCGCGAGGTGCCCCGCTGGAGGAGCCATCCGCCCGACAGGAACGAGATGAACCCCACCAGAGCGAGCAACAGTATCCGCCGACCCCTCATGCGCGTACCTCCGTGATATCCGTCTCGAAGCTCCCGTTCTGCTACAACCCTGCCGCCCCCTACGGTGTTCCTGCGAGCCGCTTCCGTACCGTGTCCCAGGCCACGTTCGCCAACTCCTCGGGCCCGAGCGCCGCATCCAGATGAACGATGCCCGCTCCCCCGGCATCCCGGAAGGCCCGCGCCACCCGGTCGTGCATGGCGGGGTGCTCCCGCTCCATCCGATCGGGGCGCTTGCCCTGGACCTGCTGGCGCCGCCGGCCCTCAGCGGGATCCAGATCCAATACCAACGTAACGTCGGGAACCAGCCCCCCGGTTGCGAGCCGGTTGGCCGCCAGGACGGCCTCCCGCTCCAGCCCGCGTCCCGCCACCTGGTAAGCCACGGTGGAGAGATCGAATCGGTCGCTGATCACGACGCGGTCGCCGCGCTCCAGGTGCGGCCGGATCACCTTGTCCACCAGCTCCGCCCGGGCGGCCAGGATCAGAAACAGCTCGGCCGCCGGGCTCCACCGGCGGGCCGGATCCAGCACCAGATCCCGGGCCGCCTCGGCCCCGTCGGTGCCGCCGGGCTCCCGCACCTCCAGCACCTGGTGGCCTGCCTCGCGCATCCGGGCGGCCAGCCCCGCCACGAGAGTCGTCTTGCCCGCCCCCTCCGGCCCCTCCACGACGATGAAGAACGGTGCCACGCGCGGAACCTGCCCCTTACTCGAGGGTGATGATCATGCTTTCGGAGCCCTTCTTGATGCCCTCCATGATCTGGTCCTGCACCCGCAGCATGAGCTTGTCGAAGTTGGCCTGTGCCGCCACCATGCCCTGATAGCGCGAGTCCGACTGCACCTGGCCCAGGAGGCCCTCGTAGGTCTCCCGGTCGGCCTGCGCGGGCTCGGCCCCCTCCATCATCGCCTTTTCCATGCGCGCGGCGACCTGCTGCAGCTCCTCGAGCTTGGCGTCCAGCTCCGCGACGCCCTCGAGCGCGTCTCGAGCGCGCTTGAGCGCCTTGAAGTCCTCACTCTGGCCGATGAGACGTCCCAGCTCCTGGGCTTTCGCTTCGATCACAGCTCACTCCTTGGTGGCGAGGAGATAGCGCAGGCGTCCGAACAGGTCGCTCTCGAGGCGCGCCCCACGCCAGCCGGCCTCGCGAGCAAGGCGGAGGGTAGCCTCCGCCCGGGTGGAATCTACCTCCAGCGCGAGCAGGCCGCCGGGAGCGAGGAGCGGGGCCGCCCCCTCGAGCAGGCGACGGGAGTGCTGCAGCCCGCCCTCGGGGCTCACCAGCGCTTCCCGCGGCTCGTACAGGCGGACTCCGTCGTCCAGCGCCTCGAACTCCTCGGCCGCCACGTAGGGCGGATTGGAGACGATGGCGTCGAATGTCTCCCCGCTCACCGGCTCCAACAGGTCCCCGTGGCGGAACTCCACGGCAACCCGCGGGGCCAAGCGGGCCGCGTTCGCCCGGGCCACATCCAGGGCGGCATTCGACGCGTCGGTGGCCACGACCCGGCTGAACCCTCCCTCGGTCGCGAGGCTCAGCGCGATGCAGCCGCTCCCGGTCCCCACGTCCAGGGCTGACCCGCTGCCGCCGTGGCCCAGCACGCGCTCCACCAGCCCCTCGGTCTCGGGGCGCGGGATGAGCACCCGTGGATCGATCGTGAGCTCCAGCCACCGGAACCCGGCCCTGCCGGCCGCATACGCCGCCGGCTCGCCCCGCGCCCTGCGCTCCACGGCGTCCCAGTAGCGGGTGCGGCGCCCCTCAGGGGCCTCGCGGTCCTGCTCCAGCCACACCTCGCCCACCGTGCCGCCCGACAGCCGGGCCCACAGGCCGGCCGCCTCCCGGCGCGGCGCGTGGCAGCCCGCCTGCGCCAGCCGGTGGGCCGCGGCGCGCAGCTCCTCTCCCACCTTCGGCACGGGGCTCAGCTCTCGGCGCGCTCGTCCCGGTACGCAACCGTGAGCGCGTCGATGAGCTCCTCCAGCTCGCCGTCGAGCACCTCGTCCAGCCGGTGCGTGGTCAGGTTGATGCGGTGGTCGGTGACCCGGTTCTGCGGGAAGTTGTAGGTGCGGATCTTGGCCGAGCGGTCACCCGTGCTCACCATGGCCCGCCGCTCCCGCGCCCGCGAGGCCTCGTGCTCGGCCACGATCCGGTCCAGCAGGCGCGCCCGCAGCACCTCCATGGCCCGTATCTTGTTCTGTAGCTGAGACTTCTGGTCCTGGCACTGGACCACGAGTCCCGTCGGCAGGTGGGTAATCCGCACGGCGCTGTCGGTGGTGTTCACGCTCTGCCCGCCGGGCCCCGAGGAGCGGAAGACGTCGATCTTGAGCTCCTTCTCCTCGATCTTGACATCCACCTCTTCGGCTTCCGGCAGCACGGCAACGGTGGCGGCCGACGTGTGGATGCGCCCCTGGGTCTCGGTGGCGGGAACCCGCTGCACCCGGTGCACGCCCGACTCGTACCGCAGGCGGCCGTAGGCCTTCTGGCCCGACACCTTGAACACGGCCTCCTTCACCCCCCCCACGTTGCCCTCGGAGGCGCTCACCATCTCCACGCGCCATCCGTGCCGCTCAGCGTACCGCGTGTACATGCGCAGGAGGTCCGCGGCGAAGAGCGCCGCCTCGTCACCCCCCGTGCCGGCCCGGATCTCCACGATCGTGTCCCGGTCGGCGAGGGGGTCGGGCGGCACCAGCAGCTCCTGGAGCTCCGCCTCCAGCGCCGCGACCAGGGGCTGCAGCCGCTCCAGGTCGGCCTGGGCCAGCTCGGCGAGCGCCGGATCGGGATCCCGCGCCAGCTCCTCCGCCTGCTCCAGCTCGTCCCGCAGCTTCTGACGGCGGGCGGCGCCTCGCCGGATGGGCTCCAGGCGGGCATACTCCCGTCCCAGCGCCTTCAGCTTTGCGGGATCGCGTGCGGTGGCGGGGTCGGCAAGCTCTCGATCGATTTCGGCCGCGCGAGCAAGCGCGGCCTCGAGCCGCGCTTTCATGACGAGCTACGCTCCGCGCTTCTCGACCGTCCCCGAGTAGCGCTGGCGGAAACGCTCCACGCGGCCAGCCGTGTCCACGAGCTTCTGCTTGCCGGTGAAGAACGGATGGCAGCGCGCGCAGATCTCCACGTGGATGTCGGACAGGGTCGAGCGCGTCTCGAACGTGTTGCCGCAGGCGCACTGCACGACCGCGCGCTGATAGGTGGGATGGATATCCGCTTTCACCAAGTACACTCCCAACGTGCAAAACGGTACAACATGCTGGTTTGAAGAGGCGGAAATATAATCCTGGCACGGACTTGGGGGCAAGCGGCCCCGCGGATTTCAATTGACAGGCTCCCGACCGGGACGTAAGCTAGGCCTGTTTATGAGCGACAAAGCCTCAAGCGACCCCTCGCAGTCGGCGGCCGAACGGCTCAAGAGCATCCCGCTCTTCACACAGCTCAGCGAGGTGGAGGTCACCCGCATCACCGAGGTGGCGCGGGAGCGCACCTACCCCAAGAACAGCGTGATTCTGTTCGAGGACGACCCCGGCGACGCCCTCTACGTGGTGCTGACCGGGGAGGTAAAGGTGGTGCTGATCGGTGAAGACGGGCGGGAGGTCATTCTGTCGATCCTCCGCTCCGGAGACTTCTTCGGGGAGATGTCTCTCATCGACGACCAGCCCCGTTCGGCGCACGTCATCGCCACGGAGGATTCCAATCTCCTCGTGCTGCGGCGAGACGAGTTTCGGCAGTGCCTCGAGGACGCGCCACGCATCGCCCTCGGGCTGCTGCAGGCGCTGTCGCGGCGCCTGCGGCGTGCCGACGACAAGATCGGCGGCCTCGTGCTGCTCGACGTGAACGGGCGTGTCGCGCGGGTCCTGGTGGAGCTCGCCGACGAGCACGACGGCGAGCACGTGCCGCGCAAGATCACCCACCACATGCTGGCCCAGATGATCGGATCGAGCCGCGAGACCGTCTCGCGCACGATCCGGGATCTGGGAGAGCGGGGCCTCATCAAGGTGTCCCGGAAGGACATCACCATCGTGGACCGCCCGGGCCTCGAGGAGCTCGCCGGGCTCTAGTGAGCCATGTCACGGATCACGCGTGACTGCGCCGCTTGTCTGACGGCCGCCCCGGCCGGTAGGTTCGCGGGGATGACGGCCCGACCGGTCGGATGGCCTACACGATAACGATCTGGGGCGCGCGGGGGTCCATTCCGACCCCCGGGGCGCTGACCACCCGCTACGGGGGGAATACCCCCTGTGTGGCCGTCGAGCAGAGCCGCGAGGCGGGCGACCGGCTCGTCATCCTGGATGCGGGCACCGGCATCCGGCTGCTGGGGCAGGAGCTGGTCGAGCGCGGCAATGGCCCGCTGCAGGTGGACCTGCTGCTGAGCCACACGCACTGGGACCACATCCAGGGCATCCCGTTCTTCGCGCCGTTCTTCAACGACGGGAACGAGGTGCGCGTCTGGGGGTCCAAGCAGGGAGACGTCGATCTCGACGTCATCCTGCGGCAGCAGATGCACCCCGTGGTGTTCCCGGTGCCGCTGGACCGCGTCTCCGCGGAGCTGTTCGTGGAGCACGTCGAGCCGGGCACGTTCGAGATCGACGGGTTCCAGGTGGAGGCGTTCCGGCTGCGCCACCCGGGCAACACGTTGGGCTACCGGCTGCAGCCGATGGGGGGCGGGGCCAGCATGGCCTACGTCACCGACAACGAGCTGGGACCGGGCGGGGAGTACGATGTCGGGCCGAAGTGGCGCCGCGAGTTGGTGCGGTTTCTCAAGGGCGTGGATGTGCTGATCCACGACGCGATGTACACGCCCGAGGATCTGGAGCAGCACCGCGGTTGGGGGCACTCATCGTATGCCGAGGCGGTGACCCTGGCCGCCGACGCGGGGGTCGGGCGGCTCGTGCTATTCCACCACCGCCCCGAGCACGACGACGCGGCCATGGACAACTTGGTCGAGGCGGCACAGACAGAAGCGGAGGAGACGGGGCAGACCCTCGAGGTGATCGCCGCCACCGAAGGGATGCAGCTCACCCTCTGAGAGGACGGAGGAGGAACTCATGCGCTGGCGTTCGGTAACGGTTCTGGCCCTAGCAGCGGGCCTCGCAATACCTCCAGTCGTCCGCGGACAGGACGTGCGGCCGGGCGTCGCCGTGATGCCGTTCGAGGACGGCGGCTCCTACGGCCAGGACGCGGAGGACTTCGAGGCGCTCACCGTCGGGATGCAGCAGCTGCTGATCACGGAGTTCGCCATCAACGACGCGCTACGGGTGGTTGAGCGCGGCCGCATCAACGACCTCCTCGCCGAGATGGAGCTGGGGGCCTCCGGCACGGTGGACGCCGGCACGGCGGCCGCCGTGGGCAAGCTGGTGGGTGCGAAGTACATGGTGTTCGGCAGCTTCATCGACTGGTACGGTGACTTCCGCGTGAACGCGCGGATCGTCAACGTGGAGACCGGCGAAATCGTGAAGGTGGAGCGGGGCCGCGAGAAGCGGGAGAACCTCTTCCCGATGGTCGTGGACCTGGCCAACAACATCACCAAGGGACTCGACCTCCCGGTGTTGACGGACCAGGCCTACCAGGGGCGCCGCGATCGGTCGGAGGACATTCCGCAGGAGGCCCTCAGGCTCTACAGCAAGGCCCTGCTGTATCAGGACCGTGGTGACACGGAACGTGCGGTGGAGCTGTTCAGTCAGGTCACCCGAGACTTCCCCCAGTACACGGAAGCTCAGGAGGCCTTGAGACAGATCGAGCAGGGATAGTAACATAGGCGCGTGACGGCGCCTGTTGCGGCACTCGGTCAGGGAGTAGCGCGCTCGATCGCCTTATTGGGGGCGCTGGCGCGCTTTTCCTTTCTTACCCTGGAGGCGGCCCGATGGCTGCCCCGGGCGGGGCGCCGCGTCGCCTTCCGCGTGCTCCTGAGGCAGGTGTGGTTCACCGCGCTGCAAGCCCTGCCGCTGATCCTCGTCCTCTCCTCGATCCTCAGCTTCCTCGTCATCTCGCAGGCCGTGCGGGAGCTCGGGCGCCTCGGCGCGACCGAGCTGCTCGGGCGGCTCATGGTGATCGCGATCGTGCGGGAACTGGGCCCGCTCATCACGGCCCTCGCCGTCGCGGGCCGGTCGGGCACGGCCATCGCTGCCGAGCTGGCCACCAACAAGGTGATGGGCGAGATCAATGCGCTCGAGGGCATGGGCATCGACCCCTTGCATTACCACGTGCTGCCGCGCTTCGGGGCGGCGATTCTCTCGGTCCTCGGGCTCATCATCATGTTCGACCTGGTGGCCATCGTCTCGGGCCTGCTGGCGGCCACCGCGAACGGCATGGTGCCGGCGCGTTACTTCGACATCGTGCTCGCCTCGCTCGCATTGGGCGACGTGTGGGTGACGGTAACCAAGGGGCTCCTGTTCGGGATCATCGTGGGCACGATCCCGAGCTTCCAGGGCTTGCGAGTGCGGGGCTCGCCGACCGAGATCCCGGTGGCGGCCAGCCAGGCCGCTGTCGGCAGTATCATCGCCATCTTCATCTGCTCCGGCCTCTTCGTGTTCCTGTTCGCATGACCGCACCGCTCCAGTTCGAGGACGTGGCCCTGCCGGGGTTGGGCTCGCGGATCACGCTGGAGGTCCCGGAGCACCGGGCGGTGGTGGTGACCGGACCCGAGGCGAGCGGGGTGGATGCCCTGCCCGGGTTCGCCCTGGCCCTGGCCCGTCCGGCCGCCGGCCGGGTGCTGCTCTTCGGGGAGGACGTGGCCAACTTGTCGCGCCGCGACGCGCTCGCCTTCCGACGACAGGTGGGATACCTTCCCGCCGGCGACGGCCTGCTGCACAACCTTTCGCTCAGGGACAACGTCGCTCTGCCCCTGCGCTACGGCAGCGACTTCACCGAGCGCGAGATCGACGGTCGGATCCGGATCATGCTGACCCTCGTCAAGCTGGCCGATGCGCCGGACCTCCGTCCCGCCGACGCCACCGACGAGCAGCGCCGGCGCGCGGCCCTGGCGCGTGCCCTAGCGTTCGACCCCGGCCTGGTGATCCTCGCAGATCCATTCGACGGGCTGACCACCCGCGCAGCCGCCGAGCTGCTGGAGCTTGCGCGAGGTGGTGAAACCGAGACAGGTTCGAGGCGCACCGTGTTCATGACGGGGCAGTCCATTCCCCAACTGCTCGAGCCGCGGGTCGAGGTGCGGTACCGCCTCGCCCAGGGTGAGCTCGTGCGCGACGCGTGAGCGGGAGGTAGCCACGGGACGTACCGATTTTCTGGTCGGGCTCTTCATCCTGGTGACCATCGGGATCGTGGTGGGCACCGCCGTGCTGACGAGCGGCCTGCTTGAGGGTCGCTACGACCTGCACATGCGGGCGGCGGAGGCCGAGGGCCTCAACCAGGACACGCGGGTGGAGCTCCAGGGGCTCCAGATCGGGCGGGTCACGGCCGTCAACCCGCACCTCGATTCCACGAGCAACCGGCTCGACTTCATCGCCACACTGTCGATCCGGGAGCGGTTCCCCGACGGCACGCGCCTGCGGCTCCCCGTGGGCACGCAGGCGGTCATCGCTCCGCCCCCGACCCTCGTCGGCGCCGCCATCATCGAGTTCGAGATGCCACCCCCCTCCCCGGCGACCGCCTACCTGGTGCCGGGCGACACGCTCGATTCGGAGCGGCGCGCCAACATGATGGAGGCCCTGCTCGACATCGCCACCGGCATGAAGGGCGACATGCTCGAGGCACTCACCGAGACGCGGCAGTTGGTCGTCAAGACGACCGAGGCGGTCGATCAGACGGGCTCCCTGCTGGCGAGTGCACGCCCCCAGCTCGAGACCGTGCTGGACCGGCTCTCCCAGAGCCTGGAGCGCACCAACCGCATCCTCGCGCAGGTCGAGCCGCGCGTCGGACCGATGACCGACAGCCTCATGATCGCGCTCGAGACGACCAACGAGCTGCTGTCGGAGCTCGACAGCCTCGCCGTCACGGCACACGACATGGCCAGTGACAATCGGGAGGACATCGACTTCGCCATCGACAAGCTCGCACGCTCCGCGGTGATCCTGGAGCACTTCGCCGAGCAACTCAGCCGCCGGCCGCTGCGGATGCTCTGGGGCGTCACGCCTCCACCGCCGCCGGACTCCACCGTCCCCGACAGCACGACGCCGTCGCCATGAAGTACTGCCTGCTTCACACGGGCACGCTCGAGCTCGACACGATCTCGGGAGCGCTGGATTCCGAGGGGATCACGCCCCAGCTCGTGGAGTCGCTCGGCGAGCTCGCAGTGGCCGGGTCCCCCACCGTCTTGGTGCTCGGCGCGGCGAACCGCGACCGCTTCCCCACCGACCGGCTGCGCCGCTTCGTGGGCGAGGGCGGCGCCATCGTCGCGACCGGGGCGCCCGACGAGCAGGACGTCCCCGCGGAGCTGCCCGAAGACCTGATTGCGTCGTTCGTACCGCACCCCTGGCAGCCGCGCCAGCTCCTCGTGGCGCTGCGCGGCGCCTACCGCGAGGCGGCCGCCCGCGCCGACGCCATTCGCGCGCGCCAGGAAGCGGCGTTCCGCACGCGGGAGATCAAGGAGCTCACCCGCATCGGGATGGCGCTCTCGACGGAGCGCGACTACCACACGCTGCTCGAGCTCATTCTCTCACAGGCGTTGCGCATCACCGGGTCGGACGGGGGCAGCCTCTACATCGTGGAGGAGCAGGAGGACGGCACCAAACGGTTGCGGTTCACGCTCTCCCAGAGCGTGTCCCGGCCAGACATTCCGTTCGTCGAATACACGATGGCGATGGACACGAGGAGCATTGCCGGCTACGCGGCCACGACGGGCGAGCCGCTGGTGATCGACGACGTGTACTTCCTGCCGCCGGACGTGGACTACACATTCAACCGCTCGTTCGACGAGAAGTACGGCTACCGCTCGAAGTCGATGCTCACCGTCCCGATGAAGGACCACAAGGACGAGGTCATCGGCGTGCTGCAGATTCTCAACCGCAAGCGCCACGGTGACGCCAAGCTGACCGAGCCGGAGGACTTCGACGCCGAGATCATCCCCTACACGCACCGCCTGGTGGAGCTGGTCTCGGCCATGGCGGGGCAGGCCGCGGTCTCGATCGAGAATAGTCAGCTCTACGAGGACATCGAGCGCCTCTTCGAGGGGTTCGTGCGGGCCTCGGTCACCGCCATCGAGCAGCGCGACCCCACCACGTTCGGCCACTCGGGACGGGTCGCCTCGATGACGGTGGGGCTGGCCGAGGCGGTGGACCGGGTGCACGACGGCCCGTACCGCCACGTCCGGTTCTCCAAGGAGGAGATCCGGGAGATCCGCTACGCTGGTCTGTTGCACGACTTCGGCAAGGTCGGTGTGCGCGAACAGGTGCTGGTCAAGGCGAAGAAGCTCTACCCGCCGGACCTCGCGCTCGTCAAGCAGCGCTTCGCGTTCATCCGGCGCACGACCGAGGCAGAGTTCCAGCGGCAGCGCGCCGAGTACCTCGAGCAGCACGGCACGGAGGGATACCGGGAGTTCCTGCGGACGCTCGAGGGAGAGCACGGTGAGCATCTCCGGGAGCTCGACGAGTTCATGCACCTCGTGCTCGACGCGAATGAGCCCACGGTGCTCCCCGAGGGGAGCTTCGAGAATCTGGTGCGGTACGCGGAGCAGTACTACGAGGATCTCGACGGCAAGCGGCAGCCCTATCTCACCGGCGACGAGGTGCGGTTCCTGAGCATTCGCAAGGGGAGTCTGGACGAGAGCGAGCGGCTGGAGATCGAGAGCCACGTGACGCACACGTACCGGTTCCTGATGCAAATCCCCTGGACCAAGGAGCTCCAGTCGATTCCGTCGATCGCCTACGGCCACCACGAGAAGCTGGACGGCTCGGGGTACCCACGGAGGGTCCCGGGCGATCAGATCCCGATCCAGACCCGCATGATGACAATCGCCGACATCTTCGACGCGCTCACGGCCGCCGATCGCCCCTACAAGCGCGCGGTCCCCGCCCCCAGGGCGCTGGACATTCTGCGGACCGAGACGGAGGCGGGGATGCTCGATGCGGATCTGCTGAGGCTGTTCGTCGAGGCCAACGTGTTCGCCAAGCAGGACGAGTGAGGCTGGGCGCTACGGCGTCCCCCAGCCACCGCCGCCCGGCGTCTCGATCCGCAGCACATCACCGAGCCGCATGGTCACCTCCACCCGCCCTCCCAGCGGCTTGCCGTTGAGCGTGTTCCGGCCCGGTGCGCCGGGCCGACCGCCGGCGGATCCCTGTGGCGCGCGGCGCCGCCGCTCGCTGATGACGCTCACCTGCACCTCCGCGAGCGCCCGGTAGGCTCGGATCACGCCGTCACCTCCCCGGTGCTTCCCCGCACCGCCGCTCGACGCGCGCCGCGCATACGTCACGACCCGGAGCGGGTGCTCCAGCTCGAACACCTCCACCGGCGTGTTCCGCGTATTCGACATCCCGACGTGCACGCCGGACGGCCCGGGACCTGCGGGTGAGGCACCCTGCCCGCCACCGAGCGTCTCGTAGTAGGTCCACCCGTCGCCGCCGAGCACTACGTTGTTCATCGTGCCCTGACCCTGGGCCTGGACGTCGGCTGCCTGGCCGAGCGCGAGGAAGAGCGTGTCGGTGATCCGCTGGGAAGTCTCCACGTTTCCAGCGGCCACCGCCCGGGGCCACGGCGCGTTCACCAGCGACCCGGCAGGAGCCCGCACCGACACCGCGCGGTGCATCCCCCCATTGGTGGGAATGTCCTCATCCACGAGACACCGCAGCACGAAGAGCACGGCCGAGCGGGTGACCGAGAGCGGGCAGTTCACGTTGCCGCCGGTCGCGTTGCTCGTGCCCGCGAAGTCCACCACGAGTCCGTCATCCGCCACGTCGACCGCCACGCGGATCGCGATCTCGCGGTCGGTGACACCGTCGCCCTCGAGCCAGTCCACCGCGGTGTAGCGGCCGGGGCGGATGCGCGCCCCGATGGCCGCGCGGGTGCGTCGCTCCGCATAGTCGAGCAGGTCGCGCACCGCACCCTCCACGAACTCACGGCCGTGGCGGGTCACGAGCTCCCGGTACCGCGTGGCGCCTCGCTCGCACGCCGCGAGCTGCGCCGCGAGGTCGCCGCGCCGCATGTCGGGGGTGCGCACGTTGGCGAGCAGCAGCTGCAGCACGTCCCGCTGCACCACCCCGCGCACCGTCCACCTGACCGGGGGGATGACGAGCCCCTCCTGGAAGATCTCCGTCGAGTGTGGGGGCATGCTGCCCGGCCGGGACCCTCCCACATCGGAGTGATGCGCGCGCACGACCGTGTAGGCACCGACGGCCCCATCCACCTCCACGGCGTGCACCATGGTGATGTCGGGCAGGTGGGTGCCTCCGGTGTAGGGATCGTTCAGCACGAACGTGTCGCCCGGCTCCGGTCCGAGCTCGCGCACCGCCGTCACGGCCTCCGGCATCGCCCCCAGGTGCACAGGGATGTGCGCCGCCTGGGCGATCATCTCGCCATCCGCGCCGAACACGGCTGCCGAGGAGTCGCGCCGCTCGCGCACGTTGGGCGACAGCGCACTCGCCACCAGCACGGCCCCCATCTCCTCGGCGAGGCCGGAGAAGGCGTGCGCCATGACCTCGAGGCCGATGGCGTCGAGCGTCACGTTCGCTCCAGGATGACTGCGCCCGTGGCGTGGACCGCGCCGCGCCACCCTGGCTCGATCCGAATGGTGCAGTCGATCACGTCGAGCATGTACGGGCCGTCCACCACGGTTCCGGGCCCCAACTCCTCGAGCGCGGCGCGCCCGTCCGCGCGGCGCGCCTCGGCGGCGCCGGCACGCTCGGCCAGCCGGACGTCGGCACCGCGCCGACTTGCTACCACGCGCACGTTTACCAGCTCGACGGGGCGCTCCCTGTCCGCGTGGCCGAACCGCTCGCGGTGCGCTTCGTGGAACGCGGCCGCCGTAGCGTCACCCGAATCCCCGACGGCCACCGTGAGCTCGTACCCCTGTCCCGGATAGCGGCAGTCGGCGAGGCGCTGCAACGCCGCGCCGGTGAGGGCGTCACGCGCCTGCGTCTCGAGGTCACCGAAGGCTTCCCGCGTGCGCTGCGCGTCGAGCTCGTGCGCGAGCGCGTGCAGCGACGTCGCGAACTCCAGCTTGTCGGGCGCCGAGGCCAGTCCGAGAGCCGACAGCACGCCCGCATGGGGCGGCACGAGGGCCCGTTCCATTCCCAGGCTCTCGGCCATGCGACAGGCGAACATGGGCCCGGCACCGCCGAAGGCGACCAGCGTCATGGCTCGCGGATCGACGCCGCGCTCCACGCTCACGCGCCGGAGCGCCCGGACCATGGCGGCGTTGGCGACCTCGATGATGCCGTCGGCGCAGCGCTCGAGGGAGAGGCCGGCCGCCTCCGCCACGCGCCCGACCGCTGCCGTGGCCCTGCCGACGTCGAGGCGCAGGCCGCCGGCGAGCGGATGCGCGGCGTCGAGCCACCCCAGCACCGCGGCCGCATCGGTCACGGTCGCCTCGGTTCCTCCGGTACCGTAGCAGGCGGGGCCCGGCACCGCACCTGCGCTCCGCGGCCCCACGCGCAGTGCGCCACCCTCATCCACCCAGGCCACACTGCCCCCGCCCGCTCCCACGGTCTCGATGAGCACGTGGGGGAGCGCCAGCGGGACACCTCCTACCGCTCCGGCAGCCTGCACCATGGGCTGACCGGCCAGCACGATGCTCGCGTCGGCACTGGTGCCGCCCATGTCGAGCGTGAGGAGATCGAGCATCCCGAGCTGCGCGCCGACGAGTCGCGCGCCCTCGACCCCCCCGGCGGGTCCCGACAGCGCGAGGGCGGCCGCACGCTCACCGGCCTGCACCACGCTCAGGGTGCCCCCGTTGGATGCCATGATCCGCAGCTCTCCGAGCCCCCGTTCGGCCGCGTCGGCGCCCATCCGGGCCACGTACCCGCTCACCTTGGGGCGCAGGTACGCCTCCACCGTTGTGGTGCTGGTGCGTTCGTACTCGCGAAACACCGGCAGGACTTCACAGCTCGCGGCGACGGGCGTGTCGGGGAGCGCACGGCGCAGCGCGGCCGCGAGACGTCGCTCATGCGTCGGGTCCCGAAAGCTGAACAGCAGCGCCACGGCCACGGCATCGGGACGGCGTCGCTTCACCTCCGCCACGACGCGCTCGACCTCGGCGTCGCCGAGCTCGCGCACCACTCCCTCGGCGCCCACCCGCTCGTCCACCCCCACGACGTCGTCGTGCGCCGTCAGAGGGGGTGGGTGGTCACGGGAGAGATCGTAGAGATGCGAGCGATCCTGCCGCCGGAGCCACAGGAGATCCTCGAACCCCGCGGTAGCGGCCAGGACGACTCTGCCGCCGCTGCGCTCCAGCAGCGCGTTCGTGGCAACGGTCGTCCCGTGGATCAGGGCCTCGGCTGCGGACTCGCCTCGGCGCAGGCGCTGCAGCGCATTCCACACGTCTGCGCCGACGGCGCCGGGGGTGGATCTCACCTTGTCGACGGTGACGTCACCCTGGGGTGAGAGCGCCACGATGTCGGTGAACGTGCCACCGACGTCGACGCCGAAGCGCGTCACCTCCGACGCCACACCGCGTAGCCGACGAGGAGCGCCGTCGCGAGGAGCGAGAGCATTCCCACCCAATCACCGAACCGAGCGTACAGCGACATGCCCTCGGCGGTGAGGACTTCGCGCGTCTTGGACGTGCGCGCGTTCAGGGCGGTCGGCTCGTGGATGCGTCCGAGCGGGTCGACGAACTCCGAGATCCCGGAGTTGGCCGCCCTGGCGATGCCCACACGACTCTCGATCGCCCGCATGACCAGGTGCGCGGCGTGCTGGTGGGGCCCGACGGTGTGGCCGAACCAGACATCGTTGGTGATGTTGACGAGGAACTCCGCACCACCCTGCCGGTAGCCGCGGGCGAGGTCCTCGAATGCCGACTCGAAGCAGATGAGCGCGCCGAAGCGCAGCACGTTTCGCGAGCGCTCGACCTCCACCTCGTAGACCGGCAGCTCATCACCCGGCGTAAAGCCGCCGAAGAACCGCGATAGTGCGCGCGGCGCGGCGATGGGGGCACGCTCCGTAATCGGCACCAGGTACCGCTTGTGGTAGACGGGATACGTCAGCGCCGTATCCCGAGCGCCGATGAGGAAGCCCGCGTTGTAGAGCTCGACGCGCCCGTCATCGGTTTCCGAGAGGTCGAGCGCCCCGACGAACAGGGGCGTCTTGCTCCCGACTGTGAATTGCCTCAGGATCACCCTCCACAGCGGGTTCCGCTGGAAGCTCCCCGGCATCGCTACCTCGGGCCACACGATCAGATCGGGCACCCGGGGCGCCTCGGCGGCGAACGCCTCGGTCGACAGACGGAGGTGATCGCTGAAAATCTGATCCCCTTGTCCCGGCTCCCACTTGTCCCGGAACCCGATGTTGGGCTGGATGACCGTCACGACCCCCACCGGCCGGAGGTCGAGGGTGCGCTCCCGCACGACCCCGTACGCCAGCGCCACCACGATTCCGACGACGACCCCGGCAGCGAGCACTGCGGCCCGCCGCCGCTCGGCGCGGTGGCGCAGCGCGAGCGCGAGCGCGACGTTGGCCAGCGCGAGGAGATAGGTGACACCGCGCGCCCCCACGATATCGGCGATCTGCACCATCGTGGGGTAGCCCGTGAGCGACGTCCCCAGCCCCAGCCAGGGGAACCGGAAGTCACCCAGATGCCCCACGATCCACTCGTGCGCCACCCACACGACCGGGAAGACGAGCAGCACGGACACTCCCGTCGTACGGATCACCCATCCGGTGACCGCGAAGAGGATGGCGCTCACGAGCGCCAAGCCCACCAGACCGGCGGCGAAGCCGATCACGGAAAGCGGCGTGTAGTTCCAGAGCGCGACGGCGATCCAGTGGAGCACGAGGCCGTTCGCCGCCAATCCGAACCAGAAGCCCTGGGCGAGGTGCCGGCGCGCGGGCCGGGGGTCGTCAGCACCGTCGAGGATCAGCCAGGCGGCCGGAACCAGGCACACGAACGACGGCAACAAGAGATGGAACGGCGGGTACGCGGCGGCCGTGAGCACCGCCCCGGCGATCACCAGGCGCCAGTCGGCCTGCGGCAACGCCAGCGGCCTCACAGCGCGACTTCGCGGCCTTCGGCCGCCGACTGGTAGATGGCTTCCATCACGCGGTGCAGCAGCAACTGGTCGTCGAGCGCGGGCGCCGGGCGCTCGCCCCGCACCACGGCGAGGAACTCCTCCCACTCGGAATGGTACGAGGCGCTGAAGGAGTCCCGCGGTCCCGCGTCCTGGGGCGGTGTCACGTTCATCGGCGTCCCATGCATCTCCTTGAACACCGCCAGCGGCGCGAGGCTCGCGCTGCCACCATCGCCCAGCACCTCGAACGCGAACTGCTCCTCGTGTCCCACGTAGCGCCACGACACATCGACGAAGATCGAGTGCCCCCGATCGCAGCGGATCAGGGCGCAGCCCGAGTCCTCCACCGTGCCGTTGCCATCGCGCGAACTGAACACGGCCGTGACGCGCTTCGTCCCCGGGCATCCCGACAGATGGAGCCCGAGATCGACGAGAGGCAGTCCGAGATCGAACATGGCGCCACCGCCCGATTCCTGGCGCCGCACCCGCCACTCGGCGAGCCGGCCCACCGGGCGATAGATGTGCCACCGCGCCCGCACCGCTCGGAGTGCGCCGAGCTCTCCGCCCGCGAGGAAGTCCCGCACCGCTACGGTGTCGGCGCGGTAGCGGTGGTTGAGGCCCACGAGCACCGCCTTGCCCGCCTGCTCACGCGCCGCAATCACGTGCTCGACGCCGCCGACCGAGAGCGCCAGCGGGCGCTCACACAACACGTGCACTCCCGCCGACAGCGCGCTCGTGACGTGGATCTCGTGGAGGTGATTGGGGGTGCACACCACCACGGCATCGGGGCTCCCGTAGCGCAGCAGATCCTCAATGTCGTCGTACACGTCGGGGATGCCGAAGCGACCCGCCAGGGCCCGCGCCTTGGGCACGTCGATGTCACAGATGCCGACCACCTCGACACCCTCGAGTCGACTCAGCGTGACCAGGTGGGCCACCTGGGCGATGGCTCCGGAGCCGAGCACCCCGACGCGCACCCGCTCGCTCACCGGCTGTCCTTGTGAGGGAGCCGGTAGGTGATGCCGCCGCGCACGGAGGCGAGCAGCAGCTCGGTGGTCGCTTCCCCACGGGCGTCGGCCGTCAGCACGAGCGACCGGGTGAGTCCGATCTCGAGCCCCAGGGACCCGATGAGGCCAACGTCCACCATGTCCAGCGCGCCCTCCACGAAGGTCCCGCTGATGGCGTCGCCGGAGCCGTTGCGGAGATGGAGACCCAGGCCGAGGCCGGCATAGGGCCGCACGCGCCGCGCCGGCTCGAACAGATAGTGGAAGTCGAGCGCGAGGCCGTAATCGGCCCACGTGATCGCGCCGAGATCGATCGTCACCGAGGGATCGTCGATGATGTTCTCGAGCTGGCGCTCGAACTCGTCGATCTCCTCCTGGCGGAACTCACGCCTGAAGTAGCTGGCGCTCACCAGTACCCGCACCTTCGGCGCGAAGTGGCCAAAGTCGATGCGCAGCGCCCCCACCGGTCCGGTCGTCAAGCGGTTGGACCAGACGGGACCGACGTCGACGCCGATGCCCGAGAGCCGGAGGCCTTCGTAGCTGAACTGCTCCCAGAAGCCCTGGGCCCATACGGACCCCGGGAGGAGCAACATCGCGAGCCCGAGTCTAATACCAGCGCTCAAGGGTCGTCCCCGGGAAGTAGGTCGTCACTATGGTGCGCGCGTCCTGACCGGCCCGTGCCCGACCGACGGCGCCCCACTGGCACATCCCCACGCCGTGTCCCCACCCGGCACCGGTGGCCGTGACGCGCTCCACGCGACCGCCGCGGCGCTCGACGGCGATCTGGAAGGCCGTGCTGCCGAGCGACCGGCCGTCGGGCGTGGAGAAGACCGCGCGGATGTCGGGACCGAACACGGGGATCTCACCGCGGCTCACCACGATCCGGGCTTCCGCGACCCGCCCGGAGGGCCCCGTGCGCTGCACGCGCACGTCACGTACCTCGTCCACCGTCACCCTCTCCAAACCCAGCTGGGAGGGTACAGTTCGGCGTAATATACGTGCGAGCGTTTCCGCATCCCACTCCACGGTCCAGCGAAAGTTCGGCGAGATATCGCAGTAGTGCCCGCCGGTGCGCTGGTCCGAGATCGGTCGGAGATAGGGGAGCCGCCGCCCGAAGCGGAACACCTCGTCGGGCGAGGCGGTGGAGTATCCGCAGGTCGAGTGAAAGAACGTGCTGATGAGCTCCCCGCGATACGTCACGACCGTCCCCGACGTCGAGCGGACGCCGTCCCAGCCGCGCTCACTCTCGACCGCCACGCCGCCGTATGCCTGGTCCGTCACGGTCGCCCGCAGGTCGTAACCCTCCGAGGCGAACCGCCCGCGGTTCTTGAGCGCGTAGGTCCGCGCCACGATCACCTGCGCCTCCACGGCGGCCTGCTCGTTCGGCGCACGTCGCCCCAGTTCGGCGTTCACCACTCCGGCGAGGTATCCCTCGAGCGCGAGCTC
>CP070716.1:1893980-1932311 GCA_020350425.1 Gemmatimonadota bacterium
CTCGAGGGAGGCCGTCACCGTGAAGGCGGTGACGAAGCTGGGGAACAGGATGGCGAACGTGGTCACCGTGTGCGCCATCTTCCACCCGGCGGAGATCCCCGGGTCCATGAACTGGTGGTGAAAGCCCACCGGGGTGGAGAGGATGATGAACAGAGCGAACACCATCCGCGCGAGCGGGTCGCTGAACAGCTTCCCACCGGCCTCCCTCGGTACGACCGCATACCACACGACGTAGGCCGGCAGCAGCCAGAAGTAGACCAGCGGGTGGCCGAAGAACCAGAACAGCATTCGCGCCAGCAGCGGGTCGACGGTCTCCGTGAGGCCCAGCGACCACGGGATGAGCAGGAACAGCATCTCCGCCGCCACGCCGATCGTCGCGAGGTACCAGACGATGATGGTGGTGAGGATGCCGTACACCGCGAGCGGCACCGGTTTCCCCGGATGGTCCTTCTTCCAGGCCAGGTAGGTCGCGATGACCACGGCACCCCATACCCACGATCCCACGACGAGCAGCGTGGCCCCGACGTAGAACGCCCAGTGTGCCTGCAGCGGGGGGTAGAACGTGTACAGCACCGAGGCCTTGCCCCACAAGATGGCCCACGCGGTCATGGCGGTGCCGATCGCGGCGATCCAGAACCCGGTCCACGCCACCTTGGGCCACTTGAGCGGGCGATCGAGTGCCCGCGTCGTGAAAGCCACCCCCAGGCCCATGATGAAGAACGTCGTGAAGACGATGGCCATGAGCACGCCGTGCGCCGTCACCGACAGGTAATACATCTTCGCCGAGCGGCCCGGGAGGTCGAGGCTGGCGCGGGACAGAGCCTGCATCAGGGCCATGAACGTCGCGACGCCGAAGGCGCCAATCGCGACGCCGATGTTCGCTGTAGCGAGTCGTCGGTTGTGGATCACGCGCCCTCCTCGACGATCAGCGTCGCGGCCATCATGTGGTGTCCCAAACCGCAGTACTCGTTGCACGTGATCAGGTACTCACCCGGCTCGAACGACGTCGTGAACTGGCTGACGTATCCGGGGATGATCATCGTGTTGCCGTTCGTGCCGACGATCTGGAAGCCGTGCACCACGTCTGTGCTCGTCAACCGGAACGTGACTGGTGTGTTGGACGGTACACGGATCTCGTTCGGCTGAAACGCGAACAGCATCGCGATCACGGTGACTTCGACGGAGCCGTCGTCGTTCGTGGTTACCCCGGGCGCGGCAAACCGCGCATCGGCTCGCACGGTCGTGGGATCGATGGTCTCGACGTGGCTCGGCGGGAGTCGGCCCTGTGAGACCGTGGCGACTCCGATCGTGCCCAGGAATACCACGATGATGGCACCCGCACCCCACATCCAGAACTTCTCATAGAGGTCGATGTGCATGCGTCACCTCGTGACCGCGCCGCGCGGGAGGTAGATCAACAGGAAGAAGAGCAGCCACCCGATGACGAACACGAGCCCGTACAGACCGACGAGGGCCAGTGTGCCGCGTGGGTGCTTTCCCAGGTTCGGGTTCTGATCGCTCATTGGGTCTCCTTTGGGTCGCAGAGGGGAGAGCGGCGGTATCACAACTTCCCAACGGCTAGGGCGCGCACGATGTCGCTCTGTGAGATCACACCGAGCATGTCGTTGCCCCGCACCACGAACAAACGATGCATGTCCAGTTCCAGCATCTTCTGCGCGGCGACCTTCACGTCCTCGTCGGGACTGACGGTGCGCGGCGGTGAGGTCATTACGTCGCGCACCAACGTCTGGGCGAGAAACTCCTCCCCGGCTCCGGCGGCCGTGCTCTCGGCCGCGGCCTGCAGGATGTCGCTGGATGAGAGTGCGCCCACCAGCCGGCCGCGCCGGTCGACGACCGGCGCCCCGTGTACATGGGCGTCCGCCAGCGAGACTACCGCGTCCGCCAGCGTGACGTCCTCGTTCACGACCGCCAGCTCCGTCACCATCAGATCGGCAACCTTCATCGCGTCTGCGCGCTCCAGATCACTTCATCATGTCGAAGGAGAGAGGGAAAAGTGTAACACTTTGCTCGGCGTTGCGCTCCCTCTGCGCGCCGTTGTGTAACCTAGTGAACTATTTCAGGTTAGCTCGGCGGCGCGGGTACCGACTGGCACGACCAACACCGAAGTGGGGAGGCGGTTGAGCAACCGCTCCGTGGTGCTGCCGAGCAGCACGCGGTCCACCCAGCCCTTGCCGTGAGATCCCACGACGACCAGGTCGGCGCGCCACACATCCGCCTCTTCGGCGATGGCCCGCCCCGGCGCACCGCACCGCACCGAGCGGGCGATCTCGGCCCCATCGGCCGCACGGCTGACGATGCCGGCGAACTCTTCCTCCGCCAGTCGCAGGTGTTCCTGCTCGTCGACCTGAACCGCCACGTCGGGGACGGGCGGGAAGGGCTCGACCACGCTCAGCGCGCGCAGTTCGGCTCCGAACACTGCGGCGAAGCGAATGCCGGTCCTGAGTGTCGGGGTGGCTGCCTCCGAGAGATCGGCCGCCACCAACACCCTGCCGAAGAGGGGACGCTCGGCAGCCGTGACCAGAATGGGGACGTCGATGGTGCGCACCGCGTGGTGGACGGTGCTGCCGCCGAACCAGCGCACGGGGGCGGCGTGGTGCTTGCCTCCCAGCACCAGGAGCTCGGCCCCGTAGTCGCGCACGGCCTCCGCGAGCGCCCAGGCCGCGTTGCCCTGACGAACCTCCAGGTGTTGGAGCGCCTCGGGCGGGACGCGATCCTGCAGCGCCTGTTGCACTTGGACGCGCGCGGCGTGCAGCAGCTTCGCTGCGAGTTCGTCTTTGGCCATGGCCGCGGGAGCGGCCGGCGGAAACCGAGGGACATCGCGGGCCACATGTACCAGGTGGAATCCAGCCTCGGCCGCCCTGGCCACCGACCAGGCCGCAGCCGCCGCGAGGGCGCCCTCCGCAGAGGTGTCCACGCCTGCAACGACGGGATTCCAGCTCATTGGCGCGGCTCCTCAAGTGGACAGGGAGTGTGACAGCGAGTGTAAGGCACGGCGAGAGGGGGCGTCAAGCGGCGGGGGCGGCCGCTGTGAAGCCGCATTCAGGGCGAATTCACCGGTCCTTCATGCCCGGCGGTCTAGTCTCCGCGTGGCCGTCCGCAAGGGTGGTCACTGCGGGAATGCCCTGGGAGGGAAGGGCCGGCGTTCGCGACGCCGCTGAGAGTTTGAGGGGCTCCAGCATCGGCCGCAGGCAAGGCGATCGGGATCGTCACGCATGTAATCCGATGCCAGATTCGGTGAGCCCTGCGTCAGCAAGAATCTCTGGCGCTTGAACCGGACTCTTGGAGGGAAATCCCTCGCCCCCGGTGCACGGGAGGGCACCGGGGGTTTTCCCTTTTTAGGGCGTGCACGCCGGCGCCGGATCGCTGGCTAGGCTCTGAGATCCGCGCCTGCGCCATCCTCGGCGGCACGGACCGTCCACCCCAGCTGTTCGGTGATGACGTTGGCCAGCTGCGCGGCGCCCTCCGGCTCGCCGTGGACCAGGTACGTCCCCTTCGGTGTGTTCTGGAATCCCTTGAGCCAGCGCAGCAGCTCGTTCTGATCGGCGTGGGCTGAGAGGCCGTGCAGCACTCTCACGGCGGCGCGTACGGAGATCTGCTGGCCGTGGATGCGTACTTCCTCGGCACCGTCCTGCAACTGGCGACCGCGCGTTCCCGCGGCCTGGAAGCCGACCAGCAGCACGGTCGTGCGGTGATCGGGCAGCCGCAGCTTCATGTGGTGCAGGATGCGCCCACCGGTCGCCATGCCGCTGGCCGAGATGATGATGAGGGGACCGCGCAGATCGTTCAGCGCCACCGACTCCTCGCGCGCACGCGCGAGCTGGAACTGGTGCGGCCGCAGCGGGTCGGTGCCCGTTTCGGCGATCCGCTGCGTGTCGAGGTCGTGCTCTTCGGTGTGACGCCGGTACAGCTCCGTGACATCGATGGCCATGGGGCTGTCCACGTAGACAGGAAGGGTGGGAATGCGCCCCTCATCCTCCAGCTGGCGCAGCCTCCAGAGGATCTCCTGCGTGCGGCCGATGGCGAAGGCGGGAATGAGAATGGCGTGACCGCGCTCGGCGGCCGCACTCACCGCCTCGGCCAGCTCGTCATCCGCCTCGCGTACGTGGAACCGTCCACCGTAGGTGGACTCCATGAGCACGTAATCGGCGTGCGCGACGAGCTCGGGGTCGTGGAGAATGGGACGATCCCACCGTCCCAGGTCTCCCGTGTAGAGAAGCGTGCTTGGGTGCGCGCCATCGAAGGCCACCTGAACGGTTGCCGATCCCAGGATGTGCCCCGCGATGCGGAACAGCGCCGTGATGCCGTCGGCGACCCCGAAGGGCTCGCCGTACCGCCGGGCCTCCACCAGCCGCAGAGCGGCGTCGGCATCCTCCCGCGTGAACAGCGGCAAGGCCGGACGGTGCTTGGAGTAGCCGAACATGTTTGCGTGCTCGGCCTGCTCCTCCTGGAGGTAGGCGGCGTCCCGCAGGACGATCGCCAGCAGGTCCGCCGTTGCGGGCGTGCAATAGATGGGGCGGTGAAAGCCCCGCCGGACCAGCACCGGGAGGTAACCGGAGTGGTCCAGATGGGCGTGGCTCAGGACCACGGCGTCGACCGCCTCCGGGTCGAACCGGGGGTCGTTCCAGTTGCGCAGGCGCAGCTCCTTCATCCCCTGGAACAGCCCGCAGTCCAGCAAGACCCTCCGCCCGCCGGCGGTGACGAGGTGTTTGGATCCCGTCACGGTGCCGGCGGCACCGAGGAACCGAACGGTGGGTGCGGCGGTCACGGCACCGGCGCGTCCATGCCGAGGTTCCGGATGAGGAACGCCCACCGATCCGCCTGCTCCTCGATGACCATCGAGGTCGGCTTGCCGGAACCGTGGCCCGCCTTGGTCTGAATCCTGATCAGGATCGGCCGGTCGCTCGTGTTCATGGCCTGCAGCCGCGCCGTGTACTTGAACGAGTGTCCCGGCACCACCCGATCGTCGTGGTCGGCCGTCGTCACCATGACCGCTGGGTAGTCGGTCTCCCGGATGTTGTGGTACGGCGAGTAGGCGTAGATGTGCGGAAACATCTCGGGGTCGTCCGGCGAGCCGTAATCGGAGACCCAGGCCCACCCGATGGTGAACTTGTGAAACCGCAGCATGTCCATCACGCCGACCGCCGGCAGGGCGGCGCCGAACAGGTCGGGACGCTGGTTCAGCACCGCGCCCACCAGTAGGCCGCCGTTCGAGCCCCCCGCAATCGCGAGCCGCTCGGGCGACGTGTACCCCTCGGCGATCAGGTACTCCGCCGCGGCGATGAAGTCGTCGAAGACGTTCTGCTTGTGCTGCTTCATCCCCGCCTGGTGCCACTCCTCACCGTACTCCCCGCCTCCCCGGAGGTTGGCGGAGGCGTAGACGCCTCCCATCTCGATCCATACCAGGTTGCTGATCGAGAACGACGGAGTGCGGCTGATGTTGAATCCGCCGTAGCCGTAGAGATACGTCGGGTTCGAGCCGTCGAGCGGCATCCCCCGGCGGTGCGTCACGAACATCGGGATCGCCGTGCCGTCGTTGCTCTGGTAGAAGACCTGCCGGGTCTCGTAGCCGCTGGGATCGAAGTCGATCTCCGGCGCCCGGAATACCGAGGTCTCCCCGGTCGTGAAGTCGTATCGGAACACCGTCTGGGGGTAGAGGAACGACGTGAAGCTGTAGAACATCTCGGCGTCTTCGCGCTCACCGCTGATGCCGCCGACGCTGCCGACAGTGGGCAACTCGAGGTTGGTCACGTGGCTCCCATCCATCTCGTACAGGGCGACGCGGGAGTGCGCGTCGTGCATGTATTCCACCACGAACGAGTCGTGGATGATGTCGGCTCCCACGAGCACGTCGTGCTGCTCCGGGATGATCTCCCGCCAGTGCTCCGGCTCGGGATGGTTGATGTCGATGGCGAGGAGGCGGTAACGCGGTGCGGCGTTGTTGGTGACCACGTAAAAGACCGGCCCGTCGTTTCCGACGATCGAGTAGCTGGCGTCAAATGCGTCGAGCAGCGGTATCACCTCGCCGCCAAGCCGCGGCCGACCGGCATCGGCCAGGTCCACGTAGTAAATGCGGTTCCGCTCGTCGGTGCCGTGCCACACGTAGATCGCGAGGTACCGGCCGTCCTCGGTGACGTCGCCGCTGAAGCCCCATTCGGGCTGGTCGGGACGCTCGTAGACGAGCAGGTCTTCCGGCTGCTCCGTGCCGAGCCGGTGGTAGTACAGCTTCTGGTTGAGATTGGTGGACTGCAGGGTGTCGGTGTCGTCCGGGGTCGGGTAGCGGCTGTAGAAGAAGCCGACGCCGTCGTGAGTCCAGGAGGCGCCCGAGAACTTGATCCAGCGCAGGTGATCGGCTTGGTCCTCGCCGGTCGTGACGTTGCGCACCTTGAACTCCCGCCAATCGGAGCCGCTGGTGGCGATCCCGTAGGCCACCATCCCCCCGTCTTCCGTGAAGGCCAGGCTGGTGAGCGCCACGGTCCCATCCTCGGACCAGGTGTTGGGGTCGAACAGCACCTCGGGCTCCCCCGCCAGGGACTCCTGCTTGTACAGCACGTACTGGTTCTGCAGCCCGTCGTTCTTGTAGTAGAAGTACCGGCTGCCCTCTTTGAACGGGGTCTCGTACTTGGGGTAGTCCCAGAGCTCGGTGAGGCGCTCGCGGAGCTTCTCGCGCGCCGGAATGCCGCGCAGGTAGCCGAAGGTCACGCAGTTCTCCGCCTCGATCCAGGCACGCGTTTCGTCGGCGTCCACGTCTTCCAGCCAACGGTACGGGTCGTGAACGGGCGTACCGTGGTAGTCGTCCACGACCTCACCGCGCTGCGCGACCGGGATTGAGCAGTCGGGTTCCTGAGCGAGCGCGGGAGCCGCATGCGTGGGGACGATGAGGGCGAGGGCTGCGGCTGCTATGCGCACAGTCGGCAGTTGCATTGACAGGTCCTCCGGCGTATCGCCAAGAAAGAGACTGGGGTCGGCCGCCGTGTGATGTGCGTCACTGTGACGCTCGCTACGCCCCCCCCGACCTGGTACCGGTAAGTTGTGCCAGGCAGGAATCTTACGCGTTGCCCCCGTTCTTGGGAGTACGCATGGCGACACGGAAGCGCGCATCGCTGCTTGCCTGGGCACCGGAAGAGGCCCAGCGCGAGAAGGTACGCGAGAAACTGATCGAGAGCGAGTTGTCAGCGCTGCTCGCCCGGCGGCTCGTGACCGACGCGCCGACGGCCGGCACCGCCCACCTCGTGCTGGTCGCCGTGGTAGCCGTGCTCTGCTGGGGGATCGTCCCCGCCGCCACGTTGCTGCCCTGGCTCGTGCTGGTGGGGTGCTCGGGGGTGGTACGCGGCGCCGTCGGTCGCCGGCTCACGGCCAAGGGTGCCGAGCCGGCACGCACCGCCTTCGTGGTGCGCTGGAGCGTGGTCCTCGTCGCCGCAGTGTGGACCGCCGGTGCAGTGCTCGCCGCGCGCTGGCTGCCGATCGAGGGCCTGGCTCTCCTGGTGGTCCTGTTCGCCGGGCTCGTGGCCGGTTCCACCGTGACCCTGCTGGCCGACGCCAGGAGCTTCTACTGGTTCACGGCGATCCTGCTGGGTCCCCTCACCGTCACGGTCCTCGTTATGGGCCAGAGCCGGTTTCACCTCGTCACCGTGATGCTGATTGCCGTGTACGCGACGGTGATGGTCGTGCTGTACGGTCGCGGACACGCGGCGCTGCGCGAACACCTCAAGACGGTGCAGCGACTGGCACGCAGTGAGGCCGTCGCCGCGCGGGACCGATCGTTCCTGGACGAGCTGGTCTCCAGCGCACCCGATGCCATTGCCGCCGTCAGCCGGGAGGGGCGGGTCCTCGGCGTGAATCCGGCCTTCGAGGAGCTGTTTGGATACGGGGTGGCTGAAACCGTGGGCCGTCCCCTGAGCGAGCTGATCGTGCCCGATGATCAACGGGAGCGGTCGGACCTGATCGACGACTGGGTGCGCGCCGGCCGGGCGGTGGTCACGGAGACCGATCGGCGGCACCGGAACGGCACGCTGATTCCGGTCCGGGTGTCTGCCGCGGCCGCCGGCGAGGAAGCGCACGGGGCGATCCTGCTCATCTACGACGACCTCACCGCGCAAAGGAGGGCGGAACGCGCCCTGCGCGACGCCGAGGAGCAGTACCGGGAGCTGGTGGAAGAGGCCTCGGATCTGGTGTGGCAGGTCGATCGTGACGGTCATTGGACGTACCTGAATCAGGCCACCCGGCGCATCTACGGCGCTGCGCCCGAAGAGTTGCTGGGGCGGCGGTTCACCGAGCTGGTGGACCCGGAACACGTGAAGCGAGACCAAGCGGCGTTCCGGGACGTGCTCAGGGGCGGCCAGTCGACCGACTACGAGACGGTGCATCGGGACACCGGGGGACGCACCCGACACCTGAGCATCGCTTCCCGTCCGGTACGCGATGCCACCGGCGCCGTCGTCGGCGCCCGAGGGATCGCGCGGGACGTTTCTGAGCGGGTGGCAGCGCGCGAGGCGCTCGAGGCGGCCCGCGAGGCGGCGGAGCGCGCGGTGGAGGCAAAGAGCGCCTTCCTCGCCACCATGAGTCACGAGATCCGCACTCCCATGAACGGGGTTCTCGGCATGCTCGAGCTGCTGCTCGATGGGGACCTGAGCGCCGAAGCGCGCCGCTCCGCCGAGCTCGCCCGCAGCGCGGCGGAGTCGCTGCTCGCGGTCATCAACGACGTGCTGGATTTCTCCAAGATCGAGGCGGGGCAGGTCGAGCTGGAGGAAACGACGTTCGATCTCCCGGCACTGGTCACCTCGGTCGTGCGGCTTCTGGCGGTGAACGCGTCGGCCAAGGGGGTGGACCTGGCGTGCGATCTCCGGCCCGACGTCCCGCACGCCGTGCGCGGCGATCCGGGACGGCTACGCCAGGTGCTCAGCAACCTGGTGGGCAACGCCATCAAGTTCACGCCGAGCGGCGAGGTTGTGGTCCTGGTGGAGCTCGATGGAGCCGAAGACGGGAAGGCGGTGACTCGGTTCACGGTGAGTGACACCGGCGTCGGCATCGCCCCCGACAAGCTGGAGCGCGTTTTCGAGGACTTCACCCAGGCCGACGTCTCGACGGCACGCAAGTACGGCGGAACCGGACTCGGGCTCGCCATCAGCCAGCGACTGGTTCGGCTCATGGGTGGCGAGATCGAGGCGATCAGCGCGGAGGGGCATGGAAGCGAGTTTACCTTCGCGCTCGCGCTCCCGGTGGCGACCGAGCGGGTCGGGGCGCCCGAACCCTCGGAGCTGGAGGTCCTCAAGGGCGTGCGCGCACTCGTCGTGGATGACAACCCCACCCACCGTCGCGTCGTGAGCGAGATCCTGGTTCCGGCGGGCGTGGCGCTGGACGAGGTCGCCGGGGCCCGTGCCGGTCTCGAATCGCTGCGGCAGGCTCGCGCCGATGGGAAGGCCTACGACCTGGCCATCATCGATGCCTACATGCCCGGGCAGGACGGGTTCGAGCTGGCCCAGACCGTCCGTGAGGATCCGGATCTCGGCGACACGAGGCTCATGATGCTCACGTCGGCCGGGCAGCGCGGCGACGGCCAGCGCTGTCGCGACCTCGGGATCGAAGCCTACCTTACGAAACCGGCGTCGCGCCTCGAGCTGCTCGAGGCCGCGGCGGCCGTCATGGCGGGCCACGCCTCGGAGAGCGGACGGGACCTGATCACGCGCTATTCGATCCGCAAGACACGGGCACGGCTTCGCGTGCTGTTGGCCGAGGACAACCCGGTGAACCGGGAGGTCGCGGCGGCCATGCTGCGCCGCCGCGGCCATGAGGTAGTGACGGTCACCAACGGGGTCGAGGCCGTCGCCGCGGTGCGCGGCCAACAGTACGACGTGGTGCTGATGGACGTGGAGATGCCGGAGATGGATGGCGTCCAGGCGACTCGAGAGATCCGCTCCGACCCCAACCTGGGTGAGCTTCCCATCGTGGCGGTGACCGCACACGTCATGACGTCGGAGCGCGAACGGTGTGGCGCCGCAGGCATGACCGGCTTCGTAGTGAAGCCCTTCAAGCCGTACGAGCTGTTCGCCGCGGTCGAGGGGTGGGAGCTGGGTGACGCGGTGCCGGTGAGCGGGCCGCCACCGGCGGCGCCGGTGGACCTCGACGGGCTGCGCGAGATGATGCGCGAGGCGGGGGCGGAGGACGCCGTTGAGGCCATGCTCAAGGTGTATCAGCAAGACGCGCCCGGCCGCATGAAGGCTATCGAGGCCGCGGTGGCGGCGAGGGAGGGGGAGGAGATCAAACAGGCGGCGCACGCCTACAAGTCGGCCGCCGGTACGATCATGGCGCGCAAGCTCGCGGAACTGCTGCAGGCACTGGAGGACGCCGGCGCGGCCGACGATGCCGCCGCCGCCGCCAAGCTGATGGCCAAGCTGCGCCACGAACACCAGGCCGTGCTCGCGCAGGTTAGCGGGACGGTGTCGCCCTCGAGCTAGGGGGAGGCGAGGGCCGCTTGCCGGGGGAGACGGCGGTTCCGCCGACTACTCGGGCGGCTGCTCGACCGGATCGACGAGGCTGATCAGCGTGTGGCCCGGCTTGGGGGTGGGCGGGCTCTGCACGGTCATGATCAGCACCTCACCCGACTCCCGAATGGTGAACAGTGGGATCGCCGTCTCTCCGTACAGCTCCCTGAAGGCCTCGAAGTCGAACTCGTCGGTCAGGCGGTTGACCTTGATCACCGCGCCGGAGCGAAAGCGCCCGATGAGCTGCTCGTAGGTAGCGTCGGGCCGAAACAAGTACCGACCACGCAGGTGCTTCGGGATGCCGCCCGCCTCCACTTCCTGATCGCGGGGCGGAAGTTGGAACGTGTGGGAGCTGTCGAAGATCTCGCCAAAGTGCAGGGCGGCGAGCGCGTTCACCTCGTCGTTGGGAGTGAGGGCCAGGAGCCGGCCGATGCCATCGAGCTGGAGCTCGAGATGCTCCAGCGCCTGCTCGGTCAGCACGTTGGCATATTGGGTCCTGAGGCCGTCGCGGCGCGCGGCGGACACATTCCCCCAGTTGGAGTCGGCGAGGATCAGCCGCACTCCCTGGTTTTGCAGCGCCTTTGCCACCTCCCGGACCCAGGGTGCCGCACCGACGATCAGCATACCCTGCGGGTTGGGGGTGGCCACGCCGAGGCGCCGTGCCAGGAGCGGCGTCGCAATACCATAGGTCGCCACCGTTCCAACGATCACCAGGAACATGAGCGGCACGAGCCGGGTGGCTGAGTCATCGCCGAATCGCACCAACTCCAACGCGAACACTGAGACGACCGCCGCCGCCACGATTCCGCGCGGGGCGATGAAGCCGAGGAACACGCGCTCGCGCCAGTTGAACTTGGATTTCCAGGTGGACAGGGCGATCGCCACCGGGCGCACGAAGAAGATCAGGGCTCCGAGGAACGCGAGGCTGGCAGCACTGGTGTAATCGGGATCCCGCAGCGGGAGCCGGGCGGCCAACACGATGAACAGCACCGAGATGAGCAGGACCCGGAGGTTCTCCTTGAATTCGACGATGTGACGCACCGTGACGAAGTTCTGACTGGCGAGCGCCGCTCCCATGATGGTGACGGCGAGGAGGCCGGATTCCTCCTGCAGGTGGTTCGACACGACGAAGGCCAGGATGACCACACTGAGCGCCATCGGGCTCTGCAGGTAGTCGGGGATCCAATATCGCCGCAGCAGGATCACGACCAGCGCCGCTCCCGCGAAGCCGAGGGAGATCCCAATGACCGCGGCCTTGAGCATGCCGAGACCGGCAACCGCCATGCCGTGCTCGAAGCCGCCGGCCAGAATCGCCTCGAACACCAGCACGCCGAGAATCGCGCCGATGGGGTCGTTGACAATCCCTTCCCATTTGACCGCCGAGCCCACGCGCACGCCGGGGCGGATGTGCCGCAGCAAGGGAATGATCACCGTCGGACCGGTGACCACGAGGACCGCGCCGAACAGGATCGCAACCTCGAGCTCGAGGCCGAGCAGGTAATAGGCGAGCGCGGAGGACAGCACCCACGTCACCGGCACGCTCACGATGATGAGGTTGCGTACCACCCGGCCGATCTCGCGCAACTCGGCGACGTCGAGGCTCAACCCCCCCTCGAACAGAATGACCGCAACCGAGAGGGAGACGATCGGGAACAGCAGCTCGCCCAGGAGGGCATCGGGATCGAGGAAACCGCTCACCGGACCTGCTAGGAAGCCGACCAGCAGCAGGATGAGGATCGCGGGGAGCTTGAGACGCCACGCGAGCCACTGGGAGCCGATGCCCAGGACGACGATGGCAGCGAGACCGGCGAGCAATCCTTCCATAGGGGGGATCAGAACGCCTTCGCGAGCGAGCTGCCGCCGTCCACGACGAAGATCGCGCCGGTGATCCAGGAGCCTCCCGGACCGGCAAGGTAGACGGCCATGTTGGCGATGTCCTCCGGCGTGCCCAGGGTGCCGAGCGGGATGTGGCGCGAGAGTGCCTCCTCGATCGCGACCCCGCCCACCGCGAAGGCCTTGCTGGCTCCCTCGGTGGGAATCGGGCCGGGTGCGATCACGTTCACGGTGATCTTGTCCTTCGACCACTCCAGGGCCAGGGTCTTAGTGAGCGCATCGACCCCAGCCTTGGCCGCCGTCGCGTGTGCCATCTGCGGCCAGCCCTGATAGTGCAACGTCATCGAGATGGAGATGATGCGCCCCCCGCCCTGCTTGGCCATGACTGGATGGACCGCCTGGGAGCAAAAGAAGGTGCCGTAGAGGTCGGTCTCCACCACCGCCCGCCACCCGTTGGCAGATAACTCGCCGGACGGCGCGTAGAAGTTGCCGGCGGCGTTGTTGACGAGGATGTCGATGCGTCCCAGCTCGTTCACGGTCCGATCGACCGCGGCGCGAACGGAGTCGGGCTCGCGTACGTTCGCCGGCACCGCGAGCACGCGGGTACCGTGCCGGCCGAGCAGCTCCGCGGCCGGGTCCAGATTCTTGGGCTTGCGGCTCGCGATGGCGACGTCCGCGCCGCAGCGGGCCATCGCGGTTGCCATCGCGAAGCCCAGGCCGGTACCGCCGCCCGTGATGAAGGCCACCTGGCCCTTGAGGAGGTCGGGTTGAAAGATCACGCGTGCTCCGGGCGAGTGACGAGGAAAAGTGGCACGGGTCGGGCTGCGCTACAAGGAGACCCGCTTGCCTCGTCGTCAGACGCGGGGTACGCTTGGCTCGGGGACGGCGGACGGGACCGCAGGGAGCAGATGAACGACTTCACGCATACCACGCTCGGCCGTACGGGGCTCCACGTGCACCGCCTGGGTCTCTCGGCATCGTACTGGCCCGGCCGGAAGGCCATCTACCGAGCGCTCGACCGCGGCGTCAACTACTTCTTCCTCTACGGGTTCGACTTGCAGATGGCCCGGGTGATCCGGGACCTCCCCCCGGCCGACCGCGAGCGCTGTGTCGTCGCCACGGGGGCCTACAACTACATCGTCACCCGACAGAATCTCGAGGGCACGCTGCACAAGCGGCTGCGCCAACTGCGCACCGACCACATCGATGTCTTTCTGTTCCTCGGCATTATGAAGGGGAGTGAGTTCCCGGAGGCGGTCCGCGATGAGCTGCTGCGGCTCCGGGAGACGGGCAAGGCCCGGCACGTGGGGGTCTCCATCCATGACCGCAAGTTCGCTGGCAGATTGGCGGCCGAGGGAGATCTCGACGTCCTGATGATCCGCTACAACGCGGCGCACCGGGGAGCGGAGCGGGACGTGTTCCCCCACGTGCGGGAACACGACCCTGGGATCGTCAGCTACACGGCGACGCGCTGGCGCCGCTTGCTGCACCGCCCCCGGGGATGGCCGAGGGACGGCTTCCGCCCCACGGCCGGCCAGGCCTATCGGCTCGTGCTGTCCAACCCCCACGTCCACCTGTGCATGACCGCGCCCTCGAACATGGAGCAGCTCGAGGAGAACCTCGCCGCGCTGGACGACGGGCCGCTGTCGGAAACCGAGATGGCCCGGGTGCGGGAATTCGGAGACGTGGTGCGGGAGCGGCGGGGGTGGTTCATGGGGGGGTGAGCCGCTTCCTCATTACCAGGGACTGAGGAGACGCCAATGCCGATCGAGTCCATCAATCCCGCGACCGGCGAGATCATCGCCACCTACGACGAGGCCTCGTTGGACGAGGTCTCGGCGATCCTGGAGCGGGCGGACCGCGCCTTCCACGACTGGCGTCGCACCGGCTTCGAACGACGCGCCGCGCTCATGCGCAGGGCCGGTGCCGTACTGCGTGAACGCACCGAGGCGTACGCCGCCCTCATGGCGCGTGAGATGGGGAAGCCGCTGGCGCAGGGCCGGGCGGAGGTCGAGAAATGCGCCTGGGTGTGCGACTACTATGCGGACGGCGCGCAGGGCTTCCTCGCTGCGGAGGAGATCGCTACCGACGCCTCGCGGAGCTTCGTGACCTACCAGCCGCTCGGCGTGGTGCTGGCGGTGATGCCGTGGAACTTCCCGCTCTGGCAGGTTTTCCGCTTCGCCGCCCCCGGCCTGATGGCCGGCAACGCCGGTGTGCTCAAGCACTCGTCCAACGTGATGGGCTGCGCCTTGGCCATCGAGTCGGTATTCCGGGAGGCGGGCTTCCCCGAGGATCTCTTCCGCACGCTCGTCATCGGCTCCGCGAAAGTCCCGACGGTGATCGCCGCGCCCCAGGTGAGGGCCATCACGCTGACCGGCAGCACGCCGGCCGGCCAGGCCGTGGCCACGGCGGCCGGCGCGGCGCTCAAGAAGACGGTGTTGGAGCTGGGCGGGAGTGACCCGTACGTGGTGTTGGAGGACGCCGACCTCGAGCTGGCGGCGGAGACCTGTGTGGCCTCCCGGCTCATCAACAGCGGGCAGAGCTGCATCGCCGCGAAGCGGTTCGTCGTGGTACGGCCCGTGCTGGAGGATTTCACCGGACTCTACGTGCGGAAGATGCAGGAGAAACAGACCGGGGATCCGTTCCAGGATGGTGTGGACGTGGGTCCCCAGGCGCGTGCCGATCTGCGCGACGACCTGCACCGGCAGGTGGAGGAGTCGGTGGCGAGGGGAGCCGAGGTGTTGTTGGGTGGTGAGCGCCCCGACGCGCCCGGTGCCTTCTACCCGCCCACCGTGCTCGCGGGCGTCACCCCGGGCATGCCCGCCTACGATGAGGAGATGTTCGGCCCCGTCGCAGCGATCATCGCCGCCAGGGACGAGGCCGATGCGGTCCGGATCGCCAACGACAGCGTGTTCGGGCTGGGCGCCGCCGTGTTCACCCGGGACGTGGCCCGGGGGGAGCGGATCGCGGCGGAGGAGCTGGAGGCCGGCTCCTGCTTCGTGAACGCCTTCGTGAAGTCGGACCCGCGCCTTCCCTTCGGCGGGATCAAGGAGTCGGGCTACGGGCGGGAGCTCTCGGTGTTCGGGATTCGGGAGTTCGTGAACATCAAGACGGTCTACGTGAAGTAGACCGTCGGCCATCACCGGCTGCCGACCCTCGACCTAGGGGTTGGTGGGCCGGATGTCGAGCTCCGAGATGAGCGCGCGATCGGGCAGCTCGAGGGTGGCGACCACGGCGTCTGCGACGTCCTCGGGCTGAAGCTTGCGCTCCGCGTGCTGAAGACCTGCCCCCGACTTGTCGAAGAACGGTGTCACCACCGAGCCGGGGCAGATCGCCACCACCCGGATGCCGTCCTGCCGTACCTCCCCGAAGAGTGATTTGGAGAAGCCCAGCACCGCGTGCTTCGAGGCCGCGTAGGCCGCCCCGCCCGGCACGGGGTTCCTCCCGGCCAGGCTCGCGATGTTGATGATGTGTCCCGATCCGCGCTGCCGCATCTCCGGCAGGAACGCCCGGGTCATGAGGAACACGCCCCGCACGTTGACGCCCATCGTCTCGTCGAACTGTGCGGGGGTCATCTTCTCGACCGAGACGAAGTGGGCCAGGCCGGCGTTGTTGACCAGGACGTCGGGCGGCCCGAATTCGGCCTTCACGAGCTTCGCGAACCCCGCCACGGCGGGCTCGCTCGCCACGTCGCAGGGCCGGCCCACGGCGGTCACGCCCCGAGCGCGGAGCTCATCCACCAGGGCCTCGACCGTGCCGGCCGAGCGGGCGCACACGGCCAACCGGGCACCGCGACTCCCCAGGCTGAGCGCGATGGCCCGGCCGATGCCCTCCGTGGCGCCGGTGACGACGCAGGTGGAGTTCTGGAGGTTCATAGGGGAATACTAGCACCCCGTGCCGCAAAAGAGGGGGACCTGCGGCCGTCCCGCGTCCGCCACTCACGACCCTTGCACCCATCCGTCCCCGTGTTCATGTTCCACGTCCCCGCTGAAGGAGGTGAAGACGTGCGTGTCTATACTGGAGATGCGATTCGGAATGTGGCTGTCGTCGGCCACGGCGCGAGCGGAAAGACCAGCCTGGTGGATGCACTCGCGTTCGTGGCCGGCAGCAGCTCTCGACACGGCCGAGTAGAAGACGGGACCGCGCTTACCGACTACACCCCCGACGAGATCGAACGGCAGTACTCCATCAACCTCGCCCTCGCCCACGCCGAGTGGGACCAGACCAAGATCAACTTCATCGACACTCCGGGCTACCTGGATTTCACCGGCGATGCCATGGCCGGCGTGTACGCGGCCGATACGGTGCTGGTGGTGGTCAGCGCGACGGCAGGCGTCGAGGTGGGCACCGAGATCGTGTGGGAGTACGCCGAGGCGCGCGGGATGCCCCGGATGTTCTTTCTGTCGCTCCTGGACAAGGAGCATGCGGACTTCGAAAAGGTCTACCGGGACATCAAGGATCATCTGACGCCGAGTGTCGTCCCGATCGAGATCCCGGTGGGAGAGGGGCCCGATTTCCACGGCATCATCAACCTCTTCTCCAAGAAGTGCCACATGTACAAGAAGGGCACGAAGACCGGCGAGTACGACGAGGTCGACGTGCCCGACGAGTACGCCGAGCGATTCGAGAAGTACCAGCAGGAGCTGATCGAGACGATTGCCACCACGAATGACGAGCTGCTCGAGCGGTACCTGGGCGGTGAGGAGATCCCCCGCAACGAGGCCATCGCCGCGCTGAAGGCGGGCATGGCTCGGGGCGAGATCTGCCCGCTCCTGTGCGGTTCGTCGCACTTGACCTACGGGACCCGAGCGTTGCTCACCAAGCTGGTGGAGCTCGTGCCGGCCGCGACGGAGCGGCCTCCCGTGAAGGCCGAGACGTGGGGCGACGCCAAGGCGATCGAGCTGGCGCCGACCGATGATGCGCCATTCGTGGCCCAGGTCTTCAAGACGGTCTCCGAGCCGCACGTCGGCGATGTGTCACTCTTCCGGATCTACTCGGGGAGCGTCGCCAACGGAGCGGAGGTGTACAACGCGCCGCGCAGCACGGTGGAGAAGCTGAATCACCTCTCGGTGGCTCAGGGGAGGGACCGGGGCGAGGTCCCGATGCTGCACGCCGGCGACATCGGTGTGGTCGCGAAGCTCAAGGACACACACACCAACGACACGCTTTCCACCGAGGGGAAGAAGGTCGTGATCCCGAAGATCCCCTTCCCCGAACCGCTCACGGTACTGGCGGTGAAGGTCATGAAACGGGGAGAGGAGGACAAACTCTCCACGGGGCTGCAGAAGCTGCACGAGGAGGACCCGACGTTCCAGCACACGTATAACGCCGAGCTGGCGCAGACCCTGATCAGTGGCCGCGGAGAGCGGCATTTGGAGATCATCGTGGGTCGGCTCGAGCGGAAGTTCGGTGTGCACGCCGAGCTGGGGAAGCCACGCATCCCGTACCGGGAGACGTTCAAGGGAAAGGCGGAGGGACAGGGACGGCACAAGAAGCAGACCGGCGGCCGCGGCCAGTTCGGCGACTGCTGGATCCGCATCGCCCCGCAGGAGCGGGGCGCGGGCTACGAGTTCGTGGATCAGATCAAGGGGGGCGTGATCCCCAACAAGTACATCCCGGCGGTGAACAAGGGGGTCCAGGAAGCCGCGGCGCGCGGCGTGCTCGCCCACTACCCCTGCGTCGACTTCCGCGCGGAATGCTACGACGGCTCGTACCACGACGTGGACTCGAGCGAGCAGTCGTTCAAGATGGCAGGCATCATGGCATTCCGAAACGTCGCGCCGAGCGCCAAGCCCGTGTTGCTGGAGCCGATTCTCGAGGTGGAAGTGTGGACCCCCGAGGACAACCTCGGGGAGGTCATGGGTGACCTCTCGTCACGCCGTGGGCAGATCCTCGGCAGCGAGCCGGACCGTCGTCTCACGAAGGTGAAGGCGTTGGTGCCGGAGGCAGAGATGTTCCGCTACGCTACGCAGTTGCACTCCATGACCCACGGCCGCGGCACCTTCCGCTGGTCGGTGTCCAGCTACCAGGAGGTCCCGCCCGACGTGGCGGTGAAGATCAAGGAGGAGCGAGAGAGGGAGCTCGAGGAGGAGAAGAAGTAGTCGGAAGGGCCCGCATTCGCGGGCCCTTCGTCATTTCTTGCGTTTGGCGGAGCGGCGGTTGCCGTTGCCGTTGCCGGACCGCTTCCGCGTCGCCCGCTTCCGCGTGGACCGCAACTGCGGGTCCGCCTCGATCCCATATTCCGGCTCGTGGATCCCCGCGGCGACCAGGGTCCCTTCCCGTGGCTGCTTCCAGACGTAGCGCTCGCCGCGGTAGTTCCGCAGCACGACCTCATTGTCGTTGATCTCCTCGACGTACTCCGGCAGGAGTGGGACCTTGCCGCCGCCGCCCGGAGCGTCGATGGCGAAGTGTGGTACGGCCAGCCCGCTGGTCCAGCCGCGCAGCCCTTCCACGATCTCGAGGCCCTTCAGCACGTTCGTCTTGAAGTGCTCCACGCCGGCGACATTGTCGCACATATAGAGGTAGTAGGGGCGGACGCGCGCCGCGACGAGCCGCTGCATCAGCTCCTTCATGGTCTCGACGTCGTCGTTGATCCCCTTGAGCAGCACGGTCTGGCATCCCAGCGGCACGCCGGCGTCCGCGAGCATCCCGAGGCCACGCACGGCCGCGGGGGTGAGCTCGATCGGATGGTTGAAGTGCGTATTGATGTAGAGCGGATGGTGCTTCTTGAGCACTGCGCAGAGCTCGGGGGTGATCCGCTCCGGGAGGTGGCACGGCACCCGGCTCCCGATGCGGACAATCTCCAGGTGCTTGATCTTCCGCAACCGTCCCAGGATCAGATCGAGACGCCGATCCGAGAGCAGCAAGGGGTCACCTCCCGAGAGGATGACGTCGCGGATCTCCGCATGCTCCTCGAGGTAGGCGAATCCGCTCTCGAGCTGCGACATCGGAATCTTGTCCGGGTCGCCAACCTTGCGCCGTCGGGTGCAGAACCGGCAGTAGGCAGCGCACACGGGACTCACGAGAAAGAGCGCTCGATCGGGGTATCGGTGCGTGATGTTGGGCACCGGACTATCGGCATCCTCGTTCAGGCTGTCCATCACGCCGTCGACGACCTCGAGTTCCTGGAGGTCGGGGACGTACTGCTGCCAGATCACGTCCCCCGGCTTCTCGATGAGGTCGATCATGGCCGGCGAGATGCGGAGCTCGAAGTTGTCCACTGCCTGCTGCAGCCGCACGATGTCCGGGAAGTGCTCTGGCCCGAACCGATCGGCGAGCTGCCGCAGCGAGCGGATGCCCCGGTCGTGTAGGAGCTTCTGCCATTCAGCCATCGTGTCCCGTCCCTGCTGGGGGAGGAGCCAGCGGTCTCGTGTACACGATCAGGTCCTCGCCCGCCGCGTAGTACTCCGCGATGCGGGCGGCGCGGTCGTACCCCAGGGCCTCGTAGAACGCCCGTGTGGGTCGGTAGTCGTCTCGAGAGGACGTCTCCACCACCACGAGGCGTCCGCCCAGTCGGTGGATTGCCTCTTCGCTCGCCGCCATGAGCGAGCGTCCCACTCCGAGCCGGTGCACCTGCGGGTCCACCACGATCCAGTAGAGGTCCCAGGTTGCGACCGTGCAGGGGGTGGGGCCGTACAGCGTGAACCCAACGAGCCTCTCATCGTCGTACGCCCCGAGCGCGTGATAGTCGACTCCGGGAGCGGCGATGGCATCATCGAACACCTCCAGTGCCACGTCCACCTCGTCGGGGCGGAAGACCTGTGTCGCCTCCGCCATCCCGCGCACCCGGTCGCGGTCTTCGGCGCGCGGCGCGCGCAGGGCGATCACGGAATCGCGCACGGTCATGCCACTTGCTGTGCGTCGGTGCTCGGCGTCAACACCCGTCTGGGACGCTTCGCGGCGGTCGGCGCGACGGCGGCATCCAGCACCTGCGACACCAGCGCGTCGTAGGACCAGCCGTAGGCCCGAGCCATGTTCGCCAGCCCGGCGTCGGTCGAGATGTCGGGGCTGGGGTTCACCTCCAGCACCCAGGGCACGCCGTCGTCGTCCACCCGCATGTCGACCCGCCCGTAGCCGGACCCGTCCACGGTGCGCCACGCGGCATGCGCCGTGTCGAGGATGTGACGTTCCAGCTCGGGGTCAACCTTGGCGGGGCACACGGGCTGCGTGCCGGCGAACTCGGGGCTGCTTTCGGCCCACTTCGCGTCGAACGATACGATGTGCCAGGCGCCGTCGGGCATCCGACCGAAGTCGATCTCGGAGAGCGGCAGCGTGTGCGTGCCCACGATCGCGGCGGCGATCTCGCGGCCGCGCACGTACTCCTGGACCATGAGCTCGCCGTACTGCTCCCGCATGGCGACGACGCGCGCCGTGAGTTCCTCCCGCGTCGTCACGACCGACCGCTGCTCGATCCCTACGCTGGCGTCTTCCTCCGCCGGCTTGACGATGGCCGGCAAAGGGAAGTCGGCCGGCGTCGCCGACTGACTGGGCAGGTACCAGCGGGGAATGGGGAGTCCGGCCGACTCGAGCAGGGCGTTGAGCAGCGGCTTCCGGTGGCACACCGTCATCATCCACGCCGACCCGCCGGTGAAGGGGACCCCGGTCAGCTCGATCGCCGACGCGACCTTGTACTCCATGTAGCTGGCACCCGCCACTCCCTCACAGAGGTTGAACACCACGTCCGACTGGCGGATGGTGTCCAACCAGGCGAGGTCGGGAAGCACCGGGACCTTGGTGACCGTGTGCCCGGCCCGCGTCAAGGCTTGAGTCACCTCCGCCACGACGTCCAGGACCGACTGGATGTCTTCCGGGCTCCAGTCGGCCGCGCCGCCGTCGTAGATCACGGCGACGTTCAGCGTGACGCTCCTGCGAGGGTGGGCGCCGGCAGTTCCTTTCCCGTTGCACGTCTCCAGGCAATCCTGGTGACGGCCTGAATCAGCTCGTCGTAGCTCATGCCAGCCACCGACGCCGCACACGGAAAACAGCTGTGGGCGCCCGGATCGGGCATCACCCCCGGGAGGGGATTCACTTCCAGGACGTACGGCAATCCGTCGGCGTCGAGGCGGAGGTCGACACGTGACCAGTCGCGGCACCCGAGGGCGTGGTACGCGGCGAGCGCCGTCGCCCTGATTCGGTCGGCCAGGCCGTCGGGGACCTGCGCCGGGCACTCGAGCACGTCGAGGCTGCTGTCGGGTTGATCCCACAGCCACTTGGCCTCGTACCCCATGATGGGGAGTGCGCCGTCGGGGAGCGCGCCGAACCGATAGCGGATGAGGGGCAGGACCTCGGCGTCCGAGCCGTTGCCGAGGATCGCCGCCGTGAACTCGTCGCCAGGCAGATAGCTCTCGGCCAGCACCGGCTGCCGATACGTGGCCAGCAGCTCCCGCGAGCGCTCGCGGGCGACCTCCAGGGTCGGGGCGTGGTTGGCCTCCCCTATTCCTTTAGAGGACCCCTCCCAAACCGGCTTCAGGAAGAGCGGGTAGCGCATCGCCCCGTTCAGGCTGGCCACGTCGGCTTCGGTCTCGATGAGCAGGAACCCCGGCGTAGGGACCCCGCGCTGCACGAACGTCTCCTTGGCGCGTCCCTTGTGGAGTGCCAGGGCCAGTGTGAGGGGATCACTGCCCAGGTAAGGGATGCCGAAGAACTCGGCAATGGCCGGCACGTGCGACTCGCGGCTGGGACCGCTCACGCCCTCAGCCATGTTGAACAGGAAGTCCACCCGCGCGTCGCGCAGGCGCGTCGGGAAGTCGTCGACTGCCTCGAGCGGGACCACGTCGCCGAAGATGCCGAGCGCGTTGCCGACCGCCTCGATGGTCTCGGGGTCGTCCCACTCGACGAACGCGTCTGCGGGCTCGGACGGCTCACGCGAAGAGACGCGACCGTCGCCGCCACCTCGCCAGGTGACGTCGTCCGGTCGCTGGTTGTACGCGAGCCCTATTCGCATCGAACTCCATCGCAGGTTCTTGTTGCGCAACACGATAAGAAATGCCGAACCGATTGGCAATACTTTTTTCGGAGCTTTTTTCAACTACTGGTGGCCGGCGCGACACGATGTGCCGCCCGTCACAGGTGCGAGTCGGGGTGATGAGCGTCGGTGGGAGGTGGAGTGCTTCGGAGTCGAGGGCTCAGCGTCGCTCGTAGAGCCGGAAGCTGAAGGCGTGGGCGTGCCGCGCATCACTTTCGTGTCGCTCGTCGGCCTGTAGCCGCCATTCGGACTCGTCGAAGGGTGGGAAGTAGGTGTCTCCGGCGACGTCGGCGTGGACCACGGTCAGGTAGAGGCGATCCGCTCGTGGCAGTGCGAGCCGGTAGATCTCGGCGCCGCCGGCGATGAACACCTCGTCGTCGTCGCCGGCGAGGTGCAGGGCCTCCTCCAGCGCCGCCACGACCTCGGCACCCTCGTACCGGCGCTCGGAGCTGCGGCTGATGACGATGTTGCGGCGGCCGGGCAGGGGCCCGTCGAGGGTCTCATAGGTGGCGCGACCCATCACCACGGCGTGGCCCATGGTGAGGCGCTTGAACCGCTGCATGTCGCTGGGCAGGCGCCAGGGGAGAGCGTCGCCGCGGCCGATCACACGGTTCTCGGCCATCGCCGCGATGAGGGATACGATCAGACGGCCACCCTCGCCTTGATGTGGGGGTGCGGGTCGTAGCCCTCCACCGTGACGTCCTCGAAGGTGAAGTCGAAGATCGAGCGGATGGCCGGATTGAGCTTCACGGTGGGCAGCGGCCGGGGCTCGCGCGAGAGCTGGAGCCGCGCCTGCTCCAGGTGATTGGCGTACAGGTGGGCATCGCCGAACGTGTGGATGAACTCGCCCGGCTCCAGGTCGGTCACCTGGGCGACCATCGTGGTGAGCAGGGCGTAGGACGCGACGTTAAACGGGACGCCGAGGAAGGTGTCCGCGCTGCGCTGGTAGAGCTGGCACGACAGCCGGCCCTGGCTCACGTAGAACTGAAACAGCACGTGGCACGGCAGCAGCGCCATGCGCGGCAGCTCCGCGACGTTCCAGGTGCTCACGAGGATGCGTCGCGAGTCCGGGTCCTCCCGGATCTGCTGGACCGCCCGGGAGATCTGGTCGATGTGCTCGCCGCCCGGCGCCGGCCAGGAGCGCCACTGCGCGCCGTAGACGGGGCCGAGGTCCCCGCGCTCGTCCGCCCACTCGTCCCAGATGGAGACCCCCCGGTCTCGGAGGTACGCGACGTTGGTGTCGCCCTGCAGGAACCACAGGAGCTCGTGGACGATCGACTTCAGGTGGAGCTTCTTGGTGGTGACGAGCGGGAACCCCTGGCGCAGATCGAACCGCATCTGATACCCGAAGACGCTGAGCGTCCCCGTGCCGGTACGGTCGCGCTTCGGCTGCCCGTGGTCGAGGATATGCTGCAGTAGGTCGAGGTACTGTCTCATGGCTTCGCTCTATCCACTATCTACCGCCGATCGCTCCCGGGAGGCAACTGCGCCTGTTCCGCGAGCGGCCGCCGCCAGGCCGCCCCCGCGAGGTGCCGGAAGTAGGCGCGGACGAGCAGGTTGCTGGAGGCGATGAGGCGCGCGGTCGCGAGCGTCCGATACACCTGTCCCCTGGTGATCTTGACCTTGTGGGCGGGATCCAGCAGGCGGGGGTCCCGCTCGGCGAGGTGCAGGGTCCGCACCGCGAAGAACAGTGAGCTCATGCAGAAGAGCCGGATCCCGTACTGGCGGCGCGGCAGGGTGGTCGAGTAGCGCAGCGCGTCGTCCAGGTGGCCCTTGGCCTTCTCGATGAGCAGGCGCATGACCCGCCGCCCCTCGTCCCGGTGACTCTCGTCCTGAAGCTCCTCCGGCTCGATGCCGACGGCGTCACACAGCTGTCGGGGAACGAAGCTCCATCCGCGCCGCCGGTCATCGGCCACGTCCTTGATGATGTTGGTGAGCTGCAGGCCGAGCCCGAAGCTCGTGGCCAGCGCATCCAGGCGGTCGTAGCGCTCGGGGTCGGCCGAGGAGTCGTGCAGGCGAAAGAGTCGCGTCAGCAGATGCCCCACCGTTCCGGCCACGTAGTAGCAGTAGCGGTCGAGCTCCTCGACGGTCGCGAGGGAGGCCAGGTGTGTCCCGTCCTCAGTGCGGCGCACGAACTCCGCCATCCCGGAGCTCATCTCCTGCACCCATGGCCGAATGGCGTCCTGCTGCGGCGGCGGCAGGCGGCGAAACTCCCGCAGCACCGCGTCGGCCTCTCGGGCCAGGAGTTGCTCGTCGTTCACAGGATCGGTGAACCTCGCGCTGAGGAGCTCGGCGTCCGGCCCCGCGGCCTCCAGGCAGCGGCCGAAGTGTTCGAAGAGTCGGTCCTTCTCGGGCGGCGGGATGTCGGGGGTGTCCTCGATGGTGTCGGCGATGCGGCAGAGCAGGTAGGCCACGAGGACCGGGTGCTCGATGTGCGACGGCAGCAGGCGGATGCAGATCGCGAAGGTGCGGGAGACCTTGGGGAGGATCGTATCGCAAAATGCCCGGTCGGCGGCGCTCGACGGCCCAACGAGGGTGCCGGTCATCGCGTCGAGTCGGCGTGGCGCGGCTTCCAGGGAAGCCAGTCCGGCACGAGCAACCGCCAGGAGAAGATGGAACGGGGGTCGACGCTCTCGTTGAGCACGCCAGCCACCGCGTGGCGCAGGCGAGACGACCGCCGTACCCGGCCGGCCACGAGGTCGTTGAGCCATGGGTGCGAAAGCCATTTCTGGGCGACCCGATACCCCGTGTACCGTGGCGCCAGCTCCCGATCGAGCACCTCGGCAAACATCGTGAGGTGGGCGTGGTCGTCCTCGGCGAGTGCCCGGTGGATCTGGCGCGCCGCGATCTCCCCGGTTTCCATCGCCTTGCCGATGCCCTCGCCGGTGAATGGGAATGTGCTCCCAATCGTCTCTCCGATCGACAGCATCCGCCGGCCATGGCACGCCGACGCGCCGTCGAGTCCGCAGCGGAGCCGTGCGCCGGTGAGCGGGCCCACGTGCCGCGCTTCGGCGAGCAGCTGACGGGCCAGGGGGAACTGCCGGCAGAATGTCGCGAACGTCTCCCGCAGATTCAGCGTCCCCCTCTCTCCACTCCGGTAGAACACGCCGCAGCCCACGTTGTATTGCTGGTCTCCCAACGGGAAGATCCAGGCGTACCCCGGAAGGATGGATCGGTGGAACGAGATGACGAGGGCGTCGATCGTGACCGGGGAATGCACGTAGCACCGCAGCGCGACCGCACTCGCCACGCTCCGATGGGCCACGCCGGCCTGCCGCAGCAGCGACACGTCCGCTCCCGTGGCCACCACGGCGATGCGGGCACGCGGGCCGTCGCCGGCGCCCCCGACGACCGCCGTCACCCCGTCGTCGTCGGCGCGGAGTTCCGTCACCCGAGCCTGCTCGAATCGCGCGCCGCGCTCGATGGCTGCCTGCAGCAGGATATGATCCAGCCGTTCACGCCTCAGCGTCATGAACTCGCCGTGGACGTCCACGCGGATGTTCCGCGGGCTGAATGCCGAGAGCACGGAAAGCGGATGTCCATCTTCGGCGATCCGGTCGTACAGCCCGGCGCGCCGCAGGGCGTTCAGGGCATCGGGAATCAGGCCGTCGCCGCAGACCTTGTCCCGGGGGAAGGACGCCCTGTCGAGCAGCAGCACTGAGCGACCGGCCGCCGCGAGCTCGCGTGCGGCGGTCGCGCCCGCGGGGCCCGCGCCGACGACCACCACGTCCCACATCGCGGTCACGGGGCGGGTGCTCCGTACCGGCTGCGCAGCGCGTCGCGGATGCGGCCCAGCAGCAAGTCGCCCTCGTGACCTGGGGGTACCGTGACCTCGGCCTCGCGATCCGGCAGGGAGGGATCGATGGTGCGGCGCATGACGGCCTCGGACACGAGCTGGGTCAGCAGGGGGTTCACCGGATCGACGAAGAAGCGGAGCCGGATGTAGCGATTCACGTCGGAACCGAAGCTTCGCACGGGGCGGCGCGCTACGACGTCGTACCAGCCGGTCTCCAGGTATCCCTCCTCGGCGCTCACATTCCGGACGCGGAGACCTTCCGCCGTGAGCAGTCCGGAGAGATCGATGACCAGCGCGGCCGCGTCCGCCTGAAGGGTATCGGTCGGGGCCTCCGGGAAGGGCGTGAGGTAGGGTCGCACCGCGGTCGCCGTGCACGCCGCAGCCAGCGGCAGGAGCATGAGGACGCCCCAGGCCAGCATGCCGCCACGCCCCGTGCCGCCGCCGCGAGGACGGCTACTCGTGCTCCGGCTCGTCCTCGGTCGTGGAGTCGGGGGCCGCTTCGTCATGCTCCTCCCCGGGTGCGTGGGTGTGACCGGTGGTGCGCTCTTCCAAAGCGCCCTGCAGCACGGAGGTGGGCACGCCGCCCCCGTACCCGTACACGATCGTTCCACCGACATGGGCCGTCCAGAGCACGAACAGGGCGCCGAGCGCGGAAACGGCCAGGAATGCCGGCCGCTCTCTCGGTCCGAGGGTTCCGCGGCGCCAGATACGCCACGCCGCCAGCAGCACGAAGAGCACGGTGGCCCAGATGGCCATCGTCTCGTGCCGCAGCATCACCATGTGCACGCTGCCGCCGTGCTCGATCGATCCCTCCGCCATGAGGCCGGAGATGAGCGCGAGTATCGCGCCGAACGCTCCCGTCACGAGCATCCAGAAGGCCGTGGCGCGCAGGGAGTCCCGCTTGGTCGCCTCACCGAGGAGGTCGAATGCGACGGCAAGCACGAAGAGCAGCGAGGGAAAGTCATTGAGCGCGGCATGCCACTGGGCGGCCGTGTCAGGGAGCATGGAGAAGCCTCGGGTGAATGGTCTCGGTGATCTGATCGGCTAGGGGCCGAGTGTTTTCCGTATCTCGTCCGCTATGCGCACGAAGGCGCTCTGTCGGGGCCCTTCCACTCTGGGTTGTGTCTCGATCTCCCCGTGCTCCAGGCGGTCGAGGACCTGTTCCAGGTTGACCTGTACCCTCTCGATCGTTCCGCGCCGGCGCCGCGCCACCGCGAGCCCGGTGAGCAGGCCGAGCCCGAGCGGTGCGAGCGCCACCGGCAACATGACGCCCATGACCACGCCGATCAACGAGGCGATGGCTCCCGCCCCGGCCAGCGTCGCCGCGCTGCCCAAATGGGCACGCCGTGTGTTGGTGAGATCGGCGACGAGCCGCACATGGGCGCGTCCCTGGTCCAGCTGCACTACCTGGCCCACGATTTCCTTCGCGCGGGAGAGCTGGTAGGACCTGCCGCCCAGCTTGAACTCCCGCTTGATCGAGGAGAGAACGTCCTGCTTCGCCTCCCACGACGTCTGCTCCGGGTAGCGCCGCTTCACCGCAAGGAGCTCGCTCTCGGTCATCCACCGGTTCAGCCCGTCTCGTATCCGTTTCGCCTCGCCGGGGATCGTCCGCTGAGCGGCGAGCTGCGTGGGGCCCACCAGCCAGCCCGCAATCCCCGGCTCGACGGTTGCGACGGCCCGGGTTCGCTCCTCCAGCAGTGCCTGCTGCAGGTAGGACGGCGGGATCCCCACTTCCTGCCCGAGGCGCATGAGCTCGTGCTCGGTGAGCCCCTCCCCGATGTCCCGCTCTCCCGCCTGTAGCTCGGCGGCGCGCTGGATGATGCGTTCCAGCGCTCCGCGATCGATGCGCGATCCACTGGGAACGAGGTCGTTCATGCTCGCCCCCCCTGGTACCGGGGCTAGAAGGCTTCCACGGGCGCCCCTGCGCCGTGGCCCCGCCGACTCGGGCGGATCCTGGCCCGCAGCGCTCTCCGGCCCGCCGCGGCCCGTGCACTAGATGGATGGTAACGCGTGGACCGCTCGCCGCCAGCGGGGGGCAGCCGGTCAGGCGATTGCGTCGGTGATCCAGCGCCCGACCTCCGCCGTGGACGCGCTGCCGCCCAGATCGGTGGTGGTGACTCCCTCATCGAGCGCGGCGCGGACTGCGCGCTGCAGCGCGGCGCCAGCTTCGTCGAGCCCGAGCTGCTCGAGCATGAGACTGCCCGAGAGCACGGTGGCCATCGGGTTGGCAACGCCCTTGCCCGCGAGGTTCGGCGCGGACCCGTGCACGGGCTCGAACAGCCCGGCGCGCCCCGGGTGCAGGTTGGCGCTGGCGGCGAGACCGAGCCCGCCCACCAGCTCCGCCCCGAGATCGGAGAGGATGTCGCCGAACAGATTATTGGTGACGATCACCTGGAAGCGCTCGGGCGCCCGCACGAGCTCCATGGCCAGTGCGTCCACGTAGCGGTGTTCGCGCTGGATGCCCGGGTACTCCCCACCGATCTCGTCGAACAGGCGCTGCCAGAGTTGGTGCGCCGGCACGGCGTTCGACTTGTCACTCATCGTGACGGTCGTCCGGCCGTGCGCCTCCGCCCAGCCAAACGCGGCGCGCAGGATGCGGCCCACGCGTTGAGCCGTGTGAACCTCTTCCGCGATCACCTCCTCCTGCGGCGTGCCCACATGGCGGGCGCTGCCCCTCCCCAGATAGATCCCTTCGGTGTTCTCACGGAAGATCACGAAGTCGATGTCGCGCGGTCCCCCCGGTCCGGCCCGGAGCGGGCAGAGGTCGGGATGGAGGAGGCGGCAGGGTCGGTAGTTGACGTAGAGGTCCAGTCTGAACCTCAGGCCGAGCAGAATGTCTCGCGCGTGCTCGTTTCCGGGGACGCGGGGATCGCCGAGCGCACCCACCAGTGTGGCGTCGACGTCGTCGCGCAAGTGCTCGAATGCGTGGTCGGGGAGGGTCTCGCCCGTCACCAGGTAGTGATCGGCGCCATATGGCAGCCGCTCCCAGGTGAGTGTCGCATCGCACAGGGCCGCAGCGCGCTCGATGGCCGGGATGGCGGCATCGACCACTTCAGGGCCGATGCCGTCGCCGGGGATCGTCGCGACGGTGAACTGGCGTCGCACCTGGCTATTCGCCCACGGTGTACCCGCAGGTGACGCAGAACTGCCAGCCTCGCTCGAGCGGGTCGCCACACTGTGGGCAGCGCGACTCCTCGATCTGCCGGCCGCAGAACGGGCAGTAGACGACCCGCCGGCCGCCGGGGAGGCCGCTGCGGCAGTGGGGACAGGCGGCCTCGACCGTTTCGAAGACGAGTTGCGGCCCGGGTTTCGCAGGGTCCCGGCCCGACCGGTCGAAGCCGCTCACCCGAGGGACCTCTTCGGTGTCGGGCTCCTCCAGCTCCCCCAGCATCTCCTGCTCCGGCGTGGTGAACCCGGGCGGCGCATAGGCGGCTTGCTGGTCCAGGACCTGGGCGACGGCCCCCTTCTTGAACGACACCGAGGCGGCCGCAAACTGGCGGAAGGCCCCCGGGTCCGGATTGACGGCTTCGGCCTCGGCGGCGAGGGCCTCCTGCGCGTCGACGGGGTCCACGACGGCGTACCCCCGCTCGCCCGCCAGCAGGCGTAGCAGCGCCATATCGTAGTCCTCGATGGCGTCGAACTGCAGCTCGTTTCGGTGGCGGCGGTAGGGGACGAGGGTCTGGTACAGCTCGGAGACCTGGAAGGGGGCCTTGAGTTTCTCCGGTGCGCTCACCGCCAGATGGTTCACCAGGTAGCGGAACAGCCGGTCGAGGTCATCCATGGTCCACGTTCCTCAGCGCCACTCGTCCGCCCACCGATCGTATTGCACCGGCGTCACCCCCGCCCCGCCGAGCAGCTCCACGCCGCTGGGATCCCGGTACGGCCGCCGGTAGAACACGTGGGAGACACCCGAGTTGATCATGAGCTTCGCGCAGGCGACGCAGGGGCTGTCGGTGACGAACACGACCTTGTCCCTGATGCCGCCCGGCGCCTTCACCAGGGCGTTCACCTCGGAGTGAATGCAGCCGCAGTTGCCGGGCACCGTGGAGTCGCAACGATTGGGCAGCCCCCTCGCGTTCCCGTTGTAGCCGATGGCGACCACGTTCTCCAACCTGGCGTCGGTCACCACCGTCCCGACCTGGAGCCGCGCGCAGGTGGAGCGCTTGGCCAGTTCCTCCGCCATCCGCATGTAGACCTCGTACAGCGGAATGCGCTCGAGCTGGGGCTCTGCGTCGTCGGGCATGATGTTCAACGGGTGGGTGTTGGCGCTGACGCCGTCCTTGTAGACCGTCATGACTCTCCACTCAACTCCGCTTCACGTGAGGCGAACTCCGCGTCCGGATCGTACTCGGTATACTTCCCGTAGCGGCGGCGCTCGGTGAGCCACTCGTCGAATCTCGAGGCGACCGCGCCTTCGGAATGTACCTGCTCGGTCGCAGCCCACGTCGCCAGGTAGTCGGCGTACTCGTTCTTGGCGTCCCCGGCGTGGCCTCGAACCCAGCGCCACTTCGGCTCATGTCCCGCGGTGGCTTCCAGCAGCTTCTGCCACAACAACAGGTTCTGGATCTCCCCGCCCTTGCGGCGCCACCCCTTGGCGATCCAGCTGTGGATCCACTCCGTCATCCCCTTGACCAGGTATTCCGAGTCGGACACGTAGCACACGCGGAAGCGGTTGCGCTTCTGGCTCAGCAGCGCGAAGGTGGCAATCGCTCCATTGAGAGCCATGCGGTTGTTGGTCGTGTCGGGTGAGGAGATGTACACATCCCGGCGCACCACCCTGCCGGCGGAGCGCACCTCGATCAGCGCACCCGCCCCTCCAGGGTTGGGCGGCTCCATGCCGTTCCGCAAGCAGCTCTCGTCGGCGTGGACCACCGCGACGTGCGGCTGCGCGCTACGGGGCTTCGTGGGTCACCTCGATCGTAGGCTGCGCTCCCTCGAGAATCTCGCCCACCACCGCGACGGCGGGGGTGGCGTACTCGTCGAGGGCGCCAAGGAGGTCATCCAGTCGCTCTTTGTCGACGGCCATCAGGAGTCCCCCGGACGTCTGTGCGTCGCACAGCAGGGTCTTGATCTCGTCGCTCACGTCGTCGGCCCAGCGCGTGACCTTCGCCGCGGCCTCCAGGTTCCGAACCGTCCCTCCGGGCACCGCTTCGCGCTCGATGAGCTCGTGCACACGGTCGAAGACCGGCACGGCGCCGGCGAAGATGCGGGCGGCCACGCCGCTGGCCTCGAGCATGGTCGCGAGATGGCCCAGCAGGCCGAACCCCGTCACGTCGGTAGCGGCGTGCACGCCGCCGGCTTGGCGCATCGCCCGCATGGCGCCGGCGTTGAGGGTCGCCATCGACTCGACGGCCGCCGCCATGTCGCCCTCGCTGATGAGCCCCCGCTTCAGCCCGGTGGAGAGGATGCCGGTGCCGATCGGCTTGGTGAGGACGAGCACGTCGCCGGCGCGGGCGCCGGCGTTGGTGACGATCTCCTCGGCCGCCGCCTCACCCACCGCGACCATGCCGAACTTGGGCTCCTGGTCGTCGATGGAGTGGCCCCCCAGCACGAACGCGCCGGCCTCCCGCACCTTGTCCACACCCCCCTTGACGGTGGCCGCCAGCAAACCGAGCAACTCCGGATCGCGCGGCCACGCGACCAGGTTCAGCGTGAACAGGGGAGTCGCCCCCATGGCGTACAGGTCGCTCAGGGCGTTCGCCGCCGCGATGGACCCGAAGGTGTACGCATCGTCCACGACGGGCGCGAAGAAGTCCACCGTCGCCACGATGGCCCGGTCCTCCGAGGTGCGGAAGACCGCGGCATCGTCGCGTGTCAGCGCGGTCACCAGGATGCGTGGATCCTCGACCGCGGGTACGTGGCGCAGGACCTGCGCCAGCTCGGCGGGCCCGAGCTTACAGGCTCAACCGGCGCCGTGCGACAGCGTGGTCAGCCTGATCTTCGGACGCTGGTCCCTCGGGGTGTCTCCCATTCACGCTCCGTTCAACTGACGTATAATAGGCGCCATGTGGATCGCGTACGCCACGGCGCTCGCCCTGGGGGCGGCGCACGCCCTCGAAGTGGATCATATGGTGGCCGTGAGCGCCTTCATAGGCAACCGGCCACGCGTCAGGACGGCGGTGTCGTTTGGAGTCCGCTGGGGCCTGGGGCACTCGCTGGTCGTGCTGGTGGTGGGTGGAACTCTGGTGGTGAGCGGTGTCGGCATACCCGAGGGCCTTGGCGTGTGGGCCGAGCTGGGCGTGGGCATCATGCTCGTGGCGCTGGGCATCTGGGCGCTGCGGGCGGCGCGGCGCCTGCATCTGCACCGACCGCGTGATCACGCCGGACACGCCCACCTCCACGCGCACTCTCCGGGAGGACAGCCGCACCAGCACTCGCATTCCCACGCCGATCCGGGTAAACGGCACCGGCACCTCTCCACGCTGGTGGGTGCGATCCACGGGCTGGCCGGCACCGCGCCCGTGGTAGCCCTCATCCCCGTCACCGTCATGCCGAACACGTGGGCCGCCATCGGATACCTCGCCGCCTTCGGGGTCGGAACCGTGGGGGCGATGTCGGTCTACGCGGCGCTGGCCGCCGTCGCCGCCACGCGCGCGTCGGCGTCGGTCGGTCTGGCCCGGGCCGTCGCCCTGGTCACGGCGTTCGCGAGCTTCGGCGTCGGGATGTGGTGGATCGTCAGGGCCGCCCGAGAGCTGAGCGGCTGACGCTCGCCGCTCCTACTTCCCCCGCCAGGCAGGTCCTCTCAGCCCCCGACCCGGCCGCTGATCGGTGATCCGGCCGTCGTCCAGCACCAGCTCCCCGTTCACCAACACGTACCGAATGCCCTCGGAGTATTGGTGCGGGTCCTCGAAGGTGGCGCGGTCGATGACGGCGTCCGGGTCGAACACGACCACGTCGGCCGCCATACCCGGTCGCAGCAGGCCACGGTCGGTGAGGCCCACGCGCTGGGCGGGGAGCGACGTCATTTTGCGGATCGCCGATTCCAGGGACAGCAGCCCGTGCTGCCGCACATACAGGGCCAGGATGCGGGGAAAGCTGCCGTACACTCGGGGGTGAACCCGGTCCCGCGACAGGATCCCGTCGGTGGCCACGGCGCCGAAGTCGGTGCAGAACGAGGTCCACCAGTGCGCGACGGCATCGCGCACGTCGGATTCGGTCATCGAGAAGTAGATCGCGCCCGTGTTGGCATTGTCCGCCACGACGATGTCGAAGAGTGCGTCCAGTGGGTCGACGCCCCGCTCGGCCGCAATCATTGCCACGGTGCGTCCTTCGAGGTACCGCAGTGAGTCCTGGAGCACCCCGGCCACCAGCACTCCGGCTGCACCGCCCGCGCCGCGGTAGAAGCTCTCGCCGTCACCCGTAGAGGTCAGAATGTCGGCGCGGATTCGGGCACGCTCGACGGGGTCTCTGAGCCGCTCGATCAACACCGAATCACCGCCCTCGTGAGCCCACTGAGGGATGCTCGCGGCGAGCGACGTGGCCGACGCGACATACGGATAGAGATTGGCCGTCACGTCGACGCCGGCGGTCCGCGCGGAGTCGAGCTTCGCCAACACTCGCGGCATGTCTCCCCAGCTGGGGCTCCCTGCCCGCTTGAGATGCCAGATCTCGACGGGGATGCTCGCAGCCGTGGCGATCGTGAGGGCCTCCTCGATGGCGGCGTCGATGCGGTGCCCCTCGTCGCGCAAGTGGGTGGCGTACACTCCCCCGTGCCGGCTGGCCGCCTGCGCCAGGGCAATGAGCTCCTCGGTAGACGCGTAGAAAGCTGGGGCGTACACCAACGACGACGACACGCCGAGGGCACCGTGCATCATGGCCGTGTCCACCAGCGCCACCATGCGCTGCAGCTCGTCCGCCGTGGGCTCGCGGTCATCGCTGCCCAGCACGACCATGCGCACCTGGGTCGCGCCCACGAACGAGGCGATGTTGATCGTGGAGCCCGACTCCTCGAGCCGGCGGAAGTACCCGTCGAGGTCGTACCAGTCTACGGTGACGCCGAGCGAGGCGTGATACTCCGCGTCCTCGGCGATGGTGGCATCCGTCTGCGGCGCCACGGAGGTGCCTTCGCCCGTGACCTCGGTGGTGATGCCCTGGGTGATCTTGCTGGCGGCCCGCCCGTCGGCCAGCACCTTCAAGTCGGACCAGCCGAGCATGTCGATGAACCCCGGCGATACCACCATTCCGGCGGCGTCGATGGTACGCCGCGACCTGACCTCGCCCAGGCGTCCCACGGCCACGATGCGGCCGTCTTTCACGGCGACGTCGCCCCGAAAGCGGGGATTGCCGGTGCCGTCGATGATCGAGCCGTCTCGAATGACGACGTCGTAGCCGTCGCCGGGCAGGCAGGCGGCGACGATGAGCGCCGCCGCCAATGCGAGAGCCCGCCGCATCATTGCCACCCCTCCCGGAACTCCTCCGGGCGATAGCTGGTGCCCTTGAACACGACCATGAAGATCTCGCGCGTGTTCGCGATGTCCTCCAGCGGATTGCCGTTCAGGATCACGAAGTCGGCCACGGCGCCCGGTCTGAGAGTGCCGATGGAGTCGGTCTCGAGCAGCCGCGCGACGTTCGCCGTGGCGGCCAGCAGCGCGTCGCGCGGCGACAGGCCGGCGTCGACCAGCATGACCAACTCGTCGTGCAGGCTCGCCCCCGGAGCCAGCAGCTGGTTGGACGCGTCCGTGCCGGCCGCCACCAGCCCACCCTCGCGGTGGAACAGGCGAACGAAGCGGTCCTGTGCTCCACGTGACCGGCGGAAGGCCGAGAAGTCCTCGGAGCGAATCCCAGCACGTCGGATCAGGTCACGGATGTTCCATGCCTGCTGGATGGAGTCGGGCACGCCCGAGAGGTCGAGCTGGTCGATGTAGGCGCGGTCGGTCAGGCGGCTCCAGGCCTGATGGAGCACGAGGGTAGGAATGATCCTCGCATCCGCCTCGACCAGTGCGCGCGCCGTGCGATGCAGCGAGGCAGAGTCCAGCCGGCCCCAGCTGCGCTCCTCCAGGTTCCAGCCGGTGAAGAAGCGGTCGTGGGCTTCGGCGAACCGCGCCTCTTCCTGCGATGCCGACGCCACCACGCCGCTCATGTGCTCGAGGCAGCACACCCCCAGGTTCACGGCGCTCACGGCGTCCACCTTCCCCAGGTGGGCGGCCACCGGAAGGTTGAGCGTCTGCGCCTCGTCCATGAGTGGCCGCAGCAGCCGGCGCGTGATCTTGGTGTAGATCTTCGCCTGGGCGGCATCGATCAGCAGGAGCTGGTCGATGGCTTGCCGGGCCTCGGTGGGCGTCCGCACCTCGGTCGCGTTTTCCCACTGGGCCGGAGCGCCGTCTATCCACGCGCCCGAGATGTACATCCGTGGGGCGAGGGTGCCGCCGAGGGAGCTCTCGTCGCGCATGGCCACGGCGGCGCTCTGCGCGCCGCCCATGTCGCGAACGCTGGTGACCCCGTAGGCGAGGAATCGATCGAAGGTCCACGGCTCGATATGCACGTGGGCATCGATCAACCCGGGGATGATCCACCTGCCGTCCACCCGGACCTCCCGCGCCCCCCGGGGCACCGAAACGACGTCGGGCGGTCCTATCGCTTCGATGTGGCCGTTGGAGACGACGATCACCGCGTCCAGGATCAGCGGTGCTCCCGTGCCGTCGAACAGCTCTGCGCCCACGTAGGCGACCTTGCCGGCCCCGGGGTTGCAGGCCACGGTCGCGGCCAGGAGCACCACCGCCCCCGCGCTAGTCAGTCGACGTGTGGTCATGTACGATCTTCCACTCGCCTCCGAATCGCTCGAGCACCAGGGTGAACGGCCCGCTCGCCGTCACCGAGTCGTCGCGGAACAGTACGAATCGGGCCGTGGCCAGCAGGTGCTCGCTGCCGAGCGCCCGGGCCGCCACGCGCTCGAAGCGGAGCGAGTCACGCGGCACACCCGGCTCGAATCGCGGAGCATAGTTGTCTCGAATCCAGCTGAAACCGTACCGCACTTCCCCGCGCGAGACGAACGACGTGGTGGTCTGGTCGGCGTAGTCCGAGACGAAGGCGTCTAGGTCTCCGCCATTCCACGCGTCCGCGGAGGCCTGGAGCATCGCTTCCACGGCGCCGGTCGCGTCGGACGGCGGTGGCTGCACTGGGGCGCAGCCCGCTGCCGCGAGAGCGAGTACCGCGAGGGTCCTGTGCGTCATATAATTGGGCTCTTCCGCGGGAGTGAGTCGAACGTAGCCGCCGTCTGACGGAGCGCAAGTGCAACACGAGCCCTCTTCTCCCCCAAACACGTGAGCTACCTCGACATCGCCGACTACGGCGTGATCGGCGACCTGCGCACGGTCGCTCTGGTCGGCGTGAACGGGTCCATCGACTGGTGCTGCTTTCCGCGGTTCGACGGGCCCAGCCTGTTCGGCGCCATTCTCGATGCCAAACGCGGCGGGCGCTATCGCGTAGCCATCGCCGGCGCGCCGCAGGGCCGCCAGCGCTACGTGCCCCAGACCGCCGTGTTGCAGACCGCGTACGATGCCCCGACCGGACGGGCGGCGGTGACCGACTTCATGCCCGTCGGATCGTCCGGGCCCACGCTCCTCACGGCACCGGAGATCCACCGCCATGTGGTCTGCACGGAGGGCGGCGTGGAGGTCGAGGTCGAGTTCCAGCCGGGTTTCGACTACGGTACGTCCACCACGCTGCTGCACCGGCGCCGGCACGGACTGCTCGCCAGTGATGGGGTCGACGAGGCGGTCGCGCTCGCCACTTCCCGGCCTCTCGACTGGACGATCGAGGAGGGGGTGGCGCGGGCGGCCCTGAGGCTTGGCAAGGGCGACTCGCTCGCGCTCGTGTTGCGCTACGACGACGACGATGTCCGGCCCATCGAGCACTATCTCTCCGAGGAATTGTTGGCCAATACCGCGGCATTCTGGCGTGACTGGGTGTCACGCATCCAGTACCATGGCCGTTGGGCGGAGGACGTGGAGCGCTCCGCCATCACGTTGAAGCTGATGTGCTACGCCCGCACGGGGGCGATCGTGGCCGCTCCCACGACCTCGCTCCCGGAAGTTCTGGGGGGAGAGCGCAACTGGGATTACCGCTACACGTGGCTGCGGGACAGCTGCTTCACCCTGTACTCGTTCTACGTGCTGGGGCACTACGAGGAAGGGGACCACTTCATGCAGTTCGTGAAGCGCGTCTGCCGCATGAAAGGGCGGCCGCACCTGCAGATCATGTATGGCATCGACGGGCGGCGGGAGCTGCCCGAGCTCGAACTGGATCACTTGGAGGGATACCGTGGCTCGGCGCCCGTGCGCATCGGCAACGCCGCCGCGGACCAGCTTCAGCTCGACGTGTACGGCGAGGTACTCGAGACGGCCAGCGTGTGGTCGCGTTTCTTCGAGATGACCGAGGGCACGTGGCATGCCCTGCGGGAGCTGGTGGATTGGGTCGCCGACAACTGGCGCCGGGAGGACTCCGGGGTATGGGAGGTGCGGCACGAGCTGCGGCACCACGTATTCAGCAAGGTGATGTGCTGGGTGGCGCTCGACCGCGGGGTGGCGCTGGCCGAAAGGCAGCGTCTGCCGGGCGACGTCGCTCGGTGGCGCCGCGAGGCCGAGGCGTGCCGGGCGGAGATCCTCGCAAAGGGGTACGACGAAAGCCGCGGTGCTTTCGTGAGCGCCTACGGCTCCGCCGACCTGGACGCCTCCGTACTCGTGATACCGATGGTGGGATTCCTGCGCCGCACCGACCCGCGGGTGCAGAGCACCGTTCGCGTGGTGGCTCGCGAGCTCACGGCGCCGGACGGGGCTCTCACCTATCGGTACCGCTCACCCGACGGACTGGGAGGGACCGAGGGCGCCTTCTCGATCTGCAGCTTCTGGCTCGCGCAGGCCCTGGCGATGACAGGGGATTACGAGGCCGGTTTGCGCATCTTCGAGGAAATGCTCAGCCGCGCCAATCACGTGGGGCTCTACTCAGAGGAGATCGACCCGGCGAGCGGGAAGTTCCTGGGGAACTTCCCGCAGGGGCTGACCCATATCGCTCTGATCAACTGTGCCCACGCCCTGGCGCGGCTGGATCCGGCGCGAAGAGGCCGGTAGCCTCTAGCGTTTCTTCTTCCGGCCGGCCTTCTTCTTCGTCGCGCGCTTCTTCTTCTTCGTGGCGCGCTTCTTGGTAGCCCGCTTCTTCGCCTTCTTCTTCGTGGCCCGCTTCTTCGCCTTCTTCTTGGCTTTCTTCTTGGCGGGCTTCTTGGCCGCCTTCTTCTTGGCGGGCTT
>CP070716.1:1932411-1966736 GCA_020350425.1 Gemmatimonadota bacterium
CCCGGCCCTCGACGGTCTGCGAGAGGAAGCGACCCGCGTCGAGTGCGGCCGCGAAGCGTTGCCGTTGCTGGACGGCGTTGCTGTCTGCCAGCGCCCCCGTGAAGTCCGTCGGGACGTGGAATTCGCTGTCGCCGTAGCGCAGCGCGAGATCCACGTCGGTGCGCACGTCGGGGGTGAGGCGCAGCGCGCCGCTCACCACGAGGTTGTCGTACCCGCTGTTGAACGGGTGGATGCCGTCGGTCGCGCTGCGGCTCGCGGCAAGCGAGTAGCCCACCAGATCGTTGCCACCGTCCACCGCCAGCTCCGCCTCGAGCGAGCCGCGACTCCCCCCCCGGAAGCTCGCCCCGGCTCCGAGCGGCCCGCGACCGCGGCGCGTGAACACCTGGATCACCCCGGAGACGGCGTCCGACCCGTACACCACGCTGGTCGGGCCGCGCACGATCTCGATGCGCTCGACGTTGTCGACGGTGAGGTCGGCGAGATTGACCGCGCCGCCCGGCTCGTTCAGGGGCGCGCCGTCCACCAGGACCTTCACGTAGTCGCTCTCGCCACCGCGCACGAACAACGACGTGAGGCTGCCATGGGACCCGCCCCGGACCACGTGCATGCCGGCCACGTCGCGCAGGGCGTCCGCCACCGTGCGAATCCCGTCGGCCTCGAGGTCCTCCCCCTTGAGGACCGTCACCGTCGCAGCCAGTGCGGACCGCGGCGTGGGGATCCTCGTCGCGGTGACCACCACCGGCGCGAGCGCGACCGTGTCGGCCGGCTGCTGCGACCGCGCGCTCGGCACGACCCCGGCACCCGTCGTCGCGGCGATCATGAACACCAGCACCACCCGATGCGTCATCGCTGCCTCACTCCGCTCGCTCCTCTCGTTTCAGCGGCACGAACTGCGGCACGCCGCGCCACTGCTCCACCTGCACCGGCCACCCGAAGACGCGCTCCAGCACGTCGCGGCGCAGCACCTCGGCCGGCGTGCCCTGCGCCGCGATGGCGCCGTCCTGCATGACGATCACGCGGTCGCCGAAGCGGGCCGCCAGGTTCACGTGATGCGTGACCAGCAACGCCGCGATCCCCTCCTTCCGCACCAGCTCCGCCGTCAGCTCGAACACTTCCATCTCGTGCCGCACGTCGAGATTGGCCGTCGCCTCGTCCAGCACCAGCGCCTGCGGCTCCTGGGCCAGGGCCCGCGCGATGCGCACGCGCTGCCACTCGCCGCCCGAGAGCGTCGCGACCCACCGTTCGCGCAGCTGCGACACGTCGCACCGCGCGAGCGCCCGTTCCACCGCCCCGAGGTCGTCCGCACGTGCCGCGCGAAACGGCCCCAGGTGCGCGTACCGCCCCAGCAGCACCGCCTGGTACACGCGCAGCGGGAAGACCGGCTCCTCGCGCTGCGCCACGACACCGATCAGCCGTGCCAGCTCCCGTCGGCGCCAGGCGTGCGCCGCCTGCCCGCCGGCGAGCACCTCTCCCTCGGTGGGATGCAACACGCCGAGCAACATCCGGAGCAGCGTGGTCTTCCCGCTGCCATTGGGTCCCACGATCGCCACCAGCTCGCCCCGCGGCACGGCGAGCGTCACGGCCCGCACGGCTTCGTCGTGCGCCGCCGGATAGCGGTACGACGCCCGGCGGGCCTCGAAGATCAGCTCGCCCATCGCCGCACCAGCCAAACGAATACGGGCACGCCGATGAGCGCGGTCACCACGCCTACCGGGAGCTCCAGCGGCGCGAAGGCGGTACGCGCCACGGCATCGGCCACCACGAGCAGCGATCCACCCAGCAGGAACGCGCCGGGCAGCAGCGCCCGGTGCGTGTGTCCCCACGTGATACGCATCGCGTGCGGCACCACCAGGCCCACGAACCCGATGATGCCCGACACCGACACCGCGGCGGCGGTGAGGAGCGAGGCCGAGACGTAGAGCAGGCGCTTGGTCCGCTCGACGTCGGTGCCGAGAAACCGGGCCGGCTCCTCGCCCAACGCGAGCAGGTCGAGGGGACGGGCCAGGGCGTAGAGCGCGAGCAAGGGAAGCACGGCGTAGACCGCGAAGACGCCGAGACTGCGCCACGAGGCGCCGTCCAGGCTGCCCAGCAACCAGAGCAGCGCGTTGCGGACCTCGGGTGCCGGGGAGAGCGCCATGATCGCTCCCATCACCGATGCCGCGAGCGCCCCCACCACCACGCCCGCGAGCAACAGCACGCGGGTATCGAGCATGCCGCCACCCACCAGCGCGACGCGATACACCAGCGCGATCGCCCCCAGCGCCCCAACCAGGGCCGCCAGCGGCACCGCCCACGCACCGCCCACGCCCAACGCGATGGCGGTGACGGCCCCGAGGCCCGCGCCACCGGACAGCCCCAGGAGGTAGGGATCGGCGAGGGGATTGCGCACCAGGGCCTGGAGCGTCGCGCCGGTCACGGCGAGGCTGCCGCCGATCAGGAACGCGAGCAACACGCGGGGCAGTCGGAGCTCGCGCACGATCGCGCTGGTAGCCGCATCGGCGCTCCCGGTGAGCCCCGCCCACACCTCGCCCACCGCGAGGTTCGCCGGCCCGACCGCGAGGCCGATCACCGCGACGGCCACCGCCGCCAGCGCCAACACGATCCAGCGCTTCACCGACGCCACGCCTCCAGCGCGGCGCGCAGCTCCGCAATGGCCCGCGCCGCTCGGAACGACGGGTGCGCGAAATGGCTGCCGCCCACCGCCACGAACCGCCCGGCACCCACTGCCTCCACCACCCGCCACTCGGGACGCCGGGCGAACGCCGGCTCAGCACCGCCCTCCGTGAGCAGCACCACGTCGGGATTCCGCGCCGCGATGGCCTCCAGCGAGACGCTGCCCGACGGCTGCTCCAGATCGGCAAACGCGTTGCGGGCGCCGGCTCGATCCACGATCTCGCTCAGGAAGCTGGCGCCGCCGATCACGATCGGCGGGTTGTCCCACGCGAGCAGGAGGACGCTGGGGCGGTCATCGGACGGCACCGCCGATACCGCAGCCAGCTCCCGCTCGAACGCGCGCACCAAGGTGTCGGCCCGCGCGCTGTCGCCGGTCAGCCGCCCCAGCAGGAGCGCCGCCCGCGAGAGGTCGGCCAGACCATCGAGTCGCACGCTCGCCGTGGCGATCCCGAGCCGCTCGAGCTGCTCGATGGCGGCGGCGTTCATGCCGGAGTGGTAGAACACCACCAGATCGGGCCGCTGCGCCACGATCATCTCGACGTTGGGATCGAGGCCGTCGCCCACGCTGGGTACGGTCGCGGTTTCGGGTGGATCGGCGCACCAGCGCGTGCGGCCCACGACCCGGTCGCCCGCACCGATGGCGAACAGGAGCTCGGTGGTGGAGGGGGAGAGGGAGACGACGCGCTGCGCCGCTCCCGCGAGCCGCACCGCGCGGCCGGCGTCGTCGATCACCGGGCCGGGCGCGGGGGCTTCACCCGGTCCGCAGGCGCCGACGAGCGCTACCGCGAGCAGCGCGGCGCTAGCGTGCCGCTGCAAAAACGCTCACCCCTTCCGGAACGGAAGGCCGTGAGCGGACACGTAACGATAGGTTCGGTTGTCCATGCCCACCCGCCCCCCCGCGAGGGTCCGTCTGGTGGTGCGAGCGGGCGGCGTCTCCTGGCTTCGGGCAGTCGGCTCGCCTTCCCGGTTTCCCAGTGGCTGTTGAGCCGCACAGCAAGCCCGTCACAGTGGCGGGGCCGCGCCGGGTTCACACCGGCTTCCGCCTCCCGCGCTCGCTACGTCGTGAATGCGCGCAACCCGCACCGCCAACGATGCCGGTCACGAACGGTAGGAAGTCTACCGGCTCCCCCCCTGGCGCGCCAGGGCGGCGGCGAGGCGCGCCTTGAGCTCCGCACGACGGCGGCGGTAGTCGTCGCTCTCGCGGCCGGCGAACTGCCGATCCAGGGCGGCGATCTCGGCAGCCAGCCGCTGCGGATCGTCTCCGGCGGGCGCCGCCGGGGGCCGACTCCGGTGCCGGCGCCACCACCACCCGAGACCGCCCACGAGCGCCAGCGACACCAACGGCACCAGGATCCACAGGGGATCAAAGCCCACCCCGCGCGGCGCGGCGAACCGCACCGTGACCGGCGTGCCGGGGGCGACGCTGTCCGCTCCGAAGCGCCGGAACCTGATCCCCTCGAGCTCCTCCCAGTCCCGGAACGTGACGCCCGGACCGTCGACCTCCGCGTCGGCGTCCTCGACGAGCACGCTCAGGCGCCCGGTGACCTGATCGACGGGGATCGCCAGCTCCCGCACTGCCGGCGGAACCAGGTAACCCACCATGAACTGGCGCTCTCCGGGCGGCAGCGCCGCGAGCACACCCAGCGTGTCGCCCCGCTGGGTGATCGCCTGGTCACTGAGCTCGCCCGCTCCAAACTCCAGACTGGCGGCGTTCGGCGGCAACCTCAGCTGCCACACCGGGCGGCTGGTGTCGGGAGCGATGCGCGTCTGGTCGCCGCGGTTCGCGATCACGAGGAGCTCGATCCCCCGGCGTCCGCCGGCCTCCGCCGCCGCGCGGAGGATCACGTGCCGCTCCAGCAGCTCGATCGGCGGACTGGTCGAGGAGGTGTCGTACACGAGCATCGTGGGCATCGAGTCCAGCGCCGCACCGGAGGGCCGGAACGCCTCGCCGAAGTAGTTGATCCCGGCATACCGGACGCTCACGAGGTACGTCGCCTGCGGGTCGAGCACGGGAGCGCTGAGCGTGTAGTGCCCGGTCCGCGTCGTGCGCTGCGAGTCGACGGGGGCCCCGCCCTCGGGCCCGACGCGGTGCAGCACCACCCACTCGCCTCGCAAGGCGGTCGAATCGCCTCCCGACACGTGCAGCGCCCGCCCGGTTACGAGAAAGCCCTGAGCCTCGACGACCGTCGCGAGACCCAGGGCCGCGAGCCCGAGCAGGAGACCGTTACGGTGTGAACTTCCCAAAGTCTTCCGGATCGAGGTTCTCGAGGTACGCCTTGAGCGAATCGGGATCCATGCTCTCCGCGTCGGCCGACATCGGCTCCACCGTGTCGATCGACGTCAGCTCCAGCAGCCCCTCATCGGTGAAGATGGGCGCCTTGAGCCTGAGCGCGACGGCAATGCTGTCGGAGGGCCGCGCGTCGATCTGCACGACGTGGTCGTTGCGCAGGAGGTGCAGTTCCGCGAAGTAGGTGTTGTCCTGCACGCGGCTGATCAGCACCCGCTGGAGAGCCGCCCCGAGCCCGACGACGACCTGCTTCACCAGGTCGTGCGTGAGGGGGCGTGAGAACTTGACGCCGGCCAGCTCCATGGCGATGGCACTGGCCTCGGCGGGGCCGATCCAGATGGGGAGCACCCGCTCCCCATCCTTCTCCTGCAGGATCACCACCGGAGTGTTGGTGGCCCGGTCGAGGCCCAGATGCGCCACCCGTACTTCAATCATGCCGCCTCAGGTGCCCTCGTCCCATGAGGAGAGATAGTGCTCCTGCTCGTCGGTGAGCCGGTCGATCTCGACGCCCAGCGCCGCCAGCTTGAGCCGGGCGACGTCGCTGTCGATCTCCTCCGGCACCCGATGCACCGCCTTGGAGAAGGTACCCGCGTGCTTGGCCAAATGTTCGGCCGCGAGGGCCTGGTTGGCGAACGACATGTCCATGACGCTCGCGGGATGCCCTTCCGCCGCCGCCAGGTTGATGAGGCGGCCCTCACCGAGCACGTAGAGGCGCTTGCCCTCGAGCATCCACTCATCCACGAACTCGCGCACCCGTCTCGGTCCCTGGGCGATCTTCGCCAGCGCGTCCAGCTCGAGCTCCACGTTGAAGTGGCCCGAATTGGCGATGATGGCGCCGTCCTTCATCAGGCGCATGTGCTCCGTGCTCACGACGTGGGTGTTGCCCGTGAGCGTGACGAACACGTCGCCCACGCGTGCGGCCTCGGCCATCGGCATCACCCGGTAGCCGTCCATGCGCGCCTCGAGCGCCCGCAGCGGATCGACCTCGGTGACGATCACGTCGGCCCCCGCGCCCCGGGCCCGCATCGCGAACCCGCGCCCGCACCACCCGTAGCCGCCGACCACGACCGTCGTGCCCGCCATGAGGATGTTGGTCGCCCGCAGGATGCCGTCGAGCGTCGACTGTCCCGTACCGTAGCGGTTGTCGAAGAAGTGCTTGGTCTGCGAGTCGTTCACGGCGATCACCGGGAACTGCAGTACCCCCTCTTCCGCCATGGCCCGCAGCCGGATCACCCCGGTCGTGGTCTCCTCCGTGGAGCCGATCACGTTGGCGAGCAGCTGCTTGCGCTCGTCAGCGCTCAGTCCTTCCACCCAGGTGCGCACCGCCGGCTCCAGGTCGTCGAGCCGTTTGAGCGCGATCATGTGCATCGCGCCCACCAGGTCGGCGCCGTCATCCATCGTGATGTCGGGGCGGTGCGCCAGGCACTCCCGAATGTGGGAGTAGTACGACTCATGATCCTCGCCCTTGATGGCGAACACCTTGATGCCGTGGTCCCGCGCGAGATGGGCGGCCACGTCATCCTGCGTGGACAGGGGATTGGAGGCACAGAGCGCGACATCGGCCCCGCCCGCCTTCAGCGTGACGGCCAGGTTGGCGGTCTCGGTGGTGACGTGCAGGCAGGCGGAGAGCTTGCGTCCCTCGAGCGGTCGCTCCTTGGCGAACCGCTCCCGGATCTGCCGCAACACCGGCATGAAGCTCTCGGCCCACTCGGTGCGGCGCCGGCCTTCGTCGGCCAGGCTGAGGTCCTTGACGTCGTACGCGATCTCGTTCGAGGATGGTGTCTTCACTGAAGTCATTTTTCTCTAGTCGTTGGGGTCGATGCGGTATGGGAGCTACGCCGCGCTGCGCACGGCGTCCCGCAGCTCGGCGCTCCGGTTCGGGTCTTCCCAGGTAAACAGCTTGACGCGGCGTCCCAGCACGTCGGCTTCCTCGGGCTCGCGCCCGAAGTGACCGTACGCCGCCGTGGCGCGGTAGATCGGGTTCAACAGGTCGAGCGACTGCACGATCCCCTTCGGGGTGAGGTCGAACACCTCGCGCACCGCCCGCTCCAACGCCTCATCGGACGCGGTGCCCGTGCCATACGTGTCGATCATGACGGACACCGGCTCGGCCACGCCGATGGCGTAGGCGAGCTGCACCTCGCAGCGCCGGGCGAGCTGCGCGGCGACGATGTTCTTGGCCACCCAGCGCGCGGCGTACGAGGCCGACCGATCGACCTTGGACGGGTCCTTGCCGCTGAAGGCACCGCCGCCGTGGCGCGCCGCACCACCGTAGGTATCCACGATGATCTTGCGTCCCGTGAGCCCCGCGTCGCCCTGCGGGCCGCCCACGACGAACCGCCCGGTGGGATTGATGTAGATCTTGGCGGCGCTGGACTCCAACGAATAGCGGCCCAGCACGGGCGCGATGATGCGCTCCCGCACCGCCTGTTCCAGCTCCGCGTTCTTGACGTCGGGGGCGTGCTGCGTGGAGACGACCACCGCCCGCACGCGGGTGGGCTTGCCGTCGACGTACTCGACCGCGACCTGGCTCTTGCCGTCGGGGCGCAGCCAGGGCAGCTCCCCCTGCCGCCGGATCGCCGCCAGCTGCCGCGTGAGGCCGTGCGCCAGCATGATGGGCAGGGGCATGAGCTCGGTGGTCTCGTCGCAGGCGTAGCCGAACATGAGCCCCTGATCGCCGGCTCCCCCGGTGTCCACTCCCATCGCGATGTCCGGAGACTGGGGGTCCAGCGCGGCGAGTACGGCGCACGTCTTGGAGTCGAAGCCGTAGGATCCGTCCACGTAGCCAATCGACTCGACGGTGCGGCGCACCACTTCGGGCACGTTGACCGTCACCGTCGTGGTGATCTCGCCCGCCACCATCACCATGCCAGTGGTCACCAGCGTTTCGCAGGCGACGCGCCCCTTCGGGTCGTCCGCCAGAATGGTGTCGAGAATCGCGTCCGAGATCTGATCGGCCATCTTGTCCGGATGGCCCTCCGTCACCGACTCGGACGAGATGATACCGCGATGTGTCGTCATCAGGCTCTACCGGCGTAAGAAGTGGTCGGTCAGGAACCTTGGAAGCTAGTCTGGGCGTTGACCCCGGGCAACCGGCTCGCCTGCAACAGGTTGAGATCGACGTACTCGCCGATGCGCGCCTCGAGAATGGCGTTGACCTCCCCCGTCGTGGCCGCGTGGACGGCGCCCTGCGCGGCCTGCCGCGCGCCCTTCACCTCCACCTGACGCACCAGCCAGCGGGCCAGCGGGAGCGTCGGCGGAGACATGCTGAGCACGCGGAAGCCGAGCCCCAGCAGCAGGAACGCCGAGAGCGGATCTGAGGCCATCTCTCCGCACACGCTGGTCTCGATCCCCGCGGCGTCTCCGGCCTCCACGACCAACTTGAGAAGCTGGATCACCGCCGGGTGATGGGGCGTGAACCGCCCCGCGAGACGAGCGTTCCCACGGTCGATCGCGAGCGTGTACTGCGTGAGGTCGTTGGTGCCGATGCTGAGGAAGTCCACCCGCTCGGCGATCTGCGGCGCCAGCAGGGCGGCGGCCGGCGTCTCGATCATGGCACCCACCGGCAACGCGTCGGCGGCCTCGACCCCCTCCCGCTTGAGCGCCGCCACCTCCTCCTGCACCATCTCCAGCGCGCGTTCCACCTCCTCCACCTGCGAGATCATGGGCAACATGAGCTTGACGTCACCGTGCGTCCGGGCCCGCAGCAGCGCACGCACCTGGGTGCGGAGGATCTCCGGGTGGTCGAGGCAGACCCGGATCGCTCGCCAACCGAGAAACGGGTTCGCTTCGGGGGGCGACTGGAACGAGGCGGGGAACTTGTCGCCGCCAACGTCGTAGCTGCGCACGACCACCGGATGGCCGGCGAAGGTCTTGGCCACGCGACCGAAGAACTCCGCCTCCTCGAGCTCTCCGGGAAGCTCGGTGCGCCCGAGCACCATGAACTCCGTACGCAGCAGGCCAACGCCTTCCGCGCCGAAATGCAGGGTCGTCTCCACCTCTTCCGGCAGGTCGACGTTCCCCCGGAGTGACACCGCCACCCCATCCATGGTGACCGCCGGCTCCCCGACCACCTGCTCCATCTCCGCCCCGAGGGCGCGGCGGTATCCCTCCCACTCCCGCGCCTCCGCAACTTCCTCCTCCTTGGGCTCGAGGACCACCAGACCGTGCGCGCCGTCGAGGATCACCTCCATGCCGTCCTCGATCCGCTGCAACCCCTCCACGAGTCCCATGACACAGGGGATTCCCAGGCTGCGGGCGAGAATCGCCGCGTGCGCCGTGCGGGTGCCCTCCACGCTCGCGAATCCCGCGACTTGCTCGCGCTCGAGCTGCACCGTGAGCCCAGGCGTGAGCTCACGGGTGAACACGATGGCGGGGCGGCCCGTGGGATCGTGCAGCGGTACCAGCTCCGAGCGGCCCACGAGCTGATTCAGCACGCGGACCTGGAGGCCGGTGATGTCCGCCACCCGCTGGCGCAGCTTGTAGCTCGAGGATTGGGCCCAGAGGGCGCGCATCTCCAGCGTCTTGAACTCGAAGGCACGCTCCGCACTCAGCTGGTTCTGCTGGATGAGGGTTTCGACCTCGCCCATGAAGTCCCGGTCCTCGAGCATCATGATCTGCGCATCGAAGATCTTGGCTTCCTCGGTGCCAGCGCGCTGCAGCGTACGCTCCCGCAGATCCTCGAGCAGCTCGCTCACGGCGGCCGTCGCCTGGCGCAGCCGCTCGACCTCCCCTGCGACCTGATCGGGCGTCACCACGCGGCGCGTCACCGCAGGGATCTCCCACAGCACGAGCCGCGCCGGGCCAATGGCGATGCCGGGCGAGACGCCGACCCCGCGCAGCCAGCGGTCGTTGGTCATGCCTCGAGCTCTTCCTCCGTCAGGTAGTCCTCCACCATGTCACGGCTGAGGCACGCCACCAGTGCCTCGACGGCCGGACCCGCGTCGTCCCCCTCGGCCCGCACGGTGACGCGGCTCCCGAACTCCGCCGCGAGCGTCATCACCCCCATGATGCTCTTGCCGTTCACCCACATACCGTCTTTGCCCACGGAGATCTCTGACCGATACTTGCCGGCCAGCTTCACGAACTCCGCGGCGGGTCGCGCGTGCAGCCCCAAGCGGTTCTGGATCGTGGCGATCTGCTCGACCATCACGAGAGCCACCCCACGACCAGGGCGAACCCGGCGGCGGCGAGCCCGAACCGGAGGGTCCCGAACGTCGGGACGATCCAACGCGAGAACACGATCGCCAGCGCCGCCACCAGCCCGATGCTCAGCCGCGTGCGCATCTGAAACTCCTCGGCCAGCCACTCGGCGACCACCGGCAGCGCGAACCCGACGGCGATGGCGGCGATGGGGCCGACCACCCTGAGCCCCTGCTGGATGCTTCCCGCGGTGAGCTCCTGTGCGATCGCCGGACCACTACGCCACCCGGCCCGCAGCCCCCACACCCGAATGGCCAGGTGGACGGCGTTGTACGCGACCAGGAAGCTCACGATGCCAGCCAGGGGTGACACCGTGGCCGTGACGACGAGGCCGAGTCCGACGGCCGCCGGCAGCACGCCCGCCCAGAACAGCCTGTCGCCCACCGAGCCGAGCGGGCCGATGAGCGCGTGCCGCAGGCGCCGCACCTGCTCCCCCGGAAGCCCGTCGTGCTCCGCCCGCGCCACCGCGCCCACCGCCATCCCGCCCATGTAGGGATGCGCGTTGAAGAACTCCGTGGCGCGGCACATCGCCTCACGATAGGGCTCTCCCGTGCGCCCCCCGGGGAGGTCCCGAAGCAGCGGCTCGCTTGCGTGGGCCATCCCCACGCCGACCAGGCGGTCGTAGTTCCACGAGGCCTGGAACAGCAGCGTGCGCCAGAGGGCGCTGGCGATGCGGACGTTCATGTGACGACCACCCAGACGACACCCGCCGCCACACCCAAGACGAACCAGCGCAGGTGGAGGCCGCGGCCACTGAGTCGCATCCCGCCGGTGGCCCCCGCGCCGAGCGCCGCGCCGATGAGCACGATGGTGACCAAAACGGCACCCTGCACCGTCACGGGTGGCCAGCGGTACACGAGCGCCGCGATGGCGAGCCCCAGGACCGTGACGACGGCGGAGCGCAGTGCGTCGCGTAGCAGCCCCCGCATCTGGGTGGCGCGCACGACCGCCGCATCGCCGGCGTCGAGCGCCTCACGCCGGTACCGCACGTCGGCCGTGTTGAGTCCGCGCACCGCGCGGATCCCAAGCTCTCCGAGATAGGCCACGGCGAGCCCCACGCACACGCCGATCCCGGTGCCGAGCGCGCCCGGCGCGCCCGCCGCGGTGGCGGCTGCCGCCACGGCGCCGAGTCCGTAGTCGGGGTAGCGCGCCGCTCCCACCGGGAGCACGTCGAGGGCGAACAGCTCCAGCACCGCACCGACGGTGGCCCCCCCCACGGGGTCACCCGCGATGGCCCCAGCCACCGTTCCCGCTACAAGCGGTCGGGCAATCATCACCTGGCCGACACTCACCAGGTCGAGCCCGACCACCGTGCCCCAGAGCAGCAGCCACGCCAGCGTCTCGATCATGCGAACTCGTCCAGAGGTACGGCCCTGGCCGTGGGGACGTCCTGAGCCGTGACCTGCACCCCGCGCTCGGACAGGGTGTGGAGTTGCCGCGCCTCGTCCTCCGACAGGTACACGTACGACAGGCGCTGCGACCGAGCGGTGCCGTCGTGCAGCCCGCCGACGTTTACCGCCTTGATGCCCTCGGAACGCCCGCACAGCCGCACGATCGTCTCCACGTCACCCACCAGGAGGATCGTGCGCAGCGGCTCGGTGCCCCATTCCTCGACGAGCCGGGCCGCCTCGTCCACCGAGGCGAATTCGACCGCCAGCCCCGCCGGGACGCTCAGCCGGTAGAGCTCGCGCTCCCAGTCGTTGGCATTCACCTCGTCGTTCACCAGCACGATGCGCTGCGCGCCGAGCGCCTGCACCCACCCCACCACCACCTGCCCGTGAATGAGGCGGTCGTCCACGCGCGTCAACACGATGCTCATGAGGTGACGGAGCGAATACCGCGGTTTCCCGCGGCGGCCGCGCGGTCCGCCGCCTCGGCCGGGGCCAGATCGCGGTGGTACACGAAATCCAGGAGCATGGGGAGGTTCACGCCGGCGACGACCGCGACGTTGCCCCGCTCGCGCAGCTCCTTTAGCACCGCGACGAAGCAGCTGCCGGCCGGCATGTCCACGAACACGACCGCCGCGTCGTCGCCGACGGCCGCGGCCACGTTGGCGCAGAGGGTGTCACGGCTGGTGCCGCGATTACTCAGTGCGACCAGGGCATCCTCCTCGCCCGTGATGCCCCGCACCGCGTCGACCAGCGCCTGAGCGACCCCGGCGTGCGACACCACGACTCCCTTGAGCCCGTCACTCATAATCTTCGGACAGGTACTCCCGGAGCTCGACCTGCTTGGCCATGTGCTGAATGAGACGGTCGTTGAATTCCTTGGCGGAATCGACCCCACTGTAGCGCAAAAGGTGGTTCATGGCCACGACCTCACAGATCACCGTGAGGTTCTTGCCCGGGTTCAGTGGAATCACCACCATCGGCAGCTCGACGTCGAGCAGGCTCGTCGTTTGCCCGGTGAGGCCGGTGCGCTCGAAATCCCGCTCGGACTCCCAATCCACGAGCTCCACCACGACCTCGATGCGCTTCTGCTGCCGCACCGCGCGCACGCCGAAGAGCGACATGATGTCGACGAGTCCGACCCCGCGAATCTCCATGTAGCGATGCGCCAGATCGTCCGCCTTCCCGATCAGCACACCGCCTCCGCGATGCGTGAGGTGCACGACGTCGTCTGCGACGAGCCGGTGCCCCCGCTCCACCAGGTCGAGCACGCACTCGCTCTTGCCGATCCCGCTGCGGCCCGTGAAGAGCAGGCCTACGCCGTAGACGTCGGCCAGCGAGGCGTGCAGGGTCGTGCTGGGCGCGAACACTTCGATGAGGTAGGGCGAGATCCGTCGGTAGAACTCGGCCGTCTTCAGGCTGGTTCGGATGACGGGAATGCCACGCTCCTTGCCCATCCTGGTCAACTCACGCGGGACCGCTTGTCCCTTGGTGACGAATACGCAGGGGAGATCGAACCCCATGAAGGTCTCGACCGACTTGCGACGCTGCTCTGCCGAGAGCGACCGCAGGTAGGCGATCTCGGTCTGCCCCAGCGCGTAGACTCGCTCGGGCGCGAACCGTGCCGTGAATCCCGCAAACACCAGCCCGGGGCTGGAGACCTCCGGCACCGTGATTTCCCGGTCGAGCCCCTGCTCTCCCGCGAGCACCTCGAGGTGCAGCGAGTCGCCCTTGCGCTCGAGTACGTCCCGCACGGTGAGTCGTGGCATAGGCTACGTCGCCGATGGGCGGCGGGCGGGGCGCCGCGGTACCTTGTCGAGCTGATTACGCACCTTCGCCACGGCGCTGTCGAGCGCCGTCTGGAAGTCGGCGGCCTCGGCCGTGGCCACCTTCACCTGGCCGCGTGGCAAATAGAGGTGGAGCTCGACGACCTTCTGCCCGTGATCGGCGTCGAACACGACTTCAGCCCGCTGGGGTCTGTGCGCCGCCTTCGCCACCTTCGCCACCAGGGTCTCGGCCCGCTCCTTCAGTTCCTCGGGTATCTCGCAGTGCCGTGCGGTCAGAGTCGTGCGCATGGATGGTCACTCCTTACGCCCACCACGGGCGTGGTGCACGGTTTCCAGAAGATGAGCCTCCGTCTGCTCCGCGGCGCCGTCCCACGAGAGTTCGGTGGCAAAGCGCCGCGCCGCCCGGCCGAACGTCTCCACCTCGCCGACGTCGTCGCTCAGGCGCAGCAGCGCCGCCGCCAATGCCTCGGGATCGTCGTGGGGTACCAGTATTCCAGTTTCGCCGTCACGCACAGATTCGCGCAAGCCGGGGCTGTTGGAGGCGATGGCTGGGGTGCCACAGGCGGCGGCCTCCACGTTGGAGATGCCCCAGCCCTCCTTCACCGACGGGAAAACCACCCCCCAGGCCTGCCGCAGGAGCTCCCTCTTCCGCGCTTCGCTCACGAAGCCCAGAAATTCTACCGCGCCCGCCAAGCCCAGCCGTCCACGAATGCTCTCGAGGCGCTCGCGATCGTCTCCTCCCCCGGCGATCTCCAGCCGCAGATCCGGCCGGCGCTCCCGCGCCAGGGCGACCGCTCGGAGGGCGGTCTCTACTCCTTTATAACGCTTGAGCCGGCCCACGTACAGAAAGGTCGGGGTCGGCGTGCGCATCACCCCCGCGTCGGGAGCGTACCACTCGGCATCCACCCCTGGGTAGATGACCCGAACGGCGGCGCGGTCCACGCCCCGCGCCACCAGGTCCTCCTTGGTGCTGTCGCTGATCGCATGGAACGCCGCGCGTCGGTACACCCGGGGTATGGGCTTCTCGGCGAGCCACACAATGGTCGCCACCGGCAGCGACGCCTCCCGGAACGCGGTGCTGCCAAACAGGTGCGGCACGATGACGTAGAAGGGAAGCCGGGTGACGCTGGGCAGGTAGAGCGGGAGCTTGTTGATGTCTTCCACCACCACGTCGTACTCCGCGGCGCGGAGCAGGCCGCGCACGGCGCGTCGGCCCTTGAGGGCGAAGGTGTGCCGCCCCCCGAAGCGATGGACACGGATGCCGTCGATCGCCGCCGTGGGCGCCGCGCCCTGCCATCCGGAGGCGACGAGCGTCACCTCGTGTCCCCGCTCCACGAGGCGGCGGAAGATCTCGAAGAAGTGGATCTCCGCCCCACCGGCCTGCGGGTTCTCCGCGTCGAGCCAGTTGACCGCGAGGATCCTCACAGTCGCCCCGCCTGCCGGGCCAGAGCGTCGATGACGCCGTTGACGAAGCCCGGCGCCTTCGCGCCCGCGAACCAATGCGCCAAGCGCACCGCTTCGGTGATGACCACCCGGGGCGGGACGTCACCGCACTCGAGCTCGTGCAGGGCGAGGCGCAGGATGTTCTGCTCGATGATACCGATACGGTCGATGCGCCAGTTCTCGGCGGCTCGGGCAATTTCGACATCGAGCCGCTCGACCTCCTGGGCGACTCCCGCGGCGAAACGCTCCGCCTCCTCCACCTCGGCCTGCCAGCGGGGCGCGCCGCGTAGCAGACGCTCGACGACGTCCCGCATTGGCGGGCGGCCCTGAAGCTCCCAGACATACAGCAGCTGGAGGGTCCGGGCGCGCCGCCGACTCTCAGCTCTCAGCACCATTCTCGAGCGCTTGCAGTGCGCGGCGCGTATCGATCGCCGCCTGAGCGGCCTCCTCCCCCTTGTTCCCCGCCGCCCCACCGGCCCGCGCCTGGGCCTGCGCGAGCGTGTCGCAGGTGAGAAGCCCGAATCCCACGGGGAGCCCGAAGCGACCCGCGGCATCGATGAGGCCGCGCGTTGCCGCCTGGGAGACGTACTCGAAGTGGGGCGTCTCCCCGCGGATCACCGCGCCGAGCGCGACCGCCAGCTCGTAGCGCCCCGTGGCAAGACCGCGACGCACCACCACGGGAAGCTCGAACGCACCGGGAACCCAGATCACGTCCACCGCGTCGTCGGTGAACCCGGCGCGCGCGAGCGCCCCCCGCGCCCCATCCAGCAGCTTCCGCGTCACCCCCTCGTTGAAGCGGCTGACCACGATCAGCGCCCGCCCCACGGCGCGCGCTCCTCCATGCGTCGACGAGGTCATCTAATGGGCGAAGAGGTGGCCGAGCTTGTCGCGCTTGACCCGGAGGTAGGCCCGGCTCTCCTCACTGGCGGCGGTCACGAGCGGTACGCGCTCCACGATCTCGAGACCGTAACCGTCGAGCCCGACCATCTTGCGGGGGTTGTTGGTCAACACCCTGATGGAGCTGAGCCCCAGATCCATGAGGATCTGTGCACCGATCCCGTAGTTGCGCAGGTCCGGCGCGAAGCCCAATGCCTCGTTCGCCTCCACGGTGTCCCTGCCCGAGTCCTGCAGCTCGTAGGCCTTGAGCTTGTTCAGCAGGCCGATGCCGCGCCCTTCCTGATCGAGATAGACCACGACGCCCTGTCCCTCCTCGGCGATCATGCGCATCGCGGCCTCGAGCTGTGGACCACAATCGCAGCGGTGTGAGCCGAAGACGTCGCCCGTGAGGCACTTCGAGTGCATCCGCACCAGCACGTTCTGCTTCCCCTCCACGTCGCCGAACACCAGGGCCACGTGCTCGTGGCTGTCCACGTCGTTCTGGTAGCCGATGATGCGGAACTCGCCGTGTGACGTGGGGAGCCGCGCGTCGGCGATGCGGTGCACCAGACGCTCGTTCTGCAGCCGGTACGCCACCAGCTGCGCCACGGTCACGAAGGTGAGGCCGTGTTTCGCGGCAAACGTCTCGAGCTGCGGGCGCCGCATCATGGTGCCGTCCTCGGCGAGCACTTCGCAGATGACCCCCGCCGGGTAGAGTCCGGCGAGGCGCGCCAGGTCCACGCTCGCCTCAGTGTGTCCGACCCGCTGGAGTACGCCGCCCGGCCGGCTCCGCAGCGGGAAGACGTGTCCGGGGCGCCGCAGGTCGGAGGGCACCGTGGCCGGGTCGATGGCGACTTGCACCGTCTTGGCGCGGTCGGCCGCCGAGATCCCGGTCGTCACCCCGAACCGCTTTGCAGCATCCACGCTCACCGTGAAGGCCGTCTCGTACGCGTCGGAGCTCTCCTCCGCCATCTGGGGCAGCCCCAGCGCCTGGCACCGCTCCGACGTCAGCGTGAGGCAGACGAGACCACGCCCGTGGATGGCCATGAAGTTGACCATGTCCGGCGTGACCCGCTCCGCCGCGCCGACGAGGTCGCCTTCGCTCTCACGGTCCTCGTCGTCCGCCACCAGAACGAGCTTGCCCGCCCGAACGTCCTCGATGGCCTGCTCGATCGTTCCGAACTTCATAGCGCCTTCCTCATATCCTTCAGGGAGCCGGGCGGTGGGACGACACGCGGCACGCCGCGCCACCTACCCAGCCGCTCCGCTCCCCGCTCCCCCTTACCCGTTCCCCCCACCAGTCACTCCCCGCGTATCCAGCACCTGCTTGACGTACTTCCCGATGATGTCGGCCTCGACGTGCACGCGATCGCCCGGCTCCAGCAACCCCAGCGTCGTATGATCTCGCGTGAACGGAATCACGGAGAGCTGCACCACGCCGGGGTGCGGAACGGCGTTGACCGTCATGCTGACACCGTCCACCGTGATGGAGCCGTAGGGCACCGAGATCTCGGCGACGTCGGGCGGCACCGCGATGTCGATGAGCACCGCGTCCGCCTCGGTCCGCACACCCCGCACCTCGGCCACCCCATCCACGTGTCCCTGCACCCAGTGGCCGCCGAACCGGTCGCCCGCCGCCATGGCGCGCTCCAGGTTGACGCGTTCGCCCACCCGGATCTCACCGAAGCGGGTCCGCCCCCGAGTGGTAACCACCGCCTCGATCGTGAACCACCCCTCTCCCGTCTCCACGATGGTCATACAGGCGCCGTTTATCGAGACGCTCTCCCCGACCGCGAGGTCGGGATACGGCGCCTCGATCGTGAGGGCGCAGCGCTCGCCCTCGCGCTGCACCCGGGCGACGCTGCCCATCGCGGTCACGATTCCGGTAAACATAGTTCCCGATCGACCACCAATAATGTATCCGGTCCCAGGGCCCGACGCTCCGTCACGGCCCAGCGGACGCTGTCCTCGAGCGGCAGCCCGCCGCGGTCACCGAAGGCGGGCACGCCCACCCCCAGCCACAGAGGTGCCTGGATCCAGTAGATGCGGTCCACGAGGTGTGCCTCGAGCAGCGCCCCGGCGAGGGAGCCGCCCCCCTCCACCAGCACCGAGCGCATCCCCGCGCTGCGGAGCTCGGCCACGACCTCCTCCACCCCGTCGGCCGCCCGCACCATCACGCCGGTCCCGTCGAGGTCCTTCTCGATTCGCTCGCGCGCACGCGAGCCGGTGAGCACCACGGTCGGCACCTCCCGCGCCGTGCGCACGATCTGGGCGTCGCGCCGCACCATGCCGCTCCTGGTCAGCAACACCCTGACGGGGGGGACCCGCGGCTCCACCGCCCCGCGTACCGTGAGCAAGGGATCGTCCACCTCAACCGTGCGACGCCCCACCGCGATGCCGTCGAACCCCGCGCGCAGCCAGTGCACGTACTCGCGGGCCTCGGGACCCGAGATCCACTTCGAGCGGCCGCTCTCATCCGCCAGAAACCCGTCGAGCGAGCTCGCTACCTTGAGGGCGATGAACGGCCGGTCGGGTCGCTTGTGCCCCCACAGGAACGGGGCGTTCAGCGCGGCCGCCTCCTCGCGCAGCAGCCCCTCCTCCACGTCGATCCCCTCCTCACGCAGGCGTTGCGCGCCGCCGCCGGCGCCTGCGGTGGGGTCCCGCAGCGCCAGTACCACGCGCGACACCCCCGCCTCGATGATCGCGTCGGTGCATGGGGGCGTCTTGCCAGCATGATTGCACGGCTCGAGGGTCACGACCATCGTGGCGCCGCGGGGATCCGCACAATGCGCGAGCGCCGCGACCTCCGCGTGCGACTCGCCGTACTCCGCGTGGAATCCCTCCCCGATCACCTCGCCGTCGGACAGCAAGACGGCGCCGACGAGGGGGTTGGGCGCGGCGCGTCCCCAGCCCCGCCGCGCAAGATCGAGCGCGCGCTCCATGGCGTGCCGTTCCGCGCGCGCCCGCTCAGACAACCCGCACTCCGGATCCGCCGACCACACGGCCCACGACCCAGCTATCCACGCCGGCGTCCCGAGCCGCCTGCCGCACGGCCTGCTCGTCGGCGGCCGCCACGACGGCGACCATCCCCAGGCCCATGTTGAACACCTCGAACATCTCCTCGGGACTCACCTTCCCCGCCTCCTCGAGCACCCGGAAGATGCCCGGGACCTCCCAGCTCGTTCGCTCGATCTCGGCGGCGCACCCATCGGGCAGCGACCGGCCCAGGTTGCCCGGAATGCCGCCGCCGGTGATGTGCGCCAGGGCGCGTACTCGGCCCAGCACGGGCGCGATGGAGCGCCAGTAGCTGCGGTGTACCTTGAGCAGCTCGTCGCCGACTGCCACGCCGAGGCCGGGGACCATGCCGTCGACGTCGAGGCCCAGCTCCTCGAACAGCACGCGCCGCGCCAGCGTATAGCCATTCGTGTGCAGCCCGCTCGAGGCGTAGCCCACCAACACGTCTCCCACTCGCACCGCGTCGCCGTGCAACGCACGGCCTTCCTCGACCACGCCGACGATCGTCCCGGCGAGGTCGTAGTGTCCCGGCTGGTACAGGTCGGGCAGCTGTGCCGTCTCGCCACCCGTCAACGTCATGTCATGCTCGCGGCAGCCCCGCGCCACACCCTCTACGAGCGCCGCAATCGTATCCGTCGAGACGCCGGCGACGGCGAGGTAATCGAGGAAGGCGAGGGGGGTAGCGCCGTGCACCAGGATGTCGTTCACCGAGTGGTTGACCAGGTCCTCGCCCACGGTGTCGTGCCGCCCCGCCCGGATGGCCACCAGCACCTTGGTGCCGACCCCGTCGGTGCTCATCACCAGCACCGGGTGCTCGAAGCCCTCGGGGAGGCGGATCATCCCACCGAACGCCCCGACGACACCGCGCGCCAGCGCCGTGCGCGTGGAGGCCACCGACTCGGCAATGCGTCGCTTCGCCTGCTCGGCGGCGTCGAGATCCACACCCGCCGCGCGGTACCGCTCGGCCCGGGTCACGTTCCCCCCTCCGCTGCCGACGCAGTGGCGGAGAGCCGACCGTCGTCGGGCTCGATGTCGAACCGCACCAGCTCGGCGAACTCCCGCACCCGCGCGGTCACCTCGGCCGCCCCGATCTCATTGAAGCGATCGATCGAGAATCGCTCGACGGCGAAGGAGCCCATCGCGGAGCCGTAGACCATGGCGCGTCGCAAGTTGTCGGGCGAGACGTCATCGGTCCGCGCCAAGTGCCCCATGAATCCCCCGGCGAAGGCATCGCCCGCGCCAGTCGGATCGAACACCTCCTCGAGCGGAAACGCCGGGATGTAGAAGAGCCGGTCCGACTCGTACAGCACCGCCCCGTACACCCCCTGCTTGACCACGACCATCGATGGACCGGCATCCACGATCCAGCGGGCTGCCCGGTACACGTTCCAGTCGCCCGACAGCTCGCGCGCCTCCGCGTCGTTCACCAGCAGCACATCGATCCGCTGCAGCAGCTCCAGCAGGATCTCCCGCTTGCCGTGAATCCAGTAGTTCATCGTGTCGCATGCCACGAGCGCGGGCTCGTGAATCTGGTCCAACACGCGGAGCTGGAGCTCCGGATCGATGTTCCCCAGGAAGACGTAGCGAGCGTCGCGGAACTCCTCGGGGATCTGCGGGTCGAAGGCGGCGAATACGCCGAGGTGCGTCTCCAGCGTCTCCCGATTCTGCAAATCGTAGGAGTACTCCCCCTTCCACCGAAAGCTCGCTCCCTCGGCCCGTTCCACGCCGCCGAGGTCCACCCCGCGCCCGGCCAGCTGCTCCAGGGCGTGCGCGGGATAGTCGTCGCCCACCACGCCCACGAGCTGCACGGGGTGCAGAATGCTCGCGGCGCTGCTGAAGAAGACTGCCGATCCCCCCAAGGCATCGTCCCGCTCCCCAAACGGCGTCTTCACCGAGTCGAGCGCGATGCTTCCAACCACCAGCAAGCTCATCGATCTACATCCGTTCCGGGGCCGTGATCCCCAAGAGATTCAAACCGTTGGCCAGCACGATCTGCGCCGCTCTGGCCAGCACTAACCTGGCCCGCTCCAGTCCCTCGCCGACCCCGACGACGCGATGGTGGTGATACCACGCGTTCACCAGTCGGGCGATCTCCTCCAGATAGGCGATGATGCGATGCGGCTCCATCGCCTCCGCCGCTCGCTCGACCTGGACCGGCAGCTCGCCGAGCCGCTTGATGAGGTCCTGCTCCAGCACCTCGACGAGCAACGACAGGTCCGCACCGTCCGCGCTCACGTCGGCCGGCGCGACGTTGGCCGTGCGGAAGATCCCGGCCATGCGAGTGTGGGCGTACTGCACGTAGTAGACGGGATTCTCCTCCGACTGTTTCGTCGCCAGGTCGATGTCGAACACGAACTGCGCGTCGCCCTTGCGCATCAGGAAGAAGTACCGGGCGGCGTCGACACCGGTCTCCTGGTAGAGGTCCCGCAGCGTGACGAAGTCGCCCGTGCGCTTGGAGAACCGGACCTCCTGGCCGTGCCGCATGACACGCACCAGCTGCACGATCAGCGCGTGGAAGAAGTCGTCGGCGGCGCCCAGTGCCGTGAGGGCCGCCCGCATGCGCGGCACATAGCCGTGGTGGTCGGCGCCCCACACGTCGATCGCCCGGTCGAAGCCGCGCCCCGCCTTGTTGCGGTGGTACGCCAGGTCGGGCAGGAAGTAGGTGAAGCTGCCGTCCTGCTTGCGCAGGACCCGGTCCTTCTCGTCGCCGAAGGCGGAGGTCCTGAGCCACACCGCCCCGTCCCGCTCGTAGGTGAGCTGCCTGGCCTCCAGCTCGTTCAGCGTCTGCTGCAGCTCGTCGCCCCGATACAGCTCGCTCTCCGAAAACACCGCGTCGAACCGCACCCCAAACTCCGCGAGATCGCGATCCTGCTCCGCCCGTTGCGTCCGTACGGCGATGTCGCGGACCCGCTCCAGACCCTCCTCGGCCGGCAGGTCCGCGAACTGCTTCCCCTCCGCCTCCAGGATCTGTTGGGCGAGCTCCTCGAGGTACAGGCCGTGGTAGCCGCCCTCCGGTAGCTCGGCTTCCCTCCCCACCGCCTGCTGCACGCGTGCCCAAAGCGACGCGGCCAGCCGCTCGATCTGAAGACCGGCATCGTTCACGTAGAACTCGCGCACAACGTCGTGCCCAGTCGCCTGCAGCAGCGACGCGACGGCGTCGCCGAGGGCGGCGCCACGACCGTGCCCCACGTGGAGGGGGCCGGTCGGATTCGCCGACACGAACTCCACGTTCACGCGGCGGCCCGTGCCGGTGCCTGATCGGCCGAAGGCGCTCCCCTGCGTCAGAATCCGCACGAGGACGTCCGACAGCGCCGACTCCGCCAGCCAGAAGTTGATGAACCCGGGTCCCGCCACCTCCGTCCTGGAGACGAGGCCGGCCGGGACCTGGAGCCGGTCCAGAATGGTCTCCGCCAGCTCGCGCGGCCGCTTCCTCAGCGGCTTGGCGAGCTGGAGCGCCACGCTGGTGGCCAGGTCGCCGTGCGTCGGGTCGCGCGGACGCTCCAGCAGGACCTCGGTGCCGGCCGCGCCCAACGCGTCCACCACCTGCTGCAGCGCCTCGCGGAGCCGGTCGGCTCCCAGGGTCAGGATTCCGCTCCTGTCTTCTTGGGTTTCTTGTCCGTGGAGGAACCGTCGGAGCCGCTGGACTTCTTGTCGTCCGAGGACGCGGCCGCAGGCTTCTTGTCCCCCGACCGCTTGTAGTCGGTGATGTAGAAGCCAGAGCCCTTGAAATGGATCCCCGCACCCCCGGTAATGCGACGCTCGCCCCGCGTGCCGCATTGCGGGCACTTGGCGCGCGTCCGGTCTGAGATCTTCTGAAATGCCTCGTATGCGTGCCCGCACTTGGGGCAGCGGTAGTCGTACGTCGGCATCCTTAAGTTCCGTAACTCCAATAGATTAGGCAACTTAGCCGCGCCCGCAGCGGGGGTCAAGCAGGCGGCCGAAAGCTGCCCCAGGCCTCGCGCAGGGTGTCGCTGATCTCGCCCACGGTGGCCCGGGCGCGCACCGCGGCGATGATGGAGGCCATGAGGGGGTCGGCGCCGCGCGCCGCCCTCGCCAGCGCTTCGAGCGCAGCGCGAACCGCGGCGTGGTCTCTCGCCTCCCGGGCGCCGCGCACGCGGGTCACCTGCCGCGCGGCCAGGGCGGAGTAGTCGGGCTCGGCGATCCGCGGCGGTTCGCCCTCCTCGGTGAAGCGGTTCACGCCCACGACGACCGCGCGGCCCGCCTCCACCTCGCGCTGGTACTGGTACGCCGAGCGGGCGATGGCGTCCTGCATGAAGCCGCGTTCGACGGCGCGCGCGGCGCCCCCCAGCTCGGCGATCTCGTCGAGCAGGTCGCGCGCCGCCCGTTCCAGCTCGTCGGTCAGATGCTCCACGTAGTGCGACCCGCCCAGCGGGTCCACCGTCTGCGCCGTGCCCGACTCGTGCGCCAGGATCTGCTGGGTCCGCAGCGCCAGCCGCGCCGCCTCGGGGCTCGGCAGGGCGAGCGCTTCGTCGAAGCTGTTGGTGTGCAGCGACTGGGTGCCTCCCAGCGCCGCGGCCAGCGCTTGCACCGCCACTCGCACCACGTTGTTGAGCGGCTGCTGTGCGGTGAGGGTCGAGCCACCGGTCTGCGTGTGGAACCGCAGCCGGCAGCTCGCATCGCCGGCGCCGTAGCGATCCCGCACGAGGGCCGCCCACATGCGCCGGGCCGCCCTGAACTTGGCGACCTCCTCGAACAGGTCGTTATGGGCCGCGAAGAAGAACGACATCCGGGGCGCGATCTGCTCGACGTCCACGCCGGCGGCCACCGCACGGTCCAGGTACTCGAGCGCGTCGGCCAGCGTAAACGCGACCTCCTGCACCGCGGTGGCCCCCGCCTCCCGCATGTGGTAGCCACTGACCGAGATCGGATTGAAGTTCATCCCCTCGTCCACCACGAAGCGGAAGATGTCGGTGACCAGGCGGAGCGAGGCCTCGACCGGGTAGATATAGGTGCCTCGGGCGATGTACTCCTTGAGCACGTCGTTCTGGACCGTGCCCCGCAGCTGCTCCCGCTTCACGCCCTGCTCCTCGGCGACCACGATGTACATGGCCAGGAGGATCGCCGCGGTCGAGTTGATCGTCATGGAGGTGGAAACCCGATCCAGCGGAATGCCCTCGAACAGGACGGCCAGGTCGTCCACGGTGTCGATGGCGACCCCGGCGCGTCCGACCTCCCCCTCCGCCACCGGCGCGTCCGAGTCATATCCCATCTGCGTGGGAAGATCGAATGCCACCGAGAGCCCGGTCTGACCGGCCTCGAGCAGGTCGCGGAAGCGGCGATTGGTCTCCTGGGCGGTGCCGAAGCCGGCGTACTGGCGCATGGTCCAGAGCCGACCCCGGTACATGGTGGGATGAATCCCACGGGTGAAGGGATAGACGCCCGGCGCCTCCGACCCGTAGCACTCCTCGATGGGCAGGCCGGACGGCGAGCGCCGCTCTTCGCTCACGTGGCCGCCACGGCATCCACCTCCGCCACCGTCCGCTCGACGAAGGCCACGTCCTCCCTGCTCCCGATGAGCAGGGGCGTGCGCTGATGCAGCTCGGTGGGTTGGATGTCCAGGATCGGCGTGACGCCGTCGGACGCCACGCCGCCGGCTTGCTGCGCGACGAACGCCAGCGGGGCCGCCTCGTACAGCAGCCGCAGCTTGCCCTTGGGCGCTTTGGAGTCGGCGGGATACATGAACACGCCGCCCGCCAGCAGGTTGCGGTGGAAGTCGGCCACCAGCGAGCCGATGTAGCGGGCGTTCTTGCGGTGCTCGCTGTCCTCGACCCCCTTGAACGCGCGCACGACGGCGCGGTACCCCTCCGACCACCGCTGGTAGTAGCTCTCATTGATACTGTAGTACTTCCCCACCGCCGGGGTCTTGATGTCGTGCCCGCACAGGCGAAACTCGCCGATCGTGGGGTCGAGTGTGAACATGTGGACGCCGTGCCCCGCGGTGTAGACCAGCACCGTGCTCGACCCGTAGATGACGTAGCCCGCCGCCACCTGGTCGCGCCCCTTCTGCAGACAGTCCTCCAGCGTCCCCGGACCGCTCCCGGTCTTGCGGTCGTACACCGAGAAGATGGTGCCGATCGAGACGTTCACGTCGATGTTGGACGAGCCGTCCAGCGGGTCATGCAGCAGCACGTACTTGCCAGGGTTGTACTGCTCTGGAATCGGGATCGGCTCCGCTTCCTCCTCCGTGCCCATCACGCACACCCGTCCCGTATACATGAACGCCTGCTTCATGGTCTCGTTGGCGATCACGTCCAGCTTCTGCTGGGTCTCGCCCTGGACGTTGGTGCGACCATAGGTGCCGAGCACGTCCACCAGCCCGGCCCGCCGGACATACCCCGAGATCACCTTGGCAGCGAGGGCGAGGTCGTAGAGCAGCTGGGTAAGCTCTCCGGTCGCCTCGGGATGCATCCGCTCCTGCTCGAGGATGAACCGTTCGATCGTAACAATGGAGCCATCAGACACCGTAATACCCCCCACCCAAGAGGAAGCCGTCCCTGTGCGACCGAAAAATAGCGTCCGTTCGAGCGGATCGTTACCGTGCCGCCCCGGTCGGTACGCCAGAGCCGGATGCGCCTCGCCCGCAGGCGTTCGAGCACCTCCGGCGCGGGGTGGCCGTAGCGGTTGCGCCCCACACTGATCACGGCCGCCTTGGGGCGCACACTCTCGAGCCATGCTGCGCCGGTCCCGCCGGCCGAGCCGTGGTGCCCCACCTTGAGCAGGTCGGCCGTGGGGATGCGTGGGGCGAGGAGCGACTCGGCCGGGGCGCCGATGTCGCCGGTGAACAGGGCATCGAAGCACCCGTACCTGAGGTGCAGCACGATGGAATTCTCGTTGGGCTCCGTGCGCCCCACGAGCCAGCGGGGCGAGGGATGCAGCACCGCCACGACCACCGAGTCGAGCACGAGCGTGTCACCCGCCCGCGCCGCGCGCCACCGCAGGCCCTGGCGATCCACCGCCCCCAGGTACTCGAGGTAGATCGGACTGCCCAACGGCTGGCCCGGGTCGAGCACCAGGCGGGGATCGAACTCCTCCAGCACGGCCGGCACCCCGCCCACGTGATCGGCGTCGCCGTGCGACACGACGAGCGCAGCCAGGTGCCGCACGCGCTGCCGCCGGAGGAACGGCGCCACGACCCGCCGGCCCATGTCCCCCGCCACGCCCCGGGGCCCCCCGTCCACCAGCATCCAGCGTCCGCCGGGGGTCCTGATGGCAATCGCATCACCCTGCCCCACGTCGAGCAGGTGGATCACCACCTCCCCCGAGCTCCGCGGCGACCCCAGCGCCAGCACGGCCAGCATCGCCCAGCTCGCGAGAGCGCAGCCGAGCAGGAGGCGGCGCGCGACGAGCGCCCACGGCGGCCGGCGCCGGGCCAGCCACACAACGGTGGCCAACAGCGCTGCCCACGGTGCGGCAGCGCCCGGGCCGGGCGCGAAGCTCAGGTACCCCGCCGGCAGCAGCGCCGCCCAGCGCGCCGTCTGCTCCACCGCAGCCAGCGCCAGCCCCGCGCCCCCCGCCATCAGACCGAGGCCAAGGCTGAGCAGTACGCCCGGCACCGCCACACCGGCCAGCGGCACCGCCACCAGATTGGCAAGGAGCCCGGCGGGCGACACCGAGCCGAACGCGAACGCCGTGATCGGGGCCGTAGCCAGGGTCGCCCCCAACGACGCGGTGGCCAGCCGGGCCAGCGGGTGACGGCGACGGCGCATCGAAAGGAGCGAGCCCCCCCAACGGGTCCCCCATACGGCCGCCACGGAGAGCCAGGCGCCTACGCTGCTCGCGGCCCCCGGATCGGCCAGCAGAACGATCAGGACTGCGACGGCGAGCACGGCCGCGAACGGCGGGTGTCGCTGCCGCCAGCGTGCCAGGGCGTAGAGGGAGAAGAACCCCGCGGCTCGCGTGGCGGGTGGCGGGAACCCGAGCAGGAGCACGTACGCCCACGTGGCAGCCACGCTCACGATCCAGGCCCGTTGCCGCGACAGCAGACGGCCCAGCAGCAGCAGGAGCCACCCGGCGATGATCCCCACGTGCAGCCCGGAGATGGCCAGCAGGTGCGCCAGGCCTGCCCGCACGAAGGCGTGCCGTACCGCCGGGTCCACGTCGTGCCGGCTCCCCAGCACCATCGCCTCCACCACGCCCGACCGGCCACCGTAGAGCGCGCGCAGCCGTCCAGCAACCAGGCCGCGGATCTTGAAGCGGAGGGGACGCGGGCCGCTCAGCACTCGAAGGTGCGTCACGCTGACGACCCCTCCCGGGCGGGCCGTGCCGACGACCACGGCACGGCTCCCCGCGGGTGGAGTCCCTCGCGGGATGCGCAGGCGCACCGTCCCCCCGCACCCCTCCGTCGCGTGGCGCACGGCCGCGGTCGTGACACCCCGCCGCCCGGGTCGGTCGTGCAGTCGCAGCGTGACGGCGACGACCCCAGCCCGCCACACCGCTCGGCAGCTCCCCGCCTCGAGTCCGGCCCGCTGTGTGCCGGCCGCCACGCCGAGCGCCAAGGCCACGGCCAGGATGCCGCGCTGCCGGAGAAGCACGGCCAGTAGCGCGCACGCGCCGACCGCCCAGACCAGTGCCTGGGGTACCAAAACCACGAGGCCGGTCCAGAGACCGGCCCCGTACGCCATCACGATCTTGAGAATGGGCGGCACGGCGCCGCCCTAGGCTACTTCGCGGGCGGATGCCCGTTCCTGGGCGCCGCCTGCACCTTGCGGAACCCGTCCAGCAGCACCACCGAGACATCGGCGACCGGCTGCTCGGACTGCTGGGCGACCTTTTCCAGCACCTCGCCGGTGGCCTGAGCCACGTAGTGCGGCCTCAGGCGGTTGAGCGCGTACACCAGTACGTCCGCGCGGCACAGCTCGCAGCCGCAGAACCCCTCGACCTTCGGGGCCAGCAGGTCGTACTCGCGAATCACGAACTCCTCCACCAGGTTCTTCACCCCATGATGGCCAACTCCTTGCCAGCCGCAGCGGGGACACCCGTGAACGTGGCTCCGGTGGTGCCTGTGAGACGCACCGTCCGGTAGGAGCCGATCCACTCCTCGGGGCCGTCGACCAGCACGATCTTGTTGGTTCTCGTTCTAGTCTGCAGCAACTCGCCGCGTCGCGCCAGCTTCTCCACCAGGACCTCCTGCGCCGAGCCCACCAGCGCGACGTTTCTGCGCCGTGCGACCTGGCGCACCGTCTCGATGAGGCGCTGGAGTCGGTCGCCCGCCGCGGCCTCGGGAACGGGATCCGGCAGCTGGAGCGCCCCGGTGCCGTCACGCGGCGAATACCGGAACGTAAAGGCGTCGTCGAACTCCACCTCGCGCACGAGGCTCTCGGTGGCCAGGAAATCGTCCTCCGACTCCCCCGGGAACCCCACGATGATGTCGGTCGTGATGGCCAGGCCCGGGATGGCACTCCGCAGGCGCGCCACACAGTCCAGGTACCCCTCGCGGTCGTAGCGGCGTCCCATGCGCTTGAGAATGCGCGACGAGCCGCTCTGCACCGGGAGGTGCACGTGCTCGCACACCGACGGGACCTCGGCCATGGCCAGGATGACGCGGTCGCTGAAGTCATTGGGATGCGGACTGGTGAACCGGATGCGGCGAATCTCCGACAGCCCTCCGACGGCCCGCAACAGATCGGCGAAATCGTACTCGCCGTCGTGGTAGCTGTTCACGGTCTGCCCCAGCAGCGTCACCTCGGTGACACCCTGCGCCGCAAGCCCCTCCACCTCACTCACGACGTCAGCGAGCTTACGGCTGCGCTCGCGCCCGCGCGTCATCGGAACGATGCAGAAAGTGCACCGATAATCGCAGCCACGCTGCACCGTCACGAAGGCTCCGACGCGATCGTCCGCCCGCTGCGCCGGGATGTCTTCGTAGTGCTCCCAGGACTTGAATTCCACATCGGCCGAGCGGGCACCGTTCATCGCGCCGGCGATGAGCGCCGGCAGTCCCCGGTAGCCATCGGGCCCCACCACCAGGTCCACGTGGGGCGCCTCGCGGAGCAGCTCCTGCCCCAGACGCTGGGCCATGCACCCGACCACGCCGAGCACCACGCCGGGCCGCTTGTGTCGCTTCAGCTCCCCCATGCGACCGATCACGCGCTGCTCCGCATTGTCGCGCACCGCACAGGTGTTCACCAGCATCACGTCAGCCGCCGCGGGATCCTCCGTGGCGACGTAGCCCTCACCACCGAGCCGTCCCAGAATCAGCGCGGTGTCGGCCACGTTCATCTGGCACCCATAGGTCTCGACGTAGACGCGCTTCATTCCCCTCGTCGCTCCGCGAGGTCGGCCTGCAGCGTACCGTCGTCGGCGCGGCGCAGTGTTGCTCGAAACCGATCCGGCACCGCGCGTTCCGTCGGCAGGTACACGGTAAGGTAATCCTCGGTGAGACCCTCGTACCAACCGCGGTGGCGCCGCAGCAAGACCACGTCGGCGTCTCGGCCGTCGCGCCGCGCACGGTACGCCGCGCCCTTCTCCGCCGCGACAGCGCGGAGCTCCGCCGAGCGCGCCGCCGCCACCTCAGGCGCTACCGGAGTGCCGAGACGCCGTGCCGCCGCGCCGGGGCGCTGCGAGTAGGGAAAGACGTGGAGATAGGTGAACGGCAAGTTCTCGACCAGCGACCGCGTCGCCGCGTGGTCGTCGTCGGTCTCTCCCGGAAACCCCACCATGACGTCCGCCCCGAGTCCGAGTACCGGTCGCCTGGCCGCGAGCCAACCGATGCGCTCTCGGTAGCTGGCGGCGGTGTACCAGTGGCGCCCCATGCGCTTGAGCACGCGGTCGCTTCCCGACTGGAGCGGAGCGTGCAGGTGCGGCGCGAGCCGCTCGGGCGCGCCGATCATGAGCTCGGCCAGCCGGTCATCGAGCTCGGTCGCCTCGACCGACGACAGGCGAAAGCGCACGCGCGGCACCGCGTTCACCAGGCGCTCGAGCAGACCACCGAGGGTCGGCCCGGCGGGGCGATCCCTGCCGTAGGTCCCGATGTGTACGCCCGTGAGCACGAGCTCTTCGTGCGCGTCGGCGAGGGCGGTCGCCTCCTCGACGATCTGCTCCGGCCGACGCGACCGATTTGCTCCCCGTGCCAGCGTCGTGGCGCAGAACGTACAGTGCTCATCGCATCCGTCCTGGATCTTCACCCAGGCACGGCTGCCGCGGCCGAACCGGCGCAGCACCGGATCCACACCGTCGCCGGGAAGACCCAGCGCCTCCAGCACCCGGGCCGGATCGGCGCCGGCCACGACCCCGGAGACGTTGGGCAGCCTGGCGATGGTGCCGTCGTCGAGCGCCGTGGCGCACCCCATCACCACCGTGCGCACCCGGCCATTGCGCCGCGCGAGCCGGCGCACCAGCCCCCGCATCTTGGACTCGCTGACGTGGGTCACGGTGCACGTGTTCACGACCGCCGCATCGGCATCGGCCGGGTCGGGCACGACGAAGGCGCCCGCCGACTCGAGGGCCTGGCGCACCGTCTCGGTGTCGTACTGGTTTGCCTTGCAGCCGAAGGTGTGGAGATAGACGCGCGTCACGGGAGGAGGCTCAAGCCGAAGGCGAGCTGCCACGCTCGCTCGCTCGCCCCGCCGCCGTCTCTCGAGACCCGCTCCACCGCGAACGTGAACGCCGCCCGCCCCTGCGCAAAATTGAATCCGGTACCCGCGGTGAGATCGATCTCCCGCACCTGATCGTCCCCGGGGCTGAACGGGAGCTGGGCATAGCGGAACCCGAGCCGGATGGGAACCGGGGGACCGACGCCGCCCCCGATCTCCAGGCCCGCGCTCACATCCCAGGTGTCGAAGGTGGTCGCGTCTCCCCCGATCGAGGTGAGCCCTTCCTGCGCATCCGACCACGACTGCCAGGTGACGGTGGACGCCAACAGGATCCCGGCCAGCGGCGATGCCGCGAACCCGCCGGAGACGGTCATGGGCAGGTCGACGCGCCCGATGAGCACCGAATCCCGAGCCGCCTTCAGCGCACCGTCGCTGCGGAACGACACGCCCAGCCGCAGCCCGCTCACGGGGCTGCTCGCCAGCCCGACCGACCAACCGAAGCCGGTGTAGCCTATGTCGCTGTCGTGGAGCAGCGGCGTGTACGCGCGGTCCGAGTACTGGCGCTGGATCCGCTCCCGCGTCGAGCCCGTGATGAGGTGGAACGCACCGCCGATCTGGAGCTTGGACGAGACATACCATCCGAGAGCGCCCCGCAGGTCCGCCACCGCCCCGTCGGAGCGGATCCGGTCTTCCACTCCCACCGGCTGCCCCCGCAGCACGACCGTGTCGCTGCTCGTGATGTCCCAGGTGCGGGACAGATAGTTGGCGTAGCTCGCCTCGAACGACAGCGGTGTTCCGGTGATGCCCCCGGCAAGAGAGGCAAACGGAAAGCGCGTATCCTGCAGGCCGTCCACCGCGACGGTGTCGATCCGGTAATCCCGCAGGGACGTCAGGGACGTCACCGTCGCCGCGAGCCGCGTGAGCTGCGCCACCGGGGCCGGGTTGACCGCAGAGCCGGGATCGACGGCCCCAAGGCTACCGCCCATGCCCCGCGCGCGCACGCCGATCGGCCGTCCCGGGAAGCCGAGCCCCACCACCCCATAGAGCGACGACTGGGCGGCGGCCATGTGCGGCACGCCGACGCCGAGCGCGAGGGCCAGGAGCGCGATCCGCCTCATGGCTCGTTCCGCGGAAAGAGGGGCGTGTACGTCACGAACAGCGCCGGGGCATTGGGCGCGTTGCGGCTCGACCAGAAGCGCGCCTGTGCCGGCGACACCGCCTCGGGAACCATCCAGAGCACGATGGCGCGCGGCCTCGTGCTGTCGGCGCGCAGCGGCTTCAAGATGTGCGTCACATCGATGCGGACCGTGTCTCTCTCACCGGGCACCAGATTCAGGCCACCCGTGGAGAGCGTGTCCCACAACTCGCGGGCCGGTGCGAGGATCGGCGACTTGGAACCGACGTCCCCGATCAGGGCGTCGGCACGCAGCCGCAGCGTGTCGGTGGCAGCCCCCGAGATCGGCTCGAAGGGAACCAGAATCAGAGTGGCACGGGCGATATCCGACGAGTCGGTAATGTAGCTCGGGAGATCGAACCGCAGGAACGAACGCCACGACGGCGCTCCGCCCACGCCGAGGACATTCGGGCCGAAGGGCGGCGGATCAACCGCGACAAAGGAGTCGAACTGCACCACCCGTTGCTCGCTCACTTCGACCGGGCCCTCATCCGACGTGTACTGGACGTACATCGTCATCACCGGCGGGAAGGCAGCCTCCCGCGTGCCCAGGTCCACGTAGCCCTCGGGGCCCGACGTCATCCTGAACCCGACCGCCGCCACCATGCTGTCCGCGATGAGCTCCGGGAAGGCGTCGCCAGGGAGCAGCACGCTGATCGTGTCGGACTCGAGCGTATCCGGGAGCACCAGCACGGCGATCTCGGTGCTGTCGTCGAAGAACGCGACGAGGTCCGCGTGGGTCGTCGTCGAGTCGATGTCGGGGGGGAGCCGGTGCACGGCGAGCTCCATCCCCGGCCAATCCGATCGACGGATCACATCCACGCGGAGCCGGAAGGAGTCGATCTGAGCGATCGGCTGGTTGTTGAACTCCGCGGAGAACGGGTTGAAACGGACGATGACGCGGCTCTCGTTCGCCGCCCCGTCGCTGATGACCTGCGCCCGTTCGGCCTCGTAGGCCGCCACGTAGCCCGCGTACGCGCTATCGCGGGAGATGCTCCCCACGAAAAGGGAGTCGAACACCTCGATGATCTTCGCCGGGCAGTACTCCGGACAGATTCCCGGTGCCGTGAGATCCTCACGGCACCCGCCCGCCAGCACGGCGAGCACCCCCGCCCCCCAGACGAGTCGCATGGTGACCGACTTCCCCACACTCATTGCCGCTTCAGATCCTCCCGCCCGAACGCGTCGGGCAACAATTCCTCGAGCCGCCAGCGGCGCACGCCGTCGGCGCCGACGGCCTCCACTTCCAGGTCCACCCCGAACTCCGCGAGCGCCTGGCGGCACGCGCCGCAGGGCGAGCCCCCAGGAAGCGAGTCGGTCACCACCACGATCCGCGTGAAGCGCCGGGCGCCGGCGGCGACCGCCGCGCCGAGCGCTACCCGCTCGGCGCAGATGCTCAGGCCGTAGGAGGCATTCTCCACGTTGGCTCCCACGAAGACTCGCCCGTCGAACGCCTCCAGCGCCGCTCCAACCGAATAGCCGCTGTACGGCGCGTGGGCGCGCGCCTGCACGTCCCTCGCCGCCGCGATCAGCCGGTCGCCCACGGCGCCACCTGCCCGAGGAACGAGGAGCCTGCGTCCACCTCCACTGAAAAGTACTCGGCCACCGTCGCTCCGAGGTCGGCGAAGGTCTCCCGCTCCCCCAGCGCCACCGGTTCCACCCGGGGACCCGCCACCAGCACCGGCACCGCCTCCCGCGAATGATCGGTGGACGGCGTCGTCGGATCGTTGCCGTGGTCGGCGGTGAAGATCATCACGTCGTCCTCGCGCAGCGGAGCCAGCAGCTCGGGCAGGGAGCGGTCCAGCTCCTCCAGCCCCCTGTAGAACCCCTCAGGATCGTTGCGGTGCCCCCACGATTGATCGAACTCGATCACGTTGGCAAATACCAGCCCCCGGTCCAGCGATTGCAGCGCATCAGCGATCAACGCGTACGCCTCCGCGTTGGTCGGCGTGTGCGTACTCTCGATGCCGCGCGCCGCGAACAGATCGTCCACCTTGCCAACCCCCACCCGTGGCACACCAGCCCGCGCCAGTCGGTCGAGCAACGTCTCCCCAGGCGGCGCGAGCGAGAAGTCGCGCCGATTCGCCGTGCGGCGGAAGCTGCCCGGCTCTCCCACGAAGGGCCGCGCGATGACGCGCGACACCGCGTGCTCACCCACCAGGATCTCGTCGCGCGCGGTCCGGCACGCGGCATACAGCTCTTCCAGCGGAATCGCCTCCTCGTGCGCCGCGATCTGGAAGACGCTGTCGGCCGAGGTATAGACGATCCAATCGCCCCGCGCCAGCTGCTCCGGTCCGAACTCGTCGATGATCGCCGTGCCCGAGGCGGGCCGGTTGCCCAGGACGTCCCTGCCGGTCGCCTGCACGAACGCGGCGATCACGCTGTGCGGAAAGCCCCGCGGGTACGTGGGGAAGGGCTCGTCCAACGGCAGCCCGCACAGCTCCCAGTGTCCCGTCGTGCTGTCCTTGCCGCGGGCACGTGGCAGCGCCACGCCGTGCGCCGCCGCCGGACGCTCGCACCGCATGCCCGTCAGGGACCGGCAGCAGCCGAGCCCCAGCGCCTCCAGGTTGGGCAGCCGGAGGCCACCCACCGCCCGCGCCACGTTGCCCAGCGTGTCACTCCCCGCGTCACCATATGCCGCCTGGTCGGGCGCCGCTCCGATGCCCACGCCGTCCAGCACGACGAGGGCGATCCGGCCCGCACGCCGCTTCATCCGCCCAGGTACTCCCGCGTCGCGCGCATGCCCAGACGGGTGAGCGCCTCGTAGGCGATCGTTCCGGCCCAGGCGGCAAACTCGTCGATGGTGATCCGGTCGTCGCCGTCGCTTCCCACGAGCGTCGCCACGTCGCCCACCCGGACCGACGGCGCGAGGCCCTCGAGGTCGACCATCACGAAGTCCATCGTCACCCGACCCACGAGCGGCCGGCG
>CP070716.1:1966836-2030667 GCA_020350425.1 Gemmatimonadota bacterium
AGCGCCGAGCGCCGGCTCGACCAGCTGCGCGCGGTGCAGCCCGCGATGGCGCTCGAGGTCGAGGCCCTGGTGGCCCTCACCCCGTTCCGGCTCGCGACGCGCGCGGAGCTCGAGGACCTGCGGGAGCGCCTCGAGAACTTCGACGCGGACGCGGTCCCACCGAGCGTCTCGCAGGGCGTGTGGTTCTCGGCGGCGAACGGCCTGCACCCGTTGCTGCGGTCGTACCTGCTCGGGGTGGTGAGCGCGCGGTTGGGCGATCGTGAAGCGGCTCGGCGCTATGCGGCGGAGGCCGCGCGCCTGCGCGTGCCGCCGTCGACCGGCTCGCTGCAGGACGACATCGTGCGCCGCGTGCGCGCCACCGCCGCGCTCGCGTCGGGCGATACCGCTGCCGCACTGGCACAGCTCGAAGGGATGCGCTTCCAGGTGTGGCACCAGCTGAGCATCGCCTCGCCACTCATCTCGGGGGCCGCCGAGCGCTACCTGCTCGCCACGTTGCTGGAGCAGGCGGGCAGAGATGCGGAGGCCATCCGGTGGTACGGTACGTTCGAGGGACTCGCGGGGCACGATCGGCTGTACGCGGCTCCGGCGCACTCTCGCCGAGGCACGATCTACGAGCAGCTCGGCGATCGCGAGCGGGCGGAGCTGCACTACCGGCGGTTCGCGGCGCTGTGGCGCGACGCCGATTCGGAGTTCCAGCCGATGGTGGAGGAGGCAGAGGGCGCACTGGCGCGGTTGGCGAGCGAGCCCTGAGCCCCCACCACTCAGTCCAGCTCCAACAGCTTGATGACGTGCTCCCGCTCGACCCCCTCGATCGCCACCCACTTGCGGCGCCCCGTCGCGCCGCTCACCACGCGCACGGCATCGCGGGCGATCCCCAACCGTTCGGCGAGGAACCGCACCAGCTCCGCGTTGGCGGCTCCCCCGATCGGCGGGGCCGCCACCCGGATCTTGACGGCGTCGCCGTGCCACCCGACGACCTCGGTGGTTTTGGCCTTGGGCTGGACGTGGATGGTGAGAACGGTCGAGGGTGTGCGCACCGCTAGATGAGGCTGAGGATGATGGCCTGCAGCACGATCAGCGCGAGCCATGCGATGATCGGGGTGATGTCGAACATCCCGACCCGAGGCACGACGCGCCTGAGCGGCTCCACGATCCAGTCGGTGAGCCAGTAGAAGGGCCGCATCCATCCGCGGTACCGTCCCACCCCGAACCACGAGCCGATCACGCGCACGATGAGCGCGACGATGATGAGCTGGGTCGCGTAGTAGACCACCAGTCGCGCGATGCCGCGCGGACCCGCCGCCACGGCGCCCGCGCTCCGCAGCACCGTCAGGGCGACCCATTGGGCTCCGGTGAGTACCAGGATGCCGCCCACAACCGTCACACCGAGCAACCACCACGGCGCGTGCTGCGGGTTTCGCCCTCGCTTGAGGAGCCACGTCTCGAACGGGGCGAGGAGGGGATCGGTGGTCCTGCGAATGAGTTGCCCCAGGCGACTGAAGGGGTTGAGGCGGCGCGTTTGAATCGCCCACGAGCCGACGGCAACCGCCGTGCTCGCGACCAGCACCGCGAAAACGGCATAGCGCAGGACGTCATACCAGTTCATCGCAACACCACCCTCTTGGTTTCGCCTGGCACGAGCTGGTGCAGCTCGTCGCGTACCTGGATCTTGATGGGGGCCGCCATCGAGGGGAGCGACGTGATCTCGAGGCGCTCGGGGGTCATGTCGAGCTTGAGGCAGTGCCCGCGGTAGCAGATGCGCAGCTGCAGATCCCGGAGTTCCTTGGGAAGCCGCGGGTTGAGCCAGAGCGTGTCGTCGCGCAGCACGATGCCGCTGTAGCAGCGCTGCACGAGGTCCACGGTTCCGGCCATCGCTCCCAGATGAATCCCCTCCGCGGTGGTGCCGCCCTGGATGTCCGCCACGTCGCTTTCCAGCGCCTCCACGAACAGCTCCCACGATCCGGGGCGGTCCTCGCGCGCGAGGACCCAGGAGCTCACCACCCGGCTCAGGGTGGAGCCGTGCGACGTCCGCGCGTCGTAGTAGTCGATGTTCTTGGGAATCATGCCGTGGTCGAAGTCGTAGCCGAGGCGGTCGAACAGCTCCTCGAGCATCTCGGCCGAGAAGAGGTAGAACAGCATCATCACGTCGGCCTGCTTGGAGAGCTTGTAGCGGTTCGGCGTGTCGCCCTCCGCCTCGAGAATGCGGTCGAGCCGGTGGATGTCACCGTACTTCTCGCGATACCCCTCCCAGTCCAGCTCCTCCAGCTTCTCGTAACCTTCGAACTGGCTGATGATCCCGCCGTCGTGGAAGCAGACCTTCATCTTGCGGGAGATGTCCTCCCAGTGCTCGATCTCGTCGGGGCGCACCACGAGCTTCTCGCACAGCTCATCCCGCTTGTCGTATGGCAGCGCGTAGAAGATCTCCAGGGCGCGCCACAACACCCACGCGGCCATGAGGTTGGTGTAGGCGTTGTTGTTGAGTCCCGGCTCTCCGTTGTCGGGGTACCCGTCGTGATACTCGTCCGGACCCATGACCCCCAGGATCTCGTAGCGGTCGATCTCCTCGTTGTAGCTGGCCAGGCACGCCCAGAAGCGGGCGATCTCGATCAACATCTCGGCGCCGAAGAACGCCATGAACTGTACGTCGCCCGTCACCTGATAGTAGTGCCAGATGTTGTAGGCGATGGCGGCGTTGACGTGGCGCTGCAGGTGACTGTGGTCGGGGAGCCAGCGGCCCGACTTGGGATTGAGGTGCACCTGCTGTGTTTCCTCGCGGCCGTTGCTGCCGCTCTGCCAGGGGTACATGGCGCCGAGGCACCCAGCCGCGCGAGCGGCGGCCCGCGCCTCGGGCAGGCGGCGATAGCGGTAGCGCAGCAGCGCGCGCGAGATCTCCGGCATGCGGAGGTTGAGGAAGGGGAAGATGTAGAGCTCGTCCCAGAAGATGTGCCCGCGGTAGGCCTCGCCGTGCAGGCCGCGGGCCGGCACCCCGACGTCCAGCTCGATGGAGTGGAGTGAGACCGTCACGAGCAGGTGGAACACGTGCAGCCGGAGCACCAGCGCCGTGTGTTCCGCGTGCCGGTTCGGCACGTCGGCCTTCATCCCGATGTCGAACCGGTTCCACAGGTGCTTCCAGGCGTTGGCGTGGGTCTTGAGCAGGGCACCGAAGCTCCCCTGGCGGGAGATGGCCGTGCGGGCCTCGAGACCGCACTCCGTGATGGCTCGGTCGCGGGAGGAGTAGAAGGTGACGACCTTGTCCAGCGTGATCGCCACATTCGGCTCGACGTCGACCGTGAACTCGTGCGCGATGTAGCCCGGCCGCTCGATCAAGCGGCGCTCGACGGGCTCGAGCCTCCCGCTGCGGTAGACGCGGGTCCGGGCCGCCTGCGCGATCTCGATGTGCGACTGGCTGGTTTCGACCTTGAGATAGACCGTCTCGTCGTCTACCGGGGCGGCCTGCAGCGGTACGAGATGCTGGCTGTTGAGCTGCCGGTAGCGCGGCACCCCGCCGTTGATCACCGTGCCGTCGAGGGCCGAGCGCACCTCGAGCCTCCCCGACCAGTTTCGCGGCGTCACAGTGGTATCGAGCGCGCAGACGTGTGGATCACCCATGTGCACCAGGCGCCGGTGCTCCAGCGTGGTCTCCCGTCCGGCCACGTCGCGGAACCGCACGGTCCGGAACAGCGCTCCCTGCCTGACGTCCAGACGCTGCTCGTACTCGAGGATCTCCACCTGCCGGAGGTCGAACCACGCCCCGTCCTCGATGCGGAACGTGAGCAGCAGCCAGTTGGGCAGATTGACGAGGTCCTCGTTCTCGATGACGCGGCCGGCCATCTCCGTGGCGAGGCGGTTGTAGCCGCCGGCCATGTAGGTCCCGGGGTAGTGGACGCCGTCGGCGCTCACTTCGGCCGCCGCGCCCCGCGTGGCGAAGTAGCCGTTGCCGAGGGTGCAGAGCGCTTCCCGGAGCCCCTCCTCCTCGGGGACGAACCGGTCGTAGACGAGCGTCCAGCCGTCCATCAGGGCGCGGCCTTCACGGCTGCGATCAGGTGTTGCAGGAACACCCGAGCCTCTTCGGGATCGCGCAGCAGGTAGTGCGCGCGAGTCTCGTCCGGCCGCTCCGCCACGAGGATGCCGATACCGCGCCCCTCCAGAACGCGGAAGGCGTCCTCATCGGTCTCGTCGTCTCCCAGGTAGAAGGGGAGCACTTCAGGGGCGTCCAGCTGCAGGGCCTGCAGCAGCCAGGTGACCGCCTTGCCCTTGTCCCACGCGATGCCCGGCCGCAGCTCGTAGACCTTCTTCCCGCCGGTGCGACGCAGGTCGGGGTAGCTGGCCGCCACCTCCGCCATGGCCAGGCCGATCGCCAGGAGATCCTCCTCCGCCACCAGCCGGTAGTGCAGGGCGACGGCGTACCTCTTCCGCTCGATCAGCACGCCCAGAATGTCGCCCACGCGCCGTTCGAGCTCCTCGGCGGCGGCCTGAAGGGATGGCCCGTAGCTGGCTCCTTCCTCGTGCCGCATCTTGAGCCCGTCCGGCCCCACGATGTCGAACCCGTGGCTGCCGGCGTACACGAGGCTGTCGATCTGCACCATGTTCTCCACGTCCTGGCGGTCGCGCCCGCTCACGATGGCCACGGGGCAGCGTGCGGCGAGGTCGTGCAAGGTGGTGCGCATCTCGTCCGAGAGCACGGCGAGCTCGGGGCGCGCGACGATGGGCGTGAGCGTGCCGTCGTAGTCGAGGAAGACGGCGGGCCGCCGGCCGGACAGCTGCCGGCGGATGCGGTCCAGGCTGTCGAGGGCTGCCGGAATGGTCATCTGACGCCAATTGTCACGGCGCGGACCGGCCGCCGTCAAGGTGACGGGCCCGGTCCGCCGCTTCATATTTGGCGTGCGGAACCGACCGAGCGAAGCGAGCTGAGCGTGGCGCAGAGATCCGGAACGACTACGGGCCGCATGGCCCGCTGGCTGCGGTATACGCTACGGCCCCCCCAGGTATGCGTCGTGCACCATCCCGACTACGCACACGCGGCGGCGGGAGCGCTGCTCGATCCCGCCCGCGCCGACAAGATCCTCGGCTTCCTCACCGACGAGCACCTGATCCGCCGTGGCGACGTGAGCCGGCCCATCGCCGCGTCGCTGGAGAACATCCTCCGGGTGCACTCGCCCGAGTACGTCGCGTCGCTCTCGGACCCCGAGGTCGTGAGCGCCATCATGGGCGTCCCGCTCGCCCCGCGCGCGTCCCAGGAGGCGCTCGACCTCATGCGGCTCATGGTCGGCGGCACCATCCAGGCGACCCGGATGGCGCTGCGAACGGGGAAGTCGGCGGTCCACCTGGGCGGGGGGTTTCACCACGCCACCCCCACCGAGGGCATGGGCTTCTGCGTGTTCAACGACGTGGCCGTGGCCGTCAAGCGGCTGCGGGCGAAGGGATTCGAGGAGCCGGTGCTCGTCGTGGATCTCGACCTGCACGACGGAAACGGCACCCGGGCGGCCTTCGCCGACGACGAGACGGTGTACACCTTCTCGATCCACAACGTCCCGTGGGACGAGGGCGAGGCGGTGGCGTCCACCAGCATCGCGCTGGGGAGCGACGTGACCGACGAGGTGTTTCTCGACGTGCTGCGGCGCGAGCTGCCAACGGTCGTCGAGCGCCACCGCCCGGGGCTCGTGATCTACGTGGCGGGGGTGGACGGCGCCGCGGGGGATGCCCTGGGCGACTGGCACCTGAGCGACAAGGGGCTGCTCGAGCGCGACCGCTTCGTAGTGCACCAGGTGCGGCAGAACGGCCAATCCGCGCCGCTGGTGGTGGTGCTGGCTGGGGGCTACGGGGCGTCGGCGTGGCGCCATTCGGCCCGATTCCTCGGCTGGCTGGTGAGCGGTAGTGTGGTCGAGCCGCCGGACGCCGCGGAAATCCTGGTGCGGCAATACCGCGAGATCTCGAAGCGATGGGATGCGGCGCAGCGAGAGACGCGCGATGAGAATGACTGGGGGCTCACCGAGGAGGACATCGCCGGCCTCGTGACCCATGTGGACTCACGCTTCCTGGGACACTTCACGCGGCACGCCATGGAGCTGCAGTTGCAGCAGTTGGGCTTCCTGGATCACGTGCGCTCCCGGGGCTTCGGCAACCCCGCCATCACGCTCGACGCACCAGCCGGCCTCGGACAGACGCTGCGCATCTACGGCGATCCGTCGCACGCCGCTCTCCTGATGGAGCTGAAGGCGGGGCGCAGCCGCAGCATGGTGCCGGGCCACGAGGTGATCGAGATCGAATGGCTCCTGCTCCAGAACCCACGGGGCCACTTCCACGAGGCACGCCAGCAGCTCCCCGGGCAGTCGCATCCCGGGCTCGGCCTGATGCGGCACGTGGCGGCGTGGCTGGTGGTGGTGTGCGAGCGCCTCTCACTCGACGGCATCGCGTTCGTGCCGTCGCAGTACTACATGGCGGCGGTGGGCCGCCGACACCTCAAGTTCGTGGAGCCCGCGCGCCAGGCGCGCTTCGAGGCGCTCCGGCATGCGTTGCGTGGGATGGAGCTTGCGGAGGCGAACCGCGCCGTGAACGGCGGGTGGCTCGAGGATGCGCGCACGGGGGAGCGTGTGGGGTGGGAGCCCGCGACCATGGTCGTTGCCGTGAGCGAGGGACTCGCCGCCCAACTGACGAGCCCGGCCTACCAGGAGGCGGTAGAGCGGGCTCGTGAGCGCTACGCCTTTCGGCTCCGCGCGGAGCCGTCTCCCGATTAGCCCAGCGCCTCGCTCACCAGCCGCTGCTGCTCGGCCTGGTGCGCGGCGGGGTACCCCTCGGCAGGGCTCGAGCGCTCGGGCCGCGACACGTAGCGCACGGCGACGGCGGGTTCCGCCAGCGCCGTGAGTTGCGGCACGACCCACTTGCGGGCGCCCATGTTCATCGGCTCCTCCTGCAGCCAGACGATCTCCTCGAGCCTCGGGTAGGACGCGATGAGCTGGTGCAGGTGGCCCTCCGGGAACGGGTACAGCAGCTCGATGCGCCCGATCGCGACCTGCGGTGCCGCGGCGCGCCGCTCCGATGCGACGATGTCGTAGTAGACCTTGCCGGCGCAGAGGACGAGGCGCCGCACGTCGTCGCGCGATCCCGGGAGCGCCGGATCGTCGAGCACCGGGTGGAACTCCCCCGATGACAGCTCGTCCAGGCGCGAGGTGGCCTGTGGCAGCCGCAGCAGGCTCTTGGGGGTCATGACGATGAGCGGACGCGGCTCCTCGTGCCTGGCCTGGCGTCTGAGCAGGTGGAAGTACTGTGCCGGGGTCGAGCAGTTTGCCACCCGGATGTTTCCCTCCGCGCCGAGGGCGAGGTAGCGCTCCAGCCGCGCGCTCGAGTGCTCGGGCCCCTGGCCCTCGTACCCGTGGGGTAACAGCAGGGTGAGGCGCGACGTCTGCCCCCACTTGGCGAGGCCCGCGATGATGAACTGGTCGATGATCACCTCGGCCGCGTTGGCGAAGTCGCCGAACTGCGCCTCCCACAGGACCAGCGTGTAGGGTGCGGCGACGCTGTAGCCGTACTCGAAGCCCATCGCGGCGTACTCCGAGAGCGGCGAGTTGTGCAGCTCGAAGGGCGCCCGCGACGTGGAGAGATGCTGGATCGGTGTGAATGGCGCGCCGGTCTCGCTGTCGAACAGCGTGAGGTGCCGCTGGCTGAAGGTACCGCGCACCGTATCCTGCCCCACCATGCGCAGGGAGATGCCGTCGGCCAGGAGGGACGCCAACGCCAGCGCCTCCGCGTGGGCCCAGTCGAGCCCGCCGTCCTCCTGCACCACGGTGAGCCGCCGGTCGAGCACGCGCTGCAGCTTGCGGTTCACCTGGAAGTCGTCGGGCGTGGAGAGGAGCTCCTCGTTCAGCTTGTACAGAACATCCCGCTCCACTGCCGTCTCGGGCTCGGTGGCGGTGATCCACATGCCCGTGATGCGGTCGGGCTCCTGACCTTCCTCCTCGGCCCCCGCGACATCCGCCTTGAGCTTGGCCTGTGTCTCGGTGAGCTCCTGGTAAACCTGCTCCGCCAGCTGCGCCGCGTGCTCCTCCGTCACGACGCGCTGGGCAGCCAGCTGTCGCGCGTACAGTTCGCGCACCGTGGGGTGGTCGTCGATTCGCCGGTACATGAGCGGCTGGGTGTAGCGCGGCTCGTCGCCCTCGTTGTGGCCGTGCCGGCGGTAGCCGACCAGGTTGATCACCACGTCGTGGCGGAACTTGCGGCGGTACATCATCGCCAGGCGCACCGCCGCCAGGCACGCCTCCGGATCGTCGGCGTTCACGTGCACGATAGGCACGTCGAAGCCCTTGGCGAGGTCACTCGCGAAGTCGGTGCTGCGCGCGTCACGCGGGTCGGTGGTGAAGCCCACCTGGTTGTTGGCGATGATGTGCAGCGTGCCGCCGGTGCCGTAGCCGTCCAGCCGGGCAAGGTTGATGGTCTCGGCCACCACGCCCTGTGCCGCAAAGGCGGCATCACCGTGGATCAGGATGGGCAGCACCCGCACCGGATCGTGATCGATCTGGACGCCGGTGCGGTTGGTCTGACGGGCGCGGGCGTTGCCTTCCACCACCGGGTCCACCGCCTCGAGGTGGCTCGGGTTGGGCAGCAGCGAGACGGCCACCTTCTCTCCGCGCCACGTCTCGAAGATGCCGTCGGCGGCGTGATGGTACTTCACGTCGCCGGTTCCGCCCAGGGGCGTGAGGGTCTCCTCGACCTCACGCCCACCTTCGAATTCGGCAAACAGCGTCTCGTAGGGAACGCCGACGATGTGGGCCAGCACGTTCAACCGCCCGCGGTGGGCCATGCCGATCACCGACTCGCAGGTCGCCTCGTCGGCCGCCAGGTCGAGCGCGCGGTGCAGCATCGGCACCAGCATGTCCAACCCCTCGATGCCGAACCGCTTGTGCCCGAGGTAGTTGCGGTGGAGGAAACGCTCCAGGGCATCCACGTGCGTCAGCTCGCCGAGCAGGGCATGGCGCTCCTCGTCCGACAGCGGGTACCGGTGCTCGCCCGACTCGATCACGCGCCTGAGCCACACCCGCTCGTCGTGGCTGGCGATGTGCTCGATCTCGTACGCGATCGTGCCGCAGTAGATCTCGCGCAAGCGCGGCAGCACGTCCTCGAGCGTCTCGCCCCCGACGTACACGCGCAGCACGTCGGCCGGGATCTGACGCATGATCTGCGGTGTGAGATCCAGGTTGGCGGGGTCGAGCGACGGGTCGCCTCTGGGCTCGGTGCCGAGCGGGTCGAGCTGCGCCGCCAGGTAGCCGTGGGTGCGGTGGGCACGGACCAGCGACATGGCCGCGGCCACGTGATACAGCATATCCTGCGACAGGCCCTCGGCGGCCGGCACGACCGGCGCGCCCGGCTTGGGCGCCACGGGCATCCCTGCCGAGACGGCCGCTTCGGCGGCGGCGAGCGTGGCCGCGTCGATCTCCATCGCGGCCGCGATCGTACGGTAGAACGCGTCCTCTGCCTGCAGCAGACGGTCCACCAACAGGAGAAACTCGCCCGACTCGGCGCCCTGGATGATGCGGTGGTCGTAGGTGCTCGTCACCGTCATCAGCTTGGCGCCGGCCACATCGCGGATCGCGCCCGTGGCGATGATCGACCCCTGGCCCTTCATGAGACGCGGCACGGAAGCCACGGTCCCGATGGTGCCGGGATTGGTGAGCGTGATGGTCCCGCCCATGTACGCATCGGGCAGCAGCTTGCCGCTGCGCGCGCCGGCCACCAGACGCTCGTACTCCTCATGGAACTCGCCGAAGGTCATGCCCTCGGCCCGCTTGACCACGGGCACCATCAGCTTGCGCGAGCCGTCCTTGCCCACGGTGTCCACGGCGAGGCCGAGGTTCACGCTTCCGGGATCGACCCGGTAGTAGTCGTCGCCGGCGCGCGCGACGGCTCGTGCCATGGACGGGTACTGCTGCGCAGCCTGCACGAGCGCCCAGCCGATGAAGTGGGTAAACGAGAGCTTGAGGTCCCTCGGCTTGAGCTGCCGGTTGAAGGCCGCGCGCACGGCCCACAGCAGCGAGACGTCCACCTCGCGGAACGAGGTGGCCGTGGGGACCTCGAGCGATGCCTCCATGTTCTGGAGCTGGCGGAGCGCGGGTCCCGTGATGGGCTCGCCCGGGCCGGAGGCGGTTTCCGGGGGAGCCGGCTTGGCCGCCGTCGCGTCGGACGTCGGGCCCTGAGCGGGCCCGGCGGGGTGGGGAGCGCCTGCCTCTGCCTCCGCGGTCGGGGGCTCGGGTGCATCGGCGATCGGCTCCTCCCCCTTGAACCCTTTCTCGAACAGCTTGCGCCACTCCTCCGGGACCGAGGCCGGGTCACGGAGATAGTCCTCGTACAGGGCCTGCGCGAAGCCCGAGTTGACGGTCTCGAAGATGTTCTCGAACACGGAAACTGCCTGCAGTTGCGAGTGCCGTTCGCCAGAAGAAAGGAAGGTAGAGGGGGCAGGGTTCCCCGTCGAGGTGCCCGGCGCTCGGGATTTCGGGAGAGCCCGCCGCTGGCGGGCGCCGGGCCGCGACCGTAGGCTCTGCAGCATGTACACCGCCATCCGTCACTTCCTCGCCACCTGGACACGCGAGTCCGCCGGGACTGCCCGGGTGATGGCCGCGCTGACCGACGCCTCGCTCGAGCAGCGGGTAGCCGAGGGGCACCGCAGCCTGGGCGAGCTCGCCTGGCACGTCGTGGTGTCGCAGCGCGAGATCCTGGGCAAGACCGGGCTGACGTGGGACGCGCCGTCCAAGCGCGATCCCGCCCCGAGCCGGGCGGCGGCGATCCACTCGGCCTACGTGGACGCGGCCAAGGCGCTCGCCACCGTGGTCGACGAGCAGTGGGACGACGCCACGCTCCAGGTGTGCGACGCGATCTACGGCCGGGAATGGCCCCGCGGGCTCACGCTCACCGTGATGCTGCACCACGAGATCCACCACCGCGGGCAGATGACGGTGCTGATGCGGCAGGCGGGGCTCAAGGTGCCGGGGGTGTACGGGCCGTCGGCCGACGAGGAGGAGGTGGGTGCGGGGTGAAGATCCCCCGCGCCCCCCACCGCTGGAACGTCGAGCCGCGCGAGGCCATCGCGATCCAGCGGCGCCTCGCCGCGAGCGTGCGCCAGACGCCGCCACGCAGGCCGATTCGCTACATCGTCGGGGTGGATGCGGCGTTCTCGCACGACGGGACGTGCTGCCTCGCGGCGGCGGTGCTGTGGGACACCCGCGATCGCGTTGTGCTCGAGGAGCGTGTCGCCGCGCGGCCGCTCACCTTCCCCTACGTGCCTGGACTCCTGTCGTTCCGTGAGGCGCCGGCGGTGATCGCAGCGCTGCGCGAGCTGCGACGCGAGCCCGATGCCATCGTGTGCGACGCGCAGGGGTACGCTCACCCCAGGCGGTTCGGTCTCGCGTGCCATGTGGGCGTGATCTGCAGCATCCCCACGCTCGGGTGCGCCAAGAGCCTATTGATCGGCGAGTACCGCGAGCCGGCGGCGCGCCGAGGCTCGCGCACGGCGCTGCGTGATGGAGGGGAGCGCATCGGCTCGGTGCTGCGCACCCGCACCGACGTGAAGCCGGTATTCGTGAGCGTGGGGCATCTGATCGATCTCGCCACGGCCGAGCGGCTGGTGCTCGAGTGCGCGGTGCGCTACCGGTTGCCGGAGCCGACGAGGCTGGCGGATGCGTTGGTGGGCAGGGTGAAGCGGTCGCTCCCCTGACCGGACTCGCCATCGGTGCCATCGCCGGCGACGCCGGCAAGGGCGCGCTACCGCCGTCCCGCCCGCATCCGCAGCACGTACACCAGCAGCGCCAGCGCGAGCAGCCCCGCCCCGTACACGACGCTGCCCACGGCCGGGCGCAGCACCGACTCCGCGGTGAAGGCGGCGGCCATGCTCACCTGCGCCGGGAAGTACGCCGGGAGGCTGCGGATGATGGCCTGGTTCTGGGCCTCGGCGTAGTAGATCGGGTTCTGCAGCCAGCCCACGTCGATGGCCGCGAGCAGTACCACGAACAGGACGCCCTCCAGCTCCCGGCGGAACACCGCGCCGACGAGCAGGCCGTAGCAGCCGTACACCCACCCGCCCAGGATCAGCCCCAGCAGCACGAGGCCGAAGCGCTCCGGCTCGAAGAAGATCGGCAGCAGCGACACGACGTACGCTGCGACGAGTGCGATAACGCAGAGAAGCACACCGAGGCGCGCCGCAACGAGCTCTCCGGGTCGGTAGCCGCACAGCACGAGCCGGCGGTGCGTCTCGGCGTCCCGCTGCACCAGGTCCAGCGCCAAGAACGCCGTGAGCAGCCCCACCGCCGTGAGGCAGATGAACACGAGGCCCTCGTGCCGCTGCGGCACCGTCACGAACACCGCTTCGCCAAGCGAGGCGAGCTGGAACTGGATTGGCCGTGACGTGGTGGTGAGCACGATGAGCCCGCCGAACAGCGAGGGGACGAGGAAGAACAGCAGCAGCACGATGCGTCGCCGCAGCAGGCCGCGCAGGGTGAGCTGCCACGCGGTGCCCAGCCGTCTCAGCCGCACGCGAGCACCCCGTCCACGAGCTCGCAGATCCGATCGAACCGCGAGCGATCGTACAGGAAGTGCGAGACCACGACGACCCCACGCCCCTCGCGGCACAGCGTCTCGGCGAGCTCCCAGAACCCGAGGTAGGTCTCCCAGTCGAATCCGGCGTACGGCTCGTCCAACAGCAAGACTTCCGGCTCGTGCATCAGCGCCAGCGCCAGGTTCAGCTTCTGGCGGGTACCGCCGCTGAGCTCGCCCACCAGTTGGCCGAGGCTCGGCTCGAATCGCAGCCGGTCGGCCCAGCGCGCCATGGCCGCCGGCCAATCCTCGAGGCCGTACGCGGCCGCGAAGAACGCGAAGTTCTCGGTCACGGAAAGTCGCTCGAACACGAGCGGCGCTTGGGGGCAGTACCCCAGGCGCCCGTCGCACACGAACTCGCCTGCGTCCGGCCGCAGCAGCCGCGCCAGGATCTTGAGCAGCGTCGTCTTGCCCGATCCATTCTCGCCCGTCACGCCGATCAGCTCGCCCGGGCCCACGGCCAGCGTGGCGTCGGTGAGCACGCGCCGCCGCCCGAACGACTTGGCGACGTGCCTCGCCTCGAGCAGCACCGCGTGGCTCATACGGCCTGCCTCCGCCCGGCGGCGGCGGGCCGTTCGGCTGTGCGGCGCCACCGCACCACGGCGAGGTGCAGGCGGAACGCGGAGCCCTCGAGCAGGCGCAGCTGCCACATCCCGTCTCGCGTGGCCACCTGCAACGTGTCGGCCCGCTCCGTGCCCACGCTCGTGATCCGTCGGATCGGGATGTGCAGCCCCTTGAACCGCACGCCGTCCGGTCCGACGCTCACCGCCCCTTCGCCCAACCGCTCCAGCGGCTCGATGGGGCCGAACATGGAGCGCTCCCGCCAGACGCCGGCCCGCAGCACGATAGCGCGCTCGTCGGCCACGCTCCGCACGCGTTCCCCCAGCTCGGCGAGACTCGCCGCGCGGCCGGCCGCGTCGACCAACCAGCCGTGGCGCTCCTCGTAGCGCACCCCGCACGCCTCGCACGCCAGCCGCGCGGCGTGCCATTCTTCCTCCCGTAGGCACGCCGGACAGCGCCACAAAACGCGCCCGAGCTTCTCGCGGGGCAGCCCCTCGAGAAACACCCGCTGCGGGTTCTCGTCGAGCAGCGCGAGGATCGCCCGATCGATCGCGGCCGCCGGGGAGGCCGCGTCGAACTCGACCGGCGGCCCCGCCCGCACGCGCACCCGCCGGCGCCGCACCACGTCCGACCAGCGCGGGCCGACGTCGTACGCGCCGCTGATCCCCACCGGGATGATCGGCACCCCGAGCCGCGCCATGATGCCAGCGACGTCGGCGAGGGCACCCTGGTACCTTCCGAGCGCCGCTCGCTCGCCCTCGATGGCGATCCCGATCACCTCGCCCTCGGCCAGGAGCCGCAGCATCTCGCGACACGCCGCCGGGTCCTGCCGGTAGCGCCGCACCGGCACGTTGACGAAGTGCGTGACGAGCCACCCCTTCACTCCGCCGCGGTAGGCCTCTGCGGTCGTGAGATGATGCACGGGGCGCCGGGTGACGATCCCGCAGAACACGGCGTCGATGTAGCAGCTATGGTTGAAGACCAGCACGGCGGGGCCGCGCCGCGGCACGTGCTCGCGGCCCGCGGCCCGAGCTGGAAACAGGCCGACGATCTGCAGCAATTGCGCGAAGCGGTACAGGCCGAGCCGCGGCAGCAGCTTCACCTGCCTGCGGTAGCGCCGGTACTCGCCGCCGAACCGCCGCGTGAGTCCACGTTCCTCGAGCAGCGCGTACAGCACCCACGTCGGGGCGAAGAGCGGGGTGATCACCCAGGCCACCCCCCGTGAGCCCGCGGCCAGGCCAGCGCCGAACAGCGCCACGTTGAACCCGAGGTAGATCGGGTGCCGCACGAGACGGTAGGGTCCTTGCCGCGTGAGCCGCGGCGGTGCCAGCGCGCCGATCGGCAGGCCGCCCCCGCCGCGCCATAGCGTGGCCATGCCCCAGAGCACCAGCGCCGCGCCCGCAACCAGCAGCGGCACCCCGAGCACCGACGGCTGGCGCTCCCAGCGCAGCACGGCGTCGATCGCCGTGCCGGCCTGCCACAGCGCCACGGGAAGCAGGAGGCAAAAGACCGTCGCGTAGAGCGCGACGATCAGGCCGCGTGCCGCAGGGCCCGGACCGTCACGCGCCGGCACCGTCTCCTCCACCGGTCTCGAGATCGGACTCCAGCGCCACGCGGTCCTCGTAGCGCTCGCGTCGCCGGATCACCCTGGCGCGGCCGTCCTCAATCAACACGACGGCCGGCCTGGCGCCGCCGAACGCCGTCTCGGTGGCCGTGAAGTAGGCGCCGGCATCCATCACGGCCAGCAGATCGTCCGCCTGCAGCCGCGGCAGCGGCATGCCGCGGTACACCACGTCCATCGGGCTGGGCAGCCGGCCGAACACGCTCGTCTCGCCGTCGAGTGGGGCATCGCGGTCGGCGAGCAGCACGCTGTGGTACTCGGATAGGAACATCATCGAGACGGTCATGGCGCCGCCGTCGGCGAGCGCGAACCGCCCCACGCCGGGGCGCTCCCGCATGGCCCCTACGCGCAGCAGCAGGACCTGCGCGTCGCTCACGAGTGCCCGTCCGGGCTCGAGCACTAGCGCGGGCACCTCGAGTCCTCGTCGCCGGCACCCGGTGGTGACCGCCTCGCACACGGTGGCGCCGTAGCGGGACACGAGATCCGCGGGCGCCGGCGCCGGCCGCTGCGGGAGGTGGCCCGTCGCGAGGTAGCGCAGCAGCTCCCAGGTGGTAAACTCGCGTGAGCGACGCGTGCCGAGCCCGCCGCCGACGTCGAGCAGGTCCGGCTCGGCGCCGGCCCGGTGCGCTGCGGCCTGGAGGTCGAGCAGTCGGTCGATGCTGCGCGCGACGCTGCGCAAGTCGTGGATGCCCGATCCGATGTGCGCCATCATCCCGCGCAACCTGAGGTGTGGCCGCCCGGCGGCTTCGCGCACCGCGTGCAGCGCCTCGCCCGAGCGGAGATCGAGGCCGAATTGCGTGCGCCGTGAGCCGGTGACGGACGAGACGTTCATGCCCCGGGGCTTGACGTCGGGACAGATGCGCAGCGCGATCGGGACCGCCCGCCCCGCCGCGGCGCCGAGCGAGTCGAGCTGCCGGATCTCCTCCAGCCCGTCGGCGACGATCAGCCCGGCGCCGTGCTCGACCGCGAGCTCGAGCTCCCGCGCCGACTTGTTCGGACCGTTCAGCACGACCTGCGCCGGCGGTACCCCGAGGTCGCGAGCCAGCCGCAGCTCGAACTCGTCCACGACCTCGGCGCCGCAGCCGAGGCGGTGCAGCACACGCAGCACGCCGGCCGTGCGGTTGGTCTTGTACGAGTAGCAGACGCGCACAGGGGCGGGGTACGCGGCGAAGGCGGTGCACAGCTCGTCGTACCGGGTCGTGAGCGTCCGGGCCGAGGCCACGTGGAGGGGGGTACCGAGGCGCTCGGCCAGCGCGACGAGGTCCTGCCCGTCCATGTGCAGCCGTCCGTGGCGCCGCTCCAGGCCCCACAATCGCGGATCCGGCGCCGTGCGCTCCCGCCTTCGGGTCCACCGCCAGGGCATCAGCGCCATTGCACGGCCTCGTGCACGGCCCAGCCGCGCTCCCCATCCAGCGTCGCGCGACTCACCGTGCGAGTCTGCTGCGGGTCGCGGGCCAGCCGCCGGAGGACCGAGCGCAGCGGGCCGATCCGCATCAGGGGGAGGTCGGCCACCGGGCCCCGCTGGATGACGCGCTCGCGCTCGAGCGCTGGTGGCTCGTAGCCTGAGGTCATCGCTCCGTCGCGCCAGGTCCCCTCAAGCACGCGCTTCTCCAGGCGTTGGCGCACCCAGCAGCACGCGTGCGCCCCGCACGCGGCCCTCCCCCAGTGTAGCTCGCGCAGCGGCACGCGCCACGGGAGCAGGTCGAGCGCCAGGTAGTCGCGATAGCCGCGACCCTTCACGGCGAGCCGCTGCCCGTCCCACGCGAGCTCCCCATCCACCTCGGCATCGGGTACCTCGACGATCCAACGCAGCTGGCGGCTTCCGTCCCGCACCAGCGGATCGCCAAGCTGTGTCGCGGGATAGCGCGGGGTCAGGCGCAACCGTCCGGAGAGGGTGGGTGTTCGCCACGTGAGCTCGGTTGGCTCGAGCCGTCCGCCGTCGAAGGTGCGCCCGGCGGCCCCGCGTCGAATGGTGCCGACGGCAGCCGAGCCGCGGACCGTGGTGCCGTCGGGTCGGTGCAGCTCCGCCGTGAGGCGGGCCCGCTCGAGCCCCAGCACCCGCAGCCGTCCGAGCAGCACGATGACGATCGAGCCGTCGTCGAGGAGCGTGTCGACGTACCACTTCTCCAGGAAGAACGGCCAGCTGCCGGCCGTTGTCGTGAGCGGCGTCTCTTCCGCGCGTGCCGGCACGACTGCAGTTTCGGGCTGGCGATGATGCGACGTTGGACCCATTCCCTGATTGCCCTCTCCGAGTGGGTGGCTCCGGCCGGCCGGTTCCGGCGCCGCCGCCTGCTGGCCGTGCTCGCTACGGCCTACGTCATCTTTGTCGCCACGTATCTCGCGGTCAACATCTACAGCATCGGACGCACGAGCCGGGCGCTGTGGCTCCCCGGCGAAGCCGCACTTCCCTTCATCCCCGAATTCGAGTTCTTCTACATCCTCGGCTATCTGGTCCCACTGCTCGCGGTGTTCCGCCTGCCGGGCGCGTCCGAGTTCCGCCGCCTGCTCGTCGCCTTCGGGCTGACGCTGCTGGTGGCCTACGCCACGTACCTGGTGTTCCCGGTCTACCTCGAGCGACCCGAGTTCGAGGTGAACTCCGTCGCGACCTTCCTCTTGTCTCTCGAATACCACGATCCCTCCTACAACCACTTCCCAAGCCTGCATCTCGGCACCGCCTGGCTCATCTATTTGGCGTGCCGGCGGGGCGTGCGGCGCCGTGTCGCCGTCGTGGCGCTGCTGCTCGCGATCTCGCTGTCCACAGTGTTCGTCAAGCAGCACTACCTGGTGGACGTGGTCTTCGGGGTCGGACTCGCCCTGGCCGCCTGGTGGGTCAGCGGCCTCGTCGAGGCGCGGGTGGCCGACCGCAGCGCCGCGAGTGGAGGCTCGCCCGCGGCAGTCAAGTGAGCGTCAAGGGAGGTGGAGTTGGTGGAGGGGGAGGTAGGGGAGCCGGTGGTGCGTGACCTACCCCACCCGCCGCGTCTTGCGCCGCATGAAGTCCATGAGGATGTACTGCCCCAGCGTCATCGTGTTGGTGAAGTAGGCCTTGCCGCGCGCGATCTCGCACACCCGCTTCACGAACTCCACCAGCATGCGCTCCCGGGCGAGCATGAACGTATTGATCATGATCCCCGAGCGCTTGCAGATCGACACCTCGCGGTAGGTCTGCTTGAGGATCCGCGGGTCGAGCCCCATCGAGTTCACGTACACGCGGCCATCGGGCTCGGTGAGCGCCGAGGGCTTTCCGTCGGTGATCATGATGATCTGCCGCATGTCCTTCTTCTGGCTCAGCAGGATGCGGCGGGAGAGCCTGAGGCCTTCGGCGGTGTTGGTGTGGTACGGCCCCACCTGCGCGCGGGCGAGCTTGGCGAGCGGAATCTCCTCGGCGGTGTCGTGAAACAGCACCACGCGAATGGAGTCGCCCGGGAACTGGGTGCGGATCAGGTGGGTGAGCGCCAGCGCCACCTTCTTGGCCGGCGTGAAGCGGTCCTCGCCGTAGAGGATCATCGAATGGGAGCAGTCCAGCATCAGCACGGTGGCGGCGCTGGAGCGGTACTCCGACTGGTGCACCATGAGATCGCGGTAGTCGAGATCGAGCGGCACTTTCAGCCCGCCCCGTGCGATCGCGTTGGTGAGCGTGGACGGCACGTCGAGGTTGAGCGTATCGCCGAACTCGTAGGGCTTGGAGACCGCCTCGGCCTCCACCCCGGTGGCGAGGTGGGCGGTCTCGTGCGCGCCGAAGCTGGACTTGCCCACGCTGCCGAGCAGGTGCCTCAGCGCGCGGTACCCCAGGAAGTCGAGCGCCTTGTCGGTGAGGTTGAACTCGACGCTCTGCGCGGCCTGCTGGGCCTGCCCTCCGGGGCCAAAAGCCTGCTGGTGGCTCTCGGGCATCTGCGGGGCGTCGCTCACGGTGAGATAGCCCTGCTCGATCAGCTTCTGCACCACCTGGTCGATCAGATCGGCCAGCTGCTGTTGAATCTCGGCATCGCGCCGCTCGTCGCCACTCGACTCCCCCCGCAGGACCTGCAGCATTTCCGGGGTGAGCCTGCCCGACTCCGTGAGGGCCTGCACGATCGCCTGCTTGAGCGCGTCGAGCGAGCGGTCGCCCTCCAGCTCGTCGCCGAACGAGCCCCAGTAGGGGTGGTGCATCGGCCCACCGGCGAATCCCGACTGCAGCAGGAAGTCGCTCAGCTGGTCCAGCAGGTCCTCGAGGTTGACCGCGTCGAGGAGCTGCGGGATGTACTTGGAGTAGGTGGTGTAGCGCATGCCGCTCCGTCGTTACCCTTCTTCTTGGTAAACTGAAACACGCATGAAGTTCTCGCAATGAGCCAGCCTCCCGCCGCGGACTCCCGCGACCGGCCCGAGATCCGGCCGCCGCCGCCTCGGCCGCGCATGTTCGGTGCGCTGCGGCACCGCAACTTCCGCCTGTTCTACGGCGGCGTGGTGGTGTCGTTCCTGGGCCTGTGGATGCACCGGGTGGCCCAGTCGTGGCTGGTGCTGGAGCTCACCGACTCGGCCTTCTACGTGGGGCTGGTGGACGCGCTCGGGTGGCTTCCCGTGCTGGTGTTCTCGCTCTACGCCGGCGCTCTCGCCGACCGGGTGTCCAAACGGCGTCTGCTGCTGGTGACGCAGCTCGGCGCGGCGACCTTCGCCCTCGTCCTGGCGGGATTCGTGCTGGCCGAGGCGGTCACCGTGTGGCACGTGGTGGTGCTGGCGGCGCTGATCGGTGTGGCCTTCGCGTTCGACATTCCGGCGCGCCAGTCGTTCGTGGCCGAGCTGGTGGGCCGCGAGGACCTCACCAACGCGGTGGCGCTCAACGCCTCGGCGTTCAACGGCAGCCGGGTCGTCGGGCCCGCGATCGCCGGCCTGCTCATCGCGGCCGTCGGCGTGGGTGCCTGCTTCCTCATCAATGGGCTGAGCTACCTGCCGGTGGTCGCCGCGCTGCTGGTGATGCGGCTGCCGCCGCACCGGCCGGCCGCGGTGCGGCGCTCCGCCTGGGCCGACATCCGCGACGGGCTGCGGTTCATCTTCGCGGATGCGCGCCTCCGGGCGCTCATCCTCAACATCGCGACGATCAGCATCTTCGGATTGCCGGTGCTCGTGCTGATGCCCGTGGTGGCGCGTGACGTACTCGAGCTCGGTGCGGTGGAGTACGGCTGGATGATGTCCGCGGTGGGCTTGGGCGCGGTGATCGGCGCGCTCAGCTTGGCCGTGTTCGGCCACCGCGTGCCGCGCGGCCGGCTGCTTGCCGGATCGTCGCTCGCCTACGGTGTGCTGATCGTGGTGTTCTCGCTCGCGCGCTCGCTGCCGCTGGTGCTGGCGCTGCTCACGCTCCTGGGCCTGACGCTGATCCTCACCGCGGCGCTGTCGAACACGCTGCTCCAGACGATCGCGCCCGACGCCATGCGCGGGCGTGTGATCTCTCTCTATGCGCTTTCGTTCGTGGGGATCAGCCCGTTCGGGGCGGTCGCGGCCGGCGCGGCGGCCGAGCGGTTCGGGACGCCGGCGGCGCTCATGGCCGGGGGAGCGGTCTGTGTCGTGGGGACGGCGCTCGGGGTGATGCGGTCGCGGGTGATCGCCGAGACGCGCTAGGGCGTCTCACACCCAGCCCCGAGCTCGTGCGGCTTCGACGATCAGATCGGCGCACTGCTCGTAGCTGAACACGCCCGTGTTCAGCACGAGGTGGTAGTTGGTGGGGTTGTCCCACCGGCGGTGGTAATTCGCCTTGACGTAGCGGCGGCGGCCCTCGTCGGTCTTGTCGACGCAGTCCTCCGCCTCCTTCGCGCTCACGCCCAGCCGGTCCGCGGCCGCCCTGACGCGCAGCTCGCGCGGCGCCACCACGAAGACGTGCAGCGTGTCCTCGTGTTGGGCCAGGTGCGCCTGTGCGCCGCGGCCCACCATGATGAGCCGCTCCTCCTGCTGCACCGCCTGGTTGATCACCGCCTCGGTGGCGCGCACGAGGTCGGCCTCGCTGCCGAACTGGGGCTCGGGCGGCTCGCCGGTGGCGACGAACACCTCGGGCGACGAGATGGCGAGCGCACGCGCCAACCGTTCGGCGAGCCCCGGCACCCGCTCTTCCCGCTCCTCCACCTCCTTGCGGGAGAGCCCGGCCTGTCCTGCGACGCGGTCGACGAACTCGTTGTCGACCAGCGTCCATCCCAGGCGCTTGGCCACGAGCTTGGCGATGTTGGATCCGCCCGAGGCGTACTGGCGCGAGACGGTGATGACGGGCACGGCTCAGAAGGGAGAGTCGGGAGCGCTCGGGCCACCGCCGAACTGCGGCCGCTCCAGGCGCGCGCGCACGTAACCCAGCTCGTCAGAGCGCGAGATGCGGCGGTGCGCCACCAGCCCCTCGAGCACGAGCTCACATGCTGAGACCACGGTGGCCGGATCCTTCCGGGGAGCGAGTCCGGTCAGCTCGATGACGTCGAGCAGTCCGGGCACCGTCGAGAAACCCTTGAGGCAGACGTCGGAGCGCTCGTTGGCCGAGACCTTGAGGGCGCCGCCCTGATCGAACCACTCCACGATGGCGTCACAGTCGGCGCCGCCCAGGCGCGCGTCAAACGTGTTCCCGGCCGCCCGCCGCACGAGGTCCTTCGCGATGGTCTCGGCGCCCTGCAGCTCGCCCTCGTACTCCAGCTCGATCTTCCCCGTGATGGCCGGCAGGGCGTCGTACACGTCGGTCACGCGCGGCACGACCTGCTTCTCCTTGAGGGTGATGGAGCGTTGCTCGGCGCTCGAGAGCACGTTCTCCAGCACGCTGATGGGAAGCCGCTGGCTCACGCCGGAGCGCCGGTCGATGCGCTTGTCTTCCCGCGCCGCGAACGCGACCCGCTCCACCAACTCGTGAATGAAGTCGGGGATCTCGAGCGCGCCGCCGTTGCGGTCGAGCCACGCCTCCTGCTGCGTGATCTTCATGCCGTGCTCGACCGTTGGCGGATAATGCGTGAGGATCTCGCTCCCAACACGGTCCTTGAGTGGCGTGATGATCTTGCCGCGCGCGGTGTAATCTTCGGGGTTGGCGGAGAACACGAGCAGCACGTCCAGAGCCAGCCGAATCGGATAGCCTTTGATCTGGACGTCGCCCTCCTGCATGATGTTGAACAGTCCCACCTGGATCTTCCCGGCCAGATCGGGCAGCTCGTTGATGGCGAAGATGCCGCGGTTGCTGCGGGGCAGCAGCCCGTAGTGGATCGTGAGCTCGTCCGACAGCAAGTGCCCGCCGCGGGCGGCCTTGATGGGGTCGACGTCGCCGATCATGTCGGCGATGGTGACATCAGGCGTGGCCAGCTTCTCCACGTAGCGCCGATGCTGCGGGATCCACTCGATGGGCGCCCGGTCGCCCAGCTCCTCGACGAGCTGGCGGCCGAACTTGGAGATGGGGCGAAAGGGATTGTCGTTGACCTCACTGCCGGCGAGGATCGGAATCTGCTCGTCGAGCAGCGTCACGAGCTGGCGCATGATGCGGCTCTTCGCCTGCCCTCGCAGCCCCAACAGGATGAAGTTGTGTCGCGCGAGGACGGCATTGACCACCTGGGGGACGACCGTGTCCTCGTAGCCCACGATGCCGGGGAAGATCTCCCGGCCGGCCTCCAGCATGCAAATGAGGTTGTGCCGCATCTCGTCCTTGACCGAGCGGAGATGCAGGCGGGGTTCAGACCATTCGGTCTGCCTGAGGTCGCCGAGCGTTGTGGGAGGAGTCATGTCCAAGATATACCCTCTTTGTGCGCGCCGGTTCAAGCGGAGCGCAAGCCGACGTCCAGCAACCGCACTGCGACGACACCCCAGGCCGCGATGTCGAACGCCACCCCGCCCGGAACGTCGGAGACCTCTCCCAGGTCGCGCTCGAGGTAATCCACCCGGCGTCCCGATTGGAAGGTGAGGACGCTTTCGCCGAGCGTGACGAACCGGCTCGATCCCAGCAATTCCTGCACGAACACGATGATACCGTTCCCGTCGTCGGCGGGCTTGAGCCCGACGATCGCCATCCCGGGCTGATCCACCACGACGAGCGGACCGTGCCGTGGCAGTCGTCCCGTGGGCTGGCGGTCCACGCGCGCCGCGAGCAGCGGCTCCGCCCCCCAGCCGAAGCGCGTCGCCAGGGTGGGGTCCACCGGGTCGCTGGTCACCGAGAGTCGGTAGCGCACCCGGCCCCGCGGCCCGTGCGCCAGCACGGTGCCGTCCTGCATTACCGAGACGAAGGGGGCATCGAGTCCGCGAAAGAGGGCAGCCCCGCGCTGTGACGACACCGTGAGCCAGCGCAGGTGCGCCACGTAGTACACCGGGGCCGTGGCGTCCTCGTGTCCCGCCGGGACTTCCCACATCGCGCGCGCGCCAGGCAAGTCGAACGCGAAGAGGTACTCCATGGCACGCTCGCCCACGGCGGCGGCATCGTTCGTGATATCGATCCAGGGAAGCGCGTCGTACACCGTGACGGTCGTGCGCACGTCGCCCCGGGCCGGCGACCAGCGCCGCGCCACGAGGCGGGTGCCGACACCGGGGATCGTCTCGTGGGCCAGGCCCTCGACGATGCTGCCCGGGATGGCGTTGAGGCCGTCACTCCCGGGTCGCACCCACTCCCGCCCGTCAGGCACGGACACCAGCGAGCCGATGGCCCCCGATCGGGGATCCAGCTCCAGTCGCAGGTGTGCCCCGGCGAGCGTGTTGGAGGGGGTATCTGCTCCCGCGACCAGCCGCTCGGACGACGCGGCGCCCCGGGGCTGATCCACGATGAAGGCGTAGCCGAGCTCCGGCACATCCGTCACCACCTGCTCCGTTCCGTCGGGCAGCAGCGCGACGTCCGTGCGCAGATAGGGAGACGGGTTGAACACCAGGGTACCCGGGAGCGTCGTGGGGATCTGCGCGGCGACGCTGCGCAGCGCGACGTGCGGGTCGTAACGCTCGCTGGGGGTGGCGCGCCCGGCGCTGCCCAGCCTCTCCGAGAGGGTCTGGAGTGCCCGCCCGGCGTGGGCGGCGCGCTCCGCCGCGCGCAGACTCACGATGGCTGCCATGGCCGCCGCATCGGGCAGCGTGTCGTGCGCGTGATAGCTGCCGGGTGCGACGGGAATGAGCGCGCTGCGCCGTCCGTCGATGGCCGCCACGAGCTCCTCGCCGGCGCCGATGACGATCCGCGGGTAGGCGAAGCGCTGGTTCCACTGCCGCACCGCCTCGAGCATGGCCGGCTGCGTGTCGTCGGGCTCGGTGTTCACCACGAACGCCAGCCCCTCCTCCCGCCCGAGCGCCGGGGAAAGCAGCAAGGGGGTCGTGGTCAGCCAGCGCTCCACCCTCCGGGTCATCTCGTCCTGTGACGCGGCGAATCCCAGGTCGCGCGGGTGTCCGCGCGGCGGGATCGCCGCGGCCAGGACGCGTGCGCCGTCCGGCGCCTCATACCACTCCAGCGGCGGCGCGCCGTGCCACGAATGCAGGGCGAGGCGAATGCCCGATCCGGTGAGGGCGAGCAGGACGTTCGGCGGCAGCGCCTCCGCCGACGTGCTCACCGCCGCAATGCCGGCGGGAATGCCGTAGCGCTGCTCGACCCGCTGCGCCCCGCGCACCATGCGGAGAAAGGTCACGTGGTCGCTGACGTCGAGTGCCTCGTCGAGGGGGAGAGGGTTGGCGCTCACGCCCGAGTCCCGGTAGATCTGCGCCTGCACCGCGCGCCGCACCGGCGAGAGCTGCTCGAGCTCGGCTTCCAGCGCACGGGGATCACCCACCGTGATCCAGAAGACCGTCCAGCGCTGCTGTGGCCTCAAGCGGTGGCTCGACCGCAGCACGCCGCGCACCCCGGGAGACTCGAGCTCGCTCTGGACCGTCGTCTCCACCTCGAGGGGCAGCCACAACTCGCCGTACAGGGCCTCCCCCGAGCGAATCACGCCCGCGGTGCCGAGCAGACGTCGCCGCTGGTCGTACACCCGCAGCCGCCCCGCTGGGGCGTCGACGCCGGTGACGTAGAACCGCACCAGGACCTGCCGCCCGTCGGGGTTGGCGCGAAATATGGTCGGCTCGGCTCGCACGCTCGGCGCCGTGCCGCGGGCGGCGAACGCCGCCGGAGGCCCGAGGGTGCCGGCGAGGGCTGCCGAGAGCACGGTGAGGAAACTGCGCCGATCGGTCACGTCGAGTACGCCCCTTTGCGCGCGGCGGACTCGTCCCGGAGCCGCGCGGACTCCTGTAAGTTACGGAGAGAGGCCGAAACGCACCGCCGCCACCGAAAGGATGTGCGCATGCGCCGAATCATTGGGCTACTGGGGATGCTTGTGCTCATCGCCGCCTGCGCCGGCCGCGAGGAGGCGGCCGAGCAGGAGGCCGCCGAGTCCACCCCGGCCGATACCGCGCTCGTCGATACGCTCCAGGCCGATACGCTCATGGCGAGGGATACCGCGGGCCTTCCGTAGCCGGCGGGCATAGCCCGCCGGACCCGGCGGGCGTCGCCGTTGCGAGGGAGTGTCTCAAGGGGGGCGCGGGGGACGGCTCAGTCGTCCGCCGCCTCCAGGGTGAAGAACCGGGCGAGGGGCTCGCGGTAGCCTCGGGGCAGGAACTCGCCGCTCGCCGGGTGCTCGTCGTACTGCCCCTGATACGCTCCGCGGGCGACCCGGTCGACCATCTCCACGAGGCGGTCCGCGTCGCCGGTGTCGCTGTAGCAGCCGAAGCTCGCGCGCACCATTCCCGGCATGCCGCGTCTGTCGCCGCGTAGCACGCGGGTTTTCCAGCGCTCCAGGGCCTCCTGCGGGAGCTGCAGCAGGTGCACCACGTAGGGGTGGGCACAGAAGCATCCGCTGCGCACGCCGACACCGCCCTCGTACCCCAGCACGGCAGCCACCAGGTAGTGATGGACATCCTCCACGCTGAAGGGGATGACGCCAACTCGCGTGTCACTCGTGGCGGGATTCGTGTCCCCGTACACCCGCACGTTCGGTACCGCAGCGAGCCGCTCCAGTGTGTACGCGGTGAGGTGCGCCTCGTGGGCCGCGATCCGATCCATCCCCACCTCCATCAGCACCTGCGCCGCCTTTGCCATGGCCATGGCCCCCACCACGTTGGGGCTGCCCGCCTCGTCGCGGTCCGGCATGCCGGCCCAGTGCACGTCGTCGAGCGTCACGGCGTCGACGGTGCCTCCGCCCGTGTACTCGGGCTGGGACTCCAGGAAGAACTCGGCGGGGCCGACCAGGGCCCCGGCGCCGAGCGGCGCGTACATCTTGTGCCCGGCGAGCACCACGAAGTCGAGGTGCTCGGGATCGGCGTCGGGCTTCATGTCGACGCGGCGGTGGGGGGCGAGCTGCGCGACGTCCACGACGATCTTTGCGCCGACGTCGTGTGCCATGCGCGCAAGCCGGTGCACCGGTTGAATGAACCCGGTCACGTTCGAGGCGGCGGTCACGGCCACGATGGCGATGCGGCCCTCGTACTTCCTGAGCTGGCGGTCGAAATCCTCCTCGTCGAGGCGGCCGTCGGGTGTGGCGGCCACGTACACGCATCGGGCGCGGTTGCGCCACGGGAGATCGTTGGAGTGGTGCTCCATCACGGTGGTGATCACGACCGAGTCATCGTCAAACGGAAGACGATAGGAGAGCTTGTTGACCGCCTCGGTGGTGTTCTTGCCGAAGATGACCGTGTTCGTGGCGGGATCAGCCCCCACGAAGCGCGCGATGATCTCATGCGCCTGGTCGTACACCATGGTGGAGAGGCGCGACTTGAACCCCGAGCCCCGGTGCACGCTGGAGTAGAGCGGAAGAAACTCCGCGACCGCGTCGGCCACGTCCCGCAGCGGCGGCGTGCTCGCGGCATTGTCGAGGTTGACGTACGGCACCATGCTCCCGTCGAGCAGAGGCGTCGGCTGGTCGATACCGACCACCCGGTCGCGCAGGGACGTCGTCCCCCCCACGGCTCTCATCAGGCCGGCACCACCCGGACCGGGCAGACCTTGAGCTCGGCGGTGTGCGTCACGGGATCGTAGCCGCCGCCGGTGAGCACGTTCACCGGGGTGTCGTTGAACGCGAAGCTCGCGAACACCGTGCCGCGTGGTGAGCGGCGCGTGGCCCGCACCTTGATCGTGACACAGCCACGCGGGCTCGACATCTCGGCCCACCCGCCATCGCTGAGGCCCCACGCCGCGACGTCGTCCGGATGCACCTCGAGGGTCTCCTCGGGCAGCAGGTAGTCGATGCCCGCCGAGCGCCCCGTCTGGGTGCGCGTGTGGTACGACGCGAGGCGGCGCCCCGTGGTGAGCCAGACGGGGAAGTCGTCGCTGATCGTCTCGGCGGGGTCACGGTACTCGATCACGCGGAACAGGCCGCGCCCGCTCACGAACTCCCGCTCGTGCAGCCGCGGCGTGCCGGGGTGCCCCTGTTCCGGGACCGGCCACTGGTACTCGCCTCGATCGATGCGGTCCCAGTCGAGGCCGAAGTAGATCGGCGACACGCTGCACAGCTCGTTGAATACTTCCCTGGCCGAGGGATAGTCGAAGCCCTGGAAGCCGAGCCGCTTCGCGATCTCGCAGATGATCCACCAGTCGGGCTTTGCCAGGCCCGGCGGATCCACCGCCCTGCGGATGCGCTGCACGCGGCGCTCCGTGTTGGTCTGCACGCCGTCGGTCTCACCCCATGCGGCAGCGGGGAGCACGACATCGGCGAGTTGCGCGGTTTCGGTCATGAAGAGGTCGATCACGATCAGGTGATCGAGCGCCTTCAACGCGCGCTCGCAGTGATGCCGGTCGGGGTCGGAGACGACGGTGTTCTCGCCGTCGATGATCATGGCCCGGATCTGGTCTCCGGCCATCTCCAGCGCCGTGACCTTGGTGGGGCCCTTCTCGAGATCGGTCTTCCGGCCGTAGAGCCGCTCGAACTTCTTCTGGTTCTCGGGATCGGTGACGGGCTGGAAGCCGGCGTAGTTGTTGGGCAGGGCGCCGCTGTCGCCGGCTCCCTGAATGTTGTTCTGCCCGCGCATCGGATTGATGCCTGTGCCCTCGCGCCCGACGTGTCCCGTCATGAGCGCCAGATTGCCCAGGGACTGCACGTTGTCCACGCCGCAGATGTGCTCGGTGATGCCCAGCGTGTAGTAGATCGCGCCCTTGTCGGCGCGGCCGTACCACAGCGCGGCGGTCTCGATGTCCTTGGCCGGAACGCCCGTGATCTGCTCGGCCCACTCGGGCGGAAACTGCTTCACGTGCTCGAGGAAGGTCTCACTCTCCTTGGTGCGGTCGGCAAGGAACTCCGGATCGACCAGGCCCTCGCGCTGGATCACGTGCGCCATCGCCAGCAGCAATGCCACGTCGGACCCCACGCGGATCGGCAGGTACAGGTCCGCCAGATCGGCGAGCCCGATGCGCCGCGGATCGGCCACGATCATCTTCGCCCCCCGCTTGAGCGCCCGCTTGAGTCGGGTCGCCGCCACGGGGTGGCACTCCGTCATGTTGGTCCCGATCGCGAAGATGACGTCGGGCTTCTCCATGTCGGCCAAGGGGTTGGACATCGCTCCCCGTCCAATCTGGGCTGCCAGACCGGCAACCGTGGGAGCGTGTCACGCACGGCTACAGTTGTCGATGTGATTCGTGCCCCACCCCGCGCGCATGAGCTTCTGGACGGCGTAGGCGGCCTCGCTCGGCGCGCGTCCCGAGGCGACGGCGTACACGGCGTGCCGGCCGTGCTGGTCCACGACGCGCCGCAGGCCCTCCGCCGCCCGGTCCAGCGCGGTGTCCCAGTCGGCCTCGTGCAGCTTGCCGTCGTCGCCTCGCACCAGCGGGGTCTTGAGCCGGTCGGGATGCTGCACGAAGTCGTACGCGAATTGCCCCTTCACGCAGAGGGCGCCGTGGTTGGCGGGTCCGTCCATGGCAGGCTGGATGCCCACCATCGTGTCCCCCTTGGTGAGCACGTCCACCGAGCACCCCACGCCGCAGTATGCACAGATCGTGCGCGTCTTCTCGATCGCGCCGGGGAGCTCCGCGAAGCGGAGCGCCTTCTTGTCGGCGAGCGCGCCGGTCGGACAGGTCTGCACGCACTGGCCGCAAAACGTACAGGCGGAGTCCTTGAGGAGCCCCTCGAACTCTACGGTGATCTGCGTCTCGAACCCGCGGTTCATCACGCTGATGGCGTGGTCGCCCTCCTGCTCGGCACAGACCCGAACGCAGCGGTAGCACGAGATGCAGAGGTCGTAGTCCCGGAGGATGAACGGGTTGTCGTCGTCCTCCCGCGTCGCGCCCGAGCGCTTGCCGCGGAACCGGCCGCCCCGGGCATCGTAGCGGTCGACCAGGGTCGCGAGCTCCTGCGCGGCGTATCCGCGGAGCGGGTCCACATCGATCTCGCGGTTCTCCGAGGCCACCATCTCGAGCAGCGTCTTGCGGTGCTTCTCCAGGGTCGCCGTGCTGGTGCGCACGACCATGCCCGGGGTGGCCTTCGTGGTGCACGACGCGACCGGGAGGCGCTGGCCCTCGACCTCCACCACGCAGAGGCGGCACCCCCCGAATGCCTCGAGCCGCTGGTCGTAGCAGAGGGTGGGGATGTCCGTCTTCACCCGCTGCGCCACCTCGTAGATCGTTTCGCCCTCGGTGAAGCTCACGGCCTCGCCGTCGAGCATCATCGTATGCGTCTTCAGGTCTTTCTCGGTAGCGATCATGAGTCCATCCTCACGCCTGCACGTGCTGTGCCACGCGCTCCGGGAAGTACTTGAGCAGGCTCTCGGTGATGAGCGGCGCCGCCAGTCCCAGGCCGCAGGCGCTCACCGCCTTCATCGTCTCGCCCAGGTCGGACACCTCGTCGATCCAGGCCGAGAGCTCCGTCGGGCCGGCCTCGCCGGCGAGCCGCTCCGTGAGCCGTTGGGTGCCGATGCGACAGGGGAAGCACTTGCCGCACGACTCGTGAGCGAAGAACGACATCGCCTCGTGGGCGACGGCGATCATGTCGCGGGTGCTGTCGAAGACCATGATCCCGCCGGCGCCGAGGAACGAGCCCTTGGCCCGGATCCCCGGCTCGTCCAGCGTCACCTCGAGGTCGTCGGCGGCGAGGAAGCCCCCCGACAGTCCAGCCATGGTGACCGCCTGAATCTCGCGGCCCTCGAAGGGTCCGCCGGCCCATTCGTACAGCAGCGTCTTCAGTGGCAGTCCGATCGGCACCTCGTAGTTCCCGGGCCGCCGGATGTCGCCGGAGAGGCTGATCACCTTGGTGCCGGCGTGGCCGTTCATCCCGAGGTTGCGGTACCACTTTCCGCCACGGCGAATGAGCTGCACGGCGGCGGCGAGCGTCTCCACGTTGTTCACCACGGTGGGCAGGTTCTCGTAGCCGTGGGTCACCGGGAACGGTGGACGATTGCGAGGGAAGGGGTGCTTGCCCTCGAGGCTGTTGAGCAGCGAGCCTTCCTCGCCGCAAATGTAGGCGCCGGCGCCGCGGCGCAGGTGGACGTGGAAGGCAAAGTCGGTTCCCAGGATGCTGCCCCCCAGGAGCCCGGCCTGTTCCGCTTCGTGGATCGCGTGCTGCAGCACGCGGAAGGCCTCGGGGTACTCGTAGCGCAGGTAGACGAACCCGCGGGTCGCACCGGTGGCGTACGCCGCCAGCGTCATGCCCTCGAGTACCGCGTGTGGGTCGTGACACAGGATCGCCCGGTCCTTGAAGCAGCCCGGCTCGCCCTCGTCGGCGTTGCAGACGACTGTTTTCGGATGGGCGGCCGCATCGGCGACCGCCTGCCACTTCGTCCCGGTGGGGAATCCGGCGCCGCCGCGCCCGGCGAGACCGTTCTCGGTGACCAGGTGGATCAGGTCGGCGGGCTGGAGCTCGGTGACTGCCTTGGTGAGCGCCTCGTAGCCGCCGGTGCGCCGGTAGCCGTCCAGCCTGGCGCGCCCTGGCTCGCGGATCGCCGAGAATACGCACTCCTCGTGGCTGCCGGGATTGGGGGGCGGCAGCGGCGACAGGTGCGCCCTGAGGGAGTCCGCCGCGGTACCGGCCAGCGCGTGGCCGCCCCGCAGCACGGGCACGGGATCGTCGCAGCGCCCCGCACACGGCATCGGCGTCGCGCCGTCCTTCTCGAGCGCGGCGAGGATCTCCGGCCCGCCCTGGTAGCGGCACACGGGGCCGGTGCACACGCGCGGGGCGTTGGTGCGCGAGGGGTCGCGCTCGAAGTGATGGTAGAACGTCACGTCGCCGAACAGTTCGGCGAGCGGGATCTTCAGCCCGCGCGCGACCGCCCGCAGCGCCTCGTCCGACAGGTATCCATCCCGGTCGTGGAAGGCGTGCAGCAGCGGCAACAGCGGCGCGGGTTCGTGCCGCCACCGCTCGATCAGTTCCTGGTCGGTGGGACTGGTCATGGCTCGGCAATTCCTATGGAAAAGCTAGCATTTCTGCGGCGTGGTGCCAGCGTGGGAGAAAGGTGCGCGGCCGGCGGGTGGAGTGCGAGCCGTGCATCGCTGGGACACCTGCGACCCGGGCTACGCAACGAGGTGCTCGTCGCCCGCGTAAACGTTGAACGCGCCCCCCCGTGAGAATCCGATGAGCAGCATCGCCAGGCTCTCTGCGAGCTCCACCGCGAGCGACGAGGGTGCCGACACCCCGATCACCCCTCCGATCCCGGCGACGGCGGCCTTCTGCACGATTTCGAAGCTCTGCCGGCCCGACACCACGAGCAGAGACGGGGGCAACGGCCACCGGCGCACCGCCGCCGCGCCGATGGCCTTGTCCACGGCGTTGTGCCGCCCCACGTCCTCCCGCACCGCCAGCGCCGTTCCCTCCAGGTCGAACACGCCGGCGGCGTGCAGGCCGCCGGTCTCGTCGAACGTGGGCTGGTGCGCTCGCAGCCGGTCGGTGAGGCTGCCGACGATCTCACGCCGCACGGTGAAGTCCCGGCTCGGCTGGGCGAAGAGCTGCACGGCCTCGATGGAGGCCTTGCCGCACACCCCGCAGGAGCTGGACATGAAGAGGTTGCGCTGGAAGCGGGTGGGGTCGACCTCCACGCCTTCCCGGAACCGCACGGAGATACGCGAGCTCTCCTGGTCGTCGGTGCGGACCAGAGCGCCGATCTCGTCCGGGCCCAGCAGCATCCCCTCGGTCAACAGGAATCCCGTGACCAGGTCGTCGTCGTCGCCGGGCGTGCGCATCACCACCGCGAAGGGGCTCTCCGCCAGCCGGATCTCCAGCGGCTCCTCCGCCGCGACCGCGTCGGGCACCCGCTCCGCGGCCTCGCCGACCCGTTTGATCACCGACACCCTGCGTACGCGGTCCGTCACTGGTGGAATCCCTCCCGGCTCCGTGGATAGTGCCGCCCCGCCGTGGGGGCGGTCAAGCGCGTGTCCGGGGTTCCGTCGACCCCGGTGACACGGGTACAATCCCTTTCTCGAGGAGGAGATCATGGTCGCCACGCCGAGCACGATGCTGGAGCTGGGCACGCCGATTCCCGACTTTGCGCTGCCCAACGTGGTGGACGGGAGGAAGGTGACCCCGCGGGACTTCGAAGGGAAGCGGGCGCTGCTCGTGATGTTCATCTGCAATCACTGCCCGTACGTGAAGCACGTGAAGGACGAGCTGACGCGGCTGGGCCGCGACTACCGGTCGCGGGACGTCGGCATCGTGGCGATCAACTCCAACGACGTGGCGAAGTACCCGGACGACGGCCCGGAGCAGATGAAGGCCCTCGCCCTCTCCGAGGGTTGGTGGTTTCCCTTCCTGCTCGACGAGGCGCAGAGTGTGGCGCGCGCGTTCAAGGCCGCCTGCACGCCGGATTTCTTCCTGTTCGACGGCGAGGGCAGGCTCGCCTACCGTGGCCAGCTCGACGCGAGCCGGCCCCGGAACGACGTACCGGTGACCGGCGCTGATCTGCGGGCGGCGCTCGACGCGGTGTTGGGTGGCGAGCCGGTGCCGGCGGAACAGGTGCCGAGCCTGGGCTGCAACATCAAGTGGAAGCCCGGGAACGAGCCGGACTACTTCGGGTAAGGGAGACTGCAATGATACGTGCCTGGTTCGTTCGTCCGCTGCTCGCCGTGACCCTCGTCTGCGGCGGCGCCTCGCGCGCCGCGGCACAGGAGGCCGCGCCGCCGGCCTTCACCCTCGACCAGCTCGCGTTCATGGCGGGCTGCTGGGAAGGACCCTTCTCGCAGGATTCCGTCGAGGGGACGATGGAGGAGCACTACACGTCGCCCAGCGAGAACTTCATGCTCGGCACCACGCGCTACCTCATCGACGGGCGCACGGTCGAGTATGAGCTCGCCGTGATCGGGCGCGGCGAGAACGGCCGCGTGGCGTTCGTGACCTATCCCGGGGGCGCGATGGGGCTGCCGTTCACGCTCACCCAGGTGGTCGGCAACACGGCGATCTTCGAGAATCCGGACAACGATTTCCCCAAGCGCGTCATCTACCGGCGCACGCCCGAGGGTGGGTTGCACGCGCGTATCGACGCCGGTGTCGGCACCGCCGGTGTCGACTGGTGGCTGTCGCCGGCGGCGTGTATCGGGGAAGGGCAGTGAGGCCTTACGGCCCTCCCTCGAGGTAGTCCCACACCAGATACGCCATGGCGCGGATGCCCACGGGGATCGCGCCATCATCGGCCTGGAAGGTGGGCGTGTGGTGGTTGCCCGACGTGGTGCCTGGCTTGAGGGTGCCCAGCCGGTAGTAGAACCCCGGAATCTCGTTGGCGAAGTACGAGAAGTCCTCGGCCACCGTGGCGGGTTGGAGCACGCGCACGTTCTCCTCTCCGACGACCTTCGCGAGCGTCGGGGCCATCTGCGTGGAGAGCGCGACGTCGTTGATGGTGACCGGGATGCCCTTGACGTACTCGAGTTCGTAGCTGCCGCCACCCGCCGCGGTGATCCCGGCCAGGATCTCGTGCATGCGCCGCTCGATCAGGTCCTGCATCTCCTTGCTGTAGGTGCGCACCGTGCCCTGCAGCTCGACCTCCTCGGGGATGATGTTCCAGCGCGTGCCGCCGCGCATCAGGCCCACGCTCACCACCCCCGGCTCCATCGGGTCCATGTTGCGCGACCGGATGGTCTGCAGCATGGTCACCGCTTGGGACGCCATGACGATCGGGTCGGCGCTCAGGTGGGGTGAGGCGCCGTGCGCGCCCGTTCCCCTGATCACGATCGTGAACTGGTCTGCGGCGGCGAGGGCCGGGCCGGGGGTGTACCCCACCATGCCGACCGGCATGTTCCACAGGGTGTGCAGGCCGAAGATGGCCTCGGGGTCTGGGTCGCGCAGCACCCCTTCCTCCACCATCAGCGCTGCGCCGCCCTCCTCCCCCGGCGGCGGTCCCTCTTCGGCGGGCTGGAAGATGAACACGACCGTGCCGGGCAGCTCGTCGCGCATCGCGGCCAGCACGTTGGCGGCACCGAGCTGCACCGCGGTGTGGAGGTCGTGCCCGCAGGCGTGGGATACGCCGACCTCCTGACCGAGGTACGTCGCCCGCACGGTGGACTTCCACGGATACGGCGTGTCCTCGGTGACCGGGAGCGCATCCATGTCGGCGCGCAGCGCGACCACCGGTCCGGGCTTCCCCCCCGCGAGCACGGCCACGACCCCGGTGTGGGCCACACCGGTCTGTACCACGTCGAAGCCCAGCTCGCCCAGGTACTCGGCGACCAGCCGGGCCGTCTCGAACTCGCGGTTGCCGAGCTCGGGGTGCTGGTGCAGGTGATGGCGGATCCGGGTGATCTCCGGCAGGATGCGCTCCACGGCCGCGTCGATCTCGGGGTACTGGGCGGCAACCGACGACGGGGTCAGGAGCGTTGCGATTGCGAGGGCGAGGACGGATCGGTACATGAGACTCGTGGGATGAGGGTTTGGGCCGAGCGTCGATCGAGGACGAATTGTAGGGACATTGCCATCACCGGCGCCAGCCGGGGAGGAGAGCCATCATGAGACACTGGATCGCCGCGGCCGCGGCCGCCTCGGTCGTCGCGTGCAACGTGGGCGTGCGGCTGGACCGCGACCGAGAGGAGCTGGCCGCCACCGACCGGGCCTTCTCGGACGCCACCGCCGAGCGTGGCGCGGAGGGCTGGGTGGAGTACTTCGCCGACGGGGGATCGATGGTGATCGAGGGCGGCGTGGTCACCGGCCGCGACTCGATTCGGGCGCTGATGACGCCGGTGTTCGGCGACACGGCGTTCTCGCTCACCTGGGAGCCCGTGGAGGCCGACGTCTCCGCCGCGCGCGACCTGGGCTACACGCGCGGGCGTTATCTGTCCCGCCGCCGACTGGCGGACGGCCGCACCGTCACCGCGCGCGGCACCTACGTCACGATCTGGAAGCGGCAGGGAGACCGCAGCTGGAAGGCGGTGCTGGACATCGGCACGCCCGACGGCCCGCCCGACACCGCGCAGGCGAACTAGCGAGCGGGCCCGCTCAGCGCCGCGTCACGAACCACTCGACGGTGCGGCGCAGCGCGTCGCGGGGGAGCGTGGAGGGCCGCCACCCCAGCTGCCGCTCCGCCTTGGCCGAGGTGTACGGGTTGGGTTGCGTCATGAAGCGGACGCCCGAGGCGGCGTCGGGGGCGTAGCGGCCGGGCCTCAGGAGGCGCCGCGGGAGGTGCGCGAGGGTCGCGAGCACCTTCGCGGCGCCGACCGGCAGCGGCACGAAGCGCAGCCGCGTGCCGGTCACCTCACCGATCGTCTCGAAGAACTCGCGCGGCGTCAGGCCACCGTCGTTGGCCGTGTTGAACGCCCCCCGCACGTCGCGGCGGGCCAGCGCGCACCGCACGGCCTCGGCCACGTTGCCCGCGTACACGACGGCCAGCGGGTTGTCCCCTTTCCCGATGAGTGGGACGATGCCGAGGCGCAGCACGTGGAGGATTCGCGCCACGAAGATGCGATCCCGCTCGCCGTAGATGACGCACGGCCTGAGCGCCGCGGCGGAGACGCCCAGCTCCTCGGCCCGCTGCCACAGCGCCGCCTCGGCGAGGCGCTTCGAGCGCGCATAGTAGTCGGGCGTGGCGATCGGCTGGAACGGTGCCTCCTCGGCGACGGGGAGGCCCGGGCCGCCCCGGGGGCGGCGGCCGTACACGGCCACCGAGGAGATGTGCACCAGGCGGGCACCGTGGCGTGCGGCGGCCTCGACCGCGAGCCGGGTCCCGTGCACGTTCACCTCACGGTAGCGCTCCCACCCGACGGGCTGCACCACGAGGGCCGCGGCGTGCACGATGGCATCGCAGCCTTCGGCGGCGTCCCAGCTCTCGGGGCGCTCGACCGAGCCGAGCACTCCCGCCGCTCCGAGGTCCTCCACGAAGCTCCGGCCGGTGGCACCGCGCACCATGGCCCGCACCTCGTGGCCCTCACGCGCCAGCTGCTCGATGGTATGGCTTCCCACGAGGCCCGTGCCGCCGGTGACGAATACTCTCACAGCGCCAGCAGGATCGCGCGCGCGCCGAGCACGGCGCAGAGCAGCACGACCAGCCCTCCCGCGACATTCCCCCGCCAGGTGTTCACGTGCGCTCCGAGGCGCGACCGATCGTTCATGGCGATGAGCAGCACGAGCGCGACGGCGGGAAGCGCCAGGCCGTTCACGATTTGGGCCAGCAGGATGAGCGGCACGGGCCGCACGCTCGCCAGCGCCGCCAGCGCCCCGAACGCGACGCAGCCGGCCCAGACCCAGCGGGGGAGCGGGGCGCGCACGTCGCGCCCGCGGCCGAGCACGTCGAGCACGGTGTAGGCGGCGGCGAGCGGCGCCGTGATCGCCGACGACACCCCGGCGGCCGCGTACCCGAGGGCGAACGCGTGGCTCGCCCACGGGCCGAGGAGCGGCTCGAGTTGCCGAGCCATGTCGCCGGCGGAGTGCACCTGGGTGCCGTCGAGCGCGGCGGCGGCGGTCACCACGATCGCGCCCGAGACGATCCCGCCGAGTCCGATCGCCAACAGGAGGTCCAGTCGCACCGACGGGAGATCGCTCGCGTCGGACCAGCGCTCCCGTACCGCCGCCGCGTGCAGAAACAGGTTGTACGGCACGATGGTCGTGCCGATCAGCGCGAGCGCCGTGAATTCGGCACCGGTCGGCAGCCGGGGGACGAACGCGCCGCCCAGCAGCGTGCCGAGGTGTGGCGCCACCATGATCGCCGTCGTGAGGAACACGAAGCCCATCACCGCGACACACGCCGCCAGCACCCGCTCGACCAGGCGGTAGCGTCCGGTCCAGAGCAGCAGGCCGGCCAGGACCGCGCCGATCCCCACCCATCCCTTGAGCGGGATGCCGGTCACCGACTCGAGTCCCAGTCCGGCGCCGGTCAGGTTGCCGGCCTCGTACGCCGCCGCGCCGCTCACGACAGCGGTGCCAGCGAGCGCCGCGAGGCTGACCCCGAGCCAGCGCGGGCCCCTGGTGGCCCGCAGCGCCTGTCCCAGGCCCGCTCCCGTCGCGAGACCGAGGCGCGCGCTCATCTCCTGCAGCACGATCGTGGCGACGGTGGCGAACAGGAGGGCCCACAGCAGGGTGACCCCGAACCGCGCGCCGGCGAGGGTCGCGGTCGTGACCGTCCCCGGACCGATGAACGCCGCCGCGATCACCACGCCGGGTCCGACGCCGCGCCAGGCTCTCACCGCTCGAGTCGGAAGGGAAGATCGATCGTGCGGGCTGCCGCGCCGCAGGCGACGACCACCTCGCCGGCCTGCACCTCGTGCCGCAGCATTGCGAGACCCGCGTACTGGCTCCAGTGCCCCACCCACGCCGCGCTGCTCACTCGGCCGACCGTCTTGCCGCCGTGGATGATGTCGGAGGTGTGGAGGTCGGGGTCCTCGTCGAACATGAGACCCGCCAGCTTCCAGTTCGCGTGGCCGCGGAAGTGGAGCCTCGCAACGGTCTCCTGGCCGGTGTAGCAGCCCTTGGTGTACGACACGCCGTCGATCTCGTCGTAGCGCACCTCCGGTGGCAGCGTGCGCTCACCGATCTCCGCGCCGAGCCGCGGCCACCCCGCCAACACCCGCGCCAGCTCGAGCCCGGCCGCGTCCACCGGCGTCACACCGACGTGCCCCAGCGCTTCGAGAAAGAGCCCGCGGTCCGTGCGGGTGCAGGTGAGCTGGAGCGCAAACGGCATTCCGAGGCTGGGCACGGCGGTCACGTAGGAGGCATCGCCCAGGGTACCCGTGGTCATGCGTCCCGCCTCGGGCACCGCCAGCCCCGCTCGCTCGGCACTCTCGATCGCCGCCGGCCCCGCCAGCCGGAGCACGGCCACCTTCTCGGTCAGATCCTCGGTGCGGGCGAGGCGCGGCGGCACCTGGCGGGCGAACTGCGCCGTGAGGGTCGCTCGAGCGGTGCCGGGCGCGAAGATCGTCAGATCGCCGTCCTCCCGCGCCACCCACATGTCGGAGATGATCATCCCCTTCGGCGTGAGCACCGCGCCGTACACGAAGCACAGCTTGCCGCATGCCTCGAGCTCGTTGGTGAGGAGCCCCTGCATGCACTGCAGCGCCCCGGGGCCGGTCATGCCGATGACGGCGGCGTCGGCCTGGGCTACCGCCGCGCCCTCCAGCACGGCGTCGGCGTGCCCGGCCGGGACGGCGTCCCGTCCGATCACGAACACGGCTCCTGCCGCCTGCCTGCCCAGCGCATCACTCGTCATAGTACCCCGCCCGGCGATACGACCAATCCAGCAATTCCACAGGATGCACGACCGGGATGGACTCGCCCGCGGCCAGCAGGCCGGCGCCGATCTGCATGGCGCATCCCGGGTTCCCCGTCGCCACCACGTCGGGGCGCACGCGGCGGATGGCCTCGACCTTGTATCCGAGCACCTCGCCCGACAGGCCGGGTTGCGCCAGGGAGTAGCTCCCTGCGCTGCCGCAGCAGAGTTCCGCACCGACGTGTGTTACCTGGTCCAGCCCGTCGATCGCAGCGAGCAGCTGCCGCGGCTCCCGGGCGACTCCCTGCGCGTGCAAGAGATGGCAGGGGGGATCGTACGCGACCCGCAGCCCGAGCGGTGCCCCCCGCCGGGGCCCGCGCGCCGCCAGCAGCTCGCTCACGTCGCGGGTCCGTGCGGCCACGCGGCGCGCGTCTGTCTCGAGCGGGTCTCCGGCCAGCAGCCGGTCGTACTCCTTGAGCATCGCGCCACACCCCGCGGCATCCACGGCGATGAGCGCATCGCCCGCGAGGGCGGCGAGGGCGCGCACGTTCTGCCGCGCGAGCCGCACCGCGTCGTCGTGCTGACCGGCGTGGGCGTGCAGCGCTCCGCAACACCCCTGGTCGGGCGCCTCCATCACCTCGTACCCGTTGGCGACGAGCACGCGCGCCGTGGCGCGGTGCACGTGGCCGAACAGCCCATCCTGCACGCATCCGGCGAACACGACGACCCGCCGTGGCGTGGGCGCCTCCGCCGGCTGGGGCTCGGGGGTCCACGCGCCTCGCTCCTTCGGCGCAGGGCAGCGCCGCGGCCGCGTGGCGGCGAGCATACCGAAGGCGAGCCCCAGGCGGGAAGGACCGGCGAACCGGCGTGCCAGCGGCCGCACGGCGCGGGCGAGGGGAAACACCACGCGACCCAGCGAGCGGTCGGCCATCACCGCGTGCACGGCGCGCACCGAGAGCGGGATGGTTCGCTCGTCGGCGAGGCGCCGCCTGCTCGCCTCCAGGGCCGGTGCGTAGCTCACACCCGAGGGGCATACCGGCTCGCACGCGCGGCACCCGAGGCAGCGGTCCAGATGGGTCTGCACCTGGGGGTCGCGTGCCTCCAGCCGCCCACCCGCCAGGCCGCGGATCAGGGCGATGCGGCCGCGCGGGCTGTCTGCCTCGTCGCCGGTGACCAGGTACGTGGGGCAGGCTTGCAGGCAGAAGCCGCAGTGCACGCACGGCTCCAGCCCGGCCGCGAGCGCCGCCTGCGTCAAGCGTCACCCACCGGGACCACGAGCACGCCAGCCGGGTCGAACGTATGCCGGAGGGCCGAGACCAGCCGTCCCACGCCTTCTCGGTACGCGCCGAAGTGCCCCGTCTGCGCGCGCACCTCCCAGGGTGCACGCTCGAGGGTGAGGGGCATCTCCTGCTGTGCGGCGGCCCGGCGCAGCAGCTTGAGGCGCTCGGCCGTCGCGTCGCCGCTCCACCGCACGATCCCCGCTCCCACCCCGACCGACAGCCACCCTTCGGGGAGGTGGTGCTCCACCAGATCGAGCGCGTCGTCCAGCGAGGTCGGGAGGGTGCCGAGCCTGAGCGTGCTCCCTCCCAGCGTGGCGCCGGCGAGTGCTTCGGGCCACAGCCGTGCGGCCTCCTGCACGGGCAGCTCGTGAAGCGGAAGCGCAACGGCGCCGCCCACGGCCACGCGCGCGGCGTCGACCTCCGGGTCGGACCCGACCAGGCGCACCGCGAGCATCCAGTCGTTGGCGCGCGCGGCGCGGGGCGAGAGCACCTCGAGCGCGGCGGGCGTGGTGCCGGTCTCCAGGATCGCCTGGGCGGCGGTGAGCAGCGCGTCGCGCTGCCCCGAACCCACCAGGGTGAGATCGGCGCGCGGCACGGCGCGGAGCCGGAGCGTGACCGACGTGAGGAGGCCGAATGCCCCGAAGCTCCCCGCGGCGAGCTTCGTGAGATCGAAGCCCGCGACGTTCTTCACGACGCGCCCGCCCGGTCGGATCACCCGGCCATCGCCCGTCACCAGCGTGACGCCCAGGAGATGGTCGCGCACGTTGCCGAATCCGCCGCGCAGCGGGCCTGCCGTACCGGTGGCCACTACCGAGCCGAGCGAGCGCCCGGAGCCGGGGGGGTCGATCGCGGTCCACGTGCCGTGGTCGGCAAGGGCGCGCCGCAGGTCGTTCCATACCACGCCGGCTTGCACGGTGGCCACCAGATCGGACGCGTCGAGGTGCGGGATCTGGGTCAGCTGCCCCGTGGTGAGTGCGACGTCGGCTGCGGCGTCGGGGGGCATCCAGCCGGCGGTCCCCTCGATGCGCACCCGCCACCCCTCGGAGGCCGCCGTGCCCAGCACGAGGGCGACCGCCTCCTCCGAGCGCGGCGCCACGCGGGGCAGGCCGGCGGCGTCGGTCCCGATGGCCGCGTCCGCGCCCAGGAGCGAACGCAGCCGCCGCACGATGCTCAGGCCCGCTCCGCCCATCACGCACCCCCCCCCGCCGCCGCCATCGGCGCGGGCGCGCCGCCCGCGGCGGCGCGCCTCCAGTCACGGCAGGCGTGGATGGGGAGCACCTTGCCGGGGTTGGCGATCTCGTCGGGGTCGAACACGAGATGCACCGCGCGCATGGCGCCCAGGGTGTCGCCGTCGAAGATGAGCGGCATGTAGCGCAGCTTGTCGGCGCCCACCCCATGCTCCCCGGTGATGGTGCCGCCCGCCGCGACGCACACTTCGAGGATCTCGGCCGACGCCCGTTCCACCCGTTCCAGCTGATCGGGGTCGCGGCTGTCGAAGGCGATGTTGGGGTGCAGGTTGCCGTCGCCCGCGTGGAAGACGTTGGCGATGTGAATCCCATGCGCCAGGGCGATGCGATCGACCTGCTCCAGCACGTGGGGCAGGGCCGAGCGCGGGACCACCGTGTCCTGCACGAAGAGGTCGCGATTCACCCGGCCCAGCGCCCCGAACGCCTTCTTGCGTCCCTGCCACAATCGCTCCCGCTCACTCGCGTCGCTGGCGACCTGTACGGTGCGGGCTCCACACGCCCGCAGGAGTCGCTCCACCTCGGCGCCCTCGGCGACCACGACGGCTTCGGCGGCACCGTCCAGCTCCACCAGCAGCACGGCCCCCGCGTCGGTGGGGTATCCCGCCGCGTAGATCGAGGCCTCTACCGCGCGGATGCAGTTGCGATCGATCATCTCCAGGGCTGCCGGAACGAAACCGTGCCCGATGATCGCGGAGACCGCTTCCCCCGCGATGCGCAGCGTCTCGAAGTCGGCCAGCAGAGTGCGGACCGCCTTGGGCAGTGGTGTGAGGCGCACGGTAATCCGCGTGGCGATGCCGAACATCCCCTCGCTCCCCACGAACAGCCCCACCAGGTCGGGACCCCACGGCTCGCCGTGCTTGGAGCCGAGCGTCGTGACGCTCCCGTCGGGTAGCACGACCTCGAGCTCGAGAATGTGGTTGGTGGTGACCCCGTACTTCAGGCAGTGCGGGCCTCCGGCGTTCTCGGCCACGTTGCCGCCAATCGTGCACACCGTCTGGCTCGAGGGGTCGGGGGCGTAGTGCAGCCCATGCGGCTCGGTCGCGGCGGTGAGACGCGTGTTGACCACCCCGGGCTCGACCACGGCGAGGCGGTTCGCCGGGTCGACTTCCAGGATGCGGGTGAGCCGCGTGAGCGATATCAGCACGGCGTCGGCGTCGGCGAGGGCTCCCCCCGACAGACCCGTGCCGGCGCCGCGGGCGACGAAGGGCACCCGATGGTACGCCAGGAGCTGCACCACCCGCACGAGCTCCTCCCGGGTTCCCGGGAGCACGACTGCGCCGGGCCGGCTGTGGTGGGTCGGCAGCCCGTCGCTGGCGTAGGTCTCGAGTTCCGCAGGGGCGACGCGGACCGATCCGCGGCCGACGACGCCGGCGAGGGCGCTGGTCACTCGCGCGGGAACGCCCATGCTACTCCCGAAGGTCCATGTCGCTGGCGCGCCCGCCGTTGCCCTTGGTGCGGCGCTGGATGGTGGCTTGTCGCTCCACCTCGTGCCGGAGTCGGCGCAGAGTCGCGGCGAGGCGCTGCAACCGGTCGCTCACGGAGCGCAGCTCGAGCAGGCCCTGCTTCTCTCGCGGTGCGAGGTCGAGCGCGGCAGCCACTTGGAAGGAGAGGTCCGCCGGGTCCTCCGGCAGATCCGCGGTCGGCTCGGGCAGCTGGGTCAACCGGCCCACGGCCTGGGCATACAGCGCAAACGCCGTGCGGACCCGGTCGGCGCGGTCGGCGACGTTCTCGTCAAACGGTTCGTCGTCGAATGGCTCCACCACCGCCACGCGATAGAGACGGTCCGTTTCCACGAACTCGCGCAGCAGGAAGCGCTCCTCTCCGAGCGTCATGATGTTGTAGCGGCCGTCGGGCATCCGCTGCACAGTCTCGATGTGAGCGCGACACCCCACCGCCCCGGGCGACGGCGACGGATCGGTATAGGGCGTGGCGCGCACGTATGCGAGGCCGAAGCGTCCGTCGCCCTCCTGGCAGTCGCTCAGCATCTGGCGGTACCGCGGCTCGAAGATGTGGAGCGGCTCGATCGCCCCGGGAAAGAGGACCAGGGGGAGGGGGAAGATCGGGAGCGTGCGCGTGCGCATGGGTCAAAGCTAACGCGGAATGGGGGTGCAACGAACAGCGGCCGACTCACGCCGGCCGCCTGGAGGGGACCAACAATGCTGCCGGGACCTATGCTGCTATCCAGAATCCCTTGAGGGCCTCACCGTGCGGGCTCTCCCGCAGCTTTTCGAAGGCGCGCTCGCGAATCTGGCGAATGCGCTCGCGGGTCACGCCCAGGAGCTCGCCGATCTTCTCGAGCGTCATGCCTTCGGAGCCCTCCTCGAGACCGTAATACAGGTAGAGGATCTTCCGCTCGCGCGGCGTCAGGTACTTCTCGAACACCTCGTCGATGAACTCCCGCATGAGGCGCCCGTCCGTCCGCTCCTCGATCTCGCCGCCTTCCTGCCCGGCGAAGCGCTCGCCGAAGGTGGCCGCGTCCTTGTCGGTGCGATCGATGGGGGCGTCGAGCGACATCTCGGCCGCCGTCATGCGCCGTGCACTGCGCACGTTCTCGACCGTGTCCTCCAACGCCGTGGCGATCTCCTCGTCGGTGGGCTCGCGGCCGAGTTCCTGCGAGAGATAGGTCTCGGTCCGTGCCATCCGGATGAGGTGGCTGTTCTGATTGAGCGGAATCCGCACGCTGCGGGTCTGCTCCGCCAGGGCCTTGAGCACGGCCTGGCGCACCCACCAGACGGCGTACGAGATGAACTTCACGCCCTGGTCGGGATCGAACTTCTTGACGGCCTTGAGCAGCCCCTCGTTGCCGATCGCCACGAGCTCGGCCAGGTCCAGTCCGTGCCCCTGGTACTTCTTCACATAGGAGATCACGAACCGGAGATTGGCCGTCACCAGGCGCTCCGCGCAGGTCTCGTCGCCGGCGCGCGCGCGCCGAGCCAGGCGCCGTTCCTCCTCCGCCGAGCCGATTAGGGGGAGCTTCTGGATGTCCTGCAGGTACTGGTCAAATGCGCCCGAAACGGGGGTGCGAAAGAAACCCTTCGACTTCGAGGTGCGCAGTTGGGTCATACACTCCCCAGGAGTAGGTGGGCTTGGGAGAGGACGAGAGGTACCGCAAACCCCGCCAAAATGACCGACAGCGAGCGCGCCCAATGTAAGAACCGCCGGGCACAGCGTCAAGAAAACGCCATTTTCCACATCACAAATCGTTCCCCTCCATCATGTTCCGGATTTTGTCCACTTGGGGGCATTGTGGAAGGGATGTTCACGGGTGTGGGCGGAACGGCTAAGTTGTTATGTGGAAAACGGTTGCGGTGTGTTGGAATGTGCGCGGCCTGTGGACAACCCGTTGAATAACGGGGAGTTAGCCGATTCGCTCGAGAATCGCGCGCACCGCTCGTTCGGGAGCGGCCACGGTCCACTCGCCACCCTCGCCTCGGGCCATCTCCCCGAGGCGCGCGGGGAGTGCAAACCTGACAGTGCCGTCACGCGCCTTCTTGTCGCGGCGCATCGCTCCGAGCAGGCGCTCCCGATCGACTCTACCGGGGGCCGCGGTCGGCAGATCGAACGCCTCCACCGCCTTCCTCACCTGGCTCGCCGTCCCTGCCTGGCTGATGCCGATCTCCTCTCCCAGCTCCGCCTCAGCCACCATGCCGATGGCGACGGCCTCGCCATGCAGCAGCTCGTATCCGAACGCGGTCTCCAACGCGTGCGCCATCGTGTGGCCGAAGTTGAGGATCGATCGCTTCCCGCGCTCGCGCTCGTCCGCGCCTACCACCGCCGCCTTGATCTCCACGCTGCGCCGCACCACGTCGAACAGCGCCGCGAGATCGCGCCGCCCGATCGCCTCGTGCCGATCGAGCATGCGGGCGAAGTAGTCGGCATCGGCGATGACGCCGTGTTTCAGCGCCTCGGCCATCCCCGCCGCCAGCTGCACCGGAGGCAGCGTCGACAGCGTCGCCACGTCGGCCACGACGGCCTCGGGCTGGTGGAACGCGCCCACCAGGTTCTTGCCGGCCTCGGTGTCCACTCCGGTCTTCCCGCCGATGGCGCTGTCGATCATGGCGAGCAGGGAGGTAGGGACCTGCAAGCAGCGCACGCCCCTCAGGTACGTCGCCGCGACGAAGCCGGCGAGGTCGCCCACCACACCGCCGCCGAGGGCGATGACCACAGCGTCCCGGTCGAGTTCCGCCCGCAGCAGCTGGTCGGTGAGGTCCGCCCAGGTCTCTCGGTTCTTGTTCCACTCACCGGCGGGAAAGGCGACGAGGTGCGTGTGGCCCACCTGTTCCGCTGCGCTCGCGACCTCCCGGCCGTACAGCGGCGCCACCGACGAGTCGGTGATCACCGCGTACTGGGCGGCGGGACAGTAGCGCTGCAGGTAGTCGGGTAGCCCGGCGAGGATGCCCTGCCCGAGCACGATGTCGTAGGACGCGTCTCCCAGGGGAACGCGCACGGTGGCGGTCACTATAGCCGCACCTCGCCCTCGATGAAGGTGACGGCCTGTCCCCCCACGCGCACCGCCGTGATCGCCGCGTCCGGCGCGCAGGTAACCTCGACGGTGATGCGGCTGGGTCGGCCGATCTCCAGCCCCTGCTCCACCACGACCCGCGCCACGCCGTCGGCGGGCAGAACGATCCCGTGACGCACGAGGTAGGCGCCGAGCGCCCCGGACGCACTTCCCGTGGCGGGGTCCTCCGGCACGCCGAGGCCGGGCGCGAACATGCGGCAGTGCACCGTGGCGTCGGGATCTCTCGTTTCCAGCGCGTAGCACATGGCGCAGTCGGTGCCGAGCGCTCGTAGGTAGCCAGCGAGCTCGCCGCCCTTGCCCCCGCTCGGCAGCGCTTCGAGCGCGGCGAGCGACGCGGTCGGGATCATGAGCTGTGAAATGCCGGTGGAGACGATTTGGGGCGCCGGTTGGGTGGGGATCAGGTCGGGCCCGCCGCCGAGCAGCTCTGCCAGGCGGGACGGGTCCGGCACGGTCGTTCCGAATTCGGGCGGCGCCTGCGTCATCACCACCAGCTGCGGCGCGCCACCCTGCAGGTGGATGTCCAGTGGCAGCACGCCCACCTGGGTCTCCTGGGTGACCTGGTGCGTCCCGTCGCTCGGCAGGCCGAGCTCCCCAAGGGTCGCCAGGAGCCACCAGGTGCCCACGGTCGGGTGCCCCGGGAGCGGTACCTCGGCGTTCGGGGTGAAGAACCGCAGGCGCCGGGTGGCTCGCTTCGAGGGAAAGACGAAGCTGGTCTCCGACAGATTCATCTCGCGGGCGAGCGCCTGCATCTGCGCGTCGTCGAGGCCGGTGGCCTCCGGAAAGACTGCGAGCGGATTGCCCGTCAGTGGGCGGTCGGTGAAGACATCCAGCTGAAAGAACCGATAGGTGGGCACGCTACCAGGTGACGTCGGCGATGCCCGCCCGCCGGTTGGCGAGCCGCGCCAGGACGAAGAGCAGGTCGGACAGACGGTTCAGGTACTGCAGGATCTCATCGGGTACCGGGTCCTGTCGGTGCAGCCGCACCGCGTGCCGCTCCGCGCGCCGGCAGACCGTGCGGGCCGAGTGGAAGTGGGCTGCCTTGAGCGTCCCCCCCGGAAGCACGAACTGCTTGATCGGCTCGAGCTCCACGTCCACCCGGTCGATCGCCGACTCGAGGTCGGTGATGCGCTCGGGCGGGATCACCGCCTTGTGCAGGGCCCGCGCGACCTTCTCCGGATTCGGGCTGGCGAGGCGTCCGCCGATCTTGAAGAGGTCGCGCTGGATCCCCTCCAGCAGCTCGCGCTCGAGTTCGTCGGGCTCGGTGGCCATCGCGACGCCGAGCCGCGCGTTCAACTCGTCCACGCTGCCGTAGGCGGTGACGCGGAGGTCGTCCTTCGCCACCCGGTCGCCGCCGTGGAGGGAGGTCTCGCCGCGGTCTCCGGTTCTGGTGTAGATCTTGGCCATGGTCTTGGGAACCTAGGGGCCGCGCCGGGAAGGCGGTAGGGCCGTAACCGTTGGTGGCCCTACTCGATCACCACGCGCTGCTCGGCGCACACGAACAGCACGTCCTTGAGCGCGGGGTGCCGGCGCAGCAGCTCGGGCCCCTTCTCTTGCAGGCGCTCTTCGGTGAAGCCGAAGATCACGAGATCGGCATCGGCGGAGCGTGTCTCCACCAGCCGGTCGAAGTCGACGCGCGCGTCGGTGCCGATGACCCGCAGGTTCTTGGGCGAGATCGGCAGCCGTCCCTCGGTGATCATCTCGTTGAGCCGCTCGCGCTGCTTGCCCACCTCGTCGGTGGGGAACGCCGCGAAGATCCGGATCTCCGCTTTGCGCCACTCCGGGTGTCCCACCAGGATGTAGGCCAGCATGATCATGAGGCTGGCGTTGGTGTAGTCGTGCCACGTGAGCCACAGGTGCACGGTGCGCCGCTGACCGAAGAAGTGCTCGCCGTGGCGCAGCACCAGGCTGCTGATGCGCGTGGCGCTCGCCATGATGCAGCCGTCGCGCGCCTCCGCCAACACGTCGTCGTCGTCGTCGTGGGCGAACTCGAAGAGGATCGTGTTGTTCTCCATGCCGGCGACGCCCGGGAGCTGCAGCGTTTGCGCGAGCGCCGACCGCATGGACGGTGAGACCATCGTGTCCACGTAGATGGAGCTCTTGGCCGTCTGGCGCATCTCGACGAGCTTCGCGAGCTGCTTGCGGCTCTCCTTGTAGGTCTCCCGGTTGAGCTGCCCCTTGATGTAGTGGAAGTAGGCCCCGAACCCGTAGCGGTGGCTGATCCACCCGAAGAACTGAAGCGGCGCCGACCGCGAGAAGGTGCGGCCGTTGATCATGATGATGCTGGGGCGCCACTCGTCGGCCCGCTGCCGTGCCGTGCCGGCCTGGAGCCGCACCTGGAACCGCCGGGTGGCCTGAGTCATCACCCCCTGAAAGATCGCGGCCAGGTCGTCGGAGCCGCGCGTGGCACGGATCGCCCGGTACAGTCCGATCATGAGGGCGATCGCCACGATGGCGTACAGGGGGTCCATCTGGAACATCAGGAAGAGGCTCATCACCGCTCCGAGCAGGCTGACGTACCACTTGGAGCGGAAGCTCGGGCGGTAGCTCGGGCGCGCCGCGAAATGCTCCAGCGTGCTGATCGTGCACAGCGCCCCGTAGGTCACCATGAAGAACATCGAGATGATGCGCGCCACCAGGTCCACCGACCCGGCGGCAACGGTCACCAGCGCCAGAATGACCGTCAGCAGGGTGGCGTTGCGGGGCTCGTTGGCCTCGCCCACGCCCCGCGCCAGCACCCGGTTCACCGACTCCACCGGCCCGATGCGGTCGGCGGCCAGCGCCTGCAGGGTACGCGGCGCCACCAGGATCGACCCGATGGCCGACGAGAGGGTGGCGCAGGCGAGTCCGATGGGGATGATGGGCCCCCACACGGCGACGCGCGCCATCACGAACTGGTCGCCCGCCAGCGCGTCGGGCGGCGCCGACGTGGCCAGCTTGAACACGATCAGCAGGTAAACGACCATGCCGACCACCGTCGCCGACATCACGCCGAGCGGGATGGACTTGCTGGGGTTGGCGAGGTCGCCCGAGAGCCCGACGCCGGCGGTCATGCCGGTGAAGGCGGGAAACACGATCGCGAACACGATCATGAACGGCGCCGGCGTCGCGACGCGCTCGAACAGCGGTGCGGTTTCGGGCGCGAATCCCTCCATCGGCGCGCCGGCGAAGAACATGCCGATCGAGACCGCGAGGATGACCGCCACGACCCAGAGGGCTCGCACCCCCATGCTCGCTCCTCGGGCAAGCACCAGGCCGGCGAGCAGCAGCGTGCCGGGGAGGGAGACGATGCGGGGGTCGAACCGCCAGCCGAGCACGTCCACCATGAGAGGCCGGAACGCCTCGGCGAAGGCGATCATGTAGAACGCCACCGAGACGGCCTGGGACAGGTAGAGCGCGATACCGATCGCCCCGCCGATCGAGGTGCCGAAGGACCGCGAGATGATGAAATACTCGCCGCCCCCTTCGACGCGGCGGTTCGTGGCGATCTCGGAGATGGCCAGGGCGGTGGGAATCGTGACGGCGTGTCCCACCAGGATGATGAGCCAGGTGCCCAAGGCGCCGGTGTTCCCCACCGCGTACCCGAACCGGAGGAAGAGGATCGCCCCAAGAATCGTGCTGATGCTGGCGAGAAAGACCGGGGCGGTGCCGAAGCCGTGGCCGGGAGTCGGGGCGGTCTGCGCGTTGCGGTCGCTCATATGGCGCCCAAAGCTACTTCGCTCAGGTGCCGGAGGGCAGGGGCGGGCGGGCGGTCGGTCGTTCGAGTATCATGGGGTGGTTCAGCCGAAGTGAGACTGCCATGCCACAGCTGGGCACAGCGGAGCACCCCCTCAGAGTGGCCGTCATCGGCTCGGGCCCAGCGGCCTTCTACGTCGCGGAGCACCTGCTGGGGCGCGAGCACCCGGTCGCGCAGGTGGACATGTTCGAGCGGCTCCCCGCGCCGTATGGGCTCGTGCGGTTTGGCGTGGCCCCCGACCACGCCAAGATCAAGAACGTGACGCGGGTGTATGACAAGATCGCGCGGCGTCCCGGCTTCCGCTTCTTCGGCAACGTGGACTTCGGTACGCACCTCACGCTGGAGGATCTTCGACAGCACTACCACCAGATCTGCTTCGCCACCGGCGCCCAGACGGATCGCCGCATGAACATTCCGGGCGAGGACCTGCAGCGGAGTCACACGGCCACCGAGTTCGTGGCCTGGTACAACGGGCACCCCGACTACCGCGACCGGGAGTTCGACCTCTCGGTGGAGCGGGTCGCGGTGGTGGGGATCGGCAACATCGCGGTGGACGTGGCGCGCATTCTGTGTCGCACGCCCGACGAGCTCCAGCGGACGGATATCGCCGACTACGCGCTCGAGGCGCTGGCTCGAAGCCGCGTGAAGGAGGTATACGTCCTCGGTCGCCGCGGGCCGGCGCAGGCGGCCTTCACCAATGCCGAGGTCAAGGAGCTGGGAGAGCTGGATGGTGCCGACTTCGTGGTGCTGCCCGAGGAGACGGCGCTCGACCCGCTGAGCCGGGAGGCGGTCGCGCAATCGGGCGAGGCGTCGCTCGAGAGGAAGGTGGAGCTGTTGCAGGGGTTCGCCGCCGCCCAACGGGCCGGCAAGCCGAAGACGCTCACGCTGCGATTTCTCGTCTCACCGGTGGAGTTGACCGGGGACGACGCGGGGCGGGTGGTCGGAATGAAGCTGGTGCGGAACGAGCTCTACCTGGGCGACGGCGGCTCGCTCAGACCCCGGGCGACGGAACACACCGAGGAGCTCCCGGTGGAGATGGTCTTCCGATCGGTGGGGTATCGGGGTGTGCCGCTGCCCGGAGTTCCCTTCGACGACAGGTGGGGAGTCGTGCCCAACGAGCGGGGACGGGTCGCGGCGCCCGATGGCGAACCGCTCGTGGGGGTGTACGTGAGTGGCTGGATCAAGCGCGGACCGTCGGGGGTGATCGGCACCAACAAGCCGTGTGCCGCCGAGACGGTCGAGACGATGGTGGCCGATGTGGCCAAGGCGGCGGTGCTGTCGCCTGGACAGCCCGATCCGGCCGCGGCGGAGGCGTTGGTGCGCGACCGGCAGCCACGGCCGGTGACCTTCGTGGACTGGTGCCGAATCGACGCGCTGGAACTGGAGCGGGGCAAGGCAGCGGGGCGCCCCCGAGTGAAGCTCACGAGCGTAGACGAGATGTTGGCGGCGGTCGGGCAGTGACGCTGGCGCCGGTACCGGCAGCTTTCTCTGCGGCCGGGGTGGGGAGATATTGAGAGCGAATGACCCGAGCCCGCCACGCTGCCCGTGCCGTCCTGCTCCCGCTCGCGCTCCTGCCGCTCCTCACGAGCCAACTCGCCGGGCAGGAGGAAGAGTCGAGGGGACTCGTCGTGCGCGGTCTCACCTTCGATGGCAACCGCGCCATCGACGACAACACCCTCCGCGTCTCGATTGCCACCTCCCACTCGTCGTGGTTTGCGCGCTCGTCGCTGGTCAGCTGGATCGGCCTCGGAGCCAAGCGCTACTTCGACGAGACGGAGTTCCGCCGCGACGTGCTCCGCATCCGGGCGCTCTACCGTCAGAGCGGGTTCGCGGAAGCCGTGGTCGACACGCTGGTGCGACGGGGCGGCGACGACGTCCGTGTCCACTTTCTCATCGAGGAGGGGGAGCCGATCCGCGTGAGGTCGCTGCGGATCATCGGCCTCGACGAGATCCTCAACGTGCAGGACGTGTACGAGGCGCTCCCGCTCCAGGTGGGGGACCCGTTCAACCGCCTCCTGATGCGTGCCTCGGCCGATACCATCCGTCTGCGCCTTGCCGACACCGGCTATCCCTTTCCCGAGGTATTCATCAGCTTCGACGAGTTGCGTGAGGGGCGCACGGCCGAGGTGCAATTCGAGGTCGTGTCGGGTGCGCGGGCTCGGGTGGAGGCCGTCGAGGTTACGGGCACCCAGAAGGTGAGTGAGCGCGTCGTGCGGCGGGCCGTGGCGGTGGAGCCGGGGAAGGTCTACCGCCAACGCGACCTCTACCAGAGCCAGTTGAATCTCTATCGCGCCGGGATCTTCAACTACGTGCGCGTCGCGCCGGTGGACACGGTTCCGTCGGGTCCCGACGACACACTGGTCACGGTGCGCGTGCAGGTTTCCGAAGGAGCGATGCAGCGGGTGCGGGTCGGCGCCGGGTACGGCACCATCGATTGCTTCCGCGTGCTCTCGTCATGGTCGACGAGCAACCTGTTCGGCGGCGGGCGACGATTGGAGCTGGGCGCGCGGTTCTCGAAGATCGGGGCGGGCGATCCGATGAACTTCGAGCGGTCGGTCTGCCCGGTGCTGGAGCAGGACGAGCCCGAGCGGCTGGTGTTGAACTACAATCTCAGCGCGGCGCTCGAGGAGCCGTTCTTCTTTTCCCGTCAGTTCGGCGCCCGGGTCTCGGTCTTCGCGGAGCGGTTCAGCGAGTTCCGGGCGTACGTCCGTCAGGCGGTCGGTGGCGATGTCTCGGTGACGTACCGGACGCCCTGGCGCCTGCCGATCACCCTCTCGTATCTGCTCACCTATGGCAACACGCAGGCGGACCCCGCCACCATCTGCGCCCTCCTCAACGTGTGTCGGCTCGAGGATGCCGAGGTATTCGGGGAGAACCAGCGGCAAGGCACCCTGTCCCTGGCCGTGGTGCGCGACCGCCGCAACTCGATCTTCAATCCGACGCGGGGCACGCTGTTCTCGGGCGAATTCCGCCACGCCTCGCGCTACACCTTCTCGGACGAGCGGGCCCGCTTCAGCAAGGTCACGCTGGAGTTCTCCTCGTATCACGCCATCGGGCGGCGTGGCGCGTTCGCGTGGCGCTTGCGCTGGGGGACGATCTTCGGGGCGGGGTTCAGGGGGCGGGGCCTGGACTCGATCCCCACCGAGGAGCGCTTCTACCTGGGTGGGGCCAACACGGTACGCGGCTTCGGACAGAACGAGATGGGCGGCGTGGTGCGCGTCGTCGAGGGAGACACCGTCACCGTGGACGGGCAGCAGCAGCCGATCACCCGCTTCCGCACCTCTCCCATCGGCAGCAACGACCTGTTCCTCTTGAACGCGGAGCTGCGGATACCCCTGGGATCGTCTGGCCGGGCATTCGGAGCGCTCTTCGTGGACGCGGGGCAGTTGCGCGAACGCCTCTCCAGCGACGACGGAAGCACGCTCGGTGACCTGAGCAGCCTGAAGATCACGCCCGGCGTCGGGCTCCGCGTCTCCTCCCCGCTCGGCCCCGTGCGCCTGGATGTGGCGTACAACCCGTACGGTCCAACCCCGAGCCAGCTGTACCTCCAAACTCGGGACCAGTTGATCCTGCTCGACCAGAGCTTCACACCGAAGGAGCCCACCTTCTGGCAGCGGCTCCGCGTGCACATCTCCATCGGGCAGGCCTTCTGATGCGGCGCGGTGTGTTTCCCTGGATGCTCGTGGTGCTGTGCTGGCTCGGGGGGACGGTGCTGGGCGTGGCAGGAGCTGCACTGCGCACCGACGAGGGACGCCGCATCGTGGTGGACTGGGCGCTCGGCGTGGCAAATGACGCGCTCGGCGGCACGGTGTCCGTGGGTCAGGTCGGCGGCTCGTTCCTGCGCGGGCTCGAAGTCAGCGACGTGGTCATTCGCGACACGGCCGGGGTGAGTCTGCTCGCCGTCGATCGCGTGGGGTTGCGCTATGGCCTGATCGATCTGCTGCGCGGCCGGATCGTGCTGGGTCGCCTCAGCGTCACCGGACCCCGCATCAACCTGGTGCAATGGGCGCCGGGCACGCCGCTCAACCTGGACGAGGTTCTGCCCAAGGGCGGCGGCGGCGGCGGCGGCCCGCCGGCGCTCATCGCGTTCAACGACGTGCTCATCGTGGACGGCACGGTGACGGTGCGGACCCCGGCGGGGCCGGGCGACACGCTCGTCGAGCGGCAGACCGGACCGATGGGCCCGCTCAGGGTGCGACGCTTCACCTCGCTCAACGCGCGACTGGGGTACCTGCGGGTCTCCTCTCCCCTCCCCGGGGAGCGCGGGATCCTCGCGGAGGTGGAGCGGCTGCGAGTCGAGGGGTCCGATCCGGAGATCGCCGTGACACAGATGCGGGGGTGGGTGACCCTCGTCGGCGACACGCTCCTGCTCGACCGCCTGCGCGTCAGGCTCCCGGAGAGCCGGGCGACCGTCGGCGGCACCCTGTCCTGGCCCGACGGGCCGATCGTGTACGACCTCGAGGTGGATGCGGACCACGCGGTCACCGACGAGGTGGGCGGGCTCATCTCGGCCATCCCCGCCGGGCTCGTCGGCACGGGCCGGTTCACGGTGCGCTCCCCAAGCGTCGACGAGCTGCACTTCGTGGGTACGGGGCTCGACTTGAGGGGAAGCGGCGGCGGTGGGCGGGCGCGCGGCCGGCTCGGGATGGTGTTCGGCCCGGGCGACACCTGGGGCTTCGACGGCACCGACCTCGACCTGGACAACTTCGACCTGGAGTACGTGCGCGGATTCCTGGACACGCTGCCCATGGCCGGTCGCGTGACGGGAGACGTGGCGATGGACGGCCCGCGCGAGGGGATGCACCTCGAGCTGGACGTGGCGTTCCGCGATTCGCTGGTGGAGGGGTGGCCCGAGTCGATGATCCACGGCCGGGGTCTGGTGGCCGTGGGCGTGCCGGGCGAGTTCATCTTCCAGCGGTTCGGCGTTGCCGGCGCAAACATCGAGCTGTCGACCGTGCGGCGGCTCGTGCCGGCGATCGCGCTGCTCGGGCGACTGCGCGGCAGCGGCACGCTCAGCGGCCCATGGCGCAACGCGACGTTCGAGGGCGAGCTGCGCTACGCGGATGCGCCGCTGCCGGAGACGGTGGCGCGCGGTGCGGTGCACCTCGACTCGCGTGGCGACACCCTGGGCGTGTGGAGCGATGTGGTGCTCGATTCGCTGCACCTTGCCAGCTTCCACTCGAGCTATCCGGGTTTCGACGTGGTGGGTGCCTGGGGGGGAACGCTGCATCTCGCGGGCACACTCGATTCCCTCGGCATCCGAGCAGACCTGTCTGGTCCGGGAGGCGCGGTCGGTCTTGAGGGCGCGCTGCTCTTCCTCCCCGAGCGACGGGGCGCGCACGCACTGTTCGTGGAGCTTCAGGGCGTGGACCTCCAGGCCGCCAACGGGGACCTTCCCGCGACGGGCCTCTTTGGGCGGTTGGAAGGGAATGGCGAGGAGCGGCTCGGCGATGACGGATTCGGGTTGCGCGCGCGGGTGGCGCTCGACAGCTCCGTCGTACAGGGAGTGAGCATCGATGGCCTGCAGGCGGCGATCGCCGTGGCCGACTCGGTCGCGCGCGTGGATACGCTGCGGGTGTGGGCTCGCAACCTGGAGGTGGAGGCGGAAGGGAGCTTCGGACTGGCGGAGACCTGGGAGGGCTCGCTCCGGTTCGTCGCCTCGGCCGACTCGATCGGGGTGCTGGAGCCGGCCGTCGAGTCGTGGCTCGGGCCCCTGGTGACCGCCGACTCGTCGCTGCTCCCCGGCGGGGCGGCCCGGGTAGTGGGTCAGCTCAGCGGCAACCTCGAATCGTACCGGCTCGTCGGGAATGTCGAGACCGGTGACTTGCGCCGCGGGCCCTTCTATGTCTCGCGCCTCTCGGGGCGGGGGAGCTGGGCGTCGGCATCCCGGATCCTCGTATTCGACGGGAAGGCCGACTCGCTCGAGTTCGGACGCTTCGCATTCTTCGATGCGGAGGCGCGGCTCAATGGACGCCCCGACTCGCTCCACTGGCAGGGTCGTGGGGCGTTCGGCCTGGACGGCGCGTGGTTGGGCGGGGGACGGCTCTCGGTAGACTCCTCGTCCTACACGGTCGCCGTCGACTCGTTGGGGATACTGCTGCTCAGCGGCTCGTGGTTCGTGGATACCGCGGCGGTGGTCGTGGTCGACAGCGGCAGCATCGACTTTGTCGACGTCACCTTTCGACACGCCCGTGCGGCGGGAGAGGTGGCACTGGATGGTCGCCTGGCGCTGACGGGGGCGGGCGCGCTGACGGGATCCCTCGTAGCGCTCCCCCTCGCGGATCTCTGGTTGCTCGGCCAGCAGAGCGACTACGAACGCGTCGGTGGCGAACTGAACGGGACGTTCGTGCTGGGGGGCTCGGCGGAAGCACCCATCTTCGATGCCTCCGCCAGCCTGCGCAACGCGGTGTTCGGGGATTTCCGCGCTCCCTTCACGAGCGGCATCGTGCGGTACCGCGATCGCCGCCTCTCGGGGGAGCTCGAGCTCACCCGCCTGGCCTCCCTGGTGCTGCGCCTCGAGCTGTCGCTGCCGCTCGACCTCGCCTTCACCGATGTCGAGCGCCGCCGTGTTCCGGGCCCCATCACCATCCGGGCCCTGGCCGACAGCGTGGATCTCACGCTGCTGGAGCGTACCACCCCGGTCGCCCGCCAGCTCGCCGGCACGCTCGATGCCGAGTTCGGGATCACCGGAACCTGGGAGGAGCCCGAGCTCACCGGCCGGGTCAGCGTGCACGGCGGAGCGGCTACCTTCCCCGCACTTGGTGTGCGGCACGAGGCGCTCACTGGCACCCTCACACTGTCGGGCGACACGATCACGATCCGGGAGCTCTCCCTGCGTAGCGGGCGCGGAGTGGCGGTCGCGCGCGGCTTTGTGCAGCTGGAGGAGCTGAGCCGCCCCATTCTGCACGTGGACATCAGCTCCAGCGAGTTCGAGGCCATCAACGCGCGGGATTTTCTCAGTCTCGCGGTGTCCTCGGAGCTTCGGCTTCGAGGGCCGTTCTACAATGCCACGCTCACGGGGCGGAGCACTGCCGCGCGCGGCGTGCTGTACTTCGAGGACCTGGTGCGCAAGGACGTCGTGAATCTGGAGGCCTACGCGCGCAGCGGAGAGTTCGGCAGCGCCTTCGCCGACACGCTGCTCACGCTCATCGAACGGCAAGGATTGGGCGCGGAGTTCGAGAGCCGGTTCCTCGATAGCCTGCGCGTGGACAGTCTGCTGGTGGTCATGGGCTCCGACTTCCGGCTCAGGTCGAGCGAGGCCAACATCCCGCTCGAGGGCTCGGTCATCGTGAACAAGCTGCGTGATCGCTACCGGCTCGACGGCACGCTGGGCGCGTCGCGCGGGACGTACCGGCTCCAATTGCCGCTCGGCAGCGTTCGCGAGTTCAACGTGACGCGGGGCGAGGTGCGCTACCTGGGGACTCCCGACCTCGACGCCGACCTCGACGTTCAGGCCGAGCACACGGTGCGCACCACCCAGGGCGACGACGTCAAGGTGTTCGTGCGCATCACCGGCACGCTGTACCAGCCGCAGCTCACGCTCACGAGCGACATTCAGCCGGCCGTGTCGGAGACCGAGTTGATTTCCTACCTCCTGTTCGGCGCGCCGAGCTTCCAGGTGGCGACCCAGGAGCGGGGATTCGGCTGGCGGCTCGGCTCGCAGACCCTGTTCGGCGTGGTGTCGAGCCAGCTCGAGTACTCGCTCATCACCGATCTGGGGGCGCCGCTCGACTACTTTCAGATCCGACCGGAGACCGGGCGGGAGGGCCTGGCGGGCGCTGAGCTCTCCGCCGGGAAGCAGTTCGATCTGCTCGGTACCACGGCGTTTCTCACCGCGAGCCCGCGCATCTGCCCGCGGCAACAGACGTTCGATTTGGGCGCGAGCCTCGAGTTCCGCCTGACGCGGCGCTGGCTGGTGGCGGGCAGCGTCGACCCGCTGCGTAGCTGCGAGGCGTTGACGACTCAGCTGCCAACACGATATCAGTTCGGTCTGGACCTGTTCTGGGAAACGAGATACTAGTGCCGCACGTTCGGCTGATTTTCAATCCGATTGCGTCCCGCACCGACACCCGCGTCGTGGGGCGGGTCGTGGACGAGTTCCTGCGTGAGGGCTGGGACGTGGACATCACGGGGACCACGCGGGACGGCCACGCGAGCGAGCTGGCGCGTCAGGGGGTGGTGGAGGGCGCCGACCTGATTGCGGTGTACGGGGGCGACGGCACCACGACGCAGGCCATGGAGGGCGTCGTGGGATCCAGCACCCCGGTGGCGCTCATCCCGGGCGGCACCGGGAATCTGCTGGCGGGCAACCTGCGCATCCCGCGCAATCCCCGGGCGGCGGCGCGTGCGGCGATTCGGGGGGTGCCGCGGTTCATCGATCTCGGCCGCATGAAGTGCAACGGGGGCGAGCGCTACTTTGCGGTGGGGGCCGGCACCGGCATCGACGCGGATATCATGGCCAAGACGACCACTCGGGCGAAGCGCAAGTGGGGCATGGGGGCGTACGTGGCGCGGGGGCTCGAGCTGCTGGGGGCGCCGAACGCGGTACCGCACCGCATCACCATCGACGGCGAGACCTTCGAGACGGACGCGCTGATGGTCCTGGCGGCGAACTGTGGGGAGATCATCCCACCGATCGTGCGTCTCAAGTGGGGCATCTCGTTCGACGACGGCCTGTTCGACGTGCTGGTGATCAACGCGGGGACCTTCGTCGAGACCATGGACGCCGCGTGGCGCATGATCACGGGGCTCGGCCATGGTGGCAAGCGGGTGGCGTTCTTCAGCGGCAAGAGCGTCGCCGTCGAGACGGAGACGCCGCGCCCCGTGCAGCTCGACGGGGAGCTGTGCGGCGAGACGCCGTTCTCGGCGGAGATCGTGCCCGGCGCCATCAAGATTGTGGTACCCAAAGGTCGGTAGGAGGAGGCTTGCATGGCTGAACAGCCACTCAAGGAACGCGACGCCATGATCTGTCGCGCCTGCGGCAACGAGGAGCGGGCGTCGGAGGGGTATCCCTGCGACGGGTGTGGCACGTTCATCTGCCTGGTGTGCTCCATGCGCGGCGTGACGCGGTGCAAGGAGTGTCAGGCCAAGGTCGGGGACACGTCAGAGAGCGCCTAGCGCGGCTCACCACCGCCATCATTCCACGTGGCTGATCCCACTCCGGCACTGACGGACGTCGAGGGCCTGCTGGTCGGACATGTCACCGACCGGGAGGCCGCCACCGGGTGCACCGTGGTGCTCGGCCCCCCCGAAGGCATGGCCGCCGGCGTGGCGGTGCGCGGTCGCGCCACCGGCACGCGCGAGTTCGACGCGCTGTCGCCGCGCCACCTGGTCCCGGGGATCCACGCGATCCTGTTGACCGGCGGCTCGGCGTTCGGCCTCGGCGCCGCGGACGGGGTGATGCGCTGGCTGGCCGAGCGGGGACGCGGGTTCGATGTCGGCGTAGGAGTCGTGCCGATCGTTCCGGCGGCGGTCGTGTTCGATCTCGCCCTCCTGGGCCGGTCCGACCGATGGCCGGGGCCCGCCGAGGGGTATCGGGCGTGCGAGGCGGCGGGCGGCACGGTCGAAGAGGGCTCGGTGGGGGTGGGAACGGGCGCCACGGTGGGCAAGGTGACGGGCCCCGCGGGCGCGATGAAGAGCGGGGTGGGGAGCTGGGCGGAGCAACGGGATGGGGTCGTCGTCGGCGCGCTCGCGGTGGTGAATGCATACGGCGACGTGCGGGACGGGGAGGGACAGATCCTTGCGGGTGCGCGGCGCGGCGGAGAGTTCGTGGATGCGCGGCGCTACCTGGCGGAAGGCGGCGCGCCGGGCGGCTCCTTCGCTCGAGCCGGCGCGAATACCACCCTCGTGGTCGTCGGCACCAACGCACGTCTGAGCCGGGGCGAGCTGGCCGAGACCGCGGCGATGAGCGTCGATGCGATGGCGCAGCGGATCACGCCGCTGGGCACGCAGTTCGACGGCGACATCGTGTTTGCGGTTTCTACGGAGAAGCGCACGGGCGTGTCCCCCATCGCGGTGGAGATGCTGGCGCAGGAGGCGGTCGCCATGGCGATCGAGCGCGCGGTGAGAACCGCGGTGGGAACGGACGCCGTGCCCGGGCTGGCAGGCTGATGGAGGACCGTAACCGGCATGAGCCCATGACCAACGGCATCGAGAAGCTCATCCTGTTCGACATCGACGGCACGCTGGTGTGGACCGCCGGCGCGGGACGCTCGGCGATCAGTCAGGCCCTGCTCGACGAGATGGGCGCCACCGGCCCCATCGAGGGGTTCCGCTTCGAGGGCAAGACCGATCCGCAGATCGTGATGGAGCTGATGCGGGCGGCTGAGCACCCCCACGCCGAGAGCCGGCAGCACGTCGACGCCGTGTGCGCTCGCTACCTGGAGCTGTTGGTGTCCGCGCTCGAGGAGCGGCGGCAGCAGATCCGGCTCTACCCGGGCGTGGCGTCGCTGCTGGAGGAGTTGCACGCGCGGGACGACGCGCTGGTCGGATTGCTCACCGGCAACCTGGAGCGGGGCGCGCAACTCAAGCTCGGAGCGGCGGGGATCGACGTCTCCCGGTTTGGGCCCGGCGCCTACGGCTCCGACGCCGTGGCGCGCTCCGATCTCCCCGCCATCGCCGCGCGCCGCGCCGCCCCGCTGATGGGGCGCGTGCCGCACGGTGAGGAGATCGTGATCCTCGGCGACACCCCAGCCGACATGACCTGCGGCAACGGGGTGGGTGCGCGGGCCATCGGCGTCGCCACGGGATGGCACTCGCGCGAGGAGCTCGAGGCGCACGGGGCGTACCAGGTGTTCGAGGACTTCTCCGATCCGGCGCCGGTCATCGAGGCGATCTACGCATGACGAGCTCGCAGCTGCTGCTTCCCCTCAGGATCCCCGAGGTCGGTCCGTCACTGGGGAAGATCGTGACGGGCACGGGCCGCGACCCGGGCGGACTCGAGCTGGACATGATCCGCCATCGGCTCACCACGCGCGTGTTCGAGGCTGCCGGGGAGGCCCGACGCCTCGCCTCGCGGGATGAGCGGCGGGCCGCGGTGGCAACGGTGGGCCGCACGATGTGGCTCGAGGCGTGGGACGAGGCGGTGGCCGGGGTCGCGGATCTGATGCTCATGCGCATCGCCGCTCGGCTCGACGCCGAGGCCAGAGCCGTGCGCATGCCGCGGCGGCGACGCCAGCGGCTGCAGCTCGGCGCGGCCGAGCAGGGGGCGCTGGCTGCTCGGCTGGGGTCGGCCGGTGCGGGGCTGGTGCCGGCACTCGATCTGCTGGAGGAGCGGGTCGCGCCCGCACTCGGGGCGACGGCGCTCGAGCGCGAGGCCATGGAGGCGTGGCGGGATGCGCTGATGACCGCGGCGCGCAGGCTCGAGGAAGCGTGGCTCGAGCTGGAGGTCGCGATCGAGGCGGAGTGGAGCCACTGGAACCGGGTGGCCGACGAGGTGGCCCGGTGGCGCAAGCCGCTCTGGCCGGTGTTGATCGCCGCCGCCGTCGCCATCGCGGGCGCGGCATGGCTCGGGCTCGTGATGGGCGGGTACATCGCCGCTCCACCCTGGCTGCAGGACGCGTGGCGCTGGGTGTTCCGGCGATGAATCCGGTGGGCGTCGGCATCGACTTGGTGGACGTGGCGCGCGTGGAGCGCATGCTGGAGGACAAGGGCGAGCGCGCGATGCGGCGACTGCTTACCGAGGGCGAGCGTGCCTACTGCCAGCGACAGGCCGCGCCGGCCCGCCACGTGGCGGCCCGGCTCGCCGCGAAGGAGGCGACGTACAAGGCGCTCAACCAGGACGGCGACACGGGGTACGTCGGGTGGCACGAGGTGGAGGTGGGGCGGGCGGAGGATGGGCGGCCGTCGCTGACACTGCACGGCAAGGCTCGGGTGGCGGCGGAGCGGCTCGGGGTCACGTCCAGCCTGGTGTCGCTGACGCACACCGATACCCAGGCGGCCGCCGTGGTGCTGCTGTTGGCGTAGGCCCGGGGCTCGCCCGGGGTTCTCCCTTCGCGAAGTGACGGCGCGGCCTGGAACCCCGGCACCGCCCTTTTGCAATCCCGATAAACTCTGTCTAGATTCCGCGACCTTCGAACCAGGACCGTCACGGCTTGCCTTTCCATATATCAGTTCGCCTTCTCACCCCCTCCCTGATGGTCGGGCTGCTGGCCGCGCCGGCGGCCGCGCAGCAGGATGAGGTGGCGACCGCGCGGCGCATCGCCGACGTGGCATCCATCGCGCTCGCGGAGTACGCCGAGGGGGTGGCGGACGGTGAGGTCGTCTCCGCCGAGGAGCTGAACGAGGCGCGGCTCTTCCTGGCCGACGCGCTGAGCACCGCCGAGGATCTCGGCCCCCGGGCCCGCTCGGCAGCTCTCCCCTATCTCCAGCGCTTGCAGGCCGGCGTGGACGCGCTCGCGCCGGAGGCCGGACTGCAGGTGGAGCTGGCAGGGCTGAGGCGCGACCTCGCGGCGGCCGTGGGTGCGCCGCTCGACCCCATGCCGACCGCGGCGCCCTCGCTCGCGCGCGGCGAGCGGCTGTACGGGGAGTACTGCGCCTCCTGCCACGGCGACGCCGGGGGCGGCGACGGGGTGCTCGCCGCGTCACTCGAACCGCCGCCCGCCGATCTCGCCGACGCGGATGCGCTGCGGTCGGTGCCCCCCGTGGAGTTCTTTCGCAAGATCAACGTCGGGGTAGCCGGCACGGCGATGCCTGGGTTCACCGAGCAGCTCGACGCCGACGAGCGCTGGGCCGTGGCGCTCTACGCCGCCACGCTGCGGTACCCGCCGGACGTCCGGGCGGCCGGCGCGGGCGAGTTGGAGCGGCGCTGCGTGGACTGCGCCGCGTTCGTGAGCGACTTCCACCAGACCGCCCTCATGAGCGACGACTCCCTCGCGACGCTGCTCGCCGCGCGTACCGGCGGCGGACTCGACGATGCGGAGCTCGCCCCGATGGTCGCCTATGCGCGCGCGGCCGGTGCGGCGGAGCAGCTGGGGGGCGACCGCCGCCTCGCCGCCGTGCGCACCGCGGCGCGGACGCGGGCGGTGCTGGAGGAGGCGGTGCTCGCGGCGAACGCGAGCGACTACCCGGGCGCCGCGCGGCGCGCGCTGGATGCGTACCTCGTGTTCGAGGGGATCGAGAGCGGAGTGAAGGCGCGCGACGCCGCGGCGGCACGGCGGGTGGAGCAGGCCTTCGCCGACTTCCGCGGCGCCATCGCGCGTGAGGCGTCGGCGAGCGAAATGGCCGCGTCGCGGGATCGGGTGGAGGCGGCGCTCGACGCCGCCCTCGACATCATCACCGCCCAGGCGTCGCCGGGGCTGCTCTTCGGGCAGTCACTGGTGATCATGCTGCGTGAGGGCCTGGAGGCGATCCTCATCATTGGTGCGCTCGTCGCGTTTCTCACCAAGGCCGGCGCGACCGATCGCAAGCGCGACATGGGGCTGGGCGTGCTCGCCGCGCTCGGCGCCAGCCTGCTCACCGCCGTCGGGTTCGCCACGCTGTTTCGCAACGCCGCGGCGCAGCAGGAGGTGCTCGAGGGCGTCACGATGCTGGTGGCGGCCGCGGTGCTGTTCTGGGTCTCCTACTGGCTCGTCTCCAAGATCGAGCTGCGCAAGTGGCAGCAGTTCGTGGGCTCCCAAATGCGGAAGGCGCTCGGCAGCAAGCGCGCCTGGGCGCTCGCAGCGGTAGCGTTCCTCGCGGTCTATCGCGAGGGTTTCGAGACGGTGCTGTTCTATGCCGCGCTGTTCACGACCTCGGACGGCACGGCGGCCGCCACCGGAGGAATCGTGGGCGGCATCCTCGTCGGCGCCGTGCTGCTCGCCGTGGTCTACTATGCGATCGAGCGCTACGGCGTGCGCCTGCCGCTCAGGCCATTCTTCGTTGCCACCAGTGCGCTGCTCTACGTGATGGCGTTCAGCTTCGCGGGCAAGGGCGTCTCGGAGCTGCAGGAGGCGGGTGTCATTTCCATCACCCCGCTCGAGTGGCTCCCCTCGCTGCCCGCTCTCGGGGTGTTTCCCACCTATCAGACCTTCCTGACGCAGCTGTTCGTGGCGGCCGCGCTGGCTGGGGCGCTGGTGTGGGTGTTCTGGCTGGAACCGCTCAGGGCGAAGGCGGCGGTGAGAGCGGCGTGAGGACAGAACCCGCGCTCCCATAGCGACTTGCGCTGCGACGGAGGCAGCGCACAATCGCACCGTTAGCTGCATCACCGACCCATCTCGGCGGCACCGCTAGCCTGGCGCATGCTCCACGCACGACTGGTGCTCGTTTCGCTCTGCGCGGTCGCCGTGGCGGGGTGCGAGGTGCCCCCGCCGGCGGACGCGGTGTGGGTGACCGTTCCCTCCGGCGACTCGATCGCGGCGGTGGCGGAATCGCTCGCCGCCTACGACATCGTCGAGTCGGCCGAGCAGTTCGAGCGCTTCGCCCGGATGAACCGCCGGCACCTCGGGATCGAGGCCGGCACCTATCCGCTGCGCCCCCGCCGTCCGATGGGTGAGGTGCTGGCGACGCTGCGGCGCGGCACGCCGCCGGTGACGCCGGTGACGATTCGCGAGCGCAGCACGCTGGCCGAGGTGGCGGGGCTGCTCGAGCGGTCCCTGGGGATCGAGGCCGAGCGCATCGAGGCGGCCGCGAGCGATGCGGACCTGCTCGAGCGGGTCGGCTCCCGGGCCGAGACCCTCGAGGGGTACCTGTACCCCACGCGGTACTACTTCCCCACCGAGGCCGCCGCGCACGAGTTGGTGCGCCAGATGGTGGACACGTTCGAGGCGCGCTGGCTGCCGCACTGGACCCTCAGGCTCGACCAGCTCGGCATGACG
>CP070716.1:2030767-2146564 GCA_020350425.1 Gemmatimonadota bacterium
CAGAAATGCTGCGGATTCCGCGATGTTTTGGGGTCGCCCCTAGCCCCCCTCCAGCGAGTTGAGCAGGTTCCAGAGCTCCTGCGCGGAGAACTCGCTGAACCGGACCTCGACCTCCCGCTCGTCCCACTCCAGGAAGATCCATCCGGAGAGGCGGTGCAGGTTGCCCGAGATGAAGTGGATGCGCCCGCGGAACGCGCCCACCTCGTGATCGGTCGAGGTTTCGAGCACCACATCCCACCGGCTGTCGCCCCGCTCGAGCTCGCCCATCGCGCGCTGCTTGATCTGGTTCAGGGGCGGGTCGAACTGCGTGGATTTGGGCGGATTCTCCGCGTCAGGCGCCATGTGCGCTACAGTAATGCCCCCAGGGCGGAGACGCTAGCGCGCCGAGCGGGCATTCGCCCCGGTGCACCACCGACGGTGGGGTCGGTATATTTCCCGCTCTCAGTACCACTCTGAATCAGTCACCGGACGACCACGAATATGAGCCAGACTTCCGGACACGCCTGTCCGAACTGCGGCGCCTCGCTTTCCTCGGGGGCGAAGTTCTGTCACGCCTGCGGCACGGCCATCACGCTGCAGAAGCCGGCCGTGCCGGGATTCGTGTGGATCCTCGGGGCCGTCGCGGCGGTCGTGCTGGTCGGCGCGATCGCGTTCCAGGCGGGACGCACGTCGGGCACCCAAACCCAACCCCAGGCCACCGCAGCACCCAGCGGGGCGATGCCCGATCTGGCAAGCATGAGCCCGCGGGAGCAGGCCGACCGCCTCTTCAACCGGGTCATGACTGCCCACGAGCAGGGCGACCAGGGGTCGGTCGACATGTTCATGCCGATGGCTCTCCAGGCCTACGCCCTACTCGGCACACTCGACCCCGACGCGCACTACCACGTGGGCGTGATGCAGGTCGTCACCGATCAGGTGGCCGACGCCCGTGCGCGTGCCGATTCGATCGAGGCACAGGCCCCGGGCCACCTGTTCGCCTACATGCTGCGCCACTCGGCCGCCCGCATGCAGAGTGACGATGCAGCAGCTCTCGAGGCGTACCGGGGCTTTCTCGCCAACTACGAGCGCGAGATCGCGGCCGGACGGCAGGAGTACACGGATCACCAGCGGGCGGTCGAGAGTTTCCACCAGCAGGCGCTCGCCGAGACGTCATGACCATCCGCCTCGCCCACAGCCCCGACTCCGACGACGCGTTCATGTTCTACGCGCTGGCGGCGGGGAAGATCGAGACGGGCGAGCGGCGCTACGCGCACGAGCTGCAGGACATCGAGACCCTGAATCAGCGTGCCCTCAGGGGAGAGCTAGACGTGACAGCCGTCTCGATGCACGCCTACGCGTACCTGGCCGAACGGTACGCGCTCCTGCCGCACGGGGCCTCCATGGGAGACCGCTACGGCCCCCGACTGGTCGCGCGGGGCGCCGCGCCACGGGATCCCCGTAACGCGATCGAGGGGATGCGCATCGCCATCCCCGGACAGCTCACTACCGCCGCGTTGGCATTGCGGCTGTACCAGCCCGGGTTCGAGGGGGTGGTGACCCCGTTCGACCAGATCGAGGAGGTCGTGGCTCGAGGCGAGGTGGACGCGGGCCTCCTGATCCACGAGGGGCAGCTCACCTACTCGCAGGGGGGCCTCTGCCTCTGGGTCGACATGGGTGAGTGGTGGTTCGAGGAGACCGGCCTGCCGCTCCCTCTGGGGGGCAACGCCATACGACGCGACCTCGGCGAGGAGCTCATGCGGGCGATCTCCCGAGATCTCAGGGCGAGCATCGTCTACGGGCTGGAGCACCGCGAGGAGGCCCTCGACTACGCAATGCGGTACGCGCGAGGGCTGGACCGGGCACTCGCCGACGAGTTCGTCGGGATGTACGTGAACGACTACACGGTGGACTACGGGGAGAAGGGGCGGCGAGCCGTGCAGACGCTCCTCGCACGGGGAGCCGACGCAGGAATCATCCCCCATCAGGTACCTGTCACGTTCGCGGACTAGCGGGGCCGCGGTGGCATGGACCGCCGCGCTCCTGCTGAGCTGCGCCCCGGGTCCCCTCTGGGTGGCGGTGGCCGGCGACGGCTCGCTGCGCCTCTACACCCCAGACCTCACGTCCGCGGTCGATGTCGACCTGGCGGGAGCCCTCCTCGACGGTGAGCAACTCGTCCAGGTGGTTGCCGGCTCGGACGGATCGAGCCTGCACCTGGTCGCGGCGAGCGACTCCGGCGGCGCGGTCATCACGCTCCGGCGCCGGGACGGACACGCACTCGCACGTACCCCCCTGGCCGGCACTCCCACGGTGGCCGCGATGCACCCCGACGGCCACAGCCTCATCGTGGCCGTCACGTCGCGAACCGCGGAAACGCAGGAACGCAGCACCGTGCTTTTCCTCCCGCTCGATGGGGCTCGCTCACCGGCCGCGGCCGAGCTGTGCGAGGGCCGTCCCCGAGCGATGGTTCCGTCTCGCGCGCTGGATCGCCTCTACGTGGCCTGTGAGGACGGGGAGATCGCGGAAATCGACCTGGTGTTGCGGGTGCGGATCCGCACCGCGCCCCTGGGCGAGCGATGCGGGCCGGTGGGAGCGGGGATATCGGCCAACGGCACCCTGGTCTACGTGCTGTGCCGCGACACCGGCACCCTGCTCTATCTGGACCGGGCCCGGCTCACGCTGTTCGACTCGATGCCAATCGGACCCAGGCCTTCATCGCTCGCGCTGACGCCCGGACGTCGGCGCGCGGTCGTCACGCTAACGGGAGCAGACGAGATCGCCATCGTGAATCTGCGGGGTCGCGGCGTGACGGACCGGATTGCTTTCGGGGCGCCCACCGCCAGCGTGGTGAGCGGCGACGGCCGCTGGGCATACGTGCTGGGCGGCGAGGGGGTGCTCAGGATCGACCTATCGCGATCCCTGGTACTGGCGCGACCCGGACCGCCCACAGCAGCGGGCCTGGCGGTCTGGCCCGGTCACTCCTCTCCCATCATGCGCTGGTAGCTCGGCGTCACCGCCACCGTAGCCGCCCCAGCCGCGAGGTCGTGAGCGATTCCGCAGCGCTGCCGCGCCGCAGCACGAGCGTAGTGTTGGCTCCGCCGAACCCGAGCCCATTGGGGTGGATACGGATGATCGAGCGGCTGGCGGTGAGATCGACGCCGTGCCGTGAGGGTCCCGCACGCCCCAACAACACGGCCTCGCTGCCGTCCTCCAGCACCACCCATAGGGAGTCCCCGCGAAACTCCACGCGCACGCGGGATGCACGGTAGATCGCCTCGAGCCGTGCCAGCTCGTAAAAGGCCGCCACTTCCGCGGCCGATCGGCGCACCGCCGCCCGGTCAGACCGAGCACCGATGCGCGGGGCTGCGACGGCCACCAGGATCCCGACGATGGCGAGAATCGCAGCAATTTCGGGCAGAGTTACACCTCGTCGCACACCGTAATCGATGTCACAGTGCCGACCCAAACCACCGTCCCAATTTACGTTCGCCGGGACGTATAACCGCCGAGAGCACTGGGTGAGAGGCTGCCGCTGCGTCGCTGCCGTGGCCCCTTGCAGGGGTCTATGCCAGTCGTCATGTTAGGCAGTCCCTGAACCGTTGAGCGCGATGGGAGGCAATCAGGCTCGTGATCCCCCACACCCTTCCCGATTCACAGACTCCGGCAAAGGGTCTGCACGAGCCTTTTCTCCAGCGCGCCGCCGACGCCGAAGCTGATCCGTCCAGCAGCCACGCTCTGGGCGGGTTTCTCACCATGCGGCTGGTCGACCAGTTCGCCCACGACCGCTTGCCACCGCAACTTGCCGCCGTGGCGTACCAGATTCGGGCCACCCGCGACTTCCTGCGCGGCCTGCATCCCCCGACCGTGGAGGGCAATCACCTGCTCGAGATCGTGCGGGTGGCCGAGGGCGTACGCGATGACCGCAAGGTCCGGCTGCTGTGGCCGCCGCTCCTGGCATTCGCCTTCTGGCTCGAGAATCAGCTACGCCTGGCGGAGGCGCTCGACGTGCTGGCGACGGGTCTCAGCCTCAGCCACGGGGAGGTCGGAGAGGAGGAGGTCGCGGCCCACCTCCAGCTCGGCCGTGTGCTGCGACTCTCGGGGCGATTCCCCGAAGCGGAGGAGTCCTACGCCGAGGCGGGGCGACTCGCTTCACGCATCGGTGACGCGCATTCGGCCCTGTTGAGCCGCATCGGTCATGCCAAGGTCGTCTACTATCGCGGAAACCTCCCCGAGTCCGAGCGTCTGCTGCTGTGGGTCCTGAAGGATGCCCGCCGCGCCGCCGACGCCGACGCCGAAGCCCGCGCCTGTCACGACCTGGCGACGACCCATCACCTGATGGGCCGTCTGGCGAGCGCGGTTCAACTCGCGTTCGAGGCGTTCCGCGCATACGAGGAGCAGCCCAGGCGTACGCGCGCACTTTCGGACGTCGGCGTGTTCCTCAAGGAACTCGGCCACTACTCGGCGGCGAAGCAGGCCCTGCTGCTGGCGCTCCATCGAGACGCACCGCCCGAGTCGCAGGCGCGCACGGTCGTCGAGCTGCTCGACCTGGCGGCGCTGATGCAGGACCGCATCTCCTTCGAGCGCTGGCGGCGGGAGATCACCGGAGTGTATGACCGACTGCCGCCCGACGAGCGGGCGGAGTTCGAGATCAAGCTGGGATACGGCTTGGCGTGCTTCGAGCGCCGCGCCGAGGGAGAGAAGCACTTGCGCCGGGCCATCGCGCTCGCCGAGGAGGGTGGGCTGGGAGAGCAGGCCTTCCGGGCAGAAGCGCTGCTGCGAGACGTGCAGGAGAACTGCGGTAAGCCGTGGCTTTCCGCAGTCCCCGCTGCAGAGGTCGAGCCCGCCCCCGAGCTGCGGACTACGATCGAGTCACTGGAGGTGCTAGCGAGCGAAGCCCGCTAGCCCCGGGGCGAGCCCGGACCGGCTATCAGGTGCCGGAGCCCTGCGTGCCCGATGAGCCGTCGCAGGTGCCGGAGCCCTGTGTGCCGCTGTCGGTGCAGAGGTTCGGCGCCGTTGCGTCGGCGCAGGCCGATGCCCCTAGGGCAAGCGAGGCGAGAAGAGCCAAAGCGAAATACCGTACCCGACGGGACATTGCACCCTCCTGTGGCTGTGAGATGGGGCGGCGGCACAGGCCGTCGCATCAAAATCAAGGTGGGTTGAGGGGCCGGATAGGCCCTTTTGGGGACTTTATGTGCCCTTATTGGGACATTTATGCTGGTTCTGGCGGCGGTTCCTAGGACGTTCTCGGCGCAACTTCTCCGGGCTGCCGGCCACCGGTTCCGCTTCGTGGCCGCGTCCTCCTGGAGCGAGGTGCTCGAGACAATCCTGAGGGAGCCACTCGAGTTGGCCGTGCTGGACCCGGGGCTAGAGGGGATCCCGCGCACGCAGGAGATTGAGCGGATCCGGGTGCTGTTTCCCTCGCTGCCCCTGGTGCTGTACACGAAGCTGACGCCGGCGATGGTCCCCGTGCTGCTGCGCCTGGGGCGCGTAGGTGTGAGGGAGGTGGTGGTGTCGGGCCACGACGACCACCCGGCCCGGCTCAGCGACATCCTGGTGCACGAGGCGGCGCGCTCGCTGTCGCGGCGTTTGGTGGAGGAGATCGAGGACCTGCTCGAGGGCTGCCCGGGGCAACTGCGCTGGGCGCTTGAGACGGTGGTGCGGGAGCCGGCATCGTTCCACACGGTGCGGGATCTGGCCGAGCGGGCCCGCATGGATCGGCGCACCTGTGCCCGGTGGTTCACAAAGGCGAATCTGCCGCCGCCCAGTGTCGTGCTCATGGTGTTCCGCGTCGTGTATGCCCATCGCTTGTTGCAGGATCCGGGCTACACCGTCGAGGACGTGGCCGCAAAACTAGGATACTCAAAAGCCCGCTCATTTGGACAGAACGTGAAAGAGGTGTTCGGCATGACCCCGGGGGAGCTCCGGGTATCGCTGACTCCCGACGAGGCCATCCAGATCGTGCGAGAGAAGTTCTTCCGGAAACGGATCGAAAGCGAAGCCGAACCACTCAAGGCGTTGCAAAACGTTTCATGACAGCGTTCACCTTTCTCGTCGTCGATGACGAGCCCGGCATCAGACGGGTGCTCTCCCGGGCTCTTACCCGGATCGGCCACTCCGTGTTGCTGGCCACGACCGGCGAGGAGGCGTGCCAGGTGCTCGAGTCGAGCCGGGTCGACGTCGTGATGATGGACCTCCGCATGCCGAGTATGTCAGGACAGACGCTCTACCACGTCATCGCATCACGGTGGCCCGACCTGGTTGGGCGCGTGGTCGTCATGAGCGGTGATCCGGAGGCAACGGACCACGAGAGCTGGCTGGGCCTGCACGATCTGCCGGTTTTGCCCAAGCCCTTCGATATCGCCCAACTGGTCGACCTCGTCACACGGTTCACCGAGAGCCCGCGACGCGAAGCGAACGGACCACAGCGATGAGCGTACCGGGGGGACACGCGGGGGATCCCTTGTTCAACCTGCGCGAGTACCGCCGGCTCGCACCGTGGAGCCTGCGTGACCTGGCCACACTCGCGGCGGCGATCCTCGACGCCTCGGCCGTACGTCCCATCAATGCTGCCGCCAGTGCGCACCCAAGCGAGCGAACCATCCGCTTCTACGTCACGCGCCACCTGGTGACGCCCCCAGAGGGGAGAGGCACGGCCGCCACCTATTCCTACCGCCACCTGTTACAGGTGCTGGCCATCAAGCAACGGCAGATGGAGGGCGCGACGCTGGCAGACATCTCGGCAGAGCTGGCCGAGACGGCGGGCGATGCGCTGGAGCGGCGCGTTGCGGCGGCCCTGGGGCCCAACCTGCCTGCCCCCGGCCAGCTTCCGCTCACCGCCCAGGACCCTCCGCCTCGCGGGCGGGCCGGACAGGCCCTGCGGCCAGTGGCGCCGCGAGGCGACGAGCCGGGCGACGCCCGAGGGGTGAGCGCGTGGCACCGGGTGCGTATCGGCGACGGTATCGAGCTGCACCTGCGGGAGGACCACCCGCTGATTCAGAGCCACCTGGAGGCCCAGGCCGCCGACGCGGTGCGGCTGGCCATCGGACGGATCGCAGCACAGCTGCGGTCGCTGCCAGGAAGCCTGAAGCCGCGCGAAAGCCAACGAGCGTAGCGGTGCCGTCGTGACGGGCGCGGCACCGCCTCCATACAGCGGAGGACCGTGATGACCTGGGTATTCCTCGTCCTCATCGTGATCGTCATCCTGTGGACCATCTCGGCCTACAACAAGCTGGTCAATCTGAAGGGCCAGACGATCAACGCCTGGAAGCAGATCGACGTCCAGCTGAAGCGGCGCCACGATCTCATCCCCAATCTGGTAGAGGCCGTAAAGGGCGCGATGGACTTCGAGCGCGAAACGCTCGAGGCCGTCATCCAGGCCCGCAATCAGGCGGTCAAGGTGCAGGCCGAGGCCGGGCCGACCGGCGGGATCGGGCAGCTCGCGGCGGCCGAGGCGGCGCTGACCTCCGCATTGGGACGCTTCAACCTGGTGGTGGAGCGCTATCCCGAGCTCAAGGCCACGCAGAACGTTGGACAACTCCAGGAGGAGCTCACGTCGACCGAGAACCGGGTCGCCTTCGCTCGGCAGCTCTACAACGACGTGGCGACCGAGTACAACGTGAAGCAGCAGCAGATCCCGTGGAACATGGTGGCGGGCCTCGCGCGCTGCGAGCAGGTCGAGCTGTGGGAGATCGCTGACGAGAAAGAGCGCGAGGTGCCGAAGGTCGATCTGTCCTTCAAGAAGGACGAGTGAGCGACAGCAATCTCTTCGCCCAGCAGCGAGCCAATCGCCGCCGGTCGGCCATCCTCGTCACGGTTTTCGTGGTGTTCTTCGCTTGGATCGGCTTCGGCGGCGATCTGTCGTTCTACCTCTACACGGTGGAGGCGCCGCCCGAGGCGTACCACCACACGATTCCCTGGTTCGGCATCGTTGCTACCCTGCTGGCGTTCGGCATGGCCTACTTCGCCTGGAAGCGCGGTCCCAAGCAGGTGCTGTGGGCAACGGGCGCCTGGGAGCTCCTCAACCCCTCCAAGCCCGAGGAGCGGCAGTACGTCAACGTGGTCGAGGAGATGGCCATCGCCTCCGGCCTCCCGCGTCCTTCCATCTGGGTCGTCCCCGACAAGGACCCCAACGCCTTCGCTACCGGCACCGATGAGTTTCACGCGCACGTAGCGGTAACCGAGGGCCTGCTGGAGCAGCTCAACCGGGACGAGCTCCAGGCGGTGGTGGCCCACGAGATGGCGCACATCCGCAATCACGACGTCAAGCTCATGACGTTGCTGGCGGCCCTCGTGGGGGTCATCGTGCTGATCTCCGATGGGGCGTGGCGCTTCATCGGCTACGGCGGGCGGGTCGGTGGCCGCTCCGGCGGTGGCCGCTCCGGCGGCGGCAAGAAGGGCGGGGCGGGCGCGGCGGCGGTCATCATCCTGGTCCTGTGGCTCATCTCGGTGCTGCTCGCTCCCATCGTCTCTCGCCTGTTGGCGCTCGGGGTGAGCCGCAAGCGGGAGTTCCTGGCCGATGCCACCAGCGCCCAGTTCACCCGTAACCCTTCGGCCCTGGCCGCTGCGCTGCGCAAGATCGAGGACGCTGCCGCTCCCACCAAGGCGATCAAGCGGGGCACGGCACATCTCTGCATTGCCGACCCGCTCGGCCGCCGGCTGACACACAAGGAAGGCGCCGTCGCCAACCTGCTGGCCACCCACCCACCCATGGCCGTGCGCATCGCCCGTCTCAAGAAGATGGCCTACCAGTACGATCGCACGGGGGTGCTCCCGGAGGCCGTTTGACGTTCTCGGCCGTGGACTGGGCGCTGCTGGCCGTTGCGGCGCTCCTCTCGGCCGCCCTCACGCTCTGGACCGTCAGGCGCTCACGGCGCGCTATCACCAACTGGGTCGACCGCGCGGTGCTCCGTGCCGTCCACCAGTTCCAAGTCCGCTTGAAGCGTTACCGCCTGGTCAGCAAGCGCTCGGTCCGACAGCAGTTGCTGCAGGATCCGCTCGTGGTGGACGCGGTGCGCGAGCACAGCCAGGAGCACGGCGTCAGCGAGCTGGACGCCCGCGTTCGGGTCGAGCGTTACATCGACGAGATCGTTCCGTACTTCAACGTGCTGTCCTACTACCGGCTGGGGTACAACCTCGCCCGGTTGTTGGTGCACCTCTTCTATCGAGTGAGTTCCGAGTACCAGGACCGCGCCGCCCTCAACGCCATCCCCCGCCGGGACGTCGTGGTCTACCTCATGAACCACCGCTCCAACGCCGACTACGTCGTGGTGGCGTACGTTCTCGCCCAGGCGGTGAGCATCAGCTATGCGGTGGGTGAGTGGGCGAGGGTGTGGCCCCTGGAGTACGTCTTCAAGTCGTTCGGCTCCTATTTCATTCGCCGCGGATTCCGCGAGCCCCTCTACCATGTCGTGCTCGAGCGCTACATCCAGCTCATCACCCGCAACGGCATCACCCAGGGGATCTTCCTCGAAGGAGGGCTCACCAGGAACGGCGCCTTCCGCCCGGCGAAGATCGGGTTGCTCGACTACATCGTGCGCACGCTCAACGACCTGCCCGCCGACCGGAATGTCTGGCTCGTTCCCGTGGCGCTCAACTACGACCGCGTGCTGGAGGATCGCACCCTGATCATGGAGTTGCTCGACCGCGACACCAGGCCGGGCCGGGTGCGTCAGCTCACCACCGTTGTGCACTACCTGTTCTTCAACGTCATGCGACTCTTGACGCTGAGCCTCAAGCGCTACGGTCGCGTGGCGGTGAACTTCGGCACGCCCATCTCGATGCGCGATTGGGTGCGCGAGCGCCCCGGCGTACTCGAGCAGCCCAAGGAGGACCGACTTCCCCAGATGCAGGAGCTGGCCGACGACGTCATGGCCCGCATCGGCGATATCCTCCCCGTCACGCCGGTACCGCTCGTGGCCGCTGCGCTCTTGTCGTTCGGCGAGTCCGTGGTGCGGTCCGACGCCCTGCTGGACCGGATCGACGAGTTCCGCGATCACTTGCTGGGCCGCGGAGCGAAACTGGTACAGCCGGAGCGTCGCCCGGACATCATCTTGGACCGGGCGTGGCGCATGCTGTCCATGCGACGCCTGGCCGTGCACGACCACGGTAGTTACGTGATCCTCCCAAGGCAGCGCCCATTGCTCGAGTACTACGCGAATTCCATCCGCCACCTGCTTCCCGGTACCGTGTACGAGCCCGCGATGCATCCGGCCCGGGAGGTCGATCGGCACCTGCCCCGCCTCGCTACCGAGACCCGGCGGCGCGGGCGTTAGATTTCCTGCATGCCGGCTCCCCTGAACCTCCCTTCCCTCGCGATCGGGGCGCGAGTCGAAAACGACTTCCTGTTGCACAAGGTCGACTTACGCACGCTGGACAGCGGCGACCCCTACGCCATTCTCACGCTCGGCAACGCCTCGGGCACCATCGACACCGCCCCGTTCTGGAAGGAGCGGCAGGAAGAGATCTCCGGCCTGCAGCGGGGCCACGTGGTGCACGTGATCGGCGACGTGGCCTCGTACCGCGACCGGCGCCAGCTCCAGGTGAGCTCGATCCGTCACCTCCCCAAGGACCGCGTCGACGTCCGTGCCCTGCTGCCCTCGGTGGGCGCGGTGGATCGCTACTGGGAGGCACTGGACAAGATGCGGCGCGAGATCACGAAGCCGCGCCTGCGGGCGGTGGTGGATCTGTTCTACGAAGCGGACGAGTTCCGCCGCCGCTACGAGGAGTGTCCCGCGGCCGTTGCCGGCCACCATGCGGCGATCGGCGGGCTCCTCAAGCACACGACCGAGGTCGCCGCCATCGCGCGGACCGTCGCGCGGGCTTGCGGGGCCGACCAGGAGCTGGTCATCGCCGGCGCGTTGCTGCACGACATCGGCAAGCTCGACAGCTATCGCTGGGACGGACTCTTCGAGTTCACCGACCAGGGGCGGATCGTGGACCACGTCGTGCTCGGCGCCCTCATGCTGGACCGACGGCTCGCCGAGGAGCACGAGCCGCCCTGCACCTCGCTGGAGCGGGACCTCCTGCTCCACCTCATTCTCGCGCATCATGGCAAGCGGGAGTTCGGCAGCCCGGTCCAGCCAATGACCCTGGAGGCCGAGGTGCTGCACTGGGCGGACAACGCCAGTGCCAAGACCGCGAGCATGGCCGACGTGCTGCGCGACGACGCCAACTTCCCCGAAGGCCTCGTGTCGCGGCCGCAGTGGACGCTGGATCACCGCCGGGCGTTCAGGGGGGAGAGCGATTGGGGGGCGGAGGGATAACCTTGGAAAGCGCCCGCTCGGCCCGGGCGAGGGTCTGCTGGATCAGGACGAGCAGCAGTCGCTCGCGCCCCGGTGAGGCGGTGGCTTCCAGGAGCCGAACCGCGCAGCGAACCGCGCCGAGCGCGGCGTAGGCTTCGGTCGCGGCGGCGAGCCGCCGGGCCTCAACGCCAGCGGGCATCATGAACCAGGGAGTCATGCGGAGACATTAGCGGGCGCGTCGCACCGACCGGTATCTGACGTGCCGTGCCCGGAGCGAAAACGTGACGTATCGCTTCCTGCCGCACACCGCCGACATCAGGGTGGCCATCGAGGCACCCGGCTTCGAACAGCTCCTCGCGGAGGCGACGGTCGTCGTGCGCGGCCTGCTGGCCGGCACTGGCCGCGTCGAGGAGCGGGAGGAGCGCCGGCTCACGGTCCGCGGCGCCGACCCCACCGAGGTGTTCCTCCGCTACCTCCAGGAGCTGCTCTATCTGTTCGAGACCGAGGGGTTCCTGCCCGCGACGGTGGATACCGATCGGTTCGCCGGCACTGAGGCGGTGATACGGGTCTCGGGCGAGGTGTCCGATCCGGCGCGCCACGAGCATCAGCCGGAGGTGAAGGCGGTAACGCGCCACGGGCTGACGGTAGTGCGAGGCGACGTCGGATGGCGGGCGGAAGTCGTGTTCGACGTGTAAGGCGACGGGGCCGGCGCGAAACCCGTATCTTTCCGTATATGGTCACCGCACAGATCGCGGTCGAGCGGATCGACGCCTACCGTTGGCGCGTGAAGCGCGGCGGCGGGATGCGCACCGAGGGGCTCATCTTCGCCGACACCGAGCTGATGCACGACCTGGAGGGAGACCAGTGCGTGCAGCAGGTCGTGAACGTCGCCCATTTGCCGGGCATCGTCGGACCCTCCATCGCCATGCCGGATATCCACTGGGGCTACGGCTTCCCCATAGGAGGCGTGGCGGCGTTCGATGAGAAGGAGGGGGTCATCTCGCCGGGCGGCGTGGGCTACGACATCAACTGCGGGGTCCGCCTGCTGCGCAGTCCGCTCACCGTGGACGAGGTGCGACCGCACCTCGCACGTCTGATGGATGCGCTGTACCACTCCATTCCCTCCGGCGTCGGATCCTCGCGCTCGGATGTCAAGCTCTCTCCCAGGGAACTGGATCGAGTGTTGGAGCGGGGCGCGCGCTGGACGGTGGAGCACGGCTACGGCCACGAGCGGGACCTCGAGTGCATCGAGGCCAACGGATCACTCCCGGGCGAGCCCGACGTGGTCAGCGCTCGCGCCAAGAAGCGGGGAGCCACTCAACTCGGCACCGTGGGGAGCGGCAACCACTTCGTCGAGGTGGGCTACGTCGCCGAACTCTATGACGAAGAGGTCGCGAACCGTCTCGGCCTGCGGGCGGGCGGCGTCACCTTCTTCATTCACTCGGGGTCCCGCGGGCTGGGGTACCAGGTGTGCGACGACTACCTCGATCTCATGGTCGAGGCGGCCCGCAAGTACGGCATCGATCTGCCCGACAAGCAACTCTGCTGCGCGCCCCTCACCAGCCCGGAGGCCGCGCGGTATCTCGGCGCCATGAACGCCGCGGCCAACTACGCGTTCGCCAACCGGCAGCTCATGGCTCACTACGTGCGCAAGGCGCTCGCGAAGATCTTCGGCGACGACGTCGCGCAGCAGGCAGACCTGGTGTACGACGTCGCGCATAACATCGCGAAGTTCGAGACCCACGAAGTCGCGGGCCGGAAGCGTCGCGTGTGCGTGCACCGCAAGGGCGCCACCCGGGCGTTCCCGCCGGGGCACCCCGAACTGGCCGACCGCTTCAGCGACATCGGGCAGCCGGTGCTCATCCCCGGAGACATGGGACGCTACTCCTTCGTCTTGGTGGGAACGCCCGGCGCCTTCAGCGAGACATTTGGCTCGACCTGCCACGGAGCGGGCCGGCGCATGAGCCGGCACCAGGCGAAGAAGGTGGCGCGACCGCGCAATGTGCCGCGGGAGCTGGAGGAGCGTGGCATCCTCATCCGAGCCGCCAGCCGCCGCACCGTTGACGAAGAGATCCCCGAAGCCTACAAGGACGTGCAGCAGGTGGTGGACGTGGTGCACGGCGCCGGTATCGGCAGGAAGGTGGCCAAGCTGGTGCCAATCGGGGTGGTGAAGGGGTAGGTCCTCGGTCGCGGCCGCAGCTGTGACCTGCACCACACGGCGCGGCCGCGTGACACCAGTCACTTCCGCTCGGCTGTTTCCTCCCAACTCTGGTATCAGGTGCCCGTGGCGTGTGCCAACGCTCTCGGGCGGGAGGAGCGTCGATGATTCAGCCGATCGTGCACCGCTCGCTGCGGCGCGAGGACCTCACGCGACTCGTAGACGCCATCCGCTGGGGCAGCGCTGGGGCAGCCCGAAGTGCCGCCCAGGCATTGGAGGCGGGGGTTGTGCACGACGTGCTGGACGCGCCGGAAGCCCTGGAGGCCGTGCGTGGCTACGGTGGAGCGCCGGCGCCCCTGCCGCTGACACTGCTCTGGTACATCCCCGTGCGGGCGGCGCTGCGCGAGCGGGGTGAGCACGACATCCCGCTGGCCGACTTCACGGCAAGCATTCCTCTGGCGTTTCTGCGCACCACGGCAAGTGAGGTGACGCGTGGGGGCGAGCGGGGCATCGCGGCGTGGTGGCGGGCGGTGGTCGGACTGCCGGAGGGAAGCAGAGCACGGGCCGAGCGAGCGTCCCGATGCGGCGCGCTGGCGCTATGGTGGAGCGGCTGTTTCCCCCAGCACTTGGAGCGCCGAGGCGGAAAGGGGATGATCCGGGCGTACCTCACGTTCGGGGCGACGATGCTGTGGGAGACCGCTCGCCTGGTGGAGGCGCAATGCTCCCCGTTGGCAGCCCTGTACGGACGGGCGGCCGAGCGGATGGAGCTGCTGTGCCATGCCCTGCGGACGGCGGCCGCGGACTATCTCGGGCCCGACGCGCACACCTCCGAAGGCCGTCTCAGCCGCTACCTCGAGCGTCTCGGGGAGGCGTTGGCCAACTAGCGACGGCGACACGCTTCCGCCATACCCTCAACGAGCGAAAAAAAAGAGGCGACCCACACACCCGAAGGTGGTGGGCCGCCTCACGCGCTGGCTACCCGGAGTCAGGGGATTCACTCCCTCTGTTCTCCTCCCCGTTGCCACCACATGGCCTGATTCGGCCGCGGTAGGGCTTCAGGGGCTCCGGCCTCCATCCCCAAGCGGCCTGGCCAGGCCGCAAGGTTCACCAGCGTGGGCGCTGCGAGTCAGTCGGGTCGCGTACCAACTCCTCGCACTGCACACCGAGGCGCCACATCGGCGTGGATGAGGCGCGCGACTGGCCTCATCTGCCCGATAGAGGTGATTCACCCGGATCGTTGGACGCCCGAAGCCCTTGTTTGCGTCGGCGGCCTCCCCGGAATTCTCATCTCGGGCACGTCTCACAAGGCGTAGCGAAGACTGACGAGGTCCTCACCCTTCCCCTGCAAGACGCGAGGCCAATCTAAGGGGCCGCCGAGGCGTCGCAAGCGCCGCTTTTTCTTTGGACTCGGTAGTCTCGTGTTGGAATGTGTGGAACAACACCCGCCGTCCTACATGGGGTTTCCCTCGGTTTCCACCTCATGTGGACTTGTGTACAACAGGTGCTCACAGGCGATCCACACGCCGCACGCGGATTGTTACAATCCCGCGCTCGAGGTGCCGCGTGCTAATCTGGAGCCCCAACCTCCTGGTACACGTAGGGATCACCGGGGTGGGCCGGCGCGAAGAGCACGCCGCCTCCGCTGGTGGCGAACCACCCTGCCAGCAGCAGGTTGGAGATCTCGGGCGCGGGATCCTCGAACAACGCGCTCAGCCAGCGCCGCACATGCAGCAGCTCGGGGGCCCGCCGCGACAGGAGCGAGATCACTCCGCCGACGCCCTGGGTGGCTCGCAGGAAGTGCGCCACGGCGTGCGCCCGCTGGGCGAAGCCGTAGGCTCGCACCCCCGGCTCGTCGTACAGTATGGACCCCTCGAATGGATCCACCGGTGGTGCATCAATGCGGGGCCCGAGGTAGGCGAATTGCTGTCGCCCATCACTGCGGCGCTCCACGACCGCGGCGGCGGCCTCCCCGCTGAGCCGGGCCGCGTGGATCAGGTCCGATTCGTTGAGGATCCCCACCGCCAGCGTCCACTCGACGGCCGCGAGCGCGTTGTGCAGCGGACACCCCATCTCCGAGTCGTAGGCGACGAGACGCGGAGCCTCGCCCGCGCGCTGGAAGAAGTACCCCAGCGCTTCTCCCCGGTCGGCCCAGGTGTGGGTGGAACGCGAGATGTCCGGCACGGTCATGAGTTGGCCATGGTGAGAACGTCGCTCAAGATAACTCTACCCCGGTCGCCAGAATAGGTGCTCGTGGCCGCGCGCGGGGCTTTGATGTAAACTGTGCTTCCAGTCCCGGTGGTCCCCGGGGCTTCGGGGGATCGAATGCGGACACTCACCATACTCTGCGGACTCATCCTGCTCTCCGCCGGCGTCGACACGGGGCAAGCCGACCCACGACTCCTCAAGCGTTGGGTGGGTACGCATCAAGGCCTTCCCCTCTGGCTCGACTTCTACGGGGACACGATGCTGGTCGTGAACGACATGTACGCGCTCGACTACTTCGCCTCACCTCGGTCGCTCGAGGCCGTGGGTGACACGGCGTTCCGAGTGTCCTATTGGTTCGCCCGCGATCGGCTGCTGCTGGAGACCGACGACGGACACGTGCTCACCATGGCCGAGCAGGACCCGCTGGCCCGGCCCCTGTTCGCCGGCACCTGGCGTGGCACGACCATCGGCCGAGCGCAGCCGGTGATCGACCTTCGGATGTTCCGCGGGGGCGTCGCCCGATACCACGAGTATCCGGACGGGACGTGGATCGAGGGCGAGTACGACCGCTCGACGCGCATCATCACGTTTACGTGGTTCGTGGACACCCTGCAGTTGGAGGGGGAGGCAGGGGCGGAGCCTGACTCCCTGGAGTGGGTGGGCCAGTACGACCCCGCGGGCAACGCCCTCCTGTTTCCCGGAACGATCCCCGAAGAGAGCCTGCCAGACGCCGGCACCGTAGTGCTGCGCCGGGCGTTCCGCTGGTAGCGCTCCCGGCGGGCGCCCCGGGCTAGATCACCACCACGGGGGTGAGGACCTCCCGCTCGCGGCGGAACCGGTCCTCGGCCTGATCAAGGGCTTCGTGCACATCCGGTGCCGAGAGGTCGGCGTACTTCGCGTTGGGCTCGAGCTGCCCCGTGAACCGCCGGACCATCACGAGGGCGCGCGTCACCTCGCACAATACGGGATCGTGGTTCGTGTGCCCCGCGGTGAGCAGCTCGCGAAGGAAGCCCAGTACCTCCGGCTGATCCAACACGTAGAGGGATTCGAGGATGCGGGGGCTCAGGAACTCCCGCAGGTGCAGGTCGGCCCGCGCCGCGTCGAACAACTCGATGAGTCGGACGGCGGCGTCCTGCTGGGGGTAGAACCGCGCCGCCTCTGCCGCCGTGCCGACGAAGGCGTGGTGCGCATCGGGCGTCAGGTACCGCGCAAAGAGCGGCCAGTCGGATCGGCGGTGGCGCTCGGCCAGCGCGAGAAAGGCGAAGTAGCGGCGTGGCAGGGGAGCCTCCTGGTCTGCCACGACCGCCCGCAGGCCGGCCGCACCGAAGCGCTGCGCCACGAGCGCTGCAGCCGTCGCGTGCTGCAGCCGCTCCAGCTCGGGCAGCCGGAACACCCGCACGTGCACCGCCGCCGGCTGCGCCCCGGCCGCCAGAACCGGCACGCGGTCCAGCAGGCGCAGCAGCAAACCATCCGCCTCATCCAGCGCCCGCTCCCACTTCCGCACGTCGCGCCGCCGCGCGGGCCCTAGAGCCGCCCACCCCAGCGCATCGACGTCTTCCGCCGACCAGCTCTCTTCGAGCTCCTCGGGCGTGCGAGCGTCGAGCAGCCGACGCAGCGCCTCGGCAAAGCCGAACACCAATTCGGGCACGCCCTCAATGTAGCCGTTGCGTTCACCGCGTGGCGGCGCTAAGGTTGCCCGCGTGCGACCGTTAGCAACCCGCCTGGCCCTGTCCCTGTTCGGCCTCGTCCTGGCCGGCGGATGCGGCACGGAAGGCGACCCGATCCTCATCGGGCTGGTCGGCCCGTTCTCGCAGCCACGTGGAGCGTCCATGCAGCTCGGGGCGGAGCTCGCCGTCGCCGAGATCAATGAGCAGGGCGGCGTGCGCGGGCGACCCCTCGTGCTGCTGGTGCGCGACGACAGCGCCGCAGCCAACGTGGCGGTACGGATCGCCCAAGAGCTGTACGACCGGCGGGGACTCGTGGCGGTCATCGGCCACCTGAACAGCAGCACCACCATCGCCTCCGCGCCGGTGTACAACGGCGGCAGTCGCCCAGTCGTGCAGGTGTCGCCATCCGCCTCGAGCCCTCTCGTAACCACCGCCGGGCCCTACACGTTTCGGGTCTGTCCCAGCGACCGCGTGCACGGCGTGCGGCTGGCCGACTGGGCGTGGGACCAGTTGCGGGCGCGCACGGTGAGCATCATCTACGAGAACGACGACTATGGCCGTGGCGTGCGCTCCGCGTTCGCGGAGGCATTCCAGGCGATGGGCGGCCGCATTCTGACCGAGGACCCCTACACCGCGTCCATCCCGACGTTCGAACCGTACCTGCGCCGGCTCGTTCAGCGCGGTGGCGTGGACGCCGTCATGATCGCCGGCACGCTAGAGGCAGCGGAGCGCATCATCGCCACCGCCGACTCACTGGGGCTCGATTACCCGGTCATGGGGGCCGACGGCCTCGCGGGACTCGAGAATATGGGAGGCGCGGCCGAGGGGGCGTACGTCTCTCTGGCGTATCTCCCCCGACAGGAGGGCGCCGCCAACGAGCGTTTCGTGACGGCCTATCAGGAGGCCTACGGTGACCGATTGCCGGATCACCGCGGAGCGGGGGCCTACGACATCGTCTATCTGCTCGCCGACGCCATCGCAGCCGTCGGGACCAACCGGGAGCGCATCCAGCTGTACCTCTCGGGGGTGGGCAGTGACAATCCGGTCTTCAACGGTGTGACGGGGCCCATCGCGTTCGACGCGCACGGCGACGTGCCCGACAAGGACGTGGTAATCGGAGTCGTGCGGGACAGCCGAATGGTTCCGGCACGGCAATGAGCGTCGCGAAGCGCTTCGACACGCTCAAGGCCAGGGTGGCGGCTGGCCAGGCCACCCTGATCGCCGGCCTCGTCGTCGTCGCCCTCATTGGCGTATCGGCGCTCGGCACGCTGGGAGACACCGTGAGCCGGCAGCTGGAGGCCCTGACCAGCGTCTCCGAGATCAGTAACGGACTCGTCGTCACCCTGTACGACGAGATGCGCTCGGGCGAGCAATATCTCACCGACCGCTCCATCGACGCCCAGCAGGGATTCCGCGAGGCGGGGGCGCAGTCGTACGCCTACCAGGGCGAGCTTCGTGCGCTCCCGGACCTGACCGAAGGCGACCGGCTGCTGATCGCGCGCATCGGCGAGCTGCAGGCCGAGGTCGAGGTGTGGTACAGCCTCGCCCACGCCCAGTTCGATCTCGCGAGGCGCCGCGAAGCCGAACAGACCGTACGCCAGGTGCGCGAGCCGGCACAGCTGCTGTTGCGGCTGGTGCAGGCCTTCTCAGCCCAGCAGCGTGAGCGCGCGGATCGGATCGCGCAGGAGCTCGAGATCGACAGTGCGCGGCGGCGGCTCCTCGTATGGACCGTGCTCGCCGCTTCGATCTTCGTGGGACTCGGGGTGGGCGTCACCACGCTGCGCTCCATCGAGCGTCCCCTTACCCGCCTGGAGGCGGTGGCCCGGCGATTCGGCGAGGGCGACCTGCGACCCGTCGAGGTGGGGCGCATGCCGCGGGAGCTCCAGTCGCTGTCCGACGCCATGGCCCGCATCAGCACCAAGCTGCGGGCGCTGGTGGAGAACCTGGTCTCGGAGAGCGAGCGTATCGCGTCCACGGCGACCGACCTCTCCGCAGTGAGCGAGCAGCTGGCGGCCACAGCCGGTGAGATCTCCACCGCGATGGTCGAGGTCTCGTCGGGAGCGGGCCAGCAGGTGAGCGGCCTCGAGCGCAGCTCCACAGCCCTCGACGACCTCAGGGCGACCGCCGAGCGAAACGGCAAGATGGCCGAAAGGGTGGCGCAGCTCGGGAACGAGATCCACCGCCTGGCGGTCCGTTACCAGGAGGACGTGGCGGCCTCCGCGGCCGCTCTGCTGGAGCTGGGAGACGTGGTGCAGACCAGTGCGTCGCAGGTGGAGGAGCTGGACCGACTGTCGGAGGGCGTCTACGACTTCGTGGAACTGATCAAGCGCATCTCCTCGCAGACCAACTTGCTGGCCCTCAACGCGCAGATCGAGGCGGCGCGGGCCGGGGAGCGCGGCATCGGGTTCGCCGTCGTGGCCGACGAGGTCCGACAACTGGCGGACTCCAGCGCCGGGGCCGCGGAGCAGGTGAGCGACACCTTGCACGCCGTCCGGTCGCAGGTGGGCGAGGTGTCGGGCACCATGGCTGCGGGACGCACGAAGGTGCAGGGCGTCGAGAGCATCGCACAGGGGGCGGCCCGCGCACTCGAGGAGATCGCCAAAGCCATCGGCGAGGTGGAGTCGGCGGCCGCCCGACTGCGGGATGAGGCCGCCAAGAACCTCACGGCCGCGGAACAGATCAGGCGCGAGGTCGCGAGGGCCGGCGAGGCGGCCCAGGCCCACGCATCATCGAGTCAGGAGGTCGCGGCGGCGGCTGAACAACAGGGAGCGTCGACCGAGGAGATGGCCGCGCAGGCGAATCAGCTCAACGCAGCGGCCGAGCGCCTGCGGGGGCTCGTGCAGGGCTTCCGGATCTAGCGCTTCTTGACCCGCTTGTTCGGCTTCTTGCCGGCGGGCTGCTTCTTCGCGGCGCTCTTCTTGGGCGCCTTTTTCGTCGCCTTGCCGGCCGGCCTCTTCCGGGCGGGGGCCGCCTTTTTCGTCGCCTTGCCGGCTGGCCTCTTCCGGGCGGGGGCCGCCTGGCGGCGCTTGCCGGCCCGCTTGCCCCTGGCGGTGGCCGACACCTCCAGCATCAACTCGTCGCCTTCGTCCGCGCTGATCAGACCGCGCCGCACCGAGTACTGGACCAGCTCCTGGGCCTGGTCGAGCCGGAAGTCCTCAAGGCCCGCTCCGGCGCGGATCATGTGCACGAGCGCGTCGGCCACCGGGCTGCGAAGCACGCTCCGGATGCCCGGCACGGCTTCCAGGAGGGCCGAGATTTGCGAACCGCCGAGCTCACGCGCCATCAAGGCTCCTTCACGCGGGTGTTCCGGGCGCCAAGCTAGCCGGTAGAGCGACCGGAGTCAAGCCGCACCACGGCTACGACAACAGCGCTCAAGTTGTTGAACATCAACAACTTAAGCGCTGTACAATCCAGGATGTGGAGGCGCTATGTCAGCGTCTTCCGTGCCGACTTGGGGCGTCGGGGCCGCAGGGGTTGAGGAGCCCGGCGCAGCACCCTCCAGTCCGACTGGGCCAGCATCTCTCCCATCACCTGCCGAGTGCGCTGGTCGATGGGCATCTCGAGCTCCACCTCGAGCCGATAGTCCGCGCGATCGCTTCCCCGTCCCGTGAGGACGAAGCCCGACCGAGCCGGCCGTACGGCGTCGATCTCCACTTCCGCGACGTTCACGTACCCCTCATCGCGCTCATCAGCGGGGGTCATGGGCCGCTCCGATTCAGCCTAGATACAGGGAGTGTGAGCCTTGCCGGCCCCAGCGTCAAGAGCACGACCTAGCCAGAGGGCCCGGGAGACGATACATTTCGGGCCCTCTTGCACGCGGGAGTGGATGCCGTGGGACGTCGTGGGATCAAAGAGTATAGAGCCGCGGAGGCGCTTCAGCTCATCCTCGCCGATCGCGACCGCGAGCAGCTCAGTTGCCCTTCTTGTGGAAACAAGAACATCGATCGCACCCCGAAACGGCGGCTGCCCAGAGCCCGGTTCGGGATGCACCGGCAGGTGACCCTGAAGTGCGGGAAGTGCGGCCGGCAGGCCGTCTACGTGCCGCGCAACGTCACCCAGCCGTCCGACAAGGAGCTCGTAAGCCAGTAGCTCGGTGTCTGGCCCGCTACTCCGCGGGCAGGATCCATCGCTCGAATACGGTCCGGAGCCCCACGTGGGCCTCGGCCAGGCAGCCCGCCTTGCGGACCGCCTCGAGGTAGGCGTCCAGCTCCGAGACACTCCCCACCCTCAGCTTCAACAGATACCCGTCCGGCCCGGTCACGCGGTGGCACTCCAGCACCTCGCTGGACGCGGTCCACCCCGCGATCAACCGCCGGACGTCGGTGCCCTGCCCGGGGCGCACCCAGATGAAGGCGACAACGGCGTGACCGATACCCTCCGGAGCCACCCGAGCGTGATACCCGGTGATCACGCCAGCCGCCTCGAGCTTGCGCACCCGCTGGTAGGCTGCCGGGCCGCTCAGACCGACGGCGTCACCCAGTTCCTGGTACGAGGTGCGGCCGGCAGCCTGGAGGAGGGCCAGAATGTGACGGTCGGTGGGGTCGAGGTCGGTCGGCATGTACGACAAGAATACGCCATAGGAACGCCAATCACAACGGTTTCCTTTGTCGAATGCTGTCACTGATTACGATTGTTAATCACCACTGCGATACGAAGAAAGACGACCCAGAAGACCATCCTTCCGGGTCGTCCTCGTTCCCACCCGAGCTGTCGACCACCTTCCGCGCTATCTGGGCGTCGAGAAGATGCGACTCCAGCGGATATTGGTGATGAACGGGAGAGGCATCAACCCGTTCCTGTCGAAGCTGTAGTAGATGATGAGTGGCCGTCCGGCGATACGATCCCTCCCCAGGAACCCCCAATACCGCGAGTCGTAGGAGTTGTCGCGATTGTCTCCCATCACGAAGAAGGAATCGGCCGGCACCGCGATCGGCCCCCAGTTCTTGAGTGAGGGCCGATAGGTGCGGCGATCGCGTTCTACCAGGTAGCGCACCTGCCAGTCGCGCATGCGCGGGTCCTCGGGATCGCTGGCGTGGTCGCCCTGCCGCGCGTGCGGCTCCGACACGGCGTCGCCGTTCAGATGCAGCACGCCTCCGACCATGGACAGCGTGTCACCCGGTAGTCCCACCACACGCTTCACCACATTCACGCCAGCCTCCTCGGGCGACTCGAAGATGACGATGTCGAACCGCTGTGGCTCTCGGAACGCGGGAAGACGCTTGTGCACGATGGGGATCTCCGCCCCGTACAGCGCCTTGTTGACGAACAGGAAATCCCCCACGAGAAGCGTGTTCTCCATACTTCCCGAAGGAATGCGGAACGCCTCGACGAGGAGCGCACGCAGGAAGAACCAGATCACCAGAGCGATGACGATCGACTTGATCCAGTCCTTTGCGGACTGCGATGCCGTCCTCCTCGCCGATCGCTCCTCGACCTGCTCCGGCTTCTTCTCCTGCCCCTCCTGCGGCTGCGTTCGCTGCGACTTCTGCTGCTTCACCTACCGTATGCCTCCGCCTGCGGGTTCGACCCACTCGGCTATGAAGATGTTCGTCTCGCCCTCCACCTCACCATAACGGTTCGACGCAAACACCAGTTTCGATCCGTCCGGCGAGAACATCGGAAAGCCGTCGAACTCCCCATGCGTCGTCACCTGGGTCAGCCCCGTACCATCCCGATTGATCATGTACAGATTGAAGTCCCGGGACCGCGGACTGTGGTGGTTCGACGAGAAGATGATCCGCTCGTTGTCGGGGTGGAAGAATGGCGCGAAGTTGGCGCCCCCGAGATCGGTTACCTGCCGCTGGTTGGAGCCGTCGGCGTCCATCACCCAGATCTCCATGCGGCTCGGCCGCACCAGGTTCTGGGCCAGGAGCTGGCGGTAGTCGTCCAGCTCCTCTCGCGCTTCCGGGTGCCACGCCCGGTACACGATCATGCTGCCGTCATGCGAGAAGAACGGCCCCCCGTCGTAGCCCGGCGTGGTGGTGAGCCGGCGCAGGTCGGTGCCGTCGACGTTCATCGTGTAGATGTCGAGGTCCCCGTCCCGGGTAGAGGTGAACACGATGGTCTCGCCGTCCGGAGAGAGCGTCGCCTCCGCATCGTACCCTGGCGAGCTGAACAGCGTCTCGATCTCACTCCCGTCCGGGCGAGACGTGTACAGATCGAAGTCGTACAGCGGCCACACGTACCCCTGGCTGAAATCGGGCGGCGGCGGACAACGCTCATCGGCACGGAAGGTGCTGGAGTACAGCACGCGCGTCCCGCCCGAGTGGAAGTACCCGCATGTCGTGCGTCCCAGCCCGTTCGAGGCGAGACGCATGCCGCTCCCATCCGTGTTGATCACATACTGCTGATCGCAGGTCGTGTCGGAATCGGTGCGCTGGAAGATCAGCTGCGTGCCGTCGGGCGAGAAGTACGCCTCGGCGTTCTGTCCGCCGAAGGTGAGCTGCGTGAGGTTGGCGAAATGGAGCTCATCGGCTTCCGGGGCGCGGCTCACCGCCCGGGATGCCGGCCCCTCGCCGCCACACGCGGCGAGTGCCCCTCCGAGGACGACGCACACCGCGGCCCCGACATTCGCAATGCGCCCAGTTGGGTGGAAATATGATCTACGCATCCGGTAAGTATAACGGGTCGCAGAAGAGAGACGCCCAGCGGCTGGTAGTGGGGTGGCGCGGCACGGTGCCGCACGCAACCAACCGCTGGGCGTCGGACTCTGCGGTGTCTGAGCTAGAAGAAGAACCCCAGCTCCAACCTTCCGGCCACGCCAGTCCCCTCGGTGAGGAAGCCACCGATGCTGCGGCCAGCCACGCTGAAGAACAGATTGCGCGTTTCCAGGCCCAGTCCCCCGCTGAACCCGATGTCCTGAGCGCCCCCCACGATCAGTCCGACCCGCAGGGGTAGCTGCCGGATCAACCTCCAGGTCGTGCCCAGCTCACCCTCGAAGGGATACTCGAATACCGTACCCGTCGTCTTGAGCCGCGCGCTCACATCGATCTGGAGGAACCGGTTGGCCCAAGCACTGGCGGCGAACCGGATGATACGGGGCAGCTTCACGGTGACCGATACCGTATCCGTCACGGCGAAGTCCGTCTCCAGGGAATCGAGCACCTCGGTGATGTACGTCGAATTCACCTCGAACGTCTTCGACTGCAGCTCGAGGTTCTCCACCGTCACCGATCCGAAATTGGCGAACATCGCCTCGAACGCGATACCCGACGTGGGCCACTCGAGCCGCACCATGAAGTCGGCGACCAGGTCGGATCCCAGCGAGATGTCCGAGAAGTCGACGTCGATCGACGCCAGTGCGTCGATCGTGACAGCGGCCGCCACGCTGTCGCTGGCCACGTAGAGCCGGCTGTCGAGCGTCGTGGTGGCGGCGTAGTAGAACACCGGCTTCACCAGCCGCGCGCCGCCGCCGAGGGTGAGGACGACACCGTCCTCACTGGCGATGGGCCCAAGCCGAATCACCCCGTGCGCCCCGAACTCTTCGGTGCCGAGCGCGACCCCCTTGCTGTTCCCGAGATCGAAGTTCTGCCGTGCCACGTTGCCGTCGCGCAGCAGACTCACGGCAGCGTCGTCAATGTTGCCGATCCCGTACGAGCGCGCCTTGGCCGAGATGCCGAGGCTGAAGTGCCGGCCGAACGGGCCGCCCAAGTAGACCCCCCCTTCGGCCTCCGCGTCCAGGCGGAATCCGTCGCCGTCCGGAACATTCGACAACAGATCGAGGGCATCGCCAACCAGTTCCGCGTCGTTGTCGATCAGGTACCACATGGCGCGGGCATCGGCGATGGTGACCGTGTTGTTTCCGGCCAGACCGCCGCCCGAGATCACGAGCCCCCAGTGGGGAATCATGACGTGGCGGAACGGGTCCACCCTGAGCTGTGGCGTGCGGCGATACGCCATCGGCACCTTCGTCGCCTGGGCACCCTCCGGCACCGCCTGTGCCAGGAGGTCGCCCCCAAGGACGAGGGTCGCCGCCAATGCGATGCTCAGGCGCTTCATGGGGTACCTCCCATCCTCACGTAGATCGCGACGCTGGCACTCAGACCCACCCAATCACCCGACCGAATGGCGCTGCGACCACCGGCCGCCGGGAACAACCGGAGCCGGATCCCGGCGGTGAACCACGGACCCATGAACGCCTGCGCCTCAGCACCCGAGAGGTTCACGCCGGTGACTTCGCTCGTCGCTTGGGTCACCCGGCCACCGGCGTCCACCTGCCCCGGCGACACGCTGACGACGTCGATCGGGATCTGATCCTGGGCCGGCGCCGCGAAGGCGTCGAGGAGCGAGTCGGCCACGACGATCACCGTCGCCTCGACCCCGAGGGGGGTGGAGTTCACCAAGTCGAGCGTCACCACCGCCGAGTCGGTACGCGCCGCCATGTCGTTGGCGTTGTCGTCGTCCAGGTCGAGTCCCTGGGTCGCCACGCTGCTGTCAACGGTCACGCCGGCTGGCGGCAGCGTGAAGTCGAAGCCGAGCACGGGCTTGAGCGTCACCAGGAGCTGGTCGGTGGCGGCGATGGTCGCGTTGGAGCCGTCGCCCACCGTCACGTCGCCTGAGCCCACGAGAGCTACCCGCTCGCCGTCCAGCAGCATGTCCACCAGGCGGTCCACGAGGGCGGCGGAGAACAGGGTGTCCAGCGCGGCCGCGCTGCGCGGAACGTCGAAGGTGTTTCCGGCCCCGTCGGCCAGCATCACCTGGATCGGGGTGCCGGTGCCGTCCGTTTGCCAGTCCGGCTGTCCGCCCACGCTGTCCAGGTTGCCGGTGCCGGGATCGATCCGCACGACACCCACCACGAAGTCGGTGAGGGTCGCCGGGACATCGGCTTCATTGACCACGGTGACGACGGCGAAGGCGGTGTTGAGTGTGGCGTCGCGCGCCGCGTCCTCGAACCCGCCCAGGTTGAGATCGCCACCCACGAACTCCACGCCGTCCTGCACCGGGAAGTTGAACGGCCCAAACGGCCCTGAGACGGCTCCCGTCACCGCGCCTACGTCGAGCCCGAAGCTCCCGTCGGTGACTTCCACGGCCAGCAGGCCGTCACTCAGGGTGACCGTGGTGACGTCGAGGAAGTCCGCGAGGACGGAGTCCACGACGAACGTGTCCCGGGCGACGGGAACGCTGAGCTGCAGGGTCCGCGCCGGTCCGTCCCGCAGTTCGTTCCTGGCTTCGGTGATGCTGCCAGGCTCGCAGCCTGTGACAGCCGTTCCCACGGCCAGGAGAGCCGGAATGAATCTCGTAATTCGCACGCCTACCGATCCTTACGGAGGTCTGAAGGCAAGATGCCGCAATCTTGGCGGGTCCTAGATGGGAATCAAGTGCCTGAATCACATGCCGGACAGTGACTTAGCGCACAAAGGGGCGGGCGCTCGGGCTCGGGGGCCCGTCCACCCACCCCTGGAGGGGCAAAACCGGGCGCCGGGAGGCGTCCGGGCCGCCGAGGCTACTCCTCGCCCATGTACGAGTATCGGTAATCGGTGGGCGGAACGAAGTTCTCCTTGATCGACCGCGCCGAGACCCAGCGCAGCAGGTTCATCATCGAGCCCGCCTTGTCGTTCGTGCCACTGGCTCGCGCCCCACCGAAAGGCTGCTGGCCTACCACCGCGCCCGTGGGCTTGTCGTTGATGTAGAAGTTGCCGGCGGCGTAGCGCAGCCTGCGCGCCGCCTCGGCGGCGACCTTGCGGTCTTCCGAGAACACCGCGCCCGTCAGCGCGTACGGGGACGTCTCATCCACCAACTGGAGCGCCTGCTCCCACTCCGACTCCTGGTAGACGTACAGGGTCACGACCGGCCCGAAGATCTCCTCGCACATCAGCTTGAAGTCGGGCCGATGCGCCTGCACCAACGTGGGTCGGATGAAGTAGCCCTCCGACTTGTCGCATTCGCCGCCCACCAGCACCTCGGCGTCCTTCGATCCGCGCGCGTGCTCGATGTAGCCGGAGATGTCGTCGAACGACTTCTCGTCGATCACGGCGCCCATGAAGTTGCGGAAGTCGGCCACGTCTCCCATCGGGATGCTGGACACCTGATCCAGCAGGTCGCCACGGATCCGCCGCCAAAGCGTGTCGGGAACGTATACGCGGGACACCGCCGAGCACTTCTGGCCCTGATATTCGTACCCGCCTCGCACGATGGCCGTCGTGAGGGCATCGGGGTCCGCGCTCGAGTGCGCGATGATGAAGTCCTTGCCCCCCGTCTCCCCCACGATCCTCGGGTAGGTCTGGTATTTCTCGATGTTCTCCCCAATGGTACGCCAGAAGCTCTGGAAGACGCCGGTGGAGCCGGTGTAATGGATGCCCCCGAAGTCGGGCGAGTTCAGCACCGCCTCCGTCACCGCGCGTGGATCACCAGGCAGGAAGTTGATCACGCCGGGTGGCACACCGGCCGCCTCGAACATCCGCATCAGGTAGTAGCCGCTGAACACGGCAGGCCGCGACGGCTTCCATACCACCGTATTGCCCATGATGGCCGGAGCGGTCGGCAGGTTGCCCGCGATCGACGTGAAGTTGAACGGAGTGATCGCGTAGATGAATCCCTCCAACGGACGGTACTCCAGGCGATTCCACATCCCGGGAGCCGAGAGCGGCTGGTCTTCGTACAACCGCTCCGCGAAGTACACGTTGAAGCGGAAGAAATCGATCAGCTCGCACGCGCTGTCGATCTCGGCTTGATGGGCCGTCTTGCTCTGGCACAGCATCGTCGCGGCGTTCACGGCGTCTCGCCACGAGGTGGCCAGCAGGTCGGCCGCCTTGAGAAAGACGCTGGCGCGGTCTTCCCAGGACCACTCCGACCACTCTCTCCAGGCCTCTCGCGCGGCCCTGATGGCCATCTCCGCTTCCTCTTTGCCGGCCATGTGCCACGTGGCCAGGGTGTGCCCATGCCGGTGTGGCATCACCGCCTTGTACGTCTTCCCGGTGCGCACCTCCTTGCCACCGATGATAAGGGGGAACTCAATCTCCTCCCTCTGCATCTCGGCCAGCTTCTCCTTCAGCGCCGCGCGCTCCGGCGTGCCGGGTGCATACGAGTGCACCGGCTCGTTGATGGGAATCGGAACCTGAATGTCACCGCTCATCCTCGTCCACTCCTTCCACCCTCACGGATAGAACGTCGGTTGGTCATCTAAGAGGTGATGAAAGATGCACAGGGAACGGCCGCGATTCCACGCCGGGCGGCAGCCGGCACCTCACGCCACGGGCCGGTCCAGCAGGCCGCGCACCCTGTGCAAGAGCTCATCAACATCCCACGGCTTCTGCAGGAACGGCAGAGACGGATCGAGGGAGCTCTCCTCGTCCGCATCGCCGGCGTAGCCGCTGGTGAAGAGGAACTGCACGGTCTTCCCCCGGTCGCGCAGCGTGTTGTGCAACTCCAATCCGCCGACGTGCGGCATCACCATGTCGGTAATGACGAGATCGATATCGGTCTCGTACCTGCCGAAGACGTCGAGCGCCTCCTCGCCGTCGGCCGCGAGGAGCACGGTATAGCCCACCCGCTCCAACAGGCGTTTCGCCGCACGCCGGATGGCGTCTTCGTCCTCCACCAGCAGCAGCGTCTCGGTCCCGCGCGGGGCTCCGGCTTCGACCTCCTCCTGGCCCACCCCAGCTTCGTCGTCTGGGGCGAGGGGAAAATAGAGGCCAACGCTGGTCCCCTTTCCCACCTCGCTGTGGATGTCGATATAGCCTTCCTGCTGCTTCACCAGACCGTAGATCATCGCCATCCCGAGCCCGGTGCCGAGCCCCGTCGGCTTCGTCGTAAAGAACGGATCGAAGATCCGCTCCTTCGTCTCCGCGTCCATGCCGTGGCCGGTGTCGGTCACCACGACGTACACGTACTCCCCGCTGGAGCCACCCCACCCCCGCACCGTTTGGTGCCCCTCGTCGAGCAGCACGTGGCTCACCTCGATCCGCAGCACGCCGCCGTCCGGCATCGCGTCGCGCGCGTTGGTGGCCAGGTTGAACAGGATCTGCTCGAGCGCACCCTCGTCTGCCCGTATGACCGCCTCGGAGGCGCGGGGCAGGAAACGCACCTCGATGTTTTCAGGAAGGATGCGCCGCATGGTGGGCAGCAGGTTGGCGATCACGGTGGCGATGTTGAGCGGCCGGAGCGCAATCATCCCCCGACGGCTGTAGCCGAGCAGCTTCTTCACCATGTCGCTGCCCCGCTGCGCCGCTCGCCTGAGATCCGTCAGGTCCTCGACGAACTCGCCATCGCCATCGGGCAGTCCCTGTTCCAGCATGTCGGCGTTCGCCAGAATGACGGTGAGCAGGTTGTTGAAGTCGTGCGCGATGCCCCCGGTCAGCTGGCCGATGGCTTCCATCTTCTGAGCGTGCCGCAACTGGTCCTCCAGCGCGCGGCGCTCGGTAACGTCCTCAGCGATCATCTCGAACGCCACGATCTCTCCGCCGGCCTCGCGCACCGGCCGGCCGCTGAGGCGCACGGTGAACGGGGTGCCGTCCTTCCGCTTCCACTCCGCCTCGACACCGACGATCTGGTCGGCCTCCCGGTGTTCCTCGATGAGCGAGTCGCGCACCGCGCCGTCCACATAGACGTCCTGCGCAAGGTTGAGCTCCAGCACCTCCCGCTCGGACTCATAGCGCAGCATGCTCACCAATGCCGGGTTGACGGATTGGAACCGTCCCTCGGGGGTGGAACGGAAGATCCCATACATCGCGTGTTCCACCAACGCGCGATAGCTCCTCTCGGAACGCCGCAGCGCCTCCTCTGCCCTGCTGCGCTCCAGCTCGGCCGCCGCGCGGGGAGCGAAGATCTCGAGCGTGGAGCGCACAAGCTGTTCCTCGGCGAGGGGCTGCTTGCCGAGCACAGCGATCACGCCGATGACCTGGCGAGAGGAATCGAGCAACGGGGTGCCCAGATAGCTCTCCACCTCGAACTCTGCCAGCAGCCGGTCGTCCGGAAACTCCTCGCGCACACCGCCGGGGTAGCTGCAGGTACGCGACGCGAGCACGCCGGCGCAGGGGCTGCCTGCCAGCGGTCGGTCGAAGTCCTCCAGCACTTCACCGGCCGCACAGACGGCAATCGTATGGATCCGGTCCGAGTCCTCACCCGGCCACTCCGCGATGACTGCGTACTCCACCCCCAGCACCTGGGTGAGCATCACGACGAGGGAGTGGAAGAACTCCTTGCCGGTGGCGCCCGAGACGCCTTCCGTGACGGACCGGAGCGCTTCCTCGGTCCGGCGGCGCTCCGTCTTGTCCCGAAACACCCCCACCACCGCCCCCACCGCGGGATCATCGAGCAGGTTCGTGCCGACCGCGTCGAGCCAACGCCATTCGCCGCTGGCATTCCGCCCCCGCAGTTCCACCGACACGGATCTTCCCGGCTCGCTCAAGATGTCGCGTAGCGCCTCACCCAGCTTGAGCACGTCGTCGGGATGCACGAACTCGAAGATAGGGCGGCCCACGTAGTCGGCGGGGTCGTAACCCAGCACCCGCTTGACGGAGGGGCTGATGAACTCAAAGGCTCCCTCCGAGCTCACCATGGCGAAGACGTCCCACGAGTTCTCGACCATGCGGCGGAACCGGCGCTCGCTCGCGTGCAGACGCTCTTCGGCTTCGCGCCGCTGCGTCACGTCCCGCGCGTTCACCATGATGGCGTGCACCGTGGGATCGTCCAGCAGGTTGTTGCCGGCGACTTCGAAGTGGCGCCATCGGCCGTCGATGCGCTGGATGCGACACTCGATGAGGGGCGCCACACCCGGCGTGCTCACCCGGCTCGCCAGAAAGTCACGCACGCGCGTCAAGTCACCGGAGTGCACCAGGTCGAAGACGCTTCGCCCCACCAGCGTTTCCGGGTCATACCCGAGCACCCGCTCCGTCGAGGGACTCGCGTAGAGGATGGTGGCGTGAGCGTCGAGCACGGTCACGATGTCGAGGGAATTCTCGATGAGGGAACGCAGCCGCCGGTCGTGCCGCCACGCGCGGGCACTTACCTGCTGGGTCGCGTGAAAGCGGCGCAACATGAGCGCGAGGCCCAGCAGGAGCAACAGCGAGAGAATCAGGTCTTCGACCTGCGCGCCGTAGGTGGGCGCCACCATGGAACCAGTGGCGATCCGCGCGACGTCGGCGATCTGCCACAGCACCAGCACGCCGATCGCCGCTCCGACGCCGCCCCACGGCGCCAGCTTGCCAGCGACCCGGGCCAGCCGTAACGCCAGCCCAGCCGCCAGCACCTGCCCCACGATCTCGAGCGTCAGGAGGACGTACAGACCCATGAGACGACGCCTCTCCGGTAGGCCGGGGCCGCACATCACGGCGGACCGCAAACAGCATCCCGCCGCGCACGAATGTCCAAAGCTAAGGCCCGCGCGAGCCGTGGTATAGATCTCGGGCGGGCCTCAGGCGGCGCAACAGACGGTCGTGCTCGTGCTAGAAGTAGACGTGTGCCTCCAGAGTGATGACGTCGCGGTCGTCGGCATCAACCGCCTCGTTCCAGCGGACCCAGAAGCCTGAGAGCTGCACGAACGGCACCGGGAAGGCTTCGAGCCCGACGCGGGCGCGGGTGCGGCGATCTCCCTGATCGCCGGGCTGACCGCCGACCCCGGCGCGAATGCTCGCCGACGGATCCTGGAATCCGTAGGTAGCCTTGAGATTGAGCCCCCTCGTGATCAACCAATCGCCCTCCACGAACGCCAGGACCTGATCGCGATCGGTGGACGTCGTGTCGTCGAAGGAATCGAACACGAAGTCGGTCTCCCCGAGGAACACCAAGGGGCCCACTGAGAAGCCTGCGTACGCACCCACGATCTCGCGCCGCGCGCCCGGCTCAGCGTTGCGAGCCGCCGAGGCACCGACCCGCCAGCGCCGGAAGGTGAGGACGGCGTTCGTCGCAACCAGCTTCGCGCCGTTGCTCTCGGTCCCGCTAAAGCTGCCATTGGTGACCGAAACCGCCCAGCTCAGGGGTCCGGGCTCGATCCCGACCTCGACGCCGACATCCGGCGTCGCGTAGGTGAAGTTCGTTGCCGAGCGGATGAACTCCTGATCATCCCACAGGCGCCAGCCATAGGGGAGCAGGAACTTCCCCACCTTGGCGTAACCGTTGAGCGGCCTCCAGGCGGCCATGCCGAAGACCTCCCGCGCCTTGGCACGGTCCGGCTCCACGGTTTGGTCGAGGTAGAAGGTGAGGATGTCGTCGATGAGCTGCGCCTCGAGCTGTACCTGCGATTCCTTGACGGCAAACGCCGTGCGCGGCTCGACCCCGCTGGTAAGGGCCGCATCAAACGCGCCGCGGAAATCCAGGCCGATGGCCACCCAGCTGGCAAGGTTGCGCGTGCGCACGTCGAACGTGCGCATGGGCAGCTGGGTCTGCGACCACACGCTGCCGTAACCGTTGCGCCCACCGCCTCCAGTGCGATTCACATGGCAGTGCGAGCACTTGAGCCCGGTGCGCAACGCGAGGTACGGCTCGGCGGTCGCCCGGCTGAGCGGCACCCAGGAGAGTGCCGACGCCAGAGCCAGCGTTCCGAGCGTGCCCCGGGTGAGGAGCTTCGATCGCGGTTCCATGATCTAGTCGTTCGAGGCGCCGGCGGTGATCCAGTCCCGGATGATGTCGATCTGGGCCTGACTGAGGCTGCCGGCCCCGAGGGGCATCCGTGGACCGGACCCGCCCACCGTGGAGAACGTCCCCTGGATCATGTGCACGAGGTAGCTCTGGTCCGGCTGCCCGGGCTCGACGCGGTTCATCGTGGGGACCTGACCGGAGGCCACGCCAACCGTGTTCGCGTGGGTCTGCCCGCTCGTGAGGTTCAGGCCGTGGGGGGGCGAGGAATTCCCGATGTGGCAGCTCGAACCGGCGCAGTTCGCGTTCAGGATTGGCTGCACCGAACCCGAGAGGGTGATCGGCCCGCCGGTACCACCGCCGCCGCCATTGCCACCGTCGTTGCCACCGCCCGGTCCGCTACTGTCGGAGCAGGCGAGCCCGGCGACGAGGAGCAGGGTGAGAGTGAGACCTATGGGACGTGACAGCGACATGGGTGCCTCCTGCCGTTGACGGGGAAATATGAGCGATCTTGTCGGCTAACCCCCCGGACGCTGGAAAGGTTCCGCGCCTGGGGGACTCCCCGACCCTCAGCGGACCACCCCCGACCGGCCCCGGGTGCCTAGACAGGGTACATGCCTTCGGTTAGTCTGCGCGTTCCTCTCCTCCCGGAGTCCTCATGCGTCTGTTCTGCTCGCTGGTGACACTGCTGTTGCTCGCCCCCGCGGCCGCGGCGCAGGAGTTCGAGCGGCCCGCCGACTGGAAGGTCCGGCTCGACCGCGCCGACGCGTCCGACCTCTACTTCGTGGCCATGCCCCCCGGATGGCACATCACTACCGGCCCCGCGGGGATCTTCTACGACCCGGCCCGAACCGCGACGGGCGCGTATCGGCTCAGAGCCGAAGTGCACCTCTTCCCCGGGGAGCGACGGGAGGGGGTGGGCGTCTTCTTCGGTGGCCGGCAGCTCGAGGGCGCCGATCAGGCCTACGCCTACTTCTTGATCCGCAAGGACGGCCGCTTCCTGGTCAAGACGCGCCGCGGCAGCGAGACCGAGGTCGTCGTCCCGTGGACCGAGCACACCGCCATCCTGCCGCACGACGGGGGTGAGGACCCGGTCAAGAACGTCCTGGCGGTCGAGGTGGGCTCAGAGGAGGTGCAATTCTACGTGAACGGAGAGCGGGTGACCTCGGTGCCCCGCTCGGAGCTCGATTGCGACGGGGTCGTGGGCCTGCGGGTGAACCACGCGCTCAACGTCCACGTGAGCACCCTGGTCGTGGAACAACCCTCGGGCTGAAGCACGACAACGATCGGGCGGGTCACTGGCAGCGACCCGCCCGATCAATCTTTTGTGCGATACCACAAATTAGAATAGTGGTTCTTCGCTGCCATCTCACGCTCACATCCCCAGGCTCATGCCGAAGTCCATCGAGCCCAGCGACGCCGCGAGCAAGCCGACCAGGCCCGCCAAGGCATAGGAGGCAACCCCGGCCTTCTTCCCGAGGGCGGCGCCCAGGTACAGCGACGGCGTGGTAGGACCGTCGTAATACCACTCCCACCCGCAATCCGGCTCGCCGGGGAAACCGGGCCCGCACTGCGGCTCCGGACGGCGCTCCGCGGGTGCGTAGTCCAGCTCGGCAGTGAGGTGGACCCAATCACCCAGGCTGTAGCCCACGCCGACCACCACACCGGGACCGGCGACCCCGAAGAGCTCGGAGCCCTCCGAGGTGAGCAGCATGCCGGCCGACACATCGAGCCGATGCGCACCGCCGAGCCAGCGGCGGTAGCGCCCCTTGAGGCCGGCCCGGCCCGTCTCGAACCCGAAGTCGTGCCCACCGAACACGGTGAACCCCACGGCTGCGTCGCCCAGGTTCTTCATCCAGCCGGCCTCCGCCGTGAGGTAAAAGGCGTTCTGACCCGCGGCAGACGATACGCGGTAGCGCGCGTGGGCTTCGGTGATCAGGAAGGAGCCGCAGCGCGGTTGGGGAGCGGCATAGAAGCAGAGACCCTTGCCTGACTCGCTGAGCTGCGCTCCGAGGGCGCAGGGCGAGAGGACCCAGAGGGCGATGGCGGCGAGCGTGACGCGATGCATGACTCCCTCCCGTGATGGCTACACACACCGTCACCGGAGGCCGTCAAGCGAGAGTCAAGCGGATGGGGTTACCGAGCGGGAAGAAAAGAGAGCCCACACACGGTGCGGGCTCAGGGCAATGGCCAGGGACGGAATTGAACCGCCGACACGGGGATTTTCAGTCCCCTGCTCTACCAACTGAGCTACCTGGCCGCGGGCGGATAATCTACTCAAACCTGGCCGCCGCGGCAGCCCTCTCAGGTGGGCCAGCGCCACGTCAATGCGTCCTACGCCCCGTCCCCTGGCAACACGAGGTCGCCTTCGGTGTCCTCCGGCTCGTATCGGGCCAACTCGGGGGCGTCGGGGTAGCGCTCACGCACGATGCGAATGACCTCTCGCGCGCGGGCCGGGTCCTTCTTCACGGTGCGGTAGATCTCCTCGAGGCGCACAGCCGCGTTGATATCGACCTTGCGGGAGGTGCCGCGCCGCAGGTGTCCCTCGAGGAGGGCGATCATCTCCTCGAGGTTCGGCCGCATTCCCGCCGAGGACCCCATCACGCCGCCACCCACGAGCTGATCGGAGACCCATTGGCCGACGGGCGCAAACACGTACGCCAGCAGCAGATCCCAGCCCCACCACATGAGGCCGCACATTCCCGAAGCCACGAACCAGCGTGGATCGTCGCCCACCGCGAAGCCCACCCCCGCGAACACGATGGTCGCCGTGCCGAAGATCCTCCGGACGACCCGCGCGACGGAGATCGGTAACCCTCCCGATTCGCGCCTCACTCACCCTCCTTCCGGGCCGGGGCCGCAAGTTACCGCTATGGTTAACCTGCCCTCCGTCCCCCGCAAGCACCCGCCTCACACAGCCATACCGCAAGAACGCAGTATCGCAGCCCTGTGGATTTCGCCCAGTCGTCGACGGCGGCAGCCGTCGTCCTGCGGGCCAAGTTCCGGCCTCGAGGCCAGCATGCCGCCACAGGAGGATACCGCTTAAGAGCTTCAATCGCAGCAGGTTAAGCCCATAGACCTCGAGCGGCGTGACCTATGGGTGCGCGACGCAGAACCGCGGCGACCGAACAGGCCGCCCGCCCCGCTACAACGCAGCACCACGGTGTGATCCTGCGGTGGGGAAGGGCGCCCGTGTCACATCGCCAGGCCGTGGCCAGGCCTCCCCTCAGGGAGGCCGCGCCCTCGTCGGCCGGCTCTCACTGGTCACGCGGGATTCGTGAAACTGCTACATTCTGGTCGGCGCCGCTCCGGCACCGGGTACCACGATCGCGAGGCGTGAATGCGACAGTTCCAGGTAGTCATCCTTCGGACGCAAGGGAAGGCGCGCGAGGACGAGGACGCGATGACCGACCTCATGAACGAGCGAGCCCGCATGGGCTGGGATTTCCACTCGATCCAGCCCCTCCCCGACGACAAGGTGGTCATCGTCTTCTCGCGAGAAGCGTAAGGCGCCGCCCGGCCGCCGGGCTTCGCCAGGGGAACGACGTCGCGCCGCCCGTCGAGCGTTCCCGCCCGTGCAACTCCCTGTCTGACCAAGCCCGATGCCGCCAACCCCAAGGAGCACGAAGATGCCCCAGGATCTCCCGACATGTGTGGCCACCCGGCGCGCCTACGACGGGAAGCTGGTGAAGGTGGAGGTGGACACGGTGCGCACGCCCTCCGGCACCGAGTTCGACCTCGAGATCGTACGCCACCCGGGAGCGGCTGCCATCGTACCCCTCCTGTCGCAGCCGGACAGTCCCGATCCCGCCGTGCTTCTCATCGAGCAGTACCGCTACGCCACTGGGGGGGCGATCTGGGAGGTCCCGGCGGGCGTGCTGGAAGCCGGAGAAGACCCGGCCGACTGTGCCCGGCGCGAGCTCACCGAGGAAACGGGCGCGGTCGCCGGATCGGTAGAGCACCTGACCACCATCTACACCACGCCCGGGTTCACTGACGAGCGGATCCACGTCTTCCTGGCCACCGACCTCACCCAGAGGGAACCCAGTCACGAGCCGGACGAGTTAATCAGAGTAGAGCCAGTGCCGCTCGCCAGGGCGCTGGAGATGATCCGGGACGGGGAGATCGCGGACGCCAAGTCTGTCGTGGCTCTGCTCTACGTCGCCGGCTACCGCCTCAATCTGTAGACGGTGTCCCTCATCGAGGACACCTGACGCGTCGCGGGCGGTATCGGGGATCTCCCGATCGGCTGCTCTCCATCCCGTTGCCAAATAACTAGTTGCACCGACCGAGCCCGAGAGCGGGCCCCGTCGGTACGGTTTGTGCTGAATTCAGGGGTGGGAAGGAGGAGACCTTAGCGAACCGTTCCTAGTCCGAACGAGGGTACCCGTCTCGTGGCGGGCGCCCGGGAGCTACCACATGACCGCACCCATCGAGACCCGTGCGCGGGCCAGACCCGCGTCCGCCCCAGCGGCGGAGCGCTTCGACCTGCGAGAGCTGGACGACTCGCGCGTGGTTGCGGCGTACCTGGCTGGCAGGAAGAGGGCGTTCGATGAGTTGGTCGATCGCTATCAGAAGCGGTTGCTCAACTTCATCTACCGGACCATCGGCGATCGCGAACGCGCCGAGGATCTGGTGCAGGAGGTCTTCATACGCGTTCATCGTCACCTGCAGCGGTTCGACCAGAGCAAGAAGTTCTCGACCTGGATCTACACCATCGCGTCGAACCTGGCGAAGAACGAGTTGCGGAACCGGAGCCGCAGTCCACTGGTCCTCTTCCAGACCATCAAGAAGAACTGGGAGGCCGATCATCGGCCGCTCCAGTTCGAGGACCCCAACCACCGGCCCGAAGACCTCTACCGCAGGCGCCAACTGCGGCGGTTGGTCGAAGAGTCCGTGGCCCAGCTGCCCAAGCACCATCGCGTCGTATTCGTGCTGCGGGAGCTGGAGGGGAAGACGTATGAGGAGATCGCCGAGATCACCAAGTGCAACCTGGGCACCGTGAAGAGCCGGCTGAACCGGGCTCGCAACCGGTTTGCCCAGATCATCGGGCCGCAGTTGGACTAGCGGCCGACGTGTCCACCTCCGCGGACACCTGAAGGGAGGGCCCACAAGCCCTCCCTTCGTCGTGCGCTGCGGGCTTCCGCAGTTTCCCGACCCCCGGGACGGGGAACTTCCTAGTCGGGCCGCGGTACCATCGATGGCACAGTCCGAGATCCATGCACTGCACTGACTTCCTGGAGCACTACTCCGAGTACCGCGACGGCCTGATCGAGGATCAGGGCCTGCTGCAGCAGTTGAGGCGGCACCTCCTGGTATGCCCGCAGTGCATGCGCTACGACGCGCGCCTCGCCAGGGGCGTGACGGTGTTGCGCAGCCTCAGCGACGTGGGCCCCTCGGCGAGCTTCCGCCGTCGGCTGGCCGCCCGGCTGGCGGCCCCACCCCCCGAGCCCTTCCGGCCCGCCGTACCGGCCACGGCCGGGCTCATGGCGGCCCTGATGCTCGTGGTGGTGGCGGCGTTGTTCCTGTGGGTCACCACCGCCGACAGCTCTCATACGGCGGCGGCGGAACAGGCCGCTCCCCCGGCGGTCGTGGTAGTGAGTCCGCGCGTGCACTACGTGGGGTTTGCCGACTTCACCGTCCCGGCCTCCCACCACACCTGGCAGGTCCAAACAGCCGTCTTCCCGTAGCCGGCCCGCAGGGTTTCTAAGCCACCCGCCGCTCGGTAATTTCCGCCCTATATGGCGGCGTCCCTTTCTTTTGACTCCGCGTACCGCCAGATCCGTCGCGGCGACCTCGCTCCTGTCTACTACCTGACCGGCGAAGAGGACGTGCTCAAGGACGAGCTCATCCACTTCGTGCAGGAGCAGGCCGTGGATCCCGGGAGCCGCGACTTCAATCTCGACGTACGCTCGGCCGGCGACCTGGACGGCGAGAGCCTGCACGCGCTCGTGGAAACGCCACCCATGCTCGCCGAGCGCCGAGTCGTGGTGGTCAAGAACCTCGAGCAGTGGCGCAAGAACGCAAAGGTATGGCAGGTGCTCGAGCAGTACGTGGCGAACCCATCGCCCACGACGGTGCTGCTGCTGGTGCACGGCGCCGGGGAGGCACCCAGCACCAAGCTGAAGTCACACGCCGTGCACGTGAAGCTCGAGCCCCTGAGCCCAGCGCGCCTGGTCCGCTGGGTGGAGCGCAGGTCGAAGGACACGGGCTTCACGATCGAGCCCGACGCCGTCGAGCACCTGGTCAACGCGGTGAGCGGCGAGCTCTCGCACCTGGCGATGGAGGTGGAGAAGCTCGCAGCGGCCACACCCGAGGGACGATCCCTCGGCGTGCAGGACGTTTCGCAACTCGTCGGCGTGCGCCACGGGGAGACGCCCCTCGATTGGGTGAGTGCGGCACTGGCGCGCGACGTGCCGCTGGCCATCGGAATGCTCGGGCAGGTGCTCTCCACTTCGGGCGTTACGGGCGTGCGGCTGGTCGGAATGCTGGGCACCGCGCTGGTGGGTGTGCGACTGGCGCGGGCGCTCCTCGACTCGGGAACGCCGCCATCTCGAGTGGAGGCAGCGGTATTCGGTCAGATCCAGAAGGCCCGACCGTACGGTCTCGGGAACTGGAAGGCCGAGGCGCGTCGCTGGACGGAAGCGGCGCGTCACTGGCCGGCACGGGATCTCGACCGGGCGCTCCGCGCGGCGTTCCGGGCCGATCGGGCGCTCAAGTCCACGACCACGAGCGATGAAGCCGGGACGCTCAGCGACATGATCCTCACCTTCGCCACAGGAAGGGCCGCGGCATGAGACGACTCGCCGTGCTCGCGTGGATGCTCTGTGCGGCGGCGCCGCTGGCCGCCCAGGACGATTCGACCTTGACCGTGGCCGCGCGACTCGCCACCGAGGGACAGGGTGATTCGGCGCGCGCGCTGGTACGGGCACGCCTCGGAGGCCTTTCCCCCGCCGACTCCCTCTACCCCCAGATGCTGTTCGCGGCGGGCGTGGTTTCCGGCGATGCCGACAGCGCCACCCTGTACTTCCGGCGAGTGAGCATCGAGTACTCCCGCTCGGCCTGGGCCGATAGGGCGCTGCTGCGCCTTGCGCAGATGGCGTTCGCGTCCGGCGACTTCGCCTCCGCGCGCCGGTCGGCGGAGCGGATCCTCATGGACTACCCGCTCAGCGAGGTCCTCGCTCACGCCGCCTTCTGGGCGGGCCGGTCCCAGATTGAGCTCGGCAGCCCCCTGGAGGGGTGTCAGCTCCTCGTGACCGCCGAGGCCGGCGCAGGCGAGGACGTGGAGCTCGCGAACCGCGCCCGGTATCATCTGCAGCGGTGCGGCACGGTGCTGGCGGCGGGTGACTCGACCTCCGACAGCACCCGCGCCGTGGCCCAACCCCCGGGCACACAGACGGTGTACGCGGTGCAGATGGCTGCCGTGCAAAGCGCTGCCGCCGCGGACGAGCTGATGCGGGCGCTCTACGCAGACGGCTACGAGCCCCATGTGGTGCGTGGCGCGGACGGCCTCTTCAAGGTTCGCGTCGGACGGCACGCTGACCGCGGGAGCGCACAGCGACTCGTCAACGAGCTCAGGCGGAAGTTCGGTGGCAACCCGTTCGTGGTGGAGGAGCAGTGAGCAGGAGGCGCCGCTCGCCCTCGACGTCGGAGACCCCGCTGATGCAGCAGTACCGAGAGATCAAGGCGCGCCACGCCGACGCAATCCTGTTCTTTCGCATGGGTGACTTCTACGAGATGTTCCTCGACGACGCGAAGCTCGCGGCGCGAGAGCTCGGCCTCACGCTCACCAGCCGCAACAGCGGGGCCGCAGCGGACGTCCCCCTGGCGGGCGTGCCCGTGAAGGCGGCGGGCGAGTACCTGCGTCGCCTGGTCGAGCGCGGGTATCGCGTGGCGATCTGCGAGCAGGTCGAGGACCCGAAGCTCGCCAAGGGCGTCGTGCGGCGCGAGGTCGTCGAAACCGTGAGCCCGGGAGCGATCTTCGACGCCGAATGGCTCGAGGGTTCGCGCAACAACTTCCTCGTGGCGGTCCTGCCGGGGGAGCCCGCCGGCGTGGCCGCCCTCGACCTCTCCACCGGCGAGTTCGTTCTGGAGACGGTTCAGCAGGGCGATCTCGCAGCCGCGTTGGCGCGCTACGACCCCCGGGAGATCGTCCTACCGGAAGGCGAGACGCTTCCGTTCCTCGAGGCACGCGTGATCAGGACCACGAGGGAAGCGTGGGACTTCGAGCCGCAGCAGGCCGAGATCGAGATCGCCAGGCGATTGGGAGTCAGGTCGCTGGACGGCCTCGCCATCGTCGAGTCGGACCGGCCCGCCATCGGCGCAGCGGGAGCGCTGCTGCGCTACGCGAGCGAGCTCCAGCCGGGTGGGATGCCGCAGCTCGCCCACCCTTCAGTGCGGCGCCCCGGCACCGCGATGCCGATCGATGAGATGACGCGGCGCAATCTCGAGCTCGTGGAGCCGATGCGGCCCGGGGACGCCGGCGGAACGCTCCTCGAGGTGCTCGACCGCAGCGTGACCGCCATGGGCGCCCGGCTCCTGCGCCAGTGGTTGCTCGCACCATTGCGAGAGATCGCGCCGATCAGGGCGCGGCACGCGGCCGTCGGCGTGCTCGTGCACGACGAACGGGGCAGGGAGCGGCTGCGCGACGCGCTTGACGGCGTGCGCGACGTTGAGCGCTTGGCGGGACGGGCGGCGGCCCACCGTGCAAGCCCCAGAGACTTGGGCGGCCTGCGCGATTCGCTGGGCAGGCTACCCGACGTGAAGAGCGCCCTCGACGGTCTCGCCACACGGGAGTCCAGCGCTGAATTGGAGCGCATCGCCGAGTCGTTCGACCTGATGGCCGACGTCACCGAGCGCTTGGAGCAGCTCCTGGTGGAGCGCCCACCACCATCGCTGGGAGATGGCGATGCAGTTCGCCCGGGCGCCGACACGGAGCTGGACGAGATTCGCGACCTGCGGGACGGCGGCAAGCGGTACATCGCCGCACTCCAGGCCACCGAGCGGGAGCGCACGGGAATTCCTTCGCTCAAAGTGGGCTACAACAAGGTCTTCGGGTACTACATCGAGGTCACCAAGGCCCACAAGCGGGCGATACCCGACGACTACGAGCGCCGGCAGACACTCACCAACGCCGAACGATACGCCACCCCAGAGCTCAAGGAGTACGAGGCCCGGGTGTTGGGCGCCGAGGACCGCGCGTTGCGTCGCGAGCGGGAGCTGGTGGCGGGGCTCTGCGACCTGGTGGCCGATCGGCTCCCCCGACTCCGGCGGGTGGCCCGCATGGTCGCTGAGCTGGATGTGTTTGCCTCTCTCGCCGAGACGGCAGCGCGTGAGCGCTACGTGCGCCCCGACATGACCGAAGGCACGGAGCTCGAGCTGCGGCAGTCGCGCCATCCCGTCGTGGAGCGCGTCCTCCCACCCGGCAAGTTCATTCCCAACGACATCCGACTGGACGAAGCGGGCCGCGTGATCCTGCTGACCGGGCCCAACATGGCGGGCAAATCCACGGTGCTCAGACAGACCGGCCTCGCCGTGGTGCTCGCGCAGATGGGTTCTTTCGTGCCGGCCGATGCGGCTACGGTCGGCGTGGTCGACCGCGTCTTCACGCGGGTGGGAGCGAGTGACAGCCTGGGACGGGGCCAATCCACGTTCATGGTGGAGATGAGCGAGACGAGCGCTATCCTCCACGGTGCCACTGCCCGGAGCCTGGCGCTGCTCGACGAGATCGGGCGCGGTACGGCGACATACGACGGCGTGGCGATCGCGTGGGCCGTCACCGAGTATCTGCACGATCACGTAGGGTGTAAGACAATCTTCGCCACGCATTACCACGAGCTCACGCAGCTCACCGAGGAGTTGCAGCACGCCCGGAACTTCAACGTTGCCGTGCGCGAGTCGGGCGACGATATCGTCTTCCTGCATCGCCTCGAGCCGGGAGGTTCCGATCGGTCGTACGGCATCCACGTGGGTCGGCTCGCCGGCCTCCCGACGGAGGTGGTGCAGCGGGCGTGGGAGATCCTGATCCTGCTGGAGTCGGGACACCACGTCGCGGGCGAGAAGGCGCCGACGCCGCCCGACGCGCAACAGCTCACGCTGTTCGCGCAGGGCGCCCACCCGGTGCTCAAGGAGTTGTTGGCGATCGATCCTGAGGCCATGACCCCACTCGAGGCGCTCACGCGGCTCTCCGAGCTGAAGCGACGCGCCGAGGAACAGTGATGCGCTACCCGTGGATTGGTGTTGTCGTGCTCCTGGCGTGCGGCGGGGAGGATTCGGTGCCGCGCCAGGAGGATCCCGTGGCCACGCCACGTGGCTTCGAGCCGCCCGTCGTGACCAACGCCGAATCGCCCGTCGCCTACCCGGCAGACCTCTACACCGAGGGGGTCGAGGGCACCGTGATCCTCCGGCTCTTCGTCGATGAGTCCGGGACCATCGTCCTCGACTCAACCCAGATTGTCGAGGGCAGCGGCTACCCGCAGCTCGACACTGCAGCGCTCGCAGGAGTGTCGGAAATGCGCTTCGCTCCCGCCCGGCGTGACGGCCAACCGGTGGCAACGTCCTTCCTGCAACCGGTGCACTTCAGGCGTCCGGACGGCTCCGCGGGAGGTATCCAATGAGTGAACGCCACAGGCGCCCCTACGGGGATGTGCTCGAAACGATCGGGTGGACGCCTCTCATTCGGCTCAACCGCGTCACCGAGGGTGTGCGCACTCCGGTGTACGGCAAGGCCGAGTTCTTCAACCCCGGCGGATCGGTGAAGGACCGTATCGGCGTTGCGATCATCGAGGATGCCGAGCGGCGCGGCGAGCTCAAGCCGGGTGGCGTGATCGTGGAGGGCACCTCCGGCAACACCGGCGTCGGCCTCGCGCTCGCGGCCGCCCTCAAGGGGTATCGCTGCATCTTCACCATGCCCGACAAGATGTCGTCCGAGAAGGTGCGGCTCCTCAAGGCCTTCGGGGCGGAAGTGGTGATTACGCCAACGGCCGTGCCGCCCGACCATCCGGACAATTACGTCATGAAGGCCAAGACCATAGTCAAGCAGACGCCCAACGCCGTTCTCGCGAACCAATTCTACAACCAGGTGAATCCCGAGGCGCACTACCGCACTACGGGACCGGAGATCTGGGAGCAGACCGAGGGCAAGGTCACCCACCTGGTCGGTGGCTCGGGCACCGGTGGCACGCTGAGTGGGGCTGGTCGCTACCTCAAGGAGAGAAACCCCGACGTCAAGGTCATCGTTGCCGAGCCCGAGGGCTCGGTCTATGCCGAGTTCGCCCGCACGCAGCACGTCGCAGAGGGACACCCGTACAAGGTCGAGGGCATCGGCGGGGACAAGATCCCCGAGACGATGCATTTCGACATCCTCGACGATTTCCATTCCGTAAGCGACCGCGACGCCTTTCAGATGGCACGGCGCCTCACGCGCGAGGAGGGACTCTTCGTGGGAGGATCCACCGGCCTGATCGTCACCGCGGCGCTTCGGGTCGCGCGCAAGGTCGACGACCCCGACGCCTGCGTGGTCGCGATCCTGTGCGACACCGGCGAGCGCTATCTCTCCAAGGTCTTCAACGATGAGTGGCTGCAGGAAAACCAACTCCTCGAGGTGGAGCACGTCACCGCCGGCACGCTGCTCGCTGCCAAGCCCGCCGGCGGACCGCCACTCGTCATCGTGGCGCCCGCCCAGACCGTACGCGAAGCGATCAACCTGATGGACACGTACGACATCTCCCAGCTTCCGATCGTCGAGAACGGCGAGACCGTCGGGTCGGTCGACGAGGCGAGCGTCATGGCCCAGGCCATTGCTCACCCCTCAGTCCTGGACTTGCCCGTGCGCGAGGTGATGGAATCGCCCTACCCGGTGGTCGAGGCGGACGTGCTCCTCGAACAGTTCTCCGAACTGCTTTCCCGCGAGACGCCCGCCGTGCTGGTGCGAGACCACGGGGAACTCGCGGGAATCGTGACACGCTACGACGTGCTGCACCACGTTGCCGGAATCAGGTGACGGTGCCTGCGTTCCTGCTGTCCGCTGAGGCCACGTTTTCGGCCGCTCACACGCTGCCGGGCGTCGAAAAGTGCGAGCGCTTCCACGGGCACAACTGGCGGGTGCGCCTCACGGTGCGCGCAGACGGCGACGGCCTCGACGAGACGGGCATGGCGGTGGACTTTCGTCTGATCGAGGATGCGCTGCGCGAGGCCGTCGCGGACTTCGATCACGCCCATCTGAACGAGCTCGCGCCGTTTCGCGAGTACGCCCCGAGTGCGGAACGCCTTGCGCTGGTGGTGTGCTCGCGCTGCACCGAACGACTCGCCCAGGTCGCACCGCACACCCACGTAGATGCCGTGGAGATCTGGGAGACTCCGCAGTACCGCGTGATCTACCGGCCAGCATGACGCGCGTGGCGGTGTTGACCGGGGGCTCGACCCCGGAGCGCGACGTGGCGCTGGCCGGGGCCAGCCAGGTTGTGGCGGCCCTGCGGAGCAGGGGGTACCGCGTCACGGTCGTTGACACGGTGGGCGGCCAGATGTCGTCGGAGGACGAGCGCCGACGGCTCGTTCCCGTGGGCAAGGAACCGCCCACGCTCGAGCAGCTCGAGCGGCTGGCCGAGCGGGAGCTGGGACCGGAGCTTGTGGACCTCCCCGCGCTGCGCTCGGCCGACGTCGTCTTCCTCGTGTTGCACGGTCGCCAGGGTGAGGGCGGGGAGATGCAGACCCTGCTCGAGAACGCGGGCCTGCCGTATGCGGGCAGCGACCCCGTCGGAAGCAGTCTCGCAATGGACAAGGACGCCGCGAAGCGTCTGTTCCGCAAAGCCGGCGTGCCCACACCCGACTGGCGCATGTGGCCGGTCCCGAAGGAAGCGATCACCGCCCTCGGCTTCCCACTCATCGTCAAGCCCTCCAGGGCGGGATCCACCGTGGGCCTCACCGTGGTCGAGCGAGCTGATCAGGTCGACGCCGCCGTCGCGGCGGCCCGCCCCTATGACGATGACGTCATGCTCGAGGCGTACGCTTCGGGCAGGGAGTTCACGGTGGGAATCCTGGGCGACGAGGCCCTCGCCGTCGGAGAGATCATCCCGTCTCATGAGATCTTCGACTACGAGTGCAAGTACACACCGGGCATGACGCAGGAGATCTTCCCCGCGGATATCGCCCAGTCGCTCGCCGACCGACTGCGCTCGCTCGCGCTCACCGCCCACCACGCCCTCGGACTGCGGGACTTCTCGCGCGTCGACTTTCGGCTCGGCGCCGACGGGACCCCGCACTGCCTCGAGGCGAACACGCTTCCCGGCCTCACGGCCACGAGCCTGCTGCCCCAGTCGGCGGCCGTCGTGGGCATTCCCTTCGACGAGCTGTGCCACCGCATCTGCCGCTTCGTCCTGGAGCGGAGCCCGACCCGGAACAAAGCGGGCACGTAGGGGAATGTAGATTTAGACAGATGCGATCACGCCCGCTGTTCTCGCTCACGCCCTGGGTGCGGGGCCTGTTGGTCGCGAACACGGTGGTCTGGGTCCTGACGATCAGTGTGTTCACGGGGCCCTGGTTCCACGACCTGTTCGCGTTCGACCCCGCCGCGGCAGGCCGCCGCTGGTGGACGTTCGTGACCTACATGTTCGTCCACGCCGGCTTCCTCCACCTCGCGCTCAACATGCTCATGCTCTTCTTCTTCGGCTCCGCCGTGGAGGAGCGCATGGGTGGGCCGGCCTTCGCCCTGTACTACCTCGTCTGCGGGCTGGGCGGCACCGCGTTCGCGTTCGCCCTCTCGCTGTTCTTGCCCGTCACTCCGTTCGTCGGGGCCTCGGCCGCCGTGTTCGGGATATCCCTGGCATTCGCCACGAACTGGCCGAACGCGCCCATCTATCTGTTCCCGATCCCGGCGCCCGTGCGCGCCAAGTGGCTGGTGGTCTTTCTCGCTACGGTCACGCTCGTCGTGGCCATTTCCGCTAGCGAGGACGGCGGCGTCGCGTCCCTGGCGCATCTGGGCGGCTTTCTCTTCGGCTTCATCTACGTACGGAGCGAAGCGGCCGTCGTCCGGCGAGCTCGTGCGGCCGCCCGGAACCGGCTGCCCGCACACGTCGTGCCGCAACGGCGCGCGGGAGAGAGTCGCTGGAAGGAGCCGCAGCCGACTCCTACCGAGCCCGGCGAGGGTCGTTCTGAGGAGCTCGACCGCGTGCTGGACAAGATCTCCGCGACCGGGATCGAGAGCCTGACGCTCCAAGAGCGCCGCCTGCTCGACGAGATGAGCCGCGACCTGCGGGAGCACTGAACGGCGAGGGCACCGCTCATGGCACCCATTCTCGCGGTGCGGCAGGGCGATATCACCAGCTACGAAGGAGATGCCGTCGTCAACGCGGCGAACAACCACCTGCAGCTGGGCGCGGGCGTCGCCGGGGCGATCCGCCGTGCGGGGGGGCCGGCGATCCAGCAGGAGTGCGACCGGCGCGGATCGATCCGGGTCGGTCAGGCGGCCATCACGGGCGCAGGCGGGATGGCGGCGCGCTACGTGATCCACGCCGCCGTCATGGGCGACGAGCCCGTGTCCGAGCGATCGATCCGCGAGAGCACCGAGGCGAGCCTCGAGCTGGCTGCACGGCACCTGGTGAGGCGCATCGCTTTTCCGGTATTGGGCAGCGGCGTCGGCGGCTTCGACTTCGAGCGGGCGGCAACCATCATGCGCGACACCGTTCGCGCATCCTCTCACGCCGACACCCTGGAAGAGATCGTGTTCTACGGGTTCCTTCCCGAGCAAGCGGCGGCCCTCGAGACACTCATGCGATAACACAACGCACTGTCGCGTTGGTGGCGACGGATCCGGGGGTTGTCAGTATTCGGAGTGCGTCACAAATTGGTGGCGCCTCCATGCTCATCAACCTCGTTCCGGAATTCCTCGCCGCGCTCGACGCACCGGACCCCCTGGAGGCGTATCGTCGCTACGTGCGGGACCATTTCCCAGTTCTCGCAGCCTACTGGCACAATTACATCCTCGACCTCGATAGCCCGCACGCCCAGGATGTCATCGAGCGTACGCTGACGGCGGATCGCCGCGACTTGCACGCCCTGCTACAGCGAAACGACGTGGTCTCTGCCGCAGAGGAGACCGTGCGGCGCTGCGAGGAAGTGTTCCAGACCGACCGGCAATTCGACGTGTATCTCATGGTGGGCGTGGGCGGGGCCAACGCCGGAGAGCTGGTCGTCGGCGGCCGCGGGATTGCCTTCGTCTGCCTCGAGCACTTCACGGGTCGGCCAAACCACGAATCCCTGGGGCTGGGGCTCAAGCCCGGGCTCCTGCCGCTGTGGATCGCCCACGAGGTGGCTCACACGGTGCGCTACACCTCGCCCGACAGCCGCAGCGAGCTCGCCAGCATCGTGGCCGCCATGGATGGCTCCTACGACTACTGGGAAACCGGCAGCCGCGCCACGTTGCGGGAGCTCATCGTGAACGAGGGCCTCGCGGTAGCCGGCGCACGGGCCGTCGTGCCCGGGCACGACATGTGGGAGTACCTGGGCTATGCCCGCCGGCAATACCGCCGCATGCGCCAGCTCGAGGCGTTTCTCACGCGCGCGGCGGAGGACGAGCTCGACCAGCGGGGCCTGGGCTACCGGCTCCGGTACCTCTCCGGCGGCGTGCCTGCCGCGCAGCGATTGGTGCGCGGCAAAGTCGTGCCGGAGCGCTCCGGATACTACCTGGGCTACCGCATGGTCGAGGCCATCGTGGAGGCGCGCGGTATTGCGGACGCGCTCAGGGCGAGCTCCGAGGAGTGCGTTGCGTACGAGCAGCGGGCGCGCGGCGTGCAAAGCGCATGAAGAGGTCGCCGAGGAAAGCGGCGGAGAAGGCGGCCAAGCCCCTCCCGGAACGCCGGCAGAAACGGGTGCTTCGCGAGGTCATGGATGAGCTGATCGACCACGTGCGCGACGTATCGCGGGGTGCCTCAGAGATGGGCCCCTCCGACCTGGAGTATGCACAGGAGCGGCTCCAGTGGCTCGCGGACGAGATCTGGCGGCTCGCGCTGGAAGGAGACGACGACTCGCTGGGGTAATGACGGGCCGCGGTCGAGGCGCCACCTCGCCCCTCTCCACCTACTTCCCGACACAGAAGGTCGCGAACACCAGCTCGAGGACGTCCTCGGCCGTCACGACGCCGATCACGTCCTCCAAGGCCGCCACCGCGGCACGCAGGTGGGTAGCCGCCACGGCGCCCTCGAACCCTTCATCCCGAGCACACCGGAATCCCCGAACCTCGAGGAGCGCCCGCTCCAGGGCGTCCCTGTGCCGCTCACGGGTGATGAGCGGCTCGACGTCGCCGCGTCCCGCCAAGGTGGTGAATGCCAGTTCGGCGAGCCGCGCTCGCAGCGCCGCGAGCCCCTCACCGGTCTGGACGGAGACGACCACCTCGTCGCCCTGGGCGGCTCGTGATGGCTCGGCCAAATCCGCCTTGGTCCGCACCCTCACGAGGGGAGCCTCCACCCCCGCCAGGAACCCCTGCTCCTCTTCGGTCAGGGCCCGGCCCGCTTCGGCGCAGAAGATCACGACGTCGGCCGCCGCGAGGTAGCGCAGGCTCACCTCGATCCCGATCCGCTCCACGGCGTCACCGGACTCCCGCAGGCCGGCGGTGTCGATGAGACGGAACGGGAAGCCGCCGCAGGTGGCCGGCGCCTCGATGGCGTCGCGCGTGGTGCCGGGCACGTGCGTGACGATGGCTCTCTCGCTGCCGAGGAGGGCGTTGAACAACGAAGACTTTCCGGCGTTGGGCCGGCCTGCGATCACGGCCAGTGCACCCTCACGCAGTCGCTCACCCTCGCCCGCGGTGCCGATGAGTCGGCTCAGGGCGCTCTCCACCGCAGCGATCGCCTCCGCAATACGCTCCGGCGGTACGGGGCCGCCGTCTTCCTCGGGAAAGTCGATCTCATAGCTGACCAGGGCCTCGAGCTGCAGCACCTGCTCCCGCAGCCCGCCGATACGCGCCGACAGCCCGCGGTCCAGCTGCCCCAGGGCGGCGCGGCGCTGTGCCGGCGCCGTCGCATCGATGAGATCTGCCACGGCCTCCGCCTGCAGCAGGTCCAACTTTCCGTTCACGACCGCGCGCCGCGTGAACTCGCCCGCGACTGCCTGCCGGGCGCCCGCTGCATGCAGTGCGCCCAACACTTCCGCCGGCACGAGCAGCCCTCCGTGCGTGGAGATCTCCACCATGTCCTCGCCGGTGTACGAAGCGGGCGCGCGATAGGTCACGTAGAGGGCCTCGTCCAGCAGTTCGCGCCGCGTGGGATGGACGGCGGGCGAGAGGCGTGCGGTGCGCCAGGGCTCGGCCCGGAACCGGGTGAGGACACGGCGAGCGACCTCGTGTGCCCCGCTCCCGGAGACCCGAACGAGGGCGAGCCCACTGCGCCCCGGTGGGGTGGCGAGCGCAGCGATGACGTCGGTGAGCACGGCTCGAAGTTAGGGGGACCGGTGGGGCGGGGGCCAGGCGAGGGCGCGCGCTACTCTCGCTTGTTGTTCACCCGCTTCATCCGCTGCTGGGAGATCAACCACTGCTGGGGGATGCTCGCGATGTTGCTGACCGCGTAATACAGGTTCAAGCCCGCCGACAGCTTCAGGAAGATGAAGGTGAGGAACCCCGGCATGACGTACAACATCATCTTCGCCTGCGGGTTGGGCGGCACGCCTCGCTGTCCGATCTTGGACACGACGAACATGGACAGCCCCATCAGGATCGGAATGATGTAGAGCGGGTCGGGGCGTGACAGATCGGGCAGCCATAGGAACGGCACGCCCCGGAACTCGATCGTTTCCCGGAACACGAAGAAGAGCGCGAACAGCACGGGCATCGGGATCAACATGGGCAGGCAGCCGCCCAGCGGGTTCACCCCGTGCTCCTTGTACAGCTTCATGACCTCCTGCTGCATCCGCTGCGGATCCTGCTTGTAGCGCTCCTGCACCGCCTTCAGCTCGGGCTGGATCGCCTGCATCGCCATGCTGGACTTCATCGCCTTCTGGTTGAGCGGCCACAAGAGCAGGCGCATCGCCAGCCCGAAGACGATCAACACCCAGCCGTAGCTCAGGTTCAACACGCCGTGCATCCACAGGAGAATCCGTACGATCAGGTTGGCGAACGGCCGGATGATCGGCCGGAAGACCCAGCCGTACGGGTTCACATCCTCCAGGTCATGACCGATGCGGGCGAGGCGGCGAAACTCCTGCGGACCGATGTAGCCCACGAAGCCGAACACGCCTCCCGGCGCGGGCAGCGATGACACGACGTCGGCGCGGGTCGCGTTCTTCCCGTCGCGTGCGCCGCCCGTGACCATCGCGCCCCCGAACTGGGCATGCTCCTCCTCGACTGCGAGCACGGCGGTCAGGAAGTACTTCGACTTCACCGCGACCCACTCGAACGGACCCTCGAGAGCGCGTTGCTCTCCCGGGTCGAGTGAGCGGAAGTCCAGGCGTTCGGTCTTGGCGGCCTTGGTGACCACCGAGTACGAGCGGTAGTCGAGGACGCTGTCGGCCTCCACGAGGGCGATGCGCGGTCCCAGTCGCACGAGGACGAAGCCACTCGACTCGGTGCCGCTGATCCGGCCGTGCACATCGAACAGGTACTGATCGGGCCGGAAGGTGTAGGTCAGCTCGACGGCTAGCGCACCCCGCCGCCCGATCCAGCGTAGCTCCGTGCCATCGGTGGCGACGGTGACCGCCGTGTCACTGGGCTCGAACGTCCAGTCGGCCAGCGACAGCGTGTCTTCGCCGAACACCAGCGCGTACTCCAGGAAGCGGGATTCCACCGGCAGTAGCTCCGCCTGACCCGTATCTCCGGGCGCGAACGTACGGTACTCCCCGAGTTGGGCCGACACCGGCTTTGCGCCCGCCGACGAGAACACCAACCGGAAGAGCGGCGACTGCACCACCACCTGCTGTTCGGGGATCGTGTCCGTCTGGGGAACCTCCGCGACCGCGGCGATCGAGGCCTCCCGGAGCGTATCCGGTGCAACGATGACCGTTTCGGGCGGCGGTGATACGAGGGTGTCGAGAGCGCCCGCCAGCTGCGGCGGCGGCGGCTCGCGCTTGATGAGCAGCGCAGGCAGCACCGCGACGACCAGCATCAGGACGATGGCGAGGGCGGTTCGGCGATCCATCGACGGCGCGCTAGGGTACCGGGTCGTAGCCACCCGGATGGAACGGGTGGCACTTCAGAATCCGCCTGGCGCCCAGCCACGATCCCCGCAGTACGCCGTAACGGTTCACGGCTTGGAGGGCGTAGCTAGAGCAGGTCGGGGCGAACCGGCAGGGAGACGGAAATGGTGAAGCCAGCACCTGGTACAGGCGGATCAGGCCCATGACCACGTGCCGCGGCCAGCGGATTACCCGGAGAGCGTATGTGCCCATTGCTCCAGATCGCGGGCGAGGGCCTCGAAGTCGGCGTCGTAGGCCGACGCTCGTGACCGAATCACCAGGTCCAGGGGTGCGAGCGTCGGCAGGACACGCCGGCGGGAGATGTCCCGCAGGCGGCGGCGGAGCCGGTTGCGACACACAACGGTCTGGCCGTACCTGGGTACGACGACTGCCAGTCGCGGGTGTCCCACCTCGTTCTCACGCCAGGAGATGTCCAGTCTCGGGGTGCGGCGGCTGCGGCCCATCCGCGTCACCGCCGTCAGCTCAGATCTGCGCGTCAGGCGCCAGCTCCGGGGCAGTGCCTCGGGCGTCAGCGCCCTCCGTGCTTGGACGGCACCGTGGCGGCGAGGCGCTTGCGTCCCTTCTTGCGCCGGCGGCTCAACACGGCCCGGCCCCAGCGGGTACGCATCCGCTCCCTGAAACCGTGCTTATTCTTGCGCCGCCGATTGCGCGGCTGGTAGGTCCGTTTCATTCCCTCAAAATCCCTCTATTGCGGGGCGGAAAGCTAGTCGCACAGGGGGTTTGGGGTCAAGGTTGACTTTTCCACATCGGCACGATACCATCGTGTGCCCTGTCCAACCACCCACCGAGTCGTCCGCAAATCGTAGATGGATTTGACAGCTAAACAGGCGTGGTCTCGTCTCCTTGACGCCGCCCGCTCCCAGCTACCCGACCCGACGGTTCGGACCTGGCTGGATCCAGTCGAGCCGATCGACCTCAAGGAGGGGAGGCTCGTCCTCGCCGCCCCGGACCAATTCGCGGTGGAGTGGAACGAGTCCAAGCACTCCGAGCTGCTGGCCCAGCTGGCGGCCCAAGAGCTGGGCACCGCCCTCCAGGTCACGTTCCGTGTCCAGGAGGAGCGGACGCAACGGCCCCAGATGGACTTCTTCGTGGCGCCGACGGCCGCGGACGGCAAGGCCCAGGCCCGGACGACGCGCCCACTCAACGAGCGCTACTCCTTCCGGACCTTCGTCGTCGGCAAGTCCAACGAGCTGGCCGGCGCTGCCGCACACGCCGTCGCCGAGGCCCCCGGGAAGACCTACAACCCCCTGTTCATTTATGGGGCCACGGGGCTCGGCAAGACACACCTCATGCAGGCCATCGCCCACGCGGTCCTGGAGCGGGATGCCTCGAGCAGGGTGCTCTACATGGGCGCCGAGCAGTTCATCAACGAGGTGATCGAGAGCATCCACAGCCGCACCATGGTTGAGTTCCGCCGGCGGTACAGAACCGAGGTGGACATCTTCCTGGTCGACGACGTGCATTTCCTCGAAGGCAAGGAAATGACCCAGGAGGAGTTCTTCCACACGTTCAACGCCCTGCATGAGGCGCAAAAGCAGATCGTGCTCACGTCGGATCGGCCCCCCACCGAGATCCCGGGACTCGAGTCCCGCCTGGTGAGCCGCTTCGAGTGGGGGATGGTGGCGGACATCGGGCAGCCAGACCTGGAGCACCGCATCGCGATCCTGCGAAAGAAGGCGGAGCAGGACCACCTGGAGCTCACGATTCCGGACGACGTGTTGCGCTTCATCGCCGAGCACGTGCGCAGCTCCGTGCGGGAGCTCGAAGGCTGCATCATCAAGCTCCTGCTCTTCGCCTCGCTGAAGCACCGGGAAGTCACCGTGGAGCTCGCCCGCGAGGCCCTCGCCGACAAGATCGTGCAGGACGCGGCCGCCATGGCCGACCACCCGGCCAGCCTCCCGAGCGTCGACCGGGTTCAGGAGGTCGTGGCCCGCCGCTGGGGAGTTACCCCCGAGGGGCTGCGCTCGAAGGCACGCACCAAGACGCTCACGGTCCCACGTCAGGTGGCCATGTTCCTGGCGCGTGAGCTGCTCGGCATGCAATTGGTGGAGATCGGGCAGGCGTTCGGCGGTCGCGACCACTCAACGGTGATTCACAGCCTCGACAAGGTGCAGCGCGAGATGGCGTCCGACCGGAAGTTCCGTGATCGGGTTGAACACGCACGCCGCGAGTTGGCACATGTCCACTAGCCAACACTGTGGACACGGCATATGTGGATCACTGTGGGGTACCGGGAAAGCCCTGTGTTGTAGACGAGCAGTCCACAGGCAGTCCCGAGAGTCTACATGAGCGCTGCGCTTGAACGGTTTTGATGAGAACGAGTTGCGGTATCTGTCAAGGTTTCAAGGCACTCTACTAGCACTACTAGATAGTAACCAGTAAAGTACTAGTAGAGTCTTTCCTCCACATCGCGTTAGAGAGAACATGAAGTTCACCATCACGCGAGAGCGGTTACAAGAGGGTCTGGTTGCGGTCGCTGCCAGCGTACCGACGAAGACCACCCTGCCGGTGCTATCCAATATCCTGATGGAAGCGACGGCAGATGGGGTCCGGCTGTCGGGTACTGATCTGGATATCGCCGTCAGCACGATGGTGCCGGCCGAAGTCGACGCCGAGGGTGCCGTTACGATCCCCGCCAAGAAGCTGGTGGAGATCGTACGTGAGCTCCCGAGCGCCGCCATCCGGGTGACGGCCGCTGGCGAGCAGCGGGTGCACCTGGAGTGCGGCCGCTCACGGTTCAAGCTGCTCGGCATTCCACGGGAGGAGTTTCCAAACTTCCCACCGGTCAACTTCGATAACAGCTGGACCGTCACCTCCAGCGATCTCCAGAAGCTGATCAACCACGTGAGCTTCGCGGCGTCCACGGAGGAGAGCCGACCCATCCTCAATGGGGTGCTGTGGGAAGTAAAGGGCGAGATGATGCGGATGGTGGCAACCAACGGCCACCGGCTCGCCAAGATGGATGTCCCGGTATCCAGCGGTGGTGCGTCGGCGGAGCTGATTGTGCCTCCTAAGGCTCTGGAGCAGGTGCGGCGCCTGTTCGGACCGTCGGATGAGATCGAGATCGCGAAGAGCGACAACCATCTGGGGTTCCGCACTGGCGCCACGCAGGTCTTCACCCGCCTCGTCGAGGGTCCGTACCCGAACTACGAGCAGGTCATCCCACGCGAGAACGATCGTGCCTGCACGGTGGAGAAGGACGGCCTCGCGTCGGCGCTGCGCCGGGTTGGGGTGGTCGCGAGCGACCAGACCCACCGCGTGCGCCTGCAATTCACGGGCGGCGCCCTGAAGCTCAGCGTCAACACACCGGATCTGGGCGAGGCCCAGGACGAGATCGCCGTGACCTACGACGGCGATGTGCTCGAGATCGGCTTCAACGCCAACTACCTGCTCGAGATCCTGAAGTACATGCCGACCGACGAGGTGCGGCTCACCTTCAAGGCCCCGGAGCGCGCGGCCACGGTCGAGCCGGTCGGATGGGACGATCCCGCGCTGTATCTCTGCTTGGTGATGCCCCTGCGGCTGGTGGACTGATCCCCGCGCGGGGACCAGGCTGCAGTCCTAGGGCCTAGGGCCGGGCGCTCGACGGGTGGCCACGCCCGTCACGCTGAAGCGCTCGAGCCGCGAAGGGTAAGCGGTGGCAAGCAGGATACCGCGGTTGTCCCCGCCCAGCGAGATACCGATGCTCCAGCGGTCGATCTTGAAGTTGCTCCCCAAGTCTACGGTCGCCAGGGCGCCGACGGGGAGCTTGCCTCCGGTGGCGATCTGGAGGCCGGCGCGGTACAGCGCTTCCACGTCGGAGATCTCGGTCTCCTCGACCACCAGTACTTCGGCGGCCAGCTGGAGGTGGCGCGCCAGGGGGACCCAGCTCAGCCCCACCACACCGGTGATCGGCAGAATGCTGTCCCGCACCACCGGTCGCCCGATGTTGCGCACGACGATCCCCACGCTCAGGGGAGGGGCGAGCAGGTAGGAGAAGCCGACATCGCCGGCACGGTCGTTGTCGCCCTCGCCGGTGAACCAGGCGACGGATCCGCCGAGCGCGCCCCGCGTGAATCCCAGGCCCACCCCGAAGTGCCAGATGTTGCTGGACGTGCCGTCGGGAAGCCGGCTCTGCTGGAATGCGATGGAGAAGCCCCGCGAGTTGAAGCCCAGGGACCACTGCCCCAGCCGGGCGTCGCCCTCGGCAGGCCGATCCAGCACCAGCTCGCCCATCACCGACGCCTCTCTCACCACACCGAGCCCTGCGGGATTCAGCCACGTCGCTCGCACATCCTCGACCGTCGAGACGAACAGGTAATCGCTCGACCGGGGTCGTATGCCCTGTGCGGTCGCCGACCCGGCAACGAGGGCCACCGCGAGCAGGCCGACGAACGGCGAGTGCCGCACGCTACGGGACGACGGCAAGGGTATCGAACCGGAGCTGGGTGACGGGAATGGAGCTGCCCATGGCAAGCACGAGCGCGGTGCTGCGGGAGGTGTCGGCGGAGGTGCCGCCGAGGTAGCGACCGTCTGCTGAGACGTAACGATCCGAGTGCTGCACTCCGCTCCCCTCGATCGAGATCTCGCTGCCTCCCTGCAACCCTCGTCCTGATAGAGTGTAGCGGGCCACGCTCAAGATGTGTAGGGCTCGAGCCTGGGCGTATTGTGTCCACGCCATCGCCTGGTGATCGGTGAGCACGCGAATCCGGATATCGAACCCGGCGCCCGGGCTCACCGTCTCCAGCGTGTCCGACCACGCCTGTCCCGGCACGACCCCTCCGTCAGGGAACTGCGGGAAGATGCGTTCGAGCCCCGACGCCAGCTGCCGAACCAGCGCGGTGGCGCTGTCTCCTCCCGTGAAACCGTCGATGACGCCCTCCGGCCGCAGCACGCCGGTGAATCTCGTCCCGGCGGCCGCCTCCGCCTCGGCGGCCAGGAGCCCTCCGCCCGCCGCCACGGGGACCGAGTCGACGGTGAGCGCGACGGTCATGCCGTCGCCGAAGTCGACGGCCTCCGCCGAGACGTAGTACCGCAGGCTGAACTCGCTCACGATGGCCTGCCCGCTGAACTCCTGCTCGACCCTTCCGTGCGACGCCGCCACGTACTGCGTCGCAAACGGCCGGTAGACGAGCCGTTCGGGTGTCGGTGCGGGGGGGGCAGCCGCCGTACGACTGCCCGGGGAGCCGCCGCAGCCGAGCGCTGCGCCTCCCACCGCGAGAAGCGTGATACGCACGAGCCCGTTCATGATGCCACCTCATGCCTCGCCAGGAGTTCGTCCTTGGTGCGCCCGAACACGGCCACCATCTCGCCCGCGCGGGCGGACACCTGCAGCAGCTTCCACCCCTTGCGGCGCATGTCGGTGCGCCACCCGATGAGGCGCTGCCATCGCTCTTCGGTGGTGCGGAATACGCGGAGCTCCGCGACCTGCTCCCAGTCGACCGGGTATGGACGCGCGTCTGGCTCCGGTACGTCGCGCGGGCGCTTGGACATGTCGTCAGTTGGAGGGTGTAGGGCTGCGGAATGATATGAAAGGCCGGCGCTCGAGGCCAGAGGTGGCGGAGCCGTAAGCCGAGTTCTGTTCGACGCGGAGCGCCGGAAGGTCATCTATCTGGGATGGCGGTCACCCGCCACCTCGAGCGGCCTACCCGCGGCTCTGACGGCCCGGGCCGGGCCTCGCCGCCTATTTGGCCTTGCTCCGACTGGGGGTTGCCGTGCCACGACTGTTGCCAGCCGCGCGGTGGGCTCTTACCCCACCATTTCACCCTTACCCACCGAAGTGGGCGGTGTCTTTTCTGTGGCCCTGTCCGTCGCCTCGCGGCGCCCAGGCGTTACCTGGCAGTCTGCCCTATGGAGCTCGGACTTTCCTCGGTCCGCCCGAAGCGGACCGCGACCTGTCACGCTCCACCACCTCTGCCCATAAAGATAGCGCCGCACGATCGCGCACCACAGGGCGGAGTTTGAGGGGTGGTTGACTGCCCAGCGCCATCCTCGCGCCCCCTGACGGCGAGGAAGAGGCGATGGCACACGGGGCGAGTTCCATGGTGGCGACGGTCGTCGAGCCGCCGGTGCGGTCACGGCTCGATGCCGGGGCGGGCGGCCGATTCGCGGTCGTTCACAGCGAGACGCTGCGCGAGGCACTGCGAACGGTGCGGGAACGGTCGGTCAACGCGGTCCTGGTCTCGCCCCGGTGGGTGAGTCACGATCAGCTGCCCAGCCTCACGACGCTGGTACGCGGATTCCCGGGAGTACCCACCGTGGCGGTGCTCTCGCAGCACGACGCGCTCGCGAGCGAGCGGCTGTTGCATCTCGGGGCGTGCGGCGTACAGCGTGTGGTAGACCTGAGCGGGCGGGATGGGTGGCAGCGGCTGCGGGAGCTCGTGGCTCGGCCCACCGGGCCCACTGCGTCCCTGATGCTCGCCAGGATCATCCCGGCGCTGGGTGGTGGCGCCAGCCCCGGCTGCAAGCGGTACTTCGACGTGATGGTGCGTCGCGCCCCGGGGGTCACGACCGTGCGGGCCCTCGCCAGGGGTCTCGGGGTAGGCGCGAGCACGTTCATGTCGCGGTTCTTCCGGGCGGGATTACCCTCGCCCAAGCGCTACCTGGCCGCCGTGCGCCTGGTCTACGCCGCGGGGCTCCTCGAGTCCCCGGGGCTCTCTATTGCGGACGTGGCGTACCGTCTCGAGTACTCCTCGCCGCAGAGCTTCAGCCGGCATCTCCGGACGGCGCTGGGCATGTCCGCCGGGGAGTTTCGCAAGCGATACGCGCTCGACGCTGCGTTGCAGGATTTCGTCTCGCGTCTGATCGTCCCGTATCGACAGCGGTTCCGCACGTTCCATCCGCTCCCCCCAGGGGTGAGTGACCACGGACAGGACTGGTAACGGTGCGGGACGGCTGTGGGGCGATTGGGCGCGAGACGAAGCGACTGGCCGTGCCTGGTCAGGTCCGATGCGCGCCCGAGGGGCGGCGTACCGCGTGGTGTTCCTGAGTGGTGAGCTCCGGCTGCATCACCTGGAAGTGTGCGATGTGAGCCTGCAGGCGCTCGGCGAGGTCGGCGAGCTGCCGCCCGGTCTGCGTGAGGCTCTCCATGGCAGCGAGCTGGGCCGTCATGGCATGCGCCGCGCTGGACGCACCGGAGGATGACGTAGAGCTGATGTCGGCGACCCGGGAGAGGCGCTCGGCCAATCCGCTCATGCGCTTGGCCTGGCTCTGCGAGCTCTGCGTGGTGGCGCTCACGAGCTCGGCCGCCTTGGCCGCTCCCTGCTGAATCGAGTCGAGCGCGGTCTTGGCTTCCTCGGCCACCGTGCCCACGTCCCGCACCTGGGATTCGCCCTTGCTCATGGCCGCAGCCACCACGCTGATCCCGGCCTGAATCTCGGAGACGACGTGCGTCACCTCTCGGGCAGAGTCGGCGGCCTCGCCCGCGAGCGCGCGCACCTGATCTGCCACCGCCGCGAATCCCTCGCCGTGCTCCTCGGCGCGCGCCGCCTCGATCGCCGCGTTGAGCGCCAGGAGTCTGGTGCGCCGGGCGATCTTGGAGATGGTTTCGGCGAACACGCCGATGCCTTCGGAGAGCGTGCGCAGCTCGTCGACGGCGGCTGCAGTGGCACGCACCTCGGTACCTACGCTCAGCAGCGCCTCGCCGGCGCGGAGCACGCTGTCCCGCCCGCGCTTCGAGGCCTCCACCAGTTCGCGCGCGTCCAACTGCATGAGCTCCGCGCGGGAATAGAGCTCCCTGGCCTCTTGCGCCGCGGTCGCCCCGTCGGAGCGACCCCCCGAAGCGAGCTCCTGCTGCTCGCGCATCGCGTCGGAAAGCTGGGATGCCGTGCCTGCGACCTCGCGGCCAGCGGCAAGCATCTCGCTGGCGTGCGTGGCAAGCAGCTCGGCGAATGCGGCGACTTCGTCGGCCTCGCGCTGGACCTGGGAGATGGTGGTGGCGGTCCCGTCGAGCATGCGGTTGAGCGAGCGTTCCAGGAAACCCAGCTCGTCCAGCTGCTCGGCGGGCGCTCGCACGCCGAGGTTGCCCGTCTCGGCCGCAGCCAGCACGCCGCGCGTGATGCGCACGCGCCGGACCAGCGCAGTGGAGAGCTGTGCCGTCATCCAAGTGGCGCCGAGGAAGAGGAGCGCCCCGAGGAAGACGGTGGCCGGCAGGTCCAGGGGGCCCCTGCCCTCGAACAGCCAGACGTGCAGGGCCGCGGCGATGATGTAGGCGAGCGACCCGGCCAGGATGAGGGACTCCCCCACGCCGCGACCCTGGTCCAGGGTGTACGGCACGATCGCCACGAAGAGCGCCGCGATCATCGCCCCGGGGCCGAAGAACACCACGAGTGCGGCGGCGAGCGCCACATCGATCCCCGCCAGCGCATAGATCCCCCACCAGCGATACCACCCGCGGCGCAGCAGTCCGGCCATCCCCGCGTTGGCGGCGGCCATCACGATCAGGAATGCAAGTACCGGAACCACGGTGGCGGTGACGGCACCCGCGACATTGCCGGCCAGCAGGAGGAGCGTGGTGGCGGCGATCATGATCCAGCGCCGCGTGACGCTTTCGCGCGCGGTCTCGCGGTCCTTCAGCCGCTGCTCTTCGGTGGGAGACGCCTCGACCCAGCCCCGCATGCGCATCGCGAGGGAGACGCGCGAGTCACGCCGAACCATTGCCGTCCAGCTTGGAGATGCCCAGCTGCCCCAGTGACACGAGGACGCGCAGCTGGTAGCCGGCGTGCTCGATCGCTGCGCGCCCCCCCTCCTCGCGGTCCACCACCGCCAGCACCCCGGCCACGACCCCTCCCGCTGCCGTGACCGCCTCAGCCGCGCGGAGCGCCGATTGGCCTGTCGTGATCACGTCCTCCACAACGACGGCGCGCACCCCCTCGTGAAAGCACCCTTCGATCTGGCGCCTTGCGCCGTGGCCCTTCGGCTCTTTGCGTACGGTGAATGCGTCGAGGTAGGGCGGCGCCTGCCGGCTCGCCATGGCGACGCCGTACGCCACCGGGTCGGCGCCGAGCGTGAGCCCTCCCACCACCGCGGCGTCCCATCCGGCGTCTCGGATGGCCGCCAGGCCGAGCTCCCCGATGAGCTCGAGACCTCGGGCCGACATCGTGGTGCGCCGCGCGTCGACGTAGTAGCTGGACGTACGGCCGGAAGCGAGGGTGAATTCCCCCAGCCGAACCGACCTATCCCTCAGTAATTGGGCGAGTTCGGCGATCTGGGCGGGGGGAGCGGGTGTCATAGGTGGCTGGACCGTCCCATGGTAGTAGCGACCGCAACTACTAGTAGTTCTCTTCCCGGTTTCTGCGGAACATGGACTTGATACCGCCCAGGAATCCGCGGCCGCCGTCGCCGGCCTCCGCGGGTGATTCCGGGGCGCCCTCCGCCCCCAGCGATATCTGCCGCGCGAGCTCCGTCACCGACTGCTGGCGGTCGGCGGGGTTGCGGGACAGTCCGCGCATCACGGCGCGCTCCAGCGCCCTCGGGAACGTCAGACCCGGGACGGCCGCGTTGAGAGCCGTGGGGTCCTGCGTGAGGAGCTGCTGGAACAGCTCCCGGGGAGAGCGCCCGCTATAGGGGTGCCGTCCCGTGAGCAGGTAGTAGGCGATCGTCGCCACGCTGTAGATGTCGGCCGCCTCTTCCACCAGCTCGCCCGAGAGCGCTTCGGGCGCGACGTAGTGCAGCGTGCCGACGAAGAACCCGGTCCGTGTGAGCCGCTCGGCAGCGTCTAGCTCGGCGTCGCGCGCGATCCCGAAGTCCAGTAGCTTGACCTCGCGCGTGCTCGGATTGTAGACGATGTTCTCGGGCTTCAGGTCGCGGTGGATGATTCCCACCGCATGAGCGGCGTCGATACCCTCGGACAAGCCCGAGACGATGTGTGCCGAGAGGGACGGGGACAGGCGGCCGGACCTCTGCACGAACTTGGAGAGCGGTTCTCCGTCGACCCACTCCAGCGCCAGGTAATGCAGTCCGTCGACCTCGCCGTAGTCGAAGGTACGAACCACCGACGGGTGAACCACGCGCGAGTGATAGCCCGCTTCACGCAGGAACCGCTTGATCGCGGTCGGGTCGGCGCGCAGGCGCTCGCGCAGGATCTTCACGGCGACGCGGCCGTGCTCCGGGTGGTCCGCTCGATAGACCGTTGCGGTGCCGCCTTCGCCGACCCGCTCGAGGAGCCGGTAGGTCGCGATGGTGCGACCGGCGAGGTTCTCTTGGGGCATGTGAGTGCGCGAAAGTAAGCCCTGGCCCTGAGCTTCGGCAAGTCGGATTTGCGGCCGCAGGCGGTCACCGTGACAGGTGACACGGCCAGTCAGCGGCACGCGACTATCTTGGTTGTTGGCATGAGAATACCTCATCTCGTTCTCGTCGCGCTCGCCGCACTCGCGGTGCCGGCGGCGACGTCGCTGCGGTCCGCACGTGACGACCCGGGGGCCGCCTGGCACGAAGCGGTCCGGCTGCGCGCGGTCCTGGAGGCCGGCGCCCCGGAGCGCGGGGACGTTCTCGCGGCGGTGCGTGCCGAGCTGGCGCTCGGCCGGCCGGAGCGCGCGAGGGCGATCCTGCTCGAGCACGGTGGCGCATCGGCTTCGGACCCCGGGACATTGCCGCTGCTGGCCGAGGCCGCGTACGAGACCGACGACTACGAGGTCGCGGGGGCCCTGTTCAGCAGGGCGGCCGCCCACGTGACTGGTGCGGACCGGGGGGCGCTCACCGCGCGGGCCGCGGACGCCTACGAGCGGGCGGGCCTGCGCGACTCGGCCAGGTTTTACTATCAGGCGGCGCGGCGGGAGCTTCGGCCCATCGGGGGGTGGCTTGCGCTGCGGGAGGCTCGTGTCACCGACGACCCGGCGCAAGCGTTCGGCCTGTTGCGGGAGGTGCCTCCTGAGGCGGCGCCGGAAGCCGCTCGGATCAGGGCCGGTCTGTTCCTCGCGGCCGGCGACACGCTACGCGCGATCGAGTCGCTGGTGACGGCTGAGGCGACGCCGGAGGCTGCCAGCCTTGCCTTTGCCCTGGGCGATTCGACCGCGGGGCGCCGCCTGGCGTACGAGGCGTTGCGCTCGAGTGACACGAGTGAGGTACGTGCCGCCCTTGAGATGATCGAGGCCGGGCTGGACGCCTCCGCCGGGCCGGAGGATTTGATCGCCGTAGCCGAGGCACACAGGCGGTTGCGGGGGCGAGCGGAGGCAGCAGCGCTGGCGCGACGGGCGGGCGGCAGCCCACACGCGTCGGCGCGTGTCGCGCGGCTCTGGGGCGACATGGAAGTCGATGTCGGCGAGGTGAGAAACGGCATCAAGGCGTACGAGCGGGCGGCGGAGCTTGGAGGGAGAGAAGGGGCGTTGGCCGAGTACAAGCGTGCGCGGCAGCTTTCGCGGCTTGGGCGAGTGAGCGAGGGCAGCCGGGCACTGCTTGCGTTTGCAGCGGCGCATCCGGATCACACGCTGGCGCCGCAGGCGGTGTATCTGGTTGCGGAACGGGACCGGCGCGCCGGGCGCCACGGCACGGCTGACAGCCTCTTTCGTGAGGTAGGGCTGCGCTGGCCCACCCACGAGTACGCCGGCCGGTCACGCCTTGCCCTGGCCGCGCGAAGCCTCGCGCGGCGTGATTCGGCAGAAGCCGTCGCGTGGTACGAGGAAGAGGCGGCTGTTCGCGGGCCCCGGCGATACGCGGCCCGCTTCCTTCTCGCGCAGGTGCACCAGGGCTCCGGTGACAGCGCCGCTGCGCACGAGCTGTGGACGGCGCTGGGGAGCGAGGACTCGCTCGGCTACTACGGGACGATGGCGCGCGTGCAGGTTGGCATGCCGCGGCCGCGCTTCGAGCCTCACCCGCGGCCGGTCGCGGCGCTGGCGGTGCGCGTGGTCCTCGAACGCATCGACCTGCTGCAGGCAGCGGGAATGGCGTGGGAGGTGGAAGCCGTCGTGCGCTCGAGCGTCGCCCTCGAGGACCGGCCGGCGCAGGAGACGCTCGACCTCGCGGAGGGTCTCATTGAACGGGGCTGGGTGTCACATGGGATCCGCCTTGGATGGCGAGCGGCGCGCACGCTCACCCTGAACGACCCGCGAGTGGTACGCGCGATCTTCCCGTGGCCGGAGCGGGTGCTCATCGAGCGCGAGGCCACCGAATACGGTGTGGACCCGTACCTCCTTGCGGCGCTGATCCGCCAGGAGTCGAGCTTCATGCCGGATGCGACCTCCCGGGCGGGCGCGCGAGGGCTCATGCAGCTGATGCCTTCGACGGCGCGGGGTGTGGCGCGGCGTCTGGGTATCGAGTGGAGCGACGACCTCCTCGGTGTGCGTGACGCGAACCTGCACGTCGGTACCGCGCACCTCGCCGCGTTGCTCGATGGGTACGACCAGGACATCGTTCTCGCGCTCGCCGCCTACAACGCCGGAGGGCGCCCCGTGGCGCGGTGGAGGCGGTATCCGGAGGCCGACGATCCATTCCGGTTCGTCGAGCGGGTGCCGTACGAAGAGACGCAGGGCTACCTCAAGACCGTGCTGCGCAACATCGAGCTCTACCGTGCCCTCCATCCGCCGGATGAGCCCGCTCCGGTAGATCAGAACTGACGGTCCCGGGCCTCGGTTTCCCTGCATGCGGCGGGGCGTTTCCCTTGAGGCTATTTTCTTCCCATGCCGGCCCAATCCCCGCGACGCCTGTACCTGATTGATGGCTACGCCCTGATCTACCGGGCGTTCTTCGCGATGATCGGCCGCCCGCTGCGCACCAGTCGCGGGGAGAACACCTCCGCGGCCTGGGGTGTAGCCAATTTTCTGCACCGCCTCTTCGCGGAGCATGGCCCGGATTACGTCGCGTGGGTGCACGACGCCGGGACGTCGTTCCGCGAGGACGTGTTTCCTGAGTACAAGGCCACCCGGGAGAAGCTGGACGACGAGCTGCAGGACGACTTCGACCGCTCCGTCGAGCGCATCGAGGAGCTGCTGGCCGCATTCGCGGTACCTCTCGTGGCCGTCGAGGATTATGAGGCGGATGACGTCATCGGCACCATGGCGACCCGCGCGGCGGCGGCTGGGCTCGAGGCGGTGATCGTGTCCGGGGACAAGGACTTCTACCAGCTCGTTGCTCCGCGGATCTCGCTGCTGAACCCGGGACGGCGGGGCCCGGCGGCCGTGGACGAGCAGTGGGTGACACCCGAAAACGCCCACGAGCGCCTCGGCGTGACGCCCGAGCGGGTCGTCGACTTCCTGGCATTGGTGGGGGACGCCTCGGACAACATTCCCGGCGTGCGTGGTGTCGGCGAGAAGACCGCGCGCAAGCTCATCGAGGAATATGGCGACCTCGACACGATCCTCAGCCGTGCTGCGGACGTAACAGCGAAGCGAGTTCGGGAGGCGTTGCTGAGCGAAGTCGACAACGCGAAGCTGAGCCGTGATCTGGTGACGATACGGCGTGACGTCCCTGTCGAGTTCGAATTCGAGGCGCTCGAGGCGCAGCCGTGGGACGCGGAGGCGCTGCGCGATCTGTACACCGAACTCGAGTTCCACTCGCTGCTGCAGAAGCTGGAGGTCGAGAAGCCCGCCACCGCTGCCGGGACGCGGTGGCAGCTCGTTACCGACCCGGCCGCGGTGGACGCCATCGTACGTGAGGCGCGCGCGGCGGAGATCGTAGCGGTCGACACCGAGACCACGAGCCTGGATCCCGTCCGGGCGCAGGTCGTCGGCTTGTCGCTGGCGGTGGGAGATGGTCGCGCCTGGTACTTCTCGTTCGAGCACCGGCTTCCCGAGGGAGAGCTCAGCGGCGCGCCGCCGCCGGCGAACCTGCCTCCGTTGCGGGACGCCGGAATGCGAGCGCTGGTGGAGCTGTTGGAGGATGCCAGCGTGCCGAAGGCCGCGCACAATGTGAAGTACGACTGGCTGGTGCTCCGGCGCGCCGGGATCGAGCTCGCTGGGGTGACGTACGATTCGATGATCGCAAGCTTCGTGCTCGATCCGGGTCGGCGGTCACATGGCCTCGAAGCGCTGGCACGCGAGCATCTGGGAGTGCAGTTGACGGGGTATTCGGACCTGGCGGGCAAGGGGAAATCGGAGCGACCCTTTGCCGAGGTGCCGCAGGAGCAGGCGGCCGCATACTGCTGTGCGGACGCGGACACCGTGCTGCGCCTGCGGGAGTACTTCGAGCCGCAACTGAAGAGCGGGCAGATGGACAGCCTGCTTGAGCGCATCGAGATTCCCCTGGTGGGCGTGCTGGTGGATATGGAATGGCACGGTATCGCGGTGGATGTGGAGCGACTCGGCGAGTTGTCTCGTCAGTTCGGTTCGGAGCTCGAGCGGATCGAGCACGCGGTGTACGACGAGGCCGGCGTGGATTTCAATATCAACAGCACTCCACAGTTGCGGCACGTGTTGTTCGAGAAGCTGGGGCTGCCGGTCCTGAAGAAGACCAAGACGGGACCGTCCACCGACGCCGGAGTGCTGGAGGAACTCTCCGGCATGGGCTTCCAGCTGCCGGCCCTGCTGTTGGAGTACCGCGAGCTGGCCAAGCTGCGGTCGACGTATGTCGACGTGCTTCCCGAGGCGGTGAATCGAGAGACGGGACGCATTCACACGAGCTTCAGCCAGGCGGGTGCGTCCACCGGAAGGCTTTCGTCGTCCGATCCCAACCTGCAGAACATCCCGGTGCGTACGCTGCGGGGAGAGGAAATCCGACGCTGCTTCGTGCCGGCGGCCGGCAAGCGTTTCATCGTGGCAGACTACTCGCAGATCGAGTTGCGCCTGCTGGCCCACATGTCCCGGGATCCGGTGTTCATCGCCGCGTTTCAGCGGAAAGGCGACATCCACCGCGAGACGGCGGCCGTCATCTTCGATGTGGCGCTTGAGAACGTCACCCCCGAGATGCGGGCGCAGGCGAAGACCATCAACTTCGCCACGATTTACGGGCAGGGCCCGTTCTCCCTGAGCCGCCAACTGGGCATTACGCAAGACGAGGCAAAGGAGTTCATCCGGCTCTACTTCGAGCGGTTCGCCGGAGTACGACGGTTCCTCGACGAATGCGTGGAGCGCGCGAAGGACCTTGGATATGCGGAGACGCTGTTCGGACGGAGGCGCTACATCCCGGAGCTCAAGGACCGGACGTTTAGCGTGCGGGCATTCGGGGAGCGAGTGGCGATGAACTCACCGCTGCAAGGATCGGCCGCGGACCTGATCAAGCTCGCCATGATCAACACCGCTCGGGCACTCGCGCAGGCGCAATTGCAGAGTGCCATCGTGCTCCAGGTCCACGACGAGCTCGTGATCGAAGCGCCGAGCGGGGAAGTGGATGCCGCAGGGAAGATCGTGCGACGTGAGATGGAGCACGCGGCGGATCTCAGCATTCCGTTGGTCGTGGATCTGGGAGTAGGGGAGAACTGGCTCGATGCCAAGGCCTAAGCTGGCGGAGACCGTCGTGTGGGTCGTGGTCGTGGGTCTGCTGGCCGTGCTGGCAGTGATGCACCTCGGCTCGACGCGGCAGCAGAGACGTGTTTCCGCGATGCGGGAGGAGTTGCGACGCTTCGCCGTAGCGCAGGAGTCGTTCCGGTACGACATCGGAGTCTACGCGGCAGATGTCGCGACCCTCGAGGGGCGGGGCTTCGAGCCGGATGCAGCGATCGTCGTCGAGGTGCGGGAGGCGACGGCCGACGGATGGGCGGCGGTCGCCTCCCACGAGCGCACGAACCGCCGCTGCTACCTGTACGTGGAAAACGCTGCTCCGGTCGGCGGAGCCACGCGGCACGGGTCGCTTGAGTGCGACTGACGGAGTCTGGCGGGAGTTCGGCCTCTGGCGCGAAGGGGTCGAGCACGCGCTAGGTGGAGGTCTCTGGTTTCACCCCTTCGAACTGCGAGGGGAGCGGTGGGCGCACCTGGTTTCGTCCGACCGGGCCAAGCTACTGAGGGTGGGCGAGCGCCTGGAGATGCGGGGGGAGTGGCTGCAGTACCGTCCGCTGAAGCACCCGCGTAGCGGAGTGCGGGTGGACGCGTGGCACTGGGATCTCAGGGGCTCGCGTCTGGAGCTGGCTCACCGACTGGCTGGGCCTCGGGTGCCTGCGGCTCCACGCTAGCGGCCTCCAGCGCCCGTGCCCGCCGGGCCTTCGCCACCCCCGGCCACCAGTTCCAGCTGCCCGCGATGTGCATGAACGCGGGAACCAGGACCATCCGAATCAACGTTGCATCGAGCAGAACGGCCACCGCGAGGCCGAACCCCAGCTGCTGCGCGGCCAGCACCCGCGAGAAGCTGAAGGTGCCAAACACGACGATCATGATGGCCGCGGCGCTCGTGATCACCGAGGCCGTGGCGGTCAGACCCTCCATGGTGGCCTGGTCGTTGCGGCCGGTCCGGTCGAATGCCTCCTTGATGCGGGACAGCAGGAAGACCTCGTAGTCCATCGACAGCCCGAACACGACCGCGAAGACCACCACCGGCACCACGACGTATATGGCCTCGGTGGGCTGCTCCAGCCCGAAGGCGGACGCGCCAACCCCGTACTGGAAGACCAGCACCGTCAGCCCGAACGCGCCGGCGACGGAGAGGCAGTTCATCACCACCGCCTTGATCGGCACCAAGATCGACTGGAACGCGAAGAACATCATGAGGGCGGTGGTGACGAGCACGAGGAACACCACGGTGGGGTACTGTTCCAACAGGCGGTTTTGCAGGTCGACGCTGCCCGCCTGGAAACCGCCCACGTGCACTGAAACCGAGTCGAGTCCGCGCACTCCCGCGCCCGCGATCGCACGCACGCGCTCTACCACCTCCATGGAGCTCGTGAGAGACGTGGTGTCGCTCAGGAACACGTCCATCAGCGTCGTACGGTTGTCGTCGGAGAGATAGGCGGAGTAGAAGTCGGGCGAGCGGGCCCGGGCGGCGTCCACGTCGCTGTACATCATGGTCAGGCGCAGCGACGACATGTTGGGCTCCAGATCCACCACGCTGCGCACCTGCGCCACGCGTGGGTCCGCATTGAGAGAATCGGACAGACGCTTGAGGCCGCGGATGTACTTGGTTCCCACGATCTTTTCGCCCTGGGGCGCGCGCACCACCACGCGCACCGGCAACAGCGCGCCCTGCGCTCCCATGTCTTGGAGCGTCTTCACGCCGTCGCTGGACTCGGTTTCCGAGGGGAACCAGCCGGACTTGGGTAACCCGATCTTGATGCTTGCCAGCGGCCAGGTGATGGCCGCGATGGCGACTCCGCCGATCACGAGTGCGCGCCAGGGATGGTGCGCCAGCCAACGAGCCCACCGTTCCCAGCCGGTGGGAGCGTGATACCAGGCGAGTCGCTTTGCGAGCCAGCGAGGTCTGTCGATGGCCCGGCCGATGAGCGACAGCACTGCCGGCAGAAACGTGACCGACAGGAGCACGGCGGCTGCGACGACGAACAAGCCGCCGATGGCGACGGATCGCGTCTCCGTGATGGGAGTGATGAGGAGCGCGCCGAAGCCGAGCAGTACGGTCAAGCCACTGGTCACGACCGCGCGGCCGGCGGTGGCGGTCGCGCGCTCCGCGGCCGCGCGTGCCGTGCGGCCCCGGTTCAGCTCCTCGCGGAATCGCGTCACGATCAGCAGCGAGTAGTCGATCCCGACCCCCAACCCGACCATCGTCACGATGGTGAGCACGAAGACCGACATGGGGTAGAACCCGGCCGCAACGTGCACCAGCGCGAGGGCGCACTCGATGGCGAAGATGCCAATGACGAGCGGGAGAACTGCGGCCACCAGGGCGCCGAAGGCGAGAACCAGGACCACCGCCGTGAAGGGAAGCGACTTCCGCTCGCCCTCCTCCGCGTCGGTCTTGCTGACCGAACGAATGTCGTAGTCGAGAGCGGGGTTGCCCGTGACCTGCACCTTGTAGTCGGCCGCCCAGGGTATGCGGTCCTTGGTGCCGTGGATCGTCTCGCGGAACGGCGGCACGAAATCGGTGGCACTCCCGTTCTCGGGCGCAACGGCGGCCACGAAGAACGTCGTGCGTCGATCCTCGCTGATCAGCTCCGGGTCGTCGGTCGTGAGGTACGACAGCACCCGCGTGATGTACTGCTCGCGCACCGCGCTGCTGGTGAGGGAATCGAGCAGGGCGCGGTACGGAGGGCTGTCGATCGGAAGGGGGCCCGTGAGGGTGACGGCAAAATAGTGGCTGATGGGCTGCGGGAACTCCTGCCTGATCAGCTCCGCAGCGAGGCGTGAGTCGGAGCCCTCGACGGTTTCGCCCTCGACCTCCAGGACCTCGTGCACGGCCGACGCACGCGGCAACGCGAGCGCTACCGCCACGATCCACGAGAGGATGACGAGGAATCGAAACCGTATGATGAGGCGGCCGGGCGGTGCGATCATCGCACACTCCCGGCCCCGAGCGACTCCGCCCGACCGCGCCCCGCGCTGCTAACCATTTGACCCGATACGGCTTAAGGGCTCTTGTCCGGTGCTCCTTGAAGAAAGGGAATGATAGGCCCGGAGCGGCGCGGATGCTAGCGGGGCCGGTAGCGCGGACGGCCCGGCGACGGCCATATTGGGTGCCATGCGTCGCCTCGCGTTTCCCGCTTCCCTGGCCGTGGTAGGCATCGTGGCGTACCTGGTGGCCCGCGCCCCCGACCGTGTGGCCTCGGATCGCGGCAGCATCGACACGGTCCTGACCGACTCGGCGCCCCAGGGCGGGACGGTTGACTGGGACAGCGTGCGCGCGACCCGCGCGGCGGTGCGGAGTCGGATCGCGGAGTCGGACACCTACCTGCCGGCGATGCTCGCGGAGGGCGACTCGATGCTGCGGCGCTGGCCCGAGCGGGTCGACCGCCCCATCGCGGTCTATCTGCCCGACGGAGGCGCGCCGGGGTACACCGTGGCGATGGGCCAGGCGGTCGAGGACGCCTTCTCTCGTTGGCAGCGCAGCAGCAGCATCCCCGTGCACTTCCGCTTCGTGCGGGACTCGGCGGGAGCCGAGGTGTTCGTGCGGTGGATCGACCGATTCACCGCGCGGCGCACGGGCCAGGCAGACCTCACGTGGAGCTCACGCGGGTGGTTGCTGAGGGGCACTCTCACCCTGGCGACGCACAGCCCTTCCGGCTGGTCTCTGTCGGCCGACGCCGTGAGGACCGTCGCAGTCCACGAGATCGGCCACCTGCTCGGCCTCGGGCACTCCGACGACCCCAGCGACGTCATGTACCCGACGACCACCGTCCACGACCTCACGCTGCGTGACCAGCGCACGGCGGGGCTGCTGTACGCCTTGCCACCGGGTTCGGTCAGGGATCCCAGGCCGCGGCGCTAGCGAGACGGCACTCTCGAGGGCGGCGCCGCGTCCACCCTTTTTCCAATCAGGTAGGCAAACTCCGCGTACCGCGCGAGCCCGGCGTAGGGAAAGTCCTCGGCCCATTCGTCGTCCGGCTGGTGGTAGTGATCCCACCGCCGGAACAGTGCGCTGGAGCTTTCCGCAGAGAGCCCCTCGTACGGGAGCGGCCCGGGAATGATGAGCAGCCCGGGCACACCCCGGCGGGTGAAGGGGAAGTAGTCGGAATTGGGGCGTGGCGCCGACGTGGTGATCTCCCAGCCGCGCTCCGCGGCGACGGCGCCTGCAAGAGCGCCCAATCCAGTGCCGTCCACCCCGGCGAGCTGCCAGCGCACCGGAGGGGCCGCGGGAGCGCCCGCGTCGAGGTTGATGACCGCCGCGATGCGCTCGAGGGGCCATGGTGGGTGCGCGACGAAGTGATCCGACCCGAGCAGCCCCCGCTCCTCTCCGGTGGGGAAGAGGAAAAGGGTGGAGTGGCGCAGCGGCTGCTCCTCGAGCCGCCGCGCAATGGCCAGCAGCATCGCGACGCCTGCCGCGTTGTCGGAGAAGCCGTTGTAGATCGAGTCGCCGGCGGCGCTGGGTACGCCGACCCCGAGGTGGTCGTAATGGGCCATGAACACCACGGCCGTATCGCGCGCCGCTGCGTCCCGTCCCGGGAGCAGGCACACCACGTTGTGGCTCTCCACCGATCGGCGCTCGAGTGCGATGGTTGCCTCGAGCGACCAGCCCAATGCCTGCGGTGGAATGTCGTCTGCCGGGCCCACGGTGGCGTACCGCAGCAGCATGCGCGACAGCCTCGGACCGGCCAGCACCGCGGGCAGCGGTGGGAAGAACGAGGATTGCACCTCGGGGCCGGCGTGGTATAGACGCGTGTCGCCGCGGCTCCGCACGTAGAGCTGGTAGGCGTCCGGGTCGCCGACGAGGTGGATCATGCCGGTCGCCCCGCGCCGTGCCAGGGTGTCGGCGGGCGCGCCCCGGATCGGCCCAAGCGTGACGGCGACGCGACCATCCAGTGCCACGCCGTCGAGCGCCGGGCTCACGATGGTCTCTTCGCTTCCGACGAAGACCGCGCGGCCCCCGAAGTCGTGCAGGGTCGTTCGGGTGCCGACGTTCGGCGTGAAGTCGGCGGGATAGCGAAACTCCGCGACGCTCTGCCCGCGGGAGGCGAGCAGCCGCGTCTCGGGCAGTACCCGGCTCTCCTCGAGGGCGACCGGCTGGCCGTAGCTGGCGCCGACCGGTGCGAGTCGCATCGCCCTGCACTGGCTCTCGATGTAGAGAGCGGCGAGGCGTGCCCCTTCGGAGCCTGTGGCACGGCCGCGCAACAGGTCGTGCGACAGGAACCGTGTATGCGCCTTCATCGCCACGGTGTCGAGGGGTGGCTCCTGCGCCGTTGCCGTGGCGCCGGTGGCAAGCGACGCGACCAGCGCCAGCCAGGAGATGCGTTGCGTCACGGGGTACCTTTGCGATCCTGTGGTTGTGAGTTGAGCCCGGCTGGGCGACACTAGATATGATATAAGGGAACTGCCCGAATCATGCTCTACGCCATGCTCGCGCTGGCGCTCCAGGTCGGAGCGCAGACCGCTCTCGATGCAGCCATCGCTCGGGGAATCGAAAGCGGTGTCTTTCCCGGGGCGGTCGTGGTGGTGGGCACCAGCGACCGAATCCTGCACGCCCGCGGCTACGGGCACTTCACCTGGTCCGCCGATGCGGCCGTACCGAGTCCCGACAGCACGCTGTACGACTTGGCCTCCCTCACAAAGGTGGTGGCGACGACGCCGGCGGCCATGGTGCTCGTGGATGAGGGCAAGCTCGAACTGGATCGAGCGGTGCAGGACTATCTCCCCGAGTTCAGCGGTGAGGGGAAGGAGCAGATCACGCTGCGCCACCTCCTGGAGCACCGCACGGGCCTCAGGGCGTTTCTTCCCTTGAACGAGCGGGCGAGCACGGCCGAGGAGGCCAAGGAGCTGGTGCTCACCGAGCCGCTGCGCTACGAGCCCGGGGGCCGCGTGGAGTACAGTGACCTCAACTCCATGCTGCTTGGGTGGATCGTGGAGCGCGTGTCGTCTGCATCGCTCGACGAGTTCGCCGCCGAGCGAGTGTTCGCGCCGGCCGGGATGACGGAGACTCGCTTCGAGCCGCCGCGCAGCCTTTGGGGTCGCGTTGCGCCGGTCGGGTTGTGGCGCGGGTACGTCATCGCGGGGCGACTGCACGACCAGAACGCGGTTCGGCTGGGCGGGGTGTCCGGCCATGCTGGGCTCTACAGCACCGGTGCGGACCTGGGGCGATACGCACAACTCCTTCTCAACGGGGGACGGGCGCCGAGCGGCGTCCAGGTCCTGCAACCCGAAACCGTGCGTGAGTTCACGCGTCGAGGGCCTGGCAACCGCGCTCTCGGCTGGGAAATGAGGGACACGACGACGCAGGAGAACACCGGCGCACTGCTCTCGAGCGCTGCGTACGGGCACGGCGGGTTCACGGGCACGTCCATCTGGATCGATCCAACGCTCGATCTCTTTGTCATCCTGCTGACCAACCGCGTCTTCGCGCCCCGCACGCGGCGCTCCATCACCCGGCTCAAGGAGGTTCGCGCGCAGGTGGCCGACGCCGCCGTAGCCCTGCGGGCAAGTGTCTGCGGCGCACCCGATCCGACGGCCGGGCAATGCTGATCGCGGGAGAGGTTGGCCACGCGCCGTACAAGCCGGCGCGCCCCACACTGATCTACGACGGCAGCTGCGGCTTCTGCAGCAGGTGGGTCAAGCGCATGAAGCGGCTCGATCGGGACGACCTCATCTGGTTGCTGCCGCTGCAGGATGCGCGGGCAACCGAGCTGTCGGGTCAACCACGGGACCGGCTCGCGCAGGCCGCGCACTTCGTGCGGCCCGACGGCGCCGTCTTCGCGGGGGCCGCCGCAGCACGGGAGGCGTTCCGGTATCTGTCGGGCGGTCGTCTCGTGGACCTCGTTGCCGCCGTGCCCGGGCTCATGCCGCTCGCTGAACGCGTGTACGCCTGGGTGGCGAGGCGCTGGGGGCCGGTTGCGGAACGAAGTTGAGGGGGTGAGTGTTGGGGAACGGCAAACCCATACGAGTGACGAGTGACGTGCTATGACTCCAGAGACCGAGCCCACGTTGACCGAAGAGACCGTCAGGGACGCCCTGCGCAAGGTGAAGGATCCCGAGGCGGGCATCAACATCGTCGACCTGGGGTTGATCTACGATGTGGCGATCGAGCAGGGCAAGGTGGACGTCAAGATGACGCTCACGTCGCCGGGGTGTCCGGCGGGCCCCCAGATCATGGGCGATACCGACGAGGCCGTGCGGGCCCTCGACGGCGTGAGGGACGTGAGGGTCGAGTTGGTGTGGGAGCCCTACTGGACGCCGGAGCGGATCAACCCCAAGGTGCGAGCCTACTTCGGCTTCTAGGTCGATCCTCCCTGGACGGCGGCCAGGATGGCTGCGTCGCCGACCACTTCGCGCTGCCAGCGCCGTAGCTCGCTCACACCGTCGAGCGCCGCCGTCGAGAGAGACACGGTGCGCGCGATTTCCTGCAACGTTCCGTTGGGACACACCAGGCCGGGTGCGAGCCCCACGGCCTCTGCACGCTCGTTTCGCAGCTGCTTGAGCCGCTCCAGGCGCTGGTCGTACTCCGCGTCGGGTTCCGGCCTGCGCGACCGGCGCACGCGGGGGAGCTTCTGGTCCGGGACGTCGAGCCCTTTCTTCACGGCGCGAAGGATCGGATCACCGTAGCGCTGGGCCGTCGCTGCCGGCATGCCCTGAACTGCGGCGAGCTTCTTCGGGGTGAGCGGCGCGGCCTTGGCAACGGCCAGCAAGGCCGAGTTCGACAGCACCCTGAACCGGGCGCGGTCGAGGCTACGGGCGGTGCGTTCGCGCCAGCGGTAGAGCTCCCGCAGAATGGCGAGCTCTCTCGGCTTGAGGGCGCGCGCGCCCTTGATGCGCTGGTAGGCCTCCTCGTCGTCGGCGCCGAATTGCGTCCAGCGAATCTGCTCGAGGAGAAGGAACTCTTCGCGCACCCATTCGAGTCTTCCCATCTCCTGCAGCTTCTGCTCGAGCGTGTCCCGCAGCGATGTCAGGTACCTCGTGTCGTTGGCAGCGTACGCGACCATCTCGGTGGTGAGCGGACGGCGGGACCAGTCCGCGCGCTGGTACCTCTTGTCGACCTGGACGCCGAAGTACTTCTCCAGTAGGGATCCCAACCCCACCGCGGGCTCTCCGGCAAGCTGGGCGGCGATCCGTGTGTCGAAGACGTTCCGAGCCCTGAAGGCGTAGTCCCGGTCGAGGATCCGCAGGTCGTAGTCGGCGTCGTGCAGGACGACCTCGAGCTTGGGGTTCGCGAGGAGGTCGCCGATCGGTCGCAGGTCGGTGACGGCCAGCGGGTCGACGAGCGCGGTCTCGGTGTCCGAGCTGAGCTGCAGGAGATACACGCGGTCCACGTAGCGGTGGAACGACGCGGCTTCGGTGTCGAGTGCAATCCGGGGCTCGTGGGCGAGTCGGCGCACCAAGGAGCGAAGCTCGTCGGGACGGTCTATGAGATCGGGAGCGGCGTCGTCGGGGCGGGCTGGCATCGTTGGGTTGAAACATCGCTAGGAGACCCGGCAATTGAACAGTGCCCGTTGTGAGGAGAAACAGCGATGTCGATTATCGACACAGTGTCTAGACGGTGTGGAAAAGCGCCAATCGATTGTGGGCCAAGGGGTTGGAAAGGACGGCATAGACACATCATTGCGACACCATAAAGTCGGTATCGCGACAGCAACCGCTGTCGGAGGCCAGCGGTGAGCGCTGGATGTTGTCGGCTCATGGCGTGGGCGTATGTTTACTGCCGTGACTTCGGTCCCCTCTGTGGTGATGCGGGTGTACCCCGACGACTGCGATGCCTTCGGGCACGTGAACCAGGCGGCGTTCCTGCGGATGTTCGAGCGCGCCCGTTGGGAGGTGCTGGCGGTGGGTCCGGGCATGGAGGCCTTTCGGCGCAGCAAGACGTGGCCGGCCGTCCGGAAGTCCACCGTCGAGTATACCGCAGAGGCTTTTCCCGGCGACGTGCTGCAGTACGACACGACCCTCACGCATCTCGGGCGCACGAGCTTCTCCCTGCACCAGACTGCACGGCGTGAGGCCGACGGCGTGATCGTGGCCGAGGCAGACTCCGTGTTCGTATGCGTGGGCGAGACGGGCAGGCCGAGTGCGGTGCCGGTGGAGATCCGCAACTTCTTCGGAACCCGGCCCTCAGTACGTGCGGGAGCGGTGCAACACCTCCTGGTTCGTGACGTCGCCACGGCGGTCGACGTTCAGGGCGACGGTCCCGCCATCCTCTTCGTGCACGGGTTTCCACTGGATCGCACCATGTGGCGCCATCTCGTCGCGCCCCTCACGGGGTGGCAGCGCATCGCGCCGGATCTGCGCGGCATGGGCTTGAGCGACGTGCCGCAATCGGGGCGGTACTCGATGGCGGAGTACGCGGACGATCTCGCGGCGCTACTGGCGAAGCGCGAGGTCGAGGAGACGGTGATCTGCGGTCTCTCGATGGGTGGCTACATCGCGCTGGAGTTCGTCCGGCGGTACCGCAGCATGGTGCGTGCGCTGATCCTCACGAACACGCGCGCCGAGGCGGACACGCCCGAGGGAAAGGCGGGCCGCGACGAGATGGCTCAGCTGGTGGAACGGGAGGGTGCCGGTGCGCTGGCCGACGTCCTGCTGCCGAAGCTCCTCTCCCCCAGCTCGCTCTCGGCCATGCCACAGGTGGTGGAGCACGTTCGCACGATGATCACCGGCAGCCCCGTTGCGGGGTTGATCGGAGCGCTGACGGCCATGAAGGATCGGCCGGACTCGACGCCATCCCTGCAGCAGATCGATGTACCGACGCTCGTCGTGACCGGAAGAGAGGATCTGCTGATCCCGGTCGAGCACTCGCGGACCATGGCCGACGCGATTCCGGGCGCGCAGTGCACGGTGATCCCCGAAGCCGGGCACCTCACCCCGATGGAGCAGCCCATCGCTACCAGTCGGGTGATCGGGGAGTTTCTCGAAGCGCTGGGGTAGCTACTCGGCCAACCGCTCCGCCGGCACCAACGTTCGCGGACTCGGCTCCGAGTAGCGTCCCTGCGCCGCGTACTGCTTCTCCCACTCCTCACGCACGCAGATCGGATCGAGTCCGACCGGGCGATCAATGATCAGCACACCGTCGAGGTGATCGATCTCGTGCTGCAGCAGCTCGGCGAGCGCCCCCTCGGCTTCGATGGCGTGGGGCTTACCCGCCAGGTCCTTGTACGTCACCCTGATGTGGTAGGCGCGCTGCACGTGCACCACCAGGTTGGGGACTGAGAAGCAGTCGTCCCACACCTGAAAATCCTGGGTGCCGATATCCTCGATCTCCGGATTGATGAGAACCTGGGGCTCATCGACCTCGATGTACACGATCCGCATCGGAGCGCCGATCTGCGGTGCGGCCAGTCCACGGCCGCGACCGAGACGCCTCTTGAGGTCGCGCAGGGTGTCCTGCAGGTCGTCGGCCACGACCCGCACGGCCGGCGACTTGACGTTCTTGACCAGCTCGCACCGGGCGCGCAGTATCGGGTCTCCCAACATCCGTACTGGACGTATTGCCATTTCCGGCCTCGCGCCGTCGAAAGCGGGGCCCCCAATCTAGGGCTTTCCCATGATCGCTGCCATCATCCCAGCCGGCGGTGCCTCCGAGCGCATGGGGGCGCCCAAGGCCCTGCTATCGTACCGTGGCCGCACTTTCCTGAGGGCGATCCTCGATGCGTGTGACGCGCTTGGGCTCGAACGCCGCCTGGTGGTGCTCGGGTATGACGCAGACAAGATATTGGCGGAAATGGACTTGAGTGACGCCACGGTGCTGCGGAACCCCACGCCCGAGAGCGGTCCCATCGGCTCCATCCGGGCCGCGATCGGCGCCGTTCTCAACCATCCGGTTGAAGGCGTGCTGGTGTGGCACGTGGATCGGCCTCACGTCGCCATCGCCACGATCGAGACCATGCTCGACCGGTTCCGCCAGGGGCCACAGCCGATCGTGGTTCCGAGCTACCAGGGCCGGCGCGGCCACCCGGCGGTCTTCGGGCGCGCGGTATTCGAGGAGCTCCTCTCCGGCCCGGAAGACCAAGGGGCCCGAGCCGTGGTCCGCTCCGACCCCTCGAGAGTCGCGGTCGTGCCCGTGGACGATCCAGCGGTCACCGAGGACATCGACACGCCGGAGGCCTACAAGGGTCTCCTGCGGCGAGAGGATACTAGGTAGCGGGTAGCACCACCCGCAGGCGCATGACGTACTGCACGTCCAGCTCGTCGCGCCACACGCCGTAGATCTCGCTACCGCGGAACACCCGCGGTGCGAACCGCTTCGGCATGGAGACGTGTCCCAGGAACCTCCCGTCTGCACAGAAGACGTCCCACTCGGGAGCTCCGGTATCCTCGAGCAGGTTGTACCGCTCGAGTTCCTCCTCGCTCAGGTCGGAGGCTGCCTGTATTTGCTGTACCCAGATCGTCCCCTGCGGGCCCGTCTGGATGGTGGCGAACGCTGGGAAATACTCACCGAAGTGGACCATGTTGCGGAGCTGGGGTAGCAGGGCGGGTGGGACGCCGGCATCTGTCCACGCCCGCTCGAGGAAGCCCATCACCGCCTGCTGGTCCCGCTCACCCACCGGCTGGCGCTCGAACGGCTTCGTGATGATGCGCTCGCACCTGCCGTCGCTCGTGTATAGGCTGAGTCGGTAATCGTCGTTGGTGGCGTACAGGAGCTTGAGGTCGTCGGTGATGCGCCACGCCGACTCTTTCGTGTACAGGTTGATCTCGGGAGTGCCCCCGCTCATCTGGAAGGTCTTTCCCGACGGGAACTTCATCATCGTGTCGGTCACCGTTCCGGCGGTCGTCACGACGACGATGGCGTCCAGCGAGTCGCGCTCCGGCTGATTGGGCCCCGGCATCGGCCGGCGCTGCATCACGAGGCTTCCGGTGCTAGTCGCCTGGAACTGCATCGGCATCCCCTCGGCCAGCGAGAAGGGGAAGCTCCCGGCATCGGCACCGTCTGGCAGGAAGAGGTTCACCCGTTGATTGGCCATGTCGGGCACGATGAGCGTGTCGCCCGGACCGGCGAATACGAAGAGAGCGCCCGGACCGATCTCTCCGGGCCCGCCGCCCGGCTTGCCGATCGTGTGCCGATACCCGCCGTCGGCCGCGAACACCTTGATCTGCTGTGCCTGGGCGTCCAGCACGAAAATCTGGCCGTCGGCGTCCACGGCCATGAATCCGATCTGCCCGAACTGATACTCGGGCTCGCCCTCGACCGTGCCGATGCGAAGCTCCTCCTCGACGGTCCACCGCGTCGCCGACGTCCAGATACCGCGGTCGGGGTTGGCGACCATCTGCACCCCCGCGCTGTCCGACACGGTGCCAGCCCATTCGCCCCCGTCGCCCGCGCAGGCGCCCGCAACGCCGACGAGCAGCGCCGCCACGGCCACGCGATGTGTGATTCCGGAATTCATCGGGTCGTCATTCCCCTTTCGACTCCTCGAGGATGCTCTCCATACGCTGTCGGTACTCCTGAAACGCCTCGCGTCCCTCGCCAGTTGCCCGGATCATCGTACGCGGCTTCTTGCCGACGAACTTCTTCTCGACGTCAATGTAGCCGGCCTGCTCGAGCTTGCTGAGGTGCGAGGAGAGGTTTCCCTGCGTCATACCGGTCTGCCGCATGAGGAAGAGGAAATCTGCGCCGTCCACCACGTACAGGTACGACATGAGCATGAGCCGAGCCGGCTCGTGAATCAGGCGATCGATCACACCCGGCTGCGCAGCGCTGTGGGCGTTACCCTCATCCGTTGTCATGGACCTCGGCCCCCGTCGGCAGCGGATACTTCCGCAAGAACCGGATCAACATGATGAGCCCCGGTATGATGATGACCGTGCCACCGACGAGAGCGGTCATGGCCGTGCCCACTGGGAGCAGGTGGGAGAAAACCGCGGCGTACACGAGACCGGCGAAGAGCAGCCGTGGATGGTCGAGCCAGTAGGCCATCCCGCCGAAGACGACGAGTGCCCACACGCCGGCGAACAGATTGACCAAACCGAGATTGCCGCGAAACCAGGTTGAGATGCTGCCACCGGAGGCGATGGCGAGAAAGAGCGCCGCGCCGAGCCCGAACGAGAACAGCAGCAGCGCCGTCGTCTTCCTGTGCTTCTCGCGCCGGCCCGGCCCGAAGTTCACCACTCCCATGCGGGGAACGGTGATCAACCGCTTCGCCATTACCATGCTCACGACGATGCCTACCGACAGTATCAGATGCACGGCGATGGCCCAGGACTCGACCCTGACGAGTGCGCTCACGCCGAGAATGAGCAGCGTGGCTCCGAGGAACAGTTCCCAGAGACCGTCGTCGTGCATTGAGCGCCAGGCCCGTCGCTCCAGCTCTTTCAGGTTGGGTTGGCTAGACATGCTGATCTCCAGTGCAGGGGCGCCGCGCGGCCAATCGAGAGCCTCCTGCGGGGTACGTGGTTCCAGGCGCTTCGCCTCCCGGCGGAGGGCGTCCCATGCGGCCGCTAGTTCGCCGTACCTGGCCCGGGCGCCGGGAGCGGGTACTTGCGAAGGAACGAGACGAGGATGACGAGGCCCACGGCCAGCACCGCGCCGCCGGCCACGAGCATGGGCAGCGGCGAGTCGAGCAGCTCGGTCAGCGTGAACGCCGTGCCGACGATCAGCCCGACCAGGTAGAGGCGTGGGAAGTCCTTCCAGTGGGCGACCGCCGCGAACAGCAGTGCGATCAGTGCGCCGAGGCCGAAGCTCAGCAGCACGTGGTACTCCCGCACCCACGCCGATCCCCGCAGCGTCACGATGAGCAAGGCGATGGTGAGGGCAAAGACCAGAACCGCCAACAGGCGCAGGTTGCGCAGCTTTGCCCGGCGTGCCGGTCCGAACTTGACCTGCCCCATGCGCGGCACGGTGATCATGCGCTTTGCCAGGATGATCGCCGGCCCCATCAGCAGCATGGGGATGTAGAGATAGAAGCGGTACTCCCCCGCGATCCCTGCGAGGAACGCGAGCAGCAGGAGCAGGCCGAGGAAGACCTCGACCAGCCCGTCTTGATGGTACAGCTGCCAGGCCTTCCGCTCGAGCTGCCTGAGATCGAGTTGACTCATCATGACCGTAGCCTCATCTAGTTTGTCATACAAACCAGTCTGCGACCATTCTAGCACTGCGGTGCGAGTCCGTCAACCCCCAGTAGCCAACTCTTTGCAATAGAAGCAGTTGTGGATTCCCGGGGTGTTGCAGTTCCTGGGCGTTAGTCAGTGCCTGAGATCCATGTGCACCAATTCATCAACAAAAGCGTTGAATTAGTTGCGCAAACTGGTCACTTTGTGTTAGGATTCCTGCCCTATGAACCCGATCACTCCCGGTCTGGCTGGCCACAAGGGTCTCCGCGGCGAGATCCTGCTCCAGCTCAAGAAGACGCAGCCCGCGACGGCGAAGGAGCTCGCCGACGTGTTCGGCGTCTCGGCCAACGCCATCCGGCGCCACCTCAAGGAGCTCGAGGCGGAGGGCCTGGTGCAGTACGGACGGGAGCAGCGCGGCACGGGCGCCCCGACGTTCACCTATCGCCTCAGTGCCAACGGTGAGGCGCTCTTTCCCAAGCAGTACGGCGAGGCGCTGACCCACGTCCTCTCGTTCATCGCCCAGGCCAACGGGAGGGAAGCGGTGCGCGAGATGTTCGCCGAACGGTTTCGCGTCCAGGCCGAGCGGATGCGTGCCGAGCTGGTCGACGTGACGATCGAGGAGAAAGTCCAGGCGGTCGTGGAGCTGCTGTCGCAGCAGGGGTTCATGGCGGCGTGGTCGGCCGAGCCGAACGCGCTGCGTCTCGCAGAGCACAACTGCGCGTTCCAGGCGGCCGCGGAGCAGTTCCCCGAGATCTGCGCCGCCGAGGCCGAGTTCCTGAGCGAGGTGTTGCAGAGCGAGGTCACACGCGATCAGTACATCCCGGACGGCTGCAACAGCTGTCAGTATTCCATCGCCCCGAAGCGGGGCCATGAGGAGTCTTGATGTCTCAGTCGCAGTCGGCAATTGATCAGCAGGTCAGCCAGCCGTACAAGTACGGGTGGAGTACGGACATCGAGTCCGAGCTCGCCCCGGTCGGGCTGAACGAAGACATCATCCGTCTGATCTCGGAGAAGAAGAAGGAGCCCGAGTGGATGCTCGAGTGGCGGCTCAAGGCGTATCGCCACTGGCTCGAGATGCGCGAGCCGAATTGGGCCAACATCACGTATCCGCCCATCGACTATCAGGCCATCCACTACTACGCGGCGCCGAAGCAGACGAAGGCCCTCGAGAGTTTGGATGAGGTCGACCCCAAGCTCCTCGAGACCTTCGAGAAGCTCGGGATCCCCCTGCAGGAGCAGAAGCGGCTCACGGGGGTGGCGGTGGATGCGGTGTTCGACAGCGTGTCGGTCGCGACCACGTTCAAGGAGGAGCTCAAGAAGTACGGGGTGATCTTCCTGCCGATCTCCGAGGCCATTCAGGAGCATCCCGACCTGGTCAAGAGGTACCTCGGCGCCGTGGTGCCTCCGACCGACAACTTCTTCGCGGCGCTGAACTCGGCGGTGTTCACCGACGGTTCGTTTGTGTACGTGCCCAAGGGCGTCAAGTGCCCCCTTGAGCTGTCGACTTACTTCCGCATCAACGCGTTGGCAACGGGGCAGTTCGAGCGCACCCTCATCATTGCCGACGACGACAGCTACGTGAGCTACATGGAGGGCTGCTCGGCGCCGATGCGCGACGAGAACCAGCTTCACGCGGCGGTCGTCGAGCTGGTGGCGCACGACAACGCGCAAATCAAGTACTCCACGATTCAGAACTGGTATCCGGGCGACGAGGACGGCCGAGGCGGTATCTACAACTTCGTGACCAAGCGCGGCCGCTGTATGGGGGCGAGCTCCAAGATCTCCTGGACGCAGGTCGAAACCGGCTCGGCGATCACGTGGAAGTACCCCAGTTGCATCCTCGAGGGTGACAACTCGATCGGTGAGTTCTACTCGGTGGCGGTGACCAACAACCATCAGCAGGCCGACACCGGCACCAAGATGATCCATATAGGCAAGAACACGCGGAGCACGATCGTCTCGAAGGGCATCTCGGCTGGACGGAGTCAGAACACGTACCGCGGCCAGGTGAAGATCATGAAGGCCGCGGAGAACGCGAGGAACTACTCGCAGTGCGACTCGATGCTCATCGGCGATCAGTGCGGCGCGCATACCTTCCCGTACATCGACGTGCGCAACAGCTCGGCCATCATGGAGCACGAGGCGACGACGTCGAAGGTCGGGGAGGATCAGATCTTCTACTGCAAGCAGCGCGGCCTGTCGGAGGAAGACGCGGTCTCGCTGGTGGTGAACGGGTTCTGCAAGGAAGTGTTCCGCGAGCTCCCGATGGAGTTCGCGGTGGAGGCGACCAGGCTGCTGTCGGTGAGCCTCGAGGGCAGTGTCGGCTAGAAACTGAATCGGGAGAACATCAGCACATGCTTGAAGTCAAGAATCTGCACTCCGGCGTCGAAGGGGTCGAAATCCTCAAGGGCGTCGATTTGACGGTGAAGCCGGGGGAGGTGCATGCCATCATGGGGCCCAACGGCTCCGGCAAGAGCACCTTCGCTCAGGTCCTCGCCGGCCACCCGGCCTACGAGGTCACCGGCGGGTCCGTCACGTTCGAGGGGAAGGACCTCGTGGAAATGGATGCCGACGAGCGGGCGCGTGCCGGCATCTTCCTCGCCTTCCAGTACCCCGTCGCGATTCGCGGCATCACGAACGCCTACTTCCTGCAGTCGGCGCTCAACGCGGTCCGCAAGGACCAGGGGCTGGAGGAGCTCGATACCCTCGACTTCGCGGAGCTGTTGGAGAAGAAGCTGGAGATGATCGGCTGGGACGACAGCCTGATTCACCGGGCCGTCAACGACGGGTTCTCCGGCGGTGAGAAGAAGCGCAACGAGATCTTGCAGCTCGCGGTCCTGGAGCCGAAGCTGGCGATCCTCGATGAGACCGACTCCGGATTGGACATCGATGCCGTGAAGGAAGTGGCCGCCGCCGTGAACAGGTTCCGCAGCGAAGACCGGGCGTTCATCGTGGTGACCCACTACGAGCGGATCCTGAATTACTTCACGCCGGATCACGTCCACGTGTTGGCCGGCGGCAAGGTCGTGATGTCCGGCGACATGAAGCTGGCCCTGGAGCTCGAGGCCAAGGGCTACGACTGGATCGCTGGCGAAGCCGCGGCGGTGGCCGGATGACGCGAGCTGGTGATCCGAAGAGCGCCACCGAGCGCTACGTGGCCGCATTCGAGTCGTTCGCGGGCAACGGAGCGAGCGGTGCGCCCGGATGGCTGAAGACCAAGCGTGAGTCGGCGATCAGCCGGTTCGCGGAAACCGGTTTCCCGCACTCCCGCCTGGAGGCATGGCGCTTCACCGATGTGAAGCCCATTGCCGGCGAGCACTTCGTGCTGGCGGCGAAGCCGGAGGTGAGCGCCGCGATTCGGCAGGCCGCGGACGCTCAGCTGCTGGGGGGTGCCGAGCGCCACGCTGCGGTCTTCCTGAACGGTCATTTCGTGCCGGAGCTATCGTCGCTGGAGGGGCTTCCGCAGGGCGTGAAGCTCGGGAGCCTCCGGGCTGCGCTGGAGAGCGACGCGAAGTTGGTGGAGGAGCACTTGACACGGTACGCCCGGGATGAGCGGAATCCGTTGACCGCGCTGTCCACGGCGTTCATCTCGGACGGCGGCTTCGCCTACATCCCCGACGACGTCGTGCTGGAGCGGCCGCTGCAGCTGCTGTTCCTGGCGGATCCGGCGAGCGGGTCGAATCCCATGTGGCACCCCCGCACCCTGATCGTGGCCGGGCGCGGCGCCGGAGGTTCACTGGTGGAGAGCTACGTTGCCCTGGGCGACGGCACCTACTGGACGAACGCGGTCACCGAGGTCGTGTTGGGCGAGCACGCCAAGATCGACACGTACCGCGTGCAGCGGGAGAGCGTGCAGGCGTACCACACTGCCACAACGGAGTCGTACCAGGCACGCGGCAGCGTGTTCAAGCTCGTGAACTTCACGTTTGGCGCGGAGCTCTCGCGGCAGGACATCAACGCGGTGCTGGACGGCGAAGGCGCCGACTGCACCCTGGACGGGCTCTCGATGCTCGAAGGCCGACAACACACCGATCATCACACCACGTTGGAGCACGCACAGCCGCACTGCACGAGCTGGGAGTATTTCAACGGCGTGTTCGATGACAGGGCCCGGGGGGTGTTCACTGGACGCATCATCGTCCGGCCCGGCGCGCAGCAAACCGACTCGAAGCAGACCAACAACAACCTGCTTCTGTCGGAACGCGCGCGCGCGGACAGCCAGCCACAGCTGGAGATCTATGCGGACGACGTGAAGTGCACGCACGGCGCCACGTTGGGGCCCATCGACGACGAGCATCTGTTCTATCTCCAGAGTCGTGGGCTGTCGCGCCAGGAAGCGCGCCACCTCCTCACCTATGGCTTCGGCTCGGAGATTCTCGAGGCGGTCAAGCTCGACAGATTGAAGGAGCAGCTCGACGGGATGGTACGCGACCGACTCTCCGGGTAATGACCATGGTGCGACAGGCTTCCGCCGCCGCGACTGCCGCGCGCACTGCGGCTCAGCCCATGCTGGATGTGGAGCGGGTTCGGACGGATTTCCCGCTGCTGATGCAGCACCGGGACGGGAAGCCCCTGGTATACCTCGACAATGCCGCCACCACGCAAAAGCCACAGGTCGTAGTGGATTCGGTGAAGCAGTATTACGAGGGATACAACGCCAACATCCACCGCGGCGTGTACAAGCTGAGCCAACAGGCCACCGATGCGTACGAAGCGGCCAGGGTGAAGCTCCAACGCTTCGTCAACGCAGCCCAACCTCACGAGATCATCTTCCTGCGAGGCGTCACGGAGGCGGTCAACCTGGTTGCCCATTCCTTCGGGCGGACCAGCCTCGTCGCGGGCGACGAGGTGGTGATCTCCGCCATGGAGCACCATTCCAACATCGTGCCATGGCAGATCGTGTGCGAGGCGACACGGGCACGCCTGCGGATCGTCCCGATGACCGACGAAGGCGAGCTGGAGCTGGACGAGTTCGAGGGGCTCATCAGTGCCAAGACGAAGCTCGTCGCGCTGGTGCACGTCTCGAACTCCCTGGGCACCATCAACCCCGTCAAGGAGATGGTGGCGATCGCCCACGGCCACAACGTCCCGGTGCTAGTGGATGGGGCGCAGGCGACACCGCACATGGCCGTGGACGTGCAGGACCTGGACTGCGACTTCTACGCCCTTTCGGGTCACAAGATGTTCGGCCCGACGGGAATCGGGATCCTGTACGGCAAGGCCGAGCTGCTCAACGCGATGCCGCCCTACCAGGGGGGCGGCGAGATGATCCGCTCCGTGTGCTTCGACAAGACGACGTACGCTCCCCTCCCGGCGAAGTTCGAGGCCGGCACGCCGAACATCGCGGGGGCCATCGGGCTGGGTGCGGCAGTGGATTACCTCAATGGAATGTCGTGGGACGCGATCCACGCCCACGAGGACGATCTGTTGCGGTACGCCACCGAGTCGCTCGAGACCATCCCCGGGCTCCATGTCCTCGGTACGGCGAAGGAGAAGGCGAGCGTCGTGTCTTTCGTGCTCGATGGAGTGCACGCGCACGACATCGGCACGATCGTCGACAAGGAGGGGGTCGCCATTCGGACGGGGCACCACTGCACCCAGCCCGTGATGGAGCGACTCGGCGTTCCGGCAACGGCGCGCGCGTCCTTTGCGTTCTACAACACGCGAGAAGAGGTCGACGCGCTCGTCCGCGCCGTCCATCGCGTCCATGAGGTGTTCAGCTGATGGCCGATCTCAAGGATCTCTATCAGCAGATCGTCCTCGATCACAATCGCGCCCCGCGCAACTTCAAGAAGATTCCCAACGCCAGCCATACTGCGGAGGGTACCAACCCCCTGTGCGGTGACGACATCACGCTGTACGTCACTGTGGAGGGGAACGTCATCAAGGACGTCGGCTTCCAGGGCAAGGGCTGTGCCATTTCACAGGCTTCAGCGTCACTCATGACCTCCACTGTGAAGGGGAAGACGACGGAGGAGGCGGAGTCCCTGTTCCGCGCCTTTCACGACATGGTGGCCGGGGGCCCCGACGCGCCAGCAGACGACAAGACCCTGGGCAAGCTCGCGGCCCTGGCCGGCGTGAAGCGATTTCCCGCTCGCGTGAAGTGCGCCAACCTCCCGTGGCATACGCTGCACGCCGCGCTCACCGGCTCGGATGAGCCGGCCTCCACCGAGTGACTGAGCCGGGCTTCGAGCGGGTTGCGTCGCTGGGCGACCTGCCCGAGAGCACTCCCGTAGCGGTCGAGCTTTCCACCGGCGAAGGTCTGTGCCTCGTCAGGGTGAGGGACGAGGTGTTCGCGTTCGCGGATCGGTGCAGCCATGCCGATTTCCCCCTCAGCGACGGTGAGATGGTCGACGACCACGCCATCGAGTGCCCGCTTCACGGGGCGCAATTCGACGTTCGGACCGGCGAGGCGATCGTGGCTCCGGGGAGCGAGAATCTCGCGCTGTACGAGGTGACGTTGCAGGGGACTGACGTCCTCGTGCGGGGTGGAGGGGAGTGATCCCGCCCCACGCACGGGCCCTGCGGCGGCCTTAGCGCCGGCGGTCTGCGACGGCTTTCCGGCGGCACTCCTCGGCCACGTCCAGCACAAACTCGCGAGGCATCGAGGCGGCCACGGCGCGGGCCGTTCCCCGCTCAATCCATAGGGCCACCTCGTATCCGTACGCCTCGCCGCCGGTCACCCCGCCCTCGGGAACGGATCGACCAACGACGTCCACCCCGGGAAGGGCGAAGTAGGTGAGCTCGGTAGTGCGGTAGCGGTAGACGACCGCTGCACCCCGCACGCCGCCCAAGTCCGCGACCGACGCGCCGACCAGGCGGGCGCCGGTGATGGCAGGAATCTCCACGCCGTAGCCCACGACCGATTCGAGCCACTGCGCGAGTGCGGCGCTATCGGAGCTCTCCATGGCGGCCGCCTTGGCCAGCCCACGCTGCGCCTCCCGCGCCAGATGCCGAGCGGGAGTGCTCCCCCCGAGTCCGCTGACCAGCACCAACACCGCAGTTATGGCAGCCGTGGCACCGGCGGCGGTCAAGAACCTGACGTGACGCCGCCGGCTCTGCCGAGTCGCCTCCCGTGCCAGAGCCTCGCGGAGTCGGTTCTCGAGGTGGGGTGGGGCGGCCAGGGTTGCGGAGAAGGTCCTCAGGCGCAGCCCGAGGGCCGGGTAGTGGTCGAAGCACTCCTGATCTTCGGGCCGCATGACCGGTCGACTCCTTCGACCACAGATAACCGGTCCCCGGGGTCGGCAGTTCCCAGGAGACGCGCAGTCATTGGCGGGGTTGGACTCGGGATTCGACGGGGTGTATTGTTGGGCGCCGAAGGAGGGCAGGCGCCATGAACGGAAGTGGTCTGGTTGTCGAGATCCAGGGAATCACGAAGCGTTTTGCCGGACACACGGCGGTGCGCGATCTCTCCCTCTCGGTCCGGTCCGGATCGGTCTACGGACTCCTCGGCCCCAACGGGGCCGGCAAGACGACGACCATCCGGATGATCATGAACATCATCGTCCCCGACAAAGGGCGGGTGACGCTCTTCGGCGGCTCTGCCACTGGCCGGGACCTCTCGTCGAAGATTGGCTACCTCCCCGAGGAGCGGGGGCTGTACAAGAAGATGAAGGTGTTCGACCTCGTGGTCTTCCTGGCCGAGGCGAAGGGTGTGGATCGGCGCAGCGCGAAACACGATGCGCACCTTTGGCTCGACCGCCTCGGACTCTCGGACTGGGAGCAGAAGAAGGTCGACGATCTGTCCAAGGGGATGCAGCAGAAGGTGCAGTTCATCTCCACCGTGCTGCACGCCCCGGAGCTGCTCATTCTGGACGAGCCGTTCTCGGGGTTCGACCCGGTGAACACCCAACTCATGAAGAACGTGGTCGTGGAGATGGCGCGTGCCGGCACCACCGTGCTCTTCTCCACGCATATCATGGAGCAGGCCGAACGGCTGTGTGATTCGGTCTGCATCATCGCACGCGGGCAGAAGGTGGTCGACGGTCCGCTGGCCGAGGTCAAGCGCAACCACGGGGGCAGCCATGTCATCGTGGCCGTGGAGCAGGGAAACGCCGAAGTCGACCGGCTGCTGCAGGATCCCTCGCTGGTGGCGAAGGCCGACAACTACGGCCAGTACGCCGAAGTGGAATTGGTGGAGGGTGGCGACGCCCAGCAGCTGCTGCACAGGCTGGTGAGCACGGGCGCCAGGGTGGGTCGCTTCGAGATTGCGGAGCCCACGCTGCACAAGGTCTTCATCGACCTCGTGGGTCGAGAGGCCGCCGAGGCCCGGGCCGAGGAGGTGAAGACCGATGCGTAAGGTCTGGGTCGTGATCCGGCGTGAGTTCACCGAGAAGGTGCGCAACAAGTGGTTCATCATCTCGACGCTCCTGGTCCCGCTGCTGATGGCGTCGGCGATCGTGCTTCCCATCCTTTTGGCCGAGCGGGGCGGCGGGCACCGTGCCATCGCCGTGATCGACATGACGACCACGGAGTTCGGCCTGCACGTGACGGACCGGCTGGATGCCGCGGAGCGCGTCACCGCCACTCGGATCAAGACAGAGGTGGTGGATATGGAGGAGACGGCCGACTCGCTCACGGAGCTGGTCGGCCTGAAGCGCCTGGACGGTTATCTCGTGGTGAGCGACGAGACGGTCGAGGATGGGCGCGCCGAGTACCGCGGCGCGAACATCTCCTCGTTGACGGACATGCAGGCGATGGAACGACTCCTGCGGCAGGCCGTGCTGGTGGAGCGCCTCGATCGGGTCGGCGTCGACCCGGAGCTCGTGCAACGGGCGCAGATCCCCGTCACCATGCAGACCATTGGCATCAGGGGCGGCAAGCTCACGGACGAGTCAGGCGAGGCGCGCTTCTTCTTCGCCTATACGGTGTGGTTCGTGCTCTACATCGCGATTCTGATCTACGGGGTGCAGGTCATGGGATCCGTGGTGGAGGAGAAGACCTCGCGGATCATCGAAGTATTGGTCTCGAGCCTCAGGCCGTTTCAATTGTTGGCCGGCAAGGTGCTCGGGGTGGGAACGGTGGGCCTGTTCCAGTTCATGATCTGGGGCGTGTCGGCATGGGTGCTGATCCGCCACCGCGACGTCGTCCTGGGTGTGCTCGGAATCGAGGTGCCGACGGGTTCGGGGTTTCGCCTGCCGAACGTGACGGCCGGCACTCTGGCCATCATCGTCACCTTCTTCCTGCTCGGGTACTTCCTGTACGCAGCGATGTTCGCCGCCGTGGCGGCCATGTCGAGCAGCGAGGCGGAGGCCCGGCAGGCGCAGACCCCCGTCGTCATGCTGCTCGTGCTTCCTTCCGTCTTGTTGATCGGGCTGTTGCAGCAACCCGATAGCGTTCTGGCGGTGACCCTCTCGCTCATCCCCTTCAGCTCACCCATCGCGATGCCCGTCCGGTGGGCGGCGGCAGAGGTGCCGCTGCCGGAGGTCCTGGCTTCGGTCGGGCTGCTCCTGATAGCGCTATGGCTGGTCACGTGGATCGCGGCGCGGATCTACCGCGTGGGCATCCTGATGTACGGCAAGCGGCCGAATCTCAAGGAACTGCTACGCTGGGTGCGCACCGCATGATCTGAGGTGGGGCGGACCCGGTCGGATCGACATCGTGTCGGAGATCGATTATGGATGCCACCCAACTCGCCCTCCATGCGGAAATGGAGGAGACGCACTGGTGGTTCCTCGGGCGCAGAGAGATCCTGCGGACGGTCCTGCGGCGGCTCGTCCCACCCGGCGGGCAGCACCTCGTGGTGGATGTGGGATGCGGCACCGGCGGGAATGTGGGAGCGCTGGCCCCTGAGTACCGGACTGTTGGGATCGACACGTCGCGTTACGCCATCGAGCTGGCGGAGCAGCGATACCCCGCGGTGCGGTTCTGGCAGGGGGAGCTCGCAGACCTGCCGCCTGAGGTGGACGCGTCCGCCGACGCGTACTTGCTCATGGATGTGCTCGAGCACGTCCCCGACGACTTCCTCCTCCTCTCGACCCTGCTCGCCCGCTGCAGGCGTGGGGCACTGGTTGTGATCACGGTGCCGGCGCACGAGCATCTCTGGTCCGCTCACGATGAGGCCCTGGGCCACTTCCGACGCTACGATGAGGCGCGGCTCGCCATGGTGTGGCGCGGCCTCCCGGTCAGGGTCCGGCTGCTGTCGTACTTCTGTGCGCGACTCTACCCGGTGGTACGGCTGGCACGCTGGACCTCGCGCCAGTCGGGACGCAGCATGGGTCGGCACGGCACGGATCTGCGGGTACCACCGGCCCCGGTCAATCGCCTGCTGGCGTGGTTGTTCCGCGGTGAGGCCGGTGTCATCACCGGGCTGCTGGAAGGACGACGGTCCGCGGGATACCGTACCGGGAGCAGCCTGCTCGCGGTGCTCGAGGTCGAAGAGGAGGGCATCAGCCCCCGTACAAAGGTCGGCGGAGCGGCACCCGATCGCCATGTACCCCCTCCGGTCGTGAGCCATGACTGACGCGACGATTGTCGTTCCCTGCTACAACGAAGCAGACCGGTTGCCGGCGGAAGAGTTCGGTGAGTTCATCGCAGGCCACTCGGAGATCGGCTTCATCTTCGTGGACGACGGCAGCGGCGATGCAACGGGCGAGAGGCTGCGAGCACTCGCGGGCCTTTGCCCCGAGCGCTGCACCGTGTTCACCCTGCCGGAGAACGCGGGGAAAGCCGAGGCGGTGCGGCAGGGAATGGGCCAGGCGTTCGAGACCGGAGCGACGTACGTGGGCTACTGGGACGCAGACCTCTCCACCCCCCTCGGCGAGATCATCCCGATGCGGGACCTGCTCGGAGCCGATGCGGAGCTCGAGATGGTGTTCGGTTCGCGGGTGCGGCTCCTGGGACGGGCCATTCACCGCCACGCCCTGCGCCACTACCTCGGGCGCGTGTTCGCCACGGTCGCCTCGCTGATGCTCGGACTGCCGGTGTACGACACCCAGTGTGGCGCCAAGCTGATGCGTGCGTCTCCGGCGGTTCGCGAGCTGTTCGTCGAGCCCTTCGTGGCCAAGTGGATCTTCGACGTGGAGGTTATCGCGCGCCTGATCCGGTCGCTCGGTCCAGATGGCCGGCAGCGTGCGCAGGAGGTGATCTCCGAGTACCCGCTGCGGGCGTGGCGTGACGTCGGCGGGAGCAAGCTGCGCCTGTCCGACTTCGCGCGAGCCGCGGGTGACATGGTGAAGATCCACCGGCGGTACCTGACCGCGTGAGACGAGTGGTCGAACGTATCGCGGCGATCCTGCGTGCGTCGGTCGGGCGCACCGACAGGCTCTATCTGCTGGCCGTGTTCTTGGCGGCGATCGGCGCGCTCCGCATCATGGGAACCTACGGCGTCTATAACGGGACCTGGGACGAGCCGGCGCACCTGGCGTGCGGGATGGAACTGGTGCAGCTCGGCGAGTACACCTATGAACCGCAACACCCCCCGCTTGCGCGCATCGCGGTGGCGCTGGGGCCGTACCTGGATGGGATTCGCGGGTTCTCGCCGAAGCCTCGGTCGATGTGGGTCGAGGGCCAGTACATGTTGTACTTCGGCGGGAGCTACTTCCGCACACTGAGCCTGGCCCGCATGGGAGTGCTTCCGTTCTTCCTGTTGGGTGCGGGGCTGATCTGGTGGTGGGGGCGCCGACTGTTCGACGGGCCCACCGCACTCGTCGCCGTGCTGCTGTACACGCTGACACCGGCCGTGCTCGCGCACGCTGGAGTGGCCACCACGGACATGGCGGTGACCGCGACCATGCTGGCGGCCCTGATCGCCTGGGTGGCCTGGCTCGAGAAGCCCTCGCTGGACCGGGGGGCCCTGCTCGGTGTAGCGGCTGGACTCGCCCTCATGACCAAGTTCTCGGCCGTGGTGTTCCTCCCGGTGTGCGGGGTCGCGATTCTCGGGCTGCGTTGGCTGGTGGAACGGCGGGCGTGGGGCCACGTGCTGGGCATCGGACGCATTGGGTGGTGGTCGCTCGGGGTGGCGCTGCTGGTGGGCTTCGTGGTGTGCTGGGCCGCGTATGGATTCTCGCTGGGTCCGCTGGTGACGCCGCGCGCAGGAGAATCGGGTGCGTTGGCAGGCATCGCGACACTCCCGATCTTCCCGCTCAGCGAGATGGTGCACGGCATTCGGGCTGTGGTGGAGCACAACGCGGCTGGTCATCCGTCCTATCTGTTCGGGCGCCTGAGCCAGTGGGGGTGGTGGTACTACTTCCCGATCGCCTTCGCGTTCAAGACGCCAATCGCGTTCCTGGCGCTGACCGGGATCGGGGTGGTGCTGTTGGTGAAGCGTACCCTGAAGGAGCGCGATTGGGTGGTAGCCGTGCCGCCAGTGTGCGCGGCGGTGGTGCTGCTCGTCAGCCTCACCGCCAACATCAACATCGGGATCCGGCACATTCTCATCGTCTATCCCCTGCTGGCGTTCGTGGCCGCGTACGGTGCCGTATCCTGGCTGCGGTCAGGGCACACGGTTCGTCGGCTGGCCGTGACCGGTTTGCTGCTCTGGAGCATCGAGGCGTCGGTGGCCGCGCATCCCGACTACCTGCCCTACTTCAACGAGCTTGCCGGGTCCAGGCCGGAGCGGATCATCATCTCGGGAGATCTGGACTGGGGTCAGGACCTGCACCGTCTCGGTGCGGCGGTGGCCGTTCGGGAGGTTGATGAGGTTGCCGTCGCGTATTTCGGATCGGCGATCCCGGCGATGCACATTGCGGCGCGAGTCCGTACGCTGGAGGCGCACCAGCGCGCGACCGGGTGGATAGCGGTAAGCATGTGGCGTCTCGCGTACGACGATACGGAGGTGCCTCCGCACGATGGCTACGCGTGGTTGAGGGAGTTCCAACCCGAGGCGCGCGTCGGTCGCTCGATCCTGCTGTACCACGTGCCGGACTCCGCGTCTGGCCGGTAGACCGGGGTCCCGGCCCCCGGTATCTTCTTTCCTCGCATGCGGAATCACTACGACGTGATCGTGATCGGCGGCGGCCACGCCGGCTCCGAGGCGGCGAACGCGGCGGCGCGCCTCGGGGCGCGGGTGTTGCTCGTGACCTCCAACCTGGAGACCATCGGGCAGATGTCGTGCAATCCGGCGGTCGGGGGGATTGCCAAGGGCACGGTGGTGCGCGAGGTGGACGCGTTCGGCGGGGTGATCGGCCGGGCTGCCGATCGGGCGACGATCCAGTTCCGCATGCTCAATCGTTCCAAGGGGCCCGCGGTGTGGGCTCCGAGAGCGCAATGCGATCGCGGTCTGTATCGCCGAGCGGTACGGTCCCTGCTGGAGGAGCAGCCCGGCCTGGATCTCCTTCAGGCGACGGTTGCGGCGCTTGCCGTCGACGGGGAATGCGTGCGAGGGGTCGTCACGACCGGCGGTGAGACGATCCGTGCCGCCGGCGTCGTACTCACTGCGGGGACATTTCTGCGGGGTAGGATCCACATCGGCACCGACACGCTGATCGACGCCGGGAGAGCCGGCGACCCCGCGTCGATGGAGCTCGCCGAGCAGTTGGAGGCGATGGGCCTCTCGGTGGAGCGTTTCAAGACGGGGACGCCGCCCCGCATCGATGGTCGCTCGGTGGACTACTCGAAGCTGGAGCGGCAGGACGGCGAGAGTCCCGACTACCGCTTTTCGCATTTCGTGCGGGCGCCTAGGCCGGAGCAGCGCCCCTGCTGGATTACGTGGGCCGGTGAGGAACTCAAGGAGATTATCCGGGCGGACATGCACCGCTCCGCACTCTATGGCGGAGCGATCGCCGGCCGGGGGCCTCGCTATTGTCCGTCGATCGAGGACAAGGTCGTGAAGTTCCCCGACGCGGAACGGCATCAGGTCTTCCTAGAGCCGGAAGGACTGGATACCTCAGAGCTGTACGTGAACGGGCTCTCCACGTCGCTGCCCGTGGATACGCAACTGCGATTCCTCCAGTCGGTACCCGGCCTGGAGCAGGTTCGCATGACTCGGGCCGGTTACGCCATCGAGTACGACTACTATCCTCCCCAGCAACTCACCCCGTGGCTCGAGGTGAAGGCGGTATCGGGCCTGTTCTTCGCGGGCCAGGTGAACGGGACGACCGGCTACGAGGAGGCCGCTGCCCAGGGCCTCGTTGCCGGCATCAATGCGGTGCGGAGACTGCGTGACCGGGAGCCGGTCGTGCTGGCCCGAGACGACGGCTATCTGGGGGTGCTGGTCGACGATCTCGTCACCCGTGGCGTCGACGAGCCGTACCGGCTGTTCACCTCGCGCGCCGAGTTTCGCCTGCTGCTGCGTCAGGATAATGCGCTGAAGCGGTTGGGGCCGCTCGCGGCGGAGCTGGGCATGCTGTCGGTCGGAGAGCGCGCGGAGCTGGAGGGGCGCATGCGGGGCGAGGACGAGCTCGTTACGCTGGCGCGCCGCGTGAACGTCGAGCCAGCGACCGCGAACCCTGTCCTGCGCGAGCTCGGGCAAACCGAGATCGCAGAACCGCAGCGCGTCGCAGATGTCGCACTGCGTCCCGGAGTCTCTCTGCGAGACATGCTCGGCCGCGCTGTGCGGAGCGTGCCAGGTCACCTCGACGACGTGTGGATGTCGGCGGAGATCGAGCTCAAGTACGCCGGCTATCTGGAGCGGGAACGCCGCGCCGCGGCGCGGCTCGCCGAGATGGCGAACTTCAGGCTACCCCAAGACCTGCCCTACGAGGAGCTGAAGAGCCTGAGCACCGAGGCGCGACAGAAGCTCAAGCGGGTGCGTCCTCAGTCCCTCGCCCAGGCCGGGAGGATCCCCGGCGTCTCCCCCAGCGACCTGCAAAACCTCGTTTTGGAGGTTGTCCGACGCCGCAGCGCTGCGGCCGAAGTAACTATCAAATAACAGCTTAGACAACTATGTATTTCGCTGGTGGTCCAGTCAGTTGTTTCACGTGGAACGGCTGGTTGAAAACCGCGATCAGTTCTGAGGCACGCTGTCGAGGATGCCGGAGAGCCAGTGCATGAGGTTGAGGAGGAACTGGGGGTTTTGAGATGCCTGCGGCGCATTCATACCCATGGGTGAGCGGCTCCGACCGTCGACCTGGGCGCTGAACATGGCAGCCTCGCCAAAGATGGCAACGCGACCCTTGCCGTGTCGCAGCAACGCCCCTTGGGCCAAACCGTCCGCACGGATGCGGGGTGTGGCGTCGGTGAACTGCCAGGCTCGCTCGGGGAGGAGGAGAACCGACGGCGTCTGAAGTGTCAGGAGTTGCGAAGCCCGCAGAGGTACCCGGAAAGCCTGGCCCATGAATGTGGCAACGGAATCGACCCGCTCCCGAGGCTCACGGCCGTTGGTGACCGGATGATCGGCGAGTGAACCGTCGGAGCGCCGGAAGATCATGGGTGCCCTGCCCTCCTCCGCCCCGATCGCGAAGCCGTTCCCGAGCAAGACCCCAAAGGAAGCGGCCAGCTCCTCCGCAGCCCCCGGGAATGGCATGTGGTCCGCGATGAGGAAAAGGGATCCACCGTCCGCAACCCATCCGAGCACGGCCGCGATCTCCTCTGAGTCGAAGGCCGAGGAGGTCGGAAGGGACCAATCCTCGGAGTTCTCTTCCGCGAGAGCGTTTGAGATGACGAGGATGTCCGCACCCTCGAGGAGCTCGGGGTTGAATCTCGATCGGGAGGCGACAACCACGTAGCCGTCGCGCCTAAGGAGATTGGCAAAAGGGAGGTAGCGACCCCCCGCCGTATGGAAGTTGAAGTGCGCCTCGTCAATCAGGACTGTCGGCCCTGACCCCGATTCGAAGGCCGAGGACGATATCGTCGGATAGAAGGTCGTGTCAGCCACCTGTTGAGCGCCGGCCGGTGATGCCACCAGGGTCGCAAAGACGATACCGAGCTGCGCGAGATGTCGTTTCACGTGAAACACCTCGATTTCAAGGACCTAGGGTGGCTTCCGCCGAGCGATTCGGCACTTTCGCAAGCTAATTCAGGTGTAGCGCAGCGCTAGCGACCCCTGTATATTGGCCGGACATGCGCCCGCGGCAAGCTCCACAGGCCGCCTCTCCCACACGCAGCCATTGCGTAACCTACTGACAATCAACAAGTTATAGATACATGGGCAGGGTCATCGCCATCGCGAACCAGAAGGGCGGCGTCGGCAAGACCACGACGGCCGTGAATCTCGCCGCCTCTCTCGCGGCGGCGGAGCGGCGTACCCTCCTCGTGGACGCCGACCCGCAAGCCAACGCCACCAGCGGGATCGGGATCGAGCGCGACAGCATCAAGCTGTCTCTGTACGACGCGCTGATCGGGGACGTGGCTCTCGCCGATGTCGTGCGGCGCGGCGTGAACGTCCACACGCTCGACGTCGTGCCGGCAACCCAGGATCTGGTGGGTGCCGAGGTGGAGCTGGTCAACTGGGACGAGCGCGAGTCGGTCATGCGCCGCGCGATCGCGGACGTGCGGCACGACTACGAATTCGTCTTGATCGATTGCCCGCCCTCTCTCGGTCTCCTCACGCTCAACATGCTCACGGCGGCCGACTCGGTGCTGATTCCGATTCAGTGCGAGTACTACGCGCTCGAGGGTCTTTCGAAGCTGCTGAACACGGTGCGGCTCGTGCAGCAGAACTGCAATGCGAATCTGGCCATCGAGGGCGTGCTCCTCACCATGTACGACGCCCGGCTCAATCTCTCACGCCAGGTGGCGACCGAGGCCAAGGAGTACTTCGGCCGCAGGGTGTACCGCACCGTCATTCCGCGAAACGTGCGTCTCGCCGAAGCGCCGAGCTTTGGCAAGCCGATCCTGCTCTACGACGTGCAGTCGGTAGGCGCCAAGAGCTACTTGGCACTCGGACAGGAATTGACGCGGCGCGTTGCCGAATCCCAGGCGGGGACGCCAGCCACTGAAGAGGACACTCCGATGACGCGGGCACTGGCATGACGGGCGGAAGCAAACGGCGGCTCGGTCGTGGCCTGGAGGCACTGCTCGGGCCGGCGACGGTTGCCGAGGCAAGGGCCGAGGGATCCCTCATCCAGGTCCCCGTCGGGTTGATCCGGCCCAACCCCTACCAGCCACGTCAGGCGTTCGACGAGGAGGCGCTTGCCGAGCTCGCCGACTCGATGCAGCGGTCCGGCCTCCTCCAGCCCGTGGTGGCGCGCCCGGTCGCGAACGGTTCCTACGAGCTCGTTGCTGGAGAGCGTCGGTGGCGTGCAGCGCAACGCCTGGGGTGGGCCGAGATCGGGGCGGTCGTGCGTGAGGTCGACGACCAAACCCTTCTCACGCTCGCCCTCGTGGAGAACCTCCAGCGCGACAACCTGTCGCCCATCGACGAGGCGCACGGATACCGGCGCCTCATCGATGAGTTCGGGGTGTCGCAGGCCGCGGTCGGCGATCTGGTAGGTCGTGACCGTTCCACGGTCGCGAATGCGCTGCGCCTCCTCAAGCTGCCGGCGACGGTGCAGGACATGGTGCATGCCGGGAAGCTGACTGTGGGGCACGCTCGCGCGCTGCTGACGCTCGTGGACGGTCCGAAGATCGAGCGTCTCGCGCGCACCGCCGTCGAGCGGGAGCTGTCGGTGCGGGAGGTCGAGACGCTGGTGCGGGGCGGCAAAGAGCCCGCCCGGCGACCACGCGCCCCCCGCGGCGCCAAGGTCGATCCGGAGGCGCGCCGGGTCGAAGACGCCCTGCGGGGTCGTCTGCAGACGGATGTCCGTGTGACGACGCGCGGCAAGAGCGGCAAGGTCACGATCAACTTCTACTCGCCCGATGACCTCCAGCGGATTCTGGAGATCATCCTCGGCGAGTCGTACGACGGATGAGTCGACGGCGCTCGATAACGATCATGCTGCATCGGGACGGCGATCTGGAGTCCCGCTCGATTCGCCTCCCCCTGTGGCTCGCGCGCGTCATCGTGATCGGCAGCGGCACGGTGCTCGTCTTCGTCGTCCTCGGCACGATCATCTTTGCCCCGATCGCCCGCACTGCGGCACGCGTTCCGGGGCTGACCAGCGAGGTCGCCCGGTTGGAGGCGGAGAACGAGATGGTGCACGACCTGGCGTCCAGGCTCGAGCAGGCGGAGGCGCAGTACGATCAGGTGCGCACGATGCTCGGGGGCGACGTGGTCCCGGTTCGGGGCCGCGCTTCGTCGGACGATCTCGTGGCCCACGCTCTCCTCGCCCGCACCCCGCTGGACTCGGGCCTTTACGAGGAGGTGCCGTCGGTGCCGAGGCACTGGCCCCTGAGCGAACCCGGGGTCGTCACGCGAGGCACGGTGAGGGCCGGATCCGGTCGCGAGGCGCACTCGGGCATCGACATCGCGGTGCCCCTGGGAACGCCGATCAGGGCGGCCGGAGGGGGGGTGGTTCTGGGAGCCGGGCAGGATCCGGAGTACGGGCTCTTCGTACTGATCGGTCATCCGGAGGGCTATGAGAGTATGTATGGTCATGCGTCGCGCTTGCTCGTCGAGGCCGATGACTCGGTTCGTGCCGGCCAGGTGATTGCCATGTCGGGATCCACGGGACGATCCACGGCGCCGCACTTACATTTCGAGATCCTGCATGAGGGGCAGTCGGTAGACCCTCGCTCACTGGTCAGAGAGGAGTCTTGAGTATGGCACGTGCCGATGACAGCGGTCGTTCAGGCGGTCGCGAGCCTGGCATCTCGATCGTCGCGATCGGTATGCGCATCGTCGGCGAGCTCGCGACAGACGGCGTCCTGAAGGTGGAAGGCACGGTTGAGGGGAGCATTCGCGCCGATCGGGAGGTGCTGATCGCGAAGGGGGGGGTGATCGAGGGCGACGTGTACACCCGCGAGGCCATCGTGGGTGGGCGCGTCGTGGGGTCGATCTACGCGGATGAGCGCGTGGAGGTGCAGGAGAACTCGATGGTCCAGGGCGACATCGTGACCAAGAAGCTCATCGTCAATGAGGGCGGTGAGGTGAACGGGAACGTCCAGATGGGTGAACCCAAGGCGCTCGAGCAGGGCGCAAAGGTGGCGGCGAAGCGGGAGCGGAATCCGGCAGCGACGTCGGCGAGGGAACCCGCCCCGGTCCTGGAAACGCCGAACCAGCCCTACGCCTAGCGCGGACGTGGTGACAGCGGGGCAGGGGCCGAGACGCCCTCCCCACGTGAAGTGAGTTCTGCAACGCGTCGTGTAAGTGCGCTTCTTGAGGCGCACTTGTCGTTTTCGCTTACATCAGTACTGGATATGGCCCGGAGCCGGTGAATCGCGACTGGACGCCAACTGTCGCGACACCGTCGGTCACGCGGCCCGGCCATGGCTGGAGTCGCTCATGCAGCTGAGGGAGTTGACCGCCTACCTGGATGGCTATCTCCGGATATCGGAGGTTGCCGACGACGCGAGCGCGCTGAACGGCCTGCAGGTTGACAACTCGGGAACCGTGGAGCGGGTGGCGGTCGCGGTGGACGCGTGCCAGGCGACGATCGAAGCCGCAGTTCAGCTGGGCGCGCACCTGCTCCTGGTTCACCACGGCCTATTCTGGGGAGGCCTGCAGCCCATCACCGGGCGCCATGCGAGCCGGATTCGACGCCTGGTGGAGGCCGACGTGGCGGTCTACTCGGCGCACCTGCCGCTGGACGCCCACCCCGAGGTCGGGAACAACGCGGAGCTGGCGAGGATGCTCGGCGTGACCGATCCGGTCCCGTTTGGGGAATACCACGAGCAGGTCATTGGCGTGGCGGGTTCGCTCGCCGTACCGCGCGAGGAGTTGGTGCGGCGTTTACGAGATGCCCTGGGTGGCGATCCTCACGTCATCGCTACCGGGCCGGACACCGTGCAGCGGGTGGGGATCGTCACGGGAGGTGGCGGGAGCATGATCGCCCAGGCGCGAGACGCGGGCCTCGATACGTACGTCACTGGGGAGGGCGCGCACCACACCTACTTCGACGCAGAGGAGTGGCGGCTCAACGTGATCTACGCAGGGCACTACCTCACCGAGACCGTAGGGGTGAAGGCCTTGGGGAGACACCTGGAGCAGCGATTCGGTCTCCCGTGGGACTTCATCGACCACCCGACGGGGCTGTGATGTCGGCGATCACACGGGTCGTGCTGGCGGCCGCAGTCGTGATCGTCATGTCGGGCGTGGCGAGCTGCGGCGGCCGGGCGGTCGACGAGACGCTCCCCGCCGCTCCTCCACCAGCCGACACCGCCGCGCCGGAGACCGTTCTTTGGGGAGACACGCTCATTCCCCCCGACACCGCCGATGTCGTGCAACAGGAGCCGGAACCGGAACCGGAACCGGAGCCAGCGCCGCCCCCTCCACCCGTGCGCGTCTGTGCCGGCGGCGACGTCGTGCTCGGCTCCAACGTCGACACGGCGTGGGCGACCCGCGCCTCATCGCGTCTGGGCCGGCCGGTGCCGGCCCGCCCCGACCCCGACCGGCTCCTGGCGCCGCTCGCGCCCCTGGTGGCGGACGCCGATGTCGTACTGATCAACGTCGAGGGAGCCATTGGCGAAGGGCCGGCGCCGCGAAAATGCCGTCCCGGCTCCACGAGCTGCTACGCGTTTCGCCAGCCGGTGGCCGTTGCGGGCGCGCTCGGGCGCTTCGCCGAGGGCGCTGCGATCATCGGGAACCTGGCGAACAACCACTCCCTCGACGCGGGCGGGGCCGGCTTCGCCGCGACGCAGGAGCATCTCCGGACGGCAGGCGTGGCCGTGACGGGCGTCGATACGCTCGCGACCGTCGTCGTCACGAATCGAGGGGACAGCGTGGCCTTCCTGGGGTTCAGCACCGCACAGGCGGGACCCGACCCCCGTGACCTGGAGGCGGTATCCCGCCACGTCGAGCGAGCCGCGCAGCGCTTCCCGCGGGTCGTGGTGACCATGCACATGGGCGCGGAGGGCGCATCGGCACAGCGCACGGCCAACGTGACCGAGACGTACCTAGGAGAGAACCGGGGGAACTCCGTTGCATTCGCGCGCGCCGCCGTCGATGCGGGCGCGTCGGTGGTGATCGGGCACGGTCCCCACGTGATGCGTGCCTCGGAATGGTGGGGCGACGCGCTCGTGCTCTACTCCCTCGGTAACCTCCTCACCTACGGTCCCTTCTCGATGCGGGAGCCCAACAGCCGGGGTGCCGTCGCGTGCGTGACGCTCAACGAGCACGGCGACGTCCTGGACGCGGCGCTGCGCTCGACCTACCAGCGTCCCCCGGGCGTCGTCGCACCCGACCCCACGGGACGCGCAGCGTGGCTCGTGGACTCGCTGAGCCAACTGGACTTCCCGGCGACTGCGGCGCGGTGGGGTGGAGAAGCCAGGGTGGTGCGGCCGTAGGAGCCACGGTCACTTCAACGGCACCACCACCCGCACCCGAACGGTCTCGGCCGTGTGCGGCGTCACGTTGATGAAACAGTCCTCGCCGATCACCCGCTTGAGCCCCTCGATCTCCGACTCGTTGATCCCCGGAACCTCGTCGTACCGGAGCTCGAGTGTCTGACCCGCGATCACCTTGTAGCTGAGCGGCCGCCCGGCAAGGCGGTGGTGAGGGTCGGTTCCCCCAATCCCCGGCCGAGCCGCTCCTGGATGCGCGCAATGCGGGCCCGTGTCTCGGGATCGGTCACGATGGCGACGTCGAGAGGTTCTCCGCCGCGATGCGGGCGTTTCGCGCCATGCCAGCCGGCCCGGGCCGCTCCAGCGCCGTCCACCCGTAGCGGCGCTGGAATTCTTCGTCGCTCAGCCGCTGCAGTTCGTCCAGGTCGAGGAACGCCAAGTCGGGATCGTGCCGCAGCGGCGCGTCGTCGGTCGGCGTCGCGAACTTGACGTTCCAGGGGCAGACCTCCTGGCACACGTCGCAGCCGAACACCCAATCTCCCATCAGGGGCGCCAGGTCGGGGGCGATCTCACCACGATGCTCGATCGTCAGATACGAGATGCATCTGCGGCTGTCCAACAAGCGGGGCTCGGGGAAGGCGTCGGTGGGGCACGCGTCGAGGCAGCGGGTGCAGCTGCCGCACCGGTCCTCCTCGAACGGGGGGTCCACGGCGAGCTCCAGATTGGTGAACACGCTGGCGAGGAAGAAGAGCGAGCCTCGTGCCGGGTCGATCAGCATGGTGTTCTTCCCGATCCAGCCGAGACCCGCGCGCTGGGCCAATTCCCGCTCCGGTACGGGCCCGGCATCCACAAAGGCCTTGGCAACCGTGTCGCCACTGCCGAGTGACCGAAGGTAGGTGACGAGCTGGTCGAGCGGGCTTCGGAGCGCCGTATGGTAGTCCGGCCCCTGCGCGTAGCGCGCCACGCGCCCGGCGCCCGTGCGTTCGGGCACCGCAGGGCGGCCGTAGTTTCTGGAGAGCACGACGACTCGGGTGGCACCGGGGACGATGGAAGCCGGCTCGCTGCGCCGCGACGCCTGCCGCTGCATGTAGTGCATCGTGCCGGCAAGGCCGGCGGCGAGCCAGCGCTCGAGTTGCGCTTTGTGGGGAACGGGTGAGAGGTCGGCCACGCCCACCGTGTCGAATCCCAGCGCCCGAGCGCGCTCCCTCACCAGGTGCGCCCGCCGCTCGGGTGTCACAGGTGCATGACCTCCCGGCGCCAGCGCGCGAACCTGATGACGTCGCCGGGCGGGGGGACCGCCTCCTCGTCGCCGTAGGCGGTGTGCATTCTCCAGCGGAGGTACGCGCGTGGTGGCACGGGGAGGAAAGGAAAGCGCCGATACCAGTGCCGAGCCCGGAAGGCCCACGCCGTGCGCAAGAGGTCCAGCGCGAGACGCGGGTTGACCGCAGCGCGTGCCCCGAGAACGAGGGTTAGCTTGAGCCAACTGCCTCTCAGCGAGGGTGAGCCTCCATGACCGTGGTTCTGCAAATCGTCTCTCTCGTGGGCGCGGGCCTGATTCTCGTCGCCTTCGTCGCGCTGCAGCAGCGCCGGTGGTCCAGCGCGGGTGCCGCATACCTCTGGTGTAATCTAGTTGGCGCCCTCGTCCTCACGGCGGTGGCCGTCGTCGACCGCCGCGCCGGCTTCATTGTCCTGGAGGGTGTCTGGGCTGCTGTGAGCCTCGTGTCGATCGTGCGCGGGTCACCGATGGCGCCGGACCGATCGACTCCCTGACCCCCACTATACGTTACTTGTATATTGGCGCCTATGGCTCTCGCAAGCACCGTGGCCGCACACCCGCTCGCGCACTACCGCTCCGAGTTTCCCATCTTCGAGCGACAGGTGTACCTGAACTCGTGCTCGCTCGGCGCGCTCTCGACCCGCTCGCGCGCGAGCATCGAGGAGTTTCTGGCGCAGTGGGACGCGCGGGGTGCGGCGGCCTGGTACGACGTGTGGTGGGAATCGCTCAGCCGGCTCCGCGACGGGTATGCCCGCGCGATCGGGGCCCGGCCGGGGGAGATCGCGCTGCACGCGTCGGTATCCACCGCTTCCGCGGTTCTCGCGGGTGCGCTGGACTACACGGCGCGACCGAAGATCGTCACCACGGAGCTTGATTTCCCCACGGTCGCGTACCAGTGGCTTGCCAAGCGAAGCAGCGGTGTGGAGGTCGAGGTCGTGGAGAGCCCCGACGGCGTCACGGTGCCCGTCGAGGCGCTGACGCGGGCGATCGACGAGCGCACGGCACTCGTCGCAACCTCTCACGTGTTCTACACCACCGGCGCCATTCAGGACATTGGCGCGGTGGCCGAGGCCGCCCACGCGAAGGGTGCGCTCTGCTTCGTGGATGCGTACCAGAGCGTCGGCCAGCTGCCGCTCGACGTGCACGAGACCGGCGTTGATTTCCTGTGCGCAGGCGGGCTGAAGTGGCTGCTCGGTGGTCCGGGCATCGTATTCCTCTACGTGCGCGACGACCTGACACAGCGCTTCACCCCCACCGTCACCGGCTGGTTCGCCCATGCGCGTCAATTCGATTTCGACAGCCGCGCCATAGCGTGGCACGATGACGCGCGCCGCTTCGAGCAGGGGACGCCCTCGCTCGCTGCTGTGTACGCGCAGCTCGGGGGGCTCGATCTGATCCACGAGATCGGCGTGCCCCGGATCCGTGACGTGACCCGGGCGCTGACCGAGGACCTGATCGCACGCGCTCTTGAAGCCGGGCTCGCTCCGAAGGTGGCCTCGGCTCCCGACGACCGGACCGCCATTGTGATGATCCCCAGTGGGGATCCGGCGGCGGCCGTCGCCCGGCTGGCGCGCGAGCGTGTGGTGGCCGATGCCCGACCGGGGCACGTACGCCTCAGTCCCTACTTCTACAACCTGACTGACGACAATGTCCAAGCGATCGAGATCCTCAGCGCGTGACGCATTGGGGCGCCCGCGCCCCTCCGTCACCGCCGACGAACAGCTCTTCACGTCGCCCGTTGATCCGGCTGCCGCCGCGTTCACGCAGACCGATCCGTGGCGCGCCCTGCGCATCCTCGGAGAGTTCGTGGAGGGATTCGACGAGCTCGCCGACGTGGGAGCGTGCGTCACGATCTTCGGGTCGGCTCGCGCGAAGCCTGAGGACGCAACGTATGAGCTGGCCAGGCAGACGGCGCGCCTTCTGGGTGAACAGGGCTTCGCGATCATGACGGGCGCCGGACCGGGGATCATGGAGGCGGCAAACCGGGGCGCGCGGGAATCGGGCACGCTCTCCATCGGGCTCAACATCGAGCTGCCGCTGGAGCAGGGAGCCAACGAGTACCTGGACCGAGTGGTGAATTTCCGCTACTTCTTCGTGCGCAAGACGATGCTGGCCAAGTACTCTCTGGCGTTCGTCTGCTTTCCGGGCGGGTTTGGCACGATGGACGAGATGTTCGAGTCGCTGACGCTGATCCAGACCGGCAAGATCCGTGACATGCCGGTCGTGCTCGTGGGGAGCGAGTACTGGGGCGGCCTGATCGACTGGCTGCGAGAGCGAGTGGTGCGGGAGGGAAAGATCTCGCCTGAGGATCTCGGTCTGTATCACCTCACGGATGAGCCAGCGGAGGTCGTCCGGATCATCAGCGAGGCCAAAGCGCGCATGGAGGCGCAGCCGGCTTGACGCGCCGCGCCAGAGAGGATGGTGAGATGAACGACCACAAGCGTCAGCTCCTCGGAGGCAAGAAGATCGCGCCACGCCCGCTGCAGGGGGGCGAGACCGTGGCCGACCTCATCGACAACGCGTTCCTGGCCTACAATGCGGGCCGCCTGCGGGAGGGGTGCCAGCTCTTCACGGAGCGGATGCTGGCCGAGGACGCGACCGTTGGCATGAGCCTGACGGGCGCGATGACCCCTGCAGGGCTGGGGATGTCGACGGTGATTCCGCTGGTCGAGGCCGGCTTCATCGACTGGATCGTCTCGACGGGCGCGAACCTCTATCACGACGCCCACTTCGCGCTCGGGTACTCGCTGCACCGCGGGAGCCCGTTCGCGGACGACGTGGATTTGCGGGAGCACGGTGTGGTGCGGATCTACGACGTCTACGTGGATTACGGTGCCTTGCTCAGGACCGACGAGTTCGTACGAAAGGTGTCCAAGAACGACGAGTTCCAGCGGCCCATGAGCAGCGCCGAGTACCACTATCTACTGGGGAAATACCTCAAGGAGCGAGAGCGGGCGTTGGGGTTGAAGTACAAGTCCTTGCTCACGGTGGCGCATGAGCGCGGTGTGCCCATCTACACGTCTTCGCCGGGAGACTCGTCGATCGGCATGAACGTGGCGGAGCTCGCGCTGGACGGTCACAAGCTCACGTACGACGTCTCGGCGGACGTCAACGAGACCGCCGCCATCGTGCTCGACGCGAAGCGGGGCGGAGGGAAGAGCGGCGTCCTCATCATCGGCGGTGGCAGCCCCAAGAACTTCGTGCTCCAGACGGAGCCACAGATCCAGGAGGTGCTGGGGATCGAGGAGGTGGGGCACGACTACTTCCTGCAGATCACCGACGCGCGTCCCGACACGGGCGGACTCTCCGGGGCCACGCCGGCCGAGGCGGTGAGTTGGGGAAAGGTGGATCCCAACCGTCTACCCGACGCCGTGGTCTGCTACTGCGACGGCACGGTGGGCTTCCCACTCCTCGCCTCCTACGCGCTGGCCCGGCGGGAAGCGCGCCCGCACAAGCGCCTGTACGACCGGCGTGCCGAGCTCATGGACCGCCTCCGGCAGGCGTACCGGCAGGCCCGGAAGTTCCGGGACGAGCGGGTGGAGGCGTGGGAACTCCCGACCGTGGACGCCACCGACAGCTAGCCTTCCGCCTGGCCCCAGACGTCCTCGCGGAAGGCAACGCTCCTGGCGACCTCGAACCGGTACGCGTCGAGCTCGGCGTTCCTCCGTGCGTCATCCCATCCCATCTCCTGCGTCGCGAGCTGCGCCACGTCCGGGGCCCGCTCGAGGGTCTGATCCGGTGCCACATAGAACAGGTGCGTGCGGCGGATGAGCAGGTCACCGAGAGTAATGGCCATCTCGCGACGCATCGCGTGCACCAATTCCGCCCAGATGGTCGCGTGGCCGGGGACGATCGCCTCGGCCATGGCCGGCTCGGACCCGGCGAGGCGGGCAACGGCGGCGGTCTCGCTCCCGTAGGTGTGGACCAGGTGCGTCGCCACCGTACGGTGCAGCCCTTCGGCCTCGGTGGAGTCGATCAACAGGTCCAGGTCGCGCATCTCGCCGCCCGGGAGGGGGAGTTTGTGGGTGCGCGCCCGCGGCGGCAGTGGCCGGCCGTCGAGCTCACGCAGCCGCTTACAGACGAGGTCGACCACCTGTGCGGCCATCTTGCGGTACGTGGTGAGCTTGCCTCCAACGATGGAGATGAGCCCGGTCCCGCCCTCGAGAATCGCGTGCTCGCGTGAGACGGCCCGCGGGTCCTCCGATTCGGCCTGCCGCAGCAGCGGGCGTACGCCAGCCCAGGTCGCCAGCACGTCGTCGAAGGTGAGTCGCGCCTCGGGGAAGTGGGCGTTGACCGAGCGGAGCAGGTAGATCACGTCGTCTGCGTCGGCGCGTACCTCGTCGGGCCGGTGCGCGCACTCCGTCTCCGTGGTGCCGACGTAGGTGATGCTCCCCCAGGGGACCATGAACATCACGCGGCCATCGATGGGCGAGGTGAGAATGAGGGCTTCGTGGTTGCCGAGGCGCCGTCTGGACACGACCACGTGGGCTCCCTTGGTGCAGTGGAGCACCGGTCGCTCGCCCTCGGACGCACGCAGCTCGTCGGACCACGGGCCGGTGGCGTTCACGACCGTAAGGGCACGGATCGCGTGCCGCACTCCGGTCACAAGGTCGGTGACGTGGGCCCCGCCGGTCCTCCCGTCGGCGGTTTCGAGGTGGTCCACCTGCGCGTAGTTGGCTGCCAGGGCCCCGTGCCGGGTGGCGTCCCTCACATTGGCGAGCGCCAGCCGTGCGTCGTCGCACTGGGCGTCGAAGTAGCGCGCCCCCCCCTTGAGGCCTTTCGAGCGAAGGCCCGGTTCGGCGCGGAGCATGGCCCGCTTGCCCAGCATCTCATGGCGGCGCACATTGCGGAACAGCGCCAGGAGATCGTAGAGCCATAACCCGGCCTCGACCTTCCACCGGGGGACGCGGCTTCCCCGGTGCACCGGGAAGAGGAAGGAACGCGGCCACACGAGGTGGGGTGCTATCTTTTGGAGGATGCGGCGCTCGCGGCTCGCTTCGAACACCAGACGCAGGTGCCCATGCTCGAGATACCGCAGCCCGCCGTGCACGAGCCGCGAAGAACGGGAGCTGGTTCCGCTCCCGAAGTCGCCTTTGTCGACGATGGCAGTGCGAATTCCACGCATCGCAGCGTCACGGGCGATACCGGCGCCGGTCACCCCACCGCCGATGATCAGGAGGTCGACGGGCTCGGCGGCCATTGCGTCGAGGTAAGCCGCCCGGGTCTCGAAAGAGAAGGGAGCGTCCATTAGCGTGTCAGCAGCCAGCGGTCGGGAAGTGCCGAGCACGTGGTTCCAGTGGCACGCCGGCATCGTCAAGAGCGGCGCGAGCATCCTGGATCTGGCGTGCGGCACCGGCACCCATGCCATCGCAGCCGCCGAGCGGGGCGCCAAGGTGATTGCGGTGGACATCGATCCCGAGCGGCTCGAAGCGGCTCAGAAGGCTGCCCAGAAAGCCGGCGTCACCGTCGAGTGGCTGCAGGCCGATCTCACGAGGGATCCGCTCCCCGACGGCCAGTTCGACGTCGTGATGTTGTTCAACTTTCTGGACCGGGCCCGGATGCCCCAGTTCCTCGAGGCGGTCAAGCCCGGTGGCTACTTCATGTCGGAGACCTTCCTCGAGCAGCAGCGGGAGCTGGGATGGGGTCCGACTTCGGATGAGCACCTCCTGAAGTCCGGGGAGCTTTGTTCCCTCGTGAAGCCATTCGAGATCGTGCTGGCACGTGAGGTACTGGAGATTCTCGACGGGCGCACCAGAGCGGTCGCGAGCATCCTCGCCCAACGTCCGAGGGAATAGTGGTGTTTGGGGGCATCCGCCCACAAGGGTACCGCTGGTCCGGCGGTTGTTGCCCGGGTAGCTTTCGTTGACTTCCTCACTTATGCACATGCACCAGGCCGGAAACGGACGTCGGGTTGCGGTGGTAGCCGGGTGCCGCTCGCCCTTCTGCAAGTCGGCCACCGAGCTCAAGGATGTCTCGGCGGTAGACCTGGGCAAGCACGCGGTCGTCGAGCTGGTGCACCGGGCCAATCTCAGCGGCAAGCACGTCGACGAGATCTACTTCGGACAGGTCGTCCCCAGCGCGCTGACCCCGAACATCGCGCGTGAAGTGAGCCTCCTGCCCCAGTTCCCGGCCGACATCCCGGCAGCCTCGGTCAACCGCGCCTGCGCCTCGGCCAATACGGCGATCGCGCTCGGCCACGACCAGATCGTGCTGGGGCACGCCGACGTGGTGATCGCGGGCGGCGCGGAGAGCCTCTCGGACATTCCGATCCTGCATTCCCGGCGCTTCTCCGAGCTGTTGGTCAACGTATCGAAGGCGAAGACGCCGGCGCAGCGCCTGAAGCTCCTCTCCGCGTTCCGCCCCAAGGACCTCATCCCCGTGAGCCCCGCGATTGCGGAGCCGTCCACCGGGGAGACGATGGGACAGTCGGCCGAGAAGATGGCCAAGATCAACGGCATCACCCGCGCGGCGCAGGACGAGTTCGCACTGCGCAGCCACCTGCTGGCCCACAAGGGCATGGAAGACGGACGTTTGGCGGCCGAGATCGCGCCGGTGTTCCTGCCGGAGTCGGGTGAGCCGGTGGAGCGGGACAACGGCGTGCGTGCCGATGCCAGCCTGGAGCAGATGGCGCAGCTCAAGCCGGTGTTCGACAAGAAGTACGGGACGGTGACCGCGGCGAACGCGTCGCCTCTCACTGACGGCGCCGCGGCCGTACTCCTGATGAGCGAGGAGGCTGCCCGCAGCCTTGGATATGAGCCGCTGGCGTTCATCAGGTCGTACGCGGTGGCGGCGCTCGATCCGAGCGACCAGTTGCTCATGGGTCCGGCCATTGCGGTGCCGGAGGCGCTCGACCGCGCGGGGATCCCGTTCGGGGAGCTCGGTCTGGTCGAGATGCACGAGGCCTTCGCCTCTCAGGTCTTGTCCAACATCCAGGCGCTCGAGTCTCAGCGGTGGGCTGAAGAGCGGTTGGGTCGATCCGAGCCGGTCGGCCAGGTGAACTGGGATACCCTCAACGTGATGGGGGGCTCGATCGCCATCGGGCATCCCTTCGGTGCAACGGGTGCGCGGATCACCACGACGCTGGCGAACGAGATGAAGCGGCGCGACGTGCAGTTCGGCCTCATCTCGGTGTGCGCACAGGGGGGGATGGGCTTCGCGATGGTGCTGGAGCGGTCCTGACGATGGGCGCCTTCACCGTGGAGATGCGCGGCGGGATCGCGCGGCTCGAATTCAACCTCCAAGGGGAGCCGATCAACAAGATCACCCGGGACGTGCGGGACGAGCTCGAAGATGTCCTGGGGCAGCTCGCGACGGACACGACCATCCAGGCCGTGGTGCTGATCTCCGGCAAGCCCGACACATTCATCGCCGGCGCCGACATCGACGAGTTCGTGGCGCTGGAGACACGCGAGGAGGCGCACGACCTGGTTCGGCAGGGACAGGCCCTGGTGAACCGGATCGAGCGGCTCGGCAAACCGGTGATCGCTGCGATTCACGGTGCCTGCCTCGGGGGTGGGCTCGAAGCTGCGCTGGCGTGCACCTATCGGATAGCCACCGACCATCCCAAGACCAGCTTGGGGCTTCCCGAGGTCCAGCTCGGCATCATCCCTGCCGCTGGCGGCTGTCAGCGGCTGCCGCGCCTCATCGGAGTGCGCGCTGCCCTGGACATGATCCTCGCGGGCAAGCAGGTCCCCGCACGGCGCGCATTTCGCTCCGGGATCGTAGACGAGCTGGTGCACCCCGCCATGCTCGAGCAGGTGGCGTTCGAGGCGGCGGAACGGCTGGCGACCGGGTGGAAGCCGAAACGCGGAAGGCGGGACGCTGCGTCCCTGGCGCTCGACAAGAACCCGCTGGGGCGGCGAGTCGTGTTCACGACCGCCAAGAATCAGCTGCTTAAGAAGACCGGCGGCCACTATCCAGCTCCCGAGGCGGCGCTCCAGGCGGTACGCCACGGCCTGCGGCACGGATTGCAGGCCGGGCTGGACATGGAGGCGGCGTTCTTCGCGGAGCTCGCGGTCCACGAGGTCTCGCGCAACCTGGTGCAGATCTTCTTCGCCACCACCGCGCTCAAGAAGGACCCGGGGGTCGAGGGGGCGGCTCCCGAGCCGAAGCCGGTGGCGAACCTGGGCATCGTCGGCGCCGGATTCATGGGCTCCGGGATCGGCGCGACCGCGGTCAGGAAGGCAGGGGTAGACGTGCGGCTGCGTGACACCGATCTCCGGCGGGTGGGTCAGGGGCTTCGAGGTGCGCGCAGGATCCTGAAGGATCACCTCAAACGGCGGCGCATCACGAAGCACGAGTACCGCCGTCTCGAGCGGCTGCTGTCGGGTGGCACCGACTGGGGCGGTTTTGGGCGCGCCGACCTCGTGATCGAAGCGGTGTTCGAAGACCTGGACGTGAAGCAGCAGGTGATGAAGGCGGTCGAGGAGCAGGTGCGTGACGACTGCATTATCGCCTCAAACACCAGCACGATACCGATCGCGCGCATCGCCGAGGTGGTGGAGCGACCCGAGCGGGTCCTCGGAATGCACTACTTCTCGCCTGTAGAGAAGATGCCGTTGCTCGAGGTCATCGTCACGGACCGGACCGCCCCGTGGGTCACCGTGTCCGCGGTGGCGTTCGGTCGCGAGATGGGCAAGACGGTCATCGTGGTGCAGGACCGTCCCGGGTTCTGGGTCAATCGGATCCTCGGGCCGTACCTGATGGAGGTGGAGCACCTTCTCCGGGAGGGAGTCACTGTCGAGACGCTCGACAAGGCCATGATGAAGTTCGGTTTCCCCGTCGGGCCGGTGACGCTGCTCGACGAGATCGGGCTCGACGTGGTGCAGAAGGCATCAAGGGTCCTGCACCAGGCCTTTGGGGAGCGCATGCAGCCGTCGCGCGGCATCGAGCGAATGACCCAGGACGGGCGGCTCGGGCGCAAGAACGGAAGGGGGTTCTACCGCTACGAGGGAGGCAAGAGGCGGGAAGTGGATGAGACTGCCTACGAGATCATCGAAGCCGAGCCGAGCTCCCGCGTGCCGCGGGACGACGTAAGTCGACGGCTCGTGTACATGATGCTGAACGAGGCGGCACGCGCCCTCGACGAAGGCGTGGTCCGCTCGGCGCGTGACGGCGACATCGGCGCCATCTTCGGCATCGGGTTCCCACCATTCCGCGGCGGCCCGCTGCGGTATCTCGACGACGTGGGCGCTCACAAGGCAGTCGACACGCTCGACGAGCTGGCCGAGAAGTACGGCGACCGGTTCGCGCCCTGCCCCAGGCTTTCGCGTATGGCGACCGAGCGCCTGCGTTTCCACCCGACAACCTGATCCGGGGCTCCCCACGAGTGCTGCGACAGTCTTTCCTGTGGCTCAGCGAGCACCAAGGAATCTTCAGCTTCATCAAGAAGAACCGCCTGGCGCGTCGCGTCGCGTCGCGATTCGTGGCAGGCGAGACGCTGGACAGCGCCATCGCGGCGAGCCGGGCCATGAACGCCAAGGGCATCGTGGTGAGCCTCGACCTGCTGGGCGAGAGCGTCTCGAGTGCGGAGGAGACGGAGGCGGCCCGCGACGACATCATCGGGATCATTGACGGCATCGCCGAGTCGGGCATCGAGGGAAACGTGTCGGTCAAGCTCACGCAGTTGGGGCTCGACATCGGGCACGATCTCTGCGTCGCGAACATGCGGGCCATACTGTCCCACGCCAGGGAGCGCGACGTCTTTGTCCGAATCGACATGGAGAGCTCGGAGCACACGGAGCGGACGCTACGCATGTTCCGCGACGAGCTGCATCCCGAGTTCGGCAACCTCGTCGGCGTGGTGATCCAGAGCTACTTGCGGCGATCGGCCCAGGACGTCGACGATCTCGTCGCGTTGGGCGCGCGGGTGAGGCTGTGCAAAGGGGCGTACGCCGAGCCACCGGCGCTGGCCTTCCAAGAGCGGCGAGAAGTGAGCGATTCCTTCATACAGCTCATGGAGAAGCTGCTGGAGAATGGCAACTATCCGGGGATCGCCACGCACGACGGCGAGCTGGTGGAGAAGGTACTCGCCTTCGTGAAGGCGCGGAGCATTCCACCCGATCGGTTCGAATTCCAGATGCTCTACGGCGTGCGGCGCGACTTGCAGGAAGAGCTGCACGCCAGAGGGTACAACATGCGCGTGTACATTCCGTTCGGTACCGCGTGGTATCCCTACCTGATGCGTCGCCTCGCTGAGCGTCCGGCGAACGTCGCGTTCATGGTGGCGAGTCTCGCGAAGGAGACTCTGGGTCGGCGGTGAGCGACGACTCGACCCTGGGCGGTTACCTCGAGATTCACAGTCGCCCCCCCGCGTTCGAGGGCTCCGACGGAGAGGCGTACTCCGCGGCGGTCTTCGTCGACGATCAACCCGACGAGAACGGGCGCTTCGGCGCCGCCGTCTTGTTCGTGCGCTGGTCGCAGAGCGGCGACCGGCCGGTTGGGCACCTGGAGAGCCCGTACCTGGCCTACGGCGGGACGGCCGAGGAGGCGGGCGCGGGGGTGCGTCGCCTCACCTTGCACGAGATCAAGCAGCAGCTCGACAACGCCATAGCCGAGAGCAAGGAGAGGACCGACTGGTAGCGCAGCATCGGGGCGTGGTCCTCTCGAAGACCGGCGGCCGCTACGCCGTGTGCGGCGACCTCGGCCGCTTCGAGGCGTCTCTGCGGGGCCGCCTGAAGCAGGGCCAGGGGCGCATCCTCGTGGGTGACGTCGTGACGGTGCACCATCATGCCGACGGCTCGGTGACCATCGAGCAGGTCCACCCCCGCCGGTCCGTCCTGAAGCGCCGCACGCCGGGCAAGAAGCACGGGGAGCGAAACGTGGCCGCCAACCTCGATCGGGTGGTCGTGGTCGGCTCTGTGCGGCGGCCCGATTGGGACCCGCATCTCGTGGACCGGTTCACTGCGGTCGCGGGGGCCAACGACCTCCCCATAGTCCTCGTGGTGAACAAGTGCGACCTGGTCGAGGAATGCTCCACGTTCGGCGAGCCGTATCAGCAGGCCGGTTACAGGGTGGTCTGCACGAGCGTGCCAGAGAGGCGCGGACTCGAAGAGCTGCGGGAGCACCTCGAGGGGCACGTGTCGCTGTTCACCGGCCCCACCGGCGTGGGCAAGTCGAGCCTGCTCAACGCGCTGCAACCCGGACTCAGTCTCAGGACTGGCGAGGTCAGCGCGAAATCCGGTGCCGGGCGCCACACGACCGTTGCGGCGGAGATGCATCCGTTCGGGAAGGACGGGTTCGTGGTGGACACGCCGGGTTTGCGCGACATCGGCCTCTGGGGACTGGACCCGCAGGAGGTGGCGCAGGCGTTCCCGGAGTTCGCCTCCTTGGCGGCGCACTGTCGGTTCGACAACTGCCGCCACCTGGAGGAGCCAGGGTGTGCCGTAGCGCAGGCGGCCGAACGGAACGACATTGCGCCGAGTCGGTTGGAGTCGTACCGCTGGCTGCTGGACGAGGCGACTCGGGCGGCACGCCCCTGGGAGCCGTGATCCTGTGAGGGAGGGCCCACACCTTGGCTGAGCATTCGATGGCACCGCTCGTTGCGCCCTTCGTCGGAGAGCGCTACGCCGAGCAGCGGCGCTTGGGCGAGTTCATCGCTCCGCCCTACGACGTGATCGGCTCGGACGAGCGGGAGCGGCTCGCGAGCCGGGATGCGCACAACGTGGTCCACCTCATTCTCCCTGCGGGCGAGGCGGACCGCTACGACGGCGCGGCCCACCTGTTGGCGGAGTGGCGTGCGGCGGGCGTGCTGGTGGCGGATGACAAGGCTTCGGTCACGGTGCTGCGGCAGGAGTTCAGCAGCCCGGGCGGCGATCGGCTGGTGCGTACCGGCGTCATCGGCGGGGTGGCCGCGGAGCCGTTCTCTACCGGCCGTGTCAAGCCGCACGAGCGGACGCACACCGGTCCCAAGGAAGACCGCCTGGCCCTCCTCCGGTCCACCGAAGCGATGTTCGAGGCGCTGTTCATGGTGGCGCGCGACCCGGACGGCTCG
>CP070716.1:2146664-2175876 GCA_020350425.1 Gemmatimonadota bacterium
GGCAACGTCCTGCGGGAGTTCTGGGCCGACCTGCGACAGCAGCGGCTGCGCACGACCCTCACGGTGCTGGGCATCACGTGGGGCACGGTCGCGGTCGTCGTGCTGCTCGCCTTCGGCGTCGGCCTGGAGCGCCAGACGCTGAAGCGGTTTCACGGACTGGGCGACCGCATCGTGATCCTGTGGGGGGGCCGCACCACGGTGAGCTTCGAGGGATTCCCGGAGGGGCGCTACATCCGACTGCACGAGGACGACGCCGAGCTGCTCACGCGCGAGATCCCCGACATCGTGATGATCAGCCCCGAGTATTCGGACCGGGAGACTCCCGTGCGATACGGCAAGAATACGGCCAACCCGAACATCACCGGCATCTGGCCGGTCTACGGGACGATGCGCAACATCATCCCCGACGTGGGGGGGCGCTTCATCAACGACCTCGACGTAGCGCAGCGGCGCCGCGTGGCCATGCTGGGAGATGAGCTGGCCGAGCACCTGTTCGGCAACCTCGAGCCCGTGGGCCAGCAGGTGTTCCTCGGCGAGGTGCCGTTCACCGTGGTCGGCGTGATGCAGCCCAAGACGCAGAACTCGTCATACAACGGGCGTGACAAGGACCGCGTGTTCATCCCGGCCAGCACGCACGTGGCGCTGTTCGGCAACCGCTACGTCAGCAACTTCGTGTACCGCACGGCCGACGCGACGCGCACGGAGGGCATCGAACGGCAGGTCTACGAGACGCTCGGACGGCGCTACACCTTCGACCCGGCGGACGAGGACGCCCTGTCGGTATGGGACACGGTCGAGTTCGAGAAGCTGTTTGGCTACCTCTTCTTCGGCTTCCACGTGTTCTTCGCCTTGGTCGGCTCCTTCACCCTCACCGTGGGCGGCATCGGGGTCGCGAACATCATGTACATCGTCGTCAAGGAGCGCACGCGGGAGATCGGCATCAAGCGCTCCGTCGGCGCGCGCCGGCGCGACATCCTGTTCCAGTTCTTCGCCGAGACCTTCCTCATCGTGGGCATCGGGGCCACGTTCGGCTTCCTCTGCTCGTGGGGCGTGGTGGCGCTGCTCAGCTTCATGCCGATGGAGGAGTTCGTCGGCACGCCCACGATCTCCCCGCTCGTGGCGTCGGTCACCCTGACCCTGCTGGCGGGCATCGCCTTCCTGGCCGGGTTCTTCCCGGCCCGCAAGGCCGCCAACCTCGACCCGGTGGAGTGCCTCAGGTACTGAGCCATGTGGAAGATCCTGCTCGAGGAGTTCATCGGCGACCTCAAGACGCAAAAGCTGCGCACGGCCCTCACCATGTTCGCCATGACCTGGGGGACGATCGCGGTGGTGCTGCTGCTGGCGTTCGGGGAGGGGCTCAAGGTGGCGGTCGAGCGGGGCCTGATCAACGCCGGCGAGCGGATCTTCATGGTCTACGGCGGGGAGACCGGGATGATCCACGAGGGCCTGCCGACCGGGCGGCGCATCCGACTCACCGAGGAAGACCTCCAGCTGTTGCTCCGCTCGATCCCTGAGATCGAGATGGGCAGCCCCTCGTACGGCCGCTGGGGCACGAGCCTCAAGTGGGGGGACACCAAGACCAACACCTACATGGAGGGAATCTACCCGGAGTTCTCCGAGATGCGCCGCATGTTCCCGCGGGCGGGCGGGCGCTTCATCAACCAGCAGGATCTGGAGCAGCGGCGGCGGGTGCTCTTCCTGGGCAACGACATCGCCCGCCGCATCTTCGGCGCGGTGGACCCGGTCGGACAGACCGTGATGGTGGACGGACTGCCCTTCACGGTGGTCGGGGTGATGCTGGAGAAGTTCCAGGACTCGAGCAACAACGGCCCCGACGAGGATCGGGCCATCATCCCCGCCTCGACGTTTAAGACCATCTACGGCCGCCGCACCGTGAGCCACCTGCTCGTGCGGCCGCGCAGCATCGCGGAGGCCGGCGTCGTGAAGAGCCAGCTGTTCCGCGTCCTGGGCCGCCGTCACCAGTTCGACCCGACCGACGAGCGGGCGCTGCCCATGTGGGACTTCATCGAGGACCAGAAGATGACCCATTCCATCGGCCTGGGGATCCAGATCTTCCTGGGACTGGTGGGTGCCTTCACGCTGCTCGTCGCCGGCGTCGGCGTGGCCAACATCATGTACGTCGTGGTGAAGGAGCGCACCCGGGAGATCGGCATCAAGCTGGCGGTGGGTGCGCGCAAGCCTCACATCATGGCGCAGTTCATGTTCGAGGCGATGCTGATCGCGCTGTTGGGCGGTGCGGGCGGCATCCTCTTCTCGGCGGCCGTCGTGAGGCTCGTGAACGCCATTCCCAGCGAAAACCCGGCGATGGTCTACATCGCCAACCCCATTCTCTCCTGGCCGATCGCCCTGATCTGCGTCTCGATCCTGGTCATGATCGGGCTGCTGGCGGGGATCCTTCCAGCCCGGCGCGCCGCAGCGGTGGATCCGGTGGAGTCCCTGCGGTACGAGTAGGTACACGGCAACTCGACGTAACATTCGGAAGTACGGGTAGTTGAGAACTCTGGCTCGCGGGGGGGCCTGGGGCAGCGCCTCTATTGTCCAGTACATGTCTTGGACATATATTGTACATCAATCCAAGACAGGAATTAGGACATGCCCACCGAGACGGCGCGACAGAAGCCCAAACACCCGATCCAGGTGGTCGCCAGGCGCACCGGGCTCTCGCCGGACGTACTCCGTGCCTGGGAGCGGCGCTACGGCCTTGTGACCCCGGCACGCTCGGCCTCGGGCCGGAGACTCTACTCCGACGCCGACATCGGCCGGCTGGAGCTGCTGCGCGAGGCGACCCAGGCCGGGCGCTCCATCGGCCAGCTCGCCGGCCTCCCCGACGACGAGATCCGGCAGCTGGTGGCCGACGATCTTTCGGGCGTTGCGCCCCAGGCGGAGGGGGCGGGCCGCCTCGCCAGGCCGGAGCCGAAGCAGCTGCGGCGAGACGCCCTGGAAGCCGTGCGCTGCCTGGACGGCATACGCCTGCAGCAGGTGCTCACCGGCGCTGGGCTGGCCCTCTCGCCCCCCGAGCTGGTGGAGCAGGTCCTGGTCCCGTTGATGCGGAAGATCGGCATGATGTGGCGCGGTGGAGAGCTCGGCATCGCGCACGAGCACCTCGCCTCCGCGGTCGTGCGCTCGACGCTGGCGGAACTGGCCAGGGCGGGCGGCACAACGGCCGGTGCCCCGACCCTCGTCGCCGCGACTCCCGCGCGGCAGATGCACGAGCTGGGCGCCCTGGTCGTCGCCGCCATGGCCGCGGCCGACCGGTGGCGCGTCGTCTATCTCGGGGCCAACGTCCCGGGCCGCGACATCGCGGCGGCGGCGAGCCAGACCGGCGCCAAGGCCGTGGCGCTCAGCATCACCTATCCCCTTGACGATCCGCTGCTGCCGGCGGAGCTTGCTGCGCTTCGGGCCGACCTCGCTCCCGACGTTCCCATTCTCGCCGGCGGCCTGGGTGCGCCGGGGTATGTCGACTCCCTCAGCAGGGCTGGCGCGATGATTCTCGGTGATCTCCAGAGTCTGCGGGCCATCCTCGGGTCGATCCGGTTCGAGCGCGACGGAGCGGCAGCGTGACGGGAGCGCCGGTGGCCGAGCGTCCCCAGCCGGCCCGTGCCGTCGTCATCGGGGCCGGGTTCGGCGGCCTCGCCGCGGCCGTCAGGCTGGGGGCCCGGGGCTACCGGGTGACCGTGGTGGACCGGCTGGGACAGGCCGGCGGGCGCGCCCGCGTCTTCCGGCAGGATGGCTTTACCTTCGACGCCGGTCCGACCGTCATCACGGCGCCGTTTCTGCTCGAAGAGCTGTGGAGCCTCGCCGGGCGGCGGATGGCCGACGACATCGACCTTCGATCGGTCAGCCCGTTCTATCGGGTCCGCTTCGACGACGGGACCACCTTTGACTACACGGGCTCCCCCGACGCGATGCGGGCGGAGGTGGCACGGCTCGCACCCGACGATGTGGCCGGTTACGAGGCGTTCGTGCGGCAGAGTGAAGAGATCTTCCGCGTCGGTTTCGAGCAGCTGGCGCACGTGCCGTTCAGCTCGATATGGGACATGGCCCGCATCGCGCCGAGCATGCTCCGCCTCGAGAGCTACCGCACGGTGTACGGGCTGGTCTCGAAGCACGTGCGACATCCCAAGCTGCGACAGGTGCTGAGCTTCCACCCCCTGCTCGTGGGCGGCAACCCCTTTTCGACCACCTCGGTGTACACACTGATCGCGTTCCTCGAGCGGAAGTGGGGCGTGCACTTCCCCATGGGCGGGACCGGAACGCTGGTGCAGGGACTCGTGCGCCTGATCGAGCGGCTCGGCGGCGAGCTGCGCTTGGGTGCGGAGGTCAGCGAGATCACGCTTGCGGGCCGCAGGGCGACCGGGGTGCGGCTCTCGTCCGGCGAGGTACTTCCGGCCGACGTGGTGGTGTCCAACGCCGACGCGGCGTGGACCTACCGCCACCTGGTGCCGGCCCACGCGCGGCGTCGCTGGACGGACCGCCGCATCGAGGGCGCGCGCTATTCGATGAGCCTGTTTGTATGGTACTTCGGCACGCGCCGCACCTACGACGACGTGCAGCACCACACGATTCTGCTGGGACCGCGGTATCGAGAGCTGCTCGATGACATCTTCAAACGCAAGGTGCTCGCCGACGACTTCTCGCTCTACCTGCACCGCCCCACCGCCACGGATCCGGCGCTCGCGCCGGACGGGTGCGATGCGTTCTACGTGCTCTCGCCCGTGCCGAACCTGGCGGGCGGCACGGACTGGGCGCGGGACGCCGAGCCGTACCGGCAGCGTATCGGGCAGTACCTCGACGCGACGGTACTCCCCGGCCTGGAGCAACAGATCGTCACCTCCCGGCTCCTCACGCCTCAGCAGTTCCACGACGATCTGCTGTCGTTCCGGGGCGCCGCTTTCAGCTTCGAGCCGGTCCTGACGCAGAGCGCCTACTTCCGTCCGCACAACGAGAGTGAGGACATCGAGCGGCTCTACCTCGTGGGAGCCGGAACCCACCCCGGTGGGGGCGTTCCCGGTGTGCTGTCGTCCGCGCGCGTGCTCGACACGCTGGTCCCCGATCCCGATGCGCTCCGCTAGCCGGGACCGCGTGCGCCGGGACGACGCCGCCCGCTGTCGGGCCCTGCTGCGGCAGGGGTCGAAGAGCTTCCACGCCGCATCGCTCCTCCTGCCCAGGCGGGTGCGGGATGCGGCGGCCGCCGTGTACGCGTTCTGCCGCATCGCCGACGATGCCATCGACCTGGGACCCGAGCCCGAGGCCGGCCTGGCGGAGCTGCATCACCGGCTCGACCGCATCTATGGCGCCGCCCCCGCCGCCGACTTCATTGACCGGGCGCTCGGCGTGACCGTGCAGCGCTACGCCATTCCCCGCGGCGTGTTCGAAGCGCTGCTCGAGGGCTTCGCCTGGGAGCTCGAGGACCGGCGCTACGACTCCGCGGACGACCTGAATGCGTACTGCGTGCGCGTCGCCGCCACCGTGGGCGTCGTCATGGCCCGGGTCATGGGATGCCGCGACCCGGAGACGCTCGCCCGGGCGTGCGACCTAGGTGTCGCCATGCAGCTCACCAACATCGCGCGCGACGTCGGCGAGGACGCCGCGCGGGGGCGTCTCTACCTCCCGACGGCATGGCTGCGCGAGGCCGGCATCGATCCGGCGCGCTGGCTCGCGGCTCCGTCGTTCTCCCCCGCGCTCGGCAGCGTGGTCCGCCGCGCGCTCGACGCGGCGCACACGTTGTACCGGCGCGCCGAGTCCGGCATTGGCAGGCTCCCGTTTCGCTACCGCGGCGCCATTTGGAGCGCCCGCCTGATCTACGCGGACATCGGCCGCGCTCTCGCCGAACAGCGATACGATTCGGTCACGCGTCGAGCCGTGACATCGCCGGCCCGCAAGGGCCGTCTCATGCTCACCGCCCTGCGCGCCGCTTGGGGGCGGGCACCCGTGGAGATCCATCCCGTGCTTCCCGAGGCCCGCTTCCTGATTGACCTCGCCACCGCGAACCGGGCCCACGCCGCCCCCCCTCGGGGAGGCGCGGGACCGCACGGCAACCCTCCCGTTTCACGCTTCATTTCGCAGGAGACGTCATGACCCGTGTGCCCGACCGGCTCGAGCGCGCCGTGGAGCGCGCCGTGTCGCGACTGACCCACGACGGCTGCCCGCCCCGGCTTCAGGCGGCGGTGCGGTACGCCGTGTTCCCGGCCGGCAACCGCTGGCGCCCCCGGCTCTGCTACGCCGTCGCGCAAGCGCTCGGCGACGACCGCCCGGATCTCACCGACGCCGCCGCGACCGCGCTGGAGCTGCTACACTGCGCCTCCCTGGTGCAGGACGACCTCCCGGCGTTCGACGACGCGCCGGAACGCCGCGGCCGCCCGGCGCTGCATCGGGCCTTCGGGGACGCGACGGCGATCCTGGTGGCCGACGCACTGATCATCGGTGCCTTCGAAACGGTGGCACGGGAAACGGCAGTGGACCCGGAGCGGGTGCGCGATCTCACCCTCGCGATCACCCGCGGCGTTGGCACGCCGCACGGTGCCGTCGCCGGTCAGGCGTGGGAGAGCGAAGCCGCGATCGACCTCGAGCAGTATCACCGGGCCAAGACGGCGGCGCTGTTCGAGTCGGCGACCGCCGCCGGCGCGATTGCGGCCGGATACGATCCCGATCCCTGGCGCACCGTCGGCTCCTGGCTCGGAAGGGCGTACCAGGTGGCGGACGACCTCGCCGACGAGGCGTCGATCGGCCGGGGTTCGGACGCGGCGCTGGGCCGTCCGAACGCCGCCCATCACCTGGGCGTCGAGCGAAGCGCCGCCCTGCTCGACCGGTGCATCACCAAGGCCCTCGAGGCCGTCCCGCTCTGTCCGGGACGCGCGGCCTTCCAGGAGTTCGTGCGCCTCATCGCGGCCAAGTTCCGACGCATGGCGCTGCCCCAGAGCGCTGTGCCGGAGGCCGAGGAGCGGCTCTCGGCGGCGGGCGGTGGCAGATGAGCACGACGCCCCCGGGTCGCACCTATCGGCTACTGCTCATCGCGAGCGCGGCCACCTTCGCCGCGACGGTGCTGTTCAGCCTCGGCGGGATCGCCCTGATGCGGCACGCCCCGATTTTCGCCGCGCGGGCCGGCGGCCTGCTGCCCTGGCTCATGAAGGTGCCCACGTGGCTCAACCTCACGGCGCTGCCGCTCGTGGTGTTCCTCATCTACGTGCGGGTGCTGGGAACGAAGGCGTCGGTGTTCTTCCTGGTGTGGGGCAGCTTCGTGGGCATGATGGCCGAGTTGATCGGGACCGGCACCGGCTACCCGTTCGGCGAGTATGCGTATACGGCCTTCCTCAACCCGAAGATCATGGGAGCCGTGCCGTTCTTCATTCCGCTCTCGTGGTACGCCGTGTCGGCTCTCTCACTCGATTTCGCCGCACGCCTCGACCTCCCGCGCGGGCAGCGCATTCTCGTCGCCGCGCTGTACATGGTGTTGTGGGACGTCGCCCTCGACCCCGCCATGGGCATGGGCTTTCCCATATGGGAGTGGAGGGTCGAGGGGTTCTTCTACGGCATGCCGGCGCTGAACTGGGTGGGCTGGTACGGCACGTCCCTCGTCCTGGTCTGGGGCTACGAGATCCTGGGTGGCGGGCCGCCGCGCACCTCCTCCCGCTGGCCCATGTGGATCTGGATCGCGAACGGAGCCCTCTCGGTCGGGATCTGCGCCCTCGCGGGATTGGGGGCCGCCGTGCTGGCCGGAGCCGTGGCGTTGGCGATCCCCCTGTTGGCCCTGTGGCGCCGGACGCCGGATCAGCGCCCCGCCGCATGAGCCGGCTGGCGCGCCGCGTCGCCTATCACCTGCTCGAACGCAGCCTGCGCCGCGCCTTTCGCCGGATCGTCTGGGTCGGCGAACTCTCGCCGCCTCCACGGGACCGACCGGTGGTGATCGTCGCGAACCATCACCTCTTCCACGATGCGCAGGTCCTGGGGTGGATGATCGCACGCGTGCTGCGCCGGCCCGGCATCGTGTGGATGGAAGAGCTCGACCGATTCCCGTTCCTCGCGCCGCTGGGTCCCCTGCCGTTTCCCATCGCCGACCCTGCCCGTCGGGTCACCACCATCCGCCGCACCATCCGGGAGATGCGCAGTGACCCGAGCACCGTGCTGCTGTACTTCCCGGAGGGCGAGCTGCACGACGCCGACGACGGCGTGGCGAGCTTTCCGGCGAGCCGCCTGGAGCGCCTCGAGCGCGCGCTCCCCCCGGCAACGTGGTGGCCGGTGGCGCTGCGGCTCGGTGGCTCGCACGAGGCGCGTCCCGTCGCGTGGCTCACGGGCGCTCCGCCGCAGCCACGCGTCGCCGGGACGGAGCGGGAGACGCTTGCAGCACTGCTCCGTCAGTTGGCAGCGCCGGCCCAGCAGCCGCAAACCGTGCTCCTCGAGGGCACTCCCGGGCCAAACGAGCGTTGGGACTTTTCGGCCCTCGCGAGGTTCTTCGGGCTGCGGTCATGACGACCCTCACGATCACGGTCGGCGCGATCTACGCCCTCATGACCGTGACGCTGCTCGCCAATATCTGGCAGCTGCGCCGCTCGCGGCCCCGCGAACACCCGCACGCCCGCCAGCCATCACTCTCCGTGCTCATACCCGCGCGCAACGAGGCCGGGAACCTGCGACGGCTCCTCCCATCACTGCTGTCCCAGGAGTACGCCGACTTCGAGGTGATCGTGTATGACGACGGGTCCGAGGACGCCACCTGGGAGGTGCTCCAGGGCATGCCGAACCCGCGGCTGAAGACGCTGCGTGGATCGGGCCCACCCGCGGGGTGGGTCGGCAAGGTGCACGCCCTCTACCGCGCCAGCCTCAGCGCTTCGGGCGAGGCGTTGCTCTTCCTGGATGCCGACGCGGCGCTGAAGGACGCGCGGGCCCTGGCACGCCTCGTGAGCCGGTTCGACTCGCTACCGCGCGGCTCGGTGCTCACGGGCATCACCCACCTGCGTGGGGGCGGCCGCCTGCTGGTGAGTCTCGTGCCGTTCATCTTGCTCAGCCAGCTCCCCATCGCACTGGTGCCCCGCACGCCCTTCGCCCGCCTCAGCGGCCTGAACGGTCAGTGCTGGATGATTCGGCGCTCCGACTACGAACGCCTGTCGCCCCATCGGGCCAACCGGGACGAGGTGCTGGAGGACATCCGCATCGGGCAATACCTCAAGCGGCACGGGGTGATCCCGTACATGGCCGACCTGCAGAACGAGGTCGAGGTGTGGATGTACCGGAGCGTCCCCGAGGCCTGGGTCGGCTTCCGCAAGAACGTCTACCCCTTCATGGGGGAGACACCGTGGAGCTTCCTGGGCCAGCACGCACTCTACCTGGCGCTCTTCGTGGCCGCCCCGCTGCTCTCCCCCTGGTTCATCGCGTGCTGGTACGGCCTCAAGACGGTTTCCGACCGCTTCGTGCGCTGCCCGATCTCGGTCACCCTCGCCACGCCGCTGTCGCTCGGGCTCGGCGCGCTGCTGCAGCTCGACTCCGCCATCAGCCACTGGACCGGCCGGGTCCGCTGGAAGGGGCGCTCCGTGGTGCGGGGAGCGCTGCGGTAGCGCCGCGCTCGCTTGACGGGCGCTCCCCGGCCGCGCAGCGTTGACTCGTGCCTCCAATCGTCATCGGCGTCGCCGGCGGCTCCGGCTCGGGCAAGACCACCGTGGTCCAGGAGATCATCCGAGCGCTGGGCCGGGAGCAGGTCACGTTCATCCAGCACGACTCGTACTACTACGACCGCAGCCAGGTCCCGCCGGCCGAGCGGATCCACATCAACTACGACCACCCGGACGCGCTGGAGACACCACTGCTCGTGGAGCACCTGCGGCAGCTCAAGGAGGGGCGGTCGGTCGAGGTGCCCGTCTACGATTTCACCGAGCACGCCCGCACGGGTGCGACCGTTCGCGCGGAGCCGCGCCGCGCCGTCATCCTCGAGGGCATCCTCATCCTCTCCGACCGTGACCTGCGCGCGCTCATGGACATCCGGGTGTTCGTGGACACCGACCCGGACCTGCGGATTCTGCGCCGCATCGATCGCGACATGCGGGAGCGCGGGCGGGGGCTCCAGTCGGTGATCAAGCAGTACATCGAGACGGTCCGCCCCATGCATCTGGAGTTCGTGGAGCCGAGCAAGCGCTACGCCCAGGTCATCATCCCCGAGGGCGGGTACAACAAGGTGGCCGTGGACATGCTGGTCGCGCACGTGCGCGCGATCGTGGGGAAGTAGGGACGGACGACGGGGACGTTGGGCCGAGCGCTACTCCCTGAGCACCCCCCGCACCGCCTCCAGCGAGCCATCGTTGGGCGCCGGCCGCAGACCCAGCACCTGGCACAGCAACTCGTACACGTGAACGTTCTCGAAGGGCGGCACCACCGCCCCCTGCTTGAAGGCCGGCCCCGCCGCGATGAACGTGGCACCCATTGAGAGCAGCTCGTTGTCGTAGCCGTGGTTGGCGCCGCCGTAGCGCCCGGGACGCTCCTCGTAGAACGACCGGGACGAGATGGACCAGCCCTCCGCCGCCACGGCGACGATCGGGGGGATGCGGCGGTGGTCGCGGTAGTGGAAACGATCGGGGATCTCCGCCTTGCGGTAGACGCTCAGGTGCATGGCTTCCGACAGCGCCTCGTAGACGGCGGCCTCCATCCTCTCCCTGGGGATCACCGCGAGCACCGGATTCCAATCGACCACCGTCACCGCCGCGAGATCGATGTAGTCATCGACGATGATCATGCGGTGCGGCTCTGTGTCGGCCATGCCGTGATCCGAGGTCACGATGACGTTCACGCGCTCCGCGAGACCCCGCTCCTCGAGCCCCGCGATCAGGAGGCCGATCATCTCGTCCACGCCACGGATCGCCGCTTGCACTTCCGGCCCGTCCAGACCGTGGTCGTGGGTCGCGGCATCCACGTCGCTGAAGTACAGCGTGACGAGCGAGGGCCGCTCGTGCTCGGGCAGGTCCAGCCAGGACAGCACCTGCGCCACCCGCTCCCGGTTGGGAACCCCGCCGTCGTACGGCTTCCAATAGGTGGGACGCACCCCCTGGATCGGCGCCTCGGTACCCGGCCAGAAGAAGGCCGCCGTGGCGAGCCCCTGCTTCTCGGCCGTGACCCAGATGGGCTCGCCGCCCCACCACCTGCCGTCCGTCACCGCGTCGCGGTCCCCCAGGCTGAACCGGGCGTCGAACTCAGGATCGTACATGTTGTTTGCCACGATGCCGTGGTGCTCGGCGTACAGCCCCGTGGCGATGCTGTAGAAGTTGGGGAACGTCTTGGTGGGGAAGATCGGGATCATCCGTTCGGCACGCACCCCGCGAGCAACGAGTCGATCCAGATTCGGCGTCGGGGCCTTGTCGAGGAAGTCCCACCCCAGGGCGTCGATCCCAACGAGAACGACCGTCGAGCGACCCTGGGACGGGAAGGGCATCCACCCGATCCAGTAGGAGATCGCGGACGCCACCACCAGCGCCGCGGCGATGCGCGGAATCGTGCCCCACCACCGGCTGTCCCTGGTCATCGTTCCCCTCGCTGCACTCGGCTGTCTAGAAGAATACTGTCACCGACGCGTACCCGGTGAGCGGCACCGCGCCGTACTCTGACCCCGGCGCCGCGATCCCCGTCGGCAGCACGAGCTCTCCCCGCTCCGCCCCGATCCCGACGTAGAGCCCTGCCCGAACCGTCGCGTCCTCGCGGGCCGAATAGGTGATCGACGGAACGATCAGGCCGGAGGGATCGACCGGGTTCACGATCCCCAGCAAGTCGGTGGAGACCAGCGGATGCACCTCGAAGTTGGCCAGCGCGACGATCTCGTGCCGCCCCAGCGCCTGGAGCTCCCCGCGGAGCGCCGGCGCCGAGGCGGCTACGGCGAGCAGCGCGTCCGTGTCCGAGTAGCCCCACTCGTCGTACTGGTATTCGGCGGCAACGTACAGCGTGCGCCGGGCGACCGTGAAGCTCCGATCTACCCCGACCGTGAACCGCAGCACCGTCTCGCCCGCCGAGCGCCGCAGCACCCCTTCCCCGCGGATGGCGGCGCCGCCCGCCGTGACCGTCGCCGCCGCGGAAACCGAGGCCTCGTCGTGCACCAACCCCGCCCACCCCGACAGCTCCCAGTGTCCCAGCGCCACCCGCGCGCGACCCAACGCGGTGACCGTCGTGTCGGTGACCGGCTCCCCGCCGGGCAGCGCGACGCTCGTGTTCACCTCCGCGACCCGCACGACGGCGTCGAGCTCGCTGAGCGGCCCCGGAAACGCCCGCGCCCGCAGCGCATCCACCCCGATGCGGTATTCCCGAAACGGGTCCGAAGGATCGAATGGCTGGAACGGGTCCGCGGGCGTGAGGTACAGCGTGGTCGCCCACGACACCGTCTGCCGCCCCAGGGTCACTTCGACACGCTCTCCGAGGTAGCGGACCAGCAATCGGTCGAACCGGTGCCGCCACACGACGAACTCCGACTCCTCGATGGTCCACTGCAGGGGCAGGAAGTCGCCCGCGGAGGCCGCGACCGCCGTCCCGCCCGTGAGCGTCGTGCCGGTCGCGCCGTCGCGCAGCGTGAACAGATGCTCGTAGGCGACGTCGAAGCCGAAGGCGCCGTAGCTCGGCGCGGTCATGAGCCGCGCGCGTTGGAAGTCGAAGGCGGTGGGATCGGTGAAGGCCCCGGTCCCCGAGGCGGCCGCCACGTTGAGATAGTAGCCGCTGAGCTGCGGGAGCTGCCCGTGCGCGGCTCCCGCGGGAGCGGCGATCAGCAGGAGACCGAGCAGCCCCCGCGTACTCACGGGGATGCCGGTGCCGAACGGCGCTCGTCCAGCGCCACCGCACCGTCCACCAGCCGGATCAGGCGCTGCGCGCGCTCCATCAACTGCGGGTCGTGGGTGGCAAACACGAACGTGGTGCCCAGCTCCCGATTGAGATTGGCCATCACGTCGAGCAGCGCCAGGCTCGTGGCGCTGTCGAGGTTGGCGGTGGGCTCGTCGGCGAGGACCAGGGCGGGCGCGCCGACCACCGCCCGCGCCACGGCCACCCGTTGCTGCTGCCCGCCCGACAGCTTCGCGGGACGACGATCCTCGAGGCCGGCAATCCCGATCCGCTCGAAGAGCTCGCCGACCATGCGGTGTCGTTCGTCTTCGGCCATCCCTTGCAGCAGCAAGGAGAACTCGGCGTTCTCGCGCGCCGTGAGCACCGGCAGGAGGTTGTACGCCTGGAACACGAACCCCACCCGCTCGAGCCGCAGGCGCGCCAGCGCGCGCTCCGACAGGGTGGTGAGGTCGGCGCCGTCGATCCACACCTTGCCGCGCGTCGGCTGTGTCAGCCCGCCAAGCAGGTTCAGCAGCGTGGTCTTGCCCGAGCCCGAGGGGCCGGCCATCACCACGAACTCCCCGGGGAGGATCTCCAGGGTGACGCCGCGGACCGCCTCGACCGCGATCCCGTCGTGCTCGAAGACCTTCCACACGTCGCTCGTTCGAACAGCTGGTTGCTCGCTCATGCCTCGAATTTCATCGCCTCGGCGACGTCGATGCGCGTCGCCCGGTAGGCGGGGTAGAGGGAGGCCAGGAGGCCGACGATGACGATCGACCCCAGACTCATGACGACTTGCACGCGGCGGAATACGGGCACGACGACCGTGTCGAGCACCACTCCGGAGAAGGTGAGCTCTCCCTCGAGCGCGCCGGAGTAATCGAGGCCGTCGTGCCACAGCAGCCACGTCACGGCGAAGCCCAGTACCACCCCGACCATCCCGGCCACCGCCGTGAGGATCATGCCCTCCGTGAACACCACGGTAGCGGTCTCCCGCTTGGTCAGCCCCAGGGCGCGCAACACCCCGAATTCCCGCGTGCGGTAGAGCACCGACATCAGGATCGTGTTCACAATGGCCAGCGCCACGATCACGAACAGGACGACGTTGAACACGTAGCCCCAGAAGTCGTCGAGCTTGATGGCGGCATCCAGCTCCGGCATGGCCTGGCGCCATCCCAGGACCGCGATCCCATCGCCCTCCTCGCCGATCCGTGCGCGCAGGCGCCGCAACGCCCGGGGCACACCCCAGGCTGAGGTGAGCAGCACCGCGACCGTGGTGACGTCGTCCTCGACACCGAGCCACTCCTGGGCGGTGGCCAGCGGGATGTGCACGACGGCTTCGTCCACTTCGGGGACTCCCGTACGGTAGATCCCCACGACGCGCACCAGCTGGCCGGCGATCTCCCCGCTCGCGTCCTGCGCCGTCAGCACCAGCCGCGAGCCCAACCCCAGGTCGAGCCGCTGGGCGAGCCGCTCGCCGACATAGGCATGGAGCCGATCACCGGGCTCGAGATAGCGCCCCCCGACCCGGCGCTGCTCCACCCCGAGTTGCGAGAACCGCGCCTCCCCCTCGGATTCCACCCCGATGATGTTCACGGGGACGGCTGCCGTCGGCGAGTTGGCGAGCCCCATCATCTCCAACCGGGGCGTGACCTGCGCGACCAGGGACGCGACCTCGGGAGCCTCCAGGGCGGCGGCGATCCGCGCTCGCGCCGCGGCGGGCAGCCGGTGGTCCAGCTTGCGGGAGAAGCGGAACTGGGGATGTTGCAGCGTGACGTGACCCGTGCCCATCCGCACCCCACTGTCGATCCAGTCCTCATGTGCACCGTCACCGATCGTGCGCGCCATCACCAGCGCCACGACCCCCAGCATCATCGCCATCCCCGTCAGCAGGCTGCGTCGCCATTGGCGCACGACGTTGCGCCGGGCGAGTCGCAGGAGGACGCCGCGACGGCTCCTCGTCATCGCCCGCTCAACGTGTCCGCCGGCGCGACGCGCGCCGCCCGGACCGCCGGATAGAGTGCAGCCAGCACCGCGGTGCCGAACAGCGCGGCGGCCGCGGCGACCCCCATGAGCCAGGGGTACTCCACGCGCAAGACCGGCCGCATGAGCGCCCCGGAGAGCGTCGTCTCGCCGAAGAGCCAGGCGACGCTGGGCGGGGCGTGATACCACCACACCAGCACCGGCAGGGTGATGGCGGCGCCTGCGGCCAAGGCGATGGCACCGAGGGCCACCGCCTCGTACAGCACCGAGCGCACGACCGCGCCCGGCGTGGTCCCGAGGGCACGAAGCAGCGCGAACTCGTAGCGCCGCTCGAAGGTCGCCATGAGCATCGTGTTCGCGACCCCGAAGATGGCCATCGCGAACACGATCACCATCAGGACCCACTCCATCGCCTCGCTCAGGTTGGCGTACTCCACCATCTCCGGTCGCAGGGTCATCCATGACTCGGCGGCCACGGGGAGGCTGCCGCGCTCCAGCTCGGCGGCGAGCCGCGCGGCTGCCTCGGCGGCGAGCCACGGATCGGGCACCCGCGCAGCGATCTCGTGCACCCGGCTGGGCGGGAGCGCGATCAGGCTCTGCAGCACGTCGAGCGGGAAGAGCGCGAATGCTCGGTCGAGGTCCACGAGCCCCGTATGAAACACGCCGGCCACGACGAAGAGATCGTTGCCCAGAGAGCCGTCGATGGCGGGCGCCACCACCACGATCTCGTCACCCGGCTCCGCCTCGAGCGTGCGGGCGAGCTCGCTGCCGATGAGTACTTCGTAGGCTCCGGCGACGGGCTGACGTCCGCGCACCAGGCTCTGCATCAGCCGCGAGACCCGGGGCTCGCGCTCCGGATCCACCCCCAGGAACAGCGCCGCGCCGGTGGCCGTCCCCGTGCTCACCAGGCCGCCGCCGTACACGCGCGGGGTCGCGGCAGCCACGTCCGGATCCGCCTCCAGGGTCGCCACGAGCGCCGCCACATCCGCCCCGTCTCGCCCCCCGATCGTCGCGTACACTTCCTTGTCGGGGAGGTAGTCGTCGGCGTGCACCTGCACTTGACCGGTCACGATCCCCGTCCCGTTGTCCACCATCTCGGCCACGAGACCCTTGAGCAGTCCCACCATCAGGACGACGGAGAAGTAACCGATGGCCAGCGCGCTCGCCGTCACGATGCTGCGCCGCCGGTTGCGGCCCAGGTTGCGCCACCCGATGCGCCACCAGCGGCCCTCACGCACGGCTAGCGCGCCTCGCTCTGCAGCCGCCGCAGGGAGAAGAAGGCCTCGTCGAGCTCGATGTCGAACGCGAGCTCGCGGTAGAGAATCGTGGTGCGCTCCCCCGGCTTGTCGGCAGGCACCACGTCCATGCGGGCGGGCACCAGCCGGCCGCCCATCACCCTGAAGTCGTCGAACACCATCGTGCGCGCGAGCTCGCCGCGGTCGTCGTAGTATCGCGCCCACAGGGGCATCAGATCGTCCTGGCGCACCCGCTCCTCGATGCGGCCCCACACGACCGCTGCCTCGGGCTTGGGCGTGAGCACGAAGTCCCACACCGCCGCACCGTCGCGCACGCCTTCGTCGCCGATCTCGATGTCGTAATCCTCGATGATCCGGCTCTCCTTGATCAGGTCGTCGTTGGTGAAGTGCGATCCCATCCAGGCGGCGCCCATGAGGGACGGTGGGAGCTTGATGGTGCGGTCGACTCGCGGCAGGTAGTTCCAGATGTCGTTGCCGGCCTTGAGGGTCGCCGTCCCGGCTTCCTTGCGGGGCGAGAGGATGCGAATGAGGGAGTACTCGGTGCCGAGCGACCAGATCCGCAGCTCGTAGGTGCGGCTCCAGTGCTCGGTCACCACCTCCATGGCCACCACCCCCTCACTCGACTCCCCCCGGAGGAGCCGGTCCACCCGATCCACGATCTCCCGAGCCGTCTGGGCCCGCAGGGGGCTGGCGGCGAGTAACAGGGCCGCCGCACTCAGCGTCAGCTGGCGCGATCGCGTTCGCATCCGCCCCTCCCCTCGTCGTGCGGCGTGGACCGGCAGGTCACGCTAGCGCATGGTCGTCACGAGGATGACGCCCGACGAGTGGCCGGTGCCGAATCGCGTCGTGGCATCGGCCGCACTGAGATGGCGCACCTCGGAGACGGCGTCAGCATTCATCATCCGCAGTTCCTCGACGGTACCGCGCCGCACACCGTCCACGTACACCCACACCGGGTCGACGGCTCCCGTGGAACGGCGGCGCGTCTGCAGCCACATGGGCTGCAGCTGGCGAATCGCATCGTAGGCGTTCCGGTGATTCGTGGCCATAATCTGCTCCCGGGTGAGCACCCCGGGGCCGGCCGATGGCGTGTCCGCCGCCCCCTGGCTCCCCGCCGAGCAGCCGCCCAGCAGGAGCAGCCCGACCGCCACGCTGCTCAGCATCCGAACGTTCATCGCCGTCACCTCCAGTAGTCTGCCGTGATCGAACGATCATCCCCCGCGGTGATGATTCGCAAGCACCGCCTTACCGGCTCGCCGCGCCGTGCGACGGACGAATCTCGACGCGCTCCCGCAGCACGACCCCCCGTTGCGCCAAGTCCCGCACAACCTGCTCGTAGCATCCGGCCTCGCGACCCACGGCTTCGAGGGGAGCGACGCCCGGTGTCGACCAGGCTCCCGCCGCCACCAGCCGCACGATCGCCGTGCAGGTGTACCCGGTCGTGCGCGCCATGGAACTGGTCTGCGTGGCGGGATCGTACCGATCGAGCAGCTCGAAGACGAGCCGCCGGGGCGTGGCGCCTCCGACGTCGATCTCGACCCGCATCACGGTGAGATCGGCTTCCCCGGGACCGAACTCCCACAGCGGGAAGAGCAACCGTGCCACCAGCTCCCGCGGCCGCACGCGGGCTCCGGCCACGTCGATCGGCTCGGTGCCGAACAGCCCCATCGCATTGAGCAATCGCATCTGGGCCGCGTGGCCGGGGTAGCGCAACGTCAGCTCCCGCATGTGCGGCACGCGCTCGTCCGCCAGCACCGTGCGCAACCCGTCGGTGAGAATCGCTTCGAGCGTCCCGAGCCCCTCGACGTCGACCGTCTCCACCGCCGACAGCGGGGGCGCGGTGCGCACCGCACCGCCCTCCTTGTACCGGGCGGGTCGCGTGTAGACCTCGATGACGTCCATGGGTGAGAACGGCGCCTTGTACTGAAACAGGCCACCGCGGTCGGCGGGGAGCCCTCCCACGAGGCACGTGAAGCGGTCCACGGGGTCGCCGCGCGACTCCACGTGCCCCAGGATCAGGTTGCTCAAGCCCGGCGACACGCCGCAGTCCACCAGCGCCACGGCGCCGCGGCGCTTGGCCAGCTCATCCAGCGTGAAGGGATCTTCCTCGAAGAAGGAGATGTCCACGACGTGGCACCCCGCCTCGAGCGCGATCTCCAGCGTGCGGTATCCGAGGCTCGCCGGGAGCGCCCCCACAACGAGCTCCTGCTCTCCGACCAGCCGGCGCAGGACCGCGCTGTCGGTGAGATCCGCCGCGAGCCGACGCACCGGCACGTCCCGCAGGCGCTCGAGGGCCGCGCCGTCCCGGTCGGCCACCAGCACGTCGAACCCGTCATCCGCCGCGAGGTCGGTGGCGATCGTGGCGCCCACTCGACCCGCTCCCAGCACGGCCACGTTCACGACATCCTCCCGTCCACGCCCGTCTCCGGTCCCCATCAAAGATACCCCGGAGCGCGCGGCGGGGTTGCACCTCGGTTGCGGGCCGCGCGAGGTCCTGCTACGCTGCGGGACCACATTCCCATGAGGTTGTCATGCGTCGAGCGATTCGCGCGGTCGCGGTCACGCTGTGTGTCCTGGCGGTTCACGTGCAAGGCGCCGCTGCACAGGATCCGACGGACGACGCCCGGACCATTCCCTACCCCGTCACGGTTTCCCCGGAGTTCCAACGCGCGCTGGCACGCGGGACCCGGAGCCCCACCGGGGAGCCGGGACCCAACTACTGGCAGCAGTGGAGCCAGTACACCATTGTCGCGCGGCTCGACGCGGAGGCTCGGCGGATCGACGGCAGCGTCCGGATCGTGTACCACAACCGCTCGCCCGACATCCTCCCCGACGTCTACCTGCAGCTGCTCCAGAACCTCCATGCGCCGGGCGTGGTGCGGAACCGCCCGCAGCGCGACGTCACGGGGGGCGTGGAGCTGAAGCGCGTCGTCGCCGGCGGCGCGGAGCTGCAGCCGGTGCTGGGCGGCGCCTTTCAGGGTCCCGGGAGATCGCCCCGTGGCTACGGTGTGAACGGAACCACCCTGCAGCTGCGCCCGCCGCAGCCGCTCAGGCCGGGTGACTCGCTCGTCGTGGAGATCGACTGGGGATTCTCGGTGCCGCAGAGCAGCTCGGGGCGCATGGGGTGGAGCCGCGACAACCTGTTCCACATCGCCTACTGGTACCCCCAGATGGCGGTGTACGACGACGTGGTCGGCTGGCACACCGACCCCTACCGCGGCAACTCCGAGTTCTACATGGGCTACGGTGACTACGACCTGACCGTGGAAGCTCCCGAGGGGTGGGTGCTGACGGCCACGGGACGGTTGGAGAACGCCGACGAGGTGCTGCCGGAAGCCGTTTATCGACGACTGCAACAGGCAGAGCGCAGTGATTCCGTGGTGCACGTGCTCACGGCTCTCGACTTCGGCCCCGGCCGCGCCACGCGGCGCTCGGACAGCGGCTATCTCACCTGGCACTTCACCGCCGAAAACGTGCGGGATGTGACGTTCAGCGCGACGCGCGCGTCACTGTGGGACGCGGCCCGCACCCCGGTGGGCGACCTCGACGGCGACGGCGAGATCGACTACGCCCGCGCGGAGGCCTTCTACCGCGGCACGGCGCCCCGCTGGCAGCACGCCTGGCGGTACGTGCAGCACTCCATCGACTTTCTCTCACGCTGGACTGGTGTGAACTACCCGTGGCCCCACATGACGGCGGTCGAGGGAGCCGAGATCATCGGGGGCGGGATGGAGTTCCCGATGCTGACGCTGATCGGCGACTACAACCAGCGCGGCGACACGGCACTCTACAGTGTCATCGCCCACGAGCTGGCGCACATGTGGGTCCCGATGATCGTGGGCAACGACGAGCGGCGCCGGGCGTGGATGGACGAGGGCACGACCTCGTTCAACACGGCACAGGCCAAGGTCGAGTTCTATCCGGGCCTCGACTGGGACGCGGGCAGCCGCGAGGAGTACGCCCGCTTCGCCCTCACCGACTGGGAGGGTGAGATCATGCGGTGGTCGGACTTCCAGTACACGGGCATGGCCTACGGCGTGGCGTCGTACGCCAAGCCCGCTACCCTTCTGGCCACGCTCCGCGGGCTGCTCGGCGAAGAGACGTTCGTGCGCGCCTACCGCACGTACCTGCGCAACTGGTCGTTCAAGCACCCCAAGCCGTGGGACTTCTTCAATACGTTCAGCTCGGTGAGCGGACGGAACCTCGACTGGTTCTGGCGCGCCTTCTACTTCGAGACGTGCACGCTGGACCAGGGGGTGGAAAGCGTCTTTTCCACGAACGGACAGACCACGGTGGTGGTGCGCGACTACGGCCTCGCACCGATGCCGGCGCGGTTGACGGTGACCCTCGCGGACGGCACCGTCGTGTTCGGCGAGATCGGCGTGGAGGCTTGGCTGTCCGGAAAGCGGCAGGCGGAGCTCACGCTCCGCACCGATGCGCCGCCGGTTCGCGTGGAGATCGACGCCGACAACGTGTTCCCCGACGTGCGTCGGGAGAACAACGTGTGGGTGCGGCCCTGATCAGTCGGCGCGCGCCAGGCGCTGGAGATCCGTGTCGGTGAAGCTCCCCGGGTACTTCAGCCCGAAGCCGAGGAATCGGTCGAGCGCGATGTGCGCGCCCCAGATGAGGCCCAGTCCCATCGGCACGCTGCCCTCGCCGACGAAGCCGAGCACGAAGAGCGCGGCAGGCAGAACGTAGGAGTGCACGGCGTTGTATACGACGGCGCCCGTGCGGGTGCCGGCCAGGTAGGCCAGCATGGAGAGATCCGGCAGGAGGAATAGCAGGACCAGGAGCCACCAGCTGAGCCCGAGCTCCCGATACAGGAGCAGCATCACCACGAACAGGGCGAAGCCCTCGAGGCGCAGCACGATGCCCGGGTTGGTCGGATCCTTCTGCCGCGGGACGATCAGGTCCAACACGAGCTTCCTGCTTAGGACGGTCTGGTCCGGCACGATGTTCCTCCTCACATAAGGGGAGCCTAGCCGCCGAATCCCTGCTCCCGGAGCACCTCCTCCAGTGCGCCGAGCAGCGTCTCGATCCGCTCCGGATCGGCGTTCACGCCCATGAGCCCGACGCGCCACGTCTTGCCCTTCAGCGGGCCGAAGCCACCGGCGATCTCGATCCCCCGTTCGAGCATCGCGCTGCGGACCGCCGCGTCGTTCACCCCCTGCGGGATGTTGACCACGTTGAGCATGGGGAGCCGGTGCGCGGCCGGGGTGAACAGGGAGAGTCCCAGACGCTCGAGACCCTGCACCAGCACGGCATGTGCCTGGCGGTGGCGCTCCCAGCGCGCCTCCAGGCCTTCCTCCAGGATCAGGCGCAACGCCTCGTGGAGCGCGTAGACGCTCGACACCGGCGCCGTGTGGTGGAAGGCCCGCTGCTTCGGGGCACCGCTGTCGCCCCAGTACTGGAACAGCAGATTGAGATCCAGATACCAGGTGAATGGCTTGGACGTGCGCGAGCCGATCACCTCCATGGCGCGCGGCCCGAACGTGACCGGCCCCAGGCCCGGCGGGGCGCCGATGCACTTCTGGCTGCACGAGCCCGCCGCGTCGATGCCCCAGGCGTCGATCTCCACCGGCATCCCGGCGAGCGAGGTGACACAGTCGATCGCCACCAGCGCGCCATGGTCCCGCGCCAGCGCCGCGACCTCGGGAATCGGCTGCGCCGCGCCCGTGGAGGTCTCGGCGTGCACCAGGGCGACCAGCTTGGCGGGGCGCTTGGCCATCTCGTCCGCGACGCGCTGCGGATCGATCACCCCACCGAACGGCTCCTCGATGACGCGTACGGTGGCCCCGGCACGCTCTGCCATCTCGTGCAGCCGCTGCCCGAAGTACCCGATCACGCCCACGACCGCCTCGTCCCCGGGCTCCAGCAGGTTGAGCATGATGGTCTCGAGCCCGGAGGTTCCGGTGCCCGACATGGGGATCGTGTGGTGGTTCTCGGTTCGGTACACGGTCCGCAGCATGGACATCGTATCGTCCATGATCTGCAGGAAGTACGGATCGAGGTGCCCCACCATCGGCCGGGCCATGGCGGCGAGCACGCGCGGATCGGGATTCGACGGCCCCGGACCCATGAGCAACCGCATAGCTGCCTTCGTGAATGGTCGCCGAAACTTAGCGAACCGCAGCACTCGCGGGTATCGTTGGATCATGCATCGATGGGGAACGCTGGTCACCGCCCTGCTGCTCGCGGTCGAGGGCTGCGCCGACGTGGCGACCAGCCAACAGCCGCGTCCCTTCGCGCAGGTGGGCGTAATCGAGGGATTCTACGGTCCGCCGTGGTCCCACCGCGATCGTCTCGACGTGCTCCGCTTCATGGGCGGCGTTGGCCTCACCACCTACTACTACGCCCCCAAGGACGACCCGTATCACCGACAACGGTGGCGTGAGCCCTACCCCGCCGATCGCTCGATCGAGCTCAAGCAGTCGATCGACACGGCGCGCGCCCACGGCGTCACCTTCGTGTACGCCATCAGTCCGGGCGGGAGCATGGTCTACGCCGACTCGGGTGACTACGGCAGGCTGGTGCGCAAGCTCACCGCCGTCGGGGCCCTGGGCGTGCGGGACTTCGCCCTTTTCCTCGACGACGTCCCCCCGACGCTGGAGCACGAGGCGGACCGGGCGGCATTTGCGACCGTCGCCGACGCGCACGCCCACCTCATCAACCGGCTGCACCGGGATCTGACGGCGCTCGGAGCCTCACTCGCCGTCACGCCCACCACGTACACCGATGCCTGGGGAGACCGCGACTACCTGCGGCGCCTGGGGGAGCAGGTGACGCGCGAGGTGCCGCTCTTCTGGACGGGGATCGACGTGGTCGCGCCGCGGATCACGGCCTCGCAGGCCCGCGAGTGGGGATCGCTCATCGGGCGGGCCCCGTTGGTGTGGGACAACTACCCCGTCAACGACTTCGCACGGTGGCGCCCGTTCCTCGGGCCGGTGCGCCACCGGTCGCCCGACCTCGCGACGGAGACCGCCGGAATCCTCGCGAACCCGATGAACGAGGCGCACGCCTCGATGATCGCGCTTGCCACGCTCGCCGCCTACGCGCGCGACCCAGCGGGATACGACCCCGACAGCGCCCTGCCGCGCGCGCTCGTGCACCTGTACGGGGAAGGCGCGCCGCGGCTGCTGGCACCCTTCCTCGCGATCTGGGGTGACTACGCCGACGGCGAGAATCTGTTCGAGCCGCTGTTCGTTCCCGGCGCGCCGATCGACCTCACCGCCGTGGAGCGCGGTCTCGCCCGGCTCGACGCGGCCCTTGCGCGGCTCGACTCGGCGGCGGCGCGGCGCCCCGCCCTTCGCGCCCTGCACGACGATCTGGCGCCCTTCGTGCGTCGCACGGCCGCGCGGCTCGACGAGCTGTCGAGCGACCCCGCATTCACGCGGCGGGACGGGCGGCTCGTGTTCCGCAACGAACTGGAGCGCTACGAGGCGGAGCCCGCCGGGCACACCGTGATCGACGGGTCGCTCGACGACTGGGCCGGCGGGGTGTGGCACGAGCTGGGACCGGCCGGCCGCGCGAGCGGGCCGGCCCCGCGCGTGGCATTTCGCCGGGAGGGTGAGGCCCTCCTGGTCGCGCTCCAGGTGCGCACACCTCCTGTGCGAGTGCGCACCGGTTCGAGCGTCGGGACCGGTGATCACGTCGCGCTGGTGCTCCAGAGCGATACCGTGCCGCGCCGCCACCTCTCGACCGACGATCTCCTGCTCATCGTGGCACCGCCGACGGCACACGACCCGGCCAGGGTGTACCGCCACGCTCTCCCCGTGGAGGGTTTCATGGCCAAGTACCTGGCGGACAACGGGGGATTCACGTTCACGGAGTTTCTGCTCTCGACGCTCGGCACGGCACCCGCGGGGTGGGGCGCCGCGGTCGCGGAGGGGATGCGCTGGGGAGCGCAGGCCACTGTGGGCGGATACGCCGTGGAACTCGCCCTCCCGCTCGAGGCCCGCGACCGGGTGCGGCTGAGCGTGACGGTCGCCGGCACGGAAGCCGGGCGGCGCACCGTCCACGGGCTCGCGCGCCGGCTTTACCCGTTGAATCCAGCCACGTTCAGCGAGATCGTGGTGCGCCGGTAGCGCGGGCAGCGGGCGTCAGGCAGGATCCTGCTCCAGCACCTCGCGCACCCGCAGAAAGAGATCGGTCAGCGTCCACGGCTTGTGCAGGAAGGGAACGCCCCGGAGGAATCCGAGCCCCGCCCGGACGTCCTGTGCAGAATAGCCGCTGGTAAACAGGATCCTGGGGCGCTTGCCCTGCTCCTTGAGCGCCTGGTAGAACTGCCGGCCCCCGAGGCGTGGCATCACGAGATCGGAGACGATGAGGTCGATCGCCGCCTCGTGCTGCCGGAACACCTCCAGGGCTTCCTCGCCGTCAGCCGCCAGCAGCACCGAGTACCCCTGCCCTTCCAGCGCTCGTCGCGTGGCACGGCGAATCCCGCCTTCGTCCTCCACCAGCAGGATCGTCTCGTCGCCACGCATCCCGGCGGCAGACGGTCCGGCGGCGGCGGCCTCGGCGCTCGCGCTCACCGCCGGGAAGTAGACGTTGACCGTCGTGCCCTCGCCAGGATCGCTGTACACGTGCACGTAGCCCCCGTGCTGCTTCACCAATCCGTAGATCATGGCCATCCCGAGCCCGGTCCCCTCGCCGGGGGGCTTGGTCGTGAAGAACGGCTCGAACACGCGCTCCCTCGTCTCCTCGTCCATCCCCATGCCCGTGTCGGTGCAGGTGAGACAGATGTACTCACCCGGATCCACCCACGGGTGGGTGGCGCGATACCCCTCGTCGAGCCAGGTGCGGGAGGTCTCGATGCGGAGAATGCCCCCGTCGGGCATCGCGTCCCGGGAATTGGTGGCGAGATTGAGCACGATCTGCTCGATGGCACCCGGGTCGGCGGCTGCGACGGCATCGGGCTCCGCGGCAAGCAGCTGGATCTCGATGTTCTCCGGCACGACGCGTCGGAGCATGGCCGAGAGGTCTTGCATCAGTTGCGTGAGGTCGGTCGGCTGCAGCTCGAGACGTTCGCGCCGACTGAAACCGAGGAGCTTGCGGATGAGTGTCGTCCCCCGACGCGCGGCTCCCTGAATGTCCTCCAGATCGGCCCGCGCCTGAGTGAGCTCCCGCGGCAGCGCGCTGACCACCAGGTCGGCGTTGGCCAGGATCACCGTCAGGACGTTGTTGAAGTCGTGGGCGATGCCGCCCGTGAGCTGGCCGATGGCCTCCATCTTCTGGGCCTGGCGCAGCTGGGCCTCGAGCACGCGACGCTCCGTCACGTCCTCGGCGATCATCTGATATCCCTCGAACTCGCCGCCGTCGCCGTGCACCGGCCGGCCGCTCAGGCGCACCGTCACCCTGCGGCCGTCCTTGCGGCGCCACTCCATCTCTACGCCGTCGACCGGCTCGCCCTCTCGCAGGCGCGCCGACAGCGCGTCGCCCGCCTCCGGCTCGGCGCACAGCTCCTCCTGCACGCTCACGCCCAACAACTCCTGCTCCGAGCGATAGCCCAGCATGTCCACGAGGGCCGGATTCACCGACAGCAACTTGCTGTCGAGGCTCGACAGGTAGATCCCGTAGGGAGCGTGGTCGACCAGCGCCCGGTACACGGCCTCCGAGCGCCGCAGCTCGTCCTCCACCCGGCGCCGCTCGGTGATGTTGATTGCCGTGCCCACGATGCACTGCTTGCCCGCCAGCGTCGTGCGCAGCGCCGTGAACACGTAGGGCACCCGACTCCCGTCCTTGGCGACCAGGTGCGCCTCGACGGTGGCGAAGCCGGCGGCGAAGACCTCCCGCAGGCTTCGCTCGATCCTCGGCCGCTCTTCCTCGCGAAAGAAGTCCAGGGGACTCAAGCCCTTGAGCTCCTCTTCGCTGTAGCCGGTGAACTTGAGCAGATTGTTGTTCCACCTCAGCAGCCGGCCCTGCTCGTCCATCAGGTAGAAGATTCCCGGCAGGCTGTCGAGCGTGATGTCGGAGAACTGCTTCTCCCGGACGAGCGTCTCCTCGGCATGCTTGCGCTCGGTGATGTCCTCCACCATGGCGTGCCAGCCGGAGCGGCCCTCGACCGTAATGGGCGTGAGACTGAGCAGCGCGTCGTAGGCGCTCCCGTCCTGGCGCCTGAACCGCACCTCCTCCCGGCGTACAAACCCCTGCCTCCTCGCCAGCTCGAGCACCCGCGTCCGCTCCTCGGGATCGGCGTAGAGCTCCGCGACGTTGCCGAACTCCCGCACCTCGTCCCGAGTCCAGCCGCCCGGATCGAGAATGGCCTGATTGAACGCCAGCAGGTTGCCGTGCGCGTCGGCCACACCCAATCCGATGGGGGCGTTCTCGAATAGCGTGCGATAGCGCTCCTCGCTCTCGCGCAGCGCCCGCTCGGCCCGCTTCTGCTCGCCGATGCCGCGATAGATGCCGTACACCGCGACCTGCCCTTGGCCCACCCGAATGGGAACGCCGAGAATCGACACGTCCACCAGGGAGCCGTCCTTGCGCCGCCGTACGGTCTCCACCGCGATGCGTTCGCCGCGCGCCACCTGGCTCGTGTACCCCGCCGCCTCGAGCTGCATGTCGCCGGGGGCCACGAGCTGGTCGATCGACTGCCCGATCACTTCTTCCCGCCGGTAGCCGAACAGGGTGGTGAAGTACTCGTTGGCACGGAGCACGATGCCGGCGTTGTCCACCAGCACCACGGCCTCCGGGGCCGAGTTGAACAGCTCGTCGAGGAAGGCCTTCTCCCGACGCAGCGCCTCCTCCGGGTGAGCCCGGTGCCCCGTGGGGCGCTCGAGCTGCGCCACCCGCTCGCGCAGCTGCGTCAGCTCCTCGAGGAGTTGCGCCTTGGTCTTTCGCTGATCGCTCACCGTCCCCCCGCGCCGCCTCCCGTCAGTTGAGCACCACCCCGGCATAGGCGACGACCTCACGGTCGTCACCCGTCACCCACCCGCTGTGCCGGTAGTCCACCACCTCACCCTGCTGGGCCCCCAGCTGCCGCGCCGCCTCCAACACCGTGGCCGACGGTGCTCGGCCGCACATGGTGACGCCCTCCCGATGGCACACGGCCAGCAGCTCCTCCCCGTCGAGGCGCTCCACCGCCGCCAACGCCTGGCGGTCCTTGCGTGCCGCGCGATCCGCAGACTCGTAGTGGGTCATGTCCGACGAGGCCACGAGCAGCACGTCACCGGGCCACTCGCGGGCCGCGGCGGCCAACGCCGCTCCCAGCTCGCGGCTCGGCTCCCAGCGATCCCACGCGAGTACGATCGGCGCGAGCAGGGCGTCGGGCGCCAGCAGCCGCAAGAACGGGAGCTCGACCTCGATCGCGTGCTCCCGCAGGTGCGCGGCCGGATCGTGACGCAGCAGCGGGCAGTGCGCCTCCACGCGCTCGAGGAAGTCGTGCGCGATGGGTACGGCGCCGAGCGGGGTCTCGAACGAGCCCTCGTTCCAGGCGCTGGCTCCGCTGGGGTTCTCGAGCATTCCGGTGTGATTGGGCGCGATGATGACGACGATTTCCGGAATCACCAGCCGACCCCATACCTGGGCGGCGCAGCGTCCCGAGTAGACGAGGCCGGCGTGCGGCGCGATGGCGCCCTGCGCCGGTTGCGGCTCCGCATCCACCTCCCCCAACATCTCCTGCACGAGCGAGCGCAGCTCGGCGGGATCCGCCGGGTAGAACATGCCCGCTACAGCGGGCCGACGTGTCTCGCCCATGGTGACCTCAATGCGCCGCCTCCGGGTAGAGGGTGACCCACACGTAGTTCTCGGTCGGCAGATAGCGCCGTGCGGCGTCTCGCACCACTTCGGGGGTCAGCCCCTCGATGAGCTCCTCGTAGGTGAGGATGTCGCGGGGGTCGGTGCCGAAGCGGTCGTGCTCGAGGAGCACTTGCGCCCAGAAGCGATTCTCCTTGAGGGCCGTCTCCCGGGCCCGCCGCTGCATCTCCTGCACCTTCTCGACCTCGGCCTGCGTTGGTCCAAACGCCTTGAGGCTGTCGATCTGCTGGAACACCACCCCGACCAGCTCTTCGACACGTGCGGGATCCGACCCGAAGCCGATCCCGACCGAGAACTGCTCGCTGGGAAGCCGCTCGCCGGAGGCGCTGACGCCCACGCTGTAGGTGCCGCCCAGGGCCTCGCGGAGCACCTCCCGCAGGCGGATTTCCAGCACGCTCCCGAGTGCCCGCAGCGCATAGAGGTCGGCACGGCTGTACCGCCAATCCCCCGTGAACACCAGCGACGTCTGACTGCGGGGCTCCACGCCGCGCCGTACCGTCTTGCGAATCACTCCGGCGGGATACCTGATCCCCAGGTCGCGCCAGCTCTCCACGCGCCCGGTCGAGGGCAGGCTCCCGAGGTAGGTCTCCACCAAGGGGCGCAAGGAATCGGGATCGAAGCTCCCCACGAGGACGAACGTGAAGTCGCCCGCGTCGGCGAAGCGGTCCCGGTAGAAGGCGAACGACTTGTCCAGGTCCATCTCGTCGTACAGCTCCACGGTCGCCGGCCGCTGTCGCGGATGGTGCTGCGCCAGCGTCACCTGGATGGTGTCGCGAAAGGCCCCATCTGGATCGACCCCCCGGTTGCGAAGCTCCTCGGTGATCTGGCGTCGGAACGCGAGATACGCGTCGCGGTCCCGGCGCGGCGCCGTGAAGTAGAGGTACACGAGCTGGAACAGCGTCTCCGCGTCCTGCGGGGACACGCTTCCCCAGAGCCCCTCGTACAGCGAGGCGATGAACGGGCTCACGCTCACCACCTTCCCCGCCAACGCCTTTTCCAGGTCGACCAGACTGAACTCGCCTACGCCGCCCCGCTCGATCACGCGCGGAGCCGTCCTCGCCGCGACGTAATCCGCGTCCGGGGCCAGGGAGGTGCCGCCGGGGCTCCAGGCGTCGAGCAGGATCTGGTCGTCCTTGAAATCGGTGGGCTTGAGGATCACCCGCACGCCATTGGCCAGCTCCCACACCGTGAGGCCCAGCTCTTCGACGGTCTGGGCCTCAACCACCGACCCGGGGGTGGGACGCTCGGCGAGGAGGGGCACGCCGGCCGTGGCGTCGACGTAGGGCGGAATCTGCGCGGCCGCCACGGCCGCGAATACCGCCCGCAGCGTGTCCTCCTCGGGCATCGCGGCCCCCTCCTTCTCGGGTCCGCTCGCCAATACGACGCGGTTCTCATCGGTGATCCACTGCCGGGCGAGCGCGTCG
>CP070716.1:2175976-2194510 GCA_020350425.1 Gemmatimonadota bacterium
GAGCGCCTCCGCCTGATCCAGCACCCCCTTCTCCCGCATCACGCGCTGCGTGTCTCCCATGCCGCTGCGGTCGGCCACACTCACCCGCTCGGCCCCCAACTCCTTCAGATAGCGCGCCAGGAAGCCGAGCGTTTCGGGATGCGTGGAGCCGGGAAACGGGTCCGCGCTGTTGAAGTTGGGTTTGAGCACGACCCATCGGCCTGCCAGGTCGGGCGCGCCCGCCAGCTCGATCGCCTGCCGGATGGCCGCCTCACGTCCCCCGCCCCCCAGGCGCACGAGGCTCACTCGGGCGGCGCGCGGCGGCGGCCACCCCAACCGGCCCGTGGCGGTCACCGCCAGCCCCCACGCCGACGTCGCAATGAACTCTCTCCGGCTCCAGTGGCGCATCATTCGGCTCCATTCACGGCACAGCGCCCGGCATACTGTCTCGTGTCGCTTGGGCGTCCCGCAGCAGGCTAGTGCTTGCGGCGGCGCTTCTGCCGCATCCGCCGCCGCTTCCTGCCGATCTTCCTCCTGCCGCGGTGCTTCTTGGGATAGCTCATCTATCCCTCCGCTCGCGCTGGCACCGGGCTTCGGCGTCCGACCATGCTACAATAGGCCGCGGGGCTCGCGGCAGCCACCCGAGCGCGCCGCGCCTACGGTGGGTAGCCCGACGACGGTACTCGGGTTACCGCCTGGTGCTCCCTGTGAGAATGCCATCGCGCAACGCGACCGCCCGCGCCGAGGCGTTCGGCAGCTCGCGAACGGTGAAACTCATCCTCGGCGCGAGGCGGAGCTCGGAGTCGAGCGTCAACGTTTCGGACCCGCGGCGCACCGTCACCTGGTATGGCGTACCGACCTCCTCTCCCTCATAGCGCGCGCGGAACTGCGCCCCGAACTGGTCGTCCACCACCTCGATCTCCCCCACGCGCAGCAGATAGTCACCCACCTGCACGCCCGCCGCCTCGGCCGCGCCGCCCGCGGTGAGTTGCTGCACCCGGATCCCGGCGCTGTCCACGCCGGTGAACACCCCGATGAGCGGCCGCATCACGGTATCGACCGACAACTCCAGACCGACAAGCGGCAGCACGTCATCCCAGGGATAGGGCTCGCGCCCGTCGATGTAGCGTCGCCGCACGTCCTCGAACGAGCGCCCGTCGGCGGCCTGGCTCACCGCTCGCCACCACTGCTCGTCGGTGAAGCCCCTCCCCGCCTGGTACGTGCCCACGTAGAGGTTCCGCATCACGTCGTCCAACGAGCCGCGGTTCTCGCTGGCGTCGCGAATCAGGACGTCCAACAGGAGTCCCGCCAGAGACCCCTTGTCGTAATAGATGTGCGCGGTGCCGTCCACCGGGGCGATCCAGGTGGAGAGCGAGGCGTCCTCGAGAGCCACCGGGGGGGTGCTGGCAACGCTCCGGATCTTGTCAGCCGTCCGCTGGTAGAAGCGAGTCGGCGGCACCACTCCCCCCCGCACCATCGCGAGATCGGCGTAATAGTCGTCCACACCCTCGGCCACCCAGAGCAGGGTGGTCGGCTGCGCCCGGCCGTAGTCGTACGGCACCATCTCCGCCGGCCGCAGTCGCTTCACCACCCAGGCATGGACGGTCTCGTGGGCCCACACCTCGGTGAGGAACGGGAGACCGGCCGCCTCCGTGAAGTAGATCCCGAGATGCGAGTTGCGGTGCTCCAGGGCGGAGGCGCCGGGGTACCCGTCGTCGAACACCATGAGGGTGGTGTAGCTGTCGAACGGCGTCTCGCCGAACACGGCGGCCATGGGGGACATCATCAGCTGAATTTCGCTCCACAGGGTCTCCCGGGCCGCGCCTCGGTACCCGCCTTCGGGGTACGTCGCCATGCGGTGCCACACCCCGTCGATTTCCATGCTGTCCAGGTCGAATCGCCCCACGAACGTCGGCATGTCCACGAGCTCGTGGTAGTCCGCCGCCTCGTAGCGGCCCGGGGCACCGGCGGGCGTGAACCCCGTCGCGATCCGCCAGTCCGGCTCGGTGTGAATCGTCAGGTGCGAGGCGAACAGGAGGCTCTGTCCTTCGGGGTACAGGAACAGGTTGGTGCCGTTGAAGTACGCGAAATCCTGGAACGCGGCCGCCATGCCGACGTCGAGCGTGTCAGACCATCGGTACTCGAAGCTCACCGTCACGGTCTGCGCACCGGTGGGGAAGACGCGCCAGGTGTCGAAGTCCAGCTTGTCCCAGTGCAGCGCCGCCGCCCCGGCGCGCGCCGAGAACGCCGTCACGTAGCGCGCGAAGTTGTCGAGCCGGTACTTGCCAGGTGTCCAGGCCGGGAGCGACAGCACCACCGGATCGGCTCCCCCGGTGCGGAAGGTCATGCTCGAATGGATACGATGGCGCGCACCGAGCTCGGCGTTGATCGTGACGTCGTAGCGCACGTCGTCGATCGGCGCCGAGCGCATGCTCGGGCGACTGGACTGGGCGACCAGACCGACGGTCGCACCGGTCGTGAGAGCGAGCAACACCCCGGCCACGCCAAACGGTCTCGGGCTCATCGTCTACCTCGCAGTGGTGCGTCCCCCCATGCCGGCAGGGAGTCCGGGTGGATAGGCTCCGGCGCGCATACCGCGCCACGGCGCGGCGGGCGCCCCATGCTACAATGACACGCGGCACATCGGGGGGGTTGCGCGGTCGGCGTTACTGCTTGAACAGCGGTGGGCTACAGCAACGCCGCCACGACGAGCGACGCCGCGAGGAAGAGATTGGTCGCCAGGTTCCACGCCACGTTTGCGCCCAGCGCGGGGATCGGGACCGGGCTCGCGGGATCGCCGAGCGCCCAGCGCAGCGGATCCTTGAGCAAAACCGAGGGCAGCACCGCCGCCAGCGCGTACTGCGGCAGGAGATTCGCCACGACGGCAGCGACGACGGCGAACGGCGTGAGCAGCGCAGCCGCCGCATAGATGGCAGCGGCCCCTCGCCGACCGAACAGAATCACCAGATTGCGCCGTCCCCCCGCGCGGTCCGCCTCCTCATCCGGGAACTCGTTCAGCAGGAGCAGGTTGAACGTCATGCACGTGGCCGGCACCGCGGCCGCCAGCGCCGCGGGCCCCAGCGTGCCGTCCTGCACCAGCGCCGTCCCCATCACCGGAAGGCCACCCAGCCCCAAGCCCGCGGCGATCTCCCCTACCCCGATGCGCGCCAGCACGTCGGTGTACGCGAGGACGAAGACCGCCCCCACGAGCATCACGGGCAGCAGCACCCACCCGACCTGCATCACGAGCCACGCTCCGAGAGCGAGCCCCACGGCGGCGGCCGTGAGCCCGAACAGGAGCGTCGCCCGCAGCGAGATCGCGCCCGCCGGGAGCGTCCCGCTGCCACCCGAGAAGGGGGTGCGCTTCGTGTGGAGATCGATGCCCGTCCGCATGTCGCTCCACTCGTTGAGCACGTTCACCGCCACGTGCAGGGCGACGAGGCCCACGAGCGCCACCACGGTGCGCCGCCAGCTGAAGTGCCCGTCGTACGCCCCTGCGGCGGCGCCCGACGCCACGAGCGTGACGGGCAGCAAGAGGAAGGGCGCGCGAGCCACGCCCGCCAACGCGCTGAGTTTCGCCATGGGGGCAATCTGTCGCCGCGGGCGGCGATACGCGAACCCGGCGGGCGCGGGCTTCCCGGTCACCGTCGTCCGGTGCATCGTTGGTGAACGCCAACCCGAGACCTTGACCCCTCCGCGGAGCCCACCCATGGACAAGCCGACCGTGCAGGAGCGGTTCAGCCGGAACTTCCTGTTGCTGCTCGTTGCCGCCATCAGCCTGCTGTTCTTCGTCATGATCCGCCGCTTCGCGATGGACCTCCTGGTCGCGGCGATCTTCGCCGGGCTGTCTCATCCGCTCTACCGGAGGCTCATCACGCTGTTCCGGGGTCGAGAGGTCGCCGCCTCGCTCGCCACGCTCGCGATCGTGCTCCTGGTGATCGTCGTGCCGCTCATCGGCTTTCTCGGGATCGTGGCCGCGCAGGCGGTGGAGGTGAGCCAGTCCGTCGCCCCGTGGGTGGAGCGTCAGATCGACCAGCCCCAGGAACTCGACCGCCTGCTGAGCGGGCTCCCGTTCTGGGACCGGATCCAGCCGTACCAGGATCAGATCATCACCAAGGTGGGCCAGTTCGCCGGCAACGTGGGGACCTTCCTGCTGAGCAGGCTGGCGGCGGTCACGCGGGGCACGGCGGAGTTCTTCTTCGACCTCTTCGTGGTGCTCTACGCCATGTTCTTCTTCCTGAAGGACGGCCGGCTCCTGCTGAAGAAGATCCTCTATTACATGCCGCTCGGTCCCACTGAGGAAAACCAGATGGTGGCGCGGTTCACCTCCGTGGCGCGGGCGACCATCAAGGGCACGCTGGTGATCGGCATCGTGCAGGGGACCCTCGGCGGCCTCGCCTTCTTGGTGGCCGGCGTTCCCGGGTGGGCGTTCTGGGGCACCATCATGGCGGTGCTGTCGATCATCCCCGGGGTGGGCACGGCGCTCGTGTGGATCCCGGGCTGCATCTACCTCGCCGCAACCGGCGAGGTAATGGCGGCGATCCTCCTCGCGATCTGGAGCATCGCCGTGGTTGGCACCGCCGACAACGTGCTGCGCCCCGTCCTCGTGGGGCGGGACACCAAGATGCCGGACCTGCTGGTATTGGTGAGCACCCTCGGGGGTCTGCTCCTCTTCGGCGCCGTGGGCATCGTGATCGGTCCGATCGTGGCCGCCCTGTTCGTGACCGTGTGGGACATCTACGGGGAAGCGTTCAGTGAACTCCTGCCGGTCGTGCCCGACACCGGCATGCACAAGGCGCTCGCCGGGAAGGAGTAGGGGACCCATGCGCACCATGCATCGCCGCGACTTCGTCCAGAGCGCCGCGCTGGGCGCCCTGGCCGTCACGCCGTTGGGAACCCTGCACGGCCACCGGCGGCAGGGTGACTGGAAGTCCCTCCGGGTCAACGGCGCGCGCGTCAACCGGCATCTCGCGGACCTGTCCCGCTACGGTCGCAATCCCGACGGCGGCGTGAGCCGCGTGGCGTACAGCGACGCCGACATCGCGGGGCGCGAGTTCGCCGTGCGGCTCATGCGCGCGGCCGAGCTGGAGGTCCGCATCGACCCGGTCGGCAACATCATCGGCACGCGCGCAGGCACCCTGCCGGCCGCCAAGCCGATACTGTTCGGCTCCCACATCGACTCGGTGCCCCACGGCGGCAACTACGACGGCGACCTGGGCTCGCTGTCGGCCATCGAGGCGGCGCACACCCTGGCCGAGGCCGGCTACCGCAACCGGCACCCGCTGGAGGTGGTGATCTGGTGCGATGAAGAGAGCGGTCTCACCGGCTCCCGCGGCTACGTGGGCGACATTTCCAGGGAGGAGCTGCACGAGCCCGGCCGGGACGGTGTGCCGTTGGCCGAGAAGATCGCGCGCATCGGGGGCGACCCGGAGCGCCTCGCCGCGGCAAGGCACGAGCCGGGCAGCGTCGCCGCCTACCTGGAGCTGCATGTCGAGCAGGGCAACATCCTCCACGAGCAGGGCGTGCAGATCGGCGTGGTCGAAGGGATCGTCGGCATCCACCACTACGACGTGACAATCGAGGGGTTCGCCAACCACGCCGGCACCACACCGATGAACCGGCGGCGCAACGCCATGCTCACCGCCGCGGAGCTGGTGCTGGCCGTGGACCGGATCGTCAAGGCGATGCCGGGACGGCACGTCGGCACGGTCGGCCGGCTCCTCGTGGAACCGGGCGCGCCCAACGTGGTTCCGGGGCGGGTGCGGCTCACGGTGGAGCTGCGCGACCTCCGCACGGCCACCATCGAGGCCCTGTGGGAACAGATCAGCGCCGAGCTGGGCGAGCTGGCGCACGAGCACGACACCCCCGCGACGTGGGAGCGGCAGCACACCAACGATCCCGCGCTCTCGGATCCCGGCATCCGAGCGGTGATCGCCCAAGCGGCCGAGGCGCTCGACCTGTCCTTCATGCACATGCCGAGCGGCGCCGGACACGACGCGCAGACGCTGGCCGCGATCTGCCCGATCGGGATGATCTTCGTCCCGGCGGTCGACGGGATCAGCCACTCCCCCAAGGAGTTCACCTCGGCGGAGGACGTGGAGCACGGTGCCAACGTGCTGCTGCAGTCGGTACTGCGGCTGGACCAGGCCTAGCCGGCCCGATCGCGAGGCACGGGGGCCCCGGTGGCTTCCGGCTTGACATGATCCGACCATTCGTTCAAAATTTGAATACCTGTTCAAATTCAGGGATGACCCCTTTGGCCGACGGTCCCGAATCCACGACCCTCTCCCCGCACGTTCGCCAGAAGCGGCAACGCCGGCGCGCCGAGATTCTCCACGCGGCGCTGCGGGCGTTTCGTGAGAACGGATACCACGCTACCACGCTCGAGGACATCGCCGAGCACCTCGGCGTCCGCAAGACGGCCCTGTACCACTACTTTCCCGACAAGGAAGCGATCCTCTACGCGTGCCACCGCGAGTCGCTCGGCGAGATCGAGCGCATGATGAAGTCGGCGCGCAAGCTCGCCACGGCGAGTGAGCGCCTCGCCTACGTGATTCGCGAGCACGTCCGCATCATGACCGAGACGTTGGAGGGGTCGCCGCTGGCGTTCGAGGTGACCGCCTTCTCCCCGGATCGGGCAGGTGAGATCATCGCCGCCCGCGACCGGTACGAGCGCTGGCTGCGGAAGATCATCGACCAGGGAATCAAGGACGGGGAGTTTCGCGCGGTCGATTCCAAGATCGCGGTGTTCGCCGTCCTGGGCGCGATCAACTGGATCGCGCGTTGGTACCGCCCGGAAGGAACGATCCACGCCCCCGAGCTGGGGCGCGAGTTCGCCGAGCACCTGGTGGGCGGGCTCACATGCGGGTAGTGGGAGCCAACGACGGAGAGACATCATGAAGGCGATACAGCTGACGGCGGTGGGGAAGCCCCTGGAGGTGCGGGAGGTCTCCCAACCCGAGCCGACCGACGATGAGGTGGTGGTCAGAGTGGCCGGCTGCGGGGTGTGTCACACGGACATCGGCTTCTGGAAGGACGGCGTGCCCACGAAGCGACCGCTGCCACTCACGCTGGGACACGAAGTGAGCGGCACGGTCGTCGCGGCGGGAACGGCATACCGCAGCCTGCTCGAGCGGGAGGTGATCGTCCCGGCGGTGATCCCGTGCGGGACGTGTGATCTGTGTGCGCAGGGCCGCGGCAACGCATGCCGCGCCCAGGTGATGCCGGGCAACGACATCGACGGAGGGTTCGCCGAGTTCATCGCGGTGCCGGGACGCGGGCTCTGCGAGATCGAGGACCGCGGGGACTACACGCTGCCGGATCTCTCGGTGATCGCCGACGCCGTGACCACGCCCTACCAGGCGATCGTGCGTAGCGGCCTCAACGCCGGTGACTTCGCGATCGTGGTGGGCGTGGGCGGCGTTGGCACCTATTGCGTGCAGATCGCCGCGGCGATGGGCGCGCACGTCGTGGCGATCGACGTCGATCAGGCCAAGCTCGATGCGGTCGCACAGCACGGCGCCGGGCTCACCGTCAACTCCGCCGAGACCGACTTCAAGGGCCTCAGGCAACAGGTCAAGGCCCGGTCGAAGGAGATGGCCTGTCCCTCGTACGGCTGGAAGATCTACGAGTGCTCGGGCCAACCGGGCGGGCAGGAGACCGCATACGGCCTGCTCAACCACGCCGCCACCCTGATGGTCGTGGGGTTCACGCTCGCGAAGATCGAGCTTCGCCTGAGCAACCTCATGGCGTTCGACGCCACCGCGCAGGGTACGTGGGGATGCAAGCCCGAGCTCTATCCGGAGGCCCTCAAGCTGGTCACCAGCGGCAAGGTCACCCTGAAGCCTTTCATTCAATCGTTTCCGATGAGCCAGGCGCCCGACGTCGTGCAGCGGGTCGCCGATCACCGGATCGACAAGCGCGCCAGGCTGGTGCCGGACTGGGGGTCGTAGCAACGAGCCGCGCGGCCCGGCAGGTGGGAAGGGAGATACGATGCTGAACAGCCATACGCTCGTGGATGGTCACAAGTACGAGCACATCCAGTACGAGTTGCTGCCGGTGAAGGACCCGGCCGGCAAGCCCGTGGACGGCCTGTACAACGCCTGGATCATCCTCGACAACCCCAAACAGTTCAACAGTTACACCACAGATGCGGTGAAGGACGTGATCCTCGCCTTCCGCGACGCGAGCATGAACCGCAGCGTCGTCGCCGTGGTGTTCACGGCGGTGGGCGACCAGGCGTTTTGCACGGGTGGGAATACCAAGGAGTATGCCGAGTACTACGCCGGCAACCCGCAGGAGTACAAGCAGTACATGCGGTTGTTCAACGACATGATCGACTCGATCCTGCGGTGCGACAAGCCGGTGATCAATCGGGTCAACGGCATGCGGATCGCCGGCGGGCAGGAGATCGGGATGGCGTGCGATTTCAGCGTCGCCGCCGACACCGCCCGGTTCGGGCAGGCCGGCCCCAAGCACGGCTCCGCGCCCGACGGCGGCTCTACCGACTTCCTCCCGCTCTACGTCGGCTTCGCACGGGCCATGGAGAGCGGCATCCTGTGCGAGACGTGGAGCGCACACAAGGCACTGTTCATCGGCCTCCTCAACCAGATCACGCCGGTGCTCAAGCTGGACGGGAAGTGGATCCCCAATCCCATGGTGATCACCGACAGGTTCGTGGACGAGTTCGGCAACATCGTCTACGGCGACTTCAAGACCGGCGCCGACCGGGACGAGGCCAAGGCGGTGCTGGCCAAGGCCGAAACGGACCTCTCGCTGCTCGACGACGCCGTGGAGGCCCTGGCCACCAAGATCCTGATGCTGATGCCCGACTGCGTGTCGAAGACGGTGAACGGCTTGCGCAAGCACAAGCAGTGGCATTGGGACAACACCAACGTGACCAACCGCGAGTGGCTGGCCCTCAACATGATGACCGAGGCGAAGGCGGGGTTCCGCGCGTTCAACGAGGGGCCCAAGGGGAAGCGGGAAGTCGATTTCATCAAGCTGCGGCAGATGCTGGCCGAAGGGCATCCGTGGGACGACGAGCTCATCCGGGCGATCTCACCGCAGTATCAGGAGGGATGAGCGGCCATGGATCTCGGCTTGGAAGGCAAGAACGCCATCGTCACCGGCGGCAGCATCGGGATCGGCGCCGCCATCGCGGTCACCCTGGCGCGTGAGGGGTGCAACGTCGCCATCAACTATCGGCGGCACGACACCGAGGCGAAGGCAACGGTCCAGAAGATCGAGGAAGCGGGGCGGCGCGGCCTTGCCGTCAAGGCCGACGTCGCGAGCTACGACGACGCCCAGAGCATGGTGCAGCAGGTCGTGCGGGAGTTCGGGCGGCTGGACATCATGGTGTGCAACGCCGGCATCAACTGGGACGGCGTCATATGGAAGATGACCGAGGAACAGTGGGACACGGTCATCAGAGTGAACCTGAAGGGGTACTTCAACTACAACAAGGCCGCCGCCCTGGTGTTCAAGGACCAGAAGAGCGGCAAGATCGTCAATATCTCCTCCATCAACGGCATGCGGGGCAAGTTCGCCCAGACGAACTACGCCGCCTCGAAGGGCGGCGAGATCGCCATGAGCAAGTCGCTGGCGCGCGAGCTGGGAAAGTTCAACGTCAACGTCAACGTCGTTGCTCCAGGCATGGTCATGACCGAGATGGCGGAGGCGATCCCCCCGGAGTTCCTCACCAAGGCGATGGACGAGACGGCACTGGGCCGGTTCGCCACGTCGGAAGAGTGCGCCGACCTGGTCGCGTTCCTCTGCTCCGACCGCGCGCGCCACATCACGGGGGAAGTGATCAAGATCGACGGCGGCCAATACATGTAGACAGGATGTGAGAGAACGATGACAAGAGTTGGAATCATCGGCCTGGGGCACGGCGTGTTCGGCCGGCGCAGCGATGCGACGGTGCAGGAGCTCGCCTTCGAGGCGTTTCGGGCGGCAATGGAGGACGCGGGCATCGAGCGGGACGCGGTGGACGCCTCCGTGATCGGCTCCGTTCCGGAGTACCACAAGCAGCGCTCGCTTGCCGGCGTGGTTCAGGAGTACCTCGGGCTCGTTCCGAAGCCCACGTGGCTCACCGAGGTCGCGTGTGCGTCGGGCAGCGCCGCCATGCGCACGGCCTGGATGGCCATCAAGGCCGGCGTGCACGACGTCGTGGCCGTGATCGGCTGCCAGAAGATGACCGAGCTCTCCACGCCCGAGATCCTCGCGCTCATGGGCAGAGTGGGCGAAGTGCAGTGGGAGTCCGGCTTCGGCACGACCTTCCCGGGTTACTACGCCATGTTCGCCAAGCGACACATGCACGAGTTCGGGACGACGCGCGATCATCTCTTGGACGTGGCCGTCAAGAACCACCACTACGGCGCCATGAACCCCCTTGCGCTCTTCCGTAAGGAGATCACCGCGGAGAAGGCGAAGGCGTCGGAGGACGTGGCGACCCCGTTCCAGGTGTATGACTGCTGCGCCAACGCCGACGGCGCCGCGTGCGTGATCCTGGCGAGCGAGGACCGAGCGAGGGAGATCTCGAGCAAGCCGGTATGGCTCAGCGGGATGGGATGCGCGTCGGCGACCATGTCGGTGCTGCGCCGGCCGAACCTGGTCGGGCTGCCAAGCGCCGAGCACGCCGCCGCCCAAGCGTATGCCATGGCGGGTATCGGCCCCGCCGACGTGAAGGTGGCCGACGTGCACGACTGCTTCACCATCGCGGAGATCATGGCCTACGAGGACCTCGGATTCTGCGAGCGCGGTGAGGGGGGACCCTTCGTCGCGGAGAAGCAGTCGTACATCGGCGGCAAGGTGGCGGTGAACGTGGATGGAGGCCTCAAGGCGAAGGGCCATCCCATCGGCGCCACCGGCGTGTCGATGACGTACGAGATCGCCAAACAGCTGCGCGGCGAGGCGGGAGAGCGCCAGGTTCCGGATGCCGACGTCGGCCTCACCCACAACGTGGGCGGAATCGGGCAGTACTGCTTCGTCCAGGTCCTGACGAGGGATTGAGCGATGTTCAAATGGTTCGGGAAGGTCAACTACACGCCGTACACCAAGGTCGCTGACTTTGCCCGCCACCTTCGGGACGGCCGGCTCATGGGCTCACGGTGCAAGCGGTGCGGCGCCACGTCGTTCCCACCCAGGGCCGACTGCGATGCGTGCATGCACGGGGAGTTCGAGTTCTTCGAGGTGAGCGGCAAGGGCACGCTGCACACGTTCACCAAGATCGTCGCGGCGCCGACCGGCTTCGAAGACGTGACGCCGTACACCATCGGCGTGGTCGATCTGGACGGCGGAGGCAAGGCCCTCGCCTGGTTCGGCGACAGCATCCCCGAACAGGACATCAGCATCGGGATGGAGGTGCAGGTGGTCCCGCGGATCTTCGAAGAGCTGGAGGAGATCAAGGTCTACTACAGCCTGGAGCAGCCAGGCACCACCTGGTCCAAGGCCGAGCAACCCTGGTGAGCCCGGGCGCCGGCCGCCGGGCGCGCCGGCCCCACCACCCTGAGATCCGACGACCGCAACCGGCTGTGGAGAGTGTCGGGAGGAGCGCATGGCCATAAACGCGACAATCGAAGACGGGATTGCGACCATCACCCTGAGCCACCCGCCGCTCAACATCCTCACGCGCGCCGTGATGGCCGAGCTGCGGGAGGCACTCGGGCGCCTCGAGGGAGAGACCGAGCTGCGCGCACTGCTGCTCGCCGCCGACGGCAAGCACTTCTCGGCGGGGGCCGACGTGGGCGAGCACCTCCCGCCGGAGCACGAGCAGCTGATCCCGGAGTTCCTCGACACGATCGCCACCATCGATCGGTTCCCGGTACCGGTGATCGCGGCCGTGCGCGGCCGTTGTCTCGGAGGCGGGTTCGAGCTGGTCCAGGCGGCCGACCTGGTCGTGGCCGGCGAGGGAGCGGCGTTTGGACAGCCCGAGATCGTACTCGGAGTGATCGCACCAGCGGCCTGTGCCCTGCTCCCGCAGCGCATCCCTCCCGGCCCCGCGGCGGAGCTGGTGCTCACCGGTGATCCCATCACGGCGCAGCGAGCGCACGAGATCGGCCTGGTCGCCCGCATCGTGCCCGACAACCGAGTGGAGGAGGAGGCGCGCGAGCTGGCGCGGCGCATCGCCCGTCACAGTGCGGCCGCCGTGCGGCTCACGAAGCGGGCACTGCGGAGCGAGAGCATCGCCCGGGGCGCCGCCGCCCTCGAGCGGGCAGGGGAGATCTACCTGACCGAGCTGATGCAGACCCACGACGCCTTGGAGGGCCTGCAGGCGTTCCTGGACAAACGACAGCCCACCTGGACGCATCGATGAGCGACGTGACCGTCTTCTCCGAATGGCGGGACCAGCCGCTGGAAGAGATCCTCTACCAGTGCCGCGAGTTGGCGGAGGACATGGATTTCCCCACGGTTCGGCGCTGGCGCGAAGCCGGCGGCAAGGTCCTAGGACACTTCCAGGTGTACTTCCCCGAGGAGATCGCGCACGCCGGCGGCATGCTGCCCTTCAAGGTGCGGGGCGCATCCGTGGAAGCCACGCAGGCCGACTCACGATTCGGCTCGTACCTGTGCTCGATTCTCAAGACCTCGCTGGAGCTCGCGCTGAGCGGACGCGTCGAGCTCGACGTGTTCGTGACACACCCGATCTGCGACGCTGCGCGCAACCTCGCGGCGGTCTGGGGACGCAACGTCACCTACCCGTGCCAGATCCTCTACCTGCCGCAGAACGCCAACTCGCAGCACGCCACGGAGTACCTCCGCGGCGAATACGACCGGGTGAAGCGCACGGTCGAGGCAATCACCGGCGGCAGCGTCACCGATGCCGCGCTGCGACGCTCCGTGGAGGTCTTCAATGAGAACCGCGCGCTGCTGCGCGAGCTGTACGCCATCAAGCGGGATACGCCGTGGCTGGTCTCGGCCGAGGATGCCTACGTGCTCACGGCAGTCGGGGGGCTCATTCCGCGGGAGGAGCACAACGACCTGCTGCGCACGACGCTCCCGTTGATACGCGCCAGCGACGCCAAACAACAGGATCGCATTCGGGTGGTCTTCGAAGGCGGCTTTTGCGAACAGCCGCCGCTGGACCTGATCCGCGCCATCGGCCGCTCCTGCTACGTGGTCGACGACGACCTGCTGATCGGCCTGCGGTGGATCCTCGACGACGTCCCGATCGACGGCGACCCGCTGCGCAACCTGGCCGAAGCCTACTTGGAGCAGTCGTCGTACAGCCCGGTGCAGCACGACCTGCGCAAGCCCAAGGAGAAGATGCTCCTCAAGCGGATCGAGGACTCGGGTGCGCAGGCAGCAATCGTCACGGCCGCGAAGATGTGCGAACCGGGGCTCGAGGAGCAGGTCGCCTACACCCGGGCACTGGATCAGGAGAGCGTGCCGTACTTCGTCAGCGAGTTCGAGGAGAACATGACCAGCTTCGATCACCTCGAGATCCAGCTGGAAACCTTCGTCGAGAACCTGTTATTCGAATGAGCCAAATCAGCGAAGAAGCCATCGTCGGCCGCGGCAACAAGGACGGAGCGTCACTCTTCCGGGATTGGTTTCGGGAGCTGACGACGGCGGCCGAGGAAGACCGTCGGGCCGCCTACGTCTTCGTGATGGGGAGCCTGTGCGAGCTGCTGCAAACATTCGATCTGCCGGTCGTATTTCCGGAGATCAACTCGCTCCAGACCGCCGTGCGCCGCGTGGCGCACGAGTACCTGAACGAGGCCGAGGACTACGGGTACTCACCAGACATCTGCGGCTACGTGAAGGCCGACGTGGCCACCCAGCTGCGGCGGGGCGAGCTCCCCATGGGCCGGATCCCCAAGCCCGCCATCGCCGTGTACACCAACGCCTGCAACACGTACATCAAGTGGGCGGAGATCTGGGAGCGGATGCACGGAGCTCCAACTTTCGTGATCGACGTGCCGGGGTCACGGGCCGACGGTGCCAAGACCTGGCAAGGCGATCAGGACTTCGAGAACGACCGCCGCTACGTGCTCGCCCAGCTCAAGGAACTGATCACGACCCTGGAACAGCTCACCGGCCGGCGGTTCGACATCGACCGCCTGCGGGAGACCATGGGGCATGCCAACACCATGCACCGCGGCTGGAAGCGCGTGCTCGAGCTCAACCGAAGCCGACCCTCGCTGTTCAATGCGCTGTCGGACGGCACGATCTACCTGGGGGTCACCAACTGCCTCAAGGGTACGGCGGCCGGTGCGCGCTACTTCGATGACCTCGTCGAGGAGATGGAGTACAAGGCGGCCCGCGGCATCGGGACGCTCACCGATGAGCAGTATCGCCTGATCTTCGTCGGGGTGCCCTGCTATCCGATCTTCCGTCGCTTCACCGAGCTGTTCACCGAATCGGGCGGGACGTTCGTGAACTCCACCTACCTCTGGTTCGCGTCCGGCGGCTCCAACCTCGGGTATCAGTACGACCTGGAGCACCCGCTCGAGAGCCTGGCGGAGGGATTGCTGGTGAGCGTACGGGACGCCATGGACAGCATGTTCTTCCAGACCGGCGTGCTGACCGACATGATCGATGCGTATCAGGCCGATGGCATCGTGTATCACCCCATCAAGAGCTGCCGTACCGTCTCAACCGGCCTTGCCGACAACCGGCGGGCCCTCATGCGGGAGCGGGACATTCCGAGCCTGTTCATCGAGTCCGACATGATGGACCGGCGAGTCGTCTCGGAGGCGCAGCTCAAGAACCGGATCGACGCCTTCTTCGAGGGGCTGGCCGCGCGCCGGCGCCAGGCAGCGATCAGCAACCCGTAACGCACCGGGAAGGAACGGGCATGGCATACGCAGCTGGCGTGGACGTCGGCTCCACGCAGACCAAGGCGGTCATCATCGATGAGGAGCGGACGATCGTGAGCCGCTCACTCACCGAAACCGGCGCCAACGTGATCCGAGCTGCCGAAAACGCCTTCCAGGAGGCGTTGCGCGGCGGTGACCTGCGGGAGGAGGAGGTCGAGTACGTCGTGGGCACGGGGTACGGTCGCTACAAGGTGACGTTCGGCAACACGCAGGTAACCGAGATCAGCTGTCACGGGCGCGGCGCGGTGCACATGTTCCCCGACACCCGCACGGTCGTGGACATGGGCGGTCAGGACACCAAGGCCATCCGGGTCTCGCCCACGGGAGAGATCGTGGACTTCTGCATGAACGACAAGTGCGCGGCCGGGACGGGACGCTTCCTGGGCGCCGCCTCGAGCGCACTCGACATTCCCCTCGATCAACTCGGGCCGACCGCGCTGCGCGGCGAGCGGCCCGTCAAGATCTCCACCACGTGCACGGTGTTCGCCGAGTCGGAGGTGCTGTCGTGGCTCGGCAAGGGCAAGAAGATCGAGGACATCCTGCTCGGCGTGCACCAATCGATTGCGGCCCGCTCGGCCGGTCTGCTGCGGCGCGTGGGCATCGAGAGCGACGTGACGTTCACCGGCGGCGTCGCCAAGAACACGGCGATGATCGAGGCGCTCAACGAGCGGCTCGCGCTGAAGGTGAACGTGAGCGAGGAGTCACACTACATGGGGGCGCTCGGGGCCGCCCTTTTCGCGCTCGATCACATTCTCGCCAGCCGGGCACCCACCAAAGCCAAGCAGGACGCATCATGACCTACACTGCCGGAATCGACGTCGGATCGACCTACACGAAGGCCGTGATCTTGAGTGAGAGCCACGAGATCGTGGGCCGGGCCATGGAGCCCACCGGCTTCAAGCTCACGGAGGTGGCCGAGCGGGCACGGGCCCGAGCGGCGGCCGAAGCCGGCCTCGCCGCCGACGACCTCGCGTACACGGTTGCCACGGGGTTTGGCCGCCACCAGGCGGTGATGAGCGATGTGCAGGTCACCGACCTCACGGCGGCGGCACGGGGGACGACGTTCTTCTTCCCGAACACCCGCACGATTCTCGACGTCGGCGGCCAGACCATGAAGGCGACCCGGCTGGGAGACGGCGCGAAGGTCAAGTCGTTCCGGCTCAACGACAAGTGTGCGGCGGGAACCGGCGCGTTTCTCGAGAAGACGGCGCGCTACATGGGCTACACCACCGAGGAGATCGGCCCGCTCGTCTCGACCTCGAAGGAGGCGACCTCGATCTCCGGTGTGTGCGCCGTGTTCGCCGAGTCCGAGGTGATCAATCATCTCTCCCAGGGGGTCTCGCCCGCCGATATCATGCACGGCGCCATCGTCTCCCTGGTGGGGCGCTCGGTGCAGCTCATGAAGCGGGTGCGCATGGAGCCCGAGTTCACCCTGATCGGCGGCATCCTGCGGTTCGAGCGAATGGCGGACGTGGTGCGGCGCGAGTTGGGAGCCGAGGTGAACGTGCCGGAGGGCGATCTGGTGCAGTTCACGTCGGCCCTGGGAGCCGCCATCCTGGGTCACAGGCGCCTGCACAAGCTGCAGGGCCAGGCGGCACAGGCGTGACGAAGCGCGGCGATCCGCGCGAGGCATCGAAGCGACTGGCCCTCGTCGTGGAGCAGGAGGCGCGGCGGGTGCTCACCGAGTCGGCTCTCGAGGGCGACCCCCAGCGCCTCGCGGACGGCTGGGAGCGCCGCTTCATCGCCGACGGCGAGCGCGCCAAAGAGGCCATGGAGCTGTACGCCGAACTCGGCTATGAGGTGTGCGCCGATCCCCTCAGGCCCGAGGACATGGCAGACGACTGCGAGGACTGCAAGCTGCTCATGCTGCTGCAGTTCAAGACGATCTACACGCGCAAGCGCCCCGACCGCTAGCCTCTGCCCAACCGTTCCACCACCATATCGCCCATCCCCGACGTGGAGATACCGCTCCGGGCATCCGCGGACGGGACTTTGCCGCTGCGCAGCAGATCGGCCACGCTGTCCTCCAACCGCACGGCCGCCCCGGCCTCGCCGAGGAACTCGAGCATCATGCTCACCGCCCCGATCGCGCCCAGCGGGCACGCCACGTTCTTGCCCGCGTACTTCGGCGCCGAGCCGTGGATCGGCTCGAACATCGACGTCTGGCCAGGGTGGATGTTGCCCGAGGCCGCGATCCCCATGCCCCCCTGCAGCATGGCTCCGAGGTCGGTGATGATGTCGCCGAACATGTTGGGGGTGACGATCACGTCGAACCACTCCGGGTTCTTGATCATCCACATGCAGCAGGCATCGACGTACGCGTGGTCCGGCTCGATGTCAGGGAAGTCGCGGGCGACCTGCGCGAACGCCCGCGTCCAGATGTCGTGCGGCCGAACCGCATTGGCCTTGTCCACCAGGGTGACCCGCCGCCCCTCGCCGCCCTCGCGCGCCCGCTTCTGGGCCAGCTCGAAGGCGTAGCGGGAGGCCCGCTCGCATCCCTTCCACGTGTACACGCCGTTGATGATCGACACCTCGTCGGGCGTCCCCTTCTTGAGGTGTCCGCCGATCTGTGAGTACAGCCCCTCGGTGTTCTCGCGCACCACCACGAAGTCGATGTCGGCGGGCCCCTTGCCCTTGAGGGGACACAGGTGCTCGGCGTACAGCTTGATGGGCCGAAGATTGATGTACAGATCGAGGCCGAAGCGCAGGCCGAGAATGACCGAGCGCTCGACGAGCCCGGGCTCGACGTCGGGATGTCCGATGGCACCCAGCAACACGGCATCCAGCGCCCGCCATTCGTCGATCACCTGATCGGAGACGAGCTCCTTCGTCTTCAGGTAGTACTCGCCGCTGTACGGGTACTCCACCAGCTTGTACGTGAAGCCCTCCACGGCGGCGACCGCCTCGAGCGCCTTGAGCGCCTCGCGGGTCACCTCAGGCCCGATGCCGTCACCCGCCAACACCCCGATGTCATAGGACGCCATGCCCCCTCCTGGTTGCCGTGCGACCGAGCCTCAAGTTGGCAGGCCGTCCCGCGCGGCGCGAGTGGGGGGGCCGGGACCGCGTTGGGGCGCTACGTTGATGGTCTTCCTCCCCGGACGCATCTTTGGTGGACGCCACAGGGAAGCCGGGCTCCGAGGCCCGGCAAGGAGGGGATGACGATGCGATGCAATCGCTGCGGCCACGAGGCGGCCGAGACGGACAAGTTCTGTGCGGAGTGCGGGCTGTTCCTCCGCGATGCCTTCATAGACGCACGGCTGGTCCACGCCCTGGTGCAGGAGTCCGAGGGGAACCACCGGGACGCTCGCCGGGAGCTCGAGCGGGTGGTCGAGGCCGAGCCCGACCACGTTCTGGCCAACCACCTATTGGGGCACGTCTATTACCACCAGGGCACGCTCGACCTGGCGATCGAGCGGTATCGAAAGGCCCTGGATCTCGCCCCCGGCTTCGTGGAGTGCTCCTACGACCTGGGGGTGGCCTACTACCACCGGGGCAACATGACGGAGGCCATCCGCGCCTACCGGCGCTGCCTCGAGCTCGACCCGAACTACAACTCCGCCCATTACCGGCTGGGGATCGCCCTGTTCCACGCCGGGGAGCTGGACCAGGCGCTGGAGCACTTCGAGAACTGCGCGGCCCTGACCCCCGAGTACCTCATGGCGCGGTATCACATCGGCGTGATCTACGAGCGCATGGGTGACCTGGAAGCCGCGGCGAGGGAGTTCCAGCGCAGCGC
>CP070716.1:2194610-2209268 GCA_020350425.1 Gemmatimonadota bacterium
GTTCTGGCGGAAGACCCGGTACGGCTTGCGGGGTAGGAGCACCAAGCCGCATGATTCGCACTCTCAAGGAGGTGTCATGCGGCGGGTCACCGGGATCGGCGGAGTCTTCTTCAAGGCGCAGGATCCAGAGAAGCTGAAGGCGTGGTACCAGCGACACCTCGGCATCATCCCCGACGAGGGTGGCTACATCTCCTTCGAGTGGCGCGAGAAGGACGATCCGGATACCGTCGGCTACACTGTGTGGGGCCCATTCCAGCACGACACCAAGTACTTCCACCCCAGCACGAAGCCCTACATGTTCAATTTCCGGGTCGAGAACCTCGACGTCCTGCTGCAGCAGCTGCGTACGGAGGGCGTCCACGTGGATGACAGGGTCGAAGAGTACGAGTACGGACGGTTCGGGTGGATCATGGATCCGGAGGGGCATCGGATCGAGTTGTGGGAGCCGCCCCGCGGCGGCGAGACGGGCTAGCCAAGGAGGAAGGGCACCGTGGATGACGACATTCGGATCTACGACGTCGACACGGGCGACGTCATCGGGAACATCACCGAAGAGCAGCTCCAGTTTCTGATCGACCAGCTGGAGGAGGAGTCCGCCACGGACCAGGAGTACTTCATCAGTCGCGAGACGCTCGCGATGTTCGAGAGCGTGGGCGCCGACACCGAGCTGCTCGAGCTCCTGCGTGGCGCCATGGGACATCAGCAGAGCATCGAGATCCGCTGGGCGCGGGAGGGCTGATGCCGGTCGAGTTCGCGGGCTTCGCGGCCAGCGTCGCGGCTACCGCCGTCGCCACGCTGAATCACGTGGAGGGGTTGCTGAAGCCGGACGGGGGAGAGGCGCCCGCGGCGCAGGAGCCCACCGCGCCCGAGGAGAAGATGAAGCAGGTGCACAGCGGCCTTTCCGCGGCCAGCCAGCTCATCGACACGCTTGCCATGCTGCAGGAAAAGACGAAGGGAAACCTCACCGACGAGGAGCAGCGGCTGCTCGACACCGCGCTCACCGACCTGCGCGTCGCTTACCTGCGACTCCTCAAGCAGTCACGGGCGGCCTCCGCCTGACGACGGCGTGCAGCTCAACCCCATTGCCACCGAGCTCACCACGGCAGCGACGGATGCGCTGATCGCGGCTCTCGCCGCTGGCTGCGCCGTGGTGCTGCAAGGGTGGCGCCAGCGGGACCGGTGGAAGGTCGCTGTGTGGTCGTGGGTGTTCGGCCTGCTCGCGGTGGCCGCGCTGCTGGGCGCGCTCTCCCACGGCCTCATGCTCTCCGACTCGACCCAGTCCCTGCTGTGGCAGCCGCTGTTTCTCTCGTTGGGACTCGTTGTGGCGCTCTTCGTCGTCGCCGCCGTGTACGACTGGCGCGGCCGCGGGACCGCCCGCCGGGCGGTGCCGGTCATGCTCGTCGTGGCCCTGCTCTTTTACGCAGTCACGCAGATCGGCAATGGCACATTCCTGCTGTTCGTGCTGTACGAGGCTGCGGCGATGCTCTGCGCGCTGGCGATGTACGTCTCGCTCGCGGTACGGCGCAGTCTGACGGGCGCCGGCTGGATCGCGGCCGGCATCGGTCTCAACATCCTGGCTGCCGCCATTCAGGCGAGTGGTAGCATCAGCATCACCATCATCTGGCCGTTCGATCACAACGGCGTGTTCCACCTCGTCCAGATTGTCGCGATCGTCGTGCTGATGCGCGGACTGGTCAACAGCTTGCAGGCAGGTCGATGGAGTGGCTGATCGCGTTGGTGGTGGTGCTGGCGGCGGTCTGGTTGCTGAGCCGTCGCACGGCGCGGCGGCGCTTGCCCCCGACGCCGGTCACGCCGCAGCTCATACCTCACCCGTACGATCTCGACAACTCGGAGCACGTCGTCCGCATCGACGAAATCCGGGAGGCGTACGCGCGCCTCTTGGCCCACGACGACAGCGAGTTCGCCGACTGCACGTTCAAGCCGGCCTCCCTGCTGCCCTACCCCAAGCGAGAAATCGCCGAGGCGCTCAGCGCGATGCTCGACTACGCAGAGGGGCGCACATCGTCGAAGCACTTCGACCCCGGCGTCAGACAGCCCGTCGTCGTTACGACGCTGCAGGCTGCGCTGGTGCAGCTCGAAGCCTTTCTCGAGGTCTCGCCAAGTGAGTTGCCTCGGGACCGAAGGGCCAACATCGAGTTCGGCCTGCGCCACCGACGGCGGCTGACCGAGAACTGGGAATGACTGAGGCGCTCCACTCCCACGTCGCCATTTTGAGGCTGAACACCCAGCTGTTCCTCAACTGCCTGGAAGGCGTGATCGAGGCCGATGGCATGGGGCGGGTCACACACAATACGAACAGCCTGGCGTTCATCGCAGTACATCTCGTCGACGCGCGTCACTTCCTGGCCCAGGAGCTCGGACTCGAGCTGGCCCATCCGTTTGCGGAGACACTGGCCGACGTGCAGAGCATCGACGACACGGAACGCCTGCCGTCCCTCGTCGAGCTCCGTACGGCATGGGAGGGCGTCTCCGCGCCGCTCACGGAGCGGCTAGCGGCGGCCGGCGACCAGCTCCTGGACGCATCACCGAGTCAGGCGTACCCCGTTGACGACCCGTCGATGCTGGGAGGCATCGCCTTCTTGCTGCAACACGAGGCATTCCACATCGGCCAGATGGCACTCTTGCGGAAGCAGCTCGGCTATCCTTCCATGAGCTATCCCACGGGAGAGCCGAACGGTTGAGAGACGCACACATTGGGGGCAAAGTCCGAAGGAGGATGCAAGATGCGTGAGCGGATAGGTGGGGTGGCGGCCCTGGCGGTCTGCTGTGCGACGGCGGTGGCGCCTCTGGCCGCGCAAGACTTCGACCAACACTTCGTGGACAAGACGATGCGCGTGGACTACTACCATACCGGGGGGATGAGCAGCGAGCTCATCAGCCTCGACCGCGTCGTATCGGACGGGGCCTGGGCCGGGAGCCGCACGCGGCTCATCGACGACACCAACCTGGGCAAGTACCTGGTCGAGGTCGTGGACGACGTGAGCGGTGAGGTGATCTACTCCCGGGGATACGCCACGCTGTACGGGGAGTGGGAGACCACGGGCGAGGCGCGCGAGGCGTATCGCACCTTCCATGAATCCGTGCGGTTTCCGTGGCCCAAGCAGCCGGTGCGCGTGGTCATCAAGAAACGGGGGCCGGCAAGCGACTGGATCGAGATCGCGGCGCTCGACGTGGATCCCGGCTCCCACTTCACGAACCCAGCAGACCTCGAGCCGCTCGCCACGGTGTGGCCCCTGTTCGAGCACGGCCCCCCCAGCGAGAAGGTAGACCTCGTGGTGCTGGGTGTGGGCTACACGGAGGACGAGCTCCCCAAGTTTCACGCCGATGCCGAGCGGCTGGTCGGCGAGCTCTTCTCGTACGAGCCGTTCAAGAGCCGCAAGAACGATTTTAACGTGCGCGCGGTGGACCTGCCGTCGCCGGTGTCCGGTGTCACGCGCCCCCATTCCGATCGCTACCGCCGCACCCCCCTGTCCACGCAGTACGGCATCTTCGACAGCGAGCGCTACCTGTTGGTGCCCGACAACCGGACCATGCGCGACGTGCTGGCGGCGGCACCCTATGAGTTCGTGGCGGTACTGGTGAACGAGGCGCAGTACGGCGGCGGCGGCATCTTCGGCTGGCAGGCGACCTCGGCGGTGGATTCGGAGTTCTCCGACTACGTCTTCGTGCACGAGTTCGGGCACCACTTCGCCGGCCTGGCCGACGAGTACTACACGTCGCCGGTGGCGTACGAGACGGGCGGCGAGGCCCACCCCGAGCCGTGGGAACCCAACGTCACGGCCCTGCACGATCCCGCCGCGCTCAAGTGGGGCGACCTCGTGGAGCCGGCCACGCCGCTCCCGACCCCCTGGGCCAAAGAGCAGTTCGAGGAGCACTCCCGCGCGATCCGGGCCCGCCGCGGCCAGCTTATTGACTCACAGGCGCCGGAGGCCGATTTTGACGCTCTCTTCCGAGAGCAGCGGGCCGTCGAGCGCGACATGCTCGCCACCTCGCCCAATGCCGGTGTCGTCGGAGCCTTCGAGGGGGCCATGTACGAGGCGAGGGGCCTGTACCGCTCCGAGGTGGACTGTATCATGTTCACACGCAACATGATCGCGTTCTGCCGGGTGTGCCGCCGGGCGCTGGAGCGGATCATCGATCTGTATGCGGGTTAACAGCGGGGAACGACGGGAGCGTGGGGTACCTTGAGTCTCACAAAGGAGTGTTGCGCATGGGAGTGAAGCACACGGGACGGGCCATCGTCGGTGGAGCACTGGTGCTCGCGGCGTCGGCGCTGGCGGCATGCACCCAGGCGGCCGCCGACCAACCGACGGTGACCGTCTACAGTTCGCCTACGTGAGGCTGCTGCAAACAGTGGGTGGGTCACCTACAAGCGAATGGATTCGAAGTCACGACCGTCAACGTTTCCGACATGGGCGCCGTCAAGAGCCGGCACGCCATACCGGCCGCGCTCGAGGCCTGCCACACCGCCATCGTGGAGGGCTATCTCATCGAGGGACACGTGCCGGCCAAGGACCTGAGGCGGCTGCTCACCGAGCGGCCGGATGTGAAGGGACTCTCGGTCCCCGGAATGCCGGTGGGCTCCCCGGGCATGGAGGTGCCGGGGCGGGAGGCGGAGCACTACGACGTGCTCACCTTCGATGAGGAGGGCCGAACCTCGGTGTTCTCGCAGTACTGAGCGCGCGGCGGCCGGCATCAGCCGGCCGCTGTCGCAAGGAGGCCACGACTCGTGCAGTACCGACTCGATCAAGCCGTCGAGATCCTTTCGCGCACCCCGCGAACCCTGCGTGCGCTGCTCGAGGGCCTGTCGAATCCGTGGATCCGCGCGACGGAAGGCGGCAAGACGTGGAGTGCGTTCGACGTCGTGGGGCACCTCATCCACGGTGAGCGGACGGACTGGATTCCCCGCGCCCGCATCATCCTGGACCACGGCGAGTCGCGGGTGTTCGAGCCGTTCGACCGGTTCGCGCAGGAGCGGGAATCGCGGGGCAGGTCGCTGGGGGAGCTGCTCGACGAGTTCGCGGCGCTGCGTCAGGCCAACGTCGAGACCCTCGAGCGCTGGCACCTCGCCGACGAGGACCTGGACCGCACGGGACGCCATCCCGAATTCGGCCCGGTGACCCTGCGGCAGCATCTCGCCACCTGGGTGGCGCACGACCTGGGGCACATCGCCCAGGTCGTGCGCGCGATGGCGAAGCAGTACCGCGAGGAGGTGGGACCGTGGAAGACGTACCTGCGGGTGCTCCGCGACTGACCACCCGATGGGGCCTCGCCTGGATCGGCCTCGGCCTGGCCCTGGCGCTGCACGTGGTGGACGAGGCGTTGGGCGGCTTCCTGGCGTTCTACAACCCGATCGCCGAGGCCGTGCGCGCGCGGTGGCCCCTGCCATTTCCGCCCACGTTCACGTTCGACGCATGGCTCGGAGGTCTCGCCGTCGCCGTCGTCGCGCTGCTGGCGCTCTCGGCCTGCGCCTTCCGCGGGTTCCGCTGGATGCGACCGCTCTCGTACGCGCTCGGCGTGTTCATGATCGCCAATGGACTGGTCCACCTGACGGCCTCCGTGGCGCTGGGACGGCCGGTCGCGGGGACCTACTCGGCACCGCTGCTCGTGGCGGCGGCCGTCTACCTCATGGTCGCCACGCCGCGCCGGACAGCCACAGCGACTTGACACATCACTATCAATATGATATCATATTGATATTCTCCTAGAGGGAGGAATCCATGATCCGCGAGAACCAGCGGGCAGTTGCCTCAGGGTACCTGGCGCTGTTCGTCCTCATCGTGGCGACCGCCGCCGCGACGTACTGGATGATCCGGGAGATCATCGCCGAGGATCCGGCCGGCATCATCATCTCGGCGCTGGTCATCACCGCGCTGGCGATCTGCTTCGGAGGTCTGTTCATCGTCAACCCCAACGAGGCACGGGTGCTGCAGCTATTCGGGTCGTACGTGGGCACCTGCAAGACGGCCGGCCTGAGGTTCGCGAACCCGTTCTACACGAAGCGGAAGGTCTCGGTACGGGTGCGCAACTTCGAGACCGGCAAGCTCAAGGTGAACGACAACACGGGCAACCCCATCGAAGTCGCCGCCGTCGTCGTGTGGCGGGTCATCGACACTGCCGAGGCGCTCTTCGAGGTAGACGACTACGGGGAGTTCGTGCACGTGCAGAGCGAGTCGGCGCTGCGTGGACTGGCCGTGAACTACCCGTACGACGCGCATGAGGCCGAGGGCGCCATGGCCCTCACGACGCACACCAGCGAGATCGCCGAGCGGCTCCAGGCCGAGATTCAGGAGCGGCTGACCAAGGCGGGGGTGGAGGTGATCGAGGCGCGTATCAGCCACCTCGCGTACGCGCCCGAGATCGCCCACGCCATGCTGCAGCGGCAGCAGGCGAGCGCCATCATCGCGGCGCGGCGCAAGATCGTGGACGGTGCTGTGGGCATGGTGGAGATGGCGCTGGACCAGCTCTCGAGCAAGGACATCGTGGCGCTCGACGAAGAGCGCAAGGCCTCGATGGTGAGCAACCTGCTCGTGGTACTCTGCTCCGACCGCGGCACGCAGCCGGTCGTAAACACGGGATCGCTGTACCAGTAGGGTGACGTCGACCAAGCGGAAGCCGTTCCTGCTCCGCATGGATCAGGAGGTGCACGACGCCCTGGCGCGCTGGGCGCGGGACGAGTTGCGCAGCGTCAACGGGCAAATCGAGTTCCTCCTGCGGCGTGCCCTGCAACAGGCGGGTCGTCTCGCGCGCGACGACGACCCGCCAGGGAACCCGCCCTCGGGAGACGCGGTACGAGAGTGAAGTGCGGTACGAGGCTGAAGGACCGATTCGGGGGATCCTGATGCGCGCGCTCGCCGCCCTCTTGCTGGGCACACTGCTCATCCCCACTACGCTGCCCGCCCAGCGTTCCGGCGGCACGCTGGTCCAGCCCATGGAACGGCCGCCCAGCTTCTGCATTCGCGGGCGGCCCCTGCCCGGATGCCAGTGGTTCCCGCTCGCCGAGATCGCCGTGAGCACGCGCCTCGCCGACCGGAACCGCTTCGAGGACACTCCCCGGTTCTACGTCTCGGGAGAGATCGGCGCGCTGTACAACGTGAGCGCGCGCTCGGCAGTGGGCGGTGGCGTGTACCTGGGCGGGGACGATGACGGCTGGCGACTCGGGATCCGACCGCGCTACCGCTACTGGGTCGCCGATGGGTGGTCCCTCGACGTGGCGGCGGGCGTCCTGCTTGCCGGCGAGCTGGATCTGTTCGAAGGCACGTGGCCGGCGTTCACCGCTCAGGTCGGCGTCGGGTGGCAGGACCTGGTCGCGGTGACGACGCAGGTGGAGGTCATCGAGACGACGCAGGGCACCTGGACCAACTGGTACCTGGGACTCCAGGCCGCTTCGTATGCGGCGCTCGTGGCGGCGCCCATCGCCTGGTTGATCGCGATTCTCTCGGTGCCGAAGGACTAGTCGTTGGTGACCGCCTCCAGGTCCCTGAGCGCCTGCTCCACGATCTCGGTCACCTTGCGGCGCCGCTCCTCGTCGTCCCGCAGCCTCCACGCCGAGCGGTAGGCCTGGCTCACGAGCTTTCCGACCATGCGCGTGATCTCGGGAATCGGGTCGGTGAAGATCGAGTCGATGGTCTCCTCGACCCGCTCGAAGATGTCCTCCACCGTCGACTTGTTCTGCTCCAGGAACTCGAGCCCGGCATCGGTGATGGAGTAGACCTTCTTGCCCTCGACCTCCTCACTCTGCACCAGACTCTCGTCCTCCAGCCACTGCAGCGTGGGATAGACCGTGCCGGGGGACGGCTTGTAGCAGCCGTGCGTCTGCTCCTCGAGCGCCTTCATCACCTCATAGCCGTGCATCGGCTTCTGTTTGAGGAGCTTGAGGATCACGTACTTCATGTCGCCCGACTCGAAGCGGACCCGGCGGCGACCGCGGCGGTGCTGGCCGCGCAGGTCGCCCCAGCCACAGAGCCCCTCGGGACCGAATCCGAACCACCATGCGTTGCGGTGCCTCGCCACGTGGACCCCCTTTGATATATCGTGACGTTGTATCTTGCGTAATATCTCACGATATATCTTGAGAGTCAATGGGTTCCACGGGCTGAGGGGCCGGACGAAGACGGTGGGGCCAACCGGGGCGCAGGCGGCAGGTGAGGGCTGGGCGGTCTCGGCGGCAGCGACCGCACCGCGGGGTGCGCGGCTGCCGCCCTACCGACCCGCCGGCTGTCTTACCCTCCGAGGCTCATGGGCCACGGCATCCCGGCGTAGAACGCGAAGAAGAGCGCCGCGCCGAGCAGGGCCAGGTCCTTCAGGAAGTGGGCCATCTCGACCTGCATCATCGCGGGGTCGGATTCCTTCCAGAAGGCGTGCATCACGAAGGCCGTGGGCAGCAGGAAGATCACGATGAGCCCGGCCCCAATGAACCGGTGCCAGCCGAGCAGCACCAGCACGCCGCCCACCACGATCATCAATCCCGAGATGATCGTAGCCGCCTTCGGGGCCGGCAGACCCTTGATCTGCGCGTAGGCCGCTATGTCGTTGACCTTGAACAGGTGGTTCAGACCGTTCCCGATGAACAGCATGGAGAAGAGAATCCGACCGACCAGGTGCATCCACGGATACAGTGGGAACAATGCCTCCGGCATTCAGGCCTCCTAGCGAAGACGATCGGGCGCCAGATGCATGACGATGCGCGCGCGCACGGCGTTGCGCAAGCAGTACACCCTCGCGGACGGGCGCGCCGGTGGCTAGTTTGCCAGCGTCCCAGAACGTCATCCCACCCCATTCACGACAGACGACGATGCAGTCCAGACTATCGACGCTCCCATTGGTCAGCGCAGCCCTTGCCGCGCTCTTCGTTCTCTCGGCGTGCGACCTCGTTGCGCAAGAGCGCTTCGACTTCTACGGGCGCGGGCCGTACCGCAGTGAGGTGCCGCGCCCCAGCGACCTGCTGGGTTACGACGCCGGTGCGCGACAGACGCAGTATGCGGAGCAGCAGGCGGTGCTGGACGCCCTGGTTGCGGCCGCCCCCGAGCGCGCCCGCACCGAGGTGATCGGCACGACGGAGGAAGGGCGCACGATGCGGGTGCTGCTCATCTCCTCGCCTGAGAACCTGGTTCGCCTCGACGAGATTCAGGCCGACGTGGAGCGGCTGGCGGACCCCCGCACCACGAGCCCCGAACAGGCACAGGCCATCGTGACGCGGGATCCGGTCGTCGTGATGCTCTCCTATTCCATCCACGGCAACGAACCAGCGGGATTCGAGGCCGCCATGTGGGTGGCATATCAGCTCCTGGCCTCGGAAGAACCCGGCACGGTCGATCTGCTGCAGAACACGCTGGTCGTTCTCAACCCGTCCGCCAACCCCGACGGGCACGAGCGCTTTGCGGTCTGGTACAACTCGCTCGCCATGGGAACCGACGAGCCCTACACGCACGAGTGGAACGAGCCGTGGGACATCTGGGGCCGCTACGGCCACTACCGGTTCGACATGAACCGCGACTTCTTCGCGCTCTCGCAGGCCCCCACCAGGGCGATCGTCGAGACGATCATGCGCTGGCACCCGCAGGTGTACGTGGACTTTCACAGCACGACCGAACAGTTCTTCTTCCCGCCACCGGCACAACCCGTGAACCGCAATCTGCCTGCTGAGTCGGGGCGCTGGATGGAGACGTTCGGCCGCGGCAACGCGGCGGCGTTCGATCGCTTCGGATGGCAGTACTACACCCGCGACGTCTTCGATCTGTTCTACGCCGGGTACTTCGACACCGGCCCGTCGCTCCACGGCGCCACCGGCATGACGTACGAGACCGACGGCGGCAAGGCGCTCAAGCGGCGGCGAGACGACGGTACCGTCATCACCTTTGCCGAGGGCATCGCGCACAACTACGTGGCCTCCCTGGCGACGATCGAGACCGCCGCCCAGAACCGTCAGGCGCGACTCGGCGACTTCTACGACTTCCACCGCTTTGCCATCGCCGAGGCGCGCTCGGCCACCATGAAGCGGGTGGTGATTCTTCCGGACAACGACCACACCAACGCGGCTCGGCTGGCGACCCTGCTGCTGCGTCAGCATGTGGAGGTGGCTCGCCTTGACGAGCCGTATACGGCGTCGGCGGCGCATCACTACTTGGCCGGGCCGAACGGGGGGGGCGAGCGCCGCACCTTCCCGGCCGGCGCGCTGGTAGTAGACCTGGCACAGCCCGAGGGCAGGATGGCACGAGCGCTGCTCGAGCCGCGGACGGAGATGGACGGTGCGTTCGTGCAGCGGCAACTGGAGAAGTACCAGCGCAATCGCCGGCGGGGCTCCGGCGCCACGAGCGAGCGCTACGAGTTCTACGACATCACGGCGTGGTCGCTTCCGCTCACGCTCGGGCTCGAGGCCTACTGGACGGAGGACCTCAGTAACGTGCGCGCCACACCGCTCGCCCTCCCCGCCGACGCGGATCCGGTGCGCGCGCTCGCTCCCGCGGGCAGCGTGACGGGGCTCGGGCGCTCGGCATACGTGTTCCCCAACGACCGCCAGGCCGCCGCCCAGTTGGCGATGGCTCTGCTGCGCGAGGGCTTCGTGGTCAACGTGAGTCGGGAGCCGCTCCGGGCGGACGGCCGCGGGTTCCCACGCGGAACCTTCGTCGTTCGGACCACGCGCAACCCCGAGTCCCTGCACGACCGCCTGGCGTCCCTCGCCTCCGAGATCGGGGTGCCCGTCACCGCCGTGCAGTCGGCCTTCCCCGATACGGGACCGGTGGGTGTCGGCTCCCAGAGCGTGGACCCGGTCTTCGCCCCCCGCATCGCGGTGGCAACGGGAGGCGGGATCAGCATCACGAGCTACGGGGCCCTGTGGCACTTTCTGGAGGCGGAGCTGAAGCAGCCGTTCGTACCGGTGCCGCTCGACTGGGTCGGGCAGATGTACACGCTCACCGACTACAACGTGTTCATCATCCCGAGCGGCAGCCCCAGCACGATGCGGCGCGAGCTGGGGCCGGGGGGGATCGAGCGCCTGAAGCAGTGGGTGCGTGACGGCGGCGTGCTCATCGCGTACGACAACGCGGCGCTCCTTCCGGGGCACGAGGACGTTGGCCTCAGCAGCGTGAAAGAGCTCGATCCGGACGCGTCCGGCGACAGCCTTTCGAGCGGTCCCGAGCTCACGCCGCCCCTCGCGTCCCCCTCGGCCGAGCCGAACCGCTCCGAGTACGTCCCGGGCTCGATCTTCCGCGCGACGCTCGACCAGACGCACTGGCTGACGATGGGGTACCGGCAGTCAGCGCTTCCGGTGATGCTCAGGGGAGGGACGTTCCTCGCCCCGTCGGAGGACGGTGACAACCCCGTGGTCTTCGTGGGCGACTCGCTGCTGCTCGCCGGCTTCGCGTGGCCCGACAACACGGAGCGGCTCCTCAAGGAGACCGTCTACGCCACGGCCGAGCGCGCGGGGCGCGGCCACGTGGTGCTGCTGGCGGAAGACCCTCTCTACCGGGCGTTCTGGCGGGGACCGGCGCGGTTGCTCACGAACGCGATCCTGTTCGGGGCGAGACGATAGGTCGGAGAGGCTAGCCGGGGAAGACTCGTCGGCGGTGGAGCGGGCCAACCCCGCCCCACCGCCGCGTTGAGCCCGTTGCCTACCAGCCGTCGGGCTCCGGAACGACCTCGGAGCGCCACAGGAAGCCGCCGTCCCGCTCGGGCACCGTGACGGTGACCGTCTGGCGGCGCTTGTTGCGCATGATCTCGACGTTCATCGTCTCGCCCGGCTCGTACGACCGCATGATCCGCAGCGCGTGCCGCGGGTCGGCGGGCTCCCGACCATCGATGCTCAGGATCACGTCGCCACTTCGGAGATCGAGCGCCGCGTCCCGCGGCGCGCGCACCACGAGCAGTCCTTCGGACGTTCCGAAGTATGACCCCAGCTCCTCGTCGAGCGTCACCAGCTCGATGTTCAGCCAGCGGTACGGCAGCAGCGCCTCGACGACCGGCGTGCGCACCGCCCACTCCAGCGGCTCGGCGAACGCCAGCTCGGTCCCCTCGAAAACCTCGAAGGGCTCGGCGAAGCCGCGGACGGAGTAGGCGCCGCTCTCCAACTGCCGCAGCTCGATGTTGGCCGTGCGCGTCTCCTCGCCGCGGCGATACTCCACCCGCAACGTGTCGCCTTCCTCGTGCGCGCGAATGGCGGCGACCAGCTTGTCCCCCGGCGAGTCTTCCCGCCGCGTCGTGCGCGCCAGCGACTGCCCGTCGGCCTTGGTGACGATGTCGCCGGCCTTGAGTCCGGCCTCCTCGGCGGGGCCACCCGGCGTCACGGCCTGCAGCACCGCCCCGATCGGATCGGTCTCGGCGTTCCATTCATCCGAACCGAGCAGCACACCCATTCGTGGCCGCCCCAGGGCGAGGCCCAACACGACGTTCGTCTCGGGACGCGGGAAGACGCGGACAGTCTCCAGGATGCCGCGCAACTCGTCCGCCCGGAGCTCCCGCTGGGCCAGTCGCAGGGCCGACATCGCGTCGCGCATGGCCCGGTTGGCCTCTTCGATCTCGGTCTGCCGGAGCTGCTCCAGCGCCCGCTGTAGCTCAAACTGAGCTTCCTGCACGCGACGCACGGCCTCCTGCACCTCTTGCTCCCGCACCTGCTCCCGCTGCGGCTCCCGCTCCTGCGCCAGTGTCGTCGCCGGCCGGCCCATCAGCACGGCCAGCCCGATCAGTGTCAGCATTCTGAGTTTCGTCATGGTTCTCACTGCTCCTTTACTGCTCAACGATGCGCGGCCGGCCGTCAGGGTCGCGCCGCGCCCGTGTGCTGGTCTCTAGTGCCCGGCGTACGCGGCCGGCTGCACGTGCGTCGCCACGAGCTGATTCACCAGGATCACGCGCTCCTCCCACAGGTCGCGCAGCTGCGCCGTCACGGGTCCCGCGGTCTGCACCGTGGCGATGCCGGCGTCGATCACCGCGATGCGGTCCTCCAGATCCACGATCACCGTCAGCACCATGCCATTCACGACGCGACGCTCCTGCTCGACCTCGTGCAGCACCTGCTCCAACTGGTGCGACTCCCGCTTGAGCTCGTCCACCTCCTGAGCGATCGCGATGTCGGGGCCGGCTCCCCGTACACCGGGAATGCCCACCATGAGAGCCAGCGCCGCCGCCGCGGCCAGTGCCGCCCCTCCAGCTCGCTGCCACCGGCGGCGGCGCGAGCGGGTCAGCGCGTCGCGCACCACGGGCCAGCGATCTCGCGGCGGTGTCAGGCTTGGCAGGGCCTTCAGCGCCGCCACCCGCTGGTGCAGCCGGTCGAGCTCGGCCCGGCAGGCGTCGCACTCGTCCACGTGCGTCCGTACCGCCGCCGATCCCTCGCCGCCGCGCAGGTCCAACAGCTCCGCAATCGTGCAATGTCTCAGCATTGCGCCTCCTCACCGAGCATTTTCCGCAGCCGCGCGTGTGCGCGCGAGAGCTGCGACTTGGAGAAACTCACGGTCTTGCCCATCTGCTCGGCAATCTCCTCGTGGGTGTACCCTTCCACATCGTGCAGCCACACCACCGCCCTGGACGTGTCGGACAGCTGTCGCAGGGCGGCCTCCAGATCCAGTTGCAGGCCCGCGTCGCCGTCTCGCCTGCCCGCCCAGCCGCCGTCCTCCTGAAGCGCCTCCGTCTCCCGGTACTTCTCGTAGCGGATCCGGATCAGCGCCTTGCTCGACGCGATCCGCTTGATCCACGCCGTGAGGCTGCCTGGGCCGGTCCCCCGGAACTTCCGGATGCTGCGGCAGACCTCGAGGAACGTCTCCTGCATCACCTCTTCGGCGTCCTCCGGGCTCCGGCACATCCGGCGCGCCAGGGTGTAAACCGTGCCCTCATAGGCGCGGTACACCCGCTCGAGTGCGGCCAGATCCCCGGACTTGGCCCGGTGGACCGCCATGTCGTCCAATGCCGCCAGGGTGATGTCAGCCATTCCCGTCAAGATAGACGCCCGGGGGGGTGGGAGGGTCGCGGCCCCATCCCGCCCCAGACGCGCGCGGAACAGGGGACGGGGAACCGCGGGGCACCTTCGAAACCCGTAACCCTTTGTCACTTCTATGCTTGTAGCACAGTGAGGTTCCACCCGCTGCCGGCACGCCCCTCTCGGCCCCCGTTCCCCACCGAAAGAGAACGCGGGGGGCACCCCTTGGATGCCCCCCGCGCCAGACTCGAGGGTTCAGGCCTCCCGGCGCTACACCACCAGGTTCACCAACCGGTCCGGCACGTAGATCGTCTTGCGCAGCGGCTTGCCCTTCACAAAACGCTGCACCGCCTCCGCGGCCATGGCCCGCTCGACGGCCTCATCCTGCGAGAGCCCGGGCGCCACCCGCAGGCGACCACGCACCTTGCCGTTCACCTGCACCACCAGCTCGAGCTGCTCCTCCTGCGCGAGCGCCTCGTCGTACCGCGGCCAGCGCGCATCGAACACGCTGGTGTCGTACCCCAGCCGCTCCCAGCTCTCCTCGGCGAGGTGCGGCGCGAGGGGACCGAGCATGACGGCCAGCGGCTCCAGCAGCGCACTGGGCGTTCCCGCTCCCCCCTTCACGCCCGCTCGCAGGACGTTCACGTACTCCATCAGCTTGGCGATGGCCGTGTTGTACCGCAGCGCCTCGAGGTCGGCGCCCACGCCGTGGATCGTCTGATGCAGCTTGCGGT
>CP070716.1:2209368-2250290 GCA_020350425.1 Gemmatimonadota bacterium
AGGGGTGACGGGACCGCAGCGCACTTCGGACTAGCCGACGAGGTGGATATCGTGGTCGGCACCTTCTCTAAGTCCCTGGCTTCCATCGGCGGCTTCGTCGCCGGCGACGAGGTCGTCGTCCATTACCTCAAGCACAACAGCCGCCCGTTGATCTTCACGGCCGCACTGCCGCCCGCGAACACCGCCGGCGTGCTCGCCGCGCTGGAGGTCATGATCGCCGAGCCGGAGCGACGGGAGCGCCTGTGGGAGAACACGAGGCGCTTCCAGGAGGGCTGCCGCAGTCTCGGGTTCGACATCGGCCCGACGCAGACGCCGATCGTGCCGGTCCTCATCGGCACGCTGACGAACACCTTTGCCTTCTGGCGTAGGCTGTTCGACGGCGGTGTGTTCACGAACCCGGTGGTGCCGCCGGCCGTACCGCCCGATCAGTGCCGCCTACGGGCGAGCCTGATGGCCACCCACACCGCGGATCAGATCGACTCCGCACTCGAGACGTTCGGGAGGCTCGGTCGGGAGATGGGGGTCATTTGACGCCCACCGTGGTCGTGCGCCCGGTCGAGACCGGCGCCGACCTCAAACAGTTCATCGCCTTTCCGTATCGACTGCACCGTGGGGACCCCCTGTGGGTCCCCCCGTTGCGTATGGACATCCGCACCATGCTGTCGAAGGAGAAGAACCCCTTCTTTCAGCATGCCGACGCCCGGTACTTCGTCGCGGTGACCGCCTCCGGGGACGTCGTCGGGCGCATCGCCGCGATCCACAACCACGCCCACAACGAGTTCCAGGAGGACCGGGTCGGCTTCTTCGGGTTCTTCGAGTGCGTGGACGACCAGGCGGTGGCCCACGCCCTGTTCGAAGCGGCGGCGGCCTGGCTCAAGGAACGGGGCCTGGACACCATGCGGGGTCCCGCCTCCTTCTCCACCAACGACGAGTGCGGCCTGTTGGTCGACGGCTTCGACACGCCGCCCACGCTCCTCAATCCGCACAACCCGCCGTACTATGCGGCGCTGGTGGAGCGGGCGGGCTTCACCAAGTCCAAGGACCTGCACCAGTACCAGACGGTGAGCAACCAGCTTCCCGAGCGGCTGGTGCGGGGAGCCAAGCTGGTCGCCGAGCGCAAGAAGATCACGCTGCGCTCCCTCGACAAGAAGCGGTTCTTCGAGGAGGTGGACCAGATCAAGCCCCTGTACCACGCCGGGTGGGAGAAGAACTGGGGCTTCGTGCCGATGACCGACGCGGAGATCGATCACCTCGCCAAGCAGCTCAAGCCGGTGGTCGTGCCGGACCTCGTGGTGTTTGCGGAGCGCGAGGGCAAGACGATCGGGTTCGCCGTGGCGCTCCCCGACTTCAACGTGGCGCTCAAGACGAACCCCTCCGGACGCCTCTTCCCGGGGATCCTCAAGGTCCTCTGGGCGTCGCGCAGGATCACCCGCATCCGGATCATGCTGCTCGGGGTGCTGCCGGAGTACCGCAACACCGGGGCCGACGCGCTCATGTACCACTGGATCTGGGACAAGGGCTATGCGCTCGGCTATCGCTGGGCGGAGGCCGGCTGGCTGCTGGAGGACAACCACCCCATGGCCAACGGACTGCTGCGCATGGGGTTCGAGGTGTACAAGACCCTGAGGATGTACGACCGGCCACTGTGAGAGCCTGCGTCACGGGCGGGACCGGATTCGTGGGCTCTCACCTCGTCGACGCACTCCTGCGTCGCGGTGACGAGGTCGTCTGCCTCGTTCGCAGTCCCCAGAAGGCCGCGCGCCTGTTCACCGAGCGCGCGCCCCTCACGGTACGCGGAGACCTCACCGACGAGAGCGCCTTGCACGAGGCGTGCGCGGGCGTCGACGTCGTGTTTCACCTCGCCGGGGTCACCGCGGCGCGCGACCGCGCGGAGTTTTTGGAGATCAACGCGGAGGGAACGCGCCGCGTGCTGCAGGCGGCAGCCGACGCGGCCCCGTCGCTCCAGCGCTTCGTGTACGTCAGCAGCCTTTCGGCTGCCGGCCCCGCCTCCCGGGGCCACCCGCTGACCGAGCGCGCGCCACCCAAGCCGATCAGCAACTACGGCGCCAGCAAGCTCGCCGCCGAGGAGGCGGTCCGCGGCGGTCGCGTGCCGTGGAACGTCGTGCGGCCGCCCGCCGTCTACGGGCCGCGGGACGCGGAGCTCGCCCGGGCGTTCAAGCTGGCGCGGTGGGGCCTCGCGCCGGTGTTCGGGGATGGCTCCCAGGAACTCTCGCTCGTCCACGTGAGCGACCTGGTGGCCGCACTGCTTGCCGTGGTCGACTCGGCCGCGTCCGGCGCCACGTACTTCGCGGCGCACCCCGAAATCGTCGCGCAGCGCGAGCTGCAGCGCGCGATCCACGCGGCCGTGCTCCGGGCGCGCGGGGCAACGGCCGGCGGGCTGCGCCGTCCCATCGTCGTGCCGCTCCCGAGCCTGGTGACCCGCGGGGCGCTCTACGTCACCGGCACCGCCGCGCGCCTGGTGGGGCGGCCTACCGTCCTCTCCCCCGACAAGGGACCCGAATTCCTCGCCGAGGCGTGGACCTGCTCCTCCGCGGCGCTGGAGCGGGACACGGGGTGGCGAGCCGAGATCCCCGTCGCCGTCGGGGTCGACCAGACGGCGCGGTGGTACCACGAGCATCGCTGGCTATGAACCCGGTCGACAAGCTGCTCGCCGCGTACCTCGCGTTCGTGACGGTGATGGCGGCCGCACGCGGCGGCCTCGACGAGCCCACCACCTGGTGGATCGTCCTGGCGCACGCGCTCTTCGGGCTGCTGCTCTACCTGTTCACCCGTCTCACACCGGAGAACCGCGCCGGCCAGTTCATCCACGATCTGTACCCGCTGCTCCTGCTCCCCGCGCTGTACACGGAGATCGGGCTCGTGAACGAAGTGTTCGGGATCGACCGCGTCTTCCAGAACGACGCCCTGGTGCAGCGGTGGGAGGCCGCGCTGTTCGGCGGCCAGGTCTCCTACACGTGGATTCGCACGTTCCCGTCGGTGTTCTGGTCGGGCCTGCTGCACGTTGCCTACGTGAGCTACTACCCGATCGTCTACCTGGGACCGATCATCCTGGTGTTCCGCGGGCGACGCGACCGCGCGCGCCGTGTGCTGCTGGCCACCATGACCGCCTACGTCGTGTGCTACGTGGTGTTCATCGCCTTTCCGGTGGCCGGCCCCAACTGGGTGTTCGACCACCCGACCGGTCCGGTGCGCGACGTGTGGAGCGCCCGCATGGTCTATGCCCTGCTCGCGGGCGGCTCGTCGGTGGGCGCGGCGTTCCCGTCGTCGCACGTCGCCGCTACGATGGCAGCGGTGGCGGCGCTGTGGTGGGAGTGGCGCACGCTGTTCGCCGTGTTCGTGGTCCCGGCCACCCTCATGACCATCGCCACGGTGTACTGCCAGATGCACTACGCCATCGATGCGACGCTGGGGCTGCTGATCGGCGTGGGGTCGGCGGGAGTCGCGCGCCGCATCAAGCCATAGCACCCCAGCCGCGCGCTAGTGCTGGTGCGTCGAGTGGTCGTGCTCCGCGGCCACCGCCGCCCCCATACTCTCGACCGCCATCCCCGCGATCATCTCGTACGGGCCACGGACCTGCTGCAGGTAGTGCGCCCGGTCGAGCACGTAGAGCTCGTGCTGCTGCGAGGCGCGGGGCCACATCTCCGCCTTCGCCGGCTTGAAAACGCCGGCCACGACGCCCATGCCCCCGGCGTACAGCGTGTCGGCGGTGGGGTTGTCGTAGGTCACCGAGACGCGATAGACGTGATCGGGCGTGATCTTCACGCCCCCGGTGCGGTACAGACGGCCGATGGTAACTCCCACGACCTCCTCTCCCTCATCGGTGATCGCCCGTCCCTCCCAGATCACCCGATTCTCGGTGACGTCCTCGAACTTGATGCTCGTCGCGTTCTCGTGCAGGTGGCTCCCAATGACCATGATGCGCCCCGGCATCACCGGGCTCGCCTCGTAGGACCAGGTCGATTCCCCCGGCGGCAGATCGAACGACTTGTCGCCTGCGGGGAACGCCACGTCCATCTGAAAGGGGAAGACGTTCATGAGGGGCCAGGGCCGACCGGCCTTTACGTACCGGAGCTTCACGCGTACGGTGACACCGACATGGTCCGCACCGGTGGGATTGTGGAGCATCGCGCTCACCACCATGCGGGTCCCGCCGGGCACGGGGTACCCCATCAGCAACCACGGCATCGATTGTGCGCCCGTCTCCTTCCCCACGGCGAGAATCCGCTGAGAGATGGGGAGGAACAGCTCGCGGAAGTCGGGGTTGATCAGGTTCAGGTGGTGCACCAGCTCCGTCGGCAGCGGGGTTCCCTGCGCGTCGAGCACCTCGTAGTCGAACCCGTACAGGTAGACGGCGAAGGGGAAGCTCAACTCCGTCACCGGCGGAAAGACCGCTCCGCCGTGGCCGCCGTGCCCCCCGTGACCGGCCTCGGCCTCTCCGACCGCCATCGGCCCGCCTGGAAGGTCGACGGGACCGATCTCCACGACGAGCTCCTGCGCCTCGTCGTCGTTGACCAGCCGGACGGTCGGCTCCTGCGCCAACCCGATCCGGCCCGTGCCCGCGATCAGCACCAACGCAGCCATAGCTCTCAACACCACTTGGGACTCCCGGTTCTGGAAGTCCTAATGGAACTATCGGCTTTGCTGGAAATCAAGCCTGCGCGGCCAGCGCGGTTCGCTGCATCGGGTCCACGTCGGGAGCCACAGGCAGCACCCCGTCGATCCCCTCCGGGATGGGTACACCCAGATGCCCCAGGATGAGAGGAAAGGTGTCCACCGTGCGCACCGGGCCCACCAGATGCCGATTCGAGGCCACCAGGCAGCGCATGTGATCGGCGGTGAGGCTGCCGTGACCCGAGCGATGCTCCGGGATCTCCCAGTCGCGCCGCAGGTCCCAACCCACCTCGGCGATGATCACCAGGTCGCCCGCGCGGGGTGACCGGAAGAGCTGCAACAGTTGCGTCGGGGCGTCGGGATACGGCGAGCTCATCGTGCGCCGCAGCCACTCGCGGTCGTCGTGCTCGGCGGGGCCACCCAGCCCCAGCAGGTCCGCCGTATCGGGCAGATAGCGGATGCGGCCCCCGCCGGAGTCCACCAACCGCGCACGGCCCTCTCTGCCCACCAGCCGCACGGCGTCCCCGTCGTTCCCCACGACCAGCGCCACGCCAGGGAGCTGGGCCAACTCGCGCACCAGGTTGCGGGGGATGTCCGCCACCATTCCGGCCTCGATCTCGCCGATCGTGAACCGCCGCGGGCGCGGCGTGCCGGGCCGGAGATAGAGCTGCACGGAGCCGTTGCCGGACACCATCACCCCCACCTTGGGGTCGCGGCGCCAGATCGCTGGGTAGCGCAGCGCCGGCATCCCCATCGCCTCCAACTCGAGACTCACGTCAGTGTGGTGCTCCACGGGCGTGAGACCGTGGTCGCTCACCAGCAGCGTGAGATGGTCGCCGTCGAAGCCGCCTGCCGCTGCGTAGTCACCGATGATGCGATCGAAGCCGCGGTACATGTCGAGCACGAGCGTGTGCCAGGGATCCCAGAAGTGGGTCACGCCGTCCACGCCGGGAAACACCGCGAACACGAAGCGGTGGCGCTCACGTGTCGTGCGGCAGAGTGCCCGCCCGACGGCCCGCTCGAGCGGCCCGTACGTGCCCACGTAGTGCGCCAGCGCCCCCCACAGCGCCCGCGCCCGCTGCACCCGGTCGCGCTCGGGCGGGAGCCCCCGGGTCAACGGACTGCACAGGGACACCGACTCGGGGACGAGATCGAACAGCGTGACGAGTCCGGGACGGAGATCGCTGTTGATGAGGCCGCCCTGCGGGCCGCAGTAGCTGCGCAGGTGCTCGCGGTCGCGCCACCACTCGCCGGTGTAGCCCCGCACATCCATCCAGCGGATGCCGGGCACGTCGCAGGTACCCGGATAACACCCCGTGAGGAACGGCAGGTACGCCACCCCTGTGGTGGACGGGAAGACGGTGGTGGCGGGCACCATCCCGCCGGACTCCAGCAGGTACCGGCTGATGTTGGGGAGATCTCCCGCAGCGACGAGGTGCGCGAAGACATCGGCCCTCGCGCCGTCGAGAATGACCAGTGTCGCTCTGCGATCCGTCGTCACGGTTCGCCAATCTACCCAAGGCGCTTGAATTTTGCAGACAATCGGTGAACTTGCATCGCATGCCACCACCACCACCGTGCACACACCTCGGCAAACACTGCCGTGAGCTGAGGGTGACCATGCGCGTCGCCGACCTGGAGGATGACAGCCAGAGTCTCCAGGATGCGTCGGCCACCTGGATGCTGGGACACACCGAGCGCATCACGATGGGAAAGCCCTACGTCGACGGGATCGAGCTGCTCGTCGATGCCACGATCCACGTGCCGTGCAAGTACCTCGACGTGCACGACGCCGCGGGCACCTCCCAGCACAACGGGCACCCCAGCGCCAGGTGCAAGGCGCACGGATTCCGCGGCCCCCTTCCCCGACTCAGCCAGCCGGCACCGCAGGACCGATACGTGTTCCGCCGGGGCGGCAACCGCTTCGCCGTCGTGTACCGCGGCAAGCGCCGCGTGCTCGAGCTGCCGCTCAAGCGGGCCGCGCAGCGCGCGCTGCCCGTGATGCAGGGGAAGAACCCCTGTCTCGACGCGCCGTGCCGCACGGCCGACAACACCAAGGGCGCGGCGTGTTGCCGCGACCTCACGCTCGACCTGGTGCTTCCCAAGTCGCACACGCGGACGGAGTCGCTGTTGCGGTCCCGCAAGTCGCCGTACCTGTGCAAGGTCGATCGTGACGGGCCCGATTCGGTGGAAATAGAGGTGATCTCGGCGTGCGGCTATCTCGACGCCGACGGCGTCAGCTGCGTGCTGCACGACCGCGTGCTTCCCAATGGCCGGGGCGCGAAGCCTTCCATCTGCTATGAGTGGCCCGATCTGGGCCCCGACGACGTCGGGCACCCGGGGTGCGCGCTGACGTGAGGAGCGCGGGGGCTGGAGAGCTGGAGGCGGGGAAGAACGGGTGCGCGCTGGCGTGACCGGCGCCGACCGGCATCAGGGTCAGTAAGTGATCGAAAACGAATACTCCCCCTGGACGGGGCGACCCTCCGCCGTTCGCGCCGGGTAGAAGGTCCACTCGAACAACCTGTCGAGCAGCTTCTTGCGGAAGTCTGAGTCGGAGATCTCGGGCTCGACCGTCACCCGTGTGACCCGGCCCCGGGAGTTCACCCAGAAGCGGATCGTGTACTCCTTGCCCCGCACCGATGCGGGCGGATCCAGGGCCGGAAGGACCTGATTGCGGGCCTTCGGCGCCTCCACGGCACCACCACCACCCGATCCCGGCCCGATGTTGCTACCCATCCCCGTTCCCTGACCCGAACCCACACCGCCGCCGCTGCCCGATCCCGTGCCGGCACCCTCGCCGGTTCCGGCACCCACGTCCTGCGGCCGGGTGACGACGACGCGCTGCACGGTGGTTGGGGGTGCGATCTCCGCCACCTCCGGTGGGATCAAGTTGAGGTCCGGCTTGGGCAACACCAGCTCCACCAGCTCTTCATCGGGCTCGGGCGCCTGCAGCGCTACGGGAGCCGGCCTGGGTGGCGCGGGGGGCAGGTTGATGAATTGCACGCCCTTGTTGCCGCCGCCGCCGCCCCCGCCGACCGCACCGGGGCCGTCGCCCTCGCCCACGAAGGCCAGCGCCTGCCCCCCCACGATGGCCAGCACGATCGCCGCGGCATGGAGCACGGCCGCCGCGCCCGCGCCGGCCCCAAGCCTGCGGTCGCGACGCGGCAGGCTGCCGGTAGGGGCGCGCCGCGGCGCCTGCGGGCGCTCGTACACTTTCTGCCCGTACAGGGCCTGCAGTTCATGCAGCCCCGGATCGGTGCGTGGCACGGGTCTCGCCCGGGGGTGCGCGCTCATCGAGCTCGGATCCTCTCCCGCATGAGTTGATACACCTCAGGGTCGAGGAAGTACACCCGATCGAACGCCGCTCCCGTCTGGCTGTCCTCCGCTCCGACCGCATCGAGAAACACCCGGCGGTATTGATTGGCCAACGTTGGGGCGTAGAAGTCGAGGATCAGGGCGCCGCACTGCACCGCCGCCCGCCGTCTGAGATCCTCCAGGTCCTCGGCGGTCGTGGCGTAGCGGGCCATTTGCCGGTCGTCGATCAACAGGAAGCACAGCTCCTTGAGGAAGGCGAAGATCGTGGGCTCGGGCCGATCGGTGGACAGCGGCATCTGCACCGCGACCACCTGGTCACCCGCATCGAACGAGTCGTACTCCACGATGCGGCCCTCCGGACCGATGGGCGGCGACGGGAAGATCAGACCTGCCGTGAGACGGCGGCGCTCCAGATAGCGGCCCAGCTGCGGGGCGAACAGGGAATCCCACATCGCCTGCACGGCCTGGTAGCGCGGCTGCTCCCGCGCGCTCATCTCCCTCCAGTAGTCCCGGTAGAAGACCTCCCACTCCTCCTCCGCCGCGTCCACCAGCCGGCCGAGGAGCCTGCGGGCGCCTCCCTGCAGATTCTGGTCCAGGATCATCATCGCGATTTGCTCCTGGTTCCCCATCTGCCCCGCGGCCCCCCCGGGGGCGCCCCGGCCCGGTCGTGGCGCCTTGCCATCGGCCACGAGGCGCAGCGCCGCGAGCATCTCCTCGGGGTCGCTGTCCGGCATGTACAGCGGCACGAAATGGAGCAGGTCGTATCCGGCACCCTCGCCGATTCCCTCGCGCAGATCGGTGGCGAGCGAGTCGAGCGCCGTCGGATACACACCGCGCTCCAGCTTCGCGAGGCGGATGAGCTCCTGGTACTCCGCGCTGTACAGGCCAAGCGGCCCAGGCTGGTCGGCCGCGATCACGGCGAGGGCGTGAAACCAGAGGTCCACCTGGGGGCGCTCGCGTACCACCCAGTGCCCCGGACCGGTCCGGCCGCCGGGAGCAGGTGAGGGCCGCGCCCCGGGCTGTACGCCCGGCTGCAGCGGCACCGCCTGCGCCGTCGGGGGCTGGGCCGGCTGTGCCGCCACCTGCGTCCCACCGATCTCGGCCTCCAGCGCCCGCAGGATGGCGTCACTCAGCGGGAATGCGTCCTCAAACGCCACGTCCGCCGGCAATCCCTGCAGTGCCACGGCGGCGGCGACCTGCGTCTCTTGATACGCCCCGAGCAGGGTCGGGTCGTAGACGTCGAGCACGAGCGCGCCGCACCGGACCGCCGCCCGGCTGCCGAGCTCGGCCGGCATCTCCTGGGCGCCCGAGGCCCGCACCGCCCGCGGCACGACCGCGTAGCAGAGCTCCCGCACGATCGCGAAGACGCTGGGATCGGGGCCGGCGCCCGGCGGCGCCCACACGGCCACGACGTTGTCCAGGCGGCGGAACGCCGAGCCCGTCTCCAGCCGGCCCTCGGGTCCCAGGGCGGGCGACAGCAGGATCGTCCCGCCGTCGAGTCGCGGCGGCTCGAGCCACGGGGCGAGCGCCGGCTCGAGCGTTTCGCTCCACGCCGCCTGGATCTCCTGGTAGCGGGCCGAATCCGCCGCGATCACCCGCTCCCAGTACTCCTCGAAGAAGATGTCCCACTCCTGCTCGAGCAGCTCCACGAACCGCTTCAGGCCATCGCGGAGGTCTCCATCGCGAAACGCCCCCGCCGCCCACCGAATGCCGGCGCGGGTGCTCGGGCCGTAGACCTCCTCTTGCCGCAGCTCGCGCCTCGCCACGGCCATGAGGGCGCTGAGCATCTCATCGCGGGTCGCGTTGGCGAACTGCAGCGGCGCGAAGTGCAGGGCACCGAACTCGGGCTTCTTCCCGAACTCCGCCAGAAGCTCCGCGGCGAGGCTGTCGAGCGGGGTCGGGTAGACTCCCAGCTCCTCCTTGGCCCTGCGGACCTGCTCCACGTACTCGGGATGGTACGGCTGGAACAGGTCGTCCATGCCGAAGCCCACGACCGCCAGGCCGTGGAACCAGAGATCCGCCGCGGGGCTGGCGCGCACGGTCCAGCCCTCCAGCTCGGACGCCACCTGCGCCGCTGCCGGTGCCGCCAGCGCCGCGGAGCCCGCCAGCAGCAGGCCAATCACTCGATTGCTCAGCACGCTTCCGTCCATCGCCCCTTCCAAACCCGGCACCCCATGCCAGAGTTCCGCTGTCGGTCACAGAGTCTCGCGCAACCGCCAAGTATCGACAGGGCCGAGCCGCACGGCAACCCGCCCAGCCGTGTGCAAATCTCCGGGGCTGGGGCGTCACCCTGAGTAGGACGTATCAGCGAGGCAACGATGAAGACGCTCATGGCTGCCCTGACGGCAACGCTGCTGGCCTCCCCCCTGCTGGCGCAGGGGTGGATCGAGCCGGTCCCGGGCCGGGATCCCGGCTTCGCGGTGGTGAAGGTCCGCACCACCGTCTCGGTGCAGGTGACCGGGCGGATCGCCCTGGTCGAGGTCGAAGAGTGGTTCCGCAACGACGGACGCGGCCTGGGGGAGGGTGACTACCTCTATCCGCTTCCGGGGGAGGCGGTGTTCAGCAACTTCTCACTGTTCCAGGGCGACCTGGAGCTGCGGGGGGAGACCATGGACGCCGATCAGGCGCGGGCGATCTACGAAGAGATCGTTCGGTTGAAGCGCGACCCGGCGCTCATCGAGTTGGCCGGGCACGGTCTCGTGCGGGCCCGCGTCTTTCCCATCAACGCGGGGGAAACGCGCAAGATCACCTTGCGCTACACCCAGATCATGGAGCGGGCCGGAGACGCGCTGCAGTTCCGCTACGCCGCCGGCGGCCGCTTCGGGCGCAGGGTGACCCCGGAGCAGGCCGTGGTGACCCAGCATCGCCCCGAGGACGCCCCGCTCACCTTCACCCTGGTGGCCGACAGCGGCAGCGCCTACGGGAATCCCTTCTCCCCGACCCATGCGCTGAACGTGTCGCGGGAGCGGGGACGGCTCACCGTGCGGCCCGAGGACGAGCTGCGCGGGGACTTCGTGGTGTTTCTTCCCATGGCCCGCGGGCTGGTGGGGATCACGCTGGTCACGCACAAGCCCGCCGGCGAGGACGGCTACTTCATGCTGACGCTCTCGCCCGGGAGCGCCGACGGCACCACGCTGCCACGCGACCTGACCGTGGTGCTCGACGTCTCCGGCTCCATGTCGGGCAGCAAGATTGATCAGGCGAAGGCGGCCCTGCGGCAACTGCTGGGGACGCTGGATCGTGAGGACCGCTTCCGGCTGCTGTCGTTCAGCAGCGGCGTGACCGCCTACCGCGCCGATTGGTCCGAGCCGAGCGGCCGCGCGCTGCGCGACGCCCACGCCTGGATCGACCGGCTCGTCGCCGACGGCGGCACCAACATCGCCGGGGCGTTGCAGGAGGCCTTCCGGCTCGACAGCCCCGAGACTCGGCTGCCCATCGTGGTGTTCCTGACCGACGGGCTGCCCTCGGTGGGCGAGCAGAATCCCGAGCGCATCGCGCAACAGGCCGAGCAGCAGCGCGGCCGCGCCCGCGTGTTCGCCTTCGGGGTGGGTTACGACGTGAACACCTACCTGCTCGACCGACTGTCGGCGGCCGGGCGGGGTGCCACCCAGTACGTACAGCCCGGCGAGGACGTCGAGCGGGCGTTGAGCGTGCTGGCGGCAAAGATCCAGCACCCGGTGCTGACCGACCTCGCGCTGGTCGACGCGCCGGTCGAGCTGGAGGAGATCTATCCCGGCACCCTGCCCGACCTGTTCGCGGGCGAGGAATTGGTCGTCTTCGGGCGGTACCGCACCTCCGACCGCGATCGGAGTGGCGCCATTACGGTGACAGGCCGCCGCAACCGGCGCACGGAGCGGTACGCGACCGACGCCCGGTTCCCCGATCACGCTCCGGGCAACGAGTTCATCCCCCGGCTGTGGGCGTCACGCAAGATCGGGTTCCTCACGCAGCAGGTCCGCCTGAACGGCGCCAACGACGAACTCATCGAGGAGATCCGCCGCACCGCGCTGCGCTACGGTCTGCTGAGCGAGTACACCTCCTACCTCGTGCAGGAACCGGAGGACGTCGCTGTGCGCCGGGACGCTCCGAGGCGCGGACAGCCCGTCAACACCCCCGCCGCCGAGGCGCAGTCCGGCGTGGGCGCGGTCGTCGCCGCCGAGGAAGCCCGCATGAAGCGGGAGGCGAAGTCGGCCGTGGATCTGATCGAAATGGAGGACGCATTCTACGCCCGCGGCCACATGGGCCAGGCGCGGCACGTCGCCGGCCGCCTGTTCGCCGAGCGGGACGGCGTCTGGACCGACTTGAAGCACGCCGATTCGGTGCGCACCGTGGAGATCGCCCCGTACGGTGAGGCGTACTTCGCGCTGCTCCGGCTGGCGCCCGAGCTCGAGCCCTACTTCCGGGAGTTCGGGCAGGTGTTGATCGCCGGCGACCGCGTGAGCATCCGCGTGGCGGACGGCGGGCTCGAAACGATGTCGACGCCCGAGCTGGCGCGCCTAGTGCGCGACTTCCGGGCACGGTAAACTGGACGGCGTGAGCGTCGACTGGGCGGAAGTGTACCGCACGACCTTCGAGGACCTGGTCCGCTTCCTGCACCGCAAGGTGTGGGATGCGGACCGGGCGAAGGACCTGGCACAGGAGGTGTTCGTGCGCGCGCTCGATCACCGGCCGGACAACCCGAAGGCCTGGCTCTTCACCGTGGCGAGCAACCTCGCGCGTGACGAGGCCCGAACGGCGATCCGCCGCCGCAAGCACCTCACGCTCCTCAAGTCGGAAGTCGCCGGGCAGAGCGCGCCCGACCCGGCCGAGGAGCTCGACCGGGAGCAGCGCATGGAGCAGGTACGCGCGGCGCTCAACCGGCTGAGCGAACGGGATCGCGACGTGCTCCTGCTGTGGGACGCCGGGCTCGATTACGGCGAGATCGCCGCGGAGACCGGCCTCTCGAAGGGCGCGGTCGGCACGACGCTGGGACGCGCGCGCCGCCGCCTGGTGGAGGCGTACGGCGCGCTGGAGGACAAAGATGTCGCACATCGATGAGGGACTGCTGCACGCCTACCTCGACGGCGAGACCGACGGGGCGGAGCGGTCAGGCCTCGAGCAGCACCTGGACATTTGTGCCGAGTGCCGCACGCGGCTGGCGGAGGCCCGCACGCTGCGCGATCGCAGCGCGGCGATTCTGAGCGGCTCCGGTCCCGCGACGGTGACCGCGCCTCCCTTCGAGCAGGTCGTGGCGCGTTCCCGCGCGGTGGAGACCCGGCGGCGCGTATTCCGTCTGAACCGCCTCGCCGCGCTGGGCTGGGCGGCGACGATCGTGCTCGCGGTGGGCGTGGGGTGGATCGCCCGGGGCTCGCTGGGATTCGGCGAGCGACCGGCGGAGCAACGCAGCGTCGCCGTGGCGGACAGCACGCCCGAGCAGGCCGCGGACGTGGAAGCGGGTGTGGTGGGGGGTGCACCTGCGCAGGTCGCGGCGCGCGAGAGCACCTCCGAGACCGAGCGCGAGGCGCGTCGCGACGAGGCCGCGCCGACAGGCGCCGCGAAGTCGGAAGTCGCCGCGCCGGGGCGTGCCGAGGGACAGCTCACGCCCGAGACCGAGCAGGCGAGGGCGAAACTGGCCGAGGCAGAGGTGGAGCAGCAGCCGGCTGCGGGGGTCGCCATCCCCGTTGCACCGGCCCCGGTTCAGGTGCGCACGAGGGGTGCGGTCGCGCTCGCCGACTCGGCGGACCAGGAGCCGGCCGAGCGCCGAGCAGCGCAACCGGCGGCGGCCGCAGAGGCCTTCGCCGCGCATGAGGTGGACCTAGACGCGCTGGTCGGCCTGCCGGGAGAAGGGGCGGCGTGGAACGAGACCGACGAGCAGACCGCGCGGGAGTTGCTGGGCGCCCCCCTCCTGCGGCTCCCCGACGCCGCCGTCGTGGCGTACCTCGTCCCGGCCGAGGAGGGCCGGCGCGCCGTGCAGCTGGTGCAGCGCCTCGCCTCCGGTGAGGTCGTGGTGCTGCGGCAGGAGGCGGTGGCAGCGATCGCAACCGGGGAGCGGGTGGCCGGGCCGGCGGAGGAGCGGGCGCAGGCGCGCGATGAGCTGAAGGCGATGAACGAGCCCCTGCTGGGAACCGGCCTCGCGTCCGCGACCGTGCGTCGCGGGGATTACCTGCTCACGTTGCGCGGCACGCTGCCGCCCGACTCCCTGCAGGCACTGCTCGACGCGCTGCCCTAGCGGGCCGTCTCGCCCGTCCGGCGCACCCTGATCAGCTCGGCGACCACCGACACGGCGATCTCGGCAGGCGTGTCGGCGCCGATCGCCTCCCCGATGGGCACCCGCACCCGCTGCAGCGCGTCGAGCGGCACCCCCGCCCGCTCCAGCGCCTCGAAGATCACCGCCCGCTTTCGCGCGCTGCCGAGCATGCCGACGTAGCGCGCCGGTGACGTCGCCGTGCGCTCCACGATCTCCGCATCGTAGCTGTGCCCCCGGGTCGTGGCGAGCACGTAGTCGTCGGCGTCCAGCGAGAGCCCGTCGAGCACCGTGCGGAAGTCCTGGGCGATCACCTCGTGCGCCCACGGCAGGCGATCGGGGTCGGCGAACTCCGCCCGATCGTCGGTGATCACCACGTAGAAGCCGGCGTCGGCCGCGACCTTGGCGATCGCCCGCCCCACGTACCCGGCACCGAAGATGACGACGCGGGGCACCCGCTCGAGCGGCTCGACCAGCGCCCCGAGCGCCTCATCGACCCGCGCCGCGGCCCGCGAGGGCTGCACCGCGGCCTCGACTTCGGTGTCGAACGGGGCCCCCACGACCATCACCTCGGGTCCGATCCGCGCCTCCTTGCGCGGTCCCGCGCTCCAATCGACCGCCGTCAGGACCGTGCCCGCCACGCGGCGCTCGGTCGCCTCCGCCAGCGCACCGTACAGCGCCGCCATCTCGGGGGTCGCCACGATGGGCTCGAGAAACAGCTCCACCGTGCCTCCGCACGAGAGACCCACGTCCCCGGCCAAGTCCGCGTTGAGCGTGTGGCGCGAGAAGCTGGGGGCGCCGCTCGCTGCCGCGGCCAGCGCCTGCTCGGCCACGTCGGCCTCCGTGCAGCCGCCACCGACGGTGCCCCACCGCCGGCCATCCGCCGCGACCACGAGCTTCGCGTCCCGCGCCATGGGCAGCGAACCCCGCTGACTGGACACCGTGGCCATCGCCCCGGCCACCCCGGCCTCCGCCAGCTCGCGGGCGGCGTGCCACACCGCGGCGCGCTCGCTCACGACGCGGGCAGCTCCTCGAGGGTCGCCACCGCCCGGCGCAGGTGGGGAATCACGATCGACCCACCCACCACCAGGGCCACGGAGAACGCCTCGAACAGCTCGTCATCCGTCGCACCCTCCTCGCGGCAGCGAATCAGGTGGTAGGTGATGCAGTCGTCACACCGCAGCACCATGGAGGCCGTGAGCCCCATCAGCTCCTTGGTCTTGGCAGCGAGCGCGCCCGCCTCGTAGGCGCGCGCGTCCAGCGCGAAGAACCGGTTGATGGTGAGGTTTCCCGCCTCGTGGATGGCCGCGTTCATCTTCTCACGGAAGTGCCGGAAGGCGTCGAGACGCTGGTGGGCTTCGGACATGGGAACTCCACAGTGTGCAATGGGGCCCCGCAGGACCCCACGACAACCCTTACGCGACGGCCGCGAACGGCTAGTGGTGGCCGGTAGCCTCCGCCTGCGCGGTGAGCCGCGGGCTCACCATCGGGAACGTACGCGCGAACAGCCCGTACGCCAGCAGGAACAATCCCAGGAACCCGAGGGAGATCCCGATCTCCGGCAGCCCGATCTGGGGCGCGTGCTCCGTGAGGGAGGGCTGCACCAGCAAGTAGCGCTCCAGCCACACCCCCAGCAAGCTGATGAGCACGAACAGGGTGAACGTGAACGCGGTCACCTTCGACTTCACCCAGATCAGGCCCCAGAAGGGAATGAGGAAGACCATCAACCCTACCATGATCGAGATCGGCTGCCAGTCGCCCCACAGCCGGTAGAAGACGAACGACGTCTCCTCCCGCAGGTTGCCGTACCAGATCACGAGCAGCTGGCTGAATACCAGATACGCCCAGAACACCGAGAAGCCGAAGATCAGCTTGCCCAGATCATGAAACTGCTGCCGGCCGATCACGTCGCGCATTCCCAGGCGGCGGCGCCAGTAGACCATCATCAGCCCCAGCATCGTGAGCCCCGTGAGCACCGCACCCATGAAGAAGAAGGCACCGAACAGGTTGCTGATCCAGTACGGCGCGAGCGACATCACGAGGTCGAACGCGATGAGCGAGAAGAGCCACGCGTACATCACGCACAGGGCCACCGCCAGCCGGCTGAGCCGCCGCTCGAGCTTCTCCTGGTCCGCGGGCATGCCGCTGTAGCCGGCCGCGATGCGGTCGTACAGGATCCGCTTCCACCCGGTCACCTGTCCCCGCAGCTCTGCCACGTCCGGCTTCACATCCGTATACACAAACGCCACGGCCACGACCAGGAGTGCGAGGAGCGCCACCAGATCCCGCCAGAACACCCACGAGACCGTGAGCCACTGGCCGCGCGCCGGCGTCGGGTGCTCGATCCAGGGGAACACCTCCTCGCGCCCCAGGAACAGCACCAGGAAACAGACGACGGCGACGGGGAGGAACGCCACCGACGCCTCGGCGAAACGGATGATCGGTCCGGACCACACGCCCTTGGTGATCTTCTGCGTGGCGGCGAAGACCGTGGCGCCGAGCGCGATCCCGGTGAAGAACAGGAAGTTCACGTGGAACAGGCGCCAGGCGCGTCCGGGGTCATCGCCCGTGACGAGCGCGACGAACAGCCCCAGCCCGAGCACGGCGAGCAGGGCGCCAAGCAGGAGCATCCCGCGTGCCGGCGCGTTGGCGCTGCGGCGGAGGAGCTCGTCGTTCGGGATGCCCAGGCTCATTGTGCCGCTCCCTGCAGCAACCGCACGTAGTTGACGACGTGCCAACGATCTTCCGGACTGATCTTGCTGCCGTATTCGGGCATCAGGGCGCCGAAGCCGTTGGTGATCGTCCCGTAGATCCAGCCGTCGCTGTTGTCGACCTGGCGCTGCTCGGTCAGGTTGCGCACCGCGTTCGCCAAGGCGGGAGCCACGGGGCCGTCCCCCCGCCCCTCGGAGCCGTGGCACACCGTGCAGTAGATCTCGTAGCGATCGCGGCCACGCTCCATGCTCGAAGCGGTGCGCTGCACCGGATTGGACAGGCGATCGAGCGTCGACCGATTCTGCGGGATCGCGGGCGGCACGACCTCGATGCCCGTCACCGGCACCGTCCCCTCCACCGGCTGGCGCGGCATCTTGTACGGTTGGATGGCGATGCCCCGGTGCATCACCGCGAACCACGGGATCGCCGCGACGAGGTCATCGGGGCTCGGGAAGCGGTGCCACTGCTCCCGCGTGCAGCCGCTGATGAGCAGCGCGACGGCGGCCAAGGCGAGGGCGAGCTTACGTCTCAACGCGCACCTCCACCGCACCGGAGTGTCGCAGCAGCTCCTCCACCGCAGGGCGCCGTTCGACCGGGCAGGCGACGAAGATCCCGATCTGGTCGTCGGTGAAGCGCCCGTCGTAGGCGCCCGCCTGCCGCGTACGCCAGGAATGGAACAGGAGCCCCAGGATCGTCGCGCCCGCGCCGAACAGAATCGTCAGCTCGAAGGCGATCACCACGTAGGGGATCACCGAGCCCACGGGCTTGCCGCCCACCACCAGCGGCCAGTCGTACGACATCCACAGGGTCAGCGCGAAGCCGCTGGCGCACCCGAGGAGGCCACCGAGCAGCGTCCACAACCGCACCGGGCTCACCTTGTGGCCCACCGCCTGCGCGATCTCCACGTTGGGCACCGGCGTGTAGACGGTGACGTCCCGGTACCCCTTGGCCTTCAGCGCCTTGATCGCCGCTGCGGCTGCGTCCACGTGCTGGTACGCCGCGAGAATCCCGCCCGGATGCGTCTTGTTCATGTCCCGGGCCTCGCTTTCCGCGGCATGGGGATGATCTCCTTCACCTCGGTGATCGAGACCATCGGGAAGTTCTTCGCGAACAGCAGGAACCACAGGAAGAACCACGCGAAGCTGCCCGCCAGGATCGACCACTCGACCCACGTCGGGGTGTAGTGCCCCATCGCGTACGGCTCGTACTCGAAGGAGAGCGACACCACGATGATCACGAACCGCTCGAACCACATCCCCAGGTTCACGAAGAGGGACAGCACGAACAGCGCCGGGATGCTGCGGCGCACCTTTCGGAAGAACAGCAGCAGCGGCAGGAACCCGTTGCAGATGATCATCGTCCAGGTGGCCCACCAATACTCGCCGAACGCCCGGTTGTAGAAGGACGCCTGCTCGAACGGGTTCCCCGAGTACCAGGCGATGAAGTACTCGACGGCGTACGCGTACCCCACGATGAGCCCGGTGAGGAGCAACAGCTTCGACAGGTTCTCGAAGTGGTCCACCGTGATGTATCGCTCCACCTTGAACACCTTGCGGAGCGGCACCAACAGGGTCACCACCATCGCCACGCCGGAGTAGATGGCGCCGGCCACGAAGTACGGAGCGAAGATCGTGGCGTGCCAGCCCGGCACGATCGACATGGCGAAATCCCACGACACGACGCTGTGCACGGAGAGCACCAGCGGGGTCGCGAGGGCCGCCAGGTAGAGGTACGCCCGGATGTAGTGGCGCCATTGCTGGTCGGTGCCGCGCCACCCCAGCGACGTGACCTCGTACAGCTTCCGCCGCCAGCCCGTCGCCTTCTCCCGGACGGCGGCAACGTCGGGGACCAGGCCGACGATGAGGAACAGCGTGCTCACCGTCAGGTACGTGGACACGGCAAACACGTCCCACAGCAGCGGCGACTTGAAGTTCACCCACAGCTGGCGCTGGTTGGGATACGGGAACAGCCAGTAGGCGTACCAGATCCGACCGACGTGGATCAGCGGGAACAGGCCCGCCGTGAGGACGGCGAACACCGTCATGACCTCGGCGGTGCGGTACACCGACGTGCGCCAGGCCGACCGGAACAGGTAGAGTATCGCCGAGATGAGGGTCCCGGAGTGCGCGATGCCGACCCAGAAGACGAAGGTCGTGATGTACACGCCCCAGAGCACGGGCGGCGTGTACCCGGCGACCCCGAGCCCCCAACGGATCTGCCACAGCAGCGCGAACGCGCCCAGCGCCAGCACCACGAGGACCACCGCGAGCAGCACGAAGTACGTGCGCGACGGCCGTCCGAGCGTCGCGACGACGTCGCGCGTGATCTCGTGGTAGGTCGGCTGCTGCGGCGCCGTCCGTTGGGGTTCCGCGATGGTGGCCATTCGCGTTACGCCTCGTCCACCGTCAGGTTGCGCACCTTGCGCAGGTAGGTCACGCCTGGCCGGGTGTTGAGGTCGCCCAGCACACTGTAGCCCCGCTCATCGCGCGAGAGCTGGTGCACGCGCGAGCTGGGGTCGTTCAGATCACCGAACACGATCGCATCGGAGGGGCAGGTCTGCTGACACGCGGTGAGGATCTCCCCGTCCTCCAGCTCCCGTCCCGCGAGCTTCGCATCGTGCTGCTTGCCGCGAATGCGCTGCACGCAGAACGTGCACTTTTCCATGACGCCCTTGGACCGCACGGTCACGTCGGGATTGAGCAACCAGTGCAGCGGGTCGGGGAAACTGAAGGCCGGATCCGCCGGGTTCTGGTGATCGAACCAGTTGAAGTATCGAACCTTGTAGGGGCAGTTGTTGGAGCAGTAGCGCGTGCCGACGCAGCGATTGTAGACCTGCCCGTTGAGCCCGTCGGGCGTGGAGTACGCCGCGAACACGGGACACACCGGCTCGCACGGCGCGTGACCGCACTGCTGGCACATCATCGGCAGGACGCGCGCCTCCAGCGGCTCGCCATCTTCCCCACCCTCGAAGTACCGCTCGATGCGGATCCACGCCATCTCGCGGCCGCGCCGGACCAGATCCGGCCCCACGGTCGGGATGTTGTTCTCCGAGTGGCACGCCGTGACGCAGGCGCTGCAGCCCGTGCACTTGGAGAGGTCCACGGCCAGGGCCCAGCGCGGCAGGTCGCCGGCGTAGTCGCCGTACCTGGTGTCGGCGTCCTGCGCCTCCTGCACCTCGTCCAACAGCTGCTCGACGTGCTCCGGCACCGGCGCCGCGTGGCCGCCGTGCTCCTCGCCGTGCTCGCCGTGCTGCAACGCCGCCAGCGTCACGGCCTGCGCGATGCCCCGGCCCATCTGCCGCGACTTCCCCTCGGTCTTGGCGAGGTACTCGTGCCGGCCCGTGTGGCGTAGCGTGGACGCGGCGTAGTGCGAGAAGCCCCCGAAGTCCGTGACGTCGGTCGACAGCAGCGCGTAGACGTTCGCGCCCCGTCCTTCGGCGTAGCGCCCGAACGCCGTGTGGCCCTGTCCCAGCGGCATGGCGATCACGTCGCGGCGCAGGCCCGGATAGAGATAGGCCGGCGCCTCGACGGTGCCCGCGGACGTCGTGACCTCCAGGATGTCGCCCTCGCGAATGCCCCGCGCCGCCGCCGTCTCCGGGTGAATCTCGACCCAGGTGCTCCACGTCATCTTGGTCACCGGGTCGGGCAGCTCCTGCAGCCACGGGCGGTTGGCCCCGCGCCCGTCGTACAGCGCCGACGAGGGATACGCGATCAGCGTAAGGGCATCCAGGGGCGCCGATCGGGTGGCGGGCTCCTGCAGGTCCGTCACCGTTCGAGCGAGCCGCACCGCACGCGCCGGCGCGTCGCGCCACACGCCGCCGCGCTGCAACGCCTCGGTCCAGAAGGCGTCGAAGGGCCGGAAGTCCCCCAGCTGCCGCTGCAGACGCTGCCAGCCCTGCTGCAGGTAGTCCTTGTAGGTCTCGGCCGTGAAGCGCGCGGCGATCGTGCCGCCCGCCTGCCGCGCCACGGCGAGCAGCACATCGCCGCTCTGGCGCGTGTCGAACACCGGCTGCATGACCGGCTGCTGCAGGGCGTACGCTCCGGCCCGCGGCTCGAAGTCGTTCCACTGCTCGAGCGGGTCGTGATCGGGCAGCACGAGGTCCGCGTGCATCGCGGTCTCGTCCCAGAAGCGCGAGAAGCTCACGCTGAACCCCACGCGCTCCATCGCGCCGGCGAAGTCGGTCCCCGCGGGGGCGGCATGCGCCGGGTTGACGCCATGGACGAACAGCACCCCGACGCCGCCGTTGCGCATCGCGCGCACCAGCGAGCCCAGTTCGGCGTAGCTCGACGGACCCGCCGGATTGAGATCGGCGCCGTACAGCACCGTCCGACCGATGTTCCCCGCCACATAGTTCAGCACGTTGACCGCAGCGGCCGTCACGTGGGCCTGCTCGTGCTGTGCGCCCACCCCACCGGCCGCCGCCACGCTCGGCTCGGCGACGAACTCCCGCGCCAGCCGCTCGATGGTTGCCGCCGCGATCCCCGTGCGCTCCGCCACGTCGGCCGGGGCGTGCGCGTCGAGCAGCTGCTCCACCCGGAAGGTGTCGGGCTGGCGCGGCACGAGACGCTCGGTCACGATCACGTGGGCCATGCCCAGCGCCAGCAGCGCCTCCGACCCGGGACGCGGCGCAATCCACTCGTCGGCACTCATCCCGGTCATGCTCATGCGGGGCTCGACGTGGACGTAGCGTCCCATCGAGCCGTCCCGATAGCCGTGCCCCTCGGCGAACCCCCGGGCGTGCTCGACGGGACTCAGCCACGTCTCCAGGAAGTCGGCGCCGAACGAGATCACATAGCGCGCGGCGCCGAAGTCGTAGCGCGGCAGCTGATCCACGCCGAAGACCTGCCGGCTCGCGTGTCGCAGGGCCTCGTAGCCGAACGGCTCGTACACCACCGGGTCGGCGGCACCAAGCGCTCGGAGCCACTCCGTCACCAGCCGGTCGAACGTCCCGGCCTCGTTGCCGGTGACGAAGCGGATCAGATCCCCCGTCGCCCCCTGCAGCCGTTCGGTGATGCGCGCGATGGCGTCGTCCCAGCTGATCGGCTCGAACTCCCCACTCGCGCCCTTCGCCATCGGGCCGCGGATCCGGTCGGGATTGTAGAGTCCCTGCAGTGAGGCCAGGCCGCGCGCGCACAACCGTCCCCGGTTGACGGGGCTCTCGGGGTTGCCCTCGACCTTGACCACGCGCCCCTCGCGAACGCGGGCGTGCACGCCGCATCCCGCCGGGCACTCACGACAGGTGCTCGCATACCAGGTGGCGATCCCGGGGATCTGGTTGTCGGGGGGGACCAGGTAGGGGATGAGCTTGTCGGTCGCGTCGCCGGAGCATCCGGACAGCGCGGCGGCGCCGCCCCCGGCCGCGCCGAGGACCTTCAGGAACCGCCTGCGATTCATCCCGTCGCCGTTTGCCATCCGTCCTCTACCCGTGAGCGCCCGTTCGCCCGCCTAGTAGTGGCAGACGGTGCAATCGGTACTTGCCTCTTCCTGCTCGTGGCAGGTGATGCACCATCCCATCTTGAGCGATGCGTACTGGTAGACCTGGGGCATCTCCTGGATGGGACCGTGGCAGTCCTGGCACTCGAGCTCCTTGTCGGAGTTGACATGCCGGTGATGCGGGAAGCGCACGAAGGGCGCGAGCCGGTGCACCTCGACCCATTCGATCGGTCGGCGCTCGTTCCAGTAGTCCCGGAGCTTCTGTACCTCGGGATTGGCCGCGCCGGCGATGATGTGACACCCCATGCAGGTGGAGACGGTGGGGAGGCCGGCGCTCGGGCTCACCTCGGCGGCGAAGTGACAGTAGCGGCAATCCATCTCGAACTCGCCGGCGTGCACGTCGTGGCGGTAGAAGATGGGCTGCACGGGACCCGGGAGGCCGGTAGTGTCGACGTCGACGGGTGCCTTGAAGCCGCTCATCTGCGAGGCGGCGCCCTGTGCGGAGCCACGGCTGGTGACGAGGGACAGGATGGCCACGGCAACCAGGCCGAGTGTGGCAGCCAGCAGCGAGGCGCGTTTCTTCATGGCGCTCCATGTCGAGCCCCGGCCGTGAGCGCGGGGCGCCGTGCCGTTGTCATACCAGAAACCGCAAACTGAAAGCGGCCGCAGAGGGGCAATACACGAGAATCCGGTCGCGGCCGCCGTGTAAGATAGTCGCCGGCCCCGGTTGCACAACCGGCCGTCCCGCGGCCTGCGGCACCCTTCCCGCTACCCGGTTCGCCCCCGCCAGCGCTCCAGATTGCCCCCCTCGATGTCGTCGCGCACCGCAGCCGGCAGGTCGGACAGATCGAGCTTCGCCACGACGGCGTCGGGAATGCGCAGTGGCATCCCGGTGCCGAACGCGAACCGCTCGTGCCCCACGGTGCCGAGCAGGATCCCGAGGTGGTCCTCGGGCGGACCCCAGAGCCACGAGATGTCCCACAGCACCCTTCCGGCCTCGTCCGGCGTGAGGCCAAAGTGGACCTCCTCGATGAACGCGCGATCGGCATGCACCACCAGCAGACGCACGTCCCGGTCGTTGCGAATCAGGGTGCGGACCGCGGCGGCGGGAAACTCGGGCGCCAGATCGGCCGGGTGCCGTTGGCGGGCATCCTCGATCCGCACCGTCAGCACCGCCGGCAGTCCGGCCACGCCCAGCGCCGTCGTCGCGACTCGCATCTCGGCGCCCGCGGGGTCCAATCCCTGGTATTGAGGAAATAGCCTCACAGCAGGCGCCCCCATGGCAATCGCCGCGTTGAGGTCGTCCTCGAAGCGTGGTCGCCCCGGATGGAGGGTCGGTGTAGGCAGGAGCCGGTCGTGGTGGGGGGCCACGATCTCCTCCAGGGCGGCGTTGCCGAGCGCCGGGTCCTTGTGGAGGATCGAGGGGAGGTATCCCACCCACGCCCGCGCGATGCCGAGCCGATCCATTTGCAGCAGGAGCCAATCGGCGGTGGCGGCCTGTTGCACGTACCGGTACGGGTACGGTCCGACGAACGCCGCGATGTCAGTCGCCGCCATCGAACACCCCCGCAGGGAAGATCGCGCGGGCGTTGCCGCCACGGATCAGGTTCAGGTCGTCTTCGTGCAGCCCCAGGGACTCGAGGTACCGCAGTTTGCCCCATCCGGTGCCCATGGTGACGTCGGTCCCCCACACCAGCTGCGCTGGTCCGACCGTCTCCAGCGCCTGATGCACCATGTCGGTGTCGACCCCGGAGCCCGAGAGGTCGATCCAGATGTTGCCACGACCCTGCACCACCCGCAGTGTGTGACTCCAGTCGCCGCCCCCACCGAGGTGCGCCAGAATGAACTGGGTGCCGGGGTGGCGATCCGCCAGCTCGGCGAGCTCCACGGCGTCCGACGCCTCCTGGCCCGGCCAATCCCGACGCCGGTGCTGCCACACGTGCTGGAGCACGGGCACGCCCCACTCCATGGCGGCCTCGGCGAGGGGATCGAGCAGCGGGTCGTTGGCGCGGCGACTCGCCGCCAGCTTGATGCCGACCATGCCGGCCTCGAGACGGCACGTCACTTCGTCGAGCGCGTGCTCGGCGTAGTTGGGGTTCACGACGCAGTATCCGAACACCCTGCCGGGGTGCGCGCGCTGCAACTCCAACATGGCTTCGTTGGCATGCGTCACGTCGCCGGGGGACGGGAAGTAGGTGGGCGAGCGGTGCCCCCAACTCCCCAGGATGGACGCCACGTGCGCGGTGATTCCCATGCGCTCCCCCGCCGCCAGCCGCCTCGCGTTCACGTCACGCCAGTCCCCGCGTCCCGAGCGCTCCGTGAAGAAGTGGGCGTGCACGTCGATCAACACGTGCGGGCCACCTCCACCATGACGTCGCCCAGCCGCTCCGTCACCATCTCGATCTCCTCGTCGCCGTGCGCCAGCGACACGAAGTTGTAGGCGTTTCGCTTGAACAGCAGACCGCGCCGCGCCGCCTCACGCGCGACCCGGCACGACAGCGCTTCGGTCGCGAAGTCCAGGTAGCACATCTGCGGCAGGCCGCGCACGCCACCAACAAGCTCGGGGTGCGCATCGGCCAACTGCTCGAGCACGCGATAGAACCGGATCCCGACGCGCTCCAGGTGCTCGAGCACGGGCTCGCGCGCATACGTCTCGAGCACGGCGCGGGCGGCCGCCAGGCTCACGTACTCGGTCGCGAGCGTCGAAGAGATCCACGTGCGGGTCGCCGCCTCCATCACCTCGCGCGCGCCGCACACGGCGGCAATGGGCAGGCCGTTGCCGAGCGCCTTGCCGACCACGGTGAGATCCGGGACCACACCGCTGCGCTCCGCCATCCCGCCGGCGGCCACGCGGAACGCCGTCTTGATCTCGTCGAACACGAGCAGCGCACCGTGCCGCCTCGCTTCGCGGCTCGCGGTCGCGAGCCACTCCTCGCTGGGGGGGGCGCTCACCACCGGTTCGAGCACCACGGCCGCCACCGGCTGGAACGCCTCGAGCGTGGCGGTCAGCGCCGCCGGGTCGTCGAAGGCCACCTCGCGCCGCAGTCCGCGGACCGCCTTCGGCACACCCGCCTCCTCCGCACACCAGTCGAGCCATCCGTGATACCCGCAGGTGAGCACACGCTCGCGGCCCGTCACGACCCGCGCCAGACGCACGGCTGCCGCCACGGCCTCGGCACCGGTCTTCAGGAATCGCACCGCCTCGGCGCCGCGGATCACGGCGCAGAGGCGCTCGGCGACCTCGGCTTCGAGCGCCGGCGCCAGCGAGCCCACCACACCGTCGCGCGCCGCTCGCTCCACCGCCTCGACCACCGCCGGGTGTCCGTATCCCAGCGCCACCGCCCCCAGGGCCATCGCCGTGTCGAGGTACTCCGCCCCCCGGTCGTCCCACAGGCGACACCCGGCCGCCCGAACCATCCGCCCGGGGACATCGGCAGACACACCGAACAGGGCGTCGGGGCGCTTGCTGCCCGTCGAGGTGAAGCCCGGGACCGTCATCTGAGCCCCATGCGCTCGAGGTAGCGCACCACCTCGATGCACATGGCCCGCAACAGGGCGGCCTCCCGCCCGTCCATCGGGGTGCGGTGCACGACTTCCCGCACAGTGCGCATGATGCTGGCGGGGTTTCGCGTCTTGAAGAACTCGATCGCGCCCAGCGCCTCCTCCGCGTCGCGGAAGAGCAGCTCCAACTGCTCCGCCGTGGCGGGCGCGGCGCTTCGACGTGGCACCTTGAAGGGCGCCACCCCGCGCGCCAGGTACAGCTCGTAGGCCATCAGCGTGAACGCCTGCGCCAGATTGAGCGCTCCGTACTCCGGGTTGGTCGGGATCGCGATGCTGCGGTGGCAGCGGTCCAGCTCCTCGTTGGTGAGGCCGCGGTCTTCGGGCCCGAGCAGCAGCGCCGCCTGGCCTTCGTCGGCACGCGCCAGCAGCTCGGGCGCGATCTCCCGCGGTCGCTGCATGTTCCGCTTGGCGGTCCGCGCGCGGGCCGTCATGCCGGCGACGTACGTGCAGTCGGCCAGCGCCGCATCGAGGTCGTCGTAGCGCTGCACGCGCCTGAGCAGGTCGCCGGACTTGTGGGCGATGCCCTCGATGCGGCGCGCGTCATACTCCTCGGGCGCCACCAGCCGCAGGTCCCGGAGCTCGAAGTTCTTCATCGCCCGCACCACGCCCGCGATGTTCACCAGGTCCTGCGTTCGCACCAGCACGACGGCCAGCCTCACGACACCTCCGCCGTGACGGCGGTGGCCGGCGACTCGCGGTCGCCCCGCAGGTACACCCACCCCGCTCCTCCCGACAGCGCGAGTTGGCCCGCGCGGCGCTCACGCCCCGGATACATTTCGTTGATCACGAAGTTGACCGGCAGGCGGTCTCCCGCTCGGAGTGGCCGTCCCACGTCCACCGTCACGACGACGGCGTATCCCCCGGGGGTTCGCGCCCAGCGTCCCGTGCACCGAACCGCGTCGGCCGCCGTCCCCGGGACCGCACGAATCCGCACATCGCCCGACCGCGGATCGGGCACCGCCACGTATCCCGCCCACCCCTCACCACCGAGATAACACTGCACGCCATCGGCGTGGATGTCCTCCGCCTCGTTGTCGAGACCGAGCTCCGGGGCCGAGGCATCGCGCAGCGCGAGCGGCTCCTTGGTCACATCCGCGGCAAAACACACCCTCGAATCTACGCCGAACACCGCCACGCGCGCCGCGAACGGCCCGGCCGCTCCGTAGGGGGATTCCGACCGACGGTAGTGCGGCTCCCCGAGTCGCACGACCGCGCCGCGCGGCACCGCACGCCGCCACGCCTGGGGCGCCGGCACCTCGCGCAGCAGCGGACATGGGATGACCGGGCGCGGCGCGGCGCGCTCCGCGGGCGGAGCCGGCGGGTCGCCGCGCACCCCGGCGAGCGTGTGGGTGGTGCCGTCCGCCTCGCGCAGTCGCACGCCACCTGGCGTGAACTCGAAGCGATCGACGGCTCCGTCGCCCCGGACGACGGTGACCACGGCTCCGTCCACCACGACCGCCATAACCGTCGCGGCGCGGAGCGCGTAGCACTGCACCCACCGGCCCGCCCCAGCCGCGCGCCGCACCAGGAACCGCAGCGGCGCGCCATCGGCGAAGTACATGTCGGGTGGTCCGGGCGCGAGGGCCGTGAACACCGTCTCGTTCGGGCGAGGCGCGAGCCGCAGCTCGCACGCCTGCGCGGCGCCGCCGCATGCGAGGGCTCCGAGCGGCGAGTCCAGCACGCTCATTCCCTCGAGCACGTCGTACCCGTGCTCGTGACCGGCGGTGGAGCGGACCGGCAGCGGAGGTTCTTCCGTGGCACCGCTGGGCGCGTCGACGGCGAAGCCGCCGAGAGCATGAACGGGGAGATCCACCACGACGTCCGGCGGCGCGTCGACATGCACCACGTCGAGCACGTACTCCGGTCCGACCACGACGGCTCGCTCGACCGCCGTGCCCTCGCCCACCAGGCCGCGTGCCCACGCTCGACACCACGACCAGCGCTCACCCGCCACGAAGGCGCTGCACCACCCGTGGCGCGCGAGCTGGCCGACCCCGGCGCGCCCGGGCGCATTGTGCGCCAGGGCGGAGCGGTACCAGTGCAGCGAGGGCGACACGTACGATCCCGTCCCGAAGTCGGCCAGCACGTGCTCGCCGGCAAAGAGCGAGAGGTGCAGCAGATCGGGATGCCCGTGGCCCCCCGGCGCGCCACCGCACTCGAGGCTGACGTACCGGTCACCGGGCCCGCGCAGCACGGCGAGGCCGTGCCCGGCGATGAGCTTGGAGCTGGGCGCCCACGCCGCATCGTCCCTCGGCGGCTCCGGCGCCATCCAGCACAGCGCCTTCCAGCCAAGCTGCGCTCGCGAGAAGCGCTCCGGCGGCCGGTTCTGCTCCTGCTCGGCGATGGCGCTCAGGCCCGGGTCCTCACCCGGCGGCGCGTCGGCGTGGTAGATCGCTGCCAGGAGGGCCTCGAGCCGCTGGTCGCCGACGCGAGCACGCCCGACCTCCCACAGCTCCGCGAAGCGGCGCTGCACGACGCTCACGCCGAACGGCGCGTCGCCGCGCGCCGGCAGCGTCAGGTCGGGGAGCAGCGTGTCCAGGGGCGCCAGGTACATGCTCCGCAGCCTCGGCCCGACCCGTTCATCGGCGTACAAGTCGATCCCGGCGGTCTGCAGCAGCTCCCCAGCAAGGAGGAAACCGCGCAGCGCGAAGAAGTGGTAGTTCTCCCCCTCGAACCAGAGCCCCTCCGGTGAGACGCCGCGCCAGAGCTGTGCCGCGAGCCCGTGCGGGCCGGCGACCGCCCGCTCGACCAGCCGGTCGTCGCCGAGCCACGCTCCGGCCGCCACCAGCGCCGCGTTGTTCCACACCTGTCGGTTGGACCATCCCTCGTCGAACGACGCGATCAGCTGCGCAGACTCCCGCACCACATCGTCCAGCGTCCCGCGGATCCCGGCAACCAGCTCCGGGCGCGACAGCATGGCGGCGATCAACAGCTGCGCGAGCCAGATGGACTCCAGGTACGTGGAGAAGAAGAGATGCGTGGGCCCCAGCACGTTGTCGCGGTTGGGAACGGACGGATAGACCCGGGCATAGGCCGCGAGCACCTCGCCCGCCTTGCGCTGCAACCGGTCATCGTCATCGAGCGCTCCCAACAGCGCCAGGTGAATAGCGCGCTCCGAAAGCCACAGGTGGTAGCGCCAGACCCAGGCCTGGTCGTGACGCTCTCCCTCGTGCTCCCTGCCGCAGCGCGGGCAGCGGTGCCGCCGGGGGTGGAGCGGATGAAAATCGAGGCGGGTCCCGTCGCTGGAACACACCCCGCCATCCCGGGTGAGGCGGGGCTTCACGGTCGGCACGGAGAGTGGACGGTCGAGCAACGGGTCCAGCAGGCTCCGTAACCTGCGAGCCAGACCCCGCAGCGTCGCGGAGCCACGAATGGCCTCGCGGCGGGCTGCGAGATCGTCAGGTGAGCGGGGCAGCATCCTCCCGCTCCCACACGGCGACCCCCTCGAAGGCGAACCCGGCTGGCAGGACCTCGCCCCCGGCGGCCTCCACGGCGGCGGCCACGGCCCCGCGGCGTCCCGCCGGACCGAGCAGCATCATGCACCCCCCCGCGCCCGCTCCCGTCGCCTTGGCACCCCAGGCACCGGCGGCCAACGCCGCCTGCTCAATGGCGCCGCTCCTCGGAGTCGCGATGGTGGGATCGAGCCGCTGCTGCTGCTTCCAATTCTCCGCCATAACGCCCGCGAGCCGGTGCCAGTCGCCCTGCTCGATCGCATCGGCCGCCGGGGCTGCGAGCGCGCGAATGCGGTGCAGCGCATCGGTCACCTCCCCGTCACCCTCGCCGTACGCCTGCCACACCCTCGCGTGTGTGGCGGACGAGAAGTGCGAGTGCCCCGTGTACACCAGCACCAGATGCCTCTCGAGCTCGCGCGCCGCCTCCTCGCTCACGGGCAGTCGCCGCGCCCGCACGCCGTCGGCCGCGAAGGACAGCTCGTGAAAACCACCGAGCGCGGCGGCGTACTGATCCTGGCGTCCACCCAGGAGCCCGAGCTCCTGTGTCTCGAGCTGGAAACCCATCTCCGCCAGCTCTTCGGCGTCGTACGGCTCCTGCCGGCACCGCGCCAGCCCCGCGAGGAGCCCGACGTCGAGCGCCCCGGAGCCACCCAAGCCCGATCCGCCCGGCGCGTCGGAGCGGGATAGCACCTCGATGCCCCCTGTCACCGGCAGCATGTTCAGGGCCGCCTTGTGGAGATCCAGCTGCCCGTCGTACGCGATGGCGCCCGACGAGCGGAGCGTGACATGTTCCTTGAGGTCTTCCGCGTGCAGCACGATGCGCCGGGCCTGGGAGCCCTTCGCCGGCAACAGGAAATCCACATGCACGTGCAGGGTGACCGCGGCGTTGACCACGGCCCCGCCTTCCGTGTCGGCGTACACCGGCACGTCGGTCCAGCCTCCCGCGAAGTCGACACGCAGCGGAGCGCGGGTGTGCACGCTCACGGTTGGCCCCCCTGCTGCCGGATGCGCCACGTCGCGATGCCGGCCAGCTCGCCTCGCAGATCGGGTGGGTCCGCCACGATCCGCCGCGCCGCGCCCTGAAGGCCGCGGGCGTGGTACAGCCAGGTGGTGGGTTGGTCGGTCGCCAGCACTCGCTGCGCCTCGCGCCACGCGTCGCCCAGCGCGGCTTCCGACTGCGCGGCTCGTACCGCGGCGGTGGCGGCGTCGAACGCCGGGCTCCGGTAGCCGGCGTAGGCCAGCGGCCCGGCAGCCGCGCCGTCGAAGAGGGCGCCCACGTACCCCAGGGAGAGATCACCGGGGATCCCCGTGACCAGGGCATCGAAGTCGCGCTCCTCACCCTGCGCGGTGGCGAGAAAGCTGGTCAGCTCGAGCTGACGGATGGTGACCTCCGCCCCCACCACCGCCAACTGTGCCTGGATCATCTGCTCCAGCGCGTTCTCCCCGCTGCCCACGGTGAGCAGGTCGAAGGCGAGCCGCCGACCGCCGCGCACACGCACCCCATCGGCGCCCTCCACCCAGCCGGTCGCCTCCAGCAGCGCGCGCGCCGCCACGGGATCATGGGGAATCGTGGCGACCGCTTCGTGCCACGGGTGCTCCGGCGGCACGGGGCCGTGCGCGACGGTCCCGTACCCGTACAGGAAGGCCCGCACGATGAGCTCCCGGTCGAGCGCCATGGTAAGGGCCCGGCGCACTTCGGCATCGGTGAACGGCTCGCGCCTGAGGTTCCACACCAGGGCGTACACCAACAGGATGGGGTAGTCGACCACCGCGAGACGGGGATCCTGCTCCACGAAGGCCGCGTGCGCCGGCGCGATTCCCGCAAAGTCGAGCTCACCCGACGTCAGGGCCGCCAGCTTCGTGGCCGGCTCGTCGACCACGGCCACGACGAACCGCTCGAGCCCGGGACGTCCCAACGCCGCCGGAAACGTCTCGCTGCGGCGGAACACCCACCGCTGACCGGGCCGGTAATCCACGAACACGAAGGGGCCGTTGCCCACGGGTGATGCATTGAACTCCGCACGGCGAATCTCGCCCGGCTCGAGCCGCGCGAAGTGCGCCGCCGGGAGGATCGCGAGATCGGTGAGCACGTCGGGAAAGGTAGGCTGGGGCCGATCGAACTGCACGCGAACGGTGAGGGAGTCCACCAGCGTGACCGCGCTCACCGATGCCAGATCACGTGCTCGCGGGTACGCCACGGCGGGGTGGCGGGCCATCTCTAGGGTCCAGACGACGTCCCGGGCGGTGGTCGGGGCCCCGTCGTGCCAGCGCACGTCGGGACGCAGCTCGAAGGTGAGCGCGGTACGGTCATCGCTCCAGCGCCACCGCGCCAGCCGCGGTACGGGGTCGAGCGCCGTATCGTAGGCGGCCAAGGTCAGGAACAGCACCTGCTTCTGCACCGCCTTGGCCAGGGGATGGACCGCGACCAGCGGATTGATGGACTGCAGATCGGCACCCGACGCGTAGAATACCGCCTGCTGGCGTCCCGCCCCCCGCTCCACCGTACACGCCGCGACCACGAGCATCAGCAGGCTTGACGCCCAGGCACGCGCCGAGCGAGTGTAGCGCATGCTCGGTCGGATCGTTCGGCGTCTCGGCCTCGGGCTCGGCATCGTCTTCGTCGTCGTCACGCTCACGTTCATTCTGATTAGTCTCGCGCCCGGTGATCCCGCAAGGCTCTGGGTCGGACCGGGGGCCGGCCAGGAGGAGCTCACCGCCGCGCGGCGCGCGCTGGGACTGGACCACCCGCTCCCTCTACGTTACGCAGCCTGGCTGGCCGATTTCGCCCGCGGCCGCTGGGGCACCAGCATCGCGCAGCAGCGGCCGGTCGCCCGCGTGATCGCCGACGCCCTACCGCACACCCTCGTGCTGTCGCTGAGCTCCCTGCTGGTGACCTATCTCTTCGGCCTGCTGATCGGCGTCATCCAGGCCATGAAGCGGCGCTCGCTCCTGGATACCGGTCTCACCGTGGGCACCCTGCTGGTCTACGGCATGCCCGCCTACTGGCTCGCCATCATGCTGGTCCTGGTGTTCGCCTACGGCGCGGCTCGCTTCGACTGGCCGGTGTGGCTGCAATTCCCCGCCATGGGGGTGGCGGGTCTCGACGCCGACTTTCTCAGCCCTTGGGATAGAGTGGCCGACCGGGCACGGCACCTGGTGCTGCCCCTGGCGACCCTCGGGGCGATCGGCGCCGCCGGAACGGCGCGGTTCGTGCGCGGCTCGGTGCTCGACGTCCGGGGCCAGGAGTTCGTGCGCACCGCGCGCGCCAAGGGACTGCCTGCCAGCGCGGTGGAGTTGCGGCACGTGCTGCGCAACGCGCTCCTCCCCGTGGTGACGCTGCTCGGCCTCTCCCTGCCCGCCCTGTTCTCCGGCACCGTCTTCGTGGAGGTAATCTTCGCCTGGCCCGGCATGGGCCGGGTCATGGTGGATGCGGTCGGGGCGCGCGACTACCCGATCGTCATGGCCACGACGGCGATCTTCGCCATGCTGGTCGTGCTGGGCAACCTGCTGGCCGACCTGCTCTACGCCGTGGCCGACCCTCGCCTCCGAGGCGAGACACGGTGAGCGGTCTGCGCACCCTCCTCCGCGACCGCCGCGCCGCTGCCGGGTTCCTGGTGCTCGCGTGCTGCGGGACCCTCGCGCTGCTGGCGCCGCTGGTCGCGCCGGCCGACCCCCTGGCCCAACAGGACGTCCTGGCGACGCGCTACCTGGCGCCTCTCGCCGAGAGCCCCGCCGGCGTGCGCCACTGGCTGGGCACCGACGCCTTCGGGCGCGACGTGTTGTCGCGGCTGCTGTACGGCGCGCGGATTTCTCTGGCCGTGGGGCTGCTGTCGGTCGCCGTCTCACTGTTGGTCGGAATGGCGGTCGGCGTCCTCGCCGCCGCGCTGGGCGGTGTGGCCGAGCGCACTCTCATGGCCGCGACCGATGCCGCGCTGGCGATGCCCCGGATCGTGCTGCTGCTCGCCCTGATCACGCTCTGGGAGCCGAGCCTCGCCCTGGTCGTGCTGGTACTCGGGTTCACCGGCTGGATGCCCCTCGCCCGGCTGGCCCGCGCCGAGGTGAAGGGCGTCCTCGGCCGGCCGTTCGTCGACGCAGCCCGGGCCTCGGGGGTAGGGCGCGGCCGGCTCGTGTGGCGTCACGTTCTGCCCAACGCGACCACCTCCGTGATGGTGGCGGCGGCGCTGGGCGTGGGCAACGCGATCATGCTGGAGGCGGGACTCTCGTTCCTCGGCCTCGGCATTCCGGCGCCGGCACCCTCCTGGGGCAACATGATCGCGAGCGGCCGGGAGGCGCTGGTGAATGCCCCCTGGATCGCCACCTTCCCCGGCCTGGCGGTGGTGGTGACGGTCATCGCCACGAGCCTGATCGCGGATGGGGCGCGCGACATGCTCGACCCGCGCACCCGCGAGGGGGGTGGCGCGGGCGCCGTCTCGTGAGCGCGGTGGCTAGCCCTCCTCGTCCCCGAGCGGCACGTCCGTGAGCTGGCGCTTCAGCGCCGGATGCTGCCGCATCAGGTACCATCCCATCGCGAGGGCCGCCGCCAGGCTAACGACGCCCACCTGCCACCAGGCCGATCCCGCCAGCAGCGGCTGCGCGAACAGCAGCAGCGCGGCGTAGATGTGCGCCGCCACGAAGATCAGCACGAAGAGAATCGCAAAGCGGGCCACCGGGTACTCTTCGGCCTTCGTGACGAGCCATGAGGCGAAGACGCCCAGCGCCACGAACGCCAGCACGTGCACCATGTTGTAGGCCAGTATGGGCCCCGGCGTGATCTCCAGCGCGGCCGGATCCTCCAGGCCATAGAACAGCACCGCGCCGAACATGGCGGGTGTGTAGAAGGGAGAGCGGCCCATGACAACATTGAGCAGCGCGAACAGCACCACCACGGTGAGGTAGCCCAGCAGGCCGGCGAACATGCCGCCCCTCAGGACGTCCTTGACCTCATCGCGCATGGGCACCTCCTGGCAAGAGGAACGACGGTCGCGCTAGGCGCTCGTGAAGACCGGCCTAGAGCTCCGTCAGGGCGAGCCGTTCCACGAGCACCGTGACGACCTCCCGCGGCCCGGCATCGAAGGTGATGCGATTGCCCCCCTCGGCGACCGTCAGCGCCCGCAGGGGTGTCTCGTCCAGCCTCGCGCACCGTGACTCTTCGACCGCGAACGGGAGCGTCCAGCCACCGCTCACACGCTCGCCGGTCAGGTTGACGCACCGCAGCACCAACCCCGTGCCGTCCTCGCTCGGCTTCACCGCCTTGAGGGCCAGTCCGTCCCCCGAGAGCGCCGGTCCCTCGACGAGTTCGGGGACGTCGGTCCCGTACGGCAGCATCAGACCGCCGAGCGGCGCGTGGAACTCCTCGGCGAGTCGCTCGAGCTCCTCCCACTCGGCGGGCACACTTGCCTCGTCCACGGCCACCGTGCTCACCGCCAGCTCCGCACGAAACCGACCGGGTTCCTGCGCCTGCGGCGTCGCCGTGGGCCAGCCGGCGTGCCCCGGTCGCGCCGCGAGCTCGCCCCGTGACAACTCGCCCACCGCTCTAAGCAGGGTCACGGCGACGCTCCCGTCACTGGTCAGCTCGAACTCGTAGAGCCCCCGCGCGAACACCGAGAGGGCACCGGGTACGCTGACGTAACGGTGCGCCGGCGCCGTATTGACCGGCCACTCGCGCTGGGAGGCCGAGGCCGCGTGCTCCACCGGGTGCCGCACGACGGGGCCGTACTGCGTGTCGGCGAGGTGCACCCCCCTCGGTTCGTTCTTTGGCAGCGGGAAATGCAGGCGCAACCGATGGTCCCCGGCCAGGTTGACGCCCTCGACGACGAAGCGCACGAGGCGCGACCCCGCGTCGAGCCGAGCGAACACCGTTCCCCGCGCGCGTCCCGGGACTTCGAAGTCCCGTGCGACGGCGGCCACCAACGGCCCACCCCACACCTCCCGCCCCCTGCTCCACCGTGCCGTGCGAGGCGCATCACCCTCCGTCGGCTGGAACGTGTAGGTGTCGCCGTCGTCGTGCTGGCTTACGACCGACGCAAGCTCAGGGAACCGGCGCCCGCTCCGCCGATCCCGCAACTCGAATCCTCCCCGCGGATCCGCCCCCACGTCCCCCCACTCGGCGGCCGCCCGGTGCCGCCCGCTCACCCACACCCGGTGGCGCTCGTCCTCCGGCCGGTGCCAGTCACCCACCCGGTAGCTGCGCATGCCCAGCGCGGGCACATCGCGCGCCTCGAGGGCGACGCGAAACGCCGCTACCTCGTGCTGGATGGGATACTCCGAGGGGCTGTCGAGCCGGTGGTAGCCGCGGTACCAGCTGAGCGTCTGCAGCGGGACGGCGGTCCCGTCGGCGGCGATCAGCGCGGGCGGCGCGGGCCACTCGGGCGGGAGGTCCTCCTTCGGCGCGGGACGCCCGATGACCATCCGCTTCCGCGGCACGGTGAGCGTCGCCTCGACGACGCCGCTGCGAACGTGCGCCGAGGGATTCAGCACCGCGAGCGACGGCAACCAGGAGCCCTCGTCGCGCCGCGCCCGGCCGCGATCCTGCCCCAGCCGCTCGTGCACCGCATCCACCAGAACGGCCCGCGCCTGGGTGGTCACGCGCTCCGCGCGCGCCGCCGCCTCTCGCGCCACCGCGTCGTCGGTCGTTCCGCAAACCGTGTCGTGAAACGTGCTCTTCAGGTGCTCGCGCCACGCCGCTGCCAGCAGCGGGAGCCGATGGGCACCGCCCTCCACCCACGCCAGCGCCGCCTGCGGCTCCGCCCAGCGCAACAGCAGGCGCTCGCCCTCGGCGATCGCCTGCTTCAGCCGGGCCCGCGTCGACAGCGCTCCCTGCAGCAGCCACGAGTAGCGCGGAGAGAAGCGGAGCTCACCCCGCACCACGGGCGCCTCGACCCCCGCAGGCAGCGCCGCGAAGTAGTCGGCCGGCGAGCCGAGCGCGAAGTCGTACCCGGGCGCGAGGCCCCTGAGGCGGGCGGCGATCTGCCCGATGTCGGGTTGCAGGGCGTGGTGGTCGGCGCCGTTCATCGCGAGCAGTACCGGGACGGTCGCACGCCCCTCGAGCATCCCGCGCATTCCCTCCCAGCGTCGAGCCAGCGCCGTCGGATCCGCCGGGAGATTGGCCGCGACCTCGAACCCTGCCGGTGGGAAATGGTAGGTCAGCACCGAGCTCCCGTCGGGGCCGACCCAGCGGAAGAGGTCCTTGTCCTGGCCCGGCTCGCCCCCGTAGCCCCGCAGCACCATGGCGTGCTCGATGCCGAAGCCCGCGAGAATGGTCGGCAGCGCCGCGGGGTGACCGAACGCATCGGGGCTGTACCCCACGGGCATCCACCCGCCGTAGCGTCGCCCGTCCGCGCGGCCGGCGAGGAGGTTGCGCACGAGCGCCTCGTCCGAGACGAGCAGCTCGTCCGCGAGCACGTACCACGGGCCCACCACCAGTCGGCCCCCACGCACCAGCGCCTCGACGCGCGGGACCTGCTCCGGACGCACCCGGAGGTAGTCCTCCAGCAGGATCGTCTGACCATCGAGGAGGAACCGCAGGGTGGCGTCCGACTGCAGTCGGGTGATCACGTCGTCCAGCAGGCTCACCAGGCGCACGCGGAACCACGCCTCCGGCTCGTACCACTCGCGATCCCAGTGGGTGTGCGGGACGATGACGACTCGGCTGGCGTCGTCCACGGCCTAGTTCAGCCCCAGCTCCGCCTTCGCCTCAGCCGGCAGGAGCGGTGGCAGCTTGGCGATCGGCACCGCGAACCCCATCCCCACCGCCTCGCGCAGGCCGGCCCGATGCACCGCGACCACTTCACCGCTCGCATTGAAGATCGGGCTTCCGCTGGAGCCGCCCACCGTGAACCCGTCGAAGTTGACGACGTCGGCCGTCACCTTGCTGAAGATGCCCGCGCTCATCGAGGTGCGGACGGTGCGGGTCGCGTCGAGCGCATTGCCGAGGCCGGCCGGAAACCCGATGAGGGCCGCCGGCTCCCCCTGCCTGGCGTTCTGGCCGGTCCAGTCGACCTGCGGAACGTGCTGCCCGGTGAAGCCGCGCACCTTGAGCACCGCGAGGTCGGGGCCGGAGCTCTGCGCCGCGGCGACGAGATCGGCGCGCTGCATCAGCTTCTGGTCGGCCATGGTGACGTAGAGCGAGTCGGGCGCGCGCCCCTGCGGCACCGCGACGTGGCGGTTGGTCACGAAGTACCCCGAGGCCGTGAGCGCAAAGCCCGAGCCATCGTAGATCTCGCCTCCCACGTACGCGGTCACCAGGCCAATCGCGCTCTGGTTGGCCTGCGCAACGGCCGCCAGGTTGGAGCCGCGCATCGCGCGCATCTGCGAGCTGATCTGCGTGGACCGCTCCTCCGCATCCCGCACCGCCCGCCGCAGCGAATCGAGCAGGGCGCTCGACGTCCCGGCCGTGCTGGCCCGGTTCAACTCCGCCCGCACCCGCTCCAGCTCAGCCTGTGCCGCGCGGTTGACGGAGTCGCCCGCGGCGAGCTGCTCCGCCATCGAGGCCTCGGCGCGCCGGAGCGAGGCCTCCAATGAGCGGGTGTGCTCCTGCGCGTCCACCAGCGCTACGCGCAGGCTCTCGACCACCGCCGCCGGCGCCGACCCGACCCGCGCATCCTCCAGCTCCTGGCGCAGCCGGTCGTACTCGGCATCGGCGTCCGCCTGGATCGAGTCGCTCCGCGCCGCCAACCGCTCCAGCGCGAGCCGCTGCTGCTCCTGGATCTCGCTCGTCGCCCGCTGCACCCGCCGCTCGCCGTACCAGTACATGCCACCGAGCGAACCGGCGACGAGCACCACGAAGAACCACACGATCCACCGCGTGCGGCGCGCGCTCTTGCGGGAGGACTCGGCGAACAGGTCGCTGAAGAACTCCGTCGCACCCTTGCCGCCGAACGAGCGGCGGGCGCTCCCGACCTTGGCAGCGACCCGTTGCACCAGGGACTCGCGCCGCCGCTTCGCCTTCGGCGGCGGCGGCGGCGCCGCACCACGCTGCCGACCCGCGGCTTGCGGGTCCGCCTCGCCAGGCCGCACGAGCTTGGCGACGACCAGCTCGATCCCCAGGGGACCGAGGCGGACTTGGGCGCCCGTGCGAAGTTCCTGCTCGCCGTGGACCCGTACGCCCCCGAGGAACGTGCCGTTGCGGCTCTGCGCATCGCGCAGCACCACCCTGCGGTCCGGCTTGAGGACGATCTCGGCGTGCACCCGCGAGACGGAGGTGTCGTCGGACCCCACCGGCCGCAGCTCGCATTCCTTGCCGCGCCCAATGCGGATGCGGCCGCCCTGCGCCTCGAACTGCTCGCCGGTCCGCGCCTCCAGCAACACCACGTGCAGCTCGCTCGCGCCGGCAGCCGGCGGTGCGACCTCCTCCATGCTCTCGAGCGGCACGGTGGCCGCCGCGGGCTGCGCACCCAGCGGCCCCTCGGCCAACGTGTCCTCCGGCCGGTCCCGGCCCACCGCCTCCACTCGGTACTGCGGTCCCCTCGCGCCCAGGCGAATCACGCTGCCGGCCGCCACGGCGAGCGGGCTCCCCGGCTCCAGGCGTTCGTCCTCCAGGAAGGTCCCGTTGCGGCTCCCGGTGTCTTCCAGCCACCACCGGCCATCGCGCTGGAAGAGCCGCGCGTGGCGGCCGGACACGACCTCGCTGCGAGCCCCCGTGACGGTGAGGTCGCAGTCGGGATTCCGGCCGACGCGCACCTCCCCGGTGTGGAACTCGAGGGGCCGATCGGCCGCCAGATCACGCAAGCTGAGGTATGGCATGTGGCGCAAACTTACGGCCCACCCGGACCCGTCACCAGGCGAGCACGATGGATCCGAAGTTGCGGCTCTCCTCCAGGTACCGGTGCGCCGCTGCGGCCTCCCGCATCGGAAAGACTCGATCCACCAGGGGGCGGAGCGTACCTTCGGCGAACTGCGGGAGCACCAGCTCGGCGAAGCGCCGCGTGAGCACGGACTTCTCCTCCGACGAGCGGCTCCGCAGCACCGTGCCGACGAGCAGCGCCCGCTTGCGCAGCAGCAGCCCGAGGTCGATCTCGGCGGTCCGCCCCCCGGTGAGGCCGATCACGATGATCCGGCCATGCTGCGCCAGGGCTTCCAGGTTCCCCTTGAGGTACGGACCACCGACCAGGTCGCAGATGACGTCGATCTGTCCGGCAAGCTCGGCACCATCGAAGCCGCCCCCGGTCTCGATGCCCCGAGCGAGCCCGAGCTCCCGGGCCGCACGCTCGAGCTTTGCCGCCGTGCGCGAGGTGCCGACGACCTCGGCCCCAGCGCCACGGGCGAGCTGGAGCAGGGCCAGGCCGACGCTGCTTCCCACGGCGTGGATGAGAACGCGGTCGTCGGCCTCGATCCCCACCTGCATGAGCGCGTCGTGCGCCGTTATGAAGGCCTCGGGTACGGCGGCCGCCTGCTCGAACGACCACGACTCGGGGATCGCGATCAGATGGCGGGCATCGACCGCCACATACTCGGCGTACGCGCCCCCACCCACGATCCCCATGACCCGGTCGCCGGGGACCCACGCGGCCACCCGCTCCCCGACCGCCTCGACCACCCCGGCGTGCTCCAGCCCGGGGATGTCCCGGGGCACGCCATCGGGCGCGGGGTAGCGCCCGAGCCGCTGCAGCGCATCGGCCCGGTTCACCCCTGCTGCACGGACCCGTACCAGCACCTGGTGCGCCTCGAGGCGCGGGCGCTCCGCCTCCAGCGGCTCGAGCACCTCGGGTCCGCCCGGCCGTACGATGCGCACCGCCAGCATCGCTTCGCTCATCGGCTTCCCCCTTCACTGTTATCTTTGGGGCGCCATGACGTCGCCGGCAAGTCCAGCCCGCCCCCTGATCGATCCCTCGGTCGACCAGGTGGGCCTGTTCGAGTGTGCGCAGCGGAACTTCCTCGGCACGCTCGAGATCCTCCAGCTGGTCGCCGCGTCGCCCAGGCGGGCGCTGTTCGTGGCCCGCGACGTCATGCTGAAGCGGCGGGTCGTGTTGCGCGTGCATCTCCTGCCCGAGTCCACCTCGCGCGTCTGGTTCGAGCGCGAGACGGAGCTGCTGGCGGCGCTCGACCACCCGGTGCTGCGACCGGTGTACGCGGCCGGCTACCGCGCCGACTGGGCCTTCCGCATCGCCAAGTGGATCGAAGGGGAGAGCCTCATCGACGTGGTGGCCCGAGGGCCCCGGCCGATACCCTCCGTGCTCCAGCTCGCGCGCGATCTCGCGAGCGTGCTCGAATACGTGCACTCCCAGCGGATCGTGGTGCGCAAGCTCGCGCCGACGACGCTGATGGTCGAGAGCACCGAGCGTACGTACGTGACCGACCTGCGCTTCGCCAACATCTGCCTGGATGTGGCGGGCCCGGACGACGACCAATTCGCCGAGCCCTTCCTCGCGCCGGACGTGCGCCGCGGGAGTGCGGGTGAGCCCACGAGCGACATCTACTCCGCCGGCGCGCTGCTCTACTTCGCCGTGACCGGCGAGGCGCCGCCGCGCAACCCCGACGAGATTCGGCCGCCGATCACGCTGCGCCCCACCTGCCCCAAGGCGCTCAACCGCGTGATCATGCGCGCCCTCCAGGCCGACCCCATGAAGCGGTACCTGACCGCCGCCGAGATGGCCGCG
>CP070716.1:2250390-2294250 GCA_020350425.1 Gemmatimonadota bacterium
GACCCAGGCGGGACGGCCGGGATCGATCACGATCGCGACGAACATGGCGGGCCGCGGGACCGACATCAAGCTCGGGCTCAACGTGAAGCAGTGCCAGGTCTGCGGCATCAAGGCCCGGGGGCTCGCGCCGTTCGGGCAGGTGATGGAGACCGCCGATCTGGATGCCGCCGAGCTCAAGAAGCGGCAGTGCAACACCGACCCGCCCTGCGGGCTCGTGGTGGTCGGTACCGAGCGGCACGAGTCGCGCCGCATCGACCGCCAGCTGCGCGGCCGGTCGGGTCGCCAGGGGGATCCGGGCAGCAGCGTGTTCTTCCTCTCCCTCGAGGACAACCTGATGCGGCTGTTCGGGTCCGACCGGATCGCCAAGATCATGGACAGGTCGGGGGCGGAGGAGGGCGAGGTCATCACGCACCCGCTGGTGACCCGCGCCATCGAGGGCGCGCAGAAGCGGGTCGAGTACCAGAACTTCCAGGCCCGCAAGCGGCTGCTCGACTACGACGACGTGATGAACCAGCAGCGCGAGGTGGTCTACTCCGAGCGCCTCTTCGCGCTGGAAGGCGGGGAGGAGCTCAAGGCCGAGGCGGTGCGGTGGATCGACGACAGCCTGCACCGCTTCGGCGAGGAGCAGGGGGCGGAGCTGCCCGAGGAGTGGGACCGGGAGTTCATCTACAACGAGCTCCTGATGCGCTACCTCGTGTCGGCGCCCGACATCAAGGACCCCGAGAAGATTCCCGACCAGGAGGCCCTCGACGAGCTGCTCAAGACGGCGGGGCGCGAGGCGTTCCGCGCCAAGATCGCCTCATGGGACGAACTGGGGAATCGGCACGGCACCGAGAACCTCGCCGAGCGACTGCTCTCGCACGTCATGCTCAGCGTGCTCGACGAGAAGTGGAAGGACCATCTGTTCGAGCTGGACCACCTGCGTCACGGGATCCAGTATCGCGCGTGGGGGCAGAAGGACCCGCTGGTCGAGTACAAGCGCGAGGCGTTCGAGATGTTCGTGGACCTGATGCACGACATGAAGTCCACGTTCGCCGACCGGTTCTTCAAGTTCCAGGTGCAGGTGGGCGCCCCGCCGCCGAGCCGAGCCCAGGCCCTGGCGGCCGCCCGCGCGGAGAAGCCCGAGGCCGGCGTCCCGGAGGCCGATCTGATGGTCGGCGCAACCGCGGCCAAGGGTCCGCCGCCCGAGGCGCTGCAGGCCACGCACGGCGAGGCGGGCGCCCAGAGCGCCCAGCCGCGCCAACGCTCCATGCCCAAGGTGGGGCGCAACGACCCCTGTCCCTGCGGCAGCGGGAAGAAGTACAAGAAGTGCCACGGGGCTAACGCCTAGCGCCATCGCTGTTTCGCCACCCGCTGCGGGGCCCGGTGTGGCATCGCCGGTCGGGGGCCCCATCATCCAGGAATGCCTCCCCTCCGGCTCTCCGAGGTCCGGCCCGCCGAGCGCCCCCGCGAGCGGCTCTTCGCGCTAGGCCCCAACTCGTTGACGCTCACCGAATTACTCGCCATTCTGATAGGGACGGGGACGTCACGCTCGGACGCGCTCGAGGTGGCGGGGGACGTGGTGCGCGTGGCACAGGGCTCCGTGCGGGAGCTGGCGCGGCGTCCGGCGGGGGAGCTGGCACGGGTGCCCGGCATGGGCCGGGTCAAGGCCGGCCGGGTGCTGGCGGGACTGGAGCTGGGCAGGCGCCTGGCGGAGGAGGCGTCGCGGCCCGGCTTCGAGGTCCGTGCGCCGATCGATGTCTACCGCTGGGCCGCGCCGGCGATGCGCGACCTCGTGGTCGAGGAGTTTCACCTGATTGCGCTGGATGCCCAGAATCGCATCACGCAGGATCTCCTCATCACGCGCGGTACCCTGACCGGCTCGCTGGTGCACCCCCGGGAAGTGTTCCGCGCCGCCATCGCCGAGGCGGCGGCGAGCATCGTGGTGGTGCACAACCACCCCAGCGGCAGCCCGGTGCCGTCGCCCGACGATCGGGCGGTGACGCGCCAGCTGGTGGAGGCCGGGCGCCTCCTCGACATTCCGGTGTACGATCACGTGATCGTCGCCGGTGATCGGTACTTCAGCTTCGCGGAGGCAGAACTGCTGTGACCGTCACGCTCCACACGGTCGACGAGGATTTCGCGAAGGTCCTGGCCGAGCATGAGGACCGGCTCGACCTGGCGCTGGTGGAGCGTGCGTTCCGGTTCAGCGAAGCGGCGCACCGCGGGCAGAAGCGCCTGTCGGGCGACGACTTCATCTCGCACTCGATCGCCGTCGCCAAGATCCTGGTGCGGCAGCAGATGGACTCGGTGACCGTCGCCGCCGCCCTGCTGCACGACGTGGCCGAGGACTCCGAGGTCACCCTGAAGGACATCCGCGAGGATTTCGGCGACGAGGTCGCGGACATCGTGGACGGGCTCACCAAGATCTCCACCCTGACCTTCCGGTCCGCCGCCGAGGTGCAGTCGGAGAACTACCGCAAGCTGCTGCTCTCCATCGCGCGGGACGCGCGGGTGATCATCGTGAAGCTCGCCGACCGCCTGCACAACATGCGGACCCTGGAGCATCTGCCGAAGGACAAGCAACGGGCGATCGCGCAGGAGACGCGGGAGATCTACGCGCCGCTCGCGCACCGCTTCGGGATGGCGGGCATGCGGAGCGAGCTGGAGGATCTCGCGTTCAAGTTCCTGGAGTCGGACGACTACCGGGCGCTGGTGGGGCAGATCCAGGCCAAGCGGGAGGAGCGCCAGGAGATGATCGAGCGGCTGCGCGTGCCGCTGGAGGAGGCGTTGCGCGACGCCGGGATCGAGGACTTCGAGATCGCGGGCCGTCCCAAGCACCTCTGGTCGATCTACCGCAAGATGCTGCAGCGGCACCGCCCGTTCGAGGAGATCTACGACCTCATGGCGTTCCGGGTCCTGGTCGAGACCGTCCCCGACTGCTACCACGCGCTCGGCGTGATCCACCACAAGTGGACGCCGCTGCAGGAGCGCATCAAGGACTACATCGCCTCACCCAAGTCGAACGGCTACCAGTCGCTGCATACGACCATCTTCGGACCGGGCGGGCAGCTCTACGAGATCCAGATCCGCACGCGCGAGATGCACTGGACCGCCGAGTTCGGCATCGCCGCGCACTGGGTCTACAAGGAGAGCAGGCAGCGCGACGAGCTGGACGGGCACTTCGAGTGGTTCCGCCAGCTGCTCGAGCTGCAGCAGGACGCCCACACCCCCGAGGAGTTCCTCGAGTTCCTCAAGATCGACCTCTACCAGGACGAGATCTTCGTGTTCACGCCGCGGGGCGACGTGAAGCGGCTCCCGTCCGGGGCGACGCCGCTGGACTTCGCGTTTGCCGTGCACACCGAAGTGGGGCTCCGCTGCCAGGGTGCCCGGGTGAACAGCCGCATCGCGCCGCTCCACCGGCCGCTGAAGAACGGCGACACGGTGGAGATCCTCGCAGGCGCCCACGCCAAACCCAGCAAGGACTGGCTGAGCCACGTCCGCACGGCGAGGGCGCGGCAGAAGATCCGCCAGTGGATCAAGCAGGAGGAGGCGGAGCGGAGCATCGGCTTGGGGAAGGAGATCCTCGAGCGCGAGTTGCGGCGTCGCCGGCTCTCCATGCCCGACGACGACGCTCTGGAGCGGGCCGCCGAGCGGCTCTCGGTCGCCGACGGGGAGACGCTGTACCAGGTGCTGGGGCGGGGCGACGCGCCGCTCGGCCAGGTGATCAAGGCGCTGTTCCCCGAACGGAGCACCCAGGAGCTGGAGGCGCCCAAGCCCACCGGCTTCGGGCTCGGCCGCGTGATGGACCGCATCCGCGTGGGGCGGGGCCTCAAGATCCACGGCGTGGACGGGCTCCTCGTGCGCTACGCCCAGTGCTGCCAGCCCGTGCCCGGGGATGCGGTGGTGGGGTACGTGACCAAGGGCCGGGGCATCTCGATTCACCGCGGGGACTGTCCCAATCTCCTCGTCATGTCGGACGAGCCCGAGCGGCGGGTGGAGATCGACTGGAAGGCCGTCGAGGGCGAGGTGTTCCTGGTGTCCCTGGGGGTCGTGGGCGAGGACCGCCGGGGGCTCTACGCCGATCTCATGGAGGCGATCTCGGACACCGGCACGAACATCAGGAGTGCCGAGTTGTGGAGCCAGGACGGCGCCATGGCCGGGGCGGTGTTCGTCGAGGTGGACAACCACAACCACCTCGCGAAGGTGATGCGGGCGATGCGGCGGGTGAAGGGCGTGCAGACGGTGGAGCGGCGTGAGGCGACAGCGCGGCCGAGCGGGGGGAATCCGCTGGCGACGTAGCCGCGCGCTCGGCCCGTTATCTTCATCCCCATGGCCGAATTCGATCTCCAGATGCCGTTTGCGCTCGCGGGTGACCAGCCGCGCGCGGTGGCGGAGCTCGTCGCGGGCCTCGAGCGGGGCGACCAGTACCAGACGCTGCTCGGGGTGACCGGCTCGGGAAAGACCGTCACCATGGCAAACGTCATTGCCGCCTACCGGCGTCCCACCCTCATCCTGTCGCACAACAAGACCCTGGCGGCCCAGCTCTACGGGGAGCTCAAGTCGTTCTTCCCACGCAACGCGGTCGAGTACTTCATCTCCTACTACGACTACTACCAGCCCGAGGCATACGTCCCGCAGACCGACACGTACATCGAGAAGGACGCGTCCATCAACGAGGACATCGACGCGCTCCGGCTGCGCGCGACGTCCAGCCTGGTCGAGCGGGACGACGTGGTCGTCGTCTCGTCGGTGAGCGCCATCTACGGGTTGGGCGATCCGGCGGAGTACCGGCAGCTCATGGTGACCGTGCAGACGGGGGAGGAGCGGCCGCGCGACGCCGTGCTGGCGGAGCTCGTCCAGATCCAGTACCGCCGCAACGACGTGGTACTGGAACGGGGCACCTTCCGGGTGCGGGGCGACACGGTGGAAATCCTGCCGGCGTACGAGGAGCAGGCGGTGCGCATCGAGTTCTGGGGCGACCAGGTGGAGCGGATCTCCAAGATCGACCCGCTGACCGGGAACGCGATCAACGAGCTGGTCCGCTGCGCCATCTATCCGGCCACCCACTACGTGACCAGGCGCGCCACGGTCGAGCGAGCGGTGCGCGCCATCAAGGCGGAGCTGGTGGAGAGCCTGCGCGGCTTCCGCACGCAGGGCAAGCTGCTGGAGGCGCAGCGGCTGGAGTCGCGCACGATGTTCGATCTCGACATGCTGCTCGAGATCGGCACCTGCGCCGGCGTCGAGAACTACAGCCGGCACATGGACGGGCGCCGCCCGGGGGAACGGCCGGCCTGCCTGCTCGACTACTTCCCGGACGACTACCTCACGATCATCGATGAGTCGCACGTGAGCCTGCCGCAGATCGGGGGGATGTACCACGGTGACCGCTCGCGCAAGCTGACCCTGGTGGACTACGGGTTCCGTCTGCCGTCGGCCCTCGACAACCGGCCGTTGAACTTCGACGAGTTCATGCAGCTCACCCCGAAGATGGTGTTCGTGTCGGCGACCCCGGGGGAGTTCGAGCTGGAGCGGTCCGAGGGCGTCGTGGTGGAGCAGATCATCCGGCCGACCGGGCTGGTGGATCCACAGGTGGAAGTCCGGCCCGTGCGCGGCCAGGTGGACGACCTGCTGGCCGAGATCCGGCGGTGCGTGGCCGGGAACGAGCGCGTGCTGGTGACGACGCTGACCAAGCGGATGTCGGAGGACCTCACCGACTACCTGCAGCAGACGGGGGTGCGCGTGCGCTACATGCACTCCGACATCGACGCGATCGAGCGCATGGAGATCGTGCGGGGCCTCCGGCTCGGGGAGTTCGACGTGCTGGTGGGGATCAACCTGCTGCGGGAGGGCCTCGACCTGCCCGAGGTGGCGCTGGTGGCGATCCTCGATGCCGACCAGGAAGGCTTCCTGCGATCCGACCGGTCGCTGATCCAGACGGTGGGGCGCGCCGCCCGCAACGTGGGGGGGCGGGCCATCCTCTACGCCGACCGCGTGACCGGCTCCATGGAGCGGGCGCTGGACGAGATGGACCGGCGGCGGGCGCGGCAGGAGGAGCACAATCGGGAGCACGGGATCACGCCCGCGTCGATCCACAAGTCGGTCGACCAGGTGCGACTGGTGACGCGCGTGGCCGACGCGCGGGCTCCCCGGCCGGAGCCCGCGGCCGCCGGGCGGGGCGAGGGGCTCGACCGCGAGAGCCTGATCCAGGTGCTCGAGGAGCAGATGCGGGAAGCGGCGGCCGAGCTGGACTTCGAGCTAGCGGCGCAGCTGCGCGACCAGCTCTTCGAGCTCAAGGCCGCGGGCGATCCCGCCCGCAAGACACCGCGGGGGGTGAGCGTGGGCAAGAAGCCGCGCTCCGGGGCGAAGCGCCGTGCGTGACGTCGTCTCGCTGGACGAGCTGGCCGCGGTGGCGGCCCGGCTGTGGGCCGAGCTGGCGGCGGGCTCGGTCGTCTGGCTCACGGGTGAGCTGGGCGCCGGGAAGACGACGTTCGTCCAGGCGCTGGCGCGGGCCGCCGAGGCGGAGCCGGCTCGGAGCCCCTCGTTCGCGCTGGTGCACGAGTACGCGTCGCCGCACGGTCTGCTCGTACATGCGGACTGCTACCGACTGCGCGAGCCGGCCGAGGCGATCGATCTCGACTTTCCGGGGCTCGTGAAGGCCGCGCGCCTGCTGCTGGTCGAGTGGCCCGAAAAGGCGGGTGCCTTCGCGCCGCCTCCCGACGCGCACGTCAGGCTGTCGCACGCGGACGACCCCGATCGTCGCGTCTTGGAGCGCGTCGCGTGAGCCTCTATCTCGCCATCGAGACCGCCACCGACCTGGGAAGCGTCGCGGTGGGCGAGCCGGGGCGCGTCGTGAGCGAGGTCCTGTTCGGCGACCGGCGACACGCCTCCGACCTCACGCCGGCGGTGGAGGAGACGCTGCGGCTCGCCGGCGCGACCTTCGGCGACCTCGGCGGCATCGTGGTGGCGAACGGGCCGGGCAGCTTCACCGGACTGCGGATCGGCGTGGCCACGGCGAAGGGGATCCTCCGGGTGCACGGCGGACTCGCGCTGCGCACTGCCCCCTCGCTGCTCGCGGCAGCGTGGGCGGCGCACCGCTTCGCGGCCGGCCCCGTCGCGGCGCTGTACGACGCGCTGAGAGGGGACGTGTTCGGCGCCGTGTACGGCCTGGACGACCGCGGGGTGACGGAGCTGGTGGCGCCGGCCTGCTTCCCCGTGGCGGAGCTCGCACAGCGCTCGCCGGTGGCACCCGTGGTGGCGGTGGGTGACGGCGCCGCGCTGTATGCCGACGAGGTGCGTCGGTGGACGGGCCGCGATGCCGTGGGTCCCCCCGCCGGCGCCCCCCGCGCGAGCGCCCTGCTCGAGTTGCTGGCGGTGGAGCGGGGAACCGTGCCGGTGGACGATCCAGAGCTGTTCGAACCGGAGTACGGGCGCCTGGCGGCGGCGCAGGCGCGCTGGGAAGCGAAACATGGGCGACCGCTACCGCGTTCGGGCGGCTCGGGCGTCTGATCTCGAGGCGCTGGCCGCCCTCGAGCAGCGGATCTTCCCCGATCCGTGGGCGCTGGAGAGCTTCCGCGAATTCCTGGAGCGCATGATTCTCGTGGCGGAGGATGGTGGCGAGGTGGTGGGGTACACGGTGGCGCGCTGGGTGCTCGAGCAGGGCGAGATCCTGAACCTCGCGGTGCACCCCGATCATCGCCGTCGCCGGCTCGCGTCCCGCCTGCTGCACGCGGCGCTCGATAGACTGTGGGAGGAAGGGGTGCGGCTGGCCTTTCTCGAGGTGCGGGAGTCGAACACGGGCGCGCGGGCGTTTTACGAGCGGCACGGCTTCGCCCAGGTGGGGCGGCGGCGCAGCTACTACCGCCTGCCGCGTGAGGATGCGCTCATTCTGGCGCGCTCGCTGGAGGACGCGGGGCCAGGCGCGTGACGGTTTGACACTCGTGCGTAAACCCGTTTGACTAGACACGCCATGCAACCGCGCAAGCTCGTCGAGTGCGTTCCCAACTTCTCCGAGGGGCGCGATCCGCACGTCATCGACGCCATCGCCGACGCGGTGAGGCGCACGTCGGGCTGCACGCTGCTCGACGTGGATCCTGGACAGTCCACGAACCGCACGGTGTACACGTTCGTGGGCACGCCGGAGACGGTGGTCGAGGGCGCGCTCGCCGCGGCCCGTGTCGCGCGGGAGCGGATCGACATGCGGCGTCACTCGGGCGAGCACCCGCGCATGGGCGCGATGGACGTCTGCCCCTTCGTGCCGGTGGCGAACGTCACGATGGACGAATGCGTGGCGCTGGCCAGGGAGTTCGGGGCTCGGGCGAGCGAGGAGCTCGGCATCCCCATCTACCTGTACGAGGCCGCTGCGACGAGGGACTACCGCCGGGCGCTCAAGGACATCCGATCGGGCGAGTACGAAGGCCTCGCGGACAAGCTCGTGCGCGAGGAGTGGCAGCCCGACTTCGGGCCCGCGCGGTTCGTGCCGGAGTGGGGCGCGACGGCCACGGGGGCGCGCTTCTTCCTCATCGCGTACAACGTGAACGTGCTCGGCACCAAGCAGCAGGCGCACCGCATCGCGCTGGACCTGCGGGAGCAGGGTCGCGGGCCCGATCGGCCGGGGCGGCTCAAGAAGGTCAAGGGGATCGGGTGGTACGTGGACGAGTACAACCTGGCCCAGGTCTCGATGAACCTGGACGACTACCGCGTCACGCCGCCCCACATCGCCTTCGAGGAGTGCGTCACGTCGGCCAGGGAGCTCGACCTGGCCGTGGTGGGCTCCGAGCTGGTGGGCCTGATCCCCCTCGAGGCGATGCTGCTCGGCGCGGAGTACTACATCGAGCGGGAGAACCTCTTCATACTCGACGAGCGACAGAAGATCAGACTAGTGATCGAGCGGCTGGGGCTGAGCTCCGTCGCCCCGTTCGATCCCGACAAGAGGATCATCGAATACATGATCGAAGACGAGTCGCAGGAGAAGCTGGCCGGCATGTCGGTGCGGGGCTTCGTGGAGGAGCTCGGCGCCCGTACGGCGGCGCCGGGTGGGGGCTCGGCGGCGGCGCTGATGGCGGCGATGGGCGCGGCACTGGGCGCGATGACCGGGTGGATGACGTACGGGCGCCGCAAGTTCGAAGCGCAGGACCCGGTGATGCGGCACAACCTGCCGCCGCTCGACTCCGCGATGAAGCAGTTGATCTCCATGATCGATGCCGATACGAACGCCTTCACCGACTACATGGCGGCGATGGCCCTGCCGCAGGAGACGGATGAGGACAAGGCGGCGCGCCACGCCGCGATGCAGGCCGGGCTCCAGAAGGCCATCGAGGTGCCACTCAACACGATGCGCCTGGTGGACGGCTGCTGGGACGCGATGGCCGAGATGGCGCGGCACGGCTCCCTCGCGCTGCGCTCCGATCTGGAGGTGGGTGCGCGGGCGCTCGACACCGGGCTGTGGGGGGCGTACCGCAACGTGCTGATCAACCTCGGCGACATCGAGGATGCCGAGTTCAAGCGGCGCGTGACGGCCGAGGCCGAGGCGATGGTCGAGCGGGCGCGCGCGATGTCGGCGCAGGTGCTGGAGCTGCTCGCCGGGCGCCAGGAGAACTAGCGGGCTCCCTGCGGCCGGGCACCTCGCGCCGCCCCATCCCTCGTGACCCACCTCACTGGCCCGCCGCGCTCTGGGCCGTACTGTACCACCCGGGCCTTGCGGCGACCCGCAAGTTTCCCGAACAGCGACCGGCGTGAAACCGGTCAAAGTGGCGTATCTTTGGTTGACAAAAGGACTTGCGGCGTTGTAGTTTGACCCGGTCCGGGTCCCACCCCACAACGTCGGAGGTCGATTTGAGCCGCAGTCTGAACAAGGTCATGCTGATCGGGAATTTGGGGGCGGACCCCGAAGTCCGCAGTACCGCCAGCGGGACCAGAGTGGCAACACTCTCGCTGGCCACGAGCCGGTCCTGGACGAACCAGTCCGGCGAGCGCCAGGAGAAGACCGAGTGGCACCGTGTGGTGCTGTGGAACAACCGCGGCTCGGGCCTGGCCGACATCGCGGAGAAGTACCTGAAGAAGGGTGACAAGGTGTATATCGACGGCCGCATCGAGTACCGCACGTGGGAGGATCGCGAGGGAAAGACGCGGTACACGACGGAGGTCATCGGCCGCGAGATGATCATGTTGACGCCGCGGGGTGGGGGAACCGATGCCGACGTACCCGCGCGGGCCAGCGCCCAGCCGGCCGTCGCCGACGGGCAATCGGAGTCGTACAACGACTTCCCGGAGGCGCTTGATGAGGAAGACGACGATCTTCCGTTCTAGCGGAGGGATCATTCTCGGCGCCGCCCTGATGCTGTGGGGCGGGACGCTGCAGGGACAGGACACCCTGCAGATCGCGGTCGAGGAGGATACGACCCTCCAGGCACAGGCGCAGGTGGAGCTTCCCGACGTGCACATCGTCGTGGAGGGCAACACGCTGTGGGACCTGTCCGACTACTACTTCGGAGATCCCCTGCTGTGGCCTGAGATCTACCGGCTGAACACGCTCGTGGTGGAGGACCCGCACTGGATCTTCCCCGGTGAGGAGCTTCGCCTCGGGCCGCTGGACCGCAGCGCCATGGTCGTGGGCGTGCCGGTGGTGGGCGATTCGGCGGGGCCGGAGACGGCGGGCCAGGTGGTGCTGCAACCCGGCCAGCCGGGCTACGAGCCGCCCCCGGAGGGGGTCCCGATTCCCGAGGCGCTTCCGCCGCCGGGTGCGCCGCCACCGCCGCCGCCGACCGAGTCGGCGCCGACGGTGTTCGCCAAGGAAATCGAACGCAGAGGCGGGATCACGAGCCTCCGCTCACCGGGTTTCTGGTTCAGGCCGATCCGCCGGGGGGAGTTCTACGCCGCCGGCTTCCTGACCGAGAACCAGGATCTTCCCTGGGGGAAGGTCCTCGGCGCCGTGGGCAAGCAGACGCTGCGGAACCTCCAGGCCAGCTCCTCGGCCCTCCTCTATTCGGAGATCGAAGTCGAAGCGCCGAGCGGCGGCACGTATCAGGCGGGAGACTCGCTGCTCATCGCCGTGGTGACCCGTGACGTCAGTGGGTATGGCCGCATCGTGCATCCGTCGGGCGTCGCCGTCGTGACGGAACCGACCGACAAGGGCGCTCTGGCCCAGGTGATCCTGCAGTTCGGGCACATTGCCGACGGTCAGCGGGCCCTCCCGCTGGAGCCGTTCCTGGATCCCGGGGCCGTCGTGCCGGTGCCGGTGGAGAACGGGATGGACGGGCGCATCCTCGCGAAGCGGGATCTGGGGCCCCTGCCACAGCAGCAGGACATCATGTTCATCGACCGCGGCCGCAACGACGGGGTGGCGCTGGGCGACGTGTTCGCGGTGATTCGCTCGCGCGCCGGCGGCGCCGCTCCCGACACGGTGGGCTACCTGCAGATCGTGCACCGCCGCGACCGGACGTCGTCCGGCATCCTGATGTTCATCCATGACATCGACATCGCTCCGGAGTCGCCGGTACAACTATTCCGCAAGATGCCGTAGCGACGGTCGCGGTCCGCCGCGTTCACTCGCACGCTTTCGAGATGCCAACGGCCGCACTTTGCGGCCGTTGCGTTATAATTGGCTCCGACGGAGCATGGAGACGCGGACCGTGAGCGAGAAGGTACTGGTGACGGGCGGGGCGGGGTTCATTGGCTCACATGTGGCCGAGCGATACCTGGCCGAGGGATTCGACGTAACGGTGCTCGACGATCTCTCCAGCGGTCGTCGGGAGAACGTCCCGGACGGCGCCGCGTTCGTGCAGGCCGACGTCGGCTCTGCCGCCGCGCGCGAGCTCATGGCCGACGGGGGCTTCTCGATCCTCAATCACCATGCAGCGCAGATGGACGTGCGGGTCTCGGTGGAGGATCCGGCGCTGGATGCCCGCACCAACCTGCTCGGATTGCTCAACCTGCTGGAGGGCGGACGTGCCGGCGCGCTGCGTCGCGTCGTGTTCGCCTCCTCGGGCGGCGTGGTGTACGGGGAGAGCGACGACCTGCCGCACCCCGAGACGGCGCCCAAGCTCCCGGTGTCGCCCTACGGCGTGAGCAAGCTCGCCTCGGAGTTCTACCTGGCCGCGTACGCCCAACTGCACGGGCTGGCGGCGGTCTCGCTGCGCTACGCCAACGTGTTCGGCCCGCGCCAGAACCCGCATGGCGAAGCGGGGGTCGTGGCTATCTTTGGGAGCAGGCTGCTGCGTCGACAGGGGCTCACCATCTTCGGGGACGGCTCGCAGACCCGCGATTACGTGTACGTCGGCGATGTCGTCAACGCGAACCTGTGCGCCACGCGCTGGCAGGTGCCGCCGGTGGCGACGATCGACGACGTGGCGGTGAATGTGGGGACGGCCGCGGAAACCAGCGTCACCCAGCTGGCGCGGGCGCTGATCGATGCCGCGGAGGTGACCGTCCCCATCGAGCACGCGGCCGCCCGGCCGGGGGAGTTGCGGCGCAGCGCGGTGAGCGTCGACAAGGCGGCCCGGATCTGGGGTTGGCGACCCGAGGTCACTCTGGCCGAGGGATTGCGGCGCACTTACGAGTGGATTCAGGAGGAAGCGGCATGATGCTGCAGGTGGGTGGGGCGCTCCCCACCAATGCCTGGGAGCTGGTCACCACGTCGAGCACGGCCACCAAGATCGTGCTCCTCGTGCTCGTGCTGTTCTCCCTGATCAGCTGGTTCATCATCGTGCTCAAGTGGGCGCAGATCCGGCGCGTGCGCCGTCAGGGCGATCGATTCTTCGACGCGCTCGAGCGCACGACTCGGCTGGAGGATGCCTACCACGCGGTGATGAAGCTGCCGCCGTCCCCGTACGGTCGGCTGCTGCGCGAGGGCGTGAACTTCTTCTCAGAGCTGCGCCCCGGCGCGCTCAAGGAGACCCGGGGCGCCCAGCACGAGGCGCTCAGCGCCACGCAGCTCGAGGTGCTGCGGATGGTGCTGGCCAAGGAAGTGGGGGCGGAACGCGACCTCATGGCGCGGTTTATACCATGGTTGGCGACCATCGGGTCGGTGAGTCCGCTGCTCGGGCTGCTGGGAACGGTGCTGGGCGTCATGGATGCCTTCATCGGGATCGCGGCGGGCGGCTCCGGCAACATCTCGGCCGTGGCGCCCGGCGTGGCGGAGGCCCTCGTCACCACCGTGCTGGGACTCGCGGTCGCCATCCCGGCGGTCATCGCCTACAACCTCTACGTGAGCCGCCTCAGCGTGTTCGCGGGTGAGCTGGAGGGCTTCGCCCAGGAGATCGTGGGCACCATGGCGCGAGAGGGCAGGATCTAACCCATGCCCGGCACGGGACTGCGCGGCCGCGGCGAGCTGCAGCTGAGCGCCGACATCAACGTGACGTCGCTGGTCGACGTGGCGTTCGTGCTCCTCATCATCTTCATGATCACGGCCCCCATCATGCAGGGGGGCGTCGACGTGCAGCTCCCGAGGGCCGAGGCGCGGCCGCTCCAGCCCAAGGAGGGGCTGGTCGTCTCCATCGATCGCCAGGGCAGGATCTTCGTCGACGAAGCGCCGCTGTCGCTCGAGGACTTCCGCGCGGCCTTCCCCGCCATCGTGAGTGCCCGGGAGCCGAGCGGCGTCTACCTGCGGGCCGACAGCCGGGTGGATTACGGCCAGGTCGTGCGGGTGCTGGCGGTGATGCGGGCCGCCGGCATCGGGGATGTGGGCCTGGTGGCGGAGCCGGAGGAGATCCGGCGATGAGCCGGCCGCGACGGCCAGGGCTTCGGGCGCCGGAAGCGCGCGGATCGGGGACGGCCTTCTCGGCGACGCTCGCCATTCACGCGATCGCGATCGCGGCCGTCTTCTCGTCCCCCACCCTGGTGCACCGTGCGGTGCCTCCCGTGTACACCGTGAACCTGGTGGCTGCCCCACTCACGCCACCGGAAGCGCGGCGCGCGCCGGAGGTGGTGGAGCGGCCCGCCGAGCGGCCCGCGCCGGTCGCGAGCCGGCGGCGCTCCACCGTGGCGGAGACACCGCCCCCTCCGGAGCGTCAGGCCGAGCGTGAGCCGGCGCCGCGCACCACGCCCGAAGTGGAACTGGCGCCCGACGCGGAACCCTCCACGGGGAGCGATCCGGCCACCGTGAAGACCACCGGGGTCGAGTTCCCCTATCCCGAGTACCTGCGCAACATCGTGGCCCAGGTCTACCGCCGCTGGCACCGCCCCGAGGCAAACGTGTCGCTGCGTGCGGAGGTGATGTTCCTCGTGCACCGGGACGGCTCGGTCTCCGGCGTCAGGTTCATCCAGCGGTCCGGCAACTTCACTTTCGATCTCGAGGCGCAAGGCGCCATCGAGGCGGCGGCGAATTCGCTGGCCTTCGGGCCGCTGCCCGCGGGGTATGGCGCCGACGTGCTGCCGGTGAACTTCTTCTTCGATCCGTCGAGCGCGCGATGAGGGGACGGGAGCGTAGGGCTGGGGCGGCGCTCGGGCGGCGCGGTGCGGCGCTCCTCCCGGCGCTGGTCCCGCTGGCGGTCGCGACTCCCCTCCTCGCCCAGGAGCCCCCGATCGAGCAGGGGGTGCGGATCGGCATCACCTACACCCCAGGGCTGCGCCCGGGGATGCTGGTCCTGGCGAGCACCTACGGCGAGCGGCTCGACTCGGTGCGCGCCATCGTAGCGCGGGATCTGGAGTTTAGCGACCGCTTCGAGATGATCTCCCTCCCGGGAGGAGACAGCCTGTTGCTGGGGCTCACGCAGATCTCGAGCGGAGGGGACGAGGCAGCCGGCACGGCGATTCCGTTCGTCAACTACTCGCTCTATGCCGCCCTGGGGGCGGACTACGCCGTGGCGGTGGGACCCGACGCGGACTCCGCACGCGTCCGCGCGACGCTGTACGACGTCCGCGGGGAGACGCCGCGTCAGGTCGTGCGCACGGACCTGCCGGCGCTCGACTCCCCGGACTTCCGGATGAGCGCCCATCGGGTGGCCGACGAGATGGTGCGTGCGGCCACCGGCGAGCCGGGCTTTGCGGCCACGCGGCTGCTCTTCATCCAGGACGGGCGCCTGCAGCGGGTGGATGCCGACGGTGCCGATCTGGGGGTCATCTCCCCCCCGGGGATCACGGCGTTCTCCCCGGAATGGCTGCCGGATGCGGCCAGGGTGGTCTACACTGAGCTCTCGGACGGGCGGGGGCGGATCGTGATACACGACCTGGTGACGGGGGATCGGCGGGCGGTGCCGCCCACGGCCGATCTGCTCAACTATGCGGCCGCCGTCTCCCCCAACGGCGAGCTGCTCGCGTTCAGCCGGAGCGGCGACGAGGGGACCGAGGTCTACCGCTATAACCTGGCGCGGGACTGTTGCTTAGAGCGCTTGACGGTGGGGCGTTTTTCGGATAACCTATCTCCCACGTTCAGCCCGGACGGACGGCAGATCGCGTACGTCTCAACGCGCCCGGGACTACCGCAGATCTACGTGATGGCGGCGGACGGGACGGGTCAGGAACTGTTCGCTCCGTTCGACTACGGTGTGACCGGCAGCTCGAATGCGCCGGAGTGGTCCCCGGACGGTACGCGTCTCGCGTTCCACCGCGACGTGCAGGGGAGTCTGCAAGTCTTCATCATGGACGCCCGGTCGCGGGCGGTACGGCAGCTGACCAGTGCGGGGCGCAACACCGACCCGACGTGGGCGCCCGACGGACGGCATCTCGCGTTCGTCTCGGACCGCACGGGGCGGCGTCAGATCTGGGTGATCGACATCGAGACCGGCAGGGTACGCCAGCTTACGACCGTAGGCGATGCGCGGCTCCCGGCGTGGTCTCCTCGAATCACGATGCCTACGGAACCATAGAAGAATGGAGTGAACATGCGACTCAGCCTACCGATTGCCCTCACTTTCGGCGCCGCCATGCTCGTAGCGGCGGCATGTGGCGGACAGCCCGAGGAAGTGGCGCCGGCCGTGGACTCGGCGGCGATTCGGGACTCCATCCGGCGCGCCGACTCGATCGCAGCGGTGGAGGCGGCCCGGCGTGACAGCATCGAGCGGGCGCGGATGGAAGAGCAGCGCATCCGCCGCGAGCGCGAAGAGGCCGCGCGGCGCGAGCGCGCCATCACCGCTGAGGTCGCGGCGATGCTCGCCAACGTGATCAACTTCGACTTCGACAAGTCGAACATCCGGCCGGGAACGGACACGGAGATGCTGCAGCAGAAGCTCGCGGTGCTCCAGGCCAACCCCGAGGTGATGGTGCAGATCACGGGCCACTGCGACGAGCGCGGCTCCGACGAGTACAACATGGCGCTCGGCATGCGCCGTGCCCTGTCGGCCAAGAAGTGGCTCACCGACCGCGGAATCGCCGAGAACCGCATCTCGGTTCGCTCGATGGGCGAGGAGATGCCCGTCGATTCGCGCTCCAATGAGGAAGCGTGGGCGAAGAACCGGCGCGACGAGTTCTCGATCACGGCCGGTGGCGCGAAGCTGGTGAAGCCAGCCGGCATGTGAGACGCTTCGGGTTCCTTGCCGCGACGTGCGTCGCACTGAGCGCGTGTGCGCTCAAGGGCGACGTCCGGCGCGTTGAGGAGCAGTTGCAGGAGTACCGAGCAGAGACAGCCCGCGCCGACTCGGCGCGGGCTGTCATGCTTGATCAGGTGTTGCTGCTGCAGCAGCGGCTGCACGATTCCCTCATCGTCCTGCAGCGGCGCCTCGCGGCGTTCCAGGGCGATGTGCGCACCGACATGACCGACGTGCAGCGGCAGCTGGTGCAGATCCAGGAGCTCACCGGGCAGAGCCAGCAGCGGCTCACCGAACTTCGCGGCCAGCTCCAGGCGCGCGCCGCCGTGCCCGCCGCCGTGGCGGCAGCGGGTGGAGACACGACAGCGGGCGCGCTGCGGGCACCGGCGGGTGGCGACCCGGGCGCCGAGGAGCTCTACGCGGTTTCGCTCCAGCAGCTGCGGCGCGGCAGCCCCAACACGGCCCGCGCCGGGTTCAGCAGGCTGCTGGCGGACTTCCCCAACCACCCGCGGGCAGCCGATGCCCAGTTCTTCATCGGCGAGACCTGGGAGGAGTCTCAGCCCGACTCGGCCGCCGGCGCCTACGAGCTGGTGATCCGCAACCACCCTGACTCCCGTCACGCGCCTACGGCGCTCTACCGCCTGGGTCTCATGGCGGAGCGCCGCGGGGACCGTCGCGCCGCCCAGGTGTACTACAGTCGTGTCATTGCCGGATACCCCCGGTCCGAGGAAGCCCAACTCGCGCGGACGAAGCTCGGCAATCCGGACGGTTGAGGGGCGGCCGATCCCGGCCCCATCCAGATGACCAAGAAGACCGCCAAGGGTGACATGCCCTTCTTGGACCACCTCGAGGAGCTGAGGTGGCGCATCCTGTGGAGTCTGGCAGCGCTCCTCTTGGGAGCCGTGATCAGCTTCTACCTGGTGCAGCGGTTCGACGTGCTCGAGCTGCTCAAGCTGCCGATCGCGCCTTATCTGCCCGAGGGCAAGCTCTTCGTCACGCGTCCCACCGACGCGTTCCTCATCACGCTCAAGCTGGCCATCGTCATCGGCGCGGTCATGGCCTCCCCGGTCATCTTCGCCCAGGTGTGGCGCTTCCTCTCGCCGGCACTGTACGAGCACGAGAAGCGCTACATCGTTCCCGCGCTCATCGCGGGACTCGGGCTGTTTTCCGCGGGCGTCCTGATGGCCTACCTCTGGGTGCTGCCGGCGGTGTTCAAGATCCTCTACGGCTTCCAGTACGGCTTCATCGAGTGGATCATCACGGCCGACGCGTACTTCAGCTTCGCCACTCGGTTGATCCTCGCCTTCGGCCTGATGTTCCAGCTGCCGCTGGTGATGGTGATGCTCTCGGTGCTGGACCTCATCCGGCCCCAGACCTTTGCCAAGCATCGTCCCATCGCGCTGGCGATCGGCGCGATCGTCGCAGCGCTGCTGACGCCGCCCGACGTGTTCTCGATGCTCATGATGATGCTGCCGATCCTGCTGCTGTACGAGGCGGGGATTTTGGTGGCCAGGCTGCTGGGACGCCGCCGCACCGCGAGGCGGATCGGTGAGGTGGGCGTGCTGCTGGCGCTGCTCGTCGGCGCGCCGGGGGCCGCCGCGGCGCAAATCGAGCGCCCCGACCCGGAGCAGCGGGACAGCACGGCGATGGGGGTGGACTCGCTGGGGTTGCCGATCGACACGGCGACCGCCCGCAAGCTCGGGCTGCCGGGGCAGCCGAGCCGCATGTTTCCCGCGGTCGATTCGATCATGCGGGAGCTGATGGACCGTGGGGGGTTCGGGGTCACGCGCTACGCGGGAGACTCGATTACTCTGTTCGGCGAGACGCAGGAGATCGTGCTGGTCGGCTCCGCCATGGTGGAGCGGGAGGGGACCACGCTCGAAGCGAAGGAGGTGAGCTTCCAGGAGCGGGAGTGTCGGCTGGTGGCCAACGGCGATCCCGCGCTGTTCGAGCAGGGCACCGTGCTGGTCGGTGAGGGCATGCGCTACGACACCTGCGAGCGCATCGGGACGGTGGAACAGGCGCTCACCAGCTTTCAGCAATCCGGCGTCACCTGGTTCCTGCGCGGCGGGCTGGAGGTGGACTCCGCCTCCACCCGGATCTACGGCGCCTCCAACAAGATGACCAGCTGCAGCGAGCCTTCCCCCCATTACCACTTCTCCGCCCACAGCGTGAAATGGGTGAGCAACACGATCATGGTGGCCCGACCCGCGGTGCTGTATGTGCGCGACGTCCCCGTCATGTGGCTCCCCTTCATTTTCCAGGACATGCGGCAAGGCCGGCGCAGCGGACTGCTCGTGCCCCGGTTCGGGATCAGCGACCTGATCCGCCCCAGCGCGGATTTCCAGCGCGGTGTCACCAACGTGGGCTTCTACGTGGCGCTGAACGACTATTTGGACTTCCAGACCTCGGTGGACTGGTACTCGGGGGCGTACATCGGCCTGAATGGGCAGCTCAATTACCGCTGGCTGGATCGGTTCGTCACCGGGGGGCTGGCGGTGTCGCACATTTGGGAGGACGACGTGGAGGGCGTGCAGGGCGACCGCGCGCTGCGTCTGCAGTGGAATCACCAGCAGAGCTTCGACCAGCGCACGCGGCTCACCGCGAGCGTGGATTTTGCCACGAAGAGCAGCGTGGTGCAGCGCAACACGGCTGACCCCTTCGTGCAGACGGCCACGCTGTCGAGCCGCCTGAACTTCAACAAGCAGTTCTCCTGGGGCACGTTCGCGATCGGTGGGTCCCGTACCCAGGACCTCAGCAACGGCACCGTCAACCAGACGCTGCCGACCGTCACCCTCACCCCATCCCCCATCAACATCGGAAGCAACGTCACCTGGTCGCCGGGGTTCTCGTTCACCAACACCCAGGCGTACAACCTGAATCCGCGCGTGGTGGATGCGCCCCCCGTGAACGGACTGCCGCAGGTGGACACCCTGTACAGCGACGGGCGGACCACGAACTTCTCGCTGCGCACGCCGCTCCGGATCGGGCGGTGGAACTGGCAGAACGACATCGCCGTGTCGGATGTCTGGACCAGCGCGCGGGAGCCCGGCGTCACCTTTCCCGACCCGTCCGACCCCGCGGACTCCGTGACACGATTCTACGGCGAGGACTTCAGGACGGGCGTCGACTGGAACACGGGGATCAATCTCCCGGTGCTGTTCTCCGCGACGTGGAAGCTCCAGCCGGGGCTCGGCATCCGGAACGTCACGAGCGGCCCGTTCCTGTTGCGCAGCCGCAATACGGCAGGGGAGTGGGTGAGTCAGGGAAAGCGGCTCTCGTTCTCGGTCTCGTCGAGTCCGACGTTGTTCGGGTTCTTCCCGGGCTTCGGCCCCTACTCACGGATTCGGCACTCGCTGTCACCGGCCCTGAGTTGGAACTACGCGCCCAGTGCGGAGGTGCCGGCGGAGTACGCCGCGGCGGTCGGACTGGCCACCACCCGGAGTCCGGCGCTCCATCGGGTCAGCCTCGGCCTGTCCCAAACGTTCGAGGCAAAGGTCAAGCAGGACGAGTCGGAGCAGGACAGCACGGGGCAGGCGCGCCCGCCCCGCAAGGTCAAGCTGCTCAGCATCCAGACCTCACCCTTGGTGTACGACTTCGAGCAGGCCAAGGAGCTGGGGCGCAACGGCTGGGCGACGCAGAGGATCACGAACAGCCTCACCAGCGATCTGCTGCGTGGCTTCACCCTCTCCATGACGCACGATCTGTGGAAAGGGACGGCGGGGTGGGACACGACGCGGTTCGACCCCTTCCTCACGTCCCTCTCGATGCGCTTCAGCCTGTCGCAGGAGCTGTTCGGCCGGCTGTTCGGGTTGTTCACCGGCGACGCGCAGGCGCCGCCCGAGCCGGGGGGGATGGATGAGCTCGCGCTGGAGGAGTCGATCCAGCCGCCGGGCTCCTCGATGGGCCCCTCCACCAGGCTCGACCGCAACTTCAACACGATGCCCACGAACACCCAGCGCGCTCAGGGGCTGCGGGCGTCGTTGGCGTACGACCTGCAGCGCACGCGCCCGCGCTTCGACGCTGCGGGCAACGAGATCGAGGCGCCGGCCAACCAGACGCTTGGCATCTCCATGCAGTTCTCGCCCACCGAACACTGGAACCTGTCGTGGAACACGCAGTACAACTTCACGCGGGGGGAGTTCGGACAGCACGTGCTGCGGCTGGACCGCGACCTGCACCGTTGGCGCCTCACCTTCGGATTCATGAAGGCGCCCAACGGCAACGTCGCGTTCAACTTCTTCATCTCCCTGCGGGACCAGCCGGAGATCCGATTCCAGTACGACCAGCGGACCGTCCGGTAGGACCCCCGCGCCGGCGCGGGAGCCGTCCTGTCCCGAGGACACCGGCAGCCCCTGGATACATCGTAAATAGTTAAGCGACAATGGTTTGACTGCTCCGGCATCCGCGGCACGTTCCGTGCATTCCTGTGGAGCAGAACCCTTAGGGAGGCGGTCATGCGACGCTCTATCGTCGGAGCCCTGGCAATCCTGGGCACCCTCTCGTGCAGCAACGAGCCCGCGGGCGTGGGCGCGCTGCCGCCACCGTCCAACCTGTTCTACGAGCTGCAGCCGAGCGGCGACCTCGATCCCGCGGGCCTGCTGCTCCTGTGGGACGAGATCGTCGACCCCAATCTCATGGTCTACCGGGTGTACTCGCGGCCCGACGCCGGAGCCGCCTTCGGACTGCGAGGCGAGACAACGTCGAGCACCTTCCACGACAGCGGGATCCCCGACCTCGAGTACTTCGTGGCCGGGGTCGACCTCGCCGGCCTCGAGGGAGCGCCGAGCGCCGTCCTCGTGGTGGACGAGCGGCTGCGTCTGGGGGCGCCGGCGTGGATCTCCGGCACGAGCCTGAACCAGGGAATCTACCTGGCGTGGGACGACAGCCCGTTCGTCACCGAGCCGGCCGGCTTCAGGCAGTACCGGGTGTACAGTGCCGCCGCGTACCTCGGCACCACGAGCTACGAGTGCGACGGGACGTGGGGGCTGGAGGGCACCACCCTCGCCCCCGAGTACCTGGTCGGTGCGCTGCCCAACGGCATTCCCCGTTGCTTCGGTGTGTCGGCGGAGAGCGTCGAGGGGTGGGAGAGTCTCTGGTCGCCGATCTGGGGCGACACGCCGCGTCCCGACGCGCGCAACGAGCTGCTCTCCGCCCTGGACGTGGATCCCCTGGCGAGCGGGTTCCGCTTCTGGATCGATTCCAACGGTGACGGCGTCGCCGTCGAGAGTGAGTTGGGCCTGGTGTTGCCCGGCAGCCAGACGAATCTCGACTTTCGGGTGACCCGCGACGCGAGCGGCCTGTGGATCGAGGCGATCCGCTCGAACACGTACTTCCGCGATTACACGGGTGGGCCGATCGACGACCTCACCTCGATCGACATCGCGCCGCACCTCGGATACGCGCGCGTGCCGCTGCCGGCCCAGGTGGGGCACGGCTATGTGTTCGAGATGGACGAGGGTGAGGGGTTCTTCCGCTACGGCGCCATCCGCGTGACCCACGTGGGGTCCGAGGTCCTGATCTTCGACTGGAGCTATCAGACGAATCCGGCCAATCCCGAGTTGTCGGTCGGCGCGGGCGTGTTCACGGCGGGAGGGCAGGGAGTGATCGTGAAGCGCCCGTAGACGGCGGGCAAGCGGGAAGCGAAGAGGGGGAAGGGTCCGACGGGTGACCCTTCCCCCTTCCCGCATCCCGGTCCGTATATTCCTGCACGATGCCCGAGTGTATCATCCTCACCGGCGATTCCCTCACGATATCCGACGTCATCGCGGTATCCCGCGACTTCGCGTCGATCGAGGTCGACCCGGCGGCCGCCGAGCGTGCGGACCGCTCCCGCAAGGCCGTGGAGCGGATGCTCGCGACGGGGGAGGCCGTGTACGGGATCAACACGGGCTTCGGCAAGCTGGCGGGCGTGCGCATCCCGCCCGATCACCTGCTCCAGCTGCAGCGCAACCTCATCCTGAGCCACGTGGCGGGCGTGGGAGAACCGCTCCCGGTCGAGGTGGTGCGCGCGGCGATGCTGCTGCGCGCGAACGTGTTGCTGCGCGAGACGAGCGGGGTCCGCTCCGTGCTCGCGACGCACATCGCCACGATGCTGAACGCCGCGATCCACCCCGTCGTGCCGGAACAGGGGAGCGTGGGGGCAAGCGGTGACCTCGCCCCGCTGTCGCACATCGCCTACGGGATGATGGGTGAGGGGATCGTCGTGGTGGGGGATGAGGATGAGGGGACGGTGTGCGCGGCGGCTGACGCCCTTCGGGACGCGGGCCTCGAGCCAATCTCGTTCCGTGAGAAGGAGGCGCTCGCGTTCATCAATGGCACGCAGGTGCAGACGGGGATGCTCACGCTGCTGGTGCAGGAGGCGCGTGACCTGTGGCGCACTGCGCTGGGAGCCGCCGCCATGAGCCTCGAGGCGCTCATGGGAACGCCGGTGCCGTTCGACGAGCGGATTCATGCGGCACGGCCGCACCCGGGGCAGGTGCGGGCCGCCGCGCTGATGCGCGACCTGCTGGCCGGTTCCCAGATCCGCGAGTCGCACCGCGACGACGATTACCGGGTGCAGGATGCGTACAGCCTGCGCTGTACGCCGCAGATCCTCGGGCCGGTGGCCGACGCCATCGAGTACGCCGCACGCGTGGCCGAGGTCGAGCTCAACGCGTCGACCGACAACCCCCTGGTGTTCGGCGAGGAAATCCTCTCCGGCGGCAACTTCCATGGACAGCCGGTGGCGCTGGCGCTCGATGTGCTGGGCATCGCGCTGGCCACGCTGGCCGGGCTGGCGGAGCGGCGCATCGACCGGCTCATGAATCCCGATCTGTCACACGGGCTGCCGCCGTTTCTCACGGAAGATGCGGGGCTCAACTCGGGTCTCATGATGGCGCAGGTCACCGCCGCGGCACTGGTGGCGGAAGCCCGCACCCTGTGCACGCCCGCGAGCGTCCAGTCGATTCCCACCGATGCGAGCCAGGAGGACGTGGTGCCGATGGGCATGGCCGCTGCCTGGAAGACGCAACGTGTGCTGGCCAACGCCCGACGCGTCGTGGCGTGGGAGCTGATTGCGGCGGCTCAGGGCCTGGAGTTCCGCCGGCCCCTGGCGCCGGGGCGTGGCGCGGCGCGAGTGTACGAGCGGGTGCGGCAGGTGGTGCCCAAACTGGAAGGCGATCGGCCTCTCACGCCCGATGTCGAGAGGCTGACCGCACTCATTGTTCGGGAGGCGTTGGCATGACGACGGCAACGACGGGCCGCGTGGTACGCGCACCGCGTGGCGGCGAGATTTCGTGTCGCGGCTGGATCCAGGAGGCCGCGATGCGCATGCTGATGAACAACCTGGATCCGGACGTCGCGGAGAAGCCGCAGGACCTGATCATCTACGGCGGCACCGGCCGGGCGGCGCGCAGCTGGGAGGCGTACGACGCCATCGTCGCCGCGCTGCAGCGACTGCGGAACGACGAGACCCTGTTGGTGCAGTCGGGCAAGCCGGTGGGGGTGTTCCCAACGCACGAGGACGCCCCGCGCGTGCTCATCGCCAACGCCAACCTGGTGGGTCGGTGGGCTAACTGGGAGTACTTCCGCGAGCTCGAGCGCCTGGGGCTCATCATGTACGGGCAGATGACCGCGGGCAGCTGGATCTACATCGGGACGCAGGGCATCCTGCAGGGCACGTACGAGACGTTCGGCGCGGTGGCGACGCGGCATTTCGCCGGCACCCTGCGGGGGAAGATCGTGGTGACCGGTGGGCTCGGGGGGATGGGCGGCGCCCAGCCCCTGGCGGCGACGATGAACGAGGGGGTGATGCTCGCGATCGAGGTGGACCCCGCGCGCATCCAGCGGCGGCTCGACACGAGGTACCTCGATGTGGAAACCGACTCGCTGGACCACGCATGGCAACTCGTGAGCGACGCGCGTGACAAGAACGAGCCGCTCTCGGTGGGGCTGGTGGGCAATTGCGCCGAGGTGCTGCCGGAGATGGTGCGGCGGGGGTGGATCCCCGATGTGCTCACCGATCAGACCTCGGCGCACGACACGCTCCAAGGCTACGTGCCGGCCGGCATGCCGCTGGAGGAGGCCCTCGAGCTGCGGCAGAGTGATCCGGCGGAGTACGTGAAGCGCGCGAAGGCGTCCATCGCGGAGCACGTACAGGCGATGCTGGCGATGCAGCGCGAGGGGGCCGTCACGTTCGACTACGGCAACAACATCCGCACCGAGGCGCAGGACGCCGGCGTGGACGACGCGTTCGAGATCCCGGGCTTCGTGCCGGAATACATCCGCCCGCTGTTCTGCGAGGGGCGCGGGCCATTCCGGTGGGTGGCGCTCTCGGGCGATCCCAGGGACCTGTACCGCACCGACGACCTCGTGCTGCAGCTGTTTCCCGAGGACGAGCTGTTGTCCCGCTGGATTCACAAGGCGCGGGAGCGCGTCGCGTTCCAGGGGCTGCCCTCCCGCATCTGCTGGTTGGGGATGGGGGAGCGTGCCGAGTTCGGGCTCGCGCTGAACGATCTGGTGCAGCGCGGTGAGCTGTCTGCGCCGATCGTGATCGGCCGCGACCACCTCGACACCGGCTCGGTCGCGTCACCGTTCCGCGAGACCGAGGGCATGCGCGACGGGTCCGACGCGATCGCCGACTGGCCCATCCTGAACGCGCTGCTGAACGCCGTCTCCGGGGCGTCGTGGGTCTCGTTCCACCACGGCGGTGGAGTCGGGATCGGCAACTCGCTGCACGCTGGGCAGGTGACCGTCGCGGAGGGCACGGCCGCCGCCGCCAAGCGTCTGGAGCGAGTGCTGAACAACGATCCCGGCATCGGGATCGCGCGCCACGTCGACGCCGGGTATCCCGAAGCGGTCGCGGCGGCGACGCGGCACGGCATCCAGCTCCCCATGCAGGAGGCGGGCTCCTGAGCACCCTCCTGGTCGGCGCAGCGCAGGTCGTCACCTGTCAGGGTCCCCCGCGGGCACGCCGCGGACCCGAGATGGGGGAGCTCGGCGTGCGGGAGGATGTGGCGGTGCTGATCGGCGACGACGGCCACATCGCCGCCGTGGCGCCGTACGCCGAGCTCATGACGCAGGCGGGAGAGGCCGCCGTGCAGGAAGTGGACGGGGTGCTGTTCCCGGGCTTCGTGGACTGTCATACGCACGCCGTGTTCGGCATGGCGCGGCTGGACGATCACGAGCGACGCTCCCGCGGAGCCGGCTACAAGGAGATTGCGGCGGCCGGCGGCGGCATCCTCTCCTCCGTGCGTGACGTGCGGCAGCGCTCATACGACGAGCTCGTTGAGCTCACGCGGCATCGCCTGGACCGCCTGCTGGCGCTGGGCAGCACCACGGTCGAGGTCAAGTCGGGCTATGGGCTCGCGCTCGAGGCGGAGCTCAAGCAGCTCGAGGTCATCGCCGCCATGGCAGCCGATGGGGGGCCCCAGGTGGTGCCCACCTTCCTGGGCGCGCACGAGGTGCCCCAGGAGTACCGGCCGCGCGCCGACGAGTACGTGGAGCTGGTGATTCACGAGATGCTGCCGGCCGTGGAGCGCCAGGGGGTGGCGCGCTACTGCGACGTGTTCTGTGAGCCCGGCGTGTTCACGGTGGACCAGTCGCGGCGCGTGCTGCAGGCGGCGCGGCGGCACGGGCTCCGTGCCAAGCTGCACGCCGACGAGCTCGACCCGTCGGGCGGTGCCGAGCTGGCGGCCGAACTGCGCGCCGCCAGCGCCGATCACCTGGCGGCGATCTCCGAGGAGGGGATCGCGGCGCTGGCGGCCAGCGAGACCGTGGCGGTCCTGCTCCCCGGTACCATGATGTTCCTGGGGCAACGCCGTCAGGCTCCGGGGCGTCGGCTCATCGACGCAGGCGCAGCGGTGGCCCTGGCGACCGACTTCAACCCCGGCAGCTCTCCGGGGATGAGTCTGCCGCTCATGGCGACCCTCGCGGCGTCGCAGTGCGGCATGGCCCCGGCGGAGACGATCACGGCGATCACGGTGAATGGCGCGGCGGCGGTGGGCGAGGCCCACACCAGGGGGCAGATCGCCCCCGGATTCCGTGCCGATCTCGTGCTGGCGGCGGTGCGCGACTGGCGCGAGTTGGTGTACTGGTACGGCGACAATCTCGTCACGGAAGTGTGGCTGGGCGGCCGCGCTTGTCACCCTCGCCGATGGGCCGTAAATTTCATAGTTTGAATAAGTTGCCGACATCTACGTCCGCGCCGTCTTCCACCTCCAGCCGGTAGAGGTCCGCCCTGAACGTCGAGAAGGCCAAAGAAAAAGCGCGCAAGTTCGAGACCAAGAATCAGATCGACAAGGCGCTCGACCAGTACTCCAAGATCCTGCGGGAGCTCGAAGGCACTCCCGAGCTGGACAAGGAGCTGTCGCTGTACAACAAGGTCGGCGACCTGTACCTGAAGACCGGCAAGGTGCAGGCGGCGGTCGAGACGTACGAGCGCGCAGCCACCATCTACGAGGAGTCGGGCCTCCACAACAACGCGATCGCGCTCTGCAACAAGATCCTGCGCAACGCGCCGGGGCGGACCCCGGTCTACCTCAAGTTGGCGAAGCTCATGGTCCAGCGGGGCTTCGTCGCCGAGGCGAAGCAGAACCTGCTGGAGTATGCCGGCCGCATGCAGCAGGCCGGACAGCTCGAGGACGCCTTCAGCGCGCTGAAGGACTTCGCGGATCTCTCACCCGAGAACGAGGAGATCCGTCTCCTGCTGGCCGAGCAGCTCAAGGCGGCCGCCCGCACCGATGAGGCGAAGGAGCAACTCGCCAAGCTGTACCACGAGCTCGAGGCCAAGGGGGACGAGCGGCGCAGCCGCGACACGCTGGAGAAGATCCAAGCCCTCGATCCGGAGTTCGATGCCGCCGCGGCCCCCAAGCCCGAGGTGAAGGAGCGGAGCAAGCAGAAGGACCTGGTGTTCCTGGATCTCAACGAGCCGGTGGCGGAGGCCCCCGCCGCCGTCGCCGAGCCGGAGCCGGTCCCCGAGATCGAGCCTACCTCCCGGGCCACGGAGGCGCCGCCCGAGGCCGCTGCCGACGTCGCCGAGCCCGTCGAGCTGGAGCGGGCCTCGGCCGACTATCTCGCCGTCGCCGAGGAGGTGGGTGAGGTGGAGGCGCTCGCCGAGCTGGACGTGCCCGAGTCCGACGTGGGCGAGGTGGAATCGGTGGCCGGGCTCGACGCCGGCGCGGAGTTTGAGGCGCCCGCCGATGAGGAAGTGGCGGTCCTCGACATCCAGCCCACTGCCCTGGACGACGCTCTGCAGGCACCCGAGGCGGCGGCGGAGGAGGTGACCGCCGTCGAGGGGCTGACTGAGGCGGCCATCGAGGAGGTCGAGCGGGTTTCCGAAGGGTTCGTGCCCCCTGACGCGATCATCCAGCCGCCCGAGCAGGACCGTGCCGCGCCCGCTGCGGAGCCGGAGGCCGCAGAGCTCGCGCCGACCTCAGAGGGGTTCGTGCCACCCGACGCGATCATCGCGCCGCCTGACGAGGCCGCCGTCGCCGCGGAGTACCCGGAGGTTAGGCCACCCACGACGCCCGTTCCGCCGGTGCGGTCGCCCGCGCCCACCAGCGCGGAAATGGACGTGCCCGAGATCGATCTCGGAGCGGGAGTCGATCAGGGGCAGGCCGCCGTCGCTGGGGCAGAGCCGCCTGCTATCACGCAGACCCCGGTGCCGACCGATCGCGGGGCTGCGGACGTCCGCGTCGAGCCGCTCCAGCAGGGGGTGTTTGCGCCGCCCGACGTCGTCGCGCTGGAGTCGCGGGTCGCCGAGGACCCGGACGACCCGGCGTTACACCGTGCCCTGGGCGAAGCCCTGTTGGAGGACGGAAGCCGAGAGCGGGGGATCGAGGAGCTGGACATCGCGCTGGAGATTTATGAGACGGGCGAGGATTGGCGCCACGCGGAGGGGCTTGCCGAGGAGATCCTGCGACTCGATCCCAACAGCGTGCGGCACCACCAGAAGCTGGTGGAGTTCGCCTTCCGGCGGGGGGACAAGGGCCGTCTCGCCGAGGCGTACCTGGGACTGGCCGACGGGCTGTTCCGCACCGGCGCCGCGGAGCGCGCCCGCGCCGTCTATCAGCGGGTGCTGGAGCACGATCCCGCCAACGAGCGAGCCAAGCTCGGGCTGCAGACGCTCGAGCCCAAGGCGCCGGCGGCGTCGGCGGCGCCCGCGGCCCCCCCAGCGGCAACGGCCGCGGAGCGGCCGGCGGCTGCCCCGGCCCCCACGGGCGGCGACTTCGTCGATCTCGGCTCACTGGTGCTCGGGCCGGATCCGGTGGTGCGCGACACGCGGATGCGCATCGAGGAGGAGGAGCCCACCGGCGACGAGCAGCGCGACTTCGAGGAGATGCTGAGCCAGTTCAAGCGGGGGATCGAGGCCAACGTGGCCGACGAGGACTGGCAGGCACACTACGACCTGGGCGTCGCGTTCAAGGAGATGGGGCTGCTGGACGAGGCGATCTCGGAGTTCCAGAAGGCGCTGCGCTCCGAGGAGGGACGCTTGCGGGCCGCCGAGGCCCTGGGCCAGTGCTTCTTCGACAAGGGGCAATTCTCGGTGGCGGCGACGGTGCTCCGGGGGGCGGTGGACGCGGGGCGCGGCAGCGACGAGGGCAAGATCGGGCTGCTCTACGCGCTGGGGCGCTGTGAAGAGGAGCAGGGCCGCGCCGCGGAGGCGCTGGGCTACTACCAGCGGGTGTTCGCCATCGACATCCACTTCCAGGACGTTGGTGACCGGGTGAAGAGCCTCGCCCAGAGCGGACGCTGAGTAGTGGGGCCTCAGCTCGCCGGGGTATCGCTCACGTCCATTCAGGAACCGGTGCGCGCCGAGCTCGACCAGGTGTTCCACGAGCTCGGTCGCATCATCAGGGTCGACTTCCCGCGAATCGCGCAGGTCAACCAGCACCTGCTGCGCATCAAGGGCAAGATGTTCCGGCCCACCCTGGCGCTGCTTTCCGCCCAGGCGTCCGGCGCGACTGGTCCCCAGACGGTGACATTGGGCGCGGTGGTGGAGCTGATTCACCTCGCCACCCTGATTCACGACGACTCGGTCGATCACTCCGTGCTGCGCCGCGGACAGCCCACCGTGAACGCCATGTTCTCTCACCAGGTGGCCGTCATCATGGGCGACTACCTGTATTCGCGGGCAGTGCAGCAGCTCGTGGACCTCGACGACCTGGAGCCGCTGCGCGTGATGAGTCGCGTGACCAACGAGATGACCATCGGTGAGATGCGGGAGATCGAGGCGCACGACGTGCTGGACTTCTCGCTGGAAGAGTACGATCGCCTGATCGATGCCAAGACCGCGTCGCTGATGTCGGGCGCATGTGAGGTCGGTGCCCTCGGCGGCGATCCGGCGTATCGCGAGCCGCTGCGGCGCTACGGGCGCTGCCTCGGCATGGCGTTCCAGATCGTGGACGACCTGCTGGATTACACCAGCACGCAGGAGGTGACGGGCAAGCCGGCCGGTCTCGATCTCAGGGAGCACAAGATTACGCTGCCGCTGATCGCTGCGCTGCCTTCGATGGATGAGCAGGAGCGTGGGCTGGTCTCGGCGCTCATGGCTGATCCCACCCCAGCGGACGAGCAGATCGCCGAGGTGGTTGGCATTGCGCACACGCGGGGCGGGATCACGGCGGCCCAGGAGCGGGCGCAGGAGTTCGCGGTGCTGGCGGAGGCGGAGCTGGACCAGCTTCCCGAAACCCGCGCGCGCGACGCGCTGCGGGACTGTATCACCTACGTGGTGGAACGCCGGAGCTGACAGATGGCGATCGGACCGCGCAAACCGCTGTTCTACGTCGGCGTGCTCACCGTCGGGTTCGTGCTGGGTGGGTTCCTCTCGGCCCTGCTCAAGCGGTTCCTGCCGGAGGGGCCGGCGAAGGAGTTCTTCACCTGGACGGTGAGCCCATCCCTCGGGCCATTGCACCTGGACCTGATTATCTTCAGTTTGACGTTGGGACCGATCGCGGTGCAGGTCTCGCTGCTCGGGATCGTCGGAGTCGTCCTCGCCTATCTGCTCGCGAGGTCGCTGTTCTAGGAGGCGTGTATGCCATTCAACCTGGGCGTCACCGAGCTGATCGTCATCATGCTGATTCTCCTGCTCGTGTTCGGCGCCAAGCGGCTACCGGAGATCGGGTCGTCGATGGGGAAGGGGATCCGGGAGTTCAAGAAGAGCATCCGTGAGGTGAAGAACTCGATCGACGAGACCCCGGAGGAAGGGGTGCCGCCGTCGCGCCAGCTCGACGCCCAGAACACGGCGGGCGAGCAACAACAGCAGCGGAGCGGGGAACCGAAGAAGCTGTCCGAGTAGGCGACCGGAGCTCGTCGCTCTTCCAGCCCGAATGCAGTGCGCCGCGGAGCCAGTGAGACTCCGCGGCGCTTCTTTGTCCCCCGAGACCCGCTATCGCAGGAACCCGAGCGGGCTCTGATTGGGCAGCTGCTGTTGTTGCTGCTGCTGAGCCAGGAGCAGCTCGCGCCGCTTGTCCTCCACATCGGCGCCCTGCCGCACCGAAGACAGGACGAGCTGCAGGAGGTTCTGCTGCGCCTGCTGCTGCTCCCGTTCGCGCAAGGTGCCGAGCTCCGCGGCGAAAGCCGTGCTGTCGGCGAAGCGAAACCGGGTCGGCTCCACCAGGAAGATCGCGAAGTCCTCCTCGTACGGGCCGCCCACGCTGCCCAACCGGAGGCCGAAGGCGGCGCCCACCGCTTCCGGCGCCTGCGCCAGAACGGGACCCGGATTGGCGCGCGTGAACGGGCCGATGGACCGTGCCTGTGCGCCCTGCTGCTCGGCGGCGGCCTCCAGGTCCGCGCCGGCGGCCACCGCGTCGGCGATGGCCCGGGCGACCTCACGCGTCCGCTCCCACTTCTTGGCTGTCCGCGCGTCGCGCGTCACCCGCTGGGCCACCTCTTCGAGCGGCGGAACCCCGGCCGCCAACACGCTGTCCAGGCGGAACACGTAGTAGGCATCGCGCGTCTCGATCACCGACGACGTCTGCCCGGGTTGCGCCTCGAATGCCCAGACCCCGACGTCGGGCACCATATCGCCGGCTACGACCATGCGCATCCCCTGGCGCAGCGGCACGGCCGGGCGCATCTCGAGGTTCATGTCCACCGCAACCGAGTCGAGGATCGTGGGATCGTCCTGCTCGGCGGCGAGCATGTCGAGGGAATCGGCCTGGCGATCCACCATGTCCAGGTGGTCGCCATACGGCTCGATCGGGATCAGGATGTGGCGCGGGTGGTAGGTGTCACCCTCGCGCGACTCGAGACGGATCAGGTGATACCCGAAGCGGGTCAGCACCGGCTGCGAGAGCTCGCCCGGTCGCAACGCGAGCGCCGCCTCTTCGAACGGCGGCACGAAGTCGCCACGCCCCACGTCCCCGAGATCGCCTCCGAGTTCGCGGTTCGACGAGTCAGCGGACTCACGCGCGGCAACTGCCTCGAAGTCGGTTCCCGCGAGGATCTCATCCCGCAGCGCCCGCGCGCGCTCCAGCGCGGTCGCCGAATCGGTCGCGTTGGGCTTGCGCGAGATGGTGACGTAGGTCAGGAACGCCTGTGCGGGCTGCTCGTAGTCCGCCGCGTGCGTCTCGAAGTACGCCCGCAGCTCCTCCTGGCTCACCTCGACCTCGTCGTCGGGTACCACCGCGGCGGGGACCAGCGCCACGACGGTGGCGGTCACCGAGTCATTTCGGTCGCGATAGAGCTGCCACAGCTTGCCGTCCGAGACGCTCGCGCCCAGCGCGATCCGCTCGAAGTACTTCACCCGGGGAAGCTCCTCGCGATAGCGGGCCTCGAGCGCCAGGGCGAAGCCCGGATCGGCCCCGGAGAGCAGGTAGCGCTGGTACTTCGCGAGATCGAACTCCCCGTCCGTCTGGAAGATCTCCACCGAGCGCAGATCGGGGAGGGGCGCAAAGCGGAGCGCCTGGCGCAGCTCGTCATCGGTGACGGTGATCTCCTGCCGCCGGAACTCGTCCTGGAGCAGGATCTGCTGTACCAGCTGCTCCAGCACCTGATCCTCCAGCTGGCGCTGCTCCTCCAGGGTGCGGGCTGGCGGGGCGCCCTGCTGGCGTGCCATCTCCTGCGCCTGCCGCACGGCGGCGTAGAACGTCTGCGCGTCGATCTTCCGGCCGTTGACCCGCGCGACTTCGTCGAGCGGGGCTCCGGTGGACTGGCCCTGCACGTCCATGCCCACCTCGAAGACCATCCAACCGACAAACGAGACTGCGACGATCGCCATGATCCACGGGGCGATCGAGCGCATTGTTCGCATCATGGTGCTGACTCCCCGGACCCCCCAACAGGGGCCAAAATGCTACCGATCGGAAGGGGCGGAACGCGCCTGGCGCTCGACCCCCGGCGAGGCGCTAAGTCTAAGTGTGACAAGGGGGAATCTCAAGCGGGGGGGGTGCCATCGGCGGTTGACACCACCCCAAAGAGCACTAAGTTCGGGTGGCAACACAACATACCCCCATTCCGCCCCGCGCCATGGCCTATCAAAGCGAGATCGAGAAGCTCGAGCAGCGCTTCGGCGAGAAGCCGGAACAGTGGTTCGCCGCTCTGGCTGACGCCTATCGGAAGGCGGGCGAGCTCGACATGGCCCTGGACATCCTCAACACCTGGATCGAGAAGCGACCCAACTACACGAGCGGGCACATCGTGCGGGGGCGCTGCCTGCTCGACCGCAGCGAGGACGAGGAGGCGGGAAAGGCGTTCCAGGGGGTCCTCGAGCTCGATCCGGAGAACATCATCGCGATCAAGGCACTGAGTGACATCGCGACGCGAGCGGGCGACACGGGGCAGGCCCGCCACTGGCTGCAGCGGCTCCTCGAGGTGGATCCGATGAACGAGGAGGCGCACGCAGCGCTGGAGGCGACGTCGCAGCCTGCCGCCCTCGAGCCGGCGGAACTCAACGTGGTGCCCGCGGAGCGTGCTGCAGAGGCGCCGGGTGAGCCCGGACCCTCCGATCTCCTGGCGGTTGCAGGGGAGCTGCGGGAGTCGGGCCGGCGCGAGCAGCCGAAGGAAGAGGCGACGCTCGAGATAGAGCCCCCCGCCAGGCCCGTGACCGCGGCGCCCGAGCTCACCGTGGAGACAGCGCCCGAGGTCGAAGGGCTGACCCCCGGCATCGCGGCACCGCTCGAGGCCCCAACGGAGCCCGAGGCGCCGCCAGCTCGGCCCCCCGTCGAGGCGCCCGCCCCGGTCGACGGGCTGGAGACCAGGACGGTGGACGCCGAGGCTGGCGCGGACACCGTCGACGCCAGCGGGCTCGAGATCGAGGCGTTCGACGAGGAGATGGGGTGGGACGCCGGGGAGCGTATCTCGCACGCCATCACGCAAGAGGACCTCCAGGAGGCGCTGGAGGCGCACGAAGACTCCCTGGACGCGCCTGCGCACGCGCTGCCCGGCATCGAGGCCGAGGAGGTCCCCCACGTCGGCGTGGAGGAGCGTGAGACCGCGCCGGTCGAGGGGCTGGACGTGCCGCCGGAGGTGCCGGAGGAGGAGCCGGAGCCCGTGGCGGGCTTCGAGCCCACGGCGGAGGAGGGTGAGGCGGCGGCGGCAGAGGCTCCCGAGACGGAGCGTACCACCGGCCCCCCACTCCTCACACCGGTCGAGGCGCCGAAGGAGGAGGCAGAGGAAGCGCTCCCGCTGATCCTCCCCGAAGCCGTGAGCACCGAGGAAGAGGCGCCGCCGGCCGAGCCCGAGCCGGTGCTCACAGAGACCATGGCGGAGGTCTACGTCGCGCAGGGTCACCTCGACCAGGCACGCGCCATCTACCGCAAGCTGCTGGAGCAGCAGCCGGGCAACGCCGCGCTGGCGGCGAAGCTTGCCGACCTCGACTCCCGGGGGGGGGCAGCCGTTCCCGCTCCGGCCGTCGAAGAGCGGTTCGCGGCGCCCGCCGCCGCCGGAGCCTCGGTGAGCGCCATGCTCGCGGAGATCCTGGGCGTGGAGCCGCAGCCGGCCCTGGCCCCGCCCCCGCGGCCCGAAGGTGCCGAGCCGCGCGTGCCGGTGGCCCCGCCTCCGGCGGCGGCCCCGGCCCCGAGCGCCTCTCCCTCGGCGCCGGCCCCGAAGGCGGCCCCGAAGGCGGGCGAAGGCGGGGAGTTCTCGTTCGACGAGTTCTTTGGCGGCGAGGAGCCGAGCGGTGGGCCCGGTCCCTCGACGCGCCGGGCAGCAAGCCACGACGGCAGCGACGACGACTTCCGCAACTGGCTCAAGTCGCTTAAGACCTAAGTGCGCATCGCTGTCCTCAACGGTCCCAATCTCAATCTCCTCGGTATGCGCGAGCCGGAGCTGTACGGCTCCGAGCGGCTCGAGGATCTCGAGCGTGCGGTGCGGCACCGGGCCACCGAGCTCGGTGCGGAGATTCGCTGGTCCCAGACCAACCACGAGGGCGAGTTCGTGGACCTGGTGCAGGGCCTGCCCGGCACCGTGGACGGCGCCCTGGTCAACGCGGCCGCCTTCACGCACACCTCGCTCGCAGTGCGCGATGCGTTCCTCGCGGTGAGTGTGCCGTTCGTCGAGGTGCACCTGACCAACATCTTCGCGCGGGAGGAGGAGCGGCGCCGCTCCCTGCTCGCCGATCTCGCCGTGGGCATCGTCGCCGGGTTCGGAGCCCAGAGCTACCTCCTCGGGCTGGACGCCCTCGTCGGCTTCCTCACCCGACGTGCCTCCTGAACGGCGGGCCGCGCGTCGCGACGCGCTGCTCGCTCTCCTGCCGCGGCAGGGGCTCGACGGGCTCGTGGTCACGCACCTGCCCAACGTGCGCTACCTCACGGGATTCACTGGTTCCTCGGGGCTCGCGGTGCTCCTGCGGGAGGAGACGATCTTCGTCTCCGACTTTCGCTACCGTACGCAGGCCGAGAGCGAGGTCGGTGACGTGGCGCGCATCGAGATCACGCCGACCGACCGGTGGGAACGGGTGCGACAGCTGCTGGGGGAGTACGCGGGCGTCGGCGCGGTGGGCTTCGAGTCCCAAACGGTGACGGTGGAGGAAGCGTCGTCCCTGGCCAAGGGGAACGACCGGCGCGTCGCATTCCGCGCCACGAAGGGCCTGGTCGAGCAGCTCAGGGCCAGCAAGGATCCCGACGAGGTCGAGGCGATCCGGCAGGCGGCGCACCTGGCGCACGAGGCGCTGGACGCCACGCTGGAGACGGTGCGTGCCGGCCAGCGGGAGCGCGAGGTGGCGGCCGTGCTCGAGGGGGAGCTGCGGCGCCGCGGCAGCGAGTGGCATCCCTTTCCCACGATCGTGGCGTCGGGCCCGCGCAGCGCGCTGCCGCATGCCCGCACGGCGGACCGGGAGATCGTGCGGGGCGACCTCCTGCTCCTTGACTTCGGGGCTCAGGTGGATGGATACTGCGCGGACATCACCCGGACGGTGGTGGTCGGGCGGGCGCCGGACGAGCGACAGCGCACGATCTACGAGCTGGTGCGAGCGGCGCAGCTCGCGGCCCGCGAGCGCATCCGGTCCGGAATGACTGGCAAGGACGCCGATGCCTTGGCGCGCTCCGTCATCGAGGCCCGCGGATTCGGCGACGCATTCGGACACTCCCTGGGGCACGGCCTGGGGCTCGAGGTCCACGAGGGGCCGCGGCTCAGCGCGCTCAATCTGGAGCCGCTCCCCGAGGCGGCAGTGGTGACGATCGAGCCGGGGGTGTACGTTGCTGGATGGGGTGGGGTGCGGATCGAGGACGATGTCCTGCTCCGTGCCGGCGGCGCGGAGCTGCTTTCTCGTGGGGATACCCAACTTCGAGCGTTGACGTAGGAAACTCGATGGCATCGACCGCAGATTTTCGGAACGGTCTGGTCCTGGCGATTGACGGGCAGCTGTTCCAGATAGTCTATTTTCAGCATGTGAAACCGGGCAAAGGCGGAGCCTTCGTCCGAAGCAAGCTCAAGAACGTCAAGACGGGTGCGGTAATCGACCGCACGTGGACGGCAGGCGAGCGTGTCAATGAGGTGCGTCTGGAGCGGCGACCGGTGCAGTACTCGTATCATGACGGGCACCACTACCACTTCATGGACATGCAGAGCTACGACGACATCCCCATCGACGGGGAGGTGATCGGCGACGATCAGCTCCGCTACCTGAAGGAGGGGATGGAGTGCAGCGGCCTCGTGCACGATGGAACCGTGATCCAGGTGGAGCTGCCGTTCTTCATCGAGCTCCAGGTGGTCGAGACGGATCCGGGCGTGCGGGGTGACACGGCGCAGGGCGGCACCAAGCCGGCGAAGCTCGAGACCGGTGCCGTCGTCCAGGTGCCGCTGTTCGTCGAGCAGGGCGAGACCGTTCGCGTGGACCGTCGCGAAGACAAATACCTCGAGCGCGTATGAAAGACCTCGATCTGATCAAGCAGCTCCTGGCGCTCCTGAACGAGACCAACGCGGGCGCCATCGAGGTTCGCAAGAACCTGTGGAGCACGACGATTCGCGTCTCCAGAGACCCGACGCTCGGGAATTCGGGGCCCGTGACCTACCACGTGGCGGCGAATCCAGGCGGCGTGCCGGCGGGTGCCGTTCACGCCCCCACAGCGCCGGCCGCGCCCGAGGTCCGGGAAGGGGGAGGCGGGACGGAAGCTGCCGCAGAGGCCGTCCAGCTTCTCGACGTGAAGTCCCCGATGGTCGGCACATTCTACGCACAGCCGGAACCCGGCGCCGAGCCATACGTGAAGGTGGGGAGCCGGATCGCGCCGGGACAGACGCTGTGCATCATCGAAGCGATGAAGATCATGAACCCCATCGACGCCGAGGTGTCGGGAGTGGTCAAGGAAGTCGCGGTACAGGACTCCCAGGCCGTCGAATTCGGACAGGTTCTGTTCAGGGTGGATCCCAATGGCTGAGAACGTCCCTCCGTTCAATTTCAAGGAAGCCATCACCGAGATGGCCAAACAGAACGCCTCCGACCTGCACCTCAAGGTCGGGCGTCCGCCGACCATCCGCGTGGCGGGCGAGCTGCTGCAACTGCGTCAGGCACTGCTCAAGCCCGACGAGCTGAAGGCGCTCGCCGAGCAGATCATGACGCCCAGGCAGGTGAAGGAGTTCGCCGAGCACAAGGAGGCGGACTTCGCCATCGGCGTGCCGGGGGTGGGCCGGTTCCGGACCAACGTGTTCCAACAGCGCGGCACGCTCTCCTTCGTCTTCCGCTCCATCCCCTACGAGGTGAAGACGATTCGGGAGCTGAACCTGCCGCCGGTGCTGGAGCAGGTAGCCGAGAAGCCGCGCGGTCTCGTACTGGTGACCGGTGTGACGGGCTCGGGCAAGTCCACCGCGCTGGCGGCGATGATCAATCACGTCAACCGGCAGCGCGCCTGCAACATCATCACCATCGAAGATCCGATCGAGTTCCTGCATCGGGACGGCAAGGCCAACATCTCGCAGCGTGAGGTGGGGAGCGACACCCTGTCGTTCGAATCGGCCCTGCGGCACGTGCTGCGGCAGGACCCCGACGTCATCCTCATCGGTGAGATCCGCGACCGCGTGACCCTCGACACCGCGATGAAGGCGGCCGACACGGGGCATCTCGTCTTTTCGACGTTGCACACCACTGACGCCACCCAGACCATCAACCGCATCATCTCCTTCTTCCCGCCGCACGAGCACAACGCCGTGCGGGCGCTGCTCTCCACGGCGCTCGCGGCGGTGATCAGCTTGCGCCTCGTGCCGGTGAAGGACGGCAAGGCGCGGGTGCCGGCCTGCGAGGTGCTGATCAATACGGCGGCCGTGCGCGACAACATCCGGGACCAGGAGAAGGCCCTCGCGATCCCGGATCTCATCAAGGAAGGAGCGGTGCAGTACGGGATGCAGTCCTTCGACCAGTCGCTGATGACCTGGTACCAGAAGGGCACGGTCACGTACGAGGCGGCGCTCTTCTATGCGAGCAACCCGAACGAGTTCAAGCTCGCGGTGAGCGGCATCAAGGGGACCTCGGATCGCACTTTCGAGGAGGAATCGCTGAAGAGGGCGTCTTCGTCGTCGGTCGACGACATCGAGCGCTTCGGCCCGTAACGCCGTGTTCAAAAAGGTCCTGATCGCCAACCGCGGGGAGATCGCCCTGCGGGTCATTCGGGCGTGTCACGAGCTCGACATCGAGACCGTCGCGGTCTACAGCGAGGCGGACCGAGAATGCCTGCACGTGCGCTTCGCCGATGACGACGTGTGCATCGGGCCGCCTCCCAGCAGACTCTCCTATCTTCGCATCCCTTCCATCATCGCCGCCGCCGAGCTCACCGGAGCCGACGCGATCCACCCCGGCTACGGCTTTCTGGCAGAGAGCCCGGCATTCGCGGAGACCTGCGAGGCCTCGGGGATCACCTTCATCGGCCCCACGGCCGAGCAGATTCGCCGCATGGGGGACAAGGCGACGGCGCGCGAGCTGGTGGCGAGCCTCGACATTCCGGTGGTGCCGGGCTCTGACGGGGCCATTCACGACCCCGACGAGGCGCTCAAGGTCGCCAAGGACATCGGGTTTCCGGTCATCATCAAGGCGTCCGCCGGCGGGGGGGGGAAGGGGATGCGCGTAGCGCAGGAACCCGCCGCCTTCGCCCAGGCCTTTCAGCTCGCCCGTAACGAGGCGCTGGCGGCGTTCGGCTCGGCCGACGTGTACGTGGAGAAATTCCTGGAGCGTCCGCGGCACATCGAGATTCAGGTGATGGGCGACCGGCACGGACGGGTGATGCACGTGTGCGAGCGCGACTGCTCGGTGCAGCGGCGGCACCAGAAACTGATCGAGGTCGCGCCCAGTCCCGTGGTCGATCAGGAGCTGCGCGAGCGCATGGGCGCGTGCGCGGTCCGCGCCACCCAGCACATTGGCTACGTGGGCGCCGGCACCGTCGAGTTCCTGCTCGACGAGACCGGGCACTTCTACTTCATGGAGATGAACACCCGGATCCAGGTGGAGCACCCGGTGACGGAGATGGTCACCAACTTCGACCTGGTGAAGGAGCAGATTCGGGTCGCGGCGGGCGAGCCCATCATGCTCAACCTCTCGGGCAATCGCTTGCGCGGGCACGCGATCGAGTGCCGCGTGAACGCGGAGGACCCCTACCGCAACTTCCAGCCGTCGCCCGGCACGATCACCGCGTACCACCCGCCGGGAGGACCGGGCGTGCGGGTGGACACGCACGTCTACGCCGGCTACACGGTGCCGCCCTACTACGACTCGCTGCTGGCCAAGCTGATCGTCCACGGCAACACGCGGCAGGAGGCGCTGTCGCGCATGCGGCACGCGCTCGATTCGTTCATCATCGAGGGGGTGACGACGACGATCCCGTTCCTGCGACGGGTGATCGCGCACCCCGACTTCGAGTCCGGGCAGGTCGACACCAAGTTCCTCGAGCGGGAAACCGGCCTGTTCAAGCCGGCCGCATGAAGCTCACCGTCTACTTCACGCCGCTGGGCGTTCAGGCGAACGCCATTGCGGGACGACCGGTGCTGGTGGTGGACGTGCTGCGCACCACCACCACGATGGTGGCTGCCCTCGCCAACGGCGCGAAGGCGATTCTCCCGGCCGCCACCGCCGAAGAGGCGCTGCGCGTCGCGGCCAATCTCGAGCGCGACGCCGTGCTACTTGCGGGCGAGCGGGGGATGTACGCCATCGAGGGCTTCGCGCTGGGCAACTCGCCGGGCGAGATGACGGAGGAGGTGGTGGGCGGCAAGACGGTCGTGATGGCCACCACCAACGGCACCGGGGCGGTCGTGGCGGCCGATCCCGGGCGACCGGTGTTGATCGGTGCGATCACCAACTTCTCGGCCGCGGTGGAGCAGGCGAAGGAGATCTACGCGGACACCGAGGACTTCGTGATCCTGTGCAGCGGGCGGGAGCGCGCGTTCGCGCTGGAGGACGCCTACGTGGCGGGCCGCTTCGCGCAGGCCCTGATCCCCGGCCGCCAGCGGCGCTCGGCCGACCTGAACGACGCCGCGCTCGCGGCCCTGGAGCTGGTGCGCCGCTACGGGGACAAGTGGAAGACCGCGGTGTCGGCCAGCACCGCCGCCAAGCAGCTCCGCGCCAACGGCTTCCGGAGCGACGTCCTGGCCGCCACGGAAGTGGATTCCCACGTCGTCGTGCCGCGTTTCGCGAACCGACTCGTGACCCTCCCCGACGGAGCCTGACATGGCCGTGACGCCGCGACACCGGCAGGAGCTGCTCGCGATCGTCTCCCTGCTGCTCGGCGTCTTCGTCGGACTCACACTTCTCCCCTGGGACGTCACGGGCGCCGTCGGGCGGATCATCGGGCGATTCCTGTGGATGTCCCTCGGGGTGGGTGCGGGCCTCCTGCCGCTGCTCGGTCTCGGCGTCGCCCTCGCGGGCTTCGGACGGGTCCCCCGCCTCGACGTCGTGCGCGTGGCGGTGTTGCTCGGCGGCCTGGTGCTGCTCATCCCGTTCTCCATTGCCGTCGTGACCGGCGCGCGCGGGCCCGGCGACTTTCCGCCCGACTACGACGCCTGGAGCACGGCGCAGCGCCTGACCGGCATCCTGCCCGCGCTCATCGCGACCGGGCTGAGCGGCGCCATCGGCGTCGCGGGTGCGGTGATCGTGGGGGTGCTCGCGCTGTCGGCGCTCACGATGTACGCCGTCGACTGGCATCCCTTCCGCCGCCTGGCGCGGGGAGCGGGGCGCGGCAGGAGGAACCTGCCCGAGCCGTGGGTCGGCGTGCCGACGCCCGAGGAGGACGAGGAGGAAGTGGCGGGCCCGGCGGCGGGTCCCGAGCGGCTCGACTCGGCCGGGGCGATCCTGCGGCGCATTACGAAGCGGCGCCCGCGACCCGAGGATGCCGCCGACCGGCTCCCGCCGGTCGAGCTACTGCACCCGCCGTCGTCCGAGGCGGAGCAGGACTGGGAGGACGAGATCGAGCGCCAGGGCCAGGTGCTGATCGACACGCTGGCCACCTTCCGTGTGGAGGGGAGCATCGTGGGGCGCACGACCGGCCCGGTGGTCACGCAGTACGAGATCGCGCCCGCGCCCGGCGTGAAGGTAGGCCGCATCGCGGCGCTGGCCGACGATCTCGCGCTGGCCATGCGCGCGCAGTCGATCCGCATCGTGGCGCCCATCCCGGGCCGCGGGGCCGTGGGCGTGGAGGTGCCCAACCCCACGGCCCGCATCGTCACCATCCGGGAGCTGCTCGAAACCGGCGACTGGGAGGGCTTTCGCGGCATCCTGCCCATCGCATTGGGGCGCAACCTGGAGGGCAAGCCCGTCATCGGGGATCTGGCGCGGATGCCGCACCTGCTGATTGCCGGGGCGACGGGCACGGGCAAGTCGATCTGCATCAACTCGATCATCACGAGCCTGATCTACCGCTACACGCCGCTCGAGCTGCGGATGATCATGATCGACCCCAAGATGGTCGAGCTCTCCATGTACAACGCGCTGCCCCACCTGCGGCACCCCGTGGTCACGAACAACCGGGAGGCGGCGCAGGCGCTCAAGTGGGTCATGGTCGAGATGGAGCGGCGCTACGAGCTGTTCCACGCCAACGGCGCACGACAGATCCAGGACTTCAACCGGTACCTCCGGGAGGGCCGGCAGCTGGTGCTGCCCAACGGCAGGGGCGAGGCGGGAAGCGGGAAGGGTTCCTCGAGCGATCAGGCCGAGCTGGACCTCGAGCCGCCTCCCTACGACGAGGGACCGCTGCCGTACATCATCGTGTTCGTGGACGAGCTGGCCGACCTGATGATGACGGTGCAGGGAGAGGTGGAGAAGCCGCTCGCGATTCTGGCGCAGAAGGCGCGCGCCACGGGAATCCACCTGGTGCTCGCCACGCAGCGTCCCAGCGTGAACGTGATCACCGGACTGATCAAGGCGAACTTCCCCTGCCGCATCGCGTTTCGCGTCGCGTCGAAGGTGGACAGCCGCACCATCCTGGATCAGAACGGCGCCGAGACGCTGCTCGGCAACGGCGACATGCTGTTCCTCCCGCCTGGCAAGAGCGAGCCGGTACGGGTGCAGGGCTCGTTCGTCTCGACGGGCGAGACGGAGAAGCTCACGAAGTGGTATGCCGAGATGGCGCGGGAGGCCGAGGCCGCGCCGGCGGCAGAGGAAGAGGACATCATCGCGGTGATCGAGGCGATGGAGGAAGAGGAGGGTACCGGAGGGGGCGGGGGCGCGCCGGGCGGCGATCGGGACGCCCTCTTCAAGGAAGCCGCGCAGGTCTGCATCTCGAATCAGCTCGGCTCCACCTCCCTGCTGCAGCGCAAGCTGCGTATCGGTTACGGACGCGCTGCGCGCATCATCGACCAGCTGCACGAGGCGGGGATCCTGGGGCCGCCGGACGGCTCCAAGCCGCGCGACGTGCTGATCGGGATGGGAGAGCTGGACGAGTACACGTAGCCTCGGCGGAGTGGCCGGACGCGTCCGCCGGGCAAGACCTGCCGGTTCGGCGGTGCACTGACGCTCGCTGAGGCTCCTCCCGACTCACTCCTCCGGCTCGCGCACCACCTCCGACACGATCCCCAGCACGTCCCCGCCGCGAAAGCCCCGCCGGTCGAGGTAGGCCAGCAGCCGACGGCGCTTGACCTCCGCGGGCAGGTCGCCGAGCTGGCCCGCCCGCTTCTCGGCCAGCGCCCGCGCCTGCGCACTCGGATCCACCCCCTCCGCGTCCAGCACCTCCTCGATCGCCCGCTCCGCGAGGCGTCGCTCCACGCCCCGCCTGAGCAGATCGGTGAGCAGCCGGGAGGGGCCGTGCCCCCGGGCCGAGCGCACCCGGGCGAAGTGCCGCGCGAACTCCTCGTCGTCGAGCACGCCCCTGGTCTCGAGGCGCCCCACGGCCTCGGCGGCGGCCGAAGGATTGTGGCCGCGCTCCCGCAGGCGGCGCAGCACCTCGTTCACCGCCCGGGGGCGGGCAGCCAGCATGCGCACGGCCACCCGGTAGGAGCTCTCCACGTCGGCGAGGTAAGTGAGTCGCTGCAGCCGCTCGTGCTCGACCTCCCCGTCCACGACCAGCTCGAGCGCCTGTACCTGTTCTTCGGGGAGGGACGCGAAACGGGCTCCGTCCAGCTCGATAACGAGGCAGCCCGGAGCCCGCGTGTCGGGTCGAAGAGCGGTGACGCGCATCAGCCGTCGGTGGCGGTCTCCTGGGTCGGCTCCTCCGGCTTCGCCGCCACGATCCCCAGCACGGCCTTCACCTTCTCCTCGACCTCCGCCGCGATGTCCTCGTGGTCCTTGAGGTAGAGCTTGGCGTTCTCGCGGCCCTGGCCGATGCGCTCCTTGCCGTAGGAGTACCAGGCCCCGCTCTTGTCGATGATCCCCGCTTCGGCGCCGATGTCCACCAGCAGCGACGTGTGGCTGATGCCCTCGTTGAACATGATGTCGAACTCGGCCTGGCGGAACGGCGGCGCCACCTTGTTCTTCACCACCTTGACCCGAACCTTGCTGCCCGTGATCTCGTCGCGCTCCTTCACCGGCCCGATGCGCCGCACGTCGAGCCGCACCGAGGAGTAGAACTTGAGCGCGCGGCCGCCCGTGGTGGTC
>CP070716.1:2294350-2317018 GCA_020350425.1 Gemmatimonadota bacterium
ACCGATGCCGGGAGGAAACCCGGAGCGAGGCTCGCCACGATGCCACCCAGCCCGTGTGTGGCCGCGCCCGTCTCCGTCAGCGGCAGGATGGCGAGATCGTACCACTCCGTCTCCGAGGGCGCTGAGCGCATCAGCATGAACGCCAACACGGCGCCGATCGCGAGCCCGCCCGCCGTGAACACGAAGGCGCGCCGGCGGTACTTGGCAGTCCGCGTACGCCAGAGGGCGTGCCGGAAGCTGCGCGCGTCGGGCCAGCGGCGCTGCGGTTCCCACGCCAGCGCCCGGCGCAGGATGGGTTGGAGGCTGCGCGGTACGCCCGACCAGTCGGGCCGGCTGTCCGGGAGCGCCGCCTCCCAGCGTCGGCCGGTCGCCGCCTCATACAGCACCATGCCGACGGCGTAGAGATCCGTTTGCGGGGAGATGCTCCACCCGAACGCCTGCTCCGGCGGCATGTAGCCGGGAGTACCGGTCACGCTCGACGCCCGGCGGCCCGGCGGGATGGTCTGCGGTCCCGACGGCCTGGAGATCCCGAAGTCGGCGAGGAGCGCTCGATCCTTCGAGAGGAAGATGTTGCTCGGCTTGATGTCGCGGTGGACGACGCCCATCGCGTGAACCGACTCGAGTGCGTCCAGCAGATCTCGTCCGAGCTTGCGCAGCACGTCACGCGACAGCGGACCGTGCTTCAGGCGCTGGGCCAGCGTCTCTCCCTCCACGTAGTCCATGACGTAGTAGGAGAACCCGCCCGCCTCGCCGGCGCGATGGATGCTGACCGTGTTGGGGTGGCTGAGGTTGGCGAGCGCCTGAGCCTCTCGGACGAAGCGCTCGGTCGCATCCGCCGTGGCGAGCTCGGGGCGCAAGATCTTGACGGCAACGAGCCGGTCGAGCGCCACTTCCCGTGCGCGGAACACGGTGCCCATCCCGCCGCTGGCGAGCGCCTGCTCCACTTCATATTCGGGGCTCAGCGCAGCACGCAGGCCCTCTAGGATGGATGGCATGTGGCCTCGGGTTGCGACCCTCGCACCGGTCAGAGTTCGAATCTGCCCCTCCGGCGCACCCCGTCAAGTTGCTGCACGGGTTCGACTTGGTTGGCCGGGCGTGGTCCCGCGGGAGTAGCTTATCTGGGTCACCGACGAGGAATGGTCGATGAGGATCACGCGCATCGCGGCGTATCGGGTCGACCTGCCGCTCCACGAGGGGAAGTACGCCTGGTCGGGCGGCAAGGCGGTCTCGGTGTTCGACAGTACGATCGTGCGAGTGGAGACAGACGCGGGTCCGGTGGGGCACGGTGAGGTCTGTCCGCTCGGTCCGGCCTACCTGCCGGCGTACGCGGCGGGTGTGCGCGCCGGGCTGGGGGAGGTAGCCCCAGCGCTCCTGGGGCAGGATCCCACCGAACTCGCCGCCATCAACCGGCAGATGGACCGCGTCCTCAAGGGACATCCCTATGTGAAGTCGCCGATCGACATGGCCTGCTGGGACATCCTCGGTCAAGCGACGGGGCAGCCGGTCTGCGCGCTGCTCGGTGGGCGCTTCGGGGCCGACGTCATCCTCTACCGCGCCATTTCGCAGGACACCCCCCAGCGCATGGCGGAGCGCGTGGCGCAGTACCGCAAGGAGGGGTACCGCCGGTTCCAACTCAAGGTGGGGGGCGAGCCGGAGGAGGACATCGAGCGCATCCGGGCCGTGGCGGCCGAGCTGGAGCGCGGCGACGTACTCGTGGCCGACGCCAACACCGGGTGGCTGTCGCACCAGGCGCTGCGTGTGGCGCGGGGGGTGCGGGACGTGGACGTGTATATCGAGCAGCCGTGTCTGGGCTACGAGGAGTGCCTCGCCGTGCGGCGGCACATCGATCACCCCTTCGTGCTCGATGAGTCGATCACGGGCATCCCGGAGCTCGTTCGCGCGCACGGCGATGGCGCGATGGATGTCGTGAATCTCAAGATCGGCAAACTCGGCGGGCTCACCAACGCGCGCCTGGCGCGGGACCTCTGCGTGACGCTGGGGATCGCGATGACGATCGAGGACAGTTGGGGAGGCGACGTGACGACGGCCGCCATCGCGCACCTGGCACACAGCACGCCGCCGGAGCTGCGCTTCACGGCGACGGACTTCAACAGCTACGTCACCGTGAGCACCGCCGAGGGCGCCCCGCAGCGCGAGGGCGGTCGCATGGCCGCCTCAGCCGCGCCGGGGCTCGGCGTCACGCCGCGCACGGACGTGCTCGGCGATCCGGTACTCGACTTCGCGTGAGCCTCTAGTTGCCGGAGTAGCTGGTCTGCCGGAAGATGCGGTCGGCGAGATCGGTGGCCCGTTCCGCCCGCGCCCGCCGCAGCGAGTCGGCCGCCGTCGTCGCTGAGTCGCCCATCGTCCCGGTCACGTACTCGGCCCAGCCGGCGTACAGCAGGGCGTAGAGGGAGAGGATCCCCTCCGACGGGGTGTCCACCCACCCGCGTGGGCGTGGCCGGGCCGCGCTCTCGGCGTGATACACCTCGAATAGCAGGGTCTCGTGACGCTCGGGGTCCACCCACCCGAGCGTCCGAATCGGTACCGCCCCGTCAGCCCGCGTCACCGAGTCGCTCATGACCTTGCGCGCCATCCCCTGTCCCAGCAGGTACGGCGTGAGGCCGATCATGTCGGCGTAGGGTCCGACCGTGCGAGAGAAGTAGATCGGGCGCTTGCCCAGGTTGTCCTGGATCAGCTGCAGAGTGATGATGTCCGACCGCTCCAACACTCTCGGTTCCAGCACCAGGCGCATGTCGCCGACCCGGAAGACGCTGCGCTCGGTGATCTCGTAGAAGTACGGCAGGGCATCGATGTCGTCGAAGCTCAAACTCACCGCCGAGTCCGTCGGCTGGACCCAGCTTCCCTCCCGATAGAGCGACACCGCGTCGGCCTGATCGAACGGGTAGATCGGCCGGCGTTTGAGCTGCCGCACGTGCCAGTCGGTGTTCATCAGGGAGAGGTTGGCGATCAGTACGTCGCGCCGCACCCCCTCTACCTCCTGCATGTACCACAGGGGAAACATGTCGTTGTCCCCGGCGGTGATGACGATCGCGTAGGGCTCGACCGACTGAAGCAGGTCCCACGCGAAGTCACGCGCCAGCCACTCGTCGCCGCGTGAGGCTGAGAGATGGTTCCCGAGCAGCGGGATCGCTCCCGCCAGCAGGATCGGCGACCCCATGAGCCACGCACGGCCGCCCCGGAGTCGATCGCCGAACGCCGTGGCGAACCACGCCATCCACGCGCCGAGGCCGAGTGCCACCCAGACGCCCCACAGCTGGAACGAGGCGATGAAGAAGTAGTCGCGCTCGCGCACCTCCCGGAGGAGGCTCTCGCCGGGGCGGATCGAGTAGCCGTACTTGAAGTCGAGGTAGAACACGAGCAGCAGGGTCACCGTGACCATGAGTGCGGTCATGGCCAGTGCCCCCCGGCGGTCCTTCTGCCACTGGCGCACCGCGCCGAGCAGCCCGATGCCCGCGAACAGCAGCGCCAGGAGATTGCGCACACGCTGGCCCCAGTCGTGCGCGAACTGCCAGGTGAAGTACTGCACGTAGTTCGCGTACTGCCAGTACAGGCTTGCCTGGCGTGGCAGCAGCGGTCCCTTCTGATACTGCTCCCGACTCAGCACCCGGAGGAGAGCGTCGCGGGTCGTGGGCTCGCCCTCGTTGACGGCCGGAAAGTGCTGCGCCCTGAGCGGGAGGAAGAGAAAGACGCTCAGCCCAACGGCCACCGCCCCGAGGGACACGAGCACGAGCCTCGTGTTGCCGCTCCGGAAGGCGAACGCGAAGAGGGTCGCCAGCAGGGCGAGGGCGAGCAGGACGGGCAGGATGTCCCTGCCATCCCATGCATCCAGAACGATCCCCCCGGCGACACCGGCAACCGCTGCCGCGATCCCGATGCGGGTCAGCGGGCTCGTGCGCAGACGGAAGGTGGGCCACGTCACGCCCGCCAGGAGCACGACGGATACCACGAGCGACGCGAGGTCCTGATGATCGCGATGCCAGCTGAGGAACAGCATACCGGCGAGCGCTGCACCCGCCAGGAGCGCTCCGGCGCCCAGCACGCGCTCCCACAGCCTGGTGTCCGCTTCGGCCGCCTCGACGTACACCAGCACGGCCGGCACCGCCAGCAGCCCCATGAGGTGGTTCGTGGCGCTCAACGCGACGAGGTACACGATGAGGATCAGCCAGTGGTCGCGTCGCTCCCCGGCGGGCTCGTCGCCCCAGCGCACCGCGAGCCACAGCACGATGGCGATGGAAAGCAGGCTCAGCGTGTACACCTTCTCGTTCACGACCGACTGGTTCCACACCGTGAACGAGGTGGCTCCCACCAGGGCGCCGGCGAAGGCCGCACCGATCCGGGCCCAATGCACCTCCGGGACGATGTCTCGCAAGAAGCGCTCCGCGACCAGGAACAGGAGAGCCGACGCCAAAGCGCTCGTCGCGGCCGCGAACAGGTTGATGCGCAGCGCGTAGTGCTCGACCAGCGGGATCATTCCCCACACGCCGGCAAGCAAGACGAACAGCGGGTTCCCCGGCGGGTGGGGAATGCCTTGAACCTTGGCCGCCGCGATGTACTCCGAGGTGTCCCAGAACTGTGTCGTGGGAGCGATCGTCAGGAGGTAGATCCCCAGCACCACGAGGAACACGGCCCCGGCGAGCAGATACGGGGGGCGTGCAACCGGCGCTGCGTCGTGAACGTCGCTACTGGTCATGCGGTGGTGAGTTTCCCTGTCGGGTTCGTCGGGGAGGGACGGGGCAACGAGAGCGCGGGGTGGTCGGTTCCGCGCTCTCCGTTCCCCCTCGTCCTAGTGCCTGAACTGACGGCGTCCGGTGAACACCATCGTCATACCGTGCGCGTTCGCCGCCGCGATGACCTCGTTGTCCCGAACCGAGCCTCCCGGCTGGATGATGGCCGTGATCCCGGCATCCGCGGCCTGTTCCACACCGTCCGCGAACGGGAAGAAGGCGTCCGACGCGAGCACGGCGCCCTGGGGATCGTGCCCGGCGTCGCGGGCCTTGTGTGTGGCGAGGAAAGCCGCGTCGACTCGACTCATCTGTCCGGCGCCGATGCCGATGGCCGCCTCGTCCTTGGCGAGCAGAATGGCGTTCGACTTCACCGCAGCGACCGCCGCCCACGCGAAGCGCAGGTCGCGCCACTCGGTCTCGCTCGGCTTGCGCTCGGTCGCCACGCTCCAGTCGGACTCGTCGGCGCTCACCGCGAAGCGATCCTGGATCAGGAGCCCGCCGCGTACCCGCTTGAAGTCCAGCGCCGGGCGACTGTCGGTGAGCGGCAGCTCCACCACCCGCAGGTTCTTCTTGCGCTTGAACACGGTGACGGCATCGTCGTGGAATCGGGGTGCCACGATGACCTCGACGAACAGATCGTGCATCGCCTCCGCGGTCGCGGCGTCCACGATGGTGTTGAAGGCCACGACCGAGCCGAACGCCGACTTGGAGTCGGTGGCGAGCGCCCGGCGGTAGGCGTCCTCGACCGAGGTGCCCAGCGCGATCCCGCACGGCGTGGTGTGCTTGATGATGGCGCACGCGGGCCGGTCGGGCCACGGCGCGATCGCCATGGCCGCCCCCTCGATGTCGAGCAGGTTGTTGAACGACAGCTCCTTGCCGTGCAATTGGCGCAGCTCGTCGAAGCCCCGACCCTCGCCCGTCGAATAGAGAGCGGCACGCTGCACGGGGTTCTCGCCGTAGCGCAGCGTCTGCACTCGCTGCAGGGCGAGGCCCATCATGGGTGGCAGGGCGTCGGCGTCCTTGGTCAGGAACTGCGCGATGGCCGCGTCGTACGCCGCGGTGTGACTGAACACCTTGGACGCCAGCTCCAGGCGCACCTGCGGCGTCACCTGGTTGGTCCTCAAGAGTTCGAGGATCCGATCGTAGTCGCGGGGGTCCACCACGGGGAGCACGAACTGGTGGTTCTTGGCCGCCGAGCGGAGCATGGAGGGGCCGCCGATGTCGATCTGCTCGATCGCCTCCTCCAGCTTCACGTTGGGCTTGCCCACGGTCTCGCGGAACGGGTACAGGTTCACCGCCACTAGGTCGATCGGGCTGACGCCGTGTGCCTCAAGCTGGTCCATGTGCTCCGGGGCGTCGCGTCGCGCGAGCAGCGCCGCGTGGACCGCAGGATGGAGGGTCTTGACGCGCCCATCCATGATCTCCGGAAAACCCGTGACCTGCTCGATGGTGGTGACGCTGACCCCCGATTGCGTGATCACTTGCGCCGTCCCGCCGGTGGACACGATCTCCCACCCGAGATCCGCCAGCCCCCGTGCGAACTGCGTCACCCCCCGTTTGTCGGATACCGAGATCAGTGCCCGCGGCACCCTTCCTCCTTGGCTACTGGTGAACCCACGATCATACCCACAGCGTGGCGTCGGCCACGGGGCCGGGCGTGGCGCTCCCGCCGAAGGCCGCCTCCTTGCCCACCAGCCTGACCACGTGCCCCGCCCGAGCAGCGGCCAGCACGACGGCCGGCAGGAGTTGATGCTCCACCTCGAGCACGCGGGCGGCCAACGTCTCGGGCGTGTCGTCCCCGGCCACCGGCACCGGCCATTGGGCCACGATCGGCCCGCGGTCGTACTCGGCGGTCACCATGTGAACCGTTGGGCCCGAGATCGTTGCCCCTGACGCGAGCACCGCCTCGTGCACGCGGTGGCCGTACATGCCCGGCCCCCCGAACGATGGCAGGAGTGCGGGGTGGATGTTGAGCATCCGGTTCTCGAAGGCCTTTACCACGGCTTCCGGCACCAGCTTGAGGTACCCTGCCAGCACCACCAGATCCGCGTCGTACGACCGGAGCAGGGCGACGATTCCCTCGCCGTCGCCCGGATCGGCGAGCACCTCCGTCGCCACGCCCGCTGCGCGCGCGCGCTCGAGTGCGCCCGCCGTCGCCTTGTTGCTGATGACCACGACGACCCGGGCCGGTGCCGACCCTTGGCAGGTGTCCAGGAGCGCCTGGAGGTTGGTGCCCCCACCGGAGGCCAGAACGGCGACGCGCATCATGGCGGCGTCTCAGAGACCGGAAGTGAGCGCACGCATACTCCCTATATAAAGGAACGAGACGGGGCGCGTCTAGCGCCGGTCCGCTCGCACCGCGGCGACGGCCTCCGCCACGGTCGGGATCTCGTCGTCGCGCACGGTACGGACGTCGAACACCACGCGGTCGTCCCGGGCCAGCGCGACGACCGGGGGATCGTGGGAGCGCAGCGCAGCCAGGAATCCGTCGCACGAGTCCACCGCGAGTGCGACGAGCGTCGTGGGGAGCTCACTTCCGGGAAACGCTCCGCCTCCCACCGCCGAGGTCCCGGGCTCCGTTTCGGCCCCGGGAATGCGTCGCGCCAGCCTGCGGGCGCGACGCTTGAGCGTGGCGGCGTCGGTCGTGAGCATCCTCAGGGCGGGGATCTCGCGCACGGCTCGGTCGGGGTCGGCGTGCAGGGCGAGCGTCGCCTCCAGGGCGGCGAACGTGGCCTTGTCGGGCCGGAGTGCCCGGGCCAGGGGATTGCGTGCCGCACGCTCCACCATCCCGCTCGGGCCCACGACGATGCCCGACTGGGGGCCACCCAGCAGCTTGTCGCCCGAGAACACGACGGCGGCACCGGCAGCCACGCTGTCGCGCACGAGCGGTTCGCCGCTCAGGCCGTAGGCGTCGAGCCGGAGCAGCAGGCCGCTGCCGACGTCGTGCACCGTCGGAACGCCGCGTCGTCGCCCCAGCGCGACCAGTTCGTCGACCGACGGTTCGGCCACAAACCCGCTGAGCTGGAAGTTGGAACGGTGCACCTTCAGGATGAGCCGAGTCCTCGGGCTCACCGCCAGCTCGTAATCCCGCAGTCGCGTGCGGTTGGTCGTGCCCACTTCGACGAGCACGCTGCCGCTCTTCGCGAGAATCTCGGGGATGCGGAACGCACCCCCAATCTCCACCAGCTCACCGCGCGAGACGATCGCCTCGCCGCCTTCGGCGAGCGCGTTGAGCAGCAGCAGCAGGGCCGCCGCCGCGTTATTCGTGACGAGCGCCGCCTCGGCGCCGGTGAGCTCGCACAGCAGTTCCCGCACGTGATCCTGCCGCGATCCGCGCGTTCCGTCGTCGAGGTCGAGCTCCAGCGTGCTGTAGCCCAGCGCCCCCTCGACCGCCTGGATGGCCGCCTCGGCCAGCGGGGCGCGGCCCAGGTTGGTATGGAGCACGACGCCGGTGGCGTTCACCACACGCTTGAGGGAGCGATGCGACCGCTCGTGGACACGGCGCTCGATGGCCGCGACCCATCCGGCCTCGGGGAGCGCGCCCCCCTGCTGCCGCGCCTCCGCCAGCGTCGCCCGCACGGCGTCCAGCACGACGGCACGCGGGGCCCTGGCCAAGAGCCCCGCCGCTTCTGCCTGCGCCAGGAGCACGTTGACGGCCGGCAACCTGCGGCGCTCGTCGCTCACGAGGAGTCCCTCGCTGCGGGAACGGTCAGCACCATGCGCGATTCCCCGACGGACCCGCCGATGCTGCGGGCCCGCGCCTCGATGAGGTAGCGGACGCCCGGCGGGAGCGGCTCCACGGTGCGGAGGTACCAGACGTCGCTGAGCGGGGGCCGCCTGGACAGAAACTCGGCCACCTGCTCCGGGACCTGGCGGCCCGGCGGACGCGCCGGTCCCTCCCGGCCCGGCGGGGCCGCGGCGATTGCCGTGTCCGCCGTGAGCGCGGGTTCTCGCGCGAGTGCCGTGTCCGCCACCAGCGCGGTGTCCGCCGCGACGGAATCGGCCAGCGCCCGCTCGGCAGCCTCCTCCGCCGCCACGGAGTCGTAGACCGACTGCGGCCACACGTGGGCGATGGCCACCGGCGTCGTGTCGGGGAGCGCCCAGACGGATACCATCTCGCGGGTCGGCGGCACCGTGTCCAGCATGAGGCTGAACTGCAGCTGCGCCGTGATGCTGTCGGCGCGATTCACGCGCTGCAGCCGTGGCCCGGCGGTGTCGCGCGCAAACGTCCAAAACGTGTGCGCGACCACGGAGTCCAGCGTGACTGTGACCGAATCGAACGCCTCACGGCGGTCGCGCACCCGATTAGAGTTCTCGTCGATGCTCGCGCTCAGGACATAGGTGCCCGTCGGCACGCTGGTGAGGCGGTAACTGCCGGTCGAGTCCGCCGTGGTGACGTAGACCAGGGAATCCGGCAGCAGCATCGCCTCGATCAGAGCGAGCCGTCCGGCCCGGGCGTTCTCCCAGTCGAGCACGGTGCCCCAGAGCGCGGTGGCGGGAATCGGCGATCCGGTGGAGAAGATCACGATTCGGCCTTCGACCATCGCGTTGTTGCGCAGGTCGACGATGCCGGGCTCGACCGTGACGTGATAGATGATGTCGGGGACCCAGCCGTTCTTCGGCTTGACGTGGATCGCGGTGCGCTTCCAGTCGACGCTGAGTTCTTCGGTGCGCGGCGAGAGCCGGACGAGCCGCTCGAGACCGCCGCCCGAGGTCTCGCTGATGACCTCGTCGAACTGGATCTTCAGCGCGTCGTCCAGGTCGGGAACTACCGCGCCCGAATCGGGGGTGATGCTGAGGATGACGGGCGCTTCGAAGTCCGGCGGGCCGCCCGGAGGTTGTTCGATGACGGCGCACGCGGCGAGCGCCGCTAGCAACCCAAGGCGCGCAGCTTGTCGGCCAGCGTTTCGCGCTGCTCGCGCCATGACCGCTCCTTGTCCCGTTCGCGTTCCACGACCTCGGCGGGGGCCCGGCTGATGAACCGCTCGTTGGCGAGCTTGGCTTCGACGCCCGCGAGCTGCCGGTCCACCCGATCCCGCTCCGCCGCGAGGCGCTGGCACTCCTGCCGCACGTCGATGGCGTCGCCCAGCGGCACGAACACCGATGAGCCGTCGGGCAGCACCTGATGGGCACCGATCTCTTCGGGCGGATCCTCCAGGCTCAGATGGCTGAGCTTTGCGAGGCGCTCGATGGTTCGTTGCTCGGCGTTGCAGGCTTGCAGCGCGGCGGCGTTGGCCGGGCGCGCGAAGGCGCGCACCTCGGTGCCGGGTGCCACCCCGTACTCGGCCCTGACCGTGCGCACGGCCGTGACCAGCGCCTGCACGTGGGCAAACTGGTCCTCGGCCTCCTCGTCGATGAGCGTTCCCTGCGGCGCCGGCCAGGCCGCGGCGGCGAGATGCTCCTCCCGCTCGCCGGGCAGGTGTCTCCAGAGCTCCTCGGAGATGAACGGCATGATGGGATGCAACAGCCTGAGCGCCGCCTGAAACACGTGGACCGCCACCGCCGATGCCACGTCGCCGCCCGCCACGGAGCCGTACAGCCGCGGCTTGATCTGCTCCAGATACCAGTCGGCGACGTCGCCCCACAGGAAGTGATACACCAGGCCGGCCGCGTCGTTGAGCCGGTAGCGCTCCAGCGCTTCCGTGACGTCGGCAACGACGCGCTGGCAGCGCGACAGGATCCAGCGGTCGGCCAGCTCGAACTGCGCCGGATCGAGGGACTCGGGCGGCGGCGCCGCGTCGCCGACCGCCGAAAGCAGGAGGCGGCCCATGTTCCAGAGCTTGTTGGCGAAATTCCGCCCGGCGGCGAAGGTGCCGTCCATCTGGTCCCGGTCCAGGATCACGTCGGTGCCGGCTGCCGCCCCCGCCACCAGCGTGTAGCGGAGCGCATCGGCGCCGTAGCGCTCGACCACGTCGAGCGGGTCGATGCCATTCCCCAGGGACTTGGAGAACGCCCGATGCTGCGGGTCGCGCACCACGCCGTTGAGGTACACCGTCGTGAACGGGCGCTCCCGCTGGAAGTGGTATCCGGCCATCACCATGCGGGCGACCCAGAAGAAGATGATGTCGGGCGCCGTCACGAGCGTGTGACCAGGGTAGAAGCGCTCGAGGTCGGCGGTGCGCTCGGGCCACCCCATGGTTGCGAACGGCCAGAGCCACGAAGAGAACCACGTGTCCAGCACGTCCTCGTCCTGGCGGACGGGGCCGCCGCACCGCTCGCAGGCCGCGGGGGCGTCCATTGCGACCGTGACGTGGTCGCAGTCCTCGCTCTCGCAGTACCAGGCGGGTATCTGGTGCCCCCACCAGAGCTGCCGCGAGATGTTCCAGTCACGGATCTCTGTGAGCCAGTTCTCATACACCTTGCCCCACCGCTCCGGCACGAAGCGTAGCCGTCCCTGTCGGTACGCCTCGAGGGCCGGCTCGGCCAAGGGCTTCATCCTCACGAACCACTGATCCGATAGCCTCGGCTCCACCACCGTGTGGCAGCGGTAGCAGTGGCGCACCGCGTGCCGGTACGGCTCGATCTTCTGCAGCAGGCCGGCGGCCTCCAGCAGCTCGACCGTCTTCTGCCGTGCCGCATCGCGGTCGAGGCCGCGCACCGCCTCGGGGACCCTCGGATCGTGCGCCATGCGGGCGTCGGCGTCGATCACCACGGGGGTGTCGTGGTTGCCCGGGAGCTCGGCGGCGATCTCGAAGTCGTGTGGATCGTGCGCCGGGGTCACCTTGAGGATGCCCGTGCCGAAGTCCTGTTCCACGTACGTGCTGGTCTCGACCGGGATCGGGACGTTCGACAGCGGCAGCATCACCGTCTTCCCCGCGAGATGGCGAAACCGCTCGTCCTCGGGATGGTGCACCAGCGCGACGTCCCCGTACATGGTCTCAGGGCGGGTCGTCGCCACGATGACGCTTCCGTCGGTTCCCTGACCGTCCACCACCGGATACCGGATGTAGTACAAGTGGTCGTCCCGCTCACGGAACTCGGCTTCCTCGTCGGAGAGGGCCGTGTGGCAGCGCGGGCACCAGTGAATCACCCGGTAGCCTCGGTACAGGAGGCCCTCGTGGTACAGGTCCACGAAGACCTTGCGGACGGCGCTGGAGTACTGCTCGTCCAGGGTGAACCGCGTGCGCGTCCAGTCGCAGGAGGAGCCGAGGGCCTTGAGCTGCTCCAGGATGGTGCCGCCGGTGTGGTGCACGTGCTCCCAGACACGCTCCACGAACGCCGCGCGCCCCATGTCGTGGCGGCTCATGCCCTCCTTGGCGAGCTGCCGCTCCACCATGTTCTGCGTCGCGATTCCCGCATGGTCGGTTCCGGGGAGCCACAGCACCTCCCGACCGCGCATGCGCTGGAAGCGGATGAGCACGTCCTGGAGCGTGTTGTTGAGCCCGTGACCCATGTGCAACACCGAGGTCACATTGGGTGGGGGGATCACGATGACGTACGGCTCCCGCTCGGACTCCGGGGAGGCCGTGAACACGCCGGCATCGATCCAGCGCTGATACGTCTCACGCTCGATCGTGGACGGATCGTACTTCGAGGCGAGTTCCGTCTTCGTGGTCATGAACCTTGAAGAGTAGCGAGTTTGGGTGCGCCCCGAGGCCTCAGCTCGCGTCGTGGGGCGCGGAGCGCCGTGGGGGGATGTCCTCCCCCTCGACCAGAATCCGATTGACGATGACGTCCGCGCCCGGGGCCCCGCGCGAGACCTTGCCGGCGAGCCGCCGCGCCTCCGGATCCGGAGCCGTGCCGGTGAGCTCGACGACGCCGTCGCCGAGCGCCCGGGCGGTGATGGTGAGGTCTCTGGTCTGGGGGTTCTCGCCCAGGGCCGCCGCCACGGCGCGCTCCACGACCCGCGGATCGTGCTCCGAGGGGCCCGCCTCGCCGCGGCGCAGCCGCCGGACCACCCGTCTCACCCGCTCCGGGTTGACGTCGCCCAGGAACTCGCTCGCCACGATACCGGCCAGCAAGCCGACGCCGAGCCCCGCCGCGGTGGCGAGGGCCACGCCCAGCCAGTCACTCTCTTCCTGCCGAATACGAACCAGGATTCCTCCCGTGGCACCGGTACACTATCCTGGCTACAATTATAAGGCGCAGCGAATCCCATTGGTATACTGAAGCATGCCTGAATCCGACCGCCAGTTCGTCAGCCGACGTACGCTCGTGATCTCACTCGTCATCGCGGCGGTGCTGGTCCTGGGCGTATTCCTGTTCCTCCGCTTCGCTGGAAGCACCCAGCCCCTGCTGGGTTCCGCCGGAATCACGACCGCGGTCCATGCCTGACGCCATCAAGATCTCCCTGCCCGACGGATCGGTTCGGACCGAGCCCGCCGGCACCACGGCGCGCGCCGTGGCCGAGGCCATCGGGCCGCGCCTGGCGCGGGCTGCGGTGGCGGCCCGGGTCAACGGCGACGTGTGGGACCTGGACCGGCCGATCCGCGAGGACACGGATCTGGAGATCCTCACCGAGCAGGATCCGGCGGCGCTGGAGGTGCTGCGGCACACCGCGGCGCACGTGTTGGCGACCGCCGTCCGCGAGCTCTTTCCCGACGCACGGATCGGCTTCGGTCCGGCGATCGCCGACGGGTTCTATTACGACTTCGAGGTGCCCCAGCCGTTCACCCCCGAGGATCTCGAGGCCATCGAGCAGAAGATGCAAGAGGTGGCCGAGTCCGACTACGCGCTCGTGCGGGAGGAGGTCGACCGGCAGGGCGCTCGGGAGCGGTTCAAGGACGATCCCCTCAAGCTGGAGCGGCTCGAGGAGCTGGGCGACGACGAGACGATCTCGGTCTACTCCGACGGCCCGTTCGTGGACCTGTGCCGCGGCCCCCACGTGCCCAGCACGGGGAAGGTGAAGCACTTCAAGCTGCTCCACGCCGCCGGGGCCTACTGGCGCGGTGACTCGCGGCGGCAGATGCTGCAGCGCATCTACGGAACCGCCTGGTTCAAGAAGGCGGACCTGGAGGCGTATCTGCATCGCCTCGAGGAGGCCGAGAAACGTGACCATCGCGTGATCGGCAAGCAGCTGGATCTCTTCAGCATCCAGGAGGACGTGGGGCCGGGGATGATCCTGTGGCACCCCCGGGGCGCCATCATCCAGCATGAGCTCAGGCGCTTCATCGAGGACGAGCTGCTGAAGCGCCGCTACGACCTGGTCTTCACGCCGCACGTGACCCGAGAGGAGCTGTTCTTCCGGTCGGGTCACCTGCCGCACTACGAGGAGCAGCAGTTCCCGGCGATGGCGGCCGGGGAGGGCGACGCGGATGATGCGCGGTACCGCGTGAAGCCGATGAACTGTCCCATGCACACGCTGGTGTACGCGGCGCGGCAGCGCTCCTACCGGGATCTCCCGGTCCGGCTCGCCGAGGTCGCGAACGTCTACCGCAACGAGTTGTCGGGGACGCTGCACGGCCTGCTCAGGGTGCGCATGCTCACCATGGATGACGCACACATCTTCTGCCGCGAGGATCAGATCGAGGACGAGATCTTCGACATGCTGGACCTCACCGATCTCGTACTCAACAAGACGTTTGGCTTCGAGTACCGGATCGACCTGGCCACCCGGCCGGAGAAGAAGATCGGGGATGACGCAGCATGGGAGGTGGCCGAGCAGGCGCTCGAGCGGGCGCTGAAGCGGCTGGACCTGACCTACGGGATCGATGAGGGCGGCGGCGCCTTCTACGGGCCGAAGATCGACATCAAGCTCAGGGACGCGATTGGTCGGGAGTGGCAGGGCACCACGATTCAGCTCGATTATCAGCTGCCGGAGCGGTTCGAGCTCGAATACACCGGGTCCGACAACAAGCCACATCGCCCGGTCATGATTCACCGGGCCATCTTCGGCACGCTGGAGCGCTTCGTGGGCTGCCTGATCGAGCACTTCGCCGGGGCCTTCCCGGTGTGGCTCGCGCCCGAACAGGTGCGGGTGCTCCCGATCACCGAGGAGCAGGCCGAGGCGGCGCGGGCCGTGGACGCCGCGCTGCGCGCTGCGGGCGTTCGCTCCAGCGTCGACGACCGCAACGACACGCTCAACTACCGGGTGCGCGACGGCGAGCTGATGAAGGTCCCGTACCTCGCCGTCGTGGGGAAGCGGGAAGTGGAGCAGGGATCCGTGGCCGTTCGGGCGCGGGGGGCGAAGCAGAAACAGGAGGTGATGCCGGCCGCGGAGTTCACCCAGCGAGTCGTCGAGAGGATCCGCAGCAAGGCGCTGGAGGTGTGAGGTTGAGGCCCACCGTACGGGCCATTAGACTCCAAGCGGCTCAATAGTTGCGTCTCGAAAACGGTTACTTCAGACATCGGGATTGGTGGGAGAGACGGGAGGGTTGAACGTGTCGAAGAAAGAGACGACTCCGGTCATCGTCGCTGCCGTGAGGACGCCGGTCGGGCGGTATCTGGGCGGGCTTGCCTCGCTCGGGGCGCCGCAGCTAGGGGCGATCGCGGTGCGCGAGGCGGTCAAGCGCGCGGGGATCGATGGCGCCGCCATCGACGAGGTCATCATGGGGCAGGTGGTGCAGGGGGGCTCGGGGCAGGCCCCGGCCCGCCAGGCAGCCATCCACGGTGGCGTGCCCGACGAGGTGCCGGCCCTGACCATCAACAAGGTCTGCGGCTCCGGCCTCAAGGCGGTCATGCTGGCGTCCCAGGCCATTCGCGCCGGCGACGCGCAGTGCATCGTGGCAGGTGGCCAGGAGTCGATGTCCATGGCGCCCCACTACATCTACGGCATGCGGGGCGGCATCAAGTACGGCAACCAGCAGCTCGTGGACGCCGTGCAGTACGACGGTCTGTGGTGCTCGTTCGGTGACAACGTGATGGGTAGCTATGCGGAGTACACGGCCGAGAAGGCGGGCGTGAGCCGCGAGGAGCAGGACGAGTACGCGTACAACAGCCACATGAAGGCCGTGGCGGCCCAGGAGGGTGGGAAGTTCAGGCCGGAGATCGTCCCGGTCGAGATCCAGGGCCGCAAAGGCCAGGTGACCGTGGTCGATACCGATGAGGGCCCGCGCAAGGACACCTCAATCGAGGCGCTCGGCAAGTTGCGGCCGGCGTTCCAGAAGGACGGCAGCGTTACCGCCGGGAACGCGCCCGGCCTGAACGACGGGGCGAGCGCGCTGGTCGTGACGTCCGAGGCCTTTGCCGCGGCCCACGGACTCGAAGTGATCGCCCGGGTGACCGGGTACGCCGCCGGGGGCGGGCCGCCCAAGGAGTTGTTCTTCGCTCCGATCAAGGCGGTGCAGAACCTGATGGAGAAGACCAAGACCGCGATCGGGTCGTATGACCTGATCGAGGCCAATGAGGCGTTTGCCGTTCAGGCCATCGCCGATGGACGCGGGCTGGGCTGGGATTGGGACCGCGTCAACGTCAACGGCGGGGCCGTCGCGCTCGGACACCCGATCGGCGCCAGCGGGGCGCGGATTCTCACGACCCTGCTGTATGCGATGCGGGATCGCGACGCGAGCACGGGGCTCGCGACGCTCTGTCTCGGCGGCGGCAACGCGGTAGCACTCAGCGTGGAGCGAGCCGCATGAACCAGAGCCGGACTGCCAACGTCACGATGACTCCGTCCGCCGTCGTGCGGCGGGCCTTTGCCATTCTCGCCGGGGCGCTCGTGGTCGCCATCGGCGCCCAGGTGGCCATCCCGCTGCCGGGCACGCCGGTGCCGGTCACGCTGCAGGTGCCGGCGGTGCTGATCGTGGGTGGCCTGCTGGGGCCCCAGCTCGGCGCCGCGAGCATGGTGGTGTACCTCCTGCTGGGCGCCGCCGGGGTGCCGGTTTTCGCCCCGCTGGGTGCGCCCGGGCTGGCGCGGCTGTTCGGGCCCACCGGGGGATACCTGCTGGCGTATCCGGTGGCGGCGGCGGCCGTGGGCCGGCTGGTCGGTGACGCCAGGCGCTGGACACGGTTGGGGCTGGGGATGCTGGTGGGGGTCGCGGTGATCCACGTCGGTGGGATCGCCCAGCTGGCCGTCCTGAGCGGTGACCTTCGGACCGCCGTGCTGTGGGGATCGTTCCCGTTCCTGATGTTGGATTTGCTCAAGGTCCTGGTGGCCGGACTTATCGTCCGGCGATTCGCCTCGACGACGCGCGCGCTCCTGTAAGGGCGCGCGTCGTGTTTCGGGCCCTGGCCGCGCTGTTCGGTTACTACCTCGCGGTGGCCATGATCGCGGTGCCGTTGACTCTCGCGGTCCCCGCCGCCTGGGAATCGGGGCCCTTTGGGATCGCCGCACAGACGATCCCGCTGGTAGTCGGGGCGGTGTTCGTGAACGCGCTCCTGGTGCGTCAGCGGTTGGCGGACTGGGAGATGATGGGGTGGGCCGGGGCTGCCCGCGGCCCCCGGGCCTTCGGGCGCGGGGTCGGCCTCGGGCTCGTGATGGCGCTGGGGGCGCTCCTGTTCGCGGTGGCGTTTGGGAGCGCCGGGTTCCAGCTCACGGGCGGCCCGCTCACGGCCTTCCTCGCCGTGGCGCTGCCGGTGGTGGCGGGGTTGGTGGCGGCCGCGCTGGCGGAGGAGTTGCTGTTCCGTGGCTTCCCGCTCGCGCGCCTCGCGAGGGCGGCAGGGAAGGCGGGCGCGAGCGTCGCGCTGGCGGTGGTGTTCGCGGTGGCGCACCTCGGCAATCCCGAGGCGACGCCGTTGGGACTGGTGAACATTGGGCTGGCGTCGCTCGTGCTGAGCGCCGCGTTCTTCACGCCAGGCGGGCTCCCCGCGGCGTGGGGCGTGCACCTGGGCTGGAATGCGGGGCTCGGCGTGGGAGCCGACGCGCCGGTGAGCGGCATCGCGCTCGGACTGCCCCTGGTGGAGTTTCGAACCGGTGGTCCGTCCTGGGTGACGGGCGGCGCGTTCGGACCGGAAGGCGGGCTCGCCGCCACCGTCGCGATGGGACTGGCATTGATCTGGCTCACCCGCCGGGTGGCGGGGGCCGGGGAGGGGGATGCGACGTGAAAGGGATCGCGGTGGTTGGTGCCGGCACCATGGGGAACGGGATCGCGCACGTCTTCGCGCAGCACGAGTGGGACGTGACGCTGATCGACGTCGACAAGAAGCAGCTGGAGAAAGCGCTGGCGACCATCCAGAAGAACATGGACCGGCAGGTCAAGAAGGGCGCCCTGTCGGAGGCCGATCGGGACGCCGCGCTCGAGCGCATTGCGACGTCCGGCAAGCTGGACGCGGCGGCGAAGGCGGGGTTGGTGGTGGAGGCGGCCACCGAGGACCCGGCCCTCAAGTTCTCGATCTTCGAGACGCTCGACGGGGTGACGCCGGCCGACACCATTCTCGCCTCCAACACCTCGTCCATTTCCATCACGGAGATCGCGGCGCACACGAAACGGCCCGCCAAGGTCATCGGCATGCACTTCATGAACCCGGTGCCGATGATGCAGCTCGTCGAGGTCATCCGTGGCTTGGGGACGTCGGACGAGACGCTGGCCGCGGTGATGGAGATCGCCACGGCGCTTGGCAAGACGCCGGTCGAGGCCAGTGACTATCCCGGGTTCGTCGCCAACCGGATCCTCCTACCGATGATCAACGAGGCGGTGTACTGCGTGATGGAGGGGGTGGCCACGCCGGAGGCGGTCGATACCGTGATGAAGCTGGGCATGAACCATCCGATGGGGCCGCTGGCGCTGGCCGATCTGATCGGGCTGGACGTGTGCCTCTCGATTCTGGAAGTGCTGCACACGGGGCTGGGCGACTCGAAGTACCGGGCCTGCCCCCTGTTGCGGAAGATGGTGGCGGCCGGACACCTCGGCAGGAAGACCGGCCGCGGATTCTATGAGTACAGTCGTTAGGCCCCTCCTCGGGGTCGTCGACGAGCAGTGCCGCGAGATCGTGGCGCTGGCGCGCGAGTTTGCGGAGAAGGAGATCGCGCCTCACGCCGCCGAGTGGGACGCCACCAAGACCTGCCCGCGGGAGGTCATGCGGCGGCTGGGCGAGCTCGGGTTCATGGGGCTCAAGATCTCCGAGGAGTACGAAGGGCTGGGGCTCGACACGCTGACGTACCTGATGGTGCTGGAGGAGGTCGCGGCGGCCGATGCGTCGGTGTCGATCATGCTGTCGGTGCACAACTCGCTCCCGGTGAGCATGCTGGAAGCGCACGGGACGCCCGAGCAGAAGGAGCGCTGGCTCAAGCCCATGGCGCGCGGTGAGGTGCTGACCGCATTTGCGCTCTCGGAGGCCGATGCCGGCTCCGACGCCTCGGCGATCCGCGCGCAGGCGGTGCGCGACGGGGACGGTTGGGTGGTGAACGGCGAAAAGGCCTGGGTGACCAACGGCGACATCGCGGACCTCGTCGTCATGATGGTCCGCACCGACTCGCCGGAGGACCGGCGGGGGGCGAAGGGCATCTCGACCTTTCTCGTGCCCGCGGGCACGCCGGGGCTCAAGCCGGGCAAGGTGGAGGACAAGATGGGGCTGCGGGCCTCCCGGACCACGTCGCTGCACCTGAGCGACGTACGCCTGGGGCCGGAGCACTTGCTTGGGCAGGAGGGGCAGGGGTTTATTTACGCCCTCAGTGCGTTGGAGAACGGGCGGCTGGGTGTGGCGGCGCAGGCCATCGGGATCGCGCGCGCGGCGTTGGAGCACAGCATCCGGTATGCCCAGGAGCGGCGGCAATTCGAGCGGCCGCTCGCGGACTTCCAAGCGATCCAGTTCAAGCTTGCCGACATGGCCACACGCATCACGGCGGCGCGCGGCCTCGCGCACGAAGCCGCCCGGGCCCAGGATCTCGGCGAGCGGGTGACGGAGCGAGCGAGCATGGCGAAGCTGTTTGCCTCAGAGACGGCGATGTGGGTCACCACGCAGGCCGTGCAGGTCTTCGGTGGCTACGGCTACATGCGCGACTATCCAGTGGAACGGCTGTTCCGCGACGCAAAGGTGACTGAGATCTATGAAGGCACAAGCGAAATCCAGCGAATCGTTGTTGCACGGGGGCTCTACTCCGACTAGAGCCGAGATCACTAAATCCCTGGACGACGGATTGTTTGAACTCATCGGCGAGCACCGACACGAGCAGGTCAGCCTGTGGTACGAGCCCGAGTGCGGGTATCGGGGCGTCGTGGCGATCCACAACACGACGCTCGGCCCAGCGCTGGGCGGCACGCGGATGTGGACCTACGAGAACGACCTCGAGGCATTGGTCGACGTGCTGCGGCTGTCGCGTGGCATGACCTACAAGGCGGCGGTCGCAGGACTGAACCTGGGTGGCGGCAAGAGCGTCATCATCGGTGATCCCAACAGCAAGAACCGCGAGGCGATCTTCCGCGCGCACGGGCGGCACGTGGATTCGATGGCCGGCCGGTACATCACCGCCGAGGACGTGGGCACGAGCCCGAGCGATATGGAGTTCGTCAGCCGCGAGACGAAGCATGTGGTGGGCCTGGCCGGCCGCTCGGGGGACCCCTCACCGGTGACCGCCCTGGGCGTGTACCGCGGAATGCAGGCGTGCGCCAAGGCCCTGTGGGGGAGCGACTCCCTCGCCGGCAAGACGGTGACGGTGCAGGGGGTGGGGCACGTGGGCTACTACCTCTGCAAGCACCTGCACGAGGAGGGCGCCACGCTGGTCGTGAGCGACATCGACAACGAGAAGGTGAAGACGGTGGTCGATGAGTTCGGGGCGAGCGGGGTGACGGCCGACGGGATCTATGCCGTGGACGCCGACATCTTCGCGCCGTGTGCACTTGGTGCCGTCATCAACGACAACACGCTGAAGGTTCTCAACGTGGAGATCGTGGCCGGCGCCGCCAACAACCAGCTCGAGGACGAGCGGCACGGCGACGTGCTGCACGAGAAGGGCGTGCTGTACGCGCCCGACTATGCCATCAACGCCGGCGGGCTCATCAATGTGAACGCCGAGGTCGAGGGTTGGGACCTCGAGCGGTCGCACAAGAAGGCCTCGGAGATCTACGATACGATCCTCAAGGTGATTCAGCTCGCCACGGACGAGAACATCCCCACGTACCGGGCGGCGGATCGGCTGGCGGAGGCACGGATCGTGGAGGCCACGGCGAAGAAGAAGGCCTGACCCCGGAGACCCCATGGGCAACGTACACGACCGGATGCGGCCGCTGGAGGCGGCTGATTCCACGGTTCACGGTTTGATCCAGCGCGAGACCGCCCGCCAGGAGAACGGGCTGGAGCTCATCGCGAGCGAGAATTTCGTGTCGCGAGCGGTGCTGGAGGCGATGGGATCGGTCCTCACCAACAAGTATGCCGAGGGCTACCCGGGCAAGCGGTATTACGGCGGTTGCGAGGTGGTGGACGAGATCGAGCAGCTTGCCATCGACCGCGCGCTGGAGCTGTTCGGGGCGGACCACGCCAACGTGCAGCCGCACAGCGGCGCCCAGGCGAACATGGCAGCCTACCTGGCCGTGATGGAGCCGGGCGAGACGCTCATGGGCCTGAAGCTGCCCCATGGGGGGCACCTCACGCACGGTTCGCACGTCAACGCGAGCGGCCGTCTGTTTCGGGCGGTGCAGTACGGCGTGGACGAGAGCACGGGCCTCATCGATCTCGACGAGGTCCGCGAGATCGCCCGCGCTGAGCGTCCCCAGCTGATCATCGCCGGCGGGAGCGCCTATCCGCGCCACATCGACTTCGCGGGGTTCGCCGACGTGGCGCGCGAGGTGGAGGCGAAATTGCTGGTCGACATGGCGCACTTCGCCGGGCTGGTGGCGGCGGGGATCTGCCCGTCGCCGGTGCCCCACGCCGATATCGTGACGAGCACCACGCACAAGACGCTGCGCGGCCCGCGCGGCGGGTTCATTCTCTGCCGGGAGGAGTTCGCCAAGGCGGTGAACAAGCAGGTCTTCCCCGGCACGCAGGGGGGGCCGCTCGAGCACGTGATCGCCGCCAAGGCCGTTGGCTTTGCGGAGGCGTTGACGCCGGAGTTCAAGACCTACGCCCGGCAGGTGGTGCAGAACGCGAAAGTGCTCGGCGAGGCGCTCATGGAGCGAGGGTACACGCTAGTCTCGGGCGGGACCGACACCCACCTGCTCCTGGTGGACCTGAGGCAGAAGGAGCTCACCGGGAAGGACGCCGAGGAGGCGCTCGGGCGTGCCGGGATCCACGTCAACAAGAACACGGTGCCCGGCGATCAGCGTTCGCCCTTCGTGACCAGTGGGATTCGGCTGGGGAGCTCCGCTCTCACCACTCGCGGCATGGGTGAGACGGCGATGCGCCGCGTCGCCGAGTTCATCCACGAGGTGCTCCAGAGCGGGGACGACGCCACCGTGGAACGCGTGGCGCGGGGCGTGCGGGAGTTGGCGGCCGAGTTCCCACTCTATCCGAACGTCGTCCGGGTATAGCGGAGCGGCGGCAGATCGCTGCACAGCGTAACCATTGTGGAGGGGAAGAGGGGCGCCTGCTCTTGCTCACGGGCCGAGAGGCCCTCACCTTTCTAACGTGTACGGGCTTCAGTTGGCTGACGAGATCGTCGAGCGCATCCGAGCTCTCGACGGACGCTATCACGAGCGGGGATACCTGTTCGTGCTGGCGTCGCTGGAGTTCTGCCAGCGGAAGCGCCGGTTGCGGGGCCACATCTCGGGTGAGGAGCTGGCGGAGTCGTGCCGCGACTTCGCGCTCGATCAGTTCGGGCTCACCGCGCGCACGGTGCTGCGCTTTTGGGGCATCGAGACCACGGGCGACATCGGACGCATCGTATTCGTGCTGATCGAAGTCGGCCTCCTGATCCGGCACCCCAACGACCGGATCGAGGATTTCGAGGGGGTGTACGACTTCACGCAGGCGTTTGAGGGTGATTACCCATGGGGGGGGGTCGCCCGAGCGGACAGAATCGGGTAACCAGACCGCCCTCAGCCCACGGCCTTCAGCCTGTCCGGGCTGGAGGCCGCGGTTTCCGGGAAGGGAGGAGATGTATGGAGGAGATGCGCTGGCCTGCGTGCCTGAAGTGCAAGACGGGCGTGCTCATTCCGCTGTCCGACTACGGACG
>CP070716.1:2317118-2327890 GCA_020350425.1 Gemmatimonadota bacterium
GACCTCGAACGTCCACCACTTCGGCACGAAACTGCCGAGCGCCGAGTTGAACTTGCTCCCCGCGGGGGCGACCACGGTCACCCGGTCGCCGGGATACGCGTTCAGGCGGTCCGCGAGGCGCCGTCCGAGTACGATGCCGCCATCCACGTCGTCGAGCGTGGTGGTGAATTCGAGATCGCCTTCCAGGAAGTGCCGCGCCAACGGTGTGACGGCCATCGTGCCCGTGTCCGGCTCAATGCCCACCACATAGACGCCCTCGGCGTAGTCGGCGCCGGCGGAGACCAGGCCCTGGCTCAGCACGAACGGCGCGGTCGCGAGGACCTCCGAGTGCCCCCGAACGCTGTCCTGCACGGCGAGCCAGTCGTCGAGGCGGAGGCCCCGCCCGAACGTGAGCACGCGCAGGTGCGGCGATGCCACCAGGATCTTGTTCCGCAACTCATTCTGCAGGCCGTTCATCACCCCCGTCACGACAATCAGCGCCATCACGCCGACGGTGACGCCCGCCGTGGCGATCAGCGTGATCAGCGAAAACAGCCGCGATGAGCGGCGGCTCCGCATGTAGCGCGAGGCGAGCCGTACGTCGAGTCGGGTCACGCCTCGGGCCTCAGCGTCGGGAACAGGATCACGTCACGAATCGAGGACTCTTCCGCAAGGAGCATCACGAGGCGATCGACGCCGAGCCCGCACCCGCCCGTGGGGGGCATGCCGTACTCAAGCGCGCGCACGTAGTCGTCATCGACTTGGTGCGCTTCTTCGTCACCAGCGGCTCGGGCCGCACCCTGCGTCTCAAACCGCGCTCGTTGGTCGTCAGGGTCGTTGAGCTCGCTGAACGCGTTGGCGATTTCCCGGCCGTCCACGAACAGTTCGAAGCGCTCCGCCAACTCGGGGTTCCCCCGCTTTGGCTTCGCCAGGGGCGACAGTGCCAGGGGGTAATCCACGACGAGGGTCGGCTGAACCAGCTGCGGCTCGGCGTATTCCTTGAACACCTCGTCCATCAGCTTGCCCCGCGGCATGGGATCCAGGTCGGGGACGTCGCGCTTGCGCAGCAGGTCCCGCAGCACGTCGTCGTCGGCGTGTGCCAGGTCCACGCCTGCGTGCCGCTGCACCAGGTCCAAATACGACTCCCGCGGCCAGGGCAGCGTGAAGTCGAAGGTCGTACCGAAGCGCTCCACGACCGGGCTTCCGCACACCTCCCGCACCAGACCGTGCACCATCTCCTCCACGAGCTGCATGATGTCGTGGTAGTCCGCGTAGGCCTGATAAAACTCGAGCATCGTGAACTCGGGGTTGTGCAGCCGGTCGATACCCTCGTTGCGGAAGTCCTTGCCAATCTCGTACACCCGCTCGATGCCCCCCACGATGCACCGCTTGAGGTAGAGCTCCGTCGCGATGCGGAGGTAGAACCGTGCGTCCAGCGCGTTGTAGTGGGTGGTGAACGGCCGGGCAAGCGCACCGCCGTAGATGGGCTGCAACACCGGGGTTTCCACCTCGAGGTACCCACGCTCGTCCAGGAAGCGGCGGATGAACGCGATCGTGCGAGCGCGCAGCAGGAAGGTGTCCCGTCCCTCCGGGCGGGCCATGAGATCGGCGTAGCGTTGACGGTAGCGTTGCTCGGTGTCGCTCAGCCGGCTGTGTGCTTCCCCGTCCGCGTCCTCTTTGCCGATGGGCGGAGGGCGCAGAGCCTTGGCGAGCAGCTGGACCTCGCGCGCGTGCACGGTGACCTCGCCCGTCTTGGTCTGGAACATGTGGCCCGCCACCCCCACATGGTCACCCAGATCCAGCAGCTTCACCAACTCGTAGGCCTGCTCTCCCAGCTGATCCTGGCGCAAATAGACCTGCACCCGTCCCGAGGCGTCGGCGACGTGAACGAACGTGGTCTTCCCGTGTCCCCGTCGCGATACGATCCGGCCGGCCGTCCGGATGTGGACCTCCGGATTCGACGCGGCGCCCGCGGCCCGATACGCCTCGACGGCCGCCCGCGCCGTGTGCGAGCGATCAAAGCCGTAGGCGTACGGCTCGATGCCCAGGGCGCGAATGGCCTCGAGCTTCTCTCGCCGTGCTTCCTCTACGAATGACCGGACGTCGACGCTCATGCCGCGCGGCTCCCGAACTTCTTCAGGAATGTCTCAATGAACGCGTTGATCTCGCCATCCATGACCGATTGGACGTCTGAGATCTTCAGCTCGGTTCGGTGATCGTTCACCATCGTATAGGGCTGGAACACGTAGGAGCGGATCTGGTTGCCCCAGCTGATGTCGGTCTTCGTGGCTTCCAGGGCCGCCTTCTTCTTGTCACGCTCTTCGATGGCACGCTGGTACAGGGCGGCGCGCAACATCTTGAGTGCGGTTGCACGGTTCTTGTGCTGACTTCGCTCCTGCTGGCACGACACGGCCACCCCGCTCGGAACGTGGCGCAGCCGCACCGCGGAGGAGGTCTTGTTGACGTGCTGCCCGCCCGCGCCCGAGGCACGGAACACTTCCATCTCGATGTCCTCGTCCCGCAGGTCGATTTCCACGCTGTCGTCGACGACCGGGTAGACGAAGACGGAGGCGAACGAGGTGTGGCGGCGCGACTGTGCATCGAAGGGCGAGATCCGCACCAGGCGGTGCACCCCCTTCTCCGCCTTGAGGTACCCGTAGGCGTAATCCCCGCGCACCTCCATGGCCACCGACTTGATGCCGGCCTCCTCCCCCGGCAGCAGATCCAGCAGATGCACGGTGTAGCCCCGCCGCTCCGCCCAGCGGGTGTACATGCGCATCAGCATCTCGGCCCAGTCTTGTGACTCGGTGCCGCCCGCCCCCGGGTGGATCGTGAGCAGCGCGTCGCGCCGATCGTCGGGTCCCTGGAGCATGCTCTGCAGCTCGAGCTGCTCCACACCGAGCCGCAGCCGGTCCGCTTCCTCCGCGAGCTGCCCCTCCAGCTCGGGATCGGGCTCGTGCTGCAGCAGCCCGGCGAGCTCCAGCGCGTCGGCCGTCCGGCGCGCGAGGTCGGAGTAGGGCTCGGTCCAGCGCTTGAGTTGGCGGATCTCGTCCACTGCGGACTTGGAGCGTTCCGGGTCGTTCCAGAACCCCGGAGCAGCCATCGATGCTTCGAGTTCGCTTAGGCGGGTCTGCTTGGCTTCGAGGTCAAAGATAGCCTCGAAGTTCCTGCAGTCGGCGATCCAATGCGGTGAGGTGCGTGATCGTCTCGTCTGCCATTCTTGCTCCCACGCGTCTGGTCGGGCATACGTTGAGCCGTCCCCCCCCAAGGCTTGGAGGCGACGGCTCGTCTACGCTCCAAATATAGGCAGGGCAGCGAGTTGATACCAACCCCACCGATCTGGAGCGTGCCTCAGAAGATGTCGTTGCCCCCGGCCAGGATCTCGTTGAGGGCTTCGGTGAAGTACCCGGTGGAGTTGGCCAGGTCCTCGCCCACCTGCTCGACGTACTCCTCCCAGCTCTTCTTGATCTCCTCGTCGAATACGTCCTTGAGGGTGCCCGCCTCGATCGCCCGCTGTCGCTTCTCCGGCTGGTACACGATCATGTCCGAGACCAGGGCCCGAGCGAGGCGCCTGGCCTTCTGGTTCGGGTCCTGCGCCAGGAACGGGTTGATCGGACGCGTGACCGGTGGGGCCGACGGGGCTGGGGCGGGCGTGGAGGCCGCGGCGGCCGGTGGCGCGGTGGCACCAGCGGGCTTGGGGGCCGCTGCCGGAGCCCTGGGGGTCTCCACGGGCGCCGGAGCGGGCTGCGGAGCCACGGCGGCCGGCTTGGGAGCTGGCTGCGGCGCCGCTCGTGGCGCCTTGGCGGGCTCCGGGGCCGCCTGTTGGGCCGGCATCGGTCTCCCCGGCGGCGCCGGTCGGAAGACGGGCGCGCTGGGCCGCTGCGGTCTGGAATCTGGTTTGGCCCGTGGGGGCCGCGGAGCCGAAATGGGCCGGGTCACCCGCGGGCGCCTCGGGACGGTGCGGGCTGCTGCCGCTGCGGCGGGCGCTGGCGCCGGAGCGGCCCTCTCGGGCGCCGCCGGCGGCGGAGCGGGCGCCTCGGCCGGGGCCGGTCGCGGGGGAGCCTCCGCCTCGGCTGTCACGGCGGGCATCTGACGGGGCGGCTCGGGGGCCGCCCTGATCTGCGGTGTGGTCTCCCGAGGCGCAGCGGCTACGCGCGCCGACGGGGCCGCAGGCTCCGCCCCGTGCCGGACCTCCAGCACGGTGGAACAGACCGAGCACCGGGCTCGGATGCCCCCAGGCGGCACCTTCTCCGGGTCGATCCGGAAGACCGTTTCGCACCGCGCACACCGCACGTTCATGGACTGATCTCCGAAACCCTATTGAGCGGTATCACGACGGCGGTCGACCACGAACACCGATCCGGGCAGCGTCTTCGCGTAACTCTTCATCTCGGTTGCCAGCTCGCTTACCTCAGCGGGGTGACTGTAGCTGCGGCGCTCATTGGTGACGATCCCGATAGAGAGCGTCATCAACGGTACCCTGTGCAAGTGTCCCCGCCGGTCCTTGCCGAAGAAGTAACCCGCTCTGCGATCCTGCGCATTGTACTGGAAGGGGATCAGGGCGTCGAACACGGAAATGACCTCTCCGCAGACCTCCTGCACCATGGTCATGGGGAGGATCATGATGAAGTCGTCGCCGCCGATGTGCCCAACGAAGCCGTCCTTGGGACACATGCCCTTCACGACGTCGCGCAGAATTCTGGACAGGATAAAGATAACGCGATCGCCGTCGTAATAGCTGTAACGGTCGTTGAACTCTTTGAAGTGGTCGAGGTCGGCATAGCAGACCGCAAAGACGTCGCCCGTTTCGAGATGCCTCTTGATCTCGCGCTCGATCTCCGTGGTCCCGGGCAGCCTGGTGGACGGATGCACGGCCACGTTCCGGGCGGTGCGCGATAGCAGGACTCCGAGCCGGCTGCGCTGCTCGTCGGGCGCCAGGATCGGCGTCAGCACCTCGTCGGCCCCGGCTTCGAACCATTTGCGCACTTCGTCGGACGCGTGGCCGCCTGATACGAAGGCCACGGGCACGATGGCGGTGTACGGGTCCTCCTTGAGGTTCTGGCACAGCGTCACGCCGACCGAGCCGGCCCCGTCGGCGTCGATGATGATCAACGACGGCGGATTGCGGAGGGCCGTGGTCTCAACGGTCGCGAGGTCGTGGATGGCCAACAGCGGAATGGGTTGCTGCTGTACCCAAGCCGCGATGAGATCGGGCACGGGACGCTCTTCCTGGGAGAAGTAGAGTACCGTTGGACGCGTCCGCACCAGTCTCCTCTGAATGCGCTAATCGTCAAGGACCGACTAACTTAGAGGCCCCCCCATGTGAAGTCAAATGAGCTAAGTCACAGAGCAGTCGTCGGGTATGGCGTTTCGAACGGCCGTTCGAAACGGGCGTCAGAAGCCGATCTGGACCGTCATATACCAGTCGAGCCCGCTCCCGTCCCCCCGGTAGCGCACCGTCGAGCCCAGGTCCACGGAGCGGCGGTTCCCGGTGACCCGGGTCGTGATGAACGCGTCGATGGCGCTCAGTAGATGATTCACCAGCAGGAGGCCCAACTGCGTGGTGGCTCGGCGGAACGCTTCATCGCTCCGTTGGATCGACTGCCGAAACAGGTCCTGCTCCAGCCCCGCGTCACGCCACGACCACAGGAAATTCTGGCCGACAGCCCGGCGGCGGTAGAATCCCAGTGCCCGCTGGTACTGCGGCGAGCTCGGGTCGGGGAGACTGTCGGGATTCGCAAAGAACGTCTGCCGCGCCAGCGCCCAGATACTGCCGTTGAAGGTGCGCTCGTCGAGTGGCGGTACGAGATCCGGTCCCGGGTCGGTGTCGAAGGGGCCGCTCTCCCGGAAATCCTGGAGCTTCTCGAAGTAGGTGAACGCCGTGTCGAGGACGGCCGGGCTGAAGGGGGCGCGGGCGACCGTAAACGCCAGCTCCCGGTACCGGTCGCTCTCGCGGCTGCCCTCTCCGTAGAACCGGAAGAAGCGTGCAATAAGGAACGCCTCGACAACCAGATAGATCGCGCCGCGCTCCTGCCCCATGAGCAGCTGTCCGCTGCCGGGGATGATCAGCGACGAGACCGTCGGCACCCACGTCGCACGGGCCGAATCCGCAGGGGCGAACGCGTCCGGTTCCCGGAGCGCGACGCTTACCGGCGCGCGAGCGTCCTGAGCGGCGGCTGGGCGGGGCCACGCGAGCAAGAGCGCGACGGGGAGCAAGGCGAGCCGGATCATCTCAGAGGATGGCTCTCAGGCTGGCGTAGAACGGCTCGTCGAAGTTCGAGGAGCTGTAGAAGATCCTGGCGATGTCCAGGGCGATCCGTCCAAACCGCAGCCCCGCGCCGATCGAAGGGCCGCGGCTCTCGGAGTGCAGGAACGCATACCCCGCCCGCAGGCGAATGGCCTGCCCGTACCCCAGCTCCACTCCGAGCCGTGCGTCGGGGTTGTCGTACTGTCCCCACGCCTCCTGCAGGTCGAACAGGATCCGGGCGTCGAGGCGCTGCGTGGCGTCCTTCGGTTGGGGCAGGTACAGGCGCCAGGAGACGCCGATCTGCACGCGGGTGGGGAGCGGATCGGCTTGGTCGCGGTTCTCGAGCTGCAGCTTGAAGCCCGCGTGCCGCACTGCCAGCCCGATGCGCAGGTTCTCACTCGCCCCGAAGGCATACTGGGCCCCGATATCCACCCCGTGCGTCGTGCCGACCACGGTGCGAACGGTGCCACAGTCTCCGGAGCAGTCCTGGCGAAACTGGATGAGCTTGTAGTTCACACCGAGGGCGAGGTTGCCGATCAGCTCGGTCGCCCACGAGGCCAGCAGCTCGATGTTCTTGAGAGAGATCCGTCCGCTCGGCGCCCCCGGTCCGAGCACGACCTCCTGCGACCCGAAGTCGACCAGGTACGCTGCGATCCCCAGCACGCCAAGACGCCGGGTCGGGAACTGCGCGGTGATGGCCGTGTTGTCGGATGCGAAGGTCGACGCGAAGTGAATGGCCAGCTCGGGATCCGGTATCAACGCCAGCCCGGCGGGATTCCAGAACGCCGACTCGCTGGTGCCGTAATCGGCGATCGCGGCCTGCCCCAGCGCCGCTGCCCGCGCGCCCACCGGGATCAACAGAAACGTCGCGCCGCCCTCCTCGACTTGGTTCCCATCCTGTGCCGAGGCGGGCGATCCGGCAGCGACGAGGGCGATGAGGAGCGCGCCGAGCCTAAAGCGGCGTCGCCTCATCGATCAGCATGATGGGGATGTCGTCCTCGACAGCGTACACCAGGCGACAGGCGTGGCATACGAGCTGTTCGGCGGGTTCGGTACGGTACTCGAGCTCACCCTTGCACTTGGGGCATACCAGGATCTCGAGCAGTTCGGGTGAGAGGCTCATGAGCTCCTCGCGTTCGGTGGCGGAATGCCGAGTTGACGCAGACGCTGCTCTGTGCGGCGCCACTTGGGGAGGACCTTGACCCACAGGTCTAGGTACACCTGCTGGCCGAGGAGATCCTCGACCTTTTGTCGGGCCAACGCACCCAACGCCCGGATCGTGCGTCCCCCGCTGCCGATCACCATGCCCTTCTGTGATTCGCGCTCAACGAAGAGCGTGGCCCGAATATACAGGGGTTCGGAGCCTTCCCGGAACTCGTCGACCTCCGCGGCGAGGGCATAGGGCAGCTCCTCCCCCAGCAGTTCGAAGGCTGCCTCCCGCAGAAACTCCGCGACGAAGAACCGCAGTGGCTGGGTGCTGATGTCCTCCGGGTCGTACCGGAATGGGCCTTCCGGGACCTGCTCGCGGCACCACGCCAGGATCTCCGCGATGCCCCGCCGTGTCTCGAGCGTGAACGCAAAGGTCGCATGCGGCGGTTCCCCGGCCTCCGCGTGGTGCGGTGCGGCGCCTCCCGTGAGCACGGTCGCCACCGGCCGGCTCCCGAGCGTCTCGGGAGGCACGATGGTCGCCAGCGCCGGCGCCGGGCCCTCGCTCCCGGGGTGCAGATGGAGCACGGCGTCGGCGCGCCGGAGGACGTCGAGGGCGTGCTCCAGCATCGCTTCTTGCAGCAGGTAACGTGGCTCGAGCAATCCCGGCGTGTCCATCAGGATGAGCTGCGTGTCGCCGTCCGAGTAGAGCCCCACCACCGGCTGCCTGGTCGACTGCGGCTTGGGGCTCACGATCGCGAGCTTGGTGCCCACCAGCGCGTTCAGGAGGGTGGACTTGCCGGCGTTGGGTTTGCCGACCAGGGCGATGATGCCGCAGCGGGTGGGCCCGGAGGTGGGCATGGGGACGAAACTACCGGAGGAACTGGATACGGGGAACCGGCGGCGGTGCGGCAGCCCCCTACCGCCGCTTCCCCTTCCCCGCTCCGCGCTGCGGCATTACGAGTGGTCTGGCGCCCCCGGCCGTCAGGCGCGGCGCATCATTGATCGCTCTTCGATCGCTTCCCTCCAGAGTGGCCGTTGCCGTCGTCCTGGAGATGGAAATGGCAGATGTGATCCTTCGACTGCCGCAGCAGACACCTATACCTGAAGTGGATGCCGCAGCGCATACACATCTGACCGCGCTTCGCGCCGCGCTCCACGATGGTCACTGAGAGTTGGTCGAGCAGCTTCGCCGTGCGGCGCAGTTGCTCCGGGGATAGTGTGCCGAAGAGCCGTTCCAGCACCCTGTCGGATGCCGCGTCGTAGCTCTCCAGCAACCGCCGGCCCTTCTCCGTGAGCGACAGCCTGACGGCCCGGCGGTCGGTCTCCGCCTCGGCGCGGTCGACGAGCTCCCGCTTCACCAGTCGATCCACGGCGCGACTTGCGGCCGCGTTGCTCACGCCCAGGAAGGCGGCCACGTCGCTGACCGTGTAGCCGTCAGTGAGGGACACCATCTTGAGGAGCTTGAGCTGCGAGAAGGTGAGCTGGTCGTCAGCGACCTCATGCAGCTGCTCTTCCATCAGGTCGTTCACGGCGTTCGTGAAGATCTGGGCTGAGCCGAGAAAGTCGTGAACCACGTCCGGCGGGCTCGTCATGACCATATCGCCACCTCTTGGTGCCGCGGACTGTGCAAATACGGGATGAGCCGGCGCCGCGGCCCATCCCACTTCCATTGTCGCGGTTAAAAATAGACGAGGTTAAGCATCGGTACAAGTGGAGGGGTCCTCACGCGGCCCGGTTCCCGATCCCGAGGGTGGCGAGGCGGCACGGCGGGGCGCAGGCCGCCGCAGACGCCCGGCGTCGGGCGGGCCGGGGAGGCTCTTCCCGAGCGCTTGTGGCCCCGAGCGCAGCCGGGGTAACTTGGCTCATGCGTATCCGCGACATCGGTCCAATCCTGTGGTTCGGAGGTGCCATGCGCAGAGTCGTAGTGTTGCTCTCTGTCCTCACCGGGATGACCCTCGGGGGGACCCCACTCGCCGCCCAGACCGGGTTCAGCTTCTCGGTCGCGATCGGCTACACGGGGGTCAGTGGGGAGTGGGGCGACATCCTGAAGGACGGGATCGAGTCCGACATCACCATCAGCTACCTGTGGCGCCACCTGCGATTCGGAGCAGGCGCCTACTTCGTGTCGTACAATCTGGAGGCGCCGCTCGAGGACGAGAACATCTCCAACGTCCAGCTGCACGGGCAGGTGTCCTACCTCTTCCTGACGGGACAGATCCGGCCGTACCTGCAGCTGCGCGGTGTGTACCAGCGGCTCCGGCCCGAGGGACACGCGTTCGATCCGGCTCCGGCCGACCCGGACGATCCCGAGGGGGAGAATCCGGCCCCCGGACGCAGCGGCACGGGTGGGGTGTTGGTGGGTGGCGTTGAGATCGTGCTGACCAGGAACATCACGCTCGATCCCAACGCGTGGTACGGGACTTTCAAGACGGACGACGTGGACCTGACCGAGTTCGGCGGCCCCGTGATCTCCGAAGGCCAGGCCTGGGGGATCCGCCTCGGCATCACCTGGTACCCGGAGCGATAGGCCATGAAACGACTCATCACGCTGCTCGCGATGACCGTGGTCCTCGTCGCTCAGGTCGAGGGCCAGGAGGCGGGGCCGGCACCCGACGCGAGCGGTGCCGAGGCTCCCACCCCGGCCGCTGACACCACGCCGACCGCGCCGCAGGTGCCCTACGCGACCGACGCCTGGGGCCAGCGCAAGGACTTCGCCCTGGCGCTGGGCGAACTCCTGGCGGTCAACGGTGTTGTGTGGCTGTACAACGAGTACCCGCGCGGGGCCAACTTCACGCAGGTCAATCCGCGGTCGTGGTACAACAACATCAAAGGCGGGTGGACCTACGACGACAACCATTTCGCCAACAACCAGATTGCCCACCCGTACCACGGGAGCCTCTACTACAACGCGGCCCGGGCGAACGGGTTCAACTACTGGGTCTCGCTGCCGATGGCGCTCCTGGGCAGCGGCTTCTGGGAGTGCTGTGGCGAGACCCACCCGCCGGCGGTCAACGACTGGATCGCCACCGGTGTCGGGGGGAGCGCCATCGGGGAGATGCTCTACCGCGTCTCGTCCACGGTGCTCGACAACACCGCCACCGGCTCCGAGCGCGTCTGGCGCGAGGTGGGGGCCGGTCTGCTCAATCCGGTGCGCGGCTTCACCAGGCTCGTGACCGGTCAGGCCGCCAAGGTCCAGCCGAACCCGGAGAATCCGCTGGACCACATTCCCAATCAGCTGCTGAATACGCTGCGGATAGGCGGGCGGTGGGTCGCCGACTCGGGGAGCCTGGACGAGGGGGGGAACACGAACGACAGCAAGGCCTACACCGGCATGGTCGAGATCGACTTCCAGTTCGGTTCGCCCTTCGCCGCCGAGCGCCGCAAGCCGTTCGACTTC
>CP070716.1:2327990-2348982 GCA_020350425.1 Gemmatimonadota bacterium
CGGCCAGCCGCCGCATGTACCACGGAAACCAGTGGCGCCCGTAGCTGATGAGCGTGCGCACCGCATACCCGCGCGCCGCGAGGCGGTACTGATCCTCCCGCCGAATGCCGTAGAGCATCTGGATCTCGTAGGCGTCGTTGGGCAGCCCTCGTCCCGCGGCAAAGTCCTGGATTCGCGTGATCAGGTGCGCGTCGTGCGTGCCGAACCCGTGCGGCACGGTGCCGGGACGATCCTCGCAGAGCAGCCGCTGCGCGAGTTTGAAGAAGTTCTCGTCCACGTCGCGTTTGCTCGGGAAGGCAACGTGCGGCGGCTCGCGGTAGGCCCCCTTCACGAGCCGGATCGGCGCCTGGAGCGGCAGGAGCGCCTCGAGATCGTCGGCCGTGCGAAACAGGTACGCCTGGAGGCACACGCCGACGTTTGAGTGCACGCTGTGGACCGCCCGAAACACCTCGAGCGTCGCGTCCACGTAGGACGAGGCTTCCATGTCGATGCAGACGTGATTGCGGACGGCCTTGGCCCGGGCCGCGATGCGCGTGAGGAGCTCCACGCAGACATCACGGTTCACATCGAGCCCCAGCTGGGTGAGCTTGACCGAGAGTTGCATCGGCAGGCCGCGGCGCTCGATACGGTCGAGCAGCTCCAGATACTCCCTCGCGACCTGCTCGGCCTCGAGCCGCTGGGTGATCGCCTCACCGAGGAGCGTGACGAGGGTGGGAATCCGCCGATCACGCAGCTGTTCCGCCGCGGCCAGCGCCGCCTCCACGTCCTCGCCGGGCATGAATCGGCGTGAGGCACGCTGTGCGAAGCGCCGCCCGCGCACCTGTTGCGCGAGCCACTCGCTCTGGGACGCCTTCAGCAAGGCGGTGCGCATGAGTCCCATGGTTCCTCGCGACTCCGGGGGTGGCGTGCCGTCTTACGCAGCGGCTACTATTGGCGCAGTACCGAGCAGAATGGTAATCCGTCGCGGGTTGCGCCGCGACCCGGCAACCGTGGGAGGTGGGTAATGCTCCAGACCTTGCTCCGCCTGGGCATCGTGGGGGCGATGCTCTTGGGACTCGCGGCCAACGCCGACGCGCAGGCCTCCCGGCGGCAGGGGTTCTACTTCTCCATGGGGCTCGGTGGTGGGGCCGATCTCTCGGTGAGCGACAACACCACGGGCGGCTTCGCCGGATACCTGCGCGCCGCCGGCACCCCCAGTCCCAGGTTCGTCGTAGGTGGTGAGGTGAAGTGGCTGGTACGAGAGGAGCTCACCAGTGTGTGGCTCACGCGCGGCACCGGGACGGCGAACGTGCTCTTCTATCCGAGTCCAGTCCTCGACCTGTTCGTCAACGGCGGACTCGGCTTGAGTTGGGTCGCGCTGTACAGCACGGGCGGCGGTACGGTCACCGATGAGTGGGATACGGGGTTCGGCACCACGATCGGGGTGGGGTATGACATCCGGATCTCCGACACCTTCTCCATCACCCCGAACCTCGACTTTCTGTACCAACTCGTGAGCGACACCAACGGGTACGTCCTGATGCTCACGGTGGGCGCGGCCTTCCACTAGCGGGCTCGACGTGCGCGCGTTGCCGTTCCTGGGGGTGATCGCGCTGCTGGCGGGCGCGGTTCCCGTGTCGGCCCAGGAGGAGCCGGCACGGGAAGGTTTCTGGGTCTCGCTCGGCGTCGGCGGCGGGTGGAACCTCGCCCGCAACATCAGCGACGAAACCAAGCCCGGAGTGGCGGGCTACGTCCGACTGGGCTGGACCGTCGATCCCGATATCTTGCTAGGTGGCGAGGCCATCTTTTGGGGCCGCCAGCAGACCTCGCAGCTCTTCACCCGGGGCGACGTTGCGCTGACGGGGCTCTACTACCCGGTGGGCCGCCGGGGGCTGTTCCTCAAGCTGAGCCTGGGCGTGGCGTTCCTGGATTTCTTCCCGACCAGCGATAGCACGCTCGTCACCACGGAGCGGGGCTTCGGCTCCAACATCGCCCTCGGCTACGACCTGCGCATCGGCCGATCGGTGTCTCTCACGCCCAACGTGGACTTCGTGTACCAGCGGGTCGAAAACGCCACGAACACGATGTTGCTGATCACGCTCGGGGTGACGCGGCAGTGAGTCGCTGAGGACGGGCCCCGGAATGGCGAGCGCCCGGGCGGTGAGACCCTGCCCGGGCGCTTTGCGGTGGGGCCGTCGCGAGCCTCTCAGTCGGTGCGGGGCCGCGACGTGAGGATAGCGACGATCCGCGCGACCAGCACGGCCACGTAGAACTGCCCGAGTACGGCCTCGAGGGTGGCGAGCGAGCGCGCCTCGTCGCTCACTGGCGTGATGTCGCCGTATCCCAGCGTGGTCATGGTCACGAGCGAGAAGTAGACGAACTGCCACAGGTCGTGGCCCGCGCCCCACGATCCATCACTGGGCGTAAGCCCGCGCAACGAACCCGGTGAGAAGACCTCGAGCCAGCCGAAGATCGTCGCGAACGCGATCCCGATCATGAGGTAGGCGGCCGCCGCCCCGTAGATCGTGTCGCCGGTGATCTTGGACTCGGTCATCACGTGGCGCAGGATCACGCCGGTCACGTAGAACAGGTACAGCGCCTCGAGACCCCGACTGACCGCAAACAGCGGACGGCTCTCCACCGCGTAGCTCGTCCAGCCGATCAGCAGGGCCGGAACCACGAGGATCAGGCCGATGACCAGGGTGCGCCGCTCGCCCCGCACGGCGTACAGGCCCGCCAGGAAGACGAGGGTAAACGCCACGGTCACGAACTCTCTCCCGCCGAAATCCAGCAGCGGGTGAAGCACCAGCATCAGGACGAGCAGGATGAGGAGGAAGGAGTAGTTCCCGAACTGGTCGATCAGCCGCTTCAGCATAGCTTGCCTATCTCGCTGGCGGGAAGACGGAGAGGGAGGGATTCGAACCCTCGAGACCCTGACGGGCCTACCGGTTTTCGAGACCGGCTCCTTCAACCACTCGGACACCTCTCCCGGCGCTCCCGGCAGCACTCCGGGAACCGGTGCATAATAGAGGCTCCCGAGGGTAGTTTCCACCCCGATGGCCGACATTCTCGTTGCCGCCGAGCTCAGGGAGCTGCTCCCCGACGATCCACTGCCAGGCCACACCGTGCAGTGGCTCGCGGGCGACGATCCCACGCCGGCGGGACGCTACGAGGCCATCGTTCCGCTCCTGTCGCGCCGCGTCGGCGAGGCGGAGCTCGACGCGCTGCCGCAGCTTCGCATCGTGGCCAACTGCGCGGTGGGGTACGACAACATCGACCTCGCCGCTGCCGGCCGCCGCGGCGTGCTCGTGACCAACACCCCCGATGTGCTCACCGAGGCCACGGCCGACCTCACCTGGGCGCTCATCCTGGCGGTCGCGCGCCGCCTCAAGGAGGGCGAACAGATGATCGCCGAGGCGCGTTGGCCGGGGTGGCATCCGACGCAGCTCCTGGGGCTGGAGCTACACGGCAGCACCCTCGGCATCGTGGGGGCGGGACGCATCGGGCAGGCCGTGGGGCGGCGGGCCGTGGGGTTCGGCATGCGCATCCTGTATGGCGATCGGGAGCGGCGCCCCGACTTCGAGCGCGTCACGGGAGCCGCGTACGCGGACCTGCCGCAACTCCTCGGCGAGAGCCACGTCGTCACGGTTCATGTGCCGTCCACCGGTGAGACGCGCGGCATGTTCGACCGCACGGCGTTCGCGGCCATGCGGCCCGGCGCGCTGTTCGTGAACACGGCGCGCGGTGACCTGGTGGACGAGGACGCGCTCGTTGCGGCGCTGGCTGGCCACCTCGGCGGGGCGGGCCTGGACGTGTTCGCCCACGAGCCGGCGGTGCCCGAGGCGTTGGCGACGCACCCACGCGTGGTGACGCTGCCCCACCTGGGCAGTGCCACCACCGAGACCCGCCGGGCCATGGCGGGGCTCGCGGTCGAGAACGTGCGGGTCGTGCTCGCCGGGGGGCCGCCGCTCACCCCGGTCGCGCGGTGATTGACGCTCCTCGGGACGGCCTCTAACTTCCGCGGCAGCCATGAGCCCTTCCGAGCGGCGTACCTTGCTGGACGCCTCCGAGGTCGCTCGAGTTCTCGAGCGGATGTCCCGAGAAATCGTTGCCTTTGCCGGTGGGACCGAGGACCTGGTCCTGGTGGGGATCCAGCGCCGCGGCTCCGACGTGGCCGAGCGGCTGGCCCGCCTCATCGAGAAGCACGAAGGCGCCACGGTTCCCCTCGGCGTCATGGACATCACCCTCTACCGCGACGACCTGCAGACCATCGGTCCCCGTCCGGTGATCGGGGAGACCCGGCTGCCGGTCGAGCTGGATCACAAGTGGGTGATGATCGTGGACGACGTGCTGTACACCGGTCGCACGATCAGGGCGGCCCTGGATCAGCTGGCTGACTTCGGCCGGCCGGCGCGCATCGGGCTCGCGGTCATCGTGGATCGGGGTGGTCGGGAGCTGCCCATTCAGGCCGACATCGTGGGGCACCGCATCGAAGTGCAGCACGGTGATCGCGTCGACGTGCTGGTCGAGGAACTGGATGGGCGCGACGCCGTCGAACTGGTGGATGGAGGGAAGACGTGACCGCACCGTCGCTCGGCAAGGATCTGTTGGGTCTCGAGCCTCTCACGGCGGAACAGATTCGACTCATCCTCGATACCGCCGAGCCGTTCAAGGAAGTCAGCGAGCGAGCCATCAAGAAGGTCCCCGCGCTGCGCGGCAAGACCATCGTCAATCTCTTCTTCGAGGCGTCCACCCGGACCCGCATCTCGTTCGAGTTCGCCGAGAAGCGTCTCTCCGCCGACACCGTGAACGTGGCCGCGTCGGGCTCCTCGGTGCAGAAGGGCGAGAACCTGGTCGATACGGCTCGCAACCTCGAGGCGATGCGCATCGACATGGTGGTGATGCGGCATCCCTCGTCCGGGGCGGCCAAGTTCCTCGCCGAGCGGATCCCGTCCAACGTCATCAATGGCGGCGATGGCACGCACGAGCATCCCACCCAGGCGCTGCTCGACATGCTCACCGTCCGCGACCGTCTGAACCGGATCGAGGGGCTCAAGGTCTGCATCTGCGGCGACATCCTCCATAGCCGGGTGGCCCGCAGCAACATCTGGGGTCTGCTCAAGCTGGGGGCCGAAGTCTCCGTCTGCGGGCCCCAGAGCCTGATGCCGCGCGGGATCGAGCAGCTGGGCGTGACCGTGTTCCGCCGGATCGAGGAAGCGATCGAGTGGGCCGACGTGCTCAACGTGCTGCGGCTGCAGCTGGAGCGGATGCAAGCCGGCTACATCCCGTCGGTGCGTGAGTACTACCGGGTCTTTGGCGTCACCCTCGAGCGGCTGGAGAAGGCGCCCAGGGACCTGCTGATCCTGCACCCGGGCCCCATGAACCGGGGCGTGGAGATCGACTCCCGCGTGGCGGATGGGCCGCACAGCGTGATCCTCCACCAGGTGACCAACGGTGTCGCGGTGCGCATGGCGGTGCTCTACCTCCTGGCCGGCGGACAGCCGGGGCTCGCGGAGGCAGCGAAGGGATCGGGCAGGGAGGCGGACGAATGAAACCGATGCTCATCCGGGGCGGCCGAGTGGTCGATCCGTCGCAGGATCACGACGGCGTCGCCGACCTGCTGATCGTCGACGGGAAGATCGAAGCGCAGGGGAAGAAGCTCTCCGCGCCCGACGGCGCGGAGACGATCGACGCCAAGGGCAAGGTCGTGGCGCCGGGCTTGGTGGACATTCACGTACACTTGCGCGAGCCCGGTCGCGAGGACGCCGAGACGGTGGCGTCCGGAGCGATGGCCGCGGCGGCTGGCGGGTTCACCTCGGTGTGCGCCATGCCCAATACCGATCCGGTCACGGACAACCAGGCGGCGGTCGGCTTCATCGTGAAGCAGGGCGCGGCTGCGGGCGGCGCCCGTGTCTATCCCATCGGCGCCACGTCGCTGGGCCAGGCGGGGAAGCAGCTGTCGGAGTTCGGCGAGATGGTGGCTGCGGGGGCGGTAGCCGTGAGCGACGACGGCCACCCGATCGTCTCCAGCCAGTTGATGCGTACGGCGCTGGAGTACGCCCGCTCCTTCGGCATTCCCGTGGCGGAGCATTGCGAGGACCCGTACCTGTTCCAGGGCGGGGCCATGCATGAGGGGACGGTCTCCACGCAGCTCGGGCTCAAGGGCATTCCGGCGGCGGCGGAGGAGATCATGGTGGCCCGCAACATCCTCCTCGCGGGTCTCACGGGCGGGCACGTGCACCTGTGCCACATGTCCACGCGCGAGTCGGTGAACCTGATTCGGCGCGGCAAGGAACGCGGCGTCAACGTAACGGCCGAGGCGGCACCACACCACTTCGTGCTGACGCACGAGGCCTGCCGGGGCTACGACACGAACGCCAAGATGAACCCGCCGCTGCGCGAGCCGGAGGACGTGGAGGCGGTGCGGGCCGGCCTCGCGGACGGGACGCTCGACGCCATTGCCACCGACCACGCCCCGCACCACTACGAACTCAAGGAACGGGAGTTCGATGATGCGCCGTTCGGCGTCATCGGGCTCGAAACGGCACTGGGACTGGGACTCACGCAGCTGGTGGACACCGGGGTCCTGACGCTGGCGCAGCTGATCCGGTGCATGAGCTCCGAGCCGGCCCGGATCTTCCATCTGCCGGCGGGTACCCTGCGCAAGGGGAGTTCTGCGGACGTCGTGGTGTTCGACCCGGATGCCCGCTGGGTGGTGGATCCAGCGCGGTTTCTGTCCAAGAGCCGCAACACCCCCTTCACCGGCTGGGAGCTTCGCGGGCGGGTCGAGCGCACCATCGTGGGCGGCGTCACCGTGTTTTCCGGCGCGAAAGGGTGACGTAGGTCGCGGCCGCATTTGGCAAGTCCCGCCAAGTTGTTATAGCTTAAACAGATAGGTCGGCAGGGCACGCGGTCGAGCGGGCCCGCACTGGCAATCTGCCACCGGAGAATCGATGGCAAAGGGGTCCAAGCGTTCCTCGTCGGACATCCAGAAGCTGCTCGAAGAGAAGCGTCAGATCGAGCAGTGGCTGGAGCGTCTTTCCATGGCGGCCGACAAGACGCCGGGCCAGGTCCGGGACAAGGTCCAGTCGGACTACCGCAAGCGGCACGGGGCCATTCTGGCGGAGCTCCAGGGATTCAAGGGGGAGCTGGGCCAGGCGCTCGAGCAGCAGCGCGAGGCGCGAGACGACCTGGCCGAGCGGGAGGCGGCGGCCTCCGAGCGCCTGGCGGAGGCCGAGTTGCGTCACACGGTGGGTGAGTTCGACGAGGGCCGGTGGTCCGAGCTGCGCACCGAGATCCTCGAATCCTTGGTCAAGATTCGCGAAGAGCTCAAGGCGGTCGACGAGGAGATCGTCAGCATCGAAGAAGTGATGGCCTCGGTCGAGGGGACCGAGGCCGAACAGGCCTTGCCTCCCGAGATCACCGAAGAGGTCGCGGCCTCCGCGGCGGCGGCGGAGTCGTCGGCTCCGGCGCAGACGGATGCCTTCGACGAGCTGGAGTTCCTGCGGTCCGTGACTGATGACGAGGCCGGAAAGCCACGGCCGCGGCTGAGCGGGAAGCAGCCGCGCATTTCCACGACTGATGTCGCGTCGCCCCTCGAGGACACGCCGCTTCTAGATGACGAGCCGAGCCTGCCAGGCGGGCGGGAGTCCCTGGTGGGGGCGGAGGGAGTGCAGCCGGTGGAGATGCAACAAGACCGCCCGGCCCATGGCTCGGCCAAGACGGTCAAGTGTGGGGAGTGCGGCGCGCCGAACTTGCCTACCGAGTGGTACTGCGAGCGGTGCGGCGCTGAGCTCGCGGCGCTCTAGCTACTTCGTCGACTTTTCCCGAGCGGCTTTGGCGAGGCGGCGCTTCTGACGCGCCGCCGTGTTCTTGGCGACCAGCTTCTTCCCGGCCGCGCGGTCGAGCAATCGCTCGGCCTCGCGGTAGGCGGCCTCGGCCTCGTCGGCGCTGGCCGCGGCGCGCACCTTCTTGACCGCCGACCGCACGGCGCTGCGGTGCTTTCGGTTCTGCGCGCGGCGCCTCGTGTTCTGCCGCATCCGCTTCTTCGCTGACTTGGTGTTCGGCACTACGCTCCTCGCGTGAAAAGGGGGCCGTGGGGCCCCGAAATCGGATCGGAATACTACCCCGCAAGTGTCTGCCAGTCAAGGCGCTACGCCTTTGACACTCGGCCAGGCCGCGGTTAGCTTCCTCCCCACCGTGCACGAGTTTCTCTATGCCCTTCCCGTGCTGCTCGTCTCCATGGTGGCGCACGAGTATGCACACGGCTACGCGGCGCTCAGACAAGGTGATCCGACGGCCCAGGCGATGGGGAGGCTCACGCTTAATCCGCTGAAGCACATCGATCCGTTCCTCACCGTGTTGCTGCCGGTCGCCGTGTTCGTCCTGTCGGCCGGGCGGGTGGTCTTCGGTGGCGCCAAGCCGGTGCCCGTGAACCCCGCCAACTACCGCAACCTCAAGAGGGGCGATCTCATCGTCTCCTCGGCGGGCATCGTGGTGAACCTCGTGTTGTTCGTCGTGTGTCTCGTGGCGAGCATCGCGGTGGGTGTCCTGGCCGAGTTCGGGCCGGGTGGCGCGGGTGTCCTGGCGGGCCTCCAGCGCATGCTTCTCTGGGGAGTGTGGCTCAATTTGTTGCTCGCGTTCTTCAACTTGATACCAGTGCCGCCGCTCGACGGATCACATCTGCTGTACCATGTGCTGCCGTTGCGGTGGCAACCGTGGTACCGGCGATTCGCGCGCTACGGGGTGCTGGCGCTCATGGCGGTGATCGTGATCGCACCTCAGGTGCTGTGGATCATGCTGACACCGGCATTCCTGCTCCAGGGGGCGGCGTGTGAGTTGGCTGCGCCGTTCACACTGCGGCCGTTCCCGCTGTGCATGCTATGACCGCGCCCCCGACGAACGGCAACCGGGAGATCCCGTTCGTCGTCCGGCTGGACTCCTTCTCCGGTCCGCTCGACCTCCTGCTCCACCTCATTCGGGAGCAGGAGGTGGACATCTACGACATCCCGATTGCGGCGATCGCCGACCAGTTCCTCGAGGTGATCGACGAGCTGGGGTTGAACGGGGCCGCCGACTACCTGGAGATGGCCGCCCAGCTGTTGCGCATCAAGATCCAGATGCTGCTGCCGCGCCCGTTCGACGAGGAGGGGTGGGAGGATCCGCGCGCCGAGCTGGTGCGGCGCCTGTTGGAGTACGAGCAGGTGCGTGAGGTGGCGGATTGGCTGGCGCAACGGTCCGGTGACCAGGCGAGTCGGTTTCCGCGGGGGTGGTTCGCCGAACCGCCCGACGCGCCGCCGCGGCCGATCGCGGTGACGCTCGAGGAGCTGCTCGTGTCGGTCGAGGAGCTGATCGAGTCGCTGCCCGAACCGATGCTCCATCGGGTGGTGCCGCGCCCGCTCGACGTGGAGGGAGCAACGCGCCGCATCGAGGCCCTGCTCGAGGAGCGCGAGCAGCTGACCCTACTGGAGGCGATCGGGACGGCAACGAGTGTTGCCGACGTGCTCTCGGTCTTGATCGCCGTATTGGAGCTGGCCCGGGTGGGCCGCATCCGCCTCGCTCAACGCAAGCCTTTCGGCTCGGTGACGATTCGACGTGAACCCGATCGCACAGCTGTTTGAAGCCGCCTTCTTCGCGGCGTCCCACCCCCTCTCGCTGGAGGACCTGGGGCGACTCGTGCCCGACTGCTCGCCCGAGGAGCTCGAAGCGGCGCTGGTGGACCTCCGTCGGCACTACGAGGAACACCGGCACGGGATCCAGCTCGAGGAGGTCGGCGAGGGCTTTCAGCTGCTGACGCGGCGCGACCTCGCCGAGACGATCACCGAGGCACAGATCGTCCATCGGCCCCGCAAGCTGAGCCGGGCTGCCCTCGAGACCCTGGCGGTGATCGCGTATCGGCAGCCGGTGAGCCGAGCCGACATCGAAGAGATCCGCGGGGTCTCGGTCGAGGGCGTGCTCCGCTCGCTGCTCGACCGCGAAGTGATCGCGGTGGTGGGACGCGCCGAGGGACTGGGGCGACCACTGCTGTACGGAACCACGCCCCAGCTGCTCGAGCTGTTGGGGATCCGGTCGCTGGAGGAGCTGCCCAGGCTGGAAGAGCTCTCGGTGGCGCTGCGCCCGCCGACCGAGGGTGCGGAGCTGAGCGAGGCGTGACCAAGATGCGGCTGCAGCGCGCTCTGGCACGAGCCGGGGTCGCCTCGCGCCGCCGAGCAGAGGAGCTCATCGAGGCTGGCCGGGTGCGCGTGAACGGTCGCGTGGCCACCATCGGCGCCACCGTGGATCCGGAGGCCGACGTGATCACGGTCGGGGGCCGACGGATTCGCCCCGCCGACGTCGCGTGGATCGCGTTGCACAAGCCGGTGGGCTACGTGGTGACCAAGCGGGATCCTCAGGGGCGCAAGACGGTCTTCCAGCTGCTGCCCGACGTCCCCGGGCTCACCTACGTGGGGCGGCTGGACGTGACGACCAGTGGCCTGCTGTTGCTCACAACCGACGGAGCGGGGGCGCACCGACTCACCCACCCGCGCTTCGCGGTTGAGCGCACCTACCGGGTGCTGGTGCACGGGCGCCCGGCACACGAGATTCGAAGGGCGCTGGAGCGGGAGATCGTGATCGCCGGCCGGCCAGTGGGGCTGATACGCTCGCGGGTGCGGCCGGTAGCGAGCGGGTCGAGCGACGTCACGCTCGTGCTGGCCGAAGGGCGCTACCGCATCGTGCGGCGGCTCTGCGAGCGACTGAACCTCAAGGTGGAGCGCCTCACGCGCCTGTCGTACGGGCCCGTACAGCTCGGCCGGCTGCCGGTGGGGAAGTGGCGCTACCTCACCAGGCGTGAACTCGAGGCGGTGAAGACGGGGTAGGGGTCATGGAACTCAAAGGGAAGACGATTCTGATGCTGGGCGGCAGCGGCCTCGTGGGTCACGCGGTGGCCCGCGAGCTACTGCAGCGCGGCCCGAAGCGGATCGTGCTGGTGGCGCTCTACGAGGACGAGGTACGCGCCGGCGCCGCATCCCTCGCGCCGTTCGCTGGAGCAACGGAGATCGTGACCGAGTGGGGCGACATCTTCGTGCCGGCGGACGCCGCCAAGCTGGATCGGCAGGCCATCCTTGCCGACCAGCGCCTGCGCGAGACGGTGCTGGGCGACCTCCTCGGCGAGCTGAGCAGCGAGGTGCTCGACCGCAACTTCCTCTTTCAACTCTTCCGGCGCTATGAGCCGCACGCCGTGGTGGACTGCATCAATACCGCCACGGCGTTCGCCTATCAGGACGTGTTCCACAGCGCCCGCGACCTGCTGGACGCCGCGCGCAAAGGCCCGGTGACCCTGGAGCAGGTCGAAGAGCACGTGCTGTCGATCCCCATGCCGCAGCTCATCAGGCACGTCCAGATCATGCTTCAGTGCCTGCGCTCATTCGGCACCGAGGCCTACGTCAAAGTCGGCACGTCGGGCACCGGCGGCATGGGACTCAACATCCCGTACACGCATTCCGAGGAGCGTCCGTCGCGCACGCTGCTGGCCAAGTCCGCGGTCGCCGGGGCGCATTCGCTCCTGCTGTGGCTGGTGGCGCGCACGCCGGGTGCTCCGGCAACCATCGAGATCAAGCCCACGACCGCGATCGCGTGGCGCGAGATCGGGTATGGCCCGGTACGGCGTCGGGGGGAGCCGGTCCAGCTGTACGACTGCCCGGAACCGTTGCCCGTCACCGAGGCGTTTCAGGAGCGGGCCGAAGGATGGACGGACATGGGCCGGCTCCTCGAGTCGGTGTGGGCCGACTGCGGCGAGAACGGCCTCTTCGCGCGCGACGAGTTCGAGACGGTGACGTCGCTGAGGCAGATGGAATTCATCACGCCGGAGGAGGTCGCGACGTACGTGGTCTCGGAGCTCCAGGGGCAGCCTACCGGCCGGGACATCATGGCGGCGCTCGACGCGTCGACCGCCGGGCCGACGTACCAGGCGGGGCTGCTGCGCGCGGCCGCTATCGAGCGGCTCGATGCGTTGGAGCGGGAGCACGACCTGCGGTCCGTCGCCTTCGAAATGCTCGGGCCACCGCGGCTGACCAAGTTCCTGTACGAGGCGTTCGTGCTGTCGCGGCTCTGCGCCTCGGTGCGGGTGCTCGCCGAGAGCGATGCGAAGCAGCTTGCCCGGCAAGCGGATGCGCTTCTGAAGCAGGACGCCGAGCTGCGCTCCACGATCGTGTCGGTGGGGCTTCCGATCATCGTCCCCGGTGGGAAGGTTTATAGGGGCGAGCTCGTCATCATCCAGCCCGACGGCGGCGACATCGAGGCCGCGGTGGCTCGTGGATGGGTCGATCTGCGGCCCGGCAGTTGCGGAACTTGGATCCGGCGCGCTCAGCTGATGGTGGAGCAGGCCGGTCGCCGCGACCGGCGCACCGACAGCGGGGTCGAGTGGGGAGCCATCGAGCCCGACGATCCCATCGCACCATCGAGGTTCGCAACCTGGATCTTCCGCTACGAAGACGAGGGAGAACGGATCAAGCGATGAGAGGGCAGAACCGATGACGTCACGGGCGGTGAAGGCGCCGGATGCCGCCATCACGACGGCCGTGGTCGAGGAGGTCGGCAAGCGGGTCGTCGGCCAGGAGGCCATGGTTGAGCGCCTGCTGGTGGGGCTGCTCACCGGCGGGCACATCCTGCTTGAGGGCGTGCCGGGACTCGCTAAGACGCTGGCGGTCCGCACCCTCGCGGAGGTCATCCGCACCACGTTTCAGCGGATTCAGTTCACTCCCGACCTCCTGCCGGCCGACATCATCGGCACCATGATCTTCGATCAGCGAACCGGGGAGTTCCGGCCCAAGCGAGGGCCGCTGTTCGCCAACATCATCCTCGCCGACGAGATCAACCGGGCGCCCGCCAAGGTGCAGGCGGCCCTGCTGGAGGCCATGCAGGAGAAGCAGGTCACGATCGGCAACGAGACGCACGCCCTCGACCAGCCGTTTCTCGTGCTGGCGACGCAGAACCCGATCGAGCAGGAGGGCACCTACCCGCTCCCCGAGGCCCAGCTCGACCGTTTCATGCTCAAGGTGTTCGTCGGCTATCCATCGCGCGACGAGGAGAAGGAGATTCTCTGGCGCATGGCCGGCGGCCAGGAGATTCCGGTCAGCCGCGTGGCCGATCCCGAGGACATTCTCTCAATCCGGCGGCAGATCGCCGAGCTCTACATGGATCAGAAGATCGTGGACTACATCGTGGACGTGGTGCGTGCCACCCGGGAGCCCCAGACGGTCGGGCTGCACGAGGTACGCCCGCTCATCGCCTACGGCGCGAGCCCGCGAGCTTCGATCTACCTCGCCCAGGCGGCCCGGGCTCACGCCTTCCTCCGGGGCCGGGCGTACGTGGTCCCCGAGGATGTGAAGGCAATGGCCCCCGACGTGCTGCGGCATCGTGTGCTGCTCACGTTCGAGGCGGAGGCCGAAGACGTGATATCTGATGGTGTGATCGCCAAGATCCTGGAGGCAGTGGACGTTCCGTGACGCGCCCGTCCCGCATCGTCGGGGCCGACGTGCTGCGCCAGGTAAAGACGATCGAGCTCCGCACGCGCCGGCTCGTCAACACCCTCTTCTCCGGTGAGTACCGCTCGACGTTCCGTGGCCATGGCATGGAGTTCGCCGAGGTGCGCGCCTACCAGCAGGGGGACGACTATCGCTCCCTCGACTGGAACGTGTCGGCCCGCATGGGCTCCCCCTATGTAAAGACGTTCATGGAGGAGCGGGAGCTCACCCTGCTGCTCGTGGTTGATCGCTCGGGGTCGGAGGAATTCGGGGCGCCGGTCGCCAAATCGGAGCGGGGCGTCGAGGTGGCGGCGGTGCTCGCGCTCGCCGCGGCGCGGCAAAACGATCGGGTGGGGGCGCTGATCTTCTCGGGTGGGATCGATCACGTCGTGCCACCGCGCAAGGGCCGCCTCCACGCCCTGCGCATCATCCGTGATCTGCTCGCCTTTCGCCCAGTGAACCGGGGCACCAATATCGCGGCCGCTCTCGCCTACGCCGCCCGCCTGTTGCGCCACCGCTCCATCGTTGCCGTGCTGTCGGACTTCCGCGCTCCCGGCTGGGAGGATCAGCTGGGTCGGATCGGGCGGAAGCACGAGGTGGTGGCCATCACGGTGGACGACCCCCGCGAGTTCGAGCTGCCCGACGCCGGGTGGATCGAGTTGGAGGATGCCGAGTCGAGCGAGCGCGTGTTGGTGGACACATCACATGGACCCACGCGGCTCGCGCTCGCGATGGCGGCTGAGAAGGTGCGCCTGCACCGCGCGCGCGCGCTGAAGCAGGCGCAAGTCGACCACATCGCGCTGCGCACGGACCGTCCGTACGCGGAAGCGCTGCACCGCGCCTTCGCGGAGCGCGCACGCAGGTTGAAGCGGTGATCGTTCTGCTGGCGGTGGCGGTGTTGCAGCTCCCCACATGGGCGGTGTCCCCCGGGGCCGTGACCGTGGGCGATACGGTGCGGCTGGTGCGCCGGGTCAGCGCCGCGCCCGACGTGCAGGCACGGCTGCGCCCGCTCACCGCCACGCCCGCGCTCGAGCCGTTGAGCCCGCCGCGGGCGGCGTACGCCGAGGGCGAACTCACGATGCTGTACACGGTGGCGCTGTTCGAGCCGGGGCGCCACGCCATCGCGATGCCGCCGGCGGAGTTGCTCTACCCCGATGGACGAGTGGAGACCATTCCGGGCGACACGGCGAGGATCGAGGTGACATCGGTCATTCCGGCCGACGACACGCTGCCGACGCCGCGCGGCGCAGCCGACCCCCTCGTCCGCCACCCGAGCAGTCCGGTCGCGCTGCTGGCGCTGTTCGCCCTGGTGCTCGCGGCGGCGGCGGCCTGGGGCCTCGCGCGGCGGCGCACGCGCCCCCGCCCGGGGCCGGGTGAGGCCGCGGCCGGATCGGCTGAGCCGCCGGTCGAGCGGTGGGTCGCTGCCGGGGAATCTCGCGCCGTGGCGGCGGTGACCGCCGACCGTCTTCGGCGGCACATCGCGGAGCAGATTCCGCGGGCCGGCCGGCATCTCGACACCGAGGAGTGCGTCCGGGTGCTGCACGACGAGGTGCCGGAGTGGCCGCTGCGGGAAACCGCAGACGTGTTGCGGGCGCTCGAGCGGGCACGCTTTGCCCCCGCGGTGCCCAGTGATGTGGTGGAGCTGGTAGAGCGGGCCGAGCGCCTCAGGGAGAGTCTGGCGTGATCTTCGCGAGACCGTTGATCCTCGTGCTGCTCGTCGCGCTGCCCCTCTGGTGGTGGCGCCGCCGCCGCCGTCCGTCGCCTGCGGCCCGCTACAGCGATGCGCAGCAGTTCCGCACGGCGCCTCAGGGTCGCCGGTGGTTGGCCGGCGCGCCCGCGGCACTGCGCACGCTTACCCTGGCCGCGTGGATCATCGCTGCCGCAGGTCCCGAGTACGGGATCTCGTCCGAGGATACGACGAGCAAAGGCATCGCGATCGTGCTCGCCGTGGACGTCTCCAGCTCGATGCTCGCCGAGGACTTCGCGCCCTCCAACCGCCTGGACGTCGCCAAGGAGCAATCCGTCGCGTTCATCGCCGCGCGGGAGTTCGACCGGATCGGCCTCGTGGCGTTTGCCGGCGAGGCCCTCACCCGGGTGCCGATCACGGTGGACTACCACGTGCTGGAGCAGGCGGTGCGGGCGCTGCGGGTGGGGGAACTGGAGGATGGCACCGCGATTGGCACGGCGATCGGGACGGCGGCGAATCGGCTGCAGCGCGCTCCCGGGGAGAGCAAGGTCATCGTGCTGCTCACCGACGGAGAGAACACCCGAGGGATGCTCGATCCCCGCACGGCCGCCGAGGCGGCCGCCGAGTTCGGCATCCGCGTCTACACGATCGGGGTCGGCACCGAGGGTGAGGCGCCGATGCCGATCGGACGGGGCACGCAGGGGCAGCTGCGCTACCAGACCCTGCCGGTGCGCATTGACGAAGTGCTGTTGCAGGACGTCGCGAATCTCACCGGGGGCCGGTACTTCCGCGCCACCGATCCCGAAGCACTCAACCGCATCTTCCAGCAGATCGATCGGCTGGAGAAGACGCCGGTGGTGGTGACGCGCTACACCCAGTACAACGAGGCGTACCAGCTCCCGCTGCTCGTGGGGCTCGCGGCCCTTGCGCTGGAGTTGCTCATCGCCACGACGGTCGTGATTCGGGTGCCGTGATGTCGTTTGACTCGCCGTTCGTCCTGTGGGCCGCTCCCGCCGTGGGGCTCGTGGCCGGGTTGATGGCGCTGTGGGCGCGTGGCGCGCGGGTGAGCCACGCGCGGCGCTGGTCGCGTGTGTTGGGCGTGCGGGCGCGGGGTCTCGGTCGCTCCAGCCCGTTGGCGCTCGGGCTCGCGGCGCTCGCGGCCACCGCGGCGCTGGCCGGACCGCGCTGGGGGAGCAGGGTGGTGCAGGCAGAGACCAAGGGCCTCAATCTCGTCATCGCCGTTGACATCTCTCGCTCGATGCTCGCCGAGGACGTCGCGCCCTCCCGGCTGGAGCGGGCGAAGCGGCAGGCCCGGCGCCTGGTGTACGACCTGGGGGGTGACCGTGTCGGACTCATCGCGTTTGCGGGCCAGAGCTTTGCCCTCGCGCCGCTGACGGTCGACGGGAGCGCGCTGCACCTGCTGATCGACGCGCTGGATCCCGAGTTTACCAGCGCCGGCGGCACGGAGCTGGCCCCCGTGCTGGACATGGGAAGGGATCTGCTGTTTGCCGGCGACCCGGTGGCCGACCGGGTGCTGGTGGTGTTCACCGACGGGGAGGCGCACGACTCGCTCTCCGCGATCGTGAGCGCCGCGGAACGGCTGCGACGGGACCGAGTGCGGCTCGTGCTCGTCGCGGAAGGGGGGATCGAGCCGGTGCCCATACCGGTGCGGGAGCCTGACGGCACGCTCGTCGGCTACCAGCGCGACCCAGCTGGCGAAGTGGTGGGCACGACTCGGCGCGATGACGTTCTCACCGCCACCGCCGACGGCGCGCAGGGCGTATTGGTGGCGGCACAGCTGGCGGATCAGGCCGGGGCCGTGCGCGATCTCGTCGCCGCGTACAAGCGCTCTCCCCAGGCGACGTCCACCGCGGCACAGGACATCTCCCGCGCCTGGATCCCACTGCTCCTGGCGGCGCTCGTGCTGCTTGTGCACACGGCGACGCGCCGCTCGATGGCGATGATCTCGCTGCTGCTGTTCGTCGCGGCCGGGACGGCCCACGCCCAAGGACCGCGCAACCGGGGAGACGAGGCCTGGCGCGAGCGGGACTACGAGCGCGCCGCCGCGATCTACCTGGAGCAGGTCCGCGTTGGCGAGGGCGGCGACACGGCGGTGTTCAACCTGGGCACGGCGGCCCTGGCGATCGGGGACACGGCGTTGGCCCGCCGGGCGCTCGAGCAGGTGGCGGAATCGCGGGAGCCCGAACTGCGCTTCCTCGCACTCTACAATCTCGGGCTGTTGCGGCTCCAATTGGCGGAGGCCGACTCGGGCAACGCCTCGCTCCACCTCGAGGCGGCGCGGGCGCACTACCGCGAGGCGCTGATGCTGCGTCCCAGGGATCGGGCGGCCAAGTGGAACCTCGAGCTCGCGGTCCGCTCGCTGCCGCCGCCGGGAGCCGAAGGGCCTTCGCCCCCGGGCGGCAGCGAGTCGCCTCCCCCGCCGGAGGAGGCACCGCCGGCGGGGCTGTCGGCGGCTCAGGCGCAGCAGATCCTCAATTCCATGGCGGAGGAAGAGCGGCGTACCCGCTATCGCCAAAACAGTCGCCGGCAACAGGTGCGCGAGACGCGTGGGAGGAAGGAGTGGTAACCCTGCTGCTGGCCGTGTTCTTGCCGCTCCAGCAGCTCGGTGTGTCCGCCGAGCTCGACCGTGACGACGTGCTGGTGGGTGACGAGATCTTGCTCACCATCACGGTCGAGGCGGGTGGCGCGGCCCCGCTGGAGATTTTCGATCCCGATTTGGCCGGTCTGGAGCTGATCAATCGAAGGGATCGCACGAGTGTCTCCATGATTGCGGGCGTGCCTACCCGGCTGACGACCCGGCAGTTCACGTTTCGGGCCCTGCGGGCGGGGGACGCGACCATCGGGCCGGTGCGGGTGCGCCAGGGCGACGAGATGCTGGAGACGACGTCGTTCAGGGTGACGGTGACGGCGCGCGCTGGCTCGACGACGGGGCTCGACCCCCGGATCGAGAGGCTCGTCCGAGAATCCCCGACACCCGAGCTCGCCACTGAAGAGGCGACCCTCGAAGTACTCGCGCCGACGCGCCCTGTCCTCCTCGGAGACCAGGTGGACCTCGTGGTGGTGGCGTGGTTCCCCCGTGAGGTGCGCAGTCGGCTGCGCAACCCGCCGACCATCGAGCCACCCGGCCTGCGCGGGACATGGACGTACGACCGACCCGCGCCGACCGGCGTGGTCGCGAGCCGGCAGGTGGGCGGCCGCTGGTACGATCTCTTCGTGCTGCATCAGGTGGTCTTCCCGTTGACCGCGGGGTCACTCGAGATCGGTGCTGCCACCGTGTCGTACAGTCTTCCGGTCTCCTCCTCGTTCCTGAGCCGTGAGCTGCGCCACGAGATTCAGAGCGCGGCACGCGCGATCACCGTGCGCCCGCGGCCGAGCCGCCGCAGTGCGGCGGGCTACCGTGGCGCCGCCGCGCGGGAGTTGCGGTTCCGCCTCGACGTGCCGTCAGGGGAGCTTCCCATCGGCGGTGGCGTACACGTGCAGGCGGAGCTTGCGGGGCTGGGCAACGTCGCCCTGTGGCCGGAGCCCGAGCTGGAGTGGCCCGTGGGGCTGCGCGCGTACCCGCAGGAAGTGAATGTGGCCCTCACGACCGAGGGCGGCCTCGTGGGGGGCACCAAGGTTTTCGACTATCTCGTAGTGGCCGACTCCGCTGGCACGCACCGAGTGCCGGCTCCGCGCTACGTGTACTTCGACGTGGGGCGGGAGGCCTACGTCACGCTGACCGCCGCCCCGATCGAGTTCGTGACGCCGAGCGGATCGAGCGGTGTCGCACCGGTGCAGAGCGTGCCACCGCTCCTCACCGCGCCGCGTCGCTCACTGGAGGCATTTGCCGATCGGCTCCCGTGGTGGGGGTGGATGCTCGTGGTATTGGCACCCCCGCTCGCGGCCCTCGCCGTGCGGGGTGGCGCGGCGTGGTCGCGCCGACGCCGTGGCGTGCGCCGCGCGCCGGCGGTCGTGCCGGGCGTGACCCTGCGTCAGCTCGAGTACGAGTTCCGTGGGGTGCTCGAGGGTCTCGTGCCGCTGGCTCGCGTACGGGCGAGCGGGGATCTCGCCGACGCGCTGCGAGCGGCGGGGGTCGAGGCGCCCCTCGCGGCGCACGCCGCCAGGGTACGTGATCGGCTGCGGCAGGCACTCTACGGCCCCGAGGGCTCGACCGATCCCGAGGAGTTGACCCTCGAGGTGCAGGAGGTGCTGCGTGCCCTCGTAGGAGGCACGGGCAAGCTGCGCCCCTCGCTGATCGGCGCCGTGATGGTCTTGTTGTTGGCGACCGTGGCCGTGCAGGGGGCGGCAGCGCAATCGGCCGAGAGGCTGTACGAGGCGGGCGCCGTGCGGCTGGCGGCGGACAGCTTCGCGCGCCGGACGGCCGAGGCGCCGCGGGTGGCGGCGCACTGGTACAATCTCGGAGCGGCGCTCGATCGCTTGGGAGAGCCGGTCCGCGCCCGCGCGGCCTGGGTCCGGGCTGCGCGGTTGGCGCCGCGCGATCGCTCGATCCGCCGCGCTCTCAGCGGCGGCGCGGGCCGGTCGATGTCGGCGCCGCGCCTGACCTGGGTCGCACCGGTCACGCCGGTCGAGGCCTTCGCGGCCGCGGCGCTGTTGTGGCTCGTGGCATGGGTCGCGTGGGGTCTTGGCGCGCGCCTGCGGTGGCCGACGGCCATGGCCACGCTCGCGCTGGTGGCGGCGGGGTACGGCTACGTCGTGGGGCAGCGGTACACGCGGCCGGTCGCGCTGGTGATGAGTTCCCGCACCGCGCTTCGGGTAGCACCGTACGGGCCCGCGGCCGCGGCGCTCGAGTTGGAGGAGGGCGCTCCGGTGCGCATCGAGCGCGAGCAGGGTGCCTGGGTGCTGGTGTCCGAAGGGACCGAGCGCGGCTGGTTGCTGCGCGCCGAGGTCGTGCGGCTCTAGTGGGACGCATCGAGATTCTTCCCGCGCGCGTTGTCGACCAGATCGCCGCCGGCGAGGTGGTCGAGCGCCCGGCCTCCGTGGTGAAGGAGCTGGTGGAGAACGCGCTGGATGCGGGGGCCACCACGGTCCACGTCGAGCTGGAGAACGGTGGACGCACCGTCGTGCGCGTGAGCGACGACGGCCACGGCATGGATCGCGAAGACGCGGTGCTCTCCATCGATCGACACGCCACCTCCAAGATCCGCACCGCACCCGACCTCGTCGGAGTGGCGACGTACGGCTTTCGCGGCGAGGCCCTGGCGGCGATCGCCTCCGTCTCGCAGGTCGAGCTCGAAACGGCGAGTGGTGGGAACGGAGGGGGTTCCGCCGTGGGCACGCTGCTCAGGGTGAGGGGTGGACGGCTCGAGTCGGTCGAGGAGGTGGCGCGGACGCCCGGGACCACCGTCACAGTACGCAAGCTGTTCGGCAACACGCCCGCCCGCCGAAAATTCCTCCGATCCGCTCGAGCGGAGACGCGCGCGGCGGTCGAAGCGCTCACGGTGCTCGCGCTGGCGCGGCTCGACGTGGCGTTCCGGCTCACCAGCCAGGGACGCGTGCTGCTGGACGCGCCGCGCGTGGCGAGTGTAGCCGATCGGATCGCCGCGCTGTTCGGGCGCACCGTGGCAGACGAACTGGTTGCGGTAGCGTTCAGCGGCGGCGCTATCTCCGTGCGGGGATTCGTGCAGCGACCTGCCGACGCCCGGCCCAGCGGGCGTAAGGCGTACCTCTTCGTGAACGGCCGACCATTTCGCGATCCCTTTCTCATCCGGGCGGCCGAGACCGGGTATCGGGGCGCCATCGCACCCGGATCGCGTCCCACACTGTTTCTGGGCATCAGTGTGCCGGGTGATGGGGTGGACGTGAA
>CP070716.1:2349082-2355142 GCA_020350425.1 Gemmatimonadota bacterium
CGCCGCCACGTCGGGCCAGGTGGCGGTGCGGTAGGCCATCCACCCCAGGGCCACCAGCACCGGCAGGGTGAGCAGGACGAGGAGCAGGCGGGTCGTGGCGCTCACGCTACCCGCAACATACGCCCGCAGCGGTCATCCGTCGCGCTCGTCCCCCCGAGGCGGGGTGCGCAGCACCTTGGCGAACAGCCTGACGGTGAAGAACAGGATCACGGCATAGGTGATCCCCAGCGTAACCCACGCCGACGTCGTCATCGCGCGCTCCCGTGCCGCGCCTTGCGGCGCCACGCCCACCAGACGAGGAACGCGCACCCGGCGAACACCGCGACCAGCAGCGTGCGCGTGGCGTCCTGCACCAGCGCGTGGGTGAAGCGCCCCGCCTCGTCCACCCAGGCGTAACGCGCATCCCCCACGTGCAGCACCTTGCCGATCACGCTGTCGGGCGCGAAGCGCCAGCCGTCGCCCGTGGCCAGCCGTTGCAGCGCGTCGCCCCAGCGGCCCACCGGCTTAAACAGCGCCCCCACGAACACGACGAGGATGAACAGCGGCGTGACGTACCGGATGGCAAAGCGGAAGAAGCGGGGCACGCGCAGGTCCGCCCCACGGGTGATTTCCTCCCACCCGCGGTCCATCCCGAACACCCACGCGAAGATCACCACCTCGCCGAGCGCGAACAGCACCAACGCGAAGGTGCCGCTCCAGAAGTCGAACTCGTCGAACGACCCGCCGGGGTAGAGCCACACGCACACGAACCCGAGCAGCAGCGTCGCCAGGCCGAACAGCAGCGTGGCGCGCCGGTGCCGCACGCCGAGCTCGTCCTCGAGGAACGCCACGATCGGCTGTCCCATGGCGAGCGACGAGGTGATGCCGGCGAAGAACAGCAGCCCGAACCACATGGCGCCCGCCACCGGAGCGAACCACCCCCAGTGGTGAAACAGCGTGGGGAGCGTGAGGAAGCCGAGCCCCAGCCCGCTCCCCCCGGCGGTGGCCGCGCCGACCGCGGCGAGCCCGAGATAGGCGGTGGCGATGGGGATCAGGATCGAGCCCCCCAGCACCACCTCCACGAACTCGTTCATCCACCCCGCCGCGGCCGCGTTGAGCGCGATGTCCTGGTCGCGCCTCACGTACGCCGCATAGCAGTGGACCGAGCCCATGCCCACCGAGAGGGTGAAGAACACCTGCCCCGCCGCCGCGAGCCAGGTGGTGGGATCGAGCAAGCCGGCGGGCTTCGGCTCCCACACGAAGTTGAGCCCGGCGAGCGGGCTCTGCACCACGCCCGGATCGTTCGGCCCAAGCGTGAGCCCGCGCACCGCCAGCACGACGCCGAACACGATGAGCAGCGGGAGCCCGATCTTGGCCGCGGCCTCGATCCCGCGGCTCAGCCCGCGCGACAGGATCCACACGTTGAGGCCCAGCGTGAGCAGGAACCAGAACAGCGCCTCGCCGGGCACGGCGTAGATGGACGCCTCCTCGAGTCCCAGGTAGCTGGGGAAGAACGCGGTGGGCGCCACGTCGTGGAAGGTGCCCACGGCGGAGTGCCACACGTAGGCGAGGCTCCACGACTCGATGTAGCAGTAGTAGGCGGCGACCGTGAGGTTGGTGAACAGGCCGAACACGCCCACGTACTTGAGCCAGCGGCCGCGCCCCATGCGGTCCAGCATCCCGGGCGCGGAGTGGTGCCCGTACTGGCCGCCGTGCCGCCCGATGGCCCACTCCACCCAGAGGAGCGGGATCCCCATCAGCAGGAAGGAGACGAGATACGGCAGCAGGAACGCGCCGCCGCCGTGCTGCGCCGCCTGCGCGGGGAACCGCAGGAAGTTGCCCAGGCCGACGGCGTTGCCCGCCATCGCCAGCACGAGGCCCACGCGCGTGCCCCAGCGCTGTGCGGTCATCGGCTCGGGTCTCGCTGCGCGCGCAAGCGGCGGGGTCGCCGCCCCGCTCACGCCGCCAACGGCGGCGCGACCTGCTCCACCGTCGCGAGCGCCGCCGACTCGGTGCGGGCGACGTACACGGCGGCGCTCAGGTCGCCCGCCACGTTGAGCGTGGTGCGGCACATGTCCAGCAGGCGGTCCACGCCGAGGATGATCGCGATCCCCTCGGGCGGCACGCCCACCGCCGCCAGCACCCCCATCAAGAGCGGCAGCGACCCGCCCGGCACGCCCGCGGCGCCGATCGCCGTCACCACCGACAGCGCCACCACCACCACCTGCTGCGCCAGCGACAGGTCGACGCCGAACGCTTGCGCGAGGAACAGCACCGTGACCCCCTCATACAGCGCGGTGCCGTTCATGTTGAGGGTGGCGCCGAGCGGCAGCACGAAGCCGGCCACCGGTGGGGGCACCCCGAGCTCGCGCTCCGCCACCGCGATGTTGGTCGGCAGGGTGGCGTTGCTCGAGCTGGTCGAGAACGCGGTCAGCAGGCTGGCGCGGGCGCGGCGCCAGAACCACAGCGGGTCGCGCCCGCCCAGGAAGCGCACCAGCAGCGAGAGCGTGACGAGCCCGTGCAGCAGCAGGCCCGCGACCACCACGCCCACGTACACGCCGAGCTGCTCCAGCAGGTGCCAGCCGAAGCGCGACGTGAGCACGAACACCAGCCCGAACACGCCGTACGGCGCGAGCCGCATGGCGAAGTCGATCAGCTTGAGCACGACGTCCGCCAGCGCTTCGATGCCCCGCACCAGCGGGCGGGCCCGCTCCTCGGGGAGCAGCGCGAGCGCCGCGCCGAACAGCAGCGAGAAACAGATGACCCCGAGCAGGTCCATCTCGACCGCGGCGCGCAGCGGATTGATGGGGACGATGTGCACGAAGGTGTCGATGCCGAGCCCGCGCGTTCCGCCCACCCGCATCCCCTCGGCCTGCGCGCGATACCCTTCGAGCAACGCCTCGCGCGTGGCCGACCCGATTCCCGCGCCGGGCTGGACGGCATTGACCAGCGCGAGCCCCAGCACCGTGGCCAGGACGCTCGACAGCACGAAGTACGCGAGCGTTCTTCCGCCGACGCGCCCCAGCCGCCGCAGGTCGCCGATCCCCGCCACGCCCAGCGTGAGCGACGCGAACACCAGCGGGATGACCGTCATGAGGAGCAGCCGGAGGAACACCTGTCCCACCGGCCCCGCCACGTAGTCGGCCACCAGCCGTACCCACTGCGCGCCCGGCGCCAGCGCGTTCGCCGCCACCCCGGCGACCGCACCGGTCGCCAGGCCGAGGAGGATCTTGCTGTGGAGCTTCACTCCGCCTCGGGCACCTCGCCGCCGTCGCGCCTGAAGGATCGCCACACCGCCATCGCCAGCAGGCCCACGCCGGCCAGCGCCACCCCCCAGGCGATCCAGCCAATCATCCGGTCGGACCGCCTGGTGGTGGTGCCTTCCGCTTCGCTCAGTTCGTCGCGCTGCCAGTCACGCCGCGCCCGCACGGTTCCTCCCCTCACGGCGAACTACCCGCGACGGGGGCGCGTGGGCTGCGTCAGCTGGCTGCGCAGCTGCAGCATCTGCTGCTGGGCGGCGACCACGTCTTCCTTGGCCGCGCTGTAGCGCCCCGCGGACAACAGGCTGTCGGCGGTGGCGAGCGTGCGCTCGATCGTGCCGGCCTCGGAACGCAGCGCGGCCGGGTCGGGCGCGCCGCGCCTCGACGGGGCCCGGTCCACCATCGCTCGCAACTCGACCAAGTCGCCCTTGGCGACATCGAGGGCCGCGAGGGCGTCCTCGCGCGCGAACTCCTTCTGCTCCGTCGCCGCCGCCAGCGCGCTGTCGCCGGCAACCCTGGCCGCCGCGGCGAGCACCAGCGTGCTGTCGTAGTTGCGCGCGAACGGGCTGAGTTCGGCCTGTTCGTCGAGCTCGGCGCGCATCGCCTCCAGCGCGGCGGCCGCGCTGCGGTAGGCGTCGAGCGCGTAGATCTCGGCTTCGGCCACACGGGCGGCGTCGAACGCGGCCGTGGCCGCGTCCACCTCCGCCTGCGGCACCCTGGCGCAGGCGGTCACGAGCATCACGCCCGCCAGGGCGATGGCACGGGGGGTGTTGCGGGACATGTGTGACGGCATCCTTTCCCTTGCGAATTCGCCCCGCGCCGTGAGCGGCGAGTGCGAGTCGCTCCGCGCGGGGGGCGGGACCCGCCGACGGGATCGGCGGGCCGCGCCGCCTGGCGTGTCAGTGCAAAAGTGATGCCGCGCCGCGAGGCGCACCGTGGTGGGTCGCCCACGCCTCGGGAACCGCGCTCCCCCTGGGAAATGACGCCGCACGTGTGGCGCGCGCGGGCGAGACCGGCGCAGCGGCCGCGCGATCATTCGGGTGCCGCGTGCCGATCGCGCCCGGTTGGATCAACGTTTCTCAGGGCGCGGCGGGAGCCGCCGCAGCGAGAGCACGACGGCTGCCGCCAGGATGAGCGCTACCACCGCCAGGGTCACCCCGGTGGGCGGGTGGTACCACTCGGCCGCCAGCATCTTCACGCCCACCAGCATCAGGATCGCCGCCAGCGCGTGGTGCAGGTAGCGCAGCCTGGGCAGCAGCCCCGCCAGCGCGAAGTACAGCGCGCGCAGCCCGGCCACTGCGAAGATGTTCGACGTGAACGCGATCAGCGGGTCGGTGGTGATCGCGAGGACCGCGGGAACCGAGTCCACGGCGAACACCAGGTCGGTGGTCTCGATCGCCATCAGCACGATGAACAGCGGCGTGGCGTAGTAGCGGCCCCGCCGCACCACGAAGAAGCGGGCGCCCTCGAAGTCGTCGGTCACCCGCAGCCGCCGCCCGAGGAAGCGCACCACCGGGTTGCCGCCGGGGTCGGGCCGGTCGTGCTTGCCGCGGGCCACCTGCACGCCGGTGTAGACCAGGAACGCTCCCAACACGTACGTGAGCCATTCGAGCCGGTGGATCGCCGCCACGCCGGCCGCGATGAACACGCCCCGCAGCACCACCACCGAGAGCACCCCCCACAGCAGCACGCGGTGCTGGTAGCGCGGCGGCACGCCGAAGTAGCCGAAGATGATGAGGAAGACGAAGATGTTGTCGACGCTGAGCGACTTCTCGACCACGTAGGCGGTGACGAAGTACACGGCCGGCGTGGTTCCGCGCAGCGCGAGCACCAGCCCGGCGTAGCCCAGCGCCAGGGCAATCCACCCCAGGCTCCACAGCACCGCCGTTCGCACGTCGAGGGCGTCGCCGTACCGCCGGTGCAGCCCCAGGTCGAGCGCCAGCATCGCCGGTACCGCGGCGGCGAACACGAGCCAGAGCACGAGATCGGGCGACACGTCAGGCGTGGCGCCGCTCCTTGAACGCCTCCTTGGCGAGCCCGTGGCGCCGCATCAGGATGTACAGCGAGCGCTCGTTGATCCCGGCACGGCGCGCCGTCTCCCCCACGCGCCCCCCGGTGGCCTTCAGCAGTTCGGTGAGGTAGCGGCGCTCGAACGCCGCCACCACCTCGCGCCGCGCCTGGCCCAGCGGCACCGCCTGCAGCCGGTCGAGCGAGGTGCCCCACGCTTCGGACTCCTCGACGCGCTGGTGCCCCGCGCCGCGCCGCCCGGTGATGCCGCGCGGCAGGTCGGTCACGCCCAGCTCCGTCCCGCCGCACAGCAGCACGGCGCGCTCGATCACGTTGATCAGCTCGCGCACGTTGCCGGGCCAGGGGTAGCGCTCCAGGCACTCGAGCGCGTCGGGCGCGATGCTCGTCACCTGCCGCCCCAGGTGCCGGCTGAAGTGCTCCAGGTACGAGCGCACCAGGGGCAGCACGTCCTCCCGCCGCTCGCGCAGCGGCGGCACCGTGAGCGTCACCACCGCCAGGCGGTAGTACAGATCGGCGCGCAGCCGCTGCGCCTCGACCTCGCCTTCCGGCAGCCGGTTGGTGGCCGCCATGATGCGCACGTTGACCGGAATCGCGCGCTCCCCGCCGACGCGCTGCACGCGCCGGTCCTCCAGCGCCCGCAGCAGCTTCACCTGGAGGTGGGCCGGCAGGTCGACCACCTCGTCCAGGAACAGCGTACCGCCGTGGGCCAGCTCGAAGTAGCCGCGGCGCGCGCGGGTGGCGCCGGTGAAGGCGCCCTGCTCGTGCCCGAACAGCTCGCTCTCGAGCAGCCCCT
>CP070716.1:2355242-2364584 GCA_020350425.1 Gemmatimonadota bacterium
AAGCCCTCCAACGTGCTGGTGACGGAGCAGGAAGGCACTCCGGTGCCCAAGATCATCGATTTCGGGATCGCGAAGGCCACGGGGCAGCGGCTCACCGAGAAGACGGTCGTCACGGCCCACGGCCAGGCGATGGGCACGCCCGCCTACATGAGCCCCGAGCAGGCCGAGATGTCGGGGCTCGACGTGGATACGCGCACCGACATCTACAGCCTGGGCGTGATGCTGTACGAGCTGCTCGTGGGGCACTTGCCCCTCGACCCGGCGGAGATCGGACTGCAGGCCTTCATCGTGCGGCTGGTGATGCGGGAGACGAATCCGCCCACTCCAAGCGCCCGCCTCATCGGCCTGGGACAGACGCAAGCCACCGTCGCGGACAGCCGGCGCACCGACCTCGGCGCGTTGCGGCGGGAGCTCAAGGGCGACCTCGACTGGATCGTGATGAAGGCGATGGAGCAGGACCGGTCGCGGCGCTACGAGACCGCCAACGCGCTGGCCTTCGAATTGGGACGCTATCTGCGGGACGAGCCGGTCCTGGCGCGCCCTCCGAGCGCGACCTATCGCCTGGGCAAGTTCGTGCGGCGTCACCGCGCGGCGGTGGCGGCCAGCGTCCTGGCAGTGCTGGCGCTCGCGCTCGGAGCGGTGCTCGCCACGGCGGGCATGGTGCGGGCCACCAGGGCCGAGCGGGCGGCGGCCCGGGAGGCGGAGGCCGCCCGCCAGGTGTCGGATTTCCTGGTTGGCCTGTTCGAGCTGTCCGACCCGGGGCAGGCGCGGGGCAACACGGTCACCGCGCGGGAGATCCTGGACCGCGGGGCGGAGAAGGTGTCCACACAGTTGGCTGATCAGCCGCAGGTCCAGGCCAGGATGATGGCGACCATCGGCGGGGTGTACCGCACCCTCGGGCTGTTCGACGAAGCCGGTGAGCTGATCGAGCAGTCTCTGGTGATCCGGCGGCGCACGCTCCCTCCCGATCACGAGGACGTCGCCGAGAGCCTGTACCAGCTGGGTCTCGTGTACCGGCAGCAGGGGAAGTACGCTGAGGCGGAGGAGGTGCTGCGGCGAGCGCTTGCCATTCGCGAGGGGGTCTTCGGACCGGACGACCGGCGCGTCGCGAGCGCGGCCGGCGCCCTCGGCGCCACGCTGCTGGACCAGGGCAAGTACGCCGACGCGGAGCGGCTGCTCATGCGCGCCCTGGCGATCCGCGAGGCGGCGGTCGAGCCGGACCAGTCCGCCGTCGCGTCGATCCTGAGCAACCTCGGCGCGCTGTACTGGATGCAGGGGCGGGTCGCCGAAGCCGAGCCGTACATGCGGCGCTCCCTCGCAATTCGGGAGGAGGTCCTCGGCACGGATCACCCCGATCTGGCGGACGGGTACAACAACCTGGGTGTGCTGTACTGGACCCTGGGTCGCTACGACGAGGCCGAGGAATCGTACGGCCGCGCCCGCGACATCTGGTCGCGCACCCTTCCCCCGGACCATCCGTACATGGCGGCGATCCAGAACAACCTGGCGGAGAGCCTCTGGGTGCAGGGCGAGTACGCCGCGGCCGAGCCGCTCTTCCTCGAGGCCCTCGCCATCAAGGAGAGGATCCTTGAGCCCGATCACCCCTCCATCGCGACCAGCCTGAACGGCCTCGCCAACGTGTACCGCGACATGGGACGGTACGCCCAGGCCGAGCCGCTCTACCGCCGCGCGCTGCGCATCCGGGAGCGCGTGCTGCAAACCGACGACCCGGCGATCGCCGAGACGCGGGCGGACTACGCGCGCATGCTGCGGGCTGCGGGCCGGCAGGCGGAGGCCGAGCGGCTCGAGCCCGGCGGTAACATGTGAGCATGGGCGAGCAGCAGCAGGGTGATGGATTGACCTCGGGGGGGCGGCCGCGCGAGGCATCGTGCGGCTCGCTCTCCCGACCCGTCTGGGTGGGGCGGTTCTCGTGATCACGATCCGCGACCTGGAATTCCGCTACGCCGAGGGCGACTTCTTCCTCGGGATCCCCGAGCTGCGCATCGAACGCGGCCAGACGGTGGCGTTCATCGGCCCCAGCGGCTCAGGCAAGACCACCCTGCTCAACCTGATTGCCGGCATCGTCCTGCCACGCGCCGGCCGCATCACAACCGACGGCGTGGAGCTCACGGCGCTGGACGACACCGGGCGGCGCAACTTCCGGATCCGCCGGGTCGGGCTCGTGTTCCAGGAGTTCGAGCTGCTGGAGTATCTCAGCGTGCTCGACAACATCCTGCTACCGTACCGCATCAACCGGTCGATGCGGCTCGACGGGGCGGTGCGCGAGCGCGCCGTCCGGCTGGCCCACGAGGTGGACATCGGCGACAAGCTGCACCGCTACGCCCCGAAGCTCTCCCAGGGAGAGAAGCAGCGCGTGGCGGTGTGCCGGGCGCTGCTGCCCGAGCCGGGCCTGCTGCTAGCCGACGAGCCCACCGGCAACCTCGATCCCCACAACAAGGGCCGGGTGCTCGACATCCTGTTCGATTACGCGGCCCGGGCCGACGCCACGCTGGTCACGGTCACCCACGACCACGACCTGATCGGCCGCTACGGACGGGTGGTGGACTTCCGGGAGTTCCACGCGTGAGGGAAAGTCTCTACCTCGCGTGGCGCTACCTGGCCTACCACCGGATCAAGACGGCGATCCTGGTCACGTCGATCGCGCTCATCGTGTTCCTGCCTGTGGGCCTCAGGGTGCTGGTCGATCAGAGCGCCGACCAGCTCACGGCCCGCGCCGAGGCGACCCCGCTCCTCGTGGGAGCCAAGGGGAGCCCCCTGGAGTTGGTGTTGAACAGCCTGTACTTCGAGTCGGACGTCCCCGAGACCTTGCGCTACGCGGAGGCGATCCGGCTCGACACGATGGGGCTGGCGCAGCCCATCCCCCTGTACGTGCGGTTCAGCGCCCGCGGATACCCGATCGTAGCGACCACCCTGGAGTACTTCGCGTTCCGGGGGCTGGAAATCGCCTCGGGCAGGAGCCTCACCATGCTGGGGGACTGCGTGCTGGGGGCGCGTGTGGCGGCGCAGCTCGGGGTGGGGGCCGGCGGCTCGATCACCTCGTCGCCCGAGAGCGTGTTCGACATCGCCGGGGTCTATCCGCTGAAGATGCGCGTGGCGGGCGTGCTGGCGTTCTCCGACAGCCCCGACGACCACGCGGTATTCGTGGACCTCAAGACGGCCTGGGTGATCCAGGGGCTGGTGCACGGGCACGTGGACCTGTCACAGCCCGACGCCGCCACGGGCGTGTTGCGCCGCGACAGCGCGGTAATCACGGCCAACGCCTCGGTGGTGCAGTACCAGGAGATCACGGCGGACAACATCGATTTGTTCCACTTCCACGGGGACCTGAGCGACTATCCCGTGACGGCCGTGATTGCGGTGCCGCCCGACCAGCGCTCCGAGGCGATCCTGCGGGGGCGCTACGAGTCGCCCGACGAGCGGGCCCAGATCGTGGTGCCGGTCTCGGTGATCGACGAGCTGCTCGACACGATCCTCACGGTGCAAACCTTCGTGATCGTTGCGGTGGTGGTGGTGGGATTGTCCACGCTGGCGACGGCAATCCTGGTGTTCCTCCTGTCGCTCAGGCTCAGGCGGCGGGAGATCGAGACGATGGTCAAGATCGGCGGCTCGCGCGGCAGCATCGCCTGGGTGATGACCTCGGAGATCGTGGTGGTGCTGCTCGCCGGTGTGCTGCTGGCGTCGGTGCTCACGCTGATCACGGCACAGTTCGGGTCGTCGGCGATCCGGGCGCTGATCTTCTGATGCAGGGTGGGGAGCTCCGGGAGGTTGAGATGCGAACGAGAGAGACGTCGGCTCGGTGGCTGGGTCTCGCGGGCCTGGTGGTCCTGGCGGCAGCGGGGTGTGGTGGTGGCGAGCGGGGGCAACGTGCGCCCGGTGCGGCGGACGAGCGCGCCCCGGTCGTCTATACCGTCAACTACCCGCTGCAGTACTTCGCCCAGCGGATCGGCGGCGAGTACGTCCGCGTCGTGCTCCCGGTACCGGCCGACCTGGACCCGGCCTTCTGGCAGCCGGAGCCCGAGGTGGTCGGGCGCTACCAGGCGGCGGACCTGATCCTGCTGAACGGCGCGGGCTACGCCAGGTGGGTCGAGCGGGTGAGCCTGCCGGCCTCGAAGCTGGTGCACACGTCGGCCGCGTTCGCCGACGAGCTGGTGCGGGTGGAGGGGGCTGTCACGCACGCGCACGGGCCCGGCGGCGAGCACGCGCACGAGGGGATCGCGTTCACGACGTGGCTCGATCCCACGCTGGCCCAACAGCAGGCAGCCGCCGTTGCCGGGGCGTTCGCCGCCGCCTGGCCGGAGCATGCGGAGGCCTTTGCGGCGGGCCTCGCGAGCCTCGAGGCCGATCTCACGGCACTCGACGGGCGGCTCGCCGCCGCCGTGGCATCGCACCGCGCGCAGCCGGTGCTGGCGTCGCACCCCGTGTATCAGTACCTGGCGCGGCGCTACGGCCTGAACATCGAGAGCGTGCAGTGGGAGCCCACCGAGCACCCCGGCGGCGGTCAGTGGCGGGAGTTCCGCCGCCTGCTGAGCGACCATCCGGCCCGCTGGATGCTGTGGGAGGGCGAGCCCCTGGCCGAGACCGCCGCGCGCCTGCGCGGGCTGGGCGTGGAGCCGGTGGTGTTCGACCAGTGCGGCAACGTGCCCGAGAACGGGGATTACCTGTCCGTGATGTGGGCGAACGCCGAGAACCTGGCGCGGGCGTACGGCGGGTGACCGCCTAGGGGCCGCCCCCGCACTCCATCCACTCGGGCAGCGCCGCGGGCGCCGGGCGGCGGCCGTAGAACACGTCGTCCAGCGGGATGGCCAGGCGGCGGAACGGCGCCGAGCGCCGCACCCCGGTGCGTATCAGGTTGTGCAGCAGGGTGTTCGGATGCGAGTAGGGACACACCCGCACGCACCGGGCGCAGTCGGTGCCCAGCCTGCACCACAGGGTGAAGCACGCCTCCTGATCGATCTGCCAGCGCGTCACGCCGGCGATGTCCGCCGGGTCGCCGAACGAGATGGCGCCACTGGGGCAGGCCACCGCGCACTTGCGGCAGCGCAGACAGAAGTCGGTCACCGAGGGATCGCGGCGCCGCCCGTCGGGGGTCAGCGGCAGGGTGGTGGTGACGACCGCGAGCCGCACCCGGGGGCCCAGCCCGGGCGTCATGAGGAGCCCCATGCGCCCGATCTCGCCCAGGCCGGCGTCGCGTGCCACCAGCGGACAGATGACGCGGTAGTGGCCGTCGATGTGGGCCCGGGCGGGGTAGCCGAGGCGGCGAATGAAGTCCGCCAGCTGCACCGCGATCACGCCCGATGCCACGTACTGCTGGGCCGACTCCATCACCGTGGGCGCGAGCGGGGCCCGATCGAGCGTGGCCTTGTCCATCTCCACGGCGAGGGCCAGCGCGTGCGTGTGGTCCAGCTCCACCGGGCGGCCCCAGTCGGGTCCGCGGCCCACGGTCGTGTACAGGTGGTAGTCGCGCAGCTCGGTGACGCCGACCGAGACCGCCCCCAGCTTCAGCGCCCAGTGCCTGAGAAAGGTCGTGACCGATGCGGGGTCGCAGTCCACCCGCTCGGGCGCGACCGCCCCGTCCACGTGGGGCCGCAGCCGCTCGATGGTCCAGAAGCTGGCATCGGCCGCGGGGAAGGCGAGTGGGTGATAAGCGCTCGCCCCTTTCCCGAGCAAGCCCGGCTCGGCGCGAAAGGCGTCGTCCGGCGCCTTGTGAGCGGGGTGCTTACGGTAGTGGGCAGCGAATCGCTCCGTCCCGGGCTCCAGCAGCCGCCGGGAGAACATGATGTCCCGCTCGTCGATGCGCGTGGTGGGGGTGTCGTCCCACGGCCGCAGGGACCGGCCGAGCGGAAGGAGCCATGCCAGGAGCCCGAGGGTGGCCACCGCCAGCAGGACGAGGGCCGCCGCACCCTCTCCCCTGAAGCCCAGCCCACCCACGAGCCCGTAAGGGGCGGGAACGACGACGGCCAGCAGGGCGAACAGCGCCGTGGCGCGGGGCTCGCCCTCACGCCACGAGCCGGCCGTCGCGTACACCAGAAACACGAACAGGGCGGCGCCCACTGCCAGGGTGAGCAGGTCGAGCGGCGACAGGTCGGCAGGGGGCATGGGGCGTCCCGGTCGTGGAGGCTGGATAAAGTTCGCGGCCACCGGGAGATATGCAACCGAAGCGGTCTCAATGCGGCGCCGGGAACCGCCGCGCCCGCTTGTCCGTAGCAGAAGGGTAGGGGTGGGTCGGGTGACCCACGAAACGGGGCGGGGGGTATCCCGAGAGAGGTCCGGGGGTCGGTAGGCCCGGCCGGCACAGGAGCCCCCAAATCATGGGGGAATCCCCTAGGACGGGCCTTCACGCGGTCTTCACGAAATCTTGACGAACCCCACGGCAGGGTGATTATTAACGAAGTCACACAAGGGCGTCGGGCCCTCCTACCCGGCGCCAACGGCCGAAGGCGTTGCGGGCTGTAACGACTCCGCGGGTGTCATTCCAGGCACCTGGCGGATGCGTGCTGTGCGTGCACGGCTTTCGCGCCGTTCAACCTGAAACCAAATGGAGGAGGCGTAACATGCATCCAGTTCTCCGTCGAAGCTGGGTGTTCGCCACCGCGGCACTCTTCGTGCTGGCCGCGGCTGCTGGGCCCTTGGAGGCCCAGATTGGCGGCACCATCAGCGGGACCGTGAGGGATGCGGGGACGCAGCGACCGCTCGACGGCGCCCGTGTCGTCGTGGTCGAAGCGAACCTCGAAACCCGCACGGATGCCCGAGGCAACTTCGAGCTGCGCAACGTCCCGGTGGGCGTGTACACCGTACAAGCCCTGTTCATCGGGTACAGCCGCACGGCTCGGTCGGTCACGGTCACGCTGGGTACGGTGACCACGGCCGACTTCACCCTGAACCGGGCGCCGATTCAGCTCGATGAAGTGGTCGTGACCGGCACCGCCGGGACGACCGAGAAGCGCGAGATCGGCAACGCGGTGACGAGCCTCGACGTGAGCGACCTCACGGCCGAGGCGCCGATCACCAACGTGCAGGAGCTGCTCAACGCGCGCTCGCCCGGCCTCACGATGTACAAGCGGTCGGGCCTGGTCGGCACGTCCTCCAACGTGCAGATCAGGGGTGCGGGCTCGCTCAACGCCTCGTATGCCCCGGTGTACTACATCGACGGCATCCGGTTCGACGCGGTCGCCCGTCCGCCACTCAACGACAACCTCTCGAACGCCACGATCCAGTTCCGCAGCCCGCTCGAGTTCATCGACCCGGGCGACATCGAACGGATCGAGGTCATCAAGGGGCCCGCGGCGTCCACGCTGTACGGCGCCGATGCCGCCGGTGGCGTGATCCAGATCATCACGAAGAAGGGCACGCGCGGCGCCAATCGCGTGCAGTGGTCGGCCAGCGTCGAGCTGTCCCAGTCGGAGTGGGTCAAGGAGACGCCGACGAACTACTATGAGTGCACGGTCTCCCGTCAGGGGTCTTCCAGCTACCCGGGGTGTCAGGACCCCTCGTCGGTGGTCTTTAACGGCCCCGACGGCCTCGTGACCGGGATCCCCGAGTCGGAGATCCTGCGCGACGCTTCGTGGGGTGGCTCCTTCGTCCTCACGGACAACCCGCTCGCGCGCGATCCGCGCGCGCTGCGCAAGGCCAACGGGTACGACGTGAAGCTGTCCGCGCGGGGCGGCGGCCAGCTGTTCAACTACTTCCTCTCGTTCAACCGGATGGACGAGGACGGCATCTTCTTCAACAACTTCCAGAACCGCACGGGCGGGCGGGCCAACTTCGAGTGGACGCCCACCGGGACGCTGAGTCTGGGTCTCAACCTGGGCTACACGCGCTACCATGCGGCGCTGCCGCTGACCGACAACGCGTCGGACGGCCTGCTCCGCAACGCGTATCGCGGGCAGGCCCGCGCCAGGAGGCGGACCGACTCTGATCAGGAGCCGGGGTTCTTCGGTGTGGGCCCCCAGGTGTCCAACTCCTACGACTACCAGATGCGGGAGGAGCGCACGACGATCGGCCTGACGGCGAACTTCAATCCGTGGCCGTGGTTCGAGAACCGGCTCGTGATGGGGCTCGACAAGTTCGACGTGCGCGAGACGCGCTTCTACAGGGTTGATTCACTGTGCTGGTGGGGCGAGCCGGAATGCACGGGCGACATCATCCAGCGCCTGCCGTACACGCACACGTGGACGGTGGACTACAGCGGGTCGATCCGCTTCCGCCTGTCCTCCGTGCTCGAGTCGCGCTTCTCGGGCGGCATGCAGCTGAATGCCCGGCAGTACCGGCGCTTCACGACGAACGGAACCGGCCTGGTCGCCAACAACATCAACCTCATCGGCTCCGCGGCGACTACGGAAGCCAGCGAGGGCTTCGAGGAGCAGACGTCCCTCGGGTTCTTCGTGCAGGAGCAGATCGGCTGGCGGGACAAGCTGTACGCGACCGTGGCCCTGCGCATCGACGACAACTCGGCCTTCGGGTCGGACTTCTCGTTGGTGGCCTATCCGAAGGTGTCGCTGTCCTACGTCATCTCGGATGAGGACTTCTTCAACGTCGGCTTCCTGGACGACCTGAAGCTCCGCTTCGCCTGGGGGCAGGCGGGCAACGCGCCCGCGCCGTTCACGGCCGACCGCACCTACCAGCAGGAGAAGGCGACGGTCGACGGGGATGCCGCGGGTGGGCTCACCACCTCCGAGTACGGCAACCCGGACCTCAAGGCGGAGACCGGCTCCGAGTGGGAGCTCGGGTTCGACGCCTCGCTGTTCCGCAACCTGCTCGGTCTCGAGGTGACGTACTACAATCAGCGCACCAATGACGCGCTGATGAGCATCCCGGACGCGCCGTCCACCGGCTTCAACGGGACCCACCTCGTGAACATCGGCACGGTCTCGAACGTGGGCCTGGAGATGCTGGCCACGCTCAGTCCGTTCCGCAGCCCCAGCTTCTCGTGGGACATGACGTTCTCGTTCTCCACCAACAAGAACGAGCTGGTGTCGTTCGGTGGCACGCGGGACGAGGTGCAGTTCGGGGCCTTCACCAACTCGCAGCGGCACCGCGAGGGCTACCCGCTCGGCAGCTTCTGGGCGGTGGATGCTGAGCGGGACGCCAGCGGCAACATCGTCTATCCCATCAATCTGCTGGACGCGTGCGTCTGGCCGGACACGGACGATCCGGATGGCTCGGGCGGCAGCTGCGAGGAGCGGTATGTCGGGCCGCCCACGCCGACGCGGAATCTCGGGCTCGCCACCACCTTCACGGTGTTCGGCAACCTCAGGCTGTTCGCGAACCTGGACTACAAGGCCGGCCACTACCAGCTGTGCGCTATCTGCTCGATCAACAATC
>CP070716.1:2364684-2368866 GCA_020350425.1 Gemmatimonadota bacterium
ACTGTGTCGCGAGCGCCGATGCCGCACGTGCGGCCTGCGATGCCGCGATGAAGATCGACGACACGAATCGGCTGGCGGATGGTCTCTGCCTTCAGGGGGCGGCGTCGCTGAAGGGCGCTGAGTACGCCGAGGCGCGGAGGGCGATCGATAGGGCGCGGACCCTGTTCATGGCGGCCGGGAACAAGTATGGCCTAGCGCGGTTGGCGCTCCTGGAGGCCGGGCTCGAAGCGGCGAGCGGCAACCGGCGGGCCGCCGAGGAAGCACTGGCTGAGGCGGCGGGATATGGCGAGCGTGCGCGGATGACGGGGTTGGTGCGGGCGGCCGAGGTGATGCGGGAGAACCTGCCACGGCCATGAGCTCACACCACGCAGACGAGGAGCCGAGTCAGCCGGGCAGCTGTTCGAACGACCTCCGCTCCGCCACGGCCCGATAGTGCCCCCGGAGGGCGGGGGTGGTGGCCGACAGCAACCCGAACCACAGCAGCATAGCCAGCCAGAACCACAGGCGGCCGATCGAATGCACCGTCTGCATCGTCACGGCTCCCCACTGGTGCAGCAGGGGCCAGGTGGCGATGGCCGCAAGACTCAGGACCGCACCGACCCGTCGATTGCCCCACCGACATACGCGGGAGAGGTCCTGCTTGGCGCTCACACCGCTGTCGAGAGTGCTCGAGCGGACCATCCTCGAGGGCGCGGGGGTCGGACACTCGCAGGTGCCCGATGCTGCCGGCGCCGAACGCGTCCTGTTCTAGAGCCACTTCCGGAGCGCGACGCCGAAGCGTGCGTACAGCCATGCCACGGCGACCAGCGACACGCCGAGCACGAGGAAGGCCACCGTCTGTCCGCCACTCGAGAGTCCCCGCACGTCAACGACAAAGACCCGCACCAGGGCGCAGGCGAATACGGCGAGGGCGACACGGCGATATGCGGCGGCGCGCCACGCGAACCCGAGCGCCATCATCGCGGCGCCGATCACGGACCATCCCGCCGTGGTCCACGCCACGCCGGGCCAACTCGAGCGATACAGCGCGACGAGTGCCAGAGCGGCTGCCGACGCCACCAAGGCGACCGACACCCCCGCGGCTCCGACGACCGCGTCCGGGTCATCCCGGGGAGTCCGCGCGACCATGCGTTCCACACCGACGATCAGGAGCACGGTTGCCAACCCGGATGGCAGCGCGACGCTGTCTTCCGCCGATACGAGCAGGCGCAGCTGCTGCGCCACCGCGACGAGCGCGACGGCGAGTGCCACGAGCCGGTAGATGAGCGCACGCCATGCCAGCGCGAGTCCCATCAGGACCGTGGCGATCAGCATCCATCCCACGACCGCCCACTCCGGGGCCGGCCACGGCGAGCGGTAGACGGCCACGAGCGCCACGCCGGCGCCGGCGGCCACCAGGGCGAGCGAGACCACAGCGTTCTCCGCTTCCGCGTCGCGATCGTTCAGCGGGCGCCGCTCGACCGTCCGCTCCACCACGCGCTCGACCACGACGACCGCCAGCAGCGTCGCGAGTCCTGGCCAGAGCGGGTATCGCTGTCCTACGAGCCCCACGACCTGATAGAGCACGGCAACGAACGCCATGACGATCGCGACGGTCCCGGCGCGGGACAGCCCAACCACCCGCGCGGCCAGGAGCAGTCCGATGGGGTAGATGGTCAGGAGGGTACCCGCCCAGGGGTGGCCGATCCGTTCCCGGAGCACGTAGGTGAGGAAGGCGCTGGCGCAGGCGTACGCCACGTAGGGCGCCCAGTTGGTCGGTCCTCCCAACGCGCCCGCGGCGGGCCCGCTGGGGGTCCGGTCCCGCGCCATCGCGACGACGAGCGATACGCCGATGACGAGTGCACTCGCGCCGGCGTTGGCGGCAACGGCGGTGCCGAGGCCGCCCCAGGTCAGGAAGTACACATACGTTGCACCAAGCAGCACGAAGCCGGCGAGCCAGTACGCGCGGCCGCGCCGTGTCTCCGCGATCCCGATGAGCGCCGCGATCCAGAGACTGGTCCACACCGGAGCGGCGAGTGTCATCCCGACGATCCGGTCGGTGACGAGCGTGATCACCAGCCCGCCACCGGCGGCCGTGACCGCCGCCGCCGCCCCCCCGACCACCGCGCCCGGCTCGGGGTGCGATCGTGCCTCCCACAGGGCCGTCGCCCGATCCGCATACACTACGACCAGGACGGCGAGGCCGATCCACACGAGGTACTGTCCGGTGATGGGCGGGAGCGGAGCCGCCGCGAGCACGAACTGGATCAGCACGACGAGTGCGAGCCAGAGGCCGATCTGCGTGATCGCGAGCACCCGGCTCAGGAACACGCGAGCGGTCTGGCGGGCAGCCATCAACGCCAGGAACGTGGGGGCGGCCAGACCGGCGGCCGTAATGCCAACGCGACCGATGAGGCTCGCCGGAGGTGCCGTTCGTGCCAACAGGACGATACCGCCCTGTGCCACCAGGTACGCGAGACTCAACGGCATGCTGCGAAGGAACGCGGCGGCTCCGGCGATCAGCGCCAAGGCGACGCCGACGGCGCCGAACGCGACGCCCTCTGGGAAGTACGCCAGGAGCTCGCGCAGCAGCACTACCGTGCCGGCGACGGCATACCCGTACGGCAAGTAGCGCGCGACCCGCCCGAAGGACGCATCGAACCACTCGGCGAGCGGGCGCACGGACTCGGGCACGGCAGCGTCACGCCAAGCGCGGGCACCCTCTGCGTACCAGGCCTCCTCCAGTTGCGATTGGGTGAAGTAGACGGCGGCGATGGCCAGCCCGCCGAGAAACACCGCGAGGGACACCACCGGCGGCGTGGCGAGTGTCCAGTAATGCAGGAAGTTCAGCAGGAGCGCCACCTGCGCCAGCAGATGGAACACGCGCAGGCGGGTCCGGTGGGCGGCCAGCAAGAGCACCAGCGCCTCGACCGCCAGCACGAGGTTGAGGGTGAGCGCGTCGAGCGCGGCGATGAACCCGATCGTCAGCAGCACGGTCGCGAGCGCCGCGTAGAAGCTGTAGTCCGGATTGCGCAGCCGGCGGTACGCGAGCGCGAGCCCGCCCTGGACGGCGGCCACGCCGAAGTAGAACCTCTCGATCGGGAGCGGCGGTCCCGCCATCGCGACGTACAGGAACGACACGAGCGAGACGTAGAAGACCAGATTGGACGGGCCCAGCATGCGGCCGACCGCCGGCGCTCGTGCGCCATCCTGCGCCGGTGCCCGGCGCCGCCACCACAAGAGGTCGGCGGCCAGGAAGATGACGTAATACGACGACAGGAACAGGATGTTCAGCAGCAGCGCACGCTGGACAGGAAGGGTGTCGTGCGCGACGATGGTCCAGAGCAGGTGCGACGCGTAGGCCGCCACCACCGCGAAGAGCGACAGCGGCAGCCAGGCATGGCGCTGCATCAGGACGACCGCGGTGACCGATAAGAACGCGATGACGATCAACGAATAGCCGTTCGCGTCACCGGCGGCGACGAACGCCGACACGTGGCCGAGGAAGATCGCGAGCCCCGCGGTGGGCTGGGACCCCCAGCGCGTGGCGAGGAGCAGCACGGAGAGCACGCCGCCCGTCATCCACGCCAGCGACGCGACGAGCGGAATCGAGCGCATCGCCGGCACGAAGTGCGCCGCGAACGACACGAAGAACCCCAACGACAGTCCGCCCGCCATGACCGGACGGGCGAAGCGCTCGAGCTTCGATTCGTAGACCCGGCCCACGCCGAAGAGCAACAGGGAGCCCGCGTACGCCAGCGCCACCTTGGCCCCGGGCGAGAGGTCGGGCACGATCGTCCGCGCGAACAGGGCTCCGGCAATGGCGATGGCCCCGAGTCCGATACGGAGCGTCCACGTGGTGCCGACCCTGGTCTCGAACTCGAGCGTGGCGTCTGGCCGCGGCATCGCGCCGGCCGGCACGGCCTCGGGATGCGCAGGTCCGCCGCGAGTCGGGGCGTGCGCTGCCGCGTCCCCGCTCACGGGGTGCACCGGCGGCGGTGTCGAGGTGGTCCTGGGATCACCCGGAACCGGAATCGCATCGGGTGCACCGAGGCGCTCGCTGGGCGGCTTCGGTGGCGTTGCTGGATCGCCGCCGACGGGTGTTGGCGGCACCACCGGCGGTCGTCGGCGGACGGGCAGGAGGTCGATCGGCCTGACCGCGGGCGCGCGGACGACGTCGTCCGGACCGGGTGCCGCGCCGCT
>CP070716.1:2368966-2512894 GCA_020350425.1 Gemmatimonadota bacterium
CAGCCTGCAGACCGGGTTGCTCGTCGGCCGCGGACCCGAGGAGACCTGCGGGCGCTGCCACGGGGGCCTGAGCGTGCGGCCCGCCGACGTCCGTAGCGGCCTCATGGCGGCCGCAGGCGGACCGCGCATGCCGCTCAGCGATGATCACCAACTGAGCGCTGACTGCCTCCGCTGCCACGGGACACACGAGCGCTGAACAACGAGGCGGGCGGCCACCGCTCGCAGGCAGTGCCGCCCGTACCCTCACTCCAGCCAGCCCCCTGTCGGGAACGACGACGCTGTGGTCGCTAGAACCTCCCCCCGTCTCCGTGGCGGTGGCAGTCGTAGCAGTTGTCTTTGGTCACCATCGCCGTGCGGTTGTGGCACGTGTTGCACCAGGCCCCGGCGTCGCTGACCGGATCCGCGCCGGACGCATTCGTGACCACGCCGTAGTCGAACGTCTGCAGCCAGTTCCCCCCTTGCCGCACGTAGTAGCCGTCCAGCGCGACGCCGGTCCGGCTGCGAAGCGTGTCCACCAACATGAACAGCGACGTGGTGTCGCGACTGACATCGATATTGGGGTGTGGACGGTGACACGCTGAGCAGGGCAAGATCGATCCGGCGCCGAATCCGTCGTCCCCCTCCAGGTCGAGGGCGGTGGCGGTCCGCCCCCCCATGGCATCGCCGCCCCACGTACCCTGGATGTTCACGATCGCGGGGCCCGCATGGTCCTGCACGCCGGAAGGGAACGTGCCGTCGTGGCAGTCGAGGCAGAATTCGCTCAGCGTGTCGGCATAGCTGGTATACGCGTAATAGTAGGAATCGCTGCCCACGACGTGCCCGTCGGCCACCGTCGGATCCGGATCGAGGATGAACGGCAGCGCACTGGTCGCCCGGTGCGGATCGTGGCAGTTGACGCACTCGATCTTGGCGCCGCTCCTCGCCTGGGCCGCCTGCTGCACGTCGTGGCGGTCGTTCAGATTCGGGTTGCTGTTCAGCCCGGTGGCTTGTTGCACCCAATTGATGGCCCGGCTGAACGCGGAGTTCAGATCGATGGACGACGGGCCGCTGGCGTCGTGGCAGTTGAGGCAGAACCCCTCTTCCTGCTCCGCGTTGGCAGGCGCCGTCGCCGGCACCCCCCCCGGCGCGAGCAGCTTGAGCTTCTCCGAGCCGTGGCCGCTGGCGTGACAGCCGAAGCTCCCGTCGCCGTAGCAGGAGACCGGCGGCGAGGAGGAGTTGTGGGACGCGAGGGCCCACGCGGCGGCATCGATCGTCGGGACCGACACGTTGTCGCTGAACGGCGTCGTATCACCATTCGCCCCGTCGGCGTCGTGGCACGTCAGACAGAACGTGTTGAGCGAGACGGCCTCGGCTGCCGAGGCATTGGGATCGCCGGTCAGGACGATGGCCGCGGCCGTATTGCCGGGGTCGTCGACGTTCCACAGCCGGACGTTCCCTTGTTGGTGCTCGCTCTGGTCATGGCACACCACACAATCCAGCGTATCGGCTGGCGTGGCCGCGTGATGACTGGCCCGATCGAACTCCGCCACGATCGCGCGGCGCGAGCCTTGGGCGGACGCGTGGCAGTCGGTGCAGGCGCCTCCGGCCGGCGCGAAGCCGCTTGCGTGGGTGTGGCACGCCGGACAGTCCTTCTGAGCGTTGTGCGCCGGCACGCCACCGTTCTGGCGGTGGTACTTCGTGGCGGTGTGGCAGACCTCGCACGGGCCGTCGTAGGTCGCGTCGCCATCAGCAAAATCCGTCGTGTCGAGGAACACCACGGCGCGTGCTCCCCCAGTATACCGGTTGTCGAGCGAGACCGGGATCAGCTTGAGGTTGGGAGTGGTCTCGCCTTCATGGTCATGGCAATCCCGGCACGTGGTGGTGTCCGGCGCCGCGTGCTGACTCCCGGCGTGCACGGCTACGCCCTTCGGCACCGTCTCTCCGTTGTAGGTCGCTGGCGCGCCGTCGGCGTGGCACGACATGCAGAGATCTTCCGCTCGCTGGTAATCCATGAGCTGCTGATCCCCGGCACCGTGCAGGTTGTGGCAGTAGTCGCACGTGTCGTGCTTCCGCTGGGCGAGCAGCATTCCGCTCGCCCCCCCCACGAAGCTGGCAGCGGGCGTGCCGAATGTGAGTCCCGCCAGCACGATGGCGGCGACCCGCGCGATCGGAAATCGTCCCCTCGTCACGGGACCAGCTCCAGGGACGCCGTGCCGTTGCTCGCGACGACGAGCTGCCCATCGCGGCCCAACACGACGTCCAGCGGCACGCGCAGCGTACCGCCATCCGCCACGTGGGCTCCGACCTCGGCGAGCGCGCGACCTGTGGCACGGTCGTACACGAGAATGCGCCCCAGCAGCGCGTCGGCCAGGTAGATTCTGCTTTCCCCGTCCACCGCGATGCCCTGGGGCCGCGAGAACCCGCCCGAGCACCCCAGCGCACCGCAATCGCCGTCACCCGAGATCGCCGCGACGAAGTTTCCGTCGTAGTCGAAGATCTTGACGGCCGCCGCGACACCGGGCTCCCCGTAGTCGCTGACGAGCACCTCGCGCCGACGCTCGTCGACCGCGATGCCGGTGGGCGCTCGGAGCCCCGCTTGGTCCGGTCCCGGGCCGGCGATCGTCCCCAGCGACTGACCGTCGAGATCGAACACCTTGACCTCGCGGGTGCCGCCCGCCACGACGAATACCAGACCACTCCCGTGATCGATGGCGAGGTCGCTGGGATACGGCACCGCTCCCGATCCGAAGGAGTACTGCCACGTGCCGTCGGGACCGAACACGTCCACGGTATTCGCCGTGGCATTGCCCACGAACACGCGCCCGCCCCACAGGCCGACGCCGAGTGGCTTGCCGTCGACCGGAAGCGCCTGATCCGGCTGCATGGTGGTCGGATTGACGCGCAGCACGGCTCGGGTCCGAGAGTCCGACACGAGCAACCCGCCGCCCGGCGTGGCCTCCATGCGCACAGGAGACCGAAGCTGCAGGAGTGCGGGATCGAAGGGCTGTGAGAAGTTGGGTTCGATCCGATCTTCGGGTCCCGCCGAGCGCTCCTCGTGTTGGCTGACGGGGGCACGCTCCACGCACCCCGCAGCAGACAGGGCTCCGCCCAGCACGGCGAGTGTCACCGCGATGCGCCGTCGATGCGAGCGGCTCGTCCGGTTCACCGGTCCCCCCCGATCCACCCAAATACTTGTGGATGAAGCACTTACAGCTCGCCGAAGCGGGGCGCCTGGGCGCAGGCCGCCCCGAGGGCTCCGGCCAGAAGATTGCCTAGAGATGTTGTGGGGAATGGGGGAGGGGTGCCGTGACACCCCTCACGACCGGCTTACACGGGTGCGACGGCTTTCGATCCGCACTCCGCACAGAACTTGGCCCCGTTCGGCAGCGCGGTGCCACACTCACCGCAGAATCCCGCCGCCTGCGACGGCGCCACGGAGAGCGTGCGGCCGCAGTTGGAGCAGAACGCCGCCTCCGCCTCGGGACGCGGCCCGCAGGACGGGCATACCGTGCCACGGCCGGCCGCCGCCCGTCTGATCAACTCCTCGGCTACGTCCTCGGCCGCCATGTCCAGGGTCTCCTGCTCCTCGGCCTCGATCGCCGCGATGGCCACCTTCGAGTACTTCGCCTTCAGCATGGCGTAGTCCTCGTCGGAGAGCTTGCCCGTCGCGCGGTCGAACTCGATCTCCTTCAGGGCCAGCAACGCCTGGACCTTGGCCGAATCGGATTCCTCGATGTCGGAGAAATCGATCTCGTCGGTGGGAGACGTCACGACCGGCTCGGCACCACGGGCCGAGAACAGGGGCTCGAGAACGAGCGCCACTGCCACAATGGCAACGATGACGCCCGCGATCAACTCCAGCATGAGTCGCTACTCCAGCCTGCCGAGCTCGGATTCGAGCTTGGCGTGTTCTTCGGCACTGAGGTCGGTCGGCCGCTCAGACGCGCCCGCCGCCGCGAGCTCCGGTGCGGACGCCGAGCGACGGAAGAGCACCCACAAGAGCGCCGAGCCAACCGTAAGGATCGCCGCGCCCGGAACGAAGTAGGCGGCGAGATTGAAGCCTTCCTTCTTCGGCGCCATGAGCACGGTCTCGCCGTGCTGCGCCACGAACGCCTCGAGGATCTGCTCGCCGGTCATCCCCCGCTCCAACATACCGACGAGCTCCCGGTGCATCGCCGGGGACGTGGCGCAGGTGAAGTCGGTGGTCCGGCACGTGTAGACGTCCAGGTTGCACCCGCAAGTACAACGCAGCTGGCCCTCGATACCGACGATAAACGGATCGTTCTGGTAGTCGGTGACGCGACCCCGGGGGCGACCGGCGAGATCGGGTCGCAGGAGTTGGCCCACGGCCGTGTCACCCTGCGCCGGCGCCTCGCCCTGCAGCAGCGCCCCGGGCAGAAGGGCCGCGACTGAGAGCTTTACCACATCGCGCCGCGTGTAGCGTCGCTCACTTCGCACCGCTTGTGCTCCCTTCCAGCGTGGCCGCGTATCCGGCCATCGCGCGACGGCGATCCGCACTCGTACTGGTTCCCGGCCACAGCGTCACGACCCCGCCGGCCACCAGCACGACGCCGCCGAACCAGAGCCACCACACCAGTGGGTTGAGCGTGAAGCGGTAGACCGCCTCTTCGGTACCTGCCACCGAGCCCGCGTACACGATGTAGATGTCTTCGCGCAGATCGCTGCGGATCCCGGCTTCGGTGGATGGCTCGAAGGTCGGCTGGCCCAGTGAGTTCACGTGCTGCCGCTTCTCACTCTTCATGACCCCCACCCGCTCACCGTCCCGGGCGACTTCCACGCTCGCCGCGGTCGTGAAGCGGTTGAGCTCCTCGTACTGCGACACTCCCAGGTGCGTGAACGTGTAGGTGTGACCCCACGGCGAGCGCAGTTCCGCTTTCTGCCCGGGCTTGAGGGACGCCTCGACGTCGGTCTTGAACGCCTGCCCTGTGAAGGCCACGAAGTACAGCACGATGCCGAGGTGCACGACGTAGCCGCCGTAGCGCCGCCGGTTGCGGCCCACGAGGCGCGCGAACGCCAGGGCGTGGCTCTCCCCGTGCAGCCGGTGCCGCGCCCCCACGCCGCGCACGAACTCCTGCGCAATCGTTCCGACCACGAAGGTCGCCAACGCCAGCGCCATGATGGGGTACAGGTTCCGCATCCCCAACGCCAGCAGGAGCACTGCCACGATCACGCCCGCCGTGACCGGCGCGGCGAACTGCCGCTTCAGGTGCCCTGGGCTCGCTCGACGCCAGGCAATGAGCGGACCGATGCCCGTGAGCGCCAGGAGGGCGAGGCCGATCGGGATGTTCACCTGGTTGAAGAACGGCGGGCCCACGGTGACCTGCGTACCGCGGATCAACTCCGAGATCATGGGGAACATGGTGCCCCACAACACCGAGAACGCGATCCCGACCAGCAGCAGATTGTTGAACAGGAAGGTGGCCTCGCGGGAGACCATGCTCTCGAGGTGGGACTCGGCCTCCAACATCGGCAGCCGCGACCAGATCACCGCCGCCGTGGCCACGATGATGAAGATCAGGTAGAACCCGAAGTAGATCCCGATCGGCGACTGCGAGAACGAGTGGACGCTCGAGATGATTCCCGAGCGTGTGATGAACGTGCCGAAGATCGACAGCAGGAACGACAGCGCAATCAGCACCATGTTCCACTTCTTCAGCATGCCACGCTTCTCCTGGATCATCACCGAGTGGAGGAACGCCGTCATCGTGAGCCACGGCAGGAAGCTGGCGTTCTCCACCGGATCCCACGCCCAGTAGCCGCCCCAACCGAGCTCCACGTACGCCCACCACATTCCGAGCGTGATGCCGATGGACAGGAACAGCCACGAAATGATGGTCCACTTCCGAATCGCGTGCAGCCATCCCGTGTCGAGCCGCTTCGAGAACAGCGCCGCCATCGCGAACGCGAACGGAATCGTGATGCTGATGTATCCCAGATACAGCAGCGGCGGATGGATCACCATCCCGGGATTCTGCAGCTGCGGGTTGAGGCCGTTGCCGTCCGCCGGCGTGAACGGCAGCCGCTCGAACGGATTGGCCGCGAACAGCGTCACCACCACGAAGAAGAACACGACCGACGCGGTCACGGCTCCGGCATACGGCATCAGGCGCTCGTAGCGCCGACCCGTCAGCCACTGCGCCAGCGCCCCGAAGACGCTGAGCACCACCGCCCAGAAAAGCAGGCTGCCAGCCTGCCCGCCGTAGAAAGCGGACAGCGTGTAGATCAACGGGAGATTGCGGCTGGTGTAGCTCGCTACGTAGGCGACGTTGAAGTCGTGCTTGACGAGCGCGACGACGAGCGCAAGCGACGCGACCACCAGCACGCCGGCCAAGGCGTAGGTGGCGCGCTGCGCACTCCGAATGAGCTCGGGGCGCTGTCCGGCACCCCCTACGAAGCCCACAATCGTGGCCCACGCGCTGAGCAGCAGGGCCAACCACAGCGCGAGTTGTCCGAGAATCGTCATGTGATTAAGCGGAAGGCTCCGACTCGTACCGCGAGCCGCACTTGGCGAGCAGGCCGGTGGCGTGGAACGTCCCGTCAGGCGCCAATCGTCCCTCGACCACCACATCCACGCCGTCGGTGAACGTGTCCGGCGCGATTCCTCGGTAGACCACGGGGTAGGTCTGCTCGCCGTCCGTCACTTCGAAGTTGATCGTCTGCGTCCCAACGTCGCGCTCGATGGTGCCGTGCACCACCCGCGCGCCCATCTTGACGCCGACGTCATGGAAAGTGGGATCGGCCTGGACCCTGTCGGCAAGCTCCGACGGGGTGAGGAAGTACACCCCCGTCTCCTTGATGCCCGAGGTCATGAGGAAGCCCACGGTCGTGAGGACCAGCGCAGCTCCGATAACGAACTTGGCTCGTGCGTTCATGAGTTGGAATATATCCTATGCATACGATCAGGAAAAGTTCACCGGCCTCCCCTAAAGATCCCTTAACCGCCCATTTCATCGGCCTCCCCTAAAGATCCCTTAACCGCCTATTTCATCTGGACTTGCGTCCCGGGCCCAGTGGAGGGCGGCGCTCACGGCCCGGCGCCACGCGGGATAGCCCCCTGCCGGCTCCCGGCCCGGATCGAACCAGTGGTAGCGGCGGCCCTCGAGAAAGGCGGCTGCGCTGCTCCACACCCCGGTGGCCAACCCCGCCAAGCCGGCGGCCCCGAGCGCGGTAGTCTCCACCACGTCGGGCCGCGCCACCCGCACCCCGAGCACGTCGGCCTGGAACTGCATCAGCCAGTCGTTGGCGGCCGCGCCCCCATCTGCCTTGACTTCGGCGAGCGCAACACCGGACGCCGCGGCCATGCTCTCGACCACGTCGCGGGTCGAGTAGGCCATGGCTTCCAGCGCCGCCCGCACCAGGTGCGCGCGGCTCGTGCCCCGCGTGAGCCCCACGATCGTCCCCCGGGCCTCCGCTTCCCAGTACGGCGCGCCCAGTCCCACGAAGGCCGGCACGAACGAGACCCCGCCGGTGTCCGGAACCTCCTGCGCCATGGCCTCGGTCTCCGCAGCGCGGTCGATGAGCCGCAGACCGTCCCGCAGCCACTGCACCGCGGCACCAGCGATGAAGATCGAGCCCTCCAGCGCGTAGCTGGGCCCGCCCTCGGCATCGCACGAGAGCGTAGTGAGCACCCCACTGCCCGCGCGCGCGCCGGGGAGCTCCGCGCCCACGCTCATGAGCAGGAACGCCCCCGTCCCATAGGTGCACTTGGCCTGTCCGGCGTCCCAGCATCCCTGGCCGAACAGCGCCGCCTGCTGATCGCCCGCGATCCCCGCAATGGGAATCTCGATCCCGAGATGCTCGGCCTGCGCGGTGCCCACGATACCGCTCGAGCGCTCGATGTCCGGCAGACTCGCCCGGGGCACCCCGAAGAGCTCCAGCAGCTCGTCGTCCCAATCCCGCCGCGCCACGTTGTAGAGCAGCGTGCGGGACGCATTGGTGTGATCGGTGACGAAGGCGCGCCCCCCCGTGAGCCGAAACACAAGCCACGCGTCGACCGTGCCGAACACCGCGTCGCCCGCTGCAGCGCGGGATCGGAGCTCGGGAACCTGGCCGAGCAACCACTCGATCTTGGTGGCGGAGAAGTAGGGATCCCACACGAGGCCCGTGCGCTGCGCCACCCACTCATCGCCCAGCTCCGCGCGCAGCGTCCGGCAGCGGGCAGCGGTGCGGCGGTCCTGCCACACGAGGGCGTGGTGCAGCGGGGCGCCGCTGCTTCGATCCCACGCCACGACCGTCTCACGCTGATTCGTGATCCCGATGGCGATCGGATCGACACCGGCCTGCCCTACCGCCTCCCTCGCGGTCTGGAGGGTCACCTGCCAGATCTCCTCGGCATCGTGCTCGACCATACCGGGCGCGGGGAAGTGCTGCGTGAACTCACGGTAGGCGCGGGACATCACCCGGCCGTCGGCTCCAATCACGAGTGCGGTGGAGCCCGTGGTACCCTGATCGAGGGCGAGAATCGCGGACATGGATCGAAACACAACCGGCGCGGCTCGGAGCTGTCAAGCGGCGCGGCGCGCCTATCACTCCCACTTCATCGTTTCTTCATCCCTCGCCGGGTACGGTTCACGCGAGCGAGCGACGGAGAGGGAGCATGGGCGTCCGAACCATCGACGTACGTGAGCGCGTCATGGAGAAGAACAACGAGCTCGCGGCCGAGGTGCGGCGGCGGCTGGAAGAGCACCGGGTGTGCGCGTTCAACCTGGTGTCGTCACCGGGATCGGGGAAGACGCTCCTCCTGGAGCGGACGCTGGAACGGCTGGGAAATCGCCTCGAGATCGCCGTCGTCACGGGCGACGTCCAGACGCAAAATGACGCCGACCGGCTGGCGCGTTACACCGACAAGCTGGTGCAGGCCGTGGTGACGGGCGGAGCGTGCCACCTCGACGCTCGCCAGATCGCGACAGCGCTCGACGCCATCGACCTGTCGCGGACCGATCTCGTGTTCATAGAGAATGTCGGCAACCTGGTCTGTCCCGCCGGCTGGGATCTCGGCGAAGAGGCCAAGGTCGTGGTGTTTTCGGTCACCGAGGGCGAGGACAAGCCGGTCAAGTACCCGGGCATGTTCCGGCGTGCCGAGTACGCGGTGCTCAACAAGATCGATCTCCTGCCGTACCTCGATTTCGACGTCGAGCGGGCGATGGCCTGCGCCCGTGAGGTGAACCCGCACCTGCGGTTTTTCCAGACGTCGGCGCTGACCGGGGAAGGGATGCAGCAGTGGTGCACCTTCATCGAGGCGCACGTGCGGGACGCGGTGGTCGCGTAGGGGGGCGGGCCGTCCGCTTCCCCTTCCCCGCGGCACGGCTCTACCGCCCCAACAGCTCCCGAATCGGCTCTCCATAAGGCGGCGCGAGCACGCCGCGGTCGGTGATGATCCCGTTGATCAACTCTGCCGGGGTCACGTCGAACGCGGGGTTGACCACCTCGGCGCCCGCGGCCACCTCCATCTCCGAAGCCGGGCGCTGCTCGATGGGAATGAGGTCGCCCGAAGCCAGCTCCGCGTCGAAGGTGCTGCGCGGCGCCGCAACGTAGAACGGGATGCCGTGTGCCTCAGCCAGCACCGCCAGTCCGTAGGTGCCAATCTTGTTGGCCACGTCGCCGTTGGCGGCGATGCGATCCGCTCCGGTGACCACGAGGTCGATCGCGCCCTGGGCCATCAGCGCGGCCGCCGCTCCGTCCACCACCGTGCGCACGGGGACACCGTTCCGCGCGAGCTCCCAGGTGGTGAGCCGCGCACCCTGGCGCAGGGGCCGCGTCTCGCACGATACCACCTGCACGTCCTTCCCCTGCCGGTGCGCCACGTAGACAGCGGCAAGGGCCGTGCCGAGTCCGCCCGTGGCCAGCATGCCGGCGTTGCAGTGCGTGAGGACCGTGGAACCGGGCGGGATCAGCGCCGCGCCCGCCTCACCGATGGCACGGCACATGGCCACGTCCTCGTCCCAGATACGCTGCGCCTCCTCGGTGAGGGCGGCCACGAGCCCCGCGGCCGCGCCTGCCCGCTCGAAGTGGGCCGCGGCCCGCACCCGGACCCGCTCGACCGCCCAACGCAGGTTGACGGCGGTCGGTCGCTCCGCGGCGAGCCGGGACGCGGCGATCTCCACCCACTCCCTCGTGAGGCTCCCCCGCTCCGCTTCCCGCGCGGCCGCGGCCGCCAGTCCCATCGCGGCGGCGATGCCGATGAGGGGGGCACCACGCACCTTGAGCTGCTGGATCGCCTCCGCCATCTCCTCGACGGTGCGAACGTCGACGTAGACCTCCTCCGCGGGCAACCGCGTCTGGTCGAGCAACCGCACGCCGCCATCTGGCAGCCAGTCGATGACGCGCACGTCCGCGGTCACCGCACCGCGCCGTCGCGCCGCGGATCGGCCGCGCCGCGCCACTCACCACCGCGCCGCGCCACGGCATGGACGCCGCCGAAGTACGCGTTGCGCCCCGCACTGTCCCACGTCGAGCTCGGCTCGACGAGCACGAAACCGCGCTGCACCAGCTGCTCGAGCGCCGAGTCCGGTGCGCCTCGCCACTCCACGAACAGGGCGCTGTCGGGAATCACGTGCAACCGGTAAGCGGCGACCGCCGACCCGACGTCGAGGCCCTCATCCACCCAGAGCTGGGCCACCTGCGCCACGGCGGAGATGATGCGCGCGCTGCCGGGGCTCCCCAGCGCCAGCACTGGCTCGCCGTCGCGGGCGACAATCGTCGGGCTCATCGACGAGTACGGCATCGCATTGGGTCGCAGCGCAAACGGGTGCTGGGGATCCCCCAACACGAACTCGCGCATGTAGTCGTTGTAGAGGAAGCCCAGGGTGGAGTCGGCGGCTTTCGCCCCGAAGGCATAGTTGATGCTCGCCGTCACCGCCACGGCCATGCCGTCGCCGTCCGCCACCGAGAAGTGCGTCGTCTCACCCGGCCCAATCTCCAGCAGCTCGCGCGCGTGCGCTTTGTCGATCTTGGCATCCACGTCGGCTTCGTAGTTCACCAGGTCATGCACCGGGGTGTCCCGCCGGGACAGGTGGCCGAGGCGCAGCGCCTGCGCCAGCAGCGACATCCGAGCCGGCGAGCCCGGTGCCAGCGCCTCGGGCGGAGCGTGCTCCAGCAGGTTGAGGATCTGCAGCACGACCCAACCTCCACCCGGCGGCGGCAGCGAGTACACGTCCCACCCGCGATACGACCCCCTCAAAGGATCGAGCTCCACGGGTTGCGGCAGCCGCTCCAGGTCCTCGAGGGACAGCCAGCCGCCGTTCGAGGCCATGTCTCGCGCCACGGCCCGCGCGATCTCGCCGTGATAGAAGTCGTCGGCACCCTGCTCCGCGAGCCGGCGCAGCGTCTGCGCCAGCTCCGGCTGGCGGAATACGCTCCCCTCGGCGGGAGCCGTTCCCGCCTCGGTGAGGAACAGGCTGCGGGCAGCCGGGGTGGCGCGCAGCGCCTCCTCCGCGTTCACCCACACGCGGTGGCGGAAGGGTCCCACCACGAATCCGTCCTCGGCGTAGCGGATCGCCGGCTCGAGAAGCTGCGCCCACGGGATCCGGCCGCTGCCGTAGTGCCGCCAGGCGTACTCCAGCACCCGAACCGTCGTCGGGACCGTCGTGGCCCGGTATGTCTCGATAGCGGCGGAATCGGCATCGACGGGCGTCGCGCCCGGCGCGTACGACGTCCCGTTGATCACCACCGGGCGCCCGCCCGGCGCGTGCAGGAGCAGCTGCGTCTGCCCTCCGAGTCCCGACATGGCGGGCTCGGTCACGCCCAGCGCAAACGAGACGGCTACGGCCGCATCGACCGCGTTGCCACCCGCCTGCAGAATCAACGCTCCGGCTTCGGCCGCCTCCGGGCTCGCGGCGGCGACGACCCCGCCTCCCTGGGGAGCCGAACCACAGCCCGCCAGCGCGAGCACAACCGCTACTGCGGCTCCTCTGACGATGCTCCGCTGCATCCGCATCCTCATACTCCCTCGGCTGGAGTGCCTACATCGCCGCCAGATACCGCTCCGACAGCACCCGTGCATGGTGCCGCTCGTGTCCCGCCACGACGTACGGTATGGAGCCCACGGTGAACCTCAACTCGTTGGCCACGCCGCGGCGACGCGCGAGCTCGGCGTTCAGCGAGCGGTAGAACGTGAGGCTCGCCGCCCGTACGCTGCCGAACTCGTCGAGCACGTCCCGGAGCGGACGCTCGTCGAAGTTGGCGCCGGCGACGAAGTCGTTCTCGTCGAACCCGGGCAGGGCCGTGGCATCGCCCCGGCTGAAGCGGAGCGCCCGGTAGGTGAACACGCGCTCCGTGTCGCTCAGGTGCCCGATCACCTGCTTCACGCTCCACTTCTCGGGTGCGTAGCGGTAGAGCGCCTGATCCTCGTTCAAACCCGACACCATCGCCACCGTCTGGGCGCCCTGACGCTCGAGCAGCTCGAGGATGTCGCCCTCCGGAACCAGGCGCACGTACTGCCGGAAGTACTCGGGGATCTCGGACGAGTCCGGTCGGGCGATGACGGGGTCGGGCATACCGAGCACGCTCCAGGTGGCTTGCGACCCTGTAATGAAACGCGGCGCGCGTGGTGCGGCCAGGTGGCCGGGACCCGAGCGGCTCGACCGCGCGCCATGCCGATCTGGGCGGCGCGCCCAACGGGATCGCGACGGGACCGCATCCGATGGGGGCCTACACGAAGGTCGCGAATTCCTCCAGCGGCTTTCGGGAGATGTCGGGCACCACGGCATCGTCTGCCGGGTATCCCACCACCAGGAGCAGGAAGGGGCGCTCGTTCGGCGGGCGTCCCAGGATCTCGTTGAGGAAACCCATCGGGCTCGGGGTGTGGGTCAGCGTCGCCAGGCCGGCGTGGTGCAGCGCGGTAATCAGGAGGCCGGTGGCCAAACCCACCGACTCCGTCACGTAGTAATTCTGCTCGCGCCCGCCGTCAGGCGCCGCGCCGTAGCGTTCCGCGAACACCGCAATGAGATAAGGCGCCGTCTCCAGAAACGGCTTGTGCTCGTCGGTGCCGAGGGGAGCCAACGCCTCGAGCCAGTCGCCGGGCGCCCGGTGCCGGTAGAACTCGCGCTCCTCCTGCTCCGCCGCCTCGCGGATGCGGCGCTTGACCTCGGGTTCCGCCACCACGACGAAGTGCCACGGCTGGCGGTTGGCGCCACTCGGGGCAGTCCCGGCGGCGCGCAGGCAGTCCTCGATAACGGCGCGGGAGACCGGTCGATCCGAGTAGTGGCGCACCGTGCGGCGGCGGCGCACCTCCTCGTAGAACTCGGAGGCGCGCCGCGCCATCTCCTCCTCAGGGTACCGCCGGTAGGCCGGGAGGGGAATGAATCGGGGCTCCGTCATGCCCGCTTCGCGGAGCGGATGACGACCGGCTCGATCGGCACATCCTGATGGCCGCCCTTGGAGCCGGTAGACACCTGCACGATGTCATCCACGACGTCCATGCCCTCGACGACCCTGCCGAACACCGCGTAGCCGAAGTCGCGTCCCCCGTGATCCAGGAACGCGTTGTTCGCCACGTTGACGAAGAACTGGGAGGTGGCGCTGTGGATGTCCGAGGTTCGGGCCATGGCGAGCGTGCCCCGCTCGTTCTTGAGCCCGTTGTCGGCCTCATTCTTGATCGGATCCTGGGTGGGCTTCTGCCGCATCTCCTCCGTGAACCCGCCGCCCTGGATCATGAATCCCGGGATCACCCGGTGGAAGATCGTTCCGTCGAAGTGTCCGGCATCTACGTACCCCAGGAAGTTCTCCACGGAGACGGGCGCCTGCTCCTGGTAGAGCTCGACGGTGATGTTTCCCTTGGTCGTCTGCAATACGACCATGGTGCACCTCCAGGGTGAAGGGTCAGTTGGTGCGGGGCAGCTTGCCGATCGTCCCCAGAAACCAGCGCAGGCAGCGGTGCGCCACGTCCACCGGTTCGCAGTACATCATGGGACAGGCGCCCGGGATGACGGCGATGCCGTGCTCGCGGCAGAACTGCACCGCGGCCTCAGACACGCTCCCCTGCCCGACGGAGCGGTGCATCCAGACCCGCCGGATGCCGAGCGCGTGGCACTGCCGCACGATCGCCTCGGCGGCAGCCGGCGGCGTCGCGATCACCACCCCGTCCACGCCGCCGGGAACCGCGCCCAGCTCGGGATAACACGCGTCTCCCTCGACGCGGTCGGCGCTGGGATTCACGGGAAAGACCTCATACCCGGCGCCGCGGAGCTTGCGGTAGATCAGATTGGCGGCCTCGCCAGTCGAGCGGGAGACCCCGGCGACCGCGATTCGTCGCTGCGCCAGAAAGTCCGTCACGCTCTCACGCAAGCCGTGCACACTCACCTCCCGTTCGCGGACGCCAGCCGAACCGCGCCAGCGCGACCCGCTGCCGCTCGTCGAAGCATACGCCCTCGGCTTCGAGAAGTGAACGCTGCACCCCTTCCCACCCGGGCTCCGCGCGGCGGCTGATCTCGCCGCGCGCATTGAGCACACGGTGCCACGGCACGCCCGAGCCCTCGGGCAGGGCGTGCAGCGCGTAGCCCACCTGGCGGGCGTGCCCCGCGAGGCCGGCCAGTCGCGCGACTTGGCCGTACGTCGCCACTCGACCGCCGGGGATCCGCCGCACGACCCGGTAGATGCGATGGTAGCTCTCGGCACGGCTCACGCTCGGACCTCGAAGCGAAGGCACCTCGCACAATGACAAGGTCCCCGGGGCCGTTCGGACCCGGGGACCGTTTGACTCAGCCTTCGGTGCTGCCCGTCAGCCGGTGTGGCACAAGGTGCAGTACTTCACGTCCCTGCCCTCGTGGCTCGCCGGCGCGTCGGGGATGGCCTCCATGGCGCCGGGCGTGTGGCACATCATGCACTGCTCACGGCCCTGCACGCCGTGCGAGATCGCCTTCGGGGGCGTCGTCAGCATCGGCGAGTCCGTCGCATGGCACCACATGCAGGTCTCGTTCCCCCGGCCCGCGTGGCTGGCGGGGGCGTCGGGCACCGCCTCCATGGCGCCGGCCGTGTGACACATCAAACAGTTGTCCCGCCCCTGCACGTCGTGGTTCACCGGCGGCGGCGGGTTCTGTCCGAACGCCGGAACGGCGAGCACGCCGGCCAGGAGCAGCACGCCCATGGCACTCACGAATCTCGCATGGCTCATGAATCCCCTCCCCTGTTGGTGTCAGCCAATCCTCATTACTGGCACGTTGAGGGCGGCCCCCCGCCGCCCTCAACCGGACATCTACTTCCCTGTACTGTAATACCCCGTCGAGCGGAGTCGGTCCACCCCCGGCTACGGCGAGCCCCCGGGCACGGCCGTGCCGTGACACACCGTGCACGCCTGCGGGTTGCGGCTCCGCAAACGCTCCGCATTGAAGTCGGGCCCGTGGGGGCTGACGCTCCTGTGGCAGCTCACACACGAGCTCTCCGTGTGGCATGCCACGCAGCTCTCGAGGCTCTGACGCGCCGCTTGCCCATGGCCTGCATTGAAGCTCTGTTGGCCGTCGTGGTAGCCCGTGCTCCGGATCTCGTCAGACGTCAACCCGGCCGTCTGGTGGCAGTCCTGACAGAACTGCCCGGGATTGTGGCACGAACTGCACTGGGCAGACTGGGACCACGCCTCCGCCGGGTGCGCCGCCACGTAGTCCGCCTGGTGGTAGCCGGGCGCCGGGTCGGCGCCGCCGGGCCGGTGGCAGGCGAGGCAGTCGGCCCGAACGTGACAACTGGCGCATGCCTCCGGGGCGGGGGCCGCCACCGCGGCGTGCTCCTGCACCCACAGACCGATATGCGACGCAGGCTTCGGTGCCGCCTGGTGGCACAGACTGCACGGCGACTGGGGCGCAGCCTGGTGCTCCGCTTCGATGCCGTGGCAGCTGAGGCAATTGTCGACCACTGCCCGCTGGACCGTCATGGCCGGGGCGCCCGCCGCCTGGTGACACGCCGCGCAGTCGATTGGCGGGTGCGCCGCGTGACTGAAGTTGTCCGCCGCGTAGGCGCCCGCCGTGGGCGGTTCGTACTCCACGACGGGCTGGATCTGCCCATTGTGGCAGCCGGCGCACATGGAGGCCGCCGGGTACACGGCCCCCTCACCCGTCACGCCGGAGTGGCACATGGTGCACGATGTGAACAGGGCAGCATGCCGCTCGTGCGGGAACTGCCCTTGCGATGCGAGCTCCGGAGCCGGCGCCGGGCCCGTTCCCGCGACGGCGGCAATGACCACCCCCACGGCCAGCGTCATCATCGTCTTCATTTCGCGCTCCGGGCTTCAGGAATCAGGAGGATCGACGGGTGCAGCGTCGGCGTGTCCGGGCTCGACCCGAAGTAGAGCGTCAGGCCGAAGTTGAACCGCCACTGATCCCACTTGAACGCCGCTGCGTCGGGCCGCTTCCGCTTCTCCCACAGGTAGCGGGCCTCCGCCATCACCTTGACGTCGGCCATCGGCGTGTAGTCGGCCCGCAGCCCCCCGTTCAATGCCTCCACGTCGTTGTAGCGGTATTCCATCGGTCGGGAAATCCGGCCGCCATGGGCCGTCAGCACGAGGTCCGGCAGGGGCGGCACCCACGTCGCGCGCAGGTCCCACCCGACCTGCGTGGACCCGGTGCCCTTGTCGACCCAGTAGTTGCCATCGAAGCGCCACTGCTGGATCCCCGAGTAGGTCACCCCGAACAGCCCGCGCCACCCGTCGTCCTCGACGGTGCCGAAGCGGTCGGTGGCGTTCGCATCCTCGTACTTGAAGATCTCGCCCCGGCCGCGCAGCTCGAGCCCCCGGAGGGGCCACCAGTAGACGCTCCCGAAGCCGGCGTTGTAGCCAACAGGATCGAAGGAATTCCAGATCTGCCAGAGGGGGAAGTTGGGACGATAGCGGCGCCACCCGGCGCTCGCCCGCAGGTTCCGCTTGGGGGTCGTGTAGCCCGCTGTCACGTCCGCGGTACCGACGACCGCCTGCCCGATGTCGTACTCCACGCCTCCGGTGAGCGAGATGCCGCGCTTGGGGTACCAGGCCAGGTCGAGCGCCGTGCGCTCGGCGAAGAGGTAGTTCGCCGACGAGGCGGCGTCGATCTCGCGGTGGTAAAGCCAGCGTCCCTCGAAGCCCTTGAGCCGCCATCCCAGCCCGCCGCCGAGGACGTACTGGCGCTCCGTCGGCTGGTACTGGTCGAGCGGATTTGCATACTGGCTCGTGACCACGAGCGGCGCGCCCGGGGTCATTCCCCAGCCGCCGTAGCCGAAGAGCTCGAGCCTGCGATCGAAGAGATAGAGGTCGGCTTTGGCGCCATCCACACCGATGTAGCCGATCCGGGATGGCTCATGGAACCGGCCCAGGAGCACCGTGAGGAACTTGTTCTTGTACTCGCCGTAGGCCTCGAGCAGCTGCATCGTGGGGTCCACCGCCGGCCAGACCGTCGTCGATGACAAGTCAGTCCCGGCTCGTGCCTTGAGGCGGAAGCTCAGGCCCTGAACGCCAAGTCCCCACAGCGCCGCGTCGAGCGTGCTGACCAGCGGCGCGCCCTGCCGCTTCCCGCCCTCGGTGTAGTAGTAGCAGGTCGATGTCGCACCCTGCCCACACCTCACGGCATAGCCGTTGTACTCCAGGCCCCCGGAGGAGTTGGTGTCGACACTCGCGAATGGGACGCTGTCGAGCTGCCAGCCCTGGTAGGCGACGGACTGGAACCAGGTGTCGAGACGGACCTGGTACCCTTGGGCGAGCGCCGGTGCCGTCCAGAGCGCCAGCGCTCCGGCAGCAACCAGCACGCGGACGAAGGACCGTTTCATATACCCCTCCCCCCAACGGACCGTGTGCGACTATAGTATGGTCCGACCGGGAACGCGTCCAGACCCGAACACCCGCGTCTCCGTTCGATTTCTCTTAACATTCCTTCATGTTGCACACGGGCGCTCCTGAGCGCCACGCGTGAGCATCCCTAGCGGTAGCCGAACAACATCGAGTACACGATGAGCGCGATCAGCGTCAGCCCGACCGCCAGCGCCGTGAAGCCGAGGATGCGGAAGCCCAACTCGAGCCGGCGCGGATAGGGCTCGACGAGTTTCTCCTCGAGCTTTCCAGACGCCACCAGATCCTCGTATTCTCCCGGCTTGTCCTGCTTGAGCTCCTCGATCGGCACCCGGCCCGTGAAGATGACCGGATCCATGGGGAACTTGTCCGGCCGGAAGTGCGTGTTGAAAAAGTGCACCGTAAAGATGAACGCCACGGCCAGCAGCGCCTCGTCACTGTGGAGGATCGTGGCCACGTTCACCGTCCACCCAGGGATGACGCGGGTGAATAGCTCCGGGAACCAGAGCAGCAGACCCGTCGAGCCGATGATGAACATCCCCCAGAAGACGGCGAAGTAGTCGAACTTCTCCCAGTAGGTGTAGCGGCCATAGTGCGGCCGCGGCGCCTTGCCGAAGAACCACTTGATCGACTGCCAAAACTCCCTGAGGTCACGTCCGTTGAAGATGATCGAGTTCGGCGACTTGATGAACTGCACCCACGTGAGACCGGAGTCCTTCTTCTGCTTCCACGCATCCCACAGGTGGATGAGGAAGATCGTGATGAGCGTGACTGCCCCAAGGCGGTGCAGCACTCCGGTGGTCTGGAAGCCGCCGGCCACCCGGGCAGTCAACTGCGCCCATCCCATATAGGAGAACTTCAGCACCATCCCCGTGAGCGCCAGGGTGAAGAAGCTGAGCAGCATCACGAGGTGGAGCGTCCGCTGGAAGCTGTTGAAGCGGCGGTAGAGGCGCTCCCCGGGCTGCGCTTGGTGCTGCCGTCGCGCCTCGGGCGAGCGCATCAACCGGAACAGCCATGCCAGGGTGTGCAGCGTCGCGAACGTCAGGGTCCCCACCAGCAGCGCCGTCATGCCCCAGAACGCCCAGAACAGGAATGGGTATTTGTCGGGATCGTGGTGCGTGGCGTGAGTCAGATAACCCGTGAACCGCAGGTTCGCCCCGGCGTGGCACGCGGAGCAGGTCTCGACCACGTTGCGCCGGCTCAGGGTGGATGCCGGTTCGCTCGTGGGCAGGATGTTGTGGGTACCATGGCAGTCGTAGCACTTCGCTGCGGCCTGATCGCCCAGCCGTGACACCTTCCCGTGGAAGGTGTCGAAGAAGGTCTCCGCCTCGTCTTCGTGGCAGCGACCGCACTGGTTCATCATGAGGAGTCGGAAGTCGCCCCGGTCCACTCGGCTGATCGTGTGCGAGGTGTGGCAGTCCTCGCAGGTGGGCAGGCGACGGTCGTCCTCGGGCTCCCCCACCTCCGGCGAGTGGATGCTGGTGTTGAACCTCTCCTCGATCCCGTGATGGCATGTGCCGCACGTGTGGGCGAGGTTCTCGGCGTGCACACTCGAATTGGGGTCGCTCGCCGGAAGCTCCCGATGCGCCGTATGGCAGTTGCTGCACGTGGCGGTCACGACGAGCCCGCTCTCGAACAGCCCCTTGCCGTGGATGCTCATCTCGTAGCTCTCCACAGGCGGCGGGAAGGCAACGGCGCGCGCCGCGGCCTCGGTCGCTTCTGGCCCCTGGGCCTCCCTCTGCTCCGTCAGGTGCGCCGATTCGATTCGCACCGCCGCCGCCTCACCCTGCCGGTGGCATTGGGCGCACAGCGCCGGCACGTTGCGGGCGAACGTCGGCGACGTCGGGATCCGCTTGCTCTGCGTGGCGTGGTTGTCGTGGCAGTCCAGACAGACCGGCGCGTCGGGATCGCCCTCCGCGGCGAGCCGGCCGTGCATGCCGGCCGAATACTCGCCGACCTGATCCTCGTGGCACGCGGCGCAGTCCACCGGCCGGGAGATCGCGGCGCAGGGCCGCGACAGCACGGGACTGACCTCGGCATGGCACTGGGCGCACGGTGTCTCGGCGTGGCTCGAGAGCGCGTACGCCTGCTCATTCACATAGAGGGACACCGTGTCGCCCTGGGACACGCCCACCAGGTCCTCGTCAGCGTGGCAGCGCAGACAGTTGGCGTTGGCCGAGCCCGCGTCGTAGAACACCCGCCGAATGCGGTGCGGCGCGTGACAGTCCACGCAGGCGGGGATCTGATGGGGCTGTTCCTCCCACAGCCGCCCCTCGATGACCTGTACGTGCACCTGCTCGATCTGTGCGTGGCACTGCGTGCAGGTCGTCGCGACGTTGTTCTCGTGGATGCTCGATCGGGGGTCGGTGTGAGGCAGAATGAAATGCGACGTGTGGCACGACGTGCACACGGCCGTCACGGTGAGCCCCTGCCGGTACAGTCCCGTGCCGTGGATCGACTGGGAGTAGTTCTCGAGGATGCTGTCCTGGGGAATCTGCAGCCGCCGTGAGACCGGTGTTCCTTCCTGATGGCACTCCCCGCACAGGAACGGGATGTTCATCACCCGGGTGGGCGATCGGGGGTCGCGATGGGACAGGATGTCGTGCGTGCCGTGGCAGTCCACACAGCTCGGGGCGAGCGGGTCGGCCCGGGCCGCCGCCTGCCCATGCAGCGAGGCGTTGTGCTCTTCGGCTTGCTGGCGGTGGCACAGGGCGCAGTCCACCGCCGGCACCTCCTCCGGATGCGGGAAGCTCAGCCCAGCATGACACATGACGCAGGCCATCCCCGCCTGCCCGTGCGCCGAGCCGCCGAACTCCCCTTCGTCGACCACGAGCTGCGCCGCGTCGGGGCGCCCCTGGAAGAGAGCCGGGTTGGTGTGGCACATCAGGCAAGCCTGGTTGTCCTGCGCCAGGCCGAGCGTCGCCACCAGGCAAGAGGCGGCGGCGAGCAGCACGCCCCTCCCAACCACCCGTGCCCGATGGATCCGGCTGCTCGACCGCCACCCCTGATGGCTATGCATCCACGTCACCGCTCATCCCCGCCTTGACTCGATCCAATCCTGCCCACGCCAAGATACACCGGACCCGGCTCTGCGAGGGCGCCACTCGTCGATCCTAAAGAATTCCTCACCCCAATTTGTAAGTCGGTGCCACACAGCCTTTTAGGGGAAGGGCGGGGGTGCCGTGGCACCGCCCGCCCCCGCCGGTCCCGATTCCGGTGGAAGGTCACGAATCGGTGTATTGCGTCCCCCCGGACTCTGGCGCCGGGGCCCCCGGCGCATCGGCCTTGCCGGCAGCGCTCTCCGCCGGGTGGTGCGGCTCGGAGTGCGCCAGCTCGTCATCGTACCACTGCGCGTGATGGTGCTTCACGAAGTGCTCCGGCAGGCGGCCGGTGAGCCAGGCCCAGTTCATCGGATAGGCATCGGGATGCGCGATCACGAAGAACAGGTGCCACACCAGGATCGCGAGCGTCGCGAGCCACGCCTCGTAGTAGTGCACGGTCTGTGAGGCCGGCACGATCCACCACGGCAGGATCTGGACCGCCTGGACCGGGAACCAGAGCACGAAGCCGGTGAGCGCCATGATCACCGTGCCCCACACCAGCGCCCAGTACTCGGCCTTCTGGGTGTAGTCGTACCGGCGAAAGCGCGGGTAGCGCTTGGTGCGCCAAGTGTAGTACTGCAGGTATCCCACCGCGTCGGTCGCGTCGCGCCAGTCCGGCAGCATCGCCTTGAACTCCTCCCTGCCCCGGCGCGACATCACCACGTACAGCACGTGGCTCACGGCCTCCACGATGAGCAGCACCGCCGCGATCCGGTGCACGTTGGAGCGCACCGGCTCGTTCATGCCGAGGGCGGTGAGCCACCGCACCCACCAGGCATCGGGGAACCGCAGCGCAAATCCAGTGACCACCAGCACAATGAACGCCGCAGCATTGAGCATGTGCTGCGTGACCTGAATGCGGTCGAGCCGCGTCACGTAGCCCACCCGCCGCTCCTCCCGCCGCCGCTCGATCAGGTAGTAGTTGAACACGACGGCATTGTGCAGCGCCATGAGCCCGATCGTCGCAGCGATCAGCACGTAGTAGAACAGGCGGATCGCGTTGTTGATCGGATTCGCGGCCATCGAGGCGGTGACGTGCGTATAGCTGGTCGCGAACGCGGCGTCGGCGTCCGGATGGCACTGCTGGCACGTGGCCGTGAGGTTTGCCGGGTGGATGGTGGACGCCGAGTCGCTCTGGGGCAGCACCGCGTGGGTGGTATGGCAGCTCACACAGGTGGCGGCGCGCGCGTAGTCGCGGCGCGTCGCCCAGCCGTGATAGCTGTCCTCATAGGTGCCGATCACGCCACCCTGCAGCCCGTACTTGGCGACGATCTCCGGATCACCGTGGCACTCGCCGCACGTCTCGGTGGCCAGGCGGGCGTCGTAGGTCCGGGCGTGGGGATCGTTGTGGGAGAGAATCAGGTGCTCCCCGTGGCAGTCCGTGCAGGTGGGGCTGTCTGCGAGGCCGGCGCGCAACGCACGGCCGTGGATGGAGGCGTCGTAGATCTCCTGGACGTCCCCGTGGCACTGGCCGCACGTGCTGGCCACGTTCACCCGGTTGATCCTGGACTGGGGATCCAGCGCCCCCCGCAGGTCGTGCACCCCGTGGCAATCCGTGCAGCGGGCGGCCTCACCCTCGCCGTTGCGGCCGTGCACCGACTGGGCGTACGACCCGTAGATCTGCGGCAGCCGGATGGCTTCCTCGGTGCGCAGGCCGGCCTCCCCGTGGCAGGCGGCGCACATCACGGGCACGTTCTCATGGTGGGTGCGGGCCTCGGGATCGGAGCTGCGCCGGATGTCGTGGCTCCCGTGGCAGGACGCGCACGTGGGGGCCGTCGCCATGCCTCGCGCCAACGCGTAGCCGTGCAGGCTGCCGCTGAACTCCCGTTCGACCGAGCCGTGGCAGCCGCCGCAATTCGGTGGCGGTGCGTCGTCGGGATGCGGGAAGCCCACGTAGCCCTGATGACACAGCACGCAGGCCATGCCGAGCGCTCCGTGCACGGAGGACCCGTACTCCTCCTCCGTGACGACCATCCGGGTGGGGTCCTCCAGGCCGGAGAACATCGCCTCGTTACCGTGGCACATGAGGCAGGCCTGGTTGCCCTGAGCCATGGCGGGTGCCGCCACAACCGACGCGAGCGCCGCGCAAAGAAGGGCTGACATCAGACGTGTCCGCATGAGGCTCCTCCCGTCCCAACGGGAGGGCGGGCACCTGCCCGCCCCGCCACCGGGGTGAAGGCTAGCCCGCGCGCCTGAGAACAGTATGAAGAATAGATGAAAGGCGAATACTGCCGTTATGATACGGTGCTATTCCTAACGTCCCGGTTGGAATTCCTGTGCAGGGTTCCCTGGCAGGTTGGACAGAACTCCGCTCCCTTGAGGTCCACGTCCTCCACGTACGTAGAGGCCCGCATCACACACCCGTAGTCGGCGCAGTGCACCAACCCGAACGCGTGTCCGAGCTCATGCACCACCTCCTTGACGCTGCGCTCGAGCAGGAGACCATCATCCCGTGGGAGTCCGTAGAACTCGTTGCGCAGCCGATAGGTGGACATGACCGCCGCGGGTCCGTCGAGCTGCGACTGGCCGAACACGAAGGTCAGCACCGGGACGAACAGGTCGACATCGGTGATCCCGATGATCTTCGAGGACGTCGGCGGCCGGTTGCGGAGCACGCCGGCCACCATCAGCGTGGCGTGGTATTGTCCCCGCTCTTGCACCAACTTCGCCCTGAGATCGAGCCGGATGTCGAGGCGGACCGCGGGACGCGAGAAGATCTCGGCCACCGCCTCCACCAGGGCATCCGCCCACGCTGGGACGTAATCGTTGAGATACGCAACGGAAATGGGGCCGGCCACGCTCACCGCCGAATGCCATACCGCTTCAACTTGTTGTACAACGTGGCGCGATCGATACCCAACGCCTTGGCCGACCGCGAGATGTTCCCATCCATTTCCCGGAGCACCCGCTCGATGTGCTCACGCTCGAGGGCGGCGAGCGACTGCTCCGCCGGCTCGGCGCGCTGGTTGGTGGCCGAGAGCGGCAGGTCCGCGGGTGTGATCGCCGGGCCCTTGCCGATCACCACCGCTCGCTCGATCGCGTTCTCCAACTCCCGTACGTTGCCCGGCCAGCGGTAGCCCTGCAGCGTCGCCTCGGCATCGGGCGAGATATCGGTAATCACCTTGCCCATGGCCCGCGCGTACTTGCCGAGGAAGTGCTGCGCCAACGGCAGAATGTCTTCGCGACGCTCCCGCAGGGGAGGCACCTCCACACTGAAGACATTGATCCGGTAGTACAGGTCCTCTCGAAACGTCCCCGCCTCCACCAGCTGCTCGAGGTTCCTGTTCGTGGCGCACACGAGGCGGAAGTCCGACGACACGTCCTGCGTACCGCCCAGCCGCGTGAACCGCTTTGTCTCCAACACCCGCAGCAGGTCCACCTGCATTTTGGACGCGATGTCACCGATCTCGTCGAGAAAGAGGGTCCCACCGTTGGCAAGCTCGATCTTGCCCTTCCGCCGATACTGGGCACCCGTAAAGGCACCCTTCTCGTGCCCGAAGAGCTCGCTCTCGAGTAGCGTCTCCGGAATGGACCCTGAGTTCACGGCCACGATGGGGAAGAAGCGTCGCTTGCTGTGTGAGTGGATGGCGCGGGCGACGAGCTCCTTGCCGGTCCCGCTCTCGCCTCGAATCACGACGCTCGAATCGGTCTCGGCCACGGTGCGGATCAACTCCGTCACCCGCTGCATCTTCGCGCTCTGTCCGATGATCTCGGCCGTCCCGACAAGCTCCGACACCTGCTCCTTGAGCTGGACGTTCTCTTCGGCCAGTTCCTTCTGCCGCAGGATGTTCCGCACCAGGTTGGAGAGGTCGTCCGGATCCACCGGCTTGGTCACATAGTCGTACGCCCCGAGCTTGAGCGCCTCGACCGCCGTTTCCACCGAGGCGTAGGCGGTCAGGATGACGATCGCAGCCTGGCGATCGATCTCGCGCACCCGCTTCTGCAGGGAGATGCCGTCCATACCGGGCATCTTGAGATCGATGATCACGATGTCGAACGGCCCGGCGTCCATCTTGTGGAGGGCCTTCTCGCCATCGCCGGCCGTCCACACCTGAAACCCGTCCTCGACGAACCACTCCTCGAGGGATTGCCGCACCGACAATTCGTCGTCGACGATGAGGATCTTTCGTTGCTTCATGCCTCAGACCTGGCTGGTTGTTTGGCAAGCTGCGCACGCTCGCGCACGACCGTGTCGGGGTCGCGTGGCAACTCCAGTGTGAACGTGGTTCCCCCCCCCGGGTTTGACGCCAGGCTGATGCGCCCCTCGTGCCGCTGCACGATGCCGTAGACGACGGCTAGACCCAGGCCCACCCCCTTCGCTTCCGTCTTCGTACTGTAGAACGGATCGAACACCCGCTCCCGGGCGTCCTCGGGAATTCCGATCCCGGTGTCGCCCACCGAGAGGCTTACCCGCCTCCCGGAGTCGTGCTCCACGGCGCCGGTCGTGACCGTGAGGCGACCACCGTCCGGCATCGCCTCGACGGCGTTGATCATGAGCGCGATCAGCGCTTGCACGATCTGCTCCGCATCGCAAATGACCCTATCGTCATCGAGCCGGAGGTCGGTCTGGGTCTCGATTCCCTTCAGCTCGGTGTGGTGACTCACGAGCTTCAGGGCCCGCTCCGCCAACTCGTCGAGATGTGCCTCCCGGAATTCCGCCTTGTGTTCCCGCGCATAGGTCAGCAGGTCTCGGACGATGTTACCGCAGCGCATCGACTCCGAACGGATCAGGTCGAGATTGTCCAGAATCCGGTCTCGCTCCTCGCCGGGGCTGAGCTTCCCGCGGATGCGGCGAGCGACGAGCTTGGCGTAGGTGAGGATACCTGTCAGGGGGTTGTTGAGCTCGTGAGCCACCGTCGCCGCCATCTTCCCCAGAGAGGCGGTCTTCTCGATCTGGATCATCTGCTGGTGGATCTCCTCGAGCTCGGCGGTCTTCTGCTGCACCCGCTCCTCCAGCGTACGCGACCACGCCTCCCGCTCCACGTGCGCGGCCTTGAGCCGGCGCGTCATCTCGTTGAAGGACTGGGCCAGCTCCCCCAACTCGTCCGGCCGGTCCAGCTCGATCTCCACGTCGAGATTCCCCTCCGCCAACGCTTCCGTCCCGCGATGGATGCGCTTGGTCGGTACGTGCACGCCCTGATACACGATGCCCGCCATGAACAGCGCGGCGAGGAAGATGACTCCGCCCGCGAGCGCCAGCGTCCTGCGCCGGCTGGCGGCGAGGGCGGCGTCCACCGATCGCATCGACAGCTGGACCTCGAGCATCCCAAGCACGGTCTGCCCGGGGGCGTGGGCGTGGCACGCGCCGCCGGAACACCCCTCGCTGTTGCGAATGGGCGCCACATACTCCATGACCCGGTAGCCACGCTCCGTCTCGTGCAGCCGAGCATTCAGCGCCGGCGGCACGCTGTCGAGCGGCACGTCCGGCGCGTGGCAGGCACGGCACATGGGGGATCCCAGATCCACGGAGACCCCGATGTCCGCCGCGGCATTGGAGTACCGAATCACGCCCAGCTTGTCGTAGATGCGGATCGCCTCCACGCTCGCCTCGTTGGCGATAAGGTCGATGGTCGTGGAGGTGCGCTCCCGCTCGTTGCGCAGCATGCTGGTGAACAGGCTCTGGTGAATCAGGACGCTGACGCGCTCGGCGTCCGAACGCAGGTGCTGCTCCAACATGTCGCGCTGGAAGCCGCTGCTCAGAGCGGCGTGAACCGCGAAGAGGAGGAAGATGGCCAGGAATGCCACGAAGAACAGCCGCAGGCTGAGCGACGCGGTGAACTTCCGTAATCTGGACGGTGCGCTCATCAGCGCCCCCTCGAGCACCCCCACACCAGCAACTGTCCCACCGTCCCGCCTCCCGGCCGGGGATGCAGGACCCCGACTACCATTTAAATGTGCATGTGGAACAGCTGATCTACCAGTGCCTCGAAGCGCTCCCGTCCCAGAACCTGCTCTACATTGAGGTTGGCTTCACCCCCGTCGGCGAGCGTCGGACCCAGGGCGGCCTGGCCATCGACAGCGACGACCTCGCGCAGAGAGCGCTTCACGAGTCGGATCTTGCGAAGAAACCAGACGAGCGTTCGATCGCCGTGGTAGACATTCGGGACGGCATCCAAGGACTCGTGAGGGGAGATGCGCAGCAACCACTCGTCACCGGCCCCGGACACCGATCCCGCACGCAACTGCTCGACGTAGCGCTGGTTGACGCTCGCGACCTCCCCCGAGATCGGCGTCTCGAGGGGGATCGTCATCCGGCCGCGCACGACCCACCCGCACGGCTCGCCCCGCTTGAGCAGCGCGCCGGCGCGGGGGGCCACGACGTCGTCCAGCGGATGCAGGACCCGCATGACGTGCCCGTCGAGCCCGGCGGTCACCCCGTCGGGTCCCGCATCTCGTAGCCAGAAGTGGCCCGCCGTATAGGGCCGGTCCAGATGGAGCTCGCAATCCGCGATGAGCCTCGAGACATAGGCGTTCACCTGATCCTCCACCGCCACCTGCGACGGCTCGAGTTCCGTTGCCTCGTCGGCCGGCAGATACTCATTCGCGGCGACCGCCCCCGACCCATGCCCCCGCAGTGCGTGGAACAGCTCGCACTGTTCACAGTCGTAGTTGCGGTCGCACAGCCTGTAGCTCAGGACACCCGCCTGGACCCAGATACAGGGAAGCTCTTCGTTGCGTTGGATTGGGGATACCGCCATGATCATTCCCCCGAGCGTTGCGCACCGCCGGGCGCGCTACTCGCTCAACAGAAACTCCCGTGCCACCTCAGCCCACTGCTCCGGCGCCAGCACCCGCGCAAATCCGTCGACCGGCACGCCGCCGTCGGGCAGCACCGTTCCCAACTCCCCAGCCGGCATCGCCCGCAGCTTTTCGACCGTGTCCGCCATCCAGGCCCGCGCCAGGCGGCCGCTCAGCAGATTCTTGAGCACGGCGCCGCGATTCGGTACGCGCACCTTGAGGAACCAGCCCTCCCCGTATGGATCGGCCGCGAGCTGCGGCGAGCCCAGCACCGCATCGTTCACCGCCACGACTTCACCGGTCACCGGGGAGAGCATGGGGATGGATTCGGCTTCCACGTCGACGGCCCATCCCCGCTCGCCCTGCGACAGCCGGGCGCCGACCGTGGGGAGGCCGAGGCCCCCTGGAGTCCCCAGCAGTCGCCGGGCGAAGTCGTCCATCCCGACCTTCACCAGGTCACCATCCTCGGGCGTGGCCCACGTATGGCCCTGGTGGAAGTAGACCCCCTCCGGGGTTTCAAACCATAGCGCCGGCTTCCGTGCCGGGCGCGCTGCCGCTCCCGCCTCCACCTCGTGCCGGGCGGGCGAACCGAGCAGCCGCCAGAATCCGACCAGCACCAACAGGTACCCGATCACGATCAGGTACTCGACGCCCTTGGTGGCGAAGATGTCTATGCTCTCGATACCCTGCATGGTGTCGCTCCTAGGCTGCAACGATGTCCACGCGCCGTTCTCCCTCACCCGTGCGATCCACCTCCGCGAAGCTCAGGACCGGCATCCGATTGACCACCCAACGGAACACCCAGATCTCGGCCGAGATCACCGCGAGTGTCACGACGATCTCCATCCACGTCGGGACATAGCGCTCGGCCATGTACCACTTGAATCCGATCACCGACACGTTGAGCCGGTTGAGCACGATCCCCAGCAACGTGAGGACCGCGGCGGCCCGGATCACCGGGAGGCGACCCTTCCGGAATCCGGAGAGGAACAGCGCCGCGGGCACGCCCACGAAACCCACGATCTCCAGCAGGTACCAGGCTCCCCACCCGGTGCCCAGGTACGTCCACCGCTGCCCGTGCACGAACACGATCAGCTGGAGGAAGAGGTACACGAACATCGCGCCCGCACAGATGCGAGCCAGCCCGCGCAGGATGTCGTCGTGCGTGGCGCGCAGGCGCTGCCCCACCCGATGGTGGAACACCTTGTGGGTGATGCTGCCTTCGAAGATCACCATCGACAGCCCGGCGAAGACGCTGGAGACCACGAACAGGATCGGGATGAACTCCGAGTACCACAGGGGGTGCACCTTCCCCTTGGCCATCAGGTACAGCGCCCCGAGCCCCGACTGGTGCAGCAGCGACAGGGTGATCCCGAAGATCACCGCGCCGAGGGTGAGGGCCTTGAGGACGCGTCGCACGCGCCGCCAGCCGAGCCATTCCGCCACCGCCGGGGAAAACTCGATGAACTCGGCCATCATGTAGAGCATGAAGTGCCAGGCGACGAGGAAGAGCACCGAACTCACACCGAATGAGTTGCCGATGATCGGGTTGATCACGTTCCACGGCCGTCCCAGGTCGAGCAGCAACGCGCCGGCGTAGAACACGTAGGCCAGGAATCCATTGAGTACCGTCACCCGGACGATGGGGTGGTACTTCTCCTGGCCCAGGATGTAGACCATGAACGTCACGACGTAGGCGCCGCCCGCGAAGGCGACCCCGGTGATCACGTCGAAGCCGATCCACAGGCCCCAGGGGACGTCCTGCGACAGGTTGGTGATCGACCCCAGGCCCTTGGCGAACCTGATCACGAGCAGCACCCCACCCAAGAGGACGATGGCGCTCGTGATCACGTTGAACGGCGTGAGCAGCCGGCCGCGGGGCTTCAGCTCACCCAACAGGAACGTCCCGAAGCGCCGCAGCTCTGGGCCGAAGCGCGGCCGTCCGCCGTCCACGAGATGCATCGTCATCGCTCTTCCTCCTCTTCCCCCTCGGCTATCTGACGTGCCCGCGACGCTCGACTGAGGGCCAGCAGCAGCGGCGGCGCGAGTGTGAGCACCAGCGGCACCCCGTACAGGAACTCCCTCGTGTACACAGGGAACGGTGTCTCGCCCACGTCCGCCGGGAACCCCAACTGCTCGAACGGCACGGAGGCGAGGTACAGCCAGCTCGTGCCGCCTACCTCGCGCTCACCGTAGATGTGGTGCACGTACTTTTCCGGCTCGAGGGCGATCCGCCGTCTGCCTTCATCGAGCAAATCGGAGCGTCGGCCGAATTGCAGCGCGCCCGCTGGACAGTTCGCCACGCAGGCGGGCCGCTCGCCCTGCTCCAGCCGCTCCCAGCACATGACGCACTTCTGGATCTTCGGCACCGGGCTGTCGTACTGGAACTTGGGGGCGTCGAAGGGACACGAGACCATGCAGAAACGGCATCCCATGCACTTCGACTCGCGCCACCGCACCGGCCCCTCGGGCTCCTTGTACATCGCCTTGGTCAGGCAGGCGGAGGCGCACGCCGGCTGCAGGCAGTGCATGCACTGCCGCTTCGCGGTCACCGGCCCCTTGGCGGTCTCGTAGCGGTTGACGACCGTCCATTGCGTGGGCGACGTCTGCCGCTCCACCGACCGGTCGATACTCGCCTCAGGCTGCGGCAGGTCGTTCGCCGTCGCGCAGGCGAACTCGCACATGCGGCACCCGAGACACTTGGTGGTGTCCACCAGCACCCCCACCCGATCGGCGAGGGGCGCCGTGGGCGGCCGCTCCTCCGCCCCCAGCCTTCCGCCGACGAGCGACACTCCGCCCGCGGCGCACATGGTTTTCAGCAGATCTCGTCGCTTCATGCGAATCGCTCCCTGTTTCCCCGCTCATGTGCGCACGGATCTCCGCGCGCACCGATCACCACCCGACGCACGCCGTTTCTATGAGTCGAGAAACGTCCTCTGGAGATCCTGCCATGCGGCACCGTCGAGGGTCGCCAGAATGCCCGACGGGATCTCTCCGCCATCGGCCAGCGCCACGCCGACCCCTGCACCACCCGGCAGCCGGAGCAGATGCTCCCGCAGCTGGTGGTACTGGCTCCGCGTCCAGTCGACGGCCGAGTCGGCGATCGACCACGTGGGAACCTCGAACTCGACCTGTTCCGGCTCGATGCGGTACAGCCAGCTCCCGTGCTGCTCGTGGAGCCCGCTCCATTCCGTCTCGCCGGATGGCGTGGGATTGACCTCGAGGATGCGCCCGGTCACGGGCGAGCGGACTGTCAGGAAGTGCCCATTCCGCCCTACGCGCAGCAGCGGCTCACCCTTCTTGACCTGGGGTCCGCCTTCGTGCAGCTCGATGTGGTACGGCGCACCCACCAGCCCCAGCAGCAACGGATGGACCCCGACGAGCAACTCACCGCCCTCCAGGATCCGGCTCCAGGTGAAGGTCGGCTGCAGGAAGACACCTCTGGGCACGCGCTTGACCGCCTCGGAGAGCGGCGTGAGCCCCGGGAGCCCGTGTTCCACCCCCGCGACGACACCACGCCGCCTCTGCACGAGGAAGTAATTGGCGGCGATCAGGACAGCCACCGTGAGAATCGCGAGGACGACGACCATGACACGCTCCGGCAAGTGTTCATCTCCTTTTCTTGGCAAGGAGGATGCCGGACGGCGCACGGCGCCGCTTGGACTAGGTAAGTCTTTGTTCAGCTGTCACTTAAGACGATGTGCGGCGACAGGGCGCGCGCTAGGCTACTGTAGAGGATTTCTACGCTTGATTCCGGCCGGATCGCCTTCGCCCCGCATAACTCGTTGGATTGAAGTGCGTTAGCCTCGGTGGGGGATTTCTCGGCGGCCGCTGTCGAGAATATCTACAACAATCCGGTCGTCGGGTGCCGGACTCTCCGACACCCGACCCGGGGCAGTGTGGTGAGCTTCCCTACCCCCCGGGGAGCGGCTCGATCTGGTGACACAGATGGCACGCCGCGGGTGCGTTGTGCTCCACCCGGTCGGCGTGGCACACCGTGCACACCTGACGCGACCATTCGGTGATCCCCTTCGCCTTGTCGCCGTGGCACGTACTGCACTGCGAGTGCCCGAACGCGAGGGCGTGGCGGTCCTGCGCCCCGCCGCGGTGGCAGGAGAGGCAGTCGGCCTCGGGTTGGTGGTGGAAGTCGTGGCATGACACGCAGTCCACGGCTGCACCGCTCATGTTGGGTGCGGCGTGGCACATGGTGCAGGAGAGTCCCGCCTCGCGGTGCGGATCGTGCGGGAAGTCCCCGGTCTCGGTGGCCACGGGCGCCTTGGGCGCCCCGCCGGGGCATTCATGGCACTCGGCGCAGTTCTTGGCGCCGATCTGGGCGTGATGACAGCCGACGCAGTCGGACGGCGAGGTCAGCCTCGTCTTCCCGTGGTCGTCAAGCGGCGTATGGCAGCTCGTGCATTCGAGCCCGGCGTCCAGCACGTGCCGCTCGTGATCGAACGTCGCACCGCGGAAGGACAGCTCGCGGCGTTCCACGCCCAGGTGACACTGCAGGCAAACGTTCTCGCTCACCCGCGGCCCGAGATCCACCTCTGGCGCCGTGTACGGCAGGCGGCCGATGCGCACGGCATCTTCCACCAGCTCCAGGCTCGCCCGCAGCAGCTCGTCGGCGTAGGCGATGTTGTGTGCTCCCTTGCCCCGCTCGACGAAGTCCAGATTTCCACGGGCAAGGCCGAGCAGCGAGTCCACCTGCACGCGCACCCGCACCGGGGCCGAGCCGGCGGCCCGGGTCGCCCCCTCCACTACGCGCTTCGTGAGGCCCAGCTTGCGGTCCATCTCCTGCTGCCACGACGGGAGGATGTTGGCGTAGCGGATGCCGTGGCACGAGAGGCAAGACGCCTCCCCCGCGAAGCGTACCGACTCGTGCGCGCTCACGTTGCGCGGCAGCTCGTGGCACCCGGTGCACGAGACCCGTGCGAGGAACATGGAGCTGGGCACATCGTCGGCCCCGTGCCCGCCGATTCCTGCGTAGAGCTGCTGCTGCGCCTCGTGCACCCGCCGGTGGCACGCCGCACAATCAAGCTCCGCCGTCTCCTTGAGAGAGAAGAGCCGGTGCACGATTTCGGCGTGGCACTGCGTGCACTCCACGTTGTGCTCGGCGATGTGCACCCGGTGGACCAGGGTCGTGTTCTCGAACTCCTCGATACGCTCCGGCCGATTGTGGCACGTCCAACAGCGTTGCTCGTCGGCCTCGCCCGTGCCGCGGGTCACCTCCTCGTGGCACGACACGCAGGAGACGAGGTCCTCGACGTACTGCTCGTGGTCCACCACGAACCCCGCCGGCGACACCACGCGCGGCGGCGAGGTGTGGCACGCGACGCAGCCGGTCGCGACCTCCTCGGCTTCGGCCGCCTTGAAGTGACACAGATTGCACGTGGTCTGCGTGACCGCGAGGTGCTCGCCTTGCACGATCTGGGAATGACACGAGGTACAGCGCAGCTGCTTGCCGCGGCGTAGCTCGCCCAAGTGCTGGGTGTGGTCGAACCGCACCCCCATGTAATTCACCACGCCCTCGACCTTGCGGAGCGAGTGGCACCCCGAGCGCAGGCAGGCGGCGTCCTCGATCTCGGCCCACGGCTTCGTGCCGTAGGCTCCCGTCACGTAGCGCACCACCTGATTGGCCGCCTGGAACTTGCCCATGGCTTCCGCTTTGATGCCTGGGGCGTAGTGGCACTTGATGCACGGGACGTCGTTGTGCGTGGAGGTCGCCCAGGAATCGTAGTAGGGCTGCATGATGTGGCAGTTCGTGCAGAACCCCGGCTGAGCGCTGTACTCGACGAACCCCACCGTGCCGATGGCTGCCAGGATCACGGCGAGCACGCTCACCTGCACGGCGATCTTCAGCGGCCGCGAGAGGCGCTCGAACCGCTGCTTCACAGATCCCGTCTCGGCCATCCTAAGGCTGCTCCTCCCGCAGCTTGAACCAGGCGAGGACGATCACCGCGAGCGTGAGGAACCACACCGGAATAAGCAGGAGCTTGTGCTCCCACTGCTCCTCGGCGTGCACCTCCGCGGTCGCTCGGATGATCCCCGTATTCGACCGCACGGCGAGGCCCAAGTCCTCCAGCCGCTCGAAGTTCAGGCTGTGTTGTACGAGGGCGATCTGATTGTATTCCGAGACGGCACTCTGGTAGCGGAACCGCTCGTCGGCCACCTCGTGCCCCATCTCCACCATCTCCTCGATCGCATCGGCCGCGTAATGCAGCTCCTCGGTGGCACGCAGCACTTCCTCCTGCAGCTCCACCCCCATGAGCGCGGGAGCGCTCTCGGGCTCGTGGCACCGAACGCACAGGGCCGCGATCGCCTCGGGTGCCGTGCGTTCCGTGCCGTGGTTGCTGTGGCATCCGAGGCAGCCAGGCAGTGTCCCGCTGCGGGCCGGTCCCCCGTGAGGACCCTGGTAGAACGCCCGCTCGAGGAGCAGGTGGCACCGGCCACACACGTCCGCGATCTGCGTGACCGCCGGCGGCAGCGCCGCGTGGGAGCCATGGCACCCGATGCACGTCGGCGAGGCGAAGTTGCGCTTCTCGAATACGCCGATGCCGTGCGCCCCGGTGCGATAGCGCTCGTACTGGTCGATCGGCTCGCCGTACTTCGCCATGAGCTGCGCATCCTCGTGACACCTCCCGCAGGTGGCCGGGATGTTCGTGGGGTGGACCTCGCTGCGGGCGTCCTCAGGTGGCAGGATCAGGTGGGCGTTGTGGCAGTCGGTGCAGGTGGGCGCGTCGGTGTTGCCCTGCTCGAGCAGCAGCTGCCCGTGGCGGCTCGTGCGGAACTCGGCGAGCTGATCGGCCGCCAATCCGAATTGCCGCATCTGGTTGGGGTCGGCGTGGCACACGCTGCACAGCTCGATGATCTCCAACTTGGTGGGCGTCCCCAGGAAGCGCCCCCGGTGGGCCGGGTCGATTTCGTACGCGGTCGGGTCGCCACCGTGGCAGTCGTCGCACCTGATGCCGTAGTCCGAATGCACCCCGAGGGTGAACGAACGCCGCTTGTCCGCGTGGCAGATGATGCAGCCGTACGCCGAGTCATCCTGGGCCGCGAGTCCCTGCGGCGCCCAACCGGTAGTCGGAGCGGCGGGCGCGGCTCCCACCAGGAGCGCTGCCCCCAGCGCGAGGAGCGTCCCAGTCATGGCGTGTTCCCCCTCTCCCCGGCAGCGCTGTCACTCGGGACCGCCGGCCGCGCCGGCCCGACCCGCGGCAGCGGAGCAGCTCTCTCGCCCGGCACCACCCGCTCTTGGCGCGCCTCCTGTCCGATGCCCTCCGAGGGAGGCAGCGACCCAATGCCACGCCCCACAAGCCACAACACGACGAAGCCACCGAAGAACAGCAGCCCCAGCACTGCGACGACGGGTCGCTTGCGGATGCGGCGCTCCGGACCGCGGTCGAACAGAGGCAGGAGCACCAGGCTCACGCCCAACAGCGTGAAGACGATGAACCCCCAAATCCCGAGGTAGCGAAGCAGGGCCAGCGACACGTCCACCGGCACCCAGGTGGAGACGAGCTCGTGCGGCACGACGAGCGGATTCGCCGGCGGTCCGAACGGCCGGGGGTACAGCACCGCCAGCGTCACGGCGATCGCCAGCACCAGCACCGTCACGCTCAACGACCGCAGCAGGTGCGTGGGGAAGAACCGCACGCCTTGTTGGCTCCCGTCGTCGGCGCTCTGGTGCTGCTGCGGGTTCGGCGCGCCGCGGCGGCGTCGGCCGACGGATTGCTCTTCGACGTGCACCGGCGGCGCGATGCCGCGTCGGCGCACCAGCGTGAAGTGGTACGACAGCAGCGCCAACGAGACCCAGGGCAGCACGATCACGTGGATCGAGAAGAAGCGGCTGAGCGTCGCGCCCGACACGATCACATCGCCCATGAGCGTGTCCGCGATCAGGCCGCCGACCAGTGGAAAGCCCGAGATCGCCACGAGCACCTCGGTCACGGTCCAATACGCCCACTGGTCCCAGGGCAGCAGGTATCCGGTGGCCCCGAACGCGAGGATCACTCCCAGGAGCAGCAGGCCGATGGTCCAGTTGGTCTCCCGCGGGGGCTTGTACGCCGCCTCGAGCAACACCCGTGCCATGTGCGCCAGGACGGCGACAACGATCAGGCTGGCCGACCAAACATGGAGATCCCGGATGAGCCACCCGAAGGAGACGTTACTCACGATGTGCTGCGTGCTGGGGTAGGCCTCCTGCACGGAGGGCCGGTAATAGAGCGCCATCAGCACGCCCGTGACCACCAAGATCATGAACAGGACGTAGGTGATGCCCCCGAACATCTGCCGCCAGCCCACGTGCGGATCGAGCCGGTAGCCCAGCATCTTGCGCAGCGCCTCGTCGATTCGCAGGCGGCGGTCGATCGGCCCGTACAGCAGCCCCAGGAACCGCGCCCCGCCCAACAGGCCAGCGTCGGTGCTCTCCTTGATGTCCACCCAGGTTTGGGAGAACCACGATTTGGCTGCGTACCACGCTCGGCGGATCATCCTAGCGCTCCGTCACGTACACCGCACCGTCCCGCACGAACACTCCGTAGCGGGCGAGCGGCGCGGTCGTGAGACCGGTCACGACGTTACCGTGGAGATCGTACACCACGTAGGAACAGGGGGAGTACACGCGCAACGATGCCTCATCCCACTCCAGGATACAGTCGTCGCTCGGCGAGACGCCCTGCAGGGCGAAGTACTCGGCGGCGTTGGCGCGCACCACCAGGATCGCCCGCTCTCCCCAACGCACCAGCCGGCTGGCGCCCACCGGGAAGTCGGCCTCCCGCACCACGCGGTAGGCCGGCTGGATTTCGGGGATCTCGAGGTGCCCTGCGGGGAGGACGTAGAGCCCGATGCTCAGCGCGATCGTCGCGAGAATCAACGTGACGACCCCGCCGAGCAGCAGGTCGTTGACCCCGATGCCGGAGCCCTTCCCGTCGACCCGCCCTTCCGTCACACTCACACGCTTCTCCTCGACGCGTCCTGGACAACGACTTACGGTGCTATTGTCGTCCAACAGTCGCACCGCCGGCGCCGATGTGCAACCGGCCCCGCCCCCTCACGAGGGCGGGGCCGGCATTCGATTCCTGCGTGGCCGACCACCCGTACCGGTCGTCCCTGTCGGTCCGACTACTTCCTCACCACCTCCGGGCCAATCGCGCGCTGATTGACCGGCAGCGGGTTGGGGACGCCGTAATGGGCCGCTCCTTCGTTGATCGAGGCCCGCATCAGTGCCCGGAGGAACTTGGGGTTGTGCACGCCGTTGCCGCTCGTCGCGTGCGCGCTGATTCTCACCACACGGTTCGGGCTGACCCTCACATAGAACCGATCAAACCACGGGGTGTCGTCGGTGAAGGCCAGTTGGGCATTCCACAAGATCCCTTCGGCCACCGTGAACGTCTCGTCGCCCACGTCGAGGATCTTGCCGCCCTCCTGCGCGACGATCGACACCAGCAGTCCGGTATCGCCCGCGTCCAGCGTGTCGTTGGCGTTCACGTCGTTCCAGATCTTCTCAACGTAGCCGCTCAGCTCTGCCTTGAAGTTCTCGTAGGCGTTCCGCGCCACGCTCTCGCTGATATGGCAGGGCAGGCAGGCCGTGAAGCGCTGCTCCGTCACCGCACAGTTGTGCCCACCCACCGGGATACCGTCACTGTCCACGCAGGGAATCGCCTCGAAGAGGTGTCCCACGCTCTGGTACAGGAAGTCTCCTCCCGCGTCCTGGACCTCGAACATCTCGACGTGGCAGGTCGCGCACAGCCGCGGGTTCGCATCGACGTCACCGTGCGTCGGGACGAGACCGTCCTGCCAGTCCAGACTGTCCGGCCACCAACCGATGTTCTCGCCCAGGACCAGCGGTCCCTGGGCCCCGTGCGGCCCGCCGGTCGTCGCCGCCGGCACCGATCGCCGACTGTGGCACTTGACACACAGGTTGCGCGGCGAGTCCTCATCGAGCGGCGCGCGCAGCTGCGCAGGGAGATCGTGGCTGTGCGGATCGTGGCACACCGCACACACGATGTCGAGCGCTCCGGTGTCGTCCTTCTCGAGGTAGTTGGCGTTCTCACCGAACTGGGTCAGGAGGGCGACGCGGCCGTTGTGGCACTGGCCGCAATCGCTGCGGGCCGAGGCAAAGCTCGACACGTTGCCGTGCGCCGAGTTGGACCACTGCTCCACGAACGGGTGGTGGGTGCCCTCGTGGCAGTCGCCGCACCCGTTCCCCAGGCCGGAATCGGCCAGGATGGACGCCAGCGGCACCGTATTCTGGGGATTCGCCGCGTGGGCAGCGCCCGGACCGTGGCAGCTCTCGCACTGCACGTCGAGGTAGACCGCGCGTCCCGCCGCATCGGCCGAGTCGAGCACGTTGATCCCGGCCGGCTCGGTCAGCGCGTTGCCGTTCTCGCTGATCGCGTGGCAGCCCTCGCACAGGGGCAGGGCATGCCCAGAGGCCTGCAGGGTCGCCCACGCACCGGCGTGCTTCGTCATGCCCCAATCGCGGGCCTGATCCGCGTGACAGTTGCCGCACGTGGTCTTACCGGCCGCGACGTCGGTGTAGCCGAGGAAGCCATTGACGGAATCGGGAGGCGGATTGAACGGGTCGCGTGCGTCAGAGGTGATCGTGTCCTCGGTACACGCACCCATGGCGAGGAACCCCAGCGCGAACACAGCCAGGACCGCTTTTCTCACGTCGGAATGTCCCATCACGATCTCCTCCCCCGCTTTGTTGACGATCACGTCCCGAAGAGTCTCAAGACCCTGCTACTATTAATTGCAGCGGAAAAGTCGCGCAATAGAGGCCACCCACCTAAAGAAACATTAATAATCCATTACACTTTAACGACTTAGCCGCCTTCCCCTCCGCCCAACTCAGATGGCTGGATCGGCCGTGTATCCGAGATAGGTCAGCAGGAGCACGTAGAGGATCATTACCAGCCCGATCCAGGTGAACAGCGGGCTCCGCTCGCCGCGAGCTGAGCGCCGGTCCAACACGGGGATCAGCAGCAGGAACACTCCGGCCAGGCCGAACCCGAGAATGCCAACGATCTCGCCCTCGATCCCGAGGATGTGCGCCGGCAAGTACTTCAGCGTCTGGAACATGAACATGAAGTACCACTCCGGCTTGATCCCAGCTGGCGCGGGCGCGAACGGGTCGGCCTCCTCGCCGAGGTGGGCGGGGAAGAACGCCGCCAGCGCAGCCAGCACGGCCAGCGCGACGAGCCAGCCGACCAGGTCACGCAGCAGGAAGTTCGGGAAGAACGGCATCCGTCCCCGGCTTCCGCCACCCTGTTGCACGTCGAGCGGCACGCTCATCCCCTGCTTCTGCACCAGGAACAGGTGCAGCCCCAGGAAGAACACGGCGCACAGTGGGAGCACCGCGACGTGAATCGCGTAGAACCGCGTGAGCGTGGCACCGGTCACGTCGTCGCCGCCCCGCAGCAACCGCAGCATGAAGTCGCCCACCAGGGGCACCGCCCCCATGATCTCGGTGCCCACCCGCGTCGCGAAATAGGCCAGCTCGTTCCACGGCAGCAGGTAACCGGTGAAGCCGAACGTCACCGCCAGCCCGAGCAGCCCCACACCCGTGTACCACGTGAGCTCGCGCGGCGGCCGATAGGCCTTGAGTAGCAGGACGCTGAACATGTGAATGAACAGCGCGAAGATCATCAGGTTGGCGGACCACGAGTGGATCGATCGCACGAGCCACCCGAACTCCACCTCGGCCATGAGGAACTGCACCGACTCGTAGGCCTGCTCGGCGGTGGGCCGGTAGTAGAACAGCAGCAGGATACCGGTCGTCACCTGCACCACGAACAGGAACAGCGTCATGCCGCCCAGGTAGTACCACAGGGTGTGACGATGAACCGGTACGTCCTTCTTCTTGGCCACCGCCGTGAAGGCGTCGAACCCGATGCGGTCATCGAGCCAGCGCCACGACCGATGCCACCACGCTCGCACTCGTGTCACGTCAGGCTCCCCGGCTCACGACAATCTGGTCACCCCGCACGTTCACCTCGTACTGCTCGAGGGGCGCCGGGGGCGGGCCCTGGATGTTGCGCCCATTCAGGTCGAAGTGGCCGTTGTGGCAGGCGCACCAGATGTGGCCGATATCGTCCCGGTACTGCACGATGCAGGCCAGGTGGGTGCACGCCGCCGAGAACGCCCGAAACTCGCCGGACGGCGTGCGGACGAGGATGCCCGGACGGCTGCCGAACTTGAAGATCTCCGCACTGTTGGGCGGCACGTCGTTGGGCCCGAACGGGAGGGTCACCGTCGCCGCCGTGGACTCGGCGGCCGCCGGCGGCACGAGATAGCGCCCCGCCGGGTAGAAGATCGCGAGGATGAGCCCTCCGACGCTCGTGCTCAGCAACCACGTCGTGAGCGTCCTGCTCAAGACCCAATCCACGAAACGCCTGCGTGACGTCGCCTGCGGTGTCCCCGTCTCAGCCATCGCTATTCCTCACGTCTCCGTCACCGTCGCCCGGTAGTCGACCTCTCTGATCTTGAGGAGGAGCCCCGCGATGAGCGCCAGGATGATCACCACGGATACCGCCAGCCCGGTGCGCCGGAAGCGGAGCTCGTTCATGGCGTCTTCGCCGCGCGCAAACGCCCGCACGGCCACCTCCAGCCCATCCGTCACCTCGGCGCCCACGATCTCCCTGTCGAACGAGTGCACCGCCGCGCGGGCCGTGACCAGCGCATCGTTGGCACCGCCCAACTCGAACAGCGCCTGGCTCACCTCCATGCCGTGGTTCTCGGCCGCGCCGAGGAGCGAGTCGGCGGCGTGATAGGCGGCCTGGAGCGAGTCGATCATGCTCCGCATCGCGAGCGCGGTCTCACCGCCCCGGTCTCCAGGCGCGTGGCACCGCGCGCACACCGCCCCCTCATCGAGGCCCAGCATGTCGTCGGCCGGCCGCGTCACCTCGTGGTTCTGGTGACACGTGGCGCAGCCGGGGACGCCCAGCATCGTGAACGTCGTGGCGTGCCGGCTCTCCTCGTAGTAGTCGGCCATGACGCTGTGGCATTGCCCGCACACGTTGCCCACCCAGGAGATCCCCGGCGGGGTCGCGCCGTGGTTCCCGTGACAGTCGTTGCATGTCGGCGCCGAGAGGTCCCCCTGCTCCGACAGCGCCGCCCAGTGGACGCTGCGCTCGTATTTCTCGCGCTGGTCGGTGGGGATGCCGTACGGCTTCATGTGGTCGGCGTCACCGTGGCAGGCCGCGCACGTCGCGGCGACGTTCACCGGGTGCACGCTCGACAGCGGATCGGACGGTGGCCGGACGTTGTGCGCGGGATGGCAGCTCAGACACGTGGCGACCGCCGTGTCGCCGAGCTCGAGCAGCCGCCTCCCATGAACGGACGTGGCATACTCCGTGACCTGGTCCACCCGCAGCGATGGGTTGTAGCGTCGCATGAAGTCCGCGTCCGAATGGCACCGGCCGCAGACGTCGAGCACCTGCCGGCCGCGGGGCCGGCCCACGAACCCGAGCTCGCGCGCCATGCCACCCATCCCCGCGATCGAGGCGTCACCACCGTGGCACGCCACGCAGCCGAATCCCTTCTCGGCGTGGATGTCCCGCTGAAACGCCTCCACCGGGGCGGCGAGCCGCCCTCCCAACGCCGAGTGGCACGTGACGCAGTTGTTCTCCTGCGCCTGCGCGCCGCCCGCCGCGCCGGTGAGCCCGACCAACCAGATGAATGCCGCGATCCCTACTCGCTGCCTGCCCATTACCGCTCCTGCCCCAAGGATTGGAGGTATTCGGCGACGTCGGCCATCTCGCCCGCCGTCAGGGTCGGCCACGCACCCTCCCACTCGGCCGGTCCGCCCTCGCGGATCAGGGCGTGGTTCCACAGCGCGGCCACCACGGCCGCCGGGGAGTCCGGCGTCCGAACCTCGCGCAGGGCCGGCGCTGCGGCCCCGTGGCAGCTCGCGCACCCCTTCGACCGCACCAGCCGCGCACCACGCTCGCGACTGCCCGCCTCGGAGAAGTACCGCAGCGACACGAGGTAGGCCACCAGGTCCGCCATATCACCTTCACGCAGCCGCGGTACGTCGATGCCGCGCTGCCGCATCACCCGCGTCATGGTGGGCGCCTTGTTCCACATCGCCGCCGCGAACTCGATCATGTTGCGATACCGCCCGGCCCGCCCCAGGTCGGGCGCGACCGTCCCGCCCTCTCCCGCGAGACCGTGGCATTGCGTGCACTGCAACTCCTCAAACCGCGTTCGGCCGGCCGCCGCCCGCCCCGGCAGGACGTAGACGGGCTGGTCGGGAAGCGCCTCGCTGGCCGATTCGAGATAGGCGATGAGATCCCGCAGCTCGTCGGGCGCAAAGGTCGGCCGCCGCAGGCCCCGCACTCGCATGGTGTCCGCCATGGCTGACCCGTGGTTCCACATCGCCGTGGCGAGCTGGACCGGCGACCCGTACCGGCCAGCCACGTCCAGGCTCGGGCCCGTGACGCCTCCGACGCCGGCCACCTGATGGCACGCGGCGCATTGCTTCTGGGTGAAGACCTGCTTGCCGGCCTCCGGGTCCCCCGACGGGTCGAAGTAATCGAGCCACGCGAGGAAGGCCAGCAGGTCGCCCGCCTCCCAGGGGTCGAGGCGCGGGCGTAGCAAACCCTGCGCGTCCATCTGGTGCACCATCTGCGGCAGGTGGTTCCACAGCGAGGCGGCGACCCCGTAGAATGTCTCGCCCCCCTCGACGCCGCCGAGGTCCGGCGCCGTGGTACCCCCGACCCCGTTCACGGCGTGGCACCCGCTACACCCCATGAGGCCGAAGAGCCGAGACCCGCTCAGGATGCTCTGCGCCGCCCCGCCGGTCTCCTGGGCGGGAGCCGCCGACCCGAGCGCGGCCAGCAGCACCAGGGTGCCGGTGCCGCGCGCGACACGATGCGTCAAACGGGAGATCACGAGGTTAGACAGTACACCGCCTCGGGTGGTTCGGAAAGGGTGCTAGACTGCCGGCGGCGACGTCCCCGCCGCGTCCGAGCGGCCGCCGATGACGAGGCCGGTGAGACCGACCAGGGACGCCACGCCTCCAAGGACGGCGGCCCCGCGCACCACCCACGCGAACCACGCCGGGAAGTCCCCCATCCGGTCGAGCGCGTAGAGCAGGAAGGCGAGTGTGAGCAGCACGACGCCGAGGCTGAAGGTGCGAATCCACTTCAGGCGCTTGGTGTAGCGCGCCAGCGGAAACTCGCACTCTGGGCAGACCTCGCCCGACGGGTCGCGCCACACGAACGACCAACGCTTCCCGCCCTGTGGGTCGTCGCTCGTCGCGGGCTCGGCGGCGGGCAGCGTCGGCTTGACGAGCTTCTTGCACCCGGGGCACACCACCCCACCCGTGACCGCCGCACTGATTCGTTCGCTGAGCCGCATGTTCTCCCCCCAAGTCTAGGGCGCTGCCCTTCCCGGAGAGCAGTCGCTCCGCCGCGATCGGGGCAGCCTCAGGTTGGCCGAGTACGTATCCGGCTACCCGGATGCCGGGGGCGTGTCCGGCTCCGGGCCATCGCTCCACGGGGGCAGCAGCTTGACGAGCACCCAGAGAATGACGAACGGCAGGAGCAGCAGGCCAATGGTCATCGCCAGCCCCTCGATCCCGAGCAGCTCGACCTTATAGACCGTCAAGCCACGCAGGCTCTTGGAGAAGAGCTGCCCTCCGATGACCACGTTCCACCGAATGCTGAAGATGCCGATCTGGATGAACACGGCGGCCACCAGGTAGATGATCTGCCGCAGCTCGGGGGGCGTCCGCAGGAATCCGCCCTTTTTGAGCCCGGGCGACACCAGGGCCAGGGCGATGAGCGGGATCACCGTTCCCATCACCACCTGAAGCACGATCAACGAGATGAATAGCCGGCTCTCGATGAGCTGGCGCAGGATCTCGATCGACTCCTCCGACTCGTACAGCCGGTGGATGAAGTCGAGCGCCTCGAGTGAGAAGTCCACGACCAGCGCGTAGAACAGGAATTGTGCCAGCTTGTCGAGGCACGCCATGTCGATCTTCCGCCAGCGGAACATGGTCGTGAGCATGTAGAGCACCAGCACCAGCGCTATGCCCGAGACCATGGCGGAGAACAGGAACACGACCGGCATCAGCACGCTGCTCCACCACGGATTGGCCTTGATCGAGCCGAAGATGAATCCCACGTAGCCGTGCAGCAGGAAGGCCGACGGGATGCCGATCACCGTGATCCACCGGCCGGCGCTGTCATCGAAACGCAGCGACTTCTCGGAGATGTCCGTGGCGCCGAGCGTCAGCACGTAGTAGATCCAGCGCCGCACCCCGCGCGACTCCCGCGCCCACAAGACCATGTCCTTGCGGTAGTCGAACCAGACCTCCAGCAGCAGCACTACGGCCAGGTACCAGGCGTACACGAACCCGAACATCGCCATCGCCGAGTTCGTGTTGGGCGTGAGGAAGATCTCGTAGGAGCGCTCGGGATGACCCAGATGCGCGAGCAGCGGCAACGGAGCGACCAGCAGGAAGGCGAGGGCGGTGAGGAGCGACAGCCGGTACGTCGGCTGCACCTCCTTCACGTTGAACACCCGCTCCAAGGAGGCAAGGATGAAGGCGCCCGCCACCAACCCCGTGAGGTAGGGGTACAGGACGATCAACAGGCTCCACTGCAGCTCGAACTCGTTGGGGTAGATATAGCCCTGCATCGCTAGCGCACCTCCCCGTCGAGGTTGGCGTAGTATGCCTTGGGCTTGGTGTTCAGGTGGCCCTTGAGCACCTGCACGTCATTGAACTGCATGAAGCGGGCGAGTGGCGTGGCTCGCTCCTCGACCTCGCCGAAGATCCGCGCTCCCGTGGGGCATACCTCCACACACGCCGGCACCAATCCGTCCACCAGCCGGTGGTAGCAGAACGTGCACTTCCCCGCCACGTGCTTCTCCGGGTGGATGTACCGCGCCCCGTACGGGCAGGCCTGGACGCAGTAGCGGCACCCGATGCAGTAGCCCTCGTCGACCAGGACCACTCCGTCCTTGGTGATGAACGTGGCGCCGACGGGGCACACCTGGACGCACGGCGGGTTGTCGCAGTGGTTGCACAGTTTCGGGACGAAGAAGGTGCGACGCACCGTCGCGGGCTCCGCGATGGGCGGGAAGCCGTCGATGCCGCCATTCGGACTGTCGACGTCGACTTCGTGGTCGCGCCGGATCACGTACCGCTCGATCCACGTGTTGAAGAAGTGCGGCTCCTCCGGCACGTCGTTCTCGGTCTTGCAGGCTACGACGCAGCGAGCGCACCCGATGCACTTCCGCACGTCGATTCCCATGCCGTAGCGGTGCTCCGTGGGATCGTATCCGGCCGTGGCTCCCTGGGCGGCCGCCGCCGGCACGCTCACCGTGCCCCACCACAGCACCGGGGCGGCGGCGCTGCACGCCCCCAGGAGGTCGCGCAGGAACTCCCGCCGATCGACCGAGTCGCTGTCGGTCCGCTCGGCGTCGCGCTCGATGGTGTCCGGGCTCTCAGGCATCATCGTGCCTCGGGGTAGTGGGGGTAGTGGCACTGCCAGCAGACGTAGGGCTGACCGTGGCTCCGCAGGTCGATGCGCGGGATCCGCTCGGAGGAGCGCGCGTCCGCCGCGTGGCAGGTGCCGCAGAAGCTCCGCTCCGCAGGCTTGGTGGGACGCACCGCCCGCGGGTTGTCTCTGTGCTCTTTCGGCGCCTCGTGGCAGGTGCCGCAGTTCAGCTCCGCGTGATGTGAGACCGCCAGCTGGTTCGCGATCTGCCCGTGGCACGCGCTGCACTCCCGCGGCGTGACCGGAGGCTCGGGCGCATGCGGTTCGTGACAGCCGGCACAGGGCATACGCGGATTGTGGGTGACCGAGTCGATCTGGGGAAAGCCCGTCGGCCGCGAAGGACTGTACGCGTGACACAACACGCACAGGTCGCGTTCGCGCGGGACCGCGGGCTTAATCTCCAACGGATTGGCCACATGCGCTGCCGCCGGCCCGTGGCATACCTCGCACCGCACCCCACGGTGATTCGACGCCGCCCGCTGCTCCGCGATGGGCCGGTGGCACATGGTGCACTCCTGGTGCCCTGCGTACTCCTTGGGATGCGCCACGATCGTGTCGATCGCCGCCGCTCGGTAGTGGCCGAGGTCGCCGAACGTGTCCGGCACGAGCAGGCTGCGCGCCACGAAAAGGCCGATGACGGCCACGGCGAAGACCGCGGCGAGGCGAGGTACCTGCTGTGGCATGCGAATCCCCCCCATCGGGATCGGTGCGCACGGTCGGTTCGGCAATCCCGACCGCAAGATTCCGTCAACCTTGGGGGTCGAGCGTGAAGAAATCATGAAGTCACCGCGAACGGCGGGGCAGCACGACCGAATCCGCGCTCGCGGACAGCACCTTATTATTCCGCATGCCTCCCAAGACGCCGTTCACCGTCGCCTCCGATCTGGTTTCCCTGGCCGTGTCCGTGGCGGATGGCGCGATCACGCGCATCGAGCTGAACCGAAGCGGCGACCGCGCGCCCGAGACGGTGCTGGAACGGCACGCGGCCCGGGAGCTGGAGGAGTACCTGGGGGGCCGGCGCACGGAGTTCACGGTGCCCGTCCGTCCCAGCGGGACCGCGTTCGACCGCCGGGTATGGGACGCGGTGGCCGCCATTCGGTACGGGGAGACGGCCACCTACGGGGAGATCGCAGGAGCCATCGGGAATCCCCGCGGTGCGCGCGCCGTGGGGACGGCCAACGGACGCAACCCGATCCCGATCATCATCCCGTGCCACCGGGTGGTCGCCGCCGGCGGCAAGCTGGGGGGATACGGGGGCGGCCTCCCGCTCAAGCGCCGCCTGCTGGATCTCGAAACGAGCCGGCGGATCGCGCACCCGCTTTGAGCCACGCCCCGTGCACCTGACCCAGCTCACCGCCCGCAACTTTCGCAACCTGGCGTCGCTCGACGTGGAGCTCCCCACCGAGGGCGTCGTCATCCTCGGGGAGAACGGCCACGGCAAGACGAACCTGCTGGAGGCGATCTACTACCTGGTGCTGTTCCGCTCGCTGCGCGGCGCGAAGGACCGGGAGCTGGTGCGGTTCGGGGAGGCGGGGTTCTTCCTGGCGGGGGTGGCCGAACAGCGCATCACGGTTGGGTACGAAACCGCGGGGCGGCGCAAGAAGGTCACGGTGGACCGCGGCGAAGTGAAGAAACTCTCCGACGGAGTGGGACTGGTGACGGCCGTCGCGTTCGCCCCCGCCGATCGGGCGATCGTCGCCGCCGGTCCGGCGGGGCGGCGGCGCTACCTCGACGTGCTCCTGTCGCTCGGCGAGCCGGGCTATCTCGCCCACCTGTCGGCGATGCGCAACGCGCTGCGGCAGCGCAATGCCGCCCTCAAGCGCGGACGCGCCGACGAGGCGCGGGCGTTCGACGCGCCGTTCGCGCGGGCGGCCGCGCACGTCGGGAGCCTGCGACGGCGCTGGACGGCGGCGCAGGCGGAGCGATATGCTGAGCTGTGCCGCGCGCTGGGTGAAGAGGCTCCCCCCGCGATGCGCTATCACCCGCACCACCAGCGGGAAGGCGACTCGCCCGAGGAGCTGGAGCGCGGCCTCGCGGTCACCATAAACCGGGATCTGCGGCGCGGCATGACCACCACCGGGCCGCATCGCGACGACCTGGACCTCTCGATCAACGGCAAGGAGTTGCGTACGTACGGCTCGGCCGGCCAGCAGCGTACCGCCGCGGTGGCCCTGCGCTTGCTCGAAGCCGAGACGCTGACCGCCGCCCGGAGCAGTCCGCCGGTCGCCTTGTACGACGACGTGTTCGCCGAGCTCGACGCCAGCCGGCAGGCCCGGCTGCTGGCCCTCATCCGCGAGCGACTTCCGGGACAGGCCATCGTGACGGCGCCCCGCGAATCGGAAGTTCCAGCCGCACTGCTCGAGCGGCCGCGCTGGCGCATGGAAGGAGGGCGGCTTGCGACGTAAGAAGGGCTCCGCCGCCACGCCCATGGGTGAGGCCCTCGGCGCCTACATCAAGCGGAGCGGCCTCAAGCGCCGCCTCGACCAGGCCAGTGTCATCCCCGAGTGGCCAGAGCTGGTCGGACCAAAGATCGCGCAGGTGGCGACGCCGCTGAGCGTGGGGCCCGACGGCACGCTGTTCGTGAGCGTGTCGTCGGCGGCGTGGATGCAAGAGCTCCAGCTCATGTCGCCCGACATCCTTAGGCGGCTGGGCGAGCGGGGCAAGAAGATCAAGCGCATCGTGTGGCGCGCGCAATGACCCGGCAGGCGGCGCGGCGCGCTACGCCGACCCGGTTGCTCCCCGCCCCGGCCCAGACCGCCTCGGAGGCCCCGAAGCGCTTACCGTAACCGCTTCCCATACAACAACTTATGGCGACCTCGCCCGATTGATTTTCGGCCTCTCTCCGGGTATATTGGAAGGACCTCTGATGGGGTCGCCAGCGGCCCCGTTTTTCGTATCACACCCACGGACGACTATGACAGCGCCACAGCAGCACGATCGCTACAGCTCTGACTCGATCCAGGTCCTCAAGGGCCTCGAGGCGGTGCGGCGGCGGCCCGGGATGTACATCGGCTCGACGGGCCCGCGCGGCCTGCACCACCTCGTCTACGAGGTGGTGGACAACGCCATCGACGAGGCCATGGCGGGGTACTGCGACAAGATCGACGTTACCCTGCACGAGGACGGCGCGGTCACCGTCGTCGACAACGGCCGTGGCATCCCGGTCGACCTGCACAAGACGGAGAAGAAGCCCGGCGTCGAAGTAGCCATGACCATGCTCCACGCCGGCGGCAAGTTCGACAAGAGCACCTACAAGGTGTCGGGAGGACTCCACGGGGTGGGGGTCTCCGTCGTGAACGCGCTCTCCGAGCGGATGGACGTCTGGGTGTGGCGCGACGGCAAGGAGCACCACATGGCCTTCGAGCGCGGCAAGACGAAGACGCGGCTCAAGGTCGGCAAGGACATTCAGAAGAGCGGCACCAAGGTCACGTTCCGGCCGGACACGGAGATCTTCCACGAGGTCGACTACGACTACTCGACCATCGCCAACCGGCTGCGCGAGCTCGCCTATCTCAACTCCGGCATCAAGCTCAACCTCACCGACAAGCGGGGCGAAGAGGCGAAGCAGGAGACCTTCCACTACAAGAAGGGCATTGCCGAGTTCGTCCAGTTCCTGCGGGGCAACCGCAAGGCGCTGCACGCCAAGCCGATCCACTTCTCCACCACGAAGGACGACGTGGAGATCGACGTGGCAATGCAGTGGGACAGCGGCTACCAGGAGAACGTCTTCTCGTTCGTGAACAACATCAACACGCACGAGGGCGGCACGCACCTCACCGGTTTCCGGGCGGCGCTCACGCGCTGCGTCAATGAGGTGGGCAAGAACAAGGGGATGTTCAAGAAGGAGAGCGTCTCCTTGAGCGGCGACGACGTGCGGGAGGGCCTCACGGCCGTGCTGCACGTGAAGGTCAAGGAGCCGCAGTTTGAGGGACAGACCAAGACGAAGCTGGGCAATTCCGAGGTGGAGGGCATCGTCAAGACGGTGCTGTACGAGCAGCTCGGCAATTTCCTCATGGAGACCCCGAGCGCAGCCCGTGCGGTCATCGACAAGGCGCTGAGCGCCGCCCGTGCGCGGGAGGCCGCGCGCAAGGCGCGCGAGCTGGTGCGCAAGAAGAGCGCCCTGGAGAACGGCGTGCTGCCCGGCAAGCTGGCCGACTGCTCGCTGAGCGACCCCACGATGTGCGAGCTCTACATCGTGGAGGGCGACAGCGCCGGTGGCTCGGCCAAGCAGGGGCGTGATCGCTCGTTCCAGGCGATCCTGCCGCTGCGCGGCAAGATCCTCAACGTGCAGAAGGCACGGGTGGACAAGGTCCTCTCCAACGAGGAGATCCGCGCCATCGTCACGGCCATCGGAACCGGCGTGGGCGAGGATGACTTCAAGCTCGACGAGGCCAGGTACCACAAGGTGATCATCATGACCGACGCAGACGTGGACGGGGCGCACATCCGCACGCTCCTGCTCACGTTCTTCTATAAGGAAATGCGTCCCCTCATCGAGGCCGGTTACGTGTACATCGCCCAGCCCCCGCTCTACCGCGTGGCCAAGGGCAAGCAGGAGTTCTACGCGTACGACGACCGGGAGCGCGAGGAGTACACGAAGCGGCTCAACGGCGGCTCCAAGGGCACCGTGAGCGTGCAGCGCTACAAGGGTCTGGGCGAGATGAACCCCGATCAGCTGTGGCGGACCACCATGGATCCGGCCTCCCGCACGGTGCTGCGCGTGGAGCTGGAGGATGCGGTGGAGGCCGCCCGGCTGTTCGAGACGCTCATGGGTGACGAGGTAGAGCCTCGCCGGGCGTTCATCGAGGAGCATGCCAAGTACGTCAAGAACCTGGACGTCTAGGCGGCTCGGCCCCCCCCGCCGCCGGCCGGGGAAGGGGTAGGGCCCACTCCCCGCCGGCACCGTGCCGACGCCGCCCTGCCCACCCCCCGGCTACCCCCGCCCGGCCGGGCACTTGACAAGATATCCATATTGCTATATTCTATGTCCATGACACCAAAGCAACTCGTGAGGGGCGTGGAGCCCAAGACCCTGCACCGGGCCGCGGAGATCATCAAGATGCTCGGGCACCCCGACCGCCTGAAGATCGCGGAGGTGCTGGAGCAGGGTGAGACTTCCGTTTCGGACATCCAGCAGGTGCTCGACCTGCCACAGGCCATCGTATCACAGCACCTGGCCAAGATGCGCGGGTGCGGGATCGTGAGCTCCCGGCGGGATGGCAATCACGTGTACTACCGGATCGTGGAGCCCAAGGTCGGACACATCCTGGGCTGCATTCGAAGCTGCGACATGTAACGGGGTTGGGCGCGGAGACCCCTTTTTTTCACCTGAGACATATGTCTATTACTATTAATATATTGATGGCCGCCGCCCAGATTGGGGCCGGGGACACGCTGCAGCTCTCGCTCGAACAGGCGGTGGCCCGTGCCATGGAGGCCAACCCGTCGCTGCTGGCGGTCCAGGCCGAGGCGCGTGCCGCAGCCGAGCTCCCGCGCCAGGCGAGTCAGGCGTTCCTGCCGAGCATTACGGTCGACCTCAACGCCATCCGCACTAACGATCCGGTGGCGGTGTTCGGCCTCAAGCTGCGCCAGGCCAACTTCACCGGCGAAGACCTGGCGCTCGACGCCCTGAACAGCCCGAACCCGTACGGTGGCTGGACCACGGCCGCGATGATCCGGCAGCCGCTGCTGGTACCCGAGGCGCTGTACGGCCATGGCGCGGCCCGCAAGGCGTCGCAAGCCCAGGCCGCGGCCGCGCGACGCGCGTCGGGCGCCACGACGTTCTTCGTCACGCGCACCTACTGGGACGCGCAGCTCGCAGCCCGGCAGGTGGACGCGCTGGATACCGCGATCGCCGCCGCGCGGGCCCACGCCCGCCAGGCCGAGGCGATGCACGAGCAGGGATTGGTGACCGGCCTCGACGCCCGACTCGCCCGGCTCAAGGCGTCGGAGCTCGAGGTGCGGCGCCTGGCCGCGCACGCGCAGGCGGCCAACGCGCTGTCGGGGCTGCGTACGCTCCTCGCGCTACCCGACTCCGTCCCCCTCGTGCTCACCGACTCCCTGGGCAACACCACCAGCTCGAGCTGTACGGAAGGAGCCGCCGACTGCTCACTCGAGAGCCGGGCCGACCTCGAGGCCTACCGGCTCGGGGCGGAAGCGGCGGACCTCGGCGTGCGCAGCGCCTGGTCCTCACAGCTGCCGGCGGTCGCCGCGTTCGGCTCGGTGGGCTACCACGGGCAGAGCGCGCCCTGGGACGACGGGAGCGGCAACTGGATGATCGGCATTGGCCTGACGTGGCCGATCTTCCACGGCCTCAAGGGCGTGGGCAAGGTGCGGGCGGCCAAGGCCGAGCGCACCGCCGCCGAGGCGCGCCGCGAGGCGGCCGAGCGCCAGGCGGCGCTGGAAGTGCTGGAGGCCGAACGCCTGCTGGACGCCGCCCGCGAGGGCGTCGGCGTCGCCGCGGACGCGGCGGCGGAGGCGGGGGAAGCGGTCGAGCACGCGCGCCTGCGCTACCGCACCGGTGCCGCCCCCATCACCGAGCTACTCGACGTCGAGGCGGCGGCCACCGCCGCCCGACTCAACCTCGTCGCCGCCCGCCGGGATCTGTCCGTGGCGCTGGCGGCCCTGGACCTCGCTTACGGAGCGTACGACCGATGAACCGACATCTCACCCCCGCACTGCTCGCCGTCGCGGTGGCGGCGTGCGGCCACGCCGCGGCCGACGACAAGAGCGCCGCCGAGCCGCCTGCCGCCACGTTCACGGTGCAGGAGGAGCCGCTCACCACGGTCGTGCCGGTGGAGGGCACCGTCGTGGCCCGCCGCACCGCCGAGATCTCGACCCGCATGATGGCCCGTATCACCGCGGTCCCGGTGGAGGTCGGTGACCGCGTCCGCGAGGGTCAGACGCTTGTCCGGCTCGGCACCGATGACGTGGCCGCCAACCGGCTGAAGGCAGAGGCCGCGGTGCGGGCAGCGCAGGCCGCCCGCGACGAGGCCGCACGACAGGCCGCGCGCATGGACACGCTGTACGCCCAGGACGTGGTAGCCCAGGTCCAGCGCGACGGGGCGCAGCTGGGTCTGGCGCAGGCGGAGTCGCAGCTCGCACTGGCCAAGGCCACGCTCCAGGAGGTCGAGACGGCAGCGAGCTACGCGACGATCGCCGCTCCCTTCGCCGGCTCGGTGGTGCGCCGCTTCGCCGACGAAGGCGACGTGGCCAGCCCCGGCATGCCGATCCTGATTCTGGAGGATACGGGCGAGCGCGACGCGGTCGTGGCGGTGCCCGTGGACCTGGCAGCGGGGCTACGGGCCGACATGCCGATTCGGGTCACCACCACCGACGGCCGCGCCGGCACGGCGATCGTGCGGGCGGTCGCCGCTGGCGCCGACCCGATGACGCGCACGGTCGAGGTGCGCGCCACGCTCCCCGCCGAGTGGCCCACCGGCACGGCGGTTACGGCCCTGGTGCCGGCCGGCAGTCATGAGGGGATCGCCATCCCCGCACACGCGGTGGTGCGGCGTGGGCAGCTGACCGGTGTACGCGTGGTCACGGTCAACGGCGTGACCATTCGCTGGGTGCGGCTGGGACGCACGCTGGACTCCGGTGAACAGGTGCAGGTGCTGAGCGGGCTCGAGCCCGGAGATCGGATCGTCCTGTGAAGACCGGGCCCTCCGGCGCGATTGCGCAGCGCTTCCTCAATTCCAAGCTGACCCCGCTGCTGGTTGCGGCGTCGCTGGCCGCCGGCGTCGGCGGGCTGCTCACGACGCCCCGTGAAGAGGAGCCGCAGATCCGGGTGCCGATGATCGACGTGGCCGTGGGCTTGCCGGGTGCCAACCCGCGTGAGGTCGAGCAGCGCATCGTCGAGCCCGTGGAGCGGGCCATCTGGGAGGTCGCCGGCGTCGAGTACGTGTACAGCGCCGCACAGGCGGACGGCGCGTTGATCACCGCACGCTTCGAGGTGGGCACCGATCCCGAGATCGCGCTCACCCGGCTGTACGGCAAGCTCCTGGCGAACATGCATCGGACCCCGCCCGGAGCCACACCACCGCTCGTCACGCTGCACGGCATCAACGAGGTGCCGATCCTCACCCTGACGCTCTCGGGTGGAAGCGACGCGGGCGACGGCTACCTGCTCCGGCAGCAAGCGGTCGAGCTGGCCGCCGAGCTGAAGCGCCTTCCCGACGTGGCCGAAACGTGGGTGATCGGCGGCGCTCCGCGCGTGGTGCGGGTCACGCTCGACCCCCAGGCGCTCGCCGCGCGGGGGCTCTCGGCCGCCGCGGTACTCCACGCTATCGGCGTCGCGAACGCCGAATTGCCGGCCGGCAATCTCTTGAGCGGTAACCGGACCGTCCCGGTGCGGGTGGGGCACCTGCTGCGCAACGCGGACGACGTACGCGAGGTGGTGGTCGCGGTGGTGAACGAGCGGGCCGTGCGCCTGCGCGACGTGGCGCAGGTGGCCGACGGGCCCGCCGAACCCGACCAGTACGTGTCCTTCCTGCCGGGCGGCGGCACCGGTGGTGATTTCGAACCCGCGGTGACCATTGCCCTGGCCAAGCGGGCGGGCACTAACGCCGCCACCATTGCGCACCAGGCGCTGGACCGCGTCGACGCGCTCCGCGGAGAGCTCGTCAGCGACGACGTGCGGCTGACCGTGACCCGCAACTACGGCGACACGGCCACCGAGAAATCGCAGGAGCTCCTGCTGCACATCCTGATTGCCACCGTGGGGGTGGTGCTGCTCGTGTGGTGGGCACTGGGATGGCGGGAGGCGGTCGTGGTGCTCGTGGCGGTCCCCGTCACGCTCGCGCTGACGCTGTTGGTCTACCGACTCTACGGATACACGCTGAACCGCATCACGCTGTTCGCGCTGGTCTTCGCCATCGGCATCCTGGTGGACGACGCCATCGTGGTGGTGGAGAACATCGCGCGGCACCTGGGCCTGCGGCACCGCCATCCCGACGAGGCGGCCGTGGTAGCGGTGGACGAGGTGGGCAACCCGACCATCCTGGCCACGCTCACCGTGATCGCGGCGATCCTGCCCATGGCCTTCGTCTCCGGGCTCATGGGGCCCTACATGCGGCCCATCCCGGTCGGCGCCTCCGTCGCGATGCTGTTCTCGCTCGCGGTGGCGTTCATCGTGACCCCGTACCTCGCGGTGCGGCTCGTCAAGCAACACGGCGACGCCGACCGCCCCAGCGGCAAGCCCGTGGAGCAGACCGATGAGGAACTGCCCACCGGACGGCTCGCCACCTGGTACCGGTCTACGCTGGAGCGGTTGCTGCAGGATACACGGCGCCGGCACCTCACGTATGCGGGTATGGCAGTGCTGCTGGTGCTGTCGATCGGGCTGATCCCGCTGCGGTGGGTGACGGTGAAGATGCTGCCGTTCGACAACAAGAGCGAATTCCAGCTCATCGTCGACATGCCCGAGGGCACGTCCCTCGAGCGTACGGCGGAGGTGGCACAGGCGTTGGCGCTCACCGTGGCGCGCGACGAAGCAGTGCACGATGTCGAGACGTATGCCGGCGTGGGTGCGCCGTTCAACTTCAACGGCCTCGTGCGGCACTACTTCCTGCGTCGCGGTCCGACCGTGGCAGACGTGCAGGTCAATCTCCAACCGAAGCACGAGCGCTCGGACCAGAGCCACGAGATTGCGCTGCGTTTGCGGCCGGCCGTCGACTCCGTTGCTCGGGCGTACGGCGCCTCGGTGAAGCTCGCCGAGATCCCGCCGGGTCCACCCGTGTACGCCACGCTGACTGCCGAGGTCTACGGGCCGTCGTACGAGGCCCAGGTCGAGGCGGCACGGCGGGTACGCGACGTGTTCGTCACGACCGACGGCGTGGTGGACGTGGATTGGTCGGTCACCGCCCCGCATGCCGAGTTGCGTGCCGCCGTGATCGACGCGGAATCGCGGCGCTCGGGCACGAATCCCCAGGAGGTGGCGCAGACCATCGCGGCCGCCCTCGGCGGCGCGAGTGCGGGGTTGCTCCACGACGACAATGCGGCCGAGCCCGTCGCGATCTGGGTGGAGCTGCCCGACTCGGCCGCCGCCACGGTGGGCGATCTGGCAGGGCTGCCGATTGCCACGCCGAACGGTGCGCGTCGGCTCGGCACGCTCGCCGCGATCGACAGCGCGCCCGCGCCGACGACGATCTTCCACAAGAACCTGCGGCCCGTGGTGTACGTCACCGCCGACGTGGCCGGCCGCTTCGAGAGCCCCGCCTACGCGATGCTCGACATGGCTGAGCCGATCCGGCAGGAGACCGGCGACCTGCCCATGTACTGGGCCAGCTCTCCCACACTCACCGAGGACACGTTCCTCGTGTGGGACGGCGAGTGGCAGATCACGGTGGAGGTGTTCCGCGATCTCGGGATCGCCTTCGCTGCGGTGCTCCTGCTGATCTACGTGCTCGTGGTAGCATGGTTCCAGTCGTTCACGGTTCCACTCGTGATCATGGCGCCCATTCCACTCACGCTCATCGGCATCCTGCCGGCGCACGCGGCGAGCCGTGCCTTCTTCACCGCGACCTCGATGATCGGCATGATCGCACTGGCCGGGATCATCGTGCGGAACTCGATCCTGCTGGTGGACTTCATCGAGCTGGGACTGCAGCGTGGCCACGCCCTCAAGGATGCGGTGGTGGCCTCCGGCCTGATCCGGGCCCGCCCCATCGTCCTCACCGCCCTGGCGGTGGTGATCGGCGGGATGGTGATGGTGCGAGACCCGATCTTCCAGGGGCTCGGCATCGCGCTGATCAGCGGAGCGGTGATCGCCACCGCCCTGACGCTCGTGGCCATTCCACTCCTCTACTACGAGATGCACAAATGAACCTGCTGTTGATCTTCGTCGACTCCCATCACGCCGACGACGTCGAGCGGCTGCTCGACGAGAGCGAGGTTCCCGGCTACAGTGCGTTCCCCAACGTGCTCGGCGTGGGGCGGACCGGTCGCAAACTCGGCACCCGGGCATTCCCGGGATCGAGCACGCTGTATTTCGTGGCGCTGCCGGACGGCGAGTGCGGCGGTCTCTGCGACCGCCTGAAGGCGCTGCAGCAGGAGAAGGGGCCCGAGGAGGGACTCAAGGCGTATACCCTGAACACCATGGAGGTCCTTTGAGAATGCACTACCTGATCCGCCGCATCGCTGGCACGTTCGTGCTGGCGTCTCTGGCACTGGGCTACTGGGTGAGCCCCTACTTCTACCTCTTCACCGCCTTCGTCGGACTCAACCTGCTGCAGTCCAGCATGACGAAGTGGTGCCTGATGGAGACGATCCTGGAGAAGGCGGGGATCGCGGAGAAGCCGGACGGCCGGTAGGCGGGGCCGAGCGGCGGCATGAGGGGGCGCGGTCGGTGGCGTACCGACCGCGCCCCCTCGCGTTATTCCCTCGTCAGCCCGAAGATCAGCAGTGCGGCGCGCTTCGCCATGACGGGAATCGACGTGAGGTCCACCGTCTCTTCCACGGTGTGGGAGTCCTCCCCGATCACGCCCAGGCCGGCCAGCGCTGCCTCTACGGTCTCGGCCACGAACGAGATGTCGGCAGCTCCGCGGAGGCCCGGGTCGAGTGGCGCCACCTCCTCGTACCCGAGCGCGCGATTCACCTGGGAGAGAATCTCCATCAGCGCATAGTTCTCCGCATAGGGTTCCATCGGCGGGTAGAGCTCCCGGAACTCGATCGTGGCTTCGGCGTGAGGCAGCGCGTCCTCCACGATGTGGCTCATGCGGTTCTTGGCGCGCTGCAGCTGGAGATCGGACAGCGCGCGCAGATCGCCGCTGACGATGGCCGTTTCCGCGATGACGTTGGTCTTGCCGAAGGCGCTGCCGCGGCTCTGCTCCATGTCCAGATCCGCCGTGGTGCCGCCCACGATGACGCCCGGGTTGAGGGTGAGGTACTCCTCGCCCGCGAGCTCTTCGCGGAACTCGTTGAGGATCCGGGCCGCCGCAAAGATGGCGCCGCTCCCCAGGTCCTCTCGGAAGATCTGGGACGAGTGAGCCGGCACCCCCCTGACGTGCAGCGTCCAAGCTGTGACCCCGCGGCGCGCGACCGTCGCCATCCCCACCCCGCCCACGTTGCCCTCGAACCCCAGCGCGATGTCGCTGCGCAGCGCCGCCTCCCGCAGATGCTGCCGGGCGTAGTCGACGGGATCGCCCGGATGCTCCTCGTCGCCCGTGAAGGCGACGATGACGCTGGTCTGGTCCAGCGCGCCCACGGCGTGCAGGGCCTGGAGCGCCAACACAATCACGACGTCGCCTCCCTTCATGTCGGAGACGCCGGGCCCCCTCGCCACGGAGGCGTCGAGGCGCTCGAACCGCTGGAACGGACTGTCTTGCTCGAACACGGTGTCGAGGTGGCCGATGAGCAGCATGCGGCGTCCCTGCCCGCCCCGCCGCTCGGCGAAGAGGTGTCCCGCCCGATGCGCGCTGTCCATCGGAATCCAGCGCGTACGAAATCCGAGGGCCGCCAACTCGCTCTCGAAGACCCGACCGACCTCGCGGACACCGGCGAAGTTCATCGTCCCGCTGTTGATATTGACGACTCGCTCGAGCAGCGAGATCGCGTCTTCGGCGTGCGCGTCGATGTACTCAACGATCGCCCGCTCCGCTTGGGAGAGCTCCTGGGCCGCGGCGGGCGTACCACAGAGCAGCACGGCCGCTGGCGCGGCGACGAGTAGCGTCAGGGTGCTCTTCACATTGTCCTCACGATAGAGAAGTCGGATCGTGGCACAACAGGGAGTTGACGCAGAAGACGGCAGGGACGCAAGCCCCTGCGGCCGACGCCTGGGGCTGGCGTCCCCGACGCGCCGCCGGCAGTTTCCACGCGACGCCGCCGCCATGACCACTCATTCGTCCCTCACGAGCCTGCACCGCGCCATCACGCGGTGCCGCGACTGCCCGCGCCTGGTCACCCATCGCGAGCAGGTGGCCCGGGAGCGCAAGCGTGCCTATCGCGACTGGGAGTACTGGGGACGTCCGGTGCCCGGCTTCGGCGACCCCGACGCACGACTGCTCGTCGTGGGACTCGCCCCCGGCGCACACGGCGCCAACCGCACGGGACGGGTGTTCACCGGAGATTCGAGCGGCGACTGGCTCTACGAGGCGCTGCACCGTTTCGGGTTCGCCAACCAGCCGGACTCCACGGGACGGGACGACGGCATGCGGCTCAGCGACTGCTACATCACCGCGGCCGGCCGTTGCGCACCTCCCGGCAATCGTCCAACCCAAGGTGAGCTCGACGCGTGCCAGCCGTTCCTGGAGGCAGAGCTGCGCCTCCTCACGCGCGTGCTGGTGGTCCTCACGCTGGGCCACGTGGCGCACCGCCAGTGGCTGCGAGCCTCCGGATGGTCGCAGCGCCTGCGGCCCATCGAGCGGCCCGCATTCGCCCACGCCGGCCAAACGCACCTGCCCGGCGGGCCCGTGCTGATCTCCTCCTATCATCCCAGCCGGCAGAACACCAACACCGGCCGACTCACGCGGGAGATGTGGTACGCCGTGTTTGCGAACGCGCGGGTGGTGGTGGACGGGGGGTAGGACGGCAGGTTGCGACGCTAGCGTGGATCGAGCGAGGCCGGGTTCCTCTCGCAGCGAACCCGGGGCGACGGTGAGCGGACGGTGCGTGGCCCGGGAGCCCGGCGAGATGCTGGGGGGGGCAACGGCGTCACGGTACCGGAGCCGCGCCCTCAGTGCTCCTCCTGCTCGCCCGCCCCCGACCACATCTGCAACACCTGCCGCTGCTCCCGCGATAGCCTCGCCTCGGGGTGCAGCCAGACGTACTTGCGTAGCGGCATCTCTCCCTCCTCGACCTCTTCCCACACCTCTTCGCGCAGCTCCGCGGCATCCTCCGCCGACAGTAGACCCCACTCCGAGAAGTTGAGCTCTTCACGCGCCTCGTTCACGTCGTGCGCCACGAGCCACGAGACCGGAGCCACGTAGCCGTACCACGGCCAACGTGTCTCGTTCGAATGGCAGTCGTAACACGCGACGCGCAGCACCTCCATCACCTCTGGCGGGGCCGCGATCTCCGCCGTCACCGGCGGGTTGGCGCGCTCGACGGGCCAGAGCTGGATGAGCACCAGCACACCGAACGCACCAACCACTGGAACCCACACACGCTTACTCACGCTGTGTCCCGTCCTGTCAGATCCGAGGGTAGTCAGTACTCAGCGCCGCAGCGTGGAGTCGTGCGGCGTGAGATCATCCACTTTCCACGCGTACAGGTGGTATACCGTTCCTCCATCCGCGTGGCGCACCCAATAGCCCGTGTCGGTGGAGTCGAACAGCAGAGTCGCCAGGGTGTCGCTGCCCGCCCCAACGACGGAGAGGCGCCGGTCGGGCCGATCGAACTGCGCCGAGTCGGCCTGGGCGGGGCTCGCGAACGCGTTCCCCTGCGCCGACACGGTTCGGTACTCACGCAACAGGCGCGCCATCTCTGCCGAGTCGGCCGGCGTTCCGTCGGCGAAGCTCCAGACGCCGTCGGCCCGCACGAGGGTGAACGGGCGGCGCCCGCGCTCAACCGTCACCTGCTCGATCCGTGCCGTATCCAGCACGAGGATGCGCTTGTCACGCCAATCGGTGACCATCCGTACCGCCAACGTGTGCAGCGGCCCACCCACCTGGTACACCAGATCGTCGCCGACCTGCCGGACATAGACGGTGCCGTACTGGCGCCCCTGGTTCCCGACCACGAGATCGGCCACCGTGTCGCCGCCCCGCATCACGCGCAGCCGCCGGCCTCCCACCGAGTCGACCCCCATCCGCGCATGGGACGACGCGCTGCGTGCCACCAGGCTGCCGCGCACGGGAGCGGCCAGCGCCCGAAACAGCTCGTCTACCGCGTCCGGCGAGGCGGGGTACCCATTCACATTCCACTCGGCTTCCCGCCCGCGCGCGAGCCGCACCGTCGCTTCGCCGCCCGAGAACTCGATCGTATCCGCCTGACCGGACGAGAGGGCCGGCAGCATCTCCCGCTCCTCGATCGTGTCACCGCCGCCACCGAAGACCGTGACGAGTCCCCACAGGAACAGCGCGACCGCCAGCGCGATCCCGATGTGCAACAGCTGTCGTGGGGTCACGCCACGCCCCCGATCGGACCGTAGTGCTGCCGCGTCCAGCGCCGGCGGCGCCACAGCCAGGCCACGGCGAAAGCGATGATCAGCAGCGGCATACCGACCATGTTGAGGTACTTCACGACTCTACGCGGCGTCTCGCCCTCGAAGACGAGCGCCGGCGGGCGGCGGTTCTTTGAGCGGATCTGAATGAGCGCGTCGTCTTGCGCCAGCCAATCCACCGCGTTGAGTACGAACAGCATGCCCGTGGGCGTGGTCTGCACGTAGCGGTCCGTGACGAACTCCGAGTTCCCGACGAGCACGACGCGCCCGAGCGACGGGCCCTCCTCACGCCCCGCGGCCTGCGGATTCACCAAGGCCGCGAGGACCCGCTCACTCAGGTCGTCCTGGGGGAAATCACGCTGCGGCGCGATCAGCGCACGTCCCTCTTCGACGCCGGCGGCGCGACTCGTCACGAACAGCGGGACCACGGTCCCGGGAGCGGCCCCCGCCGTATCGATGCTGCTGGTCCACGGCAGCACCATGGCCTCGAGATCGGCGTTCACGGAGATCGCCTGCGTGCTGAGCGCACGAATCCAGAAGGGATAGGAGATCGGCATCCGTCCGAAGGAGGTCGGCACCGACACGGCCTCGTTGGAGGCGAGGTCGTACACCATGTCAGGCCGGACCGAGACACCGTACGGCTCCAGTACCGCGTTCCAGGCCAGCGGCTGGGCCGCGGCCTGGAGCCCCTGAGGTTGGACCCGCATCCCGCTCGCCAGAACCAGCGCGCCGCCACCTCGGGAGAGGAAGGCGGCGAAGCGTTCCAGTTGCGCGCTGTCCAGCACCGGCGGTGGCCCGGCGAGCACCAGCACCTCGATCTCCGCCGCGATCGGCAACGAGTCCGCCGCCGGCACCGTGCGCACGTCGTAGGTGCGCTCCAACTGCTGCCGCACGGCTCCATACGTGTTCCCCTGCCCCGGATCGGCGCGCGACTCGACGAGGCCCACGACCGTCCGTACGGGCCGCGTGAGGGTGCGGATGAACGAGATGAGCCGGTATTCCAGGTCGTCGGTGCGGGTCACCACCGGGATCGTCTCGGCGGCGTCGGCGTATTGCACCGCGATGCCGAGGTAGCCCTGCCGCAGTTGCAGCTGGGCTTCGCCTACGGAGCTGAACTGGACCGGCGGGATCCCCAGCGCGCGGGCCTCCGCCATCGCCTCCTCGTCCTCGGCTGGATCGAGCTCCAGCACGCGCAGGTTGCCGTCCCCCGCGGAGCGGAAATCCGCGAGGAGATCGCCGATGTCGCGCTTGATGATCCCGAAGTCCTCGGGCAGCTCCTGCGTCACGAAGAGCTTCACCGTGACGAGGTCTTCGAGATCGCCCAGAATCTCCTTCGTGGCCGGCGAGAGCGTGTACGCCTTCCCGGGGGTGAGATCGAGCCGCCCGCCGATGTGTCCTCCCAGGAGGTTCACGACCGATACGAGCGCCGCGATCAACACCGTGCCGAGCTGGAGACGGCGGCGAGTGGCGCGCACCGGCGAGAGCTTGCGGCGCATCACCCCGTAGTACGCCAATGTGAGGAACAGCCCCGCCACCGAGAGGAAGTAGACCGCGTCCCTAAGGTCGATGACGCCCCGCGCGATGTTCTCGAAGTGCGGCAGCACCGCCAGGCTGGCCACGAGCTGGGCCAGGCGGGGCGGCAGCCCGGTGATCATCGGGCCTGCCCCCGCCAGGATGAGCAGGAACATCACCGCCACGCCCACGATGAACGCGGTGATCTGGTTGGGCGTCACGCTGGAGGCCCACAGCCCCACTCCGGTGAACGCCGCCGCCAGCAGCACGGCGCCGACGTACTGGGCGAGCATCACCCCGACCTGGAGGTCGGCGCCCAGCGAGAGCCCGAGCGGGATCGTCACCGTGAGCAGCAACGCCATGCAGCCGAACAGTAGCGCCCCCAGGTACTTCCCCAGGACCAGCTCGACCTCGGTGATGGGCTGTGCCAGCACCACCTCCAGGGTCCCCGACCGGGCATCCTCCGACAGCGTGCGCATGGTGACCGCGGGCGCGAAGAAGAGGAGGATCCAGGGCAGCAGCCCCAGCATCGGCCGCAGCGTAGCCAGGTTCTGCAGGTAGGCCGTACGGAAGAAGAGGAAGTTGTTGAACCCCAGGAAGACGACCAGCAGGATGTACCCCGTGGGGTGATCGAACAGGAACCGCAGCTCGCGGCGGGCGAGAGTCCACACCGGCTTCATCATTCGCCCGCCCCTCCCGTGAGCTGCCGGAATAGCTCCTCGAGGCTGCGCGTCTCCTGGTGCAGCTCGTAGAGCGTCCAGCCGCGCTCCCGGGCCTGTGCGAACACGTCGGGCCGTACGTCCCGGGAGCCGTCGGTGGTGAGGGTGACCGCCACCCGGTCGCCGCCCCGCGGGTGTGGCCCCTCCACGCTCAGCACGCCGGGCACACTTCCGAGGGCCGCGGCCACCCCCTCGCCCAGGACCTCGACGTGGACCTGTACCGCGCCCTCGGCCTGCGCCGTGAGCTGCTCGACCGGGCCGTCGGCGGCGAGGCGGCCCCGATGAATGACCAGGATCCGGCTGCAGGTATGGCGCACCTCGGGGAGCACGTGGGTGGAGAGCATGACCGTGCGCTCGCGGCCCAGCTCGTTGATCAGGCGGCGGATCTCGACCCGCTGATTCGGGTCCAGCCCCTCGGTGGGCTCGTCCAGCACCAGGAGATCGGGCCGGTGCAGGATCGCCTGGGCCAGCCCGACCCGCTGGCGGTAGCCCTTGGAGAGCTCGCCGATCGGGCGGTAGTAGACCTCCCCGATCCCCGTGCGGGCGATCGCCTCCTCCAACGCCCGCCGGCCGTCCGGGCCGGTCAGCCCCCGCAGACGCGCGACGAAATCGAGGTACTCGGCCACCGCCATCTCGTCGTACAGCGGATTGCTCTCGGGCAGGTACCCGATGCGGCGCTTCGCCTCCCTGCCGGCCTCCGCCAGGGGCACGCCGTCGAATCGGATCTCGCCCTCGTCGGGCTCGTAGAACTGGGTGATCAGACGCATCGTGGTGGACTTCCCGGCCCCGTTGGGGCCGAGGAACCCCACCACCTCCCCGCGATCGACCGCAAAGCTCGCGGAGTCCACGGCGGTCACGCCGTTGAAGCGCTTGGTGACGTTGGTGAGGCTAAGCAGCGGCATTGGGTCGGGCAGCATTCTAACCACAGCCTGCCGGGGCGTTCAACCCCGACCCCCGTCAAGCGGGCGAATCTCTTGCGTCTCATGCCCGGAAACGTACTTTAAAGTACAAAGTCCTTTACCCATTCCGGCATCTCGGGGGAGGAGCCGTGTCCATTCCCACGCACGAGGACCAGCGGGACGCGAAGGAGACGCTGGCGTTCATCCGGCGCACCATGGAGTCGGCGTCGACGTACACCGCCGTCTCCGGTTGGGGGCTGGTCGCGGTCGGCACCGTCGGGCTGGTGGCGGCGTGGCTGGCCTGGAGCGGCAATCTGGGAGCCGACCTGCGCATCTGGATCCCCGCCGCTCTCCTCTCGGTCCCCATCGCGACCGCCTTCAACGTCACGAAGGCACGGCGGCTCGAGGTACCCATCTGGACCGGAGCGATCCGCAAGGTGGTCTGGGTCATGGCACCCACCCTCGTGGCGGGGGGACTGCTCACCATCGCGCTGGCGGAACAGGGAACGACCGGCCTGCTGCCGGGCACCTGGCTCGCGCTGTATGGAGCCGGGGTGACCGCGGGCGGGACGATCTCCGTCCGGGCGATCCGGGGGATGGGGGTCCTCTTCCTGATCCTGGGGGCGGTGGCGCTGCTCCGGCCCGAGTGGGGGCTTCCCCTGCTGGCTCTCGGGTTCGGCGGCCTGCACGTGGCCATCGGACTCGACATTGTGCTGCGGCATGGCGGATAGCACGACCACCGAGACGCTCGACCGGCTGATCCACGAGCGCATCCGCCTCGGGATCGTGTCGGCGCTCGCGGCGGAGGAGCGCATGAGCTTCGCCGACCTGAAGCAGGTGCTGCGCACCAGCGACGGGAACTTGAGCGTCCACGCCCGCAAGCTGGAGGAGGCCGGTTACATCAAGGTGTCCAAGGGATTCGAGGACCGGAAGCCGAAGACCGAGTACCGCCTCACCACGAAGGGGCGGCGGGCGCTCGAGACGTACCTGGCGCAGATGGAGGCCATCTTGAGCGAAGCACGCGACGCGCTGGAGCGAACATGAACGGCATGCACGTCGGGATCATCATGGACGGCAACGGACGGTGGGCACGGGGTCAGGGGAAGCCCCGCTGGCGCGGCCACCTGGCCGGGGTCGACAGCCTGCGGGACGTGGTGCGGGGCGCGCCGGACCTCGGCGTCACCACGCTCACGGTCTACGCGTTCTCGGCCGACAACTGGAAGCGACCCCCGACCGAGGTGGGGAGGCTGTTCTGGCTGCTGCGCGAGTACTGCCTGCGCGAGCGCGCCGAGCTGCTGGAGAACGGAGTGCGGGTCACGCACATCGGCCGCCGCGACCGCATTCCGCGGTCCGCGCTGCGCCAGCTGGAGGAGACGGAGCACGCCACCGCTCGGGGCCGACGACTCCACTTGCGCCTGGCCATCGACTACAGCGCCCGCTGGGCCATCGCCGAAGCCACCCACGCCCTGGCGCGCAAGGTGAAGCGCGGCCAGCTCGATCCCAACGCAATCACGCCGGATCTGCTGCACCGCCGGATCTGCGGCAACGTGCCGGAGCCCGATTTCATTATCCGCACCGCCGGAGAGCAGCGCCTGTCCGACTTCCTGCTGTGGGAGCTCGCCTATGCGGAGCTCTACTTCACGCCGTTGCTGTGGCCCGATTTCCGCCGCGGCGACCTGGCCGTGGCGCTCTCCGAGTATCGCCAGCGGGAGCGCCGCTTCGGGGCGGTGCCCGCGGAGCGGGCTGCGAAGCCCGAGGCGGCTGCCAGCTGACGTCCGCCTTGCCCCTGCGGGGGCAGACCCCGATCTTTCTCCGACCATTCGAATCGTGATTGGTCTCACGGCCCCCCCGGACGGGGCGTGATAGCGTGGAAAACCCGTTGAGTGAGGTTCGCAAGGCTTGAGGCTCTCTGGCACCCGACTCGCAACTGCGACGGCGCTCCTCGCGGCCGCAGCCGCTTGGGCGGCCCCGGTCGAGGCACAGCTGGCGGCGCGCAGTCCGGGTGGCGCCAACGCGCTGCAAGCCCCCGTGGCACCGGCGCTGCTCGTCGAGGCCCGGAATGCCGGAGCCACCGTGTCCCGGCCCGCCTTTCTGCCTGAGGTGCGCCAGGACTGGAGCGTGCGACCCGCCGCCGTGAATCGACCAGCCATCCACAACGGGTTTGAGCTACCCGACCTCTCGGCTGAGCTGCGCTACCGTGCCAGCGGGATGCCCGCACCGGTGACGCTGGCGCGGCAGCTCCCGCTGGCGTTCGGCGTGGATGACGTGCTGGACAGCTTCAGCGACCGGCGCGCCCTGCAGCAGGTCTTTCCAGGGCTCAAGAGCGCGAGCCGCGTGTTCCGGCTCGGGGGCAGCATTCGGTTCTAGGCGCGGCAATCGATCGTCAGCACAACCATCCCGCCCACGACCGCACCCGCCCACAGCCTCCCGCCACGCCCTGCGTCGGGGTCGCCTTACGCCACCACGTCGGCGAGTGGCCGCGGGGCAATCCTCCACGCCAGAACCAGCCCGACGATCACCCAGGTCACTACGCCATTCGCCGCCAGCAGAAAGACGTAGCCCGGCGGGTACAGCTCCTGGCCCCACATCGGGAGGTACGCCGCCAGCGCAAGGAAGGCGCCGAACAGCGCGACCACGAACACGCGCGCGCCGTAGCCGGGACGCGCGGTGCCGCACAGGACCATGAGGAGCCAGGCCGGGACAATCGGCGCAAGCAGCAGCGCGAGGTCCGACACGACGAATTGCGCGAGTCCGCCGGCGCCCTCGGGCAGCGCGTGCACCCGGAAGATCGGGCCCTCCGCATACCGCTCCAGGAAGAGGGAGTCGTGGGGGAACTTGCCGGGAACGAGGTAGACCCCGGTTTGCGTGAGATTCTCGTCGAGCGCGGCGAGGACCAGTTCTTCGTTCGGAGCCTCCATGTTCCCCATCCGGTCGCGCAGGGGAAGGAGGCTTCCCACGACCGCGGTCCACACAATCGCTGCGACACCTCCCAGCAGTCCGGCCCAAAGCACTCGCGGATTCATTCGGCCCTCCTTGTCTCAGCGCCCCGGTCCTGCAGGCCGCCGGTTCGCCGTCACGGCACGGGCTGCTCCTCAACCAGCTCCAGCCCCAGCGTCCGTGCCTTGTCAACAGCCGAGATGCCCTCTGCCAGCCACACGGGAGGCGGCGCGCCCCTGAGGTAGTGGTCGAAGTACTGCTGCATCCTGATGTTCCAGTCCCGCTTCTCGGCAAAGTCCGTGGGCCAGTGCAGCTCGCCGGTGTAGTTGACCAGCCAGGCCGGCTTGTCCAGGCGCCGCAGTGCCATGAACATCTCGACCCCCTGGGTCCACGGCACCGCGTGGTCGCGATCGTTGTGCATCATGAGCAACGGGGTCTCGATCTTGTCGGCCCAGAACAGGGGGGAGTTCTCGATGTAGCGCTGCGGCGCGTCCCACAGGGTGGCCCCGATGCGCGATTGGGTCCGCTCGTACTGGAACATCCGGCTCATCCCCGAGCCGTAGCGGATCCCCCCGTAGGCGCTCGTCATGTTGGCCACGGGTGCCCCGCCGGCGGCCGCCTTGAAGAGGTCCGTGCGGGTGACGATGTAGGCAATCTGGTACCCGGCCCAGCTGTGCCCCTGGATGCCGATGTTCGCCTCGTCGATGAACCCCTGCTCGACCAGCTTGAGCGTACCCGGCACGATGCTGTGGAGCGCACTTTCCCCGGGGTAGCCGATACGATACCGCACGTCTGGCATGAACACCACGTACCCACGGCTCGCGTAGAACGTGGGCCGGATGACCGAGCGGTGGGGGACTGGCGCGTGGTACGAGTGCAGGTTGTCCGAGTCGCGCTCGTAGAATTGCACGATCAGCGGATACTTCCTGCTCGGATCGAAATTCTCGGGTCGGTACACCAGTCCCTGAAGCGGCACCCCCGATCCCGAGGTCCACTCCACGAGCTCCACCGTAGCCCAGGTGTACTGCGACTGCTGCGGGTTGGCGTCGGTCACCTGTCGCGCCGCGGCGAACTCGAGATCGCTCACCCACAGATTGGGAAACTCGGCGACCGACTCGCGGCTGAACACGACCACATCGGCATCCTTCGCTTTCCGGAGCCCCCCGAACGCGCGATCCATGTAGACGAGGCGTTCAGGCGCGGCGTCGGCAGTCAGTCGCTCGCGGTAGAACCCCGCCGCCTTGGTGCGGTAGTGGAACGCCGATAGCAGCAGCGGCGCGTCCGGATCGATGGCCTCGTCGTCGGGCTCGAGCCGCACGGAGCGGAACCGCAGGTTCTCGCGGCGTCCCACGCCGTCGGTGACGTTGCGCGGCGCGGCGCGGCCCGTAGGGTCGGTTGCCCACACGTCGTGGCGGTCGTACACCAGGAACCACTTCTCGTCGTCCGTCCACCCCGCGCTCCCATAGGGAAACCTCGGCGCCGGATGGTCGTCGTCCTCGTCGAACAGCGGATGGGGAATGCCCGCGGTGAGCTTCACCGTGCGATCCCGTCCCGTGTGGCGCGCGTACCAGGCGTCGTCGTGGTGGTCGTACCAGACCGCGTACGTGCCGTTGGGCGAGAGTCTCACATTCGCCTGGGTCTTCCGCAGGAGCAGCTCCCGCTGGCCGGAGCGGGCATCCACGAGGTAGACATCTTCGTACGAGGGCCAGTCCCACGAGACCAACACGCGGTAGGGCAGGTCGGACGACCCGATGGCGACGTCCGCGTCGCCCTTTGCACCCAGCGCGATGGTCGGCATGTCGTCGGTCGCGAGCTGCACGATGCGGTTTCGCCGCAGATCCGCCACCGCCGTATAGCTCCGCTTCCGCTCGTCGTCGAGCTGTTCCTGCTGCATCGACTGGAGATACGGATCCCGCCAGTGCCAGATATCGACGTCGACCTTCTCTTCTTCGAGCAGCGTGTCTTTGGGAGCGGGCTCGGGTCGCGGTGCCGTCCCGAAGAAGAGGCGGCGGCCATTCGGCGAGAACGACAGCGCGCCGTGCTCGCTCACCCACCAGCCGGCGGGGATCCCCACCGTGCCTTCGGCGCCGAGGAGTCGCGCCATGTCGTCTCCCTCACGCCAGTGGTACAGCGCGTAGCCCGGTTGATCCGCGTCGGGATCGTCGCGGTTCGTGAGGAACGCGAGCTGTCGCCCATCCTCGTCGAAGGTGAGGGAGCGGTACGAGCCGCGGCCCAAGCTCACCTGACGCGCCGTACCCGCCTCGAGCGCTACCACCCACACGCCGTCACCCTCCCCGTCGCGCGTCGAGGTCACGTACGCCAACCGGCCCCCGTCTTCGCTGAAGGCGTAATCCTTGACGAACTCGAAGCGCCGCTCGTCGCCGCTGGTGAGATCGCGCAGCACCAGCGTCGTGCCCACCTCGCTCGGCTTCTTGTGCTTCGTCTCCTCCTCTTGTCCCTCGCCGCCCGATGCCTCGGCTGCTGCGGTGTCCTCCGGCTCCCGCTCCAGCAGGTAGGCGAGCCACACGGCCTGCTCCTCGGGCAGCCGGAACGACCTCACCCGCGCGATGCGCTCGATCACGCCGGTCGCGAGATTGACCAGGGCGAGGGAATCCTTCGGGAGGTCGTCTCCCTGCTTCTTGGCCCGCCTGGCCTCCCGCATCAGCGTCAGCTCCGGCTTGATCAACGCCACGACGAAGTTGGCGTCGGCCGAGAACCGCGCACCGGCGCCGCGCGGCAGCGAGTGCTCCGTACCGGCATCGAGAGCGCGCACCATCAGCGTGGCGTCGCCGTCCTGCAGCGTGAGGGAGTACAGCAGCCAGCGCCCATCGTGGGACAGGGTCTCGTCGTCGATTCCCATCCACACGTCGTAGGCGGAGTGATCGAGGGGCTGCTTGGCGGTCTGCTGGGCGCGGGCCAAGCCGGCGAGGAGCGTGAGCGCGGCGAGCGAGATGACGAGGCGCATGAGATCTCCAGGGCATAACGTGGGCTGTGGGAGGCCGCTGCGCGGGTGCCGCAAGCTAGGTCGGAGGCCACGCCGCCTCAACCTCGCTATCTTTGGCGCATGCTGATTCCCACCCTGACCGCCGTCGTAGCGATGATGGCGATGGCAATGCCCGGAGGATCGCCTGCGGGCCAGACTCCCGGGACGGACGTGTGGTGGTACCCCGAGCAGCCGCGGCAGGGGATCCTGCTGCGCCTCGTAGTCACGCCGGATACGGCGCGGACCTCCGGGACCGCCGAAGCGGTAGTGGAGGGATCTCTCGCCGGGCAGGCGCTCCACTTCGAGCCCCTGGCCGACGGACGGTACCAAGCCGTGGCAGCGGTGCCCGTGAGCGCTCGCGAGACCATCCCGTTCCCGCTCACCATCACCTACGCGGAGGGAGAGCCCGAGCACCATTTCGTTCGCATCCCCGTGGCACGGGCGGCGTTCCCAATGGAGCGGCTGCGCGTGGCGCGCCAGTTCGTCGAGGAGCCTGACTCGGCGCTGCGCGTTCGGATCGAGGCTGAGCGCGAGGCCACGCGAGAGGTCCACCGTCGCTCCCTCGGCACGCCGCGCCTCTGGCAGGGCGATTTCGCCCGGCCCGCCGTGGGCCCCATCACGAGTGCCTTCGGCACGGAGCGGGTGTTCAATGGGGACGTCCAGAGCCGACACTGGGGAGTGGACCTCGATGGCGAGCAAGGGGACCCGGTGGTAGCCGCGAACCGAGGAGTGGTCGCCCTCGTGGGCGACTTCTACTACAGCGGCAACGTGGTGTACGTCGACCACGGCGAGGGCCTGGTGACCGCCTACCTGCACATGAGCGAAGTGCTCGTCGCGCGGGGCGATACCGTCGAGACCGGTCAGCCGGTCGGCAAGATCGGCGCCACCGGCCGGGTGACGGGACCACACCTGCACTGGCTCACGCGCTTCGGCCGGGTGTCGGTCGATCCCATGAGCGTTCTGGAGCTGGACCTGTCGATGTTCGGCGCCCCGGCGCACCCCGACACCACCGTGGCGCCGTAGGCCGTGCGATCCGGGCCGCAAGAATCGGGTTGAGACCGGTCACCGGAAGCTCCAGTTTGGCTCCATGACGCATCCAGAGCGCGACAGCGAGCGGATCACGCGGGCGATCGAGTACCTCGAGGAGCACTTCCGCGGCCAACCCTCCCTGGAGGAAGTGGCCGCCGCGGTCGGGCTCAGCCCCTACCACTTCCAGCGACTGTTCAGGCGCTGGGCGGGGGTGAGTCCCAAGCGATTCCTGCAGTTTCTCACGATCGAGCATGCCAAGACGGCGCTCGCCGAGGGGCAGAGCGTGCTGGCGGCGGCGTACGAGGCGGGACTCTCGGGGCCTGGACGGCTGCACGACCTGTTCGTCGCGGTGGAGGCGGTGACCCCGGGCGAGTTCAAGGGGGGTGGCGCAGGACTCGCGATCCGCTACGGATTCCATCCCACGCCGTTCGGCGAGTGTCTCCTCGCCGCGACCGAGCGGGGCGTCTGCCGACTCGCCTTCGCGACGCCGGCCGAGCGACCCGAGGTCCTCGCCGAGCTACGGCGACGCTGGCGCGGGGCGGACCTGCTGCACGATCAGCGCGCGACCAGGTCGGTGGTGGAGCGCATCTTCGAACGGCACGGCGCTCCACCCAGGCCGCTCACCCTCACCCTCCAGGGCACCAACTTCCAGCTCAAGGTGTGGGAGGCGTTGCTCCGCATTCCCGCGGGTACGCTCGTGTCCTACGGCGACATCGCCCGGAGCATCGGGCATCCCGACGCCCACCGCGCGGTCGGCGCCGCAGTGGGACAGAACCCCGTCGCGTATCTGATTCCGTGTCACCGGGTGATCCGCAGCTCGGGTGCGTTCGGCGACTACCGTTGGGGCGGTGCGCGGAAGAAGGCGATGGTGGCGTGGGAGGCCTCGCGGCGCGCGCGGACCGAGGCCCCCGCGCTGCGCGCGGGCTAGGCCTCGACGGGATTCCGCAGCACCCCGACCCCTGGGATCTCCACCTCGACTTCATCGCCGGCCCCGAGCGGCCCCACGCCGGCAGGCGTGCCCGTGGCGATCAGGTCGCCCGGCTCCAGCGTCATGATACGGGAGATGTAGGCCACCAGTGTCGGGATGTCGAACGCCATGTCCGCCACGCGTCCGCGCTGGCGTTCCAAGCCGTTCACGCGGCAGGCGACCTCGAGCTCCGGCAGCGGGGGCAGGTCGGCGAGGGGCACCACACGCGGCCCCACGGGGCAGAACGTGTCGAACCCCTTGGCCCGGGTCCACTGGCCGTCGGCCTTCTGGAGATCGCGCGCGGTCACGTCGTTCACGCACGTGATACCCGCCAGGGCGGCGACGACCTCTTCGGGCCGCGCGAACCGCACGGGGGCGCCGATCACCACCCCGATCTCGCCCTCGTGTTCGACACGCTGGGAGTCGGGCGGCAACACGATGGCATCTCCGTCGCCGATCACGGCGGACGGGGGCTTGAGAAACAGCAGCGGCCGCTCTGGCACGACGTTGCCGAGTTCCCTGGCGTGCTCCACGTAGTTGCGGCCCACACAGACGATCTTGCCGGGACGTCGCATCGCGTCTCCCTTCTCACCTACCGGACCGCTGCGCCGGCCATCTCGGTCACGACCGGCTCCAGCACCGCCCACACGTTCTCGGCGATGATCTCCTGCCCTTCCGCCGTCGGATGGATCCCGTCGGCCTGATTGAGCTCCGGTACGCCGCCCACCCCGTCGAGCAGGAACGGTATCAGCTCCGCATCGTACGCCTCCGCCAGCTCGACGAACACCCGGCGGAACGCACGCGTGTAGACACGACCAAGGTTCGGGGGCGCCTCCATCCCGGCAATCACGATGCGCGCGTCGGGATGGGCGGCATGCGTCCGCTCGATAATCTCGCGCAGGTTGGAGCGCATCTGATCGATCTCGAGCCCGCGCAGGCCGTCATTCGCCCCGAGCTCCAACACCAGCACGCCGACCGGCTCCCGCAACAGCCAATCGATGCGGCGCAGCCCGCCCGCCGAGGTCTCCCCACTCACCCCCGCGTTCACCGCACGGAACGGCAACCCCTCCTGCTCGAGACGACGTTGAATCAGGGCGGGATAGGCCTCTTCGGTCTCCAGCCCGAGCCCGGCCGTCAGACTCGTTCCCAGGAAGAGCACGACGGCCTGCTCGGCCGGCGGGGCCGCGGCCGAACGTGAGCGATCGCCAGCGGCGGCACCCCGCTCCTCCGAGGAGGAGCCACACGCGGTCACCGCCACACCGAGAACCACGAGCAGTATCTTTCGAGCCATGATGATCATCGCCGAGCACCTCGAACAAACATACATGAGTGGGGGCCGTCCCCTCACGGTCCTCAAGGACGTTAACCTCAGTGTCGACCCGCAGGGCTTCGTCGCGATCGTGGGACCGTCGGGCAGCGGCAAGACCACGCTCCTCGGTCTGCTGGCCGGGCTCGACCGGCCCAGCGCCGGCCGGGTAGAGCTCGACGGCGAGGACCTCGGCCCCCTGAACGAGGACCAGCGGGCGCGCCTCCGCTCGGAGAAGGTGGGATTCGTCTTTCAGACCTTCCAGCTCATTCCCACGCTCACGGCGCTCGAGAACGTGCTCGTGCCGGTGGAGCTGCGCCCTGGGGGCGTCGGAGACGGGGGGGCCGAGGCGGAAGAGCGTGCTCGCGATCTCCTGGCCCGTGTCGGCCTCGCTGAGCGCACCCACCACTACCCGGTGCAGCTCTCCGGGGGCGAGCAACAGCGCGTGGCCCTGGCCCGCGCCTTCGCCAATCAGCCGAAGATCCTCTTCGCGGACGAGCCCACCGGGAACCTCGACACCGAGACTGGGAAGGCCGTGGCCGACCTCCTCGTCGCGCTGAATACCGAGACCGAGACGACGCTGGTGCTGGTGACGCACGACCAGGAGCTGGCGGCGCGCGCGCACCGCATCGTGCGGCTGGCGGGCGGGACCGTCGTCCCGTGAACCTCCCATTCGTCCTGCGGATGGCCCTGCGGGAGAGCCGGGCCGCGTGGCGCCGCATCGCGCTCTACACCGGCGCCATCACGCTCGGCGTCGCCGCGCTCGTGGCCATCAACTCGTTCCGGGCCGACGTGATCGCGGGGGTGCACGCCGAGGCGCGCGTCCTGCTCGGTGCAGACCTGGAGCTGTTCAGCCGGCAGCCGTTCCCGGCCGAGGTCCAGGGGGCACTCGACTCGGCGGCGCAGGCGGGCACGGAGATCTCGTACGCCACCAACTTCGCCTCGATGGCGCTGGCGCCGCGCACCGGGGCCACCCGGCTCGTGAACGTGCGGGCAATGGTCGGTGGCTATCCCTATTACGGGAGAATCGAGACCGATCCGCCGACAGCGTGGTCGGAGCTGGCTACGGGGCGGCACGCGCTGGTCGACCCCGGGGTGCTGGTCTACCTCGATGCGCAGGTGGGAGACACCCTGCGCATCGGGCAGGCGGCGTTCGTGATCATCGGGGTGGTCACCAAGGTGCCCGGCGACGTGGGCCTGCGCACGGCGATCGGGCCCAGCGTCTACATCCCGCGCACGTACGTGGACGAGACGGGGCTCATTCAGTTCGGCAGCCTCGTCCGGTACCTGGCGTACCTCCGGATTCCCAACGGCACCGAGCTCGAGGCGTTCCTCGACAGCTGGGGCGAGCGGATGCGGGAATTGCGCGTCGGCTACGACACGGTGGAGGAACGTGAAGAGGAGTGGGCGGAATCGCTCGACGCGCTGGCCCGCTTCCTCGGCCTCGTTGGATTGATCGCCCTGCTGCTGGGCGGTATCGGGGTGGCGAGCGCGGTGCACGTGTTCGTGAAGCGCCGCCTCGACACCGTGGCCGTACTGCGTTGCCTCGGCGCCTCACAACGCACGGTGTTCTCCGTCTACCTGGCCCAGGCGGCGCTCATGGGAGCGCTCGGCTCGCTGGCCGGCGTCGCGCTGGGCGTGGTCGTGCAGTGGAGCCTGCCCGGCGTACTGGCCGACTTTCTCCCGCTCGACGTCTCGCCGATGCTGCACGCGGGCCCCGTGCTCGCGGGGCTCGGCATCGGGATCTGGGTGGCGGTGCTGTTCGGACTGCTGCCACTGCTCACCGTGCGCGACGTGGCGCCGCTGCGGGCATTGCGTCGCGCGTACGATACGCCTCCCGCCAAACGGGATCCCGCGCGCCTGCTGACCTACGCCGCCCTCGCGCTCACCGCGCTCGGACTGAGCATCACGCAGGCACCGGTCCTCGCGGCGGGTCTCGCCTTCGCGGTGGCGATCGCCGTCACGACGGGCGCTCTGTGGCTGGTGGCCAAGGGCCTCACCCGTGCTACGCGGCGCTACTTCCCCCGGCGCGCGCCCTACGTGGTGCGGCAGGGCGTGGCCAACCTCTTTCGCCCGCACAACCAGACCGTGTCGGTGATCCTCACGGTGGGATTCGGCCTGTTTCTCTTGGGAAGCCTGCACGTCGTGCAGCGCAACCTGCTCGACCAGTTCGCCTTCGATGTGCGTCCCGACCGGCCGAATCTCGTGATCTTCGACATCCAGCAGGACCAGCGGGAGGGCGTCGAGGCCCTCCTGCGTGAGCGGGGGCTGGGCACGCCGGAATTCACTCCCATCGTGCCGGCCCGCGTCGCGGCGCTCAACGACCGCCCCGTGAGCGAGATCCTCGCCGACACGACCGGGCCGGGTCCCAGCCGGTGGGCGCTCAGACGGGAGTACCGCAACACCTATCGTGACACCCTGGTCTCATCCGAGGAGCTCATCGCGGGCGCATGGTGGGACGGACCCCGTCTCGAGGCGGCCCCCGGCGAGGCGGCACCGCTGCCGCGCATCTCCCTCGAGCGGGACGTGGCCGACGAGCTGCAGGTGGAGGTGGGCGACCGGATCACCTGGGACGTGCAGGGCGTGCGGCTGGAGACCGAGATCGCCAGCCTCCGACGGGTGGATTGGGCCAGGTTCGAGCCCAACTTCTTCGCGGTCTTCGAGCCGGGGGTGCTCGAGAGCGCACCGCAGATCTTCGTGACGCTGAGTCGCGTCGAGGGCGATACCCCCCGGGCCGAGATCCAGCGCGATCTGGTGCGGCGCTACCCGAACGTGTCGGCGCTCGATCTCTCGCTGGTGCAGCAGACGATCGACACCATTCTGGGCAGCGTGGCCGTCGCGGTGCGGTTCATGGCGCTGTTCTCGATCGCGAGCGGGATGGTCGTGCTGATCGGCGCGATCGGCACCTCACGCTACCAGCGACTGCGCGAGAGCGTGCTGCTCAAGACGATCGGCGCCCGCACGCAGCAGGTCACGCGGATTCTCGCCACCGAGTACCTGGCGCTCGGCGCGCTCGCCGCGCTGACCGGCCTGCTGCTCGCGGCCGTGGCCGGCTGGGCGCTCGTCACCTTCTTCTTCGAGATGTCGTTCCGACTTCCGGTCCTGCCACTGCTGGTGTTGGGACTCGGCACTGTCATCGTCACGATCGTGGTCGGACTGCTGTCGAGCCGCGACGTGATGCGGCGCGCCCCGCTGGCGGTGATGCGGGAGATCACGGAGTAGCGAGCGGGAACGCGGCAGGGGAGCGCAGTCGCGAGACGTGGTGCGCGGCTGCGGCCCTGTGGCAGCGGAACAGGGGTCGGCAGGGCCGCCGTGCCACCCGAGCGAGCATGCCGGCGCCTACCCCGCCTCTTCCCTCCTGAGCTCGACCACCGCCTCGTGAATGCGCGATGCCAACTCCCGCTCCTCGCGCAACGACTCGATGATCGCTTCCGCCTCCTTCGTCTGGTACGTGAGCTGATTCGCCTTCTCGATGGCGTGATCCACAACCGTCTTCTGCCCCCGCAGCGTCTCGAGGCTCGAGCGGACGTCGCCCAGCAGCGTATCGAGCTTGGCGAGCCGCTCCTCGGCCTGCGTGATGCGGGCCCAGCGTTCGTCGACCGCGGCTGAGAGGTCGTCCACCTGCCGCGAGCGCTCCAGCACGCTCTGCAGCGCGGCGCGCGTGTCTTCCACCTCCTGCCGGGCAGCCGTCACCCCACGTACGTGGGCGACGGTCTGTTCGGCGGTCTCGAAGATCGCGCGGAGCTCCCGGCGCACGGCGTCGATGCTCTCCTGCCGCGACGCCAGCGCATTCATGCCGGCCAGCGCGTCCCGTTCCATCTGCTCCAGCTGCGCGATCTTCTCCTCGAACTGGGTCACCCGCTTGTCGGCAAACCGCAGGGCGCCCGCCCGCGATTCGAGTTGCTCGGCGAGGTCGCTCACGCGTTCCGCCTGCGACTGCGCCGCCGCCAGCGCATTGCCCAGCTTCTTGCTCTCGTCTTCGAGGGCTTGCGCGGCACTGGCGGCCTCCTGCCGTAGCGCCGACGCCCGCTCGAGCTGAGCCGCCGCCTGCTCGAGCGCCCGCTCCCGTTCCTCGATCTGCCGACCCACGCGGTCCACCCGCTCGCCGAGCGCCTCCAGCTCCGCCGCCCGCGCCGCGGCATCGTCGACCCCGATCTGGAGGTCTCCCATCCGCTGCTCGGCTCCCTGCAGCTGGCCTACCACCGTATCCATGCGCGTTTCGAGCTGTCCCACTTCCTTCTCTCGCCCGGCGACCGACTCGAAGCGGCGGTCAGCATCGTCCAGCCGCTGGCGGAGGGCGCCGGCACGGGCTTCCAGATCCGCAAAGGCGCTGCGCCGCTCCTCGAGCGAGGCCATGCGCGTATCAAGCTCATTGCTCAAAGTGCCGAGGCCCTCGAGGCGCCCCTCGAGCTGGGCCACGAACGCCTCGCGATGCTGCAGGTGCTCGACCTTCTGAAGGGCGTCGCTCGCCAGCACGCGCACCCGCTCCACGGCCTGCGCCGCCGCGTCGAGCTCGGTCACCTTGTGGCGCAGTTCCTGCGCCCGCTGGTCCGCTTCGGCCAGCCATTGGCGTCCCTCCACCTGGGCGGCGAGCCCCTGCTCCAGCTCGCTGCGCGCGGCCCGAAGTCGTGCAGTCGCGTCGCGCACCGCTTCGCCGGAGGATCTCAGCTCCGCGACCTCCCGGCCCAGCTCGGCCAAGGCCGGCTGGGAGGCTTCGAGCCGGCCGATGCGCTCCGCCACCTCCCGCCCCGTGGCCTCGATCCGCTGCAGGGCGTCGGCCACCGTGCGGGCGCGCTCGCCGTGCTCCTCCACCCGGCTGACTTCGGCAACCAGCGTCGTGAGGCGTGCCGCCAGCTCGTCCGACTTGGAGTGTGCCTGCGCGATCGCCTGACCCGCCTGTTCCATCTGCTGGAAGCGCGACTCGAGTTCGGTGAGCGCCGTGCGCAGCTCGGCCACCTGCCGGCTCGTCGCGTCGAGTCCCTGACGGTCGAGTTGGAGCCGGTCCACGCCCTCGCGCACATCCGCCTTCAGCGACGCCATCTGGGAGGCGAGCTGCACCGCTTCCCTGCGGGCCGCGGCATCCTGCGCCTTCGTTTCTTCGATGCGCCGGGTGGTGCGCTCGACGAGCTGCTCCAGATCGGCGAGGCTGCTCTGCGTCTTCTTGATGAGCTTCGAGTCTTGCTGGAGCTTCTTGAGGCGGGAGTCCAGATCCCACACCAGGTCGTCCAGTCGCGCCGCCTGCGCCGCCGCCCGGTCGACCACCTCCCGCTGACTCTCCAGCGTGCGCGTCTTGTGCAGCACGTGATCGGAGAGGGTGCTCAACGCCTGGAGCTGCTCCTCGGTGCGCGTGGTGCGCTTCTCCAGCTTCGCGACCTCGGCGAGGCCAGCCTCCATCGTCGCCAGGCGCGCCTCGGCTCCATCCACCTCCTGCTTCAGCCGCGTCGCGGCCTCCCGAGCCTGCTCGAAGCCGGCCTGCACATCCCCCTGGTCGCGGCGCATTGCCTCCAGCGCCTCGCGGGTCACGGTGACGTCGTGATGGTAGTTGAGAAACCGCTCGCGCACCTCGTCCGCCTTCGCCGCGAGCTCCGCAATTGCGCCCGACGGACCACTCAGCTGTGCCAGCTCCTCCTGGAGCCGGGTCGCCTCCTGGAGCGACGCGCGAACGCTATCGGCCACGGCCGACACGTCCGACAGATTCTCCGCCACCTCCCGCACGCCCTGGGCAGCCTGCGCACGGGCCCGCTCCACCTCACCAATCGCGCCGTCCAGCTGCTGCAGGCGCCCGGCCAGCTCACCGACGCTCGCGGCCTGCGTCCGGGCCGCGTCGACACGCTGGAGCACCTCCGTGAGCTGCCGCTCCACCTCCGCGGTCTGCTTGGCCTGGCGCTCGGCCACCTCGGCAAGTTGCCGCTCCACGGCCGCGGTCTGCTCGGCCTGACGTTCCGCCGCGGCGGCGAGCCGCCGCTCGACCTCCGCCGCGTGCTCCGCCTGGCGCTCCGCCGCCGCGGCCATCTGCTGGTCGGCCGAGGCCGACTGTTGCGCCGCGGCCTGCGCCCGCTCCAGCACCCCCTCCAGCGCCGCGCGTTCCTCCTGGAGGCGCTCCAGCAGCTGCTGCAAGACCTCAGGAAGCTCCTCGAGGGTCGGTTCCGGTTTCGGCTGCTTCTTGAACAGGGCTGCCATGGGGCCGTCCGTGTCGGAAGGTGGGTGTCTGGGAATCTTCGGGTCGGGGACGGAGATGGTCAATAGAGGAGCGCCCCCTGGCGGGCTTCCATCGCGGCCCTTTGATTTCAGGGTATGGCCGACCCGCTCAAGAAGCTCGTCGTGGTGGGGGACCGCGTGCTGATCGCGCCCGAGGAGGGCGAGGAGCGCACCAACGTGGGCCTCTACCTGCCACCGACGGCGATCGACCGCCAGGCGGTGCAGAGCGGTCGGATCGTTGCGACCGGGCCGGGCACACCCCTCTCCGCGCCAACGGAACTCGATGACGAACCGTGGAAGGAGGTCGCCGGGGGGGAGCCGCGCTACGTGCCGATGCAGGCACGGGTGGGCGATTTCGCGCTGTTCTTCCGCAAGGCGGCCGTGGAGATCACGTTCGAGGACAAGCGATACCTCGTCGTGCCGCAGGCCGCCATCCTGGTGCTGGTGCGCTCGGAGAACCTCCCGAAGGATCTGCTGGACGAGCTCTAGGCATCTCCCCCTCCCCGTGCCGTCGCTGATCTTCCTCTGCGTGGCGAATTCCGCCCGGAGCCAAATGGCCGAGGGACTGGCACGCGCCCATGCGCCCGACGGGTGGCGTATCTACAGCGCCGGCTCCCGGCCAGGCCGGGTCAGCTCCCGCGCCGTCCGGGTGATGCAGGAGGTCGGCATCGACATCAGCCGGCACCGCTCCAAGGGCATGGACGACGTCCCCCTTGCCGATGCCGACGTGGTCATCAGGCTGTGCGCCGAGGAAGAGTGCCCGGTAGCGTCCACCGCGGGACGCCGCCTCGATTGGGTCCTCCCCGATCCCGCAGCGCCGGCCTCGGGCGATGCGCAGGAACTGACCAGGTTCCGGCAGGTGCGCGACATGATCGCGGAGCGGCTCCAGGCATTCTGGGAGGAGGAGCTGGCCATCTCGTGACCGGCTCCGTCGGCCTCGTCGTCGTGCTCCTCGTGGTGGCGGCGGCCCTGACCTGGATCTTCGTCGGCCCCGGTCGCTCGCGCCACCGCGAGCCCCCGCGGGCTGCGGGCGACGGGTCCGTGGACGCCGAGGAGCTGGCGGCGGCGGAAGAGGAGGTGCGCGACGTGGATGCCCTGGCCTCACCCGAAGACGCTGCGGAGGAGCTGCCCGACTGGGGACCGGGGGCGCCCCGACCGTAGCCTAGCCCAGCTTCTCCACCGACGTGGCGGTCACGCGGTGCGACACGAGGGGGAGCGGCTCGGGGCCGTCCCCATCCCCGACACGGATCGCCTCGTCCAGGGCAGCCCGGCCCGCAGCCGCGCCGCGCTCGTCCCGAGCATAGACCGTCGCCACCGGCTCGCCACGCCGCACCAGATCGCCCGGCTTCACCGTAATCACGAACCCCACCGACGGATCCACGTCATCGTCGACCTCGTGACGCGCACCCCCCAGCGCAGCGACCGCCTCCCCGATACGCCGCGGCTCGATGCGCCACACAGTGCCGGCCCGCGGAGCCTCGTACACGCGGGCCAGGGGAGCCTGCGGCAGCACGGCGGGGTCGTCGACGACGGCGGGATTGCCGCCCTGCGCGGCCACCAGGGCGCGGAACCTGTCGGCGGCTCGGCCCGACGCGATCGCCTCTTCCAGTGTGGTGCGTGCCTCCCGGCGCGAGCGCGCCGTGCCCGCCAGCACCAGCATCTCGACACCGAGGGCGTACGTCACCTCCATCAGGTCGGCGGGCCCCTCACCCCGCAGCGCCGCCATCGCTTCCTCGGTCTCGAGCGCATTGCCGCAGGCGTGCCCGAGCGGCCGATCCATTGCGGTAATCAACGCGACCGTGGGACAGCCGCGCTCCTCGCCGAGCCGGATCATCGTTTGCGCCAGCTCCATGTCCTGCTCCAGCTCGGGGAGAAACGCCCCGCTGCCGCACTTGATGTCGAGCACCAGCCCGCTGAGGTCCTCGGCCAGTTTTTTCGACATGATGCTGGCGGCGATGAGCGGAATGGCATCCACGGTCCCGGTGGCATCGCGCAGGGCGTACAGCTTGCGGTCGGCCGGGGCGATCTCCTCGGTCTGGCCAAGCATTGCGACGCCGATCGCCTCGACCTGCCTGCGGGCCTCATCCAGGGAGAGGTTCACCCGGAAGCCGGGAATGGCTTCGAGCTTGTCGAGCGTGCCGCCCGTATGGACCAGCCCGCGTCCCGAGACCATGGGAACCGATACGCCGACACTCGCCACCAGCGGCGCCAACACCAGGGACACCTTGTCGCCCACCCCGCCGGTCGAGTGCTTGTCCACCCGCGGCGGGACGCCCGGCCCGAAGGCGAGACTCGATCCCGACGCGCTCATGGCGTCGGTCAGCGCGCCGAGCTCGGCCTCCTCCAGCCCCTTGAGCAGGACCGCCATGAGCAGCGCCGCCATCTGGTAGTCGGGGACCTCACCGGCCGCGTACGCGCTGATCAAGCGGGACCACTCGGCCCTGGTCAGCGCTTTCCCGTCACGCTTGCGCTGGATCAGCGGCCGCACGAAGATATCACCCTCGTTGCTCATGGCCCCTCACGGCGGAGTCCTGGCATGCGTTCACTCTTCATCACGCTCCTGGCGGCGAGCACCATCGCGGTACCCGCCACGGCGCAAACCTATGCCGAGCTGATCGCTCGCGGCGACAGCCTGATCGACGCGCTCGTCCCCACGGCGGCCCGGGAAGCCTATCGCGCGGCGCTACAGCTGGATTCCACCAGGGCCGAGGCGATGCACACGTTCGCCCGGGCCCAGGGTGACGTGGCACAGCAGGTCCCCGACAGCCGGGCGGGGGACCGGGACGATCTCTACGCGGAGGCGTGGTCGTGGGCCACCCGCGCCGTCCAGGCCGACTCATCCGATGCCGAGGGATGGTTCCAGCAGTCGGTGTCCCTCGGTCGCCTGTCCCGCACCAAGGGCGGCAAGGAGCGGGTGCGCTACGCGCGGCAGATCTACGATGCGGCGGCGCGAGCGGTCGAACTCGATCCGATTCATGATGGCGCCCACCACGTGCTGGGCGCCTGGCATGCGGAGATCGAGCGGCTCCCCGGCGTCTCGAAGTTCTTCGCGCGCGCCCTGTTCGGCGCCGACTTCATGGGTCGGGCCAGCTGGGACTCCGCACTGGTACACCTGGAGCGCGCCGTCGAGCTCAAGCCGAGCTACCTGTACCATCACCTCGAGCTCGCGCAAGTCTTGATCGACCTGGAGCGCTACCCGGAGGCGCGGGAACACCTCGAGATGGTGCTGGCGCTCCAGCCAACCAGCGATGTGTCGGATCCCACGTACCAGCAGGAAGCGGCCGAGCTACTCGAGGAGATCCGCGAGCGATCCTGAGCCCGGCCGGGCTCGTGCCCGATCAGCTGGTGCGGGGCCGCAGCCGGCGCTGCAGCTTGCGCCGGTGGCGGCGCAGCTCGCGCTCCGCATCGTCCCGCCAATCCTCCAGCTGCTCCTTCGCCTCGTCACCCGCATCGCGCAACCTGGTGCGGATACGACGCCGCGTCACGTCGCCCCGCTCGGGGGCCACGAGCAGGGCGACACCGGCCCCGATCAGGGCGCCGAACACCAACCCGCCCAAGAACCCGACGATTCCGCTGGCGCTGTCGGCCTCGTAGACCTCGACCTCGTCCTGCTCCTCTTCGGGCTCCTGCTCCTCCTCGATGATCTCCCGCTCTTTATCGCGTGCCATCAACGACTCCCGGTTGCCTGTGGTTGGACGGCCGATTGTATCAGCCGCTCGATGTCTTCCGTGGTGCGGGGCACCCCGGCGGAGAGCACCTCCGCCCCGTGCTCCGTGACGAGAATGTCGTCCTCAATCCGCACCCCGAGGTTTTCGTCGCTCAGGTAGATCCCCGGCTCGATGGTCAACACCATCCCAGGCTCGAGCGGCATGCGGTAGTCTCCCACGTCGTGCACCCGCATGCCCAGCCAGTGACTCAGCCCATGCACAAAGTGCCGGGTGCAGCTCTGCGGACCACAGAGCGCCCCGCTGTGCTCGCTCATGTACTGGCGGGCCAACCGTTCGAGGTCGCCGACCGTCATCCCCGGCTTCACCGCCTTGATCACCGCCTGCTGCGTGCCCAGCACCAGATCGTAGATCGCCTTCTGCCGCTCCGTGAAGCGGCCGGTCACCGGGATGGTCCTCGACACGTCGGCGGTGTACTGGCCGTATTCGGCCCCGACATCCATCACCACGAGGTCGCCGGCCTCCATCTGCCGCCGATTGACGTCGTAGTGGAGGATCACGCTGTTCGGTCCGCTCCCCACGATCGAGGGGAAGCCGAGCCGATCGGCCCCCCGGTCCCGGAAGGTGTACTCGATAACCGCCTCGAGCTGGCGCTCGTACATCCCGGGTCGAACGGCCCGCATGGCCGCCATCACGGCCTCGGTCGTGATATCGACGGCCGTGCGCAGGGCCGTGAGCCCCAGCGCATCCTTCACGACCCGCAGGCTGTCCATGAGCGGCACCACGTTGCGGACGTCCCGGCCCGATGTCATCCAGCGGCGGACCCGCTCGTTGTCGGTGGTCCCCGCATACATCACGGTGTAGAGCGGGGCCGCCGACCGCATCGTGGCGACCATCACGGCCCGGTCGAGACTGTCCAGGTCCAGCGGCGCCACCCGCTCGATGCCCGTGAGCCGCTCGGCATCCGGCCCGGGCCCCAGCTGGAGCCCGGTCCACCGCACCGCATGGGGGTTGGTCGGCGGCAGGTAGAGCGTGGCCGACTGCGTCGCACCGCCCACCGCCACCATGAGGAGCCACGCCTCGGGAGTCTCCACCCCGGTGAGGTAGAAGAAGTAGTCGTCCTGCCGGAAGTCGCCGTCCTGCAGGACGTGCGCCTCCATGTCGCGCCGGGCTGCGGCGGGCACGAGCACGATGCCGTCCCCGACCCGCTCGCTGAGCCGGGCGCGACGCTCCCGGTACGCCTCCACGTCCACGGGGCGCCCAGCTCCGGGCAATTGGGCCACGGGCTCCGGCAACTGGGCCAGCGCGGGGCTGGCCAGCAGGCAGGTCAAGGCCAAGAGGTGCCGCACAGTACGTCCTTTCTGCTGGATCGAGCGAGCCGAGTGGATTCTACTCCCTTGACTGTTCTCCGTCGAGGCCACAAAGATTGTGGGCGCCCACACACGGAGCCCCGATGGCAGACGCAGAAGCAGGCGCCCAAACCGCTACGCCCCAACAGCTTCAGGCCCGCATCCGCGAGCTTGAGCACGAGCGTAAGCACCTGCTGGCGGTGATCGAGATTCTGGAGGAGATCACCGGTTCACTGCACATCGTCGATATCCTGCAGGGTATTACCCGCAAGCTGGGCGAGACGTTCGGGCTCGACCGCTGCTCGATCTACCTGGCCGAGCAGGGCGAGCGCACCGCCCGCCTCGTCGCATCGTACGAGGATCCCTCGATTCGCAACTACGTCGTGGACCTGGACCGTTACCCCGAGGTGCGGCAGGCCCTCGAATCGGGCGAGACCGTGTTCATTCCCGACGCACAGGGGCACCCCGACCTCAAGCACGTCCACGGACTGCTCGAGTCACGTCGGGTCAAGGCCATCACGGTGGTTCCCATCTCGTGGAGGGGCGCGTCGGTGGGCGCCATCTTCCTGCGCACCTTCCGCGACGGCCCCGGCTTCTCGGACACCGACGTCCGATTCGTCCAGGTGATCGCCAGCCTGGTCGCCAAGGCCCTGCGCAACGCTCACCGCTACGAGCAGCTGCTCAAGCAGGCCGACCACCCCGAAGCGGGCCGGCGGGAAGACCTGCGACGCGCGGTGCTCGTGAGCTTCCTCGCGCGCCTGTTCGACACCTACGGAGGCCACGACGACGCCGAGCGACTCCTCTCGCGGGCCGCGGGCGACGAGCTCGATCGTCTGGTGGATATCGCCATGGCAGTGTTCTCCGAGGAGGCAAAGAGCTCGTGATGCTCTTGCGCGGCCTCACCTGGCCATCCTAAGTTGCGACGACCTCAACCAGCCTAACGACGATGACGCCAGCGCCGTACCAAAGCGGGGTCGTCGGCATCGGTGCCAGAGCCCTGCACACGACGCGTAGGGCGCTCATCGACGACCTCGGCGAGGCCGGCGAAGCCCGTCTCCAGGAGATCGGCTACGCCGCCGGCGAAGAGGTGTACCATTCCTTCTGCGAATGGCTGCGCCAGGCCGCCGGCGTGTCGGACCCCGGCGAGCTGGATGCCGATGCGCTGGGCGAGGTCTTGTCGGGGTTCTTCAATCTGTTGGGCTGGGGCTCGCTCTCCCTGGAACGGGTCGGACGTTCCGGCCTCGAGATCACGTCCGAGAACTGGGCCGAAGCCGACCCGGCGAACCAGGCGGAGTTCCCGACCTGCTACTTCACCACCGGCATGCTGGCCAGCTTTCTCACCTGCCTCGCCGGCGGCAACGCGTTCGCCATCATGGAGCTGGAGTGCCGGTCCCTGGGGGATACTGGCTGCAGGTTTCTGGCGGGGTCGCCCGAGACACTGGAGGCCGTGTACGAGGCACTGAGCGAGGAACGCGACTACCGGACGATCCTCGAAGCCTAGCGGTCTTCTTCTTCCAACTCCTCGAGCTTCGCCGCATAGTCGGGACGCATCGTCAGCTTCCCGTCGATGATCACCTCCCGATCCCACGGGAGGATGATGAAGCTCTCGCTCGCCAGTGCGTGGTAGTCGGGTCGGTAGGGCCCCGTCTTGAACGACACGGCCGTCCGCACCTCGGCGGGGTGATGTTGCCGCACCGCGGCCAGGGCCACCTTGAGCGTGTCTCCGGAGTCGCAGGTCTCGTCCACGATGAGGACGCGGCGGCCCCGGACCTCGGGCGGTGGGCCGGTCACGAGGGTCGGACGGCGCGCCGCCTGGCGTCGGGTGATCGACATGGCCGCGAAGTCACGCTGGAGGATGGACGCGACGACGGCCCCCGGCAACACACCCGCCTTGGCAATTCCCAGGATCAGATCCGGCTCGTAGTCGTGCGCGATGCGCAGCGCCAGGGCTCGGCACAACTCGCCGAAGAACGTCCAGTCGATCTCGAGGACGTCGCGGGAATCCTCAGAAAACATCGCGTCGTGCATGGACTTGGGATACTAGCGCGGCCGCCCCAACGCGTCTAGGCGTCTCCTCCCGGGGGCGTTATCTTCACGCTCGCATGGGTTTCTGGAAACGTCTCTTCGGGCGCCGTGATGCGGCCCTCAAGCCTCAACGGCTCGACTATCTGAACGAGGCCCTGGCGTTGGAGCGGCAGGGGGATTACGATGCCGCCCTCACGTCCTACCGCCTGGCGCTACGCGACCACCCGACCGACGCCCGCGTCCTCCAGAACATGGCGATCGCGTACACCAAGACCAACCGACTCGATGAGGCGATCCGTCACTACCGCCGCGCGCTCGAGGTGGACAGCGAGCTGCCGGGAGCCCACTACGGCCTCGGCTTCCTGCTCATGCGCCTCGGCGAGGTCGATGCCGCTGCCGGGCACCTGCGGATCTTCCTCCAGCGTCCCCCACGCGGGGCGGATGCCGACCGGTGGGTCGAGCACGCGCGGCAGGCGCTGGCGGAGCTGCAGCAGGAGGCTCCGTGAGACGCGCGCTGGCCCTCGTCGCGTTCTCGCTCGCCTGCAGCAACCTCGCGGGCGGCGACCTCGGGAGAATCATCGCGATCGAGATCGTCGGCTCGACCGAGCCGACGCTCGAAGAGGGTGACAGCGTTCAGCTCAGGGCTCGCGCGGTGGACGCCCGAGGCGACACCGTGCCCAGCGCCGTCATCGTCTGGGCCGTCGTGGACACCGGCGATGTGGGATTCACGCTCGATCCCGCCACGGGCTTGGTCGTGGGATCCAACCCCGGAACCGGCCGGGTCATCGCCCGAATCGACGACCTTCGCTCGGGCGAGCTGGAGATCACCGTGACACCCGCGCCCGACAGCATCGCCGCGAGATCGGAGCTGCACCTCACGGTGGAGGCCAGCGCCACCGCGTCGCCGGCCCTGGAGGTCGACGTCCTCGACGGCACGACGCAGCCGGGCAGCCACCTCGCGCTTCCCGAGAAGGCGGTGCATTTTCTCGTGGTCGAGCCGCCACCCGGGAGCCTCCAGGCGCAGCGCATCCATTTGGCAACCGTCGACGCGGTCCCCAGCGCCGACCCCTTGCGGCTGGAGTCGTTGAGCGATGCACAAGGTGTGGCGAGTGCCGTGATCCTACGGGTGAGCGGCACGACACAACCGGACTCTGTTGTGATCCACGCCGTCGCGCAGACGGCCGTGGGCGACACGGTAGCGGGATCACCGGTGCGGTTCGTCATCTTCTTCGAGAACGACTGAGACCTGAACGCAGGAACCGGAGGAGTACAGTGAACACCCCCGACACCCTCACCCAACTCTTCTTCAATGCCGTAGACCGCTTCAGTACCAAGCAGGCTGCGCTGCGCTACAAGGAGGGTGACGGCTGGAAGGACATCACCCACCAGGAGTTCGCTCGCCGCGTGAAGCACGCGGCGATCGGGCTCATGGAACTGGGCCTTCGGCCCGAGGAACGCGTCGCCATCCTGTCGGAGAACCGACCTGAATGGGCGATTGCCGACTACGCCTGCCTGACCGCCCGTTGCGCCGACGTTCCGGTCTATCCCACGCTCCCCGCACCGCAGGCCGCGTACGTCCTGGCCGACTCGGGGGCGCGGGCGGTTTTCGTCGAGAACGCGGCCCAGTACGACAAGGTCGCTGCGATCCGGAGCGAGGTCCCCGCGCTCGAGCACGTCATCGTGTTCGACATCGAAGAGGGCATGGAAGGACCGGGGCTAATCAGCTTTCAGGAGCTGCTCCAGCGCGGGGCGGGGGCCGAGCAGAGGTACCCCACCTATCGTGAGGATGCGCTGGCCGTCGACAAGGACGATCTCGCGACCCTGATCTACACCTCGGGTACAACGGGACCACCCAAAGGCGTCATGCTGACGCATTACAACCTCTGCTCGAACGTCTTGGCGGCGCTCAAGGTGCTGTTCATCGGCCCAGAGGACTCCTGTCTGTCGTTCCTTCCGCTGTCCCACAGTTTCGAGCGGATGGCGGGGCACTACGTGATGTTCCACTGCGGCACGACCATCAACTACGCAGAGAGCATCGAACAGGTCCCGGCCAATCTGCTGGAGGTCAAGCCGACGGTGGTGCTGTCGGTGCCGCGCCTGTTCGAGAAGATCTACGCGAGGGTGCTGGAGAACGCGATGGGGGGCGGAGCGCTGAAGCGACGCATCTTCTTCTGGGCGAGGCGCAACGCGGAGTTCTGGGCCGACCTGCGGCAGGCGGAGCTGCCCGTCCCTGCCTGGCTCGAGTTCAAGCGGAAGATCGGCGACAAGCTCGTCTTCTCGAAGCTGCGGGCACGCACCGGCGGCCGAATTCGGTTCTTCGTCTCCGGCGGCGCGCCGCTGAGCCCCGAGATCGCAAAGTTCTTCTACTCGGCGGGCATCACCATCGTCGAGGGATACGGTCTGACCGAGACGTCGCCCGTCCTGGCGGCCAACCCACTCGACAAGGTTCGGATCGGCACGGTCGGACCGCCGATTCCCGGGGTCGAAGTCAAGATCGCCGCTGACGGCGAGATCATTGCCCGCGGCCCCAACATTATGAGGGGCTATTACAACAAGCCGGCAGACACACAGGAAGCCATCGACAGCGACGGCTGGTTTCACACCGGCGACATCGGTGAGTTCGATGACCACGGCTACCTCAGAATCACCGATCGGAAGAAGGACCTCATCGTCACGGCCGGCGGCAAGAAAGTGGCGCCTCAGCCGATCGAGAACATGATCAAGACCAATCAGTTCGTGCTGAATGCGGTGATGGTGGGAGACAAGCGCAGGTTCCCGGCACTGCTGATCGTGCCCGACGTCGAGGCGCTGAAGCGATGGGCGGCCGAGCGCAGCCTCACCTTCACGTCCACGAGCGAGCTGCTCGGGCAGGCTGACGTCGTCGCGAAGGTCGAGCGCGAGGTCATGGGCAGCCTGCGCGACCTCGCAAGCTTCGAGATGCCGAAGAAGAGCGCGCTCCTGGAGGAGGACTTCACGATCGAAAGGGGCGAACTGACGCCAAAGCTCTCGGTGAAGCGGCGCGTGGTGGAGGAGCGCTACCGGGACAAGATCGAGGCGCTCTACGCCGAGTAGCGCGGCCCGCGGCGGGGGTTCTCCTCGAGGGCCCCCGCCTCCCCTCGCCGTCGCTACGGTCTGGCCCCCACCCACATTCCGTCACCCTTGGCAAGCTGCTCCACGCCTGGTGTGACCACGTCCTCACGGAAGACCACGAGCCGCAATCCCGGCAGCAGGAGCCGCGCCGCCTCACCGAGCCAGGGCTCGAGCGCGCACTCGCGACTCACGACGCAGCCGCGGGCCATTGCCGACTGGAGGGGGATTCGGTCGGCGGCCGTGAGCAGGCTGAGCGCACCGGACGGCGCCACGTCGGACGGCGCGTTGACACCCACGAAGTGCACACCCTCGATGTCCCGAGCCAACGCGTCGACGTGCCGAGCCACGGAACCGAGCAACACCACGTACCCGCCGGGACCCGCGAGGGCGAGCAACGGCGGCACAGCGGAGACGTTCGCCGGCGCCAGGCGCTGCCCGGCTTCGCCCCGGCCAGCGGGCGCGCCGCCGGGCGGATCGAACCGCACCACGCCGCCCACGATCGGGAAGTCCCGCCCGCATTCCGGACAGGCGACGGAACCGCGCACGATGCGCCGCCCTTCCATGCGATCGGGCAGCACCACGCAATAGCTGCGTTCCCCGTGTCGTGCGGGGCAGCGCAGGAACTCCGCTAGCTCGATGAACATGAGGACTCGACTCGTCGGCACCCCGGTCCGGCACGGACGCGAGAAGCGGCTCACCCGACCGGCATCACCCGAATCCACTCCACGTTGACATGGGCCGGCCGGGTCACGGCGAAGAGTACCGCCTCGGCGACGTCGCGCGGCAGCAGCATCTGCTTGCGGTTGGGCACGTCACTGCGCTCTTCCGGATCGAGCGTGTCCCACAGCTTCGTGTCGGTCGCACCCGGGGAGATGAGCGTCGTGCGGATCCCGCTCCCCCGCAACTCCTCTACCATCACCTCATGGAGGCCGCGTACCCCGTACTTGCTCGCGCCGTAGGCGGCGTTCCCCGCATAGGGACGATGGTCCACGACACTGCCGATGGTCACGACGTGCGCGGCACCGTTGTGCGGGAGATGAGGCAACAGCTCGCGCAGCACGAGGAAGGGACCGAACAGGTTGACGTTGACCTGTTCGGCGAACTCCTCTTGGGTCGTGTCGGCCAACGGCTTGAGCAGGAAGGCGCCGGCGTTGTTCACCACGATGTGGGGAACACCAAACGCGGTCGTGACCAGTTCCACCGCGCGGTGCACGTCCGCCTCGCGCGTCACATCGCATCGCACCTCGTATCGCGTGTCGGTGCGGCCGTCGTGCAAGGTGCGGGCGAGGCACGCCACCCTCGCACCGGCCTCTTCCAGCAGATCGGCGGTCACCCGACCGATGCCGCGGCTCGCACCAGTCACGACCGCGACCTTCCCAGTCAGCGGGCTCACTCGAGCCAATTGCCCCCGTGCGCGAGGCGCAGGAACTCGTCCCGTGTGGTACCGTCGAGGAAGTTGCCGCGGAGCGCGCTGGTGACCGTCTTGGAGTTCTGCTTCTCGACGCCCCGCATCATCATGCAGAGGTGATACGCTTCGATCACGACGCCCACCCCGTGTGGCCGCAAGACACGCATCAAGGCGTCCGCGACCTGATCGGTGAGACGCTCCTGCACCTGCAGTCGCCGGGCGTACACGTCCACGATCCGGGGGATCTTGGATAACCCGATGATCCTACCGTTCGGCAGGTACGCGACGTGGGCCTTGCCGAAGAACGGCAGCATGTGATGCTCGCACATCGAGTAAATCTCGATGTCGCGCACCAGTACCATGCTCTCGTGCTCTTCCTCGAACACCGCGCCGCGCACGAGCTCGTCGACCGATTCTCCGTAGCCCCGAGTCAGCCAGCGGAGCGACGACTCCACCCGGGCTGGGGTGCGCACGAGCCCCTCCCGCTCCGGGTCCTCGCCCAGGAACTCCAGCATGCGGTGCACCAGCTGCTGCATGCTCAGTTCCCTGGCGGCACTCGGGATCGGCACGACCTTCGATTCTCCGCCCGCTGGGTCGCTCTGCGCAGACGACTTCTGCTTGCCCACGGGTCTCTCCTGGCTCGAGGTGGCGGTGCCGCCGCCAGTTCCGCCCACAACAGGCAAACGGGCGGAGGCGCCGGACAATCTAGTCGGTCATGGGCCGGGGGCGAGCCGACAGCACGGCCGGCCCGAAGCGACGTGACACCTCACTCACCACGCAGACGTGCAAAAACGGGAACGAAGAGCATTATTGAAGCCCGATTCCACAAGAACCGCACCCGCGCCACGGCGTCTGCCTTCCCCTCGGGGGCGTGCCATCGGCCGCAGCAAATGGGCGCGTGGTCGAGCTTGTTGGCTCAATAATACAGCTCTTCGCTCCCGCGATTGCGAATCTATAATAGAGGGGGGTTCAGGAAGCGTCAAGAAACATACTCCGGGATCGAGGTCGGAATGAATCTGGAACTCGGCATGGCACTGTTGCTGCTGATCGTGTGGGTAGTGCTCGCCTTCGTGGCGGCCATTCCCAGCGGGTGGGTGCACGTCCCCCTCGCGCTGGGGTGTGTACTTGCAGCCAGGGGAATCGTGAGGGGGAAGCGCTGAAACCTTAAATCTCCCAGTTCGAGAACACGACCACACCGGCCGGCGGCCGTGCCTCCGGGAATTGGTCCAGCGTCATCCTCAGATCGGTCCAGCGCACGCGATACCCCCGCGTGAGCAGCGCCCGGTAGGCCCGCGAATAGGCTGTCTGGCATCGGATGGCCACGCGCCGGACGCGCTCACCTGCCGCGCAGGCCTCCAGCACCACGAGCAGCCGGACAAACGCCTCATCCGAATCGGCGAACAACTTCAGTACCCGCAGCTCCTCCGGCCGGCGCCCCTCGGCCAGCGGAGCGGAATGCCACAGGGCGAATCCCGCAACATCATCGTCTCCGTCGATCACCACCGTATCGCCGATCCCGAGCTCCGCCGTCAACTCGATCTCTCGACTGAAATCGTAGCCCGCGGCGGCGCGGTCGAGGCGCTTGGCGCAACGCCCGACCAGCGCCCGGCGCCCGTCGGCCGGGAGCGAGCCGAGACGATGGAACTCGCCTCCGACTCGGCGGCGGGACGCCTCTCCCGTCATGGTCACGGTGAGCATCCCCGGCACGAAGCCGAGGCGCCCGTAGAACCCGATGTTCTCCACCGTGCGCGGCATCGTTTCGAGGCCGAGCGTGGTGACGCCGCGCTCGCGCAGCCACGCCGTGGCGGTCTCGACGATCACCCGCCCCGCACCCAACCCCTGGCGGTCGGTGCGCACGGCAAGTGGCCCCATCCATCCCTCGGTGCCGGAGCGGTGAGCGACGTTGAACGCCACGACTTCATCGTGATCGTCGCACCACAGCATGGCCCCCGGTCCGGCGTCACTGATCGCGTACCGCCAGATGTCCCGATGGAGCCTGGGTACCCGCACGCCCACCAGCCCGTCGCGCCGGTACCGATCGGTGAAGGCCTCCGAGAACACCTGGTTCAGAGCGTCCACGTCATCGACGGTGGCCGCCCGCGGACCTACCAGCAGTCGTTCAGGCCGCAACATGCTCACCGTCGAACGTCAGTTGGTCTTCGCTCACCGTGGCTGCTCCCCGTTGCTCGTCGAGCTCCACACGCAATACGCGATCCACCCCGTCGCGGACCGATTCAATGTGCGTGATGAGCACCACCTGCGGGAACCGGTCGGCCAATCCCCGCAGCAGGCGCACGACGCTGTGGCGTCGGTGCTCGTCGAGGCTCCCGAAGATCTCGTCGAGCACCAGCAACGATAGCGGCTGGCCGGCTCGCTCCGCGACCATCTGGCTGATCGCGAGACGCAGAACCAGATGCGTGAGATCCTCCTCACCGCCTGAGATCACGGGCTTCGCCACGCCGTCTTCCACCACCAATACCTGGTACTGCTCATCGAGCTCCAGCTCGCCGTACCGTCCGTCCGTGAGACCCACCAGGAACTCGGATGCGCGCTCTGCGAGCTCCGGCCGCATCGCCGTGTTCAGCTCGAGCCGCAGGTCGTGCAGCGCGCGATCGAGTTCGTCGTGCAGCGTGATCTCACGCTCGAGCTCGCCGATCCGCACCGCGCGCTCCTCTCGCTCGCGAATGCGACGCTCCGCACCCTCCAGGGCCGCGCGCGCCGCCTTCCAGTCGCCCTGCACCGAGGCGAGCTGCAGCTCCGCGTCGCGCAGCGCCGCCTCGGTCTCTTCATACCGCTGCCGCGCCTCGGCATACGCGGCCTCGTCATATCCGAGGTCGGCAAGTGCCTCCGCTAGTTGGCCCACCAGCGTTTCGCGCTCCGACAAGGCACGTTCCGCCGCCTCCGCCTCCGACACGAGCCGCTCTGCGCGGGCCGCCTTCGTATCGAGCTGAGTGGCCAGCTGCACCGTGGGCTCCAGCTCGCGCAGCCGCTCACGCACCGCGTCATGCCGCACAGCGTCGTACGCGTCGGGTAGCTCAGCCACCTCCCGTTCCAGCTCCGCCTTGCGCCGCTCGAGCCGCTCGAGCTCCGTATCGAGTTCCGCCCCGTCCCGCATGCGGTCTTCACAACGCGCCACCTCCTGCACCGCCTGCTCCACGCTCTCGGCCGCGCGCTCGGTCCGCTCCTCCGTCTCACGCACCGCGGCGGGCGGATCCTTCAGCTGATCGATGCGCTGGCGGAAGAACTTCCCCTTGACCTCGATCTCCTCCATCTGTCGGTCGAGCGTGCCCAGCACGTCCTGATACACCTCACCGAGCGGACGTCTGCAAATGGGGCACTCACCGTCCTCTCCAGCCTCCAGCACGCTGTGCCGGTGGCGCTGGTGATCGAGGTACTGGTCCCGCAAGTTGGCCCGCTTGGTCTCGGCGTCCTGTCGGTCTCGCACCCAGGTCGTGCGGATCTTCTCTTGTTCCGACTCGGCGCTCTCGAGCTCGCGTCGTGCTGCCTCGAGCGCCTCCTGTGCGCGCTTCAGCGCCTGCGGGACGTCCCCCATCCGCCCTCGGCGCTCGCGCGCCCGCTCCACCTGCTCTCCGAGCTCACGCAACTGGCCCGCCAGGGAGCGTCGCGTCCCCGCGCTGCGGGCTTCATGCTCCAGTCGCTCCAGTTCGTCCTTGAGCGGTGGCACTTCCTGCAGCGGCTCCTGGAGCGCATCGAGCCGTGCGCGTGCTGCCAGGGCTTCGGCCAGCTCCTTGTCCAAACGGTCGAACTCGCGGCGCGCCTCGGCGACGTCGCGCTCCGCCATCCGCCGTTCCCCATCGAGGGCCAGTGCCGACTCCCGCAGCTCGACCATGCGGGTCCACACCGGCCCTTCCCGGTCGAGCCCCGCGACGGCGGCAGCGCGCGCCTCCTCTCCCTGCGTAACCGCCGCCTGCGCTTCGGCGGCGCGCCGCTCAGCCTCTGCCCGCTCCTCCTCGAGAGCCGCCGCGTCCGCGAGTCCCCGCTCCAGTCCGGTGAGCTCACCCCGCAGTCCCGAACGCGCATCCCGCAGTCGATCCTGCGCGAGCCGCAACTTCTCGTACCCCAGCACGCGTGACAGGAATCGGGCCCGATCCGTGGGCCCCATGGCGGACATGACCGCGAGCTCTTTCTGGCCAGTGAAGTAGGTGTTGAAGAACTCGTCCCGGGTCATGCCGAGCAGCCGCTCGACCCGCGCGCTCACCTCCTGCTGACTGTTGGCGATGGGATCGTCGTGGCGGTCCTGAAAGAGCTCGGCACCGTAGAGGCCACGTGCCACACGGAACTGGTGCGCGCCCAGCGAGAACTCCACCTCGACCCGCACCGAGGAGCGCGCCGCCGCTCGGTTCCACCGAAGGGTGTCGCGGCTACCCCGGGCTGCCGGGTTGCCGTAGAAAGCCCACGCGATCGCCTCGAGCAACGTGGTCTTCCCCGACCCGTTCGGACCGATGATGGCGGTGATGCCGGGCCCGAACACGATGTCGGTGTCAGCGTGCTGCCGGAAGTTCAGCAGCTTCAGGCGGTGCAGCTGCATCTATTCCTCGCGCAGCGCCTGCTCGACCTCGTGCATGTAACGCTCTCCCAGCGTCACCAGCCGGTCGCGGTTGACGTCGGCGTCGATCGGGCGCCGACGCAGATAGTCTGCGAGCAGCTCGCTCAGCGTCTGGCGCTGCCCCGGAGCGCCCACCCCCACCGCACGCTGCTCCTGGGGACGTCTCAGGTCGAGGTGATAATGCAGCGCGCGGGCCTTGAGGTCGCGAATGCGCGCATGATCGAGATCGCGGGCCAGGGGCCGCGGCACATCGTATACCACCTGCCGCACAATCTGGTCGTCAATGCCGCCAGCGACGTCGTCCACCCGCGCAACGATCGCGGCGTCGATCTCCGCAGGACTCAACCCCGCGGCGTGAATGGGTGAGAGGTCGACCACGGCGCGCGCGAGGGGAATGCTTCGAAACTCCACCTTCGCCCTCTCGGCCAGATCGACCAGCAGCCACCCCTTCTGCCGTTCCCGCCCTTCCCGCTTCTCGTCACGGAGCTCGCCCCACGGATTGGTGCTCACGTATTCCAGGGCACCGCAGTACCAAGCGTTCTCACGCACCTGGTGCGCCACGTGGTAGTGTCCCAGAGCCACGTAGTCCCATCCGTCCGCGTTGAGCTCGTCGGGCTCGAACACCGCGCCACCGTACTCGACGGCCCCTGCATCACGCGGCAGCACCCCCGCGACCTCCCCGTGGGTCACTGCCACTCGGAAGCGCGTCCCGCGCGGCGGGGCGAGCGTGGGGCGGGGATCGTACATCCACGCACTGTGCGGCACGCACGTGACGCTCAGGTCGAGCTCCTCGAACACGAGATCGCGCGGCTCCTCGGCCACCACGCGCACGCCCGGCACGGCCTCGAACAACCGCAGAATGGTGCCGGTCTCTATGGAGCGCGGGGTGTCGTGATTGCCGGCGACGATCACGACGGGCACCGATGGCAGCGCCTCGCGCAAGCGCCGGAATTGTCCGAACGAGTGGAGGATGGCCGCGTTCGTCGGACGCACGGAGTTGAACAGGTCACCCGCAATCAGGATGATATCCGGCGCGGTTTCGATCAGGTCGTCGACGGTGCGGCGGAACGCACCCGCCACGTCGGCTTCTCGCTGGTTGATCCCCTGGGAGGTGAGACGGTGATACTGCCGGAAGCCGAGATGGACGTCTGCGAGGTGGGCGAGCTTCACGCTAGGGGAGCACCGATTGTCGCACAGTGGTCTCGAGGCTGAGTCGGCCTCGCTCGGGCACGCTGACCACCACCTGCAGCCGCACCGCTGCGGCGACCCAACCCCGCCATCCCGTCGACCAGACGAGCGTGCCCATCGTCGCTCCGGCGAACTGATGGGTGCTCCCGTCCTCCCGCCTGAGAGTGGTGGGTGTGAGGGCTCCGCTGTAGCGGATGTACGCCAACGTGTCCTGGTCGCGGGCGGTCAGCGAATCGAGCCTGAAGTCCATCTCCATCCCCAAGAGCGCCGACGGCGCCTCCACCGGGGCGTGCCCGACAAGCTCTCCGAGCTGGAACTCGAGCCGCGAGCTCCAGTACTGCCCCTGACGGAGCCAGCCACCCGGGAGCTCCATCCCCGGCGCCCCGGTCAGCAAGTGCAAGAGCATCCCCGAGCCGGGGCGATCACCGCCGGCGGTCGCTTCCACCACTCGCATGCGCGAGTCCAGGCTCACTTGGAGCCACAGGCTGTCGAGCGCGGTCACCTCGTACTCGCGCCACGACTCGTCACCCTCCCGCATGCGTGCGCGAAGCGAGTCGTACGCCAGGTGCACGATCAGCGCTCCATCCGGACCGGGCAGCGCCACCTCCGTGACCCCCCCCAGGTCGGCCGCTTCCCGCGCCGGCCCCGCAGCCTCACCCGCCGCCCCGACACCGGTGATGCGTGTGTGGGACTGGAACACGCGGTGCACCTTTACGCCGGCGACGGGGTGATACCGCAGCAACAGGCTGTCTTGTGCGGCGAGCCCAAGCGGGAAGGCCGTGAATGTCGCCAGCGCGACGAGGACGGGGCGCAGCATCATGGACGCACCTGGAAGCGAGTGGAGTGGTCCATGCTCAGGGTGACTTCCACGATCGTCTGCTCCATCTCCTCCGAGCGCTCCATGGTGAGCGTCGAACGGGTCCGCAGCGCGCCCGATACGAAGGCGTTCCACCCGGTCGACCAGATGAAGCTTCCGCCAAACGCTCCCGTGATTCCCACGAGCGACGCGCTCATTGCCTCGCCCTCGGCAGCAGCCTCGGGAAGAAAGCTCCCCTGGACCCGGAGATACGCGAGCGTGTCCGTGGGACGCGCGACCACGCTGTCGAGCGTGATCGTGGACCGGGCCAGCACTTCCGGCTCTACCGGCATGCCCTCCAGCACTCCCTCACCCTCGAGCCCCAGCGGACGCGTCAACGCGACCACAATGTCGGCAGCCCAGGTGTCGCCTTCGGCCACCGGACCCTCCGGCAGGGAGAACTCCAGCCCCGACGCGAAGGCGCGGTAGTGCTGCAGCTCGCGATTCGTGAGCGAATCACCCTCCAGCACCTCGACATCGGTGACACGCAACCGGTCGTCCACGACGACCCGGGCAGTGGAGCTGCGCGCTCGCTCGTCGCCGAGATCGCGCCACGGCCCGCCTGGCACGCGCGACCGCGCCCGGGTCGAGTCGTGCGAGATCCGCAGCACCGAGCTGGTGATGCGCGTCCCAACCACGCTGGTGGTGTAGCTGTGCAAGGTGGTGGCCTCGACGGTGATGCTGTCGAGGGCCGGCACGCCAGGCGCGCCCTCGCGAATCGTGCTCGTCACCTCCGACCACCAGAGCGTGTGAAGCCTCGTGCGCGGCTGCGGCTGGTGCCGCAACAAAATCGACTGCTGGGCGGAGACGGCCTGGGGCAGCCCCATGAGGGCGACACACGCCAGGGCGCCGAGCAAGGTCGTCCTACGTCGCATAGGGATCCTCCACCTGTCTGAGTGGTATGGTCGCACTACTACCTTCCCGGCGCACCTGCTCCCGTGCCACGGTCCTCCCGAGGTTCGCCGTGAAGAACCCCACGACATCGTCGGGTCGGGCACGCTTGGTGGCGAGGAGCGCGCGCCGGACGTCCTCCTCCCGCCGCCCCGCCATGGAGTCCTTGATCCGTGCCGGGGACACGCGCCGATCGAGCGCCGCCAGCTGCCGCACGACGGCCTCCTCGAACGGCACATCGGCTGCCGGCGGATAACGCCTCACGCCGGCGGGCCCGCTCATCACCGCCGGCCTCGGGAATCGCACGAACACCGGCTGCGTGAAGTGCGGGTGCCGCACCATGAGCTCCCCTTTTGGAAGCGTGGCCAGCTTGATCTTGGTCGCCGGCGACAGCACCTGATACCCGGGCGTCGCGAGCTCGTCCATGTCCATCCGGCCGAAGACCATGGTGCCCGCATTGCCCACGATCCGGCGGTGCACCTGCGAACGGAACTGCTGGGCCGCAAACAGCACCAAACCGAGATAGCGTCCCCGTTCCGAGATGTCCAGCAGCATCTTGCGAACGTAGGTGTCGGGGCCGTCGGCCGGCGCGTACTTGTTGAGCTCGTCCACGAACACGACCACGTGCTCCACGCCCAGGTCACCCCGCTCGAGATGCTCCCGCAACATGGAGACAACCCGGGTGAACACCAGATCCTGCCCGAGCTGGTCCATGCCCGACACATCCAATACATACACCGCGCGGTCCTCGAACGCTCCAAACGGGAGATCGTTCACCGAGCCGTCGTCGGTCACGAGCCCCCTGCAGCGGGTGGAGATGTTGATGAGGCGGTTCCGCACCTTGCGAATCGTAGCGATGTGATGCGTGCGCCAGACGTCGCTCCGGCCGGCCTGCTCCAGCCCATCGAAGATGCTGCGGAACAGTCGCTCCAGGTCAGCGAAGGAGCGCACACGGTGCGTGCCACCCCAGTCGTCCCTGAACTCCTTCTCCACCACGCGATCCGCCAGGAAATCGAGGAACGCGTCGGCCTTCGCGTCGATGTCGTCGCGATTGAGCAGCACCTCGTGGTAGTTGAGGACCTCGCGCAGTCCCCAAACCAGGGGTTGTACCGACCCTACCAGTTCGGCGTGTGAGCGCAGCGTATTGAGATTCACGCCGTCCGGCTTGAACGGGGCGAAGTACTGCACCCCGTCGAAGGGCCGTGGCTCGATCTCGAGCGCCGCGTACAGTTCCCGGTCGGCCTCCGTCAGCTCACCGGGCTGATCGAGGAAGCACAGGTCCGGCCCCTTCACGTTGAAGCACACGGCCGCCACGGAACCCTTGTGGCTCGGCAGCCGCTGGAAGATGCTCGCCAGCATGAACTCCACAGCGCTTGTCTTGGTGGCGAGGCCCGAGACGCCGCTGATGTTGAGGTGGGCCGATTCCGGGCCGAGTAGAAAATCCGCGTCCAGCGAGACCGGCGCCGTGAGCCCGCCAGCGCGGTACACGCCCACCGGGATTCCGGTGGGCTGCTCGCAACGCACGTACCCGTCCATGCGCAGCGCCATCTCCACGTCTGCCTGCGATGCCAGGCGCACCTCGGCCAGCGGCACAGGCTGCACCGGCTCCTCGGGCTCGTGACGCAGGACAGCGGCCGTCCACAGCCGGACCTCGGTGCGCCGGGTGGGCGCCGGCACCCCGGACGGATCACCCTCTGCCGCGACCACCTCGTGGAGCGGCGTCGCCAGATCGGAGTACGCCCGGCCATCCACCACCACCGCATACACCCGGCGGCCGCTGTCCGCGTCCACCCGCACGATGGCCCCGATCCCGAGGGTCGTATCGGTGGCGGTCCAGAAGTGGAACTGGTGCGGACCCGCCGGGAGCGCCTCGGTCGCGACCACCCGTCCGATCGTCTCGCCGTTCCCTCCGCGAATCACCACCAGCCTCCTACCTGTGCGCGCAAGAACGTCTCCACCTGCCGAATGGGATAGAGTAAGCGATCCCAGCGACCGTCCGGCGCGCTGAGTGGGGCGCGTTCCGCCAGCAGCCATCGGCTCACCGCCGTGGCCTCGGCCAACGCGGCGTCGGTCGCGGGACGCTCGATCCGCACCAGGCCGTGCAGGAGATCCCGGTCCTCCCACGACCAGAGTCGAAGATACCACGTGTAAACGGAGCCGCGCCCCCCCACGCGGCGGGCGAACACGCTGCTGCGGTGCCCCTCCGGCAGCGTCACGGCAACCTCGAGGTCCGGGCCGTCGAGGAACTGCGTCTCGTGGCTCTTGATCAGGCCGAGCACCCGCGGAGCACTGCCCAGGAGGTGCGTCAGGCCCCCCAGCCCGCCGTCGACGACCAGCCAGCTGTCGGGCTCGGAGCGGAGCAGCGCCGTCGCGACGGCAACCTCGAGCTCCTCGCGCCGCCGCTCCACTGCTCTCGCCGCGAGCTGCACGTCCACGACGGGATGCGCACGCTCTCCCGCCTCGCAGTCGAGCAAGGGGATCCCGGTGTCGGCCAACGCCTGCCGCTGGCCGGGGCTGATCCGCTCCAAGGGGACAACAATCATCTCCTCGGCCTCGTGCTCGGCCAGCCGGAGTCGGTCTCCCTCGCGGCGCAGGGCGGCGGCCGCGACGTAGCCCCGCACCACCGGCACGAGCCCGAAGCGACCTTCCACGGCGTAGCGCTGGATACCGTCGAGGAATGCCGTCTGCTCGGGCGGGGGCGCCGGACCGCCCACGTCGATGGACCGAATCGCATCCCCTTCGACGTGGCTTGCCGAGCCGAACGGGGAGGCGACCGGCGGCGGAACGTGCGTGAGGGGCGAGCCGGCCCGCGTCGTCCCCCCGGCCTGGCGGAGGGCCCGGTGCAGGCGGTGGCGGACGGAATTGCTCAGGGCGACGGTGGCTCCTCCCGAGCTCGCCCAGCGAGCCGCTTCACCGGGTGCCCTCGCTCTCAGGGAACGGCGGCACGTCGAGAAGCCAGAACCCGGCGAGGTCGCCGTTCTGGTCGAACTCCACCATCAGGTGATCGGCCAGCGCCACGCACTCCCGGCCGCGGCCGGTCCCCACCCGGAGATGCACCACCGACTCATCCGGGCTCCGCTCCACGCCGAGCGGGAGATCCACCTCCACCACGGCGATCCCCGGCTGCGACGGACGCGAGGGAACGACGAGCCGCCCCTGCTCGCCCGGCTGCGGCGGGGTGAGTCCCTCCACCGTATTGGCCGGCGGCCACACGACGATCTCGAGCGCGCGCAACACCCCGCCCTGAAAATCCAGCGTAATCACCGCGCCCTTGGCGTCCTCCAGCTCGATGGATCCCGTCAGCCCGCGCGCCGGCTTCGCCCCTTGCAGGACGCCCGAGAGAATCTCGGTCTCGGCATCCCACTGGAACTCGACGCGCGGCAGCTCGCCGACGATCGGCTCGATCTGCGCTCCGTAGCCCCGTACGCCCTTCACATCTCCTCCTTGGTCTCCACCGACCGCACGAAGTCCGTGATGCGTTTTAGCGCCTTGCGCAGCAACTTCTCGGAGGCGGCGTACGACAGGCGCACCCAGCGCCCATCCCCGAACGCCTCGCCCGGCACGAGCGCCACTCCTTGCTGCGCCAGCAGGCGCTCGCAGAACGCGGCGGCGCTCGCCAGCTTCCCGTCAAAGTACCCATCCACCCGAAAGAAGAGGTAGAACGCCCCAAGCGGCTCGACGAACTCCACGCCGGGGTGCTCCTTGCGGATGTGTGACACCACCAGATCGCGCCTCGAGCGGAACGTCTCCACCATCCGGTGGACGTCCTCCTCCACGCGCTCATCGGCCAGGGCCGCCGCCGCTGCCCACTGCGCCGGCTGCGACGCCCCGCTGGTGACATGGGTCTGCAAGGCAGCCATCGCCTTGGCAACCTGCGGCGGCGCGACAGCGATCCCAATGCGCCACCCCGTCATGGCGTAGGCTTTCCCCACACCGGTCACCACCACGACCCGCTCCAGCAGTTCGTCGGGGAGGTCGTGCACCGACGGCGCGGGGCCGGAGCCGAAGTGGATGCGGCGGTACATCTCGTCCGAGATGACCCACAGCCGGCGCTCCGTGGCCCACTCGAGCAACGCCCGGAGCTCTGCCCGCGTGTACACCGCGCCGGTGGGGTTCACCGGCGAGCACAGGATCAGACCAGCCGCCCGGGCGTCGGCCGCGCGCTCCAACTGGTCCACGCCCACCTTCAAACTCCACTGCGGATCGCCCGGCACGAGCACCGGCTGCGCGCGCGCCAAGTGCACGAGCTGCGGGTAGGAGACCCAGGCAGGCGCCGGAATCAACACCGTGTCGCCGCCCTCGAACAGTGTGAAGCACGCGTTGAACAGCGCCTGCCGCGCCCCGGTGGACACCACGACGTGGTCGGCGTTGATCGGCCGACCGCCCGAGAGCAACGAAAGATGGCGCGCGGCAGCCGCCCGCAGCTCCAGGATCCCGGCGTTGGGCGGATAGCGGGTCTTGCCCTGCTGGATCGCCTTGATGCCGGCTTCGGCGGGGATGCGCGGCGTCGCGAAGTCGGGCTCCCCCACCGAGAGGTCGATTACGTCCTCGCCGGCTGCCTGCCGGCGCAACGCTTCCTCCTTGATAGCGACGGTACGGGAGGCCTCGAGCTGGGCCACGTTGCGCGAGCGCCTGAACGCCATCAGCGCACGACCCCGTGGCGCCTGAGGATCTCGAGCGTGACGGTCAGCGGGAGCGCTTCGGCGGTGCCGCGATGGCCCGCGACGGTCGTGGCCAGGAACAGGGAGTTGTAGATCGCCTCTTCGGTCGCCTCGGCTACCGCCTGGAACAGGGGGCTCACCTCGTCGTTGACCAGCGGCGGCGTGGCGGCGAGCTCGGCAACCCTCACGGTGCTGAAGGCGATGACATAGTCGCCCGACCCGTTGGTCATCGCGGACCCCGTTCGCGCCAGTCCCGACAGCGCCCGCCGCGCCAACCGCTCCAGGTTGCGGTGGTCGAGCGGGGCGTCCGTGGCGACCACGATCATGATGGAGCCGTCGGCAGGATCCTCGACCGAGCCGGGGCCTTCCAGCCGCCCCCTCAGGTAGTGGCGGCCCAATTCCACGCCCACCGGCGCGCCCGCGATCGAGAGCACGCCACCGAAGTTGCTCTGCACCAGCACGCCGACCGTCCATCCTCCAAGATCGGCCGGGAGGCGGCGGCTGGCAGTGCCGATCCCTCCCTTCCAGCCGAACGCTCTCGTGCCCCGCCCCGCACCCACGCTCCCCTGGTCGACCGGCCCGGTCCTGGCGGCGTCGATCGCCCGCAGCACATGCCCCTCTGTGATGGGACGGAGCCGGATGTGATTGAGGTAGCCGTCGTTCGTCTCGCCCACCACAGCGTTGGCCGAGCGAACGTCCTCGTTGCCGGGGAGCGCGAGGAGATAGGTGAGCACCGCATCGGCCGCGCGCGGCACGCACAACGTGCACGTGAGCACGACCGGGCTTTCGAGTTCGCCCAACTCCTGTACCTGGGTGAACCCCACGAGCTTGCCGTACCCATTCCCCACCACCACGGCCGCCGGCACTCGCTCCCGAAACACGTTGCCGCCATGTGGCAGCACGACGGTCACACCCGTATTGATGGAATCCCCGTCGGTGACGGTCACCTGTCCGACGCGCACCCCCTCCACGTCCGTGACGGCGTTGAGGGAACCGGTCGGGAGCACACCGACCACGATCCCCAACTCCCGCGCGGAACGCCGTTCCTGCGCCTGCGATGGCCCGCTCAGGGCCATCGCGCCGGCGACCGTCAGCATTAGCGTCAGACGATTGGCAGCCATACCGTGCCTCCTGGGCCAAGCTTCGCCCACCCACTCTCCGTGTCAACGGACCGCATACCAATCGTCGTAGGCCTCACGCCTCCAACGGCTCGGCGGTTGGGGGGATCTCGGCAGTCCATCCACGGGCGGCGCGGCTCGCCGGCCGGAGGGTGCGCTCGCTTGCCCGGCGCTTCAGCGCAAACTACCATCATGTGTCTCTTTGACAATCGAGGGATCCCGTGTCCTGGACCTATGCGCCGACGTTCGACGCCGGCCACCGTGCCGCGCTGGCCGGTGGGAAGAACCTGATCTACGTCTGCCCGCCCACGGGGTGGGCCGTCGTCCCGCTGCTGCAACGGCTCGCAGAGACACCGGAACCCGGCCTCGGCACCCTCCTCCTTGCCTCCGAGCCGAGCGACGCGGTCGAGCTGGCCGCGCTAGCCGCCACGATCGAGACACTCCGGCCCGTCCACGCAGTGTCCGGGCTTGCCCGAGCCGGCCGACTCCTCAAGTCCGGGGCGGTTCGGACCCTCGTGACCACCCCAGCCGACGCCCTGCAGCTCGTGAGCCGCGCGCTGCTCAAGCTGGAAGGGCTTCCCCGCGTGGGCGTGCTCTGGCCGGAAACCCACTTCGCGCTCGGGGCGGCGTCCACGATCGACACGGTGCTCGCGGAGTGCGGCGGCGCCCAGCGCCTCGTAGTCACCGCGGACGAGGCTCCCCTGGCCGACTTCCTGGAGCGGCATGCGCGGCGGGCGCCGGTGGTGGGAGCCGGCCGGCTCCCCGCTGAGCCGGGGGGCCGAGTGCGCTACGCGGTGGTGGACCCCCAGCGCCTGGCTTGGGCGGTGCGGGCCGCCCTGGACGTGCTCAACCCGGCCTCCGCCCTGTTGTGGGATCCCACCCCGGCCGCCGGGCACCGCTGGGCCGAATACGACGCCGATCCGTCGGTCCGGGTGGACGCCCATCCCGGCAACGAGCCGGTGGAGTGGGCCATCGCCACCGAGCTCCCTTCAGCCGACGCCTTGACCGCGCTGCACGAGGCCGCACGGAACGTGCTGGTCCTCGCGCGGCCCGCGCAGCTAGCCTATCTCGAGCGGCTCACCCGATCGTGCGACGTGCTGCGGCTGCCCTCCGAGGCCGACCGGGCCCGGGATCGCGCCAGTTCGGTGCGAGCCGAGCTCCGCGACCGCATCGAGGGCGGGGAGCTCCTGGGCGGCCTGGCCACGCTCGCGCCCCTGTTTGACGAGTACGACCCCGCGCTGGTCGCGGCGGCAGCGCTCCGGGTGGGCGAGCCCGCGACCCCGGTCCGACAGGCCACCGAGGAGATTCCCACGTGGGCCCACGTACACGTGAATGCCGGCCGCCGTGACCGGATTCGCCCCGGTGACGTGGTCGGGGCCCTGCTCAACGCCGTGGGAATCCCCAAGGACGCCGTCGGGCGGGTGGACGTGCGGGACAGCTTTTCCCTGGTCGAGGTACGCTCAGAGGTGGCGGCGCAGGTGCTGCGGGAGCTCAGCGGCCTGACGCTGCGCGGCCGCAGCGTGACCGCGCGAATAGACAAGAGGTAAGGCGGCGACCGACGGGCGCGCGGGGATGTCCGCCGGGCCGTACAACGCACCCGGGCCGGGCAGCTCTCGGCGACCCGGCCCGCGTCACTCCTCACTCGCTAGGGCGCTACTTGTTGACGGCGTCCTTGAGACCCTGCCCCGCCTTGAAGGCCGGGACTGTCGCGGCCGCGATCTGGATCGTGCCGCCGGTGCGCGGATCGCGCCCTGTGCGGGCAGCCCGCTTGCGCGCTACGAACGAGCCGAAGCCGGTGATTTGGACCTTGCTGCCGGACCGCAGCTCCTTCGCGATGAGGCCGTCCTCGCCGAATATGGCCTCCACGGCGCGTCCCGCGTCCGCCTTCGACAGTCCGGTCTGCGACGAGAGGGCGTCGATTAGCTCGGTCTTGTTCACCCCTATCCTCCCTGTGGATAGAATTGAAGGTAGGTACGAGTGGCGCGACGGGGCCGATCCGTCCGGCGCCATTGCCACTAAGTAAGACGTGGCACCGGATGTTGGCAAGCGCCTTGCCTGCCAGCGTCCGGCGGGATAGGCTCTCGACCAGCCTTCGAAGGGGCGGCTCATGCTGCACAGCGAACGGCCGGGATGGATCGAAGTCATTACCGGCGTGATGTTTAGCGGCAAGAGCGAGGAACTCATCCGGCGCGTGCGCCGCGCCGTTATCGCCAGGAAGCGGGTCCAGGTCTTCAAGTCCCACCTGGACGACCGCTACGGCGGCATCTACTCGGTTACCACCCACGATGGCATCTCGGTCGAGGCCCAGCCCGCAGACTCCGCGGCCGAGATCGTGCGCCTGATCCGGCCCGATTCCGAGGTCATCGCCATCGACGAAGCCCAATTCCTCGACCCCGAGGTGTCGGATGTCTGCGCCGAACTGGCCGCCCGCGGCGTACGCGTCATCGTGGCGGGCACGGAGACCGACTTCCGCGGGGAGCCGTTCGGCCCGATGCCGCGACTCCTGTGTGCCGCGGAGGTCGTCGACAAGCTCCACGCGATCTGCGTGAAGTGCGGCAATCCGGCCTGCCGCAATCAGCGGCTCATTGACGGCCGGCCGGCACGCTACGACTCCCCCACCATCATGGTGGGCGGCAGCGAGAGCTACGAGGCGCGGTGTCGGCACTGCCATGAGGTGCCCCGCGTGGACGAAGACCAGACGGAGCTGCTGTAGCAGCGGCCCGAACCGGAACGCCCCATGCTCAACATCGGCCTCACAGGGAACATCGGCGCGGGGAAGAGCACCGTGGCCCGCTGGTTACGCGAGTGGGGCGCGACGCTGATCGACTCCGACGAGCTGGTGCGAGAGGTCCAGCTCCCCGGATCGGCCACGCTGCGCGCGATCGCGCAGCGGTTCGGATCCGACATCCTGAAACCCGACGGCTCGCTCGATCGTGACGTGCTGCGGGCCCGGGCCATGCGCGATGCGCAGAGCCTCAACGCCCTGAACGAGATCGTGCACCCCGCCGTCCAGCAGCTGCGTACCGAGCGGGCACGCCTGGCGGCCGAGCGCGGCGATTGCGTGCTGGTCAACGACATTCCGCTGCTCTTCGAGGTTCTCGATCCCGGCGACTTCGACGTCGTCGTCCTGGTGGACGCGCCGGAGGCACTGCGGCGCGAGCGGATCGAGCGGGAGCGGGGCCTCTCCCCGGAGGTTGCCGAGCGCATGATCGCCGCGCAGCTCCCCGCCGCGGAGAAGCGCGCCCGCAGCGGCATCGTGCTCGACAACGACGGCGCGTTGGAGGAGCTCGAGGCCGCCACGCACGCCGCGTGGCGCACGATCCGACAGCGTGCCGCCGCCAAGCTCCTCGACGGTCCGGGGGTGTTCCTGGCCGTGGCGACCGACCAGCGGGAGGCCGTGCGCGCTTTCGGTGGGACGATGGCCCGCTACGCCGATGCCGGCGCGGAGACGTGGCTGGCGTGCATCGCACCGGGCGCCTCCGAGCAGGGGGCCGAGGCCCTCGGCCTCCACGGCACCCTCCTCCTCCGGGCCCCCGGCCAGGACGCCGGTGACGAGCCCGCCGTCACCGCTGCGGTGGAGCGCGTGATCCGCCAGCGTCGCCCCGACGTGACCGTCACCATCGGGCCAGGCGACGGCACGCAGGCGACGCTCTACCACACGGCCCGCAGTGCGTGGAGCGCAGCCGGCTCACCCGGCATGCTCTTCTGCAGCACGCCTTCCCGTGCGGGTCCCTCGATCCACGCGCAGCTCGACGTGCGTCCGTGGCGAGACGTGCGAGCGGCTGCGCTCGACGCCCTCGGCGCGGCCGAGGATGCCGCCACAACGCCCCTCGTCGAGCGCGAAGTGTTCACGGCCGCCGTGCCACCGAAGCAGCTGCTCGTGGACCTGTTTCACGCCGTGGATCGAGCCGGTTGACATGCCGAGGACGGTCGGATAACCTACGCCTCGCCACTCCTATCCATCGGCGGAATTGCCATGTCCGACGTACCCGAGAACCTGCATTACAGCGAAGAGCACGAATACGTGAAGCCGGCCGACGACGAGGCCACGTACCTGATCGGCATCACCGATTACGCCCAGGGCGAGCTCGGTGACGTGGTGTTCGTGGAGCTGCCGGACGTCGGCGCCAAGTTCGGCCAGATGGATGTGTTCGGCACGATCGAGGCGGTGAAGGCTGTCTCCGAGTTGTTTAGTCCGGTTGGCGGCGAAGTCGTGGAGGTCAACGAGGCCATCGAGGGCGACCCCGGATTGGTGAACCGCGACCCGTACGGAGATGGCTGGATGATCAAGATGCGCATCGGCAACCCCGGGGAGCTGAGCCGACTTCTCTCGGCGACCGATTACAAGCAGCACATCGGAGAGTAGCCGGGCGGGGCGCCGGTACAGCGGATCGTTCAACGACACGCCCTGGGACCCCCCGGGGCGTTTGCACGCATAGGGTTGTGACACCATGAAGAACTTCAAGACGCTCGACACGAATCCGGACCACTTCGTCCGGCGCCATATCGGCCCCCGTCCTCACGACGTCGAAGCCATGCTCGCCACGGTGGGCGTGGACTCGCTGGATTCGCTGGTGGATGCCGCGGTGCCCGAGAACATTCGCCTGACCCGGGCGCTCGACCTTCCCGGCGGCGCAAGCGAGCACGAGGTGCTGCGGGCGCTGCGCGCGATCGCCTCGCAGAACGAGGTCTTCCGCTCCTATATCGGCATGGGCTACGCCAACTGCGTGGTTCCGTCGGTGATTCAACGCAACATCCTGGAGAACCCCGGCTGGTACACCGCCTACACCCCGTACCAGGCCGAGATCTCGCAGGGGCGGCTCGAGGCGTTGCTGAACTACCAGACGATGATCAATGACCTCACGGGCCTGGAGATCGCCAACGCCTCGCTGCTCGACGAGGGAACGGCCGCCGCCGAGGCCATGACGATGTGTCTCGGCCTCGCCAAGGGTGACGGCACGCCCACCTTCCTCGTGGACGGGGGGTGCCACCCCCAGACCATCGCCGTGGTGCAAACGCGGGCGGCAGCCCGGGGTATCGACGTCGTCGTCGGCAACGCGCACGAGTTCCGCTACGACGGACACGTCATCGGCATCCTGCTCCAGTACCCGACCACGTTTGGCCACATTGACGATTACCGCGCCGTCGTCGAGCGGGCACACGAAGCGGGCGCGCTCGTAACCGTTGCGGCCGACATCCTGGCGCTCTGCCTCCTCACCCCGCCGGGCGAGTGGGGGGCCGATATCGTCGTGGGGAACACGCAGCGGTTCGGCGTCCCCCTGGGATACGGCGGCCCGCACGCCGCCTACTTCGCCACCAAGGAGCGGTACAAGCGCAACGCGCCCGGGCGCATCATCGGCATCAGCAAGGACTCGAAGGGACGCCGCGCGCTGCGCATGGCGCTGCAGACGCGCGAGCAGCACATCCGGCGGGAGAAGGCGACGAGCAACATCTGCACGGCCCAGGTCCTGCTGGCGGTGATGGCGGGAATGTTCGGCGTCTATCACGGACCGGAGGGAGTCCGACGGATCGCCGAGCGCGTGCACCGGCACACCCGGGTGCTGGCAGAGGCGCTTCGGAAGCTCGGCCACATTCTCGTGCACGACGCGTACTTCGATACGCTCACCGTCGAGTTGAAGCCGGCGCAGGTGAAGAAGGTACACGCGGCGGCGAAGCAACACCGCATCAACCTGCGGCCGATCTCCGAGACGCGGATCGGCGTCACGCTCGACGAGGCAACGGCGCTCGAGGACGTGGCCGAGCTCGTGCAGGTGTTCAGCCTCGGGAAGGCGGGCGGCGAGGTGGCCACCCTGGTCGACACGGTGCCGCAGGTGATCCCCGACGCGTTTGTGCGGACGTCACCGTACCTGACACACCCGATCTTCAGTCGCTACCACTCCGAGACCGAGATGATGCGGTATTTGAAGCGGCTCGAGGATCGCGACCTCGCACTCAATTCGGCGATGATCCCGCTCGGCTCCTGCACCATGAAGCTGAACGCGGCCACGGAGATGGCCGCCGTGAGCTGGCCCGAGTTCAACGGTCTGCACCCGTTCGCCCCGCGCGAGCAGGCGGCGGGCTACACGCAACTCTTCGAGAGCCTCGAGGCCAAGCTCGCGGAGATCACCGGGTTCGCCGCCATCTCGCTGCAGCCGAACGCGGGCGCGCAGGGCGAGTTCGCCGGACTCCTAGTGATCCGTGCGTACCACAACGCCCGTGGCGAGGGCCACCGGACAGTCTGCCTCATCCCCAAGTCGGCGCACGGCACCAATCCGGCCAGCGCCATCATGGCGGGCATGGACGTGGTCGTCGTGACCACCGACGAGGGCGGCAACGTCGACATGGGTGATTTCAGAGCCAAGGCCGAGGCCCACCGTGACAAGCTCGGCGCGCTGATGATCACGTATCCCTCCACGCACGGCGTGTTCGAGACCACGATTCGCGAGATGTGCGAGATCATGCACGCGAACGGCGGGCAAGTGTATCTGGACGGCGCGAACCTGAACGCCCTCGTGGGGATCTCCCGCCCCGGGGACATCGGTGCCGACGTGTGCCACCTCAACCTGCACAAGACCTTCTGCATTCCGCACGGCGGGGGCGGGCCCGGTATGGGACCGATCGGCGTGGCGGAGCATCTGGTGCCGCACCTGCCGGACCATCCGGTCGTGCCGCTCGGCGTCGCGCACTCCTGCGGGACGGTGTCAGCCGCACCCTGGGGGAGCTCCTCGATCTTGCCGATCTCGTGGGCGTATTTGGCGCTCATGGGACCCGACGGCCTGACCGAGGCGACCCAGATGGCGATCCTCAACGCGAACTACATCGCGCGGCGGCTCGCCGGACACTACGACCTGCTCTACTCCGGTCGCAACGGGCTGATCGCACACGAGTGCATCATCGACACGCGTCCGTTCAAGCAGTCGGCCGGTGTGGACGTGACAGACATCGCGACGCGGCTGATGGACTACGGCTTCCACGCACCAACCGTCTCCTTCCCGGTGCCGGGCACGATGATGGTGGAGCCCACGGAGAGCGAGTCCAAGGAAGAGTTGGACCGCTTCTGCGACGCGATGATCGCCATTCGCCGCGAGATCGACGACATCGCGGAGGGCCGCGCGGATCGCGAGAACAACGTGCTGCGAAACGCGCCCCACACGCAGGAGGACGTGATCGCCGACGAGTGGCACCATCCCTACTCGCGCGAGTTGGCTGCCTTCCCGAGCCCGCAGACGCGGGAGCACAAGGTGTGGCCGCCGGTGGGGCGCGCCGACGCTGCCTACGGCGACCGGCACCTCATCTGCACCTGCCTGCCCATCGAGGACTACGAGACGGTCGGCGCGGGGGCATGACGACGTGGCACCTCATCGTTGAGGCGACGGGCTGCCCCGGCGCCGAGAACATGGGGATCGACGCCGCGCTCCTCCGAGAGGCACGGAGGGACGCGGCGTTTCTGCGTCTGTACCGCTGGTCTCCGCCCTGTCTCTCCTTCGGCCGCAACGAGCCGGCGCGCACGCGTTACGATCTCGCGACCATTGAGCGCCTGGGACTCGACGTCGTGCGCCGCCCCACGGGAGGGCGGGCCGTGTGGCACGAGCACGAGGTCACGTACACCGTGGCCGGGCCCGCAACTATGTTCGGTTCGCTCAAGGAGACGTACATTAGGGTTCACACGCTGCTCGCAGCAGCGCTCGGAAGGCTCGGCGTGCCAGTCGAGCTGGCGCAGCGTCCCAGCGGACGCGTCCTCGGACCCGGGAGCGGCGCCTGCTTCGCGGCGCCCGTCGGCGGCGAGATCGTGGCCGAGGGCCTCAAGTTGGTGGGCAGCGCTCAGATACGAGAGCGGGGCGGATTCCTGCAGCACGGCTCGATCCTGCTGGAGGACGGCCAGAATCTCGTGACGCGCGTGACGCGAGGCGCGGTCGCCGCGCCGGCAGCGACCTCACTGCGTCGGCTCCTCGGGCGCCGCGTGCTGTTCGAGGAAGTGACCGAAGCGGTCGCCGCCGAGGCACGCGCCACCTGGGCCGGGTCCTGGCGGGAGGTCAAGGTGGGATGCACCACCGAGGACATCGCGCACTTCGCCGATCCGGAATGGACGTGGCGACGGTGAGCCGCCGCGCATGAGATGACCACACGGGAGCAACCGACGAGATGAGACCACGGACCGCTGCAAGAATCGGGGTGGGTGTGCTGATCCTCGCCGTCACCGCGTCCTGCGCGCCGGAGGCGACGTGTCCCGGCGACTGGTGCGGCACGGCGGTGGTCGTCTCCGCCGCGGAAGCCGACGTGCTGCTGCCTGTGGCGTCGACCATGGATATCGGCATTGCACTCGGCGACTTCCTCTTCCTTCGGCTCGCCGACATCGGTCCCGACCTGAACCTGGTGGATCCCGCCACGTTCGTGCCCCAATTGGCCCAGTCGTGGAGTATGGAGGACCCGCGCACGATCGTCTTCACGCTCCATCCGGACGCGCGGTGGCACGACGGCACACCGGTGACCGCCGGGGACGTCGTGTTCACGTTCGATGTGTATCGGGACACGCTCGTGGGCTCGGCCGCGATGCCCAGGCTGCTCAGCATCGACGCGGTGGAGGCGCGCGATCCCCACACCGTCGCGTTCCGGTTCCGGCGGCAGTACGCCGAGATGTTCTTCGACGCGGTGTACCACATGCGGATCCTGCCGCAGCACCTCCTGGACACGGTGCCGCGCGCCGCACTGGGAGCGCACCCGTTCGGCCGTCAGCCGATCGGGAGCGGACCCTATCGCTTCGTGCGCTGGAACGCCGGGCAGTCGATCGAGCTGGCCGGCGACTCGACGTTCTTCCTGGGGCGGCCGGGGATCCCGCGCATCATCTGGAGGTTCAGCGCCGACGTCGGAACCGCCGCCGCGCAGTTCCTGGCCGGCGAGGCCGACGTGGTGAACTACCTGCCGCCCGAGATGCTGCCGCGCGTCGAGGAGGACGACGACTTGCGCGCCGTCCCCTGGACCCCGTCCACCTTCTACTCGTACCTCCAGTTCAACTTCCGCGACCCCGAGGACCCCGAGCGACCGCACCCGTTGTTCGGCAGTCGCGCCGTGCGCGAGGCGATCGCCATGGCCGTGAACCGGCCGGAGGTCGTCCGCGCCGTGTACGGCGAGCAGGGGATCGTGGCCAAGGGCCCGATCGCACCGGCGCACTACATCTGGGATGAGCAGTACGACCAGGTACCGTTCGACACGGCCCGCGCCCGCGCGCAGCTCGCCGCGGCCGGGTGGCGCGATCGCGACGGTGACGGCGTGCTCGACCGCGACGGGGCGCCGCTCGAATTCGACATCGTCTTTCCCACCAGCAGCGCCGCGCGCCGCCGTCAGGCGGAGATCATCCAGGAGCAGCTGCGGCGGGTCGGCATCACGATGAACCTCAGTGGCCTCGACTTCGGGGCCTACGCCGAGCGGGGGCGGGCGCACCGGTTCGACATCTATTTCGGATCCTATGGTGGCGACTTCAGCCCCTCGACGATCCCCGAGGTATGGACCACGGGAGCGCTCAACAACTACGGCTCGTACAGCAACCCGGCGTTCGACCGCGTCGTGCGGCAGGCGCTGGATGCCCCCGACGTGGCGACCGCCCGGGCACGCTGGGTCGAAGCCGTGAACCTGCTCAATCGGGACGTGCCGGCCGTGTGGACCACCGCATCGCCGCCGAGCGCCGGGGTGCACGCACGGTTCGAGAACGCCTCCATTCGCAGCGACAACTTCGTGGCGACGCTGCCGCAGTGGTACGTGCCGGCGTCCAGGCTGATCGATCGCGATCGCTACACGCCCTAGCACGCTCCGGTTCTTCGCGATCCGGCTGGCGCACGCCGCCGTGATCGTGTTCCTGGTCGCCACCCTGACCTTCGTGCTGCTGCAGGTGGCGCCGGGGGACCCACTCACGCGCGCCAGCGAGATCACGCTCGTCCCGCAGCAGGTCCTCGAGCAACAGCGCCGGAACTTCGGGCTCGACCGGCCGGTCCACGTGCAGTACGCCCGCTATCTCGCAAACGTCGCGCGCGGCGACTTCGGCTACTCGTTCCGCGAGCACCGGCCGGCGGCGGCGGCGATCGCCGAGCGGATCCCCAACACCCTGCTCCTGGCCGCAGCGGCCCTGGTCATCACCTTCGCCCTGGGCATCCTGATCGGCGCCCTGCAGGCCACACGCCGGGGTTCCGCCGCGGACGAGCTGCTGTCGCTCACGTCGCTGACGCTGTACTCCATGCCGGTATTCTGGCTGGGGGTGATGCTGCTGCTGCTCTTCGGAGTGACGCTCGGCTGGTTCCCGGCTGGGGGTGTGGTCGATGACGCCATCTATCCCTACCTCTCGCCCCTGGGCAGGCTCGGGAACCGGTTGCACCACCTGATCCTGCCGGCCGTCACGCTCGGAGCGGTGGGCGCCGCCGCCACGGCCCGGTACCAGCGGGCCGCCATGCTCGACGTGGTGGGCCAGGACTTCGTTCGCACCGCGCGCGCCAAGGGCCTGCGGGAACGGGCGGTGTTCTTCCGCCATGCCCTGCGGAATGCGCTGCTGCCCGTGATCACCCTCTTCGGCCTCTTCTTCCCGCTGCTGCTCTCGGGCTCCGTGCTGGTGGAGACCGTGTTCGCCTGGCCGGGCATCGGCAAGCTGGCCGTGGATGCGATCCATGGACGCGACTACGCCGTGGTGACGGCCGTCGCGATCATCGCGGCGATCATGGTGGTGGTGGGCAACCTGCTCGCCGACCTGCTCTATCGGCTGGCGGACCCCCGCACGCGGGAGGCGCAGTGACGCGGCTGCTTCGCGGGCTCTGGTTGGAGCGTCAGGCGCGTTGGGGCCTGGTGCTGGTCGCGGCCCTGTGTGGCCTGGCTGTCCTGGCGCCGTGGATCGCGCCGTACGACCCCGCGGCCCAGCTCGATCTGGCACAGGGTCAGTACCTCGCGCCTTCCACCCTGCACCCGTTCGGCACCGACTTCTACAGCCGTGATCTGTTGAGCCGCGTGCTGTACGGGGCGCGCATCTCGCTCAGCATCGCGTTTCTCTCGGTGCTGGTCTCGATCACGGTGGGGACGGCCGTCGGAATGACCGCCGGGCTGGCCGGGGGCGCCGTGGACAGGTTGTTGATGCGGGGCGTGGACGCCGCCCTCGCCGTGCCGCGCGTGTTCCTTTTGCTCGTCGTGGTCGCGCTGTGGGAGGGCGTAAGCGTCACCGGCCTGATTGTCGTCCTCGGGCTCACCAGCTGGTTCGGCACCAGCCGCATCGTCAGGGCCGAAGTCTTGAGCCTCAGGCAGCGCACCTACATCACCGCGGCACGCGCCCTCGGCGTCGGGCCGCGTCGGCTTGCGCTGCGGCACCTCTTGCCCAACCTGGCCGCTCCGGTCATCGTCGCGGCGACTCTCGGCATCGGACAGATCATCTTGATTGAGGCGAGCCTGTCCTACCTGGGCGTAGGGGTGCCACCCCCGACCCCATCGTGGGGATCGATCATCCAGGAAGGCCAACAGGCACTGGCCGTGGCCCCGTGGGTCGCCACCTTCCCCGGCCTCGCGATCGTGGCGACCGTGATCGGCTTCAGCCTCCTCGGTGACGGCCTGCGCGACACCCTCGACCCCACGACGCGATGAAGCCGCTGCTCCGGGTGCGCGGCCTGCGCACGAGCTTCAAGACCGGCAGGACGGTGGCGCGCGCGGTGGACGACGTGTCGTTCGATCTCCTCCCTGGTGAGACCCTGGGCATCGTGGGCGAGTCGGGCAGCGGCAAGACCGTGACCGCCCTCTCCCTGTTACGGCTGATCCAGACGCCGCCGGGACACATCGCCGAGGAGAGCGTGGTCGAGTACAACGGCGTCAATCTCCTCGAACTCCCGGCCAAGGAGCTGCGTCGCGTACGCGGCGCCGAGATTTCGATGGTCTTCCAGGAGCCCACGACGAGCCTCAACCCCGTGCTCACCGTCGGCTCGCAGATCGCCGAGACCCTGCGGGCCCACCGGGTGATCAGCCGCCGCAGCGCGGCGGCACGGACCATCGGACTGTTGCGCCGCGTCGGCATTCCCGAGCCTGAGATCCGCACGCGGCACTACCCGCATCAGATGAGCGGCGGCATGCAGCAGCGCGTCATGATCGCCATGGCGCTGGCCTGCGAGCCCAAGATCCTCATCGCCGACGAGCCGACCACGGCCCTCGACGTGACGATCCAGGCCCAGATCCTGGAGCTGCTCGCCGACCTCAAGCGGCAGCTCGGCATGGCGATGCTCCTGATTACGCACGATCTGGGCGTGGTTGCCGGAATCGCCGATCGCGTCGCGGTGATGTACGGCGGGCAGATCGTCGAGGAGGGACCGACGGCGGCGCTCTTTACCAACCCGGCGCACCCGTACACCGAGGCGCTGTTGCGGGCCGCACCGCGACTCGACGCCCCCACGGCCCGACTGCCGGTCATCCCGGGCGCCGTTCCGCCCGCTACGCGCTGGCCTACGGGATGCCGCTTCCACCCGCGCTGCCGCCACGCCTGGGAGCGTTGTACCGCCGAGCCGCCGCCACCGCTGGCCACGCCCACCGAGCAGCGCGCTCGTTGCTGGCTGGTGGACGAGCCCGTGCGGAGGAAGCCGTGACGGCCGCACCGCTGGTCGAGGTCGAGCACCTCGTCGTCGAGTTCCGCTCCGGGGGCGGCCTCCTCCAACCGGCGCACACCGTGCGCGCGGTAGACGGCGTGAGTTTCAGCGTGGGCCGCGGTGAAACGCTCGGGCTCGTGGGTGAAAGCGGGAGCGGCAAGACCACCCTGGGGCGTGCCATCCTGCGGCTGCTCCCGGCTACCGCCGGAGCCGTGCGCTTCGACGGCATGGACGTGTTCCGGCTCGATCCGCCCGCCCTGCGGGCGCTTCGCCGGCAGATACAACTCGTGTTCCAGGACCCGTACGGCTCCCTCAACCCGCGCATGACCGTGGGTGCCGCCGTGCGGGAACCGATCACGGTGCATCGGCTCGCGCGTGGCGTCGAGGCGGACGCGCGCGTCGCGGCGCTGTTCAAGGAGGTCGGGCTCGACGCCAGCTTCCTCTCGGCGTATCCCCACGAGCTGTCGGGAGGGCAGCGGCAGCGTGTGGGGATCGCGAGAGCGCTGTCCGTCGGGCCGGAGTTCCTCGTCCTGGACGAGCCCGTGTCGGCACTCGATGTCTCCGTGCAGGCCCAAGTCCTGAACCTGCTCGCCGACCTGCGCGACCGGCACGGCCTCACGTACCTCTTCATCGCGCACGACCTCGCCGTGGTGCGGCATCTCGCGACCCGTGTGGCCGTGATGTACCTCGGCAAGCTGGTCGAGCTCGCACCGGCCCAGACGCTGTACGCCGACCCGCTGCACCCCTACACCGCATCGCTCCTGGCCGCGGTGCGGGCGCCCGAGCCGACCCCCAAGGGCAAGTCGATGGTCGTCGTCGGAGAGGCAGCCGCCGCAGCCAGGCCGCCGCGCGGGTGCCTGTTCGAGCCACGCTGCCCGCACCCTAGGAAGGACGACCGGTGTCGCACGGAGACCCCGGCGTGGCACAAGGTCGAGCCGGGACGCTGGGCAGCGTGTCACTACATCGAGGAGCCGTTGCGGCCGGAGTGACCCCGCCGCATCTTACCGCCACTTTGCCGGCCAACCATCACCGCCCCGTGGAGATCGCATGACCTTCCTTCTGGCCGTCGTTCTCGCCTACCCCCTGGTCCTCATCGGGATCAGCCTGTGGCGCTCGCGCAAGGTGAAGAGCCACGCGGACTTCATGGTGGCGGGCCGGTCCGTCCCGGTGATCCTGCTGGTAGGCACGCTCGTCTGCACGTGGATCGGTTCCGGGTCGCTGTTCGGCGGCGCAGGACTCGCCTACCGCACGGGGATCGCGGAGCTGTGGTTCTCCTTCGGGGCGTGGGTCGGGCTCGTCGTGGCCTACTTCATCGCCGGCCGGGTGCGGCGCATCGCGGAGTACACCGTGCCCGATCTGCTGGAGAAGCGGTACAACGCGGCGGCCCGCATCCTCGGCACGCTGGCCATCATTCTGGCCTACGTCACGATCGCGGCATATCAGTTCCGCGGCGGCGGCTGGATCCTCTCCATCGTGAGCGACGGCGCGATCAGCCCCACGACCGGCATGTACATCACGGCCGCCACCATCGTGATCTTCACGATGCTGGCGGGCATGGTCTCGATCGTCACGGTGGACATCTTCAACGGCATCATCATCACGCTGGGAATCCTGTTCACGCTGCCGTACATGGTGTTCAAGGTGGGAGGCGTCGGCGAGGTGCTGGCGCGGCTCCCGGAGAACTTCACCGCGCCGCTCGGGGGCCACAACCTGCTGTGGGTCATGGGCGTCTCGCTCCCCACGTTCCTCCTGCTCCTCGGCGAGAGCGGGATGTACCAGAAGTTCTTCTCGGCCAAGGACGCCAATGCCGCGCGCCGGGCCGTGATCGGAATGGTGCTCGGGGTCGTGGTGATCGAGACCACGCTGGCGCTCGTCGCCATCGTGGGCCGCGCCGCGTACCCAGATCTCATGGCGCAGACGTCCATCGTGGGCCGGGCGGCCTCCGAGACGATCATCCTCTACATCGCCCGGCATGGGCTGCCGCTGCTGGGCGGAGCGATTCTCCTGGCGGCGGGCGTCGCCATCGTGCTCTCCACCGGAAACACGTTTCTGCTCGTGCCATCCACCAATACGAGCCGCGACCTCTACGAGCGGTTCGTGAACCCCGAGGCGACGGATAGGCAGAAGCTCACGGTGCAGCGCGCGTCCATCATGGCGTTCGGGATCATCGGCATCTTCCTGCTCACGCAGTTCCAGACCGTGCTCTCGATGGCGCTCTACGCCTACTCGCTCGTCGGGGCGAGCCTCACCCCGGCCCTCCTGGCGGCCTTCCTGTGGAAGCGGGTGACGCCGCAGGGCGGCGTCGCGTGCATCGCGGGCGGTATGGGCACGATCATGGCCATCGGCGTGCTGAGTCGAGTGGGCGTGAGCTTCACCGCGACGATCGCGGGTACCGAGTTCGACTTCGCCTCCAGCGAATACATCGTGATTCCCGGCGTCCTGCTCTCCATCGGGCTGCTCGTCGTCGTGAGCCTCCTGACGAAGCCGTCGCCGGAGGAGCAATGGCGGCCGTTCTTCACGGCGGAGGAGGCGGACTCCGGCACCGCGGCGTAGCGACAACGCCGGGATCGGGCATGCGAAAGGCGGCGGATCCCTCCGCCGCCTTCTCGCTTTCAACCTCTTGAGCGGCGCGGTCGCCGCCGCGTCACTCGAACAGCTCCGGCTGATTCTCCCCCGCCTCGCTCTCCACCTTGATCAGACCCTTCAGCCGCCGCGTCCACGCGTGCACGTCGAAGCGCGCCTCGGTCGCGAGCATCCGTCGCAGTACGTCGGGTACATCCTCCAGCGCATCGAGCAGGTCGCCCATGATCTCGCGCGCCTCCCGCATGCGGAACTGCTCCTCGCCGGCGAAGGCCATGTCCCGCAGGATCGCGCTCTCGCTGCGCGACGCCACGATGGGGTCGTCGAGCGTCGCCGTGTACACCTCCGTGCGGCGCCCCGGGCCGCGATCCTCCCCTTCGATGGGCCGCAATCCCACGATCGCGTCCGACCGCCAGTACTTCCCGTACCCCAGATAGACCATTCTGCCCGGTTTGATGTCCACGGTGCGCCCCTAGCCTTTCCCCATCTTCTTCTTGAGCTCGGCGAGCTGCTCGTCCGCCTTGGCCTCACGCGCCGAGCGCTCCATCTCACGGCGCAGCCGCTCACCCTCCACGTCGGTTTCGGGCCGAGAGATCCCCGCAGCCTCGAGGTCGCGCCACGCCGACTCGACCTTGCGCGCCGCCTCGGTCTCCGGCCGCTTGCGCTCCTGATCCACGAGTTGCGCCTTCATCTCCTCGTATTCCCGCTCCGCCAGCGCCAACTCGGCGCGCTGGGCCTCGAGCTTGTCCTGCAAAACGGCAACGCGCTCGCGGTGCTTCGCGGCGAAGCGCTCGGCCACTTCGACGGTCTGCTGATCCTGGATGCCCGCCGCCAGCCGTCCCCGGCGCTCGGCGTCGGCGAGCTCCTGACGCTCCCGATTGAGACGGGCCTCGGCGGTCACCACGCCCTCCCGCATCTTCCCGATCGACGTGCGCGCCTCGATGACGGCATCGCGCATCATACCGATCATGTCGCGCGGATCGGAATCGGGCGTCGCCGCGTCGAGCGCGGCATTGATGGCGGCGCGAAGGCGCTCGAACACTACGTCTTCTTCGCCGTCTTCGCGTAGAACGAGGAGAGCATCTGCGTGATCTTCACCGACTTGCACTTGGGACAGGCGGGCCGCTTTCGACCGTGCTGCGAGATGGACTCCATCCGGGAGAATTGCTCCCCGCACTTCTCACAGCGGTATTCGTAGGTCGGCATACTCCACTCCTCTGTGGGTGAGAAATCGAGTACCCATCGGAAACGATAGAGCGGGGTCCAGAGGCGGTCAAGCGAGCGCGGCGGGGCGCCGCGCCGGGGCATGGACTGGCCAGGGAGTCCCGCTAGGCGTAGGATTCCAGGTATGAGACGCGCCACTCCAGTCGTGCTGTGTGCGGTGATCGCCGCTGCCTGCAGCCCGCAAAGCTCCGAGAACTCCGCCTCCTGCGGCTTCGCCGCCATGGCGGGCGCCACCATGCTGCTCGAGCAGCTCCGTGGTGGCGGACGCTTCATCGAAACCGCGCCGGAAGGTTTTCAGGGAACCGTCCCCGCCCGGGTCGTCGGCTACGGCACGACTGCCGCGCTCGTGGCATACGGTCCCGACGGCGCCATGGTGGGGTATGAAGGCCCAGGGTTCCCCACCCTGCCCGGGTGGGGCCTGCTCATCGTGGAGGACTCGCTCGACACGTTCAAGGGCGTATTGATCTACGAAACGGAGCCCCCGACAGGCGCCCCGCTGCTCGGCGGGGTCGTGGGCGGGAACTACACCGTCCCGCTGTACGGCGCCCGGGTCACGTGGAGCGCCGTGAGCAGCGAGCGCTGCCCGATGTTCGCGCCCCTGGACACCGCGGATACGGGGTGAGGCGGCAGGGCGGCCGACGCAGTTCAGCCGGCGGCCGCGACGACCGCCCCGGTTCCTACCACCTTACTGCCCGAACTCGTCCGCCACCTGCCGCATGAGGCGCCCCGGCGTCGACACGTGGGGGAACAGCATGCGGTCGGAGAGGCGGTTCAACGCGATGCGGATGGGCCGGAACGACGCCGCGGCGGCCTCGTAGATATCGCTCATGTCGAGCTCGCGGGCGACGCGGTGATCCGAGGCGAGCCGGTAGCCCTGTGCCCCCAGTTCCTCGTAGTACCGCAGCCCTGGCCCGCCGCGCCGCTCCTCGCGGGCCGTGATGTGATCGGGATAGAGCCCGGCGAGCCACAGGCTCAGGTTGCCGAGGTGCGCCCGCAGCAGAAATCCGCGACGCCCGGACGCCGACGCCGCGTGCGCCACGATGTCGGTCAGGTAACGATAGATCTCGTCGTCGGCGTGGCTGATCCGGTACGCCCGGTCGCGCAACCCGAACTCCAGCACGAGCGCCCCCAGGTAATCGCTCAAGCGCTCGCTGCTGACTCCTACCCTGCGAAGCGCGTGCCGCACCACGACGTACACGAACAGCGCCGGCGACGGTTGCCCCAGCCGGGGTGCCTGGCGGAGCAGCACGGGGAGGTCGGGCGCGTCGAGCAGCGCACCCAACCCGCGCTCCTGCGCGACCCGTGTGAGCTGCGCCTTGTGCCCGACGTCACCGCGAGCCAGCAATTCCGTGACAAGTTCTATGTCGGTCGCGGTAAACCGCTCACGCACGTTCGCGAGGATCATGTCGCAACCTCCTCCTTCAGATAGCGCGGCGACATCAACCGTCAGTTCCCACACGCTCCAGGCACTGACGGCGCTCAGCCAGCACCTCGCCGGAGCACACGAGCCGACGTCCGCCGTGCAGCTGTTCGCGCGCTCGGTGCGGACGATGCTGCGACCCGACGGACTCCTCGTCGTCCTCACGGATTCGGACACCCGAGTCGCCCTGGTGGCCCACAACTCTCAATATGCCAACCCACGGCCCGATGATCCCCTCGTGCAGGTCATCAGCACCGAGGGCCCGCGAGTGCTACCCCACGTGACCCGACGGGCCCTCGAAGCCCTGGGTGTGTCGGTGGACTATCCAGTGCGATCGTGGGTGGGTGCGCCGATCATCGCGGTGGGCCGGACCCTCGGCGTGGTGTCCGCCATCGCCAACACCCCGGGGCAGTTCACCGAGGGACACGTCCACCTCCTGTCCGCCGCCAACGCGCAGCTGGGCATGGCGTTGGAGAATGCGCGCCTCCTGAAGCTGATCGCGGGCGGCAAGGGTGAGTGGGAGCAGACCGTGGACGCCATCGGCCAGGCGTTCTGCGTGGTGGCCCCCGACGGCACCATTCGCCGCGCCAACCGCGCCTTTAGCGTGATCGCGCACATCCCCGTCACGGCGGTGGCCGGGCGACCGTGGATCTCAGTGCTGCCCGAGGACTGGGCCGATCCGGTATCCCGCGCCCTGGCGGCGGCGGGCAATCACAGCCAGTACGAACTTCGATCGGGAGCGCGGGTCTTCACGGTGTCGGCCCTCGCGCTGGCCGAGCCCCGGGGCACGGCGGTCCTCGTGTTCGAGGACCAGTCCGCGAAGCGGCGCCTGCAGGACCAGCTGATCCAATCGGAGAAGATGTCCGCCATCGGACAGCTCATCGCCGGCGTGGCGCACGACCTCAACAATCCGCTGGCATCCGTCGTGGGATTCGCTGACTACCTGGTCGAGGAGGGGAATCCGCCCGACAGCATGCGCCATGCCCTGGAGGCCATCCGGCACGAGGCGGAACGGGCCGCGGCCATCGTACGCAGTCTGCTCAACTTTGCCCGCAAGCAGGAGGGGAAGCGGCGGGCGCAGCCGATCGCGCCGATCCTCGAAGCCACGCTCACGCTGCTGCGCAACCAGCTGATGGCGTCGAAGGTCGAGGCCGAGCTCAAGGTGGATCCGGACCTCGCAGACGTCGACGTGGATGCCAACCAGATTCAGCAGGTCTTCGTGAATCTCATCAACAACGCGGCGCAAACCATGAGGTCCTCGGGCATCGGAGAACGGGTGCTCATCCACGCCACCGGCTGGCTGGACGGCGTGGCCGTGACCGTGGCCGACGACGGTCCGGGCGTGCCCCCGGAGGTCGCGGACCGCATCTTCGAGCCGTTCTTCACGACCAAGCCTGAAGGCGAGGGTACCGGGCTCGGGCTGTCCATCTGCCAGGGTATCGTCCGGGAACACGGTGGCCGGATCACATATGCGCCCGGCGCGGAGGGCGGCGCCGTCTTCCGCGTGGAGCTCCCGGCGGGCGTGCCGGCCCACATCACGCAGGAGACGGCCATCCCAGACACCGGGGAGCTGCGCATCTTGGTCGTCGACGACGAGCCGCACATCCTCCACTACATGCGGGCCACCCTCGAGGCCTGGGGTCACGCGGTGGAGGTCGCATCCGACGGCGCCACCGGCCTGGCGCGGGCCACCACCCAACCCTTCGACGTGGTCATTACCGACCTCCGCATGCCCGACCCGGGAGGCCGCGAGCTGTTCGAGGCCCTGCACCGCGACCACCCCAGCGTCGCCGAGCGGGTGATCTTCGCCACAGGGGACACCGTGGGCGGGGACACGCTGGCGTTCCTGGAGAGCTCGGGGCGCCCCTACCTGCGCAAGCCCTTCACGCTCGCCGAGCTGCGGAGCGCGCTGGGGAAAGCCGTCGGGCCATCGGACGACACACGCACCTGAGCCGGCCCGGGGTCCATCCCCGCCCTCCTTTGACTAGATTCACCAGCCGAACTTCGAGGCTCGACGGGAGTACAGTCCGGTAGACGGGAGACCGGTCAGCGAGCGAGGGCTGGGTACGATGATCTACGTCTGTGTCGCAGCGCGAAACGACGCCTCCACGGTGGGGCTGCTGCTGTGGAAACTCCGCAAGGTCTTTGAGGAGTTCCCCCGGGAGTACCACATCCTGGTGGCCGATGATGCGTCGACCGACGGAACCGCCGAGCTGCTGGAGACCTACCAGCGTGCCCTGCCGATGACACTGCAGCGGCACCAGGAGCCGATTGGCCACGCGGCGAGCCTGGAGCGCCTCGCGCGGGATGCCCTGCGTCGCAGCGATCGGCCCAAGCGCGACTGCCTCGTGACCCTGCCCGCCGACTTCGCGGTGACGCCCGCCGCGATCCCGGAGTTGCTGAAGCGCTTCGAGTCCGGTGCGGACGTCGTGGTCGGTGAGATACCGCTCAGCCGCGAGGCCGTGGGAACCTGGCTGGTGCGCCGCTGCGCCCCCTGGTTGCTCAGGCCCGGACTCTCGCTGCCCGGGGTGCGCGACGTGACGTCCGGCGTGAGCGTGATCCGCTTGATCACCCTCCGAGGGTGCCTGCGCGACGAATCGGAGCGCTTCCTGCAGAGCGAGGGTGCCAGCGCGCACGCCGAGCTGGTGGCGCGGACTGCTGCCCGAGCCCGGCAGATCGCCGCGGTGCCCCTCGAAGTACAGGCCTCGCCGGTGCCCCCCAGGCGGCGGGCGAGCGCCCTCGCCGAGGTTCTCAGTTACTTCCGCGCCGGCCGGCAGCTCCGCATCCCGGCGCCCACCACAACGATCCAACGCGGCTGAAGCATGATGCGACGAGCCTCGATTGTCGCCACCACGATCCTCGCCCTGAGCGCCGGCGGCCTACGCGCGCAGGTGCCCGACGACTCCGCCGCGGCGCCTACCGACTCGGCAGGTACCGTGGCTGCGCTGATTCCGGTCGGCGAGACGCTGCTGTACGACGCCCGGTTCGGCCTGCTCAATCTGGGACGGGGGCTGATGCACGTGGCGGGAATCGACACGATTCGCGGGACTCCTGCGATGCACGTCGTGTTCGTGCTGGAGGGCGGGTCGTTCTTCTATCGCCTCAACGACCGGATGGATTCGTGGTTCGGGGTGGACGACTTCGCCTCACGGCGCTTCATCCAGGACTTCCACGAGGGAGGCTCGGAGCGGTACACCGCATACGAGATCTTCCCGGATTCGGGCTACTACCTCGAGGCCGGAAAGGACAGTCTCTTTCCGACGTCGGCCGTGCCCCTGGACGACGCAGCCTTCTTCTACTTCGTGCGCACCGTGGAGCTCGAGGTGGGGAAGCGGTACGAATACGACAACTACTTCCGGCCGGACCGCAACCCGGTCGTGCTGGAGGTGCTGGGTCGGGACACCCTGGATCTTCCGGCCGGCCGGTTCCCCACGATCGTGGTCCAGCCCACCATCCAGGGACGAGGCATTCTGGAGGAGGCCAAGGAGCCGCGCATGTGGCTCACCGACGACGACCGGCGCCTCATGGTGCAGCTCAAGGTGAGGTTCGCCTCCATCGCCACGGTCACGCTGCGGTTGCGAGAGATCGCGGACGCGCTGCCGGAGGAGCTGGCCGAGCGGGAGCCCTAAAAACGGGGCCCGAGGGGCCCCGTTTCGGTATCTGGACGCGGGATCCGGTGGGCTACTTGGATTCGCCGCGGATCTTGTCCTTTACTCGGCGGGCCGTCTCGGGACTGATGATCTTGAGGATCAGGTAGAACACGAACCCCAGCGCCGCGAGCCAGAGCGCCACCCACAGCAGGCTCCAGGCGATGCTCAAGACCCCAAACAGCAGCTTGAGCGCGATGATGCCGACGACGGCCAGCACGGCGTAGCCGACGAGCGCGCGTGCCATGACTTGCCTCCACGGGTGAAAACGTCCACCGTACCCTACGCAATCATGTCGAAACAGGTTTCGCACCCGGATATCCTCATCGTGGGGGGCGGGGTGATCGGCGCCGCCTGCGCCCGGGCGCTGGCCCGCCGGGACGTCTCGGTCTCGGTGGTCGAGGCCGGGGACCGGCCGGGCTCCGCCACCCCGGCCGCCGCTGGCATGCTGGCGCCGTTCGCCGAGGCCCAGGCGGAGGACCCGTTGCTGGCGCTGTGCGTCGGGGCCCGGGACCTGTACGGCGACCTCGCCCCGGAGCTGCAAGAGGAGACCGGCATCGACATCCAGCTGCGGAGCGATGGCATCGTGCAGCTCGCCTTCACCGAGGAGGAGGCGAGCCGTCTCAAGAGTGCGATCGCGTGGCAGCGCCAGATCGGCTTCGCCACCGAGTGGCTCTCGCCGGACGAGGTGCGGGAGCGCGTGCCCGGGGTCGGCCCAGACATCCTCGGGGCGGCCCTGGCCCCGGAGGACGGCGGGCTCGTGCCGAACGCACTGCGGGAGGCGTGCCTGAGGAGCGCGGAGCTGCGGGGCGCGCAGGTGGTCAAGGGAGCGCTGGTGGAGGAGATCGTGGTCGAGGGCGGCAGGGTGCGCGGGGTACGCACGGCCGACGGCCTGCACCAGGCGGGCGCCGTCGTACTCGCGGCGGGCTGCTGGTCGGGCGGCATCGCCGGGCTCCCGCGGGCGCTGCCCGTGGAGCCCTTCCGGGGCCAGATGGTGGCGCTCGCGTGGCCGCGGGGCGAGCCCCCCGCCATCGTGTACGGCGGCGGCGGCTACGTGCTCGAACGGGACGGCGAGGCAATCGCCGGCTCCACCATGGAGCAGGCGGGTTTCGCGACCGGGACCACGGAGGAGGGCCTCCGCCTGGTACATCGCTACATGCGACGGATCTTCCCATCACTCGCCGGCAAGCCCGTGCGGCGCACCTGGGCCGGGCTGCGGCCCGTCACCCCCGACCGGCATCCCATCGTGGGCCCCGACCCGGACGTGCCCAACTTGTGGTACGCCACCGGGCATGGACGCAACGGCATCCTCCTGGCGGGCATCACGGGAGAGATCCTCGCGCAGCTCTACGTGGGTGAGCAGATCGAGCACGATCTCACGCCCATGGCCGTCGATCGCTTCAACTAGGTGGTTGAGCGCGGCTGGTATCCCCCACCCGGCGGCGCTATGTTTCGCCGCCTATGGAGCTTGTCCAGCTAACGTCCCGCGGCCGACCGGTCAGTGAGCCGGTGCCCCCCCGCAAGCCCGCCTGGCTCAAGGTGAAGGCACCCGGCGGGCGGAACTACGCGGGCATCAGGCACCTGATGCGCGAGCTCAAGCTCAACACGGTGTGCGAAGAGGCACACTGCCCCAACATCGGCGAGTGCTGGGAGCACAAGGCGGCCACGTTCATGATTCTGGGCGACGTCTGCACCCGGAACTGCTCGTACTGCGCCGTCGCGCACGGCACGCCGGACCCGTACGACGCCGAGGAGCCGGTGCGGCTCGCCGAGGCGGTCGCGGCCATGGGCCTCGAGCACGTGGTCATCACCAGCGTGGACCGGGACGACCTGTTTCACGGCGGCGCCGAGGCGTTCGCGGGGTGCGTCGTCGAGATCCGGCGGCGTCTGCCCGACTCGTCGGTGGAGTTGCTGATTCCCGACTTCAAGGGCTCCGACGCGGCGCTCGGGATCGTGGTGGACGCCAGGCCGGACATCCTCAACCACAACCTCGAGACGATCGAGCGCCTGTACCGCGTCGCCCGCCCCGGTGGCCGCTATCGGCGTGCGCTGCGGCTGCTGCGGCGCGCGAAGGAGATGGACCCGACGATGGTCACCAAGTCGGGCCTCATGTGCGGCCTGGGCGAGGATTGGGACGAGCTGCTGCAGGCGATGCGAGACCTGCGCGAGCAGGACGTGGACATCCTCACGCTCGGCCAGTATCTGCGACCCTCCGGCGGCCACCTCCCCGTGGCGCGGTACTATGCGCCGGAGGAGTTCGCCGAGCTACGGGAGATCGGGCGGCAGCTCGGCTACCGCCACGTGGAGGCCGGCCCGTTGGTACGCTCCTCGTACCACGCCTGGGAGCAGGTGCAGCGGGCAGCCGTCTAACCCGCGCAGAGCGAGCCCGCCGTGGTCCAACCCTACCAGACGACACCCCTCGACGCCGAACGCGCCGGGTTCTATCGGGAGCTGCTGCGCCAAATGGTCCAGGCGCGGCGCTTCGAGGAGAAGGCGGGGGAGGCCTACGCCCAGGGCAAGATCGGGGGCTTCTGCCACCTCTACATCGGGCAGGAGGCCGTGGCTGTCGGTGCGCTCGCCGCCGTCCGCGAAGACGACTACGTGTTCGCGAGCTACCGCGAGCACGCGCACATCCTGCTGCGCGGCACCAGCTCGCGCGCAGTGATGGCAGAGCTGTTCGGCAAGCGCACCGGCTGCTCGAAGGGGAAAGGCGGCTCCATGCACCTGTTCGACGTGGAGCGCAACTTCCTCGGCGGGCACGGCATCGTGGGTGCCCATTTGCCCCTCGCCGCCGGAGCTGCCTTTGCGGCCAAATACCGCGGCACCGACCAGATCGCGATCTGCTTCTTCGGCGAGGCGGCGGTGAACATCGGCGCGTTCCACGAGACCCTGAACATGGCGGCGCTGTGGGAGCTGCCGGTGGTGTTCGTGGTGGAGAACAACCGCTACGGCATGGGCACCGCACTCGAACGGTCGGCCGCGGTGTGGGACGTCTACCGCCGCGCGTGCTCCTACGACATGGCCGAGGAGATCGCCGACGGGATGGACGTGTTGGCCGTGAACGAGACCGTGGGGCGCGCCGTCGAGCGAGCGCGGGACGAGCAGGCTCCGACCCTCATCGAGGCCCGCACCTACCGCTACATGGGCCACTCCATGGCCGACCCGATCCACGGGCACTACCGCACCAAGGAGGAGCTGGAGCAGCAGAAGCAGAAGGATCCCATCGAGCACCTCAAGGGACGGCTCCTGAGCGACGGCCTGCTCGACGAGGACGAGTTCAAGGTGATGGACGGGGAAATCCGCGACGAGATGGAAGACGCGTTCGCCTTCGCCGACGAGAGCCCCGATCCCGCGCCCGAGGACCTCTACACCGACGTGTACGTGGAGTGAGATGGCGACGGTCACCTACCGCGACGCGCTGAACCAGGCCCTGCGCGAGGAGATGGCGCGCGACCCCGACGTCTTCCTGATGGGGGAGGAAGTCGGCGTCTACCAGGGTGCCTACAAGGTGAGCCGCGGCCTCCTCGAAGAGTTCGGGGCGCGGCGCGTGGTGGACACGCCCATCGCCGAAAACGGCTTCGCCGGCGTCGGCGTGGGGGCGGCCATGGTCGGGCTCCGGCCCGTGATCGAGTTCATGACCTGGAACTTCGCGCTGCTCGCCATCGACCAAGTGGTGAACTCGGCCGCAAAGATGCTGTACATGTCGGGCGGCCAGATCCCGATCCCCATCGTGTTTCGCGGCCCGGGCGGCGCCGCCCTGCAGCTCGCGGCGCAGCACTCACAGGCATTCGAGTCGTGGTACGCTCACGTGCCGGGGCTCAAGGTCGTGGCCCCCGCCACGCCATACGACGCGAAGGGGCTCCTCAAGTCGGCGATCCGCGACAACAACCCCGTCGTGTTCCTCGAGGGCGAGATGCTGTACAACGCCAAGGGTGAGGTGCCCGACGAGGAGTACACCATCCCCCTGGGCGAGGCCGACGTGAAGCGCGAGGGTAGCGACGTCACGATCGTGTGCCACTCCAAGACGGTGGCGGTGGTGCAGAAGGCGGCCGAGCAGCTCGCCGCCGAGCACGACGTGTCGGCCGAGGTCATCGACCTGCGCACGATCCGTCCGCTCGACGTCGCCGCGGTGGTCGCGAGCGTGCGGAAGACGAATCGCTGCGTGGTCGTCGAGGAAGGATGGCCCTTCGCGGGGATCGGCGCGCAAGTGGTGGACTCGATCCAACGGGAGGCGTTCGACGACCTCGACGCGCCGGTGTTGCGTGTGGCCGGCGCCGACGTGCCCATGCCGTACAACAAGCACCTCGAACGGCTGGCCAAACCGCGGCCCGAGAACGTGATCGAGGCCGTGCGGAGGGTCACGTACCTCGATGGCGACTAAAGTCTTCATGGAAGCGCTCTCCCCCACCATGGAGGAGGGGAAGCTGCTGTCCTGGCACAAGCAGGAGGGGGACCAGGTCACCAACGGCGACGTGCTGGCGGAGGTGGAGACCGACAAGGCGGTCATGGAGCTGCAGGCGCGGGGCGCCGGGGTGCTGCGCAAGGTCTTCGCGAGCGCTGGCGCCACGGTGGAGGTCGGCAACATCGTCGCGGTGATCGCCGACGCCGACGAGGACATCGAGGCGATCATTGCGGGTGCGGGTGCCGCGCCCAAGCCTGCCGCGGCCAAGCGGGCGCCACCGCCCCCCGCCGCGGCCTCGCCTGCGACCGCGCCGGCTCCCGCGGCACCGGCTCCTCCCCCCCACGCCGGCGGTCGGGTGAAGGCATCGCCCCTGGCCCGGCGCCTGGCGCAGGAGCGGGGCCTCGATCTGGTTGCCGTTCGGGGATCGGGACCCGGCGGCCGCGTCGTGAAGCGGGACGTGGAGGGAGCCGCCGCCGCACCACCTGCCCCGGGCGCGCCGCTGGCGGCGGGCGGCTACGAGGACATCGAGCTGAGCCAGATGCGGAAGACCATCGCGCGCCGCCTGGTCGAGTCCATCGGGCCGATCCCCCACTTCTTCCTCACCACCGAAGTGGACATGGACCAGGCGGCGGAGGCGCGGGAGGCGCTCAACGCCCTCGAGGCCGGTCCCCGCATCTCGTACAACGACATCATTCTCAAGGTCGTCGCCGCCGCGCTCCGCCAGCACCGCGAGTGCAACGCGTGGTGGCTCGGCGACGGCACGATCCGCCTGTTCAACGAGGTGCATCTCTCGATGGCCGTGGCCGTCGAGGACGGGCTGATCACGCCGGTGATCCGAAACGCGCACCTCAAATCGCTGCGGGAGATTGCCCTGGAGTCGCGGGAGCTGGCCGAGCGGGCGCGCGAGCGCAAGCTGACGCCGGAGGACTACACCGGGGGGACGTTTTCCGTCTCCAACCTCGGGATGTTCGAGATCGATCAGTTCACTGGTGTGATCAACCCGCCCGAGGCGGGGCTCCTGGCGGTGGGTGGCATCACCGAGCGGCCGGTGGTCGAGGGTGGCGAGCTCGTGGTGCAGCAGCGGATGCGCGTCACGATGAGCTGCGACCACCGCGTGATCGACGGCGCCACGGGCGCCAGGTTCCTCCAAACCGTGAAGCGGATGTTGGAAAACCCGCTGGCGATCGTGTATTGACGGCGGACGCGCCGGATGCGCACGGCCGCAGGGATGAGTGAACAGACTACTCGACCACAGGACAACGGACCGTGGCTGACAAGACATTCGATCTGATCATTCTCGGCGGTGGGCCCGCCGGCTACGTGTGCGCCATTCGCGCGGCACAGCTCGGACTCGCCACCGCCGTGGTGGAGCGGGAGAAGCTGGGCGGCGTGTGCGTCAACGTGGGCTGCATCCCCAGCAAGGCGCTTCTGCACAGCGCCTACGTCGCGAACCTGGTGCGGCACGACGCCGAGACCCTCGGCGTGAACGTGGGCGAGGTGTCGCTCGACTTCGGGGCCGCCATCAAGCACTCCCGCAAGGTGAGCGAGCAGAACTCGAAGGGCGTCGAGTTCCTGATGAAGAAGCACAAGGTGACCGTGATCGGCGGCACCGGCACGCTCGAGAAGAACCGCAAGGTCAAGGTCGGCAACGACACCTACACGGCGTCCAAGGCGGTCGTCATCGCCACCGGCACGCGCGTGAAGGGGATTCCTCAGATCGGCCTCGAGCTCGACCGCACCAGGGTGATCTCCACCGACGAAGCCCTCTTCCTCGAAGCGGCGCCCAGGTCGGTCGCGATCGTCGGGGCCGGCGCCGTGGGCTGCGAGTTTGCCGACGTCTTCAACGCCTTTGGCTCCGAGGTCACGCTCATTGAGATCCTGCCTCGGATCCTGCCGCTGGAGGATGCCGAGTCGTCGGCGGTGCTGGCCCGCAGCTTCAAGAAGCGCAAGATCAAGATGCTGACAGCGGCCACCGTGAAGGGCGCGACGGTAGGCAAGAGCGCCGTGACGCTCGACGTGGAGGCCGGCGGGAAGCAGCAGCAGATCGAGGTCGAGCAGGTCTTGATCGGCGCCGGGCGGGCGCTCAACACCGAGGACCTCGGGCTCGAGGCCGCGGGGGTGAAGCTCACCGAGCAGGGCTTCATCGCCGTGAACGAGCACCTGCAGACCGCGGCCCAGGGTGTGTACGCCATCGGCGACATCGCCGGCCCGCCGATGTTGGCCCACAAGGGGAGCCGGGAGGGCGTGTTCGTGGCCGAGCACGTGGCCGGCAAGAAGCCGCATCCGATCCGCTACGACAACATCCCCAGCGTGACGTACTGCCATCCCGAGGTCGCGAGCATCGGGCTCACCGAGGAGCAGTGCAAGGAGCAGAAGCTCGACTACGTGGCGGGCAAGTTCCCACTCACGGCCAACGGTCGGGCACGCGCGTCCATGGAGACCGACGGCTTCGTGAAGATCCTCCGCGACAAGCGCTATGGGGAGATCCTGGGCGCCCACATCGTCGCGTCGCACGCGAGCGAGATGATCCACGAGCTGGCCGTGGCGCGCGAGAACGAGTACACCGTGGAGGAGGTCGATCTCGCGGTGCACGCTCATCCCACGCTCTCGGAGGCCGTCGCCGAGGCGGCGCTCGACTCGATGGGGCGAGTCCTCCACACGTGACCCACGGCACGAGCGATCCGGTCGGTACGGCGTTGGCCAGCATCGGCGCCGGTGCGAGCACCGGCGCCGCGTGCGTTACGGTCGGATTGATCGTGCTGCGGGCGGCGGGGCCCGCCGAAGCGATCATTCCGGTCTCCCTCTTCGTGGGGGTCGTGGTGGCGGTGGCCACCGCCTGGATCCTGTCGCAGCCCATCGCCGACTACTTCCGGCGCGGCCTCACCGCCGCGATCGGCACCTTCACCGCCCTGCTGCTGGCCGGGCTCGCCGTCCCGGCCGACATGCTCGCCGGTGTGTTCGGGCTCTCCGTCTACCTCGTGCTGCTGGTCGCCCTGAGCATATGGGCGTGGCTCAAGGCGCGTATGGCCGGGGGTGCGTGAGCAGCGACCTCGCGGTCGTGGGGATCGGCCGCATGGGGTACGCGGAGGCGCTGGAGCTGCAGCGGCGCCTGGCGCACGCGCGCATCGCCAAGCGTGTGCCGACCGACATGCTGCTACTGGTCGAGCACCCTCCCGTGGTGACGCTGGGGCGCTCCGCTCAAGAGCGCCACCTGATCACCGCACCCGACGTGCTCGCGGCACGCGGCATCGAGGTGCACGAGATCGAGCGAGGCGGCGACGTGACGTTCCATGGCCCCGGCCAGCTGGTGGGGTACCCCATCTACGACCTGACCGAGCACAAGAAGGACCTCCACTGGTTCCTGCGGCAGATCGAAGGGAGCCTCATTGCCGCGCTCGCGACACTCGGGCTCCAGGCGGAGCGGGACGCGCGCTTCACCGGCGTGTGGACGGAACGGCGCAAGATCGCCAGCATCGGCATCCACGTGAAGCAGTGGGTCACCTGGCACGGCTTTGCGCTCAACGTGAGCACCGACCTGACCTATTTCGATCTCATCGTCCCCTGTGGCATCGACGGCGTGGTGATGACCACGATCACGCGCGAGCTCGGCGCCCGCACGCCGCGCGACGTATGGGCGCGGGCGATCGATGCGGTGGTGCTGGGCTTTGCCGAGACGTTTGCGCAGCAGCCCCGCATGGTGACGGCGGAGGCGCTGCTGGACGAGCGGGAGGCGTGAGCGGCTCTCGGCCGCCGCAGGCCACGGGCCGCTACAGGTGCCCGAGCGAGATCTGCAGCCCGAGCCGGACCCGATACCACGAGCCCGACCGTCCGGAGCCGCCCCGCGGGATCTTGGGCGGGTCACACTCCGAGGACGTGGCGCGGACCTCATGGAAGGGAGGGTAACAGGTGATCAGGGCGGCTCCCGCCGACAAGGCACCGCACCGAATCACGCTCGCGGGAAGGGCTGTGCCGTCCGCGAGCCCGTCCACGCACGTGTAGGAGTTCAGATCGCCCTGGAACACGTAATCCCCGACCGTCAACACGCCGCCTCCCACACCACCCTCGATGGCCAGCTCGGAACTCAGCCGGACGAGCACACCGGCCTCGCCCCCGAGGGAATACCCCGAGGCCGTGAAGCTGGCCCTCGGATCGTCGGCCTTCTCCCTCGTGAAGGCAAACCGGCCCCCAACGAACGGGGCCCAGCGCGACGAGACGTGGAGCAGCACGAACCGTGGCTCGACATACAGGGCGAAGCGCCCCAAGGGCGAAGCCACCGAATCGATCGCGTGGCTGCCATACTGTGCGCCCGCATGCAGAAACAGCCCGAAGGCGGTACCGTAGCGCACGGAGACGTCGGCCCCGAGGGCGCTCTCAACACTGAGGTAGGCGTCCCCCCCGAGGCCGTTCATGCCCAGCGAGAAGCCGAGTCCGAAGCCGGGCTGGAGAACCGTCACGGGCGGTGACGACGCCGTCCGCGCCTGCGATCCCACGGGGAGGGGACGCAGCGCGAAGTCGACCGCCGTCGGATGCGCTGCGATCAGCCGGCGATCGTCCGGTTCGACGCGGTGATTCAGCTGGACCGTCAATTCGAAGCCGACCGCCTCGATGCGGAGATCGTACATCCCCACCGGCACATCGAGAATCGAGTACCGCCCGTCACGATCGGTCAGCCCAAACCATCGCGTGTTGTCAATGATCACGCGCGCGCCGGAGACCGGCTCGCCCGTTTCCCGGTTGGTCACCGTTCCGTCGACCCGACCGGTCTGCGCCACGGCATCCGCACAGGGTGCCAGGACGACCAATGCGGCGAGGCATACCAGCCACGGCCGTCCCGCAAGACGTGCCGCGCGCACTACTCGGCCATCAACTCGAAGAACCGCCCGTACACCCTGATCCCGTTGAGGAACTGATCCACCCCGATCTTCTCGTTCGGCGCGTGCAGCCGGTCGTCGGGGAGCCCGAGCCCGGCGAGGAGTACCGGCGCCCCCCGCTTGGCGAGCCCAGCCACGACGGGAATCGAGCCGCCGGAGCGCGTGAATACGATGCCACGGCCCTCGACCTCCCGGAACGCCTGATCGATCAGGTCAAACGGCTTGGCACCGATGTCCACCAGCACCGGGTCGGCCCCGTGGATGAACGAGAAGGACACATCGGCGTACGTGGGCGCGAGCTGCTTCACCGTCTTGATGAGCTGCTTCTCGACCGTCTTCGCCTTCTGGTTGGGCACGAGCCTGAGGCTCACCTTGGCGGTGGCCTCGGCCGGGATCACCGTCTTGGCTCCCTCACCGGTGAAGCCGCCCATGATGCCGTGGATCTCGAGCGTGGGGAGCCCCCAGAGCCGCTCGAACACCGAGTAGCGGGTGAGGCCGGTGAGCGCTTTGGCGCCCACTTCGTCGCGCATGAACTCCCGCTCCTTGAACGGGAGCTTGGCCCAGGCATCCCGCTCCGCCTTGGCGGGCCGCTTCACCGCCTCGTACAGCCCGGGAATGTTGATCTTCCCCTTCTCGGTCTTGAGCTTCGCCAGCAGGTGCACGAGGGTCTCGTGCGCGTTGGGCGCCACGCCGCCGTACAGCCCCGAATGGAGGTCGCCCTTGAGGGTGCGTACCGTGATCTCGCCGTAGCAGATCCCGCGCAGCCCCACCTCGATGGCCGGAATGCCCGGCGCATAGTACTGCGTGTCGGCCACCAGCGCCGCGTCGGCCTCGACGAGCTCCGGGCGCTCGTCGAGCAAATCGAACAGGACGCCGCTCCCCATCTCCTCCTGGCCCTCGATGAGGAACCGCATGTTGACTGGGGGCTTGCCGCCCTTGCTCACCGCCTCGAACGCCTTGATGATGGCGAACACCTGGCCCTTGTCGTCGGTCGCGCCGCGGGCGTAGAGGTTGCCGTCCCGCACGGTGGGCTCGAAGGGCGGAGTCTCCCACTCGTCCAGCGGGTCGGGCGGCTGCACGTCGTAGTGGCCGTACGCCAGCACGACGGGCTTGCCAGGGACCTCAGGTCCCTTGGCCCACACGACCGGGTGCGTGTCGCTGCCGAGCAGCTCCACCTCGCAGTCCAAGTTGCGCAGCTGGTCGGCCACCCACTCGGCGGCGTGTCGGCAGTCGGACGCGTTGACAGGCAGCGTCGAGATACTGGGAATCCGGAGCAGGTCGTTCAGCTCCTGAAGCATGCGGTCGCCGTTGGCTGCGACGAAGGATTTCAGATCGGACATGGTCACTCACTTCTCTTCGGAAAGGAGTTACTGCGGATACCCCGCACGTTCCCTGCGCCGGTGGCGGCCGGCGCCCACGACTCAAATATACCCGCCGGTCATTGCGGAGGCTCGGCGAGTCCCTCGACCACGTCGAACGGAGGAGCGTCGGGATTGGCTTCCAACGCCGCGGCGATGCGCCGCACGGTGGCGCGGAGGTCTCCCTCCTCTGCCTCGAGCACCCGGTCGAACAACTCGAGCCGCGTGCGGTAGATCAGCTGCGCCACGAGTGAGGCGTTGTTGAGCGGGTTCTCGGCGAGGCGGGCGCCGTCGTATGCCTCCAGCTCCTCGCCCAACCCACCACGCAGGCGCTCCCGCGCCGCCGCGAATAGCTCGCCCCGTTCCTGCTCCATCTCAGCCTCGGCCCGCTCGCTCCCGTAGAGTCGCTCGAGCGCTTCGGCCAGCCCCTGGTAGAACGCGCCCAGGCGCTGCTGATCGCGCAGGATCGCGGCCGCCCGCCACGCATTCGCCGTGTCGCCCCGGCCGGTGAAGAACGCGGCCGCGCCCCGGTATCCCACGAACAGAGCGAAGCTCTCGTTGAACAGCGTCTCGTTCGCGACATAGACCGTGTTGTGCGCGATTTCGTGCAACACGAGCGACGCCAGGCGCACCGGATCTCGACTGAGCGCGGTCGAGAGCAGCGGATCGTTGAACCAGCCGAGGGTGGAGAACGCCGCGGCCGGACGCAGATACACGTCGTACCCCTCGCCCTCCAACCGCCTGGCCGCGTCGCGCGCCGCTTCCAGGTCGAAGAAGCCCTTGTAGGGGATCCTCCCGACGATGGGATAGCGCCAGGTGTAGGCCGCGAGCGCATAGCGCGGGCTCGCCGTGAGCACCAGAAGCAGCGTGTCCTTCTCGAGATCCGAGAAGGTCGTGTACGTGTCGCCTGCCTCCAGCTCGAGCGAGTCCTCCCCGAACTGTCGCGCGTCGAGCACGAGCTGGAACTGGCGGCGGCGCAGGTCCGACGTGCCGGTGTCCTGCAGCAGCTCGGCGATGTCGCGCCGGCGGAGCAGAATGCGTGCCTCCTCGTACGCCGAGCGCAGCACGAAGCGCACGTCCGCGCTGAGCAGCACGGCCGCCGTGAACAGGACGACGAGCACGGCCGCGAGGATGGCCGCGCCCCTGAAAAGCCTAGAACGTGAAACGCGCACCGAAGTAGTGTCCCGCCTCGCCGAGCAGGTCCTGGTCACGATAGGCGTAGTCCAGCATGAGCGTGCCGACCTGTACCGTGCCGCCAAACGTGAACTCGGACTCCGACAACACGTCGGGTCGCCCGCTCCACCCCCCACGCCCGATGATCCCCAGCGCCCCCTTGAGCACCGCTCCCGCTTCGAGACCGAGCACGCCCCGCGCCGACTCGCCGGCCCGCCACATCATCTCGAACGTGCTCATCAGCCGAAACGACTCCTGCGGGTCCACGTAGTTCATGGTGAACCCCAGGCGCGTGAGTCGCGGCATCACCAGGGACGACGTGTCGCGCCAGTTGCCCCCGATGTTCTGCACGGCGAAGGCGATCGCCATGATGTCGAAGAAGGCGAATGCGAGGCCCGCGTCCCCGCTCACGCCGCCCGTCCACACGTCCCCCACGGTGCGGCGCGTGTACTTCCCGGTCGCGCCGAGCGCGATGATCCCGAAGCGGTACACCAGGGAGGCCGTCCCCAGCACCTCGCGCGCGCTCGTACCCGTCGAGACGCCGCCGCCGAGATACTGATCGGGGTTCGTGCCGAAGTCGAGCAGGCGGCCGCCCACCCCCAAATCGAACTGGCGCATGCGCCATCCCAGCGCGGCGCTCATGATGAACGCTTCGCCCGGTGCCGCACGGTAGGCCGCCTCGAGGCCGGCATGACGCAAGGTGGCGAGCGCCGTGGGGCTGGCGAAGACCCCGGCCGCATCACCCAGGATCGCGACGCCGGCGCCGTTCAGCCCGACGCTCCTCACCGAGGTGGGGAGCTGCACCAGGTACACGGTGTCCTGGGTCTGCGCGACGGCCCGATCCGTGCCGACGACGGCCCCGCAGCACGCGAGCACGGCGGCGAGTCGAACGAGGGGGTGGTGGAGCACGCCCTAAGTTACCCCTCCATCCCCCCTCGGCGAGAGCCTGCCGCGCCGGTGGATCCTTACTGAATCCGGATGACCTGCAGGCGCGGCACGGTGGCCGCGCTGACGTCCCCGCCGGCCGGGTTGGTGAAGCTCACCGTGAAGCCGCGCTGGCTGCCCGACTGCTGGATGAGGTAGAAATCGCCGGAACCGGAGCGCAGGGTGCCGCCGACGTTGAACGCGCCCCCGGTAAACTGCTGCGGGATGAGGGGGTAGGGGTCGGGGTACCGATCCGAGTCCTGCTGGTGGAGCGACTCGTACACGGCGCGCAACGACCACGTCGTGTAGCGCAGCCGCGAAGGCGTGGTGAAGCCGGAGAGGTCGGATACGTAGTTGGCGAGAAACCACTCCGACAGCAGTCGTGGGAACGGCTCGCCCGTGACGGCAGCCACGTTGTCGGCCCCCGTGAGCGTCGTCTCCACCATGCGGCGGATCACCGGCTGGCCGAATTGGTCCACCACCCAGCGCACGAACAGCCAGGCGGCACCCCGCTCCTGCAGGGTGCCCGTCCCCAGGCTCCCCAACACGAAGTGGGCGCCGGGCTCTTGCAGGTAGATGTAGCCGTTGTAGAGATTGCCAATCGCGAACTCGCTGAACCGCTGCTCATCTCCCACCGACTCGAGGTGGAGGGCGGCCAGCTCCTCCGAGAGGTGGGACAGCCCCTCGCTGAGCCAGAGGATCTCCGAATTCCCGCCCCGCACCAGCACGCGCTGGTTGTAGCCGATCATGTGCTGCATCTCGTGCGAGAAGACGATCGGCACCTGCCGGTTCACGAAGGCCTTGCTCAGTTCGCACGTCACGCTGCCGCCCGGGTCGGGCACGACCGAGTAGAAGATCTCGCCCTGGTTCGAGCGGGAGTCGCTGGCGAACGCCGGGTCGATGTCGATCGCGTAGAAGAAGCCGGTGATGATCCCGTCGTGACAGCCCTGGCTGGTCAGCTGATTGACCACGGGGGTCATCAGCACCAGCACGAGCCCGTTCTGGTCGACGTCCGACTCGGACCCGAAGAAGTCCGTGGCCACCTCGTACAGCTCATCGTCGATGAGGCGCCCCAGGGTCTGAAACTCCTGATCCGTCAGCGGCGACGGGGTCTGCCCGTCCTCGTAGATCGCGGCGTGCTGCCCCACGTAGCGGGCCCGCGCGCTCACCATCTCGACGTTGTCCACGCTGCACCGCACGTCGCCACACACCCGGAAGCGCCTCGAGTCGCCCACCTCGATGCCCGACGCCACGGCGGCCGGCGCGAGGAGCTGCGGCTCGAGCGGGGGCTTTGGAACCCGTGCGATCTCGGCCTCCTGCTGCCGCAGGAACTCGTGGAAGCGCAGATACGGGGCCGGTTCGGCCTCCGCCCGCTCGGTGGCGGCGATCGCCGGCACCAGCGGATCGCCCACCAGCGTGTAGTCGGCCGCCAGGGCGGCCAGCGACGTGACCGACTGCGGCGCCAACAGGTAGAGGGCCCCCGCCGCATCCGCGTCGGGGAACACGACGCAATTCTCCAGCGCCGCCGGCGCGAACGAGGCGTATTCGCCTGCCTGCAGGCGCAGCGGATCGCTCTGCGCCTCGTACGTTCCGGTGGCCTCGTCGAGCGTGGCGGCGGCGTAGGTGAGCGCCACGGTGACGGTGCCCGGCACCAGGCACTCGGGGACGACCACATCGAGGGTCGTTCCGGCGACGGCCAGCACACCCGCCGCCAGCACACGGGCCAGGGTCCCGCCGATCTCGACCTGCAAGGTGTCGCCGAGGTCGGTTCCCTGGATCGTGAGCGTGTCGCCACCCGTAAAGCTGCCGGGTAACAGGGCGCCGATCTGCGGCGGGGCTACCGCCGTCATGGCGAAGGTGACCGCCGCCTGGGTGTTCGCGACCAGCTCGGCCCGCACCGCGTAGCCCCCGGCCGCCTGGCCCAGCGTGACCGCGACCTCCGCCCGGCCATTCCCGTCGGAGGTGGTCACGGCGTCGGAAAGCCCCACGCCCGTCCCCTGCGTCACCATCCAGCGCACCTCCGCCCGGGGCACGGTGATCCCCTGGGCGTCGGTCACGGACACCGCCAGGGACTGCGCCAGCAGCGCGCCGGCAAAGGCCGTCTGCCCGTCGGTTTCGGCGACGACGGCGAGCGCGGCGGGTACGGGGAGATCGTTGCCTCCACCGCAGGCTCCGGCGACGACGGTGGCGGCGCCAAGAGCCAGCAAGTTGCGGATCATCAAGAAGTCCTCCTCACCAACCGCATGCGGGACGGGATTCAGGCCCGGACCGCCGACTCTTCAGCATAATTCGGGGGGGCAGATAACCCCCCATTCCAGAGCAACATACGAGCGCCGGGCCAGTTTTGACAACGCGAGAGCGCCTGGATAAGCTTCTCGGCTGGAGCTCCCACCATGCCTTTCGTTCACCTCCACACCCACTCGGAATACTCGCTGCTGGACGGCGCGAATCGAATACCCGATCTCGTCGCGAAAGTTTCCGAGCTGGGAATGGACAGCCTCGCCGTCACGGACCACGGCAACCTGCACGCCGCCTGGTCGTTCCACGAGCACGCCCGGGCGGCGGGGATCCGCCCCATCCTGGGCTTCGAGGCGTACGTGGCGTTCGGCCCGCGTCAGGGTCGGGAGCGGCTTGCCTGGGCACCCGGCCAGTACTCGCACCTCGTCCTCCTCGCTCGCAGCCGAACCGGCTACAAGAACCTGATCAGACTCTCCTCCATCGGGTACCTGGAGGGCTACTACCGCCGGCCGCGGATCGACCGCGAGGTGCTGGAGCGGCACGCGGAGGGGATCGTGGCCCTGGCCGGCTGCCTCTCGGGCGAGATTTCGCTCTGGCTGCGACAGGGCAACTACCAGGAGGCGCGCAAGTCGGCCGAATGGTACTCCCGCGTCCTCGGCCCGGACGGTTTCTGGCTCGAGGTGCAGGATCACGGCATCGCCGACGAGAAGGTGGTGCAGGAGGGGATGTTCCGGTTGGCCGACGACCTGGGGCTTCCGGTCGTCGCCACCAACGACGCGCACTATCTGGAGCGCGCCGATCACGAGGCACACGACTGCCTCCTCGCCATCGGGACCGGGAAGGACCTGGACGATCCCACACGATTCCGCTTCTACGGGCAGGAGAGCTACGTGAAGTCGGAGGCGGAGATGGCGGAGCTGTTCCCCGGCCGCCCCGAGGTGCTGGAGAACACCGCGCGCGTCGCCGAGCTCTGCGAGTTCGACTTCGAGAAGCGCTACTTCCTCCCCGAGTTTCCGCTTCCCAAGGAGTACGACTCGGTCAACGATCTGCTGGTCGAGCTCGCCACCAACGGTGCCGCGCGGCGGTACGGAGACCCCCTCCCGGCGGAGGTGGATGAGCGGCTGCGCTACGAGCTCGGGGTCATCACCAGCACGGGGTACGCCGGATACTTCCTGATCGTGCAGGACTTCATTGCCGCGGCGCGACAGCGAGACATTCCGGTGGGCCCGGGCCGCGGCTCCGCGGCCGGCTCCCTGGTGGCGTACGCGCTGGGCATCACCGACGTCGACCCGTTGAAGTTCGACCTGCTGTTCGAGCGCTTCCTCAATCCCGAGCGGATCTCCATGCCGGACATCGACGTGGATTTCTGCTTCGAGCGCCGCGGCGAGGTCATCGAGTACGTGCGGGAGCGGTACGGGCGCAACAGCGTGGGGCAGATCATCACCTTCGGCACGCTCAAGGCGCGGGCGGCCGTACGGGACATCGCCCGGGTGCTGCGCGTGAGCCCCGCCGATGCCGATCGCATCGCCAAGCTGATCCCGTCGGGGCCCGGCTACCAACTCTCCGTGGCGGATGCCATGAAGCGGGTGCCGGAGCTGACCCACCTGGTACGCGAGGACGCGACGATCGAGCGGCTGGCCGATCTGGCGCAGCGGATCGAGGGGCTGGCCCGCCACGCCTCCGTCCACGCCGCGGGGATCGTGATCGCGCCGGGTCCGCTCGACGAGTACGTGCCGGTATGCACCCCGCCGCAGCAGCGCAACGCCGGCAGCGGCGTCGTCGGCGAGGAGACGATCATCACGCAGTACGACATGATCGCCCTCGAGAAGATCGGCATGCTCAAGATGGACTTCCTGGGCCTCAAGACGCTCACGGTGATTCGCGACGCGCTCGCGATGATCCGTGATCGGCACGGGGTCGAGGTGGACTTCGACACGATCGACCTGAACGATCCGGAGACGTACGTGCGGCTGCGTGACGGACGCACCGCCGGCGTGTTCCAGTTCGAATCGCCGCTCGCGACCGAGATGCTGCATCAGATGCGGGTGGATCGGTTCGAGGATCTCGTGGCCACCAACGCGCTGGTGCGGCCCGGTCCGCTCGACTCAGGCATGCACCAGGTGTACATGCGCCGCAAACGCGGCGAGGAGGAGGTCCGGTATCCCCACCGGGACCTGCAGGAAGTGCTGGAGCCGACGTACGGGGTGATCATCTATCAGGAACAGGTGATGCGGATCGCGAACGTGCTGGCAGGGTACAGCCTCGCCGAAGCCGACGTGCTCCGCAAAGCCGTGGGAAAGAAGATCCAGGAGCTCATCGAGCAGGAGCTGGACCGCTTCGTCGAGCGTGCGGTGGAGCGCGGCTACGCACGCCACCTGGCCGAAGAGATCGCCGGCCAGATCACGACCTTCGGGCGGTACGGCTTCAACAAGTCCCACTCGGTCGCCTACAGCATCCTCTCGTTCCGCACGGCATGGCTCAAGGCTCACTACCCTGCCGAGTTCATGGCCGCCCTGCTGTCCTCCGAGATCGGCGACACCGACAAGGTGGTTGCGTACATCAACGAGGCCCGCGAGCTGGGTCTCGAGGTGCTCCCCCCTTCGGTGACCGAGTCGGGATGGAAGTTCACCGTGATCGGCGACGACCAGATCCGCTTCGGCCTGGGCGCGGTGCGCAACGTGGGCCGCGGGGCGATCGAGTCGATCATCGCGGGGCGCGAGACCGAACCGTACACATCCCTGACGGACTTCTGCGAGCGCGTGGATCTCAGGTTGTGCAACAAGCGGGTGATCGAGTCGCTCGTGGCTGCGGGGGCGTTGGACCAACTCGAGGGGCATCGGGCACAGCAGATCGCGGCGCTCGACCAGGCACTGCACGAAGCGCAGCTGCGCCAACAGGACCGGCTATCGGGACAGGCGTCCCTGTTCGGCGACCCGTCGCAGGCGCAGACCACCCCCCCGCCGCCCCGGTTGCCCGACGTGGAGCCGTGGAGCGAGGGTGAGAGGCTTGCCAAAGAGAAGGAGGTCGTGGGATTCTTCATCTCGGGGCATCCGCTGCAGCGGTTCCGGGAGGAAGCCCAACTGTTCGGGTCCCGCACGACCGCCACCCTGGGGCTGTGGAGCGAGCATCGGGTGACGGCGGCGGCCGTCGTGACCGCGGTGAAGCGCCGTATCAGCAAGAAGACCGGAGCCGAGTACGCTCGACTCACGCTGGAGGATTTCCACGGGACCGCGGAGGCCATCGTCTTTCCCGATGCCTGGAGCAAGCTGTCGCAGGTGATCGTGCCCGATGCGGCCCTCCTCCTCACGGGCGGCTACAGCACCCGGGATCGAGGAGAGGATCGGGCGCCATTCATCGTCGAGGCGGCCCAATCCCTGGAGGAGCTGCGGACGTCGGGCGCGATGGGCGTGACCGTCGAGTGGAGCAAGGGCGACGGACCGGATCGGGACGCGGCGCGGGCGCTGAAGGCCCTGTGCGCCGCACACCCCGGACCGGCACCGCTCTTCGTACAGTGGAGCGACGGCAACGGAACCACGGCCCATCTGCGGGCGCGTGGCACGCAGGTGGCCCTCGACGGAGATTTCCTCGACGCCCTGCGCGAGTTGGTCGGCAGCGACCGCGTACGGCTGGTCAAGGCGCAATAGGAGAGAGTGTGGCCAACGTGTTCAATCTCGAGTTCGAGAAGCCGATCGTCGAGCTGGAGCGGCAGATCGAGGGCCTCAGAGAGATGGCGGCTTCGCGCGAACTCGACGTCAGCGGGGAGATCGCCCCGCTGAAGGCGAAGCTCGCCGCGCTGCGACGCGAGATCTACGCAGGCCTCTCGCCCATGCAGCGCGTGCAGGTGGCCAGGCACCCGCGGCGGCCCTATACCCTGGACTACATCGAGCGGGTGTTCACCGACTTCGTCGAGCTCAAGGGCGACCGACTGTACCGCGACGACCCGG
>CP070716.1:2512994-2523832 GCA_020350425.1 Gemmatimonadota bacterium
GCTGTACAACATGCCGGTGTACGTCTCGCCGGCGTTCGGCACCGGTGTGGGCGTGTTCGGCAACTTCGGCATGGGCCTGAACGACGACGCCAAGCTGCTGGGTACGGGAGACTCGCCGATGGCGTTCGGCGGGCACGTCATTCTGGGGCTTTCCAAGTTCCAGATCATGGGCGGCGCCATGTACGTGGATCCCAAGATCACGGGCGTCGACAAGGAGATCAGCTTCGGCGGCAACCTGGGCCTCACCCTGTACCGCCTGCCCGCCAGCGTGCTGGTGGTGAACGTGCAGGCAGGAGCGGGATTCGTGAAGTTCGGGGACGCGGGCGATGAGGTGAAGCAGTGGAACTTCCCGATCGCCGTCGGGTTCGCGGCCAACGTGCCCGTGGTCGGGGCGTTCGTGGAGCCGTGGATCGCACCGCGCGTGCAGATCTTCAGCAGCTCGGCGACGGGCTTCGACTCGGAGACCGACATCGGCTTCGGCGTCTCGGGCGGCATCAACGCCAACCTGCTGCTCGGCATCGGTGCCTGGGCGGCCCTCGACTGGTATACCGTGAAGTACGGCGACAGCAGCGAGAGCACGTCGCCGATGACGCTGGGCGCGGGTCTCTCCTGGAAGTTCTCCGTTCCGAGCCTCGGGATCCCCGGCGGGATCATCGGCGGCTAGCTCGGCGGCAAGGCGGCAAGGCGGTACGGCGGCGGGAGCCGCTACACCGCTCGGCGGGGCGCCCTCGGGCGCCCCGCTTCGTCGTTGGGCCACGCTTGGCGACGCGATGCCCACCTCGTTGACGGTACCGCCGATGGGTTGTAGTTATCTCGACAATGACCCGTTGAGCGGGGGCGACCGGATCCGGCTGGCCGGCGCCCGACCGGAACGGCAGCGAAGGGGGTCACATGAGACGCTTCCCGTACCACCTTGCCCTGACGGCGCTCGCGCTGAGCCTCGGCGTCGGTGTGGCGCAGGCACAGCTCTACAACGTGCCGGTCTTCTTCTCACCGGCGTTCGGCACCGGCGTCGGCGTGTTCGGCGACTTCGGCATGGGGCTGAACGACGACGCCAAGTTCGGCGCCGATGCACCGCTCGCCTTCGGCGGGCACGTCATCGTGGGGCTGTCCAAGTTCCAGATCATGGGCGGCGCGACGTACGTGGACACCAAGACCACGACGTTCGACAAGGAGCTGAGCTTTGGCGGCAACATCGCCCTGACGTTGTTCCGCACGCCGGCAAGTATGGTGGTGGTCAACGTCCAGGCGGGTGCCGGCTATGCGAAGTTCGGGACCGGTGCGGACGAGTATAAGGAGCTGAACTTCCCCATCGGGGTGGGCCTGGCGCTCAATCCGCCGCTGGTGGGCGCCATCGTGGAGCCGTGGATCGCACCGCGGGCGCACATCTTCCGCCAGACCCTGGCGGGGACCTCTCAGACTGAAGTCGGCTTCGGCGTGTCGGGAGGCGTCAATGCCAGCCTGCTGCTGGGCATCGGCGCGTGGGCCGCGGTCGATTGGCTGACGATCAAGCCCGAGGGGGCCACGGAGAGCCTCACGCCGTTCGTGCTGGGCGCCGGCCTGTCGTGGAAGTTCTCCGTGCCCAGCCTTGGCATACCTGGCGGGATCATCGGGGGCTGATCGCGGTGCGGCGGCTGCCGGGCCGCACAGCGGGGCGCCCTCGGGCGCCCCGCTGTGCTGAGCGAGCTGCCGTGGCCACGCGGTGTCTTGAGAGGCCCCGTCCACGAGGGACGGGCAGACGGCGGTCAGGAGCTCGGGAGCGCTCGATGGCTCGGATTCTGCGCAGTATCGCACTGAGTGGGGTAGCGGCCAGCCTCGCCGCGCACCCGGCGTCCGCCCAGCTCTACAACATGCCGGTGCACTTCTCGCCCAACTTCGGCACCGGGGTGGCGCTGTACGGTGACATCGGCGTCGGCCTGAGCGAGGGGGCGGAGCTCGTCCCGGGTGAGACGCCGTGGGCGGGCGGCGGGCGGGTGCGCGTGGGGACGCCCATCCTGCAATTCATGGCCGGCGCGGCCTACGTGGAGCCGAACGCCCCGGACTCCATCGGCTTCAAGGGCAGCGTGTCGCTCGGTGCCAGCGCGGCGCTCACCCTGTTCCGGTCGGCCACGAGCTTCTTCGCGCTCAGCCTGCAGGGGGGAGCGGGTTACGTGAGCTTCAGCGACATCGAGGCCAAGTACCTGGACGTCCCGGTGGGAATCGGCGTGGCGCTCAACGCGCCGGCGCCTTCGGTGAGCGTCGAGCCCTGGCTTGGGGTACGGCTGCACGTCCGCCATTCCGCCGTGGGAGCGGGCTCGCCGCTCCTGAGCGGAGGGCTCACCCCGGACGCGTTCGGCACCCAGCTCGGGTTCGGGCTTTCGGGCGGGATCACGCTCGGGCTGCCCAGCGGGCTCGGGGTGTGGAGCGCACTCGACTGGATGACCATCAAGCCGTACGCGGGTGCGGCGGAGCGCGTGTCACCCTTCCTGCTCGGCGGCGGCCTTCTGTGGAGGTTCCGAGTGCCGAGTCTGGGTCCGTAGGCCTTCCTGTTTGGGCTCCCCTGTGTAAACTACAAGCCCGTGAAACGGCATACGCTCAGATGGCTCTCGCCCATGGTCGTCGTGGCGGCGCTCATGATCGGTGGGTGCGCGCAGACGTTCGACGCCACGGTGACGGGCGTCGAGACCACGATGGCCTCGCCGGGCTCGGTGCCGGCCGACGGCGAGTCATTCTCGATCACCAGCACCTCGGTGTTCGCGTTGTGGGGCATGGTACCGCTGTCCCGCGCCTCGCTGGCGGACGTGCTCGCGTCCCAGACCCGCGGCTCGCAGCAGGTTGCCGATCTGCGCATCAGGGTGCGCAGCAAGTTCAAGGACATTCTCATCTCGGTGCTCACCGCGGGGATCATCGTCCCCCGCTCGGTGACCTTCGAGGGCGTCATCGTCGAGCCGTAGGGGGGGCTGAGGGTGCAGCGGCGTGGGGCGCACCGCACGGCACCCGACCCGGTCCCCTCTCGGAGCCCTCCGCCTCCCCCCCCGCTATCGCCAACAGCCGGAGCAGGGCGCGCGCCGTCTTGGCGGCGGCGCCGGCGTCCAGGGCGCGGCGGGCGGCGAGCCCCGCGCGACGACGCTCGTCCTCGTCCGCTATCCAGCGGCGCCACACGCAGGCGAGGGCCTGTGCTGCACCGCGGCGCGGCAGGGGCGTCACGCCACCCCACTCGACCAACGAGGCCGCGTCAGCGGTGTCCTGCCACGCAGGCCCCACGGCCACGGGGAGCCCGTACGCTGCGGGCTCGACCACGGAGTGGAGCCGCCCCGCGCGGAACCCGCCGCCCACGTAGGCAACCCAGCCCAGCGCGTAGAGGTCGTACAGGAGGCCGCGCGCCGACACGGCGACGACCCGGCACTGCGGTCCGGGATCGGTCTCGGGCCACGACACGACGTCGAGCCCGCCGCGACGCCAGCGTCGGCGCAGCCGGCTGAGTGCACGGCGGCTGGGGTCGTGCGGCACCAGCAGGAGCCTGGCATGTGGATGCTCCGACAGGACGGTGCGCGCCGCCGCCAGCAGGATCGGGTGGTCGGCGGGTTCCGTGCTCCCTGCCACCATGGTGGGGCCGCATTCGGCCCAGGGGAGGAGGCTGCCGAGCGGCTGCACGCGCGTGACCCGCTCGAGCACGTGGTCGTGGCGCGGGTCGCCGGTGACCTCCACGGCGTCCCGGGGAACGCCCAGCTCGGCCCAGCGTGAGCCATCGGATGCCGATACCGCCCCGAGCCACGAAACTGCCCCGTGCACGGCGGCGTAGAGTGGTCGGAGGATGGGGTGGCGCCGGCGGCTGCCGGGGCGCACGGTGGCTCCCAGGACCGCGACGGGCACTCCTCGAGCGTGCGCCGCGGTCACTAGCTCGGGCCACAGGTCCCCACGACTGAATGCGAGCAGGGAAGGGCGCAGGGCGTCCAGTACGCGCGCGACGGACTCCGGCTCGTCGAGGGGGGCGTAGTCGGTGGCCTCCGCCAGGAGCGGAGCGGGCCATCGCTCGACTGAGGGCGAGGTGTGCGTGTGGATGACTTGCACGTCGCGCAGTGTCGAGCGGAGCCGGGCCACCACCGGCTGGGCCGTGAGCGCCTCCCCCACCGAGGCGCCGTGGACCCAGACGAGCGGGGCGGTGGTGCGGTGCCGGGCGGCCCAGTCGACCCAATGGCCCGCTGCCCGGCGACGGCCCGCGAGGCTGCGGCCGAGCTTACCGCTGACCAGGGGGAGCCGATGCGCGACCCGCGCCGCCCAACGGTACACGTACTGCTGCATGGGGCCAATGTGATAGCTTCTACACGATGACGCCACGGGAATACTTCAGCGCGCCCCGCGAGCCGCGCTACAGCCTGTTGTTCGCGCTCCCCCTCTTGTTGCTGTACGAGGGACTCTCGGCGCTGCTATCACGCTCCGCCCTCGGGGGCGTGCGCAACGGGGCCGGTGTGCTGCTCAAGAGCCTCTTCGTTGGCCTGGGCGGGCATGCGGGGCTTGCCGTGTTCGGCGTGGTCCTGCTCGGTGTGGGGTCTTGGATTGTCTGGCGCGATCAGCGCGCGCGCGGCGGCCGCCTCGACCCCCAGGTGTTTCTCGGGATGCTGGGTGAGAGCATCGTGTACGCGGCGGTATTCGGGCAAGTGGTGGCCGTACTCACCACGACCCTGCTGCGCGGGGTGCCGCTCGCCGCGGTGATCCAGGAGCCGCTGGGGTCGCTACCGTTGGGAACGCAGTTGGTCGTGTCTCTCGGTGCCGGCATCTACGAGGAGTTGCTGTTCCGCGTCCTGCTCGTGTCCGGACTCCTCTGGCTGTTCATGCGTATGAGGTGGCGCAGGCGGGCGGCGGTCGCGGTGGCGCTGGTGGTGAGCGCCCTCATCTTCAGCGTGTTTCACTACGTCGGACCGTACGGCGATCCCCTCACGGCTCCGTCGTTCACCTTTCGCGCGATCGCGGGCCTGCTCCTCAGCGGGCTCTACGTGGCGCGCGGCTTCGGGATCGCGGCCTGGACCCACGCGCTGTACGACGTCGGGTTCGCGCTGTTCGCGCGCTAGGGCTCCCCGCGCGTCGTGCGGGCGAAGGCCGAATCGAGCACGGGCCGCCACTGATCGATCGGCGCGAATCCGGGGATCAGCATCTCCTCCACGACGAACGTCGGTGTGCTTCTGAGCCCGGACTGGAGGTTGATCTGCGTCTCCTGCTGAATCAGCCAGCGAACCTCACCGTTGTTGAAGCAGCGCATCAGCAGATCGCGGTCGAGCTCGACTGAGTCGGCCAGACCGAGAAAGTAGGGTGCGGGGTCGGCGATACGGGCCCAGGCATCCTGGTACCGGAAGAGCAGGTCGTGCACGGGCCAGAACCGGTCCTGCTTCGCGGCGCACATGGCGAACTCGTGTGCCGCCGCGGCGTTCGGGTGGATCGACGAGAGGGGAAGGTTGAGGAAGACGAGCTTGATCTTGCCCGTCGCGATGTACTCCCGTTCCATGGCGGGGAGGGTCTCGTCCCAGAACTTGCGACAGTAGGGGCACTGGAAGTCGCTCACCTCGAACACCGTCACGGGGGCGTCTGGGTCGCCCTTCGTGCGCTGCGCGAGCATAGCGGTCTCCTGGTTGAAGACTCGCTCCGTGCTGTCAGCCTCCGCGTTCGAACCGTCGCCTCCGGTTACCCCGCGCAGGGTCCAGCCGGCCGCCATGGCTACGGCGGCAGCGGCGAGCGTCAGCCCGACGACGACGCTGGTACGCAATGCTCCTCGCTTGTTGAAGATCCCCACAGTCGCGAACGCTAGTGCATCGCCCCTAATGACGCCAGCGCCGGCGGGCGTTTCCCTGCATCAGCGGCAGGTACACCGGCAGCCACCCGCTGGTCGTCAACGGCACGTTCCAGTAGTACTCCTGAAACGGATTGTGGGGGTCGGTCCAGCGCGCGATGACCCACCACGCGCCGCGGGGCAGCTCGAGCTCGGCTGCTCCCGCCTGGTCGGTGGACACCTCGAGCACGGTGTACCCCGAGCGCTGCAATGCCGTCTGGGCCGCCTCTCCGTAGGCAGCGAACGCCTCGAGCTCCCACACCCGCAGTGACTCGGCGGCCGCCTGGGCCCGGCGGGCCAGATCGACGTGGTCGCCGTTCACCTCACGCAGGGCGGCGTCGCGCTCGGCGGCCCGTTGGGCCAGGCGCGCGTAGAGGCCGCGGAATCGCTCGTACATGCGGGCGTAGGCCGGGGAGCGGCGATCCATGCGGTTGAGGGAGTCCGACAGGGCCGCCACGGTGTCCCTCAGGGCGCGCCACGGCTGGCTCGCTGCCCGGAGCCCGGAGTCGCTGGCAGGTTGGTATTCCGCCAGCTCCCGCTCGAGCTCGGGAAAGCGCGGTTGCGGTCTGGTGGCCCGGGCGGCTAAGGAATCCAGGATGCGATCGGGGTCGAACGGGTAGGCCAGCACCCTGAGCCCGGAGAGCGGCTCCTCGTGCATCTCGGCCCGGAGAAGCACCGTCGACGGTTCGCCGGTGCACGCCGTGACGGCCACGAAAAACCCGGCGGCGAGCAGGGCCCGGCGCCGGGAGATCACCGACGAGAGACGCTCCCGGTTAATCGACGACCTTGGCCGGCAGGATGAAGTCGCGCGGATCCACGGGGCGGCCGTTGACGATGACCTCGTAGTGGAGGTGCGGCCCCGTGGCGATCCCCGTGCTCCCCACCTCGGCGATCTTGTTGTTGCGCTCCACCCACTGGCCGACCCTGATTAGGACCTTGGATACATGGGCGTAGAACGTCTGCACACCGTAGCCGTGGTCGATCGTGACGGTGCGGCCGTAGCCGGTCATCGTCCGGACGTTCACCACGCGGCCCGCGGCCGGCGCGAAGATCGGCGTGCCTTCCGCTGCCGACACGTCGATGCCCTCGTGCGGCCTCGCCTCGTGGAAGATGGGGTGCATCCGCGAGGAGGCGAAGTTGCTGGTCAGCCACCCCTTGGTGGGCCAGATCGACGGCGTACGCTGCGTCTGATCGCGATGCGACTGCAGGCTGTCCACCGCATCACCGTAGGAATTGGCCAGCAGATTGGCGCGGCGGATCAGGTTGTCCAGCTCGGACCGCATGTCGAGTGCCACCCGGCCCTCGCTGCCCTCGGAGAGGATCTGCTCCCGCTCGGTCCAGGGGCCCGTGGGGCCACCGATACCGGCCAGCTGCACGGCGGGGTCGGTGGGGTCGAGGCCGGCGAGCAGGCGTACCAGCTCGTCCCGCTCGGCGATCGAGGAGATCGTGTCCCCCAGCGCGGCGATGAGGTGCTGCGCGCGGCCGAGCTCCTCGGTGAGCAGCTCGTTACGGCGCTCGAGACGGTCCAGTCGGGTGAGGTTGATCGCCTTGGTGATCGTGACGTAGCCGAATACCACCGCGGACACGCCCAGCACGGCCAGGACCCCAACCAGGATCCTGAACGCCCGCAGCGATACGCGCACGGAGCGGGATGAACCGTCCCCGTGTGGCACCAGCACAACCGTCCATCGCCGATCTGCCATTACCCAGCCCCCCGCTAGGACGTGCTCTCAACCGGGAATCTCTCTGCCGCGCCGAGTGAATACCGTGCCCAATGTCACAGTTGGCCGGAACATAATAGACCGCCGGTACAGGCCCTGTCAACCGCGCGCGGCCACGGTCTAAATCATTGCGTTTCAGTTGGTTACGGCCTCTGTCCGATCTTTCGGAAAGAGGGGTGCTGGCTTCGTGGTTTGTGCCCCGCTCGTGGGGGGGTGCTCGAGTGCCGCCCACGTCGCGCTCGTGACCTCCCCCGGCATCCCGAGTGCCTGCCACACCGCCTGCGCCTTGCCCGGGATGAAAGGGCTCGCGAGGAGTGTGATGCGCGCCACACCTCTCGCCAGCGCGGCCAGGGTTTCCTCGAGCTCCGCCGTCTTGCCCTGCTTGGCCAGGCTCCACGGCGCCCGCTCCTCCACGAAGCCGTTGGCCCGGTCCACCAGCCGCCAGGCGTGCTCGGCGCCCTCGTGCAGCAGGTGGGCGTCCATGGCCTCGCGGTACGCGGCGATTAGCTCGTCGCCGGCCGCATCGAGGGGGGTGGGGCCCGGGTGGTCGGGCACGACGCCCCCGCTGTAGCGGCCCAGCATCGCCAGCACCCTGCTCACCAGATTGCCGTAGCCGTCGGCCAGCTCGGACGTGTAGCGGGTGTCGAACCGCTCCCAGGTGAAGTTGCCGTCGGCGTGCCAGGGGATCTCCCGCAGCACGAAGTAGCGCAGCGCGTCCGGGCCGTGCCGGTCGATCAGGTTGCGCAGGGTCACCGCGACGCCGGCCGACTTGGAGAACCGGGCGCCTCCTGTGTTGACCCAGCCGTGGCACCAGACCTTGCCAGGGACTTCGATCCCGGCGGCCATGAGCATGGCCGGCCACATCGCCGCGTGGAACCGCACGATGTCGGGGCCGATCACGTGGACGTCGGCGGGCCAGGTCGCCCCGTATCCGTCGTCGGGGAAGCCCGTGACCGAGAGGTAGTTGATGAGGGCCTCGAACCAGACGTAGACCACGTGCGTCTCGTCGTCGGGCCAGGGGATGCCCCACGGTACCCGGGCCCGGCTCACCGAGAGCTTCTGGTCGTCGGTCCACCCCTCGACGACGTTGTACACCTCGTTGTACTTGGACCGCGGCTGGACGAACTCCGGGTTCGCGTGGTACAGGTCGAGCAGCTTCTGTCGGAACCGGCCGATCTCGAAGAAGTAGTTCGGCTCCTCCACCCACTTGATCTCCAGATTCGGGTGCGTTGGGCACTTGCCGTCCTCGAGATCCTTCTCCGACTTGAACGCCTCGCAGCCCACGCAGTAGTAGCCCGCGTAGACGCCCTCGGTGATGTGCCCTCCTTCTTGGACACGCCGGAACAGCTCTTTCACGGCGCGCTCGTGCCGCGGCTCCGTGGTGCGGATGAAGTCGTCGTGGCTGATGGCCAGCTCGTCCCATGCCGCCTGGAACTTCGCCGCGATCGTGTCCACCCACTCCTGCGGCGTCTGGCCCGCCTCCTCCGCCGCCTGTGCCACCTTTTGCCCGTGCTCGTCCATGCCGATCGAGAAGTGGACGTCGTGCCCCCGCAGCCGCCGGTACCGTGCCACGCAGTCGGCCCCGATCTTCTCGTAGGCGTGCCCCAGGTGCGGCTCGCCGTTCGAGTAGTCGATAGCCGTCGTGATGTAGTACTTACTCGTCACCCTTGTCTCCGGTGCCGGAACGGTCGTCTCCGCCCGGCCGATCCCGTCCCCGTCGCCGCTTCTTGCGTCCGCGTCGGCGCCGTCGCTTCGGGGTCACCGCTTCCACAGCGTCCTGCGTGGTGAGCGCGGGGTCGGTGGGGTGTCCCTTGTCCGCCGGGGGCTCAGCCGCTTGCTCCTTGGACGCGGGCTCCTTGGGCGCGGGCTCCTGCGCCACGCGATCCGGCCCCGCCACCTCCTGCTTGAGCTCCACCAGGGTCAGTACGCGGGTGGAGCCGTCCTCCGCCTTGAGGAGCACGCGCTCACGGAAGATATCGATGGCGTCCACCTTCTCGGATCCCCGCGTGGTGCGTAGCGCCCGTCCCTGCTTGGGGAAGCGCTTGCGCGAGGCCACGTAGAACTCGTGCTCGTAACGCAGGCAGCAGAGCAGGCGGCCGCAGCCGCCGGAGATCTGCGTCGGATTGAGCGAGAGACGCTGATCCTTGGCGAGGGAGAGGCTCACCGGCCGCAGCTCTGGCAGCCAGGAGGCGCAGCAGTACTGGCGTCCGCAGCGGCCCACCCCATCGAGGCGCTTCGACTCGTCGCGGGCGCCGATCTGCCTCAGCTCGATGCGGGTGCGGAACAGGCTGGCCAGGTCCCGCACCAGTGCCCGGAAGTCCACCCGCTTCTCGGCCGTGAAGTATACCGTGAGCTTCTTGCGGTCCCACTGCCATTCGGCGTCGGACACCTTCATGGCCAGGCTGTGCGCCCTTACCCGCTCCATCACCTTGCGGCGCACATCCTCCTCGGCCACGCGCAGTTGGTCGCTGAGGTGGGCGTCCTCGATCGAGGCGGCACGGACGATCTTGCCCGACGCCTCGACCATCTCGGCGAGGGAGCAGCCGTTGCACCCGACGGCGCACTTCCGCTCCGCCACGTCACCCGTCGCCGAGACCCGGCCGAGGTCGTGTCCCCGCTCGGCTTCCACCACGACCGGCTCGCCGATGCTGGGCGCCGCGCCCGGCTCGCAGGTGAAGTACGCCTTCCGGTTCCCCTTGAACCGGACCTCGATGAGCTCCGGCAACCTACTCCTCGACGAACCGCCCCAGCCGGCGGTACTTGTCTGCCCGGAGCCGGATGCGCTCCTGTGGATCGAGCCCTTTCAGCTCGCTGAGATGCCTGGCGAGGGCCGTTCCCAGCGCCTCGGCCGCCCCGTCGGGATCGGCGTGCGCGCCGCCGGGCGGCTCGGGCACGATCTCGTCGATCACCCCGAGGTCGTGCAGGTCGCGCGCCGTGAGCCTGAGCGCCTCGGCCGCCCGTTCCTTCTGCGTCGCATCGTTCCACAAGATGGCGGCGCACCCCTCGGGCGAGATGACGGAGTAGATGGCGTTTTCCATCATGAGCAAGCGGTCGGCCACCCCCAGCGCGAGTGCGCCTCCGGACCCCCCCTCGCCGATGACCACGGCGATGAACGGGATTTCGAGCGCCGCCATCTCCTCCAGGTTGCGGGCGATCGCTTCGGCCTGTCCGCGTTCCTCGGCGCCCAATCCAGGGTACGCCCCCGGGGTGTCGATCAGGGTGATCACCGGCGCGTCGAATCGTTCGGCCATGTGCATCAGCCGAAGCGCCTTGCGATACCCCTCGGGGTGGGGCATGCCGAAATTGCGCTGCAGGTT
>CP070716.1:2523932-2573638 GCA_020350425.1 Gemmatimonadota bacterium
GTCGGCGACCAGCGCGGCCCGGCCAGCATCACCGTGTCCTCTACGAGTCGCTGCCAGCCGGAACCATTCACCCCCACCGTCCACAGGGAGAAATCTGCTGGCGACTCCCCGCCGGACGCCAAGGCAATGAACCTGCCGCTGGGAGACCAGTCTCCGGAATACAGGAAGGCTACGACGGAGTCGGGTGTCTCCACCGAGCCGGTATCGTGCGTGGCAAGCGTGGTGAACCTGATCGGGTTGACGCCGTCGACTGATCCCTGTTTCCAGTGGGCCACCTGCGATCCGTCGGGTGCCCACACGACATACGCTGTCACACCGGCGATCGGACGTGGTGGGCCACCCAGCCTGGGGTACGTCACGGTCACGCTTCGGCCGGTGCTGTCAAAGCCTGCAAACAGCAGCGCGGCCCCATCGGGAGACCACCGCAGGGACCCGACGAATCCGATGGCGGCGGTCTCGATAACGGTCCCGCCCGTCAGATCCTTCACGAACAGACGGCCGGGGGCGCCTTTCTCCACATAGGCCAGCAGCTCGCCGCTCGGCGAAATCTCCGTCTGGGTCACGTTCCCACTGAACGTGAGTTGCGTGTGACGTGCGGCAGGAGCGACGCCCCCACCGCCTCGCGCCAAGAACAGGGCGATGGCAGCGGCGATAACGATCACGCTCCCTGTCGCGACGGCTAGGGTCCTGCGAGATACTGCGTCGAAAGCACCGCTCGCCGGTCGCGCCCCGGTGGGCGTCACGCCACCGCTCGGCGTGGCACAGGCCTCGAGCTCGGCCAGCAGCTTGCCCGTCGTGTCCCACCGTTCGGTCGCCGTTTTCTCGAGGCAGCGCATGACGACCTCCGAGAGCTGCGCCGGTACGTCTGGCCGAAGCTCCGTCAGCGGTCGTGGTTGCTCCAAGACGTGGGCTGAGAGGATCGCCTGGGTGTTGTCGCCGGTGAAGGGCGGCTGGCCGGCCAGCATCTCGTACAGCACGCACCCGAAGCCATACAGGTCGCTGCGGTGGTCGACGTCGCCGCTGCCCGACGCCTGCTCCGGACTCATGTAGGCCGGCGTGCCGACCACCGCCCCGGCGCGCGTGAGTCGTGCATCACCGGCCGCGCTCACGGCGCGTGCGATGCCGAAGTCCGCCACGACCGCGTGATCACCTGCCAGGAGGATGTTCTCGGGCTTCACGTCACGATGCACCACGCCCTGGCGGTGCGCGTAGGCCAGTGCCTGCGCCACGTCCCTCGCATACGTCAGCACCTCGCCGAGCGGAAGCTGTCCTGTCCGCTCCAGCCGAGTCCTGAGGGACTCGCCCTGGATGAGGGGCATGACGAAGTAGAGTTGGCCGTCGGCCGATCCCGAGTCGTACACCGGCACGATGTGGGGATGCGTCAGGTTCGCGGCGATCTTGATCTCGCGCAGGAACCGCTCGGTGGCCGCGTGTGCCGCCAGGTCGGGATGAATGACCTTCACCGCGACGTCGCGCTCGTGCCGCAGATCGCGCGCGCGGTACACCGTGGCCATGCCTCCGGCGCCGATCTCCGGGCCGAGGCGGTACCGGTCGGCGAGCGCGGCCGCCACGTGGGGAGCATCCGGCTGTGGCGCGACGGGCTCGCTCCGCTCGCGCACGCTCGCGACGAGGGCCTTGGTCTCCGGTGAGGGCTCGAGCTCGAGCTCCAACGCCAGGCGCCGGGTGAAGGTCTCGTACTCGCGCACCGCGCCCGCGCGATCGCCCAGCCCATCTAGCAGCTTGATGACGCGGCGCAGCAGGCGTTCGTCCAGCGGTGCCAGGTGCCTGGCGTGCCGGCTCCAGCGGCCTGCCTCCACGGTGTGGCGCCGCCCCGCCTCCTGGTCGGCCAGCTCCCACGCGGCCGCGGAGGCCTCTTGCCTCAGCTGCTTGCGTCGCTCGTCGAGCCAGCGCTCGAACTCCGGGGCGTCCGGCACGTACAGGCCCTCGAGCAGGTCCCCCCGGTATAGCTCCAGCGCGGCTGCCCGGTCGCCGCGGGCCAGCGCGTCCTCGAAGGCCGCGACGTCCGACCAGAACGCCTCGTCCGACAGCGCCACCTCATCGTCGCCCCGCGTCACCACGACCGCGTCGCCCAGCAACTGCCGCAGTCGGTAGAGCGACTGGCGCACGGCGCTGCGAGCCCGCTCCTGGCTCAGCTCCGGCCAGAAGCACCCGATGAGGGAGTCGCGCCGCTGGAAGCCCCGGCCGGCGCCCGCGCCCAGGAACGCGAGCACGCCGAGCAGCTTCGGCCGGGCCAGCACGGCCTGGGGATCGGTGCCTGCGGGGCCCTCGAGCTGAGCCGGACCGAGCGCGCGGAACTCGATCATCGGGGCTGGACCTCCCGGGAGACGGCGGGGAGACAGGGGGGAGACGTGGTCCCTCTATCCTGCCGCAAAGGTAGGACGGCCGCGAACGGGGGGCAATCGAGTCCCCATTGTGAGGAGGCAACCATGAAACGGACACGGACTTTGGGCGGAATCGCCCTCGCGCTGGCCCTGGGGATGGGCTGCGGTGACGTCGAATTCAATGCCCCGGATTGGCCGGAGTGGCGGACGCCGGACGACCCCGCCGCACAGGTGCGCGTCAACTGGGAATGGCGCGGTCAGGTCGCCGCGGGACAGCAGGTCGAGGTCAAGACCGTCTTCGGGGACATCCGGGGCGTGCCGACCGCGGGCAGCGAGGTGGTGGTCAAGGCCACCAAGATCGGCAGGGCCGGCGCCGTGGACGACGTGCGCATCGACGTCGTGCCGCACGCCTCGGGCGTCACGATCTGCGCCGTGTACCCCGACGTGCCGGGGCACGCGCCCAACAGGTGCGCGCCCGGCGACGGCGGGAACATGACCGTGTGGGACGGCGGGCGCGGCGTGGTGCGGGTGAACTTCGTGGTCGAGGTGCCGGACGGCGTGAACCTGATCGCCAAGACCCTCTGGTAGCCAGGGAGCGAGCGCAGCGTCCCCGGGCCGGTGTGGCCGGGGGCGCTCGCGCTCTGGTCGCGCGTTACCCTCTCCGCTTCCCCACCAACGCCCGGTTGACCATCGCGGCGACCTGAATGTCCTGAATCGCGACGCCGGTCAGGTCGGCGACGGTGATCTGCCGGTCGTCTGCTCTCCCCAACGTGGGGTCCTCGATCACGGCGCCGAGCTCGCGGATGGCGCTTCGCTCCAGCAATCCGTCCTGCACGGCATGGAAGCACTCGCCGTGGTCCACGCACTGGGCGATGCTGTCCGCCACCACCACGTCGGTCTTGCCCAGGAGCGCCGCTTCCAGTTCCTGTTTCCCGTGATCGTCGGAGCCCACGGCCGTGATGTGCGTTCCCGGCCGCACCTGGTCGGCCCGGATCACGGGTGCCCTGGCCGACGTGGTGGTGACGATGAGCTCGCACTGGGACGTCAACGACTCGATGTCGGGTGCCGCTTGAAGCTCCAAGCCCTTTCCTTCGAGTCTCTCGATGAGCGCACGGACCTTGGTGGCGTTTCTTCCCCAGACGATGCAGCTCCGGCAGTCGACGACGTGGCGCAGCAGCTCCAGCTGCAACGCCGCCTGCACACCGGTTCCGACGATGCCGATGTGGCTGACGGTGGACGGCGCGAGGTGTCTGGCCGCGACGGCGCCGGCCGCCGCCGTCCGGATGTCGGTGAGCCAGCCCTCGTCCAGCAGCACGAGCTCCAGCGCTCCGGTTTGCTGGCTGAAGACGAGGATCACGCCGTTGCCGACCGGCAGGCCCAGCGCCTCGTTGCGTGGGAAGGCCGAGGCCAGCTTCACGACGTAGAACTCGCCGCCGGTGACGAACCCGTACTTGATGTGCACGTCGCCCGGCGGATCGTCGAGGTGCAGGAATCCCACGGGCGGGACCTGCACGCGGCCCTGCGAATAGAGGACGAAGCCGGCTTCGATGTCGTTGATCAGCTGCGGGATGTCGACCAGCTGCTTGATCTCATCGAGCTGCAACACGGTGGTCACGCGAGCGTCTCCAGTGTTTCGCCGCTCAGTACCGCCAGCTCGTCAAATCGGCGCCCGGCGGCGCCGCCTGCTCGATTCGCTCCAGGATCCTGGGCACGTACATCGTGTTGTAACGCAGCCTTGAGATGTGGTTGGGGTTCGCGTGGTCGCCGTTCCAGCAGTGCTCCGCCCGATCGCCGTAGTCCACCACGCCGGCGTAGTAGGGATTCGTGGTGCTCTCGAGGAACTCCTCCATCAGGTAGACGGCGTTGTTCAGGTAGTAGTTGTCCATGTCGCCCACGTAGATGTGGATCTTCCCCTCCAGCTTGGGCCCCAGCGTTTCCCAATCGCGCCGCAGGATGTGCTGCAGGTCGTAGTTTTCACGCCAGTATTCGGCCACCTCATGATCGATCTCGCCGGTGTACTTGTCCCAGATCGGCTTGGGATAGCCGTCGTCCCCCATGGGGGAGTACACCGCCTGCCAGATGTCGTACTGATCGCCCGAACGGCTGTGGGTGCCGAGCACGAGCTCCAGGTGGTTGTACTCGCGCAGGGTGAGGTCGATCTCGCCCAGCCAGTTGCGATGCCCGGGCCGCTCGACCTGCTTGAACGGGCCGCGCACGTAGTAGGCGTTCTCGTCATCGTAGATGTTCACCAGCGTGTAGGCGCGGAAGTCGATCGGGTCGGGGCAGGCGGCGAACGTGCCGTTGTACTCATCCGGATACATGACCTGCACCGCGAGCGCTTCCCACCCGCCGGTAGAGCCGCCGTACAGGAACCGCGCCCATCCCTCGCCGATGCCGCGGAACTCCCGCTCGATGTAGGGGATCAGCTCGTACGTGATCGCGTCGCCGTACGGACCCAGGTTGGCGGAATTCACCGCGTAGGAGTCGTCGTAGTATGGGTTGGCGTGCTGGATCTCGACGATCAGCATCCGCGGGAAGTCGGGGCCCGTCCACGTGCGGTAGAAGTCGTAGGCCTCCTGCTGCTGGATCCGGTTGTAGCCGCTGACGCCGAAGCGCGCGCTATAGTCGGGCTCGAGGTCCGCATCGGGCGGCTCGGTGCGGAACCCGCCGAAGTCGGCCGGGAAGTGGCCGTGGAAGATGGCGATCGGATAGCGCGCCTCGGGATGCTCGTCGAACCCCTCCGGCACGAGGACGTGGGCGCCCAGGTGCATGGGCCGTCCCCAGAACTCCGTGAGCAGCTCGCTCTGGATCGTGACGTGCCTGATGTACTTCGTGTCCTGGGGCGGCTCGATTGGGGGGATCACCTGGTCGAGCACGATGGTGACGCGGCCGTCGCTCGCGGGGTCAATGTGAAGCTTCGCGGGTGCGCTGTAGAGGTTGCCCGGCGCGCGGTTCCAGCGCTGGCCCTCGCCGCGGTCCATCGGCAGCTTCACGCTCTTCCCGTTCGCGAGATGGAACGTCTCGTACGTGTGCAGCACCGCCTGCACGGTGTAGTCGCCGGGCGGAACCTGCGCCAGGCTCTCAAGCGGGAATCCGAACACCGAGGCGTCGATCACCGCCTCGGCGCCGGGGGCCAGCCCCTCGACGTCGATCCCGAACACCTGTGGCGCGCCGAGCCCGGCCGTGACCTGGAAGCGCGGCTCCCGTTCTCCGTCGGCGGCGATGATCAGGATGATGCGCCCGTCGACCGGCTCGGCGGCCACGCCGCGGTCGAGCGAGATGGCGAAGACCAGGGGAGCGGTGGAGGCGTCGTCGTTCCGCGTCTGGGTGACGAATCCTACGGTCGCGGCCACGACCATGATCGAGGCAGCGAGGCGGACATATCGGTTGGCTGACATGATGCGTCCTCGGTGGGCTACGTCCCGAAGCTACCGCGCGGCCGGTCGCGCGACCAGCAGCGCGGGCCGGTCAGTGCCAAGTTCCGCGTCTCGCAAGGCTGCGGCGCCTCCCGGGCCGCTCTTACGCTCCGGACCCCCAAGGCGCACATTGAGCCGATCCGTAACCCTGGAGGCCAGGCGATGCCGGTGATGACGTTCGAATTGGGGAGCTACTCGATCCAAGCGCTCACTGGAGAGGACCAACCGGTGTACGTCCACCTGTGGGAGATGCCGGATCGTTACCGCGGGTATATCTCCTTCCACCCGCACTTTACCGGCAACTTCACCTGGCACGACCGGATCGGGATCGTCAACGCGTTCATGCCGCCGAGCAAACTCGATGTCATGCTCGACATGCTGCGGAACGAGAAGCCGGTGTATCTCACCGTCAGTGTGGAACACAATGTGGCCTCGCTCCGTACCGGCAAGGAACCGCCGGGCGAGGAGGAGGGGTCGTGACCGCCATCCTTCATCGCGGCATCGCGTCGGCGCTGATCTCGACGACGCTCCTGTGTGGTGCGGCGACTGCGACCGCGACCGCTCAGCTGGTGGAGCCCTCCGCCGAAGCGCTCGCCGAGCTGGACCGATGGATCGAGGGCTACCTCGACGACAACAACGTCCCCGGGGGACTCCTGGCGGTGGTCTCGAGAGGGAGGATCCTTCACCTGCGGCCCTACGGATTGGCCAACGTGGAGCTGTCGGTCCCCGTGACGGACAGCACGGTGTTCGAGATCGGGTCCATCAGCAAGCAGTTTGTCTCGGCCGCCGTCATGCTCCTCGTCGAGGAAGGCAAGCTCGCGCTGGACGACCCGATTCATCGGTACCTGGCGCATCTGCCGAGCGAGTGGCTCGGCGTGACGGTGCGGCACTTGTTGACGCACACGTCGGGCATCCCCGATTACGAGGAGATCGCGACCTACGACATCTACGGCTTCCGTCTCACGCCGGAGGAAGTCATCCGGCTGGCTCACTCACGCCCGATGGACTTCGCCCCGGGGCAGGGATGGTACTACAGCAACACCGGGTACTTCCTGCTGAGCATGGTCGTGGAGCGAATCGAGGGACGTCCACTCGGCCAGGTGCTGCAGGCGCGCATCTTCGAGCCGCTGGGCATGGGCCAGACCCGCCTGGCCGATCCCGAGGCCATCATCCCGCACCGCGCGTCCGGCTATTGGGTGAACAAGGTCGGGGAGCTGATCAACCGGCGTCCCACGGAGACGTCGTCCACGCTGGGGGCGGGAGGCATTCTCAGCTCGGCGCAGGATCTGATGAAGTGGGACGAGGCGCTGTACGGAGAGCAGTTGCTGAGTGCCGCGTCCAAGGAGGCCATGTGGACGCCGACCGTCCTCCCCAATGGGGACGACACCGGCTACGCGTTCGGATGGGGCGTGAGGCCCTATCGGGGCCTCACCACACAGAATCACGGCGGCCAGGTTGCCGGGTTCGTGGCGGGCTTCTACCGCTTCCCGGAGCAGGAAGTCGCGTTCATCATGTTCATGAATCGATATCGCGCGCGCGGCAGTCCTGTAATCGGGACCGCGGTCGACGCGTTCATGCCGGGCCTTCGCGAGAGCCCGTAACGCGGAGCGCCACCGGGCGACCAGCGGGGCCAACTCAGCGGAGCCCGCGAACCTCGTTTCCGCGGATCTCGAGGACTGCGGGGCGCCCCCCGTAGTGGGCAGCCATGCCGACGTCGATGCACCAGACCCGGCCTCCACAAAATGCCGTCACGCCGGTGCGCTGGACTGTGTGCCCCACCACCATCCGCTCCACGTCGAGGCGATCGAGTACCGAGCTCAGCGTGTCGCATGTCTCGACGTTCGGCTCACGGGAGAACGAGCGGGCCCACACCGGGCTTCGGTCGCCTCGGATCCACTCTGGTTGCGGGGCCTCCGCACGGAGCCACGCTCGGACCTCCTCGTTCATGCGTTCCAGGCCGCGGTCGACGTGCTCGGGGAGGATGCCGCCGTGCACGAAGAGACTGGTTCCCACGATGAGGACGGTGTTCCGTTGAGCCAGGAGCCGGGCGACCGGGCCACCGGGAACGAAGGCCGCCGCCCTGGGTCTCTGGCCCGGTTCCAGGGTAGCCAGGAGGGAGTCCGCTGCGTCGACCACCGCCACGTCTTCGAAGTCGGCAAAACCACCCGGCGTGACGTACCGGAAATCCTGATAGGCGTTCATCAGTTCGTGATTCCCGTTGAGAAGGTGCACCGCCCCGCCAGCTCGTTCCGCTTCCTCCTGGAGGCGCTGGAAGAGCTGCATCACGGCTTCCTCCTCGTCGCCCCGGTCGAGGATGTCACCGGTCTGAATCACGACGAGATCGCCTCCGATCCACCGGTCGTTCGTGTCGATGGCCCCCCCGAGGCGAAGGGCCTGTCGGGCAGCCTCCAGGTCCCCGTGCAGGTCTCCGATGGCGATCACGCGCTCGACGGCCGCGAACCGTGTTGGGAATGCTTCCTCGACCGGGCCGCTCTCGGTGCAAGCCGACAGAACCAGAGCGGCGAATGGCATGGTCACGACGGCGGTGATATGGCGGCAGTGCATCGATGAATCCCTCATGGTGGTGGTGACCCGCTCCACTCCTCGGGAGAGCGGCCCCTCGATCCCTGGGCACCGCCCCGCCCGGGCGCTGATGGCGGACATCTCGTCGCTCGAACCCGGCACGGGACGACACGAGCCCGCCTTCAAGGTGACATGTTGCCGGTTTCGGGGCCACTGGCGGCCCCGCTCCGGATCGTCGTGGTCGGTCTCAGCCCTCCCTCGCGCCGCCGCTGCCGAGGTGTAGCTTATCACCACTGTGAGCCCCTGAACCGAGTGCTACTTGATGAGTAGAAGGAGAGAATTGTATGAAGCGCATTACCCTACTCTGCTGCGCGGCGCTGCTGGTCGGCTGCGCTCCGGCCGACGAAGAGGCCGCGATGGAGACCGCCACGATTTCCCTCGCGGACGTCGCAGGGATGTGGCAGGCGCAGGCGCTGCCGGAAACGGGTGACAGCGCGCTCGTCACGTACGAAATGGTAGCGACGGAAAGTACCGAGGGCTGGACGGTCACGTTCCCCGGTAGAGCACCCCTTCCCGCACGGGTAGTTGCCGTCGAGGGGGACAGCATCGTCGTGGAGGTGGGCCCCTACGAGAGCCTTTTGCGTGATGGCCTGATGGTCTCCACCCGGACCGTGGCCCGCCTGCAGAACAACATTCTGGTGGGCACGTTCGTGGCACACTATGAGGCTGCCGGGGCCGATTCGGTGCTGCGTGGCCGACTGCGGGGGATGCGCGTCGAGTAGCCAGGGGGGTGGAAGCGGGAGAGGCCCCGAGCGCTACGCGGCGCTCGGGGCCCCGCACGCACCCTAGTTCGGCGGTCTCGCTCCCTGCCGAATCCGCGCGATCATCTCGGTTGCGTTCGTGTTGTTCGGGTTCAGCTCCAGTGAGCGCTCGTAGCACCGGATCGCCTCGTCATCGTGGCCCAGCGCCATGTGCGCCTCACCGAGGCTGTCCCACGCGTTGAACGCCTCCGGAAACGCGCGCGTGTTGAAGTCGAACACCGCCAGGGCCTGATCGGCTCTCTCGGTCCCCAGCAGCGCGTATCCCACGGCGTTGATCTCTAATTCAACGCGACGTGGATCGCCGCGCTCCACGAGCTCCTGCACCTCATGCTCGGCGGCCGTCGGGTCGCCGCCGAGCAGGGCGACCATGGCCCGCCCCACGCCGACCTCCATACTCTCGTCACCTTCGACCAGCGCCAGCATCCGTGCGGCCCGCTCGCTCTCGCCGTCGCTCGCGGTGTGGACCGCGGCCGCCACGACGGTGCTCACGTCTGCGATCCCCGCGACGGCGCCGGCGCCGTCGCGCACCGTCACGTAGCGCTCGCGACTGTCTTCCTGGTGCAGCGTCCCGTCATCCTGGAGGTAGAACCTGAAAGTGCCTCGCGTCGGCGCGTAGCCTACCAGGTGCCCGTCATCGGCCGTGATGGTCACGGTCATGCGCGAGGGCAGCCCGAGCGGTGCCGGCGGATAGTCCCACTCACCAACGAACTCGGTCAGGCGGTCGTCCGACGCCCGTGTGACCATCGGATCGGCATCGACCTCGAGGGGCACGAGCTGTGGGTCAGCGGCCGGCGCGCCCGTCCGCGCCTCGAGCACCTGCTCCACGAGGTCGAGCAGCTGCCCCATCGGCGTCCCCTCGCCCTGATACGTGTTGGCCCGGTTCACGATCACCATGTCGATCTTGGGGAGCACCGCGATCATCTGGTTGCCCACGCCCAGCGCGGCGAACATCCCGTACTGCTCGAAGCGGCGCTCGCGCAAGACCCACCACATGAAGCCGTAGCCCATCACGTCGTTGTCGATCGAATACAGCGCGGAGCTGCGGCGCACCCAGTGCTCGGACAGGATCCGCTGGTCGTCCCACACGCCGAGGCGGGCGAACAGCAAGCCGAACCGGGCGGCGTCGCGCGCCGACAGGCGGAACGGGTACGCGGGGTACTTCGACTTGTCGAGCTCGTAGTGGTAGTAGCCGTCCGAGACGCGCCAGTCCTCCATCCGAAGCGGCTGCCCGAAGTACTCGTCGAACGCATCGAACACGTCGGCGCCGGTCTCCTGCTTGAGGATGGTGGCCAGCGTGTTGAAGTCCCAGTTGTTGTAGGCGAAATAGCGGCCCGGACCCTCGCTGCCGCGGGGGCGTGAGTCGGTGCGCCCCGCGTAGGCGGCCGGATGGAACACCCCGGAGCGGGCCTTGAGGAGATCGAGAATGCGAGCCTGTTTCTCGGATTCCAACAGCGGGTCGGGATCGTCGTCGATGCCGAGATCGGCCAGGGTCTTGTTGAGTTCGATCTCGCCACGGTCCCAGTAGATGCCGTACAGCGCCGAGAGGAAGCTCTTGCGCACCGAGTGGCACATGAACCGCCGTGCGACGTCGCCCCAGGCGGCCACCACCGCGCCATCGGCGATCACCATGAACGCCGAGGACGGGACGTCTTCCCACGTCTCCCGCGCCGCGGCGAGCTGCGCGGCGTCGAAGCCGGCCTGCCCGACGTCGGCGTAGCGCATCCACTGCTCGCCGGGAACACGATCGCCCGCAGACTGCCCGAGGCTCGCTCGAGGCACCGCCAGGATGGCACCGAGGGCCAGTACGAGAACGGCCGCCCGTCGCATCAGCTCACTCTTGTGTCGCATGACCTGCCTCCCTGGGCTGCTGGTTGCGAATCGCGTTTCCATAGAACCTACCGAGCTGGCCGCCAGCGGCCAGCGCTCAAAACCTCTACGGTATTGGGGCGGCATCTGGTTTCCGGCCCGCGCCCCTTTCGGGATCGTGCCGACCGGCTATATTCGCCGATGTGTCGAGCGCTGACGAGGCCCCGTGCGTCGGTTAACCCTCCTCCCCCCGCTCCTGCTGGCCGCTCTCGTTGGATGTGGTGGCTCGGTCCAAAACGACCAGGCCCTGCATCCGGAGCGGTGCCAAGGAGGGTGGGTTGTCGAGATCACGAACCGAACCCGTTACCGGGCCGATGTCTTCGAGTGGAAGAGACAGCTCGGGGAAATCGGGCCGGGCGAGACGGGCACCTTTTTCGTCGCGGACCTGGGTAGCGTCAGCGTGCTGTCGATGGACCGTGACGCCATCTTCGTGAGTTCTTCGTGCCGCTGAGGCCGCGAGCCGGTCAACGCGATTTCGTACACTCGGATGCACCGGAGCCGCACCGCGCCCGCACCAAGGCGCTGCTGCGAACTCACCCGGAAATCAGGAAGCTCATAGGACCCAACCCCACGACGTTCCTCTGGATCACGGGGATCGTGGCGCTCCAGGTCGCCCTCGCCTTCTTGGTGCGCGACCGCTCGTGGTGGCTGGTGGTGGGCCTGGCATATACCGTGGGGGCGTTCGCCAACCACTCGCTGTTCGTGCTGATCCACGAGGCGGCACACCGGCTGGTGTTCAAGCGGAAGTTCCCCAACATGGTGGCCGGCCTCATTGCGAACCTGCCGCTCTTCTTTCCGAGCGCCGTCGCGTTCAAGAAGTATCACCTCAAGCACCACGCCTTCCAGGGCGTGTACGAGCTCGACGCGGACGTGCCCTACCACTGGGAGGCACGGCTCATCGGGCGCTCGTTCGTCGGCAAGGCGCTGTGGCTGCTGATCTATCCCGTTTTCCAGGCCCTGCGGCCGTTGCGGCTCAAGGAGATCGAGCTGGTGGACGCGTGGAGCGTCACGAATCTCCTGATGCAGGTCGGCTTCGATCTCGCGCTGCTGCTGCTGTGGGGTCCCAAGGCGCTGGTCTACGCAGCGCTCTCCTTCTTCTTCTCGATCGGCCTCCACCCGCTCGGGGCGCGCTGGGTGCAGCGCCATTACCTAACGGGCAACGGCGGGCAGGAGACATTCAGCTATTACGGGCCGCTCAACCGGCTCGCCTTCAACGTCGGCTACCACAACGAGCACCACGACTTCCCGTCGGTCGCCTGGAACCGCCTCCCCCAGATCAAGGCCATCGCTCCCGAGGCCTACGAGCACCTCCACTACCACACCTCCTGGACGCGCCTCCTGTTCCGCTTCCTGTTCGACAAGAACCTCACGCTGTACTCGCGCATGGTGCGCGACGAGCGCGGCGGGGTGAAGCTGAACGACGAAGTGAAGCCCGACGTCGAGCTGCAAGGAGCGGTTCCGGCGCAAGGCTAGAGTCGCCGGGGTGTTCAAATCGAAACGCCCCGAGCGCCACAGCGACGCCCTCCATATCTCCGCAACCGTCGGCGCACCGAGGACGTTATGCTAATGCAGGAGGGTCGCCGCGGTTTCAGCCCAATCGGAGGTGACCATGCGACAGTGGCTCGGAGTGTGTATCGGCGTCCTTGCCGCGGGCTGCATCAACACGAGCGTACAGCTCTTGGATCATGCGGTACGCCCGGCTCGATCGCCCGATTCGGTGCAAGTACTTCTCGAGAAGCCCCCCCAACCGCACACGGTCATTGCTGTCATCGAATCGAAGGGTGAGTCGGCCTTCGACAGCTTCGACGATCTACGCGACGCAATGATCGCCGAGGCGGCGAAGCTCGGCGGCGAGGCCGTGATTCTGGGGCCGGAATCCACCAAGACATCCTTCATCATCACCGCCACCGCGATGATCAAGTCCGACAGGCGGAGCATGACCGGTGAGGTGATCGTGTACGGCGCAACAACGCCCTAGGGCGTCACGCCTGCCAGACGGCATACCCTTCGGATCGCAGGCGCTTGGCGAGGCGTTGCTCTTGGGCGGCCGCCTCCTTGTACGTCATGGGGTTCAGGTGCTCGAAGTGCTTGGGCAGCAGCCGCACGCCGTACCGGTAGACGTAACTGTTGGACTTGTAGCCCCGCTGATGGTCGATGAATCGCTCCGCGGGTGACTTGCCCGTCATCCCCACGTACACGCACGGCTTCACAGGGTCGTGGTCGGGGTTCGCGTCGCGGAACCGCCTGTGCTGCAGCACTTCTCTGTCGAGCAGCACGACGTAGACGTTGTGATGGGGGGCCGCGCCCTTTCGCATGACGGAATATATGGTTCCCCACACCGATGAGATGCCGCTGCTCGGGCAGCCAACGAACCGGCCGTACACGCAGCATCTGGCCCTCCCTCAACGGGCGGGATAGCTTGAATTCAATGAGGCTGCTGCTCGTCAATCCGAAATCGCCCGAGAGCTTCTGGAGCTTCAAGTGGGCCGTTGACGTGGTCCTCCCCCACAAGCGGGCGCTCAATCCGCCGCTCGGGCTGGCCACACTGGCGGCGCTGTGCCCGGAACACTGGGAGGTCTCGATCGTCGACGAGAACATCGAGCCCATCCCGCTCGACCCGCGAGCCGACCTCATCGGGATCTGCGGCATGGGGGTGCAGTTCGCGCGACAGCGGGAGCTCCTGACGTACTACAGGAGCAAGGGGTACTACGTCGTCGCCGGAGGCAGCTACGCGTCGCTCTGTCCCGAGCTGTACGCCTCATTGGCGGACACCGTCGTAGCGGGTGAGGCGGAGTACATCTGGAGGGAATTCTGCAGGGACATCGCATCGGGCCAGGCCAAACGGCTGTATCAGGAGCGGGGTACCGTTTCCCTCACAGACTCGCCTGTTCCGCGCTTCGACCTCCTGGACCTGCCGAAGTACCAAACGGTGAGTCTCCAGTTCTCGCGCGGTTGCCCGTTCCGCTGCGAGTTCTGCGACATCATCGTCATGTTCGGCCGGCGGCCCCGCACCAAGCCTATCGAACAGGTGGGCAGGGAGCTGGACGTGCTGCGCGCTCGAAACGTGCGCAATGCGTTCTTCGTGGACGACAACTTCATCGGAAACAAGCCGGCCGCCAAGGAGCTGCTGAAGTTTCTCGCTGATTACCAGCGTGTCCACGACTATCAGTTCCGGTTCGGGACAGAGGCGTCCATCAACCTGGCGCACGACGATGAGCTGCTCGAGCTGTTTCGCCAGGCGAGCTTCGCATGGGTGTTCATCGGCATCGAGTCGCCCGACGCGGACAGCTTGAAGGAGACGAGGAAGTACCAAAACGTGCGCCGCGACTTGCTCTCCTCGGTGCGGCACATCTACTCCCATGGCGTCGAAGTGCTCGGTGGCTTCATCGTCGGTTTCGACAACGACACGGTCGACACATTCGACCGGCAGTATGAGTTCATCATGCAGTCGGGCATCCAAACGGCGATGCTCGGGCTCCTGACGGCGCTGCCCAAGACCCCGCTCTACGAACGCCTCCAGGAGGAGGGAAGGCTCATTGCCGGCGCGAGCGACGTGGAGAATACGCGGCTCGCCACGAACTTCATTCCCAAGCGGATGGGTTACGACGAGTTGATTTCCGGGTACCGGAGGCTACTCCGTCGACTGGTGCGCTACGACAACATCGCAAGTCGCATTAGGAACAAGTTCCGGTATCTCAAACATCCGCTTGGCGGCCGCGACTGGTCGTGGGTGGAGCGGTTGCAGATGCTGGGAAGGATCGTCGTCCACGGGTTGATGCGGGGCGGCGTTGCGCGGTTCTTCCATTTCTTTCGGTCGATCCCGTTCTCGCGGCCGAGACTCATTCCGCTGGCGATGCAGGATTGGGTCGTGGGAATGTCGATGCGGGATTATGTGAATCGCTACTTCGTGGAAGTGGCGAACAAGGTGAAGCGGCCGGAGGTGAGCTACTTCAGGTCGATCGAGAAGGCCTTTCGGCGTTACGTGCGCCAGGGGGCCTTGAAGGTCTCCCTCGATGAGGTCATGAACGCCGGCGCCAACCTGTCGCTGTCCATGCGGGCGGGCCTCGACCGCAAGTTCTTCGCACGCGCGGCCCGCCAGCTCGAAACTGTGCTCACAGACACGACTTCGTCCGTCACCCTCCAGATCGAGGAGCTTCAGGCAGCCCAGCGGCGCCACCTGCAGCGCATGCTCGAGCGGCTCTCCCGGTACGGCGATCGGCTGTACATCAGCGCACGCGAGGAGCTGAGGGAGATGATCGAGATCGACTGGTCGGTGTTCAGGCTCGTGCCAGTGTCCTAGGCGCGTGGCGCGGGCGCCTACGTCGCGGGATCGACCTTCCGCTTCGCCTTTCCGTCCACGACTCGCCGGCCAAACGCCAGGCAACGCGCGACGGCGACTTCCTTGGTGGGGTAGGTGTTGGGTGCGCGGCAGCGCCGGGCGTCGCCGTCGCTGCCCGTTGGGGTGAGACGCACTTCGAGAGTCCAGCCGTGCGGGTCGTCGTTGAGCCTCGTGGTGGGCTCGATCACATATCCGTTGTACTCGATGCGATTGGTCATTGTCCTCCTGGGCTGGTGTCGTTGACTTTCCGCGCCTCGCCGCCGTCAGTCGCGGTTTGCCGTGCTCGCCGGGAACGCGTGCTCGTCGAGCCACGCCGTAAACGCCAGGTCGAGCTCCGCCTCATCCCGGCCGGGGTAGAACGGCATGACCTCCCAGCGTTTGCCGGAGCTCATCAGCCACCACGCGGGCCCCGTGGCCGGCCGCCCCTGTTTCGGGTTGGCGGGCACGCCGTCGTACGAGACGAAATGAAACTCGCGCCCGCGGTAGTGCAGCCGCCGCTGCTCGACGAGGGCCCGGCTCACAGCAGGTCCTCCAGCGAACAGTACGGCTCACGGCCGTCGATGATGCGCCGGCCGAACGCGTGACACCCGCGAATCGCCGCCTGCTCCGTGGGGAACTTCGTGGGCCCGCTGAACGCGCGCCGCTTCGTGCGATATGCGATCACGAGATCAAGCGTCCACTGGCGGCTGCCGCGAATCTCGAACGTGCGAGGGGTAATGGTCCATCCGCGATAGATGAGAGAGTTCAGCGGAGGCATCGCGGGACTTCCTCCCGAAAATAGAAAAGGCGGGACAGCGCTGCGGCGCGTTCCCGCCTTCGCATGGTTGCCCATCGAGCGATAACCTGCATCGCCCGTGTATGAATCCTAGTCGGTCGGAGTCACTAAGTCAAACACGCTGAAAGTGTTGCGTCGCGCCTCACCCCACGATTACGCCGAACGCCCGTACCCCCATCGTCACCACGAGCAGCACCAGCAGCGAGAGCACGGCGGCGACGACACCGGCCTCGATCCAATCCCACGGCGGCTCTCCCCCGAAGCGCCGCTGCGGAAAGTCGGGCAAGTCGAATACCGAGAGATCGCCGGAGTAGTAGCGCAGCCGCACGCCCTCCAGGGTGCAGGGGCGCTCCATGGTGCCCACGGGCAGCCAGTGCGGGGGCCAGGTGCTGCCGCACGAAGCGCGGATCCGGCGGGTGAGGGCGCGCGCGTCGAAGCCGTGGGACGTGAGACCGAGGTAGGCATCGCTCACGTCGCGCTCGACACCCACGCGCTGCGCCACCCCGCTCGAGTCGGTGAACGCGAACACCCAGTAGTCCACGTACGTCACACCGTCCCCGCGCTCCCGAGTCGCGCGGCGATGGGTGGCCGCGGCCTCGACCTCGAAGCCCCGCCGCTCGAGGAGCTCGGACGGACCCTCGGCCCCGGGTACGAACACGCCCGACCCCGTTGCCGCCCACCAGAGCGTCCACGCGATCGTGCCGAGCACGACCCCGGCCTTGAGCAGTGTGTGCGTGATTGCCGAGACGTGGAACCGGGCGGCCCCCTGGGGCTTGGGCTGCCCGTGCACCAACTCGGTGCTGGCGACGAAGACGGGTTGCATCTTCTTCAGCCGGGCGAGTCCGTGCTGGAACGTCAGCCGCGCGTCGGCGTCGCGCCAATAATCGGCGTGTCCGAAGACGCGCCGCAGCCCGATGCCCGTCGTGATGTCCTTTCCGTTGAACGGCTTCAGCTCGAGCTGGGCTCCCATGTAGTCCCAGGGACGGTAGACGTTGACCCACCGCAGCGCGTGTAGGCGCCGCGTAATGAGCGCGACCAACGCCTCCATCCGCTCGGGGAAGAGGGTGCCCGGATAGAGCGTGAGGAACCAGCGCCTGAGCGGCGAGCCCATCGTCACGAGCAGCACCTGGTCGGTACTCCGCCAGACGCGCGAGTGCAGCAGGGAATCGAGCGCCATCACCGTGCCCATGCCCTGGGCGGTTAGCACGAACTCCTGCTCGTTGCCCACTCGCGAGCGCGCCTGTTCGACCGCCTTGTCCAGCGCCTGCTGGATCCGTTCGCGGTAGCGCGGCTCGCCGAGATAGCGGAAGGCGTCGAGCCCCACCTTGACCAGCCCGCGCAACGACCCGGGAGCCCAGCGCTGGCGGAGCGCGATCACGACTGCGACGACAGCGGCCCACAGCACGGCCGTGCCAACGCCACCGGTGACATAGCCGAGGGCTACGATGAGGCCGCCGATTGCGAGCAGCAGCCACCACGGTGCCACGAAGGCGCCGAGCATGACGACCAGCAGCGGCTGCAGCAGGAGGAGGGCGATGCTGCGGAAGGTGACGAGGAACGGGCGGACCGACCCGGAGACCAGCGTGCGCAACGCAGCCAGGACGATCAGGAGCGTGATGCCGGCGGCCAACGCGACCTGCAACCAGCTTACGGCAGTGGCGAGCCACCGCAGGGGGGCGAAGGTGACGGTGGGCAAGCCGACCAACGCCACCGGCACCAGGACCAGGGGCTCGGCCACCAACGAGGCGAACAGCATTCCCACCAGGGCTGCCACCACCCACTGCAGCAGCCGGTGCACCTGAAGCTGCAGGGCGCCCAGCGGCTTCTCGACGGAGTTGACGCCGAACTCCAGCCCCGCGCGCGCCGCGGCACCGACGGTAGAGGCGTGCCGCTTGAGGTAGCGGTACAGGATTCGAACCTCTTTGGGTCGCGACTCGGGTGCCACGGCGTCCCAGTCGAATGCCAGGGTGACGACCCTGTCGTAGAGGTCGGACTCCTTGAAGTTGCCGTCAACGGATCGCGCGATCTCTGCGCGCGGCCCGGATCCGTGAATGGCGATGGCTGGTACTGGCACGAGAGGTACCCGCGGGCTCCGGCTCCGGCATGGGGAAGATTAGACGAGAGGATAATTCGCATTCCGGCGGCGCGCCAATGTGACGATAGTCACGAGCGCCGCGTGGTCGCGGCAGGCCACGTCCTGAGCCTGCGGACCTGGCGCGCGCGCGCGGCGGCACGCATTCTAGGGGCGCCTCGCAAAGGTCTGGGTCTATGGGTGACGTGCAAGACCGGTCGCTGGAGGACCGGGTCGCGGCCCTCGAGCAGTCGGTCGAGCGAATCCAGCAGGCACTGCGCGACCTGGTTCGTATGCTGGCCGAGCGCGAGGGCGCGCCCGTTCCTCGACACTCGCCCCCCCGGCCGAGGACCGCAGCCCGCTCGGGTGCGACCACGCACAAGGAGCCCGCGCCCGCGCCTCGCCGAGCACCCTCCGCACCGGCGCGCCCCGCGCCCAAACCGCCCGCTGGCAAGCCATGGTACGCCGACCGCGGAATGGATTTCTGGATCAGTCGCCTGGGGATCGGACTCATCCTGTTCGGTCTCGTGATCTCCTTCAAGTACGCCGTAGACCGTGGCTGGCTCACGCCCTGGGTACAGGTTCTGTGTGGGTTGGCGTTGGGCGTGGGGTTGGCGGCGGTGGGGCTGCGCGTGCGCGAGCGTCGGCGCTGGTTCAGTCATCTCGTGCTGGGTGGTGCCGCGGCCGCGTTCTACATCACCGGCTTTGCCGCCTTCCAACTGTACCACTTGGTGGGCTATCCCGAGGCTCTCGCCTACATGGCGCTGGTCACGGTGTTCACCTTTTGGGCTGCGCTCTGGGCGGACGGTGCGGCGCTGTCCGTGTTGGGGGCGCTCGGCGGTCTCGGAACGCCCTTCCTTTTGTATACCGGGTCCGGGACGCTCGCCGGCCTGGTCGCATATACGAGCGTCGTGCTCGTCGGCACCAGCGGTATTTACCTGTACAAGGGGTGGCGCTCACTGCTGGGGACCATGGTGGTGGGTGGATGGGCGGTGCTGGTGCTGGGACGGGTCGCCGAGGGCGCGCTCGATCTGCCGCGCGACCGCTGGTCGCTTCAGGCCGGCGTGCTGGTCGCGTGGCTGGCGTCCTGGGCCGTGCCGCTGGCCCGCGAGGTGCTATGGGCTCGGGATCCCGCACGCTGGGCACGGCCGCGTGACATGGGAATCAAGCATTCGGTCGACACGACGACGCTCGTAGCCCTGTTCACGGTCTCCGTGCCGCTGTTCGCGCTGCTGTTCAGCACCGGGATCTGGACGACGTCGAACGCGCTGTGGGGCTGGGTGGCCACCGCCGGAACCCTGATCTACGCGGGCATTTGGCTGCGGCTGGGCCGAACCGAGGTGGCACCGCGTGTGGTATCGGCCCATGCTGTGTCGGCGGCCGTGCTGCTTGCGGTGGCGCTGCAGTTCCTGTTCGACAGTCACACCCTGTTGCTCACCTGGGCCGTGGAAGCTGCCGCGCTGCACTGGGCGGCACGGCGGGTACGCGATCGCGCCGTCTCCCTCACGGCGCACCTCCTCTTCCTGGTCACGGCGACCTGGCTGGCGTGGCGCTTGCTCGGTGAAGAAGCGGCGACGCCTGCGGTGCTCAACGCCCAGGCGGCGGTCGATCTCGCGGTGATCGCGACGCTCGCCGTGACGTGCCGCTTCCTCGACGATGCGGACACGAGACGGTGGTACGGTCTCGCCGCATTTGCAGCGCTGGTCGCGTGGCTGGCGCGGGAGCTGGCGCCGCTCACGTACGGGCAAGGGTACACGCTCGTCGCGTGGGCCGCGGTCGGGGTGGCGCTTCTGGTCACGGCGAGTCGGGTTGGAGATCGGTCCTTCAGGGTGGCCGCTCACCTGTTGCTCGCCGTGGTGGCCATCGGGGTAGCCCGCCGCCTCATCGGAGACGTGGGATCGGGCGTCGCGCTTGCCGATCCCGACAGGGTGCTGGATCTGCTCGCGCTCGGCGTCGGGTTCGCGGCCGGATGGCTCCTGCCCTCGACGGGAGAGCAGGAGGCATACTGGATGGCCGCCCACGCGCTCTTCCTGGGATGGCTATGGCGCTCGCTGCGGCCGCTGCCCGCGGGCGAGGCCTTCGTGTCCATCGCGTGGGGCGTGTACGGCATCGGGCTGCTCGTGCTCGGACTGCGGCGTGACATCGCGGGACTGCGTCAGGTCGGGCTGCTCACGCTGGTGCTGCTCGTGACGAAGCTCTTCCTCGTGGATCTCTCGCGGCTCGAGCGGATCTGGCGGGTGCTGCTGTTCATGGGGTTCGGCGGGCTCTTCCTGGTGCTGAGCTACTACTTCCGGGCGCTGTGGAAGACGTCGAAGCACGATGCGCCGCCGGGCGAATGAGCTGAGGATCGACGCGGAGCCGTGCCTTGCGGCTCACCGCCTTCCTGGCCATCGTCTCGCTCATGTCGCACGCGCCGTCTCCTGAGTTCGTCGCGCTGCAGCGGGTGGTCGCGGGGCGCTACTCCCTGCACCGGGAGCTGGGCCGCGGCGGGATGGGGGTCGTGTTCCTCGCGCGCGACGTCGCGCTCGACCGCCTGATTGCGATCAAACTGCTTCCGCCCGAACTCGCCGCGGAGCCCGCGCTCAGGCAGCGCTTCCTCGCCGAGGCGCGCACCGCCGCCGGGCTCTCCCATCCGCACGTCGTATCGATCCACGCCGTCGAAGAGCACGGGGACCTGGTGTTCTTCGTGATGGGCTACGTGGATGGCGAGACACTGGGTCAGCGGGTACGGCGCGCGGGCGCGATGCCATCGGCCGAGCTGATGCGCGTGGTCCAGGAGGTGGCGTGGGCGCTGGGGCACGCGCACAGCCGCGGTTTGGTGCATCGCGACGTGAAGCCCGACAACGTGCTGCTCGAGCGGGATTCCGGACGCGCGCTCGTGACGGACTTCGGGATCGCACGCGTGGTCGCGTCGTCGGACACGCCGGGGGCCGGTACGGTGATCGGCACCCCGCAGTACATGAGCCCGGAGCAGGCCGAGGGTAGGCCGGTGGACCCGCGCAGCGATCTCTACTCGTTGGGCGTCACGGCCTTCTACGCGGCGACGGCGAGGCTGCCCTTCGAGTCGGAGAGCGTGGCCGGAATGCTCGCCCAGCACGTGCAGCGACCAGCTCCGCCGATCGCGAGCCTCGCGCCGAGCCTCCCGCCCCGGTTCGCGGCCGCCATCGATCGCTGCCTCGCGAAGGCGCCCGACGAGCGCTTCGCCTCGGCGGAGGAGCTGGCTGAGGAGGTGCGGGTGGCGCGGGGAACCCAGACGGACCTGCCGGTGCCGGTCCGGCGGTTCGCCCGGGAGACGTACGCCGTCGGCGGAGAGGCCGGCGGATATCTGGCCAGTGCGGCGGCGGTTGCGGTGGTGCTGCAGACCTTCCGCGCGATCCAGGGAGACTTCCTGGGGTTCATCTCCATGTTCGAGGTCCTGCTCGTTACGGTGTTCGTGAGCCTCTCGGGGATGCGCTTCGCGCAGCTCGTGCCGCTCGCGCGGGAGCTGCTGCGGCACGGCTACGACCATGGTTCGGTGCGGGCGGCACTCGAGTTGGAGGATCGGCGGCGGCGGGAGGAGGCGGAGGTCGCGCCGAAGCAGAGCCGGGTGGGTGACGTCCTCACGGTGGGCGCCGCCGGCGCAGTGGCCGCCGGGGGGTTCGCCATCATGGGCATGAGCGACCTCCCAATGCTGATCGAGGCGCTCGGCTGGCTCATGGCCATGGGCGCGCCGGTAGCGGCGGTGCGGCGGTTGGTCGGGCGGCGCGGTGGATCACGCCTGTGGAACAGGTTGATGCGGGGTCGATTCGGACGCTGGGTCTTCGGCGTGGGGAAGATCGGACTGAAGGAGCGGCCCGAGGCGCTGCAGCCGGGGGAGCACACCGAGGTGGCGCTGGGCCGCGTCGCGACCGAGCTCTACGCGGCCCTCCCCGACGAGCAGCGAAAGCAGCTCGGCAACGTTCCGGCACTCGTCGCGCATCTCGAGGCCGACGCGACGGCGCTGCGCGGTCGCGTGCTGGGAGAGAAGACCGATGAGCGACTGGCCGTCGCGGTCGCGGCGCTCGAAGGACTGCGCCTCAACCTGCTGCGGCTGCACGCCGGCGCAGCCACGCTCCACGAGTTGACCCGGGACGTGGAAGCGGCGCGGCGCGTGGGAGAGGAGATCGACGCGGCGCTCCGGGCGCGCGAGGAGGTCGAGGAGATAGCGCCGGAGCGGACCCCGGTCTGATCAGAAGGTGATGCGTGTGACGGGGTTGGTGCTTTCGAAGTGCACGAGGCCGTCGTAGTAGACGGGTAGTGGAATGGAATAGTAGAACTCCGCATCGTTGCGCTGGCAGTAGCTCGCTCCGATGACGCGGCTGTTCATGGGGCCCATCAGCCAGCTCGCCTCGTCGACCGACTCGTCTATCCCGCTGACATCGAGGAAGAACAGGGGCTCGCCCGCCTGCTGCAGCCGGAATTCGTAGGTGTTGGACTTCGGGAGTGCCGCCTGGTGGACGACGAAGGCCGAGTAGTAGCCGTCGCACACGTCCCAGGCCATGAACTGCCCGCCGTAAAACTCCGTGCCGATGATGTAGTAGTCGTCGCCGTACTGCTCCTTGAGCCTCGCGCCCACGCTCCGTGCCTGGATCCCTCCGACGTCCTCCAGGTAGCCGTTCCAGACATGCCCGTTGTGCGCCCAGATGATGACCTTGCCGCCGTCGAGCAGGTGCTCGATGATCCAGTTCACGTTGCCGATGTTGAATCCCTCTCGCACGTCGGTCTCGGGCACCTCGTTCCGGATGTTGTACCAGATTTGCCAGCTGGGCTCGAGGTTCTCCGCGATCTTGAGAATCAGCTCGAATTCCTCTTCGCTGCTCAGCGCGACGTAGGCCGCCGCGTTGGCCGCCAGGAAGTCGTACACGTAGCGGGCATCCTCCACCGTGTAGTTCTCCAGCCTGGCCGTGATGTCGGTGACCGCTGTCGGATCCACGGTTTCCAGATAGCCTGCGATGAGGTTGGTCGGTTCCGTCCAACTCAGGAAGGCGCAGTCGTAGCCGTAGTAGTGTAGCGGCGGCTCTTCACCGCCGCGTTGCACGTTGTATTCGCGCATCCACGCGATCAGGTCCTGCATCTCCTGGAAGCGCCAATACCCGAGCCGCTGGTGTGCCTCGAGGGCCGAGCCCTCGCCTCGGGTCACGTAGGCGTCGATGTAGAGTGAGTTGGGCAGCGGCGCCTCGTGCAGGATGGCGGTGAAGCCCATGTTTTCGACGAGGTACTTCGACAGCTTCTGCCGAATCTGCCAGAACTCGGTGGTGCCGTGTGTGGCCTCTCCCATCCCGACGATCCGCGCGTCGCCGATGATCTCGTCCAGCAGCAACAGGTTGGGGTCGTCGACGGCCGGGTCTGCGGTGGCAAGGGGAATCACGCGGCTCTCGAGCCACGACGGCGCCGCGCCGGCGTCGGTGACGTCGTCACACGACAGGCTGGCGATCAGCAGGAGTGCCGCTGCAACCGTCACGCGCCTCATGGTGACCTCGCGGGCAGGGGAGGTATTCCAAGGTACGGAGCGGCAGCTTTGGGAAACAGTGCGGTGGTGGTCGGAAACCGGACAAGGCACTCGCGGCCTTACGGGACGCGACCTATCGTATTGACGCAACCTCCGCGGCATCTCCTCGGTTCAGAATGCGACGAGCGAGACCAGGGAGTGGGGGGACTCACAATCGGAGGGGCAGGGAGCAGATGAGACCATGGATCCTCGTGATACTGACGGCGGCGCCGGTGAGCGCGGCGTGCGGCGGCACCCCGAATCAGCAGGAGCAGCAGGCCGGCCAGGCGATGGCGGCGTCACGGCTCCGGCACCACGTGGAGGTTCTGGCGCACGATAGCCTGGGCGGGCGCGGCACCGGACAGTCAGGGTACCTGGGGGCGGCACGCTACGCGGCGCAGGTGATGGAGCAGACCGGCTTGGAGCCGGCGTTCCGGGATCACGAGGGCGGTCCGACGTACCTGCAGCAGGTTCCGCTGGTGCGCTGCGATTTCAGCGACCGGGATGCCGTGGCACTGCGGATCGCGCAGGCCGACACGACGGTGGAGCAGGGGGAGTCGGGCTTCACCACCTTCCATCCCGGACCTGCCACCCGGCGGGTGCGCGACGCGCCCCTCGTGTTTGCGGGCTATGGGTTGCGCGCCCCGGAACAGGGGTGGGACGACTTCGCCGGATTGGAGCTCGAGGGGAGGGCAGTGGTACTGCTGGCGGGCCTGCCCGGGGCGGGAGAGATACGGAGCCTCCCCGGAAGGGTGCGGCGCTCGTTCTCCGACCGCGACGAGGCCGCGCGCGATGCGATCGCCTACGCCATCGAGCACGGCGCGGCCGCGATCCTCATCGTCCCCGATCGTCTCCTGCTCGGGCGCTGGGACGACATACCCACGCAGCGAGCGATGCCGCGTGCGGCCGAGTACTCCGAAGGGATCATGGGCGCACCGGCGCTGCCGATTCCCGTCATCCTGCTGCGTCCCCCGCTGGTCGAGTTCCTGTTCCGCGGCAGCCGGTACGACCCGATGGGACGGACGGGGGAGTATCGGACGTTCCAGCTCGCCGGTGCGCTGGCGAGCGTCAACATGGAGACGAGCTGCGAGACGATCGGCGCGCCCAACGTCGTTGGCGTCATCCACGGGACCGACTCCGATCTCAGATCCGAGTACATCGTCGTCAGCGCACACCTCGACGGGCTCGGCGAGCGGGGTGGAGCCATCTACAACGGCGCGAACGACGACGCGAGCGGCAGTGCGGCGGCGCTCGAGATCGGGAAGGAATTGGCCCAGTACCCCCCCGAGCGATCGGTGGTCGTCGCGCTGTTCACCGGCGAGGAGCTGGGGCACATCGGGTCGGTCTACTTCGTGGACCACCCGCCGTTCGCATTGGCGCGGATCGTCGCCAACCTGAACCTCGAGCACTACGGGCGGCTGGAACGGGGGAACCGGTGTGACGCCCTCGGTCCGCCGGAGCTGGTCGAGGTGCTGGAGCGGAACCTGGGCGACGTCGATCTCGAGTTGGTCCCGTCGCCGTCGGCGATACGTGGTGCCGACCAATACACCTTCTTCCTGCGCGAGATCCCGGCGCTGAACATCGGCTGCGGGCCGTTCGACGATTACCACACGCCGCGGGACGACGCGAACCGGATCGACTACGATCTGCTGGAACGCAACACCCGGCTCGCGTACCGGTTCGTGCGGGACCTGGCCAGCCGCGACTGAAGGGGGCCCGGGTGCGGTTCCGACCGACCGCCCCCGCCAAGGCTCTCGTCCCTCGCCGGCGCTCAACGGCCCGCGAGCCTCACGCGTATGCATCCATATGGCCGGACCCGACCTCGCCTCGCGACCGGGCCCGTACCGGGTGCCGGGGCCCAGCCGATTGACGGCGGGTCTCGGCTCGTATTACGTCCCGACAGCGCATCGTTGCGCCGGGACCCAACCCCGAGCCCGCTGCGCTGGCGGGACCGCGCATCACCCGAGGTGATCACCATCGTGCTGCAGCCCAACCGAGTGTTCGGCTCCGCTCTTCCGAGCGCCGTCGTCTGCTGCCTGCTCGCGGCAGCCTGCTCCAGCGGCGAGAGTGCCCAGGGGCGGGCGGGGGGCGGCCCACCGGGCCGGGAGGGTGGAGCGGTGCCGGTGGCCGCGATCGAGGCACGCTCCAGGGATCTGGCACGCACGGTCACGGTGACCGGACCGGTCGAGCCGATCCGCACGGTATCGGTCAGTGCCCAAACGGCCGGTGTCGTGCTGCGTGTCCTGGTGGAGGAGGGGGATCGGGTGCGGGCCGGTACGCTCCTGGCGGAGCTGGACGGGCGCGAGACATCGGCCCAGCTGCAGCGCGCGCAGGCAGTGCTGGTCAACGCCGAGGGCGCCTTCGAGCGCGCCCAGCAGCTCAACGCCAGGGGGCTCAATACGGCGGCCGACCTCGACGCCGCGCGCTCGGCCCACGATATCGCCAAGGCCGATGTTGAGCTCTGGCGCACACGGGTTGCCTTCAGCCGCCTGAGCGCGCCGGTGTCGGGAGTGGTCACGGCCAAGCGGGTGGAGCGCGGCAGCGCCGTCTCCACGAACCAGGTGATGTTCGAGATCGCCGAGGACTCGCTGCTGGTGGTGCGGGTGCGGGTGTCGGAACTGGACGTGGTGCAGCTCCGTCCCGATTACCCCGTCGCCGTGCGGCTCGACGCCTACCCGGAGGCGAGTATCGCCGGCCGCATCCGACGCATCTTCCCCAGTGCGGATGCGGCGAGTCGGCTGGTGCCCGTGGAGGTGGCGTTGGCCCGCACCGCAGCGGGTGTGGAGGCGCGCCCCGGCTTCCTGGCGCGCGTCGAGTTCGCACTGGATCGGCGAGAGGCGGTGCTCGCCGTTCCGACGTCGGCCGTGGGGGTGTCGAATGGCGGCGCCTACGTGTTCGTGGTGGATGCCGATACGCTCGTGCGCCGGTCGGTGGAGACAGGGGTGACCGCCGCCGGCTGGATCGAGATTGCGCAGGGGCTCGAGCCCGGCGAGCGGGTGGTGAGCTCGGGTCACGTGAACCTGCGTCAGGGAACGGCGGTGCGGGTGAGTGAGGGCGTCACGACGGGGGACAGTGCGCCATGAGCGACCGGCACAGACACCGTGGGCTTTCGAGTCTCGCCATCCGCCGGCCGATCGGGACGCTGGCAGCGGCGTCGGTGGTGATCGTGGTGGGGCTCTTCTATTTGGGGCAGCTTCCACTCGACCTGCTGCCGCAAATCGTCTACCCCCAGATCCGGGCGGGAGTGAACTACCCGGGCGTGGCCCCCGAGGTGATGGAGGAGCAGGTCACCAAGGTGTTGGAGACCAGCCTGGCCACGACGGAGAACGTGATCGAGCTGGAGAGCGAGACGACCGAGGGACGCTCCGGTGTGAACCTCCACTTCAGCTACGGCACCGACATCAACTTCGCGCTCCAGGACGCCTCGAAGAATCTGGACCGTGCGCGGTCGCGACTCCCGCTGGATGCCGATGCCCCCACGGTTGGCAAGTTCGATCCGTCCCAGATGCCGGTGTTCGAGGTGGGCTTCAGCTCGCCTACACGCAACCTGGTGGACCTGCGCAACTGGGTGGACCTCCGGCTGCACCCGCAGCTGCTGACGGTCGAGGGTGTGGCCGCCGTGGACGTCTCGGGCGGGCTGGTGCGCGAGATCCGTGTGACGCTGGACCAGGAGCGGGTGCGTTCCTACGGGCTCACGGTAGCGGGGATTCTCAGCCGTATCCGTGCAGAGAACCAGGATGTCGCGGTGGGCAACGTCACCTCGCCCAGTTTCGAGATCGTCGGCAAGACCGAGGGCAAGTTCCGCACGGTTGACGACATCCGCGGCGTGCTGCTCGCGGTGCCCGGCACGGCAGAGCGAATTCCGCTGTCCGAGATCGCGACCGTCGAGGACACCTATCAGGAGCAGCGGCTGTGGGTGCGGCTCGACGGCGTCCCGGCGGTCAAGCTCTCGGTGCGCAAGCAGCCGGATGCCAACACGGTGCTCGTCGCGCAAGGCATCGGCGAGCGCCTCACACAGCTCGCCGAATCGCGCTTCATCCCGGACGACGTGCAGTACGAGGTCATCGCGGACCAGTCGTTCTTCATCCGCAACGCCTTGAGCGGTGTGCGCAACGCGGCGCTCATCGGCGCCACCCTGGCGATGCTCGTGGTGCTGCTGTTCCTCGGCAGCCTCCGCAAGACGTTCATCATCGGGCTGTCGATCCCGCTCGCGGTGCTGGCAACCTTCGTCATGATGGGGATGGGACACCTGACGCTCAACATCATGAGCCTGGGTGGCCTGGCGCTGGGCATCGGCCTGCTGATCGACAACTCGATCGTGATGCTGGAGAACATCTTCCGCCACCGGGCGTTGGGGGTTGCCGACCCCGAGGAAGCGGCGCACCGGGGCTCGGGAGAGGTGTCGTCGGCCGTTGTCGCCTCCACGCTCACCAACCTGGCGGCGGTGGTGCCGTTCCTGCTGATCAGCGGACTCGCGGCCATCATCTTCCGCGAGCTCATCTTGACGATCTCCTTCGCCATCGTCGCCTCGCTCGCTACGGCGCTCACGCTCGTGCCCATGCTCTCCGCCCAGCTCGCCAAGGTGCAGCGCAGCAGCCACCTGGCCGGAAACCCGCTCGTGGTGGGCTTCGGCCGGCTGCTGGCCCGGTTCACCGTCGGGTATCGGGAGGCCGCCGCTCGTGCCGTGCAGCACCGCTGGCTGGTGGTGGGGGCGGCGTTCGCGAGCCTGGTCGGTGTGTTCTTTCTGGCGCGGGGGCTCGGCAGCGAGTTCCTGCCCTCGGTGGACGACGGCAATGTCGGCGTCTACATGCGCATGCCGCCCGGCACGTCGCCCGAGCGAACCAACGAAGTGGCGTACGAGGTGGAGCGGCTGGTAGGGGACATGCCCTACGTCGAGCACGTGTTCACCACCGCCGGCGGTTTCCTGTTTGGCGGCTCGACCGCGCAGCGCGGTGGGCGCGGCTCGCTCTCCATCCAGCTCGTCGCCGCCAGCCAGCGCCGCGACATGCCGGCGTCCCAGTGGGTCGATGGGCTGCGGGGGAAGATCGACGACCTGGGAGTCCCGGGCGCCCGCATCTTCGTGCGCCCGCCGCGGATCCGTGGGCTCCGCACCAACATCTCCGGCTCCGACGTCGCGGTGGCGATCCAGGGTGACGAGCTGCCGGTGCTGCAGCGGCTGGGTGAGGAAGTGATGCTTCGCATGCGGGCCGTCCCCGGCCTCGAGGGGGTCGAGCCCTCCACGGAGGAGGCCAGCCCGCAACTCTCCATCGAGATCGACCGGCTCCGTGCGGCGGATCTCGGACTCGACGTAGCTCAGGTGGGCCAGACCGTGCGCACGGCACTGGACGGCTCGATCGTCACGCGGTATGCCGATGGGAACAACGAGTACGACGTGCGTGTGCGCCTGCCGCGCGAGTCGTTCACGAGCCCCGAGGATCTCGGCTCGATCGCGTTGTTCCCCGGCAACGACCGGCCGATCTACCTGCGTGACGTGGCGGAGGTGCGGCTCGGCCGCGGACCCACCACCATTCTGCGGGTCAACCAGAACCGGCAACTGCGGGTGACCGGAGACGTGAACGAGGAGATCGCGAGCGTCGGCGAGGTTACCCGTGGGGTGCGAGCGGCGCTGGCCGAGGTCGCGCTGCCCGACGGCTACGCGCTGCTCTACGGCGGTGAGGAGGAGGCGCTCAAGCAGAACCAGCGCAACCTGGCCATCGTCACGCTGCTCGCGGTCTTCCTCGTCTTCGTCGTAATGGCCATCCAATACGAGAGCGTGAGCGACCCGGTGGCCATCCTGTTCTCGATCCCGCTGGCCCTGGTGGGCGTGGGCCTGCTGCTCTGGATCTCCGGGACCCCGCTCAGCGCCCCGGTGCTGCTGGGGGTGATCCTGCTCGCCGGGATCGTGGTCAACAACGCCATCCTGCTCGTGCAGTACGTCGAGATCGCGCGGCGCGAACAGGGGATGACGGTGGAGCAGGCGGTGGTCGAGGCGGGCGCCGTGCGGCTGCGGCCGATCCTCATGACGACGACGACAACCGTGTGCGGCATGCTGCCGTTGGCCCTCGGGCTCGGCGAGGGATCGGAGCTGATGCAGCCACTCGCCATCGCCGTGGTGGGCGGGCTCACCCTCTCCACGTTGCTGACGCTGGTGGTGGTGCCGTGCGCGTATCTCATCGTGCACCGCTTCAGCGCGGGGCTCAAGCGTCTGGTGGTCGGCGGGGAGCGCGGCACCGCCGTACCGGTGGCCGGGCTCGCCCGCGCGCCCAGAGACTGAACTCGCCGGGGCGGCGATCGCGCCACCCCACCCTTGCGGCGGCCGGGCTCCCAGGCACCTTAATCTCTATCCGTCGAAGCGCCGCAGGCCTCGACGGCCACGCCGCCAGAGCGACGCCCTCCATCTGGACGCCCACCGACGACGCGACCGCCAGGCCCACGGGCCAGGCGGAAACCGATTCTACCGTGCAGTGATGCCATACTCCCGGCCCAGGTGGTCGGGTGCCGTCTAACACCAGCGCAGGAGGGTCCTATGAAACGCTGGGTGCTTCACGGTGTGGCCGTTGGGGCGGTCGCGGCATTCCTGGTCGGCTGCATGGACCAGCCCATGGAGCCCACCGACCAGGAGGAGAGCGGGCTCGCACCGCTCTTCTCGGAGACGGGCGGCGCACAGGCGATCCCGGATCGCTACATCGTGGTGTTCGACCGTGCGACGATGAACCCGCGCGGTCGGGCGCAGCAGCTCGTGCGCACGCACGGCGGAAGGCTGCGGTACACGTACGGCGCCGCCCTCAAGGGTTTCGCGGCGGATCTGTCGCCGCGCCAGCTGACGGCGATCCGCCGGCTGCCGTTCGTGTCGTTCGTGGAGGTGGACCAGGAGGTGACGGTGTTCGACACGCAGCCGAACGCCACTTGGGGGCTGGACCGGATCGACCAGGCCGACCTCCCGCTGAGCGGTGAGTACTCCTACACCGCCACGGGGTCCGGCGTCCACGTGTACATCCTCGACACGGGGATCCGGATCACCCACAATGAGTTCGGCGGGCGGGCCTCGGTCGCGTACGATGCGCTCGGCGGCGACGGGTTGGACTGCTACGGGCACGGCACGCACGTGGCCGGAACCGTGGCCGGCGAGACCTACGGTGTCGCCAAGGGCGCGAACGTCTACTCGGTGCGGGTCCTGAACTGCAGCGGGTCCGGAACGCTCTCCGGGGTGATCGCCGGCATCGACTGGGTGACGGAGAACCACCAAACGCCGGCCGTCGCCAACCTGAGCCTGGGCGGCGCCGCTTCCAGCGCGCTGGACAACGCGGTCCAGACCTCGATCGCTGCGGGCGTGACGTATGCGATTTCCGCCGGCAACAGCGCGGCCAACGCGTGCAACTACTCGCCGGCGCGGGTCGGCGCGGCCCTCACGGTGGGTGCCTCCACCAATGCCGACGCGCGGGCGTCGTTCTCCAACTTCGGCACCTGCCTCGACCTGTTCGCCCCGGGCCAGGACATCACGTCGGCGTGGTACACGAGCAACACGGCGACCGCCACCGCCGACGGGACGTCGATGGCGGCGCCGCACGTGGCCGGGGTCGCCGCGCTCTACTTGGAAGGCAACCCCAGTGCCACACCGGCCGTGGTGGAACAGACGCTCACGGAGCTGGCCACCGCCGGGCGGCTGAGCAACATCGGCAGTGGCTCGCCCAACCTGCTGCTGTACTCGTTGCTCGACGGCAGTCAGCCGCCGCCGCCGCCCGAGCCGCCGCCGCCGGAGCCGCCCCCCGCGCCGTGCACCGACTGCGAGCACTACACCGGCACGCTGAGCGGAACCGGCGACGCCGCCTATCATCCCAACGGCAGCTACTACTTCGCCGGGCGCGGCACCCACCACGGGTGGCTGCGTGGTCCCAGCACCGCGGACTTCGATCTCTACCTGTTCCGCTGGTACTGGTTCACATGGTTGCCCGTGGCGAGCTCCACGAGCATCGCCTCCGAGGAGGAGATCGTGTACAACGGTGGACGCGGGTACTACATGTGGCGCATCGACTCGTACAGCGGCAGCGGAGACTTCGACTTCTGGCTGCAGCGACCGTAGCGCCACGATTCGGAGTAGGTCTTCATTCGGCGGCGCCCGGCCTTGTGTCGGGCGCCGTGCTGTTCTCGGGTCTCAGTCGACGTGCGAGGGGCCGAGGGAGCGGACTGCCCGCTCCCTCGGCCCTCGCGCCGCGCCGTGTGGGACCGGCCGCTCGCTGCCGTACTACTGCAGCACGATCTGCCCGCGGATCTCGCCGCCTGGGTTGGCGGTGGTGTGGACGTTCACGTAGACCGTGCCGGCTCGCATCTTCTCGACCAGCTGGTCGAACGTCATGCCGCCGCCGATGTCGGCGCCGGCGGAGAAGGTGCCGGACACGAGCTCGCCGTCGCCCGAGAACGACCCGCCGAACAGCCCGACGATGACCGGGCCGCTCACGCCGGCGGCGCCGTCGTGGATGTGCGACGCCGTCACGTCCGTGATGCCGCTGACGTCGATGGTGTACGACACCGTCTCAGGCTCGAGCAACGTGAACGTTGCCGTGCCCGTCGCCGAGCTTGTGATGCCGCTCGGCGCCGCAAGGCTGGCGACGAAGACCTCCGCGTCGTCACCGCAGCCTGCGACCGCGCTCGTGAGCGCGGCGCACAGCCCCAGGGCTGCCAACGATCGAAATCGCATGTGCTCCTCCGTGTAAAGATTGGTGGCGGTGCATCTCATGCACCGAAAGGGGACGAAATCTCTCTGATTTCGGTGAGATACGCCAGAGCCCGCCGGAAGTTCCCCCCGCGGTGCCCCGGGGGGTGGGCATGGCGCGCGGCACGCGACCGTCGGCACGGCGGCGCTCCCGACCCGATCACTCCCCTTCGGCTGGAACCTCCTCCGGCAGGTACGCTGTAGTGCTAGTAGGTCAGGTCCCACATCGGAACGCGTCATGCAGAGTCAGACGGCAAGCGAACGACGCATCTCCATCTCGCCGAGCCTGGCCATGTCGTTCGGTGAGGAGCAGCGCGAGCTGATGCAGCGCCGCTGCAAGCTGCTCTACCTGCTGGGCTTCCTCATCGCCGGAACCGTCCATGTGTTCTACGTCGGCGTCGTCGGGCGCGAGACCGTCGTCGCCACTCCCTTCACGCCGTGGCAGGTGACCGTCTACGATCTGCACGTCGCGTCGTTCGCCGTGGCGACTTTGCTGGTGTTCGCTCGAACCTGGGGCATGGGGACGCTGCTCACCGTCGATCTGGTGCTCTTTGCGTTCAACATCCTGCTGACGCACTTCTTCGCCGTCGTCTACGACCTGAACAGGGTCCCGATCTTCGGCGTCTCGATGCTGCTGTTCCTCCACGCGTCGTTCGTCCCGGTCCGCGTCGGCGCCCAGGCCGGCCTCGCCGCGGTGGGGGCGTTCGGCTTCGCGATCACGGCGGCACTGGGCTACGCCCTGATCCCCGAACTGCAGCAGCACTGGCTGCGGGTGGGAGGGGGAGCGGCGTTTCGGACCTCCCTACTCGAGGGGACCTTCCAGCTGGGGATGCTGGCGCTGGTGTCCGTGGTGATCACCAAGGCGCTGTATCACATGCGGCTCTCACTGCACCAGGCGCAGCGGCTCGGCAACTACCTCATCAAGGGTGAGCTCGGCGGGGGCGGCATGGGACAGGTCTACATCGCCGAGCACGCTCTCATGAGCCGGCCGACGGCGTTGAAGGTGCTCAAGGCGCCGCCGGGGGAGGCCGACGCTTGGTTGGCGCGGTTCGAGCGTGAGGTGCGGTTGTCCGCAGGCCTGAGCCATCCGAACACGATCACGGTGTACGACTTCGGGCGCTCGGGTCGCGACACGTTCTACTACGCCATGGAGTACCTCGAGGGTCTGAATCTGGAGGAACTGGTGATGCGATTCGGGCCGGTCGCACCCGAGCGGGCCGTGTTCATCCTGACGCAGGTCTGCGGATCGCTGACGGATGCGCACGAGCGCGGCATCATGCACCGGGACATCAAGCCGTCGAACATCCACCTCACGTGCCGGGGCGGCTTGTACGACTACGTGAAGGTGCTCGACTTCGGGTTGGCCAAGCCGATCAACCCGGATCACACGCCGAAGGTGACCAAGACCGGCATGTTTCTGGGCACGCCGCAGTACGTCGCCCCCGAGATCGCCTCCGGCTCGGATGGGGTCGACGGACGAGCCGACCTCTACGGTTTGGGAGGCGTGGCGTACTGGATGCTCGTGGGCCGTCCCGCCTTCGAGGCGACCACCAGCGCCGCTCTGATCCGAGAGCAGCTGAACACGTATCCCCGGCGACCCGCGGAGCTCTCCGAGCTCGCGATTCCCCCGGCGCTGGATCACATCATCATGCGGTGCCTGGAGAAGAATCCCGACGATCGCTTCGCCACCGCCGCGGAGCTCGAGGCGGCCCTCCGGGCGGTCGAGCTGGACGAACCGTGGACGTGGGAGCGGGCGCGCGCCTGGTGGGTCGTGAACCTCCCCGGGCTGGTCCAGAGGGAGGTGCGGCGCTCGACGGCGCGCGCCTGACGCCTACGGCCGGATCGACGGCCTCCCCAACTCCGCCATCGCCGCCGCGTGTTCCTCGCGACCTCGCTCCCTGATCTGGTACACGCAGGCCCGCCGGTCGGAACGGAGCACGAAGCCGATCGCCCGCGAGAACAGGTTGTGGAACTTGCGGCAGTCGTGGGGATCGGTGAACTCCTCACAGTCGGCACACGAGGCGTACCCGTGTTCGATGCAGCACGAGCGGATCTTGCACCAGGTGGCCTTGGAGTTCTCGTGACATCCGGGGCACCTGTCCTTGAGGTAGCGGGGGCAGGCGCCGCAGTACAACCCGCAGTAGGCCACCAGCTCCGGATCGGCGACGATCTGCTTCACGCCACGCTCCTTGTCTGGGATGGCTTGAGACGCCAGGCGACCACCAGGCCGACCAGGGTCCAGGCGATGATGCGGCTCGCAGCAAGGAGCGCGGCATCTCTCGCCGGGTAACCTCCGATCCCGAGATCTCCCAGATCGGCGACGATGGCGAACAGCACGCCGATGGCGAGGAAGAACAGCGCCTTGCGGGAATAGCTCGACATGACCCGGTCGGATGTTTGGGAGAGCATCCAGGCCGCAATCACCGGCGCGAGCAGGAAGAGCATGAGACCGAAGAGCGCGAGCCCACCCGCCGCCTCGTGACCCATGCCTCCGAACATCACGCTGAATACCGGCTCCCCGGCCGGAAAGCGGCCCTCCGGGGTGAGCTGGGGATTGACGACGTACCGTCCCGGCTCGACGACGTGCTGCGCGAGCGTCTCGTACACGAGGCGCTCCTCGGCGACGCGGTTCATGTCTATGCTCGCCCGAAATCCGAACATACCATCGACGAGGATCGTCCACACGATCAAGACGGCCCCGCCCAGCAATCCAGCGCCTACCACTCTCGCAAGCATATCCGCGCTCTCGGTTACCAGTGAATCTCCACCACGTCTCCCTCTTCCAAAACGTGGGCCGCCTTGACCGACTGGCCGTCGAAGACGCTCGGTCCCCAGACGCGGGCGAACTTCAATCCGTCGGCGATGTCCTTGTGGATGGTACGGGCCAGGTCACCCACCGTGGCGCCCCGCTGCAAGGTGAAGGGCCGTTCGAGGTCCGGCTCCTTCTTGGGCTCCTTGCAGTAGACCCGGATGATCTCGAGCGCCTCAAAGGTTCGCGCGCCCAACTCGTCCCAGCCGGTGCCCGCGACGCACGAGACGGGCACGATGGGCCAGGGGGTTTCCAGCAGTTCCTCGAGCGCCGCCAGGTCACCCTCGGCACCCTTCCGGTCCATTCCGGTGACCACGAGCAAAGCGGGCTTGTGCAGCCAGCCCGGCCGCGTCTCCTCCGGCGCGGCCTTGCCCGCCGGATAGAGCACGACCGCCTTCGTGCCGAGCAGCTCGGTGACTAGGTCGAGGCCGGCGAGCGGCTGCGCGATCGACACCACGAGCCACACCAGATCTCCGGCGCGCACGAGGTCGAACACCCAGGGCTCCACATGCTCTTCGCAGAGTGGGGGGAGATCCACGAGCTGAAATGCGATGTCCTGGTATGCCATCATCCCGGGCGTGGCCTCCCGGGTGGTGAGGGGGTAGCTGGCGACCTCGGGCTTGGCGTGGGTGAGGGCGGCAACGAGGCTGGACTTGCCGGCGTTCGGGCACCCCACCAGTACTACCTGTCCGGACCCCTCTCGCGGGATGCGGTGACTGTCTCTCCGCGCAGGTCCCTTCTTTTTCGGCTCGCGCTTGAGCTTCGACAGGCGGGAACGCAGCTCCGCCTGCAACTTCTCCGTCCCTTTGTGCTTGGGGATCACCCGCAGCATCTCCTCCAGGCAGGCGATCTTCTCCTCCCGCGTCACCGCGCTGCGGAACCTGGCGTCGGCTTCACGATACGCTGGCGTGAGGTTGGCTGGCATCGAAACCGTCCCCGTTGCCCCGCCCGTAGCATGTCAGGTGGACTGCTGTGCTGCAAGGTGCGAGCTCCGGCTCGGGGCTACTCCCGCGCTCCCATCCTCCGGAGCATGCGCCGCGCGTTGTCATTGCCCGGCTCGAGCGCAAGAGATCGACGATAGTTCGCGATGGCCAGCGCGGTGTCGCCGTGCACCATATAGCCCTCGCCGAGGCTGTCGTAGGTGTTTGCAGACGTGGGGAACAGCGCCACGTTCAGCTGGAAGACCGCGATCGCGTCGGCGTGGAAGCCGTCGAGGTTCAATCTCGGCCCCGCGCCGACCCCGCGTTCCCTACCCCGATGACTTACCGCCCCGTAGCTTACTCGACACGCCATGAATCTGCTCGAAGGTTTCAGGCACGCCATTGCCGACCGCTACGCCATCGAGGGTGAGCTCGGGCGCGGCGGGATGGCCATCGTCTACCTCGCGCAGGATCTGCGGCACAACCGTCAGGTGGCCATCAAGGTCCTGAAGCCGGAGTACGCCGCCACCGTCGGGCCGGAGCGCTTCCTACGCGAGATCGAGATCGCGGCGCAACTGCATCACCCCCACATCCTCCCGCTGCACGACTCCGGCGATGCCGCGGGGTTCCTGTACTTCGTGATGCCCTACGTCCCGGGGAGCTCCCTGCGCCACCGCCTCGACCGGGAAAAGCGCCTCCCGCTGAGCGACGTGGTACGCGTACTGCGCGACGTGGCCGATGCGCTGACGCACGCGCACGAACGGGGCGTGGTGCACCGCGACATCAAGCCCGAGAATGTGCTGCTGTCGGGTCAGCACGCGCTGGTTACCGACTTCGGCGTTGCCAAGGCCGTGAGCGAGGCGGCCGACGCCCAGCTCACGGGCGCGGGAATCACGCTCGGTACGCCGGCGTACATGGCGCCGGAGCAGGCGGCGGCCGAACCGAACCTGGATCATCGGCTCGACATCTACGCGCTGGGGGTGGTGGGATACGAGATGCTGGCCGGGCGGCCCCCGTTCCATGAGTTGACGCCACAGCAGGTACTCAGGGCGCACCTGACGCGGGACGCCGAGCCGGTGTCGCGGCACCGCGAGGACGTGACGCCCGAGTTCGAGCGGGTGGTGATGCGGTGCCTCGAGAAGGAGCCGGCGAAGCGGTGGCAGAGCGCGAGCGAGCTGCTGGCCCAGCTGGAAACGCTGACGACCCCGACGGAGACGCGGCCCGTGGCGGCTCCGCGCCGTCGCCGTCGGCTCTGGCTGCCGCTCGGTGCGGTGTTTGCCGCCGTGTTGATCGCGCTCGGGGTGCTCCAACCGTGGGCTGGTCCGCCACTCGACCGCGATCTGTTCGTCGTCCCCCCCTTCGACGTGCTCGAGGACGAGCTGGCCGATCCGTGGCGCGAGGGCCTGGCGCAGATCGTGGCCAACAACCTCGACGGGGCGGGACCGCTGCGGGCGGTTCCCCCGTCGGTGATCTCTCGCCGCTGGAGCGGCAGCGCCGACGCGGCCACGGTGCGCGACGCGGCGCGGGCGAACGGCGCGGGACTGGCCGTGTACGGCAGGCTGCTCGCCGCCGGTCCCGACTCCGTGCGTGTCAACGCCACCCTGTTCGATGCCGTGGCGGGGGTCGCGCTGGCGGAGTTCTCGCTACGCGACGCGGCCGACCGCATCGATCGGCTCGCCGACTCCCTCTCGATGCGGGTGATCAACGAGCTGGGGGAGGTGCGGCCCATCGGGGTCGTGAAGCTCGGCTCCCTGGGCTCCTCGTCCCCCACCGCCGTCAAGGCATTCCTGCAGGGGGAGCAGCTCTACTGGCGCATGCAGCTGGATTCCGCCCGGCGCATGTACCAGCGTGCGGTAGAGGAGGACAGTAGCTTCGCCCTCGCGTACCACCGGCTGGCGCGCGCCAGCTCCTGGGGGACGCACGACGAGTATCACGACATCTTTTTGAAGGCCGGCGCGCTCAATCACGGACTGGCGCGGCGCGAAAGTCTCCTCGTCGCGACCGACTCCCTGCTCTCGGCGGCCGCATTCTTCTCGGGAGACAGCGCGAGCTGGCAACGGTTTCGCCGCCTGTTCACCACGGCGGAGCTGGCGACCCGACTCTATCCGACGGATCCACAGTCGTGGTACAACCTGGGCGAGGCGCGGTTTCACTACGCGACCTACGTCGGCACGCCGCTGGCGAGCGCGCGGGCGGCGTTCCAGCGTGCCATCGAGCTCGACTCGGCCTTCGCCCCCGCGTACGTACATCTGATCACGCTGTCGCTGCTGGAGGAAGGCCGAGACACCGCGCGCGCGTATGTCGAGCGCTATCTCGATCGGGGCGTCGGCGGCGTGCACGCCGCGAGCGGCAGGGCCCTGGTGGGGCTGCTGGATCCGCGGCAGGCACGCTCGGAGGGGCTCGGGGCGCTGCTTGACTCGCTCAGACCGGACGCGTTCTTCTTCGCGTTGATGCACCTCGATTACTGGCCCGATTCAGCCGAGTCCGCGGTGCGGCTGGCGCGGGCCTGGGCGGCGTCGCCCGATTCGCTGCAGGGCAAGGTGTATCTGGCGGCCTCGCTGGCGTTTCGCGGCCACGCGCGGGAGGCCTACGCGGTGCTCGAACCGGGGACGTGGCCCGTGCTGCTGGAGCTCGCGCTCCTGGGCGTCGTGCCGCCAGAGAAGGCGGATTCGGTTGGGGCCCGCGCGCTCGAGATCGGCCACGGGTGGGCGTCGTACGGGTCGCTGCGCTGGTGGGCGGCGCGGGGCGATACGGCGATGCTCGATCGCGCCGCATCCTTCTTCGAGGAGGCGAATCTGCCGTACGCGAGAGCCGCGACCCGGGGCTACCGCGCGCTGGCGACGGGCGACTCCGCCGCGGCGCTGCGGCAGTTCGCGGCGCTGCGCACCTGGCCTTGCCACTACTGCTATCACGAGCGCCTGGTACAGGCGCAACTCCTCACCAGCTTCGGCGACTACGCGGCGGCGCTCGCGCTGCTCGACGAGTGGCGCTGGCCGCCTGCCGGGGGGACTCGTACCGACATGGTGTTGTGGGCGCTGGAGCGCGGTCGACTCAACGAGCTGCTGGGGAATGACGATGCGGCGCGCGACGACTTCTCCTACGTGCTCGACATCTGGCGCAACGCCGATCCAGAGCTGCAGCCGTATGTGGAAGAGGCTCGCGCGGCGCTACTGAGGCTGGCGGCGGAGTCGCCGTAGCGAGGCGATGGGACGATCAGGTTCCGAGGACTTCCTCGATCCGCTTGGTGATCTCCTCCTCGGTGCCGGTCCCGCTGACGATCGTCAGGATCCCCATCTCACGGTAGTAGCCCACGAGCGGCGCTGTCGATTCGCGGTACGCGTGGAGCCGCCGCTGAATCAACTCTGAGGTATCGTCGCCGCGCCCTTCCGCGGCGGATCTGGAGAGCAGACGTCGGACCAACTCCTCTTCGGGTACATCCAGCAGCAACACCCGCTTCAAACGCTCCCCCTGCTCCATCAGCATCACATTCACCGCTTCCGCCTGACGGACCGTGCGGGGGAAGCTGTCCATCACGATCCCCTTGGCGGCCTCGGGGGAGACCAACTGCTGTTTGATCAGGCTCAAGATGATCTTGTCCGGGACCAGCTCGCCCCGATCCATGAACCGCTTCGCATCGCGCCCCAGCAAGTTGTCCTTCTGGATGGCGTCACGCAGAAGATCGCCGGTCGTGATCTTGGGAACGCCGAGCCGCTGGGCGAGGATTGTCCCCTGCGTGCCGGTGCCGGCACCAGGAGGGCCGAGGAGGATGACGTGCATGAGGTGTTCAGCTGCCCCTTTCCAGTTGGCGCGCCGCGCATTCGAGGCGTGCGGCGTCCCGCACCAATAGGCTACTCACCTCGTGAAATCAAGTCACCGCCCGACTCTCAGGCGGTGCTAGAAACGCTCCACCGTGATGCCGATCGCCCCCGAGAGTGTGTCGACTCGCGTGACGAGGCCAGTGATCTCCTGGAACCGACCGCTATAGGCGCGCCGCGCATCGAAAAAGCGAATCGTCGAGCCCTCGAGGAGCGGATAGTACCCGATCTGCACGTTCTCGCTATTCGGCGGGATTTCACAATTACACCGCAGCTCCACCGTCGTGCCGTAGTTGATCAGCGCCACGAGACGGAGGTTCGTACGGTTCGTGATCCGCGGTGCGAACATCGCTCGACTAGAGTCGACGGCGGTGATCACCGATCGAGCGTCCTCGCCCCGTTCCTCTCCGCTCGGCAGCACCACCTCGAAGACCTCGCCCATCTGTTCGCGGCCCTGCCTCGGGCGGACGAGGCGCCAGGCCAATTGCACTGACCTGCCACGCGGCAGGATGATCGAATCCTGTTGCCCGGCCTCAAGTGTGTAGACCATCTGTCCGTCTACCAGAATCTGGACCGGCTCCACGAGCGCGTTGCGCAGGACGTGGTATTGTGCAGTGGGCGCGCGAAAGAACATGCTCTTGATCCCCACCCACACGAGCATCACCACCACGAGTGCCAGGGCGCCCCGGGCCACGTAGTTCCACGTCTGACGCTGCCGGGCGAGCCGCACCACCAGTTCCGGGCCCCAGTCGTACATCCGCAGGAGCCAGGGCGGGATGCGGGACGTCTTCGTCGCTGGCTTGAGTGGCGCCAAGCCCGGTGGCTCGCCGGCAACGGCGGGCATTTCGGGCTCGGTTGTTTCGTCCTCCGGAGCCCCGACCTCTCCATCGGTCCCCGCCTCATCGAGCTGCGGCCCGGGCTTCGCGCCTGGGCCTGCCTGGCCCGGCTCGAACCAGGCGCCGGGAATGAGGTCGCCGCCCCGGGTGATCCCTCCCGACGGTGAGGGGATCGGCTGCGGAGGTGGTGGGCTCGGCTCCTCCGCCTGCGGTGGTGCGCCGGGTCCGGTTTCGGGCGGGCTCTCCTCGTCGTCGTACAGGTTGTACACGGTCTGTGGCGGCGCCTCCACCTCGGGCTGGAGGAGCTCGTCGAAATCCCAGCTGGCTCCCTGAACGATGTCACCCACGCCGATATCGCCCAGTGCGGGCTCCTCGGCGGTGGGCTCCTCGACACCGAACTGCTCGACGGCGATCTCTTCGCCGGCGGGCTTTTCGCCGGCGGGCATTTCAGCCGCGGGCTCCTCGGTAGCACGCAGCTCGGTAGCGGGTTCCGCGGCAGCCGGTTCCGCAGCGCCGCCCGCCTCGAGCGCCCGCAGCAGCTCGGCTGCGCTCTGGAAGCGATCGCTCGGCGTCTTCTCGAGGCAGCGCACGATCGCATTGGAGAGCCAGGCGGGTACCGTGGGCTCGACGTCGCGCGGCTTGCGTACGGGCTGCGAGATGTGCCGTGCCACGATCTGCTGCGCCGTCTCGCCCTCGAACGGCTTCTCGCCCGTCACCATCTCGAACAGCGTCGCGCCGAACGAGTACAGGTCCGAGCGCGCATCGACCTCGTCGCCCAACAGCCGCTCCGGACTCATGTAGTACGGCCTGCCCGGCGAGAGCACCGTCTCGGTGAGTCCCTCGCCCGCCGCCAGCCTCACGGCCCGCGCGACGCCGTATTCCGCCACCACCGCCTGGCCCACCGGCAGGAAGATGTTCTCGGGTCTGATGTCGCGGTGCACCACGTCCTGCTCGTGGCCGTCCTGCAACGCCGCCGCCACGTGACACGCGATCTCGACGGCCTCTTCGACCGGGAGACGCTTCTTGCGATTCAGCAGCTGGCGCAGTGTGTCCGCCTCCACGAACGGCACCACGTAATAGAGCAGGCCGTCCGCATCCCCCGAGTCGTACGGGGCGAGGATATTGGGATGAATCAGCCGCGCCGCTATCCGGATCTCGCGAAGGAACCGCTTGGCGTCGAGCGAGGCGGCGAGGTTGGGGTGCAGCACCTTGAAAAAGACGGGGCGACCGAGCATCTGGTCGTGGCCGACACACGCCAGGGCCAGGCCGCTACGCTCGAGCTCACGCTCGACGCGGTAGCGGTTGCCGACGACACTCCGAAGTCGTTCCAGCAGATCGGCCACGTGAGAACCCCGGTTGCGACTGCTCCAAGGTAGTGCGTCGGGTGTCCGTGTGGCCAGCCGCCGCGCCGTGCTTGACGGCGTCAGATCCCACGGGCAGACTCCGACCTGAGACGAGGCCCGGGTCGTCACTCTTGCACAAGGAAATGGTGCCATGTCCCACCTGATCCTCGCCGCCCTGGTGTGCGGCACGCTGGGTCTGCCGCAGGAGCCGCCGGATGCCGGCACGGTCGCGACCGACTCGGTGCGCTCTGTTCTCCTCATACAGGGGACGCCGGCTGGCTATCAGCTCGTGTGGACGGACGAGGACGGTGCCCTACACGTGCACTTCGAGTTCAACGACCGCGGGCGCGGGGCGTCCCTCGATGCCCGCTTCGAGGTGGACGCCGCGGGCCTGCTCACCCGGCTCGAGACCGCCGGCAACGACTATCTGAAAGCTCCGGTGGAAGAGACCTTCAGGCTTGCGGACGGCGTCGCGTCGTGGAAGAACCAGGCCGAAGAGGGCGAGCAGCGCGTGGATACGGGAGCGTTCTATCTCAGTATGAACGGTGTCCCGGAGGAGTACGCGATGCTGGCGCGGGCCCTGCTGAACGCTCCGGGGCATCGCCTCGCGTTGCTGCCGGTGGGAGAGGCGCGCATCGAGCAGGTGGGAGCGCTCACACTCGAACTGGGCGGCGTCACCAAGACCGTCACGCAATACGTCATCACGGGCCTCGGGTTCACGCCGGAGCCGATCTGGCTCGACGAAAATCGCAACTACTTCGCCACGGCGGGGTTGTGGAGCGCCATCGTGGTGGAGGGGTGGGAAGCCGCCCTCCCCGCACTGAGTGAGGCGAGCGAGCAAGAGGCCAACGCACGCCTGCGACGAATGGCGGAGGAGCTGGCGCAGCGGCCGACCGGTCCGGTAGCCATCGTGGGGGCGCGACTGTTCGATGCGCAGACCGGCGCCGTTCGCGGCGGCACGACGGTGCTCGTGTCGGGCGATCGCATTCAGGCCGTGGGTCCCGACGGGAGTGTCGACGTTCCGACGGGCGCGAGGGTGATCGAGGCGGGCGGCAGGATGCTCCTGCCGGGGCTGATCGACATGCACACCCACGTGAGCGATGTCGATGGCCTGCTCCACATCGCGGCCGGGGTGACGACGGTGCGCGATCTCGCGAACGACACCGAGGAGCTGCTCGCAAGGAAGCAGCGGTGGGATGACGTCAGCGCGATCGGCCCACGCGTCATCATGGCGGGGTTCATGGACGGCCCCGGCCCGTACGCCGGCCCGACCAGGGTGCTGGTGGACACGCCCGACGAGGTCACCGCTGCGGTGGACGAGTACGCAAGGCTGGGGTACGAGCAGATCAAGATCTACAGCTCGATCATACCGGAGCTCGTCCCGGCCATCGTGGCCCGCGCGCGCGCGCACGGCATGCGGGTCAGCGGCCACATCCCGGCGTTCACGACCGCGGAGGCCGCGGTGCGGCAGGGCCTCGACGAGATCCAGCACGTCAACATGCTGTTCCTCAACTTCCTCGGAGATACGCTGGACACCCGCACACCGCTTCGGTTCACGGCGGTCGCGGAGCACGCGGCCGACCTCGATCTCGGCTCGGATAGCGTCGCCGCCTTCATCCGGCTGCTCAAGGACCAAAACGTCGTGGTGGATCCGACCGTTGCCGTGTTCGAGGGCTTGCTCGAAGGCAGGGCCGGTGCGATCGCGCCCAACGCGGCCCCGATCGCCGACAGGCTTCCGCCGGTGGTGCGGCGCGGGTATCTGGGTGGAGGCCTGCCCGTACCGGACGGAATGGACGCGCGCTACGACGCCGCGTTCGACGCCATGCTCAACATGGTGAAGGTGCTGTACGACGCCGGCGTCACGCTCGTGGCGGGGACCGACGCGCTCGCGGGGTTCATGCTCCACCGCGAGTTGGAGGACTACGTGCGCGCCGGCATCCCCCCCGCCGAGGTCTTGCGCATCGCCACCTCCGGCGCGGCGGAAGTCGCAGGCCGCGCGGACCGCCTCGGCCAAGTGGCGCCCAACATGCTGGCCGATCTGATCCTGGTGGACGGGGATCCCACGGCAGAGATCAGCGACATCAGAAAGGTCGACCTGGTCATGAAGAACGGCGTGCTGTTCGACCCCGCGGCGATCTATCGGGCGATCGGCGTGCGGCCGTGGCGGAGGCCGATGGTCGCTCCGCGGGACGACGAGCCCTAACTCCCTCCCGCCAGCTCCTCCAACCGCCGAAGCAGCTCGCCCACCATCCGCATCTCCTCGCCGTAGCGCGTCCAGTCTCCGCGGCGCTGGGCTTCGATGGCGGCCTCGTAGTGCTGTGCCGCCTGCTGGATGAGGCCCGCGACGTCGGCCGTCGCGGGTGCGCCCGCCGCCGCCGCCGCCGCGACCGGCAGTGCCGGTCGTGTCTCACCCGCCGGCATCCCGCCGAACAGCCGTTCCAGGCCCCGCTCCAGCGTTTCCTCCATCACCACCTGGTTCTCGTAGGCGACGATCACCCGCTTGAGCTCGGGGATGCGCCCGCCCTCCGCACGCAGGTAGAGCGCCTGCACGAAGATGAGTGATTCCTCGATGGGAATGACCAGGAGGTTGCCGCGGATCACCTGCGAGCCGCGCTGATCCCACAGCGACACCTGCCGCGAGATCTCGGTGTCCTGGTTAATGCGGTTCACGACCTGCGTCGGCCCGAACACCAGGCTTTGCCGCGGGAAGCGGTACACGACGATCTGGCCGTACCGTTCGCCGTCGTTGCGGGCTACCATCCAGGCCGAGAGGTTGTCCTTCCCGCGCGGCGTGAACGGCGCCATGATGATGTACTCTTCCTGCGTCTCCCCCGGCAGTTTGAGGATGATGTGCCGCAGGAAACGGTCCCGCCCCTCCTCGCCCCGCGTCAGCGTCGGGATCTGCCACTGGTCCTCACGGTGGTAGAACACCTCCGGCTCGCTCATGTGATACGTCGTGTACAGCGTGGTTTGCACCCGGAACAGGTCTTCGGGGTAGCGCACGTGGGCGCGTATGTCGGCGGGCATCTCGTCGATCGGCACGAAGATCCCGTCGAAGATCTTGCCGTATGTCTGGACGATCGGGTCGTCGGGCTCGGCGACGTACGCCTTGATGTCACCGTCGTACGCGTCGATCACGACTTTTACGCTGTTGCGCATGTAGTTGGTGCCGTTGCTGAGGCGCTGCGAGTAGGGGTACCGCGTGCTGGCCGTGTATGCGTCGAGGATCCACTTGAGTTGTCCCGCGTCGGTGATCACCAGGTAGGGATCGCCGTCCCACAACAGGAAGGGGAGCGCCTTGGCGGCTCGCTCCCGCACGTTGCGGTGGTACAGCACGCGACTCTCGCCCGTGATGTCTTGGGAGAACAAGATCTTCAGAGATCCGAAGTGCGTGCTGAGGATCGCGCGGCGGAGCAGTGACGACACCGCGACGCCGCCCGTCCCGACGTACTCGGTGAAAACGTTGCCCTCGCCGGCGGGGTAGTCGAATTCCTCCTGTCCCGTGTTCACGAACACGTAATCGCTGGAGATCTCACCGTAATAGATGCCGGGGCGAGTGACCTGGAGCGAAACGTCGGATGCGGGCGGGAGGTCCTTGATGAAGAGAACCGGCAACCCCTCCTGGGTGATCGCATTCACCGGACCCAGGGTGAGCCCCATCCCGTGGGTGAAGGTGAGCCGCTCGTTGATGAACGTGCGTGTGGGCAGCGACGCCGTGTTCAGCTCCCTCGGAGAGAGCAGGACTTGGCGGTACTTCCCGTCGATCCAGTAGCGGTCGTCGTCCACGGACACGAAATCGTAGTAGGTGCGGATCTCCTGCAGCTGCCCGAAGGTCTGAAGCAACGGCTCCCGGTCCCACAGTCGCACGTTCTCGATCGTGCCGCGGTTGGCCTGGATGTCGTTCAGCGTGAGCCGAGACTCCCCGCTGAGGTCGCGGATCGCGACCTCGTCGATGCCCCAGGCGCGCCGTGTGGCGGCGATGTGGTGCTCGAGCTGGGGAGCCTCCTTCACGAGCTCGTTGGGGATCACGACCAGGCGCTGGATGGCCGACGACGCGAGCGCTCCCAGGATGCCCACACCGATGTACACCAGCACGCCGATCGCGGTGTTGCGCACCACGTGGCGGTTGCGGGTACCCAGCAGCACGAACACCGCCGCGAGCAGCGCCACCACGGCGGAAATCCGCAGCACGGGCACCTGCACCGCGAGGTCGCTGTAGCTCGCCCCCAGGAGAGGGCCGGTAGTCGAGTAGAGCAGCGAGGGAATGTGCACGAACCACACGCTGACGGCGGTGCCCAGGAACAGGAGCGCGATGAGCACGGCGATATGCAGCTCAGCCGTGCGCTCGATCATCACGCGCCGGCGGTGGATCACGACGTCGCGCCGCACGGAGTAGAGCAGCGCTGTCAGCGCCAGCGTCAGCACCGTCACGGAGATCGCGAGCCCGACGACCACCGAGATGGCGGGAAGCGTGAACACATAGTAGCCGACATCCCGCCCGAACACTGGGTCGGTCACTCCAAACGCCGTGCGGTGCAGGAACTGCTGGAGCGTGAGCCACGCGCCCGAGGCCGCCGCGCCGAACCCCAGCCCGAACAGCAGTGCTACCGGCCACACCAGGATCCGCAGCAGCCGAGTGGGATCCACCTTGGGCAGGCTGGAGCTGATACTGGCGAGGATCCCCTCGGGAATCAGCCCGCGCTGAGTGAAGCGCAGGTTGAAAGCGACGAAAGCGAACGCCAGGAACCCCACCACGACCCCCACCCCGAGCTTCGTCCACAACACGGTGAAGAACACGGACTCGAACCCGACGGCGTCGAACCAATACCAGTTCGCGACGAGACTGATGAGCGCCGGGAGGCCCGTGGCGGCGAGGAAGATGACGGCCACTAGGGCGATCAGTATGACGAGTCTACGCGGCATCGGCCGAATCCCGAAGGCGGTGAGGTTGAGGTGGACTCTTGAAGATAGCGGCGGGGCCGGGCGGGGGTGACCTCCGGCGGATCTTGACACTGCGCGTCCGCAGCCGTCTGCTATAGCAGCATGTGACGAGGCTGGGGGAGCCATGTCGGAGACCATCCGCTTCACGCTGAACGGCAAGCCGGTCGCCCTCGAGACCGAGGCGGACCGCACGCTGCTGTGGGTGCTGCGTACCGATCTCGAGCTGACGGGCACCAAGTATGGGTGCGGGGCCGGCATCTGCGGATCGTGCACCGTGGTGGTGGACGGTCGCGCGGTGCGCGCCTGCCAGGCAAATCTCGAGTTCGTGCGGGGCAAGGAAGTGATGACCATCGAGGGTCTGGCCCGCGACGGCTCGCTGCACCCGCTCCAACAGGCGTTTCACGAGCACGGCGGCTATCAGTGTGGCTACTGCACGTCAGGCATGATCATGAACGCCTACGGCCTGCTGCTCGAGAACCCGCGGCCCACCCGGGAGCAGATCGTCGAGAACATGGAGCGCAACTTCTGTCGCTGCGGGGCGCATAAGCGGATCGTCGAGGCGATCGAGGAGGCGAGCCATGAGTGAGGCGACCCGCATCAACCGGCGTGAGTTCGTGAAATGGCTGGGCGGCGGCATCCTCGTCGTCGTGAACGTCCCGATGACGAGTGTGCTGAGCCCGCGCGAGGAGGAACAGCGGCGACAGCGCGGCTACCCCGAGGACATCAACGCCTACCTCCACATCGCCGAGGACGGCGTGGTGACCCTCTACTCCGGCAAGATCGAGATGGGGCAGGGCGTCATGACGTCCCTCACCCAGGAAGCCGCCGAGGAGCTGGGCGTGGCACTCGAGGCGGTCCACATCGTCATGGGAGATACCGATACCTGCCCGTGGGACATGGGTACCTTTGGCTCGCTCACGACCCGCATGTTTGGCCCGGCCGTGCGCGCGGCCGCGGCGCAGGCCCGGCTCGTGCTCACGGACCTGGCCGCCGAGCGCCTCGGCGTGCCCCGCGCATCGCTGGTCGTCGAGAACGGCGTGGTCTCCGTGGCGAGCGACCGCAGCCGCAAGGTGTCGTACGGCCAGCTGGCCCGGGGGCAGCGTATCACCCACACGGTAGATGAGAAGGCGGTGCTCCGCGCCGTGGAGGAGTTCACCGTGATGGGCCGCTCCCCGAAGCGGCTCGACGGGTACGAGAAGGTCACCGGCCAGGCGCTGTTCGCCGGCGATGTCCGCATCCCCGGCATGCTGTACGCCCGGATCCTCAGGCCGCCGGCGCACGGTGCCACGGTTTTGAGGGTCGACACGTCCGCGGCGCAGGCGATGCCAGGGGTCACTGTCGTCAATGAAGACGGACTGGTGGCGGTGCTCGCCGCCGATCCGGAGACGGCGGAGCGGGCGCTCGGGCTGCTCGAGGCCGAGTTCGACGTGCCCGCCGGCGCCGTGGATACCGAGAGCATCTTCGACCACCTCGTGCGCGCGGCACCCGAACCCAATGTGGCCGAGCAGGCAGGTGATCTGGACGCGGGCCGGCGGCAGAGCGCCCAAACGTTCGAAGCCGCGTATTACAACAGCTACGTCGCACACGCGCCGATGGAGCCGCACACGGCGGTCGCGGAGATCACGGGAGGCAAGGCGACGGTCTGGTCCTCGACCCAGGCGCCCTTCAGCCAGCAGCAGGCGATTGCACGGGGTATCGGCTTCAGTCCCGACAACGTGCGGGTACTCACCCCCTACGTGGGTGGCGGGTTCGGGGGCAAGGTGCCGGGGCAACAGGCCGTCGAAGCGGCGCAGCTTGCCAAGATCACCGGCAAGCCCGTGCAGGTCTGCTGGACCCGGGCCGAGGAGTTCTTCTACGACACGTTCCGCCCCGCCGCCGTCCTGAAGATCACGTCGGGCATCGATGCGGACGGCCGCATCGCGCTGTGGGACTACCAGGTCTACGGGGCGGGGTCTCGCGGGTCCGACGTCTTCTACGACATCCCCAACCGGAGCGTGCGCGTGTACGGCGAGTGGGGACGCGCCCCGGAGGGGATGCACCCGTTCGCGGTGGGCGCGTGGCGCGCTCCCGCAGCCAACTCGAACCGGTTCGCGGCCGAGCAGCAGATCGACATGATGGCCGTGGCCGCCCGAATGGACGCGCTGGAGTTCCGCCTCAAGAACACGAAGGACGCGCGGATGATCGCCGTACTGAAGGCCGTGGCCGAGGCCTACGGGTGGGAGCCGGCGGTGGCGCCGCGCCGCGGCGGCCGCGGTCGCGGGCTGGCCTGCGGGATCGACGCGGAAACGTACGTGGCGCTCGCCGCCGACGTGACGGTGGACTCCGCCACGGGTGCGGTGCGGGTGGAGCGCGTGGTGTGCGCCCAGGACATGGGTCTCGTGGTCAACCCAGACGGCGCCCGCATGCAGATGGAGGGGTGTATCGCCATGGGGCTGGGCTACGTGTTCAGCGAGGAGGTGCGCTTCGAGGGGGGCAAGATCCTCGACACCAACTTCGACACCTACGGTCTGCCGCGCTTCTCCTGGATGCCGAAGGTCGACACGGTGTTCGTCCCGCACGACGATCTGCCGCCCAAGGGTGGTGGGGAGCCGGCAATCATCAACATGGGCGCGGTGGTGGCGAACGCGGTGTTCGACGCGACCGGTGCGCGGGTCTACCGGCTGCCGATGACGC
>CP070716.1:2573738-2583670 GCA_020350425.1 Gemmatimonadota bacterium
GCCTGGCGGAACTCGCCGCTGCTCAGCCGCTTCACGTACATCGGGAGCAGGTTGCGCAGGAGCTCCTGGTGGGTGATCACGCCGAGCACCTCATCGGTGTCGGTGACGACCGGCAGAGCCACCACGTCGTGCGCCACCATGAGGCGCGCCGCCTCGCCCAGCGGGGCGTCGGGCTGTACCGACAGGCGCCGCCGCACCATCACGTCGCGCACGGTCAGGTAGCCCGGCAGCGTCAGCTCGGTAATCGCGTCGGACTCGAGGATGTCTTCGGGCTTCTTGGCGTTCAGGATCGCGTCCACCACCTCGTGCCGGCTGAGAGCCCTGGCGAAGGCGCTCAGGGCCCGCAGGTGGGCATTGCTCTCCCGCGGCGGGGCTACCACGAGAATCACGATGCGCGACTCCTTTTCCTCCTCACCCCTGGCGCGCAACGGCTTCTTCGCGACCCCGAGCGCGGCCGCGTGCTGGCCGACCGCCTCCGTGCGGTAGTGCAGCAGGAAGGCCTGCCCAACGGGCACGATCTCCTTGGGCAGGGCGCCGCGCACGAGTGCACGCAGCTCGTCGGGCGCGGTCGCGACCCCGGAAGCTACCATCGTCTCGGTCAGCTCGACGGCCGCATCCTGGAGCGCAGTGACCGCGAGCGGCACGACTACGCGCTCTCGGTCCAGCAGCTCGATCAGCTTCACGCCGCCACTCCCTGCTCCTTGAGCAGAGCCACGACCTCGGCCGGCCGCTCCATCACGGCGATCCCCGCCGCGTCGAACGCGGCCATCTTCTCGTCGGCGGTGCCGGAGGAGCCGGAAATGATGGCGCCCGCGTGGCCCATGCGCCGGCCCGGCGGCGCCGTGCGCCCGGCGATGAACCCGACGACCGGCTTGTTCACGTGCTCGGAGACGTAGGCGGCCGCGTTCTGCTCGTCGGTGCCCCCGATCTCGCCGATCACCACGATCGCCTCGGTCGCCCCGTCGGCCTCGAACGCCTCGAGGCAGTCGATGAAGTTGGTCCCGATGATGGGGTCGCCGCCGATGCCGATGCACGTGGACTGGCCCATGCCATTCCTGGTGAGGTGGTGGATCACCTCGTAGGTGAGGGTCCCGCTGCGCGACACCACGCCCACGTTCCCCTCCAGGCAGATCTGGCCGGGGATGATCCCCACCTTGGACTGCCCCGGCGAGATGATGCCCGGACAGTTGGGACCGATGAGCCGCGTGCCCCGCTCCGCGAGAAACGGCATGACCCGCGTCATGTCCTGCACCGGGAGCCCCTCGGTGATGCACACGATGAGCGCCACGCCCGCATCGGCGGCCTCCAGCACGGCATCGACCGCGAAGCGACTCGGCACGTACACGATCGAGGTGTTCGCGCCCGTCTCGGCCACGGCCTGCGCGACCGTATTGAAGATCGGCACCGTGTCGTCGAAGGTCTGCCCGCCCTTGCCGGGGGTCACCCCCGCGACGACCTGCGTGCCGTATTCGATCATCTGGCGGGTATGGAAGGAGCCGTCCCGCCCGGTGATGCCCTGCACCACCAGCTTGGTGTTCTTGTCGACAAAGATGCTCACGCCGCCTCCCGCGCCAGTTTCACCGCCTGCTGCACGGCCTCGTCCATGTCCGTGAGCGCCTCGAAGCCCGCCTTGGTGAGGACGTTCACCGCGAGCTCTTCATTCGTGCCCGTCAGCCGGATGACGATCGGGCGATCCAGCTTCGCGCCCTTGGTGGCCGTCACGATCCCGTTGGCCACGTCGTCGCACCGCGTGATGCCGCCGAAGATGTTGAACAGGATGCTCTTCACCTTGGGATCGGCGGTGATGATCTTGAGCGCCGTCACCACCTTCTCGGGACTGCTGCTCCCCCCGATGTCCAGGAAGTTGGCCGGCTCCCCACCGTAGTACTTCACCAGGTCCATCGTGGCCATGGCGAGCCCCGCCCCGTTCACGCAGCAGCCGACGTTGCCGTCGAGCGGGATGTAGGAAAGCCCCATCTCGCGCGCTTCCACCTCGGAGGGATCCTCGGCCGACGTGTCGCGCAGCGCGGCGACGTCGGGACGCCGCTCCAACTCGTTGTCGTCCACGCCGATCTTGGCATCGAGCGCCACGACCTCGCCGTCGGGCGTCGTGATCAACGGATTGATCTCGGCCAGTGAGGCCCCCGCGTCCCGAAACGCCTGGTAGAGCTGCTGCATGATCGTGGCGGCCTGCCGCACCTGTTTCACGTCGTCGTACAGCTCGAACGCGAGCTCCATCGCCTGGTGCGGGAGCAGCCCGTAGCGCGGATCGATCGGCGCCTTGAAGATCTTCTCGGGCGTCTTGGCGGCGACCTCCTCGATGTCCACCCCTCCCGCGGGGCTCACCATCATCACGGGCCGCTGCGACGCCCGGTCGACGATCACCCCGACGTAGCTCTCCGAGGCGATCTCGGCCGCCGGCGCCACCAGCACCTTCTCGACCGTCAACCCCTTGATCTGCATCCCCAGAATGGCGGCGCCGTGCCGCTTCGCCTCAGCGGCCGTCTTCGCGAGCTTCACGCCGCCGGCCTTGCCCCGGCCGCCGGTATGCACCTGAGCCTTCACCACCACCGCTCCCCCCAGCCGCTTGGCAATCGCCTCCACCTCGTTCGGCGCAGTCGCGACTTCGCCGTCGGGCACGGGGATCCCCGCCGCCTTCAGCAGCGCGCGCGCCTGATATTCGTGCAGGTTCACTCCATCTCTCCTGTGATTGTCGTTCCCGCCTCTCCTCGAATGGCCGCGAGGCCGTCCGGGAGGTCGGCGATCACCGCCCGCCCACCGCCGTCCCGCACGAACGCCACCGCCGCCTCGACCTTGGGCCGCATGCTCCCCACTCCCAACTCCTCCCCGTCCAGCAGCTCCTCCGCCGAATCCACCGACAGATGCCTCAGCGGCTTGGCGTGAGGCGTGCCCCAGCCGCGGTACACCGCGTCCACGTTCGTGAGGATCAACAGCGTGTCGGCACCCAGCCGGCCGCCCAGGATAGCCGCCACCCGGTCCTTGTCGACCACCGCGTCCACTCCCTCCCAGTGGAGCCGATCATCCAGATAGACGGGGGGGCCGCCGCCCCCGGCCGCGATCACGATCTTGCCATCGTCCACCAGCTGCCGGACGGCATCGGCTTCCACCACGTCCTCCGGCTCGGGGCTGGGCGCCAGGCGGCGCCAGTGGCCCCCGCCGTCCTGGCCCACCGCAGCACCGCGACGTTTGAGTCGCTCGACCTGGTCGGGCTCGAGCGCGTGCCCGATGTGCTTCGTCGGCTTCGCCAGTGCGCCGCCCCGATCCACCTTGGTCTGGGTGATCACGGTGAGCACTTCACGCCGGACTCCGACCTTGTGCAGCGCATTCTGCAGCGACTGCTGGATCATGTAGCCGATCCACCCCGCCGTGGACGCCACCAGTACCCCGAGCGGCAGCGGCTCGACCCGCTCCCGCGCCAGCTCGTTGCGCACTAGGGCGTCACCCACTTGCGGTGCGTTGCCGTGCACGATCGCGATGTGCCACCCCTCCTGCGCGAGGGCCACCACGGCGCTCAGCGATTCGCGCGTGTGGGCGAATTGGACGTGGATGTCCGCCCGCTCTCCCGCGGGCGCGAGCGCGTTGCCCCCAAGGGCCACCACGATGGTTCCGGGTCGCGTCGTCACGGCGAGTGCAACCTAGCCGGGCCCCGATACCGCAGCAAGCGACTCACGGGAGGGTATCCCGCGCCGTGGTCAGGATGCGGCGCAGTTCCTCGTAGGCGCGCCCGAACGCCACCCAATCGCCGCTGCGCCGCGCCGCGTCCATGCGCTCGAACCAGCGGCGAGCCTCCTCCTTCTCGGTCGGCGCCATGCCGAAGGGCGCCGGCGCGGTGCGCAGGCGCGTCAGCGCAGTGCGCAGGTCAGCGCCACTCCCGGCCGCACTCCCCCACCCCACGGCGACATCGACCAGCTGCGGCGCCGCGCTTTCCCCCGGCGAGACGTAGCTGGTCTGCAACGCCAACACGCCGTCGTCGAACGGCGCCATGCGGAGGCGTCCCCGGATGCCCTCAGGGTCGGCCCGCAGGCGACCCAGCTGGCGCGCCGCCTGCGCCGGCCCCGGGGCGCCGAGCGCCGGCTCGACGGCGAGGTGCACCAGCCGCGGCGCCCCGTCCCGCATCGTGCCGTCGACGATGCCGGCGAGCGCCCCCTCGGTGGGGACGGTCAGCGCCGCCATCAGTCGCAGCCTGATCACCGAATCGGACGGGGTGGTCCCCACCCACCAGTAGGGCGCCTGGTCCACGGGGTACGGCGCGCCGGCGGCAAGCCGCGCCTGCCGGTCGCCCACCCCGTCGCCTCGCGCTCTCAGCAGGGCGACCTGCACGCCGAACAGCTCCTGGGGGTATGCCAGGTGAGACTGCAGGCCCTCGGGCAGCTCACCGGCCGGCCGCACGATCTCCGGCGCGAGTGCGGCCCACGCGGCGGTGAGGGGATCGGGGTCACGGGTCAGGTACACGGCCGTCCGTCCCGTCGCGGCCTCCACCACGCCGATCAGAGACGACCGCAGGTAGCGTACGGCGTCGCCGCGCCACCGCACCGTCGGCGCCAGCGGGAATGCCTGGGCCCAGACGAGCCCGCTGGCAAGCCAGTAGAGCGTGTCGTGCGCCACGACCGCGCGCGCGTCGCTGAATGCGGCGAACGGCGCATAGCGGTTCAGCCGCTCCAGCACGTCGCGATGCCACACGATCAGCGACCGGTCGGTGACGAGATCCGAGGTCACGATGCGCGACGACTGCAGGGTCCAGGCCAGTGCCATGCGGCGCCACACGCCGCCGGCAGGCGTGCCCACGACCGGCACGGGGTCGGGCGCGATCACCGCGAAGTCGAGCGCGCCCGGCCGGAAGCGCACCTGGCGCCGCGCGAGGGCGAGCTCCGTCACCCGCGACACCCCCGAGTCGGCGCGCCCCAGGTGCGGCACGAAGTACGGAAGCCCGGCCGGTGCGACACGGTGCGCCTGGATCGCTGCGGCACCCGCCGCCGCCGAGTACGGACCCTGGTGCACCGCCTCCCAGGACAGCTCCTCGCGCGGGATCGTCGCGGGGTCCACCGCGCGGGCCGCCACGTAGACCGGGACGGGACGTCCGTCGGGAGCCGCGTACAACCCCAGCGTGGCGTCGCCGAACCGGGCGGGCGGCTCGGCGCCCACCGTCCGGTTGAGCAGCACACCGACGGCGAAGCCGTCCCACAGAGGGGCCGTGGCGAGGGCATTGGCGTGGCGCCGCGCGGCGTACGGGTCGGCCGCCGCCGCGAGCGCCAGGCGCACGGTGGGCGGGCGGGCATCGAACGCGATCGCCGCCATCGGATCGCGCTGCGCCTCGACCGATTCCAGTGCGAGCTCCTCTGGCGTGCGCACGGCAGCCGCAAACGTGGGGACGACGTAGTGTCCCACGAAGGAGACCGACGCGAGCACGATCCACGGTACCGCCACGACCGCCACCCGGGAGAAGCGAACCCACAGCACGGAGAGGACCGCCGCGACCAGCGCGAGGAGGCTCAGTGCCGACGCCACTGGCAGGCGGACGGTGGTGAGCACGGTGTCGCTCGGGACGCCGTGGATCCCCGCCACGTGCTCGACCGGCTCGAGCCGGTAGCCCCAGAAGAGTGCGAGCGCGAACGCCGCCAGCAGGCCCGCGAGATGCCAGCGCGCCAGATCGCCCACCCGCAGACGGCGGCCGGTCCAACGCACGGCCCCCACGGCGGTATACAGCAGCCCGATCAGGGCGAGCATCACCCCGCTCAGGAGCGTGACGAACGAGTGGACGGTGCGGGACCAGGGGAGCTGATACAGATAGAATCCGAGATCGCGCCCCAGAACCGGGTCGGTGGCGCCGAGCGAGACCCGATAGCCCGCGAGCGCGCGCGCGTACCACCAACCGTCCGCCCGGTGGCTGAAGGCGATCGCGAGCAGGAGGCCGACCGCCACCGCCGCGATGAGCAGGTAGCGCCGCGGCACCGCCTCCAGGATCTCGAGGTTGCCCAAACGGCGCGGGACGTGCACCGAGCCGATGGCGCGGTACACGAGGTACAGGTTGCCGAGGCACCACACGGCGGCGCCGGAGAAGGCGGTGAGGAACAGGAGGGTTTGCAGCCGGCGGATCAGCGCGTGGGTGGCGGCGACGCCCAGCGCCTCGGCCCACAGCGCCTCGGCCGTGGCGGTGGCCAGCCAGCGTCCCAACAGCAGCGCGAGCAGCAGCGCGACGACCGCCACCTGCACGGTCCTTCTCGCCGACGGCCTCATGACTACACCGCGATACCCTGCTCCTCGAGCCACCCCTCCACCTCGCCCCGATAGGCGGCCAGTGCTTCCTCGGTCGCGGCTTCGAAGCGCATGACCAGCACCGGCTGGGTATTTGAGGCCCGCAACAGGCCCCAGCCCTCCGGGAAGGAGATGCGCACGCCGTCGAGCGTGAGCACCTCGTAGCGCTCACCGAAGTGGCGGGCCGCCAGCTCGACCACGGTGAACTTCCGCTCCTCGGGACAGTCCACCCGGAGCTCGGGCGTGGTGTGGGTGCGCGGCAGATCGGCCAGGAGCGTGGACAGGGGCCCGTCGCCGCGCGCCACGATGGCGAGCAGCCGCGCCGCCGCGAAGAGGGCGTCGTCGAAGCCGTAGTAGTCGCCGCCGAAGAACATGTGCCCGCTCATCTCGCCCGCCAGCGGCGCCGCGAGCTCCTTCATCTTGGCCTTGATGAGCGAGTGGCCGGTCTTCCAGATGACCGGCTCCAGCCCCGCGGCACGCAGCGCGTCGGCCAGCACGTCGGAGCACTTCACGTCGAAGATCACGGCGTGCCCCGGACCCATCCGCGCGGCGAGGTCGCGCCCGTACAGCACGAGCAGCTGATCGCCGAAGACGATCGTGCCGTTCTCGTCCACCGCCCCGATGCGGTCACCGTCTCCGTCGAAGGCGATCCCCAGCTCAGCGCTGGTGCGACGCACCGCCTCCTGCAGGTCTACCAGGAACTCGGGCACGGTGGGATCGGGATGGTGGTTGGGAAAGGTCCCGTCCGACTCGCAGAACAGCGGCACCACGTCGGCGCCCAGGCGGGTGAGGGCCGCCTCCGCAACGAGGCTGGCCACCCCGTTTCCGCAGTCCACCACCACCTTCACCGGGCGGGCGATGGGCGCGTTGCGCGACACGATCGCGTCGACGTAGCGCGCGAGCATCGAGTCGTCCGCCTCGAGCCCTCCGGCGCCGCTATCCGTAGCGTCCTGCTCGATCAGTCGGCGAATCTCCTGGATGTCGTCTCCGTGGAGGGTCTCGCCCGCGGCCACCATCTTGAACCCATTGAACTCGGGCGGGTTGTGGGAGCCGGTCACCTGTACGCCGCCGTCGACTTCGAGCTCGTGCAGCGCGAGGTAGAGCGCCGGCGTCGGCAGCACCCCCACGTCCACCGCTGTACCGCCCGACTGCGCCACCCCGTCGCGCACGGCGCGCGCGAGCAGCTCGCCCGAGGGACGGTTGTCCCGTCCCACCGCGAGCCGCGGACTACGGCCGATCCGGGCGCGCGCGATGGTCGTCACGGCGCGGCCGATCGCATGCGCAATCGGCGCGGTCAACTCCTGGTCGACCACGCCGCGAATGTCGTACTGCCGGAAGATGTATGCTGGTACGTCCAAGACCGCTCCTCTAGCGCGCGACGGTCATCGTCACCGACGGCTTGAGATCTTCGGTTCCCTGCCGTGCGACGTCGAGCACCCGGTTCGGCCAGACGCCGAACACCAGCAGGCCCAGGGCCAGCGCGGCCACCACCCAGCGGGAGGCGCCGACGAGCGCGGTCTCCTCGTGGACCGTGTCCGTCGCCGGCGGCTTCATGTACATGGCCATCACGATCGGCAGGTAGAAGCCCGCGGAGATCACCGTCGAGCCCACGAGGATGACGGCGAGGCTTCCCTGCCCCGCCTGCACGGCCGCCGAGAGAATGAGCCACTTGCCGATGAACCCCGCGGTGCCCGGGAAGCCCAACAGGGAGAGCATGAAGATCGTCATCGCGGCGGCCATCCAGGGACGGCGCTTCGCCAAGCCGTTCAGGTCGTCGACGCGTACCTCGCGCTCGCCCCGTCGGCCGGCGGCCGCGAGCACGGCGAAGGCCCCCACCGTCATGAGCGTGTAGGCAAACACGTAGAACAGGAACGCCGCCGCGCCGAACTCCGTGCCGGCCGCCACCGCGGCCAGGAGATAGCCGGCGTGCCCGATCGAGCTGTAGGCGAGCATGCGCTTGATGTGGCGCTGCACCAGCGCGATCAGGTTCCCCACGACCATCGTGATGGCCGCGAGCCACCATACGATCTCGGTCCACACCAGGTCGGCCGGCCCCAGCCCCTGGAGCAACACGCGGATCATGGCGGCAAACGCCGCTGCCTTCACGGCCGCCGCCATGAACGCGGTGATCGGCGTGGGCGCCCCGTCGTACACGTCGGGGGTCCACATGTGAAACGGCACCGCCGCCACCTTGAAGGCGAAGCCCACCAGGAGCAGCCCGGTCCCCACCAGCAGCATGGCGTTGGACTCGAGCCCCAGCGCGGTGATGCGGGCGTAGATGAGGGTGAGATCGGTCGTGCCGGTCGACCCGTAGATCAGCGCAATGCCGTACAGCAGGAACCCCGAGGCGAACGCGCCGAGCAGGAAGTACTTGAGCGACGCCTCCGCGGCGAACACCGAGCGGCGATCGATCCCGGCCAGGACGTAGACGGACACCGACATCAGCTCGAGACCGAGGAAGATCATCACCAGGTTGGAGCTGCCCCCCATGAACATCATCCCGACGGTCGCGAACAGGAGCAGCAGGTAGTACTCGGGGACCAGCACCCGCTCCCGCCCGAGGTAGCCGAGCGAGAGTAGCGCCGCGAGGATCGCGCCGAGCAGGAAGATCGCGTCGCAGAAGTAGCGGAACCGGTCGAGCGCGATCATCGGCTCCGGGCCCGCAGGCGACACGCCCAGCACCCAGAACCCAAGCACCACGACGAGGGTCGCCACCAGGCCGACCACGGCGAGCCGGCCGATGAGCCGCTGATCGCCCTCCGACTTGTGGCGCCACGCTGCCACCAGCATCAACACCAGGCACCAGCCGGTGAGCACCAGCTCCGGCAGGAGCGCCAGGGCGAGCCCGCCCGGCCCACTCATATCGATCTGCGGTCCCATCTACCGCTCCACTCCCGGCGCGACGGCCCCAGCGTGTTGTACCTCGTCCGCCGGTGGCGCACCGCGCACCTGCTCCACCAGCGCCCGTGACGACGCCTCCATCCGCCTGAGGAACGGCCGCGGGTAGAGACCGATCCAGAAGATGCACACGATCAGCGGGATCAGCACCGCCAGCTCGCGCGGCGAGAGATCCGGCAGGCCCTCGTTTTCGGGCTTGTCGAGCTTGTTGTAGATGATCCGTTGCAGCGCGCGCAGCAGGTACATGGCCGCGACGATGACCCCCGTCGCCGCCACGACCGTGGCCCACGGGTACTCACCGAAGGACCCGAGCAGCACGAGAAACTCCCCCACGAACCCGTTGGTCCCGGGCAGCCCGACCGAGGAGAGCGCGACCACCGTGAGGACCGCGGCGAGCACCGGGACGACCTTGGCGAGGCCGCCGAAGGCCGCGATGTCGCGTGTATGGCGCCGCTCGTACAGCATCCCGGCCAGGAAGAACAACGCCCCCGTCGAGATCCCGTGGCTGATCATGATGATGATGGCGCCCTCGATGCTCTGCTGCGTGAGCGCCCAGATGCCGAGCATCACGAAGCCCAGGTGCGCGACCGACGAGTACGCCACCAGCTTCTTGAAGTCGGGTTGCACCATCGCGACGAGACCGCCGTAGATGATGCCGATCAACGCCAGCGTCACTACGATCGTCACCACGGTGGGGTCGAACGCGACCTGCGGGTAGAACGGCAGCGCGAACCGCAGGAAGCCGTAAGTGCCCATCTTCA
>CP070716.1:2583770-2655437 GCA_020350425.1 Gemmatimonadota bacterium
CGAACTGCCCCGACATCTGCCCGATGAGGATGGGCCCACCGATCTCGCGGGTGGAGATGTCCCGCAGCAGGATCCCCTTGAGCGTGAACAGCACGAGCTCGACGTTCGACCAGGTTCGGCCCCAGCCCTCCACTACGGCACCGACCACGCCGTACTCGGTGCGCAGCGGCTCCCAGTAGGGGGCGATCCCGACGCGCACGACCTGAACGGCATCTCCCGTCAGCGGATCGGGCTCCGTCCGCTCCTGCGGCACGAGCGGCACCACGAAAACCGAGTCGGCACGCAGCATCGTGAACAGCACGGTGTCCCCGGCATACGGCTCCACGCCCAACCGGACGTCGTGGAACGCCGTTACGGTATCGCCGCCGACCGCCAGTATCTGGTCGCCCCGCTGGAGACCCGCCTCCGCGGCCGGAAACCCCGCCACGACCGCCCCGACCCGTGGCCCCCACCCCGGCTCCAGCGCCAGCCCGACGGCCGCGCGGGACTGGGCTTCGGTGCCCGGAATGGGAAGGATCACCGGGTCCAGCCCGCCCGCAAAGTCGATCCGCAGGCGATCCGAGGTAGGGTCGAAGATGCGTTGCTGGATCTGCTGCCACGACGCCACGCTGTCGCCGTTCACCCGCAGGATCTGGCTCCCGAGCGGCACCTCGGCCAGCGCGGCGGCACTGGCGGGAAGGCGCTCGACGTCGACCCACCCGATCGTGGTAGTGGGATCCTCGGTGCGGCCCAGCGCGGCCGCGAGACCGGTGTAGGCGAGCCACGCGAACACCATGTTCATGGCCACGCCGGCGGAGATGACCAGGATGCGAGCGGGGAGCGACTTGCTCTCGAACAGCTTGTCCGGAGGATACTCCTCTTCGAGCGGGCCGCCCTCGACGGCCGCCATCGCCTCCTGCTCCTCCCTGCTGGCCATCTTCACGTAGCCGCCCAAGGGGAACCACGCCACCACGTACTCCGTCTCCCCGCGCCGGAAACGGATGGGCGTGGCGGGGCCAAAACCGATCGAGAAGCGCGGCACCCCGATGCCGACGGCCTTCGCCGCCAGGAAGTGCCCCAGCTCGTGCACGAAGATCAGGACACCCAGGACGAAGATGAACGCCGCTAGCGAGAGGAGCACAGCACCTCCCCGCGCTCGCGGGCCCACCGATCGGCGGCGAGCACCGTCGTGAGATCGTTAGCCGGTTGCACGTCGTGATTCTCCAACACGTTGTCGATCAGTTCTCCAATCCCGCTGAACGAGATCCGTCCCGCGAGGAAGGCCTGCACGGCGACCTCGTTGGCCGCGTTGTACACCGCCGGGGCGGTGCCGCCCGCACGCCCGGCGTTCACCCCCAGGCGAAATGCGGGGAAGTCGGGCTCCCGCAGCGGCTCGAACGTCAGCGGCCCCGCCGCCACCGGATCGAACCACCGGGTTCCGGCGTCGGCCACACGCTGCGGGTGGGTGAGGGCATAGAGGATGGGCAGCTCCATCGTGGGAAAGCCGACCTGCGCCAACACCGATCCATCCACGAACTCGGTGAACGCGTGCACGATGGACTGCGGGTGCACCACCACCTCTATCGCATCGTACCCCAAGCCGAACAGGTAGTGCGCCTCGATCACCTCCAGCGCCTTGTTGGCCAGCGTGGCGCTGTCGACGGTGATCTTGGGTCCCATCTCCCACGTGGGGTGGCGCAGCGCCTCCTCGGACGTGGCATGGTGCAGGCGCTCCGCCTCCCACTCCCGGAACGGCCCGCCCGAGGCCGTCAAGATCAGGCGTCGCAGCTCGGGCGGCTCGTGCCCGGCGACGCACTGCAACACGGCACTGTGCTCGGAGTCCACCGGGACGATCTCGCCACCTCCGTGGGCGGCCGCGGCCAGCACCAAGTCGCCGGCCATCACCAGGGTCTCCTTGTTGGCGAGCGCGACGCGCTTGCCCGCGCGGAGCGCCGCCAGCGTGGCCTCCAAGCCGGCCGCTCCCACCACCGCGTTCACGACCACGTCGGCCTCGGGATGGGTGGCCGCCTCGATGAGGCATTCGGGACCGGCCGCCACCCGCGTGCCGGCGTGCTCGCACGCTTCGCGGCTGCCGTCGACCAACCCCACGTAGCTGGCTCCCGTGGCCGCCGCCTGCTCGCACAGCAGGCCCGCCGCCCCGTGCGCCGTCAGCGCCACGACGCGAAACCGCTCGCGATGGCGTTCGAGCACCCGCAGGGTACTCGTGCCGATCGAGCCGGTCGAGCCAAGCACCGCGATCCCGGCGGTCATATGACGCCGAACGTCGCGAGCAGCGCGGCCGAGGTGGGGATCACCCAGTAGAGCGAGTCGAAGCGATCCAGGACCCCGCCATGTCCCGGGAAGAAGGTCCCGGAGTCCTTCACCCCCGCCTGGCGTTTGAACAGCGACTCCGCCAAGTCGCCCACCTGCCCGGTCACGGACACCGCCAGCCCGAACAGCACGAGCAGCCACCAGCCGACGGTGATCCCGAGCGGCTGCAGCACGATCAGCCCGTACAGCGGCGCCAGGACGGCTCCTCCGAGGGCGCCCGAGATCGCTCCGGCCCACGTCTTCCTTGGACTCAGTACCGGCGCCAGTTTCGGCCCCCCGATGAGGGAGCCCCCACCCATGGCCAGCGAGTCCCCCACCCAGGTCACCACGAGCGGGAGAAACACCAGCCACGTGGCCTGCCATGCCGACGACAGGGTCGCGGCGTGGCGGATGGTCAAGAGGAACGCGGGGAGCCCGCCGGCATACAGCGCGGCGAACACGGTCAGCGACACCGCCTCCAGCGGCCGGTCGCCGGGCCGCCGCGTGGCCACCGCCACGCCGACGGTCGCGATCAACCAGCCCACCACGAGAAGGAGAGCCCAGTGCGTGCTCAGCCCGGGCCCCCCACTCGCCACGGCGAATCCGAGGAGGGGGAAGGCGGCCGCCCCCACATACCCCGGGTGGACCAGCGGGCGCACCCCGCCGCGGGAACCCAGACGGTAGAACTCCGCCGCCCCGGCCACGCCGAACAGCGCCAACAGGCCGGCCAGCACCCAGCCGCCCAGGTAAACGATTCCGAGCGCCGCCGGGATGCCGACGGCGGCGACCGCTACGCGGCGAATCATGTTGGGGGACATGGGTGGGTTGGACCTCCAAGGAGAGCGCCCGGCGCGCACGCGAGCCGGGGGGTCCACCTCAGACCTCCATGATCTCTTCTTCCTTGGCCTTCACGAGGTTCTCGAGCTGCCCGATCGCGTCGTCGTGCAGCTTTTGCACCTCGACCTCGGTCCGACGCTTGTCGTCGTCCGAGACGTGCTCAACCTTCTTGATGCCGGCGCGGGCATCCTCGCGGGCGTGCCGTACCGCGATGCGTCCCTCCTCGGCCAGCTTGTGGACGATCTTGACCAGCTCTCGGCGTCGCTCCTCGGTGAGCGGCGGCAGCGGAATCCGGATGAGGGTACCGTCGTTCGCCGGATTGAGCCCGAGGTCGGCCGTCATGATGGCCTTTTCGACGGCACCGATCAGCGACTTGTCCCACGGCTGCACCGTCAGCATCCGCGGCTCCGGCGCCGCGACCGTACCGACCTGATTCAGCGGCAGGTGCTGCCCGTAGGCCTCGACCTTCACCGTGTCGAGCAGGCTGGTGGTGGCTTTCCCGCTGCGGATCGTGGCCAGCTCGCGCTTGGTGTTGTCCACCGCTTTCTGCATCAGCTGCTTGGAGTGCTTCTGGATGTCGGGCAGATTGTCTGGCGTGCTCATCGGACGATGGTCCCGACACGCTCGCCCTGAATAACCCGGGCAACCGCGCCGCGATTGTTGACGTTCATGACGACGATCGGGAGTCCGTTCTCCTGGCAGAGCCCGAAGGCGTTGGCGTCCATCACCCTCAGCCCCTTCACGATCGCCTCCCGATACGTGAGCTCCGGTATGAACTTCGCCGAAGGATCCTCCTTCGGATCGGCGCTATACACTCCATCGACACTGGTGGCCTTGATCAAGACGTCCGCCTCGATCTCCAGCGCCCGCAGTACGGCGGCCGTGTCGGTCGAGAAGTAAGGGTTGCCGGTCCCGGCGGCGAACAGCACGATCCGCCCCTTCTCCAGATGCCGCTGGGCGCGACGCCGGATGTACGGCTCGGCCAGCTCCTCCATCCGGATGGCCGTCATCACCCGCGTTTCCACATCCTTGCGCTCGAGCACGTCCTGCAGCGCGAGCGCGTTGATGACGGTCGCGAGCATCCCCATGTAGTCGGCCGACACGCGGTCCAGCCCCTGCTGGCTGGCCACCGCCCCGCGGATGATGTTCCCGCCCCCGATGACCAGGCCCAGGTCCACCCCGAGGCGGTGGACTCCCCGGATCTCGTCGGTGAGGCGGTCGATGACCGAAAAGTCGAGACCGTAGTCTCGGCCCCCGGCGAGGGCCTCGCCGGAGAGCTTGAGCAGCGCCCGCCGGTAGGCGAGCTCCGCCATCACTCCTCCCCGAGCTCGTAACGCACGAAGCGCCGTACGACCACGTTTTCACCCAGCTTCCCGGAAACCTCCTTCACCAGGTCACGGATGGACTTCTTGTCGTCCTTCACGAAGGCCTGGTCCAACAGCACGATCTCCTGGAAGAACTTCTTCATCTTGCCGTCCACGATCTTGCCCCGAACCTGCTCCGGCTTGCCGGACTCCGCAACCTGCGCCTCGAAGATCGTGCGCTCGCGCTCGATGACGTCCGCCGGGACCTCCTCCTCGTTCACGGCGACGGGCTTCGCCGACGCGATGTGCAGCGCCAGGTCCTTCACCAGGCCCTGAAAGTCGTCGGTCCGCGCCACGAAGTCGGTCTCGCAGTTCACCTCCACGAGCACCGCCACCTTGTTGTTGAAGTGCAGGTAGCTACCGATCGCGCCCTCCTGGGCCGAGCGGCCCGCACGCTTCTCGGCCTTCGCGATCCCCTTCTTGCGCAGCAGGTCGACGGCCTTGTCCATGTCGCCACCGGTCTCCTGTAGCGCCTTCTTGCAATCCATCATCCCCGCGCCCGTGCGGCCGCGAAGCTGGCTCACGTCTTTCGCATTAATCGTTGTCGTCATGTTCACTGCCCCGTCGATGCTCCCTGTGAAAACCGCCGCCTCGCGCTGCAAGCAGCTCGATCAGCGGCGGTCGATTCGGCTGTGCCAGGCCTGCCGGCCTACGCCTGCGTCTCGTCTGCCACCGGAGCCGGCTGCTCTCCTTGATCGTCGCTCGGCGCGGCCTGCGCCGCGTCGCCCGCTGCCTCGCGCTCCTGCCCAGGACCCGGCTCGTCCTCCTTGAGCCGCGCCGCGATCGCCTCCGGCTTGGGCCGCCGCTTGCGCCGCGGGCGCCGACGACGGCGGGTCTCCTCCTCGTCCGCAGCGCCCGACTCGGTACTGTACGTCGAGTACGCCTCGGAGTCGCTGGCGGCTTCCCGCACGGGCACGTGCGCCCTGGCCTCCGCCACGACGTCGACCAGCGCGCCCGTGATGAGCGACACCGAGCGAATCGCGTCGTCATTCCCCGGAATCGGCACCGTGATCAGGTCCGGATCCGCGTTCGTGTCGACGATGGCGACCACCGGGATGCCCAACTTGTTGGCCTCGGCGATCGCGATACGCTCCTTCCTCGCATCCACCACGAAGACGGCACCCGGCACCCGTGACATGTTCTTGATGCCCTCGAGGTTGCGGTTCAGCTTCTGCCGCTCGCGGTCGAAGTGGAGCCGCTCCTTCTTGGTGAAGAACTCGAACGCGCCCTCGTCCTGCCCCTGCTCCAGCTCCCGCAGGCGCCGGATCTGGCGCTTGATGGTCTGGAAGTTGGTCAGCGTGCCACCCAGCCAGCGCTCGGTGACGTAATACGCACCGCAGCGCTCAGCTTCGGCCTTGACGACCTGGTTGAGTTGGCGCTTGGTGCACACGAACAGCACGTTCTCGCCCTTCATCACGACCTCGCGCAGCAGGTCCTGCGCCGCTCTCAGCTGACGCAGGGTCTTCTGGAGGTCGATCAGGTAGATGCCGGAGCGCTCGGCGAAGATGAAACGGCGCATCTTCGGGTTCCAACGACGCGTCTGGTGCCCAAAGTGTACGCCGGCTTCAAGCAGGTCCTGCAGCTGCGGTTCGTTCATGTACCTCGTTCCTCAGGGTTGGTCGTCCACCGCCTTCCGCTCCCGCGCCGATTCGCCTTTCCGGCGAACACCCCGTGCGGGATCCAGCGGTGTGGGTATTTTTACCGCTTCGAGAACTGGAAGCGCTTGCGCGCTCCCGGCTGTCCGGGCTTCTTGCGCTCCACCGCGCGGGGGTCACGCGTAAGCAGTCCGTGCTCCCGCAGCTTGCGGCGATGGGTCTCGTCCGCCTTGACCAGCGCCCGGGCGATCGCCAGGCGCAGGGCGCCCGACTGGCCCGTGGAGCCACCACCCGCCAAGCGCGCCTTCACATCGAAGGCGCCCAGCGTGTCGGTAGCCGTGAAGGCCTGCTGGATATGCTGAATCAGCGACCGCCGGGGGAAGTAATCACCCAGCGTGCGGCCGTTGACGTCCCACTTGCCCGATCCCGGCGTCAGGTAGACGCGGGCCACCGAGGTCTTGCGCCGCCCCACGGCGTGCCAGCGAAGCTCCGGTTGAACTGCAGTCGACATATCCAGTCCCTACTTCAAGTCGATGGGTGCGGGGTTCTGCCCCTGATGCGGGTGCTCCGGCCCGGCGTAGACCTTGAGCTTCTTGCGCAGCGTCTGCCGACCCAAGGTCCCCTTGGGCAGCATGCCGAACACGGCCTTCTCGATCACCCGCTCGGGATGCTCCACCAGCATCTTGGCGACCGGCACGAACTTCTCGTGCCCCATGTAGCCGGTGTGCCGAAAATACTGCTTCTGCTCCATCTTCCTGCCGGTGAGCCGCACCTTCTCCGCGTTCACCACGACCACGTAATCCCCGCCGTCCAGGTGCGGGGCGAACGTGGGCTTGTGCTTGCCGCGGATGATCTGCGCCACCTTGCTGGCGAGCCGGCCCAGCACCACGCCCTCGGCGTCCACCACGTACCAGCGGTGGTCCAGTTCAGCGGCTGTCGGCGAGTACGTCTTCATCGATCCGGGAAACCTCGTAACCCCGTGTAAGCGTGCGAATTAACACAGTCGTGTATCCTAGCGGCTCCACCGGCGGTGGTCAAGGCTCGATCTCGCCCAGTTCCACCAGCGCGGCGCCCTTCTCCACCGCCGCCCCCGGGCCCACGTGCACGGCGCGCACGATCCCAGGTCCGGGCGTCGTGATCTCGTTTTCCATCTTCATCGCCTCCAGCACCACCACCCCGGCGCCCGCCTCCAGCTTCTGGCCGACCTCGACCTCCACGCGGACGACCAGGCCGGGCATCGGCGCCCGAATCAGGCCCCCGGCCGCATGGCCGCGGCCCCGCCCCGTGAGCTCTCGCAGGGCGCTGGTGCGCTCGTCCAGCACCTCCACGGACCACGCCCGACCGGAGGCCTGCACCAGCCAGCCGTCGGCGCTCCGGATCATGGCAAACGTCCGAGCGCGCCCGTTCACCACCAACTGTCTCAGCGGTGTCCTGGGAAACCCGGCGAGCACCGCCCGAACCGGGTGGCCGTCCAACTGCACGGTATCGCCCTTCACCTCCACGGGGATCGTGTGCTTGCCCACCGTGACCGTGTACTTCACGCCGCCTCCAGCACCGCCAGGGTCTCGACGTGGCTCGTCTGGGGAAACAGGTCGAACGCCGTGACCGCGGCGAGCCCAAGGCTCGGCATCCGCGCCAGGTCGCGGGCCAGCGTGGCCGGATCACACGACACATAACTCAGCCGCGCCCCGGGGGAGCCTGCGGCCCACCGCTCGAGCGCGGCAGCGACCGCCTTGGCCATCCCGGCGCGCGGTGGGTTCACCACCACCGCCCCGGGCTCCGGGAGGCGATGCAGCGACTCCTCCACCCGGCCGGCGACCCGCTCCACGGTCCCCCGTTCCACGCCACTCAGTTTCTGCTTCCGGGCCCACTCGATGGCCCGCCGATCGGCGTCGACCGTCCAGACACGCGCTCCACGCTGGGCGAGGAGCTCAGCGGTGTCCCCCACGCCGCCGTACAGGTCCCACACGACCTTTCCCTCCACCACGCCCAACGCATCCGCCGCCTCGCGGCGAATGCGCCATCCAAACTCAGGGTACACCTGCTCGAAGGCGACGACCGGAAAGCCGCGCGCGTTGCCCGAGACCACCCGGGGGGCCCCTCCGCCAGGACGCCACCAGATGGAGCAGCGCCACTCAGCCAGCGCCGCCGTCAACGGGGTGGCGTCCCAGGGGGCGGCGTCCGAGGTCTCGACCAGCACGTGCCATCCGCCGTCCCGGTCCTCGCGCAGCGTGAGCGCGCTCACCGAGGCAGGAAGCCGCCGCCGCTCCCGACGCACGTGGGCCCACAGCTCCATCACCCGCTCCCGCGTGATGGGACAGTCTTCCAGGTCGAACAGCCGGCCGGGGTCGTCGTAGCGGTGGAACCCGATTCGTCCCTGCCCCGCCGCCAGCGTCACACGCGTGCGGTAGCGCCATGCGCTGGGCGCGGGCACGATCGCCGGATCGTCCACCGTGTACCCCGCGATGCGACGCAGCGCGTCGCCCACGATGCGGCGTTTCGCCTCGAGCTGCGCGGCCGGTGCGAGGTGTTGCAGCTGGCAGCCGCCGCAGCCATCGGCCTGGTAGTGGCGGCAGGGCGGCTCCACGCGCTCCGCACCGGAGGCCGACCGCCGCCGCACACGAGCCCGGGCAAAGCGGCGCTTGCGCTCCACGATCTCGAGATCGACCTGGTCCCCCGGGGCGGTCCGGGGCACGAACACCGTCATCCCGTCCGCCAGATGGCCCACGCCATCGCCCCCGGCCGCGATGCGCTCAATGGTGACGGCAGTCATCGGAGTCCGCGCAGGCGGGCGACGCGCAGCCAGGGGCTCTCGCTCGGCCCCGCCTTGTCGTTCTCGACCAGCGGCACCATCGCACTTCTCGCTTCGTCCTCGGCGAGCGCCGCCGCCACGGCGATCTGCTGCAGCTCTTCCTCGCTTGGCTCGGGCGAGAGAAGCTCACCACCCACCCGCTCCAGGTACCCGATGTCGTACGCACCGCTCAGGAAGCCGGCTTCGTCCATCACCCGCCGGTGAAACGGCTGCGACGTCGGCACCCCCACGACGACGAGCTCGTCGAGAGCACGACGCATGCGCCGGATCGCCCGCTCCCTGGTCTCCCCCCACGTGATGAGCTTTCCGAGCAACGAGTCGTAGTACAGCTGGATCTCGCTGCCGGTCTCCACGCCGGCGTCCCACCGCACCCCCGGCCCCGAGGGGGTGTGGAGGTAGTCGATCCGGCCGGTAGCGGGGAGGAAGTTGGCAAATGGATCTTCGGCGGTGATGCGGCACTCGATGGCGTGTCCGCGCGGCCGCATGGGACGATTGGGGCACGTCATCGGCTCACCCGCGGCGATGCGCAGCTGCTCCCGTACGATGTCGACCCCATAGACCATCTCGGTGATGGGATGCTCCACCTGCAGCCGCGTGTTCATCTCGAGGAAGTAGAACTTCCCGGCCGGATCGAGCAGAAATTCCACGGTTCCGGCACTGAGATAGCCCACGGCCTGCGCCGCCTTCACGGCAGCCTCGCCCATGCGCAGCCGCAGATCCAGGTCCACCGCCGTGGACGGTGACTCCTCGATCAGCTTCTGGTGGCGGCGCTGGACGGAGCACTCCCGCTCGCCCAGGTGAATCGTGTTCCCGAAGCGGTCGGCCAGCACCTGGATCTCCACGTGGCGCGGGCGCTCGACGAGCTTCTCCAGGTAGATCGCCTCGTCACCGAAGGCCGATCGCGCCTCCGACGCAGCCTGCACGAACCCCTTGCGCACCTCACCGGCCGTGGCCGCCACCCGCATACCCTTGCCGCCGCCTCCGGCGGCGGCCTTGAGCAGCACGGGGAAGCCGATCTCGTCGGCGGCCCGCAGCGCGGCCTCGACGTCCGGCAGCGGCTCCGTAGTGCCCGGCACGATGGGTACGCCGGCCTTCGCCATGCGACGCCGCGCCTCGGTCTTCTCACCCATGGCCCGGATGGCCGACGCCGGCGGGCCGATGAACGCAAGCCCCGCCCGCTGCGCGGCCTCGGCGAAGTGGGCCTGCTCGGCCAGAAAGCCGTACCCGGGATGAACGGCGTCGGCGCCCGTCCGGCGCGCCGCCTCGAGCAATCGCTCCACGCTGAGGTACGACTCGCTCGCCGGCGCCGGCCCGATCTCGACGGCGGCGTCGGCAGCCTTGACGTGCGGGCTCAGCCGGTCGGCCTCGGAGTAGACGGCGACCGCTTCCACACCCTCTTCGTGGCAGGCCCGGATGATGCGGAGTGCGATCTCTCCCCGGTTGGCGACGAGAACGCGGTTCATGGGTGGCTCGACGTGCCGAGCAACGACCGCCGCGGCGGGACTAGCGAGGGTGGGGTGCCGCCTGAGCGAGCCTCAGAGCGCGTTTCGCGTGGTGCCGAACTGGTCGGTGGCGCGGCCGGCTCTGGAGCCCGCGAAGGCGGCATCCCAGCCGAGCACCTCCGACGGCGGCGATCACAGCGGAATGTTGCCATGCTTGCGCGGGTGCACGCTCTGCCGCTTGGTCAGCAGGGTCTGGAGTGCCGAGATGAGGCGCGGCCGGGTCTCGCGCGGGTCGATCACGTCATCGAGGAAGCCGCGGGCAGCCGCAAGGTACGGGTTGGCGAACTTGTCGCGGTACTCCGCCACCACCTCGTCGAGCTTGGCATCGGGATCGCTGGCCGCGGCGAGATCCCGCTTGAACAGGATCTCCGCCGCACCCTTCGGCCCCATCACCGCGATCTCGGCGGTCGGCCACCCGATGTTGAAGTCGCCCCGCACGTGGCGCGAGCTCATCACGTCGTACGCCCCGCCGTACGCCTTGCGAGTGATCACCGTGAGCTTCGGCACCGTGGCCTCGGCGTAGGAATAGAGCAGCTTGGCGCCCTGCTTGATGATGCCGCCGTGCTCCTGATCCACTCCCGGCAGGAATCCAGGCACGTCTTCGAAGGTGAGCAACGGGATGTTGAACGCGTCGCAGAACCGAATGAACCGGGCGCCCTTGCCCGACGCCTTGATGTCGAGCACGCCGGCCAGCATGGCCGGCTGGTTGGCGATGACCCCCACCGGATGCCCCGCCAGCCGCGCGAATCCCACGATCAGGTTCGTCGCGTACTCCCTGTGGACCTCCAGCAGCTCGCCGTCATCCACCACGCGCCGGATCACCTCGTGCATGTCGTACGGCTTGTTGGGGTTGTCCGGCACGATCGTGAGCAGCTCCTCGTCGCGCCGATCGGGCGGGTCCTGCGTGTGTCGCACGGGCGGGCTGTCCACGTTGTTGCCCGGGACGAACCCCAGCAGGCGCCGGATCTCGTTGAGGCATTCCACCTCCGAGTCGTGCGCGAAGTGCGCTACACCCGACACCGACGCGTGCACGTCGGCCCCTCCCAGCTCCTCGTGCGTAACGTCCTCGTGGGTCACGGTCTTCACCACGTTCGGACCCGTCACGAACATGTACGAGATCCCGCGCACCATGAACACGAAGTCGGTAATCGCGGGACTGTACACCGCGCCACCCGCGCAGGGCCCGAGGATCGCGCTGATCTGCGGCACCACGCCCGACGTGAGCGTGTTGCGCAGGAAGATGTCGGCGTAACCTCCCAGCGAGACGACGCCCTCCTGAATGCGGGCGCCACCGGAGTCGTTCAGTCCGATGATGGGGGCGCCGTTCTGCACGGCGAGGTCCATCACCTTGCAGATCTTCTCGGCGTGCGCTTCCGCAAGCGACCCGCCGAACACGGTGAAGTCCTGGGAGAAGACGTACACCAGGCGCCCGTCGACCCGGCCATAGCCGGTCACGACGCCGTCACCCAGGATCTTCTGCTTCTCGAGGCCGAAATCGGTGGAGCGGTGGGTCACGAACCGATCCAGCTCGACGAACGAGCCGGGGTCGAGCAGCAGATCGAGCCGCTCGCGGGCGGTCAGCTTTCCCTTGGCGTGTTGTTGCGCCACACGCTCCTCACCTCCGCCCTGTTCCGATTCAGAGCGGAGGCGATGGAGCGTGTCGAGCTTCTGTTGGATGGTCACGAGAACACCGGGACACGTGGGGTTGTGAGTGTCACCGGACGCATCGGCTTACTCGGAGGCCGGTTCCGACTTCGCTTCCGTGTCCTCGCCGACCTCGTCGGCCGACGCCTCGGGTTCCGCTGCCTCGTCCGACGCCTCCGGCGTTGCGTCCGTCTCCGCCTCGGCCGCTGCTTCGGCTTCGACCTCTGCCTCCGGCTGCGTCACGATTTCCTCGGCGGGCATCTCCATGAACTCCGTGGCCGCCAGAATGATCCGATGGTGGATCGGGTCGACCTCCAGCACCTTGAGCGCGACGCCCTGCCCGGGACGAGTCTCCTGCTCGGCGGTCTTTCCGTCGGTCAGCGGCAGCTGGGACTGCGGCACGAAGCCCTCCAGATCGTCGCCCAGGTCCGCCACGATCCCGCTGTCCTGATAGCGCACGATCTTGCCCTCGACCTCCATCCCCACCGGATGGGTCTCGGCAATCTTGAGCCACGGATCTTCCTGGAGCTGCTTGAGACCGAGCGAGATGCGCTTGTTCTCGGGATCGATGTTCAGGATGGAGACCTCGACGGTGTCTCCCTTCTTGACGATCTCCGACGGATGCTGCACCCGCTTGGTCCACGACATGTCAGAGATGTGAATCAAGCCATCGATACCGGGCTCGATCTCGACGAAGGCGCCGAACGACGTGAGGTTGCGCACCTTGCCGGTGATCCGCGTGCCCACCGGGTACTTCATTGGGAGCATCATCCACGGATCCTGCTCCGTCTGCTTCATGCCGAGGGAGATCTTCTCCTCCTGCGGATCCACCTTCAGCACGACGGCCTCGATGGTCTCGCCGATCGAAACGACCTTGGAGGGATGCCGCACGTTGCGCGTCCAGCTCATCTCACTGATGTGGACCAGCCCCTCGATGCCGGGCTCCAATTCCACGAACGCGCCGTAGTTCGTGATGCTCACGACCTTGCCCTGCACCCGGGCGCCGACCGGATACCGCTCGCCGACGTTCTCCCACGGGTACGAGTGCAGTTGCTTGAGCCCCAGGGAGATGCGCTCCCGGTCCCAATCGATGTCGAGCACCTTCACCTCGATCTCCTGCCCCAACTCGACCATCTCCGACGGATGGGACACACGACCCCAGCTCATGTCGGTGATGTGCAGCAGTCCGTCCACGCCGCCCAGATCGATGAACGCCCCGAAGTCGGTCACGTTCTTCACGATGCCCTTGCGGGCCTGCCCCACCTCCAGCTCCTTCATCAGGAACTCGCGCTTGTGGGCGCGCTCCGCCTCCAGGATCACTCGGCGCGAGACCACGATGTTGCGGCGGCGCTTGTTGAGCTTGATGATCTTGAAGCGGTAGCTCTTCCCGAGCAGCTCGTCGATATTGGGGACGCGCCGCAGGGCAATCTGGCTGCCCGGCAGGAAGGCGTCGACGCCCATCAGATCGACGACGACACCGCCCTTGATCTTCTTCTGCAGCGTGCCCTCCACGGGCTCGTCATTCTCGTAGGCCTGGCGGATCTTCTCCCACACCCGCATGAAGTCGGCCTTCTTCTTGGAGAGCACGATCGAGCCCTCCTCGTCCTCGAGGCGCTCGAGCAGAACATCGACTTCCTCGCCGGGCTGGACCGACTTCGGATCCTTAAACTCCTCGATCGAGACTGCGCCCTCCGACTTGAAGCCGACGTCGAGAATGACGTGGCTCTCGGTGACGCGCAGCACCTTCGATTTGACGATCTCCCCTTCCTGAATGCTCTGCAGCGTACCCTCGTACAGCTGCAGCATCTGCTGGTACTCCTCGTCGGAGTAGTCCTCGTCGTACAGGTCGGGGCGAACGGGGAATGGCGTCGTGCTGTCGGACGCGGGATCGTGGGCCACGTCGGCCGGTGACGTGGGTTCAGGTGAGGTTTCGACCATCGGTTGTGTCAAGGTTCCTACTTGTGGTGGTGCGGTTCACGGTTGTGGCGTCCGCCGAGGCGAACGCCGGGAGCCTCTGAGGATAGACCGCGCTCGAAGCTATGTCAAGCTAGGGAAAGAGGTTGCGGGCGCGATCCACGATGACCCGCACCTGCTGCTCGAAGCTCAAATCGGTGGTGTCGAGCACCACGGCGTCGGAGGCCCGCCGCAGCGGAGCCACCTCCCTCGTGGAGTCGTAGGCGTCCCGTCGCTCGAGCGCCTCGACCTCGCTGGCCACGGCGTCGGGATCGGGCACCCTGCCGTCCTGGAGCAGGCGACGCCGCGCCCGGATGACCGGGTCCGCCACGAGGAAGATCTTGAGGACGGCGTCGGGGAAGACGACCGTTCCGATGTCCCGGCCGTCCAGCACGGCGCCACGCGGATGGCGCGCCACCGCCTCCCGGACCTCCTCATTCACCCACTCTCGCACCTCCGCCATCGCCGACACTTCGGACACCCGGGCGGTCACGCGGGCGGAGCGGATCTCTTGCGAGACGTCCACGCCGGCGATCTCCGGCCGGAATCCGGCATCGGTCAGGTCGAGGCGGATCGGCAGCGAGCGAGCCAGGGCAACCAGCCGCTGTCCACCGAGTTCGACCCCCGCGTCGAGCCCGGCCAGCGTGATGGCGCGGTAGAGCGCCCCGCTTTCTACGTGCGGTAGGTCCAGCTGTTCGGCCACCGCGGCGGCGGTGGTCGACTTCCCCGAGCCAGCGGGGCCATCGATCGCGAGTACACGGCTAGGCATTGACGCGAATCCGGGCGAGGTCCTCGAAGAATCCGGGGTAGCTTATCGCGGCGGACGCGGTCTCGGATAGCTCCACGCGCGCGCCGGCGAGCGTGCCCAGCACCGCGAACGCCATGGTCAGGCGGTGGTCGCCGGCGGTCGTCACCCCGCCACGGGGCGGCCGGTCGGTCCCCTGCACCAGGAGATCGTCTCCCTCGACGTCGGCCTCCACTCCCAATGCCCGCAGGTTCGCCGCGATGAGTCCGAGACGGTCGCTCTCCTTGACGCGCAGCTCACCAACCGAACGGAATCGGGTTCTGCCCTCCGCGCGGGACGCCACGACCGCCAACAGTGGTACCTCGTCGATCAGGCTGGGGATCTCCTGGGCCGCAATCTCGGTGGCGCGCAGGGCCGCGGGGCGAATCACCAGGTCGGCGACCGGCTCCCCGCCGGCATCGCCCTCCGCCCCGCGCTCCACCGAAGCCCCCATGCGCGCGAGCACCTCCAGGTATCCGGTGCGCGTCGGGTTCACGCCGACGCCCTGAACACGCAGCTCGCCCCGCTCCGCGAGCAGCGCCGCACCGACGAGGAACGCCGCGGAGGACGGATCGCCCGGCACGTCGAGCTCGAACGGGCGCAGGCGGGGCCAGCTCCCGGTGGGCGCGGCCAGCGTGACGGTGGTGCCCCGCACCGTCAGGTCGAACCCGAGGTGGGCGAGCAGGCGCTCGGTGTGATCCCGGGAGCGGATGGGCTCGGAGATCGTGACCTTCACACCTCCCGTGATGCCGGCCAGCAGCAGCGCGGTCTTGAGCTGGGCACTCGCCACCGGGGTATGGTAGCTGAAGTCCCGCAGCCGCCCGCCGCGGATGCGCAGCGGCAGCCCGTCGCCCGCCTCCTCCTCGATGACGGCACCCATCGCGCGCAGCGGCGCGGTCACCCGGCGCATCGGCCGGCGCCTGAGCGAGGCGTCACCCGTCAGCCTCACAGCGATCGGCTGGCCCGCGATCGCCCCCAACAGCAGCCGCGCCGTGGTCCCCGAGTTGCCGCAGTGCAGGGTTCGCTGGGGGCTCTGCCAGCGTCTCCCCGCGACCACAACCGGCGTGCCGGGCCGAAGCCGGCCCACCTCGGCCCCCAGCCGGCGCAGAGCGCCCGCCGTGGCGCGCGCGTCGAGGGCGGTGAGCGCGCCGCGCAGCGTGACCCGGCTGTGCGCCAGGGCTCCCACGATCAGCGCCCGGTGGGTGATGCTCTTGTCGCCCGGCGGGCGGACCGTGCCCCCGACCTTCACGGCTCGAACCTCCCGCGCCAGCCCGCCCCCTTCTCCAGCCATCGCACCAGGGCCGCGCGGTCCCCATCCGACAGCGCCACCCGCAGCTCGTCGAGGCTCTGCTCCATCGCGTCCAGCGCTTCCAGCAGACCCTCGCGAGCCATGAGAAAGAGGTCAGCCCACGCCGCCCGGTTCTCGGGGGCCAGCCGGGTCTGTTCCAGGGCGCCGCGGCCGTAGGTCACGCCGTCGGGCCCCCACTCGGCCAGCACGCGGGCCAGCGCCGACGCCACCGCCCTCGGCAGCTGGCCGGTCCACGCCAGGAGCTCGTCGTGCCGCTCGGCACTGAGGGTGACGGGCGCCGCCCCAATCACCCGATGCCAGAAATCCGCGACCTCGGCGCCGGCCTCGTCGCCGCCGGGGAGGGGCGTCACATACACCAGCGCGCTCTCGAGCGCGTCGGGCGCGGCGGCGCCGAACCCGCTCCCGCTCAGATCCAAGAGGGGGTGCGATCCGGCGAAGCACGACTGCAGATCGAGCCGGTCAGCCAGCCGCACGATCGGCGCCTTCACGCGCATGACGTCGGTGCAGTAGACCTTGCGGCACCTGAGCGGCTGCGCCAGCTCCTGCAGCAGTCCGAGCGTCGCCGTCGGGGGGGTCGCCAGGACGATCAGGTCGGCGACGCGCGCCACCCCCTGCAGGTCGTGAGCGATCTCGCTCACGACCCCCGCCCGTGCCGCTGCCGCACCGTCCTTGGTGCTGTGGGCCCAGCCGACGATGCGGGCGACGCCCGCCCTGGCGGCCCGGCACGCGATCGACCCGCCGACGGCTCCGAGCCCGATGATGCCGAGCGTGTGCGGGTGCACGACTCAGCGGGCGAGCCAGGCGCCGAGGAGGGCGACGGCCAGGGTCCCGACCGCGTATCCCATCAGAGGCGAGCGGCGCTTCCCCGCAGACACCGCGATGCGAGCCAGCGCCAGGTACGGGCCGCCGACCAGGATCAGCACGCCCGCGGCGGAGAGCAGCCGTCCGCCCGCTCCACCGACCACGAGCCCCGACACGACGCCCGCCACCGCCAGCACCTGGCATGCCACCAGCAGCCACGACAGGACGAGGCTCAGGCCGGTGCCGTCGGCCATCCGGTCAGAACGCGGCGAGTCCACGGGATCCCATCCGGAAGGCCACGTACACGAGGAGGAGCGCGAAGATCAGCTTGAGCGCCCGTTGAGGCAGCTTGCCGCCCACGAGCGCCGCGACGCCCGCCCCCGCCAGGGTGCCGATCATGGCCACGCCCGCGATGCCCAGCGCCACGTCCCCACGCGCCAGATACACCAGCGCCGCCCCGGCGGCCGTCACCCCGATCATGTACACGCTGGTCGCGACGGAGCGATCGAACGGCATGCCCAGGAGCAGATGCAGGATGGGCACGTTGAGCACGCCGCCACCCACGCCCAGCAGCCCCGCGACGGCGCCGGCACCCACTGAAGCGCCGGCCGCGAGAGGGCGGCGTTCGTGCGCCACGTCGTGTGGCGGGGCCACCGCGTGCGCACGGGGCCACATGCGGAATGCGGTGATCAGCAGCAGGAGGGCGAAGGCGAGGTAGAGCGGCGCCACGGGGACGTACACCGCTGCGAGTCCGGCAGTCACCGCCCCGAGCACGGTGTAGAGCTGGAGCCGCACTCCGACGCCCAGATCGACGCGCCCAGTGCGCAGATAGACCGCCGAGCCCGCCACCGACGTCGCCACCACGCAGACGAGACTGGCCCCGACCGCAGTGTGAAACGGCAGGCCAGCCACCAGGATCAGGCCCGGCACCAAGATGATGCCGCCCCCAACGCCCAGTACCGCCCCGAAGCTGCCGGCCAGGAGCCCCACGGCGACGAGCTCGAGAAAGGTCGCGCTCACAATGAGCGCAAACTTAACGGCGGGCTATGTGCGGGGCTACGCTGCGACGGTTACCAGAGCTTCACCGCGGGCCAGCGCTTTGCGAGGTAGTAGTCCACCCCGAACGCCCGCCCGGCGGCGCCCAGCATCACGATCAGCGCGATGAAGAAGAAGGCCGCGTCGTTACTCGAGCCCATCCAGAACCAGCGGCCCTTGAGGAACATGAAATTGAGCATCATGAAGGCGGTGCCGCCGGCGGCGAGGCGCGTGGCCGTCCCCGTGATCAGCGCCAACCCACCCAGCACCTCCCCCATGATGACGAGTGCCGCAAACAGCCCGGCGTTGGGCACGACCACGCCCTCGAGGAAGCCCTGGTAGAACCCGTGCGTGGACCCGTTGGCGATGTTGCGCTCCGCCATCCCCACGAGCCGGGAGGCAAACTCACCCTCCCCCGACAGCTTCCCCCACCCCGCCACCAGCACAACGGTACCCAGATACACGCGCAACACGACGAGCAGGACGCGTTGCACGACTTGCGATAGGCTGTCGGACACAAAGCTCACGGGCTCCTCCGGGAAGGTCGTTCGGAGAGTGACGCCTGACGGGCCGCGGGGGATTCAGCGGGTCAGGCGCTGTCGGCTTTCAGCAGGGAGAGGGCGACGTCCGCGTCGCTGCGCTGGGGAGCCGCCGAGACCTTGCGCAGAGCAGCCACGATCTCGCGGGCGAAGGTCTTCCCCACCCCCTTCTCCATCTCTTCGATGGCGGTCCACGGAGCGAAGGCCGGCCGCAGCGGCGTGTGCATTTGCAGCGTCTCGAAGCCGTCGGCGACCGCCAGGATCTTGGTCGCGGTCAAGAACGGCAAGTGGTCGAGCGGCCAGTCGTCGCCCACCACCTCATAGTACCGCTCGTACTCCTGCAGGATATCGAAGGCCCCGCGCATGGCGCTGGCCACCGGCAGCTCACGGAATGCGCCGGGGAACTCCGAGAGCAGGCGCAGCAGGCGCGGATCGCGCGGACCCACCTCGTGCAGCAGCGCGGCAAGGCGCAGGTTCTCGACGTCCTCCTCCCGCAGCCCGATCTCCTTGCCGAGCAGGGTGGCCAGCTTGGCCACGCGGTGGCTGTGGCCACGGTGGGCCTTCTCGCTGGATTCGAGGTGGAAGGTGAGCAGCTCGAGCACCGCCATGTAGGCGGCCTTGAGGTCACGCAGGCGATGCTGCCGCTGGTCGGCCAGGCCGCCGACCACATAGCCAGTCAGGATGAGAAAGCCGCCCCAGGGAACCAACGTGAAGAGAGCCCCGGCGGTCAGCCCCGCCGTAGCCTCCAGGCCCTGCACCGCCTGGAAGAAGAGGACCAGCCCCACGATCAGGACCGCCGACGAGACCGCCGTGTTCCGTCCCAGGAAGAACCCCGCCACGATGATGGGCAGGTAGTAGAAGCTGAGGAACGCGACCTTGTAGTCGACGAACCAATGAATGAGGAGGAGCGAGAGCACCAACCCCACGACGAGCACCTTCTCGAAGTGGACGTATACGTGCCACTTCACCGTCTCGAGAGCGCTGCGCTGCGGCATGGACCTCCCTGGCGGAGCATAACTCCCTGCACGGGCAGGGCGTGGAGGGCGCCCCCCCAATGTGGGCCAAACGTGTTGTCGGTCAAGGGCTTGGCCGTGAGGCACCCGTGATCGCCCCGGCCGTCCGGAGTTTGCGGACCCGCGGTCGCCGCGTAGGTTTCTGGCCGCGACGACCTGACCGACACGAGGGCCAATGCCGCAGCCCGCCCAACCCAAACCACACCCGCTGCTCGCGGGCTACCCGGTGGTCGAGACCATTCCCGTCCAGTGGGGCGACATGGACGCGTATGGCCACGTCAACAACACCGTCCTGTTCCGCTATTTCGAGACGGCGCGAATCGCCTACCTGGACCGGTGCGGCTTTCTGGAGAGCTACGACCGGGATCGCGTCGGGGCGATCCTGCACTCCACCGATTGCCGCTTCCGGCGCGCCATCATCTATCCCGACACGGTCCAAGTGGGCGGGCGGGCCGTGTCCGTCGATGAGGACCGGTTCACGATGGCCTACATGGTGGTATCGCTCGTCCACGACGACGTGGTGGCCGAGGGATCGGGGATCGTCGTCTCGTTCGACTACAACACGCGCGAGAAGGCACCCCTGCCGGAGCGGGTGCGCACTGGAATCGAAGCGGTGGAGGGAAAGTAGCGGGCGGCTAGAGCAGCCCGGATTTCGCAGCGCCCCAGAGCTTGTACAAACGGTCGAACCCGTTCTGCAGGATGTCCACGGACTGCGGACTGGGCTCGGCGCGGGCAGCCGTGAGCAGCTCGTCGCAGATCTTGGGCATCTCGCGGCGTCCCTTGGCGGCCGAGTCCCGCTTGACCTGCTCGAGAATCTCGATGACCCGCTGCCGCGTCGGCCCGTCGTCGGGCGCCTGCCACAGGAAGGTGGCCGCATCGCGGCCTTCTAGGATCGCCTGTCCCGTCTGGTCGAGCAGGGGCTCGCTCTTGCGCTTCTGGCCATCGGTCATGGCCTGAAGCTACCCTCGCACCGGGTGGTGTGACAGTGCACCCGATCACCCCCGGGATGTGACGCCGCGCCCTAGGCGGAGCCCCGCCCCCCGGGCCTGAGCCGCCCCACCACGACGGTGATGTTGTCGCTCCCGCCGCCGTCCAGCGCATCCTGCAGAAGATCCTGGCACACCTGCTTTGCCGATTCCATGCTGCTCAGCCGCTCGCGGATGCGCTCGTCGGATACGTGCTTCGTGAGCCCGTCACTGCAGAGCAGGCCCACGTGCTTCCAGGCCTGGTCGATACGCGTGACCACCGGAACGCTCTCACTGCCGCCGATGGCGCTCGACAGCACGTGCGCCCAGCGGCTGTTGTCGGCGTCCGCCCGCGTGAGCACGCCCTGATCCACCAGCTCCTGCGCCATGGTCTGGTCACGCGTGATCTGGGTGAGCACCCCATCGCGGAAGAGGTAGCACCGGCTATCACCGACCTGCAGGAAATACGCCTGGGGCCATACCCCCAGCCACAGCGTGAGCGTGGTCGCCATGCCGGCCCGACTGGGATCCTCCTCCGCCTTCTGCACCACGCTGGCGTGACACCGCATCGCCGCCTCGTGCAGTGCGTCGAGAAACACCCCCTCGTCGCTGCTGTCCACGTCGTAGTAGCAGCGCATGCTCTGCGCGACATACTGGGCGATCGCCTCGATGGCGGTCCGGCTCGCCTCCTCCCCCTTCCGCCCGCTCCCCACGCCGTCGGCGACCATCGCGAGGTACGCCAGCCGCTCGTCGGCCGGCGCCCACTGCCCGGCGTTCGGCAGGCTCGAGAAGTGAATCTCCATGCGCTTGCGGAGGGAGCTGACCAGGAAGTGATCCTGGTTGGACTCGCGCACCTTCCCGGGATGCGTGAGGCCGTAGGCATCGAACTCGCCGGGAAACGGCGTGCGCTCGGCGGAGCCGACCGAAGGGGCCGGATCGGGTGACGTCATGTCGTCATACCTGGCCACGTACCGAGAAAGAGTAACACCACGAAGTAGAGTGCCCGGGGCGGGAGTCGAACCCGCACGGGATATTGTCCCCAGGGATTTTAAGTCCCTTGCGTCTGCCCATTCCGCCACCCGGGCCTCGCAACCTAACATCGCACCACGCCAGGCGCCGCGGAAGCCGACGCGCTTGACGCCAGCCACGGCACTACACACCTTACTCGCCGTCGAGCCGACCCGAGAGCAACGGGCTCGAGCCGACTCACTCTCACCCTCGGCGGAGGCGTCGAATGGCACTCTCCCGCTCCGCGGCGAACACCATCGTCGCCGTCATCGTACTCGTCGGGCTGGCCGCCATGGGGGGCATCATCTGGTACGTGGAGGAGCCGGGCCTGCGCCTTCCGCTGGCGCTGCTCGCGATGATCCCCGTGATGTGGGCGCTCGTCTGGGCGTCGAAGAAGGGGCTCACCGAGGAGTTCCAGCCCCCGCCCATGCACAAGCGCCGTTACCTCAAGCTACGGTCCAAGGTGAAGATGATGATCGACGAGATCACACGCCTCCATTGGACCATCGTCGACGGGCGCCGCGGCCTCCGACCCGCCTCCGACGTGCAGAAGGAGGCCGATCAGATCGAAGAGCGGCTGCACAAGATGATCGGCGACCTGCGGGAGAGCGCGGGCGATATCGCCCCCGGCGAGGACTGGGACTAGCCGCCGACCCAGGGTCCGACCGGTGACCCGCCTCTGCTCGCGAACGGCGCCCCACCGGGCGCCGTTCGCGTTATCTTCTGCCCGCAATGCCTGATCTCGACGACCTTCGCGCGTGGCAGCGCGCCGTCTCGGCGCGGGTCTCGGGCTGGGCTGACCTGCTGATCTCCCAGCTCCCCAGGCTGGGCATCGACGAGAACACCCTTCTGCTCGCGTTCGCGGTCATCATCGGGAGCGCGGTCGGCCTGTCGGTAATCGTCTTCTACAAGCTCATCGACCTCGCGCAGGCCGGCGCCCTCACCGCCGTCGGGCGGCTCACCGGGATCGGCAGCCTCGCCATCGTGCTCATGGTCGTGGGGGGCCTCAGCCTGACGCGGCTGCTGGTGCGCTACGGCACGAACGACTCGGACGGCGAGAACATCCCGGACGTCATGCGCGCGGTGGCCAAGCGCAGCGGGGTGCTGCACACCTGGCCGGTGCTGGTGAAGACCGCGGGCGCGGCGCTCGCCATCGGGACGGGGGGGTCGGTGGGTGCCGAGGGTCCCGTCGCCGTGGCCGGCTCCGGTCTGGGCTCGAAGATCGGACGGTTCTTCCGCTCCGGGCCCGAGCGCCTGCGGCTGCTCGTCGCCTGCGGCGCCGCGGCTGGGATCTCGGCCGCCTTCAACGCGCCGATCGCCGGCGTGTTCTTCTCCTTGGAGAAGGTGATCGGGAGCTTCGGGGTCCGTGCGTTCCCGCCGGTACTCGTCGCCAGCGTGATCGCGGCGGCCATCTCACGGGCCGCCTTCGGCGACTCACCCGTCATCGAGATCCCCACCGAGTACGGCGTGGGCGACGCCAGCGAGCTGCTGCTGTACGCGTTGCTCGGCATCGTGACCGGCGTCGTGGCCGTGCTGTACACCCGGGGGGTGTACTGGATGCAGGACCTGCTGGGAAAGATCAGAGGTATCTGGCCCCAGGTGCTCATGGGGGCGCTGCTCGTGGGCGCCCTGGACGTCGTGTTCAAGGCCGACCTGTGGGGCCAGGGGCACGAGACCCTTTCCATCGAGATCATCGGCGCGCGCACCGGCTACTTCCTCGTCGGCCTCGCGCTCGCCAAGATCGTCGTGACGGCCGCCACACTTGCCGTGACCCGGGCGGGCGGCGTGTTCACCCCTGCCCTGTTCATCGGAGCCACCCTGGCGGGCGGGCTGGCCGTATCGGCCACCCAAGTCGTTCCCGGCTTCACGATTGCGCCCGAGGCGTTCGCGCTCGTGGGAATGGCGGGTCTGGTGGCCGGGAGCACCCACGCTCCCCTGACCGCCATCATGATCGTGTTCGAGATGACGAGCGACTACGCCCTGATTCTCCCGCTCATGCTGTGCGGCGCGGTCGCCTATATCACGGCGCGGCGCATCTATCCCGAGTCCATCTACTCCGCGTGGCTGGTGCGGCGCGGCGAGCGCATCCGCCTGGGGCGGGACACGGAGGTGATGGAGCGCCTGCAGGTGCGGGATTCCTACAACCATAATCCACAGGTCATCGGCGAGGGCGCGACCGTCTCACAGATCCTTCAGGCGATCGGCTCGAGCCCACAGATCGAGTTCCCCGTGATGGACGAGGAGCTGCGGCTCGTCGGCATGCTCACCTACGACGACTTGCGCACCGTGCTCTCCCAGGCCGACCGCTACGCCGCGGTGGTGGTGGCGGGGGACCTGGCGAACCCGAGCTTCGAGCGCGTGACACCGGAGGACTCCCTGGCCACCGCACTGCAGAAGCTCACGGTGCGGGGCAGCCACTACATCCCGGTCGTGGACGCGGCCGCGGCCGATCGCCTCGTCGGGGTGATCGGGCGACAGGAGATCCTGGCCGCCTACGATCGGGAGCTGCTGCGGGAAGCCGACTGAGTCCCCCGCCTCGTTGACATTCCGGCCCCTCCGGCATAACGTCGCCAAATTACTCTACCGGTAGGGAGTCCTATGAGACGAGCGATATCGGGTCTGGCAGTCGCCGTCGCGCTCGCTGCCATCCCTGGGACCGTTCTGGCCCAGGGATTCCAGGTGAACGAGCACGGCACGTGCGTGATGGGGCGGGCAGGCACTGGGGTCGCCGCTCCCTGTGATGACGCGTCGACGATCTTCTACAACCCGGCCGGACTCGCCGGCATGCAGGGGTTCACGATCAGCGCCGGTGTCACGGCCATCTACGCCATCGGGAACTTCGTCGACGACCTCAATCAGGGCGAGGCGAAGCTCCAGAACGGCGTCATTCCGGTACCACACCTTTACGCCGCCTATGGCAAGGACAAGTGGGCCGCGGGCGTCGGCGTCTTCGTCCCGTACGGGCTCGGCACGATATGGCCCGATACCTTCGAGGGACGATTCAACGGCTACGACAACGACCTGCGGTCGATCTACATTCAGCCAACCGCGTCGTACCAGGTTCTGGACTGGCTCATGGTGGGCGCCGGGCTCGACATCGTGATCGGGTCGCTCAAGCTGACGCAGCGCCTGGACCTCTCCGCTCAGGAGTTGCCGCTCCCCGGCCTCCCCGCAGGCACCACCGTCGGCCAATTGGGAATCCCATTCCACACCGAATTCGCCGAAGGCCTGCTGGAAGGCCATGGGGCCATGGGCATCGGCGGGAACTTCGGCGTGCGCATCAAGCCGGTCGAGAGCGTGGACATCGGCGTCCGGTACATCACCCGGGTGAAGCTCGACTACGACGGCACCGCGACGTTCGCGCAGGTGCCGAGCGGCCTGATCCTGCCGCCGAACAACGGGATCGCCCCCGCGTTGGGACTGGATCCGGCCCAGCCGCTCCCGGTGGACTCGCTGGTTGCCGGCCTCGGTCTGTTCGCCGACGGCGCCACGCTGTCGGACCAGACCGTGACCACGTCGATCACCATGCCCGACCAGTTCAGCGTTGGCGTGGCGATCCAGGCGTTCGACGACCTCAAGGTGCTGGGCGAGTGGCAGTGGGTGCACTGGTCGCTGTTCGAGACCCTGGAGGCCGACTTCCAGTACGCGCCCAACCTCACCCTCCACGAGAATTACCGAAACACCAACGGCTTCCGTTTCGGCCTCGAATGGGCCACCACCGAAAACGTGGATCTCCGGGGCGGGTACCTCTACCACGAGGCAGCGGCACCCGACCAGACGGTGACGCCGCTGCTGCCTGAGGGAGCGCGCAACGAGTTCACCCTCGGCGGGGGCTTCCGGATGGGCAGCCGCTTCGCATTCGACGTGGCGTACCAGTTCATCCGACAGGACAAGCGGCGCGGCCGCGTGCGCGATGCCGAACCCGGCCAGACGCCGACGGCCGACTTGAACAGCGGCGTGTACACCTTCAACGCTCACCTCTTCGCCGCCACCTTCGTGGTGCACTTCTAGGAGGATCGAGACATGATTCGCCGACACATGAAGTGGCTTCCGGTGGCGCTCGTCGCGGGTGTGGCGCTGACGGCAGCCTGCAAGGACGACCTGCTGGATCCACCGGCATCCGAAGTCGACAGCCTGTTCGACAAGTACGTGGCCCTCGGCAACTCCATCACGGCGGGATTCCAGTCGGGCGGGATCAGCGATTCCACGCAGATCCAGTCGTACGCCGCGATCCTCGCCGGGCAGATGGGCGTGAGCGAGTTCAACATGCCCCTCATGAGCCGGCCCGGATGCCCCCCGCCGTACATCAACGTGTTCACGCAGGACCGGGGCGGCTACGCCGACGACGACTGCTTCCTTCGGGTGGCACCGATCCCGGAGAACCTGCACAACGTGGCGGTGCCGGGGGCCGCGGTGGTCGATGCCCTGACCAACCTCAGCGCGTCCAGCGACCCCAACGCGCTCACGACGTTCTTCCTCGGCGGCCAGACGCAGCTCGAGGCGGCTGCCGCGATCAGGCCGACCTTCGTGAGCGTCTGGCTCGGCAACAACGACGTGCTGGGCGCGATCCTCGACGCCAACGCGGGCGACCCGTCGCTGGTGACCCCGCCTACCGAGTTCGCGGCCAGCTACGCCGCGGTCATGGACAGCATCGACGCCATGGGCTCGGTCCAGGGGGGCGTGCTGATCGGGGTCGTGCAGGCGGCCTTCGCGCCGTACCTCAGCCAGGGGCGTGCCTATGCTGCCGCGGCAGCGAGTCTCCCCCCTGGGGCACTCACGGTATTGGCGAACTGTCTGACCGACTTCTTCGTGATCCCGGGAACGACCGATACGCTGTGGGTATCGGTGCCGTTCCACTACGGCGCACCGATCTTCGGGGCGGCGGCCGCCGGGCTCCCGCAGACGCTCGACTGCTCCGTACCGGCGGTCGTGTCGTCATCCGAGATGGCCAACATGGTCGGTGCGGTTGATGCCTACAACACGGCGATCGCAGCCGAGGCCGCGGCGCGCGGGTGGGCGTTCCTCGACCCCAACTCCCTGCTCGAAGACCTGCTGCAGGATCCGACCGCCATCAGGCCGTTCCCGGCGTTCAATCCGCTGGACCCACAGCACGAGACCGCGCCGTTCGGGTCCGCGGTGAGCCGGGACGGGATCCACCCCAGTGCCGTCACGCACGAAGGGGTCGTCGAGGCGCTGATCGCCGTCATCAACGCGACCTACGGGACCGCGATTCCCGAGCCGTAGCGCGGGCACGCTTCCTGGGCGTTGCACACGGGGGGCTCACCTTGGTGAGTCCCCCGCTTTGCTGTAGATTGCCGCACCGATGCCCGAATCGATGTCCGCAATCCCGTCGGCGGTCGCGACCGCCGCGACGGCAGCCACGCGAGCGAGGCACCGCGCCTTCGGTGCGATCGCCGTCGTGGTGACCGTCCTGAGCGCGGCGGCGGCCCCCGCCGCCGCCCAGTTCCCCGACGCCTGGATCGTGCCGCGCGGGGTGCTCCGCATCAGCTTCGAGCCGCACTACGTCAACGCCAGCGAGCGGTTCGATGCCGCGGGAGCGATCGAGCCGCTGGGTGCCGACTTTTCCGACGCGGCCGGTGGCGTGCGGCTGATTCCCACGATGTTCTCCCCGCAAAACGCAATCCGCTCGATCACGGGCGACTCCACCTACACGCTCAACACCGGCGCGTGGCAGACCGCATTGGAGGCCGACGTCCGGCGCTTCCCGCTCAACCTGGCGCTGGGACTCTCGGACCGGCTCACGTTCACCGCCTCGATCCCCCTCGTCTCGACGCGCAGCCAAGTGAGCTTCGCGATCGACTCGACCGATGGCGACCAGGGCTGGAACCAGGTGACCGCGGAAGCCAGCAACCCCGCGGCGAGAGCGCAGGTGGTGCAGCTGCTCACGGAGCTCGAGGCGGGAGCGGCCTTCGTCGAGGGCCGAATCGGGGCCGGTGACTACGGTTGCCCGAGCAGCGCCCAGTGCGCCCAGGCGCAGGACCTCGTGGCCCGCGCGCGGCGCCTCGCGACCGATCTCAGCGTGCTGACGGGCGTCCTGGCGGACGGCTCCAGCGGCGACATCCTGCCGCCGTTCGCGCCGTCGTCCTCCTCGGCCGCCGGCCTCGCGATCGTGAGCGCGATTCAAGCGACCTCGGCCGAGCTCGAGTCGCTCGGGGCCTCAGCGGTCGCCGCGACCCTGCCGCTCCCGGGGGCGCGACTCTCGGCCGATGACGTGAACGCGATGCTGACCGGCGCCACGCTGGGCTACGACGCGTTTCCCCTGGAGTTCTCGAAGTACCACCTCAAGCTGGGCGACGCCGAGGTGGGGCTCCGGTGGGGTGCCGTCCAGCGGCCGGGACTCCGCGCGGTGCTGCGCGGGGTGGTGCGGCTGCCCACCGGCCAGCGTGACCTCGCCAACCACTTCCTCGACATCGGCACCGGCGACCGGCAGATCGACGTCGTGCTGGGGGCCGAGGGGGCGTGGGAGCCGGGGAGCGTGCTCGCCCTGAACGCCGAGGCCTCCTACACCGTGCAGTTGAGCGACAACCTCCCGCGTCGCATCACACCGCACGACCGGCCCATCGCCATTCAGGCCACTGAGCAGATCGTGGGTCGCAACCTGGGCGATGAGCTGCGCCTAGGGGTGTACCCCGCGATCCGACTCAGCCGGGCGTTCAGGGCATACGGCTCGGTCTTCTACTACCGCAAGGGTAGCGACGGCTTCTCGCTCGACGCCGGGTTCACGGTTCCGCCCGGACAGATCCAGACCGAGGTCTCCGACCTGGCGTACCAGACGGCCATGACCCGCGTGAGCGTGGGTGGGGGGATCTACTATCGCTCGACCGAGGGGCGCGACGGCCCCAAGCTCCCCATCGAGGCAGGAATTGACTACCGCGCGGCGTTCAGCGGCTCGGGCGGCCAGACGCCGAAGACCACGTCGCTCTATCTGTATCTCAGGCTCTACTGGCGCCTGTGGGGCGGCCGCACGGAGGGCGCTACTTCGCCACCCTGAGGTTCTGTCGGCGCAACAACTCCCCCGCGTGCTGCACGACCACGGGGTCTGCCGCGTCACCCAGCATGCGGGCGATCTCCAACACCCGATCCTCGCCGGAGCGCACCTCGACGTCGGCGGTGGCAACCCCGCCCTTGGGACGCTTGGCCACCGAGAGGTGGTGGCTCGCCCGCGCCGCGATCTGCGGGAGGTGCGTGATGACGAGCACCTGTCGCGCCTCGGCGACCCGGCCCAGGGCGTCGGCCACCTGGAGCGCCACCTCTCCGCCGATGCCCTGATCCACCTCATCGAACACCACCGTGGCGATCGCATCGTGCCCGGCCAGCACCACCTTCAGCGCCAGCATGATGCGCGAGAGCTCGCCGCCACTCGCGACCTGGGCCAGCGGACGCGCATCGAGTCCGGGATTGAGCCGAACCACGTAGGTCACCCGGTCGCCGCCCGACGCGGTGACGGCCGGGGCCGGATCCACCGTCACCGCAAACTTCCCGTCGGGCATGCCGAGCCCGGGCAACAGCCGCTCGACCTCCTTGGCGAGGCGCGTCGCCGCCTTGCGCCGCCTGGCGCCCAGGGTCCGCACGGCCTCCTCCAGCTCCCGCTCGGCTGCCGCGCGCCGCTCGCTCAGCGCTCCGAGATCGTGGTCGGCCGTGTCGAGCAGGTCGAGCTCGCGGGCCGCTTCATCGTGCGAGTGCAGCACGTCGTCGATGGTGGGCCCGTACTTCTGCGTCAGGCGGTACAGTGCGTCGCGGCGCCGCTCGACCTCGGCCAGCCGCGCGGGATCGGTATCGATGTCGGCCGCGTACTCCCGAATCGCCAGCGCGAGCTCCTCGACGTTGGCATAGGCGGCGTCCAGCAGCTCGCGCCACGGCGCCACGCTCCCGTCGATGCGCTCCAGTTGGGCCAGTGTCCTGGACGCGCCACCGAGCGCCTCCAGCGCCGCCCCCTCCTCACCGCTCTCCAACAACTGCACCAAGCGCTCTGCCAGGTGGGTGAGCTCTTCGACATTTCCGAGGCGCTTCGCCTCGATGGCCAGCGTCTCGTCCTCGCCGGGGCGGGGCTTGGCCCGTTCGATCTCCTGAACGACGTGCCGCAGGTAATCCGCGCGCCGCTGCACGTCGTCCCGCCGCGCCACGAGCTCCGCCTCCTCCTCGCGGAGCCGCGCCGCGGTCTCGAACGCCGCTTCGACGCGCCCCCGCTCCCGCCCGGCATCACCGAACGCGTCCAGCAGGTCGCGCTGCTCCGCCGGCTTGAGCAGGGACTGCGCCTCGTGCTGGCCGTGCAGGTCCACCAGCATACGTCCCAGCGCGGCGAGGGCGGACACGGTGGTGGGGCTGCCGTTCGCCCAGGCGCGGTTGCGTCCCTCGGCATTGATCTCGCGCCGCACGATGACGCGGTCGTCCTCCAGTTCCACCCCCAGCTCGTCGGCCACCGCCGCGAAGCCCGCCACGTCCCCCACGTCGAATGCCGCCTCGACGACGGCGCGCACGGCACCGGGACGGACCAGGTCGTCGCTCGCCCGCTCCCCGAGCAGCAGCGCCAGGGCGTCCACGAGCATCGACTTCCCGGCGCCGGTCTCGCCGGTGAGGACGTTCAAGCCTGGTTGGAGAGGAAGGGTGACGTCCGCGATGACCGCGAGGTCCCGCACGCGGAGCTCAGTCAGCACGGTTGAAGCGCTCCCGATCGCTCAAGTCTCCCCACTTGAGCTTCTTGCGCAGCCGCGAGAAGAAGTTCTCACGCCCCAGCCGTATCAGCTGCACGGTCGTGCCCGAGGGACGCACCACCACGCAGTCGTTGTGATGCAGTGAGCCACCCGGCTGCCCGTCGTACGCCACGCGGATGTCCTCCGCGCGCGTGGGCTCGATCTGCATGGTGACCTGCGAGGAGCCCGGAACGACCAGGGGACGCACCGAGAGCGTGTGGGGACAGATGGCCGTCACCACGAGAGCGTCGACCTCCGGGAGGAGCACGGGACCACCGGAGCTCAGGGTATAGGCTGTCGAGCCCGCCGGCGTCGCGACGATCATCCCGTCCAGCGTGTACTGCCCCACCTCGTCACCGTCCACGAACAGGCGGATCCGCATGACGCGCGACGAGCCCGCCTTGTGCACCACCACGTCGTTCATGGCGAGCTCGCCCTGGAAGCGCTCACCGTCGGCGTCCACGATGGTGGTCTCGAGCTTGCGCCGCGGCTCCACCTGGTAGTCCCCGTTGGCGACGGCGAGCAGCGCCTCCTCGAGGATCTCGGCCGTGGCGGCAGTGAGGAACCCGACGCGGCCCAGGTTCACCCCGAGAATCGGCACCTCCCGACGCTCCAGCACGCGGGCGCCGTACAGCAGCGTGCCGTCGCCCCCGAGGGTGAGCAGCAGGTCGAGGTGGTCCTCGGCGAGGTCGAGGCTCGGTACCGGGGTGGGCCACAGGTCCATCAGCTCCGGCGCGGAGACGAGCTCGATGCCGGCGGCGGCGGCGTGGCTGATCAGCCGAGCGAGCAGCCCGTCCAGCGCTTCATAGCGTGGGTTGCCGACGACGCCGATTCTCATCGTGGAGAGAGACTCTCCTCGGCAGCCAGCGCCCGCACCCGCTGCGCCAGACCCTCGCCGGTGAGGCCCACCAGGGCGAGCTGCTCCCCGCGCGGGGCGTGCTCGTACGTGCGATCCGGGATGCCGACCACCTCCACCCGCACCTGCGGATCGATCCGCTCGCAGGTCGCGGCCGTGAATGCGCCGAACCCGTTGACCTCGATGCCGTCTTCCACGGTCACGAGCAAGCGGTGCTCCCGGGTCAGCGATTCCAGCATCGCGTGGTCGAGGGGCTTGATGAAGCGGCAGTTCACGACGGTCACCTGAAGGCCTTCGGCTGCCAGCAGCTCGGCCGCTTCGAGCGCCGGCTGGCACATGACGCCGACCGCCAGAATCGCGCACTCCTTCCCGTCGCGCAAGATCTCCCACGTCCCATAAGGGACGGGCGCGACCTCCGCGGCCGGTGGCGCGGGCGCCGGAGCGTTGTCGCGCGGGTAGCGGGTGCAGAACGGGCCATCCTGCTCCATCGCACACCGCAGCAGCCCGACCAGCTCCGCTCCGTCCTTCGGCGCAGTGACGGTCATGTTGGGAACCGTGAGCATGTAGGCGATGTCGTACAGCCCCATGTGGGTCTGACCGTCCGCCCCGACCATCCCCGCCCGGTCCATGCAGAACGTGACCGGAAGATTCTGGATCGCCACGTCGTGGATGATGCAGTCGTACGCCCGCTGCAGAAACGTGCTGTAGATGGCCACGACGGGTCGCACCCCCTCCGTGGCGAGCCCGGCCGCGAAGGTCGTCGCGTGCGCCTCCGCGATACCGACATCGAAAAAGCGGTCGGGCCACGCCTTCTGAAACACGTCGGTCCCGGTGCCGGACGGCATCGCCGCAGTGATGGCGACCAGCGTGGGATACTCGGCGGCCAGCTCGCTCAGCGCCGTGCCGAACACCTTGGTCCAACCCGGCGGCCCCGACGCCTTCGGCCGGAGCACTCCGGTTTCCGGATCGTAGGGATTGCGGGCGTGGAACTTCTCAGGATGCGGCTCCTGCAGCGGAAAGCCCCTGCCCTTCTCCGTCACCACGTGCACGACGCGCGGGCCGTCGAGGGTCTTCACCAACTCGAACGTCTTCAGCAGGTGGTCCATGTTGTGGCCGTCGATGGGACCGAAGTAGCGGAACCCCATCTCCTCGAACAGCATTCCCGGCGACCACAGATGCTTGATGCTCTCCTCGACGGTCCTGGCAAAGTCGACCATGCGGTCGCCACCCACCAAGTGGGAAGCCTTCTCGATCAAATGCTTCACGTGCCCGCGCATCCGATTCGTGAACGGGCTCGCGATGATCCCCCCCAGATACTTGCTGATGGCGCCCACGTTGGGAGCGATGGACATGCCGTTGTCGTTCAGGACCATGATGATGTCCCGATCCGAGTGCCCGGCGTTGTTCAGCGCCTCGTAGGGCAGGCCGCACGTCATGGCGCCGTCCCCGACGACAGCGATCACGTGATAGTCCTCGCCCCGGATATCCCGCGCCGTGGCGATGCCGTAGGCTGCCGACAGCGCGGTGCCGGCGTGGCCAGCCCCGAAGATGTCGTGCTCGCTCTCGACGCGGCGCAGGAATCCCGAGAGCCCCCCACTCTGCCGCAGCGTCGGGAGCCGGTCGTTGCGGCCCGTGAGCACCTTCCACGGGTACCCCTGGTGCCCCACGTCCCACAGGATCTTGTCGCGCGGTGAGTCGAACAGATACGCGAGGGCGACCGTGAGCTCGACCACACCGAGCCCCGCACCGATGTGCCCACCCGTCTGCGACACCACGTCGATGAGGCGCTGACGCACCTCGTCGGCCAACGGCTGCAGTTCCTCGCGGGTGAGTTGCCTGACGTCGCTCGGGTTAGAGATCTTTTCCAGCAGAGACATGCCGTTCACCATCTACCGCTACGCCTCGCGTTTCCCCGACCCCCCGCTTCCCCGCTTCCCGACACGTACTCACGCCCTCCGCTCAACAATCAGCTGCGCGAGCCCGGGCAGGAGGCTCCAATTTACCCCGCTACCCCTGAGCAGGTCTATGGCCCGCTGCATGTGCGCCGCCGCCACGCGGCGCGCGGCCTGCACCCCGAGCAGCCCTGCGAAGGTCGCCTTGTGCTGGGCCGCGTCCTTCCCCGCGGTCTTGCCCAGCTCGGAGGAGGTCGCGGTCGCGTCCAGCACGTCATCCACGATCTGAAACGCCAGACCGATCTCCTGCCCGAAGCCACGCAGCGCCGCGATCTGCTCGCCGTGTCCGCCGGCCGCCAACCCGCCGATCACGACGCTGGCGGTGATCAGCGCCCCCGTCTTCGCCGCGTGGACGCGGGTCAGCGCCTCCAGATCGAGGGCACGCCCTTCCGCCTCCAAATCGAGTACCTGTCCCCCGACCATCCCCGCCGCGCCGGCAGCGCCATACAGCTCCGCCGCGATCGCCCCGAGGGAGGCACCGGGCAGGCCCAGCTTGGCCGCGCCGGCGGCCAGCACGCGCGCTGAGAGCGGCACCAGGCGAATCCCCACTTCCGTGGCGGTCGCCACGTCGAACGCACGGTGCGTGGTGGGACGGCCGCGCCGCAGATCGTCGTCGTCCATGCACGGCAGGTCGTCGTGCACCAGGGAGTAGGTGTGTACGATCTCGACGGCGGCGGCGAGCTCGGCGGCATCGCCGGCACCGCCCAGCTCACGATAGGCGGCCAGCACCAATGCGGGGCGCAGCCGCTTGCCGGAGGCGGCCAGGCTGTAGGCGACGGCCTCGCCCACGCGCCCGCCGATCTCCCGCTCGGCCCGTGCGCTCCACTGCTGGAGCTCTCGCCCCACGGCATTCCGCGCCTCTGTGAGGAAGGCCTGCAGCTCAGCGCTCCAGCTCGTCGGTCCGGATCGTTCCGTCCGCATCCTGCAGCACGCGCTTGACCGTGAGCTCCGACTGTTCGAGCAGGGTGCGCGCGACCTTCAAGCGGCGCACTCCCTCCTCAAACAGCTCGAGCGCGCGATCCAGATCCACGTCCGGATCCTCCAACTGCCGGACGATCGCCTCCAGCTGCTCGAGCTCGTCGCGAAACGATGGCTTCTCCCGCGTCATGCATCGTCCTCCAGCGTGCGCGCCCGCACCTCTCCGTCGGCGAGCTCCAGTCGAAAAGGCAGTCCCGGGGAGAATTGCGCGGCGCGCTTGAGCACGCGGCCGGCTTCGTCGCGCGCCACGGCATACCCCCGCTGCAACACCCTGAGCGGGCTGAGCGCGTCGAGCTTTCCCGAGAGTCCCTCGAGCCGGTGCCGCCGGGCTTCGACCTGTCGCTGCACCGCCGCTCCCAGTCGATCGGCCGTGCGCTCCAGACGTTCCTTCCCGAGCTCCGCCTGATTCCCCAACCCCCGGGCGAGTCGCCGCGCCAGCGCGCCGACGCGGTCCTGCGTGGCGGCGCGGTCGGGCACCGCAGCCTCGGCCGCCGCCGAGGGAGTGGGCGCGCGCACGTCCGCCACCAGATCGGTCAGCGAGACGTCGGTCTCGTGTCCCACCGCGGAGATGATGGGCACCCGCACCGCGGCCACCGCCCGGGCCACCTGCTCGCTGTTGAACGCCCAGAGATCCTCCCGCGAGCCACCCCCCCGACCCACGATCGCCAAATCCATCTCGGGCAGGGCGTTCACCATCTCGAGCGCTGCGCAGAGCTCGTCCTCGGCGCCATCGCCCTGCACGAGGGTCGGCACCACCCAGAGCTCGACCGCGGGCCAGCGCCGCTCGAGCACGCTGACGATGTCCCGCAGCGCGGCACCGTCGGGGCTCGTCACGACGGCGATCCTCTCCGGGTAGGGAGGGAGCGGCCGCTTGCGGGCCGGGTCGAGCAGGCCGTCGCGCTCCAGGGCAGCCTTGGCGCGCTCGAGCTGGAGCTGCCACAGGCCACCTTCGGCGGTCGGTATCAGTTGCTTGACGGTGAGGCGGAACTCGCCGCGTTCCTCCCACAGGGTGGGGCGCGCGTGGACGAAGACTTCCATCCCGTCCTCGGGCGAGGTCGGCAGCCGCTGGTTGTCGCCGCGCCACATCACGCAGCGCACCTGTGCTTGCGCGTCGCGTAGGGTGAAATACCAGTGGCCGCTGCGGTACGACTTGAAGCTGGTGACCTCGCCCCGCACCCAGAGACGGTCGAAGCCGGCTTCGATCAGTTGGCGGGCGCGGCGCGTGACGTCGGCCACGCTCCACGCCCCCTCGGCAGACGCTGGTGGAGTCGCGCTGAAGAGGTCTAGTCCGCCCACTGGCGCGCGGCCTGGACGGTGTTGTAGAGCAGCATCGTGATCGTCATCGGCCCCACTCCACCCGGCACCGGCGTGATCTGCGAGGCCACCTCCTTCGCCGCCTCAAAGTCGACGTCTCCCACGAGCCGGTACCCCTTTTCCACGCTCGCATCATCCACCCGGTTCACGCCGACGTCGATCACCACGGCGCCCGGGCGAATCCAGTCCCCCTTCACGAACTCCGCCACGCCGATGGCGGCGATCAGGATATCCGCCTGTCGCGTGACCTGGGGGAGGTCCCTGGTGCGGGAGTGGCACATCGTCACGGTGGCGTTCGCCCCGGCGCCCTTCTGTGACAGGATGGCCGCCGCCGGCCGGCCCACGATGTTGGAGCGTCCCACGATGACCACGTGGGCGCCGGAGGTCTCGACGCCCGAGCGAATCAGCATCTGCTGGACCCCGTAGGGCGTCGCCGGCCGGAACCCCGTCGGGTCGCCGATCTGCACCTTGCCGATGTTGACCGGGTGAAATCCGTCCACGTCCTTGTCCGGGCGGATGCTGAACAGCACCCGCTTCTCGTTGACCTGGTCGGGGAGCGGGAGCTGTACCAGGATGCCGTGCACCTTGGGATCATCGTTGAGGCGCTCGACGACGGCGAGTACGTCGGCTTCCGACGTCTCGGCGGGCATGCGGATCGTCTCGCTGTGCATGCCGAGGTTCTCGCAGGCCTTGCCCTTCATGCGGACGTACACCTGGCTGGCGGGGTCATCCCCCACCAGCACCACGGAGAGGCCCGGTGTGATCCCCTTCCCCTTGAGTTCCTCGATCTGCGGCGCCAGCTCGGCGCGCATCTCCTCACCAATCGCTTTTCCATCGATGATCTTAGCGGGCAAAATCCACGGCCCTCGTTTCTCGGATGACGACGATTTTGATTTGTCCCGGATATTGGAGTTCTTGCTCGATGCGCCGCGCGATCTGCTCGGACAGTTCCACCGCCGCGTCGTCGGTGACGTGGTCCGGCAGGACCGCGATGCGAATCTCGCGCCCCGCCTGGATGGCAAAGGCCTTCTCCACCCCCTTGAAGCCGGTGGCGATCTCCTCCAGCTGACTCAGCCGCTTGACGTACGTCTCGAACGCCTCGCGCCGCGCCCCCGGGCGCGCGCCGCTCGCCGCGTCGGCCGCCTGGACGATCATCGAGATGGTCGTCTCGTGCGGCACGTCGTCGTGGTGCGCCGCGATGGCGTTGACCACGGTGGGGTGCTCATTGTAGCGCTTGGCCACGTCCACGCCCAACTCGACGTGCGTCCCCTCGTGCTGGTGCGTGAGCACTTTGCCGACGTCGTGCAGCAGCGCCGCGCGCTTGGCGAGGTGCACGTCCAGTTTGAGCTCTTCGGCCAGGATGCCCGCAAGCCACGCCACTTCCTTGGAGTGGGCCAGCATGTTCTGCCCGTAGGAGGTCCGATACTTCATGCGCCCCACGAGCTTCACCAGCTCCGCGTGCATCCCCCGGATGCCCAGCTCGTAGACCGTCTCCTCTCCCGTCTCGACGATCTGCTGCTCCAGCTCGGTGCGCACCCGCTCGACCACCTCCTCGATCCGGCCCGGATGGATGCGCCCATCGGTGATGAGCTGCTCCATGGCCCGGCGGGCCACCTCGCGCCGGATAGGATCGAAGCACGAGACGACCACGGTATCGGGCGTGTCGTCGATGATGACGTCGACGCCGGTGGCGGTCTCGAACGCGCGAATGTTGCGACCTTCGCGCCCGATGATGCGACCCTTCATCTCGTCGTTGGGAAGCGACACGGCGGACACGGTGGTCTCCGTCGCCTGGTCGGCGGCGAGCCGCTGCATCGCCATGGCGAGGATCTTGCGCGCCTCCCGGTCGGCCACACGCTTGGCCTCTTCCTTGATGTCCCGGACCGCCGCCGCCGCCTCGCTCTTGGCGCTGTCGACCATCTCGTGCTTGAGGGCCTCCTTCGCCTCATCCGCCGAGAGGCCGGAAGCCTGTTCCAGGCGCTGGCGGTGCTCCGTCAACAGCTCGTCGAGCTCCTCTTCCCGCCGCTGCACCACCTTCTTGCGATCGCTGACCGACTGCTCGCTCCGCGCCAGCTCCTGCTCGCGCTCGTCCATCGTGTTGAGCTTGCGGTCGATCAGCGTTTCCCGCTCCTCCAGGCGCTGCTCGTGGCGGTCGAGCTCCTCCCGCTGGTGCCGCTCCTCCTTTTCCCACCCTTCCCGCAGGCCCATGATCTGTTCCTTGGCCTGCAGCAGCGCCTCGTGCTTGGCTGAGTCCGCGTCGCGGCCCGCGCGGGCGAGGATCTCCTCGGCCTGCTGGTGCGCGGCGCGCCCCTGGCGCGTGGCCTCGTGCCGTTCCGCCCTCTTTCCGAGCACGAAAAAGACCGCCCCGCCGAAGACGACTCCAACGAGAACGGCCACGATCGTGACGAGCTGATCGGCTGCCATATCTATGAACCCCAGCGGCGCCCGCCGCTCGTCGCGGCTCGGCTCCGCAGAACTCGAAAGTTGGGAGGCACGGACGTCACCTTTCCGTGACGTCCGCTGAACCTATCCGCCGTCCGGCGACGAGGCAAGCGAGCCCTGCCCACGCCCCTTTCGCTTGGCGGGTGGGAGCAGGCGCGACAGCTCGGTCGTCATGGCGCGCAACCGATCGGCCAGGTCCGCCTGCGCGCGGCGCGCCTGAAACAGCTCGTCGGTGATCGCCAGGGCGGCGAGGATCGCGGCCTTGTGCGTCTCCACCATGGCACCGACCTGGAGAACCTCCTTGAGCGCCCGATCCACGTGCTCGGCCACCGCCCGCGTGTATTCCGGCGCGCGATCGGACCTGAGCGTGTACTCGTCGTTGCCGATCGTGACCTTGACGACGGTCTTCTTGTCCGTCATCGCCGCTGCTCCTCCATCGACACCTGCTCCTCAAGGAACCGCAGCCGTCCGATCAGGTCGTTCACCCGCGTGCGCGCGGCATCGAGCCGTGTGGTGAGGTCCGCGTTCTGGCTCTCCAGATCGAGGATCCGCTCGCGGTTGGCGACGGCGTCGTAGTCGGCTCCCATCTGCTCGCGCTCGCCCTCCGCCTTCAGCGCCCGGCGCCGCCAGGCGGAAAGCTCCCCCGTGAGTTCGTCGAGCACCTGTTTCAGTGCCTCGAGCGCTTCGAGATCAGGCCTGCCGTCGTTCGACACCCAACCGCTCCTTGAGCGCAGTGAGCACAGCGTCCAGCGCCTCGTCGGCCTCCCGGTCGCGCAGCGTGCGATCCGGCGCCCGGAAGACCAGTCGCCAGGCCACGCTGCGGCCCACCATCTCGTCACCGCGATACTCGTCGAACACCCGCGTCGCGACGAGCAGCGCGCCGCCCGCCTCCCCCATCACCTCCTCGACCGCAACTGCGCTCACCCCTTCGGGCAGCACCAGCGCGATGTCACGCTCCACCGGCGGCGTCGTCGGCAGGGGTTGGTGAAGGGGGTGGGGCCGGTCGCGCACCTCCACCTCCACCTCGAAGCCGTACAGCTGGGCGGCCCAGGGCGGTCGGTCTGCCGCCAGGGCTCCGGCCCAGCCGTGGCGTGCACCATCACCATCCACCAGCTCCCAGCCACCGTCCGCCTCGACCACGACACCCTCGGGTCCCGCCACGCGCACGGCTTCCTCAAACATAGCCTTCACGTCCCACACGTCGTAATCGGGGGACTTGCCCTGCGCCGTCCAGTGCGGTGGCATGCGCTCGCCCGAGATCACACCGGCCAGGCGCTGCATCTCCCGGGGACGCGCCTCGCCCACGTCATGGAAGACCCTCCCGGTCTCGAACAACCGGATGTCCCGCTCGCGCACCGCCCAGTTGCGCTCGGCCGAGCGCACCAGCCCGGCCAGCAGATCGGCACGCAGGTAGGCGTCCTCGGCGGACAGGGGGTTGAGCACGCGCCACGCCCCTTCCCCCCCCGCGCCCGTCAGGGAGAGCGACCGCGCCTCGTGCAGCCCCATTCCGGTCATGACCCGGCGGATCGCCGCCCGCAGCGGCTCGATCGGGTCGTCGGGAACCACGCTGGTGCGGAACGGGAGCAGCTCCGTGGGAAACGTGTCGTAGCCCCGCACGCGCGCGACTTCCTCGATGAGGTCGATTTCCCGCGTCACGTCCGGACGCCACCCCGGCACCTGCACGTGCAGCTTCGCGCCCTTGGGCGCCACCGGGAAGCCGAGGCCGACGAGGATACGCTCGATCTCCTCCCGCGTCACCGGCATTCCCAGCACGTGCGCGACGCGCTCGGGCCGCAGCACGACCGTGCGCGCCTTGAACGGCTTGGGATACACGTCGATTGGGGGCTCCGGCTCGGCACCGCCGGCGACGGCGCGGATCAGCTGCACGGCGCGGCGCAGCGCGTCGGGCATGGCCTCGTAATCGGTGCCCCGTTCGAAGCGATACGACGCCTCGGTCGTCATCTTCAGCGCCTGGCGCGTCTGGCGGATCCGCGGCGGATCGAAGTAGGCGCACTCGAGCAGCACGTCCGTCGTCCCCTCAGACACCTCCGACGTGGCACCGCCCATGACGCCGCCGATGGCCGTCGGTCCCTCGCCGTCGCAGATCATCGTCATCTCGGGCGTGAGCTCGCGCGTTTCGCCGTCGAGCGTGGTCATCTGCTCCCCCGGCGCGGCACGGCGCACAACGATCTTGTTGCCCCGAACGGTGGCCAGATCGAAGGCGTGCAACGGCTGGTTCAGCTCGTACAGCACGTAGTTGGTGGCGTCGACGACGTTGTTGATGGGCCGCGCCCCGATGGCGCGCAATCTCGCCTCCAACCACGTGGGCGATGGGCCAATCTGCACGCCACGGATCACGGCGGCCATGTAGCGCGGGCACCCCTCGACGTCCTCGATGCTCACGTCGACGCCCCCCACGGCGCCCGTCTGCTTCACGCGGCGCGGCGCCCCCCCGTCACCCCGCGGCGCATTGGGAATCGCCGGCAGCTTCACGGGCACGCCGTACACGACGCTGAGCTCGCGGGCCACGCCCTTGTGACACAACAGGTCGGGCCGGTTGGCCGTCACCTCGAGCTCGAGTCGGGTATCCTCGAGCGGGAACGCGTCGAGCAGGCGCGTTCCCGGCGGCGCGTCGGTGCGGATCTCCATGATCCCTTCGTGCTCCGTGCCCAACTCGAGCTCGCGCGCCGAGCAGAGCATGCCGTGCGACACCACGCCGCGGATCTTGCGCGCCTCGAGCCTCAGGCCACCCGGCAGCACCGTGCCCTCGGGCGCATAGGGATACTTGGCGCCAGGCTTGACGACGGGCGCGCCACACACGACTTCGACCACCTCCCGCCCGTTGTTCACCTGACACAGCGTGAGTCGGTCGGCATTGGGATGCTTCTCGGCCCGCTCCACCAGCCCGACCACCACGCCGTCGAGCTGCGGGCGCAGCTCCTCCCGTCCTTCGACAGGCGCCCCGAGCATGGCGAGCCGTTCCGCCACGTCGTCGGCGGCAAGATCGCGGCCCAGCAGATCCGAGAGCCAGTTGAGGGAGACGATCATCGCTACTCCGAAAACTGCGAGAGCAACCGCATGTCGTTCTCCCACAGCAGCCGAATGTCGGGGATGCCGTGTCGCAACATCGCGATGCGCTCCACGCCCATGCCGAACGCGTACCCGGTGTACCGCTCGGGATCGATCCCGCAATTCTCGAACACGGCAGGGTGCACCATGCCCGCGCCCATGATCTCGAGCCAGCCCGTCTGCTTGCAGGTCGAGCAGCCGCTCCCCCGGCACATCTGACACTGCGCGTCGACCTCGGCCGACGGCTCGGTGAACGGGAAGAAGGACGGCCGAAACCGCACGGCGGTATCGCGGCTGAAGAACAGCTTCACGAAGGTGTCGATCGCCGCCTTGAAATCCACGAAGCTGATCCCTTCGTCCACGGCGAGCCCCTCGATCTGCTCGAACACCGGCGAGTGCGACGGATCGAAGGCGTCGCGCCGGTACACCCTGCCGGGGACGACGATGCGGATCGGCGGCTGGTACTGCTCCATGACGCGCGCCTGCATGGGCGAGGTGTGCGTGCGCAGCAGCACCCCGGGGCCGAGGTAGAACGTGTCGTGCTCGTCCGCCGCCGGGTGGTCCAGCCCGATATTGAGCTTGGTGAAGTTGTAGTCCTCGGTCTCGGCCTCCGGACCGGTCACCCGGGTGAAGCCGAGCGTCCGGAAGACCTCGCAGATCTCGTCCGTGACGGCGTTGACCGGATGCACCGCGCCGCGCCAGACGGGGCGGCTCGGCATGGTCCAGTCGAGCGCCTTGGGCGCCCGGGCCTCCTGCTGGAGGGCGAGCTCCCGCTGCGCGATGGCCTCCTCGAGCGCCCGCTTCAGTTGGTTGGCGCGCGCGCCGATGGCACGGCGCTCCTCGGAGGGGAGCCCCGCCAGCGAGCGGAGGATGAGGGTGAGCGTACCGGCCTTGCGGCCGAGGATCTCGGTCTTGAGCTGCGCTAGCGTCGCGGCGTCCGCCCTGGACGCGCGATCCACGGCGTGAGCGACGGCATCGAGCTGTTCCTGATGGGCGGGAGTCTGTGGCATCGGTGGCCGGCCCCTAGAGGCTCTTCTTCGCCACCTCCGCCAACTCACCGAACGCGGCCGGATCCCGCACCGCCAGGTCGGCCAGTACCTTGCGGTTGATCTCGACCCCGGCCTTCTTCAGACCCGCCATGAAGCGGCTGTAGGACAGGTCGTGCAGCCGCGCCGCCGCATTGATCCGCACGATCCACAGCCGGCGGAAGTCCCGCTTCTTCTGGCGCCGGTCACGGTACGCATAGCGCAACCCGCGCTCGACGTTCTCCTTCGCCGACTTGTACAGCTTGCTGCGCCCGCCGCGCGCGCCCTTGGCCGCGCGCATGATCTTCTTCTTGCGCTTGAGACGGGCGACGTTACTCCGAACTCTCGGCATCGCTCTCTCCTATCCCTGCAGCAGGCGCTTGACGCGACGCTCTTCCTGGCTCGAGACCATCGTGGCCTGGCGCAGACGCCGCTTCCGCTTGGGATGCTTCTTGGTGAGAATGTGGCTCTTGAACGCCCGGCGCCGCTTCACCTTGCCCTTCCCGGTGAGCTTGAAGCGCTTCGCAGCGCCGCGTTTCGTCTTCATCTTTGGCATCGTGCTTCCGTTCTCCGTCCGCCGCAGGCCATGGCCAGGCCGTCGCCGGTTCCTGTATCCTCACGTTGTCGCCCCGCGTGCCAGACCAGTCTACTTCGGCGCGAGCACCATGGTCATGTTACGCCCCTCCAACCTGGGCGTCATCTCGATCTTGGCAACGTCCTCCACGGCCGCGTAGACCCGGTCGAGTACTTCCTTGCCCAACTCGGGATGCGTGACCTGCCGGCCCCGGAACATCATGGTCAGCTTCACCTTGTTCCCCTCTTCGAGAAAGGTCCGGGCGTGCCGGGTCTTGAACTCGAAGTCGTGCTCGCTGATGCCGGGCCGGTACTTCACCTCTTTGACCTGGATGTTGTGCTGCTTCTTCCTCGCCGCCCGGGCCGCCTTTGCCTGCTCGAAGCGGTACTTCCCGTAGTCCATGACCTTGACCACGGGCGGGCGGGCCGTGGCGGCGACCTCGACCAGGTCGAGCCCGGCTTCGCGGGCTGCCTTCTGTGCTTCCTCGATCGGGACCACCCCCACCTGCTCCCCATCGGCGCCGATCAGCCGCACGGGGCTGATCCGGATCTGATGGTTGACCCGTACCTTCGATCTGTCCTCTTGCAGTGACGCTCCTCCTTCGCCTGAAGCCAACAAAAAGGCGGATCCGAGCCCTCCGGAGTCCGCACGGCACCGGGGAAACGGCTGCCCCCCGGTACTCAGATCGGAACCCTAGATGCGCGTCCGGTCGGAGACCGGCGGCAGGAGGGTGAAGCGCTCGGGCGCTTGCTTACCGTATTGTGAGGGCGGAACTTACGCCCGGCCCGGGGGAGTGTCAAGCGGCTGGTAACCGTAGGATCTGCCCTGCCGTACCACGCGCCCCAGCCCGCGCTCGGCGTCGTGCTCGAACACGAGCACCCAACCGTCGGCTTCGGCCCGCGCCAGCAGTGCCCGCTTCGTTTCCAGCGTGACCAGCGGCTCGAGATCGTAGCCCATGATCCAGGGCAGCGGGAGATGGGCCGCCGTAGGCACCAGATCGCCCAGGAAGCACGCCGTCTCACCCCCGCTCTGGACCAGCACCGACTGGTGCCCAGGCACGTGCCCCGGGGTGGGCACGACGCGGATGCCCGGCAGCAGCTCGGCCTCGCCCCGCACCCGCTGCCACCGGCCCGCCCGCGAGACCGGATCGAAGTTGGGCGGGAGATAGCTGGCGGCGACGCGCTCGTTCCGCTGTCCGGCAAACTCCAGCTCCCGTTCCTGAACGACGTACGTCGCGTTGGGGAAGGCGATCAGCGTCTCAGGCTCTCCCCCGTCCCGCTCACCCGTCCCCCCTTCGGCGGGTACGTAGGTGTTCCCGCCCGCATGGTCGAAGTGGAGGTGGGTGTTGATCACATAGCGGATGTCGCCGGCCGTGTAGCCCACCTCCGCGAGCGCGTCGTCGAGCTGCGTGGGTCCGCGCCGACCGGCGTTTTCCACCCCGTAGATGTCGAGGAACTTGTCGGCCTCCTTGTTGCCCAGCCCCGTATCGACCAACACCGGGCCCGTGTCGTGCTCGATGAGGAGGCAGCGCATGCAGAGGGGAATGCGGTTCCGCTCATCGGGAGCGATACGCTTCTCCCATAGCGGCTTGGGCACCACCCCGAACATGGCTCCCCCGTCGAGCCGCTGCAGCCCGGCGTCGAGCGTGTGGCAGGTGAGGCCACCGACGCGGAACGTCGTGACCAGGCTCATGCCTCCTCCACGGGAGTGGGGAGCGCACTCTTCTTGCGCCGGCCGCGGCGTCCCAGGCCCTGCAGGTCGGTCAACGTCTCCGCTCCCTGCTCCTCGGCGCGCGCCAGCAGGTGCCTCAGGATGTGGGCCGTGGCCAGCGCATCGCCCCGGGCGCGGTGGCGCTCCGCGATCTCGATGCCGAGGAAGGCCGCCACGCTGTCCAGGCCCCGCGAGCGCAGCCCGGGCAGCAGCCGGCGGGCCAGCCGCACCGTGCAAAGCTTCGCGCCCTCGAGATCGAGATCGCGGGTGCGCCGCAACTCGCTTGACAGGAATCCCCAATCGAACGGCGCGTTGTGAGCCACGAAGACGCGACCGGCAAGCGTCGCGAGCACGTCGTCGGCAATCTCGTCGAACGTGGGCTGGTTCCGCACCATGTCGTCCGTGATCCGGGTGAGCGACTGCACGAAGCTCGGAATGGGCCGCTCCGGGTTGACGAGCGTCTCGAAGGCGACGTCCACCTCTCCACCCGACAGCGTGACGATGGCCAGCTCCGTGACACGATCCCCCCGGCCGTACCGCGTTCCGGTCGTTTCCACGTCCACGACCGCGAACGTGCACGAGGCCAGTCGGGGAGACCCGTCGGCCCGCGTCGCCAGCGCCCAGCGGCCGTCGTGCATCTGGCGGACGCGTGGATCGGCGCCCAGCAGCGCGACGACGACGCGGTCGGCGATCGCGCGACTGGCCCGTGCCAGCCCGAGCACGTCACGCGCGAGCGTCAGGCTGTCGGCGGCGTCCTGCCGGAGCCGTCGCAGCGCGCGATCGACCAGGGTGCCGCGCGGGGCCGCGCGTACACCCTCTGTGCTTGCACTCATGCAGCGCAATCTACACGGGTGTGGACTCGGCGGCTCAACGCGCCAACGCCTGGAACAGGGACACGAACGTCGTCGCCGGCAGCGTCTCGCCGCGGGCCTTGGGATCGACGCCCATTTCCTGAAGGCATGCCTGCACGCGGTCGCGCGCGGCCCCGGTGACGCCACACAGCGCCCCCACCAGCTGCTTGCGCCGGCGCCCGAAGAGCGCGGTCACGAACCGCCTGAACGCCTCCTGCTCGGCCGCCGCCACCAGCGGGCGCTCCAGCGGCAGCAATCGCACCACGGCCGAGTCCACTCTGGGGGGCGGCCGGAACGCGCCGGCGGGCACGTCGAAGAGCCGCTCCGCCCGCGCCACCGCCTGCACCCCCACCGAAAGCGCGCCGTAGGTCTTGCCACCGGGTTGTGCCGCGAGACGGTCCGCGACCTCGCGCTGGACGAGGAAGACCACTATCGCGGGCATCGGAGGGGTGAGGGCCTTGTCGATCAGGGGAGAGGTGATCGCGTAGGGGATGTTGCCGGTGACCTTCCAGGCCTCGCCTTCAAGTGCGTCCGAGGCCAAGGCATGCCAGTCCTGCTCCAGCGCATCACCCGCGATCACCGTCGCGTTGTCGGGCAGCGTGTCGGGCTCCGCCCGCACCCGCTCCGCCAACCGCCGATCTCTCTCGATCGCCACCACCCTCCCGACACGCGCCGCCAGGCGCCGCGTCAGCGTCCCGCGCCCCGCCCCGATCTCGAGCACCGTGTCATGGAGATGCGGATCGAGCGCGTCCACGATCCGGTCGAGAATCGAGGGATCGAACAGGAAGTGCTGGCCGAGGCGACGGCCCACCTAGATCCGCAGCGCCAGGATGGTACGGTCGTCCTGCGCCACGGCCTCGAACGCCGCCGCCTCGGCGAGCACGGCTTCCACGATCTCGGTGGCGGGGCCGGCCCGATGGGCGGTCGCCAACTGCAGCACCCGCTCCTCCCCCAGCTGCTCGCCCTCTTCGTTGCGCGCCTCCACGATGCCGTCGGAGAAGACCAGCAGCGTATCGTCACCGCGCACCCACTTCGCCTCGGCGGCAACGATCGCGTCGGCCTTGGCGAGCCCCAATGGGGGGGACGTCGCGCCCAGCCGCTCCACACCGCCCGGGGTGACGCGGAAGGCGTGGGGATGCCCCGCGTTGGCGTAGCGCAACAGGCCGGCATCGGGGTCGAGCACCCCGTAGAAGAGCGAGAGGTGCATCTCCGTCTCCGCCAGCTCCTGCTCCACCGACTCGAGCAGGCGGCGCAGCATGCCGTCGGGCGAGGCGATCTCGGCCGCGTGGATGCCCGCCGCCGAGAGCACCAGAGCCATGATGAGGGCCGCCGGGAAGCCGTGCGACGACACGTCCCCCAGCATGACCCCGACGCGCCCCCCGGACAGCCGCACGAAGTCGTAGAAGTCGCCCCCGACCGTGCGCGCAGGGATGCACCGCGCCGCGGCATCCACCGCTGCCCCGAGGATCTCCGGCGACGGCAACAGCTTGAGCTGCAGCCCGTGGGCCAACTCGAGCTCCCGCCGCACGCGCTGTTGCGCGAGATCTCGCTCGACCAGGCGCGCGTTCTCGATGGCCGCCCCGATCTGGCTTGCCACCGCGCCCACGAGGCGCCGCTCGCCCCCGCTGAACACGTCGGTTCCCAGGCGGTCGGTGAGGTTGATGACACCGATCGCCCGCGGCACGCCCTCGGGCGTGGGGTAGATGATGGGATAGGAGAGGAAGGCGGAGCCCCGGTAGCCTCGATCCGGTCCGATACCGGGATTGGGATCGTTGGCGCTTCGTGGATCGTAGGCCACCGGCCGCCGGGAACGGAACACCCGCGCCGTGATCGACTCGCCGTCGTCCACGTCGATGCTCGCGAGCTCCCCGACTTCCTTGCCCAGTGCGGCCACCGGCCGCAGGACGCCGCCCGCTTCATCGTGCACGAAGATCGATGCCCGGTGCGCCCCCACCACGTCGCTGACCTCGCGCAGAATCGTCTCGGCCGCCCGCTCCAACCGGATCGTGCGTCCCAGGATGCCGCTGATGGTGTACAGGAGCTCGGTCTCTTCGTAGCGGGACGCCAGCTGCTTCGCGAGGTTCAGGGTGTCTTGCTCGCCTTCGATCAGTCGGGCCAGCAACGGGCCGACGGTGCCGGCGACCCCCGCCGGATCGCGCTCGCACTCGACGATCTCGAACCAGTACCCCTCCGTATCGGGCACCTGCGCCACCCAGCGCGTCGCGTCCGTCGGGATCACGCCCCCGGCGTCGTCCACTCGCACCGGCGGCGGCTCCACGCCCCCCACGTCGAGCACGGGCCGCAACCGTCCTCGACCGTAGCGCCACAGCCGAATTCGACACCCGACCATCGCCCCGAGCGACTGCAGAATCCCCTCGAAGCGCTCTAGGCGCGGCGCATGATCATGCAGATGGCGTTTCCTCGGGGATTGAAGTGGACCTCGTCCACCAGCTGGCGGATGAGGAAGAGGCCGCGGCCCTGATTGAGCTCGATGCGATCGGGCTCGGTGGGATCGGGAACCACCGAGGGATCGAAGCCGTCGCCCTCGTCACAGACGTGCAGTGCGACGGCCTCGTCTCCGACCTCGACGCGGACGTCGACACGCTTCGCCGGATCGAGCTGGTTCCCGTACACGATGGCGTTGGCCAGCGCCTCGCACAGCACGACGCGCACGACGAAACGCGCCGCCTTGGGCGGTACGCCGCTGGCCAGACAATGGCGGGCGACGAGGTCGACCGCCTCCTCCACCACATCGAGATCCGTGGGAACCCGAACCGAGATGTTGATGCGTCGGCTCTCGGAGTCCGGTGGGGCGGACTCGCTGCGACGGACGTAGAGCCTGAGCGGGGCCGTCACGTCGTCAGAAGGAGGCGGTCGCCTCCTCTGCCGAACCCATGATGGTGAAGAGGGTGTCGAGCTTCGTCAGCTCGAACAGGGTCCGCAGGTCGTCGTTCAGCCCGGCGAGCCGCAGATCGCCGCCTGTCTCGCGAATCTTCTTGGAGAGAGACACCAGCACACCCAAGCCCGACGAGTCGATGTAGCCGGTCTCGGCAAAATCAACCACGAACTTCCTCTCCCCCGCCTCGATGGAGTCCATCACCTTCTTCTTGAGATCGTGCCGGTTGCCAACGATCAGCTGGCCGTCCACGCCGATCACGACGACGCCCTTCGCCTCGTCCTTTCGCACCGTGAAGCTCATGCCTCCTCCTCCCTTGGAAGCCCAGTCGATTCGCCCGCCTGCAGCACGGCGACAGCGGCGACATCTACGACGTCGTCGGCCGTCGCGCCGCGGGAGAGGTCCATCATCGGGCGCGCGAGCCCCTGCAGGACGGGGCCCGTTGCGGTCGCACCGGCCAGGCGCTGAACCAGTTTGTATGCAATGTTGCCGCTGTCAAGGTCGGGGAAGATGAGCACGTTGGCGCAGCCGCCGACCGCCGAGTGTGGAGCCTTCTGCTCCGCCACCGCAGGGACGATGGCGGCGTCGCCCTGGAGCTCGCCGTCGCACTGAATGTCTGGCGCCAGCTGGCGAAACCGCTCCACGGCCCGCCGTACCTTGTCCACCTTGGGCCCGCCCGCGCTGCCACTGGTGCTGTACGACAAGAACGCCACGACCGGATCCTCGTCCACCACCAGGAGGTGGTCGCGCGCCGCCGCCAGGGCGATCTCGGCGAGCTGGGCGGCGTCGGGATCGGGCACCACCCCGCAGTCGGCGAAGGTCAACACGCTGGCCCCCTCCCCGCAGGGCCCCCGGGCCAGCCGGAACAGGGCGTGGCCGGGCGCCTCGTCGAACGCCATGTAGAACGCGCTGCTCACGGTCGTAATGCCGGGTGCCCGGCCGATGGCCCAGAACGCCGCCCGGAGCACGTCGGCCGTGGGGTGCACCGCCCCCGCCACGGCGGCGTCTACCTCTCCGAGCGCCACCAGTCCGGCGGCGAAGTAGAGGGGGTCGGCAGCCAGCTCGTGCGCCCGGGCGGGACCGCTCACCTTGTCCGGACGCCGGGCCGCCAGCAGCTCGGCGATGCGGTCCACCCGCGGATCGCCGGCCATGGAACGCTCCAGCAACACGGGCTCGGCCACGGCCTCCCGCTCCAGCATCCCGGCCGCCTGCCGCACCCGTTCGTCCCATCCTTCGGCGAGCACAACGCGGCAGCCCCGGGCGCCCGCCCGCCGGCGCAGGTCGTTCCGAAAGCTCACGCGGCGTACTTCGCCTTGAGCGCCTTCTCGACCACGGGATGCACGAACGGACCCACGTCCCCGTCGAGCCGTGCGACCTCCCGCACCAGGCTCGAGCTCAGGTAGGTGAGGTGCAGCGCCGGCACGAGAAACACCGTCTCCAGCTCGGGATCCAGCTCGCGGTTCATCAGCGCCATCTGCGACTCGTAATCGAAGTCACTCACGGCCCGCAGGCCACGGATCACCATGCGCGCCCCCGCGTCCCGCGCGAACTCGGCGAGCAACCCGTCGAACGAGCGCACCTCCACGCGTGGCTCGTCCCGCAGCACCTCCTGGAGCAGCGCCACCCGCTCCTCCAGCGCGAAGAGCGGCGCCTTCTCGAGATTCACGGCCACGGCAACGACCACCTTGTCGGCGAGGTGCAGGGAGCGCCGCACGATGTCCTCGTGGCCGCGGGTGACGGGATCGAACGAGCCGGGGTAGATCGCGATTCGTGTCATGGCAGATAGCAGAAGGTCAGGGCCACGTCACCGTAGCGCCGGGTGTCGTCGCCGGGAAGCGCGAGCGTCACACGATGCTCCACGCAGAGCACGGACGCAAACCGCCGTTCGCGGAAGATCTCCACGAGCCGCTGGGCATGATCAGTAGTATACGGCGGGTCCGCCAGCGCAACATCATAGGCCCCCTCCGGCAGTCGGGCGGCAATCCGCAGGGCGTCGCCCCGCCGGATACGCACCCGATCGCTCACGCCGAGCGTCGCCACGTTCGCCTTGAGGGCTGCCACGGATGGCGGCAGCAGCTCCACGAACTCCACACGCTCGGCGCCGCGCGAGAGCGCCTCGAGCCCCAATGCCCCGGAGCCGGCGAACAGATCGAGTACGCTGGCGCCCACGATCCGCTCGCCCAGGATGCTGAACCACGCCTCCCGCACCTTTTCGGTGGTGGGCCGCACCCGGGTGTCGTTGGGCTCTTCGAGTGGGCGTCCCTTGAACTCGCCGGCGATGATGCGCATGGATCCGCCCTCTCCTACGAGCCGCCGCCGGGAGCCGGCCCTTCCCCCCCGCCGCTGGGTCGGATCCCCACCACTCTGGCCTGCAGATGGCTCCGCCCCCGCCACTCGTTGCGCTCCAGCCTGAGCGCGACATCCACAGGGGCGCTCCACCAGCCCGACACCACGCGATCGGCCCAGTTGAAGGCAATCGCCTCGATGCGCCCCGTGCCGTCGTCCAGCGTGAACTTGAGGTGGTTGGCGCCCACGGTGTTCTGGTTGCGCACGCCGGCCGCGATCACGCCGAACACCGGGGCGGGATTGCCCGGGCCGCACGGCTCGAGGTGTCGCAGCAGCCGCTCCAGCTCGTCGTCCAGCCGCTCGAGCGGGACCACGGCATCGATCCGTTGCGTGGGCACCAGGTCCTCCGGCGCGAGCCGTTCCCGCGCCACCGCGCTGAAGGCCTGGCGGAAGGCTCCCAGCCGGTCGCGCCGCAGCGTGAGGCCCGCCGCCATCTTGTGGCCACCGAAGCGCTCCAACTGGGGCGCGCACGCCTCCAACGCCCCGTGCAGGTCGAAGCCAGCGATCGACCGCCCCGATCCCCTCGCCTCCTCACCATCCAGCGCCACCAGGACAGCTGGGCGGGCATACCGCTCTACCACGCGCGAGGCCACCAGCCCGATGACCCCCGGGTGCCAACCCTCGCGGGCCAGCACGAGCCCGAAGTCCCGATCCAGGTCCGCGTGGGCGTCGATCTCCGCGAGGGCCTCCTCCAGCGTGCGCTCGTCCACCGCCTGGCGCTGCTCGTTGATGCGCTCCAACCGCCGCGCCAGCTCGTGCGCCTCCGCCTCGTCGTCCGAGAGCAGGAGCCTCACGCCATCCATCGCCTCGCCGATCCGCCCCGCGGCGTTGAGCCTCGGAGCCAGGATGAACCCCACCTGGCCCGCCCGCAGCTCCCGCCCCGCGAGTCCCGCCGTCTCCACCAGCGCCCGCACGCCGCGCCAGCGCGACGCCGCCAGCAGCTTGAGCCCATAGCGCACGAGGGTACGGTTCTCGCCGGTGAGCGGCACGACGTCGGCGACCGTGGCAAGCGCCACCAGGTCGAGAAAGTGGAACGGGAGGGTTTCGGGGAGGTCGAGGGGGCCGACCAGCGCCTGGGCGAGCTTGAAGGCGACGCCCGCGCCGCACAGGTGTCCCAGCGCCGCGTCGCAGTCCGGGTGTTGCGGGTTGACCACCGCGTTGGCGGGTGCGACGACCCCGGGGAGGTGATGGTCGGTCACGACCACGTCGATCCCCTCTGCCCGCGCCTGGCGAATCGGCTCGACCGCCGTGGTGCCGCAGTCGCACGTCACGATCAGCGAGGCGCCGTGCGCGCGGGCCTGCGCGAGTCCGGCCGGCCCGAAGTCGTACCCGTCGCGGATCCTGTGGGGCACGAAGGGCACGACGTGCGCCCCGCTCTCCCGCAGCACCCGCGTGAGGAGTGTGGTGGCACACTGGCCGTCGACGTCGTAATCCCCGTGCACGAGAATCGTGCGCCCGTCGCGCACCGCGCCGCGCACGAGCGCCACGGCCGTCTCCATGCCGCGCAAGGCATACGGATCGGCAAGCGACTCGAGCTCGGGACGGAGGAAGCGTTTGGCGTCGGTCGGTGCAGAGAGACCGCGCCGTACCAGCAACGCGGCGAGGGTCTCCGGGATGTTGAGGGCCTGCACCAGCGGATCGACCTGCGCCGGGTCCGACGGCGGCGCCACGGCCCACCGGGCCAGGGCTGCGGTCATTCGCCGCCGTCGTAGATCAGCACTCCGCACGCCTCGCAGGGCTCCACGCCGCGGCCCCCGAGCACCTTCTGCCGCCGATGCAACGGCACGGCCGTGAAGCAGTGGCCACACGCCCCGTTGTGAATCGGGTAGAGGGCGAGCGGCGCGCGCCCCTGACGAATCCGATCGTACCGATCCTGCAGCACCGCCGGCACCGGCTTGGCGGTCTCGGCGCGATCGGCGCGGGCGGCGCGGAGCTTGTCGTCGATCTCGGCCTGCTTCGCCGCGATCTCCTCCCGCTTGGGCCCCTGGGCCGCCCGCAGCTCCTCGAGCTGTCCCTCCTCCTGCTCCGCTATGCCCTTGGCCTCCTGCACCTTGTCAGCGGAGCGCACCCACTCGGCCTCCTCCTTGGCCAGCACGGTACGGGCGAGGTCCAGCTCCGCCATGAGGTTGGAGGCCTCCTTGGCTCCCCGCACCCACTCGAGTCGCTGCCGCCGCCGCTCCTGCATGACACGGTAGCTCTCGATCTTCCCCTCCAGCTCCTGGCGGCGCTTGTCGGCCTGTTCGACCCGCAGCTTGGCGGCACCGAGCACCTCCTCCGCGCGGGCGAGTTCGTCGTCCAACTGCTGCACCTCGGGCTCGAGGGCAGTGAGTTCGGCTTCCAGCTGCATTACGATCTTGTCCTTCTCCTGCAGCTTCAACAGCGCTTCGAGATCAGCGTGCACTCCGGCTCCTCCGTTTCGTGATCACGTTCCAATAACTCGGATCGAGACTGGCGATGCGACGGCTCAGCGACTCCTTCTGCCGCGCCAGCACCACCTTCTCCTCTTCGCTCGCGACGGTGATCTGCCGATCGATCGCGCGGAGCTGGGTGAGCAGCGCCCGGCTCTCGATCTTGCGCAGTGCCCCGTCGACCATGGCATCCACGTTCATGTCGCCCCACGGCTCCGCGAGCAGCTCGGTCACGGCTCCCCGCTCCTCTGGGGCGACTCGGTCCAGCACTTCCGATCCCACCACCTTGGCGTCCAGCGCGCCCACGTGCAGCAGCAACTGGCGGTCCGCATTCTCCTCCGACTGCAGTTCCACCAGCCGCTCCACGATGCGCTCGCGCCATCCGGCCTCGTGCAACATGACGCGCAGCAGGTCACGCTCCGGTCGGGCCAGGCGGCTCCGCCGGGGTGGTGGTGCCTCTCCCGCTCCCCCTTCCTCGCTGCGCGGTCGCGGGGCGTGCCAGCGCGCCGACTGGAGCTCCTGCAGCACCGACTCGCGGGAAATCCCGAGCGCCTCAGCGGCTCGGTTCACGTAGAGGTCACGCGTCACGCCGTCGCTCACCGCGCGGAGCGTGGGCAACAGGCGATCGAGGGCCCGTCGCCGTCCCGAGAGCGAGCCGAGCCACCCCTTGCGCTCGAGCAACTGAAGCTTGCGGTCGAACACATCGAGCGCGTCGTCCAGCAGATCGCGCACGGCATCGAGCCCGCCGGCCAGCGCCACCGCGTCGGGGTCCTCGCGGGGCGGAGGCGTGGCGATCAACACACGCAGTCCCGCATGTAACAGCACGTCGGCCGCGCGGAAGCTGGCGCGCAGCCCCGCGGGATCGTTGTCGTACAACAGCACCACGCTCTTGCTGTAGCGCTTCAGCAGCAGCGCCTGCTCAGGCGTGAGCGACGTTCCGAGGGGCGCGACCGTTTCCTCTGTTCCCACTTCGACGAGACGCAGCACGTCGAAGTACCCTTCGACGACCACGGCCCGTTCCGCCTTGCGGATGGCGTGCTTCGCGTGGTGCAGGTTGTACAGCAGCGATCCCTTGTGGAACACCGGTGAGTCGGGCGAGTTGAGGTACTTCGGCTCGGCGTCGTCCAGCACGCGTCCTCCGAACCCCACCACCCGCCCGCGCAGGTCGTGAATCGGAAACAGCAATCGATTCCAGAAGCGCGGCCGCAGCGAGCCGTCCTCCCGCTTCACCGCCAGCCCGGCCTCCATGAGCACGTCGGCCTTCACGCCGAGCTGCTCCATCGCCTTGAGGAACTCGTCGCCCTTCGGCGCGAACCCCAACCCCTGGGGCAGCAGCTTCGCGAGATCGAAGGATCGCTCTTCCAGATAGCGGCGCGCCGGCTTGGCGTCGTCCGCCTCGCGCAGGCGGCGCGCGTACCACTCGCCGGCCACGCTCACCGCCGAAAAGAGGGGCTCCCGGGGATCGGGGCCGGTGCTGCGCCGCTCGGGGATCGTGATGCCGACGCGGCCCGCCACCTCCCGCACCGCGGTCGGGTACTCCATTCCCAGGCGCTTCATGAAGAAGGTGAACACGTCTCCCGCTTCGTGACACACGAAGCAGTAGAACATCTGCTTCTTGGGAATGACGGCGAAGTTGCGATGCTTGCCCCCGTGAAACGGGCAGGGGCCGCGGTAATCCGAGCCAGTGCGCCTGAGCTCCACGTACTCGCCGATGATCGAAACGAGGTCGGCGGCGTCGCGCACCTGCTCGATGACGTCGTCGGGGATCGCGCTCACGATGCCAGCTCCGCGATGGTGACCCCCGACCCGCCCTGCTGGGGCGGCGCCAAATGGAACCGCGCAACCCGCCGGTCCGCCGCGAGCAATTCGTGCACGACGGCGCGGAGCGCGCCAGTGCCCTTGCCGTGAATGATGCGGAGCACCGGCAGGTCGGCGACGACTGCCGCATCGAGCGCCGCGAGCAGCTCCGGCTCGGCCTCTTCGACGCGCATGCCCCTGAGGTTGACCTCGGAGGAGAGCTCCATGTCGGGGACGGTGCGTTGCGACGGCGGTGCCGGCTCCTCGGCGCGCTGCCGTGTGGCACCGCGGCTCGCCTGCTGGGAGGAACGGGCGGCAGGGTGGCCCGCTCCCCGCTCCCCCTGTTCCGTTCCCCGGATCCTCCAGCCACGCTGCTCCAGCTTGCGGAGCGCATCGGCCTCCTCCTGCACTCCCTCCTCCACGAGCCGGCGCGCCTCCTTGGCGGTCGCCTCGCTCACGGCGGCCCGCGCCGTGCCCAGCGCCTCCTCGACGCGTTTGCGCGCCTCGAGCAGGAAGCGCCTCGCCTGCTCCCGCCCCTCGCGTTCCTGCTCCCGCTCCCGCTCCTCCATGGCCGCTAGCCGCTCTTCGAGTTCGGCGCGTTCGGCTCCCACCCGACCCCGTTCCCGCGCGAGCTGTGCCTGGGCGTCGGCGACCTCGCCCTCCCGCCGGCCCAGCTCCGCCTCCCGTCGCTCCAGTTCGGCCAGCATCGCGTCCATCGAGCGCACCTGCTCCGGCGTGAGCTGGTCGGCGCGGGCGAGCACGTCGGCCGGCAGTCCCATGCGCCGCGCGATAGCCAGGCCGTACGAGCGACCGGGCTTGCCCTTGAGCAGGCGGTACGTCGGTGCCAGCGTCGCCTGATCGAACTCGAGGCTCGCGTTCACGATGCCCGGGGTGTCGGCGGCGAGCTCCTTGAGCTGGCCAAGGTGCGTGGTAGCCACGGTCACCGGCTCGCGTGCATTCAGCGCCTCCAGCACGGCGCCCGCGAGGGCCGCGCCCTCGATCGGGTCGGTACCGCCACCCAGCTCATCCAGCAGCACCAGCGAGCTCTCTTCGGCCTCCTCCAGGATCCCCTTGAGGCGAGCCACGTGCGCACTGAACGTGGAGAGGCTGGCGTCGATGGACTGGTGATCGCCGATGTCGGTGAAGATGCGGCGGAACACGGGCAAGGTCGTCTCCGGCCCGACCGGCGGGATCACCCCCGCCTGCGCCACCGCGCTGATCAGGCCCACCGCCTTGAGCAGGACCGTCTTGCCACCCGCGTTGGGCCCGCTCACCAGCACGCTGGTCTCACCCTCCTCCATCACGAGATCGAACGGCACCGCCGCACCCGACTCGGCGAGCAATAGGGGGTGCACGCCCTGTCGGATCGCCAGCGGCGCCGGGGCTTCGCCCAGGAGGGGGAGGCGTGCCCGCGACGCGAGGGCGTAGCGGGCCCGCGCGTAACAGTCGTCGGCCGCCACGCACATCGCCCACCCATCCTCGATGTGCTGCGCGTAGGGTCGCGCCTCCTCGGTCAGGGCGCGCAGCACGGCGAGGGTCTCGCGCGCCTCCTCTGCCTCGCACGCGTTCAGCTCGTTGCCCAGCTCCACCGCCTCGGTCGGCTCGACGAACAGCGTCGCGCCAGAGCTCGACTCACCGTGCACGATTCCCTTCACCCGTCCCCGCCGCTCGCTCCGCACCGGGATCACGTAGCGGCCTCCCCGCAGCGTCACCTCGCCCTCGCCCTCCTGCGGTGCCGTCTCGCGCAGGAAGCCTTGCAGCAGAGCGACGAGCCGCTCGCGCACGTCGCGCAGCCGTCGGCGCGCCCGCTTGAGCGGGGGTGAGGCATCGTCCTTGACCCGCCCGTCGGGCTCGATGGCGCGCTCGACGGCCTGCTCCAGGCGGCGCGGCGCGACCTCCACGGCGAGTGCCGCCACGCGCGGCGCCCGCTCCTCGAGGGCGGCGAGCTGGAGGGCCACCTCCCGCATGCCCGAGAGCGCCACTTGCAGCGCGTGCAGCTGCTCGCCGTCGAGCACGCTGCCCACCACGGCGAGTCGGTCGAGGATCTCGCTCAGGTCGGGGACCGCCAGGGGCTGGAAGCGTCCCGTCTCGTGCAGCTCCCGCGCGAGCTCCCAGACCGTCGCCAACTCCTCCCGCACGGCGTCCACGTCGGCCGCGGGGAGGCGGGCTCGCACCGATGCCGCCCCCAGCTCGGACACCGCGTGCTCGGCCACCACGGCGAGCACGCGGTCGAACTCCAGCTCGGCGAGGGTGTGGGGCGCCGCGACCCGCGGGAATGAGGAAGGGGTGCCGGCGACCTCAGTCACCTGCACCCCTTGCCGCACACACTCTGGCCCTCGCGCTTCATGGTCCGCGCGTGGGCCTCGTGCCAAATACAGGGAAGACTAGACTCAGAATCTGTCGCAGAGCGTGCAAGTTAGACCGGCCTCTCCACGTTGGCAAGCAGGCGCGCTAGCCCGGCGGCCACCCCATGGACCGCCCGCCCAGCAGGTGGGCATGGACGTGAAACACCGTCTGCCCCGCCCCGGCGTTGGTGTTGATGACCACGCGATAGCCGTCGTCGGCCAGCCCCGCGTCGCGGGCCACGTCGCGCGCGAACAGCACCAGCCCGCCGAGCAGCGGGCCGTCTTCGGCCTCGTTGAGCGACGGCACGTGCCGCTTGGGAATGGCCAGCACATGGGTGGGCGCCTGCGGGTTGATGTCGCGGAACGCGAAGTAGTCGTCGCTCTCGGCCACCTTCGTGGCCGGGATCTCACCCGCCACGATCTTGCAGAAGAGACAATCGCCCATGGTCAGGTCCCGAAGGCCTCCTTCATCTTGTCCCAGATCCGCTTGCCCAGTCCCTCCTTGGGCGGCTCACCCTCGATCTCGGAGAGCCGCTCGAACAGTTCCTTCAGCTCAGGGGCCAGCTTGGTGGGCGTCCACACCCGGGCGCGCACATACAGGGTGCCTTTGCGTCCGGTGCTCACGCTGGGCAGTCCGCTGCCGCGCAGCGTGAACACCGTCCCACTCTGCGTGCCGGCGGGAACGCTCAGGGGCTCCGCGCCATACGGCGTCGGCACGGTCACGTCACCGCCCAGGGCCGCGAGGCTGAACGAGAGCGGGAGATCGTACAGCAGGTCGTCGCCGTGCCGCTCGAAGCGCTGGTCCTGCTCCACCTCGAACTGCACCACCAGATCGCCGAACGGTCCGTTGCGCGGACCGGCCACGCCCTTCCCCCTGAGCGTGATGTAGTTCTCGGGGGCCACCCCGGCCGGGACCTCCACCTCCACCTGCTTCTCGCGCCGGACCCGCCCGTCGCCGCGACACTCCGGACAGGGGTCGGACACCACGCGGCCCTCGCCCTCGCAGGTGGGGCACGGCACGACCGACACGAACTGCCCGAAGAGCGACTGCGCGGCCCGACGGACCTCACCGGCGCCTCCGCAGGTGGTACAGGTTTGCGGGCTCGAGCCCGGCGCGGCCCCGCTGCCCTCGCAGGCGTCGCATCGCTCCAGCGTCTTGAGCTTGAGCGTGCGCGTGACGCCGTGCGCCACCTCGTCCAAGGTGAGCCGCAGCTTCACCCGCACGTCCTGACCGCGACGCTGCTCGCGGCGTGCGCGCTGCCCGCCGCCGAAGAACGCGTCGAACCCACCCAGCCCGCCGAAGTCGCGCATGAAGATGTTCAGCGCCTCGGCCAGATCCACGTGATGAAAACCGAAGCCGCTCGCGCCCGCGCCGCCGCCCTTGATCCCCGCCATCCCGAAGCGGTCGTAGCGCGCCCGCTGGTCGGGGTCGCGCAGCACCTCATACGCCTCGGTGGCCTCCTTGAACTTCTCCTCGGCCGCCTTGTCACCGTTGTTGCGGTCGGGATGGTACTCCATGGCGAGCCGGCGGTACGCCTTCTTGACCTCGGCCTCCGATGCAGTACGCTCGACGCCGAGTACGTCGTAGAGATCGCGGGCCATGGAGCGCTACTTGATGAGGTCGCCGAGCATGCGGCTGGTGTGCTCGACCATGGTGACGACCTTGCGATACGGCATCCGCGTGGGCCCCATGACACCGATCATGCCGGCAAACGGTCCGCACTGGTAGGTCGAGGTCACGATGGTGAGCCGGCTGAGCCGGGGGTCCACGTTCTCGGTCCCGATCGTGATGCTGATCCCGGGGGACGGTCGGTTCTCGAGCGCGGTGCGCAACAGATCGCGCCGCTCCGTGAGCTGGAGCAGGTTGCGCATCTCGTCGGAGGAGTGGAACTCGGGCTGCTCCACCAGCATCTGGGCGCTGCCGAGCACCAGTGCGCTGTCCCCGGCTCCCAGCTCGAACAGCGCGTCGGCCTCCTCGATGAAGATGTTGAGCAGCTCGCGGGCCTCGCGGTCGCCGCCGACGTCCCGCAGCCGATCCCGCAGGCTCTGCCGGATGTCGCGCAGCGTGTGGCCGCTGAGCCGCTCGTTGAGCACGAGCTGCACGCTGGCCACCGCCTCGGGGGGCAGCTCGTTCGAGACCTCCACGAAGATGGTGCGGGCGGCGCCGCCCTCCAGCACCAGGATCATGAGCAGCCGCTCCGAGGAGGCCTGGACCAGCTCGAGCCGTTCCAGCACCGCGTTGGAGAACGACGGCGCCACCGCGATCCCCAGCTCCTGCGTGAGCACGCCCAGCACCTCGGCCGCTTTCTGGAGCAGCCCCTCGATGGCGGTCCGATCGGGCCGCAACTCGCGACGGAGCGCGTCCTGCTCCACGGCGGAGGGCAGCACCGGCCCCATGAGGGAGTCGACGTACACCCGGTAGGCCTGGTCGGTGGGGACGCGCCCGGCGGAGGTGTGGGGGTGCGAGAGATACCCCCGCTCCTCCAGGTCGCTCATGGTGTTGCGGATCGTGGCCGCCGACACCCCGAGGTCGTATCGCTTGGCGATCGTGCGCGAGCCGGCCGGCTCGGCGGTCTCCACAAAGGTGTGGATCACCGCCTCGAGGACCTGGCGCTCGCGCTCAGTGAGCTGTTCTGGTGACATAGTCCAAGTTGTGACTTTGCAGCAATTTAGCCACCTCCGCGCTAGGTGGTCAAGCGGGACGCGAGGGCGTCCAGCATGAGCCATCCCTGGGCGGTCGGCCTGATCCTCCCACTCTCTAGCAGCAGCCAGCCATGCCTGGCTGCTGCCTCCAGCTCGCCGGCGACGCGGGCGCCGACGCTTTGAGCGGCCACCCCCTCGCTCGTCCGCAGCCCCAGGTAGATCTGCTCCAGGCGGCGCGCGGCGGCATCCAGGTGCTCGCGCTCGGCCACCGCACTCCCCTGCTGAGCGACCGTCCGCTCGTACGCGGCCCAGTCACGGAGGTTCCACGCCCGCTCGCCCGGCCGGAAGGAGTGGGCCGACGGTCCCAGCCCCACGTACGGGCGGCCGCTCCAGTAGGCGCCGTTGTGCCGCGAGCGGTACCCCGGCCGCGCGTAGTTCGACACCTCATAGTGCTCGAGCCCCGCTGCCGTGAGCAGCGCGTCGGCGAGCAGGAACTCCTCGGCGTAGCGCTCGTCGCCCACCGGCACGGCCGCGCCGCGTGCGATCCAGCGTGCGAGCGGCGTGCGCGCCTCGACGGTGAGGCCGTACACCGACAGATGCTCCGGGTCGAGCGCCAGCGCCCGGTCGAGCTCACCGCGCAGGTCGGGCGCGAGCGCCTCCGGCAACGCGAAGATGAGATCGAGCGAGATGGCACCGATGCCGGCCGCTCGCAGCCGCCGCACCGCCTCCTCCGAGGCCTCCGGGGCGTGCGTCCGGTGCATCCACGCCAGCACGTTCGCATCGAACGACTGCACGCCCAGTGAGACGCGGTTGACGCCGGCGGCGACCCACGCGGCGGCGGCGCTCGGCGTGACGTCGTCGGGGTTCGCCTCCAGCGTGATCTCGATGGCGTCGGGCGACACGGCACCGTGCGCCTCGACGAGGCGCCGCACCAGCTCGCCGAGCTGCGCGGCGGGCAGCAGGGAGGGCGTGCCGCCACCGAGGTACAGCGTCTCGAGCGGCGCCGTGTCCCACGGCTCCTGGGCACGCCGGACGTCGTGCTCCCGCACCACCGCCCGTACGAAGCGGTCGGCGGGGACCTGGCGCCGCACCGCGATGGCGAAGTCGCAATACGTGCAGCGCCGACGACAGAACGGTACGTGAACGTAGACGTGTCGCACGCCGGAGAAGCTAACCGACGCCCAGCACGCTCGCCCGGTGGAACAGCTTGCCCGGGTCCTGCACCACGAGGCCGCGAATCTCGAGGCCGGTGAGCACGGCGAGCGTCTCGCCCGTGGAGCCGTGGACGCGCTCGGCGATCTCGTCCACCAGCTCCACCCCCAGGTCGAGCACGTCCAGCACGCGGCGCTCGAGCGGAGTCAGGCCGGCAGGCCGGCTCGACACCGGGACGTCGTGCCACAGCCCGTACTCCTCGAGCAGGTCCCGCAGGCCGAGCGCGGGCTTCGCGCCCATCTGGATGAGCCGGTTGCACCCCGACGAGGCGGGGCTCGTGATCGGGCCCGGCACGGCCAGCACCTCGCGTCCCTGCTCGAGCGCGCAATCGGCGGTGATCAGAGCACCGGAGCGCTTCCCCGCCTCAACCACGAGCGTGGTGCGCGCCAACCCGCTGATGAGCCGGTTCCGCCGGGGAAAGCTGCCGGCGCTCGGCTTGTCACCGGGTGGAAATTCCGTGACGAGGCACCCCTCCCGCGCCATCCGGTCGTACAGCGCGCGGTTGGCCGAGGGATAGACCACCCCGAGGCCGTTCCCCAGCACCCCGACGGTGCGGCCCTCGGCATCGAGACAGGCGGTGTGGGCGAGCGCGTCGAGCCCGCGCGCCATCCCGCTGACGACGACCAGCCCGGCGCGCCCGGCGCCGGCGGCGAACAGGCGGCACGCCTCGGCGCCGTAGCGCGTATGCGTGCGGCTCCCCACGATCGCGACCGCGGGGGCGTCGAGCAGCGACAGGTCGCCCAGCGCAAAGAGCAGGGTCGGCGCGGCGGGAATCTCGCTCAGCATTGCGGGAAAACGCTTCGCACCCGGCATCAGCACGACGCCGCCCAACTGCGCGGCGTGCGCCGCCACACGCCGCGCCGCCTCGGGAGATGCGGCGCGCACGGCCGTCGCGGCGGCACGGGAGATGCCCGGCACCGCCTCGAGATCCCGCTGCGTCGCCTCGAGGGCGCCCTGTGCCGTGCCGAACGCCCGCAGCAGCGCGTCGAGCCGCGCGCGGCCGATACCCGGCACGAGCGCGAGGGTGAGGTAGGCGAGGTCGGGGGTCACGGAAGGGGGACGGCGTCGTCGGACGACGGTTCCACCGACCCCGCCAGCAGCTTCCAGAGCTCCTCCTTGAGCTCGTCCAGGCCCCGGTGCGCCACCGAGGAGATCGCCACGACACCGCTCGCCTGCGGTGCGATGATTGCCGGGGGCGCCGTCTCGGGCGGCAACAGGTCCCGCTTGGTGAGCACCACCAGATGCGGCTTCGCCGCCACCTTCGGATCGTACGCCTCGACCTCGGCCCTGAGCGTGTCGTAGCTGGCCTGCGGGTCCTCGACCTCTACCGGGATCAGGTAGGCGAGCACGCGAGTGCGCTCCACATGCTGCAGGAAGCGGTCGCCCAGCCCCTTGCCTTCGTGCGCGCCCTCAATCAACCCCGGGATGTCGGCCATCACGAAGGAGCGGCCGCCGGAGAGGCCCACCACGCCCAGCTGGGGGGTGAGCGTGGTGAACGGATACTCGGCGATCTTGGGCTTGGCCGCGGACACCACCGAGAGCAGCGTACTCTTGCCGGCGTTGGGCTCCCCTAGCACCCCCACATCGGCCAGCAGCTTGAGCACCAGCTCGAGGGTGCGGTCCTCGCCCTCGTCTCCCGGCTCCCACTCGCGCGGCGCCTGGTGCGTGGACGTGGCGAAGCGGGCGTTGCCGCGACCGCCGCGCCCCCCCTTGGCGACGAGCAGTGCCTCGCCGGGGCGCACCACCTCACCGAGCGATTCGCCGCTGGCGGCGTCGAGCGCCACCGTGCCCGGCGGCACCGGGAGGTAGATATCCTCGCCCGACTTGCCCGTTTTGTTGGACCCCATCCCGTGCTGCCCGCGCTCCGCCTTGCGGTGCGCGTTGTAGCGGTAGTCGAGCAGCGTCGTGAGGTGGGCATCGGCCTGCAGGAAGATGCTCCCCCCGCGTCCTCCGTCGCCGCCGTCCGGCCCGCCCTTGGGCACGAACATCTCACGGCGGAAGGAGGTGCAGCCCGACCCGCCGGTCCCGGCCGTGACGCGCAGCGTCACCCGATCGACGAAGTTCATGAGGCGCTCGCTCCATGGAGCGAGCATGCGCGCGGGCACGGGCCGTCTGCAACGCGTTCCATTGCCTGTTCCATCAAACGATTGAGAGCTCCCCCTCGACCCGCATCACGCCGACGGTCTCCCACCGGGTGTTCAGCAGGGCAAGCTCGGCGAAGCGGCCCAGCGGCGAGCCGGCGGGGCGCTCCAGCCCGAGTTGGTCCAGGACGGCAACCAGCGCCGGCATGGCCGCCGGGCTGCTCCCGTCCTCCACCTTGATGGCGATGCCGAGCTGGCGATCGAGCAGCGCCGCGCCGTACACCCCTTCTGCGCCCACCTTGGCCAGCACGCGACCGGGATACGCCTGCATCAGCTCGGTGCAGAGGCGCCGGTGGCCAGCCACCATCTCGGGGTGCTTGGTCATCGCCCGCACGACGCGGCGCGACGCGTCGTCGCCAACCGTCGCGATCGTTGCGAACGCACGCGCCATGCTGCGCAGCGGCAGCGCGAAGGCCACCACACCGCAGCCGTCCACCCCCTCGCCGAGCGCGTCGGGCGCGAGCCCCGCGCAGCCCGCCAGCGCCTCCCTGGCACGGGTTTGCACCGGGTGGCCTGCCACGTGGTAGCCCGCGGTTTCCCACCCGTGATGCTGCGCGAGGGCGAGCATCCCCGTGTGCTTGCCGGAGCAGTTGCTGGCCAGCCGCGAGGGGGGAGCGATCTCCACCTCGTCGGCCGGCCGCGTCGTGCCCACCGGCACGGAAAAGTCACCGATCAGCGCGCGGTGCGGCCCGCAGGCCAGATCGTGCTCCCCGCAGCCGAGCCGCCCGAGCCATCCGGCCACGATCTCCACCTGCCGCCGCTCCGAGTTGTGCGAGGCGCAGGCCAGCGCGAGCTCCTCGTCGGACACCGCGAACCGCTCCGCCGCGCCGTCCGCCACCAGCGGCAGCGCCTGGAAGGGCTTCGCGGCCGAGCGCGTGATCACGACGCGCTCGGGTGCGCCGGCGGCGGCCACCAGCGTACCGTCGGGGTGGCACACCGCCGCGGAAACCCGGTGCTCCGAATCGAGCATGCCGCCGCGGTAGGCGCGGACGAGGAAGTCGCTCATGGTCGCGCGTAAGATAACGCCGCCAGCCTTCACGCTGGATTCAGACTTCCCTTAGGCAGCCCCAGTGAGGTTGAGAAAGACCTTCGCTCGAGGAGGTGCGACATGGCCGCGGAATCCAACAGGATCGATCCGATCGTCGAACGGCGTCTCGCAGCCATCGAGACGCGCGTGGCCGAGCTGGCGGAACAGGTCAACCAGCTGGCGCATGTCCTGGGGCGGCAGGAGAAGCTGGCCAAGGAGATCGCGACGATCAAGTACGAGTCGCGGGAGGCGGAGCAGTACTGACGCCGGCTCGCCGGTCGTACGGTCGAGGAACGCACAACGGGGAACGGTACGACAGCGCGATACCGTTCCCCGTTTCGTTGTTCCCGCGACGCCGCCAGGCGGCGCCGGCCGCCTACTCGTATCGTAACGCCTGCACCGGATCCACCAACGTGGCCCGCCGCGCCGGCACGTAGGTCGCCAGCATGCCGACGGCGAACAGCACCAGCGTGATCACGATGAACATCATCGGATCCCACGGCTCCACCTGGAACAGCAGGACCTCGAGCCCGCGCGACAGCAGCGCGGCGATCCCCAGCCCGAGGAACAGCCCGATGCCGAGCTGCCACAGGCCCTGCTTCAGCACCAGCCTGAGCACGTCGGACGCCTCGGCCCCGAGCGCCATGCGCACACCCAGCTCCTGGGTGCGGCGGCTCACGTAGAACGCCATCACACCGTACAGGCCCACCGCGCCGAGGAACAGCGCCGCCGCGCCGAACACCACGAACAGGGTGCTGAACACCTTGAAGATCCAGGTGTTTTCCGCCACCTCGTCCGCGACGGTTCGCACCCAGTAGATCGGCATGTCGGAGTCGACAGCCATCACCTCGTCCCGCAGCACGGGCGCCAGCGCCGCCGCATCGCCCCCGACGGGACGCACCGCGATGCTGAGGAACCGCGCGTCGCTCTGCGACAGCGGCACGTAGAACCCTTCGGGCTCCTCGTTCTCCGGCGGATCGAGATACATGTCGGGCACCACGCCCACGATGGTGAGCCACGGCTCTTCGCTGTCCGACTCGCCCACGCGGATGCGCCGCCCGATGGGGCTCTCGCCGGGGAAGTACTTCTCCGCAAACGGCAGGTTCACCAGCGCCACCGGCAGATTGTCGCGCGTGTCCTGGGTGCCGAAGTCACGCCCCTGCAGCACGCTGACCCCGAAGGTCTCGAAGTGCTTGGGCGTCACGATGATCTGACGGGCCAGCGGGTAGTCCTGGTCGGCCTCGTAGATCTCGCCTTCCACGGCGAAGTGGGGGCGCCCCCCGCGGCCGGTGGTCGGCAGCCCCGACGCCAGTGAGGCCACGGCGACGGCGGGATGCGCGTCGAGCCGCGCGACGGTCTGCTCGAAGAACTGGAGCCGTGCCGTCTCGTCGGGATAGTCGCTCTCGAACAGGCCGACGCGGGCGGTCATCACGCCCTCGGTGTCGAAGCCGAAGTCGAGGTTGCCCAGGTTCACGACGCTCTTGATCATGAGCCCGGCCGCCACGAGCAATCCGCACGACAGGGCGATCTCCGCCACGACCAGGCTCCTGCTGAGCTTCCCGATGCGCAGGCTCGAGGTGCCGCGCGATTCGTCCTTCAGGATCTCGTTGACCTTGGCCCCGGAGGCCTTGAGCGCCGGCAGGATGCCGGCCATCACGGCCGCCACGACCGTCAGGGCGATCGCGAACACCAGCACCGCACCGTCGAGCTCGAAGGCCATCCAGTACGGCGGCTCGGATCGCGCCACGGCGTTGTCAAACAGACGGATGCCCACCCAGGCGATCACGAGCCCGAGGCCCGCGCCGACCGCAGCCAGGGTGAACGTCTCCGACAGGAACTGCATCACGATACGCAGCCGACCCGCGCCCAGCGCCGAGCGAATCGCCAGCTCCTTGCTGCGCACCGACACGCGGGCGAGCAGCAGGTTGGCCACGTTCACGCAGGCGATGACCAGCACGAGGAAGACCGCCGCCAGCATCGTGTAGAGCAAGGCGGAAAGCTCCGGGCCGACAAACCGCTCGGTGTAGGGCTCGACGGTGGCACCGACGCCCTCGTTGGTCTCGGGATACTCCATCGCGAGCCGCTGCGCGATGGTCGAGAACTCGGCGAGCGCCGCCTCGCGCGACACGCCGTCCTTGAGCCGGCCGAACACGCCGAGCCACGTGCCCTCGTCCCGCTCCATCTCGGCCGTGTTCTGGCGGTACGGCACCCACAGCTGTTCGTTCATCGGGAAATAGAAGCCCTCGGGCATCACCCCCACGACGGTCGAAACCTCGCCGTTCACGCGCAGGGTGCGGCCGACGACGTCGGGATCGCCGCCGAAGTGGTTCTGCCACACCGTGTACCCCAAGACGGTCACGTGCGGCGAGCCGGGCTGGTCCTCGCCTTCGACGAACAGCCGGCCCATGAGCGGCGGCACCCGCAGCATGTCGAGCCCGCCGGCCATCACGAACGCCCCGGAGAACCGCTCGGGCCGTCCCTCGAGCCCGCTCACGTTCACGGTCCCGTTGTAGAACCCACCGAGGTCCTCGAACGACGTCTGCTGTTCCCGCCAATCGAGGAAGTCGTGCACCGGCACGCCCATGCGCTGGATGTCCTCGGCCGGGTTGTTGCGGGTGAGGAACATGATGCGGTGCGACGCCTCGAACGGGAGGCCGCGGAAGATCACCCCGTAGGTGATCGAGAACATCGTGGTGGTGAGCCCGATCCCCAGCGCCAACGCGATCACCGAGACGACGGTGTTCCCCGGGGCCTTGAGCAGCATGCGGGCGCTGTACTTGAAGTCCTTCCAGAGCGATTCCATGGCGCGCCCCTACCCGTGCGAGGCCTGCTTCAGCTCGAAGCCGGCCTGCTCCAGCTCGTGCAGCTTCCCGCGGTTGCCGTTCTCTTCGCGGACGATCTGGCCGTCGAACAGGTGAATCGCCCGGTCGGCGTGATCCGCGTACCGCGGGTCGTGCGTCACCATGCAGATGGTGGCGCCCTCCCGATGCAGCTCGTCGAGCAGGTTCATCACCGCCTCGCCGTTCTTCGAGTCGAGGTTGCCGGTGGGCTCGTCTGCCAGGAGGATGACCGGCCGCCCCGCGATGGCACGGGCCACGGCGACGCGTTGCTGCTGGCCCCCGGAGAGCTGCGAGGGATAGTGCTTGGCGCGGTGGCTCATCTGCACGCGCTCGAGCGCCTGGGCCACCCGCTCCTGCCGCTCCCCCTTGGGAATGTCTCGGTAAGTGAGCGGCAGCTCGACGTTCTCGTGCACCGTGAGATCGCCGATCAGGTTGAAGGCCTGGAAAATGAACCCGATCTGCCGATTGCGGACGTAGGCGCGGTCACGCCGCGACAGGCTCGAGACCGTCTCGCCGCTCAGGTAGTAGGTGCCGTCACTGGGGGTATCGAGCAGGCCCAGAATGGAGAGCAGGGTGCTCTTGCCGCAGCCCGAGGGCCCGGCAATCGCCACGTACTCGCCTTCCCGGATCTCCAAGTTCACCCCGGCCAGCGCATGCGTCTCCACCTCGTCGGTATAGAAGACCTTGCGCAGGTCCTCGAGCTTGATGAGCGCTCCGTTCATGGTAACCATGTCCGCTCCTTGTCAGCGCAGCCGCACGCGATCTTCGTCGTCCCACTGCGACATATCCGACAGAATCACCTGGTCCCCTTCCACCAGGCCCTCGAGAATCTCGATCGTGTTCACCGACCCGCGGCCCAACCGCACCCGCACCCGCTCGGCGTGGCCCCCGTCGGGGGTGAGCCGGAACAGCCCGACGGTGCTGCCCGATTGGCCGAACACCGGGCGGCCCACGTAGAGCACGTTCTCCAACCGCTCGATCTCGATCATGCCGTCAACCGAGAGGTCGGGTCGCGCGCCGGGGGGCAGCTCGCCGTCGAGCGCCACGTCCACGGTCACGGTCCCGCCCTGCACCGCGGGGTCGATGCGGATCACGCGCCCGGGAATCGTGTCGGTCCGTGTGTCGATCAGCGCCCGCAGCCCCACGGTGACGTCTCGCGCCTGCACCTCGGGGATGCGCACGACCGCCTTGAGCCGCTCGGGCTGCACCACCTTGGCCAGCGTTTGCCCGGGGAGGACCCACTGCCCCTCCTCCACCGAGATCTCCTGCAGCACACCGGAAGTGCCGGCCACGACTCGCATCGAGGTGATGCGCTCCCGATGGAACCGCACGATGCGCTCGAGTCGCACGACCTGCGATTCCTGCACGGCGAGCTGCTCCCCGATGGCGCCGGCCTGGATCGCCAGCCGGCGGCGCTCGATGTCGAGGCGGGTGGCCAGCTCCTCGGCCCGCTCCTTGGCGGTCTGGGCCTCCGAGGCGGCCATGAGATTGCGCTGCACCAGCTCGTCGGCCGCGTCGGCGTTGCGCCTGGCTTCGGAGTATTGGGCCTGGGTGGACGCCACGACCGCTTCCTGATTGAGCCGCTGCGTCTCGAGCGTGGTGCGGAGGGTGACGAGCTGAGCCTGCACCGACGACAGCTGCCGCTCGGCCTCGAGCAGCTCGAGCTGCACGTCGGGGTTGCTGAGCTCGATCAGGACGGTGCCGGCCTCGACCCGGGTGCCCGGCTCCAGGTAGCGGCGCTCCACCCGGCCGGCGGTCACCGCCGGCACCCAGCGGATCTGCTCGGGAACCAGCGTCCCGGGCCCGCGCACCTGACGCAGCATGGTGCCGCGCCGCACGACGTCCACGAAGACCGTGGACCGCTCCACCGACGGGGCGGCCGGCTGAATCCCGAACACGGCCGCCGCCACGAACGCAACCGCCGTGAATGCTCCGGCGCCGTACATGTACTTCGCCTTCCGCTTGCGCGGTGCGCGCGGGATGTCCACGGCAGACGCTCCTCTCCGGTCCTACTGAGGCCCTACGGGATTGGGAGCGTGAGGTTTCCGCGATGCGCGGGCTGTGGCAACGAAGAGGCCCGCCGGCATACCCGAGCGGGCCTCTTCACTTTGGGCGACGGGCGTGGTCGAGCGGCCGGGCGCTACGCCTTCACCGCCGCCCCGGCCAGCACCTCGGCGGTGTGCCCCAGCGCCCACTCCAGGTCGGTCTTCTCGACCACGAGCGGCGGAGCGAAGCGCACGACCTGCTCGTGCGTCTCCTTCGCGAGGATGCCCCGCTCCATCAGGCCTTCGCAGAAGGGCCGCGCGGGGCCGGACTCGCAGCGGATCTCCACGCCGATCATGAGGCCCCGGCCACGCACCTCGTGCACGTGCGGCGAGTTGATGGCGCGCAGCTCCCCCATGAACCAGTCGCCCAGCTCGCGGGCCCGCTCGGCCAGCCTCTCGTCGACAATCACCTTGAGCGCGGCCCGGGCCACCGCGGCGCCCAGGGGGTTGCCGCCGAAAGTGGAACCGTGGTCCCCGGGGGCGAACACGCCCATCACCTCTTCCCCCGCGAGCATCGCGGAGACCGGATAGAAGCCACCGCTCAGGGCCTTGCCGACCACCAGCACGTCGGGCTTCACCCCCTCCCAATCGCAACAGAAGAGCTGGCCGGTGCGGCCCAGTCCGGTCTGGATCTCGTCGGCGACCAGCAGCACGTTGTGCGCGTTGCAGATTTCCGCCGCCCGGCGCAGGTACCCCTCGGGCGGGACGATCACGCCGCCCTCGCCCTGCAGCGGCTCGAAGAGGAAGGCCGCCGTATTGGGCGTGATCGCGGCCTCGAGTGCCGCCGCGTCGCCGTAGGGGATGATCGTGAATCCCGGCGTGAGCGGGCCGAAGCCCTCGCGATACGACGCCTCGGTGGAGAACGAGACGACCGTGGTGGTGCGCCCGTGGAAGTTGTTGGTGCACACGATGATCTCGGCCTGGTCGGCCGGAATCCCCTTGCTGCGGTAGCCCCAGCGCCGCACGGCCTTGATCGCCGTTTCCACCGCCTCCGCCCCGGAGTTCATGGGGAGCGCCTTCTCGTAGCCAGACAGCTCGCACAGCTCGCGCAGGAACGGTCCCATCTGGTCGTTGTGGAACGCCCGCGAGGTCAGGGTGAGCCGGTCGATCTGCTGCTTCGCCGCCGCGACGATGGCCGGATGGCGGTGCCCCTGGTTGACCGCGGAATACGCGGCGAGGCAGTCGAGGTACTTCTTCCCCTCGATGTCCCACACCCACGCCCCCTCCCCACGGGACAGGATGATGGGCAGCGGGTGGTAGTTGTGGGCACTGTAGCGGTCGACCTCGGCCAGATAGTCGGCGGTGTTCATGGACGTCCCTGCGTGAACGGTTGGATTAGGGGGTATCCGCCGCGCCCGGGAGCCTGCTGCGCTCCCGCTGCTGCTGAATGACCCGCTCGGTGAAGTCGAGACGCTCCTCCGCATCCACGAAGCGCTCGTGGGTGCCGGCGGCGAGCTCGAGCAGGCGCTCCTCGTTCTGTGCCAGCCGGCGGTCCATCTCGTCCACCTTGCGGCCCAGATCGGGGTCGCCAGCGTGGCTGCTCAGACGCTTGGCAACCGCCGGAGCCACCTTCGAAGCGAAGATGATGAACGCAATGCCGATGAGGAGCTCGCCCATGTCTGACCTAATCTAGGGGAACCGCCGGGTCCATTCCACATTTGGGTCGAAGTACTCTTCTCCAACGACGCCGCCGCTGGCGGGGTTTCAGCACGCTCACGCGAGGCGCGCGGCGCCTGCCCGGCGCGAACCGGCCGGCGCCGCCGCTCGTTACCGGGGCAGCAGCTCCTCCAGCAGCCGGTTGAACGCCTCCGGATCCTCCAGCATCACGAAGTGCCCCACCCCGTCCATCGTACGCACCTCGAGGGAGGGCGCGTGGCGCCGCAGCGCATCCACGTTGGTTGGGCTACGCGCGGCGTTGATGGCGCCCATGGGGGCCTCCACGGCCCGCAGCGCCGCCTCTGCCTGCTCGTTCCACCAGAGGTAGGCGTTCTCCGACATGGCAAGCGCGATCTCGGGCGGCGCCCCGCTCATGTCCCGCGCCACGCGATCCACCAGCGCCGAGTCGGCACCCGGCGCGAACATCATGGCGCGCACGAACGTCTCCGTCATCTCCGCGAAGTTGGCTCGCAGCGGCTCCAGAATCATCCGGACCTGCTCGGCCGAGACCTTCTGATCGGGGTCGAACCAAGACTCCACCCCCACGACGCCGACCACCTCGTCGGGAATCCGGCGGGCCGCCTCGAGCACCACGAAGCCTCCGACCGAGTGGCCGATGAGGACCACTTCCTCGAGCCCCAGGTGCTGCACCACGGCGGCCACGTCCCCCCCGAACGCCTCGACCGTCCACTCCTCGCGACCCGTGCCCGACTCGCCGTGGCCCGGAAGGTCGATGGCCACCACCCGGTGACGCGGCGCGAAGTGGCGTACCTGGGCGTCCCAGTACGTCCGGTCGCACGACCAGCCGTGCACGAACACCAGAGCCGGCCCTCCCGTGCCCCGCACGGCGTAGCGGATCGGCACGCCGTCTCCCGACAGGATTTCCCCGGTCGTGACCTCTCCCATGCACGACGCGGTGAGCAGCGCGAGCAGTAGCGAACCGGACAGACGGGCACCGGTCATGGCCCAACTCCGTGTGAGGGTGCCGCGGAAGATGCTCTGGGAGCCGGGGTTCCGACAAGCGTGACGCACGGCGCATCGCGGGAGCGCGAGAGGCGGCAGGTTGGGGCCATGCGACTCAAACTGATCGGCGTCTTCCTGCTGGGGCTTGTCGTGGGCATCGCCCTGACCGCCACCGTCTGGCGGCCCGCCACGCCCAGCGCCCCCGTGGCCGGCGGCGAGCGCGACCTCACCGCCGAAGAGCTGGCGAACGTCACGGGCCTGGTTGGCATCCGCAACGATGGAGCCCTCTGCGGCGACCTGTACAACGGGAATCGGACGCTCAGCGTGACCGAGGTCGAGCTGCGGATCATCTCGTTCGCCGAAGCCGACTCCACGGAGCGCCGCTACCGCTATGGCCCGTCCGATTCGGCGATCAC
>CP070716.1:2655537-2683702 GCA_020350425.1 Gemmatimonadota bacterium
TGCCGCGCTTGATGGCCATCGGGTTGATGCCGGCGGTCACGCTCTTGAGGCCCTCGCGGAAGATCGCCTGGGCCAGCACGGTGGCGGTGGTGGTGCCGTCACCCGCCACGTCGGAGGTCTTGGTCGCCACTTCTTTCACCATCTGGGCGCCCATGTTCTCCACCGCGTCGGTGAGCTCAATCTCTTTGGCGACCGTCACACCGTCCTTGGTGACCGTCGGGCTGCCGAACTTCTTGTCGATCACGACATTGCGGCCCTTGGGCCCGAGCGTGACCTTGACCGCCTCGGCGAGCTGGTCGACGCCGCTCTTCAGATGGCTGCGCGCGTCGACGTCAAAGTGCAATTCCTTCGCATTTGCCATGTGTCAGTTCACCCTCTCTTCCTCACTCGATTACCGCGAGGACGTCTGATTCCTTGATGATCAGGAGCTCGTCGTCGCCGAGGCGGACGTCGGTCCCGGCGTACTTGGCGTAGAGCACCTTCTGCCCGACCTTCACCTCCATCGGGACGCGCTCACCCTTCTCGAAGCGGCCCGGGCCGGTGGCGACGATCTCGCCCTGCAGGGGCTTCTCCTTCGCCGTGTCGGGGATGTACAACCCGCCGCGCATCTCCTCGGCCTCCTCCAGCGGGCGGACCACCACGCGGTCGCCCAGAGGCTGCAGCTTCAGCTTGGACTTGCTCTTGGTGGCAGGGGCCATACGAGTGCCTCCTATTCCGTAAGTCGTTGTGGGACAGTTGGTCGCATGTGTTAGCACTCGATAATAGTGAGTGCTAAGAGGTGGGAAAGCTATTGCCCGCCCAACCGGTGTCAAGGGGGGTGGAACGGCCTACGTCGGGGCTATTGGGGGGCTAGTTGAGGATCCGGCGTCCCACGATCCAGCGATCCCGCCACCAACGACTCTCGGGATCGGTTGCACTGAGGCTGGACAGCTTCACCCCGCCGCTCGAGGCACTGTGAATGAAGGTCCCGTCGCCCACGTACAGCCCGACGTGGCTTACCCCGCCCCCGTTGGTCGAGAAGCCGAGGATGTCGCCGGGACGCAGCGCGGAGACGGCCTTCGGCAGCAGCTGGCCGGTGCGCGTCTGGTCGTGGCTCACCCGTGGCAGGAGGATGCCGTGCTCGGCATAGGCATAGTGGATCAGTCCCGAGCAGTCGTATCCGTTGTCGTCGCTCCCCCCCCACTGATAGGGGGTGCCCATCGCGTCGAGCGCCGTTCGCACGACGGCCACGGCCAACCCGGCCGACTCCTCCGACACGCCGTTGTCGGACGCGGCGCGCTCCAGGTCGGAGTCTGACGGCGGATCGAAGCTCGGCGGTGGGGTTCCCGGGCCGCTGCGACCGGAGCCCCCGCGGCGTGGCACGCCCAACGCGACGAAGGCCTGGAGCGAAAACCCCGTGCGGTCCGTCGGATCGAGGCGCCAGAAGCCGCTGATGCTTTGGTCCTGCACCCGGTACCGGACGTCGGCGCCCAGGGAGAGCACCGAGAACAACCGCAGCCGATAGCCAGCTCCCGCACTCCACACCGCATCGAGATTGCCGTCGCCGTGGCGAACCCCTAGGGCGACCGAGCCGATGCCGTACAGTCCCCTGCCCCCCCCCAGCAACAGCGAGAGTTCCCCGCCCGTCATGGTGCGCTCGGGCAGCGAGCGCGAGTCGTCGAGGTGGAACATCCCGACCCCGAAGCCGACGGGGCCGAGCAGCCTGTTCTGGTAGGCCACCGTGAACGTCGTGGACAGGTTCTCGTTCCACCACCAACCGTACGACACGTCGACGCGGCCCCCCTGGGCGACCAGCGGCGAGGTCCCCGGGAGGGTGAGCGCTGCGAGAAGCGCCGTGGCGCGCAGGAGTCGGATTCCGTCCACGAGATGTAAGCTCAATAGTAGCAACCATATAGCTGACCGTCAACGTGTCCTCGGGCACCGCAGCGTTGTGCGGGCGGTGCTTGACGCGGCACGCCCCCCTGCCCTAGATACGAGCCATGCCCACCGTGACCGTCACCCGGCGGGTCCACTTCAACGCGGCGCACCGCCTGCACAACCGGGCGCTCTCCGACGACGAGAACCGGCGCATCTTCGGGCTGTGTAACAACCCGAACTACCACGGTCACAACTACGAGCTAGAGGTGTCGGTCGAAGGGCCGATCGATCCGACCACCGGCTTCGTGGCCAACCTCGATACGGTGAAGGAGATCGTGGAGCGCCGCGTGGTCGGGTACCTGGACCACAAGAACCTGAATCTGGACATCGCGGAGTTCGCCGAGGCCAATCCGACCACCGAGAATCTCGTGGTGGTCATCTGGCAGCGCCTCGAGAAGCACCTCCCCGGAAAGCTCGTGAAGCTCGTCCTGTGGGAGACGCCGCGGAATCACGTGGTGTACGAGGGGCGCTAGGCTCGACAGAGGCGGTGCGCCACTGCTCGCTCGGGCGAAGATCCTGCCTCGCCACTTTCCTCTCCTACGGCCATAGCCAGCCGAACACCCCGCCGGTGAACAACCCGTAGACGAACGCCTCGGCCAGGGTCTTCCACGTGAAGCTCCATGGCCTGCCGAACCAGATCGAGTCGGGAACACCGCCGAAGCCGTACGCGAGCCACGCCGTGCAGCCGACGATGCGGAAGACGGCGCTGTAGTCGGCTCCCGGGTCGAGCGTACGACTCGCGATGTAGGCCACGACGATTCCGACCGCGAGGTAGTACAGGAGCGAGAGCACCATGCTCTTGCCCATGGAGGGCATGCCCGGCTTCCACAGCTGAATGATGCCGGCGGGGCCCTCCTGGTACTTGCGGATGAGCTCCGGGTCCTTCATCTGCTCGGGCGTGCCCCAGGGGACCCAGTAATGCCCGGGCCCGACGCCCTTGAGCGCAGCGCGCACCGGCTCCTCGTTGGGTAGCCCCTTGAACTCCTTCTTGCGGTGGGGCAGGAACATCCAGACGATGGCGCTGAGGACCCAGACGACCACGGCGGACAGGAGGATCGGCAACCACAGGGACGGAATCGTGACCATACATGCCTCCGGCGTGGGAGTGTGGCCAACAAAGCTACGGCCCGGCCCCGAGAGGGCCAGGCCGCAGTCCCGTGTCCGGCCGGCAGGCTAGAGCGTCACCACCTCCCAGGTCTTCTTGACCGCGTCGGCCGACTTCTCCAGGGCCGCCTGCTCATCCTTGGTGAGCTCGATCTCGACGACCTTCTCGAGGCCGCCCGCGCCGAGCTTGCACGGCACCCCGACGAACAGCCCGCTCAGGCCGAACTCGCCCTCCAGCCACGCGGCGCACGGCAGCAGCCGCTTCTTGTCTCTCACGATGGCCTCCACCATCTGGACCGCGCCCGAGGACGGGGCATAGTACGCGGAGCCCGTCTTGAGGTAGCCGACGATCTCGCCCCCTCCCTTGCGCGTACGCTCCACGATGGCGTCCAGCTTGTCGCGCGCGATGAGCTGCGTGACCGGAATCCCCGATACGGTGGTGTAAGAGATTAGCGGCACCATGCTGTCGCCGTGCCCGCCCAACACCATCGCCTGGATGTCCTCGACCGACACGTCAATCGCCTCCGCGAGGAACGCGCGGAACCGCGCCGTATCGAGAATGCCCGCCATGCCGATGACGCGCTCGCGAGGGAAACCGGTGACCTCCTTGGCCACCCAGGCCATGACGTCGAGGGGATTCGACACCATGATGATGATGGACTTGGGCGCGACCTTCTTGATCTCCTGGCTCACCGACTTCACGATGTCGGCGTTGGTCTTGACCAGATCGTCGCGGCTCATTCCGGGCTTGCGGGGGATGCCCGCGGTGACGACGAACACCTCACTCCCCTTGGCTGCGCCGTAATCGTTGGCGCCGATCACCCGCGAATCGAAGCCCTCGACCGGCCCCGACTGCGTCTGGTCCAGCCCCTTCCCCATGGGAATGCCCTCAAGGATGTCGACGAGCACCACCTCGCGTGCCAACTCCTTCTCGGCGATGCGCTGCGCCGTGGTGGCGCCGACGTGGCCCGCTCCAACTACGGTGATCTTCTTCATGGTCATGTCCCGTCTTCGTCGGATGTGTTGACTGATGTTTCCATGCGGCCGCCGACCTGCGCCCACGGTTCACGGATGCCGAGCTGTCGTACTGCCTCGTACAGCACGATGCCCGCCGCCGTGGCGAGGTTCAGGCTCCGCACGGCCTCGCTCATCGGGATGCGAAACGTCTGGTCCGCGTGCTTCTCGAGGATGCGCGCGGGCATACCCTGGGTCTCGTTCCCGAACACGAGGACGGAATTGAACGCGTACGGCGCGTCCAGGTAGGAGTGTGTGCCGTGCGTGGAGAAATACAGGCAGCGGTCCCGCGAGACGGCGCCGCGGAACGCGCGCCAATGCGGGTGGACCCACATGTCCACCGCGTCCCAATAGTCGAGCCCGGCCCGCTTGAACCGCGGGTCGTCCAGCGAGAAGCCGAGGGGCTGGATGAGATGGAGGGTCGCGTCGGTCGCCGCGCAGAGACGCGCAATGCTGCCGGTGTTGGGAGGGATCTGCGGCTCGATCAGCGCGATGGATAGACCCATGTGGTGCCCGTCCTCACAACCTCATCCCGTTGGCGACCGCCGCCGTGCGCTGCTGCACGGCGCGGTCAGTGCTCCCGCCACCGCGTGCCCCCGTCCTGGAACTGCTCCTTCTTCCACACGGGCAACCGGCGCTTGGCCTCCTCGACCACGTGCCGGCACGCCGCGAACGCTTCGCGACGGTGCGGCGCCGCCGCGACCACGGCGATGCTCGGCTCGCCCAGCGGAACCTGCCCCAGCCGGTGCTGTGCGGCAACGACGGCCTCGGGCCAGCGCTCGCGCGCCTCTGCGATGATGCGACCGAACTCCTCCGCGACCATCTCTTCGTAGGCGGAGTACTCGATCGCCACCACGGGCCCGTCTTCCGCGCCGCCCCGCACCGAGCCGACGAAAGCCACCGTCCCTCCCCGTTCGCCATCGGCCACCGCCGCCATGAGCCGACCGACTTCGATCGGCTCGTGGGTGCAGTAGCCCACGCCTACCCTCCAGCCAGCGGCGGAAGGAATGCGAGCTCGTCGCCGTGGGCCAGGCGTCCGTCGAGTGAAGCGTGCTCGCGGTTGACCGCCGCGAGGGGCCGCTCGGGAAGCACGCCGGCCGCTGGCAGGGCGCGCCGCAGCTCCCGGACCGCGTCGGCGACGGTAGCCGACGCGGGGAGCTCGAGCGTCAGCGCGTCGCGCCCCAACGCTTGGGCGTAGCGGGCGAAAAACCGACACTCTACCGTGATGGTTCGCGGCGTCGGCGCGAGCACGTCTCCACCGGATGGCATGGCACAGTCAATATAGTTCGGTTGGAGAGGGGCTACCAATGCCGAGTGGGAACCGAAACGTGCCCGTCCCCGTCCCGTATCCAGACATCGGTGCGCACCTCTACTCGGTGAACCGGTCGGCCGCTTGACAGGCCCTGCACCCCCGACGAGCTTGCGCGCTTCTCGCGGTTGAACACCGACTTTACACGAGACAACCCGGGGATCGACCAACCATGCATCTCGCTCGTGCACTCCTCATGCCTGCCGCCGCGTGCCTCGTCGGAGCGTTGCTCTGCCCCGAGACCGCGGCGGCGCAGTTTGACGAGCCACCGCGACCCGCGGCCTACGCCCTGCAGGGGGTGACCGTCGTCGGCGTCGACGGGAGCCGTCTGCCCGACGTGACCATCATCGTGCGGCGCGGCTTCATCGACGCCATGGGTCCCGAGGCCGCGCTTCCCCCTGGCGTGCGACTGCTGGAGGGCGACTCCCTGTTCGTCTACCCCGGCATCATCGATGCCCAGGGGAAGGCCGAGTTCGAGTTCCCGGAGCCCGACGTGGACCGCTCGGAACTCGCCTTTTGGGCACCGCCGCGGGAGGCGCAGGGCTTCGCGCCGCATCGACGGGTTGCGGATTACCTGACGGCGACCGGAAGCGGCCTCGCGTCGCAGCGCACCAAGGGTGTGGTGGCGGCCGCCGTGCACCCCGAGGGGCCGCTGATGCCGGGGCGTGGCGCCGTGCTCGTGTTCCGGCAGAGCGCCGCGTCGCCCACCGACCTGGTCGCGCAGCCGGAGCTGGGACCGGTGATGTCGTTCGAGGGAGCGAGCGGGATGTATCCGTCCACCATCTTCGGGGCCGCCGCCTTCCTGCGACAGAGCATGGAGGATGCGCGCTACGTCGGCGTGGTCCAGGCAGCCCACGAGCGGGATCCGCGTGGCGTCAAGGCCCCGGCGTGGGACCCCGACTACGCGGTGCTGCGCAGCGTGATGGGCGGCCAGACCCCGGTCTTCTTTGGGGCCGATCGCGCAGCCGACATCAAGCGGGCTCTGGAGCTCGGTGACGAATACGGCTTCCGTCCGGTGATCGTGGGGGGGCGAGAGGCGTGGCGCGTCGCCGGCCTACTGCGGGAGCGCCAGGTGCCGGTCCTCGTCTCCGTGGACTTCCCGGAGCCGAAGCGCTGGGATCCGGAGGAATCCGACGAGCCGCTGGACGCCGCCGCGGAGCGCGAGAAGCAGGACATCGAGAATGCCTACGCCAACGCAGGACGCCTCGCCACCGCGGGTGTGGCCTTCGCCCTCACCAGCGGCGGGGGCGAGGCGGACATCCGGGAGGGGGTCCGCAAGGCCATCGAGTACGGCCTCGCTGAGGACGCGGCGTTGGCGGCCGTGACGACCTCGCCGGCGCGGTTGCTGGGCCTCGAGTACCTGACCCGGGTGGAGGTCGGGATGCCGGCGACCTTCGTCGTCACGGACGGTCCCCTGTTCGGCGAGGACGCCAAGGTGCTGTACACCTTCGTGGAGGGTGAGCTGGAAGAGGGTGCGAAGGCCGGTGGGGGTGAGCCCCCCACCGTCGACGTGACGGGGCGCTGGGAGGTGAAGATCGACGCACAGGGCCAGCCGTTCAGCGGCACCATGGTCCTCGAGCAGGAGGGCGCGGAGTTCACCGGCTCGATCGAGTTGGAGCTGGGGACGGTTCAGGTCCGAGACGGGGCCGTGTCCGCCAACAAGGTCACGTTCGTCATGGTCATCTCCATGGGCGGCGAATCCGCCGAGATGGACGCCAGAGGCACCGTCGAGGGAGACGAGGTCAGGGGCTCGGGCAGTGGGCCGATGGGCTCCTTCACTTTCCGGGCCACGCGCTCCGGCACGCCGGAGGAGGGACAGCGATGAGAAGGATGCGACTGATGCTGGCACTGGCCGCACTGGCGGTCCTGGCGTTCCCCGTATCCGCACAGCAGGTCAGGCCTCAGATCGAAGAGGGCGCGGTGGCGGTGCCCAAGGGCGATCTCTTCATCCACAACCTCGACGCCGTGTGGACGGCAAATGACACGGTGTACCGGGGAGTCTCGATACTCATTCGGGACGGCGTGATCCGGCGGATCGGCTCCGATCTCGAGGCCCCACGCAACGTCACGGTGATCGAGGGCGCCGGCTTCACGGCGATCCCCGGCCTGATCGATGAGCACTCGCACACCGCCATGCGCGCCGTGAATGAGTGCACGGCGCCGATCGTGCCGGAGATCCGCGTGCTCGACGCGCTGGACCAGGAAGACTTCTCGATTTACCGCTCCCTCGCGGGGGGCGTGACCGTGTCCCAGATCTTCCACGGAAGCTGCAATCCGATCGGGGCCCAGAGCGTGATCATCAAGAACCGCTGGGGTATGGAGGACGTGCGCCAGATCCTGTTCCAGGGGGCTCCCCAGACGGTGAAGTTCGCGCTCGGTGAGAACGTGACCCGCAAGAACTGGGACACCGATGGGCGGCGCCGCTACCCGCTCTCGCGCGAGGGCGTCGAGGCCGCGTATGTGTCGGCCTTCACCGCTGCCGAGGAGTACCGGGCCGCCTGGCAGCAGTATCGCAGCAACCCCAGGGCTCAGCGGGTACCGCCGCGGCGCGACCTGCGGCTGGAGACCCTGGTGGACATCATGGAGGGGCGGATTCGGGTGCATGCGCACTCGTACCGCAGCGACGAGATCATGATGCTGATGCGCGTGGCTGAGCGGTTCGGCTTCAAGATCGCCGCCTTCACGCACGTGCTGGAGGGATACAAGGTGGCCGACGAGATGGCGGCCCACGGGGCTGGCGGCTCCACCTTCAGCGACTGGTGGATGTACAAGCTCGAGGCCTACGACGCGACCCCGTACAATGCGGCCATCATGCATCGCCACGGGGTCAAGACGACCCTCAACTCCGACAGCGAGCTGCTGCAGGCGTTCTTCGTGTACGAGCTCAACAAGCCCGTGAAGTACGGCGGCGTCTCGCGCGAAGATGCGCTGCGCATGCTGACCCGCTACCCGGCGGAGCTGCTGCTCATCGACGACAAGGTGGGGACCATCGAGCAGGGGAAGCAGGGGGACATCGCCCTGCTCTCCGGCGATCCCTTCGACGTCTACACGCGGGTCGAGAAGACCATCGTCGACGGCATCCTGTACTACGACCGGGAGCGGGAGGGGGAGCTCCGGGGAGAGCCCGTGCGGACGCTCCCGCGGTTCGAGCCGGCGCCGGAGGTCGCGGAGGCCGCGGGTGGCGCCACGTTGGCCCGCCCGGCCTCGTTCACGCCAGTGGAGGCGCCGCAGGGACCGGTGACGGCGCTCGTGGGTGCCACCGTGCATCCCGTGTCGCGCGCGGCCATCGCCGATGGCGTGGTGCTCGTTGCCGACGGGCGGATCACGGCGGTGGGCAGTGCGGCCGATGTCCAGGTCCCGAGCGACGCCACGGTCATCAACCTGGCGGGCAAGCACGTGTACCCCGGCATGATCGACCCCCACACGCAGCTCGGCATGGTGGAGATCGGCCAGGTACCGGAGAGCCGTGACGATCGCGAGGTGGGCCGATATAACCCGCACATTCGCGCCCTGACCGGCGTGCATCCGCACAGCGAGGCGATCCCGGTAGCTCGCGCCAACGGGATCACCGCCGTGCTCACGGCGCCCGCGACCGGCGTGATCCGCGGTACCGCCTCGTTGATCCAGCTGAAGGGTGACACGCCGGAGCGCATGGCGATCCGGGACCGCGCGGCGCTCATGGTGGACTTTCCCATGCCCACAGGTGAGCCGTGGGAGGAGCCGAGCCTCGAGGGCGATCGGATCGAGGAGCTGGTCGAGCTGTTCCACCGCGCCACCCTCTTCGCCCAGGGAGCGAGCACCAACGACGACCCGACCGCGCCGTTTGGACCCAACGTGGTCAATCGGGACCGCCTGATGCTCGAAGCCCTCGTGCCTGCGGTCACGGGCCAGATGCCGGTTCTGTTCGAGGCCGGCCGCGAGCGCGCGATCCGGTCACTCCTGCTCTTCCTCGACGAATTCCCCGAGGTGGACGCCGTCGTGGTCGGTGGGGACCAGGCATTCAGGGTCGCCGGGGAGCTGGCGGAGCGCGGCATTCCGGTCATCGTGGGCTCGGGTGTGGCACTCACGATGGACCGGGAGGATCCGGTGACCGCTGCGTGGGAGAACGCGGGCATCCTGCACGCGGCGGGGGTGAAGGTCGCGTTCGGTACGGATGAGGTGTCCAATGTGAGGAACCTGCCCTATCACGCGGCGCGCTCGGCGGCCTACGGGCTTCCCAGGGACGTCGCGCTGCGTGGGGTCACCCTCACGACCGCCGAGGTGCTGGGGCTGGGCGACCAGCTCGGGAGCATCGACGTCGGGAAGCGGGCCGACCTCATCATCACCACGGGCGATCCGCTCCAGATCGTGACACAGGTGGAGCGGGCCTTCATCGCCGGCGAGGAGGTCTCGCTCGAGAGCAGGCACACGCGGCTGTGGGAGGCATTCCGGGACCGGCACTGATGCCCGATGCGGGCTCGCGATCCTGAAATGAGACGGGGCGGCCGCGCATCGAGCGGCCGCCCCGTCTGGCGTTATGTCGTTGTCGGCTGCGAGCCTAGGGCTGCCGCTGGGTGACCCCTTCCCGCTCCTCGGCCTGCTGCGCCACCAAGCTGCGCAGCTCCTTGGATGGCTTGAAGACCGGGACCGGGCGGGCCGCCACCTCGACCGGATCGCCTGTGCGGGGGTTGCGTGCCATGCGGGTCTTCCGCAGGCGGATCTTGAACGTCCCAAACCCCCGGATCTCTATGTTGCTCTGGTCTGAGAGCGAGTCCTTGATCGCCTCGAGAAAGGCGTCAACGACCCGAGCACAGTCCTTTTTCGAGATCATCGGCCCCGCAGTTCGGGCGATCGCGGCCGTGACTTTCTCGACGAGATCCGCCTTTGTCATTCGTCCTCGCTTGCTGGCCCCAGGATGGCGGAAGGGCACCCCCAATCAGGGGGTGCTTGGGCCGTCATAAATACGGGCTTACCTGTTGACTGTCAAGGGCTTGGACGAATTGGGTGAAGTGACCCCTGGCATCGTGGGGGCCCGGCGAGGCCTCCGGATGGTACTGAACGGCGAACAGGGGAAGCTCCCGGTGCCTGAGGCCTTCAACGGTGTCGTCATTGAGGTTACGGTGCGTCACCTCGAGTGCATTGGCACCTGAGACGGCCTTACTCGTTCCCCTGACAGCAAATCCGTGATTCTGGCTGGTGATCAGCACCCGGCCAGAATCCAGGTCGCGAACCGGGTGATTCCCGCCCCGATGACCGTAGGGGAGCTTGGCCGTCTCACCTCCCAGGGCCAGCGCCAGGAGCTGGTGACCCAGGCAGATGCCGAAGGTCGGGAGGCCCGACTCGGCCAGCGAACGGATCTCGGGAAGGACGTACGTAACTGCGGCGGGGTCGCCCGGACCGTTGGACAGGAAGAGCCCATCCGGCTCGAGCTCCCGCACGCGAGCCGCAGGGGTGCTGGCGGGCACCACCGTGACGCGGCATCCGAGGGCCGCCAAGATGCGCAGGATGTTCTGCTTCATGCCGAAGTCGTAGGCCACCACGTGGTGTCGTGCTCCGGGGGGACCCACCTCCCGCTCGCCTTGGACCGTCGCCAGGGAGGCGAGGTCCAATCCCTCCATTCGCGGGCTGGCATCGAGGGCGGCGCGCACGCTCTCTGAGGGGGCCTCGCCCGGCGCCACGATGCCCCGCATGGCCCCGGCCGAGCGGATGTGGCGTGTGAGCTTGCGAGTGTCCACCCCCTCGATCACGGGAATCCCCCGCCCCGCGAGCCACTCCTCCAGGGCCCCGCTGGCGCGCCAGCTGGAGTACTCGCGCGCGAGCTCCCGCACCACCACCGCGTTGACCTGCGGCTTCTCGGACTCCAGATCCTCCTCGTTGATCCCGTAGTTTCCAATCATGGGCGCGGTCATCACCACGATCTGCCCCAGGTAAGACGGATCGGTGAAGACCTCCTGGTAGCCCGTCAGGTTCGTGGTGAACACGACCTCCCCTGCACTCTGGTCAAACGAACGGCGCGCCGTTCCGGGGAACCACGCGCCGTCTTCGAGCAGAACGTAGGCGGGCTGAGCTGTCGTCACTCGCTAGTTCGGATTGGGTGTCGGCTGCTGGGGCTGCGGCTCCACGTCGATCGGGAGCTGCTGCTGCGGCTGCGGAGCGACGGGGGTCGGGGCCACCTGCTCGCCCTCGAGCACCGACCTGGGAGTGGCCGACTGGGTCGAGAGAACGGCCAGGATCAGGCAGATGCCCAGGAAGATCCCGCCCAGCCACCAGGTGGCCTTGGTCAGGATCGTCGCCGCCTGGCGTCCTCCGAGGAAGGTATCGGTGGAGGCGCCGCCACCCATCGCGGCCAATCCGCCACCGGTCCCCGCCTGCATGAGCACACCGCCCACCAGCACGAAGCAGATGATAATCAAGACGATCAGCAGAACTAGGAACATGGGTCTCCTCGAGCGGGGCGGAAGATACCCGATCTCAGCGTCGCAAGTCAATCGAGGGCGACGCGGGCCATCTCGCTCCACGCGACGGGGTTGAGGGAAGCGCCCCCGACCAGCACACCGTCAATCTGCGGCTCGGCGATGAGGGCCGCGACGTTGTCCGGCTTCACGCTCCCGCCGTACAGCACGCGCACAGCGGCGGCGTCGGCACCCCGCTCCCCGAGCCACGCTCGGATGGCGGCGTGGACCTCGGCGGCATCGTCGGGGGTGGCCGTCTTCCCCGTGCCGATCGCCCACACCGGCTCGTAGGCGATCGGGATCCGCTCGAGCACGCCACTATCGAGTCCATCCAACACTGCGAGTTGCCGCTGCACGACCTTCAGGGTCGCTCGGGCCTCCCGCTCCTCGATCTTCTCCCCCACGCACAGCATCGGAATGAGACCACCCTCCAGGAGGGCCCGCACCTTGCGGCCCGTCTCCTCATCGGTCTCGCCAAACACATGACGCCGTTCGGAGTGCCCCACCAGCGCCGCCTGGGCCCCGGCGGCACGCGCCATGGAGACGGCCAGCTCCCCCGTGAACGCCCCCTTGGGCTCCCAATGGACGTTCTGGGCTCCCACGCGGATGTCGGAGCGGTCTGCCAGCGCGCGAGCGACGGTCTCGAGCGCCACGGCGGCCGGGAAGAACCACACCTCACGGTCGCCCGCGGGCGGATAGCTCTCGAGGAAGGTCCTGAGGAACTCCCGGGCCGCGTCGGGTCCCAGGTGCATCTTCCAGTTGGCAGCGAAGATCGGCTTGCTCATAGCTCGTCCAGGGCCGCAACGCCGGGGAGCTCCTTCCCCTCGAGCAGCTCCAGCGATGCCCCACCCCCGGTGGAAACGTGACTCACCCTGTCCGCAAGTCCCGCGCGGACGACGGCGGCGGCCGAATCTCCGCCGCCCACGATGGTGGTGGCCCCCTCGCTGGTGGCGGCCGCGAGGGCGCGAGCGATGGCCACCGTGCCGGCGTCGAACGGGGGTGTCTCGAACACGCCCATCGGTCCGTTCCACACCACGGTCCGCGCGGCGGTGATCAGCCTGGCGAACTGGTCCGCCGCGTTCTCGTCGATGTCGTAGACCGCCCACTCGGCGCCGACCTGGTCGGGCCGCACGTTCTTGATCTCCGCGCCCGACGAGAGCTCCTTTGCCACCGTCACGCCCGCAGGCAGAACCAGCTTGGGCCCGGCCCGGTCCAGCAAGGCCCTGGCCATGTCGAGCCGGTCCGGCTCCACCAGTGACTTCCCCACCTCGAAGCCCTGCGCGGCAAAGAAGGTGCACGCCATGGCCCCACCGACGAGAATCGTGTCGACCGACGGGAGGAGCGCCTCGATCACGTCGATCTTGCCCGAGATCTTGGCACCGCCCAGCACCGCAACGAAGGGACGGGCCGGGTCGGCGAGCGCCCCTTGCAGGTACTCCAGCTCCTTCGCCATGAGGAACCCCGCGACGGCGGGCTTCAGCAGGTGTGCTATCCCCTCGGTCGAGGCGTGGGCCCGGTGCGCGCTCCCGAAGGCGTCGTTCACGTAGAAGTCCCCCAGCCGCCCGAAGGCGGCCGCGAGCTCCGGGTCGTTCCGCTCCTCGCCCGCGTAGAAACGGGTGTTCTCGAGCAGCAGCACGTCACCGCGCTTCAACTGCCGGGTGCGGTGCGGTGCCTCCTCGGCCAGCGGATCCTCCAGGAACTGCACGGGCGCGCCCAAGGCCCGCTCCAGCTCGGGTACAACCGGGCGCAGCGAGTACTCGGGAGCGGCCTTGCCCTTCGGACGGCCCAGGTGTGACGCGAGAATGACGCGGCACCCCCGTTCCTTGAGCCAGCGGATGGTGGGCAGGGAGGCGACGATGCGAGTGGTGTCGGTCACCCTGCCCCGCTCGAGCGGCACGTTGAAATCGACCCGCACGAAGGCGCGCTGTCCTTCGAGGGGTTGACCCTCGAGTGACGGGAGCGTGCGCTTCATCAGAGCCGCTGCGCCATGTATTGCATCAGGTCCACGCAGCGCGCGGAGTACCCCGCCTCGTTGTCGTACCACGAGGACACGTGGACCAGGGTGCCGTCGACGACGTTGGTCGAGAGCGCGTCGACGGTGCTGGAATGCGGGTCGCCGTTGTAGTCGATCGATACTAGCGGCTCGTCACTCACGGCCAGGATCCCCTTGAGCGGGCCGGCCGCGGCCTTGCGGAAGGCGTCGTTCACGTTCTCCGTCGTGGTGGGCGTCTCGACCACGCACGTGAGGTCGACCAGCGACACGTTTGCGGTCGGTACCCGCAGCGCCACACCGTCGATCTTCCCCTTCAGTTCCGGAATCACGAGAGCCGTGGCCTTCGCGGCGCCGGTGCTGGTGGGGATGATGCTCATCGCCGCGGCCCGGGCGCGCCGCAGGTCCGTGTGCGGCAGGTCGAGGATCCGCTGGTCGTTCGTGTAGGCGTGGATCGTGGTCATGAAGCCGCGCGCGAACCCGAAGGTGTCACGCAGGACCTTGACCACGGGCACGAGGCAGTTCGTCGTGCAGGAGGCGTTGGAGACCACGTGATGATTGACGGGGTCGTACCGCTCGTGATTCACCCCCATCACGATGGTGAGATCCTCGTTCTTGCCGGGCGCACTGATCACGACCTTCTTCGCCCCGGCGTCGAGGTGCTTGCCGGCGGTGTCCCGGCTGCGGAAGATCCCGGTCGCCTCCAGCACGATATCCACGCCGAGCTTCTTCCACGGGAGGCTGGCGGGGTCCTTCTCGGAGAGGACCTTCACGCTCCTCCCGTCCATCACGAAGCCGTCGCCCTTGACCTCCACCGTTCCCGGGTAGCGGCCGTGCACCGAATCGTATTTCAGGAGATGCGCGAGGGTCTTCGCGTCGGTGATGTCGTTGACCGCGACGACCTCGAGGTCCGCCCCACTCTGCGTGATCGCACGCAGCACGAGACGCCCGATCCGCCCGAATCCGTTGATGCCAACTTTGGTAGCCATCGTCACCTCTCGTTCACGTTCCCTGGTGTCCCATCCGCCCGTGCTCCACCGTACCGTCCGCGCGTAGCTCGAACGGGAGGGCCCGAGCGAAGGTGACGGCGCCCACCTGGGTCCATCCGGCGGCTGCAAGCGCGACGGCAGCTGCTGCCAGCGTCGCGCCCGTGGTGAGCACGTCGTCCACCAATATAACCGCCGCCGGACGACGACTCCGGGGCGGCCGTGCCCTGAAGGCGCCCGCGACGTTGGCGTGCCGCTTGTCGGGAGTGAGGGTCGTCTGCGAGCGCGTGTCCCGCACGCGGTGCAGCAGCGGCGCGGCGACCGGCGCGCGCCACACGGCCCCGAGGGCGCGCGCAATGACGGCTGCCTGGTTGTAGCCTCGCTCCCGCTGCCGCGCGGGTCCGAGGGGGACCGGAACCAGCACGGCGTGGCGCGGGCGGGTGACCGCGCGCGCGATCAGGTCGGCAAGCGGCCGTCCCAGAGCGGTGTAGCCCTCGTACTTGAGGTGGTGCACGATCTCCCGCGCCTCCGGACCGAGCCACGCGGCACTCCGCACCCCCCGCAGCACGTCGGGCCAATCCGCGCAGAAGCGGCACGGGCCCACCGGCGGGCGTGGCTGCTGACATCGGTGGCACCCGTGTCCCGGGGCACGCAATCGGGCGCGGCAGAGGCTGCAGAGCAGGTCGTCCGGGGCGTGGCCCGCCACGGGGCCGTCGCAGGAGACGCAGGCGTTGGGAAGAAGTAGCCGCTCCAGCGCCCGCAGGCTGCCGGCGATCACCCCTTGAGCGCCCGCTCGACCGCCGCGGCCATCACGGCCCGGGGGGCGGTCTGGTCGGGAAAGAAGCGTTCGAAGGCGCGTGCCCCCTGGGCGACCAGCATGGTGCGTCCATCCGCGGCGCGCAGCCCGCGGTCGCGGCAGGCACGGATCCACGGTGTGAGACCGGGAGCGTAGACGAGATCCAGCGCGGCCGTTCCGGGCTCCAGACGGTCGGCCGGAATGGGCTCGTCGTCGTCTGGACGGAGCCCGAGCGGCGTCGCGTTGATCGCGACGCCCACGGCGCGTCCGTCGTCCACCGCGACTCCTGCGACGCCCAGCTCACGCGCCCACGCCACGAAGCGACGCGCGCGTACCGGTTCACGGGACCGCACCAGCAGGAACACATCCCGTTTCCGGGCGGCGGCGGCGGCCGCCCGTGCGGCACCACCCGTCCCGGCGAGCAGCCACGGGCCGTCCGCCTCGAGAGCGTCGACGGCATCCAGCACGCCCTGCACGTCGGTATTGTCGCCAACGAGGCGCTCTCCTTCGGGCCAGAACGTGTTGACGGCCTCGAGCTCCGAGGCGATGGGGGTGAGCCGAATCAGCAGGCGTGCGACGTCGAGCTTGTGCGGCACCGTCACGTTTCCCGCCACCCCCACCGTCTCGAAGGCACGGATCAGGTGGGCGACGCCGGGGCCTCCTACACGGATGGCGACATAGACCGCGTCCAGCCCCAGGGCCGAGATGGCGGCATTCTGCATGGTCGGCGAGAGGGAGTGGGCGACTGGGTCGCCGAGGACGGCGAGGAGTCGGCTAGTCGCTCCGATCCGCATCGGCCTGCTCCTCCATGAGGCGTTCCGCCGCCGACTCGATCAGGACCTCCAGCTCGGCGAAGGTGTCCCGATAGACGTCCAGGTCACTGCCGAACGGATCGGCGACCTCGGCACCCGGACCCCTGCGCCCGGTGTACTCGCCCAGCACGTGCACGCGGCCCTCGCCACCCAGCTCGTTCACCCGGGCCCGGTGATGCCGGGCCATCGTGAGGATCAGGTCCGACGCGCCCACCACGTCGCGCGTCAGCAGGCGCGCGCGGTGGTCGGAGAGGTCCAGCCCGTGCTCCAGTGCGACGAGATAGGCGCCTTCCGACGCCGGCGCCCCCTCCCACGCTCCCGTGCCGGCAGACGAGACCTTGACCCCGTCGGCACCGCGCAGCCCCAACTCCCGCTGGAGTAACGCCTCGGCCAGCGGACTGCGGCAGATGTTGCCGGTGCAAACGAGCAGAACGTGCGTCATGGTGCGAAGCTCTCCACCGTTGCGCGGAGCTCCCTCGACGAAATGGCTCCTTCCCGAATCAACCTCGGCGCCGCGTGCGTGCAGTCGACCACCGTTGACGGCGGCCGCTGGCCCAGCGCCCCGCCGTCCAGCACCAGGAGCCTTCCCTGCCGAACCGGGCCCGGAAAGGTATCCGCGATGGCCCCGGGTCCGGGAGCGGTGGACTCTCCGGGGCGGTTGGCGGAGGTCGAGGTGAGCGGCATCTCCAGCCGGGCGATGAGCCGCGCCATACCGGCGTGCGCGGTCCAGCGCACGGCGATGCCTCCCTCCGGACCTCTCAGCACGTCGGGCAGCGTTGCCGCGCCGCCCGGCAGCACGAGCGTGAGTGGACCCGGCCAGAAGCGATCGATGAGGGCGCGGGCCGCGCCGCCTGGCTGGAGCCCGAACCGCTCGGCCATCTCGATCCCGGCCACCAGGAGCAGAAACGGCTTCCCCGCTTCCCGGCCCTTGAGGCGCGCGAGCGCGGCGAGGTCCTCCGCAACCGGCCGGGAGCCGAGACCGTACACGGTCTCGGTCGGGTGCGCGAGCAGCCCTCCGGCGGCCAGGTGCTGGGCCACGGCGGGGATGGCGGCATCGACCTCCGCCGCGGTCGAGAACGGCAGCGTGGTCATTTGACGATGAGCGCCTCAGCGACCGCGAAATCCTCGGGCGTGGTCAGCTTGACGTTCGAGCTCCGGTCCGGCACCACCACGACCCCATGGCCGGCTGCCTCGACCAGGGCGGCTTCGTCGGTGAAGCTCCAGTCACCCGACTCCTCGGCGGCGCGATACGCCTGCTCCAGGATGGGGCGCGGGAATCCCTGGGGGGTCTGGGCTCGCCAGAGGCCGCTGCGGTCGACGGTCTCCAGCACGCGCCGCTCACCCCGAGCCGTGCGCTTCAGGGTGTCCGACACTGGGATCGCGGGCACCGCTCCCACTCCGGTGCTGGCCACGTCGATGACCGCGTCGATGGTCTCCTGCGAGACGAAGGGGCGCGCCGCGTCGTGGACGAGCACGAGCGAGCATTCCGGGGGGAGCGCCGCGAGGGCCGCGCGCACGGAGGCGGCCCGCGTGGCGCCCCCGGCAACGATGCCCAGCCGCCCCCCTACCACCTCCCGCAGCCAGGACGGTGGCTGGGCGGCGTGCTCCGCGGGCAGCGCCACCACGATCCGGCAGACGCGTGGGTGTTGGGCGAACGGCCGGATCGCGCGCAGCAGCATCGGCACGCCTCCGATCGGCCGGAACTGCTTCGGCTCACCGGCGCCCGCCCGCTCTCCCCGGCCCGCAGCCGCCAGGAGGATGCCGACGTCAGGCGGCGAGCCGGCCGGCGAGCTGGGAGACATGGTCGATGGGCACCGTGGCCAGCGCGGTGCTCACGCCGGCGCGCGCCGAGATGAATGCGGTGCGGAAGCCGAGGCGCTCCGCCTCAGCGAGGCGCCGCTCCACACCGCCGACCGGCCTGACTTCGCCCCCGAGACCGATCTCTCCGAGGAACAGTGCGTGCGGAGGGGCGGGGCGATCCTGCACGCTGGAACAGAGCGCCGCGGCCACCGCGAGGTCCGATGCGGGGTCAATCACACGCACTCCCCCCGTGACGTTCACGAAGACGTCCAGGTCGTGGAACGACAATCCCGCTCGGCGCTCCAGCACGGCCAGCAGCACCGCCAGGCGGCGTCCGTCCAGGCCGGTCGCCACCCGCTGGGGGGTGCCATACCCACTCTTCGCCGCGAGGGCCTGGATCTCGATGAGGACCGGTCGGGTCCCCTCCATGAGGGCGGTGACGGCGGAGCCGGACGTGTCGGTGGCGCGCCCCGCCAGGAACGCGGCCGACGGGTTGGCTACCGGACGGAGGCCCCGCGCCGTCATCTCGAAGACGCCCAGTTCGTCGACGGAGCCGAAGCGGTTCTTCACGGCGCGCAGCACCCGGAAATCACCGCTCGACTCCCCCTCGAAGTAGAGCACGGTGTCGACCGCGTGCTCCAGGGTCTTGGGACCGGCGATCACCCCCCCGCGCGTCACGTGCCCCACGAGGACCACGGCGGCGCCGCTCTCCTTGGCGAAGCGCATGAGCCGGGCGGCGCACTCGCGCACCTGGCCCACGTTGCCCGGCGCCCCCTCGAGCTCTTCGGTATAGGTGGTCTGAATCGAGTCCACGATCACGACCCGCGCTCCCACAACCTCGGCGTGCGTGCTGATCGCCTCCAATCGCACCTCGGGGAGCACGCGCACCGAGCCGGCGTCCTCCTCCAGTCGGTCGGCCCGCAGGCGCACCTGGTCGACCGATTCCTCTCCCGACACGTAGAGCGTTGGGATGCCCAGCGCCTCGAGGCGGGAGGCGCACTGGAGCAGCAGGGTGGACTTGCCGATCCCTGGCTCGCCGCCCACCAGCAGCACCGAGCCGGGCACGATGCCGCCCCCGAGCACGAAATCGAACTCCGCGAGGCCGGTGCTCCAGCGGCCGGTCCTCTCGGCGGCGACGTCACTCAACCGCACGGGCGCCGGCCCCGCGGCGTCCACCGATCGCTTCTTCGCCCTGCCGCCGGCGCGGCCGACCGCTTCCTCGATGAGCGTGTTCCAGCTGCTGCACGCGTCGCACCGGCCGGCCCACTTGGGGTGCTCGGCGCCGCACTCGGAGCAGCGATAGACCGAGTGGGCCTTACGGGCCATCCGCCCCCTCGGACTCGCGCTGGCTGTAGCTCTCGAAGCGCGTGTACTGCTTGTGAAACGCGAGCTTGATCGTGCCAGTGGGACCGTTGCGGTGCTTGGCGAGAATCAACTCGGCCACCCCTTCCTGGCCTGGGTCACGTTCCACCAAGGTGGGGTACATCTCGGAGCGGTAGATGAACATCACCAGGTCGGCGTCCTGCTCGATCGCTCCCGAGTCGCGCAAGTCCGAGAGCATGGGGCGGCGGTCGCCGCCGCGCTGCTCGGGCGCGCGCGAGAGCTGGGAGAGCGCGATCACTGGAGTGTCCAGCTCGCGGGCGAGGGCCTTCAGCGAGCGGGAGATGAAGCTGATCTCCTCCTGCCGGCTGTCCGACTGGGAGGGTCCCCGAATCAGCTGCAGGTAGTCAACCACCATCAGGCCGATGTTGTGCTCCGCCTTGAGCCGTCGTGCCTTGGAGCGGAGCTCCAGCAGGGTGAGCGCCGGCGTGTCGTCCACCCAGATGGGGGCTGTCCCCAACAGGCCCGCGGCGCGTGACATCTTGGGATAGTCGTCGTCTCGCAGGTTGCCGCTGCGCAGACGTTGCAGGTCCACGAAGCTCTCGGCGGCGAGCAGTCGCTCCACGAGCTGATCCCGGGACATCTCGAGCGAGAAGATGGCCGTGGGTGTGTTGCCTTCCAGAGCGGCATTGGCGGCCACGTTGAGGCAGAACGCGGTCTTTCCCATCGAGGGGCGCGCCGCCACGATGATCAGGTCGCTGCGCTGGAACCCGTTGGTCTTGAGATCCAAATCTGCGAAGCCGCTGGACACCCCCTGCACCGATTCATCGCCCCGGTGGCGCGCTTCAATGCGCTCCATGGCGCGCCACATGAGCTCCTTGATGCGCAGCACCTCCTGCGTGCCGCGCTGGAACGAGACCTCGAACATGCGCGATTCGGCCCCGTCGAGCAGCGCGTCGATATCCTGGGGTCCCTCGTACGCGCTCTGCACGATCTCGGTCCCGACCTGGATCAGGCGCCGGCGCAGGGCCTTGTCCTTCACAATGCGGCAGTGGTACTCGATGTTGGCCGCCGTCGGGACCACGTCGAGCAGCTCCGCGATGTAGTCGGTGCCCCCCGCGGCTTCGAAATCGCCCACCCGCATGAGCTCGTCGCGCAACACCACGGGGTCCACCACGTCGCCCCGCTCGACCACCTTCGCCATCGTGCGGAACACGCGGCGGTGTGCCTCGCGGTAGAACGCCGTGTCTTCGAGCAGCTCCACCGCCTTCAGGGCGGCGTCGGCGTCGAGCAGCATGGCGCCGAGAACGGCCTGTTCGGCCTCCTCGCTCCACGGCGTCTGCCGGGAAGCCTGTTGATCAGCTCCGCTACTCGAGGAGCTGGCGTGCGATACGGACGTCATCCCAGGTTGGCTTCTTCCAGTGGGGGTTTCGCAGCAGGGCCGCCGGATGGTACGTCACCACGAGCGGCGTGCCGCGAAACTCGTGCACCTTGTTGCGGAGCGCGCCGAGCGACTGTCGGGTGCCCAGTAACGTCTCGGCGGCGGTTCCTCCCATGGCCAGTATGACCGCTGGGTTGATGACTTCAATCTGGCGGTGGAGGTACGGGACGCAAGCGTCGACTTCGTCCTGCTGGGGCTTCCTGTTGTTCGGGGGTCGGCACTTCACCACGTTGCAGATGAACACCTGCTCGCGGGGCAGCTCGATGGCCGCGAGGATCTCGGTCAACAGCGCACCGGCTCTGCCCACGAACGGCCGGCCGGTTTCGTCCTCCTTGGCGCCCGGCCCCTCGCCGACCACCACCAGCCGCGCATCGTCAGGGCCCTCCCCCGGCACGGCGCGCGCGCGGTGCTCGCACAGGCGGCAGGCGGTGCACGCTCGCACCGTCGTCGCGAGCTCTTCGATCCCCATCGTCTTCAGCGGGTCGGCGGTGAACAGATCGCTGGAGGGCGCCGCGACGACGAGCCCCCGCGGCGGGACGGCCGGCGCGTCCCTCTTCCATTTCGGCTCGCCCTTGGGAGACCCGGCCCCCTGGGCCGCTGCCGCCGCCGGACGGCGGTCGTCGCGCGCGGCTGCGGCACGTGGCGGGGGAGGCGGCACGGCGGTCGATTCGTCGGCCGGGGCAGCGGGCTGCTCCGCACTGGCCGGGGGGTCCCCGATCCAGACATCGTCCCCCAAGCGGGCGCGCTGCTCGAGGTAGCGCGCCATCAGCCGCCGCGGGTCGGTCACAGGAGACGCTCGACGCGATCCAGGATCACCTCGGCGGCCGCGCGCTTCGTCATCAGCTCGCTCTCCTCATGTCCGTCTCTGGTGATCAGGGTGATCCGATTCGTGTCCACCTCGAATCCGCTCCCGGGCTCGTCCACCCGGTTCAGCACCACGAGGTCGAGGCGCTTCTGATCCAGCTTCTCCCGCGCGCGGGTCAGACCCGAACCGACCTCCAGGGCGAATCCCACCACCACGCTGCCGGGCCGCCGGGCCGCGGCCGTGCGCTCCAGTACGTCCGGCGTGGGCTCGAGCGACAACGTGAGCGGCCCGTCGGCCCGGGGGCGTTTGGCGTCGCTGCGCTCGGCCGGTCGGAAGTCGGCCGGCGCCGCGGCCATCAGCAGCACGTCGGCCTGCGGGAGGGATTGCTCGAGCGCGGCGCACAGCTCCGCGGTGCTGGTGATGCGCACGAGATCGGGCCCGACCGGTGGCTCCAGGGTCGTCGGCCCGGCAATGAGCGTCACGCGGGCCCCGCGGGCGTACGCCGCCTCGGCGAGCCGGTATCCCATGCGGCCGCTGGAGGGGTTGGTGATGACACGGACGGGGTCGAGCTGCTCGCGCGTGGGGCCGGCCGTCACCACCACGTGCCGGTCACGCAGCGCGCTGCCCGCCGCGCGGAGCAGACGCTCCGCCTGCACCAGGATCGCTTCGGGTTCCGCCATGCGGCCCGGGCGATCGCTCGGCCCCTCGGCCAGCGCACCGACCGCTGGTCCGACGATGAGCCACCCGCGCTCGCGCAGCGTCGTGAGGTTTGCCTGCGTCGCGGGATGCGCGAACATCGCGTCGTTCATGCCGGGAGCAGCCACGACGGGCACCTCGGCGGCCAGCAGGATGGCCGTGAGCAGATCGTCCGCAATGCCCTGTGCCGCCCGCGCCAACAGGTTGGCCGTCGCCGGCGCCAGCACGATCAATTCGGCATCGCGGGCCAGCTCGACGTGCGAGAGCGCCCGACCCCGCTCCCACAGGGAGGAGAGGACCGGGCGCCTGGTCAGGGCCTCGAACGTGAGCGGCCGGACGAACTCCGTCGCGGCCGCCGTGAGGACCACATCCACCGCCGCGCCGCTCTCGGTCAGTCGCCGGGCGAGGATGCAGGACTTGTAGGCTGCGATCCCGCCCGACACGCCGAGGACGACGCGCCGGCCATTCAGGGTCACGTCTCTTGACGGCGCCGCCGAACGAGCCGGTAGCTGAGATCGCCGCCGGTGAGGCTCTCGAGCGACCGGGTGGTCAGCTTCTTCTCCTCGAGCGAGCGGTCCCGCGGAAAGTCGTTGATGTAGCGGGCGAACTTGGCCGCGACCAGCACGCCCAGGTACTTGTTGCCGGCGCGCTGCGCCACGTCAATGGGGGTGAAGATGTGCATCAACTCTCCTCATGGGGCTACTCGGTCAACTCGTTGGTCCGCCGCTCCAGGTCGGACCGCAAGCGATCGACGGTTTGCACGAGCCCGTCCTGCCGTGCAGTACGGTGCGTCTCGGCGTCGATGATCGCCGCCACCTCGGCCACGGCCCGCGCCAGGTCGTCGTTGACGACGACATAGTCGTAGAGCTCGGCTTGCTGGAGTTCGATCCCGGCTTGGGTCAAGCGGCGGGCGAGACTCTCCCGATCGTCCGAGGCGCGCTCGGTCAGTCGCTGAACCAAGACTTCGGCGGACGGCGGCAGGACAAAGATACTCACAACGTCTGAACGGCGCTGCCTGATCTGTGCCGCGCCCTGAATCTCGATATCGAGGACCACGTGGCGCCCCCCGGCGAGCACGCGGTCGACTTCGGCCTCGAGGGTGCCGTAGAGGTGGCCCCCGTACTCGGCCCATTCCAGGAACGCCCCCGCCTCGCGCCGCTGTTCGAACTGCTCGATCGACAGAAAGTGGTAGTCCACGCCATCCCGCTCGGTCGTGCGCCGCGGACGCGTCGTGGCCGAGATGCTGAAGCCGAGGTCGTCGCGGCTGGCCATCAGCCGATGCGCGATCGTGGTCTTCCCGCCTCCCGACGGGGACGACAGGATGACGAGAAAGCGGCTCACTCCACGTTCTCCGCTTGCTCTCGAATCTTCTCGAGCTCCCCCTTCATGGCGATCACCAAGTGGGCCATCTCGGCATCGTTCGCCTTGGAGCCGATGGTGTTGATCTCGCGCAGCATCTCCTGACCCAGGAACCCCAACTGGCGGCCGACCGCTCCCTCGGCCGCCAGCGCTTGCCGACAGGCGCCCAGATGCGTCTTCAGGCGCACGATCTCCTCGGTGACGTCCAGCTTGTCGGCGATCAGCGCGATCTCCTGGCTGACGCGGTCCTCGTCGACCCTCCTCCCGTCCAGCAGCTCCCGCACCGCCTCCCGCAGCCGGTCGCGCTCGCGGGTGAGCCGCTCGGGGGCCCTGCCCTCGACGGCGTGCAGGTGCGACTCGATGTTGTGGAGCCGCTGCTCCAGCTCGCGCGCCAACGCCTCGCCCTCCTGCGACCGGCTCGCCACGACGTCGTCCACGGCCCGGTCCAGCAGCCCGAGGAGCTCCGTGGGATCGATGGTGGGGTCCGCCTCCTCGCCGGGTGCCAGCACCTCTGGCTGCCGCGCCACGAACGCCAGGTCGACCTCTCCGGGGAGATCCACGGCCTGCTTCAGCCGTTGGAGAGCGTCGATCAGCGCCCGGGCCCGCTCGAGGTTCAGCGCGATCTCGCCGGCGCGGGGCGGCTCCTCGGTCCAGCGGGCGGAGACCACCGCGTGTCCCCTGTCGAGGCGCTGCCGCAGGCGGTTGCGCAGCTCGGCCTCGAACCGCTGCAGCGCCGTGGGCAGCCGGAACTGTGAGTTGAAGTGGCGGTGGTTGACGGTGCGCACTTCGATGGCCAGGCGTCCCTCTCCCAGGGCACCCTCGGTGGCACCGTAGCCGGTCATGGACTTGAGCACGGTCGCAAAACTAGCGGTCTTCCCGGCCGCGCGTAAAGGCGCACGGGGCCGACTCGATCAGCTGCTGAAGGTCCAGTGCACACCGAAGTACTGTGCGCTCACCGGATACGCCAGCCGCGGCACGAACTGGCCTTCGGTCAGCCGCGCGTTGCGGAGGTTCCAGAAGGCCGTGAAGCTGACGATCTGAAACGAGACGTGGAACTCCCAGAAGGTCGCGCCGGGGAGGATGATGGACTGCCCCCCCGCGTCGAGGCCCGCCGTGCCGGTGCTCCACGACTCTGCGGCGACCTCGACCTTGAGGTCGAACACGCCGCTGCGGAAGGTGGGCCAGAACTTGGAGCGGAGGGTGGCCTCCCAGCGCGCATGCTTGGGCGGCTGGAAATCGGCCGCCTCCCCCGAAACCGGGTCGGAGTACCAGCCGCCGAGCGTCAGCCAGCGGGTGGGGCGCACGCGCAGATCGGCAACGGCGTAGGTGGTGGCCGGTGAGGGGCTGAGCTCGGCGATCAGCGCCAGATCGGGGTACGGCAGCGCCTGGTAGGCGTCGCGTCGGGCGAGCCCGGCGTGCCCCGTGAGCCATTTGGTGTCGAGCCCCGCCGTGACCGACCAGTCGAGCGTCGCGGTGGCCGTGTCACTCAGGAGCGAGGGCGCCTGCACGGCATCGTTGAGCGAGATCGCCCCCGTGAGCGAGGCGAAGCCGTGGTACAGCCCGGCCGAGGCGTTCACTCCCTTGGAGGTTCGGTCGCCCTTGTGCTGCCGCCAGTAGGCGTCTCCCGCCAGCGCGATCCCGGGAACCGGCACCCATCCGAGGCGACCCTCGACCGACGCGGTGGTGCGCGCGTCCGCGAGCCTGCCCCGGATGCCGGCCGACCAGCTGGGCCGTGCGTAGCCCACGCGTGCCCACGCCTGGCGGACCCGCTGCTCGGGCAGCGCCGCGCCCGAGTCCGGACTCCACGAGCTCGAGGCGAGTCCCCCCTCCGCCCGCAGTCCCAGGCCGTCGGCCCGAGTGCCGGCGAACATGCTGAACAGGTAATCGGTGCGGGCGCCCTGCAGCTCCGGAATCGCCACCTCGTCGTCGGCCGTGACCTCTGCCCGGTCGAAGTTGCGCCGCACGATCTGGTAGGTCGCTCCCACCGTGGGGCTCGGCATCCACCCCACCTTGGCCCAGAGATCGAGCTGGTCGCTCTGGGCCAGCCCGTTGAGGCCGTCGGTGCCGTGGAAGTTGGCGGCGAGATCGAGCGTGATGCCCGAGTTCCAGTGGTACTGGAACATCCCCGCGTACGCCGCGCTGCTGAAGCTGCCCGAGGCGATCCGCACGACCGACCGGGTGGCGGGACGCTCGTGGCGTTCCGAGACGAGGTAGACCTTGAGCGCGGCGGGGGCGACCTCGACCTCCACCCGACGCAGGTACACGAGCGGGATCTGTCCCGGCTCGGCAAACAGGGTGTCGTTGCCCAGCGCCTGCCACTCCATCCCATCCCAGTAGACGGTGAGCCCCGAACCGCCGCGTCCCCCGTACTGCGCGTAGGTCGGCTCGCCCAGGAACCCCGATCGCGTCAGGTAGACCCCGGGAATCTCGGCCAGCAGCTCGCCCAGCGTCTGATGGCTGGACCACAGGACCGAGTCGCGCGTGAAGACGTAGCGCGTGTGTGGTGGGAGGGGCCCGATCGGCACGTTGCCCGGCGGCGTCGGAAGGACGATAGGGAGCGCCGGCTCCGCCACCGAGTCCTGCAGGGCCGGCGCCTCGGCGGTGTCGGGCCGGACTTGGAGCGTGTCCTGGGCGGCCGCGACGCGGGCGGAGACTGGGAGAGTAGCGAGCAGGACGGCGGCGACGGCGACGACACGCGCCAGGCGGATCACCCCCCAGCCCGGCCGAGGACGAACTCGGTGAAGAGCCGCACTCCGGTTCCGGTCGGCCCGTTGGCCATGTCGGGGCGCTCCCCTTCGGTCCACGCGGTGCCTGCGACGTCCAGGTGCGCCCAGGGGAAGCCGTCCACGAACTCGCGCAGGAACCATCCGGCGGTAATCGTCCCCGCCGGTCGGCCCCCGACGTTCTTGACGTCGGCGATGTCGGACTTGAGCTGCTCCCGATACTCGTCCCACAGCGGCAGCGGCCAGCACCGTTCACCGGCCAGGTCGCCGGCGCGCAGGACCTCTCCGACGAGCTGATCGTCGTTGCCCATGAGTCCGGTGGCGTGATGCCCGAGGCAGATCACCACCGAGCCGGTCAGCGTCGCGGCATCGATCACGCACGCCGGCTTGAACCTGCGGGCGTAGCTCAACGCGTCGCACAGGATGAGACGGCCCTCGGCGTCGGTGTTCACGATCTCGACGGTCTTGCCAAACTGGCTGCGCACGACGTCGCCGGGCTTGACGGCCGTGCCTGAGGGGAGGTTTTCGGTGGCCGGGATGATGCCGACCACGTTCACCTTGGGCTTGAGCTGTCCGAGGGTCTCGAACAGGCCGAGGACGGCGGCCGCCCCCGACATGTCGTACTTCATCTCCTCCATCTTCTCCGCCGGCTTGAGCGAGATGCCCCCCGAATCGAAGGTGACGCCCTTGCCCACGAAGCAGACCGGCGGCGTGCGCCCGCCGGCGCCGCGGTACTCCAGCGTGATGAAGCGGGGTTCCTGCACGGAGCCCTGAGCGACCGCCAGCAGCGCGCCCATCTCGTGGGCTGCCATCTGCTGTCGGCTGAGCACGGTCACCTTGTGGCCGTACGCCTTGCCCAGCTGGCGGGCGATTCCGGCCAGGTAGGACGGTGTGCAGACGTTCCCGGGCAGCACCTGGAGATTGCGGGCCAGCTGGTGTCCCGTGGCGATCGCCGCCCCGATCTTGCGTCCCCGCTCCACGTCGGGCCGTTCCTCACGCAGCGCGATGATCTCCAGAACGGCGATCCGCTTGCGCTTTTCCACGGCCTTGAGCTGGGTGAACTGCCACGCTCCCTGGGCGACCCCCTCCACGACGACCTGCCCGACCACCCCCGGCGGCACCCCACCGTGCGTCTCATGCGCGAGGTGAAACGCCAAGGTCTCGGCGCCGGCCGCCACGGCCCGCCGGGCGGCCACCGCTGCGCCGCGGCGCACCGCGCCGCGGGTCACCTCGGCGGGCTTGCCCAGGCCCACCAGGAGGACGCGCTTGGCACCCTTCTTGGGGTAGATCACTGCGGTCTCGTCGCGCTTGCCGGTGAAATCACCGCTCTCGACGAGGCGGGTCAACTCCCCGGCAGCATTGACATCGAGCCCCAGCAGCGAGCTCGGGAGCTTGCCGTTGCCCAGCTCGCCGACGGCCACGGCGAGCAAGGGTGCGGCGACACGCTCGAGGGGGACGACCTTAACCGAGGAATTCACGCGGCCTGCGATCCTGTGTCATGATGGGTTCTTCGATGCCGGAAAGCCAAGGAAAACCGCGACAACCGGCCTCCCGAGTGCCGCGGTCGCCTAAGGTTAGTTGAAGGCAGAGTGGTCGGCAACACCGGACCGGGGGGCGGTCAGTCGCGCGCGCGACGGACCGACAGCTAGAGCTCGGCGCGCC
>CP070716.1:2683802-2689813 GCA_020350425.1 Gemmatimonadota bacterium
AACAACGACATGATTGGCAACATCGAGGGCGTGAACGGGGTGGTGGACAACACCACGGCCCGCGTGTTCTCCGATGGGACGCCGCCGACCGAGACCGAGCAGGAACGCAATGCGCGTCGGTTCACGGGTGGGGAGGTCGACGGCATCTCCCGCCAACTGGCCCGCTACGTCGACGGCATTGCCGACCGGTACGTCACCAACCTGGATGTCATGATGGTGTATCGGCTGGACCGCTTCGGGCGGGGCGGGCACCACACGCCCTTCGCCGATCAGGGGTATCCGGCGGTCCGAATCATGGAGACGAACGAGAACTACGTGAGGCAGCACCAGGACATTCGCGTGGAGGACGGGATCGCCTACGGTGACGTGCTGGAGGGTGTGGACTTCCGGTACGCCGCCAAGCTGACGGCGCTCAACGCCGCTACGCTGGCCGCCCTGGCCGCTGCGCCCGGGCCGCCACAGGATGTTCGGATCTGCGGAGCCGTCGAGCCCAGCGCGCGACTCGCCTGGGCTCCCCCGACCGATGGCTCGAATGTCGCCGGGTACAGGGTGTACTGGCGCCTGACCGACGCTCCGACATGGAGCGACTCGCGCTGGGTGGCGAACGTCTCCGCGTACACGTTCGACGGACTCATCATCGACAACTACTTCTTTGGCGTCGCTGCCGTGGGACATGACGGGAACGAGAGCGTGGTAGTGTTCCCACGCCGGGCGCGCCGCGGAGAGGGCTGTTGAGCCAACTCACCGGCTACCAGAAGCGGCTCTTCGTCTTCCTCAGCGTCGCGACCTTCTTCGAGGGTTACGACTTCATGGCGCTGAGCCAGATCCTGCCCAACCTGCGGGCGGACATGGCGCTGTCGGAGGCTCAGGGCGGCCTGCTCGGATCGGTCATCAGTCTCGGGACGGTGGTGGCATTCGTCCTCGTGCGGTTGGCGGATCGCTGGGGACGCCGCCGGGTGCTGGCCTTGACCATCCTGGGCTACGCCACCTTCACGTTTCTCACCGGACTTTCCCGCACACCCTACGACTTCGCCCTGTACCAGTTTGTCGCCCGGGTATTCCTCATCGGCGAGTGGGCCCTCAGCATGGTGATCGCGGCCGAAGAGTACCCCGCGGAACGGCGGGGTTTCGTCATCGGGGTCATCCAGGCGGCCAACTCACTGGGCTCGATCATCTGTGCGGCCATCGCGCCGTTCCTCCTCCAGACCCCACCCGGCTGGCGCACGGTGTACTTCGTCGGGGTGCTCCCCCTCCTTCTCCTGGCGTATGCGCGCCGCGGCCTGAAGGAGACGAACCGATTCGCCGAATACGCCGCGGCGCGCACGGAGACCAGGCACAGTCTCCTGGCGATCCTGCGAAGCCCGTACCGCGCGCGGGTGCTCCAGTTGGCCCTCATCTGGGGACTCACCTACATCTGCACCAACACCGCGGTGCTCTTCTGGAAGGAGTTCGCCGTGGGGCAACGCGGCTTCACCGACGGAGAGGTAGGCAAGGCCGTGGCCATCGCTTCGGTCGGGGCGCTGCCGTTCGTCTTCTTCATCGGGAAGCTGCTCGACCTCTGGGGGCGGCGCAGAGGCGCCGTGTTCATCTACAGCGTGTGCGCCGTGTTCGTGGTCTTGGCGTACCAACTCCACGGGTTCTGGGCCCTGACGCTCTGCCTCTCGGCCGCGATCTTCGCCGCCATCGCGCTGCTGGCGCTGCTGAACACATATACCACCGAGCTGTTCCCCACGGAGATGCGAGCCGACGCGTTCGCGTGGTCCAATAACCTCCTCGGCAGAATCGGGTACGTCATCGCACCGGGGCTCGTGGGGTGGGCAGCCGGACACATGGGGTGGGGGAACGCGGTCTCCCTCACGGTGGTCGCCGTGATCGCGGCACTGATTCTGATTCTGGCGCTGCTGCCTGAGACCTCCGGGAGGGAGTTGGAGGAGACGGCGCAACTCTAGCGCTGGCTTGGCCGGAGCGGGATCGCTATCGTGGGGGGGCCAAATAGCGGAGGCGACGGGTCGTGGCGGTGAAGCTCGAGTACGTTCAGGAGGCCCTGGCCGGCACGTACGAAATCGAGCGCGTGATCGGAAAGGGCGGGATGTCCACGGTCTTCCTCGGGCACGCGCCGGGGGACGACCGCCCGCTCGCCATCAAGGTCCTGCGGCCGGAGTTCGCCGCCACCATCGTGGGCGACCGCTTCCGCCGTGAGATCGCGATCCTCACGAAGCTCCAGCACCGCAACATCCTGCCGCTCCACTCCTCGGACATCGCTGGCGCGATCGTGTACTACGTCATGCCGTTCGCGGTGGCGGGCTCCCTGCGACCCCGCATGGTGCGGGAGGGGCGCCTGCGGTTCGACCAGGCCCTCGACTTCACGCGGCAAATCGCGCAGGGGCTCGATTACGCCCACGCGAACGACGTCATCCACCGCGACATCAAGCCCGAGAACATCGTGTTCCACGAGGGGCGCGCCGTGATCTGCGACTTCGGCGTGGCGCGCGCCCTGGTGCGGGCGGGGGGGGAAAGTCTCTCGACCAGCGGCCTCGTGGTGGGCACCCCCGCCTACATGAGCCCCGAGCAGGCCCGCGGCGAGTCGGAGCTCGACTTCCGCACCGACATCTACTCGCTGGCCTGCGTGGTGTTCGAGATGCTCGCCGGCGAGACGCCGTTCACCGGACGCACCACCCAGGCCATCATGGCCAAGCAGGTGAAGGAGCGGCCGCCCAGGCTCCGGGTGGTCCGGCCGGATCTCCCGGAGCACGTGGAGGACGCCATGCAAACCGCGCTGCAAAAGGAGCCCGAGAACCGTCAGGCGAGCGCGGGGGAGTTTGCGGCGGCGCTGGGGGAGCCGTAGCGCGAGCCCGAACGCGTCGCGAGCCCTGCGATCCTGCTAACCGGCGGTCTCGGCCTCCCCGGAGTACTTGGCCCGGGTCGCGAACACCACGCGGATGATTTCCTTCCCCAACTCGGTCTTCACCTTCCCTTCCAGCAACTCCGCGGCGCCGGCCCAGTCTTCTGCGTTGAGGCAGCGAATCAGCCGCTCCGCATCGGCCACGGCAGCGCCCTGGTCTGCCGAACCATTCTCCACGAGTGGCACCTTCATGTGCAGCTGGAATGCAGCACGCACGGGACTACTCCACTCGAATTCCACCTCGAAATTCGGTACGTGAACTCCCATCGCTGGTCTCCTGTCTCTCGGTGAGCATCGCGATCGAGGCCCGGACGAGCGGGCCTCGTCTGGTGCACATCAGGGGTCGAAGCTACGCCGCGCGTTCTCGGCCAGCCAGGGCGGCCGCCTAGCGCGCCCGTCTCGCGCGTCCTATTGTAATCCTCGCACCGGTCCTCGCTCGGAGCCCAGCGCGCTGTACGAACTCATCGACCACCTCAATCGGGCCCTCGAGGGCCGCTACGTCGTCGAGCGTGAGATCGGGCGCGGCGGGTGGGCGACGGTGTACCTCGCGCGCGACCTCAGGAACCGGCGCCAGGTCGCCCTCAAGGTGCTGCGGCCGGAGATCGCTGAAGGCCTGGGGGGCGACCGCTTCCTCAGCGAGATCGAGATCGCCGCCAACCTGACCCACCCGAACATCCTCCCGTTGCACGATTCGGGCGAAGCCGACGGCCTGCTCTACTACGCGATGCCCTACGTGCAGGGCGAGACGCTGCGGCAGCGTCTGAACCGCGAGAAGCAGCTCCCGCTCGAGGACGTGTGGGAGATCACGCGGGAGCTCTGCGATGCCCTGGGGTATGCGCACAGTCAAGGCATCGTGCATCGCGACATCAAGCCCGAGAACGTCCTGTTCGAGGAGGGGCACGCCGTCATCAGCGATTTCGGCATCGCCCGGGCCGTGAGCGCGGCGGGCGGGGATGGCCCGACGGAGGCGGGCGTGGCGGTCGGGACCCCGTTGTACATGAGTCCGGAGCAGGGGGTTGGCGAGGCGGACCTGGACACCCGCAGCGACGTCTACTCACTGGGCTGCTGCGTGTGGGAGATGCTCGCCGGTGAGCCGCCGTACACGGGCCCCACCGCGCAGGCCGTGCTCGCGCGCAAGACGTCGGAGCCGCTCCCCCAACTGCGCACGGTGCGGGAGACAGTGCCGGTGGAGGTGGAGGAGGCGATCAACAAGGCCCTCGCACGAATTCCCGCCGACCGCTACACCACGGCACATCAGTTTCAGCAGGCGCTCGCCAGAAGCATGCGCCAATCGGCGCAGTACCGGGCCATCCGACAGCGGCGCCGGCTCTACACGCTGGCGGTCCTGGCGGGGATCATCGCCGTCGCGGTAGTGGCACAGCTGATTCGGGGGCCTGGCGTGCGGCTGGTGCCGAACCGGGTGGTGGTGGGCGTGTTCGTGAACGAGTCCGAAGACCCGGAGCTGGCCACGTTCGGCGTCATGGCGGCCGACATGATCACGCACGGCCTAATGGCGAGCGAGAACCTCGACGTCGTGCCGCAAGTGACGGCGCAAGACGCTTGGGAGTTCGTGTGGGTGCAGTTCGATGAGGGAAGGGTACGGGATCGTGCACGTGCGCTCGCCGAGGAAACGGGCGCCGGGATCGTCGTGACGGGCAGCTATTATCGGATGGACGATGGCGTCATCATTCGAAGCGAGGTGATCGACGCCGAACGCGGCAGGCTCCTCGGCGCGATTCAACCCGTGAACGGACGCGTTGCCGACCAGGTCGAAGCGCTGTCGAGGATGCGCGATCAGATCGCCGGGCTGCTCGCGGTGACGTTCGACCCTCGGCTGGCACCTTCCGTGGGGGCGTCCAGCCGCGCACCAAGCAACGTTGCGTACCGCGCGTTTGCGGACGGCATGGAGCAGTACGTGCGGGCCTCGACGACCGACGAGTGGCGTGACGCAGCACGCCATTTCGCTAGAGCGTACGCGATCGACTCGACGTTCGTCCGGTCACTCCTCTATGAGGCGCTGAGCTACAACAACTACTACGCGTGGCAAGAGGCGGACTCGGTGCTGCAGATCGCGGCCCGCTCACGGGATCAGCTATCGGCGTACGAGCGAAACTTCCTGGATTACCGCATCGCGTTCTACGCCGGCGATCACGAGTCCGCGCTGCGCGCCATCGGGCGGGCGGCGGAGATCGCCCCGGGCTCGAAGGCCGTGTACAACCTGGCCTTAGTGCTCTTCGAGACCAACCGGCTACGCGAGGCGCGCGAGGTGTTGGAGAGCCTCGACCCGACCCGCGGTCCGATGCGCGGCTGGCTTCCCTACTGGCGGGTCCTCTCGGGCAGTTATCACCTCGAGGGTGATCACCGGCGGGAGCGGCGCGTGGCGCGGCGCGCGGGCGATGTCTTCCCCGGTCACAGGGGGGCGCTGCTGCTCGAGGTGAGGGCCGAGGCCGCCGTCGGGCGGTACGCGGCACTCACGGGGCTCCTCGCCGAGGCTCGCTCGCTCCCCACCGAGGGCCCGGGAGAGTCGGTTGGCAATCTCATGGCCGCCGCGGCCATGGAGCTGCGGGAGCACGGATTCCGCGATAGCGCCGACGCGATGTTCCGACGCGCCGCCGACTGGTACGCGGCCCTGCCGCTCGACACGATGTCGTCGGAGGCACGTGCGGAGTACGCACGGTTGCTCTACGCGCTCGAAAGGTGGGAGGAGGCCGAAGCGCTGTACGCCTCCCTCGCCGCCGAGTTGCCGGAAAACATCGGCCACCGGGTGCAAATCGGGCTCATCGCCGCCCGGCGGGGCGACCGCGCAACGGCAAACGCGGTGAGCGTGTGGCTGGCGGGACTGGACCCCCGCTACCGGCTCGGCGAGCACACCTACGGGCGCGCCGTGATCGCCGCGGTGCTGGGAGAGCGCGACCTCGCGGTGAGTCTGCTGCGCGAGGCGTTCAGCCAGGGTTGGCCCCAGGGAAGCATGCGGTTACACCACGACTTCGACCTCGAGAGTCTGTACGACTATCCTTCCTACGTCGAGCTGATGCGGCCCAAGCCGTAGCGCATCAGATCTCGATCTCGACTCCCAGCCCTCTCTCGTCGGCGGCTTCGACCGCCCGCG
>CP070716.1:2689913-2701542 GCA_020350425.1 Gemmatimonadota bacterium
TCACCTCGCCGGTCCTGGTGTTCACCTCCACCTCGCAGAACTGCGCGGCGAAGGGGCAGGTGGCCTTGTCGGCTGGGTTGGGGCCGCGATGCCCTACGCCGGTGATCATGCGCCGCTGTCTCAGGCCGCGCAGCTCCGACAGGGCCTTGGCCTGTGATGGATCGCCGGCCGGAACCACCTTGCCGTCCTCCAGCCTCAGCGCGGCGACATCCAGTTCAAGCTCTTCGGCCGCCAGCTGGAGGAGCTGTCGCTTGGCATCGAGCGCGGCCGCCCGCACCGTGGGCGACTCGGTGGGCACCGTCTTGCTCCCCCCGCTCGCGCTGGCATACGCGGTGGTGCCGGTGTCGGCATGGTCGATCTGGACTGCATCCGGGTCCACGCCCAGCTCCTCGGCCACCACCATGGCCATGACCGTCTTGGTGCCCGTGCCGATGTCGCTGGCGCCCATGTTGAGGTTGACGCTGCCGTCGGCGAACACCTTCACGAACACCGTGCACGGCGGCCCGCCGGCGCCGTAGCCCCACAAGCCGCCGGCCACGCCCACGCCGCGCTTGACGGGCCCGTCCCCGCTCGCCGCGGCCCGCGCCTCGCTCCACCCGAACGCCCTGGCGCCCTCCTCGAGGCACTGGCGGAAGCCGGTCGTGGTGTACGGCGGGTTCCCGTCCCGTGCCTGGCTGGTGCTGGGGATGTTTTTGAGCCGCAGCTCCACCGGGTCCATGCCGATCGCCTCGGCCAGGGCGTCCATCATCTGCTCCAGCGCCCATGAGCACTGGGGGTGCCCCGGGGCGCGGAACGGTCGCGCCGGGCCGGCGTTGATGTAGATGTCGGTGAGCTCGGTGCGCACGTTGGGGCAGGTGTACAGATCCCGCACCTGCCAGTCGAGCAGCGAGATCCCACCCGCCCGGTACGCGCCGCCGGAACCGGTGCCGACGTACTCGAGCGCCGTGAGCGTGCCGTCCCGCTTCACCCCGGCCTTGAGCCGCATGTTGCTCGGCGGGCGGTTGCCCACGGCGAGGTAGGTCTCCTCGCGCGTGAGCACCAGCTTCACCGGCCGCGCGGTCCGCTTGGCCAGCAGCGCGGCGATGAGCGTGTACTTGCCGGCACTGAGCTTGCTCCCGAAGCCGCCGCCCATGTAGTGACCGATCACGCGGACCTTGGAGAGCGGCAGGCCGAGCGAGGCGGCGACGCCGTTCTGGACGTTGTACACGCCCTGGGTGGATTCCCACACCGTGAGCGCATCGCCGTCCCACCGCGCGACGCACCCGTGCGGTTCCATGGGGGTGTGGATCTCGCACTCGGTGCGGTACTCCTCCTCCAGTACCACGTCCGCCTCGGCGAACCCGGCGGCGACGTCGCCGCGACTGTAGTGCTGCGTGTCGCCTGCCTGGTTGCCTTCGTCCTGGACCTTGGGCGCATCGGCCTCGAGCGCGCGGCGCTCGTCCGACACGAACGGCAACCTCTCGTACTCGGCTCGGATCGCGCGCACGGCATCCCACGCCTGGTAGGGCGTTTCCGCCGCCACGGCCGCGACGGTCTCCCCCTCGTAGCGGCAGTGCGGGTCGAACAGCCGGGCGCGGATGAACGCCGAGTGCGGCGCGGTAGCCGCGTCGTCCGGCGTGAACGCGCTCAGCACCGCCTCCACACCCGGCATCTTCTCCGCGGCGCTCGTGTCCACCGCCGTCACCCGTGCGTGCGCGTGGGGGCACCGCAGGATCGCTCCGTAGAGCATGCGGGGCAGGGTCAGGTCGGTTGGGTAGACGGCGGTGCCGCTCACCCGCTCGTACCCGTCCACCCGGGGCCGCTTCGTGCCGACGATCTTCGTCTCTCCCCACGGCTCCGCGCCCTGATCGGGCGTGGGCGCGTGCGGGACGTCCCCTTCGATCCAGTAGGGGCGGTCACGCTCGTCTCTCATGACGCGCCTCCCTTCCGGAGCTCGGCGGCCCGCCCCACCGCCGCGAAGATGTGCGGGTAGGCGCCGCAGCGGCACAGGTTCCCCGACATCTGTTTGCGGATCTCATCGAGCGAGGGAGTCGGCGTGGCTCGCAACAGGCCCTCGGCCGCCATGATCTGGCCGCACGTGCAGTAGCCGCACTGGTAGGCGTCCTCCTCGACGAACGCCTGCTGTGTGGGGCCGAGCTCCTCGCCGCGCATCAGGCCTTCCACCGTCGTGACGGGCTTGCCCTCGAGCTCCACCGCGAGCGTCATGCAGGCGTAGCGCGGCACGCCGTCGATCAACACCGTGCACGCTCCGCACTCACCACGGTCGCAGCCCACCTTGGTGCCGCTGAGACCGAGGCGCTCGCGCAGCACGTACGCCAGGGACCAGCGCGGTTCGACCTGGAGTTGGCGCTGCCGTCCGTTGATGACCAGCGTCACCTTGGAGAGCCGCTCGCCTTCCGCCGGCGGAGCGGCGTCGGGTGGCCTGGCCGTGGCCGGCCGGGCCGCCGCCGCCGTGAGCGCGCCGGCCCCCACCGACTGGAGGAAGCCGCGACGGCTGAGCCCGCGCTCGTCGCGGGTCTGGTCGTCGCGATCCCTGTCGTGATCCGTCATAGATGCCTCCGAAGGGGAGGGTCCGCTCCGGGGAGCGCCGGGGTGGGAGGCGGCGCGGGGAGGCGCGCCGCGGCCGAGTCGTCTCGCGCCGGATGAGGTCCTTTGACCCCTCGCTACAGTCGGGCGCATGAAGTGGCGATGAAGCCGGCGTGAAATGGCCGGTGCGGTGCCGGCGTGCGTGTAACTCCTTTTCCCATTGACGGTTGGAGCAGTGGTGTGCAGGGAATGGTGCGGGGCGCCTCCATCGTCTATGCTTCGTGGAACCGTGCCACATGAACCCGGAGCCGCCCATGTCGCAAGCCACCGCCCAGAACTACGCCACCCACCGCCGCTTCGTACCGATGTACCACTTCGTCGCCTCGGCCCTGCTGCTCGCGAGCCTGGTGTACGCCGTGTGGAGCGCGATCGCGTCGTTCTCGCTCCAGAGCGTCATGCACGTGGTGCTCGTCGTTGCGGTCATCATCGTGTACTTCTACTCGCGCGCCTTTGCGATCGCCGTACAGGACCGCCTCATCCGTCTGGAGGAGCGGCTCCGCTTCGAGCGTGTGCTGCCCGACGCACTGCGCCCGCGCATCCACGAGTTCACGACGCCCCAGCTCGTGGCCCTGCGGTTTGCGAGTGACGCCGAGCTGCCGGCCCTGGCGCAGCGCGTGCTGGACGAGAAGATGCTGGATCGCGAGGAGATCAAGAAGCAGATCACGCAGTGGCGGGCCGATCACGAGCGGGCGTAGCGCCGTTGTCGCAGTAGAATGGTCGCGAATCCCATTGCGAAACCCGGTCCGCCGGATAAGCTCTCAGTGGTGATTGGGGGTGGGGAGCGCGTGGCGCAGGCCGCGCGTGCCCGGCCGCGAGACGGCGAGAGTGGAGGGGACAGATGAGCAAGGCGAACGAGATCTTTCCGCGTGCCAGAATCCCGTACGGCACGTGGGGCAGCAGCTACTTCCCGGCGTGGCAGACGTCGGCGCTGGCCGAGGTCAACATCGGCCAGTTCGCGGGCGAGGCGATGAACCACATCCTGGGACTCCGCAGGGTGCCGAAGAGCGAGCTCGACTACCTCGTGATCGGCTCCACGATTCCCTGGCACTGGAAGTTCTGGAACGCGCCCCTGGTGGCGAGCTGCCTGGGCGAGCGCGTCCCCGGGTACCACATGGAGCAGGCGTGCGCCACCGGCCTGCAGGCCGCCCTGTTGGCCGGCAACGAGGTTCAGTCGGGTTACGACGTCGTCGGTGTGCTGACGTTCGACCGGACGAGCGACTCCCCGGTGGGGGTCTTCCCAGAGCGGCGCGCCCACGAGCGCACCCGCGCACTCGCCGATGTGTGGGACAACTTCGGCTTCGATCCCGCGACCGGGAACGCGATGATCACCACGGCCGGGTTGGCCGCGCGCAAGTACAAGATCGAGCGGCAGGAGGTCGATGAGCTCGCGTATGTACGGCACAAGCAGTACTTCGACGCGAAGCGATCGGGCTTTCTGGATCGGGTGTTGGTGCCGCTCGAGGTGCTCAACGTGCAGGGTCGGCCGCTGGGGCGGATCGACGATGACCTGGGCGTGCGCGAGCTTACGCTGTCCGGCCTGCGGGCCATGAACGAGCTCGACACCTGCGTCACCGGCGGCACCCAGACCCATGCCGCCGACGGCATGGCGTGCCTCCTGGTGGCCACGAAGGAAAAGGCGCGGGAGCTGAGCCCGCGGCCGGAAATCGACATCCAGTTCGTGGCGAAGATCGAGGTGCGGACCAACCCGAGCCTCATGCCGGAAGCCCCCGCGTTCGCCGTGCAGAAGCTGCTCGAGAAGACCGGGCTGACGATGGCGGACATCGCGGTCGTCAAGAACCACAACCCGTTCGCCGTGAACGACGCCATCTTCGGGAAGCTGCTCGACTACGACTGGTCCTGCATGAACAAGACGGGCAGCTCGCTGGTGTGGGGGCACCCGCAGGGACCGACGCTCACCCGAATCATGATCGAGGCGCTCGAGGAGGCGGTGGATCTCGGGGGCGGTTACGTGTTGCTCTTCGGATGCGCCGCCGGCGACGTCGGCATCGCGGCGCTGCTGAAGGTTTCGTAGGGAGGTGGGGACCATGGGCAAGACGATGCGGCAGACGACGCTGGAGACGCTGGGGCTCGGCACGGTCGGTGCGATGTTCCGCCATGGACGGCCGCCGGTGACCTCCGCCGATCTGGTCGACCGGGTGTTCGGCAATTCCGGCCAGCGGGGCTCGATGGTCATCTCGGGCGCCAACGGGATCGTCGGGGCCGGCAAGACGATGCAGCTCGGCGCGCGGCTGGAGCCGTTCGGCGTGCGGATGGTGGCCCTCGACTTCCCGAACGCGCCGGACGGCATCGGGAAGCAGTATCCGGGGTTGGTGCAGGCCTTTGGGCCGGACGGCGCCAACCGGATCATGGCCAACATCACCCGCATGAACTACGACGGGAGGACGCTGCCGGGGGAGCTCAAGCAGATGCGGCCGCGCTTCCTGCTCGAGGCGATCCCCGAGGTTCTCGACGTGAAGCGGGCGCACTACAAGATCTTCCGTGACGCCTTCCCCGACATCGAGATCCGCTCGGTGACGTCGGGGTTTCCCAGCTCGGAGCTGGGAGTGGGGATCGCCCATCCGGCCTTCCCGCACGAGATCAACAAGATCTGGGAGGTGGTCGAGCCCGAGCCGTCCCCTGTCAGTCAGCTCCTCTGGGCGCTGGGGCTCATTCCGGTTCCGGTGAGCGACCACTGGTCGTTCGTGCTGGACGTGTTGTTCTGTGGCGTCACCCTGGCCGGGTTGCGCTACCACGACGCCAGCAACATGCCGTTCTGGAAGGTCGACAAGTTCGTGCGCAAGCTGCTGGGGCCAAACCCGTTCCGGGCGCACGACGCCATCGGGGCCCAGGGCGCCAACTTCCTCACCTGGTCGTGTCTGCACCATCTGGCCCAGCGGTACGGGGCGGTGTTCACGCCCTCCGCCGTGCTGGAGGAGCGCAAGACGACCGGCCAGAACTGGTATCCGCCCAACCACTTCCGACCGCTGGTGGACTGGAAGCTCGACGACGGGCGGGCGGCGGAGTTCCAGACGTGGATCCTGGGGCCGATGTTCCAGATGACCAGCCTCATGCTGCACGAGCGGCGCGGCCATCTGGCCCACCTCAATGCCATCGGTGAGCTGTGCGCCCAATTCCGACGCGGCATCCTGGCCGTGATGCGGGCCGCGGGTCCCGATGCCGTGATCGAGACGGTCGAGGCATACCACCGGCTGCATCCCCAGGCGGCGGGCGCGGCGTGGCATCCCGATGCCTTCGCAAGCATGGAATCGCCCGAGTGGCAGCAGCTCTACGTCAACGCCGAGCACGACGACGGCGTCGGCGTGGTGACGATCAGCCGGGAGAGCTACAACGGTGATGTGGATGCGGAGCTCAACCGCGCCCTCGACTGGCTCAAGGTCGAGGGGATCGAGCGCGTGATCCTGACGGGAGACTTCCACCTCTCCACGCAGCTCGTGGGTGCCGACACCGCCGAGTTCTACCCGGCGCTGCAGAACGCGGACGCGGGGTACGGCATCGCCAGTGCCTGGTCGCGCACGGCTCGGCGCCTCAACGACGAGTTCGAGGTGTCGGTCGCGTGCGTCAACGGGAAGCGGTGCCTCGGTGGCATGCTGGAGCTGCTCATGCACTGCCACTACGTGGTGGCCGTGGACGATGCGCAGCTGGGGATGCCGGAGGTCACGCTCCCCGTGGTGCCGGGCATGGAGGGGTGCCACTGGCCCTTCCGCAAGGCGCCGAGTGACGACTGGCCCAAGCTGCTGCAACTGCTGTTGGGTGGCCGGCCCGTGAGGGCCAGGGATGCCGTAGGGTGGCTGATCGATTATGCCGGGTCGCTCGGCGACGTGCTGCAGACGGCGTGGACGATCGCGTCCAAGGGCAAACACGGACTCGAGCGGCGCAAGGTCGAGCGCGGTGCACTCAAGGGGGTCCCCACCGACGTCCCGGGCCTGCCCGAGCCGGACGCGCCCGTGGCCTTCGAGGCGCGCAAGGCGATCGTGGGCTGCATCCAGGATGCGTGCGGGGCGAAGCTTGGTGACGCGCTCGCCGTGCAGGCGAAACGGTCGGCCGACTTCATGACGTCCAAATGGTGTCAGACGGGGGTGGTCGGGACCGAATACACCAAGACTATGGTGGTGTAGCGCCCGCCGCGAACGCCTTCGTGTTCAGCTCGAGGAGGCCCTGTGGGACCCGCGCCCGCAGGGTCTCCTGCCAAACGTCGGCGGGGATGTCCAGCCGTTCGGCGAGCGCCCCAAGGAGCACCACGTTGGCGGCCCGGTGGTTTCCCAGCTCCATGGCCGTGTCGGTGGCCGCCACCACGACCACCTCAAACCCCTTGGATCTCAGAAAGTCGATCGCGTCATCGGGGTAGGGGCGCTCGTCGGCGGTGCGCAGCGGTTCGACCTTGAAGTCGTTGACGAAGATCGTGCCGCCGGGCTTCACGAAGTGGGCGTAGCGCAACGCCTCCAGCTTCTCGAGCGCCAGCAGGAAATCCACCGCGCCGCGCCGCGCCATCGGTGCGTGCACCCGGTCGCCGAAGCGTACGTGGCTGAACACCGCCCCACCGCGCTGCGCCACGCCGTGGAACTCTCCCTGCTTCACGTCCTTGCCCGCGGCCGCCGCCGCGAGTGCCAGGAGCTCGCTGGCCAGGACGGCTCCCTGGCCACCGACCCCGGCGATCAACACGTTGGTGACCGTCATGCGACGATGGCCTCCGCCGGGCAGAGCTGCGCGCAGAGCGAGCACCCCACGCACTCCCACTCACGTACGGTGGGGTAATCGCCCTCCCACACCAGGGCAGGACAGCCGGCCTCCATGCACTCCTCACACAGCACGCATTCCTCCTCGATCACCCGGTAGGGCACGTGCTGCTTCGCCTTTTCGACCGGCAGCAGCTGGCAGTGGCGGCGTGCGATGATGACGGCCGGCCCCGGGTGCGCCAGGCCCGCCTCGATGGCGCTCTTCGTGGCCTCGAGGTCCCAGGGGTCCACGACCTGGACGTGCCGCACGCCAAGCGCGCCGATCAGCTGCTCGTAATCCACGGCTGGGGCCGGAGCGCCCTTGAGGGTGTGGCCCGTGCCGGGGTGCTCCTGGTGCCCCGTCATGCCGGTGGTGCCGTTGTCCAGCAGGACCATGGTCGTGGCCACCTGGTTGTACACGGCGCTCGCGAGACTGGGGAGGCCGCCGTGGAGGAAGGTGGAGTCGCCGATCACCGCCACGACCTGTTCCTCCCCGGCCCGCCTGAACCCGGTGGCGTTTCCGATGCTCGCACCCATGCAAAAGGTGGTGTGGATCGCGTTGTACGGTGGAAGACACCCCAGCGTGTAGCACCCGATGTCGCCCGTCACGAGCGCGCCGAGCTGACGCAGCGCGGTGAACACCCCGCGGTGCGCGCAGCCGGGACAGAGGACGGGCGGGCGCGGCAGGATCGCCACCTCGTCGCTGAAATCGCCGGGGACGGGTGCGCCCTCGAGCCCCGACGCCACGAGATCGGCGCTCAGCTCTCCAATGTTGGTGAACCGCTCCTTGCCCGTCACGTTGAGGATGCCGAAGCTCGCCATTTCCTGCTGGATGAACCCCTCGCTCTCCTCCACGACGTACACCGTGTCGAAGCGCGCGCAGAACTCCCTGAGGCGCTCCTCGGGCAGCGGGTAGAGCATGCCCAGCCTGAACACGGTGGCCCGCGGCGCCACCTCCTTCACGTACTGGTAGGGGATGCCGTGGGTCACGATGCCGAGTCCGGGGTCACCCTCTTCGATGCGGTTGCCGTCGAACTGCTCCGCGAAAGCCCGCAGCTCGTCGAGCTTCGCTTCCAACTCCGGCCGCCGGAGCCGCGCGAACACCGGGATGGCGTATTGACGCACGTCGCGCGTGAACGCGGTGCGGGGCGCTTCGCTACGCTGTCCGAGCTCGACCGGGCTCCTGGTGTGGGCGAGCCGGGTGGTGGTGCGGAACATGACCGGCGTGCGATACCGCTCGCTCAGGTCGAAGGCCAGTCCGATCATCGCCCTCGCCTCGGCGGCGTCGGCCGGCTCCAACAGCGGCACTTTCGCCATCTTCGCGAAGTAGCGGGAGTCCTGCTCGTTTTGCGAGGAGTACATCCCGGGGTCGTCGGCCACCAGCACGACGAAGCCGGCGTTGGTGCCGGCGTAGGGGAACACCATGAAAGGGTCGGCGGCCACGTTGAGACCGACGTGCTTCATCGTGACCAGGCTGCGGACCCCGCCCAGCGCCGCCCCGACGCACTCGTCGAAGGCCACCTTCTCGTTCGTCGACCAGTGCGCGTCCACCTCGTCGTAGCGGGCGATGCCCTCCAGCACCTCGGTGCTCGGGGTGCCGGGGTACCCGGCGGCGAACAGCACGCCGGCCTCCCACGCCCCGCGGGCGATGGCCTCGTTGCCGGACATCAGCGTCGTCATCCGATCTTCCCTTCCGCTTCCTCCTCGAACCGTCCCTCGAGGTCGTAGCCGCTGGCGGTGGCGAGGGCCGGGTAGTGCTCGACGAAGGCGGCGCGCAGCTCGTCGAGGGGCACATCCGCATAGTGGCCCCGGTCCCGCACGTACTCCATGTAGCGGTGGCCCCGCCGGTTGAACTGCTGAAACAGCGAATCCTCACGCCCGTCGAACTCGAGGGGGGGAACGTCGAACCGCTCACACAGCGACGCGTTGAACGCCGGCGTGGCCTTGACCCATCGGCCCTCGAGCAGCAGCTCGGCGTAGCCGTGAAACGCGAACACGTCGGTCTGCATCGCTTGCAGCAGCCGCTCGGTGGCGAGGTGATTCTTCACGTCGGCGAACCCCAGCCGGCTGGGAATCCCGGCAGCGCGGGCCGCTGCAGCCAGCAGAATCGCCTTGGGGATGCAGAACCCGTAGCCGCCTCGCAGCACGCTGCTCGCGCGCAGGGCCTCCGGCCTGAGGTCGACGCGATAGGGGTCGTAACGGATGCCGTCGCGGACGGCGTAGTAGAACGCGACGGCCCGGTCCACCTCGCTCACGTGTTGCGCCGCAACGCTGCGGCTGAAGTCGACGATCGTCGGGTGATCGCTGTCGAGAAAGAGGGTCGGCCGCAGGTACTGGCCGAGCTCGGCGGGCGCGTCCTCCATGGTGACAGTCAGTCCGTTCCGTCGGTCGCCGCGCGGACCGCCTCGAGGATCTCCTCCTCCGTGAGCAGACGCTCGGACTTCTTGGCGAGCTCCATCACGGCCTCGACCACCTCGGGACCGTGGGGCAATCCCCGAGACCGCAGGAAGAAGAGCACGTTCGAGCCGCCCGACATGTGCCCGATCTCGATCTCCTGTTCCCGGCCCACCCAGCTGGCCGGTACCCCGGAGTAGACCCGATCGGCCAGCCAGGCCTGTCCGCGGCGCTGAGCCTTGATCACCGCAGCGGCGTGGACCCCCGTCGCGGTGCGGAAGGCATCCCGCCCCACGATAGGCGTGTTCATCGGGATCGGTACGCTCACGGCCTGTGACACCGTCTCCACGTACTCGGGCAGGGCGGAGAGGTCGTCGTTTCGCCACCCCAGCAGCTTGAGGTTCACGAGGAGCTGCTCCATGGGGGTGTTGCCGACACGCTCTCCCACCCCCAACGCCGTGCCGTGGACCCGCGTCGCCCCGGCTTCCGCAGCCGCCAGCGTATTGGCGACGTCGAGGCCCCGGTCCCGGTGCCCGTGCCAGTCGATGCCCACCTCGTCGGCCACGCCGAGCTCTTCCAGCAGCTGGCGCACCCACGTGACCAGGTTGCGTACGCCGTGCGGCACGGCCGCTCCTACCGTGTCGCACAGGCACAGTCGGCGGGCGCCCGCCTCGACCCCCGCCGTCAGCAGGACGCGCAAGTCCTCGGGCGCGGCGCGGATGGTGTCCTCGGTCACGTACATCACCTCGAGGCCCTCGCGCACGGCGAAGCCCACCGCCTCCCGCGTGTGGCGCAGGATGTGCTCGAGATCCCATTCCTCGGCGTACTGCCGGATCGGGCTGCTGCCGATGAACACGCACGCCTCGATCGGGACGCCGGTCTTCTGCACCACGTCGGCGATGGGCTGGATGTCGACGATCATGGTGCGGGCCGCGCAGTTGGCCTTGATGCGCAGGTTGCAGTCGGCGATCTCGCGGCATAGCTGCTCCACCGCATCCCGCTGCCGCGGACCCGCCCCCGGCAGCCCCACGTCGGCGGTCTCGATCCCCAGGCTGTCCATGAGGTGGAGGATCCGGACCTTGATGTCGGTCGGGGGATCGGTTACCGAGGGGCTCTGCAGCCCGTCGCGCAGGGTCTCGTCGTCGAGCATGACCGTGCGGCGCTCGGGCTCCTGCGTGCCGCCCGCCGTCGCCCAGTCGTAGATGAGCCGCTCTTCCGATGGGGTCTTCGCCATGTAGGTCCTCAGGACACGCTGGTTTGCCCGAATTGGCGGGCTTGGTCGAGGAGCTTCTCGGCCTTCGCGTCGTCGCCCCTGGAGCGGTGGATCTGAGCCAGGTGGTACAGGCTGCTCACCTCCTCGACGACGTCGTCGGCGCTGCGCTGGAACTCCCGCGCCGCGGCGTCGAAGTCCCCCATTCGCTCGTAGATCACGCCGATGTGGTACCGCGCCATGAGGTACTCCGGTGTCAGCGCGGTGCACTTCTCGAAATGCTCCAGCGCCTGGTCCAGCTCCCCGGCGTGGAACAGCGCGATCCCCAGGCGGTAGTGCGCCGAGTTGTAGTTCGGATTGATGTCGAGGCAGTGCCGGTAGGCGCGGATGGCCTCCGGCATGTTGCCCCGGTGGTAATAGGCGACTCCCAGATCGTAGGAGCACTCGACGAACTTGGGGGCGAGCTCCAGGGCCTTCTTGTAGCGCTCGATCGCCAGGTCGAGCGTGCCCTGGTGGTAGTACACGGACCCCAACAGGTGATTAGCCAGCACGTGGTCCGGCTCGGCCTCCACCAGCCGCTCCAGCTCCCGGCGCGCGTCTCGGGGACTCCCCTCCGCTTCCTGCGTCAGGGCATGGGCCAGCCGCGCGTCTATGAAGGCATCGCGGAGGAACATCCCGCACTCCGCACAGAACTTGTCGGTCTCGG
>CP070716.1:2701642-2735843 GCA_020350425.1 Gemmatimonadota bacterium
GGAAGTAGGACTCCCCCGACAGGCTGCCGTAGAACTTCCTGCCGCGGTATCGCACCTCGGCCGACGTGCTGAACTGGACGTTCTTGTTGGCCTTGGCGTAGGAGAACCCCAGATCCACGTAACCGCCGAGGCGGCTCCAAAACGTCGTCTTGATGCGCGTGATCCGCACGACCGGCAGGATATCGACGGTGTCGGACACGGCGAGCGAGACCACCATCTTGCCATCCTCGCCCGACTCGTCGAGTGCCCCGAAATACTTGCGGCCCGACTCCAGCTCCACCTCGAAGTAGTTGCGGCTGGTGAGGCGGGCGATCTTGTTCCACTCGACGTAGATCGTGCCCATGTCGTCGGTCTTGTACTCCAGCAGCCCGCGCTCGAGCTTCTTGACCTCGCCCGTGATGCGGTCGCCGTTCTTGAGGGTGACCACGTCGGTCTTTTGGGCGAGGAGCGGGACCGCGACGGCGGTGGCGAGCGCGCAGGCCAACAACCCCGCACGGGCGTAGCCTCGGGCGCGATACGCCATGCGGTGACACGCGGGTTGCGGTACCGGCTGCGCCACTACTCGGATTCCTCCATCAATCGATCGGACCACGGCGGCGTCGGGGTGCAGTGAAAATAGGCCCACGTCGCGGAGATGGTACTCCCGGGCCGGGGAAGCCCCCGATGGCCCCGCATCTACTCGTCGCGCAGCGGGGGACCCTCCGCTATACTTAGGGGTTAAATGGCGAACCATCACGCACGAAGAGGAATGACATGAGCACAGCAAGACACATCGCAACTGCGGGCCTGGCCCTCGCCGTGGCCGGCTGCTCGGGGATGAAGATCCAGACCGACTACAACCCGGCAGCCGTACCGAGCATGCAGGCCTACCAGACCTACAGCTGGATTCCGGACACGGGCCCCCGCGAGGACCCGGAGCTGAACAACCCGATCCTCATCAGCCGCATCGAGAGCGCGGTCGACGCGGCGCTCGCCGCCAAGGGCTACCAGAAGCAAGCGTCGGGCGGCGACTTCCAGGTCGGCTGGTTCGCCGACGTGGATCAGCGCACCGACTACACCACGGTCAACAGCTACTACGGCGGATACGGCTGGGGTGGCTGGTACGGCGGCGGCATGGGCATGGGGACCTCCCGCACCACAGCCCACAACTGGGAGGAAGGCACGCTGGTCCTCGTCATCGCCGACGGCAAGTCGAAGGAGCTCGTGTGGCACGGCTCCGCCACCGCCGAAGTCGGGCGGGAGGGCTCGCCCGAGCAGCGGCAGCAGAGAATCAACACCGCCGTCGAGAAGATCTTCGCGAACTTCCCGCCGGGACAGTAGAGGCGGCCTCGCAGGAACCAAACCGGCCGCGCCCCCCCGAGCGGGGGCGCGGCCGCCGTCTCCGTGGCCCGCCGGCCTGGCGTGAGCCAACACACAGGATTCCTTCATGCGACGACACCGATCCCGATGGAGACCCGCGGCCTGGCCCGTGGCGCTGGCACTGCTCGGCGCCTGCGCCAGCTCACCGCGCCCGGTGCCACCCGTTTCTCCAGAGCCTACCGCGATGCACCACACGGGCAAGTTCGTGTGGTACGACCTCCTCGCGCACGACGTGGAGGGGGCGAAGCGGTTCTACGGCGAGCTGTTCGGGTGGCAGTTCACGACCGACCCCGAGGGGGACAGCCTCTACACGGTGATCCTGCGCGACGGCCGGCCGGTGGCGGGCATCGCGCACGTGGAGCGCCCGGAGCTGTCGCAGTGGCTGAGCTGGCTCTCGGTGGACGACGTCGACCGGGCCGTCCAGTACGTGCGGGACCGCGGCGGTGCGGTGCACCGCGACGCGCGCGATCTGCCCGATCGGGGGCGATACGCTATCGTGAGCGATCCGCAGGGGGCGCCATTCGTCCTGGTGCGTTCGTCCACGGGCGACCCGGCCGATGGCGAGCCGGCTTTCAACAGCTGGCTCTGGACGGAGCTTTGGACCCACGATACCGAGGCCGCCATGGCCTTCTACGAGGGGCTGGTCGCCTACCGGCGCGAGGCCTTCGACGCCGGCTTGAACCGGGAATACCACGTGATGTGGGTAGGTGACCGCCCGCGCGCCGGCGTCGGACGGCTCCAGCTGGAGGGGGTTCAGCCCAACTGGCTTCCCTACATCCGCGTGGACGACCCCGCGGCGACCGTGGCGCGCGTCGAGGCGCTCGGGGGGCGGGTCATCATCGCGCCCAGCGAGGACGCGCGGGGGGGAAGCCTGGCCGTGATCCTGGATCCGTCGGGTGGGGCCGTGGCCCTGCAGCGATGGCCGCTCGATGAGGGGGGGCAACGATGAAGCCGGTACGATTCACGCTCCTGCTCGCGGCGGCCCTGCTCGGTCTCGCGGGCCTCGGATGCGGAGGCGCGGGCAACGTGTATGTGGGGGTCGGCGTGGTCGGCCCGTACTGGGGATACCCGTATCCCCCCAGGCCGTACCCGGGTGTGTACGGTCGGCCACCCTACTATAGAGAGGACGCTTCGCTCGATACCGGCGCGCGAACGCCCCGGATCGAGCAGCGGGCCGACGGGCCCACCGCGCACGCGGACCCGGGCAGCGTCGCCGACTCCACTCAGCAGGAGTAGCCCGCTCCGGTGGGGGCCGCGCAACACCCAGCGGGGCTCATACGTAGTCACGGCGAGGGGCGGACGGCGCTGGCGCCCAACGCCCCCGCAGGGAAACTTTCGTGGCGACCGGCCGTAGGGTGGGCCGACACAACAGAATCGGCAGCAACGGACACGTGACCTGGGAGGATACCGGATGCGAGCCCTGCGGATCACCGCTGCGCTCCTGATTCTCGCCGCCGTGGCGGCGACGCCCGCGGCAGCTCAGGAGATGATGGCCCTGGGCCTCAAGGGCGGCTTCAACCGTGCCACAGTCAGTGCGACCATCGACGGCACCGCGCAGAACACCGGCACGCGCAATGGTGGCCACATCGGGGTGTCCGCCAACGTGGCGCTCAGCCCCATGTGGCAGCTCCAGATGGACGTGCTCTACGTGGGGAAGGGCTTCAACGCGAGCGACGAGGTCGATGCGAGGCTGTCCGTCAACTACGTGGAGTTCCCGGTCCTGCTCGTCGCGATGCTTCCGCCCGCCGGGCCGCGCTTGCTCTCGGCCCGAGTGTTCGCGGGGCCTTCGTTCTCGTGGCGGGTGACCTGCAGCATCCAGGAGGCGACGTCCGACGCCTCCAACTTCCAGGATTGCGATCGAGACGCCGCGAAGGTGCTGGACATCGGCGTCATGGTGGGCGGCGGGCTCAAGATCGGCCGGGGGTACGGCGGGCTCACGTTCGACGTGGCCTACGACTACGGCTTCACCAACATCAGCACGGGCGCGGGCGGCAACGTCAAGAACCGCAACTTGCTGTTCACAGCGGGCATACTCGTCCCGTTCAAGTAGGGGGCAGCGCACCGCAGCCGGCACGTCGAGCGGGCCGGATCACCGCCGCGTGGTCCGGCCCGCTTCGCTGCCTCCAGCCTCCGACTGGCCAGCTCCTCGGGTCGCAGCGTACGTTTAGGCGCACGACTTCACTCGGAGCCGAACCCCGCCATGGCCGATCCGAACCCCAAGCCCACGGACCAGGAGCTCGACGTCTTCGGGTTGACCCACCGTGGCAAGGTCAGAAAGGAAAACCAGGATCATTTCCTGATCTGCACGCTGCACAAGCAGATGCGGATCCACGGCACCAGCCTGCCCCATCCGGAGCACCTCGCCGCCCCGAGCGAGCGTCTTGCCTTCCTCGCCGTGGTGGCCGACGGCGTCGGTGGCCATCTCGGGGGCGAGGAGGCCAGCCGGCTCACGCTCGAGGCGGTGGCGGGCTATCTCACGAACAGCATGCACTGCTACTACACGCACGATCCGGAGCAGGAAAGCGAGTTCCTGGAGCAGTTGCAGTCGAGCGTGCTGGAAAGCCATCAAAAGGTCACGGCCGAGGCAGAGGCCGACCCGGCACGCAAGGGGATGGCGAGCACCCTCACCCTCGCCATCGCCGTATGGCCCTGGGCGTACGTCGTGCACGTCGGGGACAGCCGCTGCTACCAGCTGCGTGAAGGGGGGCTGATCCAGATCACACGGGACCAGACGGTCGGGCAGGCGCTGTACGACGAGGGATTGCTCGACACCGCCGAGGCGATGGAATCCAAGTGGAGTCACGTGCTGGCCAGCGCCATCGGTGGGCCCGAAGCCAACCCGGTCACGTCGCGGGTGGCCTTGCACCGCGACGACGTACTCCTGCTCTGCAGCGACGGCCTCAGCGGCTACGTCTCGGACGAGCAGATCCGCGAGCGCCTCCTCACCATGAAGTCCGCGAAGCAGGCCTGTCATGCCCTGGTGGAGGATGCCCTGGAGGGCGGGGGCGGCGACAACGTCACGGTGGTGGTGGGCCGGGCACCCTCTCGCCGCTGACCGAGCACCTTTCGAGAAGGAGAAGCGCGTCATGACCTCTCCCGCGCAGCAACTGAAGCGAACGGGTGGGCTCGCCCAGGTGCTCGGCATCGTGTTGGTGGTGCTGGGCGTGCTGGCGCTGGGCGCCCCGTTGATCACCGGCCTCGCCGTGGCCTACACCGTCGGCTTCCTCATCATCGTCTCCGGCGTGGGGCAGACTTTCTACGCGTTCCAGGCAGAGTCGTGGCAGGACGGGATCCTCAAGTTCCTCCTCGGAGCGCTGGGCGTCGTCGCCGGTGTGCTCGTGGTGGCCCACCCCTTGTTCAGCCTCGGTTGGCTCACCCTGGTGCTGGCGGCCTACTTCTTCATTGACGGCATCTTCGGCGTCATCCTCGCCCTCCAGGTAAGGCCGGAGCGGGGCTGGGGATGGCTGCTGTTCTCCGGCGTCGTCGCGGTTCTGGCTGGCATCCTCATCTGGCGGCAGTGGCCGGTCTCAGGAGCGTGGCTCGTGGGCATCCTGGTCGGCATCAAGCTCATCTTCGCCGGGTGGGCGATGATCGCGACGGGTTCGGTCGGGCACCGGCTCGGAAGGGCGATGGAGTAGCACACCGGCGGGCGCGCCCGGCGAAGGCGCTCGGCCCGCCGCTCTCCCCACCACGCCAGCGGCGCAACCGAAACCGTCGCGCCGCGTCGGCCGCGCCACGGAACCCGCGCCACGCATTCGGGTAGGGGTTGGAGATCGTGCCCTCCCGTGCGATCTTTCGCGGCTCGAAAATCGGGAACTTGGAGCGACCCGGGGCGCGCCCGGCGCTCACCGCAAGCAGATACATGCTGTGCGCAATGAAACGAGTGGAGGAGATGCAATGATCAGGAAGTGGTTCGCAACAACCCCGGGATGGGCCCGGGCACAGCTGCTGGGGGCCCTGGCGGGCCTCGGGCTGGTGCTCGCCGCATGCTACCCCGGCGAAATCACCAACGTGGCGCAGACCGATCTCGTCGTGACCGTGCACGACTCGTCGGCCAACTTCGGGGCGATCGGCACGTACGCGCGACCCGACTCGGTGGTCCAGCTGCTCAAGGACTCCGCCGGCTCCGTCGACCTGACCGACGAGTTCGACAGCCTCATCATCGCGCTCGTGGACACCAACATGGCGAGGCGTGGCTACACCTTGGAGACCGACCCCGAGACGAATGGGGCCGACGTCATCCTGTTCCTCGCGAAGATCGGCCTGGAGAACAGTTACTACGTGTACTACCCCGGCTGGTGCAGCGGCTGGGGCTGGTGGGGCGGCTGGGGATACCCCGGCTGGGGCGGCGGCTGCTGGGGCTGGTACTACCCCGGCTGGGTCGGCAGCGGGACCTACGAAGTGGGGACCGTCATCATGGCCATGATGGACCCCGAGAAGCTCGAGACGGTGGGTGACAGCGTGCGGGCCGCGATGATCTGGACCGGCGCCTTGAGCGGCATCCTGGCGGGCGGCGCCACCGAGAACCGCGTCGCCAGCGGCGTCAACCAGGCCTTCACTCAGTCGCCGTATTTGCGCGCGACGCCATAACGAGGAGCGAGCGATGAAGAACTTCATGAGAGTATTCGCGATCGCGCTGCTCCTCGCCGGTGTGGGCAGCGCCAAGGCCCAGGCGCAAGAGGGCAACTGGTTCTGGGGCCTGCAGTACATGGTGACGACCGGTATGTCGGACACCAAGGAGTTCGTGAGCGGCGGGATCAGCTTCCGCAACTTCGCGATCGAGGGCCGGTACGCAACGAGCAGGAACCTCACGCTGGGCATGTACTTTGCCTGGAACGTGTTCAACCACGAGACCGACTCGACGATCACGAACTTCGGTGGCACCGGTGCCGACGTCTCGGGCTTCCAGCATCGCTACGTCAACGCGTTCCCCATCCTGGCCACGGCCCACTACTACTTCGGGCGGCCCGGAGGCGTCAGGGCGTACGCCGGCGGGGGCGTGGGCACGTACTACATCGAGAACCGCCTCGACATCGGGCGCTCGGCCCTGGTGTCCGACAACTGGCACCTCGGCCTCGCGCCGGAGGTGGGCGTGATCATCCCGGTCGACTGGAACGTGCGGGCCTATCTCAACGTGAAGTACAACTGGGCCCTCAAGGCAGGCGGCGTCGAGCACACGTTCTTCGGGTTCGGCCTCGGCTTCGCCTGGATGTAGGCGGGGCAACCGAGCACAACGTAGGCATTAATGAAGTACCTGAGGCGGGAGGCGCGGCGGTGGCCGTGCCTCCCGCCGTCCGTTACGTTTGCGCATTGCGCAACAGCTTTCGCCAAAGGAGTGTCGACGTGAGGAGCGTATTCCCGATGGCGCTGGCGGCAGCGGCTCTGACGCTCGGAGCCTGCTCCGGCATCAAGGTGCAGACAGACTACGATCCGGCCGCGGTGCCCTCGTTCCAGCGATACAAGACCTACGCCTGGCTCCCCGATCCGACGGGCGGCGACCGGCGCGTGCAGAATGAGATCCTCGCGGCCCGCGTCAGGGGCGCCGTCGACGCCGAGCTGGCCAGCAAGGGCTACACCCAGGCGACGACCGGCACACCCGATTTCATGATCGGATGGTTCGTGTCGCTCGACGGTCGGATGAACGTCAGCCAGCTGAACACCTACTACGGCTACGGGTGGGGCCCCTGGTACGGAGCGGCGTACGGACAGACCTACGCGCGGTACTACGAGGAGGGTACTCTGGTCCTCGACGTCGTGGACGTGCGCTCCAACCAGCTCGCCTGGCGGGGGTCGGCGCAGACGGAGGTCGACCGCACGCGCCCCCAGGCTGAGCGCGAGCAGCTGGTGAACACCGCGGTGAAGCGGGTGCTGGAGCGTTTCCCGCCACAATACTGAGCCACGCCCAGCGAACACGCCCCATGACCGAGCCCATCTCTCTCGCGCCCAAGACCGAAGACGCCCTGAGCATGGTGAGCGCGGGTGCCGCCGCGCGCCCAGGTCTGCCCATGGAGCTGCTGCAGGACATCGCGCGGCGGCTCCAGTTCCTCTGCCTCCTCATCATGGGGCTCACCGTCGCCGGCCTGGTGATCGGGGAGCTCACGCTGCCGGCGACCGACCGGCCCATGCGGATCGGTGCCGAGCTGCTCATCTGGGCCGCCACCATCGCGATGTTCTTCGTGGCCCGCGGCGGCCGGGTCCGGGCCGGGCGCCTGCTCGCGCTGGGGCAGACGTACGAAGTGGTTCTGGCCCTCGGGATTTCCCTTCTGTCGGTGGAGCTCAACTGGTTCGAGTCCACCCGAATCGGCATCCTCTGGTCGCCGGTGGCGGTCTGGGTGCTGCTCTACCCCATCGTCGTGCCCAACACGCCGCGGGCGACCTTCGTCGCCTCGCTGCTGGCCGCCGCCACCGAACCGCTGGTCGCGGTGGGGTTCGCGCTGTTCGGCGACGACACGCTGCCCGAAGCCACGATGTTCCTCCGGCTGGTGTGGCCCAACGTCGTCGCGGTGGTGTTGGCCGTTCTGATCTCCAAGATCGTGTTCGGCCTCGGCGAGCAGCTCAAGAAAGCGCGCTCCATGGGGAGTTACCACCTGGCGGAGCGGCTGGGGGCCGGGGGGATGGGCGAGGTGTGGAAGGCCACGCACCGTCTGCTGGCCCGCACGGCGGCAGTGAAGCTGATTCGGCCGGAGACGCTGGGCCGCACCGACGACAAGGGAGTGGCCACAGCGCTGCGCCGCTTCGAGCGGGAGGCCCAGACCACGTCCGCGCTCCGGTCGCCACATACGGTGGAGCTGTACGACTTCGGCGTGTCGCGCGACGGCACGCTGTACTACGTGATGGAGCTGCTGGACGGGGTGGACTTCCAGACCCTGGTGGACAAGCACGGCCCACAGCCGCCCCAGCGGGTGGTGCACCTGCTGCGCCAGGCCTGCCACTCGCTGTACGAGGCGCATCAGACGGGTCTGGTTCACCGCGACATCAAGCCCGCCAACATCTTCGTGTGCCGCTACGGCGCCGACCTGGACTTCGTGAAGGTGCTCGACTTCGGCATCGTGAAGCGGGCGCAGCTCGAGGAGCAGGACCGCCGGGAAGCGCAGCTCACGGCGCAGGGCATGATCACGGGCACCCCGGCCTACATCGCCCCTGAGATGGCGATGGCCGAAGGCCCGGTAGACGGGCGCGCCGATCTCTACTCGCTGGGGTGCGTGGCCTACTGGCTGCTCAGCGGCCAGCTGGTGTTCGACAAGTCCAACCCCATGGCGATGGTCGTGGCCCACTCCAGCGAGACGCCGAAGCCCCTGTCGCAGCGGACGGAGCTCGAGGTGCCTGAGGGGCTGGAGCGGATCGTGATGCAGTGTCTCGCCAAGGACCCCGCCGATCGGCCCCAGAACGCGCGCGCCCTGTCGGACATGCTCGGCGCGCTGGAGGTTGCCGGGCAGTGGACCGAGGACCGCAAGGAAGACTGGTGGCACAAGCACGGGCCGCCGCCCACGGCGTAGGCCCGGCGCCGGCGGGGTCCGCGGCCGAGTAACGCAAGAGGCCCGGCGATGCGCCGGGCCTTTGCCGTGTGCGGGACTGGGTCGCTGCTCAGTTCTTGTTGACCTTCACCTCGATGCGCCGCGGCTTCGCCGCCTCGGCCTTGGGCAGGGTCACGGTGAGCACGCCGTTGGCGAACTCCGCCTTCACCCTTTCGGCGTCCACGCTGCGCGGCAGCGAGAAGCTGCGCTCGAAGCGGCCGTAGCGCCGCTCCACCAGGTGGTAATCGGAGCCCTCGTGGCCCTCCTCGATCTCGTGCTTCTTCTCACCGCTGATCGTGAGCACGCCGTTCTCGACGCTCACGTTGACGTCCTCGGAGCGGATACCCGGCAGCTCCGCCTGGAGCGCGAGCTCGTCCTTGCTCTCGCGCACGTCCACCACCGGGCACCAGGCGCTGGTCGTCTCGGATTCTCCCCGCCGCCCGAGCAGCCGGTCGAACTCGTTGCGGATGTTGAACATCTCGTCCCACACGTTCGGGGCGCGTCCGCGCCACAGGGTCGGGTACAGCATAGCGTTCTTCCTCCTTGGTCTGCGGTTCTCGGCCGCCTCGCGGCGGCTGCCGGAGAAGCCTCCGGCCGTCCGCCGCGCAGACGTGCAAACGGGATGCCAAGGAGATGCGTCAGAAATGCAGACGGTCCCCACCTCGGGGACCCTGCGGTGTGTCAGGCTTACAGGTCGGGTCTGCCGAAATTGCCGAGCGGTATGGACGGCCCGCGGCGCTCCACGGCGCAGGTTCGGCCCCCGCCGGCGTCGCGGGGCCGGGGGACTCTAATTCCCCACGCGGGCGTGCACTTCCCGGATGGCGCCGGCGAGCTCGCGGCTGAACCGGCCCAATGCGCGGCTCAGCGCCGCGACGGAGGCCGCCGTGGCGGTCGTGTCGACTGGCTCAGAGATCCGGGATATGCCACGGTCGTACCGCTCGCCGCTCGCGCCGTCCCGGATCTCCCAACCGGCAAGCAGATCGGCCCCGCCCTGCGCCGTGCGCTCGAACCGCACCACGCCGACGCTCACTGCATACTTCACCGACGCCGTGGCGTACCAGGGGTAGGTGAGGATGTCGTGCGTCCCCAGCAACACCGCCAGGTTCGCGCCCAGTGACTCCGCGAGGTTCTGCTCGAACGATCCTGCCCACCGCTCGTACTCGGAGACCGCGACCTCGTTCTCCCCCATCCGGGTGACCAGCTGCGGGCGGCTCAGGTAGTCCGGCATCGAGATCGGGCCGAGCCCCACGGTGATGTCGAGCGGCTCCCCGGACGCCTCCACCGCTCCGGCCTCGGCGATGGACGTGAGGACGTAGAACTGCGACGGGTTGGACCGCGCGCCGAAGCAGCCCTCGAGTACCACGACGGCGGACGCCGCGACCACGACGATTGGGGACCGGATTCTCATGGCTTCTTGGGCTCCTCTTTGCCGCGCACGATGGCACTGGGATTCTGTTCCAGGTAATCGGCGAGCGACCGCAGCGCGCGGGCGGCGGCGGCGAGCTCCTCGAGGGTCCGGCTCAGCTGCACGCTCAACGGTGACTGCGGCGCCACCTGAGCCCGGGCACTCATCAGGGTGGCCTGCAGCTCGCGAATCGCGGTGGTCAACTCGGCGGACACGCCGTGCAGGTCATCACCCAGCGTGACGATGCGCTGGTCGGCGCTTTGGGCGAAGTCCTTGAACGCGGCCAGTCCCTCTTGGAGGCTCTCGAGTGTCGCCGGGAGGTCGGAGGCGGCGATCTGGTTCAGGCCGTCCAGGGTCTGCGTCACGTCCACGAAGATCGAGTCGAACGGCACCTCCTCGATCTGGGCCAGGATCTCTCCCAGCTTTGCCGGGAGCGCCGCGAGCTCGGTGCCCACGTAGACCGGGATCTCCCGATACGGCGATCCGGGCAGGCGTTCGAGCTCGATCGGCGAGTCGGGGAACAGGTCGAGCGCGATGTACCGCTTGCCGGTCACGAAGCTCTCCATGGCGAGCTGCGCGCGGAAGCCCTGCGCGATCATCGCCTCCACGACTGCCGGATCGGCCAGATCCACCGTCGCCCCTCGGTGCTCGATGGCGGTGAGGTCGATCTCGAACACCACCGGGATGCGGTAGTCGTCCAGGGGGCGCTCGGCGCCCGCGAGGTTGAGCAGCACCTGGCGCACCGTCCCCACCCGGACGCCCCGGAACTTGACGGGCGCCCCGGGGTCGAGCCCGGACACGTCGGCGTCGAAGTACACCACGAAGGGCACGGTTTCGCGGAACAGGCGTCCCGAACCGACCATGGTGACCGCGACGGTCGCCAGAATCACTGCGCCCACCACGAACGCCCCGATGGCCCGCGGGCTGGCTCGTTTACTCATGGCCGTTCTCCCCCCGCAGCAGAAAACGACGGACCGTGGGGTTGTCGGCGTGGTCGCGCAGCTCGGTCGGCGGTCCCATGGCAATCATCGTCCGGCTCTCGGCGTCCAGGAAGATACTGTTGGTGCCTACGGCAAAGATGCTCGCCAGCTCGTGGGTCACGATCACGATCGTCGCGCCCAGGCTGTCGCGCAGCTCGACGATCAGCTCGTCCAACCGCCGCGAGCTGATCGGGTCCAGGCCCGCGGAGGGCTCGTCGAAGAAGAGGATGTCGGGATCCAGCGCCATGGCGCGTGCCAGCCCGGCCCGCTTCTGCATCCCCCCGCTGATCTGCGAGGGGTAGAAGTCCTCGAAGCCCTTGAGCCCCACCAGCGAGAGCTTGAGTGAGGCCACCTCACGGACTTCGGCGGCGCTCAGGTCGGTGAACTCCTCGAGCGGGACGCCCACGTTTTCCGCCAAGGTCATGGAGCTCCACAGGGCACCGCTCTGGTACAGCACGCCGATGCGTCGCACCAGAAGCTCCCGGCGGGCGGGGTCGGCGTGAGTGAAGCTCTCCTCTCCGTAGAACACCTCACCCTGGGCCGGCTCGTTGAGCCCGATCAGATGGCGCAGCAGGGTACTCTTGCCGCACCCGCTACCGCCCATCACCACGAAGATGTCGCCCCGGTTGACCGCGAAGTTGAGATCGCGCTGCAGCACGAAGCTGCCGTAGGCCATGGTGAGGTTGCGAACCGTGATGTGGGCGTCGGCCATGGTCGCGCCTCAGATCCCCAGCACGTAGAAGATCACCGAAAACGCCCCGGCCGCCGCGATGATCGCGACGATCCCCGTGACCACGGCCGAGGTGGCGGCATCCCCCACCGCCGAGGCGCTGCGGCCCGACTGCATGCCGCGCAGGCACCCGGCCACGGCGATCAGCACACCATACACGCCCCCCTTGAACACCCCGCCGACCACGCTCGCCAGGCTCACCGCCGCGGCGGTCTGCTGGAAGTAGAGGGTGAACGAGAGATCCAGCATGGTGGTCCCGACGAAGAGCCCGCCGAGGATGCCCACGACGTCGGCGTACAGTGTGAGCAGCGGCATCATCAGCACCAGCGCGATCACGCGCGGCACCACCAGGAATTCGATCGGCGAGATGCCCGTCGTTGCCAGCGCATCGATCTCCTGGTTCACGCGCATGCTGCCGAGCTGAGCGGCAAAGGCCGCGCCGCTGCGGCCCGCCATCACGATGGCCGCGATGAGCGCGCCGGTGTCGCGCGCCATGGCGACCCCGACCAGGTCGGCCACGTAGATCGCAGCGCCGAAGCTCTGCAGCTGCACCGCGCCCACGAAGGCCAGGATGAGCCCCAGCAGGAACGCCACGAGCGCCACGACCGGTAGCGCCTCGATCCCCGTCTGCTGAATCAGGAGCCACAGGTCGGCCCGGCGATAGCGCGCCCTGCCCACCACGAACCGCCCCAGAGAGATGAACACGTCGCCCACGAATTCGAGAGCCTTCAGCACCGACTCCTGGGCCTCGAGCGTCGTCACCCCGATCCGCTCCAACACCCCGGTGTCCATCTGCTCGCCGCGCGCATCCGTGGCCTCGGGCACCGCCTCGGCCAGGGCGAGGAGGCGCTGAACCCCGGCGGGCAGGCCGCCGCGGTTCACGGCAACGCCGTGGCGGCGGCAGACCTCTTCCACGCGACCCAGGTACAGCACGACGCTCGTATCCCAGGCCTCCAACCCGGCGGCCTCGAACCAGACTGCCCGCGGCCGGTGTTGGCCCGTGAGCTCGCGCTCGACGGGCTCGGCCGACGGCACCCCGTCGGGCAGGTGCCAGCGGCCCGAGAGCCGGACGAGGAGCGTCCCGTCTCCGGTCTGTTCGAACCCGAGAGTGGCGGCAGTCGTAGTCATTGTTCCAAAAGGAGTCCGACAATCTAACCGGCGGCGCCGGAACCACGCCACGCACGCCCCGCCGGCGCTCGACTAACGCAGCTCCTCCACCGCCCTGCGAATGTCCTGCAATCCCTGCTCCATCCGCTCCAGATGGGTGCGGAACGAGAGCACGCAGATGCGCAGGACGAACGCGCCGCGCACCGTCGTGCCCGTGAGGTAGACCCGGCGCCGCGCGTTGATGCGTTCGAGCAGCTCACGGTTGAGCCGGTTCATTCCGTCCGCGTCCAGACCCGGCCGCGTCAGGCGAAACGCCACGATCGAGAGCTGCGGCTCGGCCACGATCTCGACGCCCTCGACCTCCCGCAGACGCTCGTGCGCCCAGTGGGCCAGGTCCAGCTTCTCGTCCAACTGCGCACGGAACGCGCCGGCGCCGGCGAGCTTGAACGGCAGCCACACGCGCAGCCCGCGAAACGGACGGGACAGCTCGGGCGAGATCTGGCAAAAGTCCACGAACTCCGCGTCCTCCTGCATGGGTGGCAGATACTCGGCCTCGAGGGCGTGGGACCGCTCAAGCGCCGCCCCGTCACGCACCAGCAGCGAGCCCGTGCCGTACGGCAGGAAGAGGCCCTTGTGCGGATCCAGCGTGATCGAGTCAGCGCGCTCGAGTCCCCGCAGCACACGGTGCCCCCGCTCGGTGAGCGCGAAGAACCCGCCGTACGCGGCGTCGGCGTGATGCCAGAGGCCGTGCCGCTCTGCCACCGCGGCGGCGCCCTCGAGGTCGTCCACCGCGCCCGTGTTGGTCGTGCCCGCGCTCGTCACCAGGAGGAACGGCTCCAGGCCCGCCTCACGGTCCGCCGCGATCAGCGTCTCCAGCGCGTCCAGCCGGAGACGAAACCGCGCATCCGACGGCACCACCCGCACCCTCTCCGGCGGGAGACCGGCCAGGATGGCCGCCTTCGTGATCGAGTGGTGCACCTGATCGGACGCGTACACCGTTCCCCGAAGGAAGTCCGCAGGGAGTCTCTCTCGCCGCGCGGTCACGATGGCCGAGAAGTTGGCCAGCGAGCCACCGGAGGTGAGCATGCCACGGGCCGCGGGGGGGTAGCCGACAATCTCACTGAACCAGCGCACCACGTTGGCCTCGAGCTGCGCCAGGCCCGGCGCCGCGAGCCACACCCCCACATAGCGATTCACGGCGTCCGCAACGAGATCGGCGAGGGCCGCGTGGAAGAGCCCTCCGCCCGGGATGTAGGCCAGGTAGCCTGGACCGGCGGTATTGAAGCTCTTGGGCGCGGCCCGGAACACCAGGTCGAGCGCCTGATCGTGGGGCACTCCCCGCTCCGGCATCGGCTCCGCCAGCGATCGCGCCAGCTCCGCGGCACCGTCGAGGTCGAAGGCGGGCTGCTCCGGCAGGGACTCGAGGTGCACCACGATGCGGTTCATCGCGGCGTCGACCAGCGTCCGCATCTCGGGGCCGGTGAGCTCCAGGGGGGTGGCGGGGGATGGCGTCATCGTCCACTCCGTGCTCCGGTTCGGGCCGGGCGACGCCCGAGCCCGCGCTCCAAACTACCCATCGAGCCCACGCGCCGCGCGATGGCCGGGCGCGGACCCGCGAGGTATCTTCCCCGCGGCGCGCCGGTGGGGCAACGGTCACCGGCTGAGCGATCACGCACGTCACGTGCATCACACCGACTGCCCAGGTATCCCATGATACGGATCACGCTTGCGACCACATGCGCGCTCACCCTGTCCGCCGCACCGCTGTGCGGTCAGACACCGGCTCCCGAGCACCCCTTCGGCACGCTGCGCGAACAGGCCGAGTTGCAGCAGCAGTGGCTGGAGGAACGCCTCGAGACGGTGCTGCCGCGGCTGATGCGGGAGCACGACGTCCAGATGTGGGTGCTCCCCATGCGGGAGTACAACGAGGACCCGCTGTTCAAGGCGCTCGCCGCGCCCACGCGGTTCGCGGCCCGGCGGCGCACGGTCTTCATCTTCCACGACCGCGGTCCCGAGGAGGGGGTGGAGCGCATCACCATCGGCGGCGGGTCGCAGGGCGGCGCCTATGAGGTGGTGCGGGCCACCGAGCAGGCCCCCGACGGCCGCCCACGCGAGTTCTGGGGACGCGACCAGTGGAACTTCGTGGTGGACGTGATCCGCGAGCGGAACCCCCGCAACATCGCCGTCAACATCTCGCGCGACCTCCGCTTCGCCGACGGCCTGACCGCCGGGGAGTGGGAGCAACTGCAGGAAGCGCTCGGTCCGGAGCTGGGGGCGCGCGTGGTGCGGGCCGAGACCCTGGCGCTCGACTACCTGGCGATCCGCGTTCCCTCCATGCATCCGACGTACGTGCGCATGCAGGAGCTGGCGCACGAGCTCATCGCCACCATGTTCTCCGACCGGGTCATCACCCCGGGGGTCACCACGACCGAGGATGCCGTGTGGTGGTTCCGCCAGCGGCTGGGCGACCTGGGCCTCGGCACCTGGTTCCAGCCCTCGGTGGACATCCAGCGGCGCGGCGTGAGCATGGCCGATTCCACGGCGCCGGTGATCCAGCGGGGCGACGTACTGCATTGCGACGTGGGCGTCACGGCCCTGAGGCTCAATACCGACACGCAGCACATGGCCTACGTGCTGCGCGAGGGGGAGAGCGACGCACCCGACGGCCTGAAGCAGGCGTTGCGCAACGGCAACCGGCTGCAGGACATCGTGATGGCCGCGATGCGGCCCGGCCGCACCGGGAACGAGATCCTGTTTGCAGGGTTGGCCGCCATGCGGGAGGCCGGCATCGACGGGACCATCTACACGCACCCCATCGGCGAGCACGGACACGGCGCCGGGCCCCTGATCGGCTTGTGGGACCGGCAGGACGGCGTGCCCGGCCAGGGCGATGTACCGATCCGGCCCGGCACCTGGCACTCGATCGAGCTGCAGGCCGCGACGCCGGTGCCGGAATGGGACGATCAGCTGGTGCGCATGATGCTGGAGGAGGACGCCGAGCTCACGCCGGAGGGGGAGATGCGCTGGGTGCTGAAGCGGCAGTCGGCGTTCCACCTGGTGCGGTAGGGCCCTCCTCGGCGCCCGTGATACCCCTCACCTGACGGGGACCATTCCGGTCCCCGTTACGCCTTTCCGTCCCCGCCTGTCCGTGGGGTAGCCGTGCCCGGCACCACGCCGAGCGCGTCGCGAACCGGACACGAACAGACGGAGAGGACCCGATGCGCATTTCACGGATTCATCGACCGGCCGCTCTCGTCGCCGGCCTGGCCCTCGGCCTCGCCTGCTCCGACAGCACCGGAGTGAACGATACCGGCTCACTCACGATCACTCTGCAGCAGGTCGAGGACGCCGCCGCGCCCGCGGCGAGCGGCTGGTACGCCAGCGTGGCGGACGTCGCCGAATCCCTCGATCCGTCCCAGGTGGCGTCACTCACCGTGACGGTCACGCGGCTCGAGTTCCTCGTCGGCACGACCGGCGACGCCCTGCCCGATTCGTCCTGGCAGGAGTTGGCACTGCCGACCCCCGCAGCGATCGACCTCATGAACCTGCCGCTCGAGAGCGAGTCGCCCCTGGAGCTGGTCGCCGGCAGCGTGCCGGTGGGGAGCTACCGTCACGTGCGGCTCTTCGTGAGCGAGGCGCTCATCGAATTCGCAGAGCAGGTGGTGATTGGCGCGACGTTCACCTTCGAGCCGGACACCCCGTACGCCGTCACCATCCCATCGGTCCAGGCGACCGGGATCACCACCGACATCACCTTCACGGTGGCGGCCGACGCCGAAGGGAACGGGACCGAGGTCCAGCTCCTGTTCGACCCCGCGGCCACCCTCGCCAACGTGACCGCCAACGGCGCGGAGGCGGTGATGCTGACGCCGATCATCAACGCCGCGATTCGCACGCAGACGGGCGGCTGATCGGCGGATTGCCCCTCTCCCGGGGCATGTAGGGCCCAACGCCTGCGGCGGGCTGCCACCCCCGCGGGCGTTGGGTATCTTTATGGCCGCTTCACTCAGCGAGGAATTCATGAGCCACGTACGTCGGTATTCCATTGGCCTTGCGGCGCTCACCCTGGCCGCGGCCGGCTGCGCCTCGTCCGGGGCGCAGCAGACCACCCCGGTCCCACCCGTCGCGGCTGCGCCCGAAACGGTGACGGTCGAGGCACCCTACAAGGCCATCGAGCCCGGTCGCTTCGACATGGGCAAGATGTGGACCTTCGAGAACGCCCCCCTCGACTACTTCGAGGAGGCATACGATTTCCGGCCGTCCCAGGACTGGCTGGATCACGTCAGGCTGGCATCCCTCAGGCTCCCCAACTGCACGGCTTCGTTCGTCTCGCCCGATGGTCTGGTCGCGACGAACCACCACTGCGCCCGGGAGAGCACTTCGAGCGTGAGCGAGGAAGGCGAGAGCCTGCTGGACGACGGCTTCTACGCCACGACCATGGCCGAGGAGCGGAGGGTGCCCGACCTCTACGTGGATCAGATGATCCTGATGGAAGACGTCACCGCCCTCGTGCAAGAAGCGGTCACCCCGATGGCATCGCAGGAGCGGCAGGCCGAAGAGCGCGAGGGCCGGCAGGAGGCGATCGCGGACAGCGCCAGCAGCGCTCACGGTCTCGAATGCGACGTCACGGAGCTCTACAACGGCGGGAAGTACTCGCTGTACTGCTTCAAGCGGTACGACGACGTTCGCCTCGTGTTCACGCCGGAGCTCAAGATCGGGTACTTCGGCGGCGACCCCGACAACTTCACCTACCCGCGCTACAACCTGGACGTGACCTTCTTCCGGGTGTATGGCGAGGACGGCAACCCGTATCAGCCCGAGCGGTACTTCGGCTGGAGCGAGACCGGCGCCGCCGAGGGCGACCCCGTCTTCGTGATCGGGAACCCGGGCTCGACCTCGCGGCTGAGCACCATGGCGCAGCTCGAGTTCAACCGGGATTACAGCGAGCCCACGCTGGTGCATCTGCTGCAGACCCGCACCGACGTGCTGAAGCACTACATGGACCACCACCCGGAAACGCGCGACGACCTGATCAATCAGTGGGCCAGCTGGATGAATGGGCTGAAGCTGTACATCGGTCGGGAGAAGGCGCTGAACGACCCGGTGGTCATGGGCCGCAAGCTCGGGTGGGAGCTGGCCCTCAAGGACTCCGTCGCGAACAACCCCGAGCTGCGCGCCAAGTATGCGCACCTGTGGGACGAGATCGCCCGCCTGCGGGCCGGGATCGCCGAAGTGTTCCCGACGCTCTGGGCGCTCAGTCCGTTCAGCGGGCTCGCCGCGCCGCAGACGATTCAGACGGCGGCCGGCATGCTGCAGTACGCCCAGATGGTGGGGAACGCGCCGCAGGAGCAGGTGGACGAGATGCGCGCCGAAATCGAGGAGACCGAGATCGACGTGCGGCTCGACCGGCACATGCTGGAGGAGCGCGTCAAGGACGTGATCATGTGGCTCGGCGAGAGCGACCCCTTCGTGACGAGCGTGCTGCAGGGCGGCACGCTGGAGGAGGCCACGGCGGCCTTCCTGGAGCGCGCCACGGCGGTCGTCGACCCGGAGATCCGCCGGTCGCTGCTCGCCAGCCCCACTCGGATCCTCAACAGCGCCGATCCGGCACTCACCCTCGTGCGGGAGACGTTCCCGCGCTACGGCCAGGCCGTGCAGCGCTATCGCCAGCTGCTGGCCGAGGAGGAGGCGCTGACGGCGCAGCTCGCCCTCGCGGTGTTCGACGTGTACGGCACCGACCTGCCGCCCGACGCCACGTTCACGCTGCGCATCGCCGACGGCGTGGTGCAGAGCTACGACTACAACGGCACGAAGGCGCCCGCGTGGACCACGTTCTACGGGTTGTACGACCGGCACTATGCCCACACGGGTGAAGAGGATTGGGACCTTCCGCCGCGGTGGCTCGACCCGCCGGCCGACTTCGACATGGGGGCACCACTCAACTTCGTGTCCACCAACGACATCATCGGCGGCAACTCGGGCAGCCCGATCATCAATACCGACCTCTAGGTCGTCGGGCTCATTTTCGACGGCAACATCGAAAGCCTGAAGGGCGACTACATCTTCGACACATCGGACGCCCGCTCCGTGTCGGTGCACTCCGCTGGGATCACCGAGGCACTCAGGCACATGTATCGCGCCGAGCGCATCGTCCAGGAGTTGCTGCGGCAATAGCGCGGCAGCGACGGCGACACTTCACGCGGCCCCTGTCGCCCCAGGCGGCGGGGGCCGCTCACTCGCGGGGACACGGCGGTTGCCGCGACTGCGGACGACGACGAACTTTCCGGCACCGTGAACACCATCCACGAGCTGCCGACTCCGGCCCTGCTGCTCGACCTCGACGTTCTCGAGCGGAACCTCGAACAGATGCAAGCCAAGGCCGATCGCCTCGGCGTGGCGTTGCGCCCGCACATCAAGACCCACAAATGCATCGAGGTGGGCGAGCGGCAGCGCGCGCTCGGCGCCAAGGGGATCACCGTTTCCACGTTGCCGGAGGCCAGGGCCTTTGCCGATCACGGGTTCGACGACATCACGTGGGCGTTCCCGCTGATCTTCGTGCGTCTGGAGGAGGTGGTGGAGCTGGCCGAGCACATCACCCTGCGGTTGGTTGTGGATTCCGCGGAGGCCGTCCGCGAGCTGGAGCGGACGCGCCGGCCGCTGCACGTGTGGCTCAAAGTGGACTGCGGGTACCACCGGGCAGGCGTGGATCCCGAATCACCCAGGGTCACCGAGCTCGCGCGGGCCATTCACGAATCGAGCACGCTGGAGTTCGACGGGATTTTGACCCACGCCGGCCACAGCTACGACGGTCCGACACGCCGCGACAGCGCGGCCGTGGCGGTCCGGGAGCGCGACGTGATGGTGGAGCTGGCCGAGCGACTCCGTGCGGACGGCGTCCCGGTGCCCGGCGTGAGCGTGGGGTCCACGCCGGGGATGCACGCCGTGGACCACCTGGACGGGGTCACCGAGGCGCGGCCCGGCAACTACGCCTTCCACGACTACACCCAAGTGCTCATCGGCTCCTGCACGCCGCGCGACTGCGCCGCGACCGTGCTGGCCAGCGTGGTGTCGTCGCAACCGGGCGCCGGGCACTGCGTCATCGACGCCGGCGCGCTCGCCCTCTCCAAGGACCCCGGCCCGGGCGACGCGGAGCCGGCCAGCATGGGTGAGATCTACGACGACTACGCCGCCGGCACGCTGCGGCCCGACACCCGCGTGGTCTCCCTCAGCCAGGAGCACGGCAAGGTGAGCCGCGCGTTGCCGGTGGGCGCGCGGGTGCGCATCCTCCCCAACCACTCGTGCCTCACCGTGGCGTGCTTCGACGCGTATCACGTGGTGCGGGGCGAGCGAGTAGTGGATCGCTGGAAGGTGTGGCGGGATCGGTAGCTGCCCCGCCTCGCTCTCCGCACGTCGCGCTTCGCCCCTCCCGCCGCGCTCCTCGCTCCGTACCGCCCCAGTGTGACCGCACCTCGGGCAGGCAGGGTATGAGTGGGTGAACGGAACCACCGGGGAGGGGTCATGCACTCACGTCGTCGTCCACCCACGCTCGTGCTGGCCGCGGCCGCCGCGCTCGCCGCCTGCGGCGATCTCGGCCCCGAGCCCAGCCCCGAGCCCATCACCGAGCTGCCGCGACAGCTGACGGCGGCCGAGCAGTGCCTGGTCGCCGCCGACAACCGCTTCGCCTTCAATCTGTTTCGCGAGATCAACGCGCAGGACACGACCGGCGGCAACCTGTTCATCTCGCCGCTCAGCGTGGGAATGGCGTTGGGCATGACCTACAACGGCGCCGCCGGCACCACCCGTGAGGCGATGCAGCAGACGCTCGAGCTGCAGGGGATGACGCTCGAGGAAGTGAATCAGGCATACCGCAGCCTCATCGACCTGCTGCGCGACCTCGACCCGCGGGTCGAGTTCACCCTCGCCAACTCGATCTGGCACCGCCACGATCTGTCATTCGTCACCGAGTTTCTGGACCGCAGCCGCGACACGTTCGACGCGCAGGTCACCGCCCTGGACTTCGCCGATCCCGCGGCCGCCAGCACGATCAACGCCTGGGTGGACGAGCAGACCCGCGGGCGGATCCGCGAGATCGTCACGCCGCCGATCGACCCGATCGCCATCATGTTCCTGATCAACGCCATCTACTTCAAGGGTGATTGGACGCAGCAGTTCGACGCCTCGCTGACCCACGACGCGGCGTTCCAGCTCGCGGGCGGCGGCCAGACGACCGTGCGGATGATGACGCACGACGGGGACGTGCCGGTGCGGGTCTTGTTCGACACCGACCCCCTGCTCACGGTGGCGGACCTCGCGTACGGCGGCCAGGCCTACAGCATGACCATCGTCATGCCGTGGGAGGCGTCGGACATCGAGACCCTCGTCGCCCAGCTCGATCAGACACGCTGGAACGGCTGGATCTCGGCGCTCGACGCGACGGCGATGCGCGTGTCGCTGCCGAAGTTCACCCTCGAGTACGAGATCACGCTCGACGACGTGCTGAAGGCGCTGGGGATGGCGGAGGCCTTCACGAGCGCCGCCGACTTCACGAACCTCTACCGCGGCCCCGAGCGCGCCTTCATCTCGGAGGTGAAGCACAAGACGTTCGTCGACGTGAACGAGGAGGGCACCGAGGCGGCGGCCGTCACCTCGGTGGAGATCGGCCTCACGAGCGCACCGCTCAGCATCTACGTGGACCGGCCGTTCCTGTTCGTGATTCGGGAGCGCCTGTCGGGCACGATCCTGTTCGTGGGGAAGATGCTGGACCCGAGCGCGTCGTAGCGCGCTCCCACCAGTAGCGGGCGACGTGCGACGCGCTCGGCCGTGGTGCAGGTGGGGATCGCGGCCGAGCGCCGCGGCGTCAGCGCTCCCGCTCGAACACGATCGTCCCGTTCACCATCGTGAGGTCCACCCGCACGCGCGCGATCTCGGTCGGCTCGATGGCCAGGATGTCGTCCGACAGCACGACGAGGTCGGCGAGCCGGCCCGGCGCCAGCGTGCCGAGCTCGTGCTCCAGAAACGCGGCGTACGCCGCGTTCGCCGTGTACGCCACGAGCGCCTCTTCCACCGTGATCTTCTGCTCGGGCACCCACCCGTCGGGGTTCGCGCCGTCGGTGGTGCGGCGGGTCACCGCGGCATAGATGCCGGACAGGGGATCGAGCGGCGCCACCGTCCAGTCGCTGCCGAACGCCAGGCGGGCGCCGGCGTCCTGCAAGTCACGGAAAGCGTACGTGGTCCTGATCCGCTCGGGTCCGATGCGCCGCGCCGCCCAGCGGCCGTCGTCGATCGCGTGGTACGGCTGCATGGAGGGGATTACGTCGTCCGCAGCCATCCGCTGGATGGCGCCGGCGGTCAAGTGCTGGGCGTGCTCGATGCGGGAGCGGCGCTTGCGCGGTCCGTTGCGCTCCCGGGCGGTGGCAAACGCGTCGAGCAGCCAGTCGTTGGCGCGGTCACCGATGGCGTGCACGATGAGCTGCAACCCCGCCGCGTCGGCCCCGATGATCGCCTGCCGCAGCTCGGCGGTGTCGGTCACCATCAGGCCCGTCGTGTGAGGCGCGTCGGCGTACGGGTCGTAGAACCAGGCGGTCGTGGAGCCGAGCGACCCGTCCACGAACCCCTTCACCCCTCCCCAGAAGAGCTGCGTGTCGCCGCGCCCCTCGTGCTCCACGTACTCGGCGACGCGCCGCCACTGCCCGATCGGCAGCACCGAGTACACGCGGATCGGGAGCTCGCCCCGCGCGTACGCCCGCTGGTAGGTCTCGTGCCCCTCCCAGGTTCCCATGTCGGTGATGGCGGTGACGCCGCGCTCCACCGCGTGGGCCAGCGCCGCTTGGAGAGCGCGATCCAGCTCCGGCTCGGAGCGCGCGGGGATCACCCTGCTCACCAGACCCATGGCCGCGTCCTTGAGGATGCCGGTCGGCCGGCCGTCCTCGTGCCGCACGATGGCCCCGCCGTCCGGATCGGGGGTGTCCGCCGTGACGCCCGCGACCTCCAGCGCCGCCGTGTTGGCCAGTCCCATGTGTCCGTCGAGCCGGCTCACGAAGACCGGCGTGGCCGGGGTGATCGAGTCGATCCAGTCCCGGCGCGGCAGCTCGCCCCCCCACAGCTCGTGGTCCCAGGTCCCACCGGTGACCCATCCATCCGGATGGGCGGCGGCAAACGCCGCGATCCGGCGAACGAACTCCTGCGGCGTCGCGGCATCGCGCAGCTGTACGCCGGCGAGCTCGAAGCCGCCCTCGATGAAGTGGGTGTGGGCGTCCATGAGACCGGGCACGATGCGCCGGCCTTCAAGGTCGATGCGCCGGGTTGGGGGGCCCACGAACCTGACCACGTCGTGGTCCGAACCGACGGCCAGGATGCGCCCGTCCGCGATCGCCACGGCCGTGGGGGCCGGCGAGCCGGTCTCCGAACCCGTCCAGATTCGGCCGCTGAACAGGACGACGTCGGCTTCCTGGGCAGACACGGGGCTCACGCTCCCCAGAGAGAGCAGGAGGATGCAGCCAAGCGCATCCCGGGGTCGAGGCGACATGGCACGCCTCCTGGAGTGTGTGTGGCTTTCATCTGCCGCGTCCTGAACATCAGGACCGCGAAGGGGAGGGCGCAAGCCCAGCGAATTCGTGTGATCGCGTGCACTATGCGAGCGATCGCTCACAAGAAAGGCATAGGGATGTGAGTGATCACTCACTTATGCGTATGGGGAGATTTGGACCGTTCGGCAGTTGATGTGGTTACTCATTGTAAGCAACGGACTTACACACTACCTGGGGAGCCAGGAGGGTGCTAGATTGCGACCATGAGTTTACGGCCGATATACGGCCATCAGGCGTTGCAGCACCGGCTGGCTGGCGTTCTCGCCTCCAGCCGGTTCCCACAGGCGGCCCTCCTGGTCGGGCCGCCGGGCGTGGGAAAGCAGCGTCTCGCGCTGTGGATCGCCCAGGGGCTGCTGTGCCAGGCCGGGCCGGGTGCGCCGTGCGGGGAGTGCAGCAGCTGTCGCCAGGCGCTGGGGCTGCAGCACCCGGATCTGCACTGGTTCGTGCCCATCCAGCGGCCCAAGGCGGGCGACCCGGACAAGCAGGTCGAGGAGGCGAGGGAGAGCCTGGGCGCCGCGATGGAGGAGCGCCGCAGGGACCCGCTGTGGCAGCGGTCCGAGGGCATGGCGAGCCATCCCTTGGCGTCGGTGCGGCTGCTGCACCGTCTGGTCTCGGTGACCCCGTTCTCAGGGAGCCGCAAGGTGTTGGTGCTGGGCGAGGCCGAGCGCCTGGTGGTCCAGGAATCGAGCCCGGAGGCCGCCAACGCACTGCTCAAGGTGCTCGAGGAGCCGCCCGAGGACACGACGCTGATCCTCACGGCGGCCGACCCCGAGGCCCTGCTGCCGACGATCCGCTCCCGCCTGGTATCGCTGCGGGTTCCGCGCGTCGCGGACGAGGAGGTGAGGCGGTTCCTGAGTACCGAGCTCGACCCGCCCCTCAAGAGCTCGGCGCTCGAGCGCCGCACGCTGCTGGCCGAGGGGAGCATCGGCATGGCGCTCTGGATGACGGGGGAGACCGAGGGGCCCGACCGGCGGGCCGGCGAGTTGCTGGCGGCCGTGGCGGGTGGGGCCGGCGACTGGGCCTCCAGGGCCCTGGCCCAGCCCACCTGGTCCGCCAGAGGCGACTTCACGGCGCTGCTGGATGCCCTGGCGGTGCGTCTGCGGGCCGGGCTGGAAGAGAGCGCCGGAGACGCGGAGGGACGGCTGGAAGGCCGCCTGGAGGCGCTCAGGCGGGTCGAGGAGGCACGGGCGGCGGCACAGGGAAACGTGAACCCGCAGCTCACGCTGGCTGTGCTGGCCAGCGACCTGGAGCGACTGCTGTGACGCTGTCTCACCTGGACGAGGCGGGGCGCGCTCGCATGGTGGACGTGGGCGCGAAGCCCGAGTCGGTGCGCACGGCGCGGGCCGAGGGGACGATCCGGATGGACCCGGCGGCGCTGGCGCTGGTCCGGGGATCCTCGGGGCCCAAGGGCGACGTGCTGTCCACGGCGGAGCTGGCAGGGACGATGGCGGCCAAGCGGACGGCTGAGCTCATCCCGCTCTGCCACCCCATCGGCCTGGACCAGGTGGTCGTGAAGGTCGAGGCCGACGCGACGGTGCCGGGCGTGCGGGTCGAGGCGCAGGTCAAGGCGACGGGCCGCACCGGGGTCGAGATGGAAGCGCTGACGGCGGTGTCACTCGCCCTGCTCACCGTGTACGACATGGTGAAGGCCTCAGGGCACGGTATGGAGATCATGGGGATTCGGTTGGTGGAGAAGACGGGTGGGACCCGGGGAGACTGGAATCGAGCGAACGGGAGAACTGCATGATACATCTGAAACTGATCATCCAGCGTTTCACGGCGGCGGTCGTGGAGACCTGGGACCGGCTGTCGGCCACCCAGCGGCTCACGTTGCGCGGCGCCGCCCTGCTGGGTGCGGTTCTCGTGGTGGGTGCGCTCGCGGGGGCCCAGGCTCCGCCCGTGGAGGCGTCGTCGGATGACGGTGGCGCCTACACGGGTACGGCCGTGCAGTCCCAGTTTCGCCACCTGCGCCTGTCACTCGATCTCACTGAGGGCGAGCTGGAGCTGGCGCGCCTCCAGTTGGAGCGGGCCGAGGACCTGTTGCGGTACTCTGCCCTCTACCAGATCCCCGCGGACCTGACGGAGCTGATCTACGACGTGGCCGTGCGCGAGGGCATCGATCCCGAGCTGGCATTCAGGCTCGTCAAGCTCGAGAGTGGCTTCAGCACCCGTGCGCTCAGCGTCGCCAACGCCTATGGACTCGCCCAGGTCCAGCCGGCGACCGCGCGGTTCTACGCGCCGATGATCACGCCGGAGGAGCTCTACGATCCGGAAACCAACCTGAGCATCGGCTTCCGGTACCTGCGGGACCTGCTGGAGGCCTACGGAGACGCCAAGATCGCCCTGCTGGCCTACAACAGGGGTCCGACCCGGGTGAAGCAGCTGATGGAGGCGGGGAAGGATCCGGCGAACGGTTATGCGCTGATCCTGCTGGAGGGCTACGAGGGGCTGCGGTAGATCCCCTGACTCAGCGAGCTGCGCCCGCCGGCGGAACCACGGCGAGGCGCTCGCCTACCCGAATGGTCACGTCGTTCGCCGCCATCCCGTTCCAGCGCCTGAGGTTCTCGACCGTCACGCCGTAGCGCTGCGAGATGACCCAGAGGGTCTCGCCGCGGCGCACGAGGTGATAGCGCACGCCCGTCACGGCCGGTTGGGGCCGTGGCGCCCGTCCGGCCGCCGCATCGACCCGGGCCGCCGAGCTCACCGGAATGACCAGGTGTTGTCCGATGCGCAGGCGCCGAGGGTCCACGTAGTTGTTGGCCGCCCGTATGAGACTCACACCCACGCCATACCGCTGGCCGATCCCCCCCAAGGTCTCGCCCCGCCGCACGATGTGCTCGATGAAGTTGACCCGCTCGTTCACGGGAAGCTCGGCGTAACGCTGTAGCACGGCGGGCCCGCTGCCGCGCGGCACGCGCACGATCGAGCTCTGCCTGGGCGGCGTCACCCCTCGGACGTAGTGCGGGTTGAGCTCCATGAGCGCCCGGGAGGTCGTGTCGGCGAGCCTGGCGATCACGTCGAGCCCCGTGGCATCGGGCACCGTGATCTCGTCGAACACCAGCGGCCGCAGGATCGGCAGGCTGTCGAATCCGAAGCGCATCGGATCCTTCGCGATGATCGCCGCGGCAATCAGCTTGGGCACGTAGTCGCGGGTCTCCCGCCGCAGATAGCGCCGGGCCGACAGATCGAAGAACGTCTCGTCGGAAACGGAGTCGGGCTCCTCCCGCAGGCGGCGGATCCCCCGCTCGACCCGTCCGGCGCCACCATTGTACGCCGCGGCGGCCAGGTACCAGGAGCCGAACTGCTCGTGGAGATCGGCGAGGTGGCGCGCCGCCGCCTCGGTCGCCTTGTAGGGGTCCCGCCGCTCGTCCACCCAGGTATTCACCGTGAGCCCGTAGCGGATCGCGGTGGAGCGGATGAACTGCCACATGCCTACCGCGTTGCTGCGCGATACGGCGGTGTTGGAGTACCCCGACTCGATGATCGCGAGGTAGACGAGGTCCTCGGGTACCCCCTGCGCCTGGAACCGCTCCCGGATCATCCCCTCGTACCGTGGGAGCCGGCCCAGCCAGATGGTGAAGCGGTCGCGGGACGGCTGGAGGAAGTAATCGACGTAGTACCTGACGCGATCGCGCTCGGCGAACGACGCCACGTCGATGTCGTAGGTCGGTCCCGCTCCGCTCGCGGCGCCGCCCCGTGGCGCGGCGAGCATCGGGTCGAGCTCGGTGAGCCGCGGTGCCGGAAGTACGCCTCGCACGTGCCCCGCACCCTTGGCCAGGCTGCGGAACTCCAGCTCGTGCAGCGCCTCGAGCGCCGCCAGGTCGGCCAGCGAGTCCTCCGCCGTGGGCGCCGGCGCGGCCACGGCCACCGGCCCGGTGCGGCCCGCACGCGTGGCCTGCGGCTCCAGCGAGACCTCGGGCTGGGAAGTCGCGCAGCCGGCGGTCACACACACCAGGAGAACCAGGGCCTCGCGTCGAGCGGTCATGTCGCGTGCTACTACCGAGTGAAGATGATGTTCCCGAGGAACCGGTTGGTGGCGTTGAGCACCGCCAGGGCGGCACACCGGTGCGGTGCCTCGTCGGTGAGACAGGATCCCACCAGCCGGGTCGCCGGCATTCCGTTGTGGCAGGAGATCGCAACGATGACCACCGTCGAATCGAACGCCCGCACCGCCTTCACGCCCAGCAGCTCGAAGGCGAGCTTCTCCTGCACCGCACCGCGCAGCGCGTCGGTCGCGGCCTCCGCCGCACAGCGCAGCTCACCGGCCTGGGACCCCAGGCCCTCGGCGGTGCCGACGAAGCGGTCTCCCGGAGAGCCCTCCAGCACCACGCGCGCGCGGTAGCGGCCATTCGGCAACCGCTCGAACTCGAAATCGAGGAATCGTAGGCGCTCGCGCCCGGCGGCGGTGGTCATCTATTCGATCCCTTCAAACCGAACTTCGAGCTGTCGCTGCGCCACCTGATCGACCGTCCGGAGCAGGTCGACGTCGAGCCGCGCCTTGCCGGCGTCGTCCACCAGCACCGAGATCAACAGCAGCTGCCCGTTGGTGAGCGTCACCCGCAGCTGCCGGCAGTCCTGCCGCACCTCCACGTCCTCCACCGTCACGCCGCTCAGCTGGGCCACGGCCTCGGCAATGCGGCGCAGCTCCTGGACGGGGGTGACGGACACGCGGTGGCCGGCGACCGGCTACGTAATGTGCTGGACGAGGACTTCCTTCAGCGCGTCGTTGGACAGCCGGTCCGCGGCCTGAAAGAGCGACGACTTGGAACTCGACTCCAGCGGGTAGGAAGCCCAGAACGCGCGTGGCTCGCGCTCGGTGTTGGTGGCGCGGAACGAGAGCGTCAGCTGCCACATCTTCACGTCGGGGCGCATTTCCGCCGCCGGGTGGACGTGCCAGACCTCACTGCCGGTGTCAATCACTCTCCAGGCCATCAACCGGTCCCTTCATAGTGGTTCCAAGGCGCCGTAAGTCCGAGCAATATGAGGACTTCCGTTCCCTGAGGTCAAGAGCACCCGAGGCCAGCCACGTCCCTGTGCGACGCCGCGTCCGGGGCTCCGAGCGGCGTCAGCCACCCGACACCAAGATCGTGCGCAACGCACTGTGTCACAGTGACTTGGAGCACAGGAGAGGGTCCCTCCACGACAAACGCCCCGCGCGGCATTCCGCTGCGGGGCGCTGGTCGAAGTCGCGTCGGCCGCGACCGCTACGGCACGTTGCCACCCGGCGGGGGACGCTCCCACGGCGCCTGACCGCCCGGCTGCTGCGCGCCGCCCGGAGCGGACTGCGTGGCCCCCGCGGTCATGCCCATTGGGGGTTTCTTGGACGCCATCTGCACCCCCCCGAGCTCGATGGGGGCCGCCAGGCTGTACACCACCGGCGCAGCGTACGCAGCGGTCTTGGCCAGCTTCTTGAGGAACTCGCGTCGGTCGTGCTCCGTCATGGCTCACCTCGCTGTGCGGCGAGACCCCCCGATATCTCAATCTTGTCTTGCAGTACCCCGACCACAAGCCGCTCCGCATCCGCCTGGGTGAGATCGGGCCGCTCGGCCGCGATCTCTCTCGCAATGTCGCGAATCGAGCGCGTTCCGTCTGTGAGGCCGAGCACCTTAAGCTCCGTGACGCCGCGGTCGGCGAGGGAGGGCACGCCGTCGGGCGAGGCCGCGGCCAGGTCGCGGAGCGAGGCGGGTGCCGCCGAGAACTCGTGACCGCGGACCCTGGCGCCCGCCGTAACCACCTCCCAGGCGAGCCAGCCCGGGGCGCCGTCCGCGCGCGGGGCCGCGCTGACTTCGGCATGCATCGCTTCACCTGCATGCACCTGCACGGGCGGATCAACGGGCAGGTAGAGATGTCCCCAGGAGCCGGGCTCGGCCCCCGGCCCGTTGGAGAGGCGCTCACCACCGCCGAGGTCGAGGTCGAACCAGTAGGCCAGTCCGTGCACAGGCGCTGCGCTCTCGACCCGCCACGTGGCATGCCCACGGACTTCGCTCGCCTCGAAGGGCGCGTCGAATCGCACCCGACACACCGACTGCGGCGCGGCGAGAAGGGAAGTCGGCGCGACGGCGCTCTTGCGCGGCGCGTTGGCCACGTACACCCGCGACGGACTCCAGTCGATCCCGTACGCCGTGTCCGACGGTCCGAATGGAGCGATCTCAGCCCACAGTGCCTCCGAGCTGACGGGCGCGAGGAAGAACTCGGCCCCCGCGGGCACCGTCCGAGCGCCGGGCGCAGCATACGCATGGTGCATCGCCCGCAGCAGGCGGACCACGCTGCCGCTCAGCAGGCGGGCCGGGAAGTCCTCGAAGATCACGACATCCACGCGCTCCGGCAGGCGCACCTCCGGAACCCGTCCGCGCACGAACCGCACGCGGTCGGCGTAGCCGTTGAGCCGGGCAACGGCCCGGGCCACGTGGATCACCGGCTCCGACTCGATCGCATACACCTCCGCCGCGCCGGCATCGGCGGCGAAGAACGCGAACGTGCCGACTCCCGTGCCCACGTCGAGCACCCGGTCGCCCGGCTGCACCACCGCCGCGATGGCACGGCGGAACGCCTCGATGCGCCGCTCCTGGGCGAGCAGGTCGCGGTAGTACTTCACGTCGCTCACGCGAACAGCCCCTCCGCGCGAAAGCGGTCGAGCGTGGCGCGCACGTCAGCGAGAATGTCAGCACCCGCGACCGGCGGATCGAACGCGCCGCCCACGGCGTCGGCAATCGCCTCGGCGTCGAGCTCACCGGTGCAGTGGGACCACACCAGCGCAGCCGTCAAGTTCAAGGCGTGCAGTCGATCGGCCGTAGGGTCGAACAGCACCCACTCGTCGTCGAGCTGACGGAACACGACGTCGTCCCGTCCACGGGGTCGGTCGACAGTTCGTTCGGCGTGCATGACGCTAAGATCGTCTCCCGAGAGCCTTGCCGGCAACCTGCCGCACGTGCTGCAGCCAGGCGCCGGCGTCCGACCGCGCGGCAGGCCAGCGCCACCGCAGGTGCTCGCGCGGCGGGAAGAGGGCATCGACGAGGAGCAGCCGCGCGTCGGTCACGCGGTCGAGCAGCAGCACGCGGCGTCGCACGCGCCGCGCCGTGACGGTCACATGCTCCGTCTCTCCCGCAGCACCCGCCCAGGCGAGCCAGCGGTCGAGCACGAGCGCGCCCTCCAACCTGCGACCGCGCCGATCCGACGGTGCCGGGCGGACGCCCGCGACCGGGGCGAAGCCGAAGTCACGCACGTGGGCCCAGTGCACGGCCCGGGCGAGGCGCAGCACGCCCAGGCGCCGGGCGACCTCCTCGTAGCCGTCACCGTCGGTCCTCCACTCGTCGCGGCGCAGCAGCGCCAAATCGAGCAGCGCGGGCGCGTGCAGCAGATCGTGATGCGCCAGGTGATGCACGAGCAGCGCGGCGTGGTGTGCCGGCGCTGGGACCGGGAGTGCCGCCCCGGGGCGGAGCGACTGCCACACGCCATCGGGCACCTCCGTGCCCGGTCGAGGGAGTAGCCGCGTGATCGGCTCCAGACCCCAGTGCAGATCGAGGTCTATGGACTCTATCGCGGAGCGCGTCCCCTCCCGCGACAGGTTCACGCTGGAGCGCAGCGCGGCCGGCCCACTCTGTTCCTCGGGGGGGAACTCGACGTACCCCAGTCCTGTGACCAACTCGCGAGCGGCGGCCACCGAGCCGGGCTGCACGAACAGGTCCAGATCCGCCATCTCTCGGTCGCCGGGGGCGTACAGCGTCCCGACGAGCGCGATCCCCCGCGCGAAGAAGTGTGGGACTTCCCGTGCGGTGAGGGCGCGAGAGATCTCCTGCGCCGCGTCGCACAGCAGCTCCTCGCGCAGATGCCGCACCAGTCGTTGATCACGGGTCGCGTCCGGTGGCACATGATATCGCGCTACATACCCCTCGATCCCGAGTCGGCGCGCGAGCACGAGGCCGGGAGCAGCCGCCGTCACGCCCAGCGCGGCGGCGGCGCGATCCAGCGCACCGCAGAGTGGACCAGCGACCGGATCCCTCACGGGGCGCGTGCCGCCAGCCCCGCCGCCGCCTCCGCCGCCGAGCCGAACGTGACCTTCAGGGCCTCCGCGTGCTCTGCGACATGCGCCAGCGCCTCGAATCGGTCTCGCCGATCACGCGTACCGGCCATTTGCGAGTGTACCAGGGCGTTGAGCGCCGCCGCGCGGGAGAGGGGGGTGATGCTGAGCGCCGCCTTCGGCCGGTAGGTCACCACCGCCACGAGCGCGACTGGAACCGGCTCTCCCCACCCTGCGCCGTCCCGCGGATCGTACCACGCCTCGTCGCTCCCGGGCTCCCACAGGCACGTCTCGGCCGGATCCACACCCAGCTGCGCGAGTGTGGCGGCGTCCACCTTGTAGAGGCGCTTGAAGGGCTGCGCGCGGCCGGTCTCGTCCACGAACACGACGTCGTCCCCCAGGGCGGCGTAACCCATGCGGTGCCAGCTCACCGCCAGACTCGACTTCCCCGCTCCCGCCCGGCCCAGCGCCAATACCGCACTTCCCTCCACGACCGCGCCCGACGCGTGCAGCTGCGCGTGTTCCCTGCAGCCCGAGAGGAACACCTGGGCGAGCGCGAACTCACAGGTTGCCAGGAGCTGTGTCAGGGTCGCGGCGTGGGAGCGCACGCCGTGCGCGTCGACGACGGCGTAGCCATCCTCCGCCACGTCGACGACGAGCCGCACCGGGCCGGCGGCCGTGTCGGCCTCCGACTCGTAATCGGGAAACAGCGCTCTCACGGGCTCCACCAGTCCCGTGTCTCGCACCTCGAGCTCCGCCGACTGGCCGCACACTCGGTATCGGAGGATGCGAGGCCGGCTCACGTGATATCGACGCAGCCGCCACCGCGGAGGATCGGCGCCACGAACGGTCCGATTACGGCCCTGAGGGCTGGCAGGTGGAGTCCTGCATCACGGGCTTCGCGCCCTCGCTCACCGTGAGTTCGAAGCTGCCGACCGCGCCGCCCGGTGCGGCGCGCGTGACGAAGCGATAGGGCCGGTCCTCCTCCGCGGTGTACACCAGTCGCGCGTTGCACCCCCCGCCGCCGTCGTCGTTCGCCGCAATGACTTCGCTCATGCCTCGCACCAGGAATAGCGTGGCGTCGAAGTCGCTCGAGACCAGATCGATGCTCACGGTCCGGCCGGGCACGGGCGCCAGCACCCACACCTGATAGTGGGTTCCGTCCCTCGGAAGCGTTCGATCCTCGGGACCGATCGCGCCGCGCACCGTGTCTCCCGGCTGCAGGATGCCCTGGGGGTCGGAGAAGCCGCGACACGGCTGCGTGCTCGCCGGCGGCTGCGCACCCTCCCGCACCGAGAGCACGAAGCTCCCGATCTCGTTGGGAGCGCTCCCGTGGGCAATGATGGTGTACCGACCCGCCGCCGGGAGGGTGGTGGTCAGGTGGGAATTGCAGTCCCCGCCGCTGTTGTCGTCGCCTGCAAGGACGTAATCCGCGTCGATCGCGTCGAGCAGCAGCAGGTTCGCGTTGAAGTCGCTCGAGGAGAGGGAGATCGTCACGGCGTCGCCCCCCTTCCCCGTCAGCAGGTACTGCCTGTAATAGGTGCCGTTGCTGAGCGTGTCACCGGCCGGCGCGAGGACGCCGGTGACGGTGTCGCCGTACGCGATGCCCGGCAGCTCCCCGCCCGGCTCCTGCGCGACGGAGACGCGCGCGACCCCGAGCACGCCGAGAGTGGCCAATGTGACGGTCCGGATATTCACCGAGTGTCTCCTGAGATCATTGCGTTGTTGCCGGCGCCCGAGGGGGTGCCTGGACGCCTCCAGTGCTGCGGAAAAATCGGTCGCAAGTGGACGCGGTGGCAAGCCCGGGCACGGACGATCGAGGCACCGCGCTCTCGGCGGTGCGACACAGTTCCCGAGGCCTGGCAGCGCGACCGCTGCCGAGTGACCGGGGTGGGGATCGAACCCACGACCTACGGATTAAAAGTCCGTTGCTCTACCAACTGAGCTACCCGGTCCGGCCACCGGAAACTTACGCGGGCGAACCCGCGAGACAAGCGACGGGCCCGACTGCGGGTCCTCCCCCTGGGGGAGGACCCGCCCCCCCGGGGGGCACCCTCTCGAGGGGAGTCCGTACCGAGGAGCCGGAGCCGTATCGACCCCGATGCACGACATACGAAACGCTGTTTTCCGAGGGGAAATCACTCGACATGCACCTCGTGTACACGCTCTCTTCGAGGGAAAAATCAGGGTCCCCCGAGGTCCGTGTACCCCTCCCCCGAGGGGTCGCCGGTCGTCACCCCCTCAAATTCAGAGGGGAAAAACTCTTGTCTCACAGACAGAAACCCTTACTTTGGGGAGCGTAATGGGGCTGGTTGTCATCCGTTTCAACCTACTCCGAGGGGATCATGGCCAAGAGACGCAAGAAGAAGAAGAAGGTGGTCCGCAGGAAGGCGAAGAAGCGCGCCACCAAGAAGAAGAAGCGCGCGACCAAGAAGAAGAAGCGCGCCACCAAGAAGCGCAGACCCGCCAAGAAGAAGAAGCGCGCGACCAAGAAGAAGAAGCG
>CP070716.1:2735943-2751468 GCA_020350425.1 Gemmatimonadota bacterium
GGAACACGAGCCTGAACGCGCCGCCCTCCGATTCCGGCTCCTCGATGAGCTGCTCGGGAGGCTGCTCGTCCTCGCCGGGCTCCACGGCCCTGAAGACGCCGCTCTCCCGCTTGTACTCCTGCGCGGGGACCTTGAACTCGCCCGTGGCGGCGCGGAACTGGCCGGTGGCAGCGGGCATCGTGCCCGTAGTGAACGGATCGGGGACATGTGCCTCGGTGCGGCGCCGCTCGCGACCGTCCACCACGTTGGTGAGCACGGTCGCAACGATGAGCAGCGCCGCCGCAATGATGAACAGTTGGTAGATCCCGATGGCGCCCAGGAGATTGGGCAGGTAGCTGCCGACCACCGCCCCAGCCGACGCCCCGAAGCCCACGATCGGGAAGAGCCGTTTCCCCTCATCCGTGGTGTACACGTCGTTCGCGAAGGCCCAGAACTGGGCGATCATCATGACGTTGAAGATCCCGACCCACACGAAGAACGCGACCCCGAGTCCGAAGCCGGTGACGCCGGCCTGCGCTGCGAGGTAGAACAGTGCGAGGCAGGCCACGAAGAAGGCGGTCACCCAGTTGATCAACCGCCGCCGCGGCACGCGGGCGGCGACGGCGCCATAGAGCGGCACGAGTCCGGCGAGCAGCAGCACCTGGCCCGCGGCGGTGTAGCTCTTCACCTCGGCCGTCGCGCCACCCAGGATCAAGGCTTCTCGCACGACCTTGAGCGCGTAGTAGGCGGTGAGGATGAGGAACACGTTGAGCGTGAGGAGCAGCACGTTCGCGCTCTCCCCGCCGCGCACGTCGGTGAAGAGGCGGAGGAAGCGGTCCACGGGGCTCGATCGCGACAGTCCGTTCACGAGGCGACTCCTCGTCGCGGCGGTTTCATTGGTGCGGCTCGAGGGTCCATTCCCTCGACAATACGCCTGGGGTGGGGAGGCGCAAGCCGAGCGGGTTTCCCCTCGGCGCACTCCCGTGCTACTCTAGGAAGGCACAGGATCCTCATGAGCCCAGAGCAACTCATCGGCATGACGTCGGGTGACGTCCCAGCGCACCCCACGGGCGAGCTTCCTCCCGACCTGCTCGAGGCGGCCTCGCGCAGGCTGGGGGTCGCCGCCCTCGTCTGGGCGGGGCTGTGGGGTCTCTCCTTCTTCCTGAACAACGTCGTGAGCCCGGTTCTCTCGCCCGAGACACCGCTCGACGATGCCTGGCCCTGGCCGGGGAACCCCGTCGCGCTCGGGGTGATCGCGCTGTCCCTGGCGCTGTTCGCCTACACCCGGTGGCACGCGTGCGACTGCCGGCGATCGCTGGACCTGGGCCTGGGATACGAGGTCGTGCTGGCCTTCGCCATCGGCTTCGTGAACCAGTGGACGCCCAACGCGCAGGGGCTCTCCTGGATCTGCGTGCTGGTCCTGGTGCACCCGATGATCGTACCGCACACGTGGGGCAAGACGCTTGCCGCGGCCCTGGTAGCTGCGTCGATGGACCCCCTTGGTCTGGCGATCACGAGCGCGCGGGGGGTGCCCGTGCCGTCCGCGGCCGTCATCCTGTGGACCTACCTCCCGAATTACCTCTGCGCGCTGCTGTCCGTGGTGCCGGCGCGCATCATCACGCGGCTGGGTCGTCAGGTGAGCGACGCCCGGGAGCTAGGGGCCTATCAGCTGGGAGAGCGGCTCGGCAGCGGGGGGATGGGCGACGTGTACGGCGCCCGGCACCGCATGCTGCGGCGCCCCGCGGCGGTCAAGGTGATTCGCCGGGGTGGCCTGGGCGATCGCGGCGGAGAGTCGGCGGAGACGCTGGTGCGGCGCTTCAAGCGGGAGGCCGAGGCGACGGCCAGTCTGCACTCGCCGCACACCGTGGCCGTGTACGACTTCGGGGTCACGAGAGAGGGCGATCTCTACTACGTGATGGAGCTGCTGCGCGGCCTCGATCTGGAAACGCTGGTGGACCGGTTCGGTCCGCTGCCTCCCCCGCGGGTGGTGCACCTGCTGCGGCAGGCGTGCCACTCCCTGGCGGAAGCGCACGGTGCAGGGCTGATCCATCGGGACGTAAAGCCGGGGAACCTGTATTCCTGCTGGTTCGGGCTGGACGCCGACTTCCTGAAGGTGACGGACTTCGGACTCGTGAAGTCGTCGCCCGACCTCGCGGCCGAACAGACCAAGCTCACCGCCCCGGGTCTCACGACGGGCACGCCGGCGTTCATGGCCCCCGAGCTCGCCATGAACGATCACCCGGACTGGCGGGTGGACATCTACGCGCTCGGCTGCGTGGCGTACTGGCTCCTCACCGGCCGTCTCGTGTTTGAGGCCGACACCCCGATGCGCATGATGATCAGGCACATCGAGGGCACCCCCGTGCCGCCCTCCTCCGTCAGCGAGTTCGATATCCCCGCCGAGCTCGACGATCTGGTGCTGGCATGCCTCGCCAAGGACCGGCGGGCGCGCCCCTCGGACGCCGTCAGGCTCGCCCGGATGCTGGCGGACCTGGACGTGGGGGAGCCGTGGCTACAGGAGCGGGCGGCACAGTGGTGGCGCGCCAACGTCCCCGAGATCGTCCCGTTTGTCGAGGCGCCCGTCCCGCCGGCGCCCACCGCCGGCTGACCCTCAGCGGTCCAACGCGACGACCCTGCCGCTGACCCGGGCCACGTACGCCGTCACGCTGGGGCTCCACGCCTCGCCGCGGTGCACCTGGAGCTCGAAGGCCCAGAAGGGGTGCGACTCCCACGGCACGGACGTGACGGCGTCGCCGGCCGTGGTGACGTCGAGGCGGGTTTCTTCGAGAGCGATCCAGGGGGAGCGCGCCGCCCGCGTCCTCGTAGCGGTTACCGCGGCGGCCCGGACGCGGTAGCGGGTCGAGTCCGCCCGGTAGACGCCCCGCTCCACGCCGAGGTCGTGGAAGTGAAGCACTCCCCGATCGTACGCGAAGAAGTCGAGTGGCGGGACGCGGTCGAAGAAGAACCGCGCGATCACGTCGCGGCGCTCGCTCAGCATGCGGCGCACGTAGCGCGCCGCCTCGGGGTGGCGATACCGTCCCTCGGCCACGACGGCGTCGAGGTGCGCGTCGCTGAAGGCGGAGATGATCTTCGCGGCCCAGTAGCCGTCGCGGTCCGTGAGGTTGGCGAAGGCGCTGTTGGGCTCGAGCGGTTTGAACGCCTTGGGGTTGAAGTACTCGCTCTCGAAGTAACCGATCTCGTCGAGGCCCTCGGGGCGTTCCAGCTTGCGCCAATTGTCCTCCCGGGCGCCCAGGGTGATGGCCCGACCGAGATTGGCCGCGACGTCGAAGGAGTACTCGAAGCACCCCATCGGAAACGGCCCCAGGGCACCGACGCCGAGGGTGCTGGCGAAGTCGATGAGGTAGTGCCGCACGAAGCGCCGGCCGTCCTCCTCCACGTACATATCCAGCGTGTTGCCCTGCTTGGTGTCCATGTGGCAGAGCCACGCCGAGAAGATCCGGAGCCCCCGGATCTCGCGCCGGTTCTGGTGGTCGATGCGGTCGTTGAGGTCGTCCTTGCGCCGTCCCTGCCAGTCGAAGGGGCCCATCCATTCGCCGCCGAGGAACTTGCTGGCCAGCGCGAGCCAACGGCCGTCCGCGAGGCGCTCGACGCTTCCCAGGATGCTGTCGAGGTCGCCCGTGGTGAGAGAGCGCTCGTCGCCCTCACGAGTGGTGAAGACCACCCCGTCTCCGACCCGGACGCGGTCCCGACGAAACGTGACCGCAACGTCCTCGGGTACGTTGTAGCCGGCGGCGTGGAACAACCGACCGGAGATGACGCCCGCTGCCACCGTCATGCCGAGGTAGCCGGGGGGATCGAACTTGATGAGATACCGGTCGCCTCGCGCATCCTCGACGGTGAATCCCGGAGTCACCCCCTCGGTCTTGGCATCCACCACGGTCCAGGTGCCGCTCGTGTCGGGGCCCGGTCCCGTGAGCGGACCGCGCGCCGCCTGCTCGGGGCGCAAGGGAAACAGGCCGATGCGGTTGGTGAACCACGAGGAGTTGGGGGTCTCGTCCAGCGCGTTGATGTTCGCCGCCGGCGGTACGTGGTCTCCGCCGAATATGGAACCGAAGCCGCGCACGATCCGCCCGGGATGGAAGATGCGGCCGAGCGGACGAAACAGGGTCGCCTCCACCGACGAGCGCACCTTGTTCGGATCGCGCGGCCGGGGCGCCGGGATGTCCTGTCGGTCGTTCTCGTGCCACACCACGGGGGCGTCCCGAAGCGGCGGCTCACCTGCGGCGAGCGCCACTCCCGCCAGCGCGCACAGCGCGGCGGCCTCAGCGCGCCGGAATCGGATCGCGGCCACTGAAGAGTCTCGGGTGGAACTGGAAGATTTGATCGGTGCGGAGGCGGAACACCGAGCCCTCGTTGCTGTTCGACCACTCCAGCCGGAGGATGAAGCCCCGGCTGCTCACGAGCCGAATCCCGAGGCCGTACGACACTGTCAGGTGGTCCGCACTGATCTGCTTGAATTCGCCGAACACCTGTCCCACGTCGGCCAGGAAGTAGAGGTCCATGCCACTGCCCTGGGGGTACTGATACGCCCACAACGGCCAGCGGTACTCCGCCGAGAGCACCGCCAGGCCCCGGTCGCGCCAGCGATAATCGTTGTAGCCCCTGAGCAGGTCGGGGTCGTCGTTGAACATGAGGCGCTGGAACGGGATTTCCCGGTCACCCACCGGATCCATCCAGCTGACGAAGCCGCGCAGGGCCAGCGCGTGATGCGCGAACCAGAGCGGGACGTATTGCTGCAGCTCGGCGCGGAACTGCCAGTACCGCGCATCCTCCTGGCTCAGGCCGTGGAAGTAGGTCACGATGGCGCGGCGCACACCGCCGCGAGTGGGTCGGCCGTCCAGCGGTGCGTTTTCGTGGGTGAGGCCGAGCCCGACGGTGACTCCCTCCGAGCGAAGCCCGAGGCCGAACGGCGGGTTGTCCGCCCAACGCTCGTATATGGAGGGCTGGAAGTCTCCGCCCGGCTCCCCGGCGCTGACGCCGTTGAAGATGACGCCGCCGGCCAGGTACAGCTTGGCCGTAAGACGGTGCGCATAGGTCGTGCCGGCCCACCACATCCGCTGTCGGTAGTAGGAGCGGTCGAGGACGCGGCTCTCCGGGCCGATGCCGAAGTAGCGCGCGTTGGCGCGGTCGCGGAAACCGGTTCCGAGTTGCAGCTCGCCCACCGCCGCGACGGGGAACTTGAGGCCCAGGGTGAACTTCTGGTCCCCGTTCACGGTGGCGTAGACCCGAGCCTTGAGCTCGTTGCCCTCCCCGAAGAAGGCCGTGTGCCGCACGGCGAGCCCGCCCCCGAAGCCCGAGAGCCCGCCGGCGGTGATGTCGGGCTCGAGCCGGATCACGCCCGGCGGGCGGAACAGGAATGCCAGGATGCGGTGCTCGTCGACGTACCCGATGCCCGCCCCGATCCCGATCCCGATCAGCTTGATGGGGTAGGTGATGACGCGGTAGGGCCAGTAGATCACGCCTTCCCACAGCGGCATCGGCCGATTGCCGAACGTTGCCGTGGTCGAATCGGCCTCGGGTGGAACGGGCCCCCAGTGACTGTCGCCGGCGCCTCCGGCGAAGACTGCCACGGTGTCGCCGGGTGGCGGCTCCTGTGCGCCCAACGCAACCGGCCGCGCGGACGCGCCAAGCGCCAGCGCGGCCAGCATCAGACCGGACGCGAGAACGCCAGAGACGTCACGCCGCCCGTGCCGCACGGAGAGTAGCCTACTCCATCTCGAAGACCAGGAACATGCGCTGGCCGAGCCGGTCGACATGGAGCACCACCGGATCACCGGGGTCCATCCTGCCCAGGATGCTGTTGAGCTGTCCCAGCGTCATGACTGCCTGGCCATTCACGGAGAGAATCACGTCGGCGGGCTGAAGCCCGCTGGGCGCGCCCACCACCCCGTACGCCTGGGCCGCGACCACGACGCCGGCCCGCTCCCGGAGCCACGGCATGAGGCCCGCGATCTGGTCGTTCAGCTCCACGGCCAGCAGGCCGAGCGTCGCCACCAGGTTGCGCTCGTCGTCGACCAGATCGGCGAACCGGCCCGGGTCGTTGGCGCGCTCCGCGACGGGGACCCGGATGGACTGCTGCCCGAGCGCCCGCCTCACGTTCAGGGTCACCACCGATCCGGGGTCCTTGCCGTACACGTTGACGTCGAACTGCCGCGCATTCTCCATCGGCTTGGCATCGAGTGACTCGATGATGTCCCCGACCTGAAGCCCGGCACGGGCGGCGGGGCTGCCCGGGTACACGTCGCTCACGATCACGCCCCAGTTCCGGGTGAGGCGCAGGCCCGTCGCCATCGTCGGGGTGATGGTCTGCGTGTTGGCGCCGATCATGCCGCGGCGCACCCGGCCGTGTGACTTGATCTGGTCGAACACCGCCTGCACGATGTTGCTCGGGGCCGCGAACCCGAGTCCCTCGCTGCCCCCCGACTGCGACAGAATCATCGTGTTGATCCCCACGAGCCGGCCCTCGGTGTCGACCAGGGGACCGCCACTGTTGCCGGGGTTGATGGGCGCGTCGGTCTGGATGTACACCATCGGCGCGTCCTCCCGGAGCTGGCGGCCCACGGCGCTCACCACCCCCATGGTCACGGTCGAGCTCAACCCCAAGGGGCTGCCGAACGCGAGCACGACGTGTCCCGGGTGGACTTCGTCGGAATCCCGGAACTCCATGTAGGGCAGCCCCGTCTCCTCGATCTTGAGCACCGCCAGATCGGTCTCCAGGTCCGTCCCCACGATCTCGGCCATCACCCTCCGGCCCACGGGCCTCACCAGCGACTGCCCCGGTGCCTGGTCCGACGCGGGCTCCGCCAGCACCACGTACAGGCGGCGGGCACCCTCCACCACGTGGTTGTTCGTCACGATATAGCCGTCGGACGAGACGATCACGCCCGAACCGCCGCGGCGCTGCTGTGCCAGCACCTGCGACGGGGCTCGCGGATCACCCCCGACCGGCGCTACCGCCGTGGCGAAGATCTGCACCACCGACGGCGAGATCTCCCGCACCAGTGCCTCGAAGGCCGTGCTGAGGTCGGTGAGGGCCCGCGGCGTTTCCTGCGCCGCGCTCGGCGACGCCGCGAGCAGCAGCGAGACGGCCGTCAGTGTGACGGTACGGCGAACGGTCGCAAACGGCATGCCCTTCTTCCTTTCCCTGTTTCAATCGTTGGGTGCGTGATCGCGGGCTCACTCGCTCACTACGGCGGGCGCCAGCTCTCCTCTGTCGCACTTTCCGGGCGTCTGGGCCTCCGGCAGGTGCGTTTCCCACCAGCGCATCGCCCGGTCCTCCGTCCACGGCTCGGCCACGGGAACCTCGGCCAGCCTGTCTGCCACGTCCTGCGCCGACGTGGGCCGATCGTCGGGGTCCTTGGCCAGACAGGCGAGGACCAGCGCGTCGAGCTCGGGCGGGACCTCGAGCTCGGTGTGGCTCGACGGCGGCTCCGGCGTGTCGGAAATATGCCGGTGCATCATCTTGATCGGCGTGTCGGCCTCGAATACGAGCCTGCCAGTGAGCAGCCAGTAGAGCACGCCCCCGAGCGCGTAGAGATCCACGCGGCGGTCGATGTCCAGCTCACCGAGGGCCAGCTCCGGTGCCATGAAGGCCGGCGTGCCGGTCGTCATGTGCGGCTGCGTCAGCATCGTCTGCTCCCGGCTCTGGTCGGCCTTCACGAGGCCGAAATCGAGCACCTTCACGAAGTCGACCCGCAGCCCCAGACGTGCCGCGTGAATGTTGGAGGGCTTGATGTCGCGATGGATGAGGCCGCGCATGTGCGCTTCCGCCAGCGACTCACACGCCTGCCGCGCAAGGTACACGGCGCGCTCGGGTACCACGGGCCCGAACCGTTCCACGAGGTCCTCCAGGCCGACGCCGTCGAGCAGCTCCATCACGTAGTAGAACGTCCCGTCCTCCGCGACGCCGAAATCGTACAGGTCGATCGTGTGAGGCGAGCGCAGCGACGCAGCGGCCCGCGCCTCGCGCTTGAACCGCTCCACGGCGACGCGCTGCGCTGCGGGCTCGCCCGCGCCGAGCAGCTCGGGGCGAATGATCTTGATCGCCGCAGGCCGGGCCAGCAGGCGGTGCTCTGCGTGCAGCACCTCGCCCATGCCGCCCTTGCCGATCGGATTGCCCAGCTTGTACGCGCCCAGCTCCTTGGCCTTCCGCACCTGGCGGCCCAGGCCGTAGATGATCTTGGCCGGTAGGACCGCGAGCAGGGCCGTGAAGTACGTGGGAGCGAACGCGAAGACTGCCTCGGCCGCACTCACGGAGATCTCGACACCACGCAGCTTGGCAATGGCGAGGCCCAGCGGATCCATCGACGCCGCGAGCAGCGATGCAACGAGGATCTTGCCGGGTCTGTTGGGCGCGATGCTCGGGTAGACCAGAATGACGATCACGAGCCACGACAACCCGTTGGCCTCCACGGAGCCGTACCACATCTGGAGCAAGCCGATCAGGAACGCCGTCACGACCTCGAATCCCAGGCCCAGGTCGAGCAACAGGCTGGGCCGATTGTGCAGCCGCGCGGCCAGGAACATCATCGCAACGGACAGGACGATCCCCGTGGCGGCGATCGCGCTCCCCGGCATGGGCCACGGGCGGTTGGCGACGAGCATCGGCGTGTCGATGAATCGCGTCGCGGCGTTGGCCAGGAAGAGGCCGAACGCCCACAGCGAGGCAAGGGTCAGGCTCGCGATCCCCACACGCTTGCAGGACTGCTCCAGCAGCTCGGTAGGGAGCGATATCCAGCGGGCGGCGGCGGAGCCGCCGCCGGGCGTGGAGGCAGCCCGCATCATGCGATCAGCGCTCATGAACAGCAGGTCTCCGGATAGTTGGACGATCGAGTCTCAAGACTACAACACGGGGAAGGGGATCGTAAGTTCGTCACCGGAGCCCACTCGGCCGATCCTCCCGGCTCCGCGGGCACGTGCTCGCAGCGCGTCCCGCGCAGCGTCTGGAATGGTGCGGTGTGCGGCCCTATCTTCGGCGCACGGACGGGGAGCGCCGCACCCGAGCGACGCGTCCACACCAGGCCTCGCGGGAGGAACGACGGAGATGGCAGACCGAGCCATGGCACTGCTCAGGCGGCTCGAGCGGCTGAAGGACATCTTCGGCTCCGTCGCGGCCGAGCAACGGCTGGTGCTGCTGCGGCAGCTCGAGCGCCGCCGGCTCGGAAGCGCCGGATCCGTGCTGCGGCTGCACGAGGCGCTGTGCTTCGCTCGGGCCTACCCCGACGATGCCGCGGTGCTGGCGCAGGTCGAGCGGATGCTCGACGCGTTTGACACCCGAGGCGATCTCAAGCGCCGCCGCGCGCAGCTGGAAGACTCGGGCATCGCCGGAACGGCCATCAACTACGCCTTCTACTGGTTCACCGCCGAGTGGCTCGCGCGACGCTGGCCCGACCAACTCTCCGTCGACTGGGAGGCGTTCGAGAACGCCGAGCGGCTGCCGGAGCTCCTGCACTTGCTTCTGCCGTACACCGAGACGCTCACGATTGACGAGCTCGACTACGAGCCTGACGAGTGGATCCGGCAGCTGAAGGGACCGCACGAGAGCGATGCCGCCTTCTTGGTCCGTCGCTTCGCCGCGCTGCAGGCCGACGCCTTCGGGCGGGAGGAGAGCTTCGAGGCGCTCGACGTGCCGCTGCGGATCGCGCCCGGAGCCGACACCCCGTCTCGCACGCGCGCGAAGTATCCCGGGGTACCGGTGTCGTACCAGACCGCCCCGCTCCGCAGCGGCCGGCCGGACCTGCGCCGGGAGATGGTGCGTCCGCCGCTGGCCGTGCGGGCCGTGAGCCGGCGCGAGGGGCGCAGGCTCATCGCTCTCGCGCGGGAGGCGATGGTCACGCGCAGCCGCGACCTCGACATCTTCGTGCATGCGGATGAGCAGGATGCGCGCCTCGTGGACTGCGGGGAGGGGCTGCAGTTCGCCTGCTTCGGTGCCGTGCCGCAGCGTCGCCTGATGCTCGATGCGGTGTACGGCTTCCTCACCCTCAAGAACGGCGTGCCGATCGGCTACGTGCTCATCAGCGCACTGTTCAACTCGGCCGAAGTCGCCTACAACGTGTTCGAGACGTATCGGGGTGGGGAGTCGGCGTACATCTACGGGCGGGTCCTGGCGGCCACCCGCCACCTGTTCGACGCCGACACGATCACCGTGCCCCCGTATCAGCTGGGCCACGACAATCTCGAGGGGCTGGAGTCCGGCGCGTGGTGGTTTTACTACAAGCTGGGCTTCCGCCCCCACGACGTCGCGGTGCGCCGCCTGCTGCGCCGGGAGCTCGCTCGCATCAAGCGGAACCCGCGGCATCGCTCCAGCATTGCGACGCTCAACGAGCTCTCCTCGGCCAACATGTATCTCTATCTGGGCCGGCCGCGCGCCGACGTACGTGGGCGCATCGAGCTTGGAGCTGTCGGGTCTCGCGTGTCACGATACCTCGCCGACCGTTTCGGCGCGGACCGCGAGCGCGGGGTGCGAACCTGTTCGGAGGAGGCCGCGGAGCTGCTCGGGGTGCGCTCGTTGCGCGGCTTCACGGCAGGGCAGCGGCTCTGGTGGGAGCGCTGGAGCCCCATGATCATGGCGCTCCCCGGGGTGACCCGCTGGGGGGTCGGCGATCGCCGGGACCTGGTAGAGGTCGTCCGGGCGAAAGGGGGATCGCGGGAATCGGAGTTCGTGACGCGATTCGACCGGCACCGCCGTCTGCGGCGCGCCGTCCTGGCACTGGCAGAGAACGGCGCCTGACGTCGGACGTGCGCGCACCGTCGACGATCGGCTAGATTTCGAGTCCAGCGGTGGCGGCCCTCGAAGGAGCGTGCGACATGCGTGGACACCCAGTGATCCGTCCGACCCTCGTCCTGCTGGCTCTGTCCCTGGTGGCCGGTGCCGCCCGACCGCAGGAACCGGCGCTCGATGCCCAGGGCATCGACACCAAGGCCCACGAGCTGTACGACCGAATCATGAGTCCGTTCTGTCCGGGCCGCACGCTGGCCAACTGTCCGTCTCCCCAGGCGGCGACGATGCGGGAGGGTGTACGGCGGCAGCTCGCGGCCGGCATGTCCGACGACGAGATCCTGGATTCGATCTACGCGATCTACGGCGAGGTCGTCCTCGGCGCGCCGCGCGCCGAGGGCTTCGGCATCCTGGCCTGGGTGATGCCGGGCGTGTTCCTCCTGCTCGGGGTGGCGTTGCTGGTAGCCTGGCTGCGCTCGACGGAGCGCCGCGCGGCCACCCAGGGTTCGACGCTCCAGCCCGAGCTGGACTCCGAGGAACAGGCGCGACTCGAAGCCGAGCTTTCCGAGCTCTAGATCCAACCGGCAGTGAGCGAGCCATGGCCCGGCGGGAAGCCGGGGAGGAGGAACCGTATGTTCGTGTCTCCGACGCGCGCGGCAGCGTCGATCGCCCTCGCCACGATGTTCGCGGCGGGGCTCGTAGCGCCCCAGCGTGCGAACGCGCAGAAGCTGCTCGTGGTCAACAAGAGCGGCCACACCCTGTCGATCGTGGACCCGACGAGTCGCGTGCAGCTCGCGGTCATCGAGACGGGATTCGCGCCACACGAGGTTGCCGTCTCGCCGGACGGTCGCTTCGCCTACGTGAGCGACTACGGCACCGGCGAGCGTGCCGGGAACACGATCACGGTGATCGACGTCGCCGAGGCCCGCTCGCTCGGGGCGATCTCCCTCGGCGACCATACGCGGCCGCACGGGATCGCGGTGGCGTCTGACGGCTTCGTGTGGGTGACGACCGAGGGCTCGGCCCACCTGCTGCAGGTGGATCCCCGTGAGCGGCGGGTCGTCCGGGCGATCGAGACGGGACAGCGCGTCACGCACATGGTGGCGGTGGCGGAGGGCGCCGGCCGCGCCTACACCGCCAACATCGGGAGCGGCAACGTGACCGCGGTGGACGCTGCGGCCGGTGCCGTGCTGCGGCAGATCGAGACCGGGGCGGGGGCCGAGGGCATCGACGTGTCGCCCGACGGCAAGTCGGTGTACGCAACCAACCGGGCCGCCGGGACCCTGTCGGAGATCGACGTGGCGACCAACGAGGTGCGCCGCACCCTCGCGGTGGGCGACTTCCCGATCCGCGTGAAGGTGCGGCCCGACGGGCGCGAGGCGCTGGTGTCCAACGCGCAGGGCCGCGAGGTGGTGGCAGTCGATCTCGCACAGTGGGCCGTCGTGCGGCGTCTCGAGGTTGGCGCCATGCCAGTCGGGATTCTCGTCACGCCCGACAACCGAACGGCGTACGTCGCCAACACCGGTGACGACAAGATCTCGGTGATCGACCTCGTCGCGTGGGAGCTGGACGGGGAGATCGTGGCCGGCGACGAGCCCGACGGGATGGCCTGGGTGAGCCAGTCACCGTAGGTTAGGCTTCGCTCATGGCCCTCCTCGGCTTCACGCGTCTCCAGAAGAGCCTCTCGCTCTTCGACGTCTACGTGATCAGCACCGGCGCAATGATCAGCGCCGGGTTCTTTCTGCTTCCGGGCATCGCCGCGTCGTACGCGGGGCCGGGGGTGGTACTGGCCTATCTCTTGGCGGGGCTCCTCGTCGTGCCCGCCATGCTCAGCAAGGCCGAGCTAGCCACGGCGATGCCGCGCGCGGGCGGGACGTACTACTACCTCGACCGCACGCTCGGTCCGCTCGTGGGAACCATCGGTGGGGTGGGCACCTGGCTCACCCTGGTGCTGAAGGCCGCGTTCGCGCTAATCGGGATGGGGGCGTATCTGGGGCTGGTGTTCGATCTGCCCATCGTGCCCACGGCCCTGGCCCTGACCGTGGTCTTCGCGGCGGTGAACGTGGTGGGGGCCAAGGAGTCGAGCGGCCTGCTGCGGGTGATGGTGATGGCGCTACTGGCTCTCCTCACCCTCTTCGCCTTGAACGGCCTGGTCGATGCGTTCGGCGGAGACCCCCCGCGGGATCTCCGCGAGCGCTTCACTCCGTTGCTGCCCGGCGGCGTCGACGGTCTCCTCGGCACGGTTGGGCTCGTCTTCGTGTCGTACATCGGGCTGACGAAGGTGGCGAGCCTGGCCGAGGAGGTGAAGAGTCCCGAGCGCAGCATCCCGCTGGGGATGATGTTGGGCCTCCTCACCGTGACCGGCATCTACGTGATCGGCGTGTTCATCATGGTGGCCGTGCTAGGCGTCGACACGCTCAGTGCCTCGCTCACGCCGGCTGCCGACGCCGCCGGCGCGCTGAGGGGATGGTTGCCGCCGCGGGTCGGCATGTGGCTCATGGTCGTCGCGGCGGTAGCCGGCTTCGCCTCTGCCGCAAACGCTGGCATCCTTGCCGCATCCCGCTACCCGCTCGCGATGGCGCGGGACCGCATCTTCCCCGGTCGGTTCGCGGCCACGGGCAGGTTGGGTACGCCCACCGCCGCCATCCTCCTCACCTGCTCGCTGCTCGTGGTCTTCCTGCTCCTGCTCGACGTGGAGCAGGTGGCCAAGCTCGCCAGTGCCTTGCAGCTCGTGCTGTTCGGGCTCATCAACGTGGCGGTGATTGTCATGCGAGAGAGCCGCATCGAGGCGTACGACCCCGGGTTCCGCTCCCCGGGGTATCCCTGGGTGCAGCTGGCGGGGCTGTTCGTGCCGGCGGTGCTGGTGGCGGAGATGGGGTGGCTGCCGGTGCTGTTCACCTTGGGAGTCACCACGGTGTCGTTCGCCTGGTACACGTACTACGCCAAGCCCCGCATCGTGCGGGACGGCGCGATCTATCACGTGTTCGAGCGGCTTGGCCGGCGCCGCTTCGCGGGGCTCGACCGGGAGCTGCGCGACCTCATGAAGGAGAAGGGCGCGCGGGCCGAGGATCCATTCGATCAGGTGGTGGCACGAGCCCCCGTGATCGACCTGGCGGCCTCGACCAGTCTCGAGGAGATCATCGGGCGCGCCTCGGTGCTGCTTCACGAGCGGCTTCCGGCCACCACCGATCAGCTGCTCGAGGGGTTCGGCCGGGGCGTGCGCATGGGTGGAACGCCGGTGGCGCACGGCGCGGCGCTGCTGCACGCGCGACTCCCGGACCTCGACGCCTCCGAGATGGTGCTGGTGCGCTGCCGCGGGGGCGTCGACGTGGACATGGATGACGAAGAGATGGTCCGCCAGGCCGCCGAGGCGCCGATCCGGGCGATCTTCTTCCTCGTGAGCGGCGAGTCGGATCCGGGCCGTCACCTGCGCATCCTCGCCCAGCTGGCGGGGCGGGTGGAGGACGCGGATTTCATCACGGAGTGGCTGGCCGGCCACGACGAGCTGGAGCTCAAGGAGACGTTGCTGCGAGACGACCGCTTCCTGTCGCTCAAGTTGCTCTCCGGCTCCAAGGCCGAGCCGCTCATCGGGAAGGCCTTGCGCGAGCTCGTGCTGCCGCCAGGCTGCCTCATTGCACTCATCCGTCGCTACGGCGAGACGATCGTGCCGCGCGGCCGCACGGTGCTGCGCGAGGGCGATCGTCTCACCATCATCGGCGAGCCGGCCGGCCTGCGACAGCTGACGCTGCAATACGGCGACTCGCTCCACCCCTAGCACCACCCAAGCCTTGCTCTGGAGGTCGCCGCCCCCCACCTTGGCGGCGTACCCATCAACGCCCGTGCCACCGGGGAGGGGATCGTGAATCCGCACATACCGCGCCGCCTTTGCGGCGTTCTGTTGCTCGCCAGCCTTGCCGCCGGGATGCCCGTCGACGCCCGGGGTCAGGAAGAGGTCGAGGAGCTGACACGGCTGCCGCTCGCAGGCCATCTGGAGCTGGGGTCGGAGACGCCGGGCATGCTGACGACCGACCTGCTCTGGACCGACGGCTCGTACGTCCAGGCGTGGGGATTGGAGCTCGCAGCCGGGCAGTCAGTGACCGTGGACCTGTTGTCCGACGAGTTCGACGCCTATCTGATGGTCGCCGGGCCCGGGCTCGACGAGATCCTCTCGGACGATGACGGCGCCGGCGCGTGCGACTCCCGCATCACCTTTGCGGCTCCGGAATCGGGCGTGTACCGCGTGGTGGTGAACACGCTCGACACCGAGGTGACCGGCCGCTTCCGCCTGCGCGTCACCGACGAGCCCGGCCCGGTGACGGCCGGGGAGTGCGGCGTCGAACAGGCCGAGCTCGGCGACTGGCTGATGAGCCTCTCGACGGACGGCCGAGCACTCTCGGTGGGCCAGGAGGTCCCCGGCGAGCTCTCCGCCCAGGACGAGGCAAGCTGGGACGAGAGCTACGTCCAGGCCTGGGCGCTCCCGATGCGCGCCGGGCAGGAAGTGACCGTGGATCTGCTCTCCGACGCATTCGACGCCTACCTCTACCTGATCGGTCCGGGTATCGCCGAGCCGCTCACCGACGATGACAGTGCCGGTGCGTGCGACGCCCGCATCACGTTCACGGCGCCGGAATCTGGGGAGTACCGCGTGGTGGTGAACTCCCTCATGGCCGTGGCCACGGGGCCGTTCCGAGTGCGGGTGACCGATGAACCCGGGCCGGTGACGGCGGGGGAGTGCGAGCCGTTCGACGACCTGGCGATCGGGATGGACGACGAGCAGATCGCCTGGCTGATGGCGCTGTCCACCGCGG
>CP070716.1:2751568-2771093 GCA_020350425.1 Gemmatimonadota bacterium
AGTGGAACTTGGACGTAGCGGTAAGAGGGTTTGTACCGACCGAGTGGCCCGGGGGGGCGCCCCTACAAGCTGAGCCAGAATTGGCCTTGGGCTCCTTCCTTCCTCCCCCCTGCACCCACGGATATTCTTCAGACCATCGAGCGCGCGGCCCCGGCCGCCCCTCATGTCACCTTCGATTGCTCTGGAGGCAACGATGCGGAGATACATGGTCCTGATGTTGCTCACGCTTGTCGCGATCGCGCTGCCGACCGCCCTGCACGCGCAGGGGACGAGGCTGCTGCGAGAGCCCACGGTGAGCGAGACGCAGATCGCGTTCGCCTACGCCAACGATCTCTGGGTGGTGCCGCGTACGGGAGGCACCGCGACGCGGCTCACCGCCTTCCAGGGCTCCGAGTCGGATCCGCAATTCTCCCCCGACGGCCGCTGGGTCGCGTTCAGCGGCGAGTACGACGGCAACACCGACGTGTTCGTCGTCTCGGCCGAGGGCGGGGAGCCGATGCGGCTCACGTGGCACCCGGCCCCCGACGTGGTGGTCGGGTGGATGCCCGACGGCAGCCGCGTGATCTTCGCGTCGGGCCGGGTGGGCGCACCGGTGCCGTACACCAAGCTGTGGACCGTGTCGGTCGAGGGCGGCATGCCCGAGCCGCTGCCCCTGCCGCAGGCCGTGACGGGGGCACCCTCGCCCGACGGCACGCGCTTCGCCTATCAGCGGGTCGCCCGGCCGAACGATCAGTGGCGCAACTACCGCGGCGGCCGCACGCAGCCGGTGCTGCTGATGAGCCTGGCCGACTACGGGGTCGAGGCACTCCCCTGGGACAACAGCAACGACTACGACCCGGTGTGGCTCGGTAACACCGTCTACTTCCTGTCGGACCGGGACTGGGCGGTGAACCTGTACGGGTACGATACGGAATCCGGAACGCTCGAGCAGCTCACGTCGTTCGTGGACTACGACGTGAAGGACGTCGACGCCGGGGGCGGCGTCGTGGTGTTCGAACAGGCGGGACAGATCCACCTGTACGACCCGGCAGCCGGCGAGTCGCACCCGGTCGACATTCGGGTGCGCGGCGACTTCCCGTGGCTCAGGCCGCACTACGAGCGGGTCGACAGCGTGTTGCGCATGGCGGCGCTCTCCCCCAGCGGCGCGCGCGCGGTGTTCGAGGCGCGGGGCGAGATCATCACCGTGCCGGCCGAGAAGGGCGACCACCGGAACCTCACGCAGAGCCCCGGCGCGGCGGACCGCTCGCCCTCCTGGTCGGCGGACGGGCAGCACATCGCCTGGTTCTCGGACGCGAGCGGCGAGTACCGCCTCATGATCGGATCGCAGGACGGGCTCGCGCCGGTGCGCGAGATCGCGCTCCCCAACCCGACGTTCTATTACACGCCGGCGTGGTCGCCGGATTCCAAGTACATCGTCTTCACCGATGCCGATCTGAACCTGTGGTACGCCGACGTCGAGCGCGGCCAGGTGACGCGGATCGACACCGACCAGTACGCCCACCCCGAGCGCACCATCGATCCGGTGTGGTCACCCGATTCCAAGTGGATCGCGTACAGCAAGCGGCTGGACAACCAGTTCCACGCTGTGATGGTGTACTCGCTCGACCAGCGGCAGAGCCGCCAGCTCACCGACGGCCTGTCGGACGCGCTCTCGCCCGCGTGGGACAAGAGCGGCAAGTACCTCTACTTCATGGCCAGCACCAACTACGGGCTGAACGTGGGATGGCTGGACATGACGTCGTACGACCGGCCGATCGAGCGCGGCCTCTACCTGACGGTGCTCGCGGCCGACGAGCCCTCGCCGCTCTTGCCCGAGAGCGACGAGGAGGAGCCGAAGGCCGAAGAGGAAGAAGAGGAAGAGGAAGCGGCCGAAGACAGCGCCGTCCGCATCGACTTCGCGGGCATCGACCAGCGCATCCTCGCGCTCGACGTGCCGCTCGCGAACTACCTGGGGATCATGGCCGGGCCCGAGGGCGTCCTGTTCTACGCCGAGAACATCGACGACCAGCCGGGCTTCAAGCTGCACCGCTACGATCTCGAGAAGCGCGAGTCGAAGCTGTTCATGCCGCGCGTCCAGTCGGCCACGATCTCCGAGGACGCCAAGAAGCTGCTCTACCGCATGGGCGTCCAGTGGGGAATCGTGGACACCGATGCCGGGGAGAAGAAGCCGGGCGACGGCAAGATCAACACGGCCATCCAGGTGCGTGTGGACCCGCGCGCCGAGTGGCGCCAGATGTTCCGCGAGGCGTGGCGCCACCAACGCGACTACCTGTACGTCGAGAACACGCACGGCGCCGACTGGGACGCCGTGTGGGGCGCGTACGCGCCGTGGCTCGAGCACGTGGCGCACCGGTCGGACTTCACCTATCTGCTGCGCAACATGGCCGGCGAGCTGTCGATCGGGCACTCCTACACCTTCGGCGGCGACTTCCCCGACGTGGACCGGGTGGCGGTCGGCTTGCTCGGTGCGGACGTCGCGGTTGAGCGCGGCCGCTACCGGATCACGCGGATCTACACGGGGGAGAACTGGAACCCGGATCTCAGGGCCCCGCTCTCGGCGCCCGGCATCGACGTGGCCGAGGGCGATTACATATTGGCGGTGAACGGCGTCGCGGTACCCGGCGACGCCAACTTCTACCGGTTCTTCGAGGCGACGGCAAACCGGCAGACCACGCTCACCGTCAACAGCTCACCCTCGATGGACGGCGCGCGGCACGTGACGGTGGTGCCGGTGACGAGCGAGGTGCAGCTCAGGCGCCGTGCCTGGGTCGAGGGCAACCGCCGCAAGGTGGACGAGCTGTCGGGCGGTCGGCTGGCGTACGTCTGGCTGCCGAATACGGGGGGATCGGGGTACGAGTACTTCAACCGCTACTACTTCGCGCAGCAGCACAAGGAGGGCGCGGTCGTCGACGAGCGCTTCAACGGTGGCGGCTCGGCGGCCGACTACATGGTGGACCTCATGGGGCGCCGCCTCACGGGCTTCTTCAACAACCCGATCGGCGAGCGCAAGCCGTGGCGCAACCCCAACGCCGCCATCTACGGCCCCAAGGTGATGATCATCAACGAGTACGCCGGCTCGGGGGGCGACTTGCTCCCCTACATGTTCCGGGCATCGGAGATCGGTCCCCTGGTGGGCACGCGCACGTGGGGGGGCCTGGTGGGCATCTGGGACGTCCCGCCCCTCATGGATGGCGGCATGATCACTGCGCCGCGCGGCGGGTTCTACGACCTGAACGGTGAGTGGGCCGTCGAAAACGAGGGGGTGGCGCCCGACATCGAGGTGGAGCAGACGCCCAGCCAGGTGATCGCGGGCGGCGACCCGCAGCTCGAGCGGGCCGTGCAGGAGGCCATGCGGTTGCTCGAGACGCAGGCCGTGGAGATCCTGCCCGAGCCCGCGGCCCCGGTGCGGGCCCGCCGGCCGGAGCGGCAGCGCACGAACTAGCGGTCCCGCGGGACCACTGCAACCTTCCGACTCGTCGGGTCGTCATGACAGAAGAGGATGTGCGACCCGACGACCGGAGGTTTTGCATGCCACCCCTGAAGCACCACGCGACCCTGTTGCTCCTGCTGTCGACCCTCCTGCCGCTGCTCGGGGACGGCGCCCTCGCGCAGTCCGAGGGAGGTGCCGTCCGGGCGCTGGAGCGCCCCGTCCCGAACCCGATAGTCCCCTCGCTCGAATACCGCCGAGCCCTGGCGAACGGCACCCGGACCACGGAAGGGGTGCCCGGCCCGAACTACTGGCAGCAATCGGCGCATTACACCATTGCGGCCCGGCTCGATGTGGCCGAAAAGCGGCTGGAGGGCACCACGCGCATTCTGTACCGCAACGCGTCGCCCGACACGTTGCCACGGCTGGTGGTGCAGCTGATCCAGAACTTTCACCGCGAAGACGCGCCGCGGACCTTCGGCGCCGAGATCACCGGGGGGTACACCCTGACCCGCGTCGTGGCCGGTGGCGAGGCGCTCGAAGAGGCGCAGCGCCCCAACACGCCCGGGTACGTGATGCGGCAGACGAACCTGTACATCGTCCCGCCGGCCCCCGTGGCGCCGGGCGACTCGGTCGTGCTCGAGCTCGAGTGGAGCTTCAAGATCCCCCAGAACGGCGCGAGCGGCCGGATGGGGTGGAACAGCGACGACTTCTTCTACCTGGCCTACTGGTACCCGCAGATGGCGGTGTACGATGACGTGGTCGGCTGGCAGGCCGACCCGTTCACGGGGCTGGCCGAGTTCTACTCGGGGTTCGCCCAGTACGACGTGACGCTCGACGTGCCCGAGGGGTGGCTAGTGCAGGGCACGGGGCGCCTGCTCAACGAGCGGGAGGTGCTGCCCGATCCCGTCATCGCGCGTCTGCGCCAGGCCGAAGTGAGCGACACGGTGGTGCACGTCATCACCGAGCAGGACTTCGGGCCGGGGTCGGCGACCCGGCGCGGTCCGGACGGCCGGCTGCGCTGGCACTTCGTGGCGGACTCGGTGCGCGACGCGGCGTACGCCATCACCCGCGCCTCGCGGTGGGACGTGGTGCGCACCGACGTGGGCGACCGGGACGGCGACGGCCGGCCGGAGTACGCCCGGGCCGAGGCCATCTACCGGCCCCGGTACGAGCGCTGGCACCAGGTGGCTCGCTACGCGCAGCACAGCATCGCCTTCCTGTCGCGCCACACGGGCTTGCCCTATCCCTATCCGCATGCCACCGCGGTAGAGGGCGACGGGATCATCGGGGGCGGGATGGAATACCCGATGATGACCCTGATCGGCGGATACCAGCGGCAGAGCGACACGTCGATGTACGCCGTGACGGCGCACGAGCTGGCGCACAACTGGCTGCCGATGATCGTCTCGATCGACGAGCGGCGCCGCGCGTGGATGGACGAGGGCACCACCAACTTCAACGACGATGCCGCGTCGGCCGACTTCTTCCCGGGCTACGACTCGGAGCCGTTCGAGTTCTCGGGGTACACCCGCCAGGCGAACACGGGACACGAGGGCGCGCTGATGCGCTACTCCGACCGCCTCGACACGCCGCAGCACTACGGCGTGCACGGCTACAACAAGCCGGCCTCACTGCTGATCAGCCTGCGCAACATGCTGGGCGCGGAGACGTTCTTCCGTGCCTACCGCGGGTACATCCGCACGTGGGCGTACAAGCAGCCCAAGCCGTGGGACTTCTTCAACTACTTCAACGCCGCGACCGGCCAGGATCTGTCGTGGTTCTGGCGCAGCTGGTACTACGAGACGTGGACCCTGGACCAGTCGATCGCGAGCGTCACGCCGCGCCGCGACGGCACGGAGATCGTGGTGTACGACCGCGGCGACGTGCCGATGCCGGCACGGCTCACCATCACGCTTGCGAACGGGGACACGCTCGAGCGAGAGATCCCGGTGACGACCTGGCTGAGCGGGACGCGCACGGCGACCGTGACGGTGCCGGGCGGCCAGGCCGTGACGCAGGTCGAGATCGACGCGCAACGCGAGTTCCCGGACGTCATGCGCAAGAACAACCGGTGGACGGCCGCCGCCGATGCGTTGTTGCCTTCGCTGCCGCTGGCCGTGCGCAATGACCTCGCGCGCCAGCGCGCCGACCTGCTGGAGCAGGGTTATCGGCCCGACGGCCGGGCGCTGAGCGGGTCGGTCTCGCGCGGTGGGAGCGGGTTCGAGAGGCTCACCCTGGAGGGCGGCGTGGAGTATGCCATTCTCGCCGCGTGTGACGGGGAGTGCTATGACATCGATCTGGTGCTCGCCGACGCGGCCGACTCGACCGTGGCCGAGGACCAGCGGGGTGATGACGTCCCGGTGCTCACGTTCACGGCGCCCGAGACCGGCAGCTACCGGCTCGAGACCGTCATGTTCAGCTGCCGCATGAACGCCTGCACCTGGGGCGGGGAGGTGCTGCGGCGCTAGGCGCCGCCCGCCGCGTCCGCGATCCCGATGACGCCGCACGCCGCGCGCGCGCCGGCGCTTCCCGTTGGTTGCGACACCAGATCGTCCGCGCCGGCGTGCACGATCACGGCGCGGCCCACGATCGAGTGGTGGCCGCCGAGCGCGATGCGCGCGTCGGTGCGCTCATAGCGCGCCAACCCCGCGTCGTCCGCCGTGAGGTTTCCGAGGTCCCCCACGTGTCGGCTCTGATCGTCGGGTGCGCCATGCGGGCTGTCGTCGGGATTGAAGTGCCCGCCGGCGGACGTGCCGTCGGGCGCGCTGCAGTCGCCCAGCTCGTGGATGTGGATCCCGTGCTCGCCCGGCGGCAGGCCGGTGAGGTCCGCGCGCACGAGGATGCCCGAGTCCGTGGCCACGAACGTCACGGTGCCACGAACCTCCGAACCAGCAGTCGGGTACAGTACGGCCACGGCGCGCGTGACGGTCGGCTGCTCGGTCCGGGCCTGCTCGGCCGGCGCGCAACCCGCGAGCGCGGCTGCGGCCGTCGCGATCACAACGATTCCTGTGTAGCGCTTCTCTCGCATGCCGGGTATGCCTCGTCACTGGGGTGAGTCTTGAGGTTCGCGTCGTCGGCCGTCTGAAGCAAGATGCGCGCGTGTGTCAGCGTCGCACCGGCGCCAGGATTTCCAGCCGCAGCTCCGTCCACCCACCGTCCTGGTAGTACTCGACCCGCAGCGTGTGGTGGCCGCCTTTGAGGGAGGCAGAGGCGATCTCCGACCCGTGCGGCTCCCAATGGTCGATCACGAGCGCGTCGTCGACCCACACGCGGATTGCGTCGTCGCTGATCGTGCGGAGGGTGTACGTGCCCGGGGCAAGCTCGATCTCGCTCGTCGCGTGCATGGCCCAGCGCTCGCGGGGCAGGCCCTCCACGGTCGGCCGGTACCACTGCCAGTCGAGCCGCGGGAGCTCGTACGTGACGTGCGGAGCGGAGCCGAGCAGGCGCGCAAACGCCTCCGGCTGGTCGACCGGATGGGTGCTGTCACTCCAGAGGTGAATGCGCGCGGTCCAGGCCTGTGCCGGCTCGAAGCGGGCGTAGCCGAAGCGGTACGGCTCCCCGGCGGGTCGGACCACACCGCGGGGGGAGACCGTCGCGGCACCGCGATACTCCAGCGTGAGGCTCCAGTCGGCCGCGGCTCCTGGCTCGGGCGTCACCATGATCGTGTCGCCGGGGGTCCCGGTGGCGGCGGAGACCCTCGCCAGCCCTCGTCGCTCCACGATCCGCCAGGTCCCCGGGGGACCCAGCACGGCGAGAGCGAGCGGTACGGCGCGCGTGCTGTCCACCGGCCAGAGCTTGGGCGAGCGCCAGTCGTACGGCCCCCACGCGTCCACGATCATGGCGGCGCGGTCCCGCCCGGTGAGGGGAGAGCGGGGCGCCTCCGCGCTGTGGCCGAGCGGCGGCGGCGCGAGGCGGGCCGCGTCCTCCGGCAGGGACAGTTGGCACGGCTCGACGTCGGCCGGCACACCGAGCAGTGCCGGTTCGACCACGTTGTCGATGGCGACATACGCTGCCGTGTCGGTGAGTACGGTGAGCGAGTCCACGCCGGCGAAGGTGTTGGCCGCGACCCGGAGCCCGCGCGTGCGCGTGCCGCGAATGCCGACCCGGTTCCCGTTGAACACGTTGTGTTCCACGCGGTGCGCGCGACTCCGCGTATCGCGGTGCTGCGGATAGCCCCAATCGGTCGGCTCACTCGGGTTGGCCCAGAGCTGTACGGCGGTCGAGTCGCCGTCGAACCGGTTGTGGGCGATCAGGTTGTCCTGGCCGTGCTCGACGGCGATGCCGAATCGGTTTCCGCCGAAGCAGTTGCCGACGATGCGCGACTCGTAGCTATAGCCGCCCCACAGCCCGTACGTGCTCCCCACCGAGCGGTTGGCCACGAAGGTGTTGCGGCTGAACGTGGCCTCCATCCCGTTCGTGGGCGCATAGCTGAAGTCGTTGCCGAACACCAGGTTGTCGTTCACCCCGCCGGTGCCCGAGTCCATCGTCGTCTGACCGGCCCAGATGAACAGCCCGTCGCCGCTGTGGGTGGCGGAGTTGTAGGCGATCACGTTTCGCTGGCTCTGCTCGTAGAGCAGCAGCGCCGCCGAGTCCTGGCCGCGGCGGTAGAAGCCGTGGCTGTAGCCGCGCACGTTGTAGTCGAGCCGGTTGTGCATGATGGAGTTGTCGCTCGACCGGTACAGGCCGATGCCCAGGCCCGAGTTGAAGGCGAACTCATTGCCCACGATGCGGAGCGAGTCGCTGCGGGTGGCGAGCAGCCCGTTCATCCCCTGGACGGCACGGTTGCCGGCGATCGTGCCGCCGCGCACGCCGTCCAGGTAGATCGCGGCGCCGAACCGGAGCCATTCGCCGTCGTCGTTGTGGTGGTACGACAGCCAGTCCAGCAGGCTCTCGTGCTCTACCAGGCTGAACAGGCGGGGCTTCCAGGTGTAGCTCAGGTCGTTGTCGACAAGCGCGAGCCCATGCGTCCCGCGCGCCACGATCGCGAACCGGTAGCCACGGATGTGCGCGTTCTCGATGCGGACGGTGCGCCCTCCGTCGATGCGCAGCGCCACACCGACGGCGGTGTCGGGTGGGGATTCCGCTGGCATACCCTCGAGCCGTGCCCCGGCGAAGTCCACCGTGATGTCGTCGCCCCGCACCACGATGAGCGCCGAGTCCAGCGAGGCGGGCGCCGCCAGTCGATAGGTGCCGGGCCGGACGCGAACCGACGTCGTGATCACCAATCCCGGTCGCAGTTCGACCTCGGGCAGCGGCGGCTCTTGCGCGATGACCGGGCGTCCGGTCGCCGCCGCCGCGAGCAGGGCGAGGAGTGCAGCCGGAGGACGTGCGTGCGCCATGCCCCTACGATAGGACGCCCCCCGCCATGGGGCCAGGAGGGCGGGCCGCGGTCGGTACGGCAGTTTGCGTCGCGCTGGTCGGCGCGACTACTCTAGCGGCGGACACCGATTCCTCCTGGGGGGATGCATGCGAAGCGCAACCGTGAGCACTCGTGCGGACCTGGTGCCGTGGATCGCGGCAGCGACGCTGGCCTGTGCCGGCGCCCCGACGCTGGCGGCGCAGGAGCCGATCGCCTGGGGCGCGGAGCCGCAGTTCCACACCTTCTCGATTGCCGCGATCGACCCCGAGACCGGGGAGGTGGGCACCGCGGTCACCACGCGGGTCCCATGCGTGGGGAACGGTGTGCCGTGGGTGCGCCAGGGCGTGGGCGCGGTGGCGACCCAGGCGTTCACCCGGGTGGAGTACGGTCAGGAGCTGCTCGACCTGCTCGCGGCGGGCGTGCCGGCGGACGAGGCGCTGCGGCGGGCCACCGCCGCCGACCCGCGCGCCTCACGTCGCCAGGTGGGCGTGATCGGCCTCGATGGCACGAAGGGGCAGCACACGGGCGACTCGACCAGTCAATGGGCGGGGCACCGCGCCGGTGCCACCTACGTGACGCAGGGCAACCTGCTGGAGGGGCCGGAGGTGCTGGCGGCCGTGGCGGAACGGTTCGAGGCTACCGTCGGCTCAGGCCGCCACCTGGCTGACCGTCTGATCGACGCCCTGTGGGCGGGGCAGCAAGCCGGCGGCGATGCCCGCAAGGGACGGCTGCAGTCGGCGGCCGTGGTGGTGGCCGACGCGCGGGAGGGCATGTCGCGACGGCCCGACGGCATCACCGCCCACATCAACGTGTGCGAGCATCCCACGCCCGTCGCCGAGCTGCGCCGCATCTACGACGCCATCTCCTCGACCCTCGGCTACCGGGAGCTGCACGAGGTGGCGGGCAACGACGTGTGGCAGCTGCGGGTGATGCTGCACGCGCTCGGTCGCTACCGTCCGGAGCTCGATTCCATCGCCCTGAGCCGCGAGACGCGTGTCTACTCGGAGGAGCTGATCGAGGCGGTGGAGGCGTTTCGTGCCGACGAGGGGCTCTCCACCGGGCGCAGCGGCTCGCCACGGGGGCTGGTCGACCAGGATACCGTGGATCGGTTGTGGCGGGCGCTGGAGCAGGCGGGTCTGGACGTGGAAGTGCGCCGGCGCATGCGGGACGTGACGCGGGTACGGCGGTAGGGGCGATCGGGCTCTGGATTTGCCGTCGGGCCCTCGGCATCTTTCAGCCCGTCACCACTGGACTGGACAGGGTTATGGCAGAGCAAGCCGACAAGAAGAGTCGCCTCCTGACGCCGTTCGTGCTCGGCGTGGTTGCCGGGGCGTTCATCGTGCTCGTGGGGCCGCGGGTGCTCAGGCCCTATCTCCCCGCAGACGACACGCCGGCGCGTGACGAGCTCGGGGGAGTCGTGCGGGCCAAGCTCTCGGAGCCGGACCGCGTGCTCCTCACCATTCCCACGGCGGAAGGCACGCTGCTCGCGACGTTTACTGAGAATGTGGCCGAGATCGACTTGCTGGTGGTGCAGGGCGACAGCATCGCGCTCGGGCTGTCGGGCTACGAGCCGTTCGTGACGAACCCCCGGATCGCACGAGTGGGCACCAAGGGCTCGGCAGGGGCGGCCGACACGGTCGGCCTGACCCCGAGCCAGCCCGAGGCCGACCGTCCGGCGCAGGAGCCGGTCCCGCCCGACAGCCTCTAACGCGACTTCCCTTCCGGCCGTAGCCTCGGCGGCCGCAACGCGTCGACGGCCGAGCGTTGTGCACCCGATACGCTCGGGAGCTCGGCTTCGTAGGCCTGCGCGACCGTATCGGTCACGGTGCGCCTCGCGGCCGGCGGCAGCGCCCGAAACGTCTCATCGGCCTCCAGTGCCTTCGCGAGCTGCTGGCGCCTCAGTTTGGTGAACTTGGCGTCCTGAAAGGACTTGTACGCGTCGGCAACGTCCTTGAGGCCGCGCGCGGCAGACTGAATGACGGCTGGCAACGCCTTGAGCGCGAGAAACAGGAGGAGCAACGGCGTCGCCTGAATCAGCTCCTGCCCCAGGCTCTGGAAGATGAACTCCAGGGAGCCCGATTCCACGTTGGCAACGTGGAGATGCTGCCGCTGATTGTGGGCGTAGGATCGCAGGTTCCCGACGGCGAGCCGTCCGTGCAGCCGGTCGACCAGGGTGAGGAGCCCGCTGAGCTCCCGCGCGGTGAGCGTCGTGCTGTCCACGGGGACGACCAGCTCGAGCGGTGTTGCCGCGTCGATGCCCGCCGACAGCAGTGCGCTCCGCATGGCGTCGACGGTGCGCTGGTCGAGGGTGACAGGGTGTTCACTCATCGCGGTGTGACCTCCCGATCAGCAGGAAGATCGCGCGCAGCGCCCAACTAGGCGAGATCCTCGAACACGCGGCGCAATGCGCTCCGTGCGAGCACCTTGGGCCGAAGCGAGCCGTCATCCTCCGGCCAGCGCACCAGGCGGATCTCGCCCTCGACGATCTCCAGTCCCGTGATGTCACCGTCACCGAACGAGCAGCAACCGCTGTTGAAGTAGCACGGCTTCCCCCGCTCGGCGCCGCCGGCCGCTTCCTCGCACTGGCGGTCCTTGGCGCGGACGTGCTCGATCTCGGTTCGCAGCGCCGCCACGCGCGCGTCGTAGCTGGCGTCCTCCTGATTGAGCGGGAGGTCGAGGAACTGTCGCAGCTCCTCCTCGAGCTGCTGCAGGTGCGTCTTCGAGTTGAACACGGGACGATGCGTGTGTCCGGCGATCATCACCAGCCCGCGCTGTTGCGCGGCCCAGTCGTACATCGCCTTGTCGTGCTCGTCGCGGAGGCAGGCGTCCGTGGCAGGGGTCGTCGACGGCCGCCTCGTCAGACGTTGAATGGTGCGCCACACGAGTCGGACCACGATCTTGGCAATGCCCGCCAAGCGGTCGCTGAAGAACGAGCCCTGGTGACCGTGCGCCAGGAACAGCGTCCCGAGCTCCGTGCCCTGGTCGGTGACCGCAAAGCACACCGCCTCGAGCACTTCGAGCTCGGGATAGAACTCCCACAGGTGCTTGCGGACGCGCCGAGGGCTTTCCCACTCGTCGTCGTGGTTTCCCCAGACGCGGAGGTAACGGTCGGGGAAGAAGCGCCGCTCCAGCTCCAGGATATTGGCGTATGCCCGCAGCACCGGCTTCGGCTGACACTCCCAGAGCTCCTCGGCGTCTCCCAGGACGATGAGCGTGAAGCGCTCGCGGTCGTAGTGCTTGAGCGCGCCCGTGTAGGCGCGCTCGCAGCGCGTAAAGTCGTCGGCGCCGTCGCGCTTTCCCTTGTGATGGTCCGAGAAGACGACGTAGCGGGCGGAGGCCAGGTCGAGGGTCCTGGGCGAGGCCTTGGCGCTCCGCAGCGCCCGATCGAGTGCCTTCTCGACGGCAGACTGGCTTGGCATCGGTGTCCTCCCGCGCGCGGTGCCGGGTCAGCGCCAGCCGCGCTCCAGCGCCCGCTGCGCGTTCCCGCCGAGGATCTTCCGCACATCCTCCTCCGGCACGCCGCGCTCGAGCAACAGGCGCGTGACCCGACCCAGCTGCGACGCGTCGCGCACGTCGTCGGGGGGATCGGTGAAACCGTCGAAGTCGGTGCCCAGTGCGACGTGATCGAAGGTGCCCGTGACGCGGTGCACGTGCTCGATCGTGCGCCAGATCGCTTCCAGTCCCTTCTTCGGCGCTCCGGCGGCCAGCCAGTGCGTCATGAAGATCACGCCGACCGTACCGCCCGTGGCGGCGACGTGTCGGATCTCGTCGTCTTGGAGGTTGTACGGATCGGCCTGCACGGCGTGCACGCCTACGTGGCTGGCGACGACGGGGCGGCTCGAGTCCATCTCCTGGAACACCGCCGCGCGTGCGCCGGGGGTGCAGTGCGTGACGTCCACGAGCATGCGGAGCCTGGTGAGCCGTTGCAGCACCGTCTTGCCGAAGTCGGTCAGGGGCACCGGGCGCGACCAGCCGAGGTCGTACGTGCAGAAGACGCTCACGAAGTGGCCGCGGGGGATGCCGCGTGTTTGTTCGGCCACGCCGTTGTCGAAGAAGTGGCTCAGGGTGAGCATCGCGACGCCGTGGTCGGCGAGCCTGTCGAGGTTGCCTGGGTCACCCTCGAGCGCGTGGGCGCCCTCGACCGTGTGCACGACCGCGATCTTTCCGAGTTGGCGGATGCGGCGCACGTCTGCGGCCGTGGTTGCCAGCTCGACGAACGCCGGCCGGCGCGCGATCTCGCGCTCCATCGCGCCGGCCATCTCGAGGAGGCGGGTGAAGGGGCGGCCTCGCACGAGCTTGGCATATGCCGGCAGGACGAGGAGCCCGGCGGCACGCAGCCAGAAGCAGCCGAACAGCTCACGCTCGGGCAGGTGAAGAGCGTTCCACACGACGCCCACCCCCCCGCGCGCGAGCATCCGGAAGTCACTGCGACTGGAGAACGGATTGAACGTGCTGCCCGACCGGTAGTGTCGCCACAGATTGCGGCGGAAGAGATACGCCTTCAGCGAGGGATGGGCATGGATGTCGGTGAGCGGCGCCTCACGGTGGAGCTGGGCGATGCGGTCGCGGTCGATGGGCACTGCAGACACCTACCGAATGGAGATCCATCAAATACGTACTCTTGGGGAAGCACGAAAGGCCTCAATTGGGGCAGCGGGTGCGCTTCTTGGGACATTTGCCCCTAGAACCTCCACGGGGGTAGCTCGACCGCCGCGAAACAGCTGACGTCCAGACCCTCGGTTGAGCCCCGCTCGAAGAACTCGGTCGTCACCCCGAATGGTCAGGCGGCGTCCGTGGGCCCGTGCCACCGCTCGGTGGCGTGAAGCGACCCGAGGTGGTAGATTAAGATCGTGCCGTTGCCGGCCGCCCGTGGGGGCGGCCCTTTTTTGTATGGGCTGTGTGCTCAAAGGTGATCATGACCGCCAGAACCGCCGCCGAGACCTCGATCGATTGGAACGCGCTGCTCGCGCCGTACCGCAAGCCGGAGCTGTGGCGCAGCGTCTATCAGCTTGTCAACACGGCCGTGCCGTTTGCCGCGGTGTGGCTCCTGATGCTGTGGAGCCTCGACGTGGGGTACTGGCTCACGTTGCTGCTCGCGGTGCCGGCCGCGCTCCTGGTGGTGCGAATGTTCATGTTCCAGCACGACTGCGGGCACGGGGCGTTCTTCCGGTCGCAGCGGGCGAACAACCTGGTGGGGAGTGTGATCGGGGTCCTCACTTTGGTGCCCTACGCCTACTGGCGCAAGACGCACGCGATGCACCACGCGACCTCCGGGAACCTGGATCTGCGGGGCTTCGGGGACATCGACACCCTCACGGTGCGCGAGTACCTGAGTCGCTCCTGGATCAAGCGGCTGCTGTACCGGCTGTACCGCAACGGGTTGGTGATGCTCCTCGTCGGGCCGGCGTTTCAGTTCATCATCAAGCACCGCTATCCGGCGGACATCCCGCGCAGCTGGAAGCGCGAGTGGGCGAGCGTTCACTGGACGAACGTCGGACTGTTGGCCGTACTGGCAGTGGCATGGCTGACCGTTGGCTTGGACCGGTTCCTGCTCGTGCAACTTCCCATCGTGCTGCTGTCGGGGTCGATCGGCGTGTTCCTGTTCTACGTGCAGCACCAATACGAGGACACGTACTGGCGGTATCGCGAGGCGTGGAATTATTACGCGGCCGGCCTCGAGGGCGCATCGCACTTGCTGGTGCCGAAGGTGCTGCAGTGGTTCACGGCGAACATCGGCCTGCACCACATCCATCACGTCTCCAGTCGGATTCCGAACTACCACCTGCAACGGTGTTACGACGAGAACCCCGAGCTCCACGACGTCACCAAGCTGACGTTGGGCACGAGCGTGAAGACGCTGTGGCTCACGCTGTGGGATGAGGAGGAGGGCCGCCTGGTGGGCTTCCGCGATCTCCCGGCCATCCGACGCCGGCTCGAGCAGGGGGGCACGGAGGGCGCGGCGGTCGGCCCCACGAAGCCCGAGGCCGTGCCGCGGAGCTGGCGCTAGGCGCCGGCTCCCCGTCGGTCACTCCCGCTAGGACCACCTCCCGTGAAGAGGTGGGGAGCTCGGCCGCCCCTCGGGTGGTGCCAGCAGGCCGACGGCCAGGTCGAGGTCCGCGTTCATCAGCACGTGGAGCAGGTCACCGTCGCGCTCGCGGGCCACGTCGATGACCCGCACGGCGTCGGTGAGGTGTGCGAACTCCGGGACGAGTGCTGGAAGCTGATTCGTGGCTTCCTGCAGGAACCGCTCCTGGAAGACGACCTGCTCGTCGTCGGGATAGAGCGGCAGGTAGCGGATGTCGGCCTCGACCAGGTCCTGAAAGAAATGCGTGCCGAAGGACAGCTCGGGCACGTAACTCGCCTTCCGACGCGCGATCTCGATGAGCATGGCCGTGTTGTTGATGTCGGAGTACGTCACGCTCACGCCGAGCGTGATATCGCCGCGGCTGCCCCACCGCCCAGGGCCCATGAGTACGAATCGGCGTCGCGGCAGCAGCGCGTTGAGCTTGCCCACGGCCCGCGCCACCTGCATGAGCTCGCGGTGGCTCGTCAGCCGCCCGTACCCGTCCGGGTCCACGTACACGATGTGCGTGAGGTTGGGCACCCGACCGTTGGCGACATGCCGGTGGGCGGAGAAGAGGAGCTTGGCCGGCGCGAGATCGGGGGGGATCGCCGCCGGCGCGTGGTACCCGGAGTGGCTCTGGCTGCGGCACTGGAGGATGTAGAGGTCCGTGCCGTCGTGCGCGAATTCCACGTCGACGGGCGTGCCGAGCCGGTCGCTCAGCAGGTTGAGGACGGCCTGGATCTGCTGCACGAACGGCGTCTTGGCCAGGAGCCCCTCGGCGGTGAAGGCAATCTTGTCATGGGCCCAATCCGGCTCGAGCCCCATGGGCTCGCGTAGGCGGTCGCCCTCCACGAGGGATACCAGCTGGCGGGCCAGCGGGTAGTCGTCACCGCGGGTCCGCAGCAGTTCCTCGAGGTCGATCGTCTCGAACGCCCTGCTCTCCAGGTTGATGACGTCGATCCGCTTCGGCGCGTAGCGGACCGCCTCGTCGGCGGTAACGTTTGCACGCAGGCCCGGCTGGCCCGGGCTCATCAGGATGGGGTAGTCGTCGCTCATCCGGTCCACGGCGCGGGTGCCGAGGCCCGGTACCAGGCGCACGAGCCCGTCCTCCCGCCGGATGCGCGACGACCAGCGAAACTCGTTGTTGCTGAACGCCACCCCGGCGAAGGCCGGCAGGAAGTACTTCCCGAGCCGGGTGCCGACGACCTCCTGAATCAGGATGCCCATCTCCTCACGGAAATCGAGCAGGCCGCGCTCCGCGCGGTACTCGATCGGGTCGGGGCTGAATACCGACGCCCAGATCTCCGCGATGGCATCCTGGAGGGCGAGGAGGCGCTCCTGCTTCGTGCCCTGGTTGGCGAGGAAGAGACTCTTGTACTTGCCGGAGAACGAGGCCCCGACCTGATCCTCCAACATGCTCGAGCTGCGCACGATCAGGGGCCGCTCACTGAAGTCGTCGAGCACGGCGGCTAGTCCGGCGGAAACCTCGGGGCTGAAGGTCGAGTTCTTGAACACCTGGATGATGAACCCATAGTCGCGGCGGACCCGCTCGATCTCCATGTATTTCCGGTCGTAGACCTCATGCAGCTGGTTGGTGCGGATGAAGTCGAGAATGCCGTCCGACGCGACGTACCAGGTACGCGGCGTCTTCAGGTTCGGAAGTGGCTCGCCCAGCGCGTGTGCCTGCTGCAGGATCCTGTTCGCGAGAAACAGCCCGGCCGCCTTCCCGCCCAGCTTCCCGTGGCTGCCAGCCGGGTAGATGATGTGCTGCACGACGTCGTAGAAGTCTTCCACTTCGACGTGTCGCTTGGCCACGTTCACGAAGTCGAGTCGGCCGACGAAGAGTCGGTGCAGCAGGCCCACCTTCAGGCCCGTCCGCAGCGCCACAGACAGGTCGCCGACGCCGAACGATGCGCTCTTGAACTTGAGGACGTCCTCGAGGATCTGGTCGAGCGTCGTGGACTGATCCTCGAGGGACTGGATCAGGAAGATGCACTTGTCCTCGTTGATCCAGGTTTGCAGAGACGAGATGATCTCGGACTCGCTGAGATGCTGCGCGGCGAGCTCGAACGTGCGCTCCACGAGGCTCGACGGCGGTCGCAGCGCCTGACGTCGCTGGGGACGGTTCTCGTCGGCCTTCTGGAGCTCGGGATCGGGCTCCGTCGGCAGCTCCTGGTGCAGCAGGGCGCCGGCCTCGCTGACGCCGTTCCAGCACAGGTGGTTGATCATCTTGCGGGTGATGCGTTGCAACAGCTGCCGGTCCGTGCGCTGGAGGAACTCGACCAGCACGTTCCATGAGCGGTTGTCGGCCGACGCGACCCGCTCGACGAGGATTTCCCAGCTCTCGCGGTCTTCGCGCAACCGCCGCTGCATCTCGTAGAGGCCGACGCGTTCCGCGATCGCGTTGATGAGCCGGCGTTCCTCCCGGAGGAAAGGACCTTCATCTGCGTGCGGTCGCTTCTCGGTGTACGAAACCGCGATGTCGCCCACCGTCTCCCCATGCACCACGATCTCCGCAGTCAACGTCCAGGGAGTGTCGGCGGCGTCCTGTGGCTGGTAGACCCGACCCGTGAGGGTGATCCGAGCCCGGCAGACCTCCGGATACTTCCAGCCCGAAGGCAGGGCAGCTACGAGCTGCTGCAGTGCCTCGTCCTGCGGAAGGGGACCGCTCAGGATCTCATCCGCCCGGTACAGGCAGTTCAGCTCCTTGGCGCGCTCCTGCAGATCATCGAGCAGTTGCTCCGCAGACCTCTCGCGGTCGCTCATCCGCGTACCTCGTGGGTCGGCGCGCTCACGCTTCGTGCCACACGCCGCCCCGCCCCGAGCGGCCGTCCACCTTCAGGCGCAGCGGCGCGCCCGTCCGTACCAGCCGAACGAAACCGGTGTCTTCGGTAGTCGGCTGTGCGTCCAGCCAGGCCCAGTCGATGCCCGGCTGCGCCTCGTGCGAGACGGCGAAGTAACACACCTGGAAGCTGGTGACGTTGTGAAAGAAGTGCGAGCCCTGGGAAGCGTCTACCCACATCTCCGGCCGGGTGGCTTCCACGATCGCGCGCGCGCCCGAGATCTGGCCCCATTTGACGGGGATGCCAAGGGAGGGATCGGAGCTGCCCCACCGGCCGAAGCCGATGAGCAGGTACGGCCGTCTCTCCTCCAACAATCGCGTGTTGAGCCGCTCGAGCTCCCCGACGATGGCCTGGGTGCGCAGAATCTCGAACGACTGCGGCTTCACGTACACGATGTCCCGGATGTCGTCCACGACGCCGTTGCCCATGACTTGATCGGAGGCGAGCAGCACCGTCGGAGACGCGAGGTCCGCCTCGGGGACGTCCACAACGGCGTCTGACACGACCATTGGCCGCATCTGCAGGAAGCCGAGCCGCGAAGGGGCACCCGCCTCCCGCGGGAACGTCATCGCGAACTCGATCTCGACGTCCCGCCCCACCGTCTCCCGCCCGGCGGCGAGGAGCGCGCGAAGCGTGCGGTTGAGCGGGTACTCCTCCAGCACCAGGAGCGGCGCGAAGTCGACCACCCGGGGGCCGGACGCTCCCACGCCGGGGGAGATCCGGTCCGACGCGGCCACATAGGTCGATGCGACATGCCGCAGGGTGTCGTCGTACTCCGCGTGCTCCAGCGTCGCGCGCACGAGGTACTCGGTTTCCGCCACGGGGTCGTATGGCGGGGTCTTGCCGACGTTCACGGCCCAGTATTCGCGCTGCGTATTGGCCATGATGTCCCGCACCGAGCCGAACGGGGGCGGTGCCTTGGGCCGTGCCGGCGAGTAGGAGTAGCTCAACCCGCCGTCCACGACCGTCTTCCCGAGCCCCAGGGCCAGCACCACGACACCATCCTCGCGCCGCCGCCCGGTCACCGGGTAGAAGTTGAACGAGCGCCCCACCCCCGAGACCTCGGGGTAGAACCGTACGTCGTGCCGCTGGCCGACCATCTCCTGCACGATGACAGCCATCTTCTCCTCTGCGGCGGCATCCCCGGTGGCGCGTACGTAGTCCTTCGCCGCCTTGAAGTAGGTGGAGGCGTACACGAACTTCACCGCTTCCACCAGCCGCAGGAACCGGGCGCTGCCGTCGCTCTGGTTGTTGGGCGTCATCTTGGTCTCGTACACGCCCGCGAAGGGACGGTGCAGGGCGTCCTCGAGCAGGCTGGAAGACCGCACCGCGAGGGGTGAGCGAAGTCCGTCGGCCAGGGTGCGCAAATCGCCGAGAATCTCAGTGGGGAGATCGGCCTGCTGAAACGCATGCGCGATGCGCTCGTCCGGAAGGTCCGACTGCGCGACGTCGTGGAGGCGGTTGCGCTCCATGAAGGCGTCGAACACGTCGGTGGCGATGACGGCCAGGGTGGGGACGGCGACCTCGATGTCGGAGCCGCGGTCCGCCTCCGGCATCGCCGCGATCATTTCGGCGGCGACGACGAGACCCCGCGCCTTGCCGCCGATCGCCCCGGTCCCGATCTGGCTGAGGCACTCGCCCGACTCGAGGAAGTCTCGCTGGAACGGCGGCAGCGGACACCCGTCAGTAGGCCGGTCGCTCACGTGACGCCTCCTACAGCCAGCCGCGGTCGCGGGAGGCGCGCGCGACTCGGTCCACGGCGATGACGTATGCCCCGGTGCGCATGGGGAGCTTCCGCCGGCGCGCGAAGTCACTGACCGAGACGAAGG
>CP070716.1:2771193-2782767 GCA_020350425.1 Gemmatimonadota bacterium
AAGAACTCACCGAGACCGGATTCGACAACCCTGAGGTCGTGTGGGCGCACGACGCCTTCGCGATCTTCTTCGCAGCCGTAAGAGAGCCATGACCACCATATCCGACGTCCACATGACGCCCGACGAGTTCCGCCGCGCCGGACACGCGGTCGTGGACTGGATCGCGCGCTACATGGAGCAGGTGGAGGACTACCCCGTGCTCGCCCAGGTGGAGCCCGGCGCCATCCGCGCGCGGCTGCCTGAGGCGGCCCCCGAGCGGGGGGAGCCGCTCGAGGCGGTGTTGCGCGATCTGGACGAGGTGATTCTGCCGGGCGTCACGCACTGGCAGTCGCCCAACTTCTACGCCTACTTCCCCGCCAACGCGTCGGGGCCGGCCATGCTGGGGGACCTCGTCTCGTCGGGGCTCGGGGTGCAGGGGATGTCGTGGGCCACGAGCCCGGCCTGCACCGAGTTGGAGACGCACCTGCTGGATTGGCTGGTGGACCTGCTCGCGCTGCCCGAGTCGTTCCGCTACACCCGAGCGGGGGGCGGCGTCATTCAGGACACCGCTTCCAGCGCCTCACTCTGCGCGCTGCTCGCGGCGCGGGAGCGGGCGACCGTCGGCCGCGCCAACGTGGAGGGGGTCACGCGGACGCTCACCGCCTACGTGTCGAACCAGGGACACTCGTCGGTCATGAAGGGCGCGGGGATCGCGGGGATCGGGCGCGACCACCTGCGCCTGATCGACGTGGACGACGCGCACGCGATGCGGCCCGACGCGCTCGAGCGGGCGATCGTCGCGGACCGGGAAGCGGGCCACACACCGTTCTTCGTGACGGCGACGGTCGGCACGACCCCCTCGACGGCGATGGACCCGCTGCGGCCCATCGGTGAGATCTGCCGGCGCCACGGGTTGTGGCTCCATGTGGACGCCGCCCTGGCGGGGACGGCTGCGCTCTGCCCTGAGTTCCGCTGGATCCACGAGGGGCTGGAGCTGGCCGACAGCTACTGCTTCAACCCCCACAAGTGGATGCTGACCAACTTCGACTGCGATGCGTTCTACGTGGCCGACCGGGCGGCGCTGCTCGACGCCCTGAGCATTCTCCCCGAGTACCTGCGCACCAAGGCGTCCGAGTCGGGTGCGGTGATCGACTACCGCGACTGGCACGTGCCCCTGGGCCGGCGCTTCCGGGCCCTCAAGCTGTGGTTCGTGATCCGCCACTACGGCGTAGCGGGACTGCAGCTCCACGTCCGCGAGCACGTGAAGCTGGCACAGGAGTTCGCCGCATGGGTGGAGGCGGACGCCCGGTTCGCCCTCGCCGCGCCCGTCCCGCTCAATCTCGTGTGCTTCCGCCACGTGGGCGGGGACGAGGTCAACCAGCGCCTGATGGACGAGCTGAACGCCTCGGGCGACCTCTACCTGTCACACGCCAGGCTGGACGATCGACTGGTGCTGCGCCTGGCGATCGGCGCCCCCGGCACCCGGCGGCGACACGTGGAACGCGCCTGGCAGCGCATTCGGGAGACCGCCGAGGCGATCGCGGGAGGCGCCTAGCGCGACGGCACGGCCGGCACGGCGGCCGCCGCGCTTGCGGGCTCAGCCCGTCAGGCGCCGGGTTGGCGCTTGTTGGTCGAGATGCCCAGCACCGTGTACAACAGGCAGCTGCCCGACAGGCCGGTGAGGATCGGGATGATCCCGAGGTAGCCCCACGGCGTCTTCGGTCCCACGAACACAATGGCCAGTAGCCCGATCCCCACGACGACGCGCACCGCCCGCTCGACGGGGTGTTGGTTGCGCGGGAAGATCTTGTCCAGCATCGCTCGCTCCTCGGAGAATCTTGGCAAGAAGATTCACCCGAAACCGCCCGGGGGGAACCCCGTGCGGGCCGGCTGGCGGCGTTTCCGACCGCACGTCATTATCAGGCGCTATGGCGCTCACCATCCGCCCGATGACGCCCGACGACCGGGAGGCGGTCCTGGCCATCTACCACGAGGGGATCGCCACGGGGATCGCCACGCTGGAGACCGCGGCTCCCGACTGGGAGCAGTGGGACGCTACCCACAAGCAGGATTGCCGCCTGGTGGCGGAGGAGGACGGGCGGGTGGTGGCCTGGGCGGCGCTCACGTCGGTGTCCCACCGGCCCTGCTACCGGGGGGTGGCCGAGGAGACGATCTACGTGGCGGGCGACGCGCAGGGTCGCGGGGTCGGCCGGGCGCTCATGCAGCGGCTCGTGGAGGCATCGGAGCGGGAGGGATACTGGACGCTGCAGGCCGCGATCTTCCCCGAGAACGAGGCGAGCATCGCGCTGCACGAGGCGTGCGGCTTTCGCACTGTGGGCATGCGGCAGGGGATCGGCGAGCGGGCGGGCCGGTTCCACGACATCCTCCTGATGGAGCGCCGCAGTTCCGTCGTGGGACCATGAAGGCCCGCTCCTACTCGCACGTCGTCGGCTTCGACGACGCGCCGTTCGCGCGCGGTCACCGGGGAGACGTGCCCGTGGTGGGCGCCGTGTTCGCCGGCCTGCGGTTGGAGGGCGTGCTGAGCGGCAAGGTGCGGCGCGACGGCGCCAACGCCGCCCGCAACCTCGCCGGCCTGGTGAGCGGGTCCAAGTACGCGCCGCAACTCCAGCTCGTGCTGCTGCAGGGGATCGCGCTGGCCGGCTTCAACGTCGTGGACCTGCACGACCTGCAGCAGCGGCTCGACGTGCCGGTGATGGTGGTGGCGCGCAAGCGCCCGCGGCTGCACAAGGTGCGGCGCGCCCTGTCGCTGATCCCGGGCGGCGAGCGCAAGTGGCGGATCATCGAGGAACTGGGACCGCCGGAGCCCGTGGCCGGCGTGTACGTGCAGCGCGTGGGAATCGGCACACGCGACGCGGAGCGGGTGATCCGGCGGCTCGCCGTGCACGGCAACATTCCGGAGCCGCTGCGCGCAGCGCATCTGATCGCCGGCGGCCTGACGGCGGGTCAAAGTCGGGGACGGACCTGAGGCGCCAAGACGAGGAGACAGACCATGCAATGGGAATACCAGACGCTGTCCATCAAGGCCGGCGGCTTCATGGGGGGGAAGTTGGACGATGAGGCGTTCACTCGCGCGCTCAACGAGCTGGGGCGGGAGCGGTGGGAGCTCGTGGCCGCGTTCGACACGGCGATGGGCTCCGGCCAGACGCGCGACGTCGTCGCCGTGTTCAAACGGCCGCGGTAGCGGGGCACGACTCGACCCGTGGGAGGAGTGAGCATGTACCAGGCAATCGTTGTGCTACACGTGCTGGGGGCGACCATCTGGACGGGCGGGCACCTCGTGCTGGCCGTGACGGTGCTGCCCCGTGCCCTCAAGGCGAGGGATCCCGCGATCGTGCAGCAGTTCGAGGGCGGATACGAGCGGCTCGGCATACCGGCCCTGGTACTCCAGCTGCTGACCGGCCTATGGCTCGCCTACCGGCTCCTGCCGGACCCGGCGGCGTGGTTCGGGTTCGACTCGCCGGCGGCCGCCCACATCTTTGCCAAGCTGTTCCTGCTCGGCTGTACGCTCGCGCTGGCGCTGCACGCGCGGCTTCGCGTCGTTCCGCGGCTGAACGCGGAGCGACTCCCCACCCTCGCGGCCCACATCATTCTCGTGACCATTCTGTCCGTGCTGTTCGTGATCGTGGGTGTGGGGTTTCGGACGGGGGGCGTGCTATAGCGTGGCCGGTCGTTCCTGCGGTCGGTCCCGGAGGATAGGTTTGTCGGCGACGGAACTTCGACATGGTGATGTTCACCGGGGAGGGGTGCGATGAAAAAGACATGGGTTTTCCTGTTGGCGCTCGTCATCCTGTTGCCGGCGCGACCGGCCGTGGCGCAAGAGGAAGAAGAGGACAAGCCGCCCGAGCTGAATAGCAGCCTGGTCTCGGGCCTCGAGTTGCGCAACATCGGCCCAGCGCTGATGTCGGGACGGGTGATCGACATTGCGGTGGACCCGGTGAAGCGCAGCACCTGGTACGTGGCGATGGCCTCGGGCAACGTGTGGAAGACCGAGAATGCCGGCACGACCTGGACGACCATCTTCGACAAGTACGGCTCCTACTCGATCGGTGACGTGACGGTCGACCCCAACAACCGCTTCGTGGTGTGGGTCGGGACCGGTGAGAACAACAGCCAACGGAGCGTCGGCTACGGCGACGGCGTGTACAAGTCGCTGGACGGCGGCCGCAGCTTCAAGAAGGTGGGCCTGGAGAACTCCGAGCACATCGGCCGCATCATCGTGGACCCGCGCAACTCCGACGTCGTGTACGTCGCGGCGCAGGGCCCGCTTTGGGCGGCCGGCGGCGACCGGGGCCTGTACAAGACCACCGACGGCGGGGCCACCTGGACCAGGGTGCTCGAGATCAGCGAGAACACCGGGGTCACCGAAGTGCTGTTCGACCCCCGCAACCCTGACGTGCTGTACGCCGCGTCCTACCAGCGGCGGCGGCACGTGTGGACGCTGCTCAACGGCGGGCCCGAATCCGGCCTCTACAAGTCCACGGACGCCGGTGCCACCTGGCGCAAGATCAACAAGGGCCTGCCGAGCGGCGACAAGGGCCGCATCGGGCTCACCATCTCGCCCATCGATCCGGACGTGCTCTACGCGATCGTCGAGGCAACCGGCGAAAAGGGCGGCTTCTACCGCTCCGCCGACGGCGGGGAGAACTGGAAGCGGATGAGCGACTACATGAGCTCGAGCCCGCAGTATTACAACGAGATCTACGCCGACCCCCACAAGTTCGACCGCGTTTACTCGCTCGACACCCGCATGATGGTGTCGGAGGACGGCGGCGCGACGTTCGAACGGCTGGGCGAGCAGTGGAAGCACGTGGACAACCACGCCCTGGAATTCGATCCCGACGATCCCGACCACCTGATCATTGGGTGTGACGGCGGGCTGTACGAAACCTGGGACCGCGGCAAGAGCTATCACTTCTTCGCCAACCTGCCGGCCACGCAGTTCTACAAGGTCGCGGTCAGCACCGACACGCCGTTCTACTACGTCTACGGCGGTACGCAGGACAACAACACGCAGGGCGGACCCTCCCGCACCACGAACGTGCACGGAATCCGCAACAGCGACTGGTTCATCACCGTGGGTGGCGACGGCTTCGACCCCGCGGTCGACCCCGAAGATCCCAACATCGTCTACTCGCAGTGGCAGTACGGCGGGCTGATCCGGTTCGACCGCCGCACCGGCGAGCAGATCGACATCAAGCCGCAGGAAGAGAAGGAAGGCCCGCCGCTGCGGTGGAACTGGGACTCGGCCCTGCTCATCAGTCCGCACGCCGCGTCGCGCGTCTACTTCAGCGCGCAGATCGTGTTCCAGAGCGACGACCGCGGCGACACGTGGCGAGCGATCAGTCCCGACCTCACGCGCAACATGGACCGCAACCGGCTCGAGATCATGGGGCGGGTGTGGAGCGTGGACGCCGTCGCCAAGAACCGTTCGACGTCGTTCTACGGCACCGTCGTGGCGCTGACCGAGTCACCGCTCGTCGAGGGGCTTCTCTACGCCGGAACCGACGACGGCCTGATCCAGGTCACGGAGGATGGCGGCGCCAACTGGCGGCGCATCGACAGGGTCGGCGACGTGCCCGAGATGACCTACGTCAACGACCTCGAGGCATCGCTGCACGATCCGAACACCGTGTACGCCGCCTTCAACAATCACAAGATGGGCGACTTCAAGCCCTACGTGTACATGAGCACGAATCGCGGGCGGTCGTGGACGTCGATCACGGGCAACCTGCCGCAGCGCGGCTCGGTCTACACCATCGCCCAGGATCACGTGAACCCGAACCTGCTGTTCGCCGGCACCGAGTTCGGCGTGTTCTTCACGGTGAACGGCGGCCAGAAGTGGGTGCAGCTCAAGGGCGGCATGCCGACCATCGCGATCCGCGACATCGAGATCCAGCGGCGGGAGAACGACCTGGTGCTCGCGTCGTTCGGCCGCGGCTTCTTCATCCTGGACGACTATACCCCCCTGCGCGAGCTGAGCGACGGGTTCGCACAGCAGCGCGAGGCCCACATCTTCCCCGTCAAGCGCGCGTGGATGTACATCGAGCAGCGCACGTTGGGCGGCGGCGAGAAGGCCAGCCAGGGGGCGAGCTTCTACACGGCCCCCAACCCCGAGTTCGGCGCGACCTTCACCTACTACCTGCGGGATGCGCTCAAGACACGGGAGGCGCAGCGGCAGGAGCAGGAAGGGAAGCTCGCCAAGGCGGGGCAGGACACGCCCTACCCGGCGTGGGAGGCCCTCAAGGCCGAGGACCGTGAAGAGGATCCCGCGGTCACCCTGATCGTGCGGGACGAGGGCGGAAACGTGGTGCGCCGGATCGCCGGCAAGACCGGCAAGGGCATCCACCGCGTGACCTGGGATTTCCGGTATCCGGCCTACACGCCGACCCGGCTCGGGGGCGGCGGCGGGTTCGGCGGCGGCGACGGGCCCATGGCGTTGCCCGGCACGTACACCGTGAGCCTCGAGAGGCGCGTGAACGGCGTGACCACCGAGCTCGTCCCCGCCACGCCCTTCGAGGTCGAGCCACTCGGCGTGGCAAGCCTGGGCGAGACCGATCGCGCGGCGCTGCTCGCCTTCCAGAAGCAGACGGGCGAGCTGCAGCGCGCCGTGATGGGGGCCGACCGGGCCGCAGACGAGGCCGCGAACCGGCTCCGATACATCAAGAAGGCCATCGAGGAGTCGCCCAACGTGGACCTCGCCCTGCGCGACGAGGCGAGGGCGCTGGAGCTTCGGCTCATGGACCTGCAGGAGGCGCTGAACGGCGATCCCACGAGGCCGCAGCGCAATGAGCCCGAGATCCCGGGCATCATGGACCGGGTGCAACAGATCGTGCGTGGACACTGGTCGAGCACGTCCGCGCCCACGACCACGCATCGGCGCAACTACGAGATCGCCTCCGAGCAGTTCGGCGAGATCGTGGACGACCTGCGGCAGCTCATCGAGGTGGACCTCGTGGCGTTTGAGCAGCAGCTGGAGGCGGCCGGGGTGCCGTGGACCCCGGGACGCGGCGTGCCGAGGTGGCCGAGGTAGGCCGCGCGGCACCATGAGCGACCCGACGGTGCTCATCAGCGAGGCCGACGTGCAGCGGCGGGTCGGCGAGCTGGCGGCGGAGATCTCGCGCGATTACGACGGCATGGGTGAGATCACGCTCATCGCCGTGCTCAAGGGCGCGTTCATCTTCCTCGCCGACCTGTCCCGCCGCCTCGCGGTTCCCCGGCGCATCGAGTTCATGGCGCTGTCGAGCTACGAGGACGGGAGCACGCACAGTGGTGCCGTGCGGCTGGTGATGGATCTGCGCGAGAGCATCGAGGGCCGGCACGTCCTCGTGGTGGAGGACATCGTCGATACGGGACGCACCCTGCACTATCTGATCGAGCTGCTGCGGACGCGCGAGCCCGCCTCGGTCCGCACCTGCGCCCTCGTGCGCAAGAAGGACCGCCACGAGGTGGAGGTCGCGATCGACTACCTGGGATTCGACATCCCCGATGTATGGGTGGTGGGCTACGGACTGGACTACGACGAGCAGCACCGCGCGCTGCCGTACATCGGGGTTGTCGAGCCGGAGGGCGCGTAGGCAACGGCACAGAGGCGCCCCCACGATGAGGAACGGCCGGCTCCGGAATCCCGGAGCCGGCCGCGCTTCGTGTCGTGCGACGGTGGTCCGCCTACTCCCCCCCCGCCAGCACGGAGTCACGCTTCGCCTTGAAGGCCACGCCCTCGCGCCAGTTGGGGAAGGTGCTCTCCTGGGCAAGCGTGTAGCCCACCCGGAACAGCAGCCGCAAGTCGTCCACCGCCCCGGTGAGATCCCAGTTCACGTCGTACTCGTCAGACGGCTTGTGGTAGTTCTCTGCCGTGTACTCGGCCCGCCGCTCCATGGTCCATGCCTCGCCGTGCTCCACGTGATCGATTCCCTGATCCGTGTACAGCGCCGGCACGCCTTGCTTGGCGAAGTTGAAGTGGTCGGAGCGGAAGTAGAAGCCCTTCTCCGCCTCCGGATCGGGCCGCACGCGCCGTCCCTGCTGCCTCGCCGCAGCCTCGAGATAATCGTCCAGCTCGGAGTTCCCCAGGCCGATCACGGTCACGTCGTTCATCGGCCCGTAGATGTTCAGCCCATCCATGTTGATCGCCGCTACGGTCGTGGCGAGCGGCACGGTCGGGTTCGCGGCATAGTGCGCGGACCCCAGCAGGCCCTGCTCCTCGGCCGTGACCGCGAGGAAGAGGATGGAGCGCGGCGGCCGCGTCTCCAGCGACGCGAAGGCCTTGGCAAGCTCCAACAGACCCGCCGTGCCGGTCGCATTGTCGAGCGCCCCGTTGTAGATCTGGTCGCCCTCCAGCGACGGATCGATGCCCAGGTGATCCCAGTGCGCCATGAAGACCACGTACTCATCGGCGCGCTCGCCACCCGGCAGCACCCCCAGCACATTGTTGGACGTCGAGCGTCGCAGGGTGTTGCGCAGCCTGACCGACGCCCGCAGCGGCATGGCCACGGCGCGGAAATCGCGCGTGTGAGCGAGCTGCGCCAACGAGTCGCGGTTCAACCCTGCCTGGGTGAAGACGGCGTCGGCGGCTTCGAGCGTGAGCCAGCCTTCCACGGCGACGCGCGACATATTGTTGTCGTCGCGCACCAGGTCGAACTGCGGCCCGCTCCAGCTACTCTCCACCACGGCCCAAGGGTATCCCGCCGCCTCGGTCTCGTGGATGATGAGCGCGCCCGCCGCGCCCTGTCGCGCCGCTTCCTCGTACTTGTAGGTCCAACGGCCGTAGTAGGTCATCGCGTTGCCGTTGAACAGCGCCGTGTCCTTGGTGGCGAAGCCCGGATCGTTGACCAGGATCACCACGGTCTTGCCGGTGACGTCCACGCCCGCGTAGTCGTTCCAGTCGTACTCGGGCGCCACGATGCCGTAGCCTACGAAGATCATCTCGGACGCGTTGAGGGTCGACTGGCTCACCACGCGGGTGGTCCAGGCCATGAACTCGCGCCCATAGCGGTAGCTCGTCGTGCGGCCGCCGCCCGCGATGGTGAGGCGCGCGTCCGGCCGCGCCGTGATGGAAACCAGCGGCACCTCCTGCAGGTAGCTGTCGCCGTTCCCCGGCTCGAGCCCGATCGCCCGAAACTGCTGCTCCAGGTACGCGATGGTCCGCTCCTCACCCACCGACGAGGGTCCCCGACCCTCGAGCGAGTCGGCGGAGAGGATCTCCACGTGCGCGGCGAGCTCCTCCGCGGTCATCATGTCGAGCGCCGCCGTGAGCGCGGGATCCTCACCGCAGCTCGCGGCCAACAGCACCAGGGCCGCAACGCCGACGAGTCTGTTCACTGTCATAGAACCGCCTTTCCTCCCCCTGTTTCCGCTCCATCCATGCACGAGTGAGGACGCACCCACTCGGCTGCCCGACGTAGCCTAACGGGGAGGACGGGAAACGGGAACGGGGAGGCGCACCGCGCCTCCCCGTAGGTGCACGATCCGTGTGCCGCGCTCAGCCGGATGCCGTGGACTCCTCTGGTGCGGCGGGCGCGGGGATCGACGCCGTCCGTCGTCGCCGGGCCGCACGGCGCCGGGCCAGCCGGTACCCCAGGAGCAGCACGAGCGCGCCGCCGTACAGGGCCGGGCGGCGCGTATCGGCCTTCACCAGCCAGAGAAAGTGAAACACGGCTCCGGCCGCCGCCACATACACGAGCTGGTGGAGCCGCTGCCACCGCTTCCCGCCAAGTCGCCTCACCCATCCGCGGGTGGAGGTCACCGCCAGCGGCACCAGGAGCAGGAACGCGCTGAAGCCCACGGTGATGTAGGGACGCTCCGCCACGTCCTCGGCCACCAGGGCGAGCGAGAGCCCCTGGCCCGCCAGCCAGGTCTGATCCGCCACGTACATCAGGAAGTGGAGCACGGCGTAGGTGAAGGCGAACAGCCCCAGCATGCGCCGGAAGCGCACCAGCCACCCCGCACCGAGCAGCTGGCTCGCCGGCGTCACCGCCAGCGTGAGCGTGAGAAACGTGATGGCCGTGAGCCCGGTGCGGTGGGTGATCTCTTCGACGGGATTGGCGCCGAGCCCCCCGGTGAGCGCATCACGCACGAGCACCCCGAGCGGGGCGAGCGAGGCCGCGAACACGGCGGGCTTCAGCACCCACCGCACGAACTGAACGCGGGTCACGACCGGCTAGAAGTAGCGGGCGAGGTCCATCCCCGCGTAGAGCTGCGCCACCTGCTCCCCGTAGCCGTTGAACGGCAGGGTGGGCCGCTTGAACAGGTCGCCCAGGCGCCGCTCCCGCTTCTGGCTCCACCGCGGGTGATCGACCGCGGGGTTCACGTTGGCGTAGAAGCCGTACTCGTGCGGCGCCGAGACATTCCAGGTGGTGGGCGGCTGCTCCCGGGTGAGCCGGATGCGCACGATCGACTTGATGCTCTTGAAGCCGTACTTCCACGGCACCACGAGGCGCATCGGCGCGCCGTTCTGGTTGGGCAACTCCTTGCCGTAGAGCCCCACGGCGAGCAGCGCGAGCGGGTGCATGGCCTCGTCCAACCGCAGTCCCTCCACGTACGGCCAGGGGAGCACGCTCCGCCTCTGGCCGGGCATCTGCTGGGGGTCGTACAGGGTCGTGAACGCCACGTACTTCGCCTGCGACGTGGGCTCGACCGCGCTCAGCAGGTCCTTGAGCGGGAAGCCCAACCACGGGATCACCATCGACCACGCCTCCACGCAGCGGAGCCGGTAGACGCGCTCCTCGGCAGGGAAGCGCCGCCTGAGGTCGTCAACGTCGAACGTCTGGGGCCGGTGCACCTCCCCCTCGACCACGACCGTCCACGGCCGCGTCCGCAGCGTGTGTGCCTGCCGCACGGGATCGTCCTTCCCCGTCCCGAACTCGTAGAAGTTGTTGTAGCTGGTGACGTCGTCGTACGGCGTGAGCTCGTCCTCCTGGGTACCCGCCGGCCGCGCCTCCTCCGCGGAGGTGTCGCACGCCGCGAGCAGCCCCGGCACGGCGGCACTCGCGAGCAGCGTGGCGCCGGCCGCGGCGGCCGTGCCGAGAAAGCGGCGACGGTCCAGGTAGGCCGCCTCGTCGGTGATCTCGGAGGACCGAATGTCGTCGGGTCGCTTGATGAGCATCAGTGACCGATCGTATGGGGTTTCCACTGGTAACCACGGCCGGCCGAGAAGGTTCCCGCCAGCTCACTCTCCCCGTGCCATCCCGATCGTCACCCTGGTCCCCGCCCCTACGTCGCTCTCCACGGTGATCGTCCCGCCCCACGACTCGACCAACCGCTTGCAGATGGCGAGGCCGAGCCCCGCCCCGCTCGAGGTGGTGGAGAACTGCGGCTCGAAGATGTGAATCATGTGCTCGTCGGTGATGCCGTGGCCGTCGTCCTCGATGGTCATGGTCGCGCGGTCCTCGCCCTCGTAAGCCACGCGGATCGTGACGCCGGAAGCCGTGGCGTCCCGGGCGTTCTCGATCAGGTTGATCAGCACCTCTTTCACTTCGTCGGGCCGTACCAGTGCCTCGACCGCCCCACCGGCCTCGACCCGCACCTCGGTGCCGCCGCTCGCCAGCGAGTACAACGCGGCCGCCTCGCGGGCGATGCCCG
>CP070716.1:2782867-2808917 GCA_020350425.1 Gemmatimonadota bacterium
CCGTGATTAGTATAGAACCAACATCCATGTCCCTCCTGCACCTCTACCGTGCCCCAGGGCTCTCACCCGCGCGAACGCACGCGCTGCTCCTGGCTGCGCGGCAGCGGATCTCCCCCGATATCGGCGACATTGAGACCGAGTGGTGCTTCAACATCGAGGCCGCGGGAGGGAACAGTCGCGCCGAGCTGGAGACGATGGCCTGGCTGCTGCGCGAGACCTTCGAGCCCGAGGGCTTCGGACTGCAGAGCTCGCTGGACGGGGACGGTGAGCTGCTGGAGGTCGGGCCGCGGATGAACTTCACCACCGCGTGGTCCACCAACGCGGTTTCCATCTGCCACGCCTGCGGTCTAGCCAAGGTCCGTCGCATCGAGCGGTCGCGGCGCTATCTGTTGCGGGTCGGCTCGCCGCTCGGCGACGAGCAACGCGCGGCCTTCCTGGCCATGGTCCACGACCGCATGACCGAGATCCCGTACCCCGGGCCGCTCCAGAGCTTCGAGACGGGCCTCGCACCCGCTCCGGTGACGGAGATCCCGGTGGTGGAGGAGGGCCGGGCCGCGCTGGAGCGGGCCAACCGCGAGATGGGGCTCGCGTTCGACGAGCGGGACCTCGAGTACTACACCGACCTGTTCGTGCAGCGGGTCGGGCGCAACCCGACCAACGTCGAGTGCTTCGACATCGCCCAATCCAACAGTGAGCACTCGCGCCACTGGTTCTTCAAGGGGCGGCTGGTCATCGACGGGCACGAGGTCCCCAAGCATCTCATCGCACTGATCAAGGATCCGCTCGACGCGAATCCCAACAACAGCACGATCGCCTTCCGCGACAACTCCAGTGCGATCAGGGGCTGCACCATCCGGACGATCGTGCCGTCGCGCCCCGGCGAGCCCTCCCCGTTCGTGTTCGCCGACGAGAGCTACGACATCATCTTCACCGCCGAGACCCACAACTTCCCCTCGGGCGTGGCCCCGTTCCCCGGCGCCGAGACGGGTACGGGCGGGCGCATCCGTGACGTGCACGCCACCGGCCGTGGCGCGCTGGTCGTGGCGGGGACCGCGGCCTACTGCGTCGGCAACCTCCGGATTCCCGGCTATGAGCTTCCCTGGGAGGACGGCGACTTCGCCTACCCCAGCAACCTCGCCTCACCGCTGGAGATCGAGATCGAGGCCTCGAACGGCGCCTCGGATTACGGGAACAAGTTCGGCGAGCCGGTGATCGTGGGGTACACGCGCTCGTTCGGGATGCGGCTCCCGAGCGGTGAGCGGCGCGAGTGGCTCAAGCCGATCATGTTCTCCGGCGGCATCGGGCAGATGGATGCGCGCCACACGGAGAAGGAGCCGCCGGCGGCCGATATGCTGGTGGTGAAGTTGGGGGGGCCTGCCTACCGCATCGGGATGGGCGGCGGCGCGGCCTCCAGCATGGTGCAGGGAGAGAACGTCGAGGAGCTCGACTTCAACGCGGTGCAGCGCGGCGACGCCGAGATGGAGCAGAAGGTCAACCGCGTGATCCGCGCCTGCGTCGAGATGGGAGACGCCAATCCCATCGTGTCGATCCACGACCAGGGCGCCGGCGGCAACTGCAACGTGCTGAAAGAGATCGTCGATCCGGCAGGCGCGCGCATCGAGATCCGCGAGATCCCGCTGGGCGACAACACCCTCTCGGTGCTGGAGATCTGGGGCGCGGAGTACCAGGAGAACGACGCGCTGCTGCTGCGGCCGGAGCGTGCCGACCTGTTTCGCGCGTTGTGCGAGCGCGAGAAGGTGGTGTTCGCCTTCGTCGGCCGCATCACCGGTGACGGCCAGATCGTCGTGTACGATCGGACCGACGAGACCACGCCGGTGAATCTCGAGCTGGACGCGGTCCTCGGCGACATGCCGCCGAAGACGTTCGAGCTCGAGCGGATACCACCGAAGCTCGAGCCGCTCGCGCTGCCGCCGGGCCTCACCGTCCGGGCCGCGCTCGAACGAGTACTGCGTTTGCTCTCGGTGGGATCGAAGCGGTTCCTGACGACCAAGGTCGACCGCAGCGTCACGGGACTCGTGGCACGGCAACAATGCGCCGGGCCGCTGCAGCTCACCGTGGCCGACGTCGCCGTCATCGCGCAGAGTCACTTCGGGGTGACTGGGGCCGCGACCTCCATCGGGGAGCAGCCGATCAAGGGCCTGCTCGACACCGCGGCGATGGCGCGGATGTGCGTGGGCGAGGCGCTCACGAATCTCGTGTGGGCGCGCGTCACCGCGCTGGAGGACGTGAAGTGCTCCGGCAACTGGATGTGGGCGGCCAAGCTGCCCGGTGAGGGAGCGGCCCTGTACGATGCCGCCGTGGCGCTGCGCGACATCATGATCGAGCTGGGCATCGCGATCGACGGCGGCAAGGACTCCATCTCGATGGCGGCGCACGCCCCGGACGGCCAGGGTGGTGACGAGACGGTCAAGGCGCCGGGCGCCCTGGTGGTGTCGGCCTACGTCACCTCGCCCGACGTCACCCAGACCGTAACGCCCGATCTCAAGCTCCCGGGCGCGGGTCGGCTGCTGTACGTGGACCTGGCGGCCGGCCGGACCCGACTGGGTGGTTCCGCCCTGGCGCAGGTGTACGGCCAGATCGGCGACGCGTCGCCCGACGTGGACGACGCCGCGCTGCTCAAGCGCGCCTTCAACGTGGTGCAGCGGCTCATCGCCGACGGCGTGATCAGCGCGGGGCACGACCGCTCCGACGGGGGGCTCGTCACGACCGTGCTGGAGATGGCGTTCGCGGGGAACTGTGGCATCGAGGTCGAGCTGGAGGATGAGACGGCAGACCCGATTGCGCTGCTCTTCGCGGAGGAGCTCGGACTCGTGTTGGAGGTGAGCGCGGAGCACGAGGCCCGCGTGCTCGACGCGTTCGAGCGCGCCGAGGTGCCGTGTGTGGCGCTCGGCGCCGTGTTGGCCGAGCCGGCAGTGCGCATTCGCGCGGGTGGCGAGACGGTGCTGGAGGCGGACGTGCGGGACCTGCGCGACCTCTGGGAGGAGACGAGCTTCCGGCTCGACCGGCTCCAGGCCGACCCCGACAAGGTGGAGCAGGAGCGCACGGGACTGCGCCACCGCACCGGCCCGACCTTTGCCGTGCCGTTCGATCCGCGGCCGACCGCTCCGGCGGTTCTGGAGTCGCGGACGAAGCACCGCGTGGCGATCCTGCGCGAGGAGGGGAGCAACGGCGACCGGGAAATGACCTCGGCGTTCTTTGCCGCCGGGTTCGAGCCGTGGGACGTAGTGATGTCCGACCTCCTGACCGGGCGCATCGAGCTGGACGGCTTCCGCGGGCTGGTCGCGGTGGGCGGCTTCAGCTACGCCGACGTGCTCGACTCCGCCAAGGGCTGGGCCGGCGTGATCCGGTTCAACGACGCGCTGCGCGACCAGTTCGAGCGTTTCCGCGACCGGTCCGACACCTTCAGCCTGGGGGTGTGCAACGGCTGCCAGCTGCTGGCGCTGTTGGGCTGGGTGCCGTGGCACGGACTGACCGACGAGCAGCAGCCCCGCTTCATCCAGAACGCCTCGGGGCGATTCGAGTCGCGCTTCACGGCGGTCGAGATCCAGCCCAGCAGCGCGCTCATGCTGCGGGGCATGGAAGGCGCCCGGCTGGGAATCTGGGTGGCGCACGGGGAGGGGCAGGCGTTCTTCCCCGAGGCCGAAGTGCTCGACCGCGTCCAGCAGGAGCATCTGGCGCCGATACGCTTCGTGGACGACGAGGGTGGGATCACCGAGGCCTATCCCTTCAACCCGAACGGGTCTCCCCGGGGGATCGCCGGTCTCTGCTCTCCCGACGGTCGGCACCTGGTCATGATGCCCCACCCGGAGCGCGCCTTTCTCAAGTGGCAGTGGGGCTGGATGCCGCGTGATCTCGAGCGCTCGCTGGCTGCCTCGCCGTGGCTCAGGATGTTCCAGAACGCCCGCGAGTGGTGCGACTAGCAAAGTCGCGGCCGATCCTTTAGAATGATCGGCCCCGGAACCGTTGACCATTGTGGAGTACTAGCATGCCTGAACGCATTACGCTCGAGACCTTCGTGCAGAAGATGGAGGCTCTCCACACCGGCATGATGGGTGGGGAGTTCAAGCACGGGGAATACGATCAGCGCCTCGCCCGCATCATCGGCGAGCTGCGCGACCGCAAGATCGACGCCGAGCGACCGGAAATCACCGCGGCGATCGACGACATGGCGTCCCGCGGCGTGATCACGCCTGCGGTGAAGGAGCACCTCGTCAGCCGGCTGGGACTGGCCTAGCACCTCCCCGTTCCTCTGTTCCCCCGCGAGTACGGAGCGTACGCCGAGCTCCTCTTCCCGGTCGCGACCGGCCTGCTCCTGGGCAGCCCGGGCGTGGCGGGCTGGAGCTTTGCGGCGTCCGCCCTTGCCTGGTTCCTCCTCTACGAGCCCGCCGCCGTGCTGCTCGGCCTGCGGGGTGAGCGGGTACGGCAGGCGGCCGGGACCCGAGCGCGGCGGTACGCGGGGGGCTTGGCGCTGGTGGGAGCGGGGCTCGGGGCGGTCGCGCTCCTCCTCGGTTCGTCGCCGGCGCGCCTCGCTAGTCTGGTGCCGATTGGGCTTGCCCTGCTGCTGATTCCGGTCGTACGGCGCCGCCGGCAGAAGACATTGGGAGCCGAGCTGTTGGTCGTGGCGGCCCTCACGTCGACCTTGCTTCCGGTGGCGGCCGCCGGGGCGGTCGGCTGGCGCCTCGTGGGGATGGCGCTTGCGGTGTGGCTGGTGAGCTTCGTCTTGATCACGCTCCTGGTCCACGCCGTCAAGGCCCGCCACAAGCAGGTGCACGAGAAGCGGTGGATCGTGTGGGCGGCGCCGCTGCTGGCAGGGCTCACGGTCGCCGGTGCGCTCGCACTGATGGTGGCTGAGGCCGTCCCGGTCGCGGTGGGTCTCGCGTTCCTTCCGGCCGCGCTGTTCTCGCTAATCGTCGTGCTGCTGCGGGTCCGCCCGGCGAGGCTGCGGGTGGTGGGGTGGTCGGTCGTGGGCGCCAACGCGCTGACGCTGGCGCTCCTGCTCCAGGTGTAGGCGGGCGCCACACCCGCTCCCGCGCTGCCCCGGCCGAGACGCGGTCGGCTCCCGGCGCTCCCCGCATCCCCTCGATGCGGTCTCCCAGCGACGCACCCGCGATTCACGATCGCCTCGCTCGAACTTCAACAGGTCTCCCGGCGGTCCGAGGCAACCGGAACGCGCTCGTCGTGCGTTTTGAAAGCGAAGTCCGTATCCTCCCCGCGGGTGGGTGAGGGTTGGTGGGGGGTCTGCGTATCTTGAATGGGTATTCGAGCAAGAGGAAGGAACTCACGATGATCAAGAGCCTGGCGGCGAGAGCCGCGGTCGCGATCCTGGTCTTGTGCGTGCCGGGCTGCGGCGACGACACGGTTGGGCCCGCCGACCGGGACGATATCGAAGCGTGGATGGCGTTCTACCGCGTCCCGGGCTTGAGTCTCGCGGTGATCAACGACTTCCAGCTGGACTACGTCGAGGTTCATGGCGTCGTGAGCGGGTCCACGCGGGAGCCGGTGACGGCCGAGACGCGGTTCCAGGCGGCCTCCCTCAGCAAGTCGGTCTCCGCGGTCGGCGTCGTGAGGCTGGCGCAGGAGGGCGTGATCTCGCTCAACACCGATGTGAACGACTACCTCACGTCGTGGCAGATCCCCGACAATGAGTTCCAGAGCACCGAGAAGGTCACGCTGCGACGGCTGCTCAGCCACACGGCCGGGATGACGGTGCACGGGTTTCGTGGCTATCGCTACACGGAGTCCGTGCCGACGCTGACTCAGATACTGAACGGCGAGGCGCCGGCGAACTCGGCGCCGATCGTCGTCGATTTCGTCCCGGGGAGCGAATGGCGCTACTCCGGGGGCGGCTACGTGGTCATGCAGCAGGCGTTGACGGACGTCACGGCGACGCCGTTTCCCGAGCTCATGCGGGGGCGCGTGCTGCAGCCCCTCGGCATGGAGAACAGCACCTTCGAGCAGCCGTTGCCCGAGGCGCTGCGGGACCGGGCGAGCACCGGACACTACGCGGACGGCACGGAGGTTCCGGGGCAGCATCACGTCTACCCCGAGATGGCTGCGGCGGGATTGTGGACGACCCCCAGCGATCTGGCGCGGCTCCTCATCGAATTGCAGCTGTCGCTACGAGGCGAGTCGAACACCGTGCTCACCACAGAGAATACCGAGCTGCTGCTCACCGGCGTCTTGAGTGGCTACGCCCTGGGGTTCTTCGTCTGGGCCAACGACGACGAGCGGTCGTTCGGGCACGGCGGCGCCAACGACGGCTTCCGGTGTTTCATGGTCGCGCACCGCACGGGAGGGTATGGCGTGGTCGCGATGGCCAACAGCGACAATGGGGTGACTCTGATCGAAGCGGTCGTCGACCTGATCGGCAGGAGAGAGGGGTGGCCGGGCTTTGAATAGCGACACGTTGCCGAGCCGCTGGCCAAGGGTGGTCGGCGCGATCGGCCTCGTCGTGGCGGTCGTGATGTTCGTGGACAAGGCTGAGGACATCGTGACCAACCTGACCTGGTCTGCAGAGGATTGGCGTCGGGTGTTCGCTCCGGACGTGGCCGACCTGATCGTGCGGAGCATGCCGCCGCTGGGATGGCGGATCTTCTCGGCTGCGGCGGAGATGGGGCTCGCCGTACTCCTGTTCGTCGGCGCCATCGCGTTGCGACGCCGGCGCCGGTCGGGCGTCTCCCTGTGCCGCACGTGGGCCTGGCTCGCGATCGTCTGGGTGGTCGCCGTCATGGCGTGGGTGCTGTGGTGGCTGTCGCGGTATCAGGGGGAGATCCCGGGCATCTCCCACATCGCCTGGCAGGGGTTCGTTGTGTTCGGCGTCGTGGTCGCGTTCGTGGTGCTGCTGGCGTGGCCGATCTTCCTGCTCGTGTGGTTCGGGAGACCCGACATCAGGGCCGAGTGGGAGGAGTGGCCCGCCTGACCGATGTTCTCCACCTGCATCTTCTGCAAGCGGCCGCTCGGCCGGAACGAGGCCGTCGAGTCGTTCCCAGTGGGACGGCGCCTCGCGTTCGACCCGGCGAAGGGGCGGCTCTGGGTCGTGTGCCGCCGCTGCGAGCGGTGGAATCTCACCCCGCTCGAGGAGCGGTGGGAGGCGCTGGAGGAGTGCGAGCGCCTGTTCCGCGGCACGCGCCTGCGCATGTCCACTGACAATGTCGGGCTCGCCAAGCTCAAGGAGGGCCTGGTGCTGGTGCGGATTGGCGAGCCCCTCAGGCCGGAGTTCGCCGCATGGCGCTACGGCGATCAGTTCGGCCGCCGCCGGCGGCGGGCGATGGTGTGGGTGGGCGCCGGCGTCGTGCTCGCCACGGCGCTCACGGTCGGGAGCGTGGCCGTGGGTATCGGTGCCGGCATGGGAGCGCAGATTCCCAACCTGTTCATCAACGTCCCGGTGCGCGCCAAGATCCGGACCAGGGACGGGAAGATCCTGAAGCTGCGTACGCCCGACATCGACAAGGCGCGGTTCCTGATGGAGCCCGGCTCAGACGAGTGGGTGCTGACGGTCAAGAAGGAAACGTTCGAAGGAGCGGAGGCGATGCGCGCGGCCGCCCAGATTCTCCCGGCCCTCAACCTCATGTCCGGCTCCAAGGTCGCCGTGGCCAACGCCGTGGCGAAAATCGAGGAGGCCGGGGACCCGGAGCGTTACCTGGCCCGCGCATCCCACGAGCTGGACCCGGATAACTGGCAGCCGGGTTACGGCAAGCCGCTATTTCCCGGCAAGCCGGGGTTGATGAAGAAGCTGCCGGCGCCGACCCGCCTGGCACTCGAGATGGCGCTCCACGAGGAGCGGGAGATGCGGGCGCTGGCGGGTGAGCTGCTGGAGCTCGAGATGGCGTGGCGCGAGGCGGAGGCGATCGCGGCCATTGCCGACAACATGTTCGTGCCGCCCGCGCACGATGCGTTCATCGAGCAGCACCGGCCGGCCGAGGTAAGCGCGCGCGCGGCAGCGGTCGCCGACGGGGACCGGGAAGGTGAAGACGGCTGAGCCGCGGTGGTGGACGGCTCCGTGATCCCGGTGTATCCTGTCCTCTTCTCTCACTCTCCAATCTTCTCGAGGTTTCCCATGCGTGTTCTTCGAGTCCTGGTGCTCCTCGCCTGCTCGGCCGGTGTGCTCGCAGCGCAGGAGACGGTTCTTCCGAGTCCCGAGAGCCTGCGTGACGTCCAGCTACGCCAGCTGGAGCTGCAGCGCACGATGCTCTTGGCGATGGCTGACTCCATGCCGGAGGGTTTGTATCGCGACAAGGTGACGCCGGTGCAGCGCGACTTCGCCCAGCAGATCCACCACGCCGCGTCCTCGACGGCGTTCATCAGCGCGCGCTACATGACCAGCGAGCGCCCTTCGCTGCCCGATACCGCCGTGGCCCTCAACAGCCGAGAGGGTCTCACGGGCTACATCAACGCGGTCTACGACTTCGCCACGCAGGTCCTGACACAGCAGTCGGAGGAGGATCGCGCAGTGGTGACCGGCTTCTTCGGCGGGCTGCAGATCCCCAAGTGGCAGATTTGGGACGAGCTCCACCAGCACACCGTGTGGACCGCGGGCCAGGTGGTGGCCAACTTCCGAAAGCACGGCATGGCGCCGCCGGGATTCGGGTTCTTCTAGGCCAGCCGGACTACTTCTTCTTGAGCACCGCTCGCCACCCCGTGGGTCCCGGGAGCGGGGTGGCGTAGTCGGCCGTGGTGAAGCGCTCCACCGTGTAGAACAGGCCCGGATCGGCGGCCCTGGCCGCGGCGATGACCCGTGGCAGGTCACGCCGCGCGCAGGCGGTGAACAGCAGCGTGCGCGGCCCGTCCGACCCCTCCCCGCGGAACGCGGTGACGGTTTGTCCAAGCGTGCGCAGGCGCTCTGCGAGCTCGACACCGTTCCCTGACGTGATCATCCGCACCACGCAGGATCCGAGCGCCAGCCACCGCTCCAGGGCGATGCCGGCGCCGTTGCCGACGGCGAAGCCCGCCGCATACGCCACCACGAGCAGGGGCTCCTCCTGCACCCCGAGGATCGCCTGGGAGACGGCGGTGATCCAGATGAGAACCTCCACGAAGCCGAGCAGCACCGACACGACGCGGCGTCCGTGGACGACGGAGATGGTGCGCAACGTGCCGAGCGAGACATCGATGATGCGGAGGGAGAAGATCAGGATCGCTGCCGCCCACACGGGCCACACTTCAAAGATGACCATGGGTACCGTCCCAGGAGCCGGTTCTGGAGGAGTGGGACATCTCGAGCCGATGATCCCGCCGGCACCGTCGCCGCACGGGGGGGCGAGCCCGGATGTCGGGCCGACCGCCCGCATCGATTCGGCCGGACCCAGGCAGTATCTTACCTGAAGTAGAATCGCCTTGGGAGCGTGGGGTGGCAGACCAGTTCGCACACTTCAGGAGCGGCGTTGCCGACCGGTACGAGATCGAGCGGGAGCTCGGCCGGGGCGGCATGGCCGTGGTGTTTCTCGCGCTGGACCGAAAGCACGATCGGCCCGTCGTCTTGAAGGTGCTGCGTCCCGAGGTGTCCATGACCCTGGGAGCCCACCGGTTCCTGCGTGAGGTCCGCATCGCCGCCAGGCTCAGCCACCCCCACGTGGTGACGCTCATCGACTCCGACGAGATCGACGGGTTCCTCTTCTCCGTCATGGCGTACGTGGAGGGGGAGTCGCTGCGCGACCGCCTGGTCCGGGAGGGACGGCTCTCCCTGGGCGCGGCCATGGACATCGCGCGGCAGGTGGCGAGCGCGCTGGACTACGCGCACAGCCGTGACGTGGTGCACCGGGACGTCAAGCCTGAGAACATCCTCCTGTGCCGCAGTGCCGCAGTCGTGACAGACTTCGGCATCGCGCGGGCCATCTCGGAGGCGACCGAGGGTGAGCGGCTGACCGACCCGGGGGTCGCCGTCGGGACCTCCGTGTACATGAGTCCGGAGCAGGCGAGCGGCGAGTTGGAGGTGGACGGCCGCAGCGACGTCTACGCCTTGGGCTGTGTGCTGTACGAGCTGCTCACCGGCGAGCCGCCCTTCAGCGGGAGAAACCACCTGGCGATCCTCGCGGCCAAGGTCAAAGGTGAGCTGCCCGGCCTGCGTGCGCTCGGGGCCGCCGTGCCCAAAGGGGTGGAGCGCGCGATCGTGCGGGCGCTGGCGCCGGAGCGCGACGACCGCTTTGGGTCGGCCGGCGAGTTCGTGGCCGCGCTCGAGGCGGCGATCCCGGCCGGCGCCGTCCGTGGTCCGTCCATCGCGGTACTTCCGTTCTCGAACATCGGCGCCGATCCCGAGAACGAGTACCTCGGCGACGCCATCGCCGATGAGATCATCGCGGCGCTCGGCCGGGTGAGGGCGCTGCAGGTCGCACCGCGGTCCGCGTCCTTCGCGTACAAGGGGCAGAGCCGCGACATCCGCGAGATCGGGAAGGAGCTGGAGGTGAGCACGGTGCTGGAGGGCAGCGTGCGGCGCGCGGGGCGCAAGCTCCGCATCACGGCGCAGCTCATCGACGTGAGCAACGGGTATCACCTCTGGTCCGAGCGGTACGACCGGGACATGGAAGACGTGTTCGCCATCCAGGACGAGATCGGGCGAAACATCACCCAAGCGCTGAAGGTGATCCTCTCCGAGGAGGAGCAGGCGGCGATCAGCCGGGCCCGCACGGGCGACATCGAAGCGTATGACTACTACCTGCGCGGCAGGCAGTTCTTCAGTCAGTTCCGGCGCAAGCCACTGCAGTTCGCTCGCGAGATGTTCGACCGTGCGATCGAGATCGATCCCGACTACGCGCTGGCCTACGCGGGCCTCGCCGACTGCTGCTCCTTCCAGTACATGTACTGGGGGTTCAAGCCGGACGACCTGGAGACGGCCGAGACGGCGAGCCGGCGCGCGTTGGAGCTGGCACCGGAGCTGGGAGAGGCGCACGCGGCGCGGGGACTCGTCCTTTCCCTGCGCGCCGAGAACGAGGCGGCACGGGTCGAGTTCGAGACCGCCATTCGTCTCGATCCCCGGCTCTTCGAGGCGCGGTACTTCTACGCCCGAACCTGCTTCCAGGAAGGCAGGCTGGAGGAGGCGGTGCGGCTGTTCGGAGAGGCCGCGAACGTGCGCGAGGACTACAAGGCGCGCTTCTTCGTTGCGCAGTCCCTCGCGGCCCTGGGCCGTGAGGGCGAGGCGGAAGCGGCGTACCGGCAGGCGTTCGACGTGGCTGCCCGGTACCTCGAGTTGAATCCTGACGACGCGCACGCGTTCAGCATGGGGGCCGTTTCGCTCTGCCGCACGGGGGACAAAGCCAGGGGCCTCGAATGGGCGGAGCGGGCGATCAGTCTCGACCCCGACGACGCAGGGATCGCCTACAACGTGGCGTGTTTGTTCTCCCTGGAGGGGGAAAGCGACCGCGCGTTCGCCAGCCTCCGGCAGGCCGTCGAGGGAGGATTCGCGCGCAAGGACTGGTTCGAGCGGGACCCGGATCTGGATCCCATACGCGACGATGCCCGGTTCAAGGAGTTGTTGGCGGCCCTGTAAGCTCCGCGGTCCAGACGCTGTCGGAAACCCACTGCGCCGCGGTCATTCCCCCGACGATGACCAGCCGGTCTCCCGCCACCACGATTCCCCGAAGGTCCATCACCGGCCGAGGCAGCTCCCCCCAGCCGCTCCAGCGGTCGGCGTCCGGGTCGTAGCGGAACACCGCCCGCCGAGGCTCGGACGGCCAGGTGTTGTAGCCAATCCCGTCGTAGTTGTAGGGGTTGTTGGTGCCGCCGGCGAAGATCACGGCACCGTCAACGCCCACCGCGCCGGCCCGATAGAGCGGGGGACCCGGATGGTCGCCAATTCGCCGCCATGCGATGCTGGTCGGATCAGCGGGATCGATGTCCCCCCGCCATGCCCCCCCTTCCATCGTGAACCGCGGCCGGGCCGGGTGGGTGCGCACCCCGTCGACGTACACGATGCTGTTCCCGACGATGCCCCCGGCGTGGCCGAACACGGGTCGCCCCGGAATCGGCGTCGCCTGCTCCCAGGTGTCGGTCGCGGGGTCGTAGAGCTGCACGCTGGGAACGTTGTCCTGGTCGTGCCAGCCCGAGACGAGGTAGATGAGCGAGTCGCGCCACACGCCTGAGACGGCGTCGTCCACCGGGATGGGCATTGGGGTCCCGGCACGCCACTCGCCGGTGTCGGGATCCAGGATGTCCACATTGGGGAGTGACTGCTCGGAGCCATCCTGGGCCACCGTGTAGCCACCGAACAGGTAGATGCTGCCCCCGACGGCCTGTGCCGTCGCCGCGAGGCGCCCGGGCCCCGGGACGGGGGCGATCTCCTGCCAGCTCCGCTCGCCGACGTTCCAGCGAAAGGCCCAATTCACGACGCCGTCCCACCGCACGGTCGAGTCGAGCCCCATGAGGGAGAAGACGGCAGGTCCACTCGGCGTCGACACCGCGACGACCGCGTTGTTGGACACGGGCCGCGGTAGGGCCGGCGCGGCCTGCCACGCCGGACTCTGGAGACCGAGGGCGAAAACGAGGGGCCAGACGGCGATCATGAACGTCACTCAGGCACGTACCGCCGACGCAGCCTCGGGTTCCGGAAGACGAGTCCGGAGCAGGCCGTGAAGAGCGCCACAGCGCCCAGGATCACGGCGAGCCGGGTCCAGGACTCCGCGGCGGCCTGCCGCCGGGAGACGTACATCAGAGTGGTGCGGATCCATTCCGCTCCGGCGAGGACCAGCACGACCTGGAACAGGCGCGGCACCCACGAGCGGCGCACCAGCAGCAGGAAGGGGAAGGCCAGACTGACGACCACCAACGCCGCGATGCCGTTGCGGGAAAAGTGTGCCGCGAGCAGCACGAAGCTCACGACGACGGGTAGGAGCCTGACGACGTTCACGGACGAAGAAGTAACGTGCCGTCGCCCGCTCTACAACCGGTGGCGGCGCCGGGTGGAACTGCCGCGGCGGCTGAATCGTAGCGACGAAGGGGAGCGTGCCGGGCCGGGACCGACGGCCGGCGGAGACAGGAGGGGGGCGAGATGTTCGCGAGACCGTGGAAGCTCACCGTGGTGATGGGGTTGCTTGCGCTGCCGGCCGCGTGCGGTTCGGATGCGGCCGGTCCCGACGGTGGCACGATCACCGTGGAGTACATGGAGGGCCTCGCCGGTTTCGCGGCCCGGCTCGACACGCTGCGGGTGGGGCTCCGCATCCCCGGGCTGTCGGCGGCCATCGTGGAGAACGAGCAGATCGTCTGGTCCATGGGCTTCGGGTTTGCCGACGTGGATGAGGGCCGGCGCGTCACGCCCAGCACGGCGTTCCACCTCGCCTCCCTCACCAAGACGTTCGCGTCCACCATTCTGATGCAGCTCGTCGAGCAGGGACTGGTGGACCTGGACGACCCCGCGAGTGACTACGGCGTGGATCTCACGGCAGACGGAACGATCCTCGTGCGTCACCTTCTCACGCACACCTCGGAGGGCGTGCCGGGCACGAGCTATCGGTACAACGGGAATCGGTTCGCAGAGCTCGATCGAGTGATTGAGGTCGCCACCGGGCGCTCGTTTGGCGAGCTGCTCGTGGAGCGGATTCTCCAGCCGCTGCAGTTGCGCCACACCGCGCCCAACACCCTGAGTCCCTATTTCTTCCTCGCTGGCCTCGACCGGGAGGCGTTCCTCGCCAACATGGCCGCTCCCTATGAATGGCAGGGTGGGCGCGTGATCCGGTACTCCTACCCATCGTACTTCGGGACGTCCGGCGGCCTCATCGCATCGGTCGAGGACGTCGCCGCGTATTCCATCGCGATCGATCAGGGACGGTTCCTGGAGGCCTCGACCTGGGACTCCGTGTTCACGCCGGCCGAGGATGCCGCCGGCGATCCGCTGCCCTACGCGCTGGGGTGGTTCATCCACGTCCACGAGGGGATCGAGCTGCAGTGGCACTACGGGTACTGGGACGCCAACTCCTCCTTGATCGTGCGCGCGCCGGAACCGGGCCTGGCCTTCGTGGTACTGGCCAACACGAGCATGCTGAGCCGGCCCTACGGACTCGGGCTCGACAGCGACGTGCTTCGCTCCGACGTCGCCAGGCTGTTCATTGAGTCGTTCGTGACGGGCGACGAGCCACTGCCGGCTCGCCGGTAGGCGAAGCTACGGATAGAGACGCGTCACCGTCCAGCGGTCGCCGTCCCGTGTGTAGCGCAGCCGGTCGTGCAGCCGGTTGAGCCTCCCCTGCCAGAACTCAATCCGGCGCGGGACCAGACGGAAGCCGCCCCAGAAGGGCGGAAGCGGCACCTCGCCCCCCTTGAACTTCGCCTCGTGCTCGCGGAACCGCTGCTCCATGGCTGCCCGATTCTCGAGTTCGGCGCTCTGGCGCGATGCCCACGCGCCGAGCTGGCTCCCGCGCGGACGCGTCCGGAAGTATGCCGCGGACTCCTCGGGGGTGAGCTGCTCGACCGTGCCCTCGACGCGCACCTGCCGCTCCAGAATCGGCCAGTGGATCACGATGGCGGCCCGCGGGTTCTCCAGCAGCTCCCCGCCCTTGCGACTCTCGCAATTCGTGTAGAACACGAATCCGTCCGCGCCGAAGCCCTTGAGCAGCATCATGCGGGCCGAGGGCGCACCGTCCGGAGTGCTCGTCGCGAGCGCCATGGACTCGGGCAGAAAGATGCCCGACTGGCGGGCGGTCGCGAACCAGTCGGAGAAGAGGGCGATGGGGTCCGCGCCAGCCTCGAGCTCGGAGAGGCCGGTGGCCATTCCCCTACCCATGGTGACGAGGGCGCGCAGGCGTCCGATGAGCGACATGCCGGGTCGATCTCTGGCTGCAAAGGTCTTCTAAGGAACCGGGTTCGGCGCGCTTGGGCAAGGGTCGCGGCGGCCTGCCCAACAGGCCATCTTTGGTCCTCATGGTAGAGCTCGCACACCGTCTCCGCGAGGCGCTCGCCGGGCGATATACGATCATGCGCGAGATCGGCCGGGGCGGCATGGCCACGGTCTGTCTCGCCGAAGACCGGAAGCACCGACGCAAGGTGGCGGTGAAGGTGCTGCGGCCCGAGCTCGGGGTGACGGTCGGGCCCGACCGGTTCCTGCGGGAGATCGGTATCGCGGCGAGGCTGGCGCACCCCCATATCCTGCCCGTGTACGACTCGGGCGAGGCGGACGGCCTGCTGTACTACGTCATGCCCTTCGTGGAGGGGGAGTCGCTGCAGGGGCGGCTCGACCGCGACGGCCGGTTGGAGGTCGCGGAGGCCCTGCACGTCGCGCGAGAGGTGGCGAGCGCGCTCGGCTATGCACACAGCCATCACGTGATCCACCGCGACATCAAGCCGGCCAACATCCTGCTTTCCGGCGGGCACGCGGTCGTCACCGATTTCGGCGTGGCGCGGGCGATCGGCTTGGGCAGGGAACCGGCATCCGTGTTCATCACCGAGCCGGGGATCGCCGTGGGGACTCCCACGTACATGAGTCCGGAGCAGGCGAGTGGCGAGCAGGCGCTCGACGGTCGGAGCGACCTCTACTCCCTCGGATGTGTGCTGTACGAGACGCTCGTGGGCGAGCCACCGTACACGGGTGATACACCGCACGCCGTGATCGCGCAGTGCTTCGCGGCACCGATCCCGTCCGCCCGTCGCAAGCAGGCCGACGTCCCCGAGCACGTGGACGCCGCGCTGAGAATGGCGCTGGCCAAGACGCCCGAAGAGCGGTTCGCCACGGCCGAGCAGTTCGTTGAGGCGCTGACGAGGCCGGGCGTGATCAAGCCGCCCGAGCCCGAGGCAACCTCGATCGCGGTTCTCCCGTTCGAGGATATGAGTGCCGACCGCACCAACGAGTACCTGTGCGACGGCATGACCGAGGAGATCATCAATGCCCTGACGAAGCTGCAGGGCTTGCGCGTGGCGGCACGCACGTCTGCCTTCGCGTTCAAGGGCACGAACCGCAACCTGCAGGACGTCGGTGCGGAGCTCGGCGTGTCGACGATCCTGGAGGGCAGCGTGCGCCAGGTAGGCCGGAGTCTGCGGATCACCGCCCAGCTGATCAACGTGACGGATGGCTACCACCATTGGTCGGAGCGCTACGACCGGGAGCTGGAGGACGTGTTCGCGATTCAGGACGAGATCGCGGAAGCGATCGCGTCCACGCTGCGGGAACACCTCGTGGAGGAGCAGCGCATCCGCGTCGTGAAGCGCTACACCGACGATGTACAGGCATACCAGCTCTACCTGCGGGGGCGCTACGTGGAGAAGACGCGGCACCGTGGCGGGTTCGCGAAGGGGATCGAGTACTTCGAGCAGGCGATCGCGAGGGATCCCAACTACGCCTTGGCGTACGCCGGGGTGGCCGACTCGTACAATCTGCTGGCGTGGTACCGGTTTCTCCCCCCGCGCGACGCCTTCCCGAAAGCTCACGTGGCGGCGCTGAAGGCGCTCGAGATCGATGAGATGCTCGCCGAGGCGCACACCTCCCTGGGGGTCGTGAAGCACTACTACGACTGGGATTGGCAGGGTGCCGAGCGGTCTCTCAGCCGGGCTCTCCAGCTGAATCCGAAGGACGCCACGGCGCTGCACTCCTACTCCGAGTACCTCGCGTCCCGCGGTCGGCTCGAGGAGGCGACCCAGTGCATCACGCGGGCGCAGGAGCTCGAGCCCCTCGGGCTCACTATCAATGCCGGCCTCGGCTGGATCCACTACTTCTGTCGGCGCTATGACGAAGCCATCGAGCGGTTCCTCAAGACGATCGAGCTCGATCCGGAGTACGTCTTCCTCAACTGGTTTCTGGGGCAGGCCTACATCAAGAAGGGGATGCTCAAGGAGGCGCAGGCGGTTCTGCGGCGGGGGATGACGGCCTCGGGCGACCACCCGGGGATGGCGGCGTATCTCGCCTACGCCTATACCCAGGCGTACCGCCTGGACGACGCGCGCGACATCCTGGAGGCCCTCAAGGTACGGGCCAAGGAGGCCTACGTACCCGCGGACTACTTCGCCGTGATTCACATGGGGCTCGGGGAGCTCGACGCGGCCTATCACTGGCTGAGCCAGGCGTGCGGGGAGCGAGCGCTGCACCTGGTGTTCCTGGAGGTGGATCCGCTGTTCGACGACCTGCGCGGCGACGGGCGCTTCGAGCAGATTCTCGGCCGTATCGGACTGCATCGGGGGTAGCATGGGAATACGTGCGGCAGTGATGGTCGAGCCGCGGGCATCGATCGCCCTGTGGGAGATCGACGACCCCGTGGTGGAGGAGGGGGGGATCCTGCTGGAGACGGTGGCCAGCGAGGTGTGCGGTACCGACGTCCACCTGCATCACGGCCGTCTCGACGGTGTGCCCTATCCGATCATACCGGGGCACGTGAGCGTGGGTCGCATTCTCGAGGCGCGGGGCGTCGACCGGGACGCGCTGGGGGAGGCGTTGCATCCAGGTGATGTGGTCACCTTCTACGACGTCCACGAGGTGTGCAACGCGTGCTACCACTGTACGGTCGCGAACCAGCCCAATCGGTGTCCGAAGCGGCGGGTCTACGGCATCACCTACTCCGCACAGGATGGCCCGCTGGGCGGGTGGGCCGAGCGGATCTACCTCCGGCCTGGCGTCCGCGTGCTCAAGCTGCCGGAACGGCTCACGGCCGATGACGTGATCGGCGGCGGCTGCGGTCTGTTCACGGGGTTCGCGGCGGTGGAACGGAGCGACTTGTGCATGGGCGATACCGTCGTCGTCCAGGGAGCAGGGCCGGTCGGTCTCGCGGCCGCGGCGTTCGCGCAGCTGCGGGGAGCCGGCGCCGTGGTCGTGATCGGCGCGCCCGCCACGCGGCTGAGCCTCGCACGGGAGTTGGGCGCCGACCTGGTGCTCTCGCTCGAGGAGCATCCGCTCGATGCTCGCGCGGACGCCGTGCGCGGCGTGACGCAGGGGCGGGGCGCCGACGTGATCATCGAGGCGAGCGGCAATCCCGCCGCGATCTCGGAGGGCCTGAACCTCCTACGGGACGGCGGCACCTATGTCGTGGGCGGGCACTACACCGATACCGGCACCGTCCAGATCAATCCCCACACGCACATCAACCGGCGGCACGCGGACATCCTGGGGCAGTGGGGTACCGACTTCCGGCACATCGTGCGGGCCCTCCACATGCTCGCGCGGCACCGCGAGAAGCTCCCCTTCCACAAGGTGATCGGCGCCCGCTACGGCCTCGATGAGGCCGATCGGGCGCTGGATGACGTGGCGAATCTGCGGGTGACGAAGGCGATCATCGATCCGAAGCTCTAGACTCAGAGCTCGCGAATCGCCTCGATCGGGTCGAGCCTGGCCGCGCGGCTCGCGGGGTACCAGCCGAAGACGACGCCCACGACCGCAGCGAACAGCACGGCCATCACGGCCCCCGGCACGTTCACGGCGATCACGAACACCCGCCCGAACTGCTGGGCGATGAGTTCGGTCACCTTGATGAGGGCTATGCCTCCGCCGATGCCGATGGCCGCCCCCAGCAGGGCGAGGGTGAGCGACTCGGCGAGGAACAGCCTGCGGATGTCGCGGTCGTCGGCGCCGAGCGCCTTGCGAATCCCGATCTCCCGCACGCGCTCCCGCACGGCGATCAGCAACACGCTGAACAGCCCGATGCCGCCCACTACGAGCGTGACCCCGGCGATGGTGAACAACACACCGTTCCACCCGAGCAGGATGCCGTCCGCCATGGCGAGGGTGGACCTCACCTCGGCAGCCTCGTTCTGGATCTCGAAGTCCTCCACGCCGTGGTGCCGCCGGCGCAGACGGGCCGTCGCGGCCTCCATGGCCGTGGCGAAGTCGGCATGCTCCGACACGTCGACCAGTACGTTGTCCACGCGCCCGGCGCCCTTGTGGTACAGGGTGACGTAGGTGTAGGGCACGTAGACGCGGCGGGCGAGGAACGACTGGTCGACCGGGATCATCTCGAATTCGATCGGCGCCACCACCCCGATCACGCGGAAGCGGATTCCCGCGACCTCGATCGTGCGCCCCACGGGATCGGCGGCGCCGAAGAAGGGTTCCACCAACTCCGAGCCGAGCACGGCGACGCGCGAGGCGTTGATGATGTCCAGCGGCACGAACTCGCGGCCCCGCACCACCGGCCAATTGCGGTAGCGGAGGTATCCGGCGTCGATCCCGTCCACCGGCACCGTGCGCTGGTCGCGTGGCGTACTGACCAGCTGGCGTCCCGTGAAGTTGCGACCGTACGTCGTTGCCACCCCCGGTACGGCTTCCAGAGCTCCGATGTCCGAGAGCCTGATGCCCGTGTGGCGTATGTCGGCGGCGCGGCTCGCGTCGGATCGTGGTCCACGGTCGTAGAATGCCACGGTCCGCGGCATGCCCAGGCGCGTGATCTCATCGGTGGCCATCTGCTTGACCGCCGCCGAGAGTGAAGTCATCGACACCACGGAAGCGGCGCCGAACACCACCCCGAACAGCGTGAGCAGGGAGCGCATCTTGTGCGCCCGGATCTCCCGGGCGGCGTCCAGGCCGAGCTCCGCCCAGTCGGCCACCCACCGTCCGAGCCGGCCGCTAGCCATACCGCAGCGCCTCCACCGGGGAGAGCCGTGCCGCGCGGATTGCCGGGTAGATGCCGGCCACGAGTCCGACCAAGAGCGAAGTACCGATGGCGACTGCAGCCATCGGCCCCGTGACGGCCGCCGGCATGCTCATGAAGTGGCCCGCGGTTCCGGCGAGCGCGGTACCAAGGGCGAGCCCCAGCAGGCCGCCCACCCCCGTGATCACCAGCACCTGCACCAGCACCTGACCGAAGATCTGGAACGCGGTGGCCCCCAACGCCATGCGCGTGCCGAACTCCCGTATTCGCTCCACTACCGACGCGAGGAGGATGTTCGCGATCACCACCCCGCCCGCGATCAGCGAGACGATGCCCACTACCAGGAAGATGAAGTTGAACAGCATGAAGAACTGGGCGTCGTCGCTGGAGAAGCCGCCCGAGCGCTCGATGGAGAAGTCCTCGACACCGTGCCGGAGGGAGAGCATGGCGGTGACCTGCTGCCGCGCCACCTGTACGGCCATCGGGGAGACCGCCTTGAGGGTGAGGAACACGAGATGATCGTCGGTCCCGGTGTACTGGCTGAAGGCCGTGGTGATCGGGATGTAGGCCCGCTCGTTGCGGTACTCGAGCTGGTTGCCGCTCCACGGGGCGAAGTAGAACTCCTCCCGCTCCATGATGCCGACGACCCGATAGTTCTTGCCGGCCAGGTTGACGATCTGGTCCAGCGCGTCCTCCGCGTGACCGAAGAGGGAGTCCGCGTACTTCCAGCCCATCACCATCACGCGGGCCTTGCGCCGCACGTCGAGGTCGCTCAGGTAGCGACCAACCATCGGCCGGATGTCATTGATCACCGCGTAATCGGGCGTCGTGCCGACGATGGGACCGGAGAAGTTGATGTTGCCTACCCGGTACTCCATCTCGTCGTAGAAGCCTGGGGCGACTGCGGAGAGGGTGGTGGCGTTGTCCTTGAGGTACGCCGCGTCGCGATAGGTCAGCCGATCCGACGCGAGCTCCCGCGCCGAGGGTTGCTCCGCCATTTCGCGGTCGCGCACGATGATGGTGCCGAACCCGCCGACCTCGGCGACGAACTCCTGGGTGATCTTCGTCTGGCCGCCGAACAGCGCCAGCACCGTCACGATGCTGCCGCTTCCGAGGATGAGCCCCAGGAGCGACAGCAGCGTCTGTCCGAGGTGGCGCCGGGCCTCGTCCAGCCCCACGAGCAGCGACTCCCAGAAGTTCACGCGGCCACTCGCCCGTCGGCGATGTGCACCGTCCGCTGAGCCTCGGCGGCGACGTTCGCGTCGTGCGTGACGAGCACGATCGTGTTCCCGCTCCGGTGCACCTCGCGAAACGTCTTCAAGACCTCCGCGCCGGCGGTGGAGTCGAGGTTGCCGGTCGGTTCATCCACCAGCAGGATGGCTGGCTCGCCGATCAGGGCTCGGGCAATCGCCACCCGCTGCCGTTCTCCCCCCGAGAGCTGGTCCGGCCGGTGTCCGATGCGGTGCCCGAGCCCGAGGCGCTCGAGCAGTGTCCGCGCCCGCCCGCGCCGCTCCCGCCGCGAGAACCCGCCCCGATACTGGAGCGGGAGGGCGATGTTCTCCTCAACGTTGAGCCGCGGCATGAGGTTGAACGTCTGGAACACGAATCCAACCTTCTGATTCCGCACGCGCGCGAGCGGGCGGCCTTGGAGCGTGCTGACGTCCGTCCCGTCCAGGTGGTAGGTCCCCGACGTGGCGGTGTCGAGGCAGCCCAGGATGTGCATGAGGGTGCTCTTGCCCGACCCCGACGGCCCCATGATGGCCACGTACTCACCGGCGTCCACGTGCAGGTCCACCCCGCGCAGCGCCGCGACGTCGACCTGCCCCAGCCGGTAGACCTTGGTGATCCCGCGTGCCTCGAGGAGTGCCATGATCAGCGTCCCAGGCGGGCCCGCCGCGCGGCCTCGGCCGGGTCCTCCAGCGCCACCGAATCGCCCTCCGCCAGTCCTTCGAGGATCTCCACGTAGGAGAGGTCGCTCAGCCCGAGCGTGACCGGTGTCGGCACGGTGGCGCCGTCGACCAGGCGGTAGACGGTGGGGCGGCCCTCGACGAAGAAGACGGCCTCGACCGGGAGTCGCACGACGTCGTCCCGTGTGGGGCCCGAAATCTGCACGTTGGCCGTCATGCCGGGACGCAGGATGGCGGCGCCCGTCCGTACCTCGATCTCGACGTCGAACACGCGCACGCGCTCCTGCAGGCGCGCGGCCGGGGGCACCAACCGCACGACACCGGTGGCCGTGTCTCCCGGGAAGGCGTCCACCGTGATCGATACGATGTCGCCCGTGCTCACCTTGCCGATATCCACCTCGTTGATCGCGGCGTTGATCAGCAGGGTGGAGAGGTCGGCGATCGTGAAGAGTTCGGTGCCGCCGCCGTAGGCGCTCGTACCCCCGACGACGGTCTCGCCCTCCTCGACGCCCCGCAGGATCACGATGCCCGCCACCGGCGCGGTGATGCGCGCGGACTGCGCGTCGTCGGTGGCGCTGACCCCGCTCTCCTCCATCAGGCGGAGCTGTTCCTGTCGGGCCCGCAGGTCGTTCTGCGCCTGCTCCAGGGCGACGCGGGCGGACTCGAGGTCGGCGTCGGAGATGAGCGAGCGTGCCTCCAGCTCCCTGGCGCGCTCGTACTCCCGCTGCAGGTTGTTCACCGAGATCTGGGAGGCGCTGATGTCGCTGCGCAGCTGCGACAGGAAGTTGGCCTGGGCGATGTCCGGCACGATGGTTGCCATGCGCTGGCCGGCCCGCACGGAGTCACCTTCGCGGATGTGGAGCGTGCGCACGACACCCGAGATGGGTGACTTGACCACGATCTGGCGCTCCGGCTCGACCACGCCGGTTTCCTCGATCAGGACCCGGATGGCGCCTCGGTCGGCGACGCCGACCTCGAAGGGATAGGCTGGGTTGTTCTCGTCGCCGCCCGCCGACGAGCAGCCGCTGGCGGCTGCCGTGAGCAGCACGAGCACGCCCGCGATGAGGAAGGTACGGGATCGCATCTGTGGGAACCTCGATTCCGGCTCGGGGCTGAGGAGCCTCCGGTCACCCCCAATACGCCACGGTGGGCGGCCAGGTTTCGCGCCGGCGTCGGGGCGGGGCCCCGACGGGATCTCTCCCCTATGGATCCCGCCGGGGTGTCAGGCGGCGCGGGAGGCGCCGGCGCCCCTCAGAACAGCTTCCCGGCCAGGGTGGGGTCCTTGTCGGTGCGGGTGCCGATCTTGATGTGGGTCGAGAGCCGCACGGTGCCCTCGGCGTGCAGCGTCTCGTGCACCTTCACGATGGCCGCGAAGATGTCCTCCAGCTCGCCTTCCAGGTTGGTGCCGTTGGAGTGGAGCTGCGCGTTGAGGCCCGCGTCCTCCAGCAGGCGATGCGCGCGCTTCACCTCGGCGCGCACGGACACGCCCGCGCCGATGGGAATGACCTGGACTTCCGCAATTGCTCTCATGATCAGTTGTCCTTCGCCCACCACATGGTAAAGAAGCCTTGGACTGAGTCGGCCGCGGCGGTCGCGCGGGCCCAACTGACGCCGAAGATGACGCTGGAATCGAAATCGCCCCTGTCCAGTACGGCGGCCTCGGGACCCTCGATCCGGAGCACGACCACGCCGTCCGTCACCACCCCCGCGACCGGGGCAGTGGCGTCCGTGGGCACGGCCGCGGGGGCCGCGAGTCGCGTGAACGTGCCGCCGAAGCTCGTGTCGGCCTGCTGGTCGATCTCCACGATCCCGGTGACCACGAGGGTGTCCGCACCGACCACGTACGCCGCCCGGTAGTCCCACGTCCCCAGGAGCTCCCGCGGATCCGGCCCTGAGCTGTTGCCGCAGCCGGCGGCCACGACGAGCAACGCCGCGACGGGGAAGAGCCCCCTCGCGGCGTCACGCACACAGACCCGGTGTGATCGGCGTGGCACGGTCCGTCCTAGGGGTGCTCTCGCCGGAACTCCTCCGCGCTCCGCACCCCCCGCTCCAGCTTGGCGTGGTACTGCCCCAGCGGTCCCGTGCACACGTCCCGCAGCTTCGTCAGGCGGGCGACCATCTGCTCGATATCGAGCGGCGGGTCGGTCGAGAGGGTGTCGCGCCACAGCGCCTCTGCCTGGTCGTGGAAGGTGACCACGGCATCCATCTCGTCGTCCTTGAACTGCTTGCGCACCACCTGCTCCCGCACGTCGTACACGATGCTTCCCAGGAGCACGTGAACCGACTCCCGCGTCCCCATGCCCACCGAGGACAATCGCTTGATGAACTGCTCACGCCGGCCCTCGCTCATGTGCCCTCCCGCCTACTTCGCCTTGGAGAGTCGCGTCGGACCGGCCGCCACGACCTCTGGGGGGCATCCGTCCGCGAACAGCTTGAAGTTCTCGATGTAACGTGCCGCCAGGGCATCGTACTTCTTCCAGTACTCGTCCTTGTCGCCCCAGGACGACGCGGGATCGAGGACCTCCTCCGGCACGTCGGGGCACTTCGTGGGAACCTCGAACCCGAACAGCTTGTCCTTGCGGAACTTCACCTTGGCGAGCTTGCCGTCGAGGACCGCGTTGAGCAGCGCCCTGGTGTGCCGGATGCTGATGCGCTTGCCCACGCCGAAGCGCCCGCCGGTCCACCCGGTGTTCACCAGCCAGCACGTGGCGCCGTGCTTGGCCATCTTCTGGCTCAGCAGGTTCGCGTAGGTGAAGGGGTGGTGCACCATGAACGGAGCGCCGAAGCAGGCGCTGAACGTGATCTGCGGCTCGATGCCGAGGCCGATCTCGGTGCCGGCGATCTTCGACGTGTACCCGCTGATGAAGTGGTACATCGCCTGCTCGGAGTTGAGTCGCGAAATGGGAGGCAGCACCCCCGAGGCGTCGCAGGTCAGGAAGATGACGTTCTTGGGGTGTGACCGCGCCATCCGCTCGGGCACGGTGTTCGGGATGAACTCCAGCGGATACGATGCCCGGGTGTTCTCGGTGATCGCGTCGTCGTCCAGGTCCACGTGTCGCGTGGTGGGGTCGTAGATCACGTTCTCGAGAATGCACCCGAAGCGGCGCGTGGCCGCGTAGATCTCCGGCTCATTCTCGGCGGACAGCCGGATCACCTTGGCGTAGCAGCCGCCCTCGAAGTTGAACACCCCATCGTCGCTCCACCCGTGCTCGTCGTCGCCGATGAGCCGCCGGGCGGGATCGGCAGACAGGGTAGTCTTCCCGGTGCCGCTCAACCCGAAGAAGAGCGCGACGTCCCCGCCCTTGCCCACGTTGGCCGAGCAGTGCATCGCGAGCACGCCCTCGAGCGGCAGCAGGAAGTTCAAGACCGTGAAGACGCTCTTCTTGATCTCCCCGCCGTACCCCGAGTTGCAGATGATCGCCATGCGCTGGGCGAAATTCAGGATGATGGCGGTCTCGGTGCGGGTGCCGTCCACGCGGGGATCGGCCTTGAACGACGGCGCCTGGATGATCGTGAAGTCGGGTATGTGCCGCTTGTACGCGTCCTGACTCTCCAGCGGGATGAACATGTTCTGGGCGAACAGGCTGTGCCACGCCTTTTCGGTGATGATCCGCACCGGCATGCGATAGTTGGGATCGGCGCCGGCGTAGCAGTCCTGCACGAACACCTCCTCGCCCTGGAGGAACGCCTGGAGCCGCGCCAACAGGGAGTTGAACTTGTCCTGTGAGAAGGGGCGGTTGTACTCCCCCCACCAAACCTTCTCCAGCGTGGACGCCTCCTGTACCACGAACTTGTCGGCGGCGGCCCGCGCGGTATGGGGCCGCGTGTCCACGATGAACGGCCCGCCCTCGGCCATGTGTCCCTCGCCGCGGAAGATGGCTTCCTCGTAGAGCGCCTCCGCAGGCAGGTTCCAGAACACGCGGTCCAGGTCCATGAGCCCGTGGTTCTTGAGCCCGAAATCGCTCTTCAGGTCCGTCGCCTGCTTGATGGCTGGCGTGCTGAACTTGAGGTACTTCGCCATGGTGTCTTCCTCAGTGAGCGGGGAGCAGGGAGCGCACGGCCGTTGCCCGTGCCCCGTCGCCTGTGATCGTCTACATCCAATCCCGGACGAGCTTCCGGTCGCCGATGTACAGCTCGTTCGGCGCGTTGGGGTCGAGCGCCCACTTCATCCGTTCGATGCCGTCCTTGATATCCTTGATCGTGCCGCAGGTGGAGAGCCGCAGGTAACCCTCCATGCCGAACTCGATCCCCGGCACCGTCACGACGCGGACCTTGTCCACCAGGAGCTCCGCCAGCTTGGTCGAGTCCTTGTTGTAGGTGCTGAAATCGGCGAAGCAGTAGAACGTCCCGTCCGGCTTGGTCGCCTTCACGCCCTCGAACGCATTGAGCTGAGCCATCATCACGTTGCGGTTGTTCTCGAGCGTGACGCGCAGGCTCTCGACGCTCGTCTGGACGCCGTTGATCGCCGCCACCGCCGCGTGCTGCAGCAGCGCGGACGGACCCGAGGTCTGGTGGCCCTGGATGTTGGTCATCACCCCGGCGAGCTTCTTGTTGGCCACGGCCCACCCGATGCGGAACCCGGTCATGGCGTACTGCTTCGAGACGCCGTTGATCACGACCAGCTTGGAGTTCTCCGACAGG
>CP070716.1:2809017-2833382 GCA_020350425.1 Gemmatimonadota bacterium
GCGCGAGCTCGTTCACGACGTTCAGTGCGCCCTCGTGCGCGAACACCTCCACCACCCCGCGGTACGGCTGGCCATCGACCTCCACGAACCGCGACCGATCGAGGCTCACGAACGTCACGCGCTCGTACCGGCCCGCGCCGGGCCCCGATACCTGCACGGCGCGCCCGTCGGGAACGAGGCGCACCTCCTGGCCGCCGGGGATGCGGAAGGCCACGCTGCCGTCGACCACGCCGCCCACGGTACCCCGCCCCGAGATGCGCGCCTCACCCACGCTCACCAGGAGACCGATGCGGATGTCGGGCTCGTCACGGATGCCGGCCGAGGGAGTCGGCTTGCCGCACGTCGTGAGCACCGCAACCAGCGCGGCTCCGAGCAATGGCGAGAGCGTCCGACAGCGACACGGCAACCGGGGCATCATCTTCATGTGGGCTTCGCCGTGGCGTGGAAGTCGTAATCGACGTTGTCGTCGAGGGTCACCCGCAGGAAGTCGCCCGGACGCGCCCAGCCGCCCTGCGCGACGTACGTCACACCGTCCACGTCGTCGGCCTGCCACACCACGCGCCCCACGTGGGTTGCGCCCCCCTCGTCGGGATCGGCGATCCGGTCCACCAGCACGGTGGCCTCGCGTCCCACGTAGCGCCCCAGTCGCTCTTCGGAGATCGTGCGCTGCAGCTCCAGCAGCTCCTCCTGCCGCGCCCGCTTCACCTCGTCGGGCACGTCATCCTCGAGCTCGGCGGCGCGCGTGCCCTCCTGCTCGGAGTAGGTGAACACCCCCAGCCGCTCGAACGCCATCTCCTCGGCAAACTCCAGCAGCGTCCGGAAATCCTCCTCCGTCTCACCGGGGAACCCCACGATCGCGGTCGTGCGGACCGTGATGTCGGGGAGCCGCGACCGGAGCCACGACACCTTCTCACGAATGGTGTCGCGCCGCTCCGGGCGGCGCATGCGCGCGAGCACCGGGTCCGCGGCGTGCTGGATCGGAATGTCGAGGTATGGGAGGATGCGCCCCTCGCCAGCGAGGAGATCCACCAACCGCTCGTTCAGTCCGGCGGAATACACGTACAGCAACCGGAACCAGGGCACCGTCGTGCCCTCGAGCAGCGCTTCGAGCAGGTCGGGCAGCTTCGGTCCATCCCGCCCCAGGTCGCGGCCGAAGTGCCCCAGGTCCTGCGCCACCAGGTTGATCTCCTTCGCTCCCTGGGCCTCGAGCTGCTGGGCCTCGCGCACCAGTCGCTCCACCGGCTCCGAGCGGTGCTTGCCCCGCATGAGTGGGATCGCACAGAAGGCGCAGCCGTGGTCGCATCCCTCCGAGATCTTGAGGTAGCGCACGTGCGGCGTGTCGCCGAGATACTGGCGTACGCCCGGATGGCCGGCGACCGGATCGTCGATCAGGCCGCGTTCGGCCAGTGCGGGCACGAGCGTGTGCAGGTCGTGAAAGCCGAGGAGCAGATCCACCTCGGGCATCTCCCGTCGCAACTCGTCCTGATACCGCTGCACGAGACACCCCACGGCGACGACCGCCTTGACGTCGCCCGATTCCTTCAGCGCGGCGGCGTGCAAGATCGCCTCGATCGACTCCCGCTTGGCCGCATCGATGAAGCCGCAGGTGTTTATCAAGACGACGTCGGCCGCGTGCAGGTCACCGACGATCTGGGCACCGTGCCCCACGAGGTCGCCCACGAGGCGCTCGGAGTCGACGGTCGCCTTGTCGCAGCCGAGGGATACGATGCCGAGTCTCATGGAGGTCAAGCTACCCACAGAACAGGTCCAACGGAAAGCGGGAAACGCACCCAGCCGTGCGCTTCCCGCCTCTCGCCTTCCGTCATGCTCGCAGCCCGCTGCTACGACAAGAAGCTCTCCAACGCCCGCGCGCGACTCACGTGCCGCAGCCTGGCGAGCGCCTTTTCCTTGATCTGCCGCACCCGCTCGCGGGTGATTCCCATCATGCTGCCGATCTCCTCGAGCGTCATCGGCTCCTGGCCGTCCAGGCCGAAGTAGAGCCGGAGGATCTTGGCCTCGCGCTCCTTGAGGGTGCCGAGCACTTCCTCGATGGAGTCCGACAGCGCCCGCTCGAACGTCTCCTGGTCGGGGCCGGCGTTCTGCGTGTCGGGCAGGTAGTCCAGCAGTTTGTTGTCTTCCCCCGGTGTCAGCGGGGCGTCGAGGGAGAGATGGCTCTGGGAAATCGACAGGGTCTTGGCCACCTCCTCCTCGGAGATGTCCATCCCCTCGGCGATCTCCTCCACGGTCGGCTCACGGCCCAACTCCTGCTGCAGCGCGGACGACCGCTTGCCGATCCGGTGCAGCGTGCCGGCGCGATTGAGCGGGACCCGCACGATCCGGCTCTGCTCGGCAAGCGCCTGGAGGATGGCCTGCCGAATCCACCAGACGGCATAGGAGATGAACTTGATGCCCTTGGTCTCGTCGAACTTGTGCGCCGCCCGGATGAGTCCGAGGTTGCCCTCGTTGATGAGGTCGGAAAGGCTCACGCCCTGGTTCTGGTACTTCTTGGCCACTGACACGACGAAGCGGAGGTTGCTCCGCACGAGCTTGTCGAGCGACTCCTCGTCGCTCTGCTTGATCCGCTTCGCTAGATCGACCTCCTCCTCCCGACTGATCAGCGGGTATTGGCTGATCTCCCGCAGGTACTGATCCAGCGAGCCTTCGTCGACCGAAGTCTTCCGGGCGGGGCCGAGTCGCATACGGGCAGTTCCTCCGACGAATCCGCTAGTGGGAACCTGCGTAATACGACAACGGGCAGCCGGTCAGTGGGGCGCCCGTGTTCATTCCGATGCAGCCAGGGATGCGCGCAGCGAGGGGCCGGTAGGAAGGGAGGCCAAGGAACTCGACCGATCGCAGCGACGGGTCGACACGTGTTGCATCATGTGCGCAGCGGAACCCGAAGCATGTTCCAACCGCTGACAACCGGACGCGAAGCTGCAGGGCCGTACTCCCTTCGAACGCGCTGTCTGAAACGTTAGCCAGGCCGCGCCAACGGCGCAACTGCCACCACCCAGCCGCGCGCACCGGCCCAGGCTCGCATGGCCGCCCCCAGCTCCCCGAGCTCACACTCGTGCTCCAACGTTGCGCTGACACAGACGGCGCGTTCCCCCGCCGCTACCTCGGCGCGCACCACGGTGGCTCCTGGCAGGTCCCGGAGCGCGTCGAGGTCGAGCACCGCGCCACCCACGCTCAAGATAACGGCGACGGAGACACGCTGGTTCCGCATGCGGAATCGTGCCACCGTCGCCTGGCCATCGCCTAACGAATGGCGCGCAGGGAGGGCCGCTTCCACGCCGCTCCTTGTGGGGCCGGTATTAGCCCCGCTGCAGCCCGTATTTCTCGATCTTCTTGTAGAGGTTGCTACGCGGCATGTCGAGCTTGCGAGCCGTTTCGCTCACGTTCCAGCCATTCTCTTCGAGCTTGGCCTCGAGGAATGCCCGCTCCGCCTTCTGCTTGAACTCCTCGAAGGTGTCGCAGTGAATGAGGCTCCCGACGGCACCCTCAGCGGCGGCTCCAGCCAGTCGGACCACGTCCGCCGCTGCCACCACCTCGCCCGCGGAGAGGATGACCAGCCGCTCGACGGCGTTCCGCAGCTCCCGCACGTTACCCGGCCACTCCCGACCCACGAGCGCGGCCAGCGCGTCGTCCGCAAAGGGCTTGGGCTTCACCCCGCTGTCGCGCGCGAGATCAGCCACGAACTTCTCGATCAGGAGCGGAATGTCATCCCGGCGCTCCCGCAGCGGCGGCACCTCGATGGGTACCACGTTCAGTCGGTAGTACAGATCCTCCCGGAACCGCCCCGACGCGATCTCCTCGTCGATCTTCTTGTTGGTCGCCGCGATGACCCGCACATCGATCGAGACGGGCTTGGTGGCTCCGATGCGCGTGACCATGCCCTCCTCCAGGGCTCGCAGCACCTTCGCCTGCGCGGCCAGGCTCATGTCGCCGACCTCGTCCAGGAACAGCGTGCCGCCGTCGGCCTGCTCGAACTTCCCCGCCCGGTCGCCGAACGCCCCCGTGAACGAACCCTTCATGTGACCGAACAGTTCGCTCTCGATGAGCTCGCTGGGGATGGCCGCGCAGTTGACCTCGACGAACGGCTGGTCCGCCCGCGGCGATCCGCGATGAATGGCCCGCGCGACCAGCTCCTTGCCGCTGCCGTTCTCGCCCGTGACCAGGACCCGCGCCGCGGTTGGGGCGACCTTGTCGATGATCCCGATGAGATGGTGAATCGCGGGGCTCTCCCCCACGATGGCATGCTTGTCGCCGACCGACTCGCGGAGTCGCACGTTCTCCGATTCGAGCTCGGCCTGCTCGAGCGCGTGGCGCAACGTGAGCAGGATGCGATCGGTGTCGAGCGGCTTCTCGAGAAAGTCGTACGCACCACGCTGCGTGGCCTCCACCGCCGTCTGAATGGTCCCGTGCCCCGAGATCATGACGACCTGTGCCGCCGGATCCTGCTCCCGGATGCGCGATAGCGTCTCGAGCCCGTCCATTCCCGCCATCTTCACGTCGAGCAGCACGAGATGCGGGAGGAAGTCCGGGTAGGCTCTGAGCGCGGCGGCGCCCGATGCCTCGGTGTGCACCTCGATGCCTTCGTACTCGAGGATCTGGCGCAACGCCTCGCGCACGCCCTTCTCGTCATCGACCACCAGCACCCGCTTCGCCATCACCCTCCCCAGCGGTAAAAGGTCACCTTGCCCCGACTGACCTTCACGTCACCCACCGTGCGCGGGACGCGAAGGAAGAAGGACCCCTCCGTGCCGCCCGTGAGGTAGTTGACCAGCCTCGGGATCGCCGCCTGCGGCAGCCTGAGCGCCATGACGGTCACCTCGTCCGGCGTCCAGCTCACGATCCCCGTGTCCCGCACCGCCACCGGGCCGGTCACCCGGATCGGCTGCCGCCCCTGCACGTACCCCGCCATGGCACCGAGCAGTTCCCGGCCCACCGTCTCCATCAGCAGCTGTCCGTCGAGCGTGACCCGGTCGTCGCCGAGCGTCAACCGCAGCGAGTCGAGGGCCTGCTGGGCAACGGGGTCGAGCCGGGCGTGGAGGATCGACGCCATCTCGTCGGGGGTGAGCTGCACGAAGTTGGCACCGTTGCGCGCCGCGATCAGCCGCTCCTTGCGGATCGCCGACTGCAGCGCGGCGGTGCTCGGCACCCCGACGAACGCGTCCTGCAGTGGTCCGCCACCAATGCCCACGCCAGCCACCACGAACACCGCCAACGCGAGGACGGGCGGCAGCACACCGGCCGCTTGCCGCACCCTCATGTCAACGCCACCGCGTGCCGTCGCGCATACCGCGCGCCCTGCGCCGTCAGCGTGCTCTGCATCAGATCCACCGCGTCCACGGTCACCTCCGCTTCGTACACCAGAGTGTCCAGTTCGGTTGCAAGCCCCTCGAGCGCCGCCGGCCGGGCATCGCGCTTGGCACGGCCGAGCGTGAGGTGGGGATGGAAGGGGCGCCCCTCCACCGGAAAGCCCAGGCGCTCCATTTCCCGTTCCACCTGGTGCTGCAGCAGCTCCAGGGGCGGCACCGGCTCGAGGCCGGCCCATACCACCCGCGGGCGCCGCGCCGATGGAAACACGCCGAAGCCGCTGACCGCGAGGGTGAACGGCTTCGCGCCCTGGGCCGCGGCGGCGAGCCCAGCCGCGACCTCACCCTCCCGTTCGGCCTCCACCTCCCCCAGGAACTTGAGCGTCAGGTGGATCGCCTCGGATGCGACCCAGCGGATGGGGTAGCGCGCGGCGCGCAACGGCGCCGCGGTCTCCCACAGGGCCTCTCGGACCTCCGCGGGAAGATTGATCGCGATGAAGAGTCGCATGGATGCTCAGGTACGCTCGCTGAGCAACTCGAGCGGCACCTCGCTCGGGGCAAGGAGACTCCCCCGTCGATAGCCGCGGAGATCGAGCGTCACGCGATCGAAGCCCAGTGCCAGCAGCCGCTCGCCGATCGCCTCCCGGTGCCTCCGCACGAGCCGGAACTGCGACTCGGGCACCTCGATGCGGGCTTCGCGCCCCCGGTGCCGCACCCGGAGATCGCCCTCGACGCCCACCGCTCGCAGTGCCGCCTCGCCCTGCTCGACCTGCCGCAGCCGCTCGGGCGTAACCGACAGACCGTACAGCACGCGGCTCGACAGGCAGGGGGCCGCGGGGGCGTCCCAGTTGGGCAGGCCGAGGGCGCGAGCGGCCTCGCGCACGTCGGCCTTGGAGTACCCCACCTCCGCCAGCGGGGAGCGAATGTCGCGCTCGTCCGCGGCCGCGAGCCCGGGGCGATGCTCTCCCAGGTCATCCGCGTTGGTGCCGTCGGCCACGACCGCCATCCCGAGCTCGGCCGCCAGCACGGAGAGCTTGGACCAGAGCTCGCGCTTGCAGAAGTAGCAGCGGTCGGTCGGATTGGCGACGTAGTGGGGATCGTCCATCTCGTCGGTCTCGACCTCCACGAATTGGAGGTCGAAGCGTCGCGCGAAATCGCGTGCCCGGTCACGCTGGTGGGCGGGCAGCGAGGGACTCAGCGCGAGGGCGGCCACCGACCGCTCCTTGCCCAGGACCCGTCGCGACACGACCGCGAGGAGGGTCGAGTCCACCCCCCCCGAGTATCCCACGAGCAGCGATGGCATGCGGCCGATCAGCGCGTGCAGCTTCGACGCATCGGGCATGCGCGAATTAATAGCGGCGGGAACAGGGAGACGGAAGGCAACTCCTCTCTCTCACCGGTGGAACTGCCACGGGAGAGGGGGTAGACTTCGGGGACCCGCTCCCTTCTCGGGAGGATTGCGCACGTGCGCGGCGTCTGCATCACCCTCGCAGTCACCACCCTGCTGGTGCTACCGAGCACGCCGGTGTGTGCCCAGGTGGTCCGCGGACGCCTCACCGGTGCCGGGACGGAGAGCCCGGTGCACGGCGCCCTCGTCGGCCTCATCGACGCCACCGGGGTCCGGCACGCGGTCGAGCTCAGCGACGCCTCCGGGCGGTTCGTCGTCGAGGCGCGCCAGCCCGGCATCTATCGGTTGGAGGTGCGGCGAGTGGGGTATCGCACCGTCGTCTCACCCGCACTCCATCTCTTTCGGGGCGACACGCTGCAGTACCCGCTGGAGGTGCCGGCGGAGACGATCCAGCTGCCGGCCGTGATCGTGGAGGAGGAGCGCCGGTGCAGCCTGCTCCCCGAGCTCGGCAGCCGCACCGCCGCCACGTGGGAGGAGGCGCGCAAGGCGCTCGACATCACCGCGTGGACGGAGGCCCGCGGGGCCCTGCGCTTCCAGATCGTGACGTGGGAGCGGGAGCTCGACCCCGACCGTCTGCGCGTTCGCTCGGAGCGGCGCAACGAGCGGGTGAGCGTGGCCCGACAGCCGTTCCGCTCCCTCCGTGCCGAACGGCTCGCCGCGGACGGCTACGTCCAGCCGGACGGCTCGGACCTGATCTACTACGCCCCCGATGCCGACGTGCTTCTCTCGGAGACCTTCCTGGAGGACCACTGCTTCCGACTCGAGGCAGGCGCGGGGACGGAGGACGGCCTGCTGGGCCTGGTGTTCGAACCGACGCCCAATCGTGAATTGCCCGACGTGTCCGGTGTGCTGTGGCTCGACCGTGGCACCGCCGAGCTGCGCCATCTGGAGTTCCACTACACCAACCTGATGCACTTGTATCCCGACGTGGAGTACGACGTCCCGCGGCATGCCGCCGGCGGCTACGTCCGATTCGAGCGGCTCCGCACCGGCGCCTGGATCGTGCGGCGCTGGTGGATCCGCATGCCGGTGATCCAGCTCGAGCGGCGCCAGGTGAGCGCCATGGCCGGAGGGGACGTGCACGATTTCCTCACCGTGGTAGCGGTCCGGGAAGAGGGCGCCGAGGTGACCACGACCCTCACCTGGGAGGGCGAGCAGCTCGATGGGGAGCTCACCACGACCCTGCTGGGCACGGTGTTCGATAGCACGATCGGCAGGCCCCTCATCGGCGCCGCGGTGCGGGTGGTCGGCACCGGGCTCGTCGCCCGCTCCGACCGACGGGGCGCCTTTCGCATCGATGACGTCCCCGCGGGACGCCACGTGGTGGAGTTCACGCATCCTCGCTTCGACGCGTGGAACCTTCCCTTTCCCAGCCGGGAGGTCACCCTGGCGGAGGGCCTGGTGACATCGGTGGACCTGGCCGTGCCCTCGGTGAGGACCGCCTCGGCTCTGCTCTGCCCCACGCACCCCTACCAGGAGAGCGACGGGCTGGCGGTGGGGTTCGTCGCCGACAGCGCAACGGGCGTCCACGTCCCCGACGCCACGGTGGTGTTCGAGTGGGCCCAGCCTGGCGCCCGTCCCGAGGCGCCCCGGGTGCGCATCGAGGCGCGGACCGACGCGCAAGGGTCGTACCGGGCATGCGGCCTGCCCCCGGGCAGCGGCATCACCGTGTGGGCAACGCTGCACGATCGGCGGACCCAGGCGGTGACGATACAGGTGGAGCGGGGCGCGATCCGCCGGCAGGACCTCACCGGACCCCTCCAGTAGCGGCAGGCGCAATACCGATCATCGGCACGTGGCCGCGCGAAGCGCGTCAGCTCACCGGACGGTCGAGGCTGCGATACTGGACGGCCTCACCCACGTGCCGGGGCTCGATGTCCGGGGCGCCCTCGAGGTCCGCGATGGTGCGGGCGATCTTGAGCACCCGGTGATAGGCCCGCGCCGAGAGCCGCAGACGCGCGATCGCTCTGCGGAGCAGCGCGTCCGCACCCTGGCTGACGCGGCACAGCCGCCGCAGGTGCTTGGGAGTCATGTGGGCGTTGGCGAAGAGGCCCTCGCGTCCCTGGAAGCGCTCGAGCTGGCGGCGGCGCGCCCGATTGACCCGCTCCCGGATCGCGGCGCTGGGCTCCCCGCTCCGCTCACACGACAGCTCCCCGTACGGCACCCCCGAGACGTCCAGGTGCATGTCGATGCGGTCGAGCAGCGGCCCGGAGACGCGCGAGAGATACCGCTCCACCAGGGGCGGCCCGCAGGTGCAGGCACGGGTGGCGTTCCCGAAGTAGCCGCAGGGACAGGGGTTCATCGCGGCAGCGAGCATGAACCGGGCGGGATAGCAGAGCGAGTTGGCGGCCCGCGCGATGGTCACGTAGCCGTCCTCCAGCGGCTGGCGCAGCACCTCCAGTACGTTCCTGCGAAACTCGGGCAGCTCATCGAGGAACAGCACGCCACCGTGCGCGAGACTCACCTCGCCGGGGCGTGGATGCACGCCGCCGCCGATCAATCCCGCGTCGCTGATGGTGTGGTGTGGCGCGCGGAACGGGCGCTGTGTGACGAGCGCCGCCCCGGGCGGCAGCAACCCGGCCACGCTGTGGATCTTCGTCGTGTCGAGCGCCTCCTCCAGCGTCGCCTCCGGTAGAATGGTCGGCAGCCGGCGCGCCAGCATCGTCTTGCCGGAGCCGGGCGGGCCGATCATGAGCAGGTTGTGCGCGCCGGCCGCCGCGATCTCCAGCGCGCGCTTGGCGTGCTCCTGGCCACGCACCTCGGCGAGGTCGGCCCCGTCCCCGGGAGCGGCGCCGAACAGCGCCGCACAGTCTACGGCGGCGCGCGGCAGCGGCTTCCCGTCCCTGAAGTACCTGACCACCTGCGTGAGCGCCTCGGCCCCCAGCACCTCGATCCCGGCGACCACCCCGGCCTCGGCCACATTCGCCTCGGGCACGATGACACCGCGCAATCCGCGCGCCTTTGCGGCCAACGCGATCGACAGTGCGCCACGCACCGGGCGCACCCCGCCCTCGAGGGAGAGCTCTCCGACGACGACGTAGTCCTCGAGAGCGGGCGGTGGGCTCCGCTTCGCTCCGCGGCCGTTGGGCACGAGCTGCTCCGTGGCCGCCAGGATCCCCAGCGCGATGGGCAGATCGAAGGCCGAGCCCTCCTTGCGCACGTCCGCCGGGGCCAAGTTTACGGTGATCCGCTTCAACGGGAATGCAAATGCGGAGTTGACGACCGCCGCACCGACCCGCTCGCGGCCCTCCTTTACCGCCCCGTGCGGCAACCCCACGGTGGTGAACGAGGGCAGGCCGTTCGCGATGTCGGTCTCCACATCGACCAGATAGGCGTCGATGCCGAGCACCGCGGCGGAGCGGACGCGGGCGAGCATGGCTCACGATAGCGCCGTGCGCGCCGGCGCCTTGGATCAATGTGATGCGGGGTGGTACGATTGCGCGAAACGGCCGCGCCCGGCGCGGGGGCCGGGCGGTTACGCCAAGGGCCCCGCCTCGGCGGGGCCCCTCGTTCTTCGCTTCGCTTCGAACACGCGCTGCCCGTCGGCAGCTACACCCGATTCACGAACCGCTCGCGCACGACCTTGCCGTCGCGCCAGCGGCGCGCCACGACCTGCGTGCCGCCCTGGCGCCCGGCGCGCGGCCGGCGGCTCACGATCCACTCCGAATACGACGTGTCGCGGGCGGTGACGCTGCGTACCGGAAACGCTCCCAGGAAGGTCTCGACCCAGCCGAAGAACGCCAGCGCTCGTGCATAGTCCGAGCCCACGTGGAGGCCGCGCCGGGCCCGCCGCGGCTCCATCGCGTCCTCGCTGTAGTACTCCTCGTACGCCTCGAGGAATCGGCCCGCGAGCAGCTTGGCATTCAGCTGCTCCTCGAGCGTGCGCACGTCGGTCGGCATGGGCTTCAGCAGTTGCATGGTCCTAGGCCGCCTGGAGACCGATCTCGCCCTTCACGTAGCCCATCTCAGAGGCGTAGTCGAACAACTTCTTCTGCAGGAACTGCCGCGCCCGGTGGATGCGCGACTTCACCGTGCCCAACGGCGCTCCCGTCTCCCGGGCGATCACCGCGTAGGGCAGCCCGTCCAGGTCGCTCATCAGGAGCGCTTCCTTGTACTCGGCCGGCAACTCGTCCACGGCCTGCACGATCTCCTCGTCCACCAGCGCGTTGAAGAAGTCCCGTTCCGGGTCGCGCGGATCGGTCTGCATGACCATGAACGTCTCCATGTCCTCGACGCTCATACGGTGTACCTCGCGCTTGCGGCGGCGGTACTCGTTGATGAACGAGTTGCGCAGGATCGTGGCGAGCCAGGCGCGCACGTTGGAGCCGGCGTCGAAGCGGTGCCAGTTACTGTGGGCCCGCAGCATCGTCTCCTGCACCAGGTCCTCGGCCATGGCGGGTTCGCCACACAGCCGCAGGGCAAAGCGGTACAGGAAGTCCGTATGGGGCATCGCCAGCTCTTCGAAGATCGGCGGTGGCGCGGCCACAGGCGTCTCGGTAGCAACAGCGGTCATAGCGGCTCCTTCTGTCCCAGGAGGGCGCCAAGGAAGGGCGCGGCGTGCACGATCTCGAGTTGATCGCTCAGCAGCTCCCGGAGCATCGCGATCCCGTCCCGGTCGATCGCGGCGACGTCGGCGAAGTCGAGCTGAACGCGCCGCCCGCCGTCGATCTGGTCGCGGCACTCCCGTTCCAGCAGGCCTACTGCGTCACCCTGGATCCTCCCCTCCACCTTGAGCGTGATGAGCGGGGGGAGCTCCGCGAGTCGGGTGATGCGCAGCACGCTGCGGTCCTCGGCAGTGGGTTCACCATTCCTTATAGCACACGGCATGCCACACTGAGCGGCCTGACCGCTGTTGCTCTAAACAATTACTGGGTATGTACTTATGAGGTAGGCCGGCCCGACCTCAGACCCGACCCTGGGAGGGGGATTTACGATATGTCGTCAGGCCGCAATATATGGGCGGCCCGCACCGTCAGCCGCGGTTGCCGCGGGAGATCCCCAGCTTCTTCATTCGGGCCTGGAGCGTCGTGGGCTTCATCCCCAGGACGCGGGCGGCCCCGTTGGGCCCGCTCACCCGCCAGCCGGTGTGCTCGAGCGCACTCACGATGTGACGCCGCTGCACCTCGTCCAGCGTCAGCAGCGCGTCTTCCTCCGCCACTGGCCCCGACTCCCGCAGCCACTCGCCCAGCTCGAGCTCGGTCTCGGGACTCACGATCACGCCCCGCTCGATCACGTTCTCGAGCTCCCGCACGTTGCCCGGCCACGCGTAGCCCTTGAGCGCGTTCATAGCCCGCTGCGGCACGGTCTGGATCGTCTTGCCCATCCGCTTGGCGTACTTCTGCGCCAAGAAGTTCACCAGGACCGGGATGTCGCCCGTGCGGTCCCGGAGCGCCGGCACATGGATGGGGTACACCTTCAGGCGGAAGTAGAGATCGGAGCGGAAGCGCTGTTGCTCCACGGCCCGCTCCAGATCGCGGTTGGTGGCCGCCATCACGCGCACGTCCACCCTGATCGACTTGCTGCCGCCCACGCGCTCGAACTCGCCGTCCTGCAGCACGCGCAACAGCTTCACCTGGAGCTCCGCCGGCAGGTCGCCGATCTCGTCCAGGAAGATGCTGCCCCCGTCGGCCAGCTCGAAGCGCCCCACGCGACGCTGCGTGGCGCCGGTGAACGCGCCCTTCTCGTGCCCGAACAGCTCGCTCTCGATGAGTCCCGAGGACAGCGCCGCACAGTTCACCTTGATCAGCACGCGGTCACGACGGGCGCTCGCCCCATGGATCGCGCGGGCGACCAGCTCCTTACCGGTACCGGTCTCGCCCGTGATGAGGACCGTGGAGTCGGTGGCCGCGACCCGCTCGATTTCCTGAAACAGCTTCTTGATGGCGCGCGAGCCTCCGACGATCTCGCCGAAGTTGTGCTCCATCTCGATCTCTTCCTGCAGGTACACCCTTTCGAGATTGAGCTTGCGCCGCTCCTCCTCGGCCTCCACCCGCTCGGAGATGTCCCGGGCGAGCGCCAGCACCCGTCTCGTGCCGCGCTCCTCCAGCAGGCAGGTCCGCACCTCGACGGGGAACCGCGTGCCGTCCCGGCGGCGATGGTATCCGCACAGCGTGGTGGGACCCGATCGCTCGATCTCCTCCAGGTTGCGGCGCAGCCGCTCCGGCGAGAAGCCCTCCCAGATCTCCCACACCCACATCTTGCCGAGCGCGTCGCGGTCGTAGCCGGTGGAGTCCGCGGCCTGTTGGTTCACGTCTACGATGCGACCGTCCTGCTCGATGACGTAGAACGCGTCGGCAGCCCGCTCGACCAGGCGACGGAAGCGCTCCTCGCTCTCCTTCAGCTTGGCCTCGGCCTCCTTGCGCTGCGTCACGTCGCGCACCCAGGCGATGACGCGCCGCCGGCCCTCGATCACCACCGCGGAAGCGGAGATCTCGGCGGCCAACTGGGTGTGATCCTTGGTGAGGCAGGTGACCTCGTCGGTCCAGCCGCTCCCGTCGCGCAGCACGCTTCGCACGAATTCCTGGAAGCGCGGCAGCTCGCCCGGGTGCACGGCCGACACCGGCAGCGCAAGCAGCTCCTCGCGCGTGTAGCCCAGCAGCTCGCAGGCCCGGGGGTTCACCTCGAGAATCACGTCCTGCACCGGGTCGAAGACGAAGAGCGCGTCGTGCGAGTGCTCGAAGAACTTGCGCAGGCGCTCCTCGCTCTTGCGCAGCGCCTCCTCGGCGCGCTGCAGCACCATCCGCGCCTCGCGCGAGGCCTCGAACTGCACCTCCAGCACCTCGAGCTCTGAGAGGAGCTGCTCGCGGCTCTTGCGTCCGACCTGGGTGGGCTCGTCCGCGCGGACGACGAACTCGCCGGTGTCTCCTGCGCTCATGCAGACAATCTGACACGTGTGACGATATTTGGTAAGTTATGCTCAGCTGGCGTGCTGCCGCGGCCGGCTCCGACGGTGCCACCTAACTCATTGCCCTGTAATACTTTATCCACTCTGCCACACTGCGGGAACCGGGGTGACTCTCTCGGCGTTCTCACAGTTGGCCACGCCGTGCCGGGCGACCCGATGCGTCGCGGCCAGTTCCACCTTCCCCCGCAGGACCGGGCTGCGGACGGCCCGGAAACGAGAAGGCGGCCTCCCCCAGGAGGTCGCCTTTCTCGCGCCTGCGCGCCGTCGGCCGGCCGCCGCGCTATTCCTGCGCCCGGGCCTTCGCCTCGGCTTCCAGGGTCGACCGCACCGTGATCGTCTCGAGCCCGCGGGCATGCGGGCCGGTCTCCTGCTTGCGCAGCAGCCAAGCGAAGAAGAACCCCAGGAAGCCGAGGATGGAGAAGATCCACATGCCGAGTGCATACCCGCCCGGGGTCTCCACGCTGGCGCCCGCGAAGTCGTTCGCCCACCCGATCATCATGTTGAACCCGAACAGACCGATGTTCTGGATCATGGTCATCAAGCCGTAGGCGGTGCCGAGCCTCCCTTCCTCTACCAGATACGCCACGGCGGGCCACATCACGGCGGGCACCAAGGAGAACGCGATCCCCATCATCGCCATCGGTACGAGGAGCGGCACATTGGAGTACGCCATCATCAGGTAGACCGGCACCAGCAGCAGCGATCCCCACATCATGAAGAGGGCACGCTTGCCGACACGGTCCACCAGCAGGCCGAACAGCGGCGTGAAGACCATCGCAAACAGCGTGATGAGACTGGAGAGGAAGCCGCCGAACTCGCGCGTGGTTCCGTGGCCCTCGATGAAGAACTTCACGGCGAACGTCTGGAACGGGAAGATCGCAGAATAGAACGTCACGCAAAGCAGCACGACGTACCAGTACGACTTCGGGAAACGGAAAAGGTCAGCGAAGACGACCTTCTCGGTCTCGCCCGCCTCGCCCATCTGGTACTGCTGCGCGGCCCTGTCCTCCATGATCCAGTACACCAGCGCGCCCACCACACAGAGGCTCCCAACCGCAACGGAAATCAGGAGTGGCCACTGCCAATTCTCGAAGGCCGGTTTCGCCCAGGTGGGGGAATTGAGCGCGAGAAACGACCCGAGGCGCGCGATGGTGAGGTTCGCGCCAAAGGCGAAGGAGAGTTCCTTCCCCTTGAACCACCGCGCGATGGCCGTGGTCACCGACACGATCAGCGACTCCGCCCCGACACCGAAGATCAGGCGGCCGGTGGCCATGACCGCCAATTGGCTCGTCGCAGCGGTGAGCGCCGCACCCAGGAAGCAGAGCACGCCAAACAGGAGCGTGGCCTTCTTGACCCCCACCCTGTCGATGATGATCCCACCGATGAGCACCATGACGATGTTCGGGAAGCTGTAGATCGCGTTGAGCAGCCCGATGTTCTTGTCTGAGAATCCGAGCTGGACCTTCAGCAGGTCGGCGATCGGGCTCACGGCGTCGTACACGTAGTAGTTCCCGAACATCGCCAGGCTGATCACGACGAGCACCGCCCAGCGGTAGAGCGTTGGCGGCGGGGGTCGGACCACGTCGGCGGCGGCTCTCGGCTCCGTCATGCGCACGATCCTTTCGGACTCGACACCACGTTCAGACGAACCGGATTCGGTTGGGAATGCTGCGGGGCCAAGTATGGGGTAGCGGCCAGGCGAGCGCCAGACGCGGCGGATGCGGTCAGACCGTCGCCGGGTGGCCCTGCTCCCGCGCGTACTGCATCAGCCGTCGCACGCCACCCTTGAACGAGTAGGCCTCGTAGCCCTCGCGCTGCATCACCTCCGCCACGTACGCGGTCTGGACCCCGAAGGCACAGTACAGCACATAGGTCCGGGTCTTGTCCAGCCGGTGGAAGTGCGCCGCCAGCTCGGCGATGTCGCGGCGTTCCGCGCCGGGATAGTGCCAGTGCTGGAAGTGGTGCGGCTCGCGGCAGTCGAGGACCGCCGCCCCCTCGGGAATCTCTGAGGCAAAGAGGTACGGCTGCACCAGGTCCACGTCCCGCAACGCCCGCAGGTCCAGCACCTTGCGCTCGGCCACCGCCCGCTGCAGCAGGGAGAGATCGACGTGCGACTCCTCGTCTCGGGCCGCCGCCGGCTTCGCGTGGGTCACCGGCCGGTCGGGGAGGATGGCGCAGTACTCCCGCACGTGCGCGCTCAGCACGGCGGTCCCGATGCGCTCGGCGAGCGCGATGATCTCGAGCTTGTCGAGCCCCAGGAGCGGCCGGAACACTGGGAGCGAGGCCACGTCGTCGATGGCACGCAGGTTCCCCAGGGTCTGCGAGGAGACCTGGCCCACCGCCTCGCCCGTGATGATCGCCTCACCGCGAAGGTCGTGCGCCACCGCCTCGGCGGCACGGTACATGAGCCGCTTGAGCACCACCTGCCAGTACTTCGGCTGCACCGTGGCCTTGAGCGCGTCCACGACCGGCACGAAATCCACCGCGTGGATGCGCGGGCGGGTACCGAAGCTCCACTCGTCCGCCAGGATCTTGGCCACCGAGACCACGGCGCGCTCGTATGCCTCGCCGCTCAGATTGCAGAACACGTAGTCGACGGCGATGCCGCGCTTGAGCATGAGCCACGCGGCCACTGCCGAGTCGAACCCGCCGGAGATGAGACAGACGGCCTGGCCTTCGACCCCCACCGGCAGCCCGCCGGCACCCCGCTCGCGCCCGCTGAAGAGGAAGGCCTCTTCGTCACGCACCTCCACCGAGACGGTGACGTCGGGATGCGAGAGGTCCACCGATGCCGCGTGCCGGTCCAGGGCGGCGCCGAGCCTGACCTTCACGTCCTGCGCGGTGAAGGGGTGCGTGCCTACCCGACGCGCCCGCACCGCGAATTTGCGGTCGCGCACCCGATCGGCGAACAGCGTCTCGCCCGTGCGCACGATCTCGTCGAGGTCGGCAGGAAGCCGCGCCTCGACTTCCGACACGCTGCTCACCCCGAACACGGAGGCCATCCGCTTGAGGGCGGCGCGATCGGACGCCTCGACCAGCATCCGGCTCCAGCGCGCGTCGATCCGACAGTCGATGTGGGCGGCGGCCAGTGCGTCGCGCAGGTTCCGCACGAGCTGCTGCTGAAAGCGCCGGCGGGTCCTGCGGGCCTTGGTGGCGACTTCCGGCGCCACGCGGACCAGGAAGAGCAGGGTGTCGGGTGTCGCCTTCGGCGTCATGCCTCGAAGGTACGTTGCGTCAGAAGGGATTCCAAGCGGCGCTGGATGGCGCGTCAGGGGGCCGCGAAGATCTCGCTGATCCGCCGTGTCCGGTAGTCGAAGATCCCCTCGAGTTGCCGCCGCACCACGACGGCGTGCGCCACCAGGCCCATCGGTCCGAACGGCAATGCGTACTCCACGCGGTCCGACACCTGGACACCCTCCGGCACAGGGCGGAAGCTGTGCAGGTGATACCACGACCGGTACGGCCCCACCACCATCTCGTCGGCGAAGCACACGTTTTCGACGTAGCGGTCGATGCGCGACTCCCACCGCATCGGAAGGCCCAGCCATCGGATGCCGTACCGGATGCGCGTGCCCTCCCGGACGACCGAGTCCGAGGCCCATTGGACCTGGAAGTTGAGCCACGGCGGGGTGATCTCGGCCAGGTTGCTCGGGTCCTTGAAGAACGCGAACACCTCGTCGAGATCGGCCGGCACCACTTGCGTGCGCGACAGCACGAACCGCTTGCCCCTCCTCATCGCGGCAGCGCCTCCGCGCCGTACCGCTCGAGATATGGCTGCACGCGCAGCTTGCGCGCCGTGTTCTGCGAGCTCATGTAGCGCACCTTGCCGAACACCGGCCGCTCCGGCCCCCAGGCGCGATCGTAACGGCCCAGCACCCAGAAGATCCCCGAGTACGAGTTCGGATCGCGGCCGTCCAGCGCGTACTTGTTGTTGAGCTCGACCATGGTGTTCAGCGCCTCCACGGGCGACGCCGACCACTCCAGGATCTTCTTGCCCCACAGCATGCGCAGGTAGTTGTGCACGTGGCCCTCACGCGCCAGTTGGCGCTGCGCCGCGTTCCACAGCTCGTCGTGCGTGGCGGCCGCTTCGAACTCCATGAGGTCGTAGCGGTACTCCCGCGGATCGCGGGCATGCTCCGCCAGGGTGCGGCGCGCCCACTCCGGCAGCGAGTCGTAGCGGTCGTAGTCGGAGCGAAAGGCGCACATGTTGTATCCCAGCTCGCGCCACGTGACCAGCTGGTCCACGAAGGCCGTGGCGCTCTCTCCCATCCCCCAACCGGCGCGGCCACCGCGCGCCTCTGGCCGGAGCTCGTCGGGCGTCCACCGCTCGGCCTCCGCAACGCCCGCGAACAGCGTGTGGGCCCCCAGGTGACCGAAGTGGAGGTACGGCGAGAGACCGCTGGTGCCCGGCTCCCCGAGCTCGTTGCGTCGCTCCGCATAGTGCGGGAGCCGCTCGACCAGGAACCGCTCGGCGGCCTCGCGCGCCGCGCGCGACCCCCCTCGCAGCGGGGCCGGCGGCACACCATGATCGATTGGCAGCGCGGCGAGCGCCGCCGGCTCGGCCGCCAACAGATCGGCGGAGGCGGCGGGCCAGCGATCGGTCACCGCCCGGTCGACACCGGGGAAGCGGGGCGCTTCGAGCGCGCTCAGCGGGTCGGCGAGCGGCCAGTCCACTAAGTGCTCCGCGAGCGCGCGGTGCAGGAAGCGGCGAAACTGGTACGCTGTCCCGAATTCCTGCGGCGCGGCCCCGAGCGGCAGGAGCCCGTTGGCGTCCACCGCCTCGAGCGACACGGGCAGTCGGCCGGCGGCAGCCTCGAGCATGCGGGGGTGGAAGAAGGCCGGGTAGTCGTCGGTCACCACGACGGCGGCCGACCGCGCCAGCGCCTCCAGCAGCCCCTTCCCCGCCCCCGGCTGCGGTTCGACGTAGGGGAGGTACCCGACGCGCCCTTCGGCCAGCGCCGCGGCATGGTCGGCCATACCCTGCAGCACGAACGCGTGGAAGCGCTCGTTGGCCCACGGATACCCCACGCGGAGCGGCTCGAGCAGGAGCAGCGGTTTGCCGAGCTCGTTGGCCCACTCGACGGCCCGTTGAAGCGCGTAGTTGTCGGTGAGCCGGCGGTGCGCCGTCATCCAGTACAGCACGAGCCGACCGTCCCGGTTGACCGGTGCGCCGTTGGCGGCGCGGATGCGGATGCTGGGAACGCGGGTCATGGGTAGCACGCTGCGGCGCCGCCCAAGAGCGACGCCGCGAAGAAGATACCAACGGGAACCCGGGGCCGGCGAGGATCCGCCGGCCCCGAGGACCATGAACCTACCACTCGGGCAGGATCACCGTGTCGATCACGTGAATCACGCCGTTCGACGCCTCGACGTCGGCCTGCACCACCTTGGCGTCGTTCACGTACACCGAGCCGTACTTCACCTTGATCGCCACGTCCTGGCCGTTCACGGTGGTCGCACGGTCGAGCTTGGCCACCTGCTCAGAGGTGACGCGGCCAGCCACCACGTGGTACGTCAGGATCGCGGTCAGCTTTTCCTTGTCCTGCAGCAGCGCCTCGACGGTGCCCGCGGGCAGCTTGGCAAACGCCTCGTCCGTCGGCGCAAACACCGTAAACGGGCCCTCGCCCTTGAGGGTCTCAACCAGACCGGCGGCCTGGAGCGCCGCAGCCAGCGTGTTGAACGAGCCGGCGGCCAACGCGACGTCCACGATGTCGTTCGACGTGTAGGCGGCCGAGCTGCTCGAGTATTTCATCTGCGCCTGGGCCGAGCCGGCGAGCAACAGGCCGGCGGCGACCATGGCGCTGAGGGTGCGGAACTGCATGATGATTGCCTCCAAACGATGATGAGAAGTGAGTAACCGTCTATCTCGCATCCCCGTGGTCTAGGCGCCTGCCGGGGCCGCGAGCCAGCGCTGCTGGATCGCCTTCCACTGCAGGGCCTGATACAGGGCGCTGATGCCGACGAGGCTGTAGATCAGCTTGCTCCACGCGCTGCCGCCGCCGAACAGCGTGGCGACGACATCGAAGTCCGCGGCACCGACGAGGCCCCAATTGAGGCCGCCGATGACCAGGAGGACTGCCGCGATGATGTCGAGCGTCTTCATTCTGACCTCCAGGTGATGACATTGCCGTCCAACGAACGTCCAAGAACATACGTGTGGGTCCAACGTTTGTCAAGGGTCTGTCCAACTACAGATATTGACACAACTTAGACAGATACCTATCTTGGCGGCCATGAGCGACCCGACCCGCTACCGCGAGCCACGCCACCCCATCCGAGTCGTCTCACTGCGGACGGGGCTGTCCCCGGACGTGTTGCGGGTGTGGGAGCGGCGCTACGGCGTCGTCACGCCGCAGCGCAGCGAGGGCGGGCAGCGGCTCTACTCGGACGCCGACATCGAGCGCCTCACCCTGCTGAACCGCGCGACCCAGGCCGGGCGGGCGATCCGACGGGTGGCCGAGCTGCGCGACGACGAGCTGGCTGCCCTCGTTGAGGAAGATGCCGCCGCCCGAGCGTCGGCGGCCCCCGCCGCCCCGGCGACGGCCGGCGGCGGCGACGCGGCACAGGACCATCTGGATGCCGCCCTCACCGCCGTGGAAGCCCTGGACTCGGGACAGCTGCAGTTCGCGCTCGGTCAGGCGGTGTTCTCGCTGGGAGCCATCGACTTCGTCGACCGGGTGCTCGCCCCGCTACTGCGCCGGATCGGCGACCGCTGGCACGACGGCACGCTCACCCCAGCCCATGAGCACGCCGCCACGGTGATCATCAAGCGCACCCTCCAGTGGATGGAGGAGATCCTGGAGACGCCCGGCTCCGCCCCGTTGATGCTGGTGACGACGCCGGCCGGCGAGCGACACGAGATGGGCGCCCTCCTGGCGGGGGTCGTCGCCCGGACCGAGGGGTGGCGCGTGCGCCAGTTGGGACCGGACCTGCCCGCGGGCGCCACCGCGAAGGCCGCGGCACAGTCGGGCGCCCGCGCGGTGGCCGTGAGCAGCGTCCGCGCAGCCGATTCGGCCCGGCTCCTGGTGGAGCTCAAAGAGCTGCGCGCGGCGCTGGGCGACGGCGTGGAGTTGCTGGTGGGGGGGGCGGCGGCCGCCCCACTGCGGGACCGGATCGATGGGATCGGCGCGCGGTACCTGGCCGGGCTGGGCGAGCTCCGACGGCACCTCCAGGACCTCCGCACCTAGCGACCCCGAAACCTCAGGCCTTTACAGATCCCGCGGCGACGGCGCGCCGCTGCGTGGTGCCGCCTCGACCTCTTCCGGCTCCGGCGTGTGATCCTCGCCCGGGTTGATGAAGCGGTCGTGCTCGACGAGGTACTGCTTGTCGTACAGCTGGCGGTAGCGGCCGCGCTTGGCGAGCAGCTCATCGTGCGTGCCTCGCTCCACGATCTTCCCGTCTTCGAGCACCAGGATCTGGTCCGCGCTGCGGATGGTGGAGAGCCGGTGGGCGATGACGAACGACGTCCGGCCGCGGCGCAGCGAGCGCAGGCCGTCCTGGATCATCGCCTCGCTCTCGCTGTCGAGGCTGGAGGTCGCTTCGTCGAGGATCAGGATCCGCGGATCGGCGAGGATGGCCCGCGCGATCGCGATCCGCTGCCGCTGGCCGCCTGAGAGCTTGATGCCCCGCTCGCCCACGACGGTGTCGTAGCCATCCTCGAACTCCTCCACGAACACGTTGGCGTGCGCGATGCGCGCGGCCTCCTCGATCTGCTCGCGGCTAGCGTGGGGGCGCGCGAAGGCGATGTTCTCGGCGATCGTGCCGTCGAACAGGAAGTTGTCCTGCAGGACGACGCCGAGCAGGCTGCGGTAGTCGCGCAGGCGCACCGTGTCGAGCGCCCGCCCGTCCACCGTGACGGTCCCCTCCTTCGGCCGGTTGAACGCCATCACGAGGGAGATCAGGGTGCTCTTGCCCGAACCGCTCGACCCCACCAGCGCCGTGGTCGATCCGGGGGGCGCGGTGAACGAGACGTCCTTCAGCACCGGGACGTCCGGGTTGTACTCGAACCACACGCCGCGGAACGTGATCTCACCTTGGATCTCGCCCAAGGGCTCCTTGTCGGAGTCCCCCGCTTCTTCAGTGGCCATGCGCCGGATCTCGCGAATGCGATCGAGGCCGGCGAAGGCTTCGCTGATCTGCGTGCCGATCTCGGCAATCGAGACGAGCGGTGCGGCCACGAGCCCCGTGAAGAAGATGTACATCACGAATTCACCAAGGGTCATCGTGCCGTCGAGGATCGCGCGGCCGCCCACCACGATCATGATCACGCTGATCACGCCCACGATGAACGTGGTGAAAGCGCCGAGGGCGGAGATCCCGATGATCGTCCGGGCAATGTTGCGGAACAGACGGTGCACCCCCCGGGCGAATACGAGCTGCTCACCCCGCTCGGCGACGTACGCCTTGACGACCCGCACACCGCCCAGCGTCTCGGTCAGCCGCCCGGTCACCTCGGCGTTGATCTTGCCCCGCTCGCGGAAGATGGGTCGCAGCCGCTGAAACGCGAACGCCATCGCGCCACCGAACGTGACCAGCACGATGAGGATGACCACCGTGAGCTTCCAGTTGAGCACGAACAGCACGGCCAGGGCGATGGCGGCCGTGACCAGGCCACCGGTGAGCCGTACGAGGCCGGTGCCGACCAGATTCCGGATCCCCTCGGCATCGGTCATGATGCGCGAGATGAGGATGCCCGTCTTCGTGGAGTCGAAGTAGCGCACCGGGAGTCGGCTCACGTGCGCCTGCACCGCCTTGCGCATGTCGGCAATGGCGCGTTGGGCCGTGACCCCCAACACCTGCGCGAGCGCGAACGACGTGCCGGCCTGCACGAGGGTGGCCCCGCCCACGGCGGCGGCCAGCGGGAGGAGCAGCGCCGCCTGACCCTGCCCAACCACGTCGTCGATCAAGAACTTGGAGGAGCCGGGAAGCACCAGTCCCGCGAGCCGGTTGACGATCATGAGGACGGCACCCACGCCGAGGCGGCGCCGGCGCGTCCAGATGATCTCGCGCGCCTCGCGCCACACGAGGGTGCGATCGAGCTTCTTCTTCTCCGGCTTCTTGTCTTCGGGCACGGTCTAGAACTACTCACGGGTGGTGTCGGCCGCGTCAAGTGCGGGACCTCTAACGGCCGCCTGGACCGACCGATACCTTCTACCATGGCCTACGCACTCATGACGAGCGGCGGGAAGGACTCCATCCTGGCCCTCGACCGCGCGCGTGAAGCCGAGCTCGACGTCCGGTACCTGGTCAGCTTCCACGACGGGGCCACCGGTCGTGTGCGCTTTCACGGGGTGCGGCACGAGCTGATCGAGCAGCAGGCGGAGGCGCTGGGCGTGGAGTGCCTCTGCATGCCGACCCTCCCGACGACCTTCGAGTCGACATTCACCAAGGCGCTGCGCGAGCTCAAGGATCTCGGCGTGACAGGCGTCGTGTTCGGCAACGTGAGCCTGGCCGACGTGCGGGGCTGGTACGAGGAGCGCGTGCAGGCGGCCGGCCTGGAGCACGTGGAGCCGCTGTGGGGCGGACCGGCGGTGGAGGTCGCATGGGCGGTGGTGGAGCGCGGCTACCGCGCGATCATCGTGAGCGCCGACGTGGGGCGGGGCGCCGCTTCCTTCCTCGGGCGCGAGTTCGATGCCGACCTGGTGACGGAGATCAGCACGCGCGACGATCTCGACCCCTGCGGCGAGCGCGGAGAGTTCCACACCTTCGTGTTCGACGGCCCGGAGTTTCGCTCGCCGGTGGAGTTCTCGCTCGGCGAGACCGTGGAGTTCGAGGGGCACCGCTTCGTGGATCTGGTACCGGCGGGCGCCGTCCCCACTTCGAAGTGGGATTAGGCTTCTAGGACCCTCGCCTCGAGCGTGTCGAGCGCCGCGGCGAACGCCTCGCCAAAGTAGTACACCAACTCCTCCCGCCCGCCACGATAGATCGTGGGACCGGTGTCGAGACACACCAGCTCTTCGTCATCCACTTCGTCCGCCACGCACAGGATGTCGTCGTAGAACGTGAGCGGGAAGAGACAGTCGACCATGGACTTCAGCTCCCGGTGGTCGAGCCCCTCCTCCAGACAGTACGCGTGCAACAGGCAGCCGCGCTCTCTGGGCTTGCGAAACACGCACGAGCCATTCACCACGCGCGTGCGGTGTGAGCCCCCTCCGGGCACCTCCGGATCCTGCTCGACCTCTCCGGTGAACCACTGCTCTCTCGGGATCCTCGTGTACCGCTCGAGCCCGTCGGCATGGCGTTGGATCCGCTCGTAGTGATACAGGTCGACGTCCACGCCGTGTTGGCAACACCAGTCGTCACAGAAATCGCACTGCAGGCAGTGCGTGAAGTAGGTGCGGCGGAAGATGTCGGTGTCGATGTGCGTGATCACCGGCGCGCCGTAGCGGCTGGCGAACGCGGTGGGCAGGGCGATCACACTCGATACAGTCATTGGGAGACAATGTAATCACTTCCTTCACGACTCGGACACGCCCTCGCACGAGGCGCGCCGCGAGGCTACACTTGTAGATGAGGTCTGGCGGAAGGAACACCGTGCCCGACGGTCGCACCAAGGAGCGGCGCGAGGCCGCACTCGTGACCGTGAGCAACCGCCTGCCGGTCACGCTGCGCCGCGGACCGCGCGGCCCGGAGCGCATCCGCTCCAGCGGAGGTCTCGTGGCGGCGTTCGGGCCGATCCTCGAGGATCGGGGCGGACTGTGGATCGGCTGGCCCGGAATCGAATTGCGCCCGGGTG
>CP070716.1:2833482-2846780 GCA_020350425.1 Gemmatimonadota bacterium
CTCATCGCCTCGTTCGAGCTGTCGGAGGACCTGGCGAGCGAAGTGGCGGCGCGGACACGCGAGATCGAGTCACAACGCCGCTTTACCTCCAAGATCATCGACTCCCTCCCCGTCGGCCTGTACGTGATCGACCGGGAATACCGCATCCAGGCCTGGAACCGCAAGCGCGAGACCGGGACCCGGGGCCTGGACCGGGGCGAGGTGCTGGGGCGCACGGTATTCGAGGTGCTGCACCGCCAGCCCAGGGTGCTCCTCAAGCGGGAGTTCGACCGGGCGTTCTCCACCGGGCAGATGGAGCAGATGGAGACCGAGTCCACGGCCTCGGGCGACGTGCGCAACTATCGGGTCACCAAGATCCCCATGCGGCTGCACGACGAAGACGTGAGTCACGTCATCACGATCGGCGAGGACATCACCGACTGGAAGCGCGCCCAGCAGCAGGTCTCGCACTCGGAGAAGCTCGCAGCGGTCGGCCAGCTCGCCGCCGGCGTGATGCACGAGATCAACAATCCGCTTGCCACCATCGGGGCGTGCGTCGAGGCGCTCACGCTGCGGGCGGAGAACCTGTCACCGGTCGAGCAGCAGGGAGTCGACGAGTACCTGCGGATCATCGAGTCGGAGCTGGCGCGCTGCAAGTCGATCGTCGACGGCCTGCTCGACTTCTCCCGTCCCAAGGCGCGCGTGAAGAAACCGGCCGACCTCAATCAGGTCGTCGAGGATGCGCTGTTCCTCGTCAAGCACCACTCCCGGTTCAAGGCGATCACGCTGGAGCGGGATCTCGCGGCCGACCTGCCGGAGATCCAAGCGAACGCCGAGCAGTTGATTCAGGTCTTCCTGTCGCTGCTGCTGAACGCGATCGACGCCATGGAGGGCAAGGGGGTGCTCACGGTGCGCACGTCGCGCAGCCACGAGCGCCCCGACGAGGTCGTGGTCGAGCTCACCGATACGGGCATGGGCATCCCGCGCGAGGACATCGCCAAGATCTTCGAGCCCTTCTACACCACCAAGCTGCCCGGCCAGGGGACCGGACTCGGGCTCTCGATCTGCTACGGCATCGTGCAGGAGCACGGGGGGAGGATCCAGGTGGACTCGCAGCTCGGGCAGGGATCCGTGTTCCGCGTGGTGCTCCCGGTCGAGCAGCAGACGGGGGAGGGCGTGTGAAGGTCCTCGTCGTCGAGGACGACCAGACCGTCGGGAAGTTCGTGCGCCGCGGGCTCGAGGAGCAGCGCTACCACGTGGATCTCGTGGGCGAGGGGCTGGAGGGGCTGGAGCGTGCGTCCGCGGCCACGTACGACGTGATCGTGCTCGACCTGCGGCTCCCTGGCATGTCGGGGGTGGAGGTGTTGCGCACTCTGCGCGACCGGGGGATCACGACGCCGGTGCTGGTGCTCACCGCACAGGACGCCGTGGAGTCGAAGGTCCAGGCGTTGCGCACCGGAGCCGACGACTACGTGACCAAGCCCTTTGCCTTCGAAGAGCTGCTGGCGCGGGTCGAGGCCCTGGGGCGGCGCCCGCGGGAGATCGCTCCGCCGGTGCTGACCGTGGCGGATCTCACCATCGACACGGGGAAGCACGAGGTGCGCCGCGGCACGAACGACATCGAACTCACCCCCAAGGAGTACACCGTTCTCGAGTATCTGGCCCGCAACGCCGGCCGGGTCATGTCGCGCACCCTGATCACCGAGTACGCCTGGGACTATCACTTCGATCCCGGCACCAACATCGTTGACGTCGTGATCAACCGCCTCCGCAAGAAGGTGGACCACGGCTTCAAGCCCAAGCTGATCCATACGATCCGCGGCGTGGGTTACGTGTTGAAGGCGGAGTAGGCCCCCGTGCAGACCATCCGTGAGCGCCTGGCAGTCGGCTACGCCATGGCGCTGGGCGCGACGATCGTCCTGTTCGGCGCCATCATCTATTTCGTCCAGGGCTCGCAGGTGTTCGCCGAGCTCGACAGCCGCGTGCGGCTCGAGTCGGACCTGATCGCGGCCATCCTCGGGGAGTCCTACCGCGCGCGCGATACGGTCGTGGTGCCCGATGCCCAGACCGGCGACCTCGTGCTCACGCCGGATGTGGCGTCGCTGCTCGAAGGCGTCCCCGGCTACGTCATCGTCGTGGGGCGCGGGCGGACGTTGATCCACCTGTCGGCCGATGCCCGGGCGCTGCCCTTCGCATCGGCCCAGGCGCTGATCGACTTGGCCGAGCGGCCCGACACCACCGGCCGCTTCGGACTCGTGGATCTCCCGGCGCCGCTCGGGCCGGTCCGCTACTTCGTGCGGCCGATCACCGAGGCCGGCCCCGAGGTGACGGCGGTGGTCTCCGGCGCTCCCACCTCGGGATTCGTGGTGAGCCCGCCACGGCTGCTCACGGCCATGCTCTGGACGGCGCCGTTCGTGATCGCGGCGTCCATCATCATCGGGTATCTCCTGGTGGGACGAACGCTGCGCCCGGTCAATCAGATCGTGGATGAGGTGGAGGCGATCACCGACGGCCGCAGTCTGCACCGCCGCCTCGCCGAGCCCGGCGTCCAGGATGAGTTCGGGCGTCTCTCCCGCACCCTGAACGCCATGTTGGCCCGGCTGGAGCAGAGTTTCCGCCTGCTGCGCCGCTTCACCGCCGACGCCAGCCACGAGCTCAAGACCCCGCTTACGGTGCTGCGCTCCGGCATCGAGCGCTCCATTACGCATCCGGAGACTCCACCCGACGTCATGGCCATGCTGGAGGAGACCCTCTTCGAGGTGAACCGCATGGCGGAACTGGTGGACGCGCTTCTCACGCTGGCTCGGGCCGACGAGGGGCGCGCCCCGCTTCACCTCGACCATGTGGACCTGTGCGAGCTCCTGTCGGAGATGGCCGAAACGGCCGGTATCCTCGGCGAGCAGGCAGGCGTCCAGGTCGCGGTGGCCGTGCCGCCGGATCCCGTGCTCATGCGCCTGGACCGCGGCCGGGTGCGCCAGCTGCTCATGAACCTCCTCACCAACGCGGTCAAGTACACACCACCGGAGGGCAGCGTGTGGGTCGACGCGGCGCGCGACGACGGCCAAGTGGTCGTGACCGTGCGTGACACCGGCATCGGGATCGCGCCCGGCGATCTGCCGCACATCTTCGACCGCTTCTGGCGGGCGGATCCGGCTCGCAGCCGCACCGGGATGCGACCGGGAGTGGGACTGGGCCTCGCTATCTCCAAGTGGATCGCGGAGGCCCACGGCGGCTCGATCGAGGTGCAGAGCCGCGCGGGGCGGGGGACGACGTTCACGGTCACGTTGCCCGTGGAGATGAACCAGGAGTAGCCCGATCGACATCGTAGGGAATCCCCCATCGACAACCGGTCCGCCGCCCCGCGCTCGGAGCCGTCATTCGATTGTTACGGTTTTGTAATGATCCTTGTAGTGCAGCGCACAGCTTGGCGGTAGCCATCCTTGGGCCCGGCGGGTACAATAGAACGCGACCGCCAACGCGTACCTGGAGGTAAGGCGTGTTTGACGTTCTAATCGAATCGAACCGCAGGGGCCGCCGCGACGTCAAAGGGACCATCATGGGCATGTTCTCGTCCACGGTGATCCAGACGGCTGTGATCGTTGCGGCCGTGTTTGCCACCATGGGCGTGGCCGAGGAAGTGACCTCCGTGTCGATCGACACGATCATGCTCACGCTGGACGAGCCTGAGCCGGAAGACGAGCCGGAAGAGGAAGAGCCGGCACCGGTCATCACGTCGCTCAACCCCCCGCCCAAGGGATTCCAGGTGCTCACCGCGCCGGTGGACATTCCCACCGAGATTCCGCCCATCAACCTCGCGGAGCGGTTCGATCCGCGGGACTACACCGGTGTCGGCGTCGAGGGCGGTGTGTTCAGCGGCGTCGAGGGCGGTACGGGACCCGTGGATCTGACGCAGGTCTTCGAGCAGGCGGTGGTGGACGAGGTGCCGGAACGGATCTCCTGCCCGGTGCCCGAGTATCCCCGCATGATGCAGCAAGCCAACATCGAGGGGCAGGTGCTGCTCCAGTTCGTCGTGGAGACCGACGGCCACGTGCAGGACGCGACGATCGAGCCGCTGGCGTCCTCGCACCGCGCGTTCGAGCGGCCGGCGAGAGAAATGATCATAAAGTGCCTGTTCCGGCCCGGCCGGGTGCGTGCGGCGCCCGTGCGGGTGCTCGTGCAGATGCCGATCGTGTTCAGCCTTGCAGGCAGGCGTTAGCCCGCTTCACATAGATGTAGATGTCCATCGATTGATTACGTAACGGAGGCCTACTAGACCATGGAAGTCTCACTATACGTCCTCTGGCAAGACGCCGGTTGGTTCGCTCGGGGGATCATCATCCTCCTGGGCTTCATGTCCATCATCTCGTTGGGCACGGGCGCGCAGAAGTGGTGGCGGTTCCGCAAGGCCCGCCGGGCCACAGCCAATTTCGCGCCGGAGTTCGCGCGATTCCTGCAGGAAGAGCAGCTCGACCAGGCGATCGAGCTCGCCGAAGTCGCGAAGGAGTCCCACGTGGCGCGCGTGCTCGGGGAGGCGCTTGCCGAAGTGAAGCCGCTGCTCCGTGATCGGGCGACGATCACCAGTGGCGACATCAACTCCGCGGAGCGGGCGATCGAGCGGCAGATGCTGATCATCCTTTCCGAGCTGAAGCGGGGCCTGGGCATCCTGGCCACCACCGGCGCCACGGCGCCGTTCGTCGGGCTGCTCGGCACCACGATGGGCATCGTGAACTCCTTCACGGGCATGGCCACCAGCGGCACGGGCGGTCTGGCCGCCGTGTCGGCGGGTATCGCCGAGGCGCTCATCACGACCGCGTTTGGTCTGGCCGTCGCCATTCCGGCGGTGTGGCTGTACAACTACTTCCAGACCAAGGTCGAGAACATGACCGTGGAGATGACCTACACGTCGAAGGAGCTGGTCGACTTCCTCATCAAGAGCGTCGGCAGCGAGTTCGGCCGGTCGATCTTCACGAAGGAGTTCCAGGCGCAGCAGGCGGCCTCGTCCCAGCACGTCAGCCAGTAGCTGGGCAACTGGTCCCGAGCGAGGAGTAGCTGACTTATGGGTATGCAGGTAGGCGGGTCTGACGAAGGCGTCAAGTCGGAACCCAATGTGGTGCCGATGATCGACATCATGCTGGTGTTGCTGATCATCTTCATGATCGTGACGCCGGTGATCTCGTCCGGCTTCCAGGCCCAGATGCCGATGGGGAAGAACATCGAGGCGCGCCCCGAGGAGCCCGAGGACGTGGTGCTCGGTATCGATAGGGAAGGCACGTTCTATCTCGACCCCGGCACCGGGGAGATCGGCATGGTGCCGGAGGATCGGTTGGAGGATGTGCTCCGGCAGGTCTTCGAGAACCGCACCAAGGACAAGATCCTCTACTTCCGGGCGGACCAGACGCTTGAGTTCGCTCGCGTCTCCGAGGCGATCGAGACCGCGCGGGCCGCCGGCGTGCGCGTGATCGCGGCCGTCATGGACGAGAAACGTGAAGGCCGGGGCGGGATTCTCGGCCAGGTGCAGAGGTAGCCATGGCTCTGAAACTTCCCGGCGCCGGAGCGCAGCCCAACCACGAGCCCAACGTCGTGCCGATGATCGACATTCTGCTGGTGCTGTTGATCATCTTCATGATGCAGGTGCCGTTGTCGCGCAAGGCGATGGACGTGCAGGTGCCGCCCGACGTGCGGAGCCAGCAGCAACAACCGTCCGGGCCCAGCAACAACATCGTGCTGGACCTGAAGGCCGACGGCACGTATGAGATCAACGGGGCGCCGGTGGAGTTCGCAGCGCTCGACGCGGAATTCCACCAGATCTACGACAACCGGCCGGCGAAGATCCTCTTCGTGAAGTCGGCGGGCAACCGGCGCTATCAGGAGGTCATCGACGCGATGGACATCGCGAGAGGGGCGGGCGTGCAGGTGGTTGGCTTCACGCCGCCGGACCGCGACCGCACCGACTAGCGAAGACGTTCGTCGTCTACAGGACGAGTAGCGGGCGCGGGGGCCGAGGCGGCCTCCGCGCCCGTCGCGTCAACTGGAGTATGCTGCGGTTTGAGCCCCGCACGGCGTGTGCCCACGGTGCAGCTGCCGCGGACGCGGGAGCGCTTCGGATCCGGAGTGGTGGTGTCGGCTCTGGTGCATGGGGGAATCGTGCTGGCGCTCGTCGTGGGTGCCGCCTCGTCGGGCGAGGCGTTCCGCGAGTTGGGCGCCGGCGGCGCCACGGTGGTTCGCTACGTCGAGTTGCTTCCCACGGCCGCCGATCGGAGCGCTGCGTCGGCGCTTGAGCCGCCAACGGCCGATCCCCCTCCTCGGCGCAGCCTGCCCCGGCCCGATCTCGAGATCGTTTCCCCTGCCGTGCGGGCCCTGAGCCTCACCGCGATCACCCGACCGGAGGTCGAGTTGCGGGCCGGCACGACGGGATCGGGCCGTGGGGCGGGCCCCGGCACGGGAGGTGGGGTTGGCAGTGGGCGCGGCCCCGGCGTGGGAGTCGGGACCGGTCCCGGGGTGGGTAGCGGAGGCGGCGCGGGCTTTCCTCCCGCGCCGCGATTCATCATTGTTCCGGCGGACCGGCCCGCGTCGGTCCGCGGCAAGCGATTCGACGTACACTTCTGGGTCGACGACCGTGGACGGGTGACCAGGGTTGAGGTCGATCCGCCCATTGACGATGCCGGGTATCGACGGAAGTTCCTGGACCAGATGCGCCAGTTCCTGTTCGACCCGGCGCGCACCACCGATGGGCGGCCCGTGAGCGGGCAGGTCGTCATTCCCATCACGCTGTAACAGCGTTGGACCGGCGGGACACGAGCGCGAACCACTCCGGTCACCGGAGCGGTGCTACCTCGAGCCAAGGAGAGTACCTGTGCGAGGAGTATGGATCGCCGCGTTGATCACTGGTCTCGGGGCTCCCGCGCTGCAGGCGCAGGAGATCGAAGTCGACATGCCCAGCGCCGTCCTTCGGGGGATCGCCTTCACGGTGCGCGTCGCAGCACCCCGCTCGCTCGACACGCTGCCCGTCGTGCTCCGGGCGGCCGATGGCGAAGTGCTCGGCGAGGCGACGCTGCCGCCGGTCGGTGAGGCGGTGTTCCGCTCGGTGGTGGTGGAGCGCGGCACCCAGCTGCCGCTCTCGCTGTCGGCCGGCGCCTACCGGGAGGAACTGTCCCGCCCCCTGCTTCCGGGGTGGTTCAGCCTGCTGCCCCCGCTCCTGGCCATCGCCCTGGCGCTCATGTTCCACGAGGTGGTGAGCAGCCTCTTCCTGGGCGTCTGGCTCGGCTGCCTGTTCCTGGCGGGGTACAATCCGTTTGCCGCCTTCTTCATGACCGTCGAGCGGTTCGTGATGCCGGCGCTGGCCGACCCCGACCATGCCTCCATCGTGGTCTTCTCGCTGCTGCTCGGCGGCATGGTGGGGGTGATGAGTCGGTTGGGTGGAACCCGTGCGATCGTGAACGCGGTGAGCCCGCTCGCCACGTCCCGGCGCCGGGGGCAGCTCGCCACCTGGCTCGCGGGCATCGCCATCTTCTTCGACGACTACGCCAATACCCTGATCGTGGGCAACACGATGCGGCCCCTCACGGATCGGCTGCGGATCTCGCGCGAGAAGCTGGCGTACATCGTGGATTCGACGGCCGCTCCCGTGACGGTGCTCGTGTTCGTCTCCACCTGGGTCGGATTCGAGATCGGGCTCATCGGTGACGGGTTGCGGTTGGCGGCGGAACAGAACGTGGCCGACCCCGCACTGGCCGACGCCCTCGCGACGGCCTCGCCGTTCGGCGTCTTCATCCACACCATTCCGTTTCTCTTCTACCCGATCCTGGCGGTGTTCCTGGTGGGACTGCTGCTGTGGACGGGGCGGGACTTCGGACCCATGCTGGCGGCCGAGCGGCGCGCAGTCGCGGGGGGCGGCCTGTACCGGCCCGGCGCCCAACTCGCCACCGACACGAACGCTGACATCGTCGAGGCGCCGGAGGGAACGCCACTGCGGTGGTGGAACGGCGCGATCCCCGTCGTCACCGTGGTCGTGACCGTGGTCATCGGCCTGGTGTACACCGGCTACCGGGCGCGGCCCGAGGGCGCCGCGTTCGACCTCTCGACCGTCCTGGGCTACGCGAACCCCTTCAGCACGCTGCTCTGGGGATCCCTGCTCGGCAGCGTCGTGGCCATCGCGCTGGGCGTGAGTCAGCGGATCGTGAGCCTCAGCCAGGCCGTCGCGGCCTGGGCCGGAGGTCTCAAGGCCATGATCTTCGCGATGGTCATCCTGGTCCTGGCGTGGTCACTGGGGGAGGTGACGAACGCCGTCGGGACCGCCCCGTTCCTCGCCAGCGCGCTCACCGACCGGATGCCGCTCCACCTGCTCCCGGTGACGATCTTCCTCGTGGCGGCGCTCATCTCGTTTGCGACGGGGACGTCCTGGGGAACCATGGCGATCCTGCTTCCGCTGGCGATCCCGCTGGCGGTGGCGCTGGGGGGAGGGATGGACTTCGCCGGCGGGACGCACTACACCGTGCTGCTCGGCGCGATCTCGTCGGTCATGGCCGGCTCCATCTTCGGCGACCACTGCTCGCCGATCTCGGACACGACGGTGCTCAGCTCCACCGCATCGGGATGCGATCACGTCGACCACGTGCGCACCCAGCTGCCGTACGCGGTCCTCGTGGCGGTGGTGGGGATGACGCTGGGCGACATCCCCACGGCGTACGGGATGCCACCCTGGATCTCGCTGCTCGCCGGGATCGGTGTGATCTGGCTGGTCGTGCGCTTCGTGGGAAGGCCGGTGGAAGCTCGGTAGGGGGCGGCAGCGCTCGGCCCCACCGCCACCCGCTATCCGCCCGGTTCGCCCCCCGCCAGCCGCGCCGCCATCCTGAGCGCTCCCAGCGGCGGGTCCACTTCCTCCTCGGACAGCTGAACGCGCGGCGCGTCCGGCGCCAGCAGTTCCGTGAGCACCTCCCGCACCGGGGAGCCGGGGCGCATCAGTCCGCCGGCGAGTGCCACACGCACCGTTTGATCCGGCGGGAAGCGCCCGACGAGCGCCGCCACGTGCAGGGCGAGGTCTCGCCCCGCCTGCTCCACCAGACCGCGCGCCACGCCGTCGCCTGCGACCGCCGCCTCGCACACGGGCCGGGCGAGGGCCGCGACATCGTGTGCCGACGCCTGCTGTGCCCAGGCGACCAGCGCCGGCGCCGCGTCGGTCCCGGTCGCGCGCATGAGCCGGTCGGTCAGGTCCGTCGGCGGCCCGCGACCGTCGACCGCGCGCCCCACCGCGCTGAGCGCGGCGCGCGCCAGCGCGTAGCCCGATCCCTCATCCCCCATGTCGCGCCCTAGCCCGCCGGCACGCCACGCGCCGCCCCCGGCGTCCCGCGCGTACGCGATCGATCCGGAGCCCGCCAGGAGAACGATGCCGGGCCCCTCACCGAATGCCGCCTCCAGCGCGATGGCGGCGTCGGTGGTGACCAGCATCGCGGGGGGTGTTCCCAGCGCCTGCGCCAACGCCTTCGTGAGTTCGGCGCGGGTCTCGTCGCGGCCCGCGCCGGCTGCGCCGACGACCACCGCGTCGGGCGCGGCGGTCAGGCCTGCCTGCGCGATCGCCTTCCGCACCGCGGCGCTGATCGCCTCCGCCGCCGCCGCGGCGCGGCCCGCCCGCACCGCACCCGGGGCACCGCGGCTGCGGCCCCGGACGTGCAGCGCCCCGTCGGCCACGACCGCTTCGGTATGCGACGCTCCCGCGTCCACCCCGACCAGCAGCGTCACCGTCCCTCGCGCGGCGACCGTACGGCGGCGGAGATGAAGCCCGTGGCAAGCGTGATCAGCGTCCCGAGGGGCACGTACCAGGGCCAGGCCAGATCGGCCAGGGGACCCGGCTTGGCAAGCACGATGAGGACCATCGCGACGGTCGCGACGGCGATGGCCGCCACGGCGTCGGCCTGCCTGGCCGAGCGGGAGATGCCACCCAGGATGTACGTGCCGAGCAGCGCTCCATACGTAATGGACGCGATCGAGAGGGCGAGCTCCACGACGGGCTGGTCGGTCGACCGGAAGGAGAGCGCTCCTGCCATGAGCACACCTGCCCATCCCACGGTGGCCCAGCGCCCCACCGTGAGCAGGTGCCGAGCGTCCCGCTTCCCGGTGATCGACGCGTAGAAGTCGTGGGTGGTGGCCGAGGCCAGGGAGTTGAGCGAGGAGCTCACCGTGCTCATCGCGGCGGCGAGCAGCCCTGCCACCACCAGCCCCGCCAGGCCGGCCGGCAGGTGCTCGACCACGAAGGTGGGATACAGCTGGTCGCCGGACAGCGACGGGTCGGCAGCGCCGGCCGCCCAGATGAGCGTTCCGACCAGCAGGAACAGGCCGAACTGGAGAATCACCAGGATCCCCGAGCCCACCAGCGCCCGCCGGGCGTCACTCAGGTTCCGCGTGGCGAGCAGGCGCTGCACGATGAGGTGGTCCGTTCCGTGCGACGCGGCCGAGAGCAGTGCGCCGCCGATGAGGCCGCTCCAGAAGGTGTAGGTCGGGCTGAGCGACGTGGACCAATCGAACACGCGCAGCTTGCCCTCGGCGTTGGCGGCGTCCAGGACGCCGCCGACGTCGCCGATCAGGATCGCCGCCGCCACGATGGTTGCCACGCCGCCAACCACGTAGATGGCTAGCTGCACCACGTCCACCCACACGACCGCCTTGATCCCACCGGCCCACGTGTAGGCCAGCGTCACGAGGGCCACGACGATCACGCTCGTCCATACCGGCCATCCGGTGACGATGGCGAGGGGGATCGCGGTGGCGAACACCCGCACGCTGTCGCCGAGCGCGCGTATCCCCATGAAGATCGCCGCGGCGATGCGCCGCGTGCCGACCCCGAACCGCGTCTCGAGGCGGGCGTAGGCCGTTTCCTGCTCGCCCCGGAAGTAGCCGGGGAGCAGCCAGGCAGAGACCGCCACGCGGCCGACAAGGTACCCGAGGGGGAGCTGCAGGAACGTCAGGTCGCCGCGGGCAGCCAGCCCAGGTACCGAGATCACCGTCAGAGCGGAGGTCTCGGTGGCGACGATGGAGAACATGACCGCCCACCACGGCAGGGTGTGGCGGCCGAGGAAGTAGTCGGAGGCGTCGCGCTGCCGGCGGGTGAAATGCACCCCGATGGCGACGACGACAGCGAAGTAGGCTGCCATCACCAGCACGTCGAGCGCGCTCACGCCGATCTCCCGGCAAAAGAACAGGGGCCTGCGTCACGCGCAGGCCCCCGAGAGCAGTCGGTCAACGCCGCGAGCCGGTCAGGCGGTAAACGAGCTGCCGCAACCGCAGCCGCCCGTGGCGTTCGGGTTGCTGAAGGTGAACCCGGAGCCCTGCATGTTCGTCACGTAATCGATGGTCGTGCCGTTGAGGTACTGGGCGCTGAACGCGTCCACGAACACCCGGATGCCGTTCACCTGCACCACCATGTCGTCATCCAGCGGACGCTCCTCGATATTGAGCCCGTACCGGAACCCCGAGCACCCCCCGGGCAGCACCGCCACCCGAAGGCCGGCGCTGTCCTGTGGTACGTCCTCCTGCTCCATGAACTTCGTCACCTGCACGACGGCCTCGTCCGTGAGGCTGACCTGCACCGTCGCTTCGGGGCGCTGCGTCGTAGTCATGCTCGCTCCTTCGGTCGAGGGCGCAAGTTAGAGGGTCCCGGGATGGGTGTCAACGCCGCAGTGCCGCAAGGCGTTATCGATGCGTGAGTTACGGTTGCGGTGCTGCGGGAGCGCCATCGAGCGCCGCGACCACCGAGTCCGCCACCTGGCCCCGAATCCGCAGGATGGCCCGGTTGTCGCGGGTGGGATGCACCCGGTTCGTGAGCAGGATGATGAACAGCTCGCGCTCGGGGTCGATCCAGATGCTGGTCCCGGTGAACCCCGTGTGACCGAAGCTCGACGGCGAGAGGAGGGTGCCCGCCGAGCTGCGGACCGACGGTGAGGGCGTGTCCCAGCCGAGGGCGCGGCTCGAGCCCTCCGGGCCCGGCTGCCGCCGGGTGAACTCCCGCACGACTTCGGCGGGCAGGGACGGCTCCGCGCCCGGGGTGAGGCGGCCGGCCCACGCGTCGAGCATCCACCCCGCGAAGCGTGCCAGGTCGGGCGCGGTAGAGAACAGTCCCGCGTGCCCCGAGACGCCGCCCAGGCGATACGCGTTCTCGTCGTGCACCTCGCCGTGCACCAGGCGGCCGCGCCACGGATCCCGCTCGGTGGGGGCGATCATGGGGAGCCACTCCTCGGGTGGGCGAAACCGGGTGTGCCGCATCGCCAGTGGTTTGAACACGCGGCGCTCCAGCAGTGCGTCGAGCGGCTCGCCCGCCACCGCTTCCACCACCTTGGTGAGGGTGATGGCTCCGAGATCGGAGTAGACGTACCGCTCGCCCGGCGCCGCCTCGAGCGGGGCGCGCATCACGAGGGCCAGTGCCTCCTCGGGGGTGTCGGCCTTGAGGTAAAGCGTGTCCCATGCCGGCAGGCCGGAGCTGTGTGTCAGGAGGTGGCGCACCGTGATCCCCTCCTTGCCGGGGCCCTCGAAGGCGGGGAGGTAGTGCTGCGCCGGGCGGTCCAGCTCGAGCGTGCCCTCGGCGACGAGCAGCATGGTCGCGGTCGTGAGACCCACCACCTTGGTGAGGCTCGCCAGGTCGTACACGGTCCCCTCGTGCACCGGCCGTGGGTCCTCCTCCCCGTAGCGGCCCACGGCGCGCACCGCCACGGCGCCCCGGTGCCCCACCGCCAGCACGGCGCCGGGGAATGCCCCCTCGGCGACCTCGTGCTCCAGGAGCCGCGCGACGCCGTCCAGCCGGGCGGGCGTGAGCGACGCCGCCACCGTGACGCCGTGGCCCCGGGGGTACGTGTCGGAGAGCGTAATCGGGAGCCGGCCGCTGATCGGCGCGCCGCCCCGCAGCGCCCGCGCCACGGCCCGCTCGGTGGCGACGGCGTCGCTCCACGCGATCAGGAACGTGCCGCCGAAGGTGGGGAGCTGCCGCAGGAGATACGGTGATCCCAGGGACGCGACGACCGTGGGCTTGAGCGAGTCCGTCTGCTGGATCAGGGCGGCCAGCGAGTCGGGCATCTGCACGTGCCCGCGCCCCGCGATGAAGCGCACGCCGGTGGCGAACACGACGCGGGGGTTGTCGGCGATCACCGCGCGCGCCGAGTCGTAGGACGCCGGACCGGAGGCGGGGTAGAGCCGGAACGGGTTCACCGTGTCGCCCAGCAGGCGCAGCTCCCGCATCAGTTGGTTGCCCACGCGCAGGTTGGTCTCCTCCGCGTAGGCGATCACCGCGGTCCGGCCGCCCGCGGTGCGGAAGCGCGCGAGCGCGCCCTCCTGCACCA
>CP070716.1:2846880-2857349 GCA_020350425.1 Gemmatimonadota bacterium
GGAGGAGCCGCTCGTGGTGCGGGCCGTGGTGGAATCGGCCTTCGACTCGGAGCAGGGGAGCGAGCCGTGGCAAGTGATGGTGGAGGCCTTCATCCGCGGGACGGAGCCGGACCTGGGGCAGGACATCATGCTGACCGGACACCTCCAGGAGGAGGGCTTCTCGGCCAACGACGACGCGTCGGGGTCGGCGAGCGTGCTGGAGGTGGGCCGGGCGCTCACCAAGCTGATCGAGGAGGGCCGGCTGCCACGGCCGCGCCGCAACATCCGCCTCTGGTGGGTGACCGAGATCGGCAGCCAGCGGCAGTACTTCGCCGATCATCCGGAGGCCCACCGCGCGATGTGGGTGAACGTCAATCAGGACATGGTGGGCGCGAACCAGGCGCAGGACGTGATGCGCAAGCAGAACATCACGCGCCTGCCGGCCGCCCGGTTCCACTTCTTCAACGACGTGGTCGAGTCGGTGGTCGACTACATGGTGGCGGCCAACACCTACGAGCTGGCGCAGGCCCAGGCCGGCGCGGCGCTCTATCCCAAGCCCCACACCGCGCATCTCGGCACGCTGCACCGCTTCAACGCGGAGATGATCTTCTTCCACACCAGCAGCGACCACATGCCGTTTCTCGAGGCGCCGATCGGGGTGCCGGGCGTCAGTTTCACCAACATGCCCGACCGGTTCATCCACTCGAGCGACGATGACCTGTGGAACATCGATCGCACGCAGCTCGGAAGGAACGCGGCCGCGGTGGCGCTGATCTCCTACGTCATGGCGAACGCCGACGCGGAGGCGGCCCCGGCGCTCACGGCCAACACCGTGGGGCGGGGGATCGAGCGCCTGGGCCGCAACAGCCGGCTCGCGTTCACCTGGGTGGCACAGGCGCAGGACGATCCCGAGGGAGCGTACGTCGAGGCGCTCGACCAGATCTGGTACGCGCAGCGGCGCGAGGCGATGGCCCTGAAGTCGCTGGGCGACATCGCCCCCGCGGTGCGGGGCGGCGTGGAGCGCCTGCTCCAGGAGTCAGTTCGCCGCGAGCAGCAGGCGGCGCGGGATCTGGAAGTCGCCTACCGTCAGGCGCACGGTCGGCGCCCGCCCCGGCGGCCCGGACCGGTGGGCGACGCCGAGCAGGCGTTGGCGCAGATCCGGCCGGTGGTGGTCGCCGGACCCGCGGAGTTTCTCACCGGTCGCCGCGAGATGAACGGCGTGCGCGGGCTGCACGGCCTCATGGGGTTCGAGGTGATGAACGCCGTGGACGGGCAGGCTACGGGGTGGGAGATCTACCGGTATGTGGCGGCGGAGGCCCGTGAGGCGGGCGCGTATTACTACGGGTCGGTGAGCGCCGAGGCCGTGCTCGAGTACTTGCGCAACGCCGAGAGCGCCGGACTCATCGCGCTGCGGCGCGACTGATCAGGTCTCGATCCGATTGCGGCCGGCCTGCTTCGCGCGGTAGAGCGCCTGGTCGGCCGCGTCGACGACCTCGAGGGGATTTGCCTGGCGGCCGGTCGGCTCGGCGACGCCGATGCTGACGGTGACGTTCACGCGCTTGGCGCCCCGCCCCCCCTTGCGGGCGTCCTTGGGCTTGCGTCGCGGGCGGTTGGGCCCGCGCAGCTTGAACCTGGTGTCCTCGATCTCTTGGCGTGCGCTCTCGAGAAAGAGCAGCACGTCTTCCACCGACTTGCGGGGAAAGAGGATTGCGAACTCCTCGCCGCCGTAACGGAACGCCCGCCCCCCCCCGGAGACCCGCTCGAGCTTGGCCGCCACCATGCGCAGCACCTGATCGCCCACGTCGTGCCCGTAGTCGTCGTTGAGCCGCTTGAAGTGATCCACGTCGGCCATCGCGACGGTGTACTTGCCCCCCAGGCGCCGCAGCGCCTCGTCCAGCGCGCGGCGCGCCGGTAGGCCGGTGAGTCCATCGCGGTACGCCATGGAGTACGACGTCTCGATGACCGCCACGACGAGGATCAGCCCGGCCGCCGCGAAGTAGAGCGTACGAGCGTAGGGAGCGCCCGCATTGGCGGCGAGGAACGCCGTCACGAGTACCCAGAGAAACCCCCGACCCGTGGCGTCGGGCCGGAACAGCGCTCGAGTGAGCAGCACGACGAACGCCGCAACGGTGGCCGCGAGCGCGACGTCCCCGAGGCCGGTCCACGGCACCTCCGGCTGCGGCAGCAGGTGGGTGTCGAGCAGCGCGCCGAGCCGTTCCGAGCGGCCGGCCAGCACCACGAGGGGAATCTGTAGCAGCACCGCCACCCAGCGCGCGATGCCGATCGGCGTGAGGAATCCGCGCTCGGGCAGCAGGGCCAGCAGCAGGAGATTGAACGGGAGCAGGAAGGCGATCGCCTGGCCGGACGCCCCGGAAGCGAATCCCAGGTTGGCGAGCGCCAGGACGACCAACGCCAGCAGGAGCTCGTTGCGGTGGAAGCGCCACGCGAGCAGCGCGCCGACCAGGAACACGCCATACGCTGCGATTTGCGCCACCGCGGCGAGCGGCTCCTGCAGGGAGTCCACGTGGAGGAGAACGACCGCCGCGATCAGCAGCAAACCCTCGGGCACGAACAGGGCCACGAGCTTGCGTGCGGCGGTCGACTCAGTGTTCCAATCCACCTACGCCGTCCCTTGGCCGTTTGCGGTCTTGCGCGCTACGTGCAAGGCGATACCCCCAAGCAGCTTACGGTGGACGCGTCCCACCGCGAATCCGCGGCTCTCGAGCGCCGCGCTGAACTCCTGCCACGAGAGGTAGTGCTCGATCGAGGGTGCAATGTAACCGTAGGCTACGGGTTGGCGATGCCACAGCCAGCCGTAGAGGCGACCCGCCAGCGCCAGATAGGTGAGATACAGAAAGCGCCACACCCGAGTACGCGGCCGGTAGAAGTCCAGCACGAGGAGCAGCCCGCCCGGGCGCAGCACGCGTTGAATCTCGTCCAGCGCCTCGGCCCAGTCCGGCGCGTTGCGGATCCCGTAGCCGACCGTGACCGAGTCCGCGGCGGCATCCCGCACCGGAAGCCGCAACATGTGCCCCACGGCGAAGTGTGCCCGGCCGTCGGCGAGGTTGCGGCGCCGGCGGTCCGCCGCGGCCGCCATGCGGCGCGAGACATCGATGCCCAGCACGCGGGCGCGCGGCAGACGCGCGCTCGCTCCCAGGGCCAGATCGCCGGTGCCGCTTGCGAGGTCGAGCACGGTGGTGTTTCGTTCGGCGTGGTCTGCCAGCTCGCTGAGCAGCTGGCGCTTCCAGCCCCGGTCCATCCCGAACGAGAACGCGCGGGTGAAGCGGTCATAACGCGGGGCGATCACCTCGAACATGGTGGTCACGAACCGCTGCTTGATGCGCGGGTCGCGGAGGTGCGCCTTCAGATCCAGGTCGGGCAGCAGCTCCTCGGGCCGCCGCTGGCGACCACGAGCCTCGGAGGAACTCCGTGCAGGTTCGCTCGGTATGTGTTGGGACATGTTCTCGCCGGTCTGGAAACTACCAATAGTGCCTAGGAGTGCGCCGCTGGACGCCGTGCTGCCGTGACGTATCGCACCGTGTTCGACGTCGTCGTGGTGGGCGCAGGCCCGGCCGGGAGCACCGCCGCGGCCCTGCTGGCGGAGCGGGGCTGCTCGGTGGCGCTGGTGGAGCGTGCCGCCTTCCCTCGTCCCAAGCCCTGTGCCGAGTACCTGAGTCCCGAGGCCACGCGGGTGCTGGACCGCCTCGACCTCGCCGAAACCCTGGTGCGCGAGGGGGCCGCTCGCCTCAGGGGCATGCGGGTGGTGAGCCCGGGAGGCACACCCTTCACAGGCCGGTTCGCGGGTGCGCATCCATTCCGCGGGTACCGCGACTACGGTCTGGCCCTGCCGCGGGAGGTGCTCGACGCCCGGCTTGCCGCGGCCGCCGCGGAGCGCGGCGCGGTGCTCCTCGAGCGCACGACCGTCGAGCAGCTCGGGAGTGCGTCGTCCGCGGGGCGCACCGTGGTGGTGCGTTGCGGTGGCGATCGGAGGACGCTCACCGGGCGCGTCGTGATCGGCGCCGACGGGCTCAATTCCCGGGTCGCGCGGATGCTGGGCGTGGCCCGCCGCGGCCGCCGCCGCCGCCTCGCCCTGGTAACGCACTACGAGGGCGTGGCTGGAATGGAAGACGTCGGGGAAATGCACGTGGGGCCGGCGAGCTACGTGGGGCTCGCGCCCGTCGGAAGGGGGATCACGAACGTCGCCGTGGTGGCGGACCTCGGTCGGGTGCGGCGACTGGGCAGTCTCGATGAGTGGGCCGCGCAACTGCTGCGGGCCTTTCCCTCGGTGTACGAGCGCGTGCGGGCAGGTCAGCGGGTCGGCCCGGTGCGGGCGGCGGGCCCGTTCGCGCGAAGCACGCGGCGGGCCACCGCCGAGCGGGTGCTTCTCGTGGGCGACGCGGCGGACTTCTACGATCCGTTCACCGGCGAGGGGATTTACGCGGCCCTGCGCGGGGCGGAGCTGGCCGTGGACCAGCTTGCCCCGCGTTTGGAGGCGGACCGGCTCGGTGCCGCCGATCTCGCCCCCTACGACGCGGCGCGACGCCGCGAATTCGGAGGGAAGTGGGTGGTGGAGCGCGTGGTGAGCTGGATGGTCGCGCACCCTGCCTGGCTCGATCACGTCGCCCGGCGCTTCGCGCAGAAGCCGGCCCTGGCGGATCTGCTGGTGGGCGTCACGGGCGACTTCGTGCCGCCCAGCCAGGTACTCAAGCCCTCCTACGTCTGGCAGCTGGTGACCTGATGGCGGCAGAGGTCGTGACCCGCTCCGCGCCCGGCGTCGAGGCCCTCGACACACCGCATTGCGTGCCCGAGATCACCCGTGCGACTCTCTCAGATATCGCGCGGGCCAATACGCTGTTTGGGGGACGGAGCGCGGTGGCGTGGGGCGTGGACCGGCTGTTGGAGGGCACGGCGGCGGAGGTGCATACGCTGCTGGATGTGGGGGCCGGCATGGGGGACGTGGCCGGCTGGCTCGAGCGCCGGCGCCACAGGGGACCGGCACTGCGGGCGTTCGCACTCGACTGGCACCTGGAGGCGGCACGCATGTGCCGCGAGCGCGGGTTGGCGTCGGTCCAGGGTGACGCGTTCCGGCTCCCGCTGGCCGACCGCTCGATCGACGTCGTCGTGGCCAGCCAGCTGCTGCACCACTTCAACCGCGCGGCGGCGGCGCAGCTCGCGCGCGAGCTCACGCGCGTGGCGCGCGTCGGGGTCGTGGTGGGAGACCTGCGCCGCGCGCGCGTCGCGGTGGCGGGCATCTGGCTCGCGGCACTCGCGCTGAGGTTCCACGCCGTGAGCCGGCGCGACGGGGTGACGTCGGTGCGGCGGGGTTACACGGCGCGGGAGCTGGAGGAGCTGCTGCACGACGCCGGGATCGCCGCCGCCGTGACGGAGCGCCCCGGGTTCCGGGTGGTCGCCACTTGGAGGGTGCACGATGCGGACGGTTGACCGGGTCTCGGTGGCCGCGCCGCTCGACCGCGTGTTCGCGGTCGCCGCCGACGTGGAGCGGTGGCCGGAGTTCCTCGCGCACTATCGCTGGGTGCGGATGCGGGAGCGCTCGAACAACGGCGGTGTGGTGGAGATGGCGGCGTGGCGGCCGTTCGGTGTCTTCAGGTATCCGACCTGGTGGCTGTCCGAGATGGAAGTCGATCGCAGCGGGCACGTTGTGCGCTACCGCCACATCGGCGGGATCACCAAGGGGATGGACGTGGAGTGGAAGCTGGAACCGCGTGGCGGCCACGTGGACGTGACCATCGTCCACGAGTGGGATGGGCCGCGGTGGCCGCTCATCTCGTGGATCGCGGCCAACTGGGTCATCGGCCCCGTGTTCATCCACGGCATCGCCTCGCGTACCCTCGCAGGCGTCAAGCGAAAGGCAGAGTCGTCATGACGGCAGTCGTCATCACCGGCATCGGTTGCGTCACACCGATCGGGACAGGGGTGGAGGGGCTGTGGGCCGGGCTCGAGGCCCGGCGCTCCGCGGTACGTACGATCTCGCGCTTCGATCCCACGCCGTTCAAGAGTCGGATCGCCGCGGAGATCGACGACTTCCGCCCGCAGGACCACCTGCCGGCGCGCTCCGCCAAGCGACTCGACTTCTTCTCTCAGATCGGGGTGGTGTCGGCCGGGCAGGCGCTCGCCGACAGCGGGATCGTGCTGGAGCGGGAAAACCGCGATCGCATCGGAGTGATGATGGGATCGGCGCTGGGCGGGGTGGCCCATGCGGAAGGGCAGGTGGGCGTTTACCTGCAGCACGGGCTGCGCGGCGTGGATGCCGCGCTCGCCACCTCGGTGTTCGGCGGGGCGGTCTCCTGCAATATCGCGATTCACTCCGGGCTGACCGGCCCCAACTCGACCAACTCCATGTCGTGTGCGTCGGGCACCGTGGCGATCGGCGAGGCGTTCCACGCGATCCGCGCGGGGCGGGCCGACCTGATGCTGGCCGGTGCCGCCGAGGCGCCGCTGTCGCCGCTCAGCTTCGGGGCGTTCACGATCATCCGGGCCATGTCCACGCGCAACGACGATCCGGAGCGGGCGTCGCGTCCGTTCGATGCGGAGCGGGACGGCTTCGTGATGGGAGAGGGCGCGGCGGTGCTGCTCCTGGAGCGCAAGGACCGCGCCGTGGCCCGCGGCGCCCGCATCTACGCCGAGATCGTGGGCTACGCGCTCACCAACGACGCCTACCACATGACCGCGCCGAAGCCCGACGGGCGGGAGGCCGCCCGCGCCATGGCCCTCGCCCTCGACGACGCGCACGCGGCGCCCGGCGACATCGGGTATGTGAACGCGCACGGCTCGTCCACGCCGCTCAACGATCCCACCGAGACCAAGGCGATCAAGCGCGTGTTCGGGGAGCACGCCGCGCGGCTCGCGATCAGCGGCACTAAGGGGTACTACGGACACGCGCTGGGCGCGAGCGGCGCAATCGAGGCCGGCATCACGGCGCTGGGACTGTCGCGCGGCTGGCTCCCCCCGACCGTGAACCACGAGACGCCCGACCCCGAGTGCGATCTCAACTACCTCGGCAACGGCGGCGGCAACGCCGGGCTGCGCGGTGCGCCCGAGCTCGCGATGTCCAACTCGTTCGGATTTGGCGGGGTGAACGCGGCCGTGGTGCTGCGGCGGGTGTGATGGCGCGGTGCATCGTGACGCGCGCAGCCGCGCCGCTACATGATTTCGGGAGGCTCTGATGTCACCCTGCGAGGCAAGCATGCGATATCGCCCGTCCATCACGTTGCTCCTCCTGACGCTGAGCGCCACCGGTTTGGCGGCCCAGGAGCCGGACTTCGAGACCACCCCGATTGCCGACGGCGCGTACCAGTTCCGCTATCGGTCGCACAACGCCTTCTTCATCGTGACGGGCCAGGGGCTGATCGCGATCGATCCCATCTCGACCGAGGCGGCGGCGCACTACGCGGCGGAGATGAAACGGGTGGCGCCCGGCACGCCGCTGCTGGCGATCGTCTACAGCCACGACCACGCCGACCACGCCACCGGGGCGAACGTGCTGCGGCGCGTGTTCCACAGCGACGTGCCGGTGATCGCGCAGCAGAGAGCTTCCGCCAAGCTGGCCGCCTTGGGTGATCCGGAGCTCCCGCCGCCCGACCTCACCTTCTCCGAGCAGATGAGCATGCACTACGGGGGGCGGGCGCTCGAGCTGCATTACCTGGGGCCGAGCCACAGCGACAACATGCTGGTGGCCTACCTGCCCGATGTGCGCGTGGCCTTTGCGGTCGACTTCGTGGCCAACGACCGGGTGGGCTACCGAGACCTGCCCGACTATCACTTCCCCGAGTTCTTCCGTTCGCTCGACCGGCTGCTCGAGATTCCCTTCGAGACGATCGTGTTCGGGCACGGCCCACCGGGCGATCGCGCGTCGGTGATCCGCCAGGTCGGCTACTATCGCGACCTGCGCAACGCGGTGCGCGAGGCGGTGGAGCGCGGCTGGACGGAGGACGAGGCGGCCGAGCGCATCCGGCTGCCGGCGTACGAGGGTTGGAGCCAGTACGAGCAGTGGTTCCCGCTCAACGTGCGGGCGATCCATCGCTGGCTGACGGCGGAGGGTGGGTGAGGGCGCGCTAGCGCACCGCTCGTGGGCACCGGGTTCCTGCCGGTCGGTCGACGGAACGCGAAGGGGCGGCTCCCGGAGGAGCCGCCCCGTTTGTTCGGGCCGTGTGACCGCCCAAGCAGGTCCGCTAGTAGCGAATCAACCGTCCCTGGGCGTCGTACTCCAGACCGGCGCCCGAGCTGTGCCCGAAGATCGGTGAGTCGTTATCGCTGGTGATCGGGCTGCCGACCTGGATCGTGAACGGCACGAAGCTCAGATCGATACCCGACAGGTCCACCCGGGCGCCGACGACTTTGAACCGGTAGTCGTCGAACAGCTCCACCCGTTCGATCTGTCCGGCGTTGCCACGGGCGTTGTACACCCAACGGGCGTCCGGGCCGCCGTCGTCCCGGCGCGCGAACGCGTCACCCGGGATCGGTGCGAAGAGGATGTCGTCGAACAGCAGCGTCACGTCCTCCGTGGCCGGGTCGAAGCCGTCGTACGACGGATGGTCGATCACGCCCTCCACGTTGAACTGGTCCTTGCCCGTCTGGCTCGGGTGCAGCGTGACCTTCGACTTGTTGACCTCGAGCACGTGCGCCCAGACGAAGGTGCTCGCCTCGTCACCCCCGCGTCCGAACCCGAGGTGTGACACTGTGACAGTAGCAACCAGCGGGCGCGGCACGAACCACTGCTTCACCCGCTCCAGCATGCCGCTGGCGAACCGCATGATCGGATTGGCATCGGGGCGCAGGCCAACGGTAACGTCGGAGCAATCCAAGTAGTCAGGCGTCGGCAAGTTGACACCGGCCTCGGGCATGCGCCACGCCTCTGCGAAGCGGTACATGAGCAAGTGCTCCCCGACGGGCGGCAGGCAGAGGCCGACCACGGCAGGGCTGTTCAGCTGGGTGATGGGCTCACCGGCGAGGTCGGTGACGTCGATCCGCAGGCAGAGCCCGGTCTGCCCCATCAGCGTCTCGTGGCATTCGCCCTCCTCGACGTCGACCAACTCCACGTTGACCAGCGCATCCACGGGGAGGCTGCCCGCAGGGAACTCGATGCCGCCAACGGCCTTGCCGTCTTCCTCGACGGTGGCGGTGCCACCCTCCTCGGCGTTGATCAGGACGTCGATCGTCACGCTCTGGCGCCCGTACTCGGCCCCGTCGCCGACGGCGCAGATCTCGAACTCGTAGGTGCCGGACGTGGTGCCGAGGGGCGGGCCGACTTCGATGTTGAAGTACAGCTCAGCAGGGAGTGTGACGTCCGTCTGTGGCGTCACGGGTTGCAGCCAGGTTCCGAACTGGGCTGCGTATTCGGAGCAGACCTCGAGCGTCACCTCGTTGACCGTGCTCACGGCCTCGGAGATGAGTTCCGCGATCGTGGTCGCCGGGTCCACTCCGCCGGGGAAGGATCCATCCACGTTGATCTGGTAGCTCACGCCGCCGGGGGTCTCCGCCGCGTAGGCGTCCCACAGCGCGGCGAACGTCCCAGCGGGCGTCGACCACGACCCGGAGCCGCTGTAGAGGTTCACGAGGGTGATGTTGTTGTCGGACATCCCCTGGAGCACAGCGCCGATGCGCAGGTCATCCGCCGTGCCGATCTCCTCGTCACGCCCCGGGTCCTTCCCGGTATCGTAGGTGCCGCCGAGCAGGGCGTCGACGTCGCAGTCATGCGGGATGTAGTCCGCGAAGTTCACCAGGACGCGCTTGGCACCCTCGCGCCACATGATGTTCGCGTCCGAGTAGCTCTCATAGAAAACCCGGCTGTACGACTCGGGGCCGTCAAAGCCATTGCCGAGCGCCAGGGCGCCGATGCTCCCGGCGACGGTAGCGATGGATGAGGTGATGGACTGATCCATCCGGTACGGAACATCGCCGTAGGTCGCGAAATCGCCGTACTGCTGTGAGTAGTAATCGCACTCGTCATCCGCCGGCGTCGTGAAGGTGCCGTCGTAATCCATGTAGCTTACGAGGCCGAACTGCACGTCGCTGATCTCCAGGGCGACGGCGTTCATGATGTTCACGGCCTCCGTCTTCAGCGTCGCCAGCTCGCCGCCCATGCTCCCCGTGAGGTCGAACGAGAACAGCACGTCCCCCTTGGGAGGAACGTCAGGAAGGTCGAGGGTCTTCTCCTCCGTCACCGTTTCCCCCGGGTAAAGCGCGGCGGTGAGACTGGAAGGCGTGACGACGCCGTCGCCAGCCTCCTCCGTCAACGCGATCCGCGGCACGGGCTTCACCAGCTTGCTCAGGTCCAGCTCGGGCTGCTCCCCCCACGTCTCAGGCGGCGGGTTGACGCTCGCATTCACGTCCGGATCACCTCCCGGCCCCACCACCGTCGGCTCGTCCTCCACGCACGCCTCGACGGCAAACGCCAGTGCCACCGCCAAGGCCACCGCTCCTAGTCGTTTCATGTTCCGCTCCCTCGCCCGTTGGGCGCCATCGGGTTGTTC
>CP070716.1:2857449-2866316 GCA_020350425.1 Gemmatimonadota bacterium
GAGCACCTGATCGGGCTGCTGTGGGCCGACAAGCCCGAGTCGTCCGCGCGACACTCGCTGCGCGAGGCCATTCGCGTGCTGCGGCGCGCCGTGGGCGAGGACCACCTCACCACCGAGCACGACCAGGTGCAGCTTGCCGCAGGTGCCGTGCAACTCGATACCGAGGAGTTCGCCGCGCTGGAGCAGCAGGGCGAATGGCAGCAGGCCGCGGCGCTGGCCGCCGGCGACTTCCTCGAAGGGTTCAGCGTGCCGGACGCGTCGGGCTTCGAGGATTGGCTCGGCGCCGAGCGGCTCCAGTGGCGACGCCGCACCGTCACGGTGCTGGTCCACTGGGCTGAGGGGTTGCTCGACCGCGGACAGCTGGGCGAGGCGGCGGGCGTTGCCGCACGGGCGCTTGACCTCGATCCCGGCGCGAACGGCGGTGTGCAGGTGGCGATGAAGGCGTTGGCGATCACTGGCGACCGCGCCGCCGCCCTCGAGCGGTACGAGCAGTTCGCGAAGCGGCTCCAGGAGGTGGGCGCGACACCCGACGCGGACACCCAGACACTCGCGCAGCGCGTGCGACAGGAGCGGGAGTGGCGGCTCTCCGGCGAGGTGCCGCGGGCGCCCGAGCAGGGTGCCGAGCTGCGGCGCGCCCCGCTCGTGGGACGCGAGGCAGAGTTGGAGCGGCTGCTCGACGCGTACGCCACCTGCGCGCGGGAGCGTCTCGCCACGGCGTGCGTCATCGAGGCCGACGCCGGTCTGGGCAAGTCCCGCCTCGCCGAGGAGCTGCTGACTCGTGCGCGGCTCGACGGCGCGGCGATCGCCGCCGTACGGGCGGTGGAGGCGGATGGGGAGGAACCCTGGAGCGGCACGCTCGGGCTGGCCCGCGGCGGTCTGCTCGACGCCGGTGGACTCGCCGCGGCTTCCGCATCCGCCCTCGGTGCCTTCGCCGCGGAGATCCCCGACTGGGCCGATCGCTTCCGGGCTGCGGCACCGTCGGGCGGGACGCTCGGAACCGCGCTGCGCGACTTGCTGCGTGTGGTTGCCGAGGAGCAACCCACCATCCTGGCGGTGGACGACGCACAGTGGCTCGATCGGGACTCGCTGCTCGCGCTGATCGCGGCCGTGCGAGACCTGAGTGCCCTGCCCCTGTACGTGCTGTTCGGCGTGCAGCCGCACCCGCCGCGCAGCGAGTTGGACGACCTGCGCTCACGTCTCGGGCGCGACGTGCCCGGGACCACCGTACACCTCGAGCCGCTCGACGCCACGGCGGTGCGCCAGCTCGCCGCCTGGGCGGTACCCACCTTCGAGACCGCCGAGCTCGACCGCTTGGCACGGCGGGTTGCCGCCGACTCGGCCGGCGCTCCACTGCTCGCCGTCGAACTGCTGCACGCCGTGGCGTTGGGCCTCGACCTCGGCACGATCACCGGCGCCTGGCCCGAGGCAGCCAAGACGCTCGATCAGACGCTCCCCGCCGAGCTGCCCGACGCCGTCGTTGCCGCCATCCGGGTGGGGTTCCGCCGTCTGACGAAGGACGCCCAGCAACTGTTGGCAGCCGCCGCCGTGCTGGGGGACCGAGTCGAGGTGGGCCGCCTCGAGCGCGCGACGGACGTGCACGGGAAGGCGCTCACGGCGGCGCTCGACGAGCTGGAGTGGCAGCGCTGGCTCGTGGCCGAACCGCGTGGCTACGCGTTCCTCGCGCGCATCGTCCGCGACATCGTGGCGCGCGATATGCTCACCGAGGGGCAGCGCCAGCGCATTCTGCAGCGCGCGTAGACTGCTTGCAGGGCGTGCCGCGCGCCCGCATCTTGTCGAAGACAATGGGTACTTCCAAGCAGCCCTGCCCCAAGTGCGGCGCTCCTCTTCCCGAGAACGCCAGCTTCTGTCCCACGTGCGGGGAGGCCACGACCGTCTCAGGATCCTCGCCGCGGTCGGCAGCCCACCATGCCTCCAGCACGACCCCGGGGGATGAGCACTTCCGCCGCGTCAAGGAAGCCCTGGCCAGGCAGTACGTGATCGAGCGGGAGGTCGGTCGCGGCGGCATGGCCACCGTCTACCTCGCTCACGATCTCAAGCACAACCGCTACGTCGCCGTGAAGGTGCTGGCTCCCGAGCTCGCCTCCGTGTTGGGCCCGCAGCGATTCCTCCGCGAGATCGAGATCACCGCCAGGCTGCAGCACCCGCACATTCTCCCGGTGCACGATTCCGGCGAGGCCGACGGCCTGTTGTACTACGTGATGCCGTTCGTGGAGGGCGAATCGCTGCGGGAGCGTATGAAGCGGGAGCGGCAGCTCCCGCTCGACGACGCGCTACAGCTCATCCGCGAGGTCGCCGCGGCGCTGAGCTACGCGCACGCGCGGGACATCGTGCACCGCGACATCAAGCCGGAGAACATCCTGCTGTCGGCCGGGCACGCCCAGGTCGCCGACTTCGGGATCGCCCGGGCCATCAGCGCCGCGGGCAGCGAGCACATCACCAAGACGGGCGCCGTCGTGGGCACGCCGGCGTACATGGCTCCCGAGCAGGCCGCCGACGGCGAGCACATCGACGGGCGGGCCGACCTCTATGCCCTGGCGGCCGTCGCGTGCGAGGCGCTCATCGGGCAGCGCATGGAGATGTTCAGCGACGTCTCCTCCGCCGAGCGCGCCGTCATCCTGGGGCGGCCCGATCTCACCCCGACGCAGGCCCGAGTGCTCGCGGCGCCGCTCGCGCTGGATCGGCAGCGGCGGCCCAAGTCGGTTGAGGAATGGCTCGACGCGCTCAAGAAGGCGGAGCACAAGCCGCGCACCCTCAAGTGGGTGGCGGCGCTGGTGACCGCCGTGGTGCTGGGGGCGCTGGGCGGCTGGTCCATCTGGGGAGCGCCGTGGGAGCACGATGGAGGCGCCGCATCCATCTCGACGATCGCCGTGCTTCCGTTTTCGGTGGTAAGTGACCTCGCGGACGTGGACCTCACGGCGGTCATGCCGCAGGCCTTCGAGGACCAACTCCATTGGCTGCCGGAGTACCGGGTGCTCAGCGCGGAGCGGGTGCGCCTCGCCGTCACGGGTCACTTCCAACAGGGCGCGACGGCCCTGGACACGCTGACCTCGTTCGTCGCGGCCACGTTCGGAGCCTCCGAGATTCTGTGGGGCACCGCGCAGGTCTCGACGTCGGGGGATCTCACCATCGAGGTGCAGGTGCGGGATGGCGCCACCCAGCGGCTCATCCGCAGCGCGGAGGCGGCGGGCCCGCTCGATAGTCTGTCGCAGCTCGTGTCCAGCATTGTCTCTGCGGCCTTCGCCGAGCGCGTGGCGGGCGAGCGCACTGGCTGGACCCCGGCGCTCCCCAAGGGGCTGCGCGCCTTCAACGCGTACTACGCGGGCGACACCGACTTCCGCCGCGCGGCGTTCGACCGGGCGATCGAGCGGTTCGACGAGGTGATCGAGCGCGACTCGTCGTTCGCGCCGGCGTATTTCAAGCGCATGCTGGCCGAGATCCTGCGCACGCAGCCGACGCGCGGGACCGGCGCCGCCCGCTCGGCCCTCGACGCCGCACGGCGCTACAAGGCGGGGCTCGACCCGACCACCCGCGAACTGCTGGACGGGTACGAGATTTTGGTGGGCGAGGGCGACCTCAACCAGGCGCAGGAGGTGTTCCAAGACATCGTGGAGCGCCACCCGGACGCGGTCGATGCCTGGTTCATGTTGGGCTTCCTGAAGGTCTACTTCGGTGCCCTGCTGAACGTCGAGCCCACCGCCGCCCGCTGGGAGTTTGAGCAGGTGCACGAGCGGGATCCCGACTTCGCCGCGGCCATCGGCCAGCTCGTCATCATCGCGGTGATGCAGGAGAATGAGGCCGAAGCCACGCGGTACATGGGGCGTTACCTGGCGATCGACAGCCTTTCCGTCTGGGCGGAGTTGATGCGCATGGCCGATTCGCTGCTCTACCGGGGCTCGTCGGCGGCCCTGCGGGTAACGGGATCCCTCGACCGTCGCCCCCCCGCGGCGCTCGAAATGTTCGCCCTCTCCGCCGGCGACTTTGAACAACCCCTCTCGCTCCGAGAGGTCGCGCGACTCGCGATCAACTCGCTGTGGGAGCGCGCCGCCACCGACCAGGATCGCAGTGTGGCCTTCCGCATGCGGATGGCGCGCCTGCTCGGCACGGGCCAGTACGCGTCGGCCGATTCCCTCATGCGAATGGCACGACGCCGCAACGTGCCGCACGAGGATCTCGATCGCTGGGTCGTGCTCGCGGCGGTCACCGGGATCGCGACCCTGGCCGACAGCGCCATGCAGGCCGCGGCGGCGCAGCGCCTCGTCACCGAGCAGGCCGACGAGCCCGTCGCCGTCTGGCTGGCGGCGCGATGGTACCGCGAGCGCGACCCGGCGGCCGCGCGCCGGGCGACGGAGCGGCTGCAGGAGCTCACCGACGCCGGTACCACCACCCCCCTGGACGCGAGCCTGCGTGGCGACCTGGTAGCGCTGGACCTGTTGGCGGCGGGGGACACGGGCGCTGCCTTGCACGAGTGGCAGGAGGCCACGCGGCGCCACCGGATCGAGCAGGTGACGTTCGGTCTGGTGGCTTCGCTGTGGCCGCTCCAGCTGGAGCGCGCCCGCGTGGCTGCCGCCCTGGCCGACCACGATGAGGTCCTCGCCGCCACGCAGAGCTTCGCGCACATGGCCGGCTTCGTGGATCAGGTGGCGTGGCCCCAGGTCTGGCCGCTTCGCGCGCGCGCACTCCTGGCGGTGGGCGATGGTCTTTCCGCCCGCGACGCCTACGCACAACTGTTCGACGTGCTGCGCGACGCCAACGGACCTCGCGCGGCCCTGCGCGACTCGGTGGCGCAATGGTTGGAGGACATCCGCACCGTGCCGGCTCGTTCTGGCCCCAGCCCGTAGTCGTGGCAGCATGACGCGCGTAACGGCTTGGCGTGGCGCCCTCGCAGCTGTTGCACTGCTTTCCTGCATTTCTGCCCCCGCAAACGCACAGCAAGCGAGTCTCGCGGGCAGCGTTACCGACTCGACGCGGGGGGCGCCCGTGGACGGCGTGCGCGTGGACCTGCTCGTCGACGGGGGCTTGGTCGCGCGCACCTACACCGACCGGACCGGTGCGTTCCGCTTTGACGCCGTTCCCCCCGGCCGATACGTCGTGGAGTTCACGCGCATCGGTCACCGCGGACGGATCGAGGACGTCACGCTCGTCGCCGGCCGATTGCACACCCTCGCCGTCGCACTCGCCCCGCTGGCGTTCACCGTCAATCCCGTGATCATCACCGCCTCGCGCACGGAGCAGACGGCGCTCGACGCCCCCGCGTCCGTATCGGTGATTGAGACGCCGGCCATCGAGCAGACCAACGCGCTCACCGCGGTCGAGCACATCGCGACGGTTGCAGCCGTCGACTACGCCCAGACTGGCATTACGCAGCACGAGATCGTCGTGCGCGGCTTCAACAACGTCGCCTCCGGCGCCCTGCTGGCCCTCAGCGACTACCGCTACATCTCGGTGCCGTCGCTCAGGATCAACGTGTTCAACTTCATTCCGGTCACGAACGACGACCTGGCGCGGATCGAGGTGGTGCGCGGCCCCGGCTCCGCCCTGTACGGCCCCAACAGCGCCAACGGCGTGCTGCACGTGCTCTCGCGGACGCCGTTCGAGGACCGCGGCGGGGTCGTGTCGCTGACGGGGGGCACGGCGCCGCTCGTACAGGGCGCCGTGCGCTACGCCAATACGATCGGGGACCACGTGGGGATCAAGCTGTCGGCGCAGTACCTGCGCGGCGAGGACTGGCAGTACGTGGATCCGGTGGAACAGAGCAACCGCGCCGGCGCGATCGCGGGGGGCGCCGATCCCGACACGCTGCTCGTCGGAGCGCGGGACTCGCTGGTGGAGCGCCTGGCGGGGGAGCTGCGACTGGACTGGCGCCCCACTGCCCGGACGGAACTCGTGACGACTGTCGGAGTCAACGACGCCATCCGCAACGTGGACCTCACTCCCCTCGGCGCCGCCCAGGTGCAGGACTGGCGGTACTTCTACGTGCAGTCGCGCCTGCGGCACGGGCGGCTCTTCGCCCAGGCTTTCATCAATCTCAGCGACGCGGCGGACACGTACCTGCTGCGCAACGGCAATACGGTGCAGGACAAGTCGTACATGGTGGTGGCCCAGGCCCAGCACGGCACGGTGGTGGGCTCCCGTACGGGCCTCACCTACGGCATCGACCTGCAGAGCACGGTGCCCCGCACCAGCGGCACAATTACCGGCCGCCACGAGGAAGACGACACGATCAACGAGCTCGGCGCGTACCTCCACGCCGACGTGACCCTCTCGCCCTTGCTGCAGCTCGTTGCCGCCGCACGCGTGGACCTGCACAACCGCTTGGAGGACCCCGTCTTCTCCCCCCGCGCCGCGCTCGTGTATCGGGCCACCCCGACCCAGACGCTGCGGCTCACCTACAACCGGGCCTTCTCCACCCCCAACACCAACAACCTGTTCCTCGACCTGTTCGCCGACTCGGTCAGAGCCCCCACCGGCGTTACCCTCCCTTACGCCGTGCGGGTCCAGGGGGTGCCGGAGACCGGTTACACGTTCGCCCGGGACTGTGGCGGGCTGTGCATGCGCTCGCCCTTCACGCCGGCAAGCGCGGGGAGCCCCGGCGATTACATCCCGCTCGACGCGACACTGCTGTGGGGGCCATTGGTCGACACCCTGCAGAGCTTCGGGATCGACATCTCGGCCATCCCGGCCCCCACGAGCGCCCAGGTCGGGACGGTGCTGGGCCGGCTCGACATCTCCGGCGCGGTGCCAGTGTACGTCCCGGTGGCGGACGTGAGCGACATCCCCTCGCTCAAGCCCACCATCACGAACACGGTGGAGCTGGGCTACAGCGGGCTTTTCGGAGAGTGGCTCAGCGTGGGGGTGGATCTGTACCACACCTGGAAGACCGACTTCGTCAGCGCCGAGCAGGTGGAAACGCCCAACGCGTTCTTCGACGCACCATCGCTCGCCGGCTACCTCGACGACTTCATGCCGGTCGACACCGCCCAGTACCTGGCCGGCCTCATCGCGCAGGTGCCCGTGGGCACCGTGAGCCCGCGGGAGGCGCTCGACCCGTGGGACATCATCATCACCTACCGCAACTTCGGGAAGATCACGCTGTGGGGCGCCGACCTGGACGTGGCCGCGTTCCTGTCGCGCTCCTGGGCGGTGCGCGGCACCTACTCGTGGGTGAGCCGCAACCAGTTCGCGGTCGTGAGTGCCGCGGGCCGGCCCGACACCATCCCGCTCAACGCCGCCGCCAACAAGGGCTCGCTCGCCCTGCTGTACCGCCACGACCGCCTGGGACTGAGCGGTGAGGTCCGGGGCCGAGCCGTGGAGGGCTACCCGGTCATGTCCGGCGTGTATCAGGGCGACGTCGCATCGTACGGCGTCATGGATCTCGCCCTCGCGTATCGCCTCCCGATCCGCGCCGACATCCTGGTTTCACTTGACGCCCTCAACCTGCTGGACCACGTGCACCAGGAGTTCGTCGGGGCACCCGAGATCGGGCGCCTCGTGACCCTCCGGGTGCGGGCCGCGTTCTGAGAAGGGAGCAACCCGTGCGACTTCCGTCGATCCAGCTCGTCCTCGCCGCGGCCCGCGCCTCGGCGCTGCGGTTCCCCTTCGTGCTCCTTGCGGCGCTCGCCGCCACCGTATTCGGCGTGCTGCTCGTCGGCGACGACGCGCTCTGGCAGCGCTGGTTCTTCCCCGCCACGCTGGGACTGCCCCTGCTGCTGGCGCTGGCGCTGTTCGCCGAGCGGCGTGGCTGGGACCCGGCGCGCCGCGCCCTGCTGGGGCTGGGCGGGGTCCTCGTGCTGCTGGCCTTCATGCTGCTCTGGCCCCGCTGGTCCGAGGCCGTGGCATTCACCCGCTGGTTCCAGCTGAGCGTGGCGTTCCACCTCCTGGCGGCGTTCCTCCCGTTCGTCGGCTACGACGAGCCCAACGGCTTCTGGCAATACAACAAGGCGCTGTTCCTCCGCTTCCTCACCGCAGGGGTGTTCTCCGCCGTGCTGTACGTCGGCCTCGCGATCGCGCTTGCGGCGCTCGACCAGCTGTTCGGGGTGAACGTGGAGGACGAGACGTACGGCCGGTTGTGGATGATCGTGGCCTTCCTGTTCAACACCTGGTTCTTCCTGGGCGGCGTGCCGGACGATCTGGCGGCGCTGGAGCGGAGCGGCGACTACCCGCGCGGACTCAAGGTGTTCGCGCAGTACATCCTGGTGCCGCTCGTCACCGTGTACCTGGTCATGCTCACCGCGTACCTGGTCAAGGTGATCGCGACCCAGGATTGGCCCAGCGGGTGGATCGGCTATCTGGTATCGAGTGTCGCCGCCGCAGGCATCTTCGCCATCCTGCTGGTGTACCCCGTGCGAGAGCGCGAGGGGAACCGCTGGATCGCCACCTATTCGCGCTGGTTCTACATCGCGCTCTTTCCAGCCATCGTGATGCTGTGGCTCGCGATCTGGCAGCGGGTGAGCCAGTACGGAGTGACGGAGCCGCGCTACTTCCTGACGATTCTCTCGATATGGCTGGCGGGGATCGCGGTGTATTACACCGTACGCGGCTCGCGGCGGATCAACCTGATTCCCGCCTCGCTGTGTGTGGTGGCGCTGGTCACGTTCTTCGGCCCGTGGTCCGCGTACGCGGTCGCGCGCCGCAGCCAGACGCATCGGCTCGAGAGCATCCTCGAGCGCACCGGCCTGCTCGTAGACGGCACCGTGCGACCGGCCACAGGTGAGATCTCGTACATGGACCGCCGGGAGATCAATGGCACGCTTCGGTACCTCATCCAGACGCACGGCACCGGATCGATCGAGCCGTGGTTCGGTGGCTCGCTCGCCGCCATCGACACCGTGGGCGAGGGCACCAGTGCA